>OZ240675.1:665000-3609432 GCA_965198835.1 Acidocella sp. | reverse complement strand
CGCCGCAATCGAGTGGTTGCTGCCCGTCCTCGATCTAGCCCAGCAAAGCGGTTTCATCGTCCCCAAGCCTATCAAAAGCCGAAACGGTTATTATGTCGAACAAGGCTGGACGTGCGAACTCTATCTGCGAGGCCAGACCTTCACGGGCCAGGATGTAAACCAGGTCGCAGCGCGGTTGCTGTTTTTTCAAAAGGCCACGCAGGAGATGTTGCAAAGGCCGGGATTTCTCTCCGCTTCCGATCTCATCGGCCGAGATTTCGGCGGAGATGTCGATTTGCGCCTTATGCCCGTGGATATCGTGGCCATATGCCGGGAAGCCTGGTCGCAGACCATGAAGCTGCCAAAATCCGTCGTGCACGGCGATTTGAATGCGGCGAATCTGATCTGGACAATTGATGGCGGCATTGGATTGGTCGACTGGGATGAGACGCGGGTCGACGCAAGCTTGTTTGACGGTTTTCATGCCGGACTTGGCCATCCCGGCGCAGCCAGCGAAGCGGCAGTTCTGGCCTGGGAGGTTGCATGCTCCTGGAAGCTGGAGCCGGATTATGCAAATCGGATGGCTGAAAAACTCAGGCATTTCGCCAGCAAGCCGTGATACCGGGCGCATGGCGCTGTTTCGTTCGAAGGTCGATCGCGGTATGTAGCCTTTATGACCGACACGCCGATTGAACTGATCCGTAATTTCTCGATTATCGCCCATATCGACCACGGCAAATCCACGCTGGCCGACCGGCTGATCCAGGTCTGCGGCGGCCTGACCGCCCGGGAGATGACCGAGCAGGTGCTGGATTCGATGGATATCGAGAAGGAGCGCGGCATCACCATCAAGGCGCAGACCGTGCGCCTCTCCTACCCCGCCAAGGACGGCAAGACTTATGTGCTGAACCTGATGGATACCCCCGGCCATGTCGATTTTGCCTATGAGGTGAGCCGCAGCCTGGCAGCGTGTGAAGGCTCGCTGCTGGTGGTGGATGCGAGCCAGGGGGTGGAGGCGCAGACGCTGGCCAATGTTTACCAGGCGATCGAGGCCAATCATGAGATCGTGCCGGTGCTGAACAAGATCGACCTGCCGGCCGCCGACGTGCCGCGGGTCAAGCAGCAGATCGAGGATGTAATCGGCATCGATGCCTCCGATGCGATCGAGATCTCGGCCAAGACGGGAATTAACATCGAGGGCGTGCTGGAGGCCCTGGTGACGCGCCTGCCGGCGCCGCAGGGGGATGAGGACGCGCCGCTCTCCGCCTTGCTGGTGGATAGCTGGTACGACCAGTATCTGGGCGTCGTGATCCTGGTGCGGGTGAAGAACGGCCGGCTGAAGCGCGGCCAGCGCATCCGCATGATGGCGAACGGCGCGGTGCACCCGATTGAGCAGCTTGGCGTGTTCACCCCGAAAATGCGGCCCAAGGAGGAGCTGGGGCCGGGCGAGATGGGCTACATCACCGCCGCCATTAAAACCGTCGCCGATTGCAAGGTGGGCGATACCATCACCGATGACCGCCATCCCGTGGCCCAGGCGCTGCCGGGGTTTAAGCCGTCCGTGCCGGTGGTGTGGTGCGGGTTGTATCCGGTGGATGCGGATGATTTTGAAAAGCTGCGGGAATCGCTCGCCAAACTGCGCCTGAACGACGCCAGTTTTCATTATGAGGCGGAAACCTCAGCGGCTTTGGGTTTCGGTTTCCGCTGCGGTTTTTTGGGGCTTTTGCATCTGGAGATCATTCAGGAGCGGCTGTCGCGCGAGTTCGACCTGAACCTGATCGCAACCGCGCCTTCGGTGGTGTACAAGATATTCCGTAACAATGGCAAAATGGAATTGTTGCATAACCCGTCCGACATGCCGGATGGCAGCGTGGTCGACCATATCGACGAGCCGTGGATACGCGCGACCATCATGGTGCCGGATGATTATCTCGGCGCCGTGCTGACGCTTTGCAACGACCGGCGCGGCCAGCAGGTGGACCTGACCTATGTCGGCAACCGGGCGATGGCGGTGTATAAAATCCCGCTGAACGAGGTGGTGTTCGACTTCTACGACCGGCTGAAATCGATCAGCCGCGGCTATGCCAGCTTCGACTACCAGATGGATGAGTACGCTGAGGCCGATCTGGTGAAAATCTCCATCCTGGTCAATCTGGAGCCGGTAGATGCGCTGTCCTTCATCGCGCATCGCTCGGCGGCCGAGCTGCGCGGCCGGGCGATCTGCGCCAAGCTGAAGGATTTGATCCCCAAGCAATTGTTTAAAATCGCCATCCAGGCCGCGATCGGCAGCCGGGTAGTGGCGCGTGAGACGATCTCTGCGCTGTCCAAGGACGTAACGGCGAAATGCTATGGCGGCGACATCAGCCGCAAACGTAAGCTGCTAGAGAAGCAGAAAGAGGGCAAGAAGCGGATGCGCCAGTTTGGCAAGGTAGAAATCCCCCAAAGCGCTTTCCTGGCGGCGCTGAAGATGGATGCTTGAAATCCTCCCCTTGAGGTAACCGCTTAGGTTGGCTAAGAGACCCCGGCGCGGGGGAGCGACCGGGCGCGGGAGAGATGGCCGAGTGGCTTAAGGCGCACGCTTGGAAAGCGTGTGTGCGTGAAAGCGTACCCAGGGTTCGAATCCCTGTCTCTCCGCCAGGCAGTCAAGACAACTTTTCTCCAGCTGGCCAAGCAAGTTGGAAGCCTCGGAAGTTCCCCGTCAATTAGCCGCTAATCCCCCGTCCTGGCGAGTCTTTTTCGCGTCTTTAGCATCACGATTGCAGTCCATTTCGATATGCTTTCTCTACGCAAACTCGATGTAGAGGACTTTCCGCCCTTCGCACTCCAAAATCAGCAGTTTCTGGCATCGAAGCTGGCTGAAAACTCCCTGCTTTCGTCGCAAAATCGCTGATAAGTTTGGAAAACAGGGAACTCGCCCTTTTTCTGGAGTGAAATTCTCCCAAATCCTTCAAATTTCCCGCGCCTTTTCAGTGGCTTACGTGCCTAATTCCCTGTTCTAGAATAACAGGGAATTATCTGCGTGGAACAGGGAAATTAATTTCAGCATTAGGGAATCGCCAGAGCAATAACAGCGACCGCTTCCGGATCAAGATGTCAAACGCTTTTCATCATCTGGTGGCGCAGAAACTGCTCGAGCACCAGATGTGGTGAAAATATAGACCTCTCCGTGATGTTTCTGTTTCGTATCCGGCCTTGGATATGCTAGATCACTAAGCGTTTTAGCGGGTGAAGGGGTCGACAGGCTGATGGCGAACGAAGTGCTATTTGGGAATGCTGGGCAGCCTGATATCGAACATCTGCCGACTGCATCGCTGCGGCCGTATGCGGCCAACGCGCGCACGCACAGCAAGAAGCAGGTTAAGCAAATCGCTGATAGCATTATGCGGTTCGGCTTCACCAACCCGGTGCTGATCAGCGATGACAGCGAGATCATCGCCGGCCATGGTCGGGTGTCTGCCGCCAAGCTTCTTGGACGGGATACGGTACCAGCGCTGCGGCTATCACATCTCAGCCCGGCCGAACGGCGGGCCTACGTGTTGGCGGACAACAAGTTGGCCCTCAACGCCGGCTGGGACCAGGACATCCTGGCCATCGAACTGCAAGGCCTCATCGACTTGGAGTTCGATCTGAGCGTGACCGGCTTCTCCCTCGCCGAAGTCGACTTCACCTTGGATGCCGCGCGGGGGCGGGCGCCGGATACGCCGGCGGGAAAGGCGGATGTGATCCCGCCCATGACGAGCGCGGTCGTTACCCGAACCGGCGACCTGTGGCAGCTCGGGCGGCATCGGCTGATCTGCGGCGATGCACGTAATGAGGCGGACTATGAACGGCTCCTCGCTGCCGGTGAGAGCGTCGACCTGATCTTCACCGACCCACCGTACAACGTCCCGATCGATGGCCATGTCTGCGGTTCAGGCCGGATCCGGCATCGTGAGTTCGCCATGGGTGTCGGCGAGATGTCCTCGACCGCCTTCACCGAGTTCCTGATCGAGACGCTGGGGGCGGCACGGCGGCGATGCCGGGACGGTGCCATCGCCTACGTGTGCATGGACTGGCGGCATGTCGGTGAGCTCAGTGCCGCGGGTGCGACCGTCTTCAACGAGCTTAAGAACATCTGCGTCTGGAACAAGACCAATGCTGGTATGGGTACGTTCTACCGTTCCAAGCACGAGCTTGTCTTCGTGTTCAAGGTGGGCACAGCACCGCACGTCAACAGCTTCGGCCTTGGCGACACCGGCCGCTATCGCACCAACGTCTGGGACTATCCCGGGATCACCGGTATGGGGGCAGGGCGGATGGAGGAGTTGTCGATGCATCCGACGGTCAAGCCGACGGCGCTGGTGGCGGACGCCATCCGCGACTGCTCCCGCCGGGGCGACATCGTGCTCGACAGCTTTGGCGGCTCGGGGACCACCCTGATCGCCGCGGAGACCTGCGGCCGCCAGGCGCGGCTAATCGAGTACGATCCGGCCTACTGCGACACCATCATCCGCCGTTGGCAGCAATTGACCGGCAAACGTGCGGCGCTGCTGCCCGGTGGTACAGCGTTCGAGGATGTCGAGGCCGAAAGAACCCTCTGCGCACCAGCGGAGGTGGCGGATGCAGGCTAAGGCTCACGCCACCTCTGTCCGGCGAACGGAAAAGTCGCAAACTGCAGCCAGCGATGAGCGGACAGTCAACCGTAATGCTGGAGAGTTTTCGGTCGGCTACAAGAAGCCGCCGGTTCAGCATCGCTTCAAAAAAGGCTGTTCCGGCAACTCAAAAGGCCGGCCGCGGAAGCAGGCAGCGCGGCTGACGCTGCTGACACAGAATGATGTGGAGCAAGTCGTGCTTACCGAAGCTTACCGCCTGGTCAGCATCCGGGAGGGTGATAAGGTCACCAAGCTGCCGGTAATCCAGGCTGCGGTGCGCGGATTGGGAGTCGCGGCGATCAAAGGCGATCGCCGCTCGCAATTGGCTTTTAGAGAACTTACCGAAACAGTCGAAACAAGAAAACGGGAGCAAGAGAAGGCCACGTTTAGGGCCATGCTCGACTATAAGGATCGCTGCAAGGCGGAGATCGCGAGGCACAAAGCGCTTGGGCTTGAACCGCCCGAACTGCTGCCGCATCCAGACGACATCAAGCTGGACTTCCAAACGGGCGAGATAACGTTCGTTGGGCCCGTGGACGGGCGGCAGAAGCATCTTTGGGATGAGGTGCAGGTCGAGAAGAACGAGATCATTGGCAAGCTGGTCCAGCTTGACCACGCTATCCGCCTCTACCCACGCAAGAGAAAGTTTGCCCAGCCTTGCTTCGACTATTTAGAGCAACTGTACTTGTACATGAACTATTATGTGCCGGACGAAAAGGATCGGCGACATCCGACCTATAATCGCGGGGATCTCTGCCCCGTGACACGGCAGCAGCTGCAGCAGATGCACGAAGACCTATTGAGGTCGCTTGGATGAGAAGAACAGCGGCGGCTTGTCTTGGACAGCATGATTTACACGAAGTTCAATCAAGAAGACGGATTGAAGCGACAATGCCAGCGAGTGAACGCGCAAGGCGCATGCCGAGTTGCCGGTGATAAGCGCGGCTGGGCACGAAGCTGCCGCTTCAATTTCATCCATCTGAGGCATGTCTCAGCCTCGTCCTGCCAACCAAGTCGCCTGTTGGCGCCAAAGCAGCGGCGGCGGTTCGCGATCGAGAAGACCTTGCAAGGTGATGTTGCGGAACGTGCGGCCCTCCAGGATCAACCGCTGCAGGTCTGGCGCCAGTAAAGCGAGCAGGCACAGCTTGCGCTGATACGATTGCGCGGGCGCCTGCGCATCGACGGCGAAGCGGCGGCTGAAGAGACTGATGCCCTGCTCGGCCAGGATCGCGTGCGCCTTCCGCAGCCCGCCGATCAGATGCGGATCTGTTGGCCGTGCTGTTTGGGCGACCTCCATGTCGCTTCCGCCATGGCGCCAGGACTTGCCGCCCCTGAAGCGGAGCGGCCGCGGCAGCCTTATCCGCAGCTGGCTCGGCTGACCAGACTCGGCCACGGCCTGCTCGCCGACGGCCAGGCGCTCCCGCAGCCGGTCCATCACAAATGCCGGATGCTCCGATTTGAACAGCGCCTTGGCGTCAAGGATCAGGTGAGTCTCCCGCGGCTTGGCCTCGATCATAATAAGCAGCGGGTCGAGGTCGCTCCAAGCAGCACAAGGCTCGCCGGCGAGCCTTGCTAGCGTCTCCTGGACGAACGCCTCCAGCACCTCGGCGGGAAGCCGATGCAGGCGCCCCTCCTGTCCGGAATCTGCATCGGCCGAGCCTGCCGCGATGTAGTAGCGATAGATGCGGCCGCCGCGGCCATAGGAGAAGCTTGGGGTGAAGCGAGCGCCGCTATGCGAGACGATGCGGCCGGTCAAGAGGGCAGGGGCGGCCAGCAGGCTGTGGTTGCCACGTGCGACCCGCTGCGCTGCCAGCCGGCGCTGCACTGCGTCGAACAGCGCCTCGTCGATGATCGCCGGATGCAGGCCGGCATGCTGCCGGTCCTTGTGCCGGATTATGCCGCGGTAATGCAGGTTGGTAAGCAGATGGTACAGCGCGCCGCGGCTGAGGGCGGTGCCGCCGATCATCTTGCCGATGCGGGTGGTGCGGCTCTTAGAGCGAATGCCGCCTGCCGCCAGTTCCTGCCGCAGGACATCCACGGAGCCGAGCACGAGGTAACGCTCGAAGATCGCCCTCACCTGCGCCGCCTCGCCTGGGTTGATGACCAGCGTGTTGTCCTGCCGGTCGTAGCCGAGCGGCAGGTTGCCACCCATCCACATGCCCTTCGCTTTGGAAGCGGCAATCTTGTCGCGGATGCGCTCACTGGTGACCTCGCGCTCAAATTGGGCGAAGGACAGCAGGACGTTCAGCGTTAACCGGCCCATCGAGGTGGTGGTGTTGAAGGCCTGGGTCACCGAAACGAACGACACCCGGTGGCGGTCGAAGGCTTCGACGATCCTGGAAAAGTCGGTCAGCGAACGGGTCAGGCGGTCGACCTTGTATACTACCACGACGTCGATCTGGCCCTGCTCGACATCGCTGAGCAGGGCCATCAGACCGGGACGATCCATTGAGCCGCCGGAGAAGCCGCCATCATCATAGGCCTGCGCCAGGACGCGCCAGCCTTCATGGGTCTGGCTCTTGATGTAGGCTTCACAAGCCTCGCGCTGGGCGTGGAGCGAGTTGAAGCTCTGCTCAAGCCCTTCCTCAGAGGATTTGCGGGTATAGATCGCGCAGCGCCGCATGCCACCTTGGTTCGTCGCCGTTGCCATCAGTCGGTCTCCCGCAACCCGAAGAAGCGTGGACCGTTCCACTGGGTGCCGGTGATGGCGCGGGCGACCTCCGACAGGCTCTTGAACGTTCTACCGGCATGAGTGAACCCGCCCTCGACAATGTCGACGTCGTAGCGGCGGCCGCGCCACTCCCGGACCAAGCGTTGGCCGGGTTGCAGTACTAAGCCACGCCTAGGCACGCTGGTGGCGCGAAGAAGCCGCTTAGTCTCCGCGTCCAGCCCACCCAGCGCCTCTGCCTGGATCCGCCAGGCGATCAGGTGGCGGAGCAGTTGGACGGAGCGCAACCGCGGCGGCAGTCCCCAGTGCTGCCGCCACTCCGCACGTAAGCCTTCGAGGTCCAGCGCCTCCAGAGCCAGGACGGCGCGTTCCAGCTCCGCGACCTCGGTCACGACTGCGCCTCAACAATTTGCCAAGAGCGGACTAGGCCGGACTTCCCGGAGACGACCGTCAGGCCTAGCTTCTTCTTAATGGCACCGGCCATGGCACCGCGCACCGAGTGCGCTTGCCAGCCGGTGGCCGCTACCATGGCCGCTAATGTGGCACCCTCAGGCTGACGCAGCAGCCCAATCAGGAGGCCCAGCTTACCTTGTGCCTCCCGTACCGTCTGTTGCGCCGAGGCACCCTTCGACTTGCGGCTCTTGGGCTTCACGGCTTGCGGCACCGGCTCCGACGCTTGCGCCTGCTTCGGCTTTGCCACGCGCGGCGACTCGGGCTTCGAGGCTTGAGCCGCTCGAGCGGGAGCTGGCGGCACAGCCAGCGCCGCCTCCGCCGCGCTGGCCCCATACTCCTTGAGCAGCGCCACTCCGGCCGGCGTAACGACCAGCCTATGCTTGTTGGGCCCGCGCTTCTCGGCGATCAGCCCCTGCTTGGCCAGGCTGGCAACGGTGCGGTGGTGCAGCCCTTCGGGGGATGCGCCTCCGGCCTTGGCCGCGACTTCCAGCACCTGCATCTGCGTCTCGTTCAACGTCTTCATAATCATGCTCCTTCCGGTCGTACGGAGCAGCGAAAGCCGCTGCTCCTACCGTCATCGGCCCGCATGAGCGGGCCTGGAGACAAAACCACCAACGCTCTGCCAACGACGGAAGGCCAGTGGAAACTCGGAATGAAAGTGCAATCAAAAAACGTGTCGGCGGAGACGTGACATCACGTATCGGTGGAAGACCTCATGCCTCTCGACTTCGACACGATTGGCTGGGAGCTTGGACCACAACCTTGCCAAGGTTGGGGTCGAGGGTTCGAATCCCTTCGCCCGCTCCAGATTTATCGAGCAAAAACAGTGCATTGTGGCGCACTTTTCTTCCGAAGTTTTGCTGACATTAATTGGCCCTCATTCCGTGTAAGCTTCTTGTAAGCAAGTCGTGCCGCAGTCCAGGATACGGTAGGAGGTCCGTTTCGGGCGGCGACGTCAAGACTTGGCTGCTCCTTTTACTCCTGATGCCACATGGTTTGGCGGTCTTTAAGCTGCCGAAATGTTTCCCGCTGGCGAACATAGAAGTAGGATTGATAAGCGCGACGGACACAGCCAGCCGGTACCCGCTGGCTGTTCTCTGCATGTTGTAGCTTCAAGACTTCTCCATGCGCCCTAGCCTTCGTCAGGAGATGCCGATCCGTTGCTGTTCGAAAGTTCCAAACGGACTCTGAGGCCTCCGCCCTTGCGGTTGCCGAGGACGATGTCGCCACCGTGCTCCCATATGATCGAGCGCGTAACCGAAAGCCCTAGTCCGACGCCGCCAATATTGGGATCGCGCGATGGGTCAACCCGATAAAACGGTTCGAACACCTTCTCTCGCTCATTCCGCGGAATGCCAGGCCCCTCGTCTTCAACCACGATAACAATTCGCGAAGCTTCCGAGGTTAGGGTGACGTCAGCGCTACCGCCGTACTTTGCGGCGTTGTCCACAAGGTTCGATATTGCCCGCCGCATTGATATGGGCCGGCAATATAACGTAATGCCTCGGGGGCCGGAGAAAGAGACAGATTCACCAGCGTCGGCGGCATCCTGACAAAGGCCATCGACGAGGGCACTGAGGTCGACCAGCGACCGGGGTTCGTGCTTGGTGTCATCCCTAGCAAAGCTGAGCACCGAGGTGATCATTCCGTTCATCATGTCGATCTCGCCGAGCATCTTATGCTGCTGCTCCTGATCTTCGACCAGTTCCGCACGAAGCCGGAGCCGAGTCAGGGGCGTGCGAAGATCGTGAGACATCGCCGCAATCATCTGCGTTCGATCATCATTGAAGCGACGCAGACGCTCTTGCATCCGGTTGAACGCCCCGATGATTAGCTTCACCTCGCGCGGACCATTTCCCGACACCGGCGGGGCGTCGCCGCTGCCACCGACCTGTTCCACGGCGTTGGCAAGCTCGGCGAGCGGCTTAGTAAGCCGGCGTGCCGCCAGCACGGAAAGCATAATTCCGAGCAGGATTGCGAGGATCAGCGATGTGGCAAAGCTAATTCGCCAGAACCTGGTGGCGACTGGATCAATGAGCGGTAGCGGATCCAGGTTACTGCTGACCAAAAGCCACTGATCGTTTTGGAGAGCAGCCTCGATCAACACTCCATTCTCAACAAGGGCGTCACCGTCAGCCGGTCTCCGGCCGATCCTTTGTATACGGTCCACCACAATAAGGGGACGAGGAACTCTGAGCACTGCCTCGATCCTCGCCCGCAGCATGTCCGCATCGGGCTCGCTCAAGCCGTCCAGGTTGAGGATCGGCGTGTTGAGGAGAGCAAGATGGATTTGCAGGCGCTGTGCCGCCGCGAGTACAGCCGGCCGCTCATCATCACGTGTGGCATCCAGCACGTCTAACAAGGCCGCGATCCTGCCAGGAAGTTCCAGGTCTAGTTGCGGGTTTCCGCCGCGGTGAATCTCGTGCTGTGGAAGCCCGAGGTCCAGGAGCCACGAGCCGACGGGTTGCTGAAGAATGAAGCCTAGTAAGATCGCAACGACGACCGTCAAACCCATCGTCGTCGTGGTGTTGTCCCACGGTCGCTTCACCAAGCTTCTCCGTTCAAGGTGACAGGGGCAGTGAAGACATAGCCTCCGGAGCGGACCGTCTTGATGAGTTCCGGCTCCTTTGGATCAACCTCGATCCGGTGACGCAGCCTGCTGACGTGGACGTCGATGCTGCGATCAAATGCGGTTCCCGTCCGTCCGCGTGCCAGGTCGAGCAGCTGATCCCGCGTCAGCACATGATTCGGCCGCTCAATCAGCGCGAGGAGCAGATCGAACTCCGCCGTACGAAGATCGACCACCGCTTTTGCCGGCGAGTAGAGCCGGCGTCGCGTCACGTCCAGGCGCCAACCGGCGAACTCGAACACCCGATTGCTTCCAGCCGCCGAACCTGGCGCTGGAAGCGATGACCGTCTTAACACCGCGCGAATACGAGCAAGCAACTCCCGCGTGCTGAAAGGCTTCGTGAGACGCCCATCTCCAGCCCGACCACACGGTCTGTCTCCTCGCCCGCGGCCGTGAGCATAATGATCGGTATGTTGCCGCTGGCGCGCAGCCGGCGGCACAGGCTGAGACCGTCCTCGCCAGGCATCATGATGTCGAGGATGACGAGATCAACTCGGGCGTCCGCCAGAGTTTGCATCATTTCGGCACCATTTGGCACCAATGACACTCGATAGCCGCTGCGCGTCAGGAAGGTCGAAACAAGGGTGCGGAGTTCCTTGTCGTCGTCGACGACCAATACGTGCCGTTCCCCCTCCATGGTAATCCGAAGCATCGCACAGGGTCCGGACAACCGCGACTATTAGTTTGTAAACCAATGTGAAATGTCCCGGCCCTGGCACACTGGTTAAAGAAAATCGGCATGGTCTGACATCTTTCCGGCGAGCGATGATGGCACATACGGCCCTCCTAATCAGACGCGGGCCTAAACTTGGAAATTCGTGATCTTGAATATGTGGCCGCCTCGGCAACCGCCAAAAACTTCGGCCGAGCCGCGGCATCCCTCGGTGTCACAACCTCGACGATCAGCCGCCGCATTGGTCAGCTTGAGGATGAGCTTGGGCTCGCCCTGTTCGAGCGTGGGCATTTCGGTGTGCGCCTGACGACCGCCGGGAAGGCGATGATGCCGCATGTAAGACGCGCTTTGGGCGAACTGGACGCCGTCAAACATACGGGGTTGCAGAACAGTTCGGGTGATGCCGGTGAAATCCGGCTCGGCGTTCGGTTGCCCCCGATCGGAGAGCCGATTTCCGGCTATTAAGCAGTTGGCGGCGAAGGCATCCGCATGTCGTCTTGACGGTGGCGGAGATGAACGATCGCGATCTGGCGGCGGCGCTGGAGGAGCGCCGGCTGGATGTTGCCCTTATGGTCGGTCACGCCGTTCCACCCCACGCGGTGAGCTTGCCCCTCTATCAGGATCGAATCCTGGTAGCGTTGCCGGCTGGGCATCCTCTGGCCGCGCGTCCGGCCCTGGTTTGGGAGATCCTGCGTAATGAGACTCTGTTGGTGCAGGGGTGGGAGGAGAGTCAGATGGCGCGTGAACTCTACGTCTCCTTCCTCGGAAGTGGCGTCCGGTTTCAGTCGCACGCAGCCAGCAAGCAGTCTGTCTTCGCTCTTGTGAGCGCAGGCTTCGGGATCACATTGGCGACTGCCAGCCAATCCGAGGTGACGTTTCCCGGTGTGGTGTACCGGCCTGTTGAGGACGAAAACGCGTCCGTGCTCATTGCTTTGGCCTGGCTGCCTGAGCTGCAAGATGCGGCGATCGGACAATTCGTGGCGTTTTTACGGGATGAGGCTAGATCACACTGGCTTACCAAAGCCTCGCACCCATAGCCGCATGGGACTGGGCGGTCTTCACCCGTCAATCGCCGAATGTTTTACGACTCGGCATGAGCCTGTCGGATCAACGGCAAAGCTTTCTCGATTGCGCCATTATGTGTGATGCTCATTGAGACACCGCCCTCGTATCGAGCGTTGTGAAAGAAATCTTTTTCCGTAGCATCTTGAGCAAGACCAGAGGAGTTATCGATCTCGCTAAAATCAAGCGGCAGCAAAAGGGTTAAACTATATCGACGTGGCAACACTTCGAGAAAGAAGTTTGGTCCGTGGTAAGTTATGGATTTCGCTTCTGCTACTTCAATAAGGCCGCTATCGATCTCGGTCACTTTGATTCTGAGATCGTCAAACAGCGCTCGCGCCTCTGAACTCATTTCGACTTTTCCGACATCGCGGCGCGCCGCCTGCTCTCGCATATCATTTTGGTTGGCGGCATCAATCAACATCTGATCGACTTTCAAGCCAGGCCAAGCGACAACGCCGCGCGCAGCTAAAGTATCTGTCCGAGCCATGATTTCTTTTGCTGTCCAAGCCGGCTGCTCGCGGATGAACTTATTTAAACGAACAGAGCTATCTGAAAAGCCGCCGGGTATTGCTTTTTTCTCTTCGAAGGGACGATCCGAGTATTTGGAGTTGTAAGCGGTTAGGGTAAGATTTCCCAGACGATTTAGCCAAGTCTTTTGAATCTCTTTCCAATCCACTCCCAACATCTCGCGCCACTCCGCAGGGAGCCGTTCGTTCTGCGGGAGCACGTGCTCGATCGAATATGTGCTGGTATCGCTTGGCTCTCTCGTATCAAAATTCTCTAAACCTTCGAGCAACTGCTTGCAGACGCGCATGCCGTAGAGGTCGCTTTCTTTTAGCGACCTCTCAAACTCTTCATTGGAAGGAAAGCGATAGTTCTCGCGCTGTCTCGTAAAGCCCACCTTCAAGTCATCGAATGGTTTCTTTTCCCCTACGGCGAGCGCAAGTCCCGAGAACACCTGCCAATAGCCTCTGGTCTGGTAACCACAGATAGCTCGCCGCATGACGTAACTTTCAATAAGGCTGATTGATTCAAGCAGTTCGTCTTCTCTAAGCGAGCCGGTCTCGTCGCAACACTCCATCAGTCTCATGACCAGCAGAGCCGGAACGTCAACGAGACGTCGAAGTCTCGCTAGCCTGCGGCCTCGCTCACCGCTAACGTCTCGACCGATGGAGAAAGCAGCGTAATATCGGGCGTAGCGAAGAACATCCTCCAAAGCAGGTTCCAAGCCACCGCACAGGTCTACGAGATCCGGAAAGAAGTTGCGGAACGCATAATAGATCTCGGCAGACTTCTCCTGCTTCGTCGCCCTCGTCTTGAGAGCCACGTAATCTCTCGCAAAGGTGTCGAAGCTCCATTCCGATCCGCGGAAGAGCTTCTCGATTTTATTCCAGTACTGTTCATACAGCCTTGTCTGCTCCTTCTCCGGGAGCCGCATAAGGATAAAATTTCGAATCAAGTCCGATTGGCTAAGATCAACGCCCGTCGAATTCAGGCTCTCAAAAATGAGTTGTGGGTCGTCGAATTGGCGATCCAACGCCACATCAACCACTACTAAGCAGCCAACCCCCTCATAGACCTTTGCAGGGTCTGCGGTGACAAGTTGTTCCCGAAAATAGTTATAATTCTCGCGAATGCGTTCAGAAGGTTCTGCCGGCATTTCTTTACGGTCCAAGAGCGCCTTGAGAGTCAGTTGGTCGCGTCGCCTAAGAACGAGCTTTTGTTCACGATCCCCTTCTTCTTGAACGTTCTTGAGGAAGTACGCGTCAATGCGCTTCGATGTCGGATCATTCTCCGATCCCTTCCAGGCGCTTTCCACTATGTGATCTCGGAGCGCAACCAAGAGGAGCGTTAGGCTGGTTAGCCTTTGCTGTCCATCTATCAGCAACCAGCGCGTGAACCCCGCGGAGCTATCATCAGTCGCAATGTAAACAACCGATCCCAAAAAGTGTCCGTTAGCACCGCGTCTCCCGGCGGCGCGAAGCACGTCGCGCCAAAGCTGTGAGCATTGCGGCTCCGCTTGCCACGTATAATCTCGTTGGAACACCGGTATCACGAATTGGGATGTGCCGTTTATTATGTTTGTGAATGGGCGGTCGATGGCTTTCATGAACTTTTCTCTCTATTGCCGCGGGACCGACAAAGTAAATTAGCTGCAGCCTCAGACAGCAGCACTGCTTATCTATACGCCCAAACGGTACCGAAGGAAGATTGGAATGAGCCCGGTCGCGAAAAACCGCGCTCAAAGCCTTCGCTATCTCTAGGCTAGGCAAGCACATGAGCGGTCTCTCCAATTCTGGGAAAGGGGGGGAAAGGCCGAATAATTTTCGTCAAATCGCCCTTTAGGAAGCCTGGATATGGCCGGCATGCGAAGCAATCGGTCCGATAAAAAGGCGGCCGAGCGCCATCGTGTGGGCGTCAACACCGCCAACGTTTTTCAGGGATGCCGGCCTTTGCCGAACACTAGCAATGTACGCTTTCGGAACAACACATGAGCAAACGCGAAGACCGGAATGGGCGCAAAGCTGCCGAGAAAACGTTCGTGGGGAAGTTGGCGCACCAAGTCGGCGCATTAGTAATTGCTTTTAACCATTAGGAAGATAGGATTTTACCCGAGTAGAGCTTGCTCCGCCGCAACTTAGCAAAGGCCCGGTCCGTCGCCATGAACCGTGTTAGCATCGGCGCAATCAGCTTCGCCGGCTCTGAAGCACGCTGTTCGGTCTGCTGGCCAAGCACTTCGGCGTAAGCGACAAGATCACGATGCACACCGGCGGGTAGTTCGATCGTCAGCTTGACCGGCTTGTCATCGGGGATCGTGTCGAGCTTGAGCTTTGCCATGTTGCTTCCTCACGTGTGGTAAGGCTGGAGGATCAGATCGCGGGTCACGAGCACCCGCACCGGAAAGCCAGGCCTGACCGTGATGGTCGGCTGCACGTTCAGCGACCGGCCTACGACCTGCTCTCCAACCTGATTAAAACTCTGCGAACCGCCCTGGCGGATTGCGTCGGCAAGATTGTCTTCGCTGTTACCCGTGCCAGTGCCAACCTCCGCGCCGACGCTCAGCAGCGTGGACAGGATCGCGGCCTTGAACAGCAGGCCCCAATCGTTGTTTACTTCGTCCGACAGTCCCGCATAGCCTTCGGTGTCGGTTCCGGGCTGCCGCTCCAGCACGATGGAGGTTCCGTTCGGCATGATGAGGCGGGTCCAGACCAGCAGCGCCCGTGACTGCCCGAAGGCGACCTGGGCATCGTATTGGCCGATCAGCCGCGCGCCTTGCGGGATCAGCAGGATCGTGCCGGTCGGGCTATCATAGACATCCTCGGTGACTTGGGCCGCGATCTGGCCCGGGAGATCGGAGTTCAGGCCGGTGAGGAGCGCGGCCGGGATGACCGCGCCGGCTTGCAGCACGTAAGGGCTTGCGGCCGGCTGGACACTCTCCAGGCTGGCGGTCGGCACTGTCAAACCAAACTGGCCTTTTTCAGCCCAGCTGGTCTAGCCTGCCCGCATGACCCAGCCCAAGAACCCGTTCCGGTACTTTGACTCGTCACCAGAGGTAATCCGCCTCGTGGTGATGATGTACGTCCGTTACCCGCTTTCGCTGCGAAACGTCGAGGATCTGCTCGCGCAGCGTGGCATCGACATCTGCCACGAGACGGTGCGACTTTGGTGGAACCGGTTCGGGCCGATGTTCGCTGCCGAGATCCGTAAGAAGCGGGTTGATGCAATGCGGGCTCACACTCAATGGCAGTGGCATCTCGATGAGGTCTACGTGAAGATCAACGGCCAGATGCACTACCTTTGGCGTGCGGTCGATCATGAGGGCGAGGTGCTGGAATCCTTTGCGACCAAGGAGCGTGATAAGAAAGCTGCACTGAAGTTCAAGAAGAAACTGATGAAGCGGCATGGCTGCGCCAAGACGATCACCACAGACGGCCTCCGTTCTTATGGTGCAGCGATGAAGGAACTCGGCATCGCCGACCGCCAAGAAATCGGCCGCTATGCGAACAATCGGGCTGAGAACTCCCACCAGCCATTCCGAAGGCGAGAGCGGGCGATGCTCAGGTTCCGACAGATGAAGACTCTACAGAAGTTTAGCTCCGTCCATGCCGCCTTCCACAACCACTTCAACCAGGAACGCCACCTCATCACCCGCAACGACTACAAGGATCGAAGGTCGGCTGCCATGGCTGAGTGGGAGCACGTTGCGGGGGTTGGCTGAGCATTAGCCTATTCGTGGAGATCAGAGACTTGTAGCGGTTGGACTGACAGCACCCCGGCGGCGCTTCGGAATTCGAAAACCTCTTCTTCGGCGGTGTGCGGGATGCGGCTTCTGAAAGTTCGAATTATCTTGCGGAGGTGGCCGGGGATGGACTGGTCGGCGGCCTGAGGAGTATCGCCCAAGATGGCAGCTTCGTATCAGGGTTTCTTGCTGCAGGATTTTCCAGTGCAGCCGGCCAGAGTTTACAAGATTTGGGAACAAATGCTGCCGGTATACCCTACGACAATGTCGTCACATCAGCGGTGAGCGGCGGTATCGGCTCCGTCCTCGGCGGAGGAAAATTCGCAAACGGCGCTGAAACCGGAGCATTTGGATATCTCTTTAATTCATGCCAAGGAAGAATAAGCTGCGCAGCTGAAGGCGTAGCTGATGCTTTCGACCCAACTGGAGGAATTTTTGGCGTTGGTCCGGGCGGGGGCTTGGGTTGGATACCAGGTATAGGTGAGCTTGCCCCTGGAGAATATGCAATCGGCCGGGCGCTCGGCGCAGTCAGTGATTTTCTACAGGTACCGGTCGTAATAGGCGGCAAAATTGAAGCACAAATGGCTGGACGTGGCTGGACCCCTGACGCGATCAGAGACACGGTGAATAATCCCTATGCGACCAGTCCCGCCCTGAATCGAGCTACGGGGAATCCGGCAACAGCATATTTCAATAGCGATGGCTCGTATGTTGTTTGGGACAATACCACGGGAGGCGTGGCTCAGATTAGTAATAGAAATGACCCGAATTGGGTACCTGATTCCTCGATCACTAATCCGTACAAGCCTTGAAGCCCACAACATGAACAAAATAATTGAGCGTTTTAGGGACAAAGCTATCGAGCGAAGCGGTATTTTTCTCTTTGCCGGCCCGGATGCAGTGGACGTTGTTAACGAAGCTCGCCGAGAAAATTTAACGGTCCTTGGCATAGATGGTTTTTTTATATTTGAAGACAAAATCCAACCCAGCCTTGAAAATAGCGTTGATTTTTCGACAGGTGACAAGAAGCGAAGATTTGCTCACAGTGCCGCCGTCGATTTTATCGGCCGACACGCAAATCTTGATTTGTATTTTGAGATTGTGTTCGGACTTGATTAGGTTTTTGCTCGATATGTTCGATGTTCTCGCGTTGCCTCGCCCCCGTAAAGGACGCTCGCTGTGCTCGCGCCACTGCGCGGTGGGCTTCGCCCATCCTTGACGGCGTCGATGCATCGCGCGGTTCTGGAACTGGCCGGGGCGGGAAAACGGCCCCGATCAACCGAACTGGGAAACATGCCACCGAAGAATCCACTGAACGATTCTTGGTTGTGCCCGCCTTTTGCCATATCCTCCCATCATGCCCAAGCCCGCGACGTTCACCCCGGCCGAGATATCGGCGTTGGCTTCGGAGCATCACTCCGAAGTTCTTTCAGAGGTAGGTTCCGGGCTAATCCCGGGCTTTTGTTGTGGTATTATGTTATGTGGCTGCTACAGACCAAGGCGTCCTAGCGGATACTTTGAACGTGTAACGAAAACCCGGCCCAAACCCTCAAAATGCGCCTTCTGGGCTTTTGCTCCCAGGGGCGGGGCGAAGAACAGGGTTTTGCCGGTCCGAACGAAGAACAGCCGCTGAGCGCAAGACCATCGCAAGGCTCCCGCCAGAGCAACGCAAGGCTCGCGCAAGGGAATCGCAAGAGCAAAATGGGAGTATGGACCAATGCACCCTTGGTGCTTTTGGTACCTCGATAAAAAACATAACCGGCCCGTAAGATGCAGCACTGACTTCATGTGCCGGCGGTCCCATTACGCCAAAACCTGAAAGATTGAACTTTTGAGAGCGGCCTGATCGGTGGCGGCGAGGGTGCCGAGCTGGCGGATGATGAGGGCCTGTTCGAGCGTTGCGAAAACCGGCTTGATGGCGGAGGGTTTGAGCAGCCCGGCCGTCTGCCAGTCTCGGAGCCAAACTTCGCCGAGGGTTGGGCTGGGGCGAAACTGGCTGGTGATCGCCATCAGCACGATATCCGGTTTGACGCGGTTATAAGCGAGCGAGCTTACGATGACGGCAGGCCGCTGCTTTGATGTAGTCTGGTTGGTAAAGGGGAACGGGACAAGCACGACATCGCCAAACTCAAATGGCATCGTAGGCGTCGTCTTCCGGGTTATTCCAGATCGCGGCAAAGGCGGGCGCACTTACGGCACCGGCGGCGCGGGTCAGCGAACGCTCTTGCTCACGCGCGGCGATGAATTCCACAAAATCCTCGATCTCGGCGATCCGCTCAACGGGCAGTGCCTGAATTTTTTCGAGCAGGGGTTGGATGTTCGGCATGGGGTAATCCTCAGCGCAGGAGGGTTTGTAGTTGTTTTTTGGTCAGAAAGGCATCGAGCAAGGTTTTGACGACATGCTTGTCGGCCTCCGGCAGCCGCTCGACCTCCTGGAACTGCTTTAATAATTCCCTGTCGGAAAACTTCGCCTTAGCCGCATTGTCCTCGGCGCCGCCGAGCAGATAATCGCCGGACACATTCAACGCGTCGGCCAGGCGCTTGAGTGAATCGCCATTCGGCCGGGCAAGGCCGCGCTCGAAGCGGCCGATATTTGTGTAATGCAGCCCCGCCTGCTGCCCCAGCTCGGTCTGGGACAGATTTTTTTGCTTGCGGAGATTCCGCAAACGGTCGGCGAATCCTGCCAATGGCTCGGTCATATCCAGCATCTCCGTCACGGCGATTGCCTTGAAGACCGCCATGTTGCCGGATGTTCCGGGAGAATGCCACGCTTCCATGCCTGTTACCCGCTTGATACGCTTGACTCGATAAAGTGTTTACGCACTATATTCAAGTGGAGTCGCTTTATCAAAATATTTTTACGAGGTTCGGCATGGCACGTATCCCGGAGGCGGAATTAGAGCGGCTAAAGGCGGAGATTACCACGAGACTTTGAAGCAAAGCCCGGAGGCGCTGGGTTATTTGCAGGCGCGCGGCCTGGTGCATGGCGAGCTGGTGGCAAAATTCCGGCTGGGCTTTGCCAACCGGACGCTGGGGCTGCGCCTTCCGGAAAAGACCTGCAAGGCCGGAGCAGACATGCGCGCCCGGCTGGAGCGGATTGGGATTTACCGGGAGAGCGGGCAAGAGCATTTTAACGGCAGCCTGGTGGTGCCGATTCTCGATGAGCACGGCAACGTCACCGAGTTGTATGGCCGCAAATTGCGCGACGATCTGCGCCCCGGCACCCCGAAGCATCTTTACCTCCCCGGCCCGCATCGCAGGGTGTGGAATCTGGATGGCATCGCGGGGGCTGGCGAAGAAATTATCCTGACGGAATCGCTGATCGACGCGATGGCGTTCTGGTGCGCGGGGTTCCGAAATGTCACGGCCTGCTATGGCACGGGTGGTTTTACCGAGGACCATCTGGCGGCGTTCCGCGGCGCCGGGATTCTGCGCGTGCTGATCGCCTTCGACCGTGACCCGGCCGGGGAGCGGGGTGCGGTTGAAGTGAGCGAGCGGCTAAGGAAAGAAGGCTTTTGCTCCTACCGGGTCGAGTTCCCGAAAGGGATGGACGCGGCCGAGTACGCCTTGAAAGTGACGCCGGCCGCTAAATCCTTGGGCGTGCTGATCCGCAAGGCGGTGTGGCTGGGGCAAGGCCAGGCCGCAGCCATCACCAGCGCGCCGCGCGATGTTTTGCTCCCCGAACCGCCGCCGCCGCTGAAAATAACCGAGGCCGCGCCGATCAATCCCCGGCCAAAACCCATCCCTCCCTTAGCCGCTAAGGACGAAGAAACATCCGAATCAGAGCCAGTGTTGCCACCGCTCCCAGCACCGCCCTTACCGGCTGCCCGCATCCCGGCCCCGGTGCAAGACATCCCGGCCGAGGTGAGCGAGACGGAAACGGTACTCAGCTTTGGCGACCGCAGATGGCGGGTGCGCGGGCTGACGCGGAACCTGGCGCATGACGTGCTGAAGGTGAATCTGCTGGCCTCTTGCGGGGCAGCGTTCCATGTCGATGCGCTGGATTTATACAATGCCCGCGCGCGGGCGAGTTTTTTGATCCAGGCGGCGATTGAACTGCAAGTGCCCGAAGATGTGCTGAAAGCCGATCTCGGCCGGGTGTTGCTGAAACTCGAAGACTTGCAGGACGAGGCGATCAAAAAAGCCCTGGCCCCAAAACTGGCCGAGGCCGTGACGATGGACGAGGAAGCCCGGCACGCCGCGCTCGCGCTGCTGAAAAGCGACAATCTGCTGACCAAAATTCTGGCGGATTTTGATGCCTGCGGCATTGCCGGGGAAGCCACCAACAAACTGGTGGGGTATCTCGCGGCGGTCTCGCGCAAATTGTCTGCCCCTCTGGCGGTGGTGATTTAGTCATCGAGTGCCGCCGGTAAATCGGCGCTGATGGAGGCGGTTCTGGCGTTCGTGCCGCCGGAGGAGCGGGTACAGTACAGCGCGATGACCGGGCAAAGCCTGTTCTACATGGGCGAGATCAGCCTGAAACACCGGATTCTGGCGCTGGCCGAGGAGGAAGGTGCTGCGCGGGCGTCTTATGCGCTCAAACTTTTGCAGTCCGAGGGCGAGCTGACCATCGCCAGCACCGGCAGCGATCCGAAGACCGGCAATCTGGTGACGCAGGAATACCGGGTCGAGGGGCCGGTGATGCTGATGATGACCACAACCGCGATTGATATTGACGAGGAGCTGATGAATCGCTGCCTGGTGCTGGCGGTGGATGAGGACCGCGAACAGACCCGCGCCATTCACCGGCTGCAACGGCAAAAACGCACATTGGCCGGGCTGGTGCGCCGCCATGAGAAGCAGGCGATTCTGGATTTGCACCGCAACGCGCAGCGGCTGCTGCGCCCGCTTGCCGTGGTGAACCCATTTGCCGACCGGCTGACCTTCCTCGATGACCGCACCCGGACGCGGCGCGACCATGAAAAATATCTGACGCTGATCGATGCCATCACGCTGTTGCACCAGCACCAGCGTCCTATCCGCAGCGCCGTGGTCGAGGGCAAGGCGGTGGAGTATGTCGAGACCACGCTGGCCGATATCGAAATCGCCAACCGGCTGGCGCATGAGGTGCTGGGCCGCAGCCTGGACGAATTGCCGCCGCAGACGCGCCGGATGCTGGCGGTGATTGTCGGCCATGTGCAGGAGACGGCCAAAGCCAAAGCGATCCGCCCCAATGATGTGCGGTTCAGCCGGGCCGATATCCGCAGGCGGGCGGGGCTGGCCGACACGCAATGCCGGTTGCATCTGGACCGCTTGGCCGCACTGGAATTTTTGCTGACCCATCGCGGCAGCCGGGGCCAGAGTTTTGAATATGAGCTGCTGTTTGATGGCGATATCGCGGAGGGCGTGCCGCATCTTCCAGGGCTGATCGAGGTGGACTCGCTTTGTTCTGCCCCTATGACATCAACCTCGCGGGGTGAAACGCCTCAGTTGGCGGGGCCATCGCGGGGTCATGGCGGGGTCAACGCGGCCCCTTCGCGGACTATCAAAACCCCCGCAAAGCCAGGAGCAGAAAAGGGTTTTGAGGAATCCCCGGCGCCAGAGCCGGAATCGCACCCCCTACGGGTGAACGGCCATGCCGGGTCATACCAGCAAACCTCCATCCGTCCCTTAGCCGCTTCGGCGTGAGCCGATGCCGCGCCCTCCCAAAGCCGGGCGCAAAACGCCGCCACCCCCGCCCGCGCAAAATCTGCTGATGGCGTATCAAGCTGCGTTCCATGAATGGGAGGCGGTGACCGGCTACTCGGCGCGCACGATCACACATCAGCGCTTTGCCATCGGCCGGTTCATCCAGTGGTGCGGCGAGCGCGGGCTGGCCCGGCCGCAGGACATCACCAGGCCGATTCTGGAACGCTACCGGCGCGCGATTTATCATCACCGCAAGCATAACGGCCAGCCGCTGGGCGTGAGTTCGCAGCTCAACATGCTGTTGCCGCTGCAAGCCTGGTTCAAATGGCTCACCCGGCAAAACCATTTACTCTACAATCCGGCCGCCGATCTGGACCTGCCCTGCAAGCCCAAAACCCTGCCGAAAGGGCTGCTCACCGTGGCGGAAATCGAATCGGTGTTGAGCCAGGCCGACCCCGCCACGCATGAGGGCATCCGGGCGCGGGCGATTCTGGAAACCCTGTACTCCACCGGCATCCGCCGCATGGAGGTGGTGGGGCTGAAACTGCATGAAGTCGATACCGAGCGCGGGGCGCTGATGGTCCGGCTGGGCAAGGGAGCAAGGGACCGGCTGCTGCCGATCGGGGCGCGGGCCTGCGCCTGGGTGAACAAATACCGCGACGAGGTGCGGCCGTTGCTGGCCATCGGCCATGACGACCAGACTTTGTTCCTCGATGATGACGGGGCAGCGTTCGAGCCCGGCCGACTCGGCGACCTGGTGAAGCGGCATCTGCAAGCCGCTGGCATCCACCAGCAAGGCGCCTGCCACCTGTTCCGCCATGCCTGCGCCACCCACATGCTGGAAAACGGCGCCGATATCCGGTTCATCCAGGTCATGCTCGGCCACGAAAAGCTGACCACCACCCAGATCTACGCCCAGGTCAGCATCGCCAAACTCAAGGAAATCCACGACGCCACCCACCCCGCCAGGCTAAACCGGCAGAAAACCGCCGAAATCTGAGGGGCGGGAGCGCCGGAGCACCAGTTCGGGAAGTGTCTCGGCCGATTCGCTGAGCCAAAGGCCAACCACCATCCCCTCTTAGCCGCCCTCCTGGCCGCGCCGCACCCGAGGCCCTGGCCTGTAACCCCCGCCTCTTGCAACTATCGCGTCTCCGGGCAAAACTGTGCTCCTGAGAAAAATTTTGCAGCCGCGCCCCGGCGCCTGGAAGGTTGGCAGACTTAAGCGCTGAGATGTCAGGGAAAATCACCTCCAGCTACGGCAATCCGCGCCGGAGAAACTTAGATATCTCTTTAGTCAGGAAGCACAGGCCGTACAAAATGGGCAGAACCCGTTTGAACAGGTCGGACAAGGTTTGGACGATCTTGAAGGGGATATCAGGTCGGCCTACGACAATCTTTTAGGAATTAACCCGAGCCTGACCGAACAAAATCTCACCGACCAAGCGTTGTACAGCGGGGCGAATGGAGCCGCGCAATCTACCGGCCAGTCTGAGAATACTCAGGTGGCGATGCAGCGCCCGTGGCAATGTAGCGGCCCGAATTCCAATTGTGCCGTTGGAGTTAATCAGTTTCGGTCTAATACTCCTGGCATGTACGTTGATCCAGACAATGAAGAATTTCTAATATGTGAGACTTGCTTCGTAAGCGAGTTTGAAAGGAAGCCCACTCAAGAAGATATGCCGCCGGATTTACCATGAATTTAGAATCATTGTTTGAAACAAGAGTTCGGCTCTCGAAGTATGAAAGCGCGCGAGACGAACTCGAGGCAGTTGCAGCTGGTAAAAAGGGCATGTCGTTCTTTCTCTTTCCGAGTTCATCGGTAGAGACCAATGACTTTTATTCTGAGCTTCGGCAGATTTCTATTGAACTGAGCCTTTCGATAATAATCAATTCGACAAACGAACCTGATAGAGACCCAAAATTAAGAACTACAAACATATTCGTTGTCAAACCTTCCGAGCTTTGGCGTATTCCGATGTATTCGGCGTTCAAAAGTGTCTTTGAGCACTACAATTGGAATGATGCGGCGGAACACCTTCAGAGTAAGCTCTTGGGTTACACTGATGATGATGTGGTGGAATGGTTAAAATTTCGCAATTTTTCACAGATAGGCTGGGGAGGCAGAACCTTTTATCTTTTGTTATCTCCCTCTCAAGCCGCTGGCATGCGCAGCCTTTCCAAACGCTGTATGGCCCCAGAGACCGGTGCTCAGCCGACTCTTATATTTTTCAATCGTAAACGAAACCCGATGCGCACAGACGCCGCCGAGTTAATTTCCGAAGCAGGAGTGCTTGCACGTGTAGCTGTTCGGGAAGTTTTCTTCAGAGAATTGTTTGCACGTAAGATTGTGTCAGAGGATCCTGATGTCGTTACAAGTTCTCTCACGTCAGAGAAAATCATTAAGTTGAACGAAGCTCTGACATCAACCTTTCAATTTTTAGAAGACGGAAATTGGAAATAGGTTGGCAGCCCGCCCCGTTCATTCCCCATCTCATTTAGCTGCTGAAATCGTGTCCGCATTTGTTTGACCGCGATGCCAGGTGTTTTGCGAGGCGCGGTATTGCGGGTCGGCCAGCCCTGCGCGAGCGCACTGTTTTTTCATAGCCCTTTGATATTACATATTTCCACGGCTACGCCGATCCGGCCAGTGTATCAACCAATATACGTGCACTATCCGACTCCGGGTAGTATCCGGGCAGTATATCGGGTCAAAGCGGGCTTCCATAGACCATTGCACCTATGTGCAAAATCGCAACGAAAGGCGGGCGACCGGGAAAGGGTGTCATTTAAATTGACACCCCTTGGGTGTTCAGCATGGCGCGTTTGTCTCATGGCGCCGACCGGGCCGCGAATGCTGGTGCTTTTAGTGGTGCTTCTGCTGGCGTAAATGCTGGTGCTGATCGGCCTGGCTGGGGGAGTTTTTGGGTTGTGTTTTTTCAACAGACCAAGGCATTGATGAAATCCGGTGCTTTGCAGCACCGAATTTCTGCGCCGGGCGCCGGAGAACCGCCCACGAGAGTACCCGGCCTGGTCAAAGCATTGGCTGTTTTGGGCGGAGAGGACATTGGCCAAACCATTAGCCAAAACCTGACCTTTTAATGTGTTGCTGATTCGATCCCTTCTCCGATAGACCAAGGAACCCTAGCGGGCGCTGTAGTACCGTGATTCCGCCGAAAATGCGCATCTCCCTTTAGCTGCTGAAATTCTCTACCATGCGCCTGGCCTGGTACTTGATGACCATGCCCTCGATCAGCGCTTTGACGATTTGCGATCCTCCTCGGGGAGCTGAGAAACTGCCTCGAATTGCAGCCGCATGTCGTCGCTCGGTCCGCGTTCATCTTCCTCGAAAACCAGATCAAGGTAAGCACCTGACTTTTCTCCAAAACAGCCCCAAGGCTTAGCATGGCTTCTCCTCAGGCTTCGGATTTAGGACATGCGCCTGAGCTTTAAACAAGATGAAATACCGCGAACAGCATTTTGACAAAGGGCTTGTCTTCAACTGAAGTCTATTCCGGCTTCTGGCCGCGCCAAAGCATAAAATATGGCTGCATCGGATTGCCCGTCAGGCGGATTACTGCAGCTCCGTGTTCCTCATCTCCGCCAAGCGAAAATCCGGCGTCTATTGTGAAGGCCCAGCCCGTGAAGCCAAGACCCGGCGCAAGTTGACCGTTGATGACATCGCCTATCTGCAAAGCGCCGAACTGGTTTGTCATCCGGTCCCGGATTATCGCCTCTGCCGATAAATGGTCCATGTTCGGCATCGCCTCCAACGCGAGCAAAGGCGCGGTGCTTTCGTCAACCCGGCCACGACCACTGTAAACAGTCACCGCGGGCGCTATCCGCCCGTAAAGATCCTGATCAATATCTGGAACCTGGGTGATTTCCGCCGCAACCCGGAAGAGGCGAATGTTCTGATCGCCACTTCCGCCGGTGCGCCAATTTATGATCCGGGCGGCTTCCTCGGCAGCCTCCGATGGACCTTCCCCAGCTGCCTCGAAAAGATTGGAGAACGTATCTGCACTTGAGGCATTCAAGTCAACCTTCCCGAATTCGCTGCTGATTGAAAGCTGAACCCTTCGGCCCAATACCGTCATCATCTGGGTGACCCCATCGACCCGCGGCCGGTTGGGATTGCTCGTATCCAGCAGCGCGACGGCGACCTGCAAAATGACGGCGTCGAAATATGAGCGTGATTCCGATGCTTCGAGATCTGAATTGGCCTCCCGTACGCCCGACCTTGTCGCCAGGACAATCCCCAGCGCCAAAACGCCGATGACGATCATGCCAAGCATAACCATGAGCAACGCGATGCCGGCCTCCCGCTCCGCGCGCGGTGTAATCAAACTATTGCGGCACGTCGACCAACTCGCTGCGCAAGGAGTCCGTTACGGCTTGCAGCGAGTTGGGAGATTGCACGACATGAGGCGTGATCAGAGCCAGTAGCTCGGTCCGCGCCATTGTATTGTTGTGATTGGAGAAGAGCACGCCCAAGCCTGGAATCCGGTCCAAGCCGGGAATGCCGCCATTCGCCGTCTGGGTCGTCGACTGGATCATCCCGCCCAGCGCCACGGTCTGGCCATCCGGCACCGCCACGATGGTGCTGATTTTACGCTCGGAAATCGTCGGGGAATTCAAGGTTGACGAAGTCGTCGTCGATACCTGGCTCACCTCCTGTGAAATGTCCAAGGTTACCAAACCGCCTTCATTGATTCGTGGCGTTACATACAGAATCACCCCAGTCGGCTGATACTGAATGGTACTCACCAGCGGAGCATCCGCGGTCGTGGTGCTCTCCGCCGTTTGCGTTGTGATAGGAACCTCATCACCAACCTGCAGCTCCGCAGCCTGGTTATTGAGCACGAGCAGTTTGGGCGCGGAGATCACGTTGACGTGGGTAATGCTCTCCAGCGGGCACTATCAAACCAAACTAGCCTTTCCTTGCTTTGCTGGTCTAAGCCTGCCCGCATGACCCACCCAAGAACCCGTTCCGCTACTTTGACTCGTCGCCCGAGGTGATCCGCCTGGTGGTGATGATGTATGTCCGCTACCCGCTTTCCCAGCGCAACGTCGAGGATCTGCCGGCGCAGCGTGGCATCGACATTTGCCATGAGAAGGTGCGGCTGTGGTGGAACAGGGTCGGGCTAATGTTCGCGGCAGAGATCCGCAAGAATACGATGTGGGCACATATGCATTGGCAGTGGCATCTCGACGAGGTTTACGTGAAGATCAACGGCCAAATGCACTACCTGTGGCGCGCTGTTGATCATGAGGGAGAGGTGCTGGAGTCCTTCCCAATCAAGGAGCGCGATAAGAGAGCTGCATTGAAATTCATGAAGAAACTCATGAAGCGCCACGGCTGCGCGGAGGTGATTACGACCGACGGCTTGCGTTTCTATGGTGCGGCTATGACAGAACTTGGCATCGCTGACCACCAGGAGATCGGCCGCTATGCAAATAACAGGCGGAGAACTCGCACCAGCCGTTCCGACGACGCGAGCGGGCGATGCTCAGGTTCCGACGGATGAAGACGCTGCAGAAGTTTAGCTCAGTCCATGCCGCCTTCCACAATCACTTCAACAAGAAACGTCACCTCGTCAGCCGCAACGACTACAAGGTCCGAAGGTCGGCTGCCATGGTCGAGTGGGAGAATGTCGCGGCGTAAGTCGAGACTCGGTCAACCTATGGCGAACAGAGACTTGTAGCGGTTGGACTGACAGCACCCTCTAAATTATTCTCAAGGCGGACGCGGCAGTCCGACTCCAATCTTTAATTAAGTCTCTCGTGCTTCATCGCTTTTTGAACGGAGGGAAGTACCATCATACGCTCGCGAAACGTGCCCAATTTTGTGGGTACCTCGACATCGAACTTCTTTGCCCAGAGCAGCATGACAAACAGGTAGCAATCCGCCACACTAACGGTCGAGCCAAATAGGTAATCGCTTTTCATCGTTTCGGCCAAGTATCCCATGCGCTTTCCGATAATTTCGCCAGCTTTTGCCTTATCGCTGTCGCCGCCTCCAGCGAAAAAGGGTTTGAAGCTCTTATGAATTTCGGTCGAGATGAACGCGAGCGCTTCTAATAGATGCGTGTGCCCCATCGGTCCCGGCGGTGCGAGCCTGCTGTTCTGATGCGCGATCCAGTCCAGGATGGCGACGTTTTCGCTGAGCGTCTCGCCCGTATCAAGCGTCAGTGCCGGCACGTAACCTTTGGGGTTCACTGTTAAGTAGTCGACGCCGGCTGCCGTACGCTTGAACTTGAGGTCGACTTCGTCATGGTCGAAGGACAGACCCGCCTCGTGCAGAGCTATATGGTCGGCCAGGCTGCAAGCACCGGGTGAATAGTAGAGCTTCATGGTCGTCTCCTTGGCTGGCCTGTACAACGCGTGTCGCGCGGACAGGGTAAGTAATCCTGCTGCACAAATATCATGCCGGGCCGCGCAGTCACAAGATGCTAGAGAGGAAGTATACCATGAGCCGGTTCAAGTGTCTCGGCGCCTCCTCCGGTACCTAGTGGCCGCAGTCCTCGATGACATGCGCTCGACGCAACTTGCATTGTACCGCATCTGGTCGATCTCAGACCAGCCCACGGCGCCAGGCCCGTCGCCAGCTACACGGCATGAGCTCACAACGCCTCATCTCGGCGCACGGTCTCGTTGATCGCCCGGTGCTTGGCGAAAAGCAGATGCTCACTGGCATCGGGCGTGTTCACCCGGCAACCTTGACTAAATGTCGATATGTCGTATATCGTCGATATATGGACGATTCGGGCGTTATTCTGACTCTTGGTGCGCTGGCCCAGACCACGCGTCTTGACGTATTCAAGCTCTTGGTCCGAAACGAGCCAAATGGCGTCGCGGCGGGCGAGATCTCTCGAATCCTGGATGTGCCGCACAACACCTTATCGACGCATTTGGGAATTTTGTCCCGCTCCGGGCTTATTCGCAGCAAGCGCTATAGCCGGTCGATTGTGTACCGCGCCGATCTGGAGCGATTCCAGGCATTGACCTTGTTCCTTGTGGCCGATTGCTGCGGCGGCAACCCGGAACGCTGCGCCACCGCCATCGCCGATCTGATCCCCTGCTGTCCAGCAAAGCAAGAAGCCAATGTCTGAACGCGTTTACAATGTGATGTTCCTCTGCACGGGCAACACCGCGCGCTCCATCATGGCCGAGGCGATTTTGCGCCTGGACGGGCTGGGCCATTTCCGCACCTTCTCGGCCGGGAGCCACCCTAGAGGCGCAGTCAACCCTTTCGCGCTCAAATTGCTTGAGAGTTACGATTATCCTGTCGACGGGTTGCGATCGAAAAGCCGGGATGAATTTTCAGGTCCCGACGCACCGGTCATGGATTTCGTGTTCACGGTCCGCGACAACGCCGCCGAAATCTGTCCGGTCTGGCCTGGTCATCCGATGACGGCTCATTGGGGCATCGATGATCCGGCGGGCGTCACCGGGCCTGATATTGAAAAACAAAAGATCTTCGTGCTGGCATTCAAATATCTAAAAACCCGCATTGGCCTCTTCCTGAGCTTGCCGCTCGCCAAAATCGGCGCCATGGCGCTCGGCTCCAAGCTTCAGGAAATCGGGCAGGCGGCGGGTGCATCAACACCCCGGCCAGGTGTCGCCTGATGCCAAATGATAGCGTGACCATCTACCATAACCCGGCCTGCGGCACATCGCGCAACACATTGGCAATGATCCGTAATGCCGGCATCGAGCCGCATGTGATCGAATACCTCAAAAATCCGCCATCCCGGGAAGAATTATCTGATCTGATCATGCGCGCCGGTACGACGCCGCGCGAATTGCTGCGCGAAAAAGGCACCCCTTATGCAGAACTCGGGCTCGATGACAAAGCTTTGACCGATGAGCAACTCTTCGATGCGATGATGGCGCATCCCATTCTCATCAACCGGCCCCTCGTCGTCACCTCCATCGGGGTAAAACTCTGCCGTCCCTCGGAAATCGTCTTGGAAATTCTACCAAAGCCGCAGCTTAGCGCGTTCGCCAAGGAGGACGGTGAGGCCGTCATCGCTTCTGCAGGCCAACGCGTCAAATAATCGCCTCAAGCAATCGAATTTAGGATTTTACGGTGCTGGCGCTTGCCATCTTCCTGGTCACCCTCGTCTTCGTCATCTGGCAGCCGCGTGGCTTGGGGATCGGCTGGAGCGCCATGGCAGGGGCGATTATCGCCTTGCTCACCGGCGTAATCAGTTGGCACGATGTTCCCGTAGTGTGGCACATCGTCTGGGACGCGACCTTTACCTTCGTCGCGCTGATTATCATTTCGCTATTGCTGGATGAAGCGGGGTTCTTCCAATGGGCCGCCTTGCATGTGGCGCGCTGGGGCGGTGGCAATGGCCGCAAACTATTCCCGCTCGTCGTCGTGCTCGGCGCACTCATCGCCGCGGTGTTCGCCAATGACGGTGCAGCACTCCTGCTCACGCCGATCGTCGTGGCGATTTTGCTTCGCTTGGAATTTACCCCGTCCCAGACGCTGGCTTTCGTCATCGCTACCGGCTTCGTCGCCGATACGACCAGCCTGCCGCTCATCATCTCCAATCTCGTCAACATCGTCAGCGCCAATTATTTTCACGTCACCTTTGACCGCTATGCCGCGATGATGGTGCCGGTGGATGTTTGTTCGCTGGCAGCAACCCTCGGCGTGCTTTGGGTTTACTTCCGTTCCAGCGTACCCGCGCAATATTCAATGGCAAAACTCGTTGCCCCTGATACAGCGATTAAGGACAGGCTGGTTTTCAAGGCAGCCTTTCCGCTGCTGGGCACACTCCTGCTGGCCTATTTTATTTTGGCCCCCCTCGGAGTGCCCGTCTCCGTGGTTACGGTTGCCGGCGCCGTTGTCCTGCTCGCTCTGGCAGGGCGCTGGCTGCAGGGCGGCCAGAATGCTGTAATTGCGACGATAACGGTATTTCGCGGCGCGCCGTGGCAGGTCGTTATTTTCTCGCTTGGAATGTATTTGGTGGTGTACGGCCTGCGCAATGCCGGACTAACGCAGTACCTTGCGGGAGGGCTGGCTTGGCTCGCTAGCCATGGCATCTGGGTCGCCACCATCGGCACTGGGTTTGGCGCGGCTATCCTGTCATCGGTCATGAACAACATGCCTAGTGTATTGATCGGTACATTATCCATCGAGCAGTCTCATGGCATCCCCGCGCTGACCCGTGAACTCATGCCAACATGTATGCCAACATTATCGGCTGCGATCTCGGCCCGAAATTCACGCCGATCGGCAGTCTCGCAACGCTGCTCTGGCTACATGTGCTTGCGAAAAAGGACATTACGATCAGCTGGAGCCAGTATATGCGCGTTGGCCTGCTGATCACACCGCCAGTGCTGCTGATTGTACTGGTGGCTCTCATTCTCTGGTTGCCTTTGTTGGGAACACCATGAGCACGCAGTTGAGACCCGACCCTGCGATGCCAGCATGAAGAAACTCATGAAGCGCCACGGCTGCGCGGAGGTGATTACGACCGACGGCTTGCGTTTCTATGGTGCGGCTATGAAAGAACCTGGCATCGCTGACCGCCAAGAACTCGGCCGGTACGCGAACAACCGTGCCCAGAACTCGCATCAGCCGTTCCGAAGGCGGGAGCAAGCAATGCTCAGGTTCCGACGGATAAAAACGTTGCAGCAATTCAGCTCCATCCGCGCCGCCTTTCACGACCACTTCAATGGGGCTCAGGCCGTCAAGCTCAGCGTTAGGGCTGTCGCATAGCGCCTCCTTTAGTTCTAGGGTCCAAGGTCTGAGCCGTGTTTATGACGCGGTCGGTACTTGCCGGCCGGTCGCCGGCCAGGCCGGCTTCACCAATCCCGCTTTCGGCGGTGCGGCTCAGGGGAGCGGGACCATTCTTTAATCCGGCTTTTGCCAAATGGTTGTTCGGTCCGTTCCGCCTGGATCCGGCAGCGTTGATTAGACGCCGCGGTTTCGGTTGCTTGGCAGTATCAGGCGGCGGTAAGAACAACCCCTTCAGGGACGAGCCCTGAAGTCGCGAACTTCCAAAGGGCCGTCAAAAGCTTCCTTGCCAACGCGACGATCATCACCCGCCGATTGCGTCGCCCGGGTGCCGCGCGTTCCTGAAACCAGACGGTCAGGGCCGAGTGCGGCTGATGCCTGAGCCATAGCCAGGCTAGCTGGATCATCGTCGTTTGCAGACTGGCGTTGCCGGCGCGCCGCCGCCGGCGCGAGGTCGCGATCGACGCGGGGTCGACGACGTGGCTTTCGATGCCTTCCTGCTGAAGCCGACGATGTATCCAGAACCCGTCCGGACCCGCCTCGTGGATGACAATGACAGGAAGCTCCTTCCACGTCCGCCGGCAAGCCTTTGCTTGTAGCTGAGAGAAGCGAGAAAAAAGACCCGGCATGTCGCCGCTGAGAAGTTGATGCTTTGAGATCTTCTCGCCACCGCCAGGTGCGAGCGAGCTGATCAGCCAGGTAGATTGGCTGAGCTCCAACGAGATGAATATGGCTCCAAGGTGGTTGGTCACGCGGCCTATCCTGAAGGACGGGTCGCAAACCTGCCCCATGGGATCTTCAACCAGGAACGTCACCTCGTCAGCCGCAACGACTACAAAGCCCGAAGGTCAACTGCCATGGCCGAGTGGGAGCACGTCGCGGGATGAACTGAGGATAAGTCCGGCCTAGGGCGAGCAGAGACTTGTAGCGGCTGGACTGACAGCACCCGGTGTAGAGTTCAAGCCCTACCATCTCAAATATCTTAAGTTTGGCAGCTTTGCCGAAAGCGCGCCGGGCGGTAAGGTCGCCGGGCAGACTTGCGGCGGCGCTCGGCGGAGTGGTATGTCGGTGGAAAGTCAATGTTGAAGCCGTCTGGTACTTCGAGGTCGCTAGGCTTAGAGGTCGCTAGGCAGGGGACGGTTGCTTGCTCGAGACCGCAATGGATAAAGTTTTCTCGCCGCGACCGGCCAACGGCTTTGACGGCGCCTCGATCGTCCAGATTCTGATGTTCGCAGTCCAGCAACATAGTCCTGCATCATCGCAGGTTTTTCCAGTCCGGGATCGGGTCCAGCCCCCGTGGAGCCGCGGCCAGCGTGGCGGCGACAAGGGCGGCAATCGGCAACAATGTCAGATTTCCCAGGCGGGGCGTCAGCCACGCTGCCATCAACGCGCCAATGCCGAAGGCGGCGCACAGTGCCCCCATCACCAGCGCATGCGCTCGCTCCTCCTGCGCGCCGGTGACCACCTTGCTCAACGCGCTGACTGCACCGCGCAGGTTTCCTGTGGTCATGCCGGTGTTAAAGGACCATCCGCCGATATGGGACAGGCTGGTGATCTGCAGTCCCGCGATGAAGCCGACGCAGGCGATGACGGCGTGGTTGGACAAGGTGTTCGCAGCAAACCCGAGCACGGTGAGGAGCAGGCAACACCCCCAAGCCGGATGTCGCGCGAATTCAGCTTCATATGTTTGAGCACGCTGCCTGTCTGCTTGGAGATGAACAGCCCGGCGATGAATGCTACCAGAGAGGTGAGGTGACTGCCCGCTTGTGTGAAGTCTCCGCCTGCTATGGCGATCATCATGAGCGCGACGTTGCCGGTCTGAGCGTTTGCGAACACGTGGCCGTGCGCGAGGTAGACCCATCCGTCGAGTGCTCCACCAGCAACCGTGATCAACGTGCTCGCCGTGACAGCCGAAGCACGCTGGCAGTTGGGCTTAATGGAACTCATGTCGTTCCCTCTAAAGCATGAGCCATCGATGGATAGAGCGAATGGGAAACAATAAATCGCAGCCTTTCAGGCAGCCGATCTTAGCGGTGGCGCTTGAAACAAACAACTTAAACCAAGGATCACGATCATGACCTCGATTTTCGGACGGCGAGGCACCGCCGCTCTTGGGATGACAACGCTTGTTGCGGTTTTGGCAGGTCGGGCACGGGCGAAAACGCCGCCTGCGCCGACGCCGGAAAATCTTGCGCGCGAGCTGCCAAGCCCAGTGCCGGCGCCCGGACCCTGTGCGGAGCTGCCCAATGTTCCTCCGCCACAGCCAGCTGGTGTAAGCGAGTTGCTGTTCCCCGGCTTTCATTCACAAGCTATCCAAACCAGCGGTGCAACCATCCACACGCTGAGCAAAGGAAATGGGCAGCCGCTGCTCCTCATCCACGGTCATCCGGAGACCCACGTCACCTGGCACAAGGTCGCATCAGCTCTGGTGGATGCCGGCTACCGGATCGTTCTTCCCGACTTGCGCGGCTACGGCGACTCCTCCAAGCCGGGCTACAGCCCGCAGAACAACAATTATTCGTTCCGCGCCATGGCGCAGGACATGGTTGATGTCATGCGCCAACTCGGCCATTCATCATTCATGGTAGCGGGCCATGACCGTGGCGGCCGGGTGGTGCACCGCCTGTGCCTGGATCACCCCGATGCGGTGCAGAAGGCCGCTGTTCTGGATGTCGCTCCGACACTAACGATGTACGACGATACCAACAAAGAGTTCGCGACACGCTATGTGTGGTGGTTCCTCCAAATCCAGCCTGCGCCGATGCCGGAACACTTGATCAGCCTGGATCCCGGCTTCTATCTGCGGGATCACCTAGCCGTGCAGGGCAAAACACCAGGCGCGGTCACTCCGGAAGCGATGGCGGAGTACATTCGCACGTACTGCTGCCAAGGGACGATCCGCGCGGTCTGCGAGGACTATAGGGCTGCGGCGGGCATCGACCTCGACATGGATCGGGCCGACGACAAAGCCGAGAATAAGATCCGAGCGCCGCTGCTGGCACTTTGGGGTGCAAAAGGGACGGTTGGCCACTTGTGGGATGTGCTTGCTACCTGGCGGCCAAAGGCGGACGGGCCGGTGGTCGGCGAAGCCCTCCCATGTGGCCACCTGATCCCTGAGGAGGCGCCCGAACTCGTCATCTCGCATTTTCGCCAGTTCTTCAAAGCTTGAACCCAGCGCATCGACTACAAGCCCGCTTCGCCGAAACCGCCTTGACAGTGCCCCACCGATGGAGGTCGAGTGCCGTGGCGCGCCTTTGATCATGAGGGCGAGGCGCTGGAGTCCTTCGCAACCAAGGAGCACGATAAGAAAGCAGCGCTCAATTTCATGAAGAAACTCATGAAGCGTCACGGCTGCGCCAAGACGATAACCACCGACGGACTGCGCCATTATGGCGCTGCGCTGAAGGAACTTGGCGTCGCTGACCGGCAGGAGGTCGGTCGCTATGTAAACAACCGAGCCGAACACCTTTAGGTGCGAATTTTGTTTGCGATCCGCACTTTATGATGTCATAAAGTGATGTGTCAGTTGTTGATGTTAAAAGGTCAAAAATGGGCAGGCCGCCGACTGATACTCAAGCAGTGACCGTAAGGATCGACCGTCAGGTTATGAACGGGCTCGACAACTGGCGCTGCGGGGAGGCGGATCTACCTTCGCGACCAGAGGCTATCCGCCGTCTCATCAAACAGGGACTTAGAGCAAAGAAAGTGACCAAAAAATAAGATATCGATTCTCGTTGAACTTTGCAATTCGACCAGCCGCGCGTAACGCGGCATGAAAGGGTCGTTCCGCGGTGCTATAAAAATTATCTTCATCATCCTCGTCCTGGCGTGTCTGGCGGGCGATTTCTTTATCGCCCGCTCCCTGGTGCCGAATTCCGACTCTATCCAAAATTATGGTCAGTTTCTGGCCATCCACCGTGGGAATGTCTTGCTGCAGCACTGGGTTTTGAGCAGCGATAATTTCTACTTCACGGATGATCTCCCCTTCCTTCTGCTCTCCTTCGTCTTTGGGTCGGGACTGAACCTCATTTATATAGTTCCGTTCGTAACTTTCTGCTGTTTTCTTGTAGCCTGCTTTTGGCTTGTCGCACGGGCCGCAAAAACCGAACAGGCGCTGTATTTCGGCCTGTTCCTGATCCTGTTCCTGCTTGGCTTACCCTACGCGCCATGGCTGGATCTCATGCTCCGCTCCGCGATCCATATCGGTACAATAACGTTTTGTCTGTTTGCGACGTTGCTCATCGAGCCGATCCTGTCGAACCGTCCCTTCAACCGCGCGATCTTTCTGCCGTACGGCCTGCTGGTCTTTGTCATTTCGTTCAGCGATCCGTTTGCCGAGTTCTTTTTTGTTACACCGCTGCTCATTCTCGTCATCCTGCGCGCCTGGCTATCCCAGCGATTTCGTGCGGATGATTGGGCAATATTCGGATGCACGATTCTGGCTGTTGGATTTGGTATGGTTGCCGCGGCTGGCATAGCGTTGCACGGCGGCTTTGCAACCGGCCAGGCCTTCTTTCCCGATTTCGTCTCGCCCGAGGCAAAGTTTGTGGCGAATGTCCAAGGGGTCTTGCGAGGGCTGCAGATATTATTCACGGCCAGAATGGCTGTTTTTGACAATGCTTGGGTTGCCGCAAGCCGGATGCTTCTCGCCGGCATTGCGGTGCTTTTATCCGTTTGGGTGGTTCTGCGGATGCCGCGTGCCCCAAGTGGAGTCTCACAATTATTTGTGCTCGCCGTTTCAGTTGTGGTCTTCGCCGATGCGGTAAGCAAGACTTTCAACATGGCCGTAAGCGACGGGCCAGGCTTTCCAAACGCGGCCATCCGTTACGTGATACCGGTCTATGTCTTCATGTCTTTAGCGGCCACACTGGAAGCGCAGCGCATATTTTTCGTAATTCGACAGCGGCAACTGCGCAATACGGCGGTGGCTATTCTTGTAATTGTCGCGTTGCCTTTTTTCTACGCAGCGGCTCAGGCATCGATGGTTGCCGCCCATGCCCGCCCCGGCGTCAGGAATTGTCCTGAGGCCGACCTGACCGCATGGTTGCTGGCGCATCGTTTTCGCTACGGCCTGGGCGATTATTGGACGTCGCAGATGATCTTCGATCTGAGCCAGACCAGGATCGGAACGGTCCCGGTGCTTGTCTCGGGCAATCGTCTTGCCCTGTTTGGCTGGAACTGCGATGTGTCATTGTGGAATCACATGCAGCCGCCGCAGTTCGTCGTCATCTCGCCAGCCCCGCCGCCCTTCACCACCGCTACCGCAGAGGCTACCTACGGCGCTCCGCAGAAAATCTATCCTGTCGGGCCGTACACCGTGCTTCAGTTTGCCAGCCCATAAAGCGGTGCAAGCTTGTTTGCACTGTCAAACCAAATTGGCTTTTCCGCTGTATACCGGGCTGCCCTACCCGCATGACCCAGCCCAAGAACCCGTTCCGCTACTTTGACTCGTCGCCTGATGTGCCCGGCCGCAGGGCTATGTTCAGTTCTTCCCGCACCTCAGCGATCTCGCGACGCAGCGCATTGGCTTCTAAACGGTCATAGCTGAGCGCGGCGATGGCGGCGAAATCCTGTAGGATAATACGTTCGTCATATGAAATATCTGCACCTGAAAGATGCGGTCCGCAGAGAATGGCAGCGACGCTTTCCGTGATAACGCTGCGGAGCGGAACGGCAAGGCAAGGGAATAGGTCGTCGCGGGGCAGATCCGGACCGTCGGTTTCACGACGTGGCACTGGCACCGGTTTTTCAGATTTCAACTGTTCCACAAAATCCCGGTAATGTGTGGGATTTATAATCTGCAAGTCGGTTTCACCCCAGCCAATGGAGGGGCCGACGCGGTGCAAGGTGGTCCCGATCATGCGGAAGACAGCGGAAGACGCCAGCCGCAAGGCGGCGGCGGGTGCCTCCGTCAATAGCCGGTCAATCTCCTCGAAGGTTTCGGCTTTCCGGATGGCGTCCCGCGCTTTGGTCAGCGTGTCCAGGGCACGGTGGTATCGTCGATTAAAGATACGCTCGGTGTATTCAGCTGCGAAGTCCTGCAGGCGGGCGAGGGCGAGTAGCGCGATAGGGCCAAGGACGAGCGGCCAGACCCAGGAAGGGAGATCCTGCCGTTCAGTGTAGCGGGTAATCTGCTCATGCAAATAAAGGATGGGGACGCCCAGCAGCAAGGAGAAGAAGGTGAGCGTGGCACCGCGGCGCAGCGGAATGGCGACGCTGACGACCCGCCGGCGGTAAATAGCGATGCCGACGAAGTAGGCCATTAGACCTTGTAGGAGATAGAGCAGGCTGGGAAGGGATTGTGGCGGGCTGATCCCGAACAGGAACAACGGGAGTGACGTTGATTGGCAAAGCTCAGCAAGAAGGAACGAGGGAATGCCGATGGCGCAGCCGGCGATGGCCCACAGCATCCGCTGTTCGTCTTGCGGACGTAGGGTTGGAAGACGTAGCAGCAGCGCCGCTATGGCGATGCCATCGATGAGGAAGCCGCATTCAAAGAGGAAGTTGTTCAGCTTTTCGGTCGGCAGCCCAAAGAGATTAAGGCCGCAAGCCGCTGTGAGCACTGCAAAGACGACGCCGAACCAGATGATGACGCTCTCAATCCACCGGAAGGAAGGGTCTATCACATCTGTTGGAAAGCGTAGGGTGAAGATCAGCAGGCCGGCACAGGCTGCGCCCTGTACCATGGCTTCGATGAGCTGAGTTGCGAGGTATGCTAAAGGCCAGGATTGAAACACTGCCATCAGCGTGTAATCCTGCCCGGGATTAAACCAGAGGGAGTAGAGGAAAAATCCCCAGGTCATCGGGCCGGGACGCGTCCATACCAGGAAGAAAGTGACGGCCACGAAGAGGATGCCGGTGATCGTACCGGCCAGAAGGAGGGCGCGGCCAAGCCAGGCCAGCGGTGCCGGTGCCGCTGTAAGCGTAACGGTGCGCGGCCTGGCCTGCGGCCCGGATATTACGGCAAAGTTCTCGCTGCGACCAGGAAGCGTATATTCCAGCTCTCCCAGATAGCCCATGGTGGTGATGAGACTGCCGCATACCGATGATTGCACTTCGAAGCAGCGCATTTTCTGCATGTCGATCCGGTCACCCGGTTGCAGGCCCGCCAAGGCCGCAGGCGACTGACTGGAGCGGGAAAAAGGCGCAGTGACATTAACAATGGTTCCGTCGCCATCGACGGAGATGCCAAGACTGGAGAGGTCGCCCGCGACCCGATAAAGTTCTGGTAAGACAAGCAGGCAAACCCACGCAGTCAACAGAATAGCCAGAGACCTTAAGAAAAGTTGGCTATGGAAAAACGGCAAGGCCTGTTGAAGGGAGCGGATGTCAAAGTCCTGGGGTGATGGTCAGCGGGCTTCGAACTTATCCTTGAGCCCAGCGGCGCACAAGCGGAACGGGAAGCCACTGACGAGGCCGCCGATGGTTCAGTAACCGGGATGCCGCCGTTGGTTTCTGCACAGAGTGCCTTACTATTGCCGCGTCAACGTATTCTGCGCCTGACCAACCCCTCACGGATCCAGCATGACCGTTACTGTCATCCAATATCTCCTGGACCGGCTGTAAGACATCGGCGTCACCGACGTTTTGGGGTCCCCGGGAATTTTGCCTTTCCGGTAAACGATACGCGATCCGATGAAGCCGTTCGCACCAGTCAGAAACACCCGCTTGGTAAATCTCCGATGTTATATGGCAAAGGCATGTCGCCTCATTCTATCTCGTGTTTAAGTAGTATCATTGGGGCTGAAGGTCCGTTCGCCACTCCCCCATCGGATCACTCCACCAATTATAGTCGTGCCATTTGCACAGCTTCGCGGTCACGCAGGCCGTCAGGCGGGCACCCAGTTGCCGTGGAACCCGGGTGGGATCCGGTGCGGAAGGTGGACAGTCGCCACCGGCGCGCCGGCGACCGTCCGCGCATCGAGGATGGCCAGGTCCGTAGTCTGGTGATTGATGTCGACCACCAGCCCGATCAGCCAGCCCTCATCCTCCGCGGCTTCGGCCGAGGCGGGAACGAACACGAACTCGCCCGGAAATCGGCCCGGCCCGAAGTCGTGGCTCTCGCGCACACCCGTAAGAAGATCGTGCTTGTAGAGCTTCGTCCCGCCGCTGAAGTTAGCGGTGCTGACGGGCAGTGAGATCGCGTAGGCGTAGCGGTAAGGCTGGCCCCACAGCCGGTCATCGGGTCGCGGGTACTCTTGCGGGTTGCTGTCGATGACCTGACGGTTCACGGCGCATGTCACGGGATCGACAATCCAGCGCTCGAACCGCCCCACGGCATCGAGTCCTTCAGCCTTTGTGTCGAACATCCTGTCGTAGGCGACCACGTCGAGAATGACCCGCCCATCGGAGTCGTCGTAGGCGTTGGCGACATGGAACACGAATACCGGATCCAGGTCGCACCAGATGATGGAGTCCGCGCCGCCATCCCTTGGCAGCAGGCCGACACGAGCCTGGTGCTTTGGGTTCCAGCGGTACGGAATCTTGTGACCGGACAGCAGCCAACGCGTCGAAAAGGTCACCGAAAGGTCCAAAACGACGAAGAACCTCTTCGTCAGAGCGCAGTCATGCGCCATGGGGCCATCTTTGACGGGAATGGCGAGGTCGCGTAGCACCTTGCCGTCGTCAGACAGGACGACGTGCCGCAGCTTGTCGGGCGAGGTGGGCTCATACGCGACCGCATGATGCTCGCCGGTCGACCAGTCACGATGCGGATGGGCGGTGAACGAGCCCTTGAGCGTCCCGTTAAACGGGTTGTGCTCCTGGTGGCCGAGCTCCCGGTCCAGCTCGACGGGGAAGGCGGCGGCTTCACAGAGCGCGTAGATACTGCCGCCGATCGACTGGACGTTGGTGTTGACCGTATCAGGGCCGTTCCGCGGCCCCGGTGCCGGAGCCTCGCGTAGATGCTTGCTCACCTTGGTCGAACGGACAAACCTGTTGCGATAGGAGATGGCCCGCCCGTCCCGCAGCTCTAGGCCGTGGATCATCCCGTCGCCGAGGAACCAGTGCCCCCCGCTGGTCGGCGGATCGATGGGATTTGGTCCGTTGCGAAGATACACGCCGTTCAGGGTTACAGGTATCGTGCCCGTCACGTTGAGCTCGGTGAGCGTCAGCTCGTCGCGCATCGGCTCGTGCACGCCCGACTGGAACGGATGCTTTGCCCCGGTCACGGCACCGATTAATGAGAGCGCCTGATGGCTCAGCTCGGCGACGGCGCGGACGGCGATTTCGGCACTGCGTCCGATGACGGCAGTAGGTAAGCCCATGACAACCTCCATGCAAATTAACGTCGTTAAGATTAGTGTGGTTTTAACGGTGTCAAGATGCCGGTGGCTGTGGCTGTGGCTGTGGCTATGGCAGTGGCAGTGGCAATGGAAGGGGCAATGGCAATGGAAGTAATAATCGCCTTTGCTCGCGTGGCGCACGCGCCTAAATCCGTTCGATGCCTGTAAAGACGTACCATCATGGAGATCTGCGGACGGCTCTCCTCGATGCCGGCCTCAAGATGCTCGGCGCGGCTCAAGTCGAGAATATCTCGCTGCGCGAGATCGCGCGTCGCGTCGGCGTGAGCGCGCCCGCCGTCTACCACCACTTTCCGGACAAAGCATCGCTTCTGGCGGCTCTCGCCCGCGTGGGCCAGACGCGGCTCGAGGACGCTGCGGCGTCGGCGTCGGATGCCGCCGGTGGCGGGCAGCAAGGCTTCCTCGCCACGGGTCGCGCCTACGTGGAGTTCGCCGTCGCCAATCCGGCACTCTTCAGGCTCGTGATGACGCTCGACCCGTCGCTTAGCCGGCAATCCAAGGGATCGGCAGACCTGATGGTCAACGCGGCTAGGTTCGCGCCCGAAGGAGCCGATGTCCGGACCTACTCCCTGCAGTGCTGGTCACTCGTACACGGACTGGCGATGCTATTTCTCGACGGGCAGTTACCGTTCGACCGAAACCTGGTGGCGTCCGTCGTCAACGTGCAGAGCCTTCTCGGAATTCGTGAGGAAGTGCCGCGGACCTGATATCTAACTGCCCCACGTAGGGGTAGCGGCGCGCAATGATGAACGTCTCGACGCGCAATCAAAGGTGGTTTCCGCCGATCCGCCGCCATGGCCGAGTGGAAGCACGTTGTAAGTTGAATCAGCAATTACCCCGCCCTGCGATAATCAGAGACTTCTAGCGGTTGGACTGACAGCACCCTCCAACACAATAGCAATTATTACCGGCGCCACATTGTCTTCGACAATCATGGTGGCTTCTGGTTCACCGATCGTGGAAAGCTCGATTTTGCAACGCGCTGGCACGATTTGGTTGGCATCTTTTATGCGAAGGTTGAGGGCAGCCAATTGGACTATCTGAAGCTAGCCTTCATGCGCTGTATCGATAAAGCCGCCAACGACCATCGCAGTGACCGTTTCTACCGCTTTCCCGAAAACATGATTATCTGAGATCGGCTTGTCCAACACCGCCTCCAGGTTATATTTTAATTGACTTCCAAATGTTCAAATGTTCCAACCACATCCTGCGTAGGTCGTTTAGACCGCGTTTGGAAAGAGAATTTGGTTGAAATCAGTGGTTCCTAAAGACGGCATCGTATCCACGACATCCATTTTAGCGCTCACGTGAGAGACATCAACGCGTCATTTTCTTTGTCCGCACGTCCTGAAGCTTTACTTCTACAGGCAGAGGAGACGGCGGTCGTGGTCATCGATATGCAAAACGCATATGCATCACCCGGCGGTTATGTCGACCTGGCTGGCTTTGACATAGGGGGTGCGAGTCAAACCATCATACGCATCAGCCAGGTACTGCATGCCGCACGCAGGGCAAAAATTCAGGTTGAATATTTGCAGACGGCTGGGATGAGGCCTACGCCGAAGCCGGCACCCCAGACTCTCCGAATTGGCATAAGTCAAACGCACTCAAGACTATGCGCGAGCGGCCCGAGTTACAGGCCAACTGCTCGTCCGCGGCAGTTGGGACTACAAGATCGTCGGCGCTCTGAAGCCGCAATCGGGTGATCCGCTCGTGCAGAAAACCCGCTATTCCGCTTTTTTCAATTCGCAGCTGGACAGTATGCTCCGCGCCCGGCGAATTCGAAATCTCGTATTTGTCGGGATTGCAACGAATGTTTGCGTCGAATCCACATTGAGGGATGGCTTTAATCTCGAATATTTCGGCGTGATGCTGGAGGATGCCACGCATCAACTTGGTGTAGACATTTTTGTCCTGATGATGGTGATTGCAGACGAGGCCGACGCGGCGGCCGAAGCGAAGTGGCAGCTCTACCGCGATGGCGCCGACCATGACGCATTGGCTTGGCTCACAGCCCAAAGTGCGGCGAATAACGTATCGGCCACGACCAACACGCGCCAGTTGAGCGACCCGGCTTCGGCCGTGAACATCAATATGGGAACGCTCTTCGGTTCCTATGACAAGGTGGCGTGGATGCTTGACGAAATGGCTGCCGTTCCCGGCACCGGCGGCGTGCTTCTGACTTTCGACGATTTTCTTATTGGAATCGAAAATTTCGGCAGCCGGATCCAACCCCTGATGAAAAGCCGCCGGCACATATTTGCGGAGCAGGCGGCTTGATGAGGCGCTTTGTTGAATTGGCAGGGAAGTTGGTTTCTGGAAAGCATTGATTTCTGTAACATTTACCGCGCGGAGACACACCGTATGAATATTCCCATCATCGATATAGCGCCCTTCTTGCGGCCATCCACGCTGAGCGACAAGGAGTCCGTGATCAAGCAGTGGTCACAGGCATTCGAAAATTACGGTTTTGCCGTCATCGTTGGCCACGGGGTCAACGTGGAGCTGCAGAACAGCCTCTACGAAGCGGGGATGAAATTCTTCGACGAGCCGCTCGCCGAGAAGCTGAAGTCTACCCATCCGGGGCCTCAGAATAGCCAGGGCTATGTCGGCCCGGGCATCGAAAGCGTCGCCAAGACAGCCGGCAAACCGGACGCAGCGCCCGATCTCGTCGAAAACATTTCGTTTACTTATGTCGACTGGGAAAATAAGCTGCTCACCAATGATTTGGATCGTTCGATCTACCGAGCCAATCTGTGGCCGCAAAAGCCTCCGTTTCTGGAGACTCTGGTCCGCAAATACTATGCGGAAGTGCAAAATCTGACGCGCAGGCTTATGAGCCTTTCGGCGTTGGCCCTTGACCTTGCCGAGGATTTTTTCGATCCATACTACGACCGGATGGCGAGCATTCTTCGTCTCGCGCATTATCCGGACCAGCCGGATGAACCGCTGGACGGGCAGATGCGCTACGGTGCGCATACCGACTACATGGGATTGACTATTCTGCGGCAGGACAGCGCGCTCGGCGGTCTGCAGGTCCAGTTGCCTGGCGGGGAATGGCAAAATGTCGAGCCAATTCCAAACGGCCTGGTCATCAATTCAGGCGATTTGATCGGCCGTTGGACCAACGATCGTTGGAAGTCGACCATGCATCGCGTGGCAAATCCCCCTCGCAACCTGACCGGGTCGACAAGGCGGCTATCCATCGTCTACTTCACGGGGCCAAATTACGATGCATTGTGTTCGTGTCTACCAACTTGTCTCAGCGAAGGTCGGATGCCTTCGCACGAACCGGTCAAATGCTTCGACCACTTGATGCAGAAAATCCGAAGCAGCATGCCTGAGACATCGGCAGCCGCCGCTTACGCATAGGCAGCTTTAACTTCAATTCGGAGACGTCTTTTATGACTCTGATTATCTCAGATGCCTGCATCGTTACGATGAACGCTCATCGGGACATCCTCGACAAAGGCAGCATACTCGTTGAGGGTGATCGCATTGCCGCGATTGGTACGAAAACACAACTTTTGAAGGCGCATCCCGAAGCAGAGCTGATCGACGGCGCCGGGCAGATCTTGATTCCCGGCATGGTCAATACCCATACCCATTTATTCCAGACCCTCCTCAAGGGTCCTGGCGACGACATGGTTCTAAAAAAATGGTTCACCTGCATGACAGGTCCAGCCGCCGCGGAGTTGACGGTTTCGGACGCCCATATCGCAGCCTTGCATGGGTGCATAGAGTCGATCCGCTCAGGTGTAACGACGCTGGTCGATTTCATGTATGTTCATCCACAGCCTGGCCTGACCCAGGCCGTCGTGGATGCTTATCTGATTACGGGCATGCGGGGCTTTGTCTGCCGCGGGTTTTTAGCTGATGGCGTTCAATATGGCGTTCCGGGAAAGTTGATTGAGTCGCCACGGCAGGCGCTATCGGATGCCAGAGCCCTGATTGAAGCCAACAACCGGCCAGGCGGCCGTGTCCAAGTCGGGCTCGCGCCTTGCATGATCTGGACATTGGACGCTGAAAGCATTCGTCAGACCCGCGCATTGGCCGATGAACTCGGTGTACTGGTCACGATCCATGTTGCTGAGACGCCATTCGAAATTGAGCATGCGCGCCGGATCTACAATCGAACCGATACGCAGATTCTAAGCGATCTCGAGTTTCTGGGGCCGGATGTGCTTGCCGTCCATTGTGTCCAATGCAGCCAGGACGATGTTCAATTGCTGCGCCATCACGATGTAAAGGTGTCCCACAATCCATGCAGCAATATGTATCTGGCCTCCGGTTTCGCGCCGATTCCGGAAATGCTCAAGGCGGGCATCACAATCGGCTTAGGCAGTGACGGGCCGGCCAGCAGCAATAATCATAGTCTTTTTCAGGCGATGAAATTTGCCGCCTTGATGCAGAAAGGCTTGCATCGTGATGCGACCATCATGACGGCTCAGAAAGTGCTTGAAATGGCGACGATCGATGGCGCCCATGCCATTGGGCTGGCGCATGAGATTGGATCCATCGAAGTTGGCAAAAAGGCCGACATAGCCCTTGTCGATACGCGCGGCGCGTTCATGTCGCCGATACACGATCCCGTTTCGGCGCTGGTATATTCAGCGCTGGGACATGAGACCAGCCTTGTCGTCATCGATGGCGTGATTTTGCTTTCGGATGGCAAACTCCAGAGCATTGATGAGCATCAGGTTCGGCGCGCCGCCCAATCAGCCGCCGCCGAGTTGGCCAGACGGGCTAATATACAAACAGGCGCGGAAAAATGGCTGTAAGATGAATCGCAGCCGAATCAGCGAAGTCGACATTACAGGCGGAACTTTCGACCGAGCGTGAGGGAACGCCTACTCGTCCGTAATGGTTCTCCGGCTTAATGACAAAAGCGCTTAGCACCATTATCATGATGGTTTCTAGAGCACTTTCAAAGACATTTTCATCCAGGGGTGCCGAATTGGCACTGTCAAACCAAATCGGTCTTTCCGATCCTCTCCAGTCTAGGCTGATCGCATGACCAGCTCAAGAACCCGTTCCGGTACTTTGACTCGTCGCCTGAAATAATCCGCCTGGTGGTGATGATGTATGTCCGTTACCCGCTGTCCCTGCGCAAAGTCGAGGAGCTGCTGGCGCAGCGGGGCATCGATATCTGCCACGAGACGGTGCGACTGTGGTGGAACAGGTTCGGGCCAATGTTCGTGTAGCGACCAGTCTCCTGACGGTCTGAGATGCCAGCTCCTTCATCGCAGCGCGTAAGAACGGAAGCCATCGGTGGTAATCACTCTGGCGCAGCCGTAGCAGCCGATTTTAGTACCTCACCAACCGAACTGAGAACTCGCACCAGCCGTTCCGACAACGGGAGTGGGCCATGCTGAGGTTCCGCCGGATGAAGACACTGCAGAAGTTCAGCTTCGTCCACACCGCCTTCCAAAGCACCGTGCTGGATGGTCGCCGGCAAGTGACGGCCGATCAGACCAGCTTTTTCCGCCCCTCCTCTGCAACGCTGCTAGAACTCCTTCCGTCGACCAAGTATGCGAGTGGCATCTAATCAAGCCGAACTTTCAGCTCTATGAGATATACTCTTCTGCCAATATGATCTGGATCGCCGGGCTGATCAATCGGATGATCGTTTCCTGATCCTCATTGGCAAGCGCCGGAACCTGGACGATGCGCCGGCCGACAATAACGCCAACAAGCATTGCCGAGGCGAGCCCAGCCCGAACCGTCGCCTCGGGATAATTTCCGAGCTTCGGGCTGATTGTTTCCAATAGCCGCCTTTGAAAGAAATCGCGAAGCTGTTGCGATGCGTGCTCATTGGAGATAGCGGCGCGAAGCATCGCCAGCAACGGTTCCGACTCTTCTGGCGGCCCCTCCCATAAGCCCAAAAACGCACGGGTGACGCGCTCCCCTAGTGTTTGCGAAGGCCCATCGAAGGCTTTTGCTATTCGAGAGAGCACGCCTGACGGTATCGACATGACCGCTGCAAATAACTCCTCCTTTGACCGGAAGAACTGCATGACCAATGCTGCATTGACGCCTGCATCCGCGGCGATCTTGCGGATCGTCGTCGAAGCGTAGCCGTCATCGGCAAAACGGCTCCGAGCCGCGGCAAGGATCGCTTGCCTGCTCCCACTCTCACCGAATCGCCTGCCTCGGCGCACGTTTAAGACGCCACTGCTTCCATCTTCAGACATATTGACCCCTAGAAAGCGAATGAATATATAAACAGGGGTTGATATATTCAAATATTGGTCTTAAACCGGCTACGATGGAGGCCGACATTAAGGCGGTATGGTCCTAAAAAAAATAACCCGGTTTGGCAACGGAACGATCCGTTCGCTTCTTTGAGGATGTTGTGGCTGGAAGATGCCACGCCAAAAGCGCCTGGTGCAAATCGCTGATTTAGCACGAAGCTCTCTATGTTCTCGGCCCAATGACACGAGAGGAGACAATATGAGCATCGAAGAGAAAATTCTTGTGCCCTCCTACCCTTATAATGAGGGTCAGGAACATGGCTTCCTCAGCGCCTTTGATCCCGGCACACGAACCTTGCCGGCAGGCTTTCAGCTTGCGCCGCAGTATCGGGCTTTGCCGGTCGATATCATATTGGAAAAGGACGTCGCGGTCGCTTTGCGCGATGGGGTGACGATTTATGTCGATGTGTTTCGTCCCGCCGGCGGCGAAAAGTTGCCTGTCATCGTGGCATGGAGCCCTTACGGCAAAAGCGGCGGAAATTCTCCAAAAGTCACCGCGCTCTATGGCGTGCTTGGCATAGGTCCCGGAGGAAGATCGGGCCTGGAGAAATTCGAAGGCCCTGACCCGGCGTACTGGTGCGCTCAGGGGTACGCAATCTGCCATCCGGATGCCCGTGGTATCGCCCATTCGGAGGGCGACAGCGCCATGCTCGGCCGGCAGGAGGGGCAGGATTGTCACGACGTGATCGAATGGCTTGCGGTTCAAGATTGGTGTACTGGCAAGGTTGCGATGAGCGGAACCTCGTATCTGGCATTCTCTCAGTGGTATACCGCCGCCGAACAGCCACCGCATCTGACCGCAATCAATCCCTGGGAGGGCCTGAGCGACGCATATCGCGATCTGGTCATGCGCGGTGGAATGCCCGACATACATTTTGCCGACCGCCTGCAATACAATTTCGTAGGCAAGACCAAGCGGGAAGACCTTGTCAGCGAGGCGAAACGCTATCCTTTGATAAACGGCTTGTGGGAAGACAAGATCGCGCGCTTCGATAAGATCACGGTGCCGGCCTACGTTGTCGCCAGTTATTCGAACACGCTGCATACAATGGGCACGTTCCGCGCATGGCGGAGAATCGCTTCGCAGGAGAAATGGCTACGCATCCATAACACGCAGGAGTGGCCAGACTATTACGATGAAGCCAACGTCGAGGACTTGCGCCGGTTCTTTGATCACTATTTGAAAGAAGAAGACAACGGATGGAAATCGACGCCTCGGGTCCGGTACTCGGTACTTGACCTTGAGGGAGGCGACCGCATCAATCAGCCTGCCGGCGCGTTTCCCCCGGAGGAAGTCACTTACACAAAGTATTATCTAGACGGCAGATCTCGGACCTTGAACGCCGATTTGCCTTCAGCGGAAGCAATGGCAGTCTATGATGCGGAAACTGCGCCAGGCTTAGCTTCGTTCGTGATTCGTTTTGATAAAACGACCGTGATGGTCGGCTATCCCAAGGTGAAACTTTGGGTCGAGGCGAAGGGAGCCGACGACATGGACCTGTTCGTCCTCATTCAGAAGCTTGATCGCCATGGCAGTCATCTCCAACAATTCACCGTGCCGAATCAAGGTGCCTTAATGCAGGATCTTACCGAACGAGGCGCATCGGTGCTGCGCTATAAAGGCTCCAACGGCAGGCTACGCGTCTCCGCACGGCATTTGGACGAGAAACTGTCCACAGATGCCGTTCCCGCGCATAGTTTCGATCGGATTGAGAAGCTTTCGCCCGGCGATATCGTGGAGATTGAGATCGACCTTTTTCCGATTGGAATGGTGTTCTATCCCGGCGAGCAGCTCCGGCTGATCATTAGCGCGCAGAACGCACTCGGAGCTATCGTACCGGGCGTACAAGATTACACGCCGCAAAACCAAGGACAGCATGTGATCCATACAGGTGGCTCGCATACTTCCTTCCTTCAGCTTCCAATCAAGGAAAGTTGAAAAACCAGAACGCACTCGCCGAAAACTAGCATGCTGATCAATGTTTGAGAGAGCGGCCCATGGCCTATCTTTCTGAGTTAAGCTCGTGTCTCTATCCCCTCTCAGGGGGAGCGGCGTGATAGGATTCTATTTGCCGCTGGGGAAGTCTTTGCGACAGAAGGCTACGAGGGCGCTTCGATATTTTGGAAATACGGAAACCGAAATCTCGCGGGTCGTTGAGGGGGCGACGACAGTATTCATTGCCGCATACGCTGCCAAACCGTCAATTTCAAGGGTAAATTCTACCCAGCTTCCGCCGGCGGCATGTTGAAAGTCTTGGATGCCCGCCAAACCCGACCTACTGCCTGCGACTTAAGTATGCAACACATTCGCGCTGCTTTTTAAGCCTGCGGAGAGCACGTCGTGATAAGTAGCGATTTTTAGACCCGTGCATAAAGATTTCATTTGACTAAGCGACCTCAAGTCATTAGGTCTCTTAGTGACTTTACGCTATCGGCGATCGTTCCTCGTGCGTGCGCCGCGGTGGATCGGGTTGATCGGGTCGGTAACTGGGCCGGTCTAAATGGCCCGACGAACAGGATCTGTTGAGTAGGAAGTGGGGATTGTAAAATGACGAAGGTTTATACAGCGGCGACGTCGGTAAATGAGTTTCTGGCAGTCGATGAATCGCTAGGGCTGACGCCAGACGCCATCATCGGGCAGATTGCTTCCCTGCGTCCTTGGCTTCGGGGTATGCAAAGCGAAGCTGAGCGGCAGCGTCGCGTGCCTCAGGAGAGCATTGAGCGTCTTGATGCAACAGGGGTCTACAGCATCGCGACACCGGCGCGCTTTGGGGGTGCAGACTTCTCGGCCAGGGATCTGTTCCGGATTTATGAATCCCTTGGCAGAAGTTGTGGCGCCACCGCCTGGACTTTGTGGGCCTCGACCGGAGGCAATATGTGGAGCGCAGCCTTTCCCGATGAACTGGTAAAGCCTATCTATGAAGCTTATTGGATCGGAAACCGAACCTGTGCATGTGGGGGTAGCTCGCGGCGCCTTTCCGGAACTGCGCGGAAGGTTGACGGCGGTTGGATGGTTCGCGGAACATGGCCTTTCGCCACCGGCAGTGTGCACGCCTCGCACGCTTATCTTGCCGTATTCTATGACGAGAGCGACGACACGAAAGTTGGGATGGTGCTGCTGCCGAAGGAGCTTTATGTTCTCCGCGACGACTGGGACTCCATGGGAATGGCTGCCACCGGTAGCGGAACAATCGTCATCGAAGAAGAGCTTTTTGTCTCTGATGAGCGATTCAGTTCACCTAGGATTTTGTTGGACCGGCTCGCCGAACTTAAAAAAAAGGGGCTGGGACTGCGGCCAGGAGGCCTTGGCCGCTCTATCATGCTAAGTACGGGCAATGCCGTCGGTATGGCGGAATATGCGCTTGAACTGTTTTTGGAGGGTATCGGGAAAAAGGCGATTGCCTACTCCCCATATGTTCGACAGAGCGACGCACCGGTGACCCATTTGACCGTTGGCTATGTACGAATGCAGATCGACGCGGCGCGGCGCATTGCGGAGGCCGCCCTTGACCATCTTGACTGGCTCTACGAGGAAGGACGCGAACCTAGCGAGGCTGACACGGTTCGTTACCATGCCGATGCCTCTTATGTCTGGGATCAATGTGCGACCGCGATCGAGTCACTTTTCAAAGCTTCCGGGGCATCGGCTATCTCAAAAAAGCAACCACTTCAGCTCGCTGCACGAAATTGTCGTGCAGGGAGCATGCACGCCATCCTTACGATTCAGACCTGCATGGAGAATTACGGACGGCATCTTTGCGGCGTCGAAAATAATGTCACTGCGGTGAGCGTTTTAGCCCGCAGTAGTTGATGGGGGCAAGGGATATGTGGGTGCTCGGACCCGCCGTATTACGCGGAACCGCAACGAAATTTCCGACCAGAAACCTGACCTGCGATCTGAAAAGCAGCGTCTTGCAGGCAAAGTTTGAATTCGTGCAGCCCCGTTTGGATCGACTCGGAAATAGTGCCGGTGACTTGCTACAATTTCAGCTCTTCCGCGTTTGATTTGAGATTGCGGACTTGGAGATTTGCCGCAGTGTTGTTCTGTAACAGAGGCGAAATGAGTAAATTCGCGTCCGCCGCTGGTCATGAAAAGCAATGCGGCGATCGCCGACAATACTTGACATAGGAGACTAAGTGACTTAGCGAAAGTCGTGAGTGATCCAAGAAGTAAAGGAGAAGAAGATGACGCATGAGGAGCTCAGTGCTCGCGCAGAAATTCACGATGTATTGCTGCGGTATTGCCGCGGCCTGGACCGTGTTGACATGAAACTTGTTCGTGGCGCTTTTCACAAGGATGCTTGGATCCAATTTCCCAAAAGTCTTCACGTTGGTGAAGTTGAAGGGTTTTTTGAATTTCTCACAGCCGAGATGCCGCGTTTTAAACGTACTATGCATTTTCTTGGAAACAGCCTTATAGAGTTCGACGGTCCGAATGTTGCCCATGTTGAGACCTATCTCACCGCCGACCATCAGGGATCTGAGCTTCACCACTGGAAGACCAACACCGTGAAGTTGTGGGCTCGCTACCTCGACAAGTTCGAGCTGCGCGACGGCGTTTGGTTGATTGCAAGGCGCCAGCTTCTGACAGACTGGATGTACCAATATCCAAACGAGGGCTGGTTCGACGATCATCCGGATGCCTCGGTTGGACGGCGGGACGGCACCGACCCGGCGCTTCGCGGCTATGCTGGATTTGGCGGCGTGCCTGCGGCTGAATAAGCGGTCGTACTACGAATGATGCTCGGCTTGCTTGCGAACTAGCTGATATGGAGGCTAACCCAGCCGCGCTTGAACTTGTCGCGTATTGTCTCGTGAACTGAAGGCGGTCGATACGGTGCTAGAAAATGTTCTCTTGCGTTGAGGCTATTTTAAGTTGTGGCGGCTTTTGTTCGCATTCGAGCGCGTTCGTGCCCGATACAAAATTAGATAGGTAAGAATCATGTCGCTTACGGGCATTTTTGCCGGACCGGTCGCCGGCCTGAAATATCAGACATCGAGTTGTAGTGGACTTACGAACACAAAAGGCGAGTTCTCCTACAAAGAGGGCGAGCGGATCGCGTTTTTTATCGGCACTACCTCAATCGGTTCCGTCGTTGGTGCGCCCCGTGTGAATCTGGCGCAGATCGTGAGCCGGGTAGACGGAAACGTCAATAAACTTTCGGATCCCGCTTTGACCAACATTGCTCGGTTCCTTTGTACGTTGGACATGGACGGCGATTTGGATGGCGGCATCGTGATCGCGCCGGAGGTACACGACATTCTCGGTGGAAGAAAACTCAACTTTCGCCACGATGTTACTTTTGCCGGGCCTGTTCCAGATAATTTGGGCGACTTTGAGAAAGACCCTGAGATCGATGAAATAATTCAAAAACTTGCTGATAATGGGGTCTTTTCAGATCGCATTCCTAGAAAACTTTTCTCAGCTGCAGCGGCGCGCAATGAAGTCCGGCGCAATATTCTCGGAATAAGGCGTTTTAGGGACGTAAAAATTCCGCTGCGAAATGGCTTATACGTTTACGCGGATATTTTTCGCCCAGCCGGGGAGGGAAAATTCCCGGTTGTCATGAATTGCGGCGTCTATGGACGGGCCTTTCACCACCACTCCATTTGCAACGAAGCGCAGTTTAACGCCCATGAGGAGATGGAAGAACGCTACTTCCAAGGAAATTCGGACGGCCTGATCTTCGAAAACCATGAAACAGTCAACACGGCAGATTGGGTGCCGAATGACTACGTGGTCATGCGGGTGGATGGCCCTGGCACAGGCAGGAATCCCGGTAAGCTGGCCCCATGGGGCTTCGAAACGGCGGAAGCCTATCGCGACGCAATTGAGTGGGCAGGGGAACAATCCTGGTCGAACGGTAATGTCGGCCTCTGGGGGATGTCCTACTATGCCATTAACCAGCATGCAGCTGCCAGCCTTGAGCCGGCGCATCTGAAGGCGATGATCGCAATCGGAACCGACGTCGATCTGTATGAAGAGCTGATGTATACGGGTGGGATTTGGAACGACGAATTCTTCCGGTTTTGGTATAAAGGGGGCGTTCTTCCGGCTGTCTGCGGAACGCCGGATGAAATAGACTTCCTGGCGATCGGAGAAGCCGCGCCATTCAAGGATTCAAATATAAGCGATATTTTCGGCCCCGCTTCCAAAGTGTTTATGAGTCCCGATATGAGCAAGGTAAAGGTTCCTCTTTGGGCCGTTGCGACCACAACCCACCCGGCCCACTTCCATCAATTGGGCGGAAGCGAGGCTTATCTGACGACCCAAACATCCGACAAGAAAATCGACTTCTGGGAAGATTGGTTTACGAAGTCATATTCGAAGGCGGCATTGGCCGACCATATGGCATTCTTCGATTACTGGCTAAAAGGGATCGACAATGGCATCATGGATAAACCGCCTGTACGGCTGGAGATCCGCACTGGCGATGGCGCCTCCTTTTTGCAGGAAGAGAACGAATGGCCAATTGCCAGGACAAATTACCTAAAGTGGTATTTTGACGCGGCGCCGTCTGACTGGCCGGGCGACGCGCATAAGAGCAATTTCCTGCGCCTCTCGCTAACAGAGCCGGATGGTGAACGGCAAGCGGGTTATTCTGCAGAGATACCAATCGAGAGCCGTATTGGACCGGCGCCTATCGTGTTGCCGATAACGCCGCCGGCAGCGCTTGCCGCCTGGAAAACCGGCATTTCTTTCATCAGCGATCCCGTTGCGGAAGAGATGATCTTCGCAGGGTACAGCAAGGCGAAGCTTTGGGTGTCTTCCACGAGCAAAGATATGGATATTTTTGTGTCCTTGAGGATCCTAGATGAGAAGGATCAATTGGTTGATTATATTGGCATGGCAACAATGGGGATGAACATAAGACATTATCCGCTCGCAAAGGGCTGGCTGAAAGTATCTCACCGCAAACCCGATACGTCCCGTTCGACCGCCTACACTGTCAAGCACACGCATCTCAAAGCTGACTATGCGCCGCTCGGCGCCGGGGAAGTGGTGCCTGTTGAGGTCGAAATCATCCCGAATGTCGCGCTGATCCGGCAAGGCTACCGCATCCGCGTCGACATTCAACCATATGACGGCTTTGCCCATGGCACACGGCATTTCTACGATGCAAGTTATCACGACGGCGCCCGCAATGTCCTGTATACCGGCCCGGATCATCTCAGTTATATTCAGCTCCCCATCGTTTCGAAGCCCTGATCGTCAGGTGGAGCCATCCAAAGTAGCATCGCGCTTGACTGTAAAGTTCAGGTGACTTAGCGAGTTGTGCTTGGTGACACGTGACGTGAGGGCTATAGCTTGCAGACCAGCCGGCCCGCAAAGGCCAGAAAGCCGCACCGGCATAAGGTGAAGGTGGTTGATGAAATCATCGAAACGCTGCGCCAGGACATTGTTACGCGCCGGTTGCTCGACGGTGAACGCCTTCCGAGTGAGAAGGAATTGTCTGACCGGTTCGGGGTCAGCCAACCCACAGCGAGAGAAGCGATTCGCGCGCTTGAAACCCTCGGTCTGGTCGAGGTTTTCCATGGTAGCGGTTCTTTCGTGCGCAGCCAGGGCGACTATGCACTTGCATCCGCCCTGCAAACGCTGGTGCAGCTTGAGCGAGTGGCTATTATGGACATTCTGAACGTCCGTCAGGTGCTGGGACGTCATTCTATCGAGGCGGCTTCATCCAGTGCTACAGAGTTGGATATCGCAGCGATCACATTGGCTTGCGCCCGTTTTGATGAGCTTTCGCACGTGAAAGAGGTCGACGAAGTAATTGCCCTGATCATCGATTTCCAACGTGCTGTTTCAGCCGCCTCCCACAATCCATTGCTCTACTCCCTGGAGGTGTTTCTGCTGGCCTTGCTAAATGAAGCTCAGGTCGAATCACTGGCAGCTCGCGGCGTGCGCTTCTGGCGAGCCCGAGCAATGATTTTTCAACCGCATCGGATAGCAATCCTGAAAGGATTGAAAGCAGGGGATAAGCAGGAAGCGCGCCAGGCGATGGATCGCTATTTTGAAGCGCAGCGCGCACGCTTTGACAAGGATGATAATTTGCGGGCGCTTAACTTATCCAGCCCGACTATGATCAACGTTGTGGCAAACATGGTTCGGCATATCAAAGCCTGACCCGATTTTTATCAGCCTAAACATACAAGCATTTCCAACGATCATGACCGCGTCGTTTTTGTGCGGCGGATTGCGGGCGGAATCGCGCGCGGCTTAATAATGCTTCCGTTGGTTTTGCGTTCGTTTTCGAGAACGACCTGCCTCGCTTCTGCCGCGGCCATTCCAAGGATGCGGAGCTGATACTCCGCCGCGCGCGCTGAGACATCCGGCCCAGCTCCCCCTAGGCGCGCACTGACGCCGACCCGAAGGAGAGCCAAATGAGAATCGATCACAAATTCGTCGATTGGCTCCGAGAAACGACCCTGTTCGGTCCCCAGCGTTACATCCAGACGCATATATCGCGCAATATCTTCCTTGATCGATTCAAACTCGGTGAAGGCGGAAATGAGCAGCCGACCCCAGATTGGTTCGGCTACAGCGATCTCTATGAATTGATAGGTGCCGAACGCGACCCGGGAAGCGCCGTCATTCAGGGATATACGCGTGCTACTCATCTCATCATGCATTGCGTGCGTAACCGCCTCGCATACTGCGGCGACGATCTCGGACTTGTCTTTGAAATACAAATAGAAGGTCCCGTTTGCGAGTTCCGCTGCAGCGGCGATCTCGCTGACCGATGTGGCGCTGATTCCACGTTCCGACATTAACCTGAGCGCAGCGTCGGTCAGGCGCGCCCGCGTGCGGCCGCGCTTTCCATCTTGCTGTAGCAGATTAAGAGATCGTGTCACCATGCGCTTTCCCTTAACGTAGCCGACGCGTCTGTGCAATTTGTTGACAGACCTCTCATGTTGACGACACTCTCATAATGAGATAACTCTCATTAGATAGAATCGGCTCGCCGATGTGCGGGCCTTTATCAGGCAATGCAATAGCTTGCGTAAAACACTGTGCGAAGCGGGCGCAAGGGCAAAACGGGGGGGGGTTGAGTGGTTACCCACATAGTTATCTTCTCTTGGATCGACGGGGTGACAGGCGATCAACTGGAAGTATTCAGGCTATCGCTCAATGAGATGGCAAGCGAGTTGCGTGAGATCGCTACCATACGTCATGGCCCGGATCTGCGTTTTCGTGGCGGCAACGGCGACTATGCCTTAATAGCAACTTTCCCGAACAGGCAAGGCTGGGATGCCTACCAGGCTCATCCGAAACATAAGGCCTTCGTCCGCGACATCGTAACGCCGATCCAGGAAAGCCGCCTTACAATCCAGTTCTAATGCAGAGGCATTCGAGTCACGCGCGAAACTGCTGGGCTGATCAATTAACGTTTAGCAGCGGGCGACGTTCGCAAGTTGAATCACGCCCAGAGAACGATGCTTTCGCCGCGCTAAGAGTGGCGAATTTTGGAGAACAGAGGATGCAGCTTCCCAAACCTATTTACAAGCCAAATTTTTTGATAACGCGCGCCAGTCATCTGGTTTCGCGCGTGCGCGACCTGGAAGCTAGCCGGGAGTTCTACTGCAATCTTCTCGGTCTGGTTGTCAGCGATGAAAATGCTACGACACTTTGGCTCCGCGGTCTGGAGGAGGCGTGCCATCATAGCGTGGTGCTCAAGGTCGGGGAACCGGCGGTCGAACGTGTGGGAATGCGTGTTCTTACTGAGGAGGATCTTGATCTGCTGCAGATACATTTCGCAGCGGCGGGGTTCTATACCAAGTGGGTCGAAGTTGCGTACCAAGGCCGCACGCTCCACACTACCGATCCGGCCGGCACGCCCCTGGAGTTCTGCGCTACAATGGATACACGGGAACGCCTCTTCGCTCATGCCGACCGTTACCATGGCGCCTGTGTACTACGGCTCGATCACTTTCAGATCGTAACACCAAAGGTTCGCGAATGCCTCGAGTTCTATAACGGCATGGGCTTCCGGCTATCAGAATACGTGGTCAAGGATGATGAACTTGAAATGATCTTCCTGCAAAGGAAGGGCAATCCGCACGATATCGTATTCGCTAATAGAGAGGGGCCACGACTGCACCATTGTGCGCTTCAAGTACCTGAGACGCACCACCTGATGCATGTCTGCGACCTATTCGTGGTGGGGGACAAGCAGGGCCAGGTTGAATTCGGGCCTGCACGGCACTTCAGCCCAGGCCTCGCGCGCTTTCTTTACTTGCGTGATCCTGACGGTCATCGAATTGAGTTGTTTCCAAGCCACTATCATACCGTAGACATCGAAGACGAACCTCTTGAGTGGCAGGTGCCAAAATTCAAAGTAGGTGGTTGGACGGTCCCCCCCGATCGCTGGTGGAACGATACCATGGCTTTCGTCGAAACCGGTAGCTAACCTCAGGAGGGCCTTTACATGCGCATTGTTGCTTTTGAAAAAAACGGAACTATTCATCACGGCGTGCGGGTTGCTGACCGTATTAGGCTTTATCCTACTGCGACATCTGTAGTTGATCTCGCGGTTAACATAAAGGACCATGATGCAGGCGACGAGGCCGCTCTTTCCGAAGTAACGTTATTGGCCCCGGTCCCGCGGCCGGGAAAACTGATTTGCATAGGTCTGAATTACCGAGATCACGCGAAGGAGGGCGGTAATCCGATCCCGGATTATCCCGCAGTGTTTATGCGCGGCGCAACATCGATCGCCGATCCAGGAGCTGTCATGGTGTATCCTCAATGTTCAGACAAACTCGACTACGAAGCCGAACTGGCGGTTGTGATCGGCAAGACCGCGAGGAATGTTGGACCGGATGCGCTTGATTATGTCGCGGGCTATTCCTGCTTTAATGATGGGTCAGTTCGAGACTATCAACGCAAATCCACCCAGTGGACAATGGGCAAGAACTTTGATCAGACGGGCGGCTTCGGACCTGAACTTGTCACCCCTGATGAGTTACCCGCCGGCGCATCCGGCCTGCGAATAGTCTCGCGCCTCAACGGTAAAACGATGCAAGATGGTAATACAGGCGACATGATCTTCGATGTTGCATCGCTGATTACGACATTGTCAGAAGTGATGACGCTTGAGGTTGGTGATGTCATCGCTACCGGAACGCCGGCGGGCGTTGGATACGCCAGGACTCCCCCCGTCTTCATGCTTCCGGGAGACCTTATTGAAGTGGAAATCGAATCAATCGGAACGCTCTCCAACACGGTCGCGCGGCGTCCGGCAATATCCTGACGAAAGCATCGCCCCGGCTGTATTTTGAAGAGGAACGCGAAGCGATGTCAAAGATCTATCGCCTGCTTGGGATCTCCGGAAGCATCCGGTCGGGGTCATTTTCAACAGCTATTCTTGTCGCACTCGCAGAAGCGTCAGCAGCTATGGCAAAGTTCGGCTATGCTGATATCGGGGCGCTTCCGCATTTCAATGAAGATCTTTACGTCGAACCTCTGCCGCCCGCGGTGCAGCATTTTAGGGACGCAGTAGGTGCGGCGGACGGCCTAGTGATCTCGTCATCGGAATATAATCACGGGATTCCAGGAGTTCTCAAAAATGCGCTTGATTGGGCGTCGAGGCCCCATAACGGCTCGCCGCTACGCGATAAACCTGTTCTCATCATCTCTTCGTCGCCGGCTTTTACCGGCGGCGTGCGGGCCCAGCATCAGATCAGGGAAACCCTTGTTGCTGTAATGGCACGGCCCGTCGGTACACCTGAGATTGTGGTTGGTCATGTCGGTGAAAAAATCTCTGATGGACTCTTTATCGACGCGACGACGATAGAATTCGCGCGGAATGGTTTATTGAGAATGTCGGAGGAGATCGACTTATTATCAAGGCGGTAGCGCGGAGAAGTCTAGTACCGATCCGTATGATATTCGCGGGAGAGCGGATGAAAAGCTAATGTAGGCGTCACGGAAGAAAAGGAGAGGCTTGCCTTCGCTCATGGCGGTATTGGCGCAGACGCGCATTGGATAGTCCCCCAGGATACGACGAATCGTAAGCTATCAAGTTTTGACCGCATCGACTCTCTGCTGTCCCTAACGCGCCTGAACCGATAGCGTATGTGCACGGAAGTTTTAGAAGGTTCGCTCCTTAAATTATCCAATGATCGGGTAGGCTGCTATGACAACTTGTTGACGTGAAACTGTAAATGAGATATGTCTCACTTATATTGCTGCGTCATTTAGACTTTGGACGAGACGGATGTCGCGGTGAAGGCAGAACGCATCTGCTCGACAAAGTTCGGCGCCAAGGGCCGCTAGGGAAGAAGCATAGTGGAAATAATAAGGTTCTCAGAAGCTCCTGGTTACACCCTTCCAAATCATGACGACGTGATCGCGCGAAGACTCCAAGGAGGTGAAGCGACCACCGCCGGCTTTGTGCTGGTCGGCCATTCGCAATTTCCGCCAGGAGCAATCGTTCCAATGGACACAGCGCCAATCGACAGGATCTATGTCGTGGCCCAAGGCACTATATCGGTCGACCAAGCGGATGGGATGCGTCATAGCCTATATCAATGGGATAGCGTGTTTGTACCTGCGGGCGAGGCGCGGGCAGTTTTGAACGAAAGCGACACGCTGGCGGCGATCATCGTAATCACACCACCTATGGCGCGGTAACCCAACAAACGTTTCGGCACGGCCTCCGGAAACGTCGCCAATGCCGCGATGTTTGAACATTGATTATCCTGGGATCGACTTTCAGCCGCCTCGAAGAAAACCTCGGTGGTTGGTAGGCGGATATCGGCGAAGCTTATGAGGCCTTTTCTGCTTTGAAAAGAGTCGGGTCGAATACGCGACGGACGACAACTTCAATTTACGATATGACGGTTCAGTTCATTTCCATGTTGCTAATAGACATGTGGATGTCGTTGCGAAACCTACCTTACCGGAAAATCGAGCTTTTTTTGAGGTCGTCACCCTCTAGCGGTTATATTGCTATATTGGCATCTGTATTCCAATATTGACGGCTCTCTCATAATGAGATATCTCTCAGGTCGGCGCGGCGGCTTTTGGGCTTCGCCTGCGGTTAGTCTAGGTCAAGAAGACCTCGAAACTAATTTTGAAATAATCAACGAAAAAGAATTGTCAGGAGGGAAAATGTTCGGAATTGCATCGCGGACGCAGAAATCGGCCTGTATTGACGCAGCAGAACTTACTGCAAAGTTCGCACGTCAAAGCACAATTTTCGTTAGCACAGTCTTCACTGTGGGGCTGACAGTGCCTATTGCGCATGCCGCTACATGGTATGTTGGCGACTATAGAATTACGTTGCAATCAACACTCGATTACACGCTCGGTGTGCGAACCTCGCCGCTCGAGGATTCGTATTATGCGGGAAACGAGGGAGCGAACGGTCTTAATGTTGATGACGGCGATCGGAATTTTCGGTCGGGCATCATGGAAAACCTGTTCCAGACTACGGAGCAGTTAAATATTCAAAACGGCAATTACGGCTTTCGCGCCAGCGCGCAGGCGTCGATAGACACGGTCTATCTACAGGACAGCAAGAATAACTCCCCTTCCACGTTCAATTCCTATGATGTGGGCCCAAAGGGGTTCCCGAGCTCAACGGTCGCGCAAGATGGCAGAAATTTCCGCATGCTCGCCGCGTTTGTCTACGGCGCGGAGAATTTCGATAATGGCCAGCAACGGTTATCCTGGCAGATCGGCCGGCAGACAATAACCTGGGGCGAGTCGCTATTTTCCACGGATGGTCTCTCGGGCCTGCAAGCGCCGGTAAATATCTATTACGCCGAGTCAGAGCCAAACCCGCAGCTGCAAGCACTTTTCCTGCCGACCGGCGCCGCTTCGTTTTCTTATGATCTCGGTAATGGAATTACCGCGGATGCGTATTGGCAATTTGAGTTTGAACCCAGCATTTATCCTGGGGTAGGTAGCTATTTCTCATTCGTCGATCTCTTCGGGCCGGGCGCACAGCGTATTCTGGCGACACCGTTTAGCCCGTACCTACCCGCCTATGAGCAGGGACTGTCCATTTATCGGCAGCCAGATGTTCGGCCGCCGAACGGCGTGGATCAGTTTGGCTTCGCCGCTCATGATACGATCGGTAGATATATTGTTGGATTGTATTTTGTGCGGGGTATTCCGAAGAACCTATATACGTATACGAATGTAAGTCCGGATTTATTCCGACCCATTTCGACGGGAACGCAAATTGCCCAGTATAGCTTGGTTTACGCTCAACCGGTCAATGCATTTGCGATAAGTGCATCAACAACCATAGGCAGTGCTAATGTGGCCGGTGAATTGACTGCGCGTGTGAATCAACCTCTTGTCAGCACGGTCGACTATGTTGGCCCCACGACGGCGAAATATAGTGATCCGCTTTACGCGGCGGGTAACGTGTTGAACCTGGAATTGAATACCATAGATCTCACCGAACCGCTGCCGCTGATGCCAAACGGCGCGACAATTGCTGGGGAATTCACCTTTAATGACGTCCTTGACGTGACGGCCCGGAAAGCGGCCTTAACGCCGGGTAATAACCCGGCGAGCGCCGGTTTTGAACTGACCTTTGCGCCGAGTTGGTATCCGAGCCCGAATATTCAAGTGGAGTTACCCCTCGGGTGGACGACGCAAGTTGCGGGTGATTCGCAGTACGACATCGGTGAGTGGGCGGGGGCGAGCATTTATGATGTCGGACTTGAGGGTGTCTATAAGAATAATTTAACGTTCGGAGTGAATTATCAGCGATATGCCGGGCCGCGAGATCGCGAACCATATGTCGACCGCGATTTTGCAACATTTTACGTTGATAAAACGTTCTAGAAATCAAAAAAGGACCTTAGAAAATGAAACGTCGTGACGTTTTGACAGGTATTTCCGGCAGTCTCGCCGCACCGGCAATTATCAGGGTCGGCTCCGCCAAAGCAGCTGCAAATCTTGATCCCAGCCGCCTGAAAAGCGAACTGACGCCGCTCGGCGGGGAACGGGCCGCAAGTGCAAGCGGCTTGGTGCCCCCCTGGACCGGCGGCGCCACTACGCCGCCCCCGGGTTGGTCTTCTGCCAAGAGCGGACCGAATCTTTTTCCGGGGCAAGCACCGAGTTTTACGGTGACGCAGGCGAATATGCAGCAATATGCGCATATGCTTTGTGATGGGCAGGTTCAGATGCTCAACCGCTATGGAGCGAAAGGCTATAAGATTGTGGTCTACCCAACCGCGCGCACCGCCGCGGCCCCGCAATTTGTTTATGACAATACGGCGCTAAACGTTACACGTGTCCAACCGGCGAGCTCAGGAATTGTGAGTGGTTTTCAGGGTGGTTATATGGGGGTGCCATTCCCAATCCTAAGTCATGATCCAGATGTGGCAGGCGCCCAGGCTATATGGAACCATAATTTACGCTGGGGCGGAACATTCTTTCAGTTCAACGAAACCATTATGATCGGCGGAGGGGGTGGCCCGCCGATTATGGCAAGCGTTAGTACGCAAAGCTACTGGTATACCTATTACGATCAAAGTCAGACGCTTGAGCAATATGAAGCGAAACCCTATTCCTCCTGGCTAAGGCTGGCGCAGACCGCCCCTGCAAACCAAATTGGTCAAACCGAGATAGCAGCCTATCCGTCGAACTATGATCGCCTTCCCAGCGTCGCATTCGAGTATCTGATCGGCGAAGGCCGTATTCGGCAGGCGCCGGATATCAACTACGATGTCCCGAACGCTCAAGCGGACGATGTCGTCAATATTGATGAAATAGATCTGTTTAGTGGAAAAATGGACCGATACATCTGGAGTCTGCGCGGCAAAAAAGAGATGATCGTCCCCTATAACCAATGGGCTGTTCTAAATACGCCTACGACGCAGGTTTATGGGCCGGATACCGTCAACCAGGAATTGATGCGCTACGAAGTCCACCGGGTATGGGTTGTCGAGGCAAATCTGGCGCCTGGCAAACGGCACGTTATGCCGCATCGCGTTTTCTATATCGATGAAGATACATGGCAGATTTTGGCGACGGACGGCTACGATTCGCGGGGTAACTATTGGAAATTCGGACAGCTCCTTGTGCAGGCGCAACCGCAATTGCCCGGTGTAACCTTGAGCGGATTCTTAATTCACAACTTCCAATCCAACGCGTATCTTTTAGCTGGTACCTTCTATGCCGACCCGCCTCCGATTGGAGGCGCTCCGCTGACGTTTGAACCTCAGCCTCGCTCGCTGTGGAGTGCGCAATCGATGGCGAATAGCGGTGGTCTGTGATTGATTTGGCGGTCCCATTGCGTTTGAAGTTTGTGCTGATACTTTGCGTGGCCGCGCAATGCTTTGGATGGCGCGTTGCCACTGCCGAAACGGGATCCTATGCGCTTGATCGTGCGGCCATCGCTTTAAAGGATCCAACCGCCACGCCGCTGGTCGCCGTCACCCGCGTGGGCCAGCGGCTTTTTGCCGTCGGCCTGCACGGCGTGATCTTGCGGTCAACCGATAGCGGCGCGACCTGGCAGCAGGTGCCGGACCCTGTGGATGTAACGTTGACGGCGATCTACTTCAAATCGGCGCAAGAGGGGTGGGCCGTCGGCCATTTTGGCGTCATCTTATACACCGCCAACGGGGGACTCACCTGGTCGCGCGTGGTGGATGGCTTGGATGTTATCAAGTTGCTGAACGCTTCTGCCAAGCTGGCGCAATCCACTGCAGCCGGAACACCTGACGCGCAATTGAAACTACGCGTCGCAACAGCCTATCAGAATGCTGGACCCAGCAAGCCCTTCCTCGCGGTGGGTGCATGCGGAAATGGAATCCTAGCCGCAGGCCAACAGGATCTGGCAATGTTCAGCGCCGATGATGGGAAGACCTGGCAGGAATGGACTTCGGTGATAAGCAATCCGACCTTCCGGAATATTTACGCAATCACATTATTAGGCAACTCCCCCATTCTGGTCGGCGAGGACGGGTTGGTCCTGCAAGGGGATGCAAGTTGTCGGAACTTTAAACCCTTGCCGGGGCCGTATACCGCGACCTTGTTTGGTGCCATCGACAAGGAACCGGACGACCTGCTGCTTTATGGCATCGATGGTGCTGCGTACTTGTCCCGAGATAACGCGAGCTCATGGAGTTCCGTGCCGCTTGGGACAGGCTCGGTGATTGATGCCGGCGTACTCCTTTCGTCCGGAAACATGCTTGTGGGATCACTCGATGGGAGCTTGTATCTGAGTGATGGAAGTCTGCAGAACTTCCATCAGGCTTCTGCCTATGTGCCCTTCCAGATCGCCGGAATGGAGGTTGCACCCGATGGAAATTTAGTCGTTGTTGGAAATGGTGGGGTCCGCATCATTCCGTCGGCGTCAATCCGGTGAACTGGAATGCACGACTTGACATATAGCCCGCGAAGAGACGCTCAGGTTGTCGTTAGGAATATCGAGGACTTCGACCATCAATCAGGCTCGTGGGTGGAGCAGGCGATTTTCAACAATCGGCTGATCATCGTCGTCATTTGCGCGTTACTCACGGTCTTTCTAGGGTACGAGGCAAGCAAGCTGAAATTGAATGCCAATTTCCAAGGCACGATTCCGCTGCATGATCCATTCATGATAAATTATCTGGCACATGCAGGTGAATTACAGTCGCAGGGCAATGCGATCAGGATTATCGCGCAGGCCAAGTCCGGTACGATAGCCAGCACGCAATATCTTGCCACACTGAGCGCGCTCACCGATGATGTTCTCAATCTGCCCGGTGTAAACCGTCCGCTCACGACGTCACTTTGGACCCCAAACACCCGCTGGATGGGCGTTGAAGAGAACACGATCATTTCCGGTGCCGTGATCGACGATAATTATCAGGGCCTTCCAGATCAGGTTCCGACGGTTTTAGCGAACATCAAAAAGACAGGGAGAGTGGGAGACCTGGTAGGCACGGATTTCAGATCGAGCATGATCTATGCGCCATTGATGGACCATGACGGCCTTACCGGCGGCCCGATCAATTACGGACAGCTTGCCGGAGATCTCGAAAAGCTCCGGGCAAGCTATGCCCGCCAAGGGATTACCTTGCATATTACCGGTTTCGCGGTGGTGGTGGGCGACATGATTCTAGGGATCCGGAAGATCCTCGCATTTTTCTTCCTAAGCGCATTGATTGCCGGCGCGATGCTCTACTGGTTCACCAGGAGCGCAACCAGCACGGCTTTGGTTTTGTTCTGCACACTCGTTGCGGTGACATGGCAACTTGGACTCTTGCCGCTTATGGGTTTCGATCTCGATCCCTATTCAGTCCTCGTGCCGTTTCTTATCTTCGCCATCGGAATGAGCCATGGCGCACAAAAAATGAATGGCGTCATGCAGGATATCGGGCGCGGTACGCACCGGCTGGTCGCTGCGCGGTTCACGTTCCGACGATTATTTGTGGCTGGTTTTACGGCCCTTGTATGTGATGCGGTCGGCTTTTTCGTGCTTGAACTTATACAAATTCAGGAGATCAGAGAACTTGCCGTCATTGCGAGCTGCGGTGTGGCCATCCTTATTTTTACCAACCTCATCCTGCTGCCGATTTTATTGAGTTACGTTGGAGTTGGCAAAAAGGCGGCGGTTCGCAGCCTGCGGGCAGAAGACGCCCCCAGAAATGGCGCGCGCTACGTTTCGATCTGGGATTTTCTGGCTTGCTTCACACGCCGGCGCTGGGCGGTACCTACGCTTGCCGCCGCACTTTTATTGGGAATTGGCGGTTTTACGGTAGGGCGGCATGCGCAGATCGGGAATGTTAGCGACGGGGCGCCGGAGCTTAGACAGAACTCTCAGTACAATCAGGACATAAGGTACATGCAAGGCCATTACGGTGTCAGCAGCGATACGCTCGTTGTGCTGGTGGACTCGCGACCCTACGCTTGTACAGATTACGGAGAGCTCTCCACTATTGATAGACTCGGATGGCAACTGAATCAAATGCCGGAGGTTCAATCGACCTCATCCTTGGCGTCAGTTATGTCGTACCTCACACAACTGATGACGGATGAGTCTCCGAAGTGGAATCAGGTTGTCGAAAACCAACCGTTACTAAATAGTTTTGCTCCGCAATTGCCGCTGGGATATGACTCATTTGATTGTAGTTTTGTGCCAGTAAATGTTGCGCTTCGAGATTTGAAGGCGTCTTCACTCAACAAAGTGGTCTCCACGATACAGCGCTTTATTGCGGATCCGGAAAACCGAAGCCCAGACTTCAAGATATCTCTTGCCGGTGGCAATGGCGGCATCGCCGCAGCAACCGACAGGGTTATTCAACAAGCAAACACGCATATGCTATTATGGATCTACGTCGCGGTCGCCGCTTTATGCTTTGTCGCATTCCGGTCCTGGCTTGCGGTTGTCTGCGCAATTCTACCACTGGTACTGACCTCGGTCTTGTGCCAGGCGCTTATGGTCGTCTTGGGCATCGGGATCACGGTAGCGACGCTGCCGGTGGTCGCTCTCGGCGTAGGTATAGGCGTTGACTACGCGCTGTATGTTTTGGGTGTGATGATGACGCATCTGCGCGCCGGTGTTCCGCTGGAGGAGGCCTATCAGCGTTCTTTGAGATTTACCGGGCGAGTAGTCATGCTAACCGGCTTTACCCTGGCAGTGGGTGTCGGCACATGGACTTTCGCTCCGATTAAATTTCAGGCGGATATGGGTTTGTTACTTGCCTTCATGTTCCTTTGGAACATGTTCGGCGCCCTGGTGATCCTTCCCGCTTTGGCAAGTTTTCTTTTGAAGCCGGCTTGGCGAAAAACAGAAGAGCGGCTCAGTACGGAACCGTGAACTAAGTCTGTGAACGATGATTGCGCAACCCGTTGGACGGGACTTATCGCGGAAAACTCCCAAAGTGAAAGCGGAGCAAAGAATGGACGACGTGATTGTGATCGGCTCGGGCCCCGTGGGGCTTTTTTCGGCTCTGTTGTTGGGTCAGCGCGGACTGAACGTGACTGTCTACGATCGGTGGGCGAAGCATTATCCGCTTCCGCGCGCCTGCGGGGTCGATCACGAGATTGTCCGCCTGCTTCAGGGTGCACGCCTCTCCAGTAAAGTGGAACCATTTCTAGATCCGGTGATTGGACCGGACAAAACTTATGAGTTCGTGGACAAAGTAGGGGAGACGCTGCTCAAGATTGACTGGAACCGGCCTGGTAAATCGGGCTGGCCGCAGATGAACATGTTCTATCAACCGGATCTGGAGAAAGTACTCGTTCAGCAGATTGAACTTATGCCGAACATCCGTATGCGATTCGGCCGCGAACTTGTGGACCTACGGCAAGAGGTAGATCAGGTTGAACTATACTTCGCGACGATGGACGACCGAAGCGTCATCGAGAAGGATCATGCGCGCTATGTCATCGGCGCGGATGGCGCGCGAAGTGCCGTACGAAACTTGGCCGGGATTGCCCAGACCGATCTTGGCTTTGCTTATGACTGGTTGGTGGTCGACGTGGTTCCAGGGGAGGAACGCGTTTGGAAGCCGTATGTCGTCCAGCATTGCGACCCCAGCCGCCCTGCGACATTGGTCGGCAGCGGACCGGGCCGGCGGCGCTGGGAATTTATGCGTCTGCCGGACGAGACGGCAGAGGAACTCAACACCGTCGACAAGGCATGGGAGTTGCTAGCACCCTGGAATATCAGGCCCAATAACGCCGTGCTCGAGCGCCATGCCGTCTATACCTTCCGGGGTTGCTGGGCAGATCGTTGGAAGGAGGGCCGCCTGCTCCTGGCCGGGGATGCGGCGCACCTGATGCCGCCATTCTTGGGGCAGGGGCTTTGTTCCGGCATGCGGGACGCGATGGCGCTCGCCTGGAGGCTACCCATGGTACTGCGCGGAGAAGCGCCAGAAACGTTGCTCGACAGCTACGGACCGGAGCGAAGCGCGCATGTTCAAGAAATCATCGAGCAGGCAGTCGCACTCGGCCGGGTTATCTGCATGCTCGATCCTTCGGAGGCCGAGCGGCGTGACGCGGAGATGAAGGCGGCGCTTGCCGATCCTGCTGCCCGTCCGACGCCGCCACCGGAACCGCAACTCGGAAGCGGGGGGATCGTACTTCCGAACGATCCGAACGCAGGCTATCTTTCGGTGCAGGGACGCGTTCGTCACGGAAGCGAGGAGGGGCTTTTCGACGATGTCGTCGGGCCTGGGTGGCAGTTGCTAATCCGCGGCGCGGTCCTGCTCACCGATGAAGCGCAACAAGTTGTCGACCGGCTTACGATCGGGGTTACGACTTTCGGCGCGGATGGCGACGCAATCGACCTCGACGGAACTTACGCGGCCTGGTTTGCTCAGTTGAAAGCCGAGGCCATTCTGGTTCGTCCAGACTTTTACGTCTACGGAACGTCGACGCAGGCCGAAGGCCAAAGCGATCTTGTGATCTCGGCGTGGAAAAGCCTTCAAGGCAGAGAGCAAGCGGCTGATGTCGCTGAGATGCATGACCGCCAAATTGCATGATGCCGTCATCACCATATGTCGCCGATCAATTGGAGGAAATGTTTGCAGCCTCTACAGGGTATCAATGTTATCGACTTAACACGGGCGTTGTCGGAGCCGTTCTGCTCAATGGTGTTGGCTGATTTGGGCGCGGACGTGGTAAACATCGAGCCTTTTCCGGATGGTGATCCTACGCGCGCCAGCACGGCGAATGAAACACGCATAATGTACCGAGATGAATTAAAAACGATACTTGAATCGCGTCTGGTAAGGCGTAACAAGCGAACATGGACTGAGTTATTTATCGACGCTGGACTGCCTGCAGGACCAATCCAGACACTCAACGAGGTCTTCAGTGATCCGCAACTGCAGCACTGCAACCTGGTCGAAACGGTGAAACACTCTATCCTTGGCGCGGTGCACCAAGTTGTTACTCCCGTCTCAGGTTTCAAATATGATGGACAGCCTGGATCACGATTAAGCCGGTACGCACCGCCGGATTTAGTCGAACACACGATCGAGATTCTGGGAGAAGCGGGTTTCGATATCAGTGCTATCGAATCGCTTTGTGGGTCGAGGGTCGTACACCACGCTGAACGCCATCAGGTGACGGATGCTTTGGGGTTTGCAGACGGGATCCAACAATGAGCTCTGTAGATATTCCAGACGTCTTTGTGAAGGAAAGCATTGACGATGAGCGAATCGGAAAACTCCAATTTTCTAACTCAAGGCGCCGCCACGCGCTCAGCACGGTTCTTTTAACCGCGCTTACAGAAAGTTTGATCAAATTCTCCGCACAAAAATTGCCAGTTGTTATTTTAACCAGTGGTGTCGGCCAGGAGGTTTGGAGCGCCGGCTTCGATATCGGTGAAATGGTAGGTGATCGGGATCCGCTTGCGCATGGCAAGCCTCTTGAACGTTTCCTGCAGCATGTTCGATCCTATCCGGGCGTGGTGATCGCCATGGTGTCCGGCTCGGTTTGGGGCGGGGCGGTCGATCTAGTAATGAGTTGTGACCTTGTGATTGCAGACCATAGCGCTCGATTTTCGATAACGCCCGCAAATATCGGTCTGCCGTACACAACAAGCGGGTTACTTCGATTTTTTAACAATTTACCTATTCATATGCTTAAGGAAATGTTTTTCTGCGCGAAGCCGTTGGACGCTGAACGGGCAACGCATTTCGGCGTGATCAACCGATTGGTCGATACTGGAAATTTAGAAGCCGCCACAGCTGAAGTTGCGCGCGACATCGCCTCGAAGGCGCCGATGGCAATTCAAATCGTCAAAGAAGAGTTGCGAATGCTTGAAGACTTCCAACCAATGCCCGTTCATGCCATGGAGCGGATCGCAGAACTACGCCGCATTGGGTGTGAAAGTGGTGATTTCACCGAAGGCCTGGACGCCTTTCTATCCCGGCGGCAGCCAGAGTTTGGAAGAAAACTCAACAAGAATAACGAATGAAGCCGGAGGCGGCTTTTCCGATCGAAGGTCTTACGAAAGTAATTATCCGCGCAATATTATGGAAAATATGATAAATAGAAAAACCACTTATTAAATCAGCGCCGCATTCCATGCCCACTTGCTGCATCATCCGTAACGCGCGGATCTTAACAGCTAGCCGATAGCAGCATTAGGGCGACCCAGATTTGCGATTGAAGAATGAGCGATTGAGGTATATTCTTCATCCACTAAATGTAGTTTCTATCCAGGTTTAAGATGGTGATTTCCAAAGTATGGTCCAAGAGCAAAGGAATCGACATGGCTAGGGCGGGACTTCTTGCAACGAGTATCTTAGCTAATCTTTATATTGCTGGAGCGGCATTCGCTCAATCGACGTCACCATCAGTTTCACAGCCACCCTGTACGGCGGCGCCGGTTCAAGGCGTTGCGCCTTCGGGTGCGATCGCAAATGCCAATTCAACCAAAGGTCTGAGTGGCAATGGTCAACCTGGCTCAGGTGGACAGTTCAATTCGGGCGGTACAACCTCTGGATATAACGCCATCGGCACAAAGCTTACGCCAAACGGATCCACAACAAGTAACGTAGCGACAGGACAGATGCCAGCAGGTGGTTGCAAATAGAGAAGGCATGGCAAATGACTGCCATTCAATAGCCATGGGCCGCTTCGCCTTCCTCCCATCCGACGCCGGCCGCATTCAGCGCGGTTTCGATATTGGCGTATAGCTGCGCGCATTGCGCTCCGAACCCTTCCGCGATCCTGCCTTCGCCCTCAGCAACAAGTGGCCGGCGATATCAACATGCGTGCCGGCACGCACGCGGGCGATCTGCGAGTAGCGCCCCAGCACGGGACGCATTTCAGCGGGTTCATGATCCCGATATTGCGCGTGGTTATGTCTCCAATCCCGCAATGGCTTCAACCTCGATGAGCAGGCCGGGCAAAGCAAGCTCCCGAACGCCGATCAGCGTACTGGCAGGCAGGGTGACGCCGAAATATTTCTGCCGAATTGGGTTGATGCGCGTGCGATCTGCAACATTAAGCAAATAGACCGTCACGCGCAGGATATTGGCAAAGCCGCCGCCAGCATGTCTGAGTATCCGCTCCATGGTCGAGAATATATATTCGGCTTGGCCAGTGACATCGCCGGGTGCGACAACATTGTTTTCGACGTCCAGCGCGACGAGGCCTGAAATAAAAAGAAGGTTCCCGAAGCGGACGGCATCGGTATAATGGCTAAGCGGCGCTGCCGCTCCCGGCAAGGCCAATTCCATACGCAAAGACATAGGTGACTCCAACTGGAACAGAGGTGCGGGCGGCGAGATACCGCCGCCCGCTGCAGGCTTTACTCGGCTGGCGTTTCCGGCATCAGCCGCATTGGCTCGCCTTGCGCCGCCATCTCCAGCCGCTCGGCGGCGCTCGCATCGCCATGCACCCGACTATGTTCCGGAAACAGCACGATGGCCACACCGTAGATCAGCCCGGCGATTACGAAGGCGCTGCCCCAGCTAAGGTCAACGCCGTCCGCCAGGTTGGAAAGCGGGCCGGTATAGAAGCTGCATTGCAGCGCCAGCAGGCCGATTGTGACGCTGACTGCGAAGGCGACGACGGCGCGCAAGTTCCAACCGCCGGTGTACCAGTATATGCCGCCGGTTTCGCGCCGGTTGAAGACCTGCAGGTCGTGCACGTCGTAATAGCCCTTGCGATGGAAGTGGCCGATGATGATGATCGCCATCCAGGCTGCCGTACCGACGCCGATGACCTGCAGGAAGGCAGTGACGCTGGCTTCAGCATTGCCGACCATGCTGCCCAGAAGGACCAGCAGAACGGCGACGATGCTGAGCAGCATGGTTGCCGTTGGGCGCTTGAACACCGGAAAAATCGAGGATAGATCAAGTCCGGAGCTGTACAGGCAGACCGCGCCCTGGCCGAACGTGCCGATGACGCCGATCACCACCAGCGGCACCATATACCAAAGCGGCGCCATGGCGACCAGGCCGGGTATGTAGTCCAGCTTGGTGCTGACGGTGGCGACCGCGGTGAAGGCCCCGAACAGGAACGGAATGTTCAGGCCCGCGAAGCAGCCGATCCAGGAAGCGCTGAGGATCGAAGCGCTGCTGTATTTTCTGGGTGAAATGTAGCGCGTCCAATCCGAGATCAGTGGCGAGTAGCCATAGGCAGCGACGGCGCAGATGGTGACGGAGAGCCCCCAGGTCGGCCAGAATGAGCCAAGCAGATAGGAACCGCCTTTGTAGGAGGCGTGGAAGTCGGGCGCATAGACGAAGACGCCCACCACCAGCAGCAGGCCGGCGATGGGGATCATCATGCGCTCGACAAACACCATGCTGGCATGACCCCAGATGGCGACCAGGCTGCAGACCAACGCGATAATGCCATAGGATATGCCGAGCGTTAGATCGTTGCTCGGCACGCCTGCAAGTTTATGCAGCCCGGCAATTGCGGCCTGGCCACCGGTCCATACCGCAAGCGCGTAGAAGCCAAGGCAGATCAAGGAGCCGATGACCGAGCCGACGATCCTTCCCACAACGCCAAAGAATGCGCCCGAGGTAACGGGTCCATTGCTGCCGGAGCGAACACCGAGCAGTGCTACCGGCGCCAGCATGAACGCGCCGATGCAGTTGCCAAGTATGATCGACGTGGCCGACGCCCACCAGCCGAGGCCGAAGCTCACCGGCAGAAAGCCGATCACGACCATGCCGATGGCGAGATTGGCGCCGATCAAAATCCAAAAAATATTCATCGGCGAGGAATGCCGCTCGGCATACGGAATGAAATCCACCCCTCGGGTTTCGATATGGCCAACGGCGTCGTATTGTTGTTTAGCAACGTGTTCAGTCATAAAACCTCCGTGCGGGATAGGGTGTTCAAGTCCGTGCGTGAGCGTTTTTGTTATGGATGGAGACATCATCCGGATTGATCAGGTCGGGGACCGTCCAGCCGTTGAGGTCGTATTCCGACATGCAGGTATCGGCGAAGGCCTTCATCTCGTCGACCTTGCCGAGCACCGTCAGCATGGTGATGTTCTCGAAGCGCGTGGCTTCGTTGTTGCCGGCGTAATTGCGCTCGTAGAGCTCGTGGCGGCCGCCGAACTCGGTACCCGTCGCGTCCCAGAGCAGTTTCATCAGCTTGGCACGCTGTTCGCCGGTATAGCCGTTCGATCCGCGCATGAAACGGTCCATCAACGGCCGGATCTGATCGTGCTTCCAGTCCGATGAATGCGAGTTGACATAGATAAGGCCCGAGGCGACGACCTGCTCGATGATTTCCTTGACGCGCGGATACAAGATCTGCGCCATCACCCGGTAGGCGCCGGCGGCTTCCAGGCTGGGCAGCACCGTGCCTTCCACCCATGGCTCGACCTTGGCGGCCATCGCCTCGGTCAGCGACCAGACCATGTTGCGCCAGGCCAGCACCTCGCCAACCTGCGCCTGCACGCCCCGATAATCCTTGGTGCCGGTCATCTCCACCGCCTTCAGCAGGCAGCCGGCGATAAAATCCAGTTTCACGCCTAGCCGCGTGCAACCTTGCAGGGAGAAGCGATGGGTAAAGCCGGAACCGCCATAGAAATTCGCCGCACCCTCGACATCGCGATAGAGCAGCACATTCTCCCAGGGGATCAGAACCTTGTCGAAGATCAGTACGGAATCGTTCTCATCCAGCCGGCTGGAGAGCGGATAGTCGAACGGGCTGCCCATCACCGCGGCGGCATATTCGTAGGAAGGCCGGCAGATCAGTTTCACGCCGGGTGCATCCATCGGCACGATCGCGAAGATCGCCATATCTTCCGCCTGCAGCGGTGTTGGCCCGTAATAGGCGACGAAATTCGCGTTGGTCAGCGCCGAACCGGTTGCCACCACCTTGGCGCCGCTGACGATCACGCCGGCATCGGTTTCCTTCTCCACATGCACATACACGTCGCGCACCGATTCCGGAGAGGATTGCCGGTCGATCGGCGGATTGACGATGGCGTGGTTGAGATACAGGCAGCGTTCCTGCGATTTCTTGTACCAGGCCAGCGCGTTCGGCGCGTATTCCTTGTAGAACTGATTATTCGCGCCCAGCGTGCCGGTAAATGATGCCTTGTAATCCGGCGAGCGGCCCATCCAGCCATAGCTCATGCGTGCCCAGCCGGCGATGGCGTCCCTGGTCTTCAGCGTGTCTTCCGCCGAGCGGTCGACGCGGAAGAACCGATGCGTGAAGCCGCCATTTCCGGTATCGGTTGGGCAGGTCAGCACATCCCTGCTTGCAGGATCGTGCAGCGAATCATACATCCGGGCAACCATGCGGGCGGAATTGCGGAAGGCCGGATGCGAGGCTACGTCCTTCACCCGCTCGCCATAAATATAAATCTCCCGATGGCCGCCGAGCGAATCCAGATATTCGGCGCCCGTCATCGGTCTTACATCGTTGCGGGTGGCGGCAAGGGCGTCGACGTTCATGAAATTCTCCTCGGAGAGCGATTGATGATCTTAGAGGCGGCTTTAAAAAGCCGGCGCTATTTCCAGTATGCGGAACGGATTTTACTTGGCGGCGGCAAATTCTCGTACAGCCGGCATGGTCCGCGGCGTGCCGTCATAGGACAGGTAGCCCATGCCGCAGATCCACTCCATAACGGGTTCGTAACCGATCACCTCGGCCGGGACGCCGCGCATGGCGCCCATCACGGCGATCCAGTTCAGGATTTCATGACCGCCATGGCCGCCGCCCTGCTCGATCGACTCATAGCTCATCGCGCATAAGGTCTCGACATCGCCGGTGCCGAAGGCTTCCATCACTTCGCGATCCCAGTAGGCGTTTACCAGCGGATGCTGGGTGCGCAGCGGCCATTGCATTTTGGAAGCCATCTGAACCTCGTAGCGGGCAAGATCCGAATACAAACCCGGGTCCTCCGCGGCCACATGCTTGCCTTCCGTCTGGTAGCGCTTCATGCGCTGCAGAAATTCATCATCTTCCGGCGCGCCTTCGGTCCAGACCGGCGGCCAATGCGACAGCCCGCCGGTAGCAAGGAAGGCGACGCGCAGATCGCCTGGAATTGCCTCCAGCACCTCGCGAATCGCGGCGCCGAAATCATAGGCCCGCTTCATGCTCGGCAGAGGCGGGGAAAAGACATTGGTGAATACAGGAATTACCGGCAAATCGAATTCCGGATTGATGAAAGTGAGCGGCACCAGAAGGTTGTTGCCGTATTCGATCTCACCCATGCGGGCGACGTCGAAGCCGCGCATGATCATGCCGCGCAGCAATTGCTCGCCAATTTCCGGCATGCCAGGCAGCACGGCCTTCTTCTCAAAGCGCAGGGCTTCCATCATGTAATCGGCCGGCCCGCTATGGCTCTCCGCGATGCCGATGGCGAAGGTCGGCATCAGGTTGCGGAAGTGATTCTCGAAATGATCATCCAGAAAGGCGACAATCACATCCGGTCTGGCTTCCTTCAACTTGGCTGCGCAGGCGGCATGGAAGCCGGCAATCTTGGCTTTCATTGCCGCATCTGGCGCATCCGCCCAGCCAAGGACGCCGGGGGCGTGAGACATGCTTAACGCGGTGACGATCTGGGCCATGAGTAACTCCGTAACTCTAGATGACCAAGCCTAGGCACACGCAGACCATTGGCGGGATAGCTTCTCGCATGGCGGAAAAATTTGCCGATGGCGAAATTGCTTCGCAGGCCGACGGGAAACAGATGAAGAAATCAAAGCATGAGGAACCCCGTAGAAATTGCAGGCGCCGGGCTCGCCGGCCTGTGCGCCGCCGCCCGCTCGGCGCGAGGATCTGGATTTCGGAAAGCAGCTTGCAAATGCTGGAGATTCTGGGCGCCGATGAGCAGGCGACTGCCCGGGCGGGCAACATCCGCGAATGGCGGATCGCGGGCGAACGCGCAAATATCATGATGAGCCGCCCGATGACCCCGCAGGACCAGATGTTAGCCGCCGCGAGCTTGGCGAACTGCGCGATATTCTCCAGACCAACCCGCAGGCCTCAAGCGCGGTTTTATGTTCGCGAAGATCTGCCTACACTGCGTGTCGAAATCTCCGCCGCCGATGATTTGCCCATAATGGACCGCACCCCAGCCGGCTGAAGGATGGATCGTCCACTTGGTGGGAACCACCCTGCTTTCTTCCACCTACCTCGAGCGAGGGCATGCGGCGTTCCGCCTGCGATCGCCAAAGGGCAAGAGGATGAGTATTCGGATCTTTACGAGCTATGCAGCGTTACCGGTGCGGCTAGGCTGTTTTGCGGACCGAAGAGCGGGTTCAGGGCAGCGCCTACATGTGACGTCACTGAAACGGTTTGCTGGCTGCGCCAAGAGGCGATCTGGGTTCCCGAGATCAGCGCGGCGGTGTGTCCTATTTCGTGTATGATTGTCTCCAGGCCGGGCAGTGCCCGGCTTGATGCGTCGTTTCGCGCGGTTGCCGGCGGGGTGAGGAACGCCATGTCGGGCGATTTGCGGGTCGTGGTCAGAATCGAGCCCGAAGCAAAATGAAAATCCGTTTCGCCAACCGTAGCGCCCGCGATTTTCAGGTTGTAGGTGGCGCCCGGCGCCATGATCGAAACCGTGCCGGCGGTTTTCACCGCCACCTTGTCCGCGGCGTTGTAGGCGACGCCGGAGAGCGTGATGCCGTCGCCTGAGATGAAGCCGGTGATCTCGGCGGTCGGCATCTTCACCGATTCGATGTTAAGCCCGCCGCCGGTGCCGGAAAAGGCGATCGACCCGCTGGTCTGCGCGCCGATTTCGAGAAACATCTCGCCGCCGGCGATGGTCGTGACTGCGGCAGTGCCGCCGCCCAGAATTTCTTCCACCGCACCTTTATCAAGGGTGGCGCTGGCGGTGCCGCCGGAGCGCACGAATTCAGAGGCGCCGTTGCCAAGGACGGTCGCCACCGTGCCGAGACCGGTCATCGTCGTCTTGCCGCCGCCCGTCGTTACTTTCAGGTCTTTCGCCAGAAAATTGGTCATGTTGACGATGTCATATCCGCCGGTGCTGTTTTCAAAAATGATGCGGCCAAAGCGGGTCTGGAAATAGGTGTAGCTCGTCACGGCAGTGAAACCGTCAAGTACGAGGGTGTCGCGGGCGGCGAAGCCGCCGATTTCGTCGTATTTGAATCCGGCCTTGTCGCCCTCCAGAACCCGGGAGGCGCCGGTTGCGAAGCTGATCAGATTGATGCCGACGAACTGCGTGCCGATGCCGGTAAGCGCAATGGAGGAAGTGCCTGTGAGTTCCAGGACGCTGCCGCTGGCCAGCGTGCTGACCACGTTGCCGACGAATTTGGCGCCGGGTGCTGCAATGAGTGTGCCGGCGGCCTCAAAGAACACCGCGTCGCCATTGGCGCCGCGGCCTTGCGTGACCCCGCCATAGCCCGCCTTTACCGTTCCGGCGTTGGTGAAGACGCCGCCATCGATGATCACGCCATCGCCGCCGGTGGCGCCGCCATAGACGTTGGCGCCGCCGGTACCGCCTCTGATCAATGCATTATTTACAAGTGTTGCGCCGGCGCTGACCAATGCGCCGGCACCACCCTGGCCGCCATAGGCGTTGTTATACTCCGATTGCGGCGCATAGCCGCCAATGCCGCCGGCGATGGTCCCGTTATTGGTAAACCGGGCGCCGGCGAGAGATATGCCAGCGCCGCCAGCGCCGGCAGTGCCGCCATTCTCGTAGTCTTCGCCTCCCACGCCGCCGGTAATAACGCCGGAATTGGTAATGACGCCATTCAGAGCCAGAAGGCCGTAGCCGCCGGCCGCATCGCGATAGGAAACGCTTTTAAATCCGGGCGTGGCGCCGGACGCACCGCCGTTGATTTTGCCGGTATTGGTGAAACTGGATCGGTCGATTAAGACGCCGACGCCGCCGCCGCCGCCAGTCCCGTAATAGGCATAGGCAGCCCCGCCAACGCCGCCGTTGATGACGCCGTTATTGCTGGCTGTGGAATAGCTATCGACGACCATGCCGATGCCGCCATCGCCGGCGAATTGCTTCGCAATGCCTCCATCACCCCCGGTAATCGTCGCGCTGTTGGTCATTGTGCTATAGTTTTGCACATAGACGCCAACGCCCCCGTCGCCGCCAACTAAGTGGCCGTAATTGCCGCTGCCGCCGATGACCTTGCCGGAGTTGACGCCGCTGGAGCCTTCGAAAAGATACGCGCCGGTGCCGCCGCCGCCGCCTACACCATATTGTGAACTGGTGCTGCCTCCGGCACCTCCCATGATTAAACCGGCGTTGTTGAGCGTTCCGTAGGTGATGAGGACGCCCATGCCGCCGCCGCCGCCTGCTTGCTGATCGCCGGCGCCATTGCCGCCGAGGATGAAGCCGGTATTTTTGACCAGATCCTCACGGTCGGCGAAGATCCCGTAGCCACCCTGTCGGCCGTATCGACTGGCGGCTCCGCCGTTGTCTGCAGTGCCGCCGCGGATGGTTCCGCTATTGGTCAGCGTCGCACTGGTCTCGAAATCGACCCCATAACCGCTGCCTCCGCCTCCGGCGTAGCCATAGGCGCCGCTGCCGCCGTTGATCTGCCCGGAATTGGTGAAAACGCCTTGAGCCTCGATCAGGACCGCGATGCCGCCCTGGCCGCCCTGGCCCTGGCCAGACTGACTATTGCCGCCGCTGGCGCCGCCAATTACCCCTTTGTTGACAAAGCTGAACCCCGAAGTGAGTTCCACGGCAATGCCCCCGGCACCGCCGCCATAGGCGCCGTAACCGCCGTAGATCGCACCGGAATTGGTGATGGTGTCGATCGAGCCGGAGGCGGCTAGAATCAGGCCGACGGCGCCGTAAGCCTCATAGGAAGGATTGATCCTGCCCGCGCTGGTAATGCTCAGCGGGCTGGTATAGCCGCCGACGCCGACAGTGACGGTGGCGTGGATATAGGTGCTGATCGTTTTTCCGGTCATGGCATCAAGCCTCCGTTGGTTCCGTAACAATTGTACCGACTTTAGCATCAGGCTCAAGGTCTGGAAGGGCCATGCCCGGCTGGTGCAGCACATCGCGGATCTCGGCCGTTTCGCAGTACAGGACCGAAGCGAGCGGCTATTCTATTCCGTGCGGTTTCGCCGCCGGGGTCCAAGGCTGGAGATGCTATGTCGATTTTCGCCTGCGATGTCTCCGGCGAACTCCTGTGCAGTTAGTCGTTGCACGGCAAGACGGAGTTCCACGCCCGGGATTTCCATGACCTGCTATGGGCGGATCAACAGATCCTTGCGGGCGACATGAAGGTTGACGCAGGGTGCGTGAATATGCGGCGGCGGGTTCAGCGGGTCGTCAATTTCGCGTATCGGGTATTCGCCGCATAGGCCACGCGGTGCGGGGCCAGGGACGAGCACACGCTCTGCCAGGAAAATAGCCGCATCAAGGCCTGCATCGCAGGATGTGGCTTTCAGCTAATAGCCCTTCGCACGGTCGACATTCGTGCGCGGCATCAGCCCACGCTCGAAAGCCTGCAGGTTTTCCGCCAGAATGGCAAGCGTGACGGCGTTGTAGGTGTTTGGATCATCCGAAGACATGTGCGGCGTGACGACAAGGTTCCTGGTGATCCAGACACGGTCATCCTGCGGCAAAGGCTCAGCGTAGAAAACATCGAGAATGGCGCCACTTAGACGGCCCTTGTCGAGCGCGTCACAAAGCGCCTCCTGATCGAGCAATCGGCCGCGGCCGATATTGATGACGCCGGCAGTAGCGGGCAGCAGATTGAGCCTCTCGGCGGAGAGCAGGTTTTCGGTCGCATCAGTTAACGGACATGCCAGCAGCAAAATATCAGTTTCGGGCAATACCGCGTTTAGTTCAGCCAAAGTAAAAGTGCGGTCGCATTCCGGGTGGGCCGTTTCGCTGTTGCGGATGCCGGTCACGGTTAGCCCAAGCTTTTTCGCCTGCTTGGCCGCAGCGCCCCCGAGGCTGCCAAGTCCGACAATTGTAAGGCGTTGGTTGCGAGCAACTGCTGCGGTACGGCGCTGCCAGACTTTTTCGCGCTGGTTGGTCGCGAACATCGGCATGAAATTTACCAGCATCAGGATCGCCATGGCGCAGTATTCTCCGGCCTTGTCCGAATGGGTTCCACGGTTATTCATTAGCAGCACATTTGGCGGGATCATGGTGAAAGGCCGCAAGCTATCAACGCCTGCGGATGTTGACTGCACAAGTTTGAGTTTCGGTGCGGTATAGAGGTCGAACCGGTTGATCGCCCAAGGCGGCGTGATTAGCAATTCGGTCTGCTCCGCGACTGCTTCAAATTCAGCGACGCTACTGCCGAAGGTAACGGTGTGCCAGGGTATGTTCGCTTCTTGCCAGATCGCTTCGGTGATCGGGTCATCGATGCCGCCGGGCTCGTTATGGACGTGGATGTGCATCATTTCATCAAGAGTTATGAGCCGTAACTTGTCAAACGGCATTGCGGCTCTACCGACCTGCCGGCACCATGACCGTTGAACTAAAACTTCCGAACCAACAGCTCGACAGAATATGTTTTACAAACCAGGCGAAAGGGCGAAATCTTCCGGCCATGACCTTCTCTCTCGCTGCGCGTTGCCCGCGCACCCGGCAATTTGCAGTCGCCGTTACCTCCTCCTCTCCCGCAGTGGCGGCGCGCTGTGCCTATGCCAAAGCCGGCATCGGTGCGGTGACGACCCAGAATATCACCGATCCGCGGCTGGGCCCGGCATTGCTGGCAGCGCTTGCGCAGGGGCTGGGTGCAGAAGCTGCCTTGTCTCGCGTGCTTGAAACCGCATCCCACCGGGAATACCGGCAGCTCTCTGTATTAGACGCTACTGGCCGCACCGCGGTGTTCTCGGGAAATAAGACCCTCGGGGTCCATGCCGACGCATTGGGTGAGAATGCTGTTTCCGCCGGCAACCTGCTGGCCGATATCGGGGTGCCCGCAGCGGTGCGGGATGCCTATCTTGCCTCCGACGCTGAGCAGGAGCTTGGCGCGCGCGTAATTGCCGCCATGCAAGCCGGACTTGCCGCAGGAGGCGAAGCCGGACCGCTTCATTCGGCCGGACTGCTGGTAGTGCATCGCGAGGCCTGGCCGATCGCCGATCTGCGCGTGGACTGGCACGATGCACCGCTGACCGAGCTTGGCCGGCTTTGGAATTTATGGGCGCCGCAAATGCATGATTATGTGACCCGGGCGCTTGATCCTTCCACCGCACCTGCCTACGGCGTTCCGGGAGATGAATAGACGAAGCTCACTCGAACTCCGCGATGATGTCGACTTCCAGCAGCCATTCGGTACGCGCTAATGCGACGACGACCAGGCCGGTGAAGACCGGATGCACATTTTTCATCCAACGGCCCAGAACACGGTAGACCGGCTCGCGATGGCGGATATCGGTGAGGTAGACCGTCACTTTGCAGATATGCCCAAGCGTCGCACCGCATTCATTTAGCAGCAGAGAGATATTCTCCATCACCTTCTCCGCCTGGTCTGCAGGATTGCCGACCGCGACATTCTCCCGCGTATCCAGATCCTGTGCAACCTGGCCGCGCAGATAGATCGTTTTGCCGGTGACCACCGCCTGGCAAAGATCATTGTCCAATTGCTGCTCGGGATAAGTATCCTTGGTGTTGAACGGACGAACACGTTTGTGAATCATGCGTGCTCCTTCTGGGCGGTTCGCGAAGTGATATGCTGTGCGAGGTAAGCGGCGTCATGCCAGACGCCCCAAATGAAAGCAGACCCCCGTCGTGAAAGCCAGGGCAGACCGAGGAAATATAGCCCAGGTATTTCGGAAACGCCGCGGTTGTGGCGCGGGCGGCCGGAGGCATCAAAGATATCCAGCTTGATCCAACTGAAATCCAACGCGTAGCCAGTCGCCCATACGATCGATGTCACGCCGGAAGCGGCCAGGTCCAGCGCCCGTAACGGATCGGCTGCACATTCCGGCAAAGGCCCCAGTTCGTGCGCTTGCGGCTCTTCCGGCAAAGCCAGCCTGTGCTCACGCGCATAGGCGTCTGCTGCGTCCAGCATCGCCAGATAATTGGCATCTCCGGCTGTAATATTTGCGGCCAGGTCGGCTGCCAAACGCAGCACGCCGTTCTCACAGTGTTCAGTGCGCCCCAAGAGCGTAATGCCGTTTCCCGCCAGATCGCGAAAATCCACAGTATGGCCGCCATTGGCGCCGCTGACCGCAATGGTCACATGCTCCTTGCCCGGCGTCACCACTTGCGCATCCCACATTCCAAGCACACCCAGCCACCAGCAGAAATCCTTGGCCCGATAGGCACGCGGCGGCCGGTCATGCGGACCGACGGAAAGAAAAACCTGGCGGCCGGATTTACGGAGTTCCTCGGCGATCTGCACGCCGGAGGATCCGGCGCCCACGACCAGCACCGCACCTTCCGGAAGTTGCGTTGGGTTGCGGTAATGCGCGGAATGGATTTGCGTTATGCCGGCGCGCTCGGGCACGATCGGCGGGATTACCGGCTTTTGAAAAGGCCCGGTTGCGACAATGACGTTCCTGGCCTCGATCCTGCCTTGCTGCGTTTCCGCAATGAATCCTTCCCCTGCCTGGCGCAGCTCCTTCACTGTTACGCCGGTGCGGATGGGCGCATTTACCTGCGTTGCATAGGCTTCTAGATAGGAAGCGATTTCCCCGGCGGAAGCGAAGCCATCCGGCGGTGTTTCGGCGAATTGCCGGTTTGGGAACCGGTCATGCCAGGCCGGGCCATTTGCCACCAGCGTATCCCAGCGCTCCGTTCGCCAGCGCTCGGCGATGCGGCCGCGCTCCAGCACCAGATACGGTCTGCTTTGCCTGCCGAGATGTTCGCTCACCGCCACGCCTGCCTGGCCGGCACCGATAACGAGCGTTTCGACGCGTTCAACTGACATATTTGAACCCTTGCCCTAGATGCTTAGCGAAGACCCCAGTTAACATGAAGCGGTTCGGCTGTTACATCGATTTTTTTGATGGAATGCCTCTACAAAAACGCAGCGAGCGTGATTTGTAGGCATATGGCAGGTGGCTGGTGCAAAACTAGCCAATCGAATGCGGCTTTCCCGCATCTCGCGGCCGCTCTATGCTGGATGGCATGTCCAACACCGTGGAAACCCTGGTCACGCTGGCAGGCTTTAACACCGTCAGCGCCTGCAGCAACGAGACGCTGATCCGCTATGCGGCGCAGCGCATCACCGACGCCGGCGGCAGCATCCATACCTTGGCCGGAGCGTTGCCCGGCAAGTTCAATCTGCTGGCAAGCTTCGGCCCGTCGACCGGGGACGGGCTGGTGCTGTGCGGCCATTCGGATGTGGTGCCCGTGACCGGCCAGGATTGGCATAGCGATCCCTTCAGCCTGACTGAAAAAGACGGCGCGTTATATGCGCGCGGCAGTTCCGACATGAAGGGCTTCTTAGCCGCCATGCTCACCGCCGCGGAACGCTGTGATATCGCAAAACTCAACCGCCCGCTGCATCTGGTTTTTTCCTATGATGAGGAAATCGGCTGTGTCGGTGTGCGAGATCTGCTGACTCGGATGGAGAAATCAGGTTTCACCGCGCAGGCCGCGGTGATCGGCGAGCCGACAGAAATGCGTGTCGTCAACGGCCATAAAGGCAAGATCGCCGGTTGCATCTGCTGCCGCGGCAAGGCCGCCCATTCCGCCAACCCAGTTCTAGGCTGCAACGCCGTGACGATGGCCGGTGAAATGCTGGGTGAGATGACTAAGCTGCAATCGGAACTTGCAGCTAGCAGGCGGGACGATGCCTATCCATTCCCCCATACCAGTCTGCAGCCCGGGATTATCAAAGGCGGCATCGCCACGAATATCGTACCGGATCGTTGCGAGATCGGTTTCGAAATCCGGTATCTGGCCGGAGAGGACACAGACGCCATTCTGCAGCACCTTCGCGCCGAAGGCGGAAAGCTGGCGGACCGTCACCCTGGGGGCGCCGTGGAACTGCGCATCACCAGCGACTATCCCGGCATGCAGCTCTCGGACGACGCGGAGATCATCGGTATTGCGCTTAACGCTGCCGGGCAGAGCCAGACGCATAAGATAGATTTTGGGACCGAAGCCGGCCTGTTTACCGAAATGCTTGGAGTTGAAACGATTATCTGCGGCCCCGGTAGCATTGACCGCGCGCATAAGCCGGATGAATATATCACCCGCCATGAGCTGGCGGCCTGTGACGATTTTCTGGACCGATTAATCGCAACGCTGTCCTGAAACGGAAGCAAGCGGTTCTTTTTTGAAAAAAGAACCAAAAAACTCCTTCCGCGCCGGGTCGTGGGCGTGGGCGCCGTCACAGCCCATGGCCTTTGTTGGCCGGATCACAGTCCTATACCCGTGCCCGGGTCGCGCGCTTCGCCGGCCGGAATGGTTTCGCCTTCGCTTTGAATAGCTTACAGAACTTCTCAAAAATCGGCGCCTCGACGATGATTTTTGAGTTCGCCATGCAAACCCGGCCCTGGTGCAGGAAAATGCCGAAGCAACTGCATCCACGGCGTGATCCAACACGGCATGATCCAAATCCGCGTCAGCCAGAATAATGGACGGACTCTTGCCACCCATTTCCAGTGTAAAGCGCTTGAGATGCTTGGCGGATCCCACCGCTAGGTGCCGGCCGGTCTGGGTTGAGCCGATGAAGGTGACATGCGCACCCGAGGATCGGAAAGCAGTTTTTCGCCGATTTGGGCGGCGGGCCCCGGGATGACATTGAGCACGCCTTCGGGCAGTCCCGCTTCGGCGAAGATATCCGGTACGGAACCCGTCAATCAGATCCTAGGCTTCGGGATATATGCATGCCATCGGTTTCTCAGGGTGTGAAAATTCAATAACCAAGCGCACAGCCATCCTTGCGCGAATCCGAGCCGCCAATAAGAACGCCGTTTGCATGGTCGATCCGGATCGCTTGCGCGCCGCCATGCGGTATCGGCAGATCGGTGGCGATCAAATGGCCTTTGGCGCTTAATGCATCCCGCAATTCCAGCGGCACCGCATCCTCGACCTCGACTTTCCCGGCATAGGGAAAAAGCCGCGGCAGATCGATCGCCGTTTGCGGATCGCAGCCATATTGCAGAATATTTGCGAGTACCCAGCTTTGGCCCATGGGCTGGTAATGCGCGCCCATCACGCCGAACACCAGTTCCGCGCGCTCCGCCTTGGTCGCCATCGAAGGGATGATGGTGTGCATCGGCCGCTTATTCGGGCCGATGCAGTTCGGGTGGCCGCGCTGCAGCCGAAAACCGCGCCCGCGGTTTTGCAGTAAAACCCCGGTGCCGGGCGCCATGATGCCCGAACCGAACTCCTGGAACAGCGAGTTGATGAAGCTGCAGGCATTGCCGTCCTCATCCACCACCGAAATATAAACTGTATTGCCGGCGAGTTCTCCCGGCGGCGGCAGGTCTCGCCGCGCCGCGTTGTCATCGATCAACGCGCGCAAGCCGGCAATATATTCCGGCCGCAATAACGCATCGGAGGAGACGGTCATTGCCGCCGGATCGGCTAGAAAGGCGTCGCGGTCGCGGTAAACCAGCCGCGCCGCTTCAATATGCCGGTGCAGGCGCAGCGGGTTCAGCGGATCTGCCTTTGGCACCGGCGGGAAACCATCCAGAATCGCCATGATCATCAGCGCGACAATCCCCGAGCCGTTGGGCGGGCACTCCCAGATGTCGTGACCTGCAAACCCCGTGGAAATGAGGTTTACGAATTCCGCGGCGTGCAGGCCATTGGCGAAATCGGCTTCCGTTTGCAGTCCACCGCGGGCGCGCAGCGTTCGCACCATCGCTGCCGCCATTTCGCCAACATAGAACGCCTTCGCACCTTGAGCTGCTATTTTTCGCAAGCTTGCCGCCAAAGCCGGCAGACGCATGATCCGGCCGATCCCGGGTGCCGCATTGTCCACCAGCAGATCCTGGTTGCCGGCGGCGCGCAATTTGTGTTCCCAGAGCCGCCAGTCCAGCGCGACGCGGGGGGCAACGGCATAGCCTTCCTCGGCGAACCGGATGGCAGGCTGCAAAACCTCGTCCAGCCCTTTGCGGCCATGTGCCGCCAACAATTTCTCCCAGGCGCTCAGCGCGCCCGGAATAGTGACCGTATGCGGAGAGATCTCGCTCAGCTCGGATATTCCCGCCCACTCCAGCGCGTCCATGCTCATCGCCGCCGGCGCGCGACCGGATCCGTTCATGGCGATGACCGGTTTGCCGGACGGCTTATACAAACAGAAGCAATCACCGCCGATGCCGGTCGATTGCGGCTCAACCACGCCCAGCACCGCAGCGGCGGTGATCGCGGCGTCCAACGCATTGCCGCCGGCGCGCAGCATCTCGATTGCGGCCAACGTCGCTTCCGGCATCGAAGTCGCAGCCATCGCCCTTGTGGCATAGACGGCGCTGCGCCCGGGAATATGAAAATCACGCATTAAAAGCACTCCGGCAACGCTGCGGGTCAGAATTTTCTCATTCGAGACATGGTATTTTAAAGTTGACGAAGATGAGCAGTATGCTACCGATATTTGACAACCAAAAATGCTGCAACGGTAGAAACCAAATCTACCGGGCGGCATCAAATCTCTCAGGGCACGCGCTACGATCATGGATCCGGTCAAGCTAGTCACAACTGGCAGTGTTCTGCCTGGGAGATTTTTAAATGGATTCACCACCGCTTTCAGCGATTGAACACAACACCATCCAACCCATACCGTTGGACAAGCGTCACGGCACCGGCTCCTATCTGTTTACCATCTGGTTCGGTTGCAACATGAACATGCTTACCGTTGTAACCGGCGCGCTGGCCACCACATTGTTCGGCCTTAATCTCTTTCCGGCCTGTCTGGCCCTTATCATAGGGATTATGCTGGGTACGATTTTCATGGCCCTGCATGCCGCGCAGGGTCCGCAGCTTGGCGTGCCGCAGATGGTGCAGACACGTGGGCAATTCGGCTCCATAGGGTCCCTGCTCGTCGTGGCCGCCGTCATTCTAATGTATCTCGGCTTCATTGCCTCGAACATGGTGCTGGGCGGTCAGTCCATTAATACCGCCATTCCGGGCATCAGCATCAATACCGGTGTGGTCATTCTGGGCGTCGTCAGTCTGATCGCGGCAGTTTACGGGTATGACCTTATTCACGAGTACAGCAAGTATGTTTCAGTCGTCAGCGGCCTTGCCTTGCTCGCGGTATTTGTCTCGTTGATCTTTTTTGTCGGGCTGCCGGCAAAATTCATGACGACCGGCGTTTTCACCTTGCCGAATTTCATCGGCGCGGCATCGGTCGGCGCGCTGTGGACGCTTTCCTATGCACCTTATGTCTCGGATTATACGCGTTATATGCCCAAGGATATCGGCGTCGTGCCAGCTTTCTGGGGCACGTATTGGGGAACCTCTCTGGGTTCCATCCTGCCGATGATACTGGGCGCCATGATCGGCCTGATTATCGGCAACGGCAGCGTCGTAACCGGCTTCGCACATGCCGCCGGCGGAATGATGATACCGATCATGGTGATCTTCACCATCGCGCTTGCCTGCGCCACGGCGATCAACATCTATTGCGGTGTGCTGGCGGTGCTGACCTTCGTACAGACCTTCGTAACCGACTGGATGCCGAAAATGACCGCGCGGGTCGTCACCAGCTTCCTCATCTTCGCTTTCGCCGTAACGGTGGGCATTGTCGGCCAGGCGAACTTCCTGACCAGCTACATGAATTTTCTGCTGGTGCTGCTTTACGTGCTGGTGCCCTGGACCGCGATAAACCTGGTGGACTACTATCTGGTGCGGCACGGCTCCTACGACGTTTCTTCCTTCGTGAAATCCGATGGCGGGATCTACGGACGATTCCAGTGGCCGGCGATTATCTGCTATTTCGCTGGCATCCTTATCGAAGTGCCGTTCATGTCACAGGATCTCTACACCGGGCCGCTCGCGAAAATGATGGGCGGAGCCGACATCTCCTGGATCGTCTGCCTCATCGTCATCAGCCCGGTCTACTACTTCGTGTCCCGCAGCCGCGCGAAGACCGCAACTCCAGCTTACGCTGCAGAATAAGGCTGGACTTTGGCTTACTTTGTTCTGGTCCACGGGTCGTTTCACGGCCCGTGGTGCTGGTCGCGAATTACTCCGCTGCTGCAGGCGGCGGGGCATTCGGTCGCAGCGCCTGACCTCGCATCGGCGACACCGGAAAATCTCGATACCTATGCTGCTTTAGTGGCGGAGGCCGTGGTGCAAGCCGGCGAGCCGGTGATCCTGGTTGGACACAGCATGGGCGGACTCGTCATTACCCAGGCGGCAGAGCTGGTGGCGCAACATATCTTAAAACTTGTGTATGTCAGCGGCCTGCTTCTGCGCGACGGGGAGACGTTGCAATCCTTTCTCGCCGACCATGCCGAGCTCGGCGTTGACGATCTCGTCCTCAAGAATATGCGCATCTCGGATGATGGCGCACTCGCCTCCTTCCCGGCGACGGCGGCACAATCGGTATTCTACAATTGCTGCTTGCCGGCGGACGCCGCCTGGGCGGCCGGGCAGTTGCGCGCGCAACCTACGGCAGTCTACGCCACCCCGCTCAGCGTCAGCCAGACAAGGTTTGGCAGCTTGCCGCGTGCCGATATCGAGTGCAGCCTGGATCAGGCGGTTTCCGCCACCTATCAGCGCCAGATGCGCATCAACACGCCGTGCGCCACACGCTACGAATTGCCGACAGATCACTCCCCCTTTCTATCGGATGTCGACGGGCTGATGCACTGCCTGCTGGACCTGGCCGTCTGATGGACATATCGCCGCCGATCGCCACCGAAGCCAAGCTGCGCATCGAGCTTGCCGCTGCCCACCGCATCGCCGCGCTGCAAAATCTCGATGACGGCGTCTTCAACCATTTCTCCTGTGCCATACCGGGCGACCCCGGACATTTTCTGCTCAAACCCTTTGGTCCGCTATTCGAGGAAGTGACGGCTTCCAGTTTGATCAAGGTCGATCTGGAGGGCCGCATCGTCGCCGGCGCCGGGCATTGGGAGCCCACCGCGTTTTTCACGCATTCCCGCATTCACGCGGAAATTCCGCGCGCGCATTGCATCATGCACAGTCACATGCCCTACGCCACCGCCCTGGCGAGCCTGGCCGATATGCGCATCCTTCCCATCAACCAAAGCTCGATGCGCTATATCGAGCGCACCGCCTATCTTGAAACCTATGGCGGGCTAGTGCTCGACGATGCGCAGGCGGAGCTGATCTTCGCCGCGTTCTCCGACAAGGACGTGCTGCTGATGGCCAATCACGGCGTCATGATCATCGGCCGCAGCATTGCCGAATGCCTCTACGATTTGCACTATTTTGAAATTGCCGCGCGCGACCAATGGTTGGCGCGTAATTCCGGCGAAGCGTTGCGGTTCATAACCTCTGACATTGCCGCACGCACTGCGGTGCAGATGGTGGAGGAGCGCCACTTGGCGGCGCAAACCCACCTGGCAGCGATGATGCGCCGGCTGGACCGTTGCAACCCGGGCTACGCCGCCTAAACCCTAACAGGAATGTCGATGCAAAACGCCCAAAGCCTCACCATCGCGTATAAGGACCCCGCATTGCCGCCGCCGCTGCCGGTGCCGGACGGCCCGGAATGGCTTAATGCGCTGAAAAACCTCGATGCGGCGCAAGCCGAGTTACTTTGCGCCACGGTACACACACTCTGCCCGCATGACACGATTCCGGAAGCCTGCTATCGCCGCGTCGTCTACCATTGGGACCGAATTGCGCATGCGCCTGAAGCAGCGGCGATGCTGCGGCGTTTCTGCGGCTTGCTTGCCGAGCTATACCCGCTGCCGTTTCCGGAACTTGCGGAAACCTATCGCGTGGGGGTGCTGAAGCAAATCGAATCGACGGCCGAGTTCTTCTTCGTGCAGCGCTTTGCCATCCGGTATTTCTACGACAACGTCGAAGTTTGGGCCGCCTTCGGCTACGAAGGCGCATCGGTCCATCTGGGCGGCTATCTCCGCCGCGGGTTCAATGACCTCGACTGGCTGCCTGCTTTACCGAATGATCTCTGAATAGGATTGGTTGATGCCCGTTTACGATTTCAATGATGATGACACTATCGTCGTCATCGGCTCCGGCGCCGGCGGCGGCACTTTGGCCAATGAGCTTTGTCAGCGCGGTTTGAAGGTCGTGCTGCTGGAAGCCGGCAAACATTTGACCAAGGACAACTTCGTCAATGACGATTGGGCCGCCTATGATATGCTGTCCTGGCTGGACAAACGCACCGCCTCGGGCAATTGGCGGGTCGCCAAGGATTACCCGAACGCGCCGTCCTGGCATTGCAAGGTGGTTGGCGGCACGACGACCCATTGGTCGGGCTGCACCTACCGTTTTACCGAAAATGAAATGCGCGCCCGCAGCCTGTTCGGCGACATCCCCGGCGCCAGCCTGATCGACTGGCCTTTGACGCTTGCAGAACTCACCCCTTACTACGAAGCGGCCGAGCGTAAGATGGGTGTCACCCGCAGCAACGGGTTGCCGGCGCTGCCGGCCAATAATAATTTCAAGGTCATGTACTGGGGCGCCAAGCGCCTTGGACTGCAACAGATCTCCACCGGCAGCCACGCGATCAATGCTTTGCCCTATGATGGCAGGCCGGCCAGCATTCAGGATGGCTTCACCGCTTCGGGTGACAAACATGATGCGCGCTGGTCTACCCTTAATACCGAAATCCCGCGCGCGCTGGCCACCGGCCGGCTGGATCTGCGCCCGCAATCGCGCGTCATAAAAATCGAGCACTCGCCAGAAGGCGAAGCCAGCGGCGTCGTCTATGTCGACGCCGCTGGAACTACCCGACGGCAGGCGGCCGCCATGGTGGTGCTGGCAGGAAATTGCGTGGAATCGTCCAGGCTGTTGCTGCATTCGGCCAGCGCGAAATATCCGAATGGGCTGGCCAATGGCTTCGGCCATGTCGGCCGCCATTATCTGCGCCACATCATCCTCACCGTCTGGTCGATTTTCGAACAGCCGGTGAACATGCATCGCGGTGAAATCATGGCCGGCGTGATCAAGGATTTTGTCGTGCATGACGCAACGCGCGGCTTCGCCGGCGGCTATTATATCGAGCTGAATTCCATGGGGCTGCCGGTGACCGCCGCTTCGCTGGATCCGGGCTGGTGGGGCCGGGATTTTGCCGGAGTAATGGAGCAATACAGCAAAATGGCCGGGATTTTCATGACCGGCGAGGACATGCCGCAACCAGATAACCGCGTCACGCTAAGCGCCACCGAAACCGATGCCTTTGGCGTTCCCGTCGCCAACCTACATTACGATGAACACGCCAACGACCTTCTGATGCGCAATCACGGCTACAAGACGTTGACGGCAATTCACCAGGCCGCGGGCGCCAAGCGCAGCATTCAGGCGCCGGCATATTCCGCCAGCCATAACCTCGGCTCCAACCGCATGAGCGCGCGGCCCGAGGACGGCGTGCTCAATCGCCATGGCGAGACGCATGAGGTAAAAAACCTGTTCATCGCCGATGGCAGCGCCTTCGCCAGCGGCGGCGCCTGCAACCCAACACTTACCATTGTCGCACTCGCCATCCGGCAAGCCGAATACATCGCCAACCGGAAAGCTGCCTGAGGTGACAAACCATTCTTTAATGGCAACGCCGGAAACCGTCCGCTTCGGCATCTTTGATGCATCGTTTCCGCCGGTGCTGACGGTGCAATCGGGCGATATCGTTGTGATCGAAACCTTTTCGGGCGCCGCCTGGGAAATGCCGGGATCCGGCTTTGCTATCCCGCCGGCGCTTTCTGCCATTCATGCCGCCAAATTGCCGCATCTCGGCCCACATCTCCTTACCGGCCCGGTCGCGATCGAGGGCGCGCTGCCTGGCGACATGCTGGAAGTGCGCATCGACGCCATCGAAATCGGCATGGATTGGGGCTGGTGCGGCATCTTCCCGCTGCTTGGCACCTTGCCGGAAGAATTCCCCGAGCGTGATATCTCCTACATCCCCGTGGACCGCGCGGCCGGGACCGCTCGGCTGCAATGGGGGCCGGAACTCAAACTCCGCCCGTTCTTCGGTGTCATGGGCAACGCGCCGGCGCCGCTTTACGGTGCATTATCCAGCAAGGAGCCGCGCCAGCATGGCGGCAACCTGGACAATCGGGAGCTTATTGCCGGCAGCGCATTATTTCTACCCGTCGCCGTCCCTGGCGCAAATTTCTCCTGCGGCGACGGCCACGGCATGCAGGGCGATGGCGAGGTCTGCGTCACCGCCCTGGAAATTTCACTCAACGGTCGCTTCACCTTCATTCTGCACCGCAACGCTGACCCTGGCGCAAAAGGCTTTGCTTTTCCGCGGGCGGAAACACCGACCCATTACATCAGCATGGGAATAGACGAGGATTTGTTCCGGGCTCACCAGCAAGCGGTTCGCGAGATGATCGATTTTGTCTGCCTCCGCACCGATATGAGCCGCGTTGAGGCATATAAAACCTGCTCGCTGGCTGTCGATTTTCACGTGACGCAGACCGTCAACGGCGAGAAGGGCGTGCATGGGATGCTGGAAAAAGGCCTGTTGTTTTGACGCCGCAGCGATTTCAATTGGCAATTTCCCGGCAGGCGGTATTCTGAAAAAATCGAATGTCTTGCGCGGTAAGTCGATCGTCAGTATGCTTACGTTCTATCCTGGATTGATGAGTTGCCCATGACAATTCCTTTCGAAACGCTCTTGAAAAATGGCCGTGTGATCGACCCGGCAGCCGGCCGCGACGGCGTTTTCGATATAGCGGTTAGCGGCACCAAAATCATTGCGATAGATCCCAGCCTGCCCGTGGATCGGGCGCGTGAGGTTATCGACCTTGGGGGCAAACTTGTTTTGCCCGGGATGATCGACACGCATGGCCATGTCTATCAGCACGTCACCGGAAAGTTCGGACTAAATGCTGATCTCGTCGGCGTCTATTCAGGGGTTACCACGGTCGTCGATCAAGGCGGCCCAAGCTGCATGACCTTGCCGGGCTTCCGCGCCTATATTGCGGAGCCCTCCCATACCGACGTACTCTGTTTCATCTCCGCCTACCTCGTCGGCGGCCTGGAAGGGCATTACTACCCGGAATTATATGGGCCGGAGCAGGTGAACGTTGCGCACACGGTTCGCGTGGCCCGTGCAAACCCTGACCTCGTGCGCGGTATCAAGGCGCATGCGGAAATCGGCGGCGCCTCCCGCTGGGGGCTCGATGTCATCAGGCTCGGCAAGCAGATTGCGCGCGAGGCCGAGCTGCCGCTTTATATCCATCTGGGTCAGCTTTGGCCGGAAAAACTGGGCACGCATATCGACCCTGACGAACTTGTGCGCGAACTTGTCCCTTTAATGGATGCCGGCGATATCCTGGCGCACCCTTTCACCCGCCATCCCGGCGGCTTCATTTCGCAGGAAACGATGCAGGTGCATCCCATCGTCTGGGCAGCGCTGGAACGTGGCGTTACCGTGGATGTCGGTCATGGCTCGCATTTCAGTTTCGAGATGGCGCGGCAAACCTTGGCCGCCGGCATACGGCCCTATACGCTCGGCGCCGACATGCATGGCTATAATGTCAAAACACCAAATGCCGGGGCGGATATCTTTGAAAATCCCTTCCTTGGCGTGGCACCCTTCAATCTTACCAATGCAATGAGCAAGCTGCTGGCCATGGGCGTTGGGCTAGGCGAGGTGGTTGCTACCGTTACCAGTAACCCTGCGAAGATGCTGGGACAATCGGACCGGCTTGGTACGATCGCGCCTGGTAGAACCGCAGACATCTCCGTGCTGGAACTGCGCGAAGGCGCATTTGAACTAGCGGATAATAGCGGCGTGACGTTGACCGCAAATCAAATGCTGATGCCGCTGTTTTGCCTGCGCGCAGGCAAACGGTTCGAAGCCAACAGCCCCTTGGTACCGCCGGCCATGGAACTTGCTGCCGCATGAACTGGGGAAGCTTGAGCATTGCAGCCCGCGATGCGGCCTATAACAATGCGCTGGCGGTCCCGGACAGCAAGGAGCTGATCCAGATTAGAAATGAAAAAGCCGCCGCGTATCGCAGCATGCATGCCGGTCATCTAGATCTTTCCTACCGGCCAAACGAGCGCACCAAATGGGATATTTTTCCGGCGCAGAACGCCACGAATCCCTGCCTCATCTTCATTCACGGCGGCTATTGGCAGATGAACCGGCGCGAAGATTTTTCGCATTTCGCGGTCGGCGTGGCGGCGCATGGCTGGTCCGTCGCCATGCCCGGCTATAGCCTGGCGCCCCAGGCCAGCCTGAGTCAGATCATCGAAGAGTTGCGGGATGCGCTGGACTGGCTGGCCATGCATGGCGGCGCGCACGGGCTGCAGGGCAAATTCCTTCTCGGCGGCTGGTCCGCCGGCGCCCAACTCACGGCCATGCTGCTTGACCATGCGTCGATCACCGCCGGACTTGCCATTTCCGGCGTATTCGAACTCGGACCGCTACGCGACACCTATCTGAACGAAAAGCTTGGCTTGACGGATGAAGAAATTCGCAGCCTCTCGCCGACGCGGTCGAACCCCATCCAAAAGCCCCTCGCGATTGCGTATGGCACAGCAGAACTGCCTGCCTTGATCGATGACAGCCGCAATCTGCATGCAATCCGAGCAGCCGCGCATGTGCCCGGCATCCTGCTGCCGGTGCCGCATGCCAACCATTTTACCATCCTCGATGAACTGCAATCACCCGAGGGCAGCCTCACGCGGTCGTTGCTGGACCTGGCTTGCGTCGCCCCGCCCTTGCCAAGCTGCAAGGGCGGGTGAAAACTGACCTCCGAACCACGCTGATCTGCGAAGGACGTACCATGGATGGCAGCCACGTTATCGCTTCGACAACGGATGAAGAACAACAACTCCGCGTCGATCTTGCCGCGGCCTTTCGCCTGGCCGAGCATTTCGGCTGGACAGAGGCTGTGGCGAATCATTTCAGCGTGGCCCTGCCGGGGAACCGCTTTCTGATCAATCCGCTCTGGCGGCATTTTTCCGCAATCCGCGCCTCCGATCTCGAAGTGTTGGATTTTGCGTTCAGTCAATCCGCACCGGATGGCGTCGACGTCACGGCCTGGATAATACACGGCAGCATGCACGCGCAGCTTCCCCAAACGCGCTGCATCCTACATCTGCATCCGCCCTACGCTACCGCCTTGTCCTGCCTTGCCGATCCCGCGATCAAACCGGTCGACCAGACTTCCGCGCGGTTTTTTCAACGAGTGGCCATGGATACCGAGTTTGGCGGCATGGCTGATAATGCCGCGGAAGGCCAGCGCCTTTGCAACGCGATGGGTGGCAGATCCATTCTCATGATGGGCAATCACGGCGTCCTGGTCGCCGGCCCAACGATTGCCGAGGCGTTCGACGCGATGTACCATCTGGAACGCGCCTGCCGGACCCTGGTTCTGGCGTATTCGACGAACCAGAAGCTGAACATCATTTCCGACGAAATTGCTGAAAAGACCGCGCGTTCATGGGAAGATGGCGGCGCCTTTGCGCATGCGCATTTCAAAGAGCTGAAGTTACTATTGGACCGACAGGGCGCAAACTACGCCGACTAAAGAAAGCACTTCTTTTTCTGTAGAAAAAGAAGCAAAAAGACTTTCATCAATCTGGAGCGTGGGCTTTTATTGCCCATGGGTTTATTGCAAACGCAGCCCATCGACCAGAGTGAAATATTTTGCGCCGCTTTTTTCAAAGCGCGGCTGCTTTACTTACCTATGCTTTTACAGATCCAGGACCAGTTGCTTTGACGTGCATCCTGACACGCAGATCATCATCGTATTTTTTTGAATATGGGTTTGTTCGGTATAAACCGTGTCCTTGTGCAACGGGGTGCCTGAGATGACTTTCGCCTCACAAGCGCCGCAAATGCCTTCTTCGCAGGAATAGGCGACATCAATATCGGCTTCGATTAGCACGGAGAGGATGCTTCGGCCTTCCTCGATCCAGAACTCGCGGCCGGATGCCGCTAAAACGAGTTGGAAACCGGCCTCAGAACGTTCCATAGGTGATACCCATATTACGCATCCAGCTCCGGTATTTCTGGCCCAGAAGATCCGTGCGGTGATGGAGTTCGTAGCGCAGCTCGGTGGGAATCCGCTCCGGGCGCTGCGTGTCCACGATCGCGCTGTCTTGTTCGTAAACCAGATCCTGGCGTTTGCGGACCTGCTCGTCGGTGGGCTCTGGCGAGAAGTTCATGGCGCAGCAGATGCGGACGATACTGGTTACCGGATCGACCTGCTGGGCGGTGAGGTAAGTGCAGAAGCGGTCATCCGGGCTGCCGGAATCCTGGTAATCCGGGTCGGCAATGACGACGCGTTTTTTGAAATAAGAAACGAGCGGCCGCATTATTTTATACGCGTAATAGGCTATAACGGGAATGTTGCGCGGATCGCCGTAAGGCTGGGTGACGCGCACTTCAGAGGTGGACAGGCCGTTTTCATCCTCGGTCACATCATAAGGCAGGATGGTGTCCGGCTCCGCCAAAATGCCGTTCACGCCGGCATGCACGAATGGAAAATGCGTAGGGTCGGTGAAGTTCTCGATGGCCCGGTAGCCGGATTTGAATTTGTAAGGCCCGCAATGGACTTTTTTGTAGGCGGCATCGTCCCATTCGGGGAAGGCCGGGATATCGTTTGCCGGCGTGCCGAGACACACCCAGATGAAGCCATATTGCTCGCGTAAGGCATGGGCGATCGCCTTGGCCTTTTTCATTGGCCGCTCGTTTGGTGCGGCGGGCATCAGCACGCACTGGGCAGTGCCGTCATAGTTCCAACCGTGATAAGGGCAAACCAGCCTGTCTTTCTGAATGAAGCCTTTGGAAAGCCTGGCACCACGATGCACGCATAAATCTTCCCAAGCATGCGCTGTACCGTTACTCTCCCGCCAGCAAACCAGGTCGCGTTGCAGCAAGGTAACGGGCAATAATTCACCTTGGATCAGCTCGGCGGCATAGGCTACAACGTGCCAGTCATTCAGCAATGCGGCGTCTTCGCATCCCTGTAACGCGGATCTTTCAACATTTTGGTCCATCAATCGGCTCCGTTAATTGCCGGCCGCTTTGCGGGCGGTGGGAGTGACCAGCGACAGCATATGCAGCGTGATATGCCTGATTTCAGTTCGGGAACTGGTAATATGCGCGCGCATTAGCAATTCCGCCTGCTCGGCTTTGCGGGCGCGCAGCATGTCCAGCATTTTGGAATGCTCGACAAAAGCGGTTTCGATCCGATCGGCATTGGTAAAATCCAGCCGGCGAATGATCCGGATGCGCTCTGTCATCTCTTCAAACACCCGCAGCATTTCCGCGTTGCCGGCGCATGCCACGAGGGTGCGGTGAAACGCCTCGTCGGCGCCGCCGACGATTTTACCATCCGTAATGCGGCTGGCTTTGGGCACGCACCAAAAGGCGCGCAAGGCCGAGAGATCGGGCGCCGGCGCCATGGCGCAGATGCGGCGCACGGCAAGAACCTCGATATCTACGCGAAAATCATAAATGTCTTCATAGTGCGATAAGTCGAGCGGGCGGACCTGCCAGCAGGCATGGCCTTCCAAGCGGTTCAGATAACCCTGATGCGCCAACGAATGCAAAGCAAAGCGCAGCGGCGTGCGGGAGACACCGTAGAGGGTTGCAAGCGACTGTTCGGAATAGCGCTGACCCGGCGGCAGATGGAAGCCGAAAATATCTTCCTTGATGCGCTCGAAGGTATCCTGCGCCAGGTTTTTGCCCGGCACCTCGCGCAAGGTGGCCACAAGCTGCGGCTCCGGCCCAGTTTTAACTTCGGATGTGAATTTGGTTTTTATTTGGGATCCCATTTAGAATGGATAGCAGGCCGCAACCCGTGAGGCAAGTCATTCCACCAGAAACCGGCGGCGGAAAGCCACGGTGATAATGCGCCGATCCCGCCCATCTTTTGCCTTGCCATCGCTTTTGCGCATGCAATTGGCGGCGCGGCTGCCGGCTGCTACATTGCCATTACCGAATAATCGGATTTCTCGCTTTGGACAGGATCGACTTGAAAGTCTCGCACAACGACACGTATCCACTGGCAGCGCGGCCGGGATTTTTGATCCGCCGGATGCATCAAATTCACCTGGCATTGTTCGCTGAGGAATGCGCCGCGTTCGATATCACGCCCGTACAATACAGCATCATGACCGTCGTGGCGGTGCAGCCTGGGCTGGACCAAGCCACCCTTGCCCATGAGGTGGGCGTGGACCGCGCAACATTGGCGAATGTGGTGGCAAGGCTGGAAAAGAAAATGATGCTCAGGCGTATCGCTGCTGCCAGCGACAAGCGGTTGAAGCTGGTCTATCTGGTGCCGCGCGGCACCAGATTGCTGAAAGAAATTCAGGGTGCGGCACGCCGCGCGCATGAACGTACCATTGAGGCGCTCCCACCCGTCGATCGGGCTATGTTCATGGCGCTGCTATCGCGGCTGGTGGACGCGCAAAACGAGTTCAGCCGAGCGCCGCTGCGGCTTGGCTGAGATGCCTCCCACATGTGATTTCGTTTCGAATATTACCTGGCCTTCGCGTCCATACGTCCAGCCAGGCGGCAAGCGGCGTGCGTTCGGTGCCGCCCGTTTCTGAATGCATGCAGTAGATGCGGCTTAGCCGCACGCGCGGCTCACTTGTGGCAAATCAAATTTCTCGGCATGGCGTCGAGGATCTACAGCAGCCGACGGCCTCCGGAAGCGGCGTCTGCTTCCAGCACGGTGACTTCGCTGGCGCATGATCCGCTCGGCTGAATTAGCACTGCTGGAGGCGGTCGCACTTCGGATGGCGGTATGCCTGTCATAGATTGGCTCAACGCGGCGCATTGAAAATCCACCGGCGAATTACGTTTTGCCTCACGCCAGGCTGTGTAGGATGTCCGCCAGCTCCTCTGGCTTAGAGAAAAACGGGGAATGGCTCGCTTGGATTGCGCGGGTATCGACTTCAAACCCGCTGGCCGCGACATCGGCCTGCATTTGCCGCTGCACCGTAAGCGGCAGCGCTTTGTCCCCAAGGCACTCGATATAAGTGCGGCGGACGCTGCCGAAGCGCTCGGCGGTAATTTTGGTCACCCATATATTGGCGGCCACGGGGCAGACAGGAATGACATTTTTGGCGGCGATGGAAACGTCATGATCGCTGCAATCTGTATAGAAGGCCGCCTTTACCAGATCGACATCGTCTAGGTTTATCCGCACGCCCAGGGGATCCGCCGAGGCGATCTGGAAGAATTCCGCCGCCAGTGGATCTTTCATGTAGGCGTCCGAGAAGATGTAGTCATTCGCAGTTTTTCCGTCCGGACAAAGAAAGGCGGCAAGATAGACGATCCTGGAGATTTTTTCAGGCAGCAGCTCGCCAAGATAACTGCATGACACGCCGCCCATGCTGTGGCCGACGAGGATGACTTTCTCCTCAGCAGATTCAAGGAGTTCGAGTGCCGGCGCCACGTAAGCGGGCAGGTCCGGCACGGTGCCTGGCGCCGCGGGGTTGTACCCACAGGTGAGTAGGTCAGGGCAGGAGACGACATGCCCCTTCGCGGCAAGGAGATTGGCCACTTTCAGGTAGCATCCGCCCCAATGCCAGGAGCCGTGGATCAGTATGAATGTTGCCATGCTTAATGCTTTCTATGGTTGTAAGATGATCTCAGCACCGGCCGCGGTGCGTATCATTCGGCCGCAACCGCTAACGTAGACGGCGCCGGCGCGGTCAGCAGCAGGTAGAAAATCCCGCCGACGAAGAACGACACGATGAAGGTGATGTCGCCAAATTGAGGGTAGCTGCGGGCAAACAAGCCGGTATAGAGCGTCTGGTTGTAAAATGGCACGCTGAGGATCATGGTTGCGAGCCAGGCAACGAATCCGGCGCTGACGCCGCCCAGCCGCGACCGGCGTTCCAGGTAATTACCAAGAAGCGTGATCGCGACCCATGGCATAATCCAATAGCCGAGGACGAACAGGAAATCCTCGTAATTGGTAATGAAATTTGCTGCCGCCAGCACCGCGATGAGCGTGCCTATCGAACCGGTAAGTAGCGCCGCCCAATGCTGCTTAAGCTTGATCCCGACCGCCAGCGCCGACAACGTACCCGAATAGATGTTGATAAGGTTGGCGCTGATGGTGCCGATTATCACGGCGATGAGGAAGGGTATCTTGAACCAGGCCGGCATCCATGAAGTGAAGAGGTCAGAAGGTTTCTCCAGCGACACCGATGCACCGATTATTGCGCCCAGCACCTCCATCCACACCATGGATAGAACGGCACCCCAAAAGGAGTAGACCAGCACCAACCGCTTGGTGGCGGCCCGGTTCGGCTGCTGTAAGTATCGCGTATAATCCGAGGCATAGGGTATCCAGCTTACGGCGAAGCCGACCATCACCGAGGTCGTCAGCAGAAAGGCGCCGGAAAAACCGCCGACAGCTTCCATCGCCTTTGGATTAGCCGGTGCGGAAAACCCAATATGACGCAGCGCCACAACCGACAGAATAATGAATGCCAGCACGAGTAGGTAGCAAAAATACTTCTCCGCGGTCTGTATAAGGTCATGGCCGACCAGCGCCATGCCGACTTGAACCACGGAAAGGATCAGCACGCTCGGGATCAGGCCGATGCCCAGCATCGTCTGAAGTGCGTATGCGCCGACGATCGTGTTGACGCCGAACCAAGAAAACCCGCCAAAAAAGTTCAGTAAAGCAGGCAGTTTATTGCCGAATTTGCCGAACCACCGGGTGCCTTGGATCATCTGTGGCAGTCCGTAATCGACCCCGAACGTGCTGAACATTGCCAGAAGCAAAGCCGAGCCGATATTGGCAAGCAGGATGGAAACAGCAGCCGCAGGAACCGACAAGCCGAACACGCCGGTCGCCAGGGCGCCTGTGGTCATCGTGGCAAACTCCACATTTGCCGCCATCCAGAGCCCGAACAGCGCGCGCGGACTACCGTGCGCCTCTTGAGGCATCACATGGTCGATACCCTTCTCTTCAATGATCCCATAAAGTTCCGGCGTTACATGATCCGTCATCAGACCCTCCTTCACGGCTTAAGCCAGTTAAGTCATTGCTCTATGTCGGCTTCACACCGCACGTGGCGTGGCGGCTTGCCGGGTGGCGTCCTCGCTTCTATACGCTGCCCACACATTGTCGAGCGCCTGCATCGAAATCGGATCGAGATCAAAACGGGCCTCCGGATCCGCATCCCAGAAACCACCTGAGTCCTCGCCGGCGATGAGCATCGCCGAGCGCCGGCCAAGCGTCGAACGTGTCGCTGCCGGCATGTAAAAGAATGCCAGCCCGATGCGCCGGTCATCCGATAAATTAGGGGGCGAGGCGTGGGCCGTTCGTTCATGATGCATGGAAAACTGACCGGGAAGTAGCGGCATATCGACCGCTGCATTTTCATCGATACCCTGCAGGGATTGGCCCCGCGATAACAGGTTTTTGCTGTCATACGTCTCTTGATGAACGAGATCGGGACCGAGATGACTTCCAGGCAAAACCCTCATGCAGCCGCTTTCGCGGCTAGCAGTCGACAATGCTAGCCAAACAGTCACTTCTTCATGCGGATCGAGTCCGTAATAGGCGGAATCCTGGTGCCAGGAGACGAAGCGGTCGTCATGCGCATCCTTCGCAAAGGCGGAAGTGCCAAATAACAGGACATCTTGGCCAATAAGTGACTGCACAGCGCCGACAATTGCCGGATGCCTCGCGATCGCGCATATCCAGGGAAATGCCAGGTGAGCTTTGATCTTGAGGCGCTTGTTAACTTCCTCTCCCGTATCGGTTTCGAACGCTTCAATCCGCGCTCGGAAAGTGGCTGTCTCCTGCGGGCTAAAGGCTGTCAGCGGAGAAAGGTATCCGTAGGAACGGAAGAACCTCACCTGCTCTTCGGACAAGCTCAAATCAAACCTCCACAAACGCTACTTACCGTAGCGTATATTGGGAGAATGATTAAGGTCAAGCCAAAAAAAACGGCATAAGTTAACAGGTGGCTTTGAAGCAGGCAAGATTAGCCTGCAGAAAATGCACCTATGTTGAAGTGGGGCAAAGGTTGAACAAAATGAGAGCAGAAGTCGCCGAAATGCTTAAGATAAAGCGCCGTGCAGGACGTCCCCGCGATAGCGGTGCCAAGGCCGCGATACTGGCGGCGGCGCATACGGTTCTCGAAGAACAGGGGGTTAGCGGCTTCACAGTCGAAGCCGTCGCTGCGCGATCTGGCGTGGCAAAAACCACTATCTATCGTTGGTGGCCGAATAAGGGGGTCCTCGCGGTCGCAGGCTTGCTGGCGGCTACGGAACCCAAGATCAGCTACCTCAAAGCAGGTTCGGCGGTCGCAGATCTGAAGGACCAGCTACGCCGCGTGGCCGAGGTCTATAGTGGCACGGTAGGACGAATGCTGTTAGCCATTATCGCTGAGGGCCAACGGGATCCAGCCACGATTTCGGCCTTCATCGAAGGCTTCGCAAGGCCAAGGCGCGAGGATGCCAAAGCCGTTTTGCTGCACGGTATCCAGCTTGGGGAAATTCGTGAGGATGTCGATCTCGAAGTCGCGGTCGATGCGCTCTATGGCCCGATCTATTACCGGATGCTCGTCCCCCACGGCCCGCTCGACATCGAATGGGTCGACAAACTTGCGAATCACGTACTTGCCGGGCTTGCGGCATCCGGCCGCCCGCTCTGAGGGAATGACTTGGAAAAAGCTGGTCTGGATTTTTTCACCCGGCGATGCCGACCTTTATGAACATTGGAGGGCGGTCACGGAATGGTTTTTGAAACTCGCCAGGAACATAATTCAGGTAGCAGCAGATTTTATCGAGATGGACGATAACTCGATTTGGCCGGGTCGTTCTAAAAAAGACCGAAGGAGGGCTCCTATGCGCTCTATATGAGCGCTCTGATGGAACGAGTTGAAGTTATCACACGCGGTGCGCGACGGCGTTGGCGTGATGCTGAGAAGCGGGCGATTGTTTTGGAGCGTCTGGCGCCTGACCACCCAGTGAGACGTCCTGAACCATCCGGGTGGATCTCGATTGTGAGCATCTTGGCCGACGCGGCATCGACCGGTGGCAGCTATATTGTTTCGAAGGCGATGACAAGTTCGCCCTAGGGGGTTGCAGTGGCGGTGTTGGGCTAAGCGCTTAGTGTACAGCTGCGGCGGGCGATGGCTTCTCGCCCTTGAGTGATACGCTTTCCACAGCCTTGCGGAGGTCAGCGAAATCACGGGAGCGGGCATTATGAGGAAAATAACCTGAAGCTTCTTAGGCTTGACCCAGGCTAAATGTTTTTGTTTGATACTTGGGCAGAGAAAGTCGCCATGGGCGATTAGCTAACGCAATCACTTGCAGGTTCGATTTAAAAGCGGGGAAGGAGATCATTCGTGGCCCACAGCCTGCAACAAGCGCTCCACGAACTTCGCCGCAATCACAAGCTCTATTTATGGTTTCTAGTGGTGACTTGCTTCACCGCTTTTCTTTTGCGGGACTTGGTCTTGCCCTCTGCAGGTGTCCGGTATTCCGGTGTCTGGAAATTTGCAATTTTGATGCCGGCTTATTTCGCTGTACTTTTTTATCTGTTCTTCCGGATCTCCCGCGTCTCGATAAAATCCAGGCGGTTTTTGCTTGCAATCCTGCTTATGATTTTGAATTATATTATTGTTTTCGCATTTTTCTTTAAAACTGCTGGGTTATATTCAACTCACTGCTTGCCGGTGGACGTTGCCTGCCCCGCGGCAGTGCTTCACGATGGTATCGTCTCGCTTTATTTTTCCGCTATCACGCTTACCACCGTGGGATACGGCGACTTTATTCCGGCAAATGATTGGGGCCGGCTGTTTGCCTCGGTTGAGGCTTTAAGCGGATACTTCGTATTAGCGACCATCGTGGCCATTATCACACGACGGATTCATGATCTGCACGCGTGAGATAGTTGCCGCTGTGCTCTCGGGCATTCTCTCGAACGTAATCCGCCGCATCGGAAGCCAACCAGACCGCGGCTCGCGCAATGCCGTCCGGCTCTCCGATACGTTTATAGGGCACCAGGGTCATATGGTCGGCAGAGGCTGACACCTGCGCGGCCGCCGCGTTCTCGTGCCAAGCTTACCGTTTTGAAGAAGCTTCGTACAGGGCGCCCTGTTCGCGAACCGCAAGTACTGGGAGCGCCTTTCTTGACCAACGAATTTTCCAAGATCATTCGTCTATCGCCGCATCCGGTTCGCCGGTGCGGAGGCCGGCCGCAGCAGGATTAAAGTTGCTTCAGATACTTGTCCCGGCAGTTTGAACCGATGTAGGTCTTTGGCGAAATGAGACCGACTGAATCTCGATATCGCTTCAGCAGGGAGGAGCGGCCGGCAGTTCCGGGAGGCGCCTATACGCCGTGGCATCCCATGTCGCGGCGCGCCGGCTACGCCTTTACCGGAATAACGCTGGCGCTGCTCAGCACGTTCAGCAATGGGCTTGTCAGCGACAACCTGAATTATGTGGCGGGAGGATACGGCCTTGATTCGGCCGAGGCCATCTGGCTAAGCGTCGCCTACACGGGCATGAGCGCGAGCGCCAGCCTGTTCGTGGTCAAGGCGCGGCAGCAAATCGGCATCGAGCCAATCGTGCAGACACTGCTTTCCATCTACATTGTCGCCGCGGCGGTGCAATTGTTTTTCCCCAGCTTCGAGACCGCGCTTGTTGCGCGCTGCGCCAATGGCCTGGTGACTTCCACCGGGGTAGCGTTGGGCACGTATATGATGCTGCAGGTTCTTCCCAAGAAAATGCAGGCCGCGGCGGTACCGATCATTATTGGCGGGGTTCAGCTGGGGCCGCCGCTTGCCCGGCTGGTGCCGGTCGAGCTGCTTGTTCGGAACGGCAATTACGGGCTTCATTTGTTCGATCTTGCGGTGCCGGCGGTCGAGCTAGCGCTGATCCTGATCTGGCCGTTGCCACCGGCGCTCACCGCCAAAGTGCTCGGGCGTCTTGATGTTCTGACAGTGGCGCTGCTGCTTCCGGCGATGGTGCTGCTGGTCGGTGTGCTGGCACTCGGGCGGACGCTGTGGTGGACCGACACACCGTGGCTTGGCTGGATGCTCGCCGCTTCGGTGTCGCTGGCGGCGCTCGGCGTGGTGGTGGAGATCAACCGCAGCCGGCCAACCCTGTGGATCAAATGGATGTTGCGCGGCGATGTGCTTCGCTTCGTGATTATCGCCTTCGTCGAACGGATCGCGGTTGCGGAGCAGAACACCGGTGCCATCGGTCTTATGTCGTCCGTAGCCGGGCTTAACGATGATCAGATGCATGGATTGTTTGCCGTCGTGATGGTCGCGATGGTGCTTGGCATCGTGATCGTCGTCAGCTTCCTCAGCGTCAAGGCGATCCCATGGCTGGTGGCGGTGGCGCTGATCGTCATGGCGGTGGCGGCGGGCCTGGACAGTCTCTCCAATGCTTTGACGCGGCCACAGGATTTGCTGTTGAGCCAGGCGATGATGGGCTTTGGCACGACGTTATTCGTCGGCCCGGCGCTGTTGTTCGGGCTTACACGCGTCTTGAGCACCGGCCCGCAATATTTAGTGACGATGATCATGCTGTTCAGCTTTACGCAGAATATCGGCAGCCTGGCCGGCAGCGCCGTGGTTGGCAGCTTGCAATATATCTACAGCCGCGAGGCTTCAACGGTTTTGTCGGATGATCTGAGGGGCTTGGATCCGCAGGTCCAGCAGCTGATCGAGAAGAGCGCCCCGGCGCTCTCCGCGGCGGAGAACCAGCAGGCCAGTACCATCGGCTATCTCGATGCGTTTCGGGTGGTTGCGCTGATCGCTTCGCTAAGCGCCTTGATGGTTTTCGTGGGAGTTGTGGTCCTGGCCTTTTTCCAACCACGCAAAAAGGCAGGCGCGCAATGACCGCAAGCGATAACGGGACGCAGCAAGAGGGCGGCGGCGATGACGCCCAACAGCCGCCCCGCGGTCATGTCGACGATCCGTCGGCGCCAGAGGCCGGCGCCGCGACGGGCGACCGGGGTAAGGCGGAAAATCCGCCGCCGGAGCACTGGTCGCCGCCCAAAAAGGGGCTGGTAGTATCGGGTGTCATCGTCCTGCTGGCCATTATCGCGGTGCTGGCTACCCTGGCGGCGTGGCGGCTGCCGCCGTTCGGCGTGGCCGGCGCCGGGACAGATGACGCCTATGTGCAGGGCCTCACGACCTCCGTGGCGCCCCAGGTGAGCGGCTACGTTACGCGGGTTCTTGTCTCCGATTTCGCACATGTGAAGCGCGCTCAGCTGCTCGTGCTGATCGATGACAGCTCGTACCGCGCTGAGGTTGAAGAAGCAAAGGCAAGTCTCGCTGTTCAGGTCGCGCAGCTGGCGAACAACACCCAGTCGATCGCATCGGCGGAGGCGTCGCTGCAGGGCAAACGGGCGGCGCTGGAAAGCGCTAAAGCGGAGTTTCTGGTCGCGTCGGCCGACCTGCGCCGCGCCAACGCATTAGTGGGTGATGGCAGTATTTCCGCCCGCGAGCATGACCAGACAGTTGGGGAATACGCGGAGCAGCTTGCCGCGCTGCATCAGGCACAGGCCGACGTGCAGATCGCCGAAGAGGACGTGCTGACTGCCGAGGTGCAGAGTGAAGAACTCGAAGCCGAGGTTCAGGAAGCCCAGGCTAAGCTCGACCAGGCGCAGATCGACCTCGGCCACACCAGAATCTATGCGCCCGATAATGGTCAGCTCAGCGAGGTTGACGTCCATGTCGGCAGTTTTGTCAGCAGCGGTGTCGAGCTCTTCTCACTCGTGCCGCCGGACCACTGGGTGATCGCCAGCTACAAGGAAGCGCAGACCCATGATGTGTATGTCGGGCAACATGCGAGCTTTACGGTGGATGCGCTCGCGGGGCACCGTTTCAGCGGTTTCGTGCAGCGTATCTCGCCCGCGACCGATGCCGAATTTGCGCTGTTGAAACCAGACAACGCCACCGGGAACTTCGTCAAGGTGCCGCAGCGCATCGATATTCGCATTGCCATCCCAAACAACCAGCCGCTTGTGGACAGGTTGCGGCCGGGCATGTCCGTCGAGGCCTTCATCGATACGACCTCCGGCGGCGGCGGGCCCGCGGGCCTGCGGCAATGAGGCGGATCTTCGCCCTTCTGATGATGCCCGTATTGGCGGTTGGATGCATGGGGCAGTACCCCATGCCGCGGCAGGCCGCCGTAGCGCCGCCTGCCGCCTGGCGGACCAATCCAGGGCCGCCTTCCAGCGACGTGGTTCCGGATTGGTGGGAGGCGTTCGGCGACCCGGTTCTAACCGGCATCGTCAGGCGCGCGCTCGACGACAATACCGATATCGCCACGGCCGCCAGCCGCGTCAGCCAGGCGCAAGCGTATCTCCGCTATGTCCGGGCAGACCTGCTACCGAACCTGCAAGCAGATTTTATGGGCGCGCCGCGCGATCAGACCTATAGCGCGTTGGGCACCGCCATCGATTTCAACGGCTATGAAGGTGAGCTGCAGGCGACGTATGAAGTCGATCTGTTCGGCAGGCTGAGAGACAGTACCGAAGCAGCCCGGGCGCAGCTGCTTGCCACCGCGGCGGCTGCGGCTACGGTGCGCATCGCCACCGTCTCATCCGTGGTCGAGGCGTATGTTCAACTTCGCGCCGACGACGCCAGCCTGGAAATTGCGCAGCAAACGCTCGCCGCGAGACGGCAGGAGCTGGCGCTGCGTAATCATCAGGTCCAGCAGGGATACGCCGCCCAGCTTGCCGGCAATGAGGCTCAGCTCGGTGTTCAGTCCGTGGTGCAGCTCATTCCGAACATCATGATTTCCATCCGGCAGTCGGAGGACGCATTAAGCCTGTTGCTTGGCGACGATCCAAGCTACATACCGCGCGGCCGCGCCATTGTGGACCTTGCACTGCCGGCGGTCCCTTCGACCCTGCCCGCAGCGTTGCTGCGCCGGCGGCCCGACATTTTTGCGGCGGAGCAGCAGGTGGTCGCCTCAGATCGCTCGCTTGACAGCGCGCGCAAGGCCTTCCTTCCCAACATCTCGATATCCGCGACGGTCGGGCAGATCGGCGCCGACGTGCTGCCTAACCCGGTCGATACCTACGCGTTTATCGGCAGCGTTTTGCAGCCGATTTTTGAAGGTGGCCGGCTGCGGGCACAGGCCGACATTGCCGCGGCGCAACGCGATCAGGCGGCGTTTGCCTATCGCAAGACCGCGCTGACCGCCTTCCAGGAGGTCGAGGACGCCCTCGTCGCTGTCCAACAGCTTGCCGACAAGGAGCAGGCGCTGACCCAGCAGGTGGCGATTCAAGGCCATACGCTGGCGCTGGCGCAACACCGTTTCGATGAAGGCTACACCGATTATTTTGAGGTACTCGACGACGAGCAGAGTTTGCTGACGGTGCAGTTATCCTTGGTCCAGAACCGGGCCGATAGGTTGAACGCGCTGGTGGCGCTCTACCAGGCGATGGGCGGCGGCTGGTCTGAGCAAGCCGTAGCAGGCGGCGCGGCGCCATAACGATGAGCGGAGGCGAGGGATATGGCAGTCAAACGGCCTAAAGTCGTGGTGATCGGCGCGGGGTTTGGCGGCCTTAACGTGGCGCGCGGGTTGCGCCATGCGGCGGCGGACGTGACATTGATCGACCGCAACAACCACCATCTGTTTCAGCCGCTGCTATACCAGGTTGCGACCGGGGCGTTGGCTTCGTCCAACATTGCCTCGCCGATCCGTTCGCTCTTCGCCAACCAGGATAATGTTGCGGTGCTGATGGGTGAGGTAACAGGCATAGACCCCGTATCGCGCACGGTGTCGCTGCGAGATAGCGCCGCCGTTGCTTACGATTATCTGGTACTTGCGACCGGCGTAACGACGAGCTGGTACGGTCATGCGGATTGGGCGAGACATTCGGTCGGGCTTAAAAGCCTGAAGGATGCCGACACGCTGCGGCTGCAGCTACTCGGCGCCTTCGAGCGGGCCGAACGTTGCGCCGATCCCGAGCACATAAGGCGGTTGTTGACGTTCGTCATCGTCGGCGGCGGGGCGACGGGAATAGAGCTGGCGGGATCCATCCGGGAATTGGCGCATCACACGCTCAAGCGCAACTTCCGGCGCATCCGTCCGGACCAGGCGCGCGTGGTGGTATTTGAGGGCGGCTCCATGCTGCTGGCAGGCTTTCCTGATAAGCTGCGAAAGTATGCGCAGGCGAGGCTGCAACGGCTCGGTGTTGAAATCCACACCGGCGTGCAAGTCGAGCAGGTCGATTCCGATGGAGTGGTAGCCGGCGGACAACGCATTTCCACCCCCAACGTCTTCTGGTGCGCGGGCATGGCGGCAACGTCAGCGGCTGCCTGGCTCGGTGCCTCGACCGGAGGCCATGGGACGATACAGGTCGGAACCGACTGCTCGGTCGCGCCGCACCCGGAGATTTTCGCGATTGGCGACGTCGCGAGCTTTACCGGTATCGACGGCAAGCCACTGCCCGGCGTGGCTCCCGTCGCCAAACAGCAAGGCCGCTTTGTCGCCAAGTTGATTACTGCCCGCGTTTCGGGATCGGCAGCGCCGCGACCCTTCCGGTATCAGAACCAGGGCAGCCTCGCGATTATCGGCCGCTCCAGCGCCGTCGCCAATTTTCCTCGCCTAAAATTTACCGGTTTCGTGGCTTTGCTTCTGTGGGGCTGCGTACATCTGCTTTTGCTCAACGGCCTGCGCAACCGTGTGCTGGTCTACATTCAGTGGATCTCAGCTTGGCTGTTCAACAGCCGCAGCGCGCTGCTGATGACCGGCACGGAGGGAGCAGACCAAGTTGAGGTCGGCAAGCCTGCTGAACTCAACCTCGGCAGCGGGCAGGAGAAAAGCCACTGAGGAGCCGATTAATGCGGCTAGGTTTGCAACGAACCCCGAACCCGCCAAGCGGCGTGGGAGCCGGATCGATTGGGTTGAGACGGCCGTGCCGTTGTTTTTCAGAAGCGGAGTTCGGACAGACGCTCTAATGTTCATCGCCGCCGGCCATAGTGCGGAACTCCAGCGCCTCCCGGTGCGACCGCCACCGTTGTTCGCGCGGAGACTGCCGACGACCACATTGGAAGTCGAAGAGCCGCGACATGATCTGCCTACTTTGATTTCAGCTCGCAGCTGAATGGATCCGGCCAAGCTACCATCTGCATTGCAATGTCGGCGAATTACTGCCCGCGTTGCGATGCGGAACTCTATAGTGTGGGCAGGCCAGGAGGCGGCAGGTTTTCGCTGCGGTTGGAATGCCGGTAGTTTTCTATCGGTCGCTGAAATCCTGCCTGCGTGTCCAGATTTAGCATCCGGGCTGGCTTTTCCTGCAGTTTATTGAATTTATGCTTGACGGTAACTAATAATCGACTGGCACCGTACTGCGATTAGCCGGCGCTTGTAAGTCATCGCGGTAATTACCGGCAAATCATCTACTTGTAATAGAAGGGGTATTGTAGAACGTTTTTCGCGAGACGAAATCCATGATCGAATTGCCGGTCATAAAGCTCAGATGATCGGCGTTTGTTACAATATAGCGGGTTAATGTACGCCGGAGCTGCGTGCAAACCATCGAGTGTGCACGACTTCGAATTATTCACGTGCCGCTACAGAGATATATCCACTTGGACCGGCAAGCAGGGCACAAAATGCCTATGATGCAGGGGTGCGAGACGCAATTTTAAAGGAGATAAAAATGTCAGAGACAAGTGACTTTGGTACGTTTGGCAGATATAGCGAGCTTCCTTTCAATGAAATGAGTGAACAGCAGAGAGCCGCGTATGATTTCACGATGAGATTACGCGGCCAGGTTCCAGGACCGCATAAGATTTGGGTTCAGAACCCAGGCCTTAACGAGGCAATTGTTCCGGTAGGCGCCTACTACCAAGGCCATTCAACGCTAACCAAGAGCGAAATTGAAATTGCCACAAATATAATCAACGGCCGTTGGCTGGCCGCCTACTCCAACTATGAGCATGAGAAGATAGGTGAGGAAGCCGGCAAGCTGCCTCCCGAAAAGGTCGAACGGCTGATTGCTGGTCTGCCGACGTGTTTCGATAATCCTCGAGAGCAAGTAGTCTATGAATTGGCGATGACGTTGACCGCTCCCCGGGTTGTTCCACTGGGTCTCTTTCGCCGGGCGGTGGAGTTGATCGGGAATACGGGCATTACCGATCTGACGATGCTGCTCGGCTGGTTCACCGGGGTCTCCTTCACCCTTATGGCTTACGACGTTCCCTCGAATGCGATCGGGTTGGAGCGCTGAACCTCATCCACCTTTTCCGCAGTTTGCGCTTTGCACTGGAATAATTATGCCTCACGATTCAGAAGATCCTCACGGTTCAGAAAATCTTGGCGGGCGTCTGCCATTGATGGACCCAAATAAAATGGCGGGCGATACAAAAGTTATCTACGACCGGTTAACCAAGACGATGCTTCGATGGGCAGACACCGTGCCATTTCGAAGCCGTGATGATAACGGGAGGCTGATTGGCCCGTTCAATCCGGTGTTGTACAGCCCCGAAGTCGCTTCGGGTTTTTTGGACATGCAGGCGGCGGAAAGGCAGCACAGCTCGCTGCCGGCCCGTGTCAGAGAGGTTGTTATCTTGTCGGTAGGAGCGGTTTGGAGGGCGGAGTACGAACTTTACGCTCACGCCGCTGCGGCTAGGCAGGCCGGCATGTCGGAAGCTACCGCCAATCTGCTGGCGCAAGGGGAAATCTGCGATGATTTGAGCGCTGACGAGAAGGTCGCTCAGCAGTTCTCGCTCAAGCTCGCCTCCGAGCACCGCGTTGAGGACCAGCTTTTCGAACACGCAAAAAGGTCTTTTGGCCTGCAAGGCGTGGTGGATATGGCGATTCTTATCGGAAATTATTGCACAACCTGTGCGCTCTTGAATGCATTCAACATACCGGCTCCTGGCAAAAACTAGATCTTCTAGCAAGCCCACCCGTTGCGGAATTCCTTTATGGCGGGTGCCGCATTTGATGCAGGCATACTATTGGGATGGATGAAAACATGTCACCTGATTCAGTACCAACGGCCACGCTGACCACAGTCGCAAATTTTCCGTTGAACTATTTTTTGGAAAATCTTGTTGTGCGTAGCGACAATTCGCTCCTTGTCTCGGTGGCGACAAAAAAGGAGCTTTGGTACGTTCCGCCGGTAGACAAAGAAGTACCGGTTGATCCGTTGCTCCTTTGCAAATTTGACCAGATTGCCACGGGGATTGTTGAGGCTGAACCGGACGTCTTTTACCTCTGCACTTCGGAAGTGTACACGACACACGAATCCTACCTTCACAAACTCGACCTGCGCGGCTGGACTCCAGGCTCACCTGTGCATCGGCAAACTATTTTAAAATTTCCCGGTTCGGCACGTGGGCTGAATGGTGCATGTCTCATTGCCCCAAATGTCCTGCTGGTGGCGGATATGTTCGCCAGCCTGATCTGGCGTGTAGATATCTCGCCCAAGACAAATGTCGCGACAGCGCGGGTATGGCTTAGCCACCAGAGCATGGCGCATATTCAGTGGCCTGAAACCAAGCCGCCTCAACCTGGCGTCAACGGCGTTCGTTTCGCGAGCAAGAGCAACTACCTGTATTACACGTCCACTGCTCAGTTGCTTTTCATGAGGGTAAGGGTAGATCCTGACACCCAAGAGCCTGATGATGAGCCGGAGTTCGTTGCGGGAGGTCGCATGGCCGACGATTTTTGTATTGATGAAGATGCCGGTGTAGCTTACCTCGCCACGCACCGCCAGAACACGATTGATCGCGTGGCGCTCGACCCCGCCGGCAACCGGGGCTTCCTGCGGAACAGCGTTGCGGGAGACCCCTTCACGGACCAACTCATCGGACCTTCAAGCGGTGCCTGGGGGAAAGGTCCAGGCGAGTACGGACGCTGTGCCTATTTTCTAACCGATGGCGGCACGACCTCGCCCCCGCCAACCGGCATCGTTTTGCCTGCGAAGGTGCTTCGGGTGGAGATGTACTAAGTTTTGGACCATGGTTGAAATAATAAAGGTCCTTCGCATGGTTAGGCCGGGCGGTTCGAAATAATTCATCCCTGCAGGGAAGCGCCCGGGTATTCAGAACCACGTTCCCCTGCCTCGCTTAGGCGGTGGGAGATGACGTTAAGCCAATGTATATCCTAAAAACGGGATCGCTCTCTCCCGCAAAGCTGCGCGACATGTTGATCACGCGAGCGATCTCCGAAAAAGTGACTGCCTGAATTGGATTCCACGATGGTCAACCACCCTGTAGATGCGGCAGATGAATGCATTAGAGCTTTAGGATGCGCGTGGCATTTCCCCAAGAAATCTTGTCGCGCACTGCTTCTGAGATGGGCGCCTTGTCGAACCAAGTGCTAGCGGCAACCATGCTCTCGAACGGATGATCGACAGAGAACATGATGGCGTCCTCCCCCATTCCCTGCAATGCGCATGACAACGGCTCGTCGGAGAACATGCCCGCTGTGGTGATCGAAACGTTACGCCGGATGACATCGGCCGGCTTCGCCGTTTCCTTGCCTCCAAATGCGGCCGCGCGTGCATCCAGGCGCCATAGCAAATAGGGAAGCGTCTCACCCATATGGCCTAGAAGCAGCCTAGCCTTCGGATAGCGCTCAAAAACACCGCCGAAAACCAGACGAAGCGTATGCGCCGCCGTTTCAGCAGTCCAGCTCCACGTCGCACCGATCAACTCCGGCCTGTCGGCATAGGTCGCCGGTATGGCCATTGGATCGGCCGCATGCAGGTAAATGGGGGCATCCAGCGCTTCTGCCCTCTCCCAAAATGGGCTGAAGCGATCATGGTCCAAGTATTCGCCGTTTGTATGCCCGATCAGCAGCGCACCCTTCATGCCAAGTTGGCGGACCGCACGTTCCAACTCATCCGAACCGGCCTCCGGGTCCTGCAAAGGCACGGTCGCCAGCCCTGCAAAGCGCGTTGGATATTTCTGGATAACGCCAGCGAGGTAATCGTTGGCTTGGCGCGCGAGCCGTATCGCAGCGGTCGGGTCAAGTACACCCTGCACGCTGCCGACGTTTGAAAGCACGGCTAGGTCTATGCCCGCCGCTGACATGGCCTCCAGCCGCCGCTCTCCAACGTCGGAGAGTGCAGAAAGGAGTTTATCAGTCATCGCACGGGGCACGTTCGGGATCAGGGTTAGCCAGCGCTCGATGTGGGTGGGTTCATTTAGGACGAAGTGCTCTTCCAGAGCTATACGGCGCATTTGTTTTCCCTTTCCTGGTCCGAAGCCACTCTGAAAAAAAGGCTCGTGCTAGACAGGGAACTTATTTTTGCGGCCCAAACCGCAAAACCAAGTATAGTAGACAACGTGAAGAAAATTTATCATCTAGTTCGGCGGCAGTGGCTGCGCCTCCGAGGCGTTTGATCAGGTGCGGCACGTCTTCGATACATTGAATGGACGACAGATATGGATTTAGATTTTGCCGGCCGCTCGCCGGCACAGCGCTCACCTGTGGAGCGGGCAAACGGAACGATGCCTCGCGCTGAAAAGGGACCGATCGCCCCGCCACCGGTGCTGGCGGCGCCGATGCAAACCGTGGTCGATGCCGTGGCCGCATGGCCCGGGGCGGTTGCGACGATGCACTGGCACTTTAGTTCATGGTCGCAGCCGGATGGCGTCGATTTCTACGTTGGCGAAGAGGAGCTGGGTCATATCCATCTCGACGGATCGGTCCATCTTGCAACCAGCCCCTCGGAAGGCAAAGCGCTTATCGCCGCGGGTCTGGCGCATCCGTTCCGGTATGCGCGCGGTTGGGTTGAAGCAGAGATAAGACATATCGGTCCGGATGCGGCGATCGAACTTTTCCGCCAAAACTACGAGCGTGTACGAGCTGTGTCATGAGCCGGAACGAGAAGCCAGCGCGTCGGATGCCACGGATGAAGGCCGAAGATCGCTCTCGCTGATTACGGCCACCTGGACCTTGTGTTGCTCCTGTGGTCAAAGCGTGATCCGCAGGTTCCACTCGGCTCATGCTTTTCTAAGGGATGATTGATAGACTGCAACATCGTCTTTGCTCGTTCTTCCGCGATTAGGTTAGCAAACGCTCGCAGTGGAGCAGGCATGAACCTGCCGGAGAAGTACAGCTATGGCCCTTCTATTTATGTCCACCAACCCGGTAACACCGGACGTCGCTCGCCAGTTCTGAAATAGGGCTCCAGCCAGTTTTGAAAAATGTTGATGATGCCTCGCCCACTGCAAGCCAACTCGATCGCGGCCGCGGCTGCGTTAACGCCAACGATTAGGCGCCCGGGCGGATCTGTGATTGCGAGCGTGGTTTCTCGCAATCTGCTCATGATCGATTGAGGCTTAGCAATTGCACTAGCAATTGCCTTAGCCGTTGCCTTAGCAGTCGCCCTGGCAATTGCTAGCGTCGGCAATGTCTGATGCGCGAACTTCAGTGGTGGCCAAGACGCCCTCGATTACTCAAGCAAAGGCGTCGGCGGGATGCGGCGCCAGCAAAATTGCCTGTCCACTATGCGGACGGCAGGATTGAAAGTTATCTGCACAGGAGGATCTTCCGGGAAAGCAACGAAAACTTCTGTTGACATCAGGCTTTACTTAAGCACAGCATTCCACGATTGGTAGTATCGGTTCAGTAGTTGAAGGAAACGAAATGGAGCGGCAAAAGGAGCTGGATATTTCCGGCAAGGTTGTGATTATCACTGGCGCCAGCCGCGGCGTCGGCAAGCAGGCAGCGCTGGATTTTGCCAAGCTTGGCGCACTTGTCGTGCTGGCGGCACGCACGGTTGAAGCGGACTCGACGCTGCCGGGCACGATCGGCGAGACTCTAAAGGAGATAGAGGATCTAGGCGCGGAGGCGATTGCGGTTGCTACCGATCTCGCAAAGGAGGCTGACCTCAAGCACCTCGTTAACGCGGCCGTTGAACGGTTTGGCGGCGTCGATATCCTGATCAATAATGCCGCTGCTACCACCGGCGATATCTGGGGCAAGCCGTTCTCCGAACTGACGCGTGAGGAATGGCTCTATCAATTCGATGTGAACCTCCATGCGCCTTTCACGCTTACCCAGCTTTGCGTGCCAATCATGGAGAAGCGTGGCGGCGGCCGTATTATTAATTTAACGACCGGTTGCGCGGAGGTTTACCGGCAGCCCGAGGAACCACCCAAGCGCGCGGCTCAGGGCAATTTCAGTCTTGCGGTGCCAGGCTATTATTCGAGCAAACGGGCGCTTGATCGTTTCGGCAACTGCATGGCGCCGGAATTCCAGCAGAAGAACATCGCGATCATCGGCATGAACCCAGGCTTGGTCGCGACCGAGCTGGTTGCGATCCGGGTAAAGGAAAAGGGCTTAGATCCCAGCATCGCAGTGCCGATGACGGTACCGGCAAGGATGTTAGTTTATTTTGCTGCTTGCGAAAATCCGTGGGAATATACCGGTCGCCTGTTTTGGGCAGAGCGTGAGATGGCCGATATGGGCATTGAACTCGACTAGAGCGTGATTGCCCGTGGTAGGACGGCCGCCGCTAGCGGCTCGGTGATCAGGACGATGTCCATCCGGCTTAAGCCGCAGCGAAAACGGTTTAACCGGTTGGTCCACAGCGGCGGATCATCGGAAATACGAAAAGCGGACCAGCAATGGCTTTCCGGGGATCAAGCGGGTTACGGCAGCTCTGGGTCAAATAGGGTGTTCAGGCAAATTTCCAGACCAGCGGCAAGTTGCGGATGGAGAGCAGGCCTGGAAAGACGCTTGTATCGGCGCCCGGTTTGACGCGGAACTCGGGGATCCGGGCGAACCATTCGTCCAGCAGGACCCGCAACTCACGCCGGGCGAGATGGGCGCCGAGGCAGGCATGGACGCCGGCAATAAAAGTATAATGCCGGTTGCCGGTGCGGGTGGGATCAAACGCGCGCGGATTGGCAAAGCGGCGCGGGTCGAAATTGCCGGTAGGGGTGAGGCAGGAGAAACGGTCGCCTTGCTTTATTTGAACGCCATGCCATTCGAAATCCAGTCTCGCGTGGCGCGCGGCGCTCAAAATCGGCTGAGTGCGTAAAAACTCCTCCACCGCGCCGTTGGTCAGTTCCGGGTGGCCGCGGAGCTGGTGCTGGATTTCCGGCTGCAGCGCCATGCGGCGGAACATCTGGCTGATCGTAGCGGCCACCGTATCCAGGCCTCCCAGCCAAAGGAACCAGACGATGCCGATCTTCTCCTCCTCGTTCAACGGCGCGCCATTGATGCGGCCATTGACGATCGAGGAGGTAAGCGAATCATCCGGGTTCTTCTCCTTTTCGGCCATGAAGCCGCGCAGGAAATGCAGCACGCCGCTTAAAGCGCCTTGCATGTCCTGCAGGCTGCCGGAATGCAGGATGTTCCACTCCCAGTCGAGGAACTGGTCGAACATCTCGTCCGGAAAGCCCATCAGCCCCATGAAGATGCGCACCGGATAGACCCGGCCGAAATCCCAGGCGATGTCAACTTCGCCCTTCTTGGCAATGGCGTCGATCATCTCGACCACCACTTTGCGAATTTGCGGCTCCAGGTCGCGGGAGATGCGGGCCGGCGAGAAATACGGCACCAGGAACAGCCGGTACTTGCTGTGCTCGGGCGGGTCGACGCCGAGCGGGATGGACCGGAAGGTTTCGCCGATCAGGCGCTGGAAGTCGGCCGCACCCTTATTCGAAAAATATGCGTTGTCGGTATAGACGCGGTCGATATCCTCGTAACGCGTCACCACCCAGTTGCCGACGCCGGAACCGGCGAGGGCGCCCAAACCCGATTGGTTGGGTACATGGTAGAGCAGACGCGGGATCTCCGGCCCGGTCAGCCATTCGCAAGGCGCGTAGGGATCGACCAGGTCGTTGGGAAGATTGCCCATTGCAAAGGACAGATCGACGATGCAGTCCTTCGGCACATTCGGGGGTGCGGGGAAATCCACGCGGATGGAATCTAGGGTAGGCTGATCTAATAGGCGAGGCTGCTCTAACATTCGGTTTCTCCCTGCACCCATGCGGGCGCCGATCTGGACCTTCTTTAAGTGTAGGAGGTTTAAAGCCAACCGGCCAGATTCACTAGATGTTCAAGCCAGGTCGCAAACGGAAAAGAACATTGTTTAGTCGTACAGAAAGATACAAATTTATCGCCCCTTCGCCAATACTTCAAAAAGCAATTACTTCAGGACCATCCGGAAGCGGGACAACTGGAGCCATCAGCTGCTCGCAATCTGCTGCGGCACGCGATTGGCGCCGCAGGGACGCTGACAACTAACCGCCCAAGCCCCATACCGTTGCGGCACGATGTAGCGCCAATCACGCGCTTACAAAGCTGCAAGTCAATTCGCGAACCGTAATTTAAATACGCTAAACCTGAAGCAACGAGCCGCTCATCCTGCGCTTTTATGTTAAGATTTACCATTTGCATCCCCTCAAACGACCACTAGCCCCGCTTGATAACCGATATATCCTTCTTCCGTGCTCGGTCAGTGTCACGACCTGCGTCACGGGAGCCCTAACCACGCGTTTAAGCAGCATTCATGATGTCAGCCGTGCGGTCGTCGAGCATAAGTTGCAGGCAGATCTCCATCAACTGATCGCCATATAGTTTGATCTGCTTCCCGCTCAGCGGTTGCGCGAACGATCCAATGCCAAGGCTCGCAATTGCATTTCCGGTATTGTCGAAGATCGGTGCCACGATCTGCGACACCAGATAGGTTTCGGTGGATGTTATGGTTTCGAGCTCCGACAACGCCCACCCGTGTTCATTGATTAGAGTCGACGCTTTTGCTTTATATTCCAGCGGCTGCGTCCCCGCCGACATGGCCCGCATCAGTTGCGCGAACTCCGGAGTTTGCGCCGATCGCAGGGTCACTCGAAATCCCCGTGTTTTTGTCAAAGCGACCGCGTGACGCCATTTAGCAATATCCTTTTTATCATTAGAGGCGCCGCGAGCGATCCATGCTGAAACCTCTTCACCCACGGTCCAGGCCATAAAATGAACGCCCGCAGGAGGCACCATCGGCATTCGTTGACCGACCCGAATACTAGGGCGGCGGCCCAATGCGTCAGCTAGCGAAGTTAGAGCCAGGATGTCATTGCCGACACGCGTGCTTAGAAGCACCGGCACGTCGTGTTCAGCGTTAAGTTTCAGTGCCGCTGCCTGCGCCCGGGTGATCAATGTCTGCGTTGCTGCGGCCGCCTGACCAACGGCAATAAGCGCATTGCCAAGAACGTATTTTTTTCTTCGTTTAGAAAGATAACCCCGACCGCTGAGGGCATTAAGAACAGCATGGCAAGATGCCCCGTTGATATTCGTAGCCCGATTAATCTCCGCCATGGAAAAGGCGCGACCGGGAAAAGCAGTGAACAGGTCGAGAATTTCCATCGTTCGGTCGGCGGAGAGGGCGGGCCTTGCCATCGTTTATTGCGGTTCCGTTGCGAAAATCAGGTTGTGCGATCAATTGACATAAACAGTAATTTACAATACATTGCAATGCGACTTAAACTTTCCACATTGCAAATTTATTTACGCGCTTATTACGATCTAGCTTTAATAGTATCGCAGCTCGGGAGCATTCTTAGGTATAGGCACCTAGGTCGGTATTTGAATTGGGTGAGAATAAAGTAGTCCATTTCGACCCTAAGCGGTCGCATGAGTTCTCTCTCAGCGGAAACCTGCCCTTTCTCGAAGCATTGTCCAAGTGGCGTTTGGTTTTTATCAAGTCACAACGAGCGTAAGAGTGGTCAGCGGTGAAAAAGCGGGAGATAGGGTGATTATGACTAAGCAAAAAATGAAGCTGGGGGCTTTCAGCTTAGGCTGGGGGTATCATCAGGCGGGGTGGAGGCATCCCGAAGCCGATAGCGGTTTTGGTTATGATTTCAGCCGCTGGGTGGATCTTGCCAAAAGGCTGGAAGCAGCAAAATTCGACATGATTTTTATCGCCGATATCGCTTCGCCCACGAACGCGGAACAGCCTGAGATGTTCAGATATCTCAGCAGCGGCGACCAATTTGAGCCGATGACACTGCTGGCGGCTCTATCGACCCATACCACGCATCTGGGACTGACTGCGACGATCGCAACATCCTACAGGCCGCCTTATGACGCTGCGCGCGAAATTGCGTCTTTGGATCGCATCAGTGGTGGAAGGGCAGGGTGGAACATCGTGACCGGCATTTCGCCGGACGACGCTGCACAATATGCTGACCAGGTTCACCCGCCTCAGGCGGAGCGTTATGCACGTGGCGAAGAATTTGTCGACGTTGTGCTGAAGCTTTGGGCAAGTAACGAGCGCGGCGCCTTCCTCCGCGATAAGCAGGAAGGCTCTTTCAAGGATCTGGAAAAGATCCACCTCATCAATCATGAAGGCAAGTACTATAAGGTGCGCGGCCCCCTCACCGGCGAACCCTCACCCCAAGAACGGCCGGTGCTTATTCAGGCTGGGCAGTCAGAAGACGGCCGGGCGCTGGCGTCGCGGGTCGCGGAGGCTGTGTTTACGGCCCAAACCACATTCGAGCATGCGAAGGCGTACCGGGATGATATGCGCAGCCGTGCCGCAGCCTGGGGTCGAGATCCGGATCATCTCAAAGTTCTGCCCGGCGTTGTATTCGCTTTAGGAGAGAGCCGGCAGGAAGCCGAAGATAAATGGGCGGAACTCGATGGCTACCTGGACATGAGAGCCGCGATGGCAGCACTTCAGCTGAATCTTAAGAATGTTGATCTTAGCGCCATAGAAATGGATGAGCCATTTCCCGAAGTGCCGCCCGAAGCCACGATCAGCCGTGGCGCCATGCTCGTGGAAGCTGCTAGAAAGGAAGGGTTGACCCTGCGCCAGATATTGGTTCGCTCAGCAGGGGCAAATGCGCATTTTACGGTCAAGGGAACTGCAAAAGATATCGCCGATCAGCTCGAGTACTGGTTTGAGGGCGGCGCGTGCGACGGCTTCAACGTACAGTCCGCTGTCATGCCAGCCTCGCTTTATGCCTTTCTCGACAAGGTGGTTCCGGAGCTGCAGCGCCGCGGTTTATTCAGAACAGATTATGAAGGTCGGACCTTGCGGGAGAATCTAGGTATTCCACCTGCTAAGATCCCGTTGCGCTTCTGACCAAAGCACCGTTTTAAGAATATCGCCATGCAGCCGCCCAAGAGTTGAACGCGTGCCGGAGCGCCAAACCTCAGTTTCCGAATTGCATGGATGCGGATCTCTTAATCACATGGCGGCTCCATCTCGCGTCAGGATATCCTTCGGCGTGTCGCCAGGTCGGATAAATCAGGCTTTAGTCCACGATATTCGCGGTCGAAGGGATTTCCGTTGGCGCATAGACCACCTTTGAACAAGGTTCGAAGACACCCGCAATGGTGTTATTCAAGTCGAGAGCATCAGAGATCGCCATTGCATCCGTGCCTCTTCGTTTCAACAACTCGGCCACAGCCTCCGCAGCTGCCTTGCCGTCGAGTTCATATATCGCAAGGTAGCGGTGCTTATGCTCGAATTCCATCGCATCGTTTAGCCGGAAACGCTGGGCGGACAGAAAACCGGGGACGGCGACAACATCCTGCAAGTGCTGGTTGTTGTACCACTCATTGTACTCGACTTCTTTTCCTGGACTGGGACCCGACATCACGAAGAGCTTGAAGTTTGCCATTATCGCCCTAACAGCTTTTGATGAGGATGGTTGAGTGCGCCGCTGCGTTTTGCGTTCGAACAACTACGCGACGGCGATTTCCGCTTCCTGCTGCCAATCAGACGACGCGGTATCTTTCAAGGCATCCTTTGCAGCGGCGTAGCCGAAGATGAACGATGCGGCGATGCTGATCCCCGCGCCGGGATAGGTACGGCCGGCAACCGAAGCCGTGCAGTTTCCCGTCGCGTACAGGCCCTTTAGCCGCAACCCGTCGGCACGCATGACCGCCCCATGCTCGTCTGTCATCAGTCCGCCAAACGTTCCGACGTCGCCCGGGAAGATTTCAACCGCATAAAAAGGCGGCCGTTCAATGGTGCCTAAACTTGGATTGGGCCGGCATCTGGGATCGCCGTATGACCTGTCATAGACCCGTTCGCCACGTCCGAAATCCTCGTCCCGTCCATTCCGGGCAAACCGGTTGAAGCTCGCAACGGTTGCTTCTAGGCCGTCCGGATCGATGCCGCATTTTGCTGCAAGTTCGGCGATGGTGCCGGCTTTTTTCATATAACCCGACGACAGCCATTCCGGTGGTGTTTTCCCGGGCAGCGCCCCGCCCCACGGGTAATAACGACGGTGCCTGCTGTCGAGGATCACCCATCCCGGCACGGCGCCGGCACGATACATGGCTTGGCCGAATTCCATATAGGATCCAGCTTCGTTCACAAAGCGCTGTCCCGTCTTATCGACGGCAATGCAATGCGGCTTGGCAAGGTCATGCGGATTGTGGAACCCGACGATTACGCCGTCCGGGGTTAGCGACAACGGTATCCAGATCGCCTCGTCCAACATATCGGTGGCTGCGCCCAAATCAATCGCCATCTCGATCAGTTCGCCGGTATCGCCTGGATTGGAGGCGCTCCATGTAATCTGCGAAGGTTGCGGATGATAACGTCGGCGCATCTCGGCATTGCGCGCGAACCCGCCGCCGTTTAGCAGCACGCCGTGCGAGGCGCGAATGGTCTGTTCATCTCCGTCGGCGGTACGGATTTGAACGCCTACCACGCGATCATCCTCGACAACCAGGCCGGTAACAGGGGTGTCCGTCCAAATTGGAATGTCGCGTTTTGCCGCGCAGAGCAGCATCCATCCCTGCAAGGCGCCGCCCCGGCAGAGCAGACTTTGACCGGTCAGACGCTCGTACACCGCGCGGGCTCCGACCTTTAACGCCGTGATCCGGCCGCCCCAAGTCCTCGCAGCGAGGGTGAGGCCGCTAAATTCATTGGTGTTGACGGGAATTTTCCAACCGTCGAATTGCCGCAGCCGCGAGTAGAGGTCGCCGAGTTTTTTGGAAGGCAGCATCGGGGCGCGTAACACCCTGCCGCGGGTTTTTCCACCTGGTTTTTCATCGTAATAATCCGCGTAGCCGTCGCAAAATACGAAGCTGAGGCCCTCGCTTTCGAGAAAGGAAAGCAACTCCCGGCCTTGTTTCAGAAATGCGGACCGGCGGACCTGACTCGACGCGGGACCGGCATTCCCCACCACTGATTGCAGGTAGAGCATTCCGTCATCGAAGGAGTCAGAAGCGCCTTGGCGCTCAGCCGGCTGACTGTCGGGGACCCAGAGAACCCCACCTGACATCGCGGTAGAACCGCCGATCAGACTGGTTTTTTCCAGCACCAGAGGGCGGCCGCCGGCGGCTGCCACGGTAAGGGCCGCTGCCAGCCCACCACCGCCGCTACCAACGATAATCATGTCGTAAGTTGGCGTTTCAAGCATTTATCTCTCCTTGGTACGGCGGCAGTCGGCGGTATTTATTTTGCACGACGCGAGCGGGCCGCGCTGCAAACTTGGCTACGATCATCGAACTGGTTCCGAGCGATCTTTCCTATTGCTGCAGGCTGCCGGAATTAGGCTCTTCACGCCGCCTCTCCATCCGCAACCCAAAGGATCGCTGGCCCGCCTCTGAGGCGAAGGCTGTGGCTTAAGGCTACGATACATCGGCTAAACCAACGTGAGGGCCAAAGCCAAGATCCTTGATCGGCACATCAAAACCGCCATTCACGATCCGCACGGCCTTCAGCAACGTCTCCTTGTCGAGCCCGGCTAAATAACCGTCAACAAGCCGCTGGTAGTTGCTGATAAGTCCTTCAATCTTGTTCGACAGCCGCATATACTTGAAGCCCTGCGCGTGCAGACCAGCTTGCTGAAGCGGAAGGTTGTCATAATCCTGGCGCGGAATTTGTGGAAAATCCGGGCTATCATGGGGCAAGGCAATCGGTCTGACCGTCGCGCTTTTCTCGTCATTCGGCTGAAAGGCCAGAGACCAGATTTCAAATTGGCAGGTTTCCGGCGTTAGCGGCCGTATACGATAGGATGACATCGCTCCGAACATCGGCAATAGAAAATAATGCGGGAACATGAACTCAACCGCGTTGAACGGATATTTGCCGGCAAGCGCATTGAGATCGGGTACCGGCAAGCCATCTTCCTGGCCTTGCCGGGTAATTTCGGAATTTAGCCGGGTGTAGAACGTCCCGGCAGCCGCCATTGGATCGTCTGGAAGTTCCATATCGAGCAAACTCTTGGCGATAGCAACTTCACCGGCGTGGACCATGCCAGCCATCCCGACATTGACAATGTCCAAAGATTTTACCAGGCGCTCAACCAATTCCTTGCCCGAGCCGGGCGCCATGGGCACGGGTTGTTTCGCGTCAGGACCATACATCAGGTTAACCTGATCCGAAACCGCAAATAATTGCGGATGCGTGCGCATGGTGTGATAGCTTTCCATGAAAGCCTCCATGGCGAGCTTCCAATTGGTCGGCAGCACGGTGCTGTACCACCACTCGGTCTTTAACTGATCGACATTGCGAGCGTTAAGCCGTTCCGCCACAGGGCCAAGATAATCCAACAGCGGTGCTGCATTATCGTCTAGGTTTATAAAAGCGCAGCCGCCCCAGAATTCGACACGACATGGAACGAGATCGATCTCCGCGCGATCGAGACAGGCATCGCTGAACATCTGCTTGCCGTAGACGAAGGTGTTTTCACCATCCATGTTCCAGCGCCAACCGTGGAAAGGGCAGATAAAGCCTTTTGTCCGGCAATTGCCATGATCGCTTACAAGCTGCATGCCGCGATGCCGGCAGGCATTATGGAACGCTTTAACGCCCTCTTTGCAGCGCACGATGATGACCGATTTATCCAAGATCTTGTACTCGACAAAATCGCCAAGTTCCGGGATTTCTTCAAGTCGCGCGGCCATTTGCCAAACATGGGGCCAGAGATGTTTACGCTCAAGCTCAAAGAACGTGGCTTCGTAATAGCGCTCGGAAGGAATCAGTTCAGGATTCATCACATGAAATGGCGGGGGTTGAAGCGGTGCCATGTAGTCAGCCATTGTCTCGTTGCCTCCTGAAGCTTCGTTCGCGCCCTAGGAACCTCTCTTCCAGCTTTGAAGATAGCCCTATCCTAGTGGCTATGGCCGGTTAACGCGTTTTCCAACGCCTGTTTCTGTTACGTGTCAACCGCGGTCGATTTTGCCTGGACCGATCGCCGGCATTTCAAAAAAACCATGCCTTTTCTGCGCTCTAACGTTCAAGCTCGAGGCTCAAAGCAGCGTTGACTTTGTGGCGCGAGATTATGGGTGTCTTTAAATGCTGGGTTTTTGTCGCCCATGTCCGTTTTTCATCCATTTTTCTTGGTTCATAGCGCCGCCGTTGCTCGTCAGCTTCGTTCGGGCTCGAACCACTTATCACCTTCGATGGGCACAGGCTGTAGTTGGGAAGCGCATCGTTGCGGTATTTCCCGGCGGAGACTGCCGGGTCGGGTGGAGCGTTCTCCAATATAGCCTTGCCGCCCGGTATCAGGCCGCTTTGCGGGCTTATTTTTTTGCTTACCAACCGCCGCCGCAGCGTTTAAGACGGTAACGAGGTCATCGCAGCATCTTGTGCAGTTGTTCTACCAACTCCCCTGACTGAGCCGAAAGTCGACAGGCTGGCCATTAAGCACGCTTGAATAGCGGCCGACAAAGGAAAAACGATGGAATATGCAAGGTATGACAATAAACGCGTGATCGTTACGGGTTGCTTCTCCGGCATTGGCAACGCCACCGCCCAGCTGCTGCTGGGTCTCGGAGCGCAAGTGCATGGTCTCGATTACAAAGCGTGCACATTGCCGCTTGCCTCCTTCACCTCGACCGATTTGCGCAATCCTGCTTCGATCGACGATGCAGTGGACAAGATCGGCGGCAGGATCGATGCTCTATTCAACTGCGCCGGTCTGGCGCCGACTCTTCCGCCGGTTGACGTGATGAAGGTCAACTTCATCGGCACCCGCTATCTGACGGAGAAAGTCACCGAACGAATGGAGGTTGGTGGCGCAGTCGCCAGCATCTCCTCCATCGCCGGCATGGGCTGGAGCCAGCGGCTCCCGACCGTCATGGATCTGGTCAAGACGCAAAGCTGGGATGCCGCCCAGCTTTGGGTTGAAAACCATCTGGACGTCATCGCGGAAGGCTATGCTTTTTCGAAAGAGGCGCTGATCCTTTGGACGATGTTTAAAGCCGCGCATCTGATCAAGCGAGGTATTCGCCTGAATTGCATCCTTCCCGGACCGACACAGACGCCGATGATGAAGGAGTTTGAGTCCGCGGCAAATACCGCGCTGGTGGATGCGACGGCACAGCCGATCAACCGCCGCGCGCTGCCGGAGGAGCAGGCCGGCCCGCTGGTGTTCCTGAATTGCGATGCGGCCAGCTATGTCAACGGCGTGGTGCTGCCTGTGGATGGCGGCTTCATGGGCGGCCTTGCAACCGGCCAGGTGAGCATGGCGGCGATGATGCCGGAAACCGGCCTCACCTAATCGCCTGTTCTATTGTAAGCGGATAACTTTACCGAGATAGCCGTCCTGATAAATCAGCGGATCGATTTCAGTGCGGATCCGAACTGCATCGACCGTGCCTATGATGATGGCGTGGGTGCCGAACTCAGTTGTCTGCGCCAAGGTACAAGCAATAACCGCCTGCGCGTCCGTTAGGGTTGGCAGCCCATCGAGATGGTCCCAGATGCCGTGTTCAAACCGCTTCGGTCCCTTGATTTTGCCACTAAAGACGGGAACCAAAGCGGCATTATCCGTGTGCAGGATGTTTATGGCGAAGCGCTTTTGTGTCAGAAGTCTTTGAAACGGGCTAGCGCCACGGTTGATGCATGCAAGGACCGCTGCTGGTTCAACGGATAACGATGTGACTGCTGTTGCCGCCAGCCCGTGATAGCCCTCATCGTCGCCGGTTGAAACGATTGTTACGGTCGCCGATAGGCGGCGCATTGCGAGCGTAAAGCCTTCCACCATGTTATCTCGTTTGGCGTTGTACCAAGAGCTCTCCTCAGCATTGGACATCTTATAACCTTCCACCTTGTACGCCTGTCCTGACTTATGGCATCTCAAAACACCGTGTCAATTCACGCCTAATGACCTTTTATTGAGCGCCACATTTGCGGCTTTAGCCTGTCCCGTTTGCCGCCGCAGTAATAGCCAAAGCACCGGATCCCGACAGTTCAAGTACGCTCTCCCCATTAGGTGGCTGCAAGGTTACGAGCAGCGTCACGACTGGCGGGTTTAAAGGTTGGCCCCGTTTTAGGCGCCAAAAGGCATGGGAAGCAGGACTGCATGGGGGAGATTTATAGGGCATTAAACGGCCGCTTCGTTCATGAAGGGGCTACTTCGTTAATGAAAGGCCACTTCGTTCGCTGATCAGTATTGAGTACATGAACCTAATATTCTAAATTAAGCCTAAATACCGCATCAAAAACCTAGCATCTTACGCTCCTTGCGAGAGAAGTTGGCTTCCAAATGCTCTAACCTGCCAGCTCATTTCAGGCTGCGGTTGGCGAGGTTCATTATCCTGAGGACGCACCCCGCGCTGGGCAGGTCTGCGTAGGCATACGGTGGTGTCGAACCGGCACTACTTTAAGACTAATCCTATATTCCAACGTTTTCGGTGGGGAGTTCGGTCAGATGTTAAACACAATAAGCGAGACCGTGAAGCGCGCCAATTCTCTGGTCGTGGGGGAGTATCCCGAGCCCGTCTTGATACCTAAAGAACGGTACACTTCGAAAGAGTTCGCCGAACTGGAGTATGAAAAGCTTTGGCCGTATGTTTGGCAAATGGCCTGCCGGGAAGAAGAGATTCCACAGGCTGGCGACTATATTGAGTACTCAATCGGCGATCAATCGGTGCTTTTGGTTCGCAATCCGGACGGCGGAATCAAGGCTTTCGAGAATGTCTGCCTGCATCGCGGAAGGCGCCTCAAGGAGGGTGCGGGCAATGCCACCGAGCTGAAATGCCCATTTCACTGCTGGTCGTGGAAGCTGAACGGCGCGATCAAAGACGTACCTGATGCACATACTTTTCAGCCGGAATCGGTCAATGCGGCTGACCTTTCCCTTCGGGAGGTGCTGGTAGATACCTGGGCTGGCTTCGTGTTTATTAACTTCGACCTTGATGCCGCGCCGTTGAAAGACTTTCTGGCCGATTTGCCTACCCGATTCGCAGGTGCGCTACCCGAAGACATGAAGACCGTGTATATCCGCACCACCATTGTCGAGTCGAACTGGAAGGTTGCGCTTGAGGCATTTGCGGAAGCCTACCACGTGCAGGGCACGCATAATCAGATGCTTACCTATTTTGACGATTCTCCTTGCGAGGGCGGGGTGAGCATTACCGGATTACACGCCTGCTTGTTACACGCGGAGGCATTTGGAGACTATAAGCGAGGTACAAATTCCCCCAGATTGGGCAGCAACATGCAAGCCGATGCGCGGGAATCCCTCTATAATCAGGTCAATGAGCTCGGGCAGGCGCGGATCATGTTTACCCCCCGGGACCTGGAGCTTGCCGATTCGATGCGAACGGAAGAGCTTCCTGAAGGCGCCGATCCCCAGATGATTTTTGCCGGACGGATTTTCGGCGAAATGGCTGAAGAGGGGGTCAGGCTCCCACCCAAACCGGGAGCGGACGATTATCTGATATTTCCTAATCTCATTGGGCCGCAAAGCATTCGCGCCTGGGTGCTTTTTCGAGCCAGGCCTTATGGACTTGATCCGGATCGCTGCATCTTTGACATCTACCATCTGCAGCGTTTTCCGGAAGGCCAGAACCCTACCGAGATCGAACGCGTTACTTTCGCTCCCGCCCTGACGGGGGACGACGAAATTGATGTCGAGCGCTACGGCATCATCACATGCCAAGATCTCAGGAATGTGCCGATGGTGCAGAAGGGGTTGCATTCCAGGGGGCTCCCAGGATGCCGTCCCGGCGACTACCAAGAGGGTGTTATCCGGCATTTCCATAAATCTATCGACACATTTCTGTCACGATAGAGCTGGAAAAGATCAGCCGGCCTGATCACCTAGAGGCTCCCGATAACCTAGACGAAATAGGCACTGCAACCGCGAGACAGGGGGTGTTAGCGCCAGCTTGTCGCTCGGGTATAGAAGGTCGCAGTTGCCGTGGCCGTAAGTAGCTTCAGAGGGATGGCGTGTCACTGCAATCTCCGTAGTGCTACGGTTGCTATCGGTGGCGCTGCGCTCCAATCTCGTTTTACTATATTTCAGCTTATGGAACACGGTATTCGCAAGCGTGGACAGTCTAAAGGTCGTCATCATCAGGCTTTGCATCTTAATCTGAAGCGAAGAGGGCCATTAGACGGTGCGTAGCCGGTCAAAATAAGTGCAAGGCGGGCTTGATCTTCAACCCGGATCTCATAAATGAATTCTCCTGTTAATACAGGTGCGTGTATCCTAATTAACGATTGAAGCGCTAAGTCTGGGCATGCACAGAACGGCGGAAATCCAGCGAATGATCGGCCTCTATCCTATCCGTAACTTCCCTCCTAATCAGCAAAAGGAACCTGCCAAGTGAAAATCTTTACCTTTGATTTTTTGAGCTATCCTTATTTGCCGGATGACTATAATGGGCCCGCTTGGACGGTCTGCCCGAACAGCTTCTTCGATCCTGTGCGTGGCCATAAGCTATACGCGGATGCCGTCGACAGAATGGCTGCGACCGAAGCGCTTGGTTTCGATGGCGTGGCGGTTAATGAGCATCACCAAACGCCATATGCCAACATGCCTAGCCCGAACTTGATGGCTGCCGCTCTCATTCAGCGCACCAAAACTTCGAAGATATGCGTTCTGGGCGATGCGCTTCCACTGTACAATCCGCCGCTTCGCGTTGCGGAGGAGTATGCGATTTTAGATGTCATGTCCGGCGGCCGGCTCATGGCCGGCATGGTGCCCGGTGATCAGCCGGGGTACTACGCGCACCAAGTCAACCCGTCGGAAGCGCGGGCACGCTTTGCGGAGGCGCTTGATCTGACAATCCAGGCTTGGACCCGTCCAGGGCCGTTCGAGTTTTATGGCGAATACTATCAGATACCGAACGTTAACCCTTGGCCGCTGCCATATCAGAAGCCGCATCCGCCAATCTGGATCCCGGGCGTCGGTTCGCCTGAGACGCACACGATGGTCTCCGAGCGGCGCTTGCACTATGCCAGCTTGCCATTCTTCCCCCGTCCGGTGGTTAATGCAAACTTCAGAAGTTTCCGCTCAGCCTGGCTGAAAGCGGGGAACGCGCCGGATCCCGATCATCTTGGCATGGTCATTCCTGTTTATGTCGCGAAAGACGACGCTACCGCCAGACAGGAATTTGAGCAGCATTACGCGTTTTTCCGGGATCGGTTGCAGAACGGCTCGGCGACGTTCGCGCCGGGCTACACGAGTGCGCCCAGCCTCCTTCGCATGATGAAGGCGATGCAGGTCGGCAAGATGCCGCAAACCTGGGAAGAAATCACCGGTGAGGACGGTTTCCTGGCGGTCGGCAGTCCACAGCGCGTGATCGACCGGCTCTCTTCGCAGGCTCGTGAAACCGGCATCGGCAATCTGTTCGTGCTGACGACGATTGGCAGCTTGCCACAAGAACTTGCGATGAAAAATCAACAGATGTTCGCTGAAAATGTGATGCCGGCGCTCCGCCAGGCATTCCCCGAAGGCGCCACCTGGAACGAAATCGAAAGGATTGCCGCGTAGAACTCGCCGAAACTGGCCCGTCTTATAAATAGCCTTCAGGCTGCGTTTGGGAGAACATAGGTGGATTGGATCGTTGTCGATAACAAAAAAATTCGAGTCCATCGGCAGGGGGCCGGACCAAAGATACTCTACCTTCATTCTGCGGCGGGTGAAGTCGGGCAGATTGAACTATTCGACAGGCTGGCGGCTGCTGGATATGAGGTGATCGTGCCTGAGCTTGCAGGTTTCGGCGACTCTGATCCAGCACCCGAATGGCGCAGTATAAACGATGTGGTCTTCCATCTAAGACGAACGCTCGATGTTCTTGAACTTGATCAGCCTGTTATCATTGGTTCATCGTTGGGTGGCTGGCTTGCCGCCGAGATCGCTGTTTGGTTCCCAAAGCGGCTGCAATCCCTTGTGCTGATTGACGCCGCGGGTCTGCGGGTCGAGGGAGCGCCGGTTTACAGCGTATTCCCATTACCAGGGTGGGACATGGCGGAATTGACACGCCTCTCAAACCCGCACGGTTTCGACCATGCGAAGGTGAGCGCGCAGCTAAACGCAGACGTGGATGCAGATACTGCGATGGTGCGTGCCTTGCGGTCCATGGAAGTATTGGCGCGTATCGGATGGAATCCATACCTCCACGATCCGAGATTGGCTGCGAGATTGCAGCACGTAACGGCTCCGGCGTTGATTTTGTGGGGCGCGGAAGACGGTTTGGTGCCACTTGCGCATGGCGAACGATATGCCGAGCTCATCCCAAATGCGCGTTTGACCATTGTGCCCCAATCGGGGCACTCACCCGCCTTGGAACAGCCGGAACGAACCGCGCAAGAGATACTTGCCTTCATTAATCCGAGATAAGATGTCCCCTGCGGAGCGTTAGCGCATCGCGAAGGCTGCGTTGCGAAGCACTATTCGGGTATCTATTTGTGGGATCCCGGAGCTAGCTTATGTCGCGGTTCAAGATCAAACCGGGGCCCGACGTCAGTAGTGCGCTTACAAATCGCGATCGATGTAGAATAAATGTCCAGTTACTGCGAATTGGGGCAAGTGTATTACGGGTTTGCTGCTCGAGGGTTGATGAAAATGGCGGGTGTGGCGACAGTTAGAATTGAACCCCTTGGCGTGGAACTGGCGGTTGCGGAATGTGAGACAATCATCCAGGCCGCCTGGCGTGAGGGCTATTATTGGCCAACCATCTGCGATGGTGAGGGACGCTGTGGACAATGTCAGTTTACGGTGGAACGGGGTGAAGATAATTTGCTGCCTGCAGGCGAAAGCGAGCAGAGGATCGTGAGATTGATCGAACGGAGGGGTGGTAAAGCGCCGATACGCCTAGCATGCCGGGCCTTTGTCGTCGGCAGGGTTGTGGCGATTCAGCCAGGGGTTCGCTCAGTGAGTAAGGCAGCGTGTGGTTGAAGAGGAATTTACCTGGCGGCGGTGTTTCGCACAGCAACGTCATTGATCGGGAGCCGCTGGAATTAAGCTTTTTCGCGACGAGTGCAATCCTCTGCAAAACGGCTTTTTATAATGCTCGCTTGGCCCACAAGACTCTTAAAATTGGGCGACCCATCCCAACGCCAATACAGTGAGGATTGATGGCTTCTGAAAGTTTTTTGCAAGCCCGGAACCTTTTGCTTGAGTTTCGAGATGATTATGACTCAGCCAGGGCGCATTTCCAGTGGCCTGAATTAGCCGAATTCAACTGGGCGTTGGATTATTTCGATAACCATTTGGCTCAGGGAACAGCTGCTGAGCGGACGGCGCTTAAGATCGTGGGCGAGGGCGAAATATGCCTGACCTTCGCCGAACTCTCGCAGAGATCAAATCGTGTTGCCAACGGGCTCAGGAAACGAGGGGTGCGACGGGGAGACCGCATTCTCCTGATGCTCGGTAATTGCGGTGCGCTTTGGGAAATCATGCTGGCGGCCATGAAACTCGGTGCCGTGACCATTCCCGCGACGGTGCTGCTAACGGCTGACGATATTACGGGCCGGATCCGCGCAGCTGGAGCGCAGGTTTGGATAACCGATGATGAGCTTGCTACCAAGCACAATGCGGTGGATGCGGAAGTCGTTCGCATCGCCGTCGGCAACCCCCCATTGGGTTGGGAATCCTATTTCGACCTCCTCCAGCAGGACAGTCTTTTCGTCCCCGACGCGCCGACGATGGCGAACGATCCCATGCTTCTTTATTTTACCTCGGGGACGACAGCCAAACCGAAGCTCGTCATGCATAGCCATTACAGCTATGGCGTGGGCAGCCTCTCAACAATGTATTGGCTCGGGTTGCGCGACCAAGATGTGCATCTCAACGTGTCGTCGCCGGGTTGGGCGAAGCACGCCTGGAGCTGTTTATTTGCTCCTTGGAACGCGGGCGCCACGATATTAATTCCGAACTCAGGCAGGTTTAAGGCGACCGTTCTCCTCGATACGATCTGTCGAAACGGTGTAACTTCGCTATGTGGACCACCCACGGTCTGGAGAATGTTGATTAACGAAGATCTCACCCAATGGAAGACGGATCTTGTCAGCCTGTGCGGTGCCGGAGAACCGTTAAACCCGGAGGTGATCCAGGCCGTCCAGAAAGCGTGGGGGCTGACCATTCGGGACGGCTATGGGCAAACTGAGACGACCGCTCAACTTGCCAATACGCCAGGGCAGCCGATAAAACCCGGTTCTGTCGGTAGACCGCTTCCGGGTTACGATCTTGTCCTGCTAGACGACGACGGGCTGGAAGTCGATGAGGGTGAAATTGCGATTTGCCTGGACCCTCGGCCTGCGGGCTTGATGATCGGCTATCAAGCCGAGGACGGAACGCCGACACCTCTCACGGGCAAATTTTACAGGACCGGGGACAAAGCGACGCGAAGCGATGATGGCTGGTTTACTTTCGTCGGGCGGGCGGACGATGTGTTCAAGGCTTCCGATTATCGCATTAGCCCCTTCGAGCTTGAAAGTGCTCTTATCGAACACCCGGCGGTTGCGGAGTCTGCGGTTGTACCCGCGCATGACCCGCTGCGCCTTTTTGTCCCGAAGGCATTTATCGCGCTAGCGCCCGGACACCAGCCAAACCGCGAAACCGCGCTCTCGATTTTCAAGCATATCCGCAGTAGCCTCGCGCCTTATAAGCGGATCCGGAGAATAGAGTTCTATGAGCTCCCGAAGACAGACTCCGGTAAGATCCGCCGTGTGGAACTGCGTCAGTTGGAAGAACGCCGTGCACAATCGGGCGAATCTGGCGAACAAGAACATCTTGAAGATGCATTTCCGGAACTATTGTCTTAGCTCGGCTACTGTAGCGGATAATTGATACTGAATGGCCGACATTGGAGGGACCATCTGAGGGCCTAAGCCATCGTTAAGCACAGCATCACGGGCCTCGGCGTCGGCGTCCTTTGAGATGTTGGCGGTATGGAAGCTGGAATGAGAGCGGCAAGGGCTCGACTTCATTTTTGGTCGCAACCGGCAACTCGGCGCGTGCGGCGGAGCACAGGAAGATTTGCAAACTTCCCATACTGGCACGATGATTGAGGTCACTTATTCGGCGCGTGGTCGAAACGTCGCTATCGCACGGCCTTGTTGGTGTCTTATACTAACCCGCATTGGGTCCGGCTCTCCGGCCGCCTCACCTCGTCATGCCGGAGCAGGCCGGCATAACGCATTTTGTGGGTTAAAGTCTAAGCGGGCTACTATCGGTCGCGGCAAACCTGCAACAGCTGCCTCTTACACGTTTTGATGGCCATACCGGCATTTGCATAACTCGCAAACGGGTCAATTTCCTGTTAAGCTGGTGCTACAAGACGATGCGCAAACATAATGGGATCACTGGTAATTGCCCTTACCAAAGATAGAATGCGGGGCGAAAGCGACCATTTGCTGCGATGGAGGTCAGAGGTGCTAATCAATTCGGCTCGGCCGAAAATGGAATATGCCAAAAGCGAAGATATTCATATTGCTTATATGACTTTACCGGGAAATGGGGCGCCGCTGATATTTGTGCCCGGGCTGCTTTCCCATTTGGATCTTCTTTGGGAAGCGCCGTCGATCGCATGGTTTCTGAGACGCTTGGCAGGATTCTCCAAGCTCATTGTATTTGACAAGCGCGGGACCGGCCTATCGGATCCCGTCATAAAGCTGCCTTCGACCACAACGCGCATGGATGACATCCGCGCGGTTATGGACGCCGTCGGCGTACGAAAGGCCATCCTGTTCGGAGCGTCGGAGGGTGGTTCGCTTTGTACGCTTTTTGCCGCCCATTATCCGGAAAGAACACTTGGTCTGGTCCTCTTTGGCGCATTTGCGCGACTGCGTTGGGCGCCCGATTATCCGTTTGGTTGGGACGATGAGCAAATTGCCAAATTCGGTAGTGGCGACAGGCGTGGCAACCCCAACCCGAGTATCATGGACGATGCGCGAATAATGAGATGGGAAAGGCGCTTTCTAAGATGCGCGACCAGCCCAAGAATGTTCGCCGATTTGCTGACGATGAATGTCGAGCTCGATATCCGAAGCTTCCTGGCACGCATTGCCGTTCCCACGCTTGTTATGGCCAGGAAAGATGACTCGCTCATCGACCCCCGCCATGGCCGTTTTATGGCCGATAATATTCCGTCCGCGGTATTCAAAGAGCTTCCAGGGGTGGACCACAGTGTGTGGTACGGTGACTGCGAAGGCGTGATTGACGAAATTGAGGCCTTTCTGTCAAAGGTGGCGCCAAGCCGCGGCAATCTGTCGATGGTGTCACTGACGCCTCGCGAAAAGCAGGTGGTGCACGATCTTTTCGCAGGCGATTCGGCGGTCGAGATCAGCCAGCGACTACGGATCAGCCGCCGAACGGTTGAAAGTCACATTGCCAGCATCTATGGAAAGTTGGGGATAAACTCTCGCGCCGATCTAATCTCGTTAAATGAGCTTTCAGATTAGGCGTTAGAGTGCGATGACATTGAGCTGAACGGTGCCGTGGTTCAGCTTAAATTTCATCGCTAAGGTCGCTGCCGGCGGGCGGCGCGATCAATAGGGGTTTGAGCGATGCCATTATGCCAGGCGGCAAAGCCGAGCCGGCCGCTATTTGGTCCGCCTTGCTGCCCCAATGTTCGATGAAAAAGAAACATCCCGGCTCTGCCGTTGCGCGCATGAGATCAACCCGCAGGCTGCCCGGCATAGCCGCAACCAGCGCGCGCAATTTCGCTAGGAGTTGACCCAAGATGTCGGCATTCTCAGGCGCCGAGCGCATCACGTAATGACGTATGAAGGCCACTCTGGCTGTCCCTCCATTTGTTTGTCCTGTAGTCACACACGGAAATCGCTGTCGGCTAAACAAACAAACGGTAGCTAACACGCGGCGCGTTTGCACTGCAACAAGACGCTGGGTCTTTGCACATACACGCGCAAAACCGTCACGCCGGCGCAGGCCTGGCCGGCGCCGGCATGACGACGGACCGCTTCGGGTTAGACCTAAAGCTCGCTGGTAGGCACTAGAACTTTAAAACGCCCGATACGCATCTCGCGCTGCGGCGTCCGCGTGCAGCGCGCGCGTTTTAACGGCAAGCCGCGCTAGCGATCAGGCTGCAATCGCGTGCAGCATTTATTCGCTTTGGAAGGCGAGTGGCGCGAAAACCTGGTTGCGGATTCAAGACAGGAGGTTAAAATGGGCTTATGCGGATATGCGAAGATGAACTTGGGAGGAATTAAATGTTGATTGAAAAAACCTCAAACCTAGGCATCGAGCCTGGGACGCTCGTGGAAATCTATCGGCAGATGTCGCGCATCCACGAGGTGGACAAGGCGATCCGGTCGGGGCTGTCGGGCGGAAAGTTCACGTTCAATTATTGGCCGATGACGGGCCAGGAGGCCATCCCGGCAACGCTGGCGACGTTGACCAGTTCCCGCGACTATATGGTCACCATTTACCGTGGCATCCATGATCAGGTCGCCAAAGGGGTTCCGCTCAAAGCCTTGTTCGCGGAAGCGATGTCCCGCCAAGGCGGCGTGAACAAAGGTAAGGGCGGCGCGCCGCATATTTCGGATCCTTCCAGTGGATCGATGCTGACGACGGCGATCGTAGGCGCCGGTGCGCCGATCGCGAATGGCCTTGCGCTGGCCGCCAAGATGCGCGGCGAAGATCGGGTGACGGTGGTAAATTTCGGCGATGGCGCAACCAGCATCGGCGCCGTGCATGAGGCGATGAATCTGGCCGGCGTGTGGAAGCTGCCCGTCATCTTCATGTGTCAAAACAACTTGATCGGCGAATACACCAAGATCCCGGATTACACCGCAAGCCCCGATTTCGCCGGACGTGCCGCCGGGTATGGCTTTAGGGGCGAAAAGCTCAACGGCAATGATCCCGTTTCCTTCCACGCCGCCATGAAGGAAATCGTCGAGAGCGTGCGCGCCGGTAATGGTCCGGTGTTCGTCGAAGCCCTCACATTGCGGCTTGGCACACATGCCGGCTTCACTCCCAATGAATTGCTGTCAAAGGAAGAGCTGGAAGCAGGCCGGGGGGAGTGGCCTGTGCCGAAAACCCGCACCTTGCTGCTGGAAACCGGCACCTGCACCGAAGAGGAACTAGCCGCCATCGATCATGCGGCCGCCGACGAGGTGGCCGAGGCAATCGCCTTCGCCTCATCCAGCGAGCCGATCGGCGAGGACGATATGTTCAATGATGTCTATGCCGATGTCGCGGATGTGCCGCGGCGCAGCGTTTATCCCATTCGCGCGGAAGAGGCGCCGGTTTCAGGGCCGACCAAGTCGATGCCGATGTACGAGGCGATCATCAGCGCGCAGGATCTCGCCTTGGCGGCTGATCCGGGCGTGTTTCTGCTGGGCGAGGATATCGGCGATCCGCCCGGCGGGGTGTTCAAAACCACCGCCGGTTTGCAGACGAAATGGGGCAAGGACCGCGTTCGGCCGACGCCGATTGCGGAACAGGCGATCATCGGCGCCGCGACCGGGGCGGCGCTGGTCGGCATGCGGCCGGTCGCGGAACTTATGTTCTCCGATTTTACCGCCGTAACGATGGACCAGATCGCCAATCACGCCGCCAAGCAGCGTTATATGTCGGGCGGTGCGACGCATGCGCCGATGACAATCCGGATCCTGGTCGCCGGCGGGCTTGGCGGGTTTGGGGCGCAGCATAGCCAGTCGCTCGAAGCCTGGCTTCTGCATGTGCCGGGGCTGAAGGTCGTCTATCCCTCGACGCCGCTCGATGCGAGGGGGTTGTTGAGCACCTGCATCTTCGACGAGGACCCATGCGTCCACATGGAATCGATGGCGCTGATCTTTGGGTCGCCGAAGCAGGACGTTCCGGTCGGCGATTATCGCATTCCGCTTGGCGTCGCCAAAATCAGGCGCGAGGGCAGCGACATTTCGATGATCTCGTTCGGCTGGCAGGTGCATCAATGCCTTGCTGCCGCCGAGGAGCTGGCGAAGGAAGGTGTTAGCGCCGAAGTCATCGACCTTCGCTCGCTGATGCCGCTAGATTATCACCGCGTACTGGATTCCGTAAAGAAGACGCGACGGGCGCTGGTCGTTCACGCGGCAACGGAATTCTGCGGCTTGGGCGCCGAGATTGCCAGCACCATAAACGAGGAGCTGTTCTCGGTCCTAAAGGCGCCGGCAACGCGTTTTGGCGCCTACTACACGCCGATCAGCATTTCCGCCGCGATTGAGGCGGCACAAATGCCGAACAAGACCTCGATCGTTGCTCGCGTTCGTGAGGTGATGCAGGATCGGTAACAAATCGATCTTTATACCCGGCCTGGCGAAACCGGCAATGTCGATGTCAAACGGCGTTTCGCCGCTCCCGCCAGGTATAAGATCAAGTCCGACCTGACCGAGCACGCGAGAGGGGAGGGAGATGTGATATGCTGCAACCGTCGGCCCGACCCATTTTAAGTGACTGCCGGGCTATAGCATCTCCAATGTAGTTTTGCCTTTCGTGCGCGCTTCAGGGTTGTTAACTGGATCCGGATTTAATGTCATCCGGGTCTAGTCTAGTCAAAGCCCGGTTTTTAAGCTATTGAACGGATAATCGATTTGCGTCCGTTACGGCCATCTGGCAGCTTCAGCCGGCTTGCTCGTCGCTTTGGGCGCCTCGATTCGGACGCGTAGATTTTGGCGCGTGGCTTCGGGAGTATGCTCATAAAAAGAGGTGCTGGAGAACAAATGAACGGGCATGCGGGAAATCGTCTGGTCGAACCCCCTCAGGAAGATCCGAATACTGCCGTTGTGCGGGTGGACGCTTTACGCAACTTCCGTGAACTGGTTCGCGATCTAGGTGGAGATCCCTTAAGCCTACTAACAAGCGCGCAGATCAATCACGAGATACTCGACAGCCGGCATGCGGTAATATCCTACCGATTGATGGTCTACCTTCTTGAGCGTGCGGCAAAGACCCTAAATTGCGTCGACTTTGGAATGCGCCTGGCTGAGCGGCAAGGCGGCGCCAAGGTGCTCGGCCCGATCGAAGTCGCGATGAAGAACTCACGTTCGGTAAGGGAGGCTTTCCGGTACTGCGCCGAGCACGTTCAGGCCTATAGTTCCGCCACGCGCATTTGCTTCGAGGATGATAAGAAAAATCAACGAAGCTTCATGAAATTTGAAATCTTGCTCAGCCGTTTACCCTACCAGCGTCAAATTGTCGAACAGGCGCTGCTTCTTACGCACCACGCCGCTTCTGACATCAGCGCCGGCGCGGCGCGCGCGCGAGAGGTTTGGTTCCGCCACGACCCGGTGGCTTCGCCGGCTGCCTATCGAAGTTACTTTGGCTGCACGGTTCGTTTTGGGCGGCCTTGCAGCGGCCTGTTCTTTTCCGAGCAGGACCTCAAACAGCCGATCCCTGCTCCAGATCCGCAACTTTACGAATTGGCAGCAAGCTATATTGATGCACGATTCCCGCCCAACCGGTTGACGGTCAGTACGCGCGTGCGCGGACTTGTTGCTGGCCTGCTTGATGCCGGGGAATGTAGCAATGAGCATATTGCGGCTTTGCTCGGCATGCATCCGCGGACCCTCCAGCGCAGGTTACGCTCGGAGAACCAATGTTTCGAGGCGATAAAGGACGAGGTTCGGCGGGAGGCGGCTCTGCGCTATCTGGCGCAGTCTGACATGCCGCTGACAAGAGTAGCTGAGATGTTGGGCTACGCCGAGGGATCGGGTTTAACGCGCAGCTGTCAGCGCTGGTTTTCGGCCCCGCCAAAGGAGCTTCGAAAGAGTCTTAATGATGTTGGCTGGGCCGCGGTTTGAACCACGCTTGAAGAACCGCCTGCAGGGGGGAGTTCAGTGCGCAAGCTTTGCCTTGCCGATAGTTCGAAACGCCGAGATACGTCGGTGACCTTTACAGCCTGCCAGTTGTCGCGAGCGGGCAAGATCATGGACTAAGCCCCCCTTAAATCCTTGTTAGGATTGCAGGTAGGAGGCCGGGCATGATGACTGACCCGCGTATATTGACATGGTGTGAAAATGTCGGCGGGAAGTAATCGACAAATTGGACATGCTCCACGAGCAATCCGTGGCGGGCGGAGGCGGAGCTGCAAAACATCGCCGGAAAGCGATTTCGTTACGGAACTTGCAGATCGGTGGCACGTTGAAAGGCGCATCGCCCTGAGCTAGTCCATACGCAGCGGGCATTACAGGTGGTAGTAGGCCGCGGGGCATTTAGGCTATCTCAATAGTCGCGGTCTAAGTACGAGATGATAAAAATAATTGAAGGGAGATCTTTATGTTCGAGAGATGGGATAGCGATTTAACAAACAACGCTAGCAAAGTTGTCGTGCTTCGTAGAAACTTTGCCTTTGCTTTTCTGGCAGCCGGTGGTTTGACGCTGGAGATGGTAAGGCCTGCGCAGGCGCTACAGCTCTATGATGGAAGCCAGTACAATAACAACTTAGAAATCAATCTGAACTTCACGGCTTCCTATACCGGAATGTATCGCGTCTCGCAGCCCAAGGCAGTGCTGGTATCGGGCGTTTTAAACACCAACGGCAATGACGGCGACGCCAATTTGCGCCATGGGATTGTTAACGATACCTTCGAAATTTTGCCGGTCCTTGACATCAAGGACGGCAGCTTCGGCATGCATTTCTCCGGCGAATATTTCATCAATACGGTATATCTGCAGGGCAACCAGAACAACCAGCCGGCCTATACGGTCAATCCGGTGGTCGCTCAAAAGACCGATTTCGCTTCTGAAACCCGTCAAGCGAACGGCAATAATGGCCGCATGCTCGACGCTTTCGTTTATGATAGCTGGACTTTTGCGAACCAGCAGCAACTGACGTTGAAAGCGGGTCAGCAGACTTTATTCTGGGGCCAGAGCTTGTTTTCGCTCAACGGAATTTCCGGCGGTCAAGCCCCGGTCGACTTGGTGCAGGCGCAGAATCTCGTCAATCCGCAATCCCAGCAGATATTTCTTCCGGTCGGCCAGATCGTCGCAACGTACCAGCTCAATTCCACATACACGTTGCAGGGCTACTACCAATATCAATGGGAGCCGTATTCCTTTCAGGGCGCGGGTTCCTATTTCAGCACCAGCGATGTCACAGGGCCCGGCGGCTACCGCCTGATCCTGGCACCTGGGCTTTATGCAAACCGGACCCGGGATGGTTCACCGGAATCGCAGAACGGACAGTTTGGTATCTCGGTACAGGCTCAGTACGGCAATTACGACGTCGGTCTCTTCACTTTGCGCTATGACGCCAAGACGCCGGTTGTTGCAACCAGCATCAATATTGCAAATTTCGGTAAAAGCGACGTGCTAGGCAGCTATACGGTACTGTATCCTCGAGACATCTGGCTATATGGCGCCAGCGTCTCTACCACGGTCGGCGCCACGAACCTTGCCGGCGAGGTCAGCCTGCGAACCCATAATCCGCTGGTCACGCCAGGACCGTTAACCGAAAGCGGCGCCTTCATCACGAATACAAACGCCAATCCGTCTTATCCTGTCGGCAATACCATTACAGGACTAGCCTCGGCGATCTACGGTTCCCCGGCTCTGAGATTTGATCCGGGCGGCATCACCTTTACAGGTGAAGCTGAATACGACCAACTGATACGGATAACGGCGAACAAAGCGCTTCTAGCCCCAGGCCGTAGTCCCGCGTCCGCAGATTTTGACATTGAGGCTACCCCGGCTTACTTCAACGTCTTGCCCAGACTCGAGTTGCAATTACCGGTTTCCTTGTCTTACGATTTTGCGGGTAACTCGGAAGTGCAAGCCGGCATTAACCATGGTACCGGCTCGTTCAGTGCGGGTATTACCGCCACCTACCAGACCACGTGGAGCGCAACGCTCAGCTATGTCGGCTTTTTCGGCAAGGCGGGTGCTGCACTGGCACCGGAAGTCTCAGCAGAAGCCGTCGACCGCTCCTATCTCTCTCTCAATCTCCAGCACACCTTCTGAGGCAATGCGATACAGAGCGCGGTGTAATGCTGACAAGCAGGACGTTCTGAATTCCGCCCAAAATTCCTGAAACCATGATAAGGAAATAAGCTAATGAACAGACGTGATTTTGGCCTTTTTGCGGGCACTGGCCTTGCAGCCACTGCCGTGGCGCAAACCGCGACGGCGCAATCGGCGAAGCCCGATCCAGCATTGCTTACCACGACGCTGACCCCTTACGGCGCGGAGCGCGCCGGTAACGCAGATGGATCAATTCCGGCCTGGACCGGCGGGGCGACCGCACCCGCGACGACGCCGACGCAAGATGCCCACGTGCCTGGGTTGTTTGCCAGCGACAAAGTCCTCTATACCGTCGACGCCAGCAATCTTTCGCAGTACGAAAATTTCGTTGCCCCCGGCATTCAAGCGCTGATCACCAAATACGGCTATAGCCTCAAGGTCTATCCGACACGCCGCAGCGCCGGCGCGCCGCAATATGTCTATGATAACATCGCCAAGAACGTTACGCGTGCGCAGCTGGACCCGCGTGGCGGCCGGTTCGGTTTTACCGGCGCCTTCGGCGGCATACCCTTCCCGATCATCGACACATCCGACCCGCAAATCGGAGGCGTCCAGCTTATCTGGAACCACCTTACCTCTTTCCAAGGCTACTCCACCGTCGGCACCTTCTCGCCGGCCATTGTCATGACGAATGGCACGCCCGTCCTCACCAACGGAACCTTGGCGCGCGCTTTGTATCCATATTACGATCCCAATGGCTCGGCTGATGCTTATGAGGGCTATTTCAGCAAGGAACATGCCTACACGAAGGCGCCGGCAGCGGCTGAGGGGCAGGAATCCATGGTCTGGATCAGCACCAATGTTTTTGTCAAGCCAGACATCGTCTGGGAGCTGCTGAACGGCCAAGGCCGGGTGCGAAAGGCGCCGAACGAGCAATATGACACGCCCGATCCGTTATATAACGGCCTGTCCAATATTGACGAGAGCCAGGCGTTTTACGGCAGCCCGCAGAAATATGACTGGACCTACATTGCCAAGAAGGAAATGCTGATCCCCTATAATAACAACGCCGTGGGCAATCATACCGCGCAGGAGCTAGCGGGGCCAAAATGCCTGAATGCCGATATTGAACGCTGGGAAAAACACCGGGTCTGGGTCGTTGAAGCAAATCTGCATCCGGGCGAACACAACGTGCTGGCGAAACGGCGATTTTACATTGATGAGGATACCGGCGCAATCATAGTGGGAGAAGCTTACGACCACGACCTCAACCTGGCGAGGGTCTACACCAACCCAGCGCTTTGTATCCCATCAGTGCCGATGGTCGTTCCAGCCTATATCTTCGTGTTCGACGTGATCACCGGGAATTATTGCATGCAAGGAGATATGCGTTACCCGCCTTATGATTCCGCCTATAACATCGTCAACCAGCCGGATTCGTTTTTTGAGGCGCAGCAGATGGCGGCCAATGCAGCCTTTTGATCCACTGGGACATTTCTGGAAGAAGTGCATCAATGTCGTTAAAACCGCAATTATTGTCGCTCCCCATCAAGCCATGGTTAGGCGCAGTTCGTAATCTAGTTTAGAGAAGTTCGCGCACCGCCCGAGACCGTCTTCTGAATAGGCAAACCGGGCGGCCGAACGCAGAAGGCACGTAATTCAGGAAATTGTCGGAAGGTCGCCCGCAAATCAGGACGACGCTGCTGGTATGATTGGCGGGTCCACCGAACGGGACGCTGCAGAAGGGCAAGGATCGAAATGAGTATTCCGCAGTATTCTCCCGATGCGGTCAGGGACGATTTCGTACCAAAGGAGGATTTTTTCGACGCTGGATTTGCCCGCCAGGAGGCGGACCATCTTTGGCCGAAGGTTTGGCAAATCGCTTGCCGACTGGAAGAAATTCCAAAAATCGGCGATTACGTCGTCTACGATATTTTGAAGGATTCAATCATCGTCGTGCGCTCCGCCGCCGGTGACACGGGCGTTAAAGCCTTTCACAACAGCTGTCCACATCGCGGAACGCTCCTTGCCGAGGGTTGCGGCCATACAAAACAGTTCGTCTGTCCGTTTCATGGCTGGCAGTTTGCGCTAAACGGCCGCAACATAAAACTGGTTGACAGGTCCGATTGGGGCGATTGCCTAAAAGACGGAGATGCCGACCTGGCCGTTGTTCAAACTGGTGTTTGGGGCGGTTGGGTATGGATCAACATGGATGAAAATTGCCAGCCGCTTGCGCAGTTTCTCGAGCCGATGAAGACGAAATGCGACAAGCTGGAATTCGAGAAGCTCCGATTCGCATGGTATAAGTCGACGGTTATCGAGGCCAACTGGAAAACCGTAGTGGAGGCCTTCACAGAGTTCTATCACGTTCAGACGACGCATAGCCAGATGCTCGCCTATACAAAGGATTATTCAACAAGCCGCGCGATGGGACGGCACGGTTGGATGAGCTACGAGTTTGGGACGGGACTTCCGATCGGCCGTTCCGCAAGGCTTGAACCACTTGCGGAAGAACCGGATTTCCGGGAATACCTCTATGAGTACGGCAAGCAGTTCAAGAACGACCTCGGCGCGATGCAGTCGGAACGAGCCTATGAGGTCATCCAGAAGCTTCGTGAACTCCCCCCCGATACCAATCCCGTTGAGGTGCTGACGAAATGGGGTGAGGGGATATATAAAGCCGCAATCGAAAGCGGGTCAGGCTGGCCTGAAGGTCTTACGCCGGATTATATGGCGGAAACCGGTTTCGACTGGCATGTATTTCCAAACACGGTTTTTCTGCACCCCGCAGTCGAAGCGGTGTTGTGGTACCGGATGCGTCCATATGGCGAGGATCCGGAAAAATGCATCATCGACACGTGGTCGCTTGAGCGCTATCCGCCAGGCAAGGAGCCTGCGGTGGAACGGGAGTTTCATGAAGATTGGCGCGACGGCAATTACCCGCTGATCTACACCCAGGATTTCACGAACATACCCAAGGTTCAAAAGGGCTTGCGGTCGCGAGGCTTCAAGGGGTCTCGGACGAACCCGCTTCAGGAGCGCGCGATTTCGAACTTCCATCGGCGGCTAAGGGTGTTTTTGAACGATCCCCACGCCGACGATGAGCTTGGACCAGAACCGAGGCGAGCGTGAACGGCATCCGGGGTACCGGCGTCTTACGGATCATCCGTCCTGGCAGGGTCGATGCTTTATCAAAATATTCCGTTATTGAAAACATAAATATTACGGTGCCGGCGTAAGTACTAAACCGTCGAGTTTTAATTCGATCCGGATCTGGCAAGACAGACGGCTTTCGGGTCTGGGAGCTTCGGTTAAGCTGATCAGCTCTCGTTCGTTTCGATTTGGCGGTCCTACAATGGAAATCCATTTCGAAGCGACATAGACGTGACATGTTGCACAAGCCAGATTGCCGCCGCAATCGCCATCGATGCCCGGAACATTCCCTCGCTTTGCTGCGGCCATTACTGTGTAGACCGAGCCATCAGCGACAACCGGCAAAGTTCTTCCATCGCCTAATTCAAAGAAGATCGTCGGCGCAACCTTATCGTTCATTTATATGCCCTTGCGACCACCGCTTTGACCCGATGCCACGATGCGGTAATATCCTGATATTCGAGAGTTTCCATCTCGAAAGCCAGAGCTAAGTGGCGTTAAGACAAGATCTCCATAATTTGGTTATGCTCTTCCTCTTCATGCGGCTGCTCTACGGTTTCAGCAGCCGCTGTTAGCGGCGCTAGACATTCGTGCGTATTGAGTGATCAAGTACTTCCAGGAAGTGATTGTTTTGCCAGGCGTCGCGCTTATTGATGTCCGGTTGGATACCGCTACATTTGACGCCCTTCTCGCCGTTGAATTTACGCCTGGCTCTACGAGCGATATTACAGTTGTGCGATAACTCGGGACCCTAGCGTGCCGGCCTGATAGCCTGGTGTACCGAGCTAAAGCGCCGTTAGTAAGCTTGATGTATGGGATAAATCAAAACTTCGGATTACCGAGCAAATAGAACAGGCATCCAGCAATCAAAATTGTCGCCGGCAATGTAAACACCCATGCCATCATGATCCGGCCAACCATGCCGCCCCGCACGCCTTGCCCGCCTGTCACCATGGTCCCGGCGATGCCTGAGGTGATGATGTGCGTCGTACTGACAGGCAAGCCGGTGAAACCTGCCATGCCAATGAGCACGGCGCCGACAAGCTCTGCACTTGCACCCTGACCGGGGGTCATATGTCCCTTGCCAAGGCGCTCGCCGAGCGTGCGCACCACGCGCTTATAACCGACCATGGTGCCAATCCCCAGGCAAAGTGCGCTGAGCACCCGCACCCAGATCGGCGCATAATGCACGGGCGGTCCCATATTTTTTATGAGAACTTTGGCCTTCGCCTTGGCGCCGGCGTCCTGACCTGCGGTCTCGCTCACGTGTTTGAGTTCGGATAAAACCATGTAGACATCGCCGCGCAGTTGCGAGCGGGTTACCCGCTGCTGTGTCTCCTGAGCCGCAGTGACAGGCGCCTGGGCTTCACCCGCGATGTTGCCACCGGCGGCTTGCAGCGCCTGGGCGGCCTGTACCCCAGCCTGTTTCTGATCATCGCCGTATTGCTGGACCAGTGGGATTGCCTTCGCCGCGTTCTGCCCGAGCTGCGACAGCTGGTTCTGGGCGTTCGGGTTGAGTGCGAAGGTAGCCGGCATCAGCCCGATAATCGTCAGCATGATGAGGCCGATACTTTTCTGCCCGTCATTCGTCCCATGCGAAAAGCTGACACCTGTGCAAGTGAGGAAGAGCAAACCGCGCAGCCACCAGACTGGCGGCTTGTCGCCCTCAGGCGGCTCCAGAAGATGTCCGCGGCGGACAACCGCGCGGATAATGGCATAAAGGCCGCCAGCCAGTATGAAGCCTAGGACCGGCGAGAATGCGAGACCTTCGAGCACGGTCCTGATCTGCTGCCAATCGACGCCGGCAGACATGCTGCGCGCGTGCAATAATGCATCGCTAGCAGCCACGCCTATCAATGCGCCGATGATGCAATGCGAGCTGCTGTTGGGGATGCCGAACGCCCAGGTCAGAATGTTCCAGAACAGAGCAGCAGTGAAAATGGAAACCAGCATCGGCACCGCCGGCGCGCCGTTTGGCGGCGTGAGCACATCCGGCGGCAAGATGCCTACCAGTGCATACGCGACGGCAATGCCGCCAACCAGCACGCCGATGAAGTTCATGATTCCCGACCAGACCACGGCCGGAACCGGCTTCAGCGTATTCGTGTATATGACAGTGGCAACCGCATTCGACGTATCATGAAAGCCGTTGGTCGCCTCGAACGCCAAAACGAGTATAAAACAAACAATCAGCATGCCGACGACGACATCCGAAGAAGCTACAAAATGAGCCAGCACTTCCGCACCCCAGGACCTGTTCAGTCAACTTGAACAGCAGTAAATTGAGCAGCACGCAATGAAAACAAACGTGCTTTTCATGATGATCCTATGACATCGCCGCTTTGTCGCAACGTACCGAATACGCCAGTCGAGACGCGGGTGCTGCTTCGCATATCGCCAAACATGCCATCAACACTTCACAGGCGTTAGCAGCCGCAAAAGAGTATCGCGCAATTTTCACTTTGGGAGATATTTTGGCCCGCCACATCCTCCGCCCGGCCGCGGCGCCGGCAATCGCCAGCGCCAGCGCCAGCACCAGCACCAGCACCAGCACCAGCACCATCCGGAGGAAATTGCCAAACTTGCGGGGATCAGCTTGCCGTCGGCCGGCGCGATATAAAGCGCGCCGGATAAGAGCGGAAGCGGCGATGTTGAAGCAGGGATCTTCGATCTGAAGCTGCCGGTTCCACGCTGCGCCTGCTCCGGCATGCGCAGCCAGCGCCGGGTTCCAGATCGTGTTCACCTGCATGACGCCAAGATCCGTGGCGCCGTTCGGATCTGGCCGCGCCATTCCGACCTGTCCGCCTTCGATGCTTTTGAATGACCGGCAATACGCGCGGCGGCAGTCCTGTCATCGCGGCAACGATCAGCATGCATTTCAAAACCGGAACCCAGAATAAGCTGCCAATTCAGATTGCACATAGCCCGGCAGCGCTTGTGCCTTTCCCGGGTGATGGTATAGCCGGGCGGCACGCGGAGCGGAACAGACAGTCATGGCTGACATAAAAATGTCACTTAGGTACAGGGTTTTTTTCAAATCAAGGAAGACGGAAGGGGAGGCCGGTTTCACGCTGCTGGAATTGCTGGTGGTCATCGTCATCCTGGGTTTGCTGATCGGGCTGGTGGCGCCGGCGGTGCTGCGGCAGCTGGGTCACGCCAAGGCATCCATCGCCAAGCAATCGGTTGCGCGGATCAGCTCCGTACTCGATCTGTACAAGCTCGACGCCGGCTCCTATCCCAGCACGCAAGACGGGCTGCAAGCGCTGATCACCAAGCCGGATGACGTGGATAACTGGTCGGGCCCGTATATGAAGGGCAATGTGCCGGTCGATCCCTGGGGCCATACTTATTTGTATCAGTCGCCTTCGGTACGGCAGGGGCTGGATTACGATCTTTGCTCACTGGGTGCGGCGGATAAGCCCGGCCAACCGGGCGATCCCGGCCTGATCTGCAATTAGTAACCGGTAAGCGAAAGCACGTCATAAGGTGTCGTGCCATTCTGGCCGGCAATGCTGACATAGGCCCTGCGACGGACGACGAGGACGCCCTTGATGCCGGCGACGGCTTGCACAGCGACGACTGGGGTATTGCCGGAATAGCTTGTACCGGTATTGCCGGACTGACCGGAGAGCTGCAGCGCCCGCCGAACCACCGGATCTGCCTGTGCCGGATTGGGATCGCCGGATTGAAACAGATTCATATAGGGCAGCGCATTTCCCAGGAGGTCGGGCGGCATACCCTCGATATCCGCCAGTTCGCTGAGATCGGAGAAATCATGGCCTGGCGGGCCGTAGAGCAGGCCGGCGTGCCGATAGGCGGCAAGCCAGGCCTGCTTCTGCTGTTTGTTGGGCGGCAAACTGCGCCATTCGATGATGTTGGCCGCAAGCTGCCGCGCTTGGCCGGGGGCTCCCCCGACGGCTTGAAACAATCCGGCCAGCAAAGCGGTCGAGGCGAGGTTGGGGTTGATCTTGCCCGCCAGGCTGGTGAGTCGCACAACGACCGGGATGCCGCCCTTGTTAAGCAGATGCGTGGTCCCGTCGGCCTGCCATTGCTGAGCACCATTGATGCATAAATGGAAGATGGCTTCGTCGATGGCGCCGTCGGCCGCCGCCTGGGCGCGCGCCGCGTCCCGCACATTGCCGGCGAGCGCCATAGCGGTGCGGCCGGAGGCAATGATCTGGGTCGTGAGCAGGCTGATCAACACCAGGCTCCAGAGCACGATCAGCAGCGCGAAGCCTTTGTCGCGGCGCTGCATCAGCTTCCTCACTGCGATGTTGCCGGCCGCGCCGGAGCGGTCGGCAGATATTGCAGCTTCAGGGTGATGGGGCCGTTCGGGCCCAACAGATCAACCTTGTCGGGCGCTACAATCTTGATCTGATAGACGCCGATCTGGCCGCCTTGTTCCACCATTTGCGGCTTCTGCCCGGTGGCGACGAAGATCGCATGGCGCGCGCCGCCGATGACGATAATCGCCGAGAGCCGCGGCAGCACGTCGCTGACCTGGTCGCTGGCCTGCGGCACCGGCCGCCGGCTTTGGGCGAGCAGCGGCCGCGCCAAAATCGTGGCCGCCCACTGGCTGATATCGGCATCGGTCGAAGCATCCGCCCTACCGGAAGGGATACCAGGCGGCGGCTGCCAGGCCAGCCCGGCGGGCCCGGGCAACAGCCATTCGGCTGCCAGCAGCAGGAACAAAGATCCGGCAAGCGCCGGCAGCAGCAATCCCGCGCGGAAGTTCATGGTGATCCGGCTCTAAAGGCGCTGACCGCGAAGCTGGCTTGCACGGAAGGATCGCCACCGGGGTTTTGCGCGTTATTCATCAGGCTGAGATCGCTGACGATCATGCGCGGCCGGGCGGTGCCGATGGCCTGAAGAAAAGCGACCAGCACCGGCCAGGCCGTGGTCACGCTGACCTGCATGCCGATCTGCCGTAGCGCGCCGGCCTGCTGCACGGCCATGACCTCGGAGCTGTCCAGGTTGGTTCCGGCCTGGCTGGCAAGATTTTGCAGCGCGGTTTGCAGGTTGGCGCCGGCGATCGCATCGTCTGCCCCAGTCAGCAGAATCTGCTGATCCTGGGGCTGCGGCCGGGCGGCGGCAACCGCGGCGCGCAGCTTCGGGATCTCCCGGGCAAGTGCCGACATATGCGCGGCATAGCGCTCCTGCTGTGCCAGCAGATCGGCGCGCGACTGATACCAGCCGAGCAGAGGCGAGACCACGGCAAACCAAATCACCGCAAGGACAAGCAGGTTGGCGGTCATAGCCAGCGCCTTGCCGGGCCGGCCTTCCGGCAGCGTCAGCCCAGCAACCATCACTGCCCCACCGAAGCTTGCATGGAAAATTCGTCGGCGCTGCCATCGGCGGTTCGGGTGACAGGCGCGACAAAGCTGGGGTTATCGAGGCCGGGGGCGGCAGTGACCCGCCCGATCAGGGCCGCGGCGTTGCTGGACCTGCCATCGAAGGTCAGGTCGCCGGATTTGAGGGAAAGATCGTCGAGCCAGGTGCCGTCCGGCAGCGCGTCGGTCAGCGCTGCCAGCACCTGCAGCGGGTCGCCGGAGCGTCTGGCTTGGGCGATGGCCGCTTGCCCGGAGGCGGCGATCTCGAGTTGGCGCCGCAAGCCCTGCGCAGTTGCGGCGGCGGGGCCAGAGGCGGCGACATCGCGCGCCGTGGCGTCAATCGCGATCTGCTGGCGCAGAAACGGCGAAGCCAGACAGGTCAGCGCCAGCACGCCACATAAGGCCGCAAGCGCGCTCTGCCGCCAACGCGCCGCCGGACGATGCTGGGCGCCGAGATCGATGCGAACGGTTCCGGCGGGACCGAAATTTGCCTCGATGAAGGAGGCGGACAGGCCGATGCGCCGCAAGGCCAGCAGCAGATTTTCCACCCGCGCCTGCGGCACAAAGAACAGCTGCACGCGGATCTGCCCAAGGGTGCGGTCAAGCTGGACTTCGCCAATATCCCAGAACAGTTCCGCGGCGGTGAAGGGCGTCAGGCGATCGATCTCAAAGCCGATCGCCGCCTCGACATTGCGGGCCGCCGCCATCGGCAAAGTGACTTCCCTGCAAAGCACGGCGTCCGGCGGCAGTCTCAGACCCGTCGGCAATGCCGGTTGAGCCTGTACGCCCGGATGGTCGAGATCGAGCGGCGCAAAAATCGCCTCCAGCCCGCGGCGCCGGAGCAGGACGGCGCCGGAGGGCTGATGCGCATGGGATTCCTCCAGCCGGTCGATGGCGATGATCCGGGCATCTGGCAGCATGGGCGGCCGCAGCATGCGGGCAGGCAGCAGGCCGCGCATCTGGTTGAGCCACCAATCGCCAAGCTCGATCAGCACTACGCGCGGATCCGAAAATTGCGTGACAGTTTCATGGCGTGTGGTTAGGCGTTTTCAAATCTGCCTGAAAATGAACTTTTAGGGTCACTTGCCGGCTTCCACAGGCGCGATGATCAGGTCGGGCCAGTCGCGGCCATCCGCCAGGCCGATATGTAGCCGCACCAGCAGCGGCAGGCCGTTGCCTTGCCATTTGGCAGTCCAGACCGGCGGCGTCCCGGCCTTGCTGGTTAGGTAGGCGGCCTGGAGCCCTGTTACGCCCTGCGCCAGGGTTTCGATCCTGGGTGGCGGCAAAGGCTGCAGCGGGATGCCGGCGGGGTGCAGGCGGTAGCGCAGGATCAGGGTTCCGTCCGGCGTCGCCATGATGGCTGCATCTGCCAGCGCGCCTTGCAGCCTCGCGCCAGGCGGCAGGGTGGTGGTGAAGGCAAGCTGATCGGCGCGGCCGGCCATGGTGCCGGGCAATGTCTGTGCGATGATCCGTTCCAGCGCCGCATCCAAGGCAGCCAGATTCTCCGGCTCGACCGTCCTGACCGGGCCTTGCCGCCATGCGATGAGCCCGAATTTGAAGGTCTGCGCGATGCCCTCCATGACCAGCCCGAAAACGACCAGCGCCACCAGCATTTCCAGCAAGGTAAAGCCGGCGTCGCCGCGCTTCATGTGGTGGGGCCCAGCCGGCTGGTCGCCAGAGTGAACGAGCGCGTGCCGAAGGCTTCCGTCACCTGCACATCGTAGAGGCTGAGTCCCTGGCCGCTAGAGGTGTTGACGGCGATGCTGAGCCGCCATTTGAAGCCGCTGCCGTCATCGCCGCTCGCCTGAATGGAGCGCAACGGAGTCAGGGTGCCGATCGAGGCCAGGCGGGATTGCGCCCGCACCACGGCTTCCTGGTAGCGGGCAGCGGTGCTGGAAGCGGCGGCGCCGTTGAAGCCGGCTTCGTAGAGGATGATCGAGGCCATGGCGGCGATGATGAAGGCGACCATGACTTCCAGCAGCGTGAAGCCGGACTCGCCACGGCTGCACGGATCACGGCGCATCGATTTTGACGCTGCCGGTGAGCCAGTCGGCGCTGACGATGATGTCCGGTGCGTTTTGGCCGCCCAGCACCACGCTTCCGCCGCTGGAGCTGCCGTCGGGGGCAAAGATGATGCCCCCCTGCCCCTGCACCGCGACGGGGAGCCAGGCCGGCAGATGCGGCGGCACCGCGAACGCGACCGGCTGGCCGCTGGTGATGGCAAGGCCGCGGGCCTGGCGCATCGCCTCCGCCACCTGGCGGGCTGCCGCCTGGGTTTCCAGCCGGTGGCTATGCGGCTGGCCGTAGCCGGCGATCAGCAGCATTGCTATGCCCATCACGGCAATGACCACCAGCATTTCCAGCAGCGTAAAGCCATTGGCTCTACTGCGCGATGTCATTAAGGCTGAGCATGGCGAGCAGCAGCGAGGAGACGATGCCGGCGACGGCGGCGCCCATCAGAATGGTGATCACCGGCACCAGCAAGGCGACCAAACGCTGCAGGGCGAGCCGGGTACGTTCCTCATGGATATCGGCGGCCCGCAGCGAGAGCGGCCCGAGCTGCGCCGTCGCTTCCCCTAAGCGCAGCAGGTGCACCATGCGGGAAGGAAAGACGGTGGATTTCTGTAAGGCCGGCGACATGCCCTGACCGTTCTTCGCACTCTCCGCCGCTGCCGTGACCGCACCCTGCGCGGCTTTATTTTCCAGCACGTCGCGAGCAATGGTGAGCGCCGCAAGCAGCGGCACGCCGTTGACCAGCAGCATGCCCAGCGTGCGGCTCAAGCGCGCCGCCAGGATCTCCCGCAGGATGCCGCCCAGCAGCGGCAGGCGTAGGCGTAGAAGATCAGCCCGCAGCCGCCATTCCGGTCGCTTCAGGCACTGATGAATGCCAAACCCGGCAGCGCCCAGCAGCAACAATGCCGGCAGCCCGTAGCGGGAGACGGCGCTGCCGGTCGCCAGCAGAAAGGCGGTTGAGGCAGGCAGGGCGACGTCGTTTTCGGCGAACAGCGGCACGAATTGCGGCAGGACCGAGGTGAGCAGGAAAACCACGGAGCCGGTAGCGGCAACCAAAAGCACCGCCGGATAGATCATCGCCGACTGGATGGCCGCGGTCATGCTGCGCTGGCGCTCCAGCAATTCCGCCAGCCTCTCCAGCGTGCCTGCCAGCTGGCCGCCCGCCTCGCCGGCGCGCACCAGGCCGATATAGAGCCGGGAGAAGCTTTTCGGCTCGCTCTGCAGGGCGGCGGCCAGTGAAGCGCCGTCGCGCACAAGTTCCCGCACCCGGCCGAGCACGGCGCCGATGCGCTTATTCGGCGCCTCCTCGGCCATCAGCCGCAAGGCGCGGTCGATATCCTGGCCGGCGCCCAGCATGCTGGCGAGTTCCCGTGTCGTTTCCGTCAGCTCGCCGCGCCGCAAGGCGCCGCCGCTGCCAAATTCCATGGAAAGCAGCCCGAGGGCGCGATTGACCGGGGCGACAGCAAGGACGATGGCGCCGCGCCGCTGCAGCCCTGCAGCAATCTCGGCTACGCTGGCGGCCTCGCTGATCCCTTTCAGCGTCTCGCCGCCGGCGCCGACGGCGCGATAGCGGTAGCGCGTCATTCCTCGGCTCCGACAGCGCGCAGGATTTCCTCGATCGTCGTGTCGCCGCGTTCCACCGCCGCCATGCCGGTTTGCCACATGGTCTTCATGCCGGCCGCGACCGCGGCGCGTTCGATGCTGGCCTGATCGGCGCGGCTGAAGAGCAGTTTTTCGATCTCCGCGTTGGGCGTCAGAAACTCGGCGATCGCCTGGCGCCCGCGATAGCCGGTATTGCGGCAGGCCGGGCAGCCGACGGCGCGCCAGATATGCGACGTCTCCACACCGAAGCGATGCTGCAGCTCGGCCGGCATCGGCATCGGGGTTTTGCAGGCATCGCAGAGCCGGCGGACCAGCCGTTGCGCGAGCACCCCGCGCAGGACCGCCGCCAGCAAATAATCCTCCAGCCCCATATCCCGCAGCCGCGTAATGGCGGCGGCGGCGGAGTTGGTGTGCAGCGTCGAGAGCACCAGATGGCCGGTCAGCGCCGCGCGCGCGGCGATTTCCGCGGTTTCCAGATCGCGGATTTCGCCCACCATGATCACGTTGGGGTCGAGCCGGACGATGGAGCGCAGCAAGGTCGGGAAGCCCAAGCCGATCTGCGGCCGTACCTGCAGCTGGTTGATGCCGGTAAGCTGGTACTCGATCGGGTCTTCCACCGTGATGATCTTGGTATCTGGCTGATTAAGCCCGAGCAGCGCGGTATAGAGCGTGGTGGTTTTGCCGGAGCCGGTGGGACCGGTGACCAGCATGATGCCGTTGGGCGCCGCAAGCGCTGCGTGCAGCCGCTCAATAACCTGGACATCATGGCCCTGCGTGGCAAAATCAAAGGCGACGGCGCTGCGGTCAAGGATGCGAAGCACGATGATCTCGCCGTGCAGGCTGGGCGCGGTGGCGATGCGAAACACCACCTCCTGGCCGCGAACCGCAATCCGGATGCGGCCGTCCTGCGGCAGCCGGCGCTCCGCGATATCGAGCTTGGCGAGAATCTTCAGCCGCGAGATGATCGCCGGCGCCAGCCGGGCCGGATGGGTCTCTGCGTCCTGCAGATCGCCATCGTAACGATAGCGGATGCGCACCCGGTCCTCGAACGGCTCGATATGGATGTCGGAGGCCATGGTTTCGACTGCCTTGCCGATCATCTGATTGACCAGCCGGATCACCGGCGCTTCCGAGGCAAGATCCTTCAGCCGCTCGGCATCGTCTTCCGCGGCCTCTTGCGGCTCGCTGGCTTGCTGTTCGGATTTTTCTTCAGGATAGAGGCGCTCGAGCGCTGCTTCCAGCTCGATCGGCACCGCAACCTCGATACGGGTCTGCAGCCCGGTCGCCAGCCGGATGGCGGCGGCGGTGAAATGGTCCAGCGGCTCGGTCATGGCAAGCACAAGGACGTCCGCACCCTTTCCGGAACCGCCGGCGCCTTCAACGGCGACCGGCAAAACCCGGGCCGCGCGCAGGAAACGCGGCCGCAGCCGCTCCGGCAGCAGCGGTTCATCCGGATAGCGCTCCGGGATTGCAAGCCGCAGGTTCAGCAGCCGGGCCCAGCCCTCGGCCAAGCTGCGCTCGGAGGCCAGTCCGAGCTGGATGAGCGCCTGCGCGCCGGAGATACCGGTCTCGCGCGAGATGGCGCGCGCGCGCTCCAGCGCGATGGCATCGCACAGGCCGTTTGCCGCAAGCAGGCCAAGGGCTGCATCTGCCGACATGTCAGCCGGGTCAGAGGCCTCAGCCGGGTCGGGGACCGGTGGATAATCGGGAAAGATGCTATCCATGAGATAGATCATGTAAGCGCGATAGATCATGCAAGCGCGATAGATCACGCAAGCGCGATAGATCACGCCAGCCCGCACTTATTTGCGGCAAGCAGAACGAAGTCAGGCGGAAGCGGGTTTTCATATACGCCATCGTTTCATACCGTGGATGGAAGCTGCAGGCTTGATAAAGACATGTCGCGCCGGAGCCAAGGGGCGCGGGCAACAAACTCAATTCGCGCCAGCAACATCTGCGGCTAGCAGCAGAGCAAAGCAGCGACAGCAATGTACTATTTCGCAACACAACGATCATAATTGAGTCACACTCAAATACACCAAACGGGCGTAGACACGCCGCGAAGTTAACAACCTCAACTTGTCAACGGTGGGTGAGATCATGAGTTTACGTAGGCTTTTACTGGGTGCTTCCGTTTTTGCATCAGCCGCCTTGTTCGCCGCCCTGGGCACGCATGCGCAGAGCGCCGCTACGGGGGGCGCGATCGCCCTTGCACGCCCCGCGCTGGAAACGGATTTGGTCAATGGCTTGCCGACTGCAACGCCGATCAAGCACCTGGTCATCATATATGACGAAAACGTTTCGTTCGATCATTATTTCGCCACCTATCCGCATGCCACCAATCCATCCGGCGAGCCTGTGTTCAAGGCGTCGCCAAATACGCCGCCGGTCAACAATCTCGCCTCCGCAAATCTGCTGAAGCTGAACCCGAACGACACCAACACGGCAAACGGCGCGAATGCCGCGAACCCGTTCCGGCTGGACATCACGCAGGCGGCAACCGCCGACCAGAACCACGATTATACGGCGGAGCAGCAGGCCTATGACGGCGGCAAGATGGATCTTTTCCCGCTCTATACCGGCGCCGGAACCGCCGGCGCCTCCGGCGCGTTCGGCACCAATGGGCAGGTGATGGGCTATTACGATGGTAACACCGTCACCGCCCTGTGGAACTATGCCAGCCATTTTGCGATGAACGACAACGCCTATAGCGATACCTACGGCCCCTCGACCCCCGGCGCGCTGGAGGTGGTCTCCGGCCAGACCAACGGCCTGGCGCTGGTCAAATCCAGCAACGCTTCCTACTACATTCCGGACGGACAGGGCGGCCTGACGCTGATGGGTGACGTCGATCCCGGCTACGATGTCTGCTCCAGCACGACCGACCAGGGGGTGATCAACGCCAAGAATATCGGCGATCTGCTGAACGACAAAGCCATTCCATGGGGCGGCTTCATGGGCGGTTTCAATCTCGATGCCACCAACCCTAACGGCACCACCGGCTGCGGCCGTACGACCACTTCCGAGGTCACAAACGTAGATAAGTCGGATTACGTTGCGCACCATAATTGGTTTCAATACTTCGCCTCAACCGCCAATCCGACGCATGCGCGTCCGGCCGCTCTTGCCGATATCGGCTACAGCTTTTCCAGGAGCGGCAAGGCCGATCCGGCGAATCATGAATATGATCTGACGGATTTCACCAGCGCGGTGGCCGCCGGCGATTTCCCGGCCGTCTCCTTCATCAAGCTGCCGGCCTACCAGGATGGCCATGGCGGCTATTCCGATCCGCTGGATGAGCAGGACGGCATGGTCACGCTGATCAACTTCATCGAAAGCCAACCGGACTGGAAGAACACCGCGATTATCGTCACCTATGACGATTCGGATGGCTGGTACGACCACGCCTTTGCGGCGCCGACCAATCCCTCCTCCAACGCGACGGCCGACCAGCTCAGCGGCGCCGGGACTTGCGGCAGCGGTACGCCGCGGGCAGGCATTGTCGGCAAGCCGGTGAACGGACGTTGCGGCCCCGGCACGCGCATCCCCTTCCTGGTCATCTCGCCTTGGGCCAGGAAGAATTTCGTGGATGACTTTCAGATCGCGCAGGCTTCCGTCGTGCAATTCATCGAAGACAACTGGCTCTCCGGCGCCCGGCTCGGCGGCGGCTCGTTCGACGCCAATGCCGGCGGCTTCTTGCGGATGTTCGACTTCAGGGGCACGGGAAACACGCCGAAGCTGGTGCTCGACCCAGGCACGGGCGAGCCGACCGAAAACTGAAACCAGCGCCTTGATCGCATCGCGGGATGCCTTCGAAACCGCGCATCACTGGACAAAGGGAAGCATGATCGCCGCAAGGCAATCATGCTCCCAAAGCTTCTAGAGGTTTCGGCATGCGCCTGCTTGCCTACGTTACGCTGATCGTCGTGCTTGGCGCGTGCGCCGCCGTTGCGGCCATTTTGCAGAGCCCGGTGCCGGTCGCGAACTGGCTTTCCAACCCGCAGGCCAGCCTGACCCTGGCGCAAGGTGGTAATCCTGCGCCGATTCGTTTCGACCTCCCTCAAGCGAAGCCGCTTACCGCAATGGCGCTGCTGGGCAAGCAGATCTTCTACGATCCCAGCCTCTCGGCCTCCGGTAAGGTCGCCTGCGCGACCTGCCATGATCCGCGGCATGATTATGGGCCGCCCGGAGATCTGCCGGCGGTCTATGGCGGGCCCGCGTTGACGAGCCAGGGAGTGCGGGCCGTGCCGTCGCTGATGTATCTTGATCATCAGCCAAATTTCAGCATCGGCCCCGATCCCGGCGGCAATGACGCGCCGGTGCCGCTGTTGCAGGCGGCGGCGAAAGCGCAAGGCAAAACACGCGCGGTCAAGACCGCGCAGGACACCTCGCAAAGTGCCGCGAATTTCGTGCCGCTCGGCGGATTGTTCTGGGATGGCCGCGCCGATACGCTGCAGATCCAGTCGATGGGGCCGCTGCTCAGCCCGTTCGAGATGGACGGCGGCAGCATTCAGCGCGTTGCGGCAAAGCTGCAGGCCGCACCCTATGCCAATAGCTTCGCGCAACTCTTCGGGCCGGATATTTTTAGCGATCACGGCCTGCTGGTCGACGAGGCCATGTTCGCAGTGGTTCGCTATGAGATCGAGGATACAAGCTTCCACCCCTATTCAAGCAAATACGATGCCTGGCTGCAGGGCCAGGCGCGTCTGAGCCGCATCGAGATGCGGGGCTATGTGCTGTTCAACGATCCTGCCAAGGGCGATTGCGGCGCCTGCCACCTGGATCAGCCTAGCGACGGACAGCCGCCGATTTTCACGGATCATCAATTCGAGGCGCTTGGCGTGCCGAGGAATCCGAAGCTGCTGGCGAATGCCGACCCGGCATATTTCGATCTTGGGATATGCGGGCCCTACCGCAAGGATTTGGCCAAGCAGACGCAATATTGCGGCATGTTCCTGACGCCGACATTGCGCAACGCCGCCAGGCGCCACGTCTTCTTCCATAACGGCGTGTATTATAACCTGCAGCAGGTGCTGGATTTCTACGATTTCAGCGTCGCGCAGCCGCAGCGTATCTATCCGCGCGGCGCGGATGGCAAGGTGCTGCTGTTCAACGATCTCCCGAAACAATACTGGACGAATATCGACCGCTCCGATCCGCCGTTCGACCGGCAGACCGGCCAGGCACCGGTTCTGAACCATGATGAGGAGCAGGACATCATCGCGTTTCTGAAGACGCTGGATGATGGTTACGCTGCGCCTGGGGCGAAGCCGGATAGCTGAGCGCTTTGCGTTCCCATGCCGCCGGTTTTAGATAAGCGACCGGTTCAGCCTGAAGGGATGCAGTTGATCGCCAGCGATAAAGACAGCGCATGATGGGTCCTGCAGGGTTTCTCGCCGGCCTGGCGTCGAATGGCTGGATGGCACTGCCATTCGCGCCGTTCATCGGCAGCTGGCTTGGCGTATTGGTACGCCGGCTGCCGGAGCGCCGCACGGTCGTGCTGGGACGTTCGGCTTGCGAGCAATGCGGGCATCCGCTCGGCGCAATCGAGCTGGTGCCGCTGGCGAGTTTCATCTGGCAGCGTGGCCGTTGCCGGCATTGCGGGACGCCGATCGGCTGGTTCTACCCGGCGATCGAGCTCGCCGCGCTCACGATTGCCGTCGCCGCCTACTGCGCCAATGGCAACAGCGCCGCTGTCTGGATCGATTCGGGATTGGGCTGGGCGCTGCTATGCGCTGCCTGGATCGATGCCGAGACGTTGCGGCTTCCTGACGTCATTACGCTGCCGCTGATCCTTGCCGGGCTAGCGGCGACATGGTCCCAGCAAAGCTACGCGATCTACAACCATGCGGCGGCGGCGGCCTTGGGATATTTTAGCTTTCGGCTTTTGGATTGGAGCTATTTCGCGCTGCGCAGGCGCCATGGCCTGGGTCATGGAGATGCAAAGCTGCTGGCCGCGGCAGGGGCGTGGCTTGGGCTTGCCGTGCTGCCTTATGTCGTCGTGACGGCCGGGTTGATGGGGATCGGGATTGCGTTGCTGGACAGGCGCGGCGGGGGTTTGCGCGGCGCCCAGATGATCGCTTTCGGTCCCGCTCTGGCGCTGGCGTTTTTTCTGTGGCGGCTGCTTCGTTTTAGTTTCGTACCGTCTTAGCGCAGGCGGCACATAAAAAAAGACGGCCATCTCGCGATGGCCGCCTTTCCTTGTCTAACGATACCGATTAGCGGCCGGCAAGACCGGAGCAGAGCGTTGCGTTGTCGACGTTCAAGCCATAGCCGCTGCTATTGCTCGTGAAGTCGGCTTTGACGGCGCTTGCGAATTTCGCGGCGCCGGAATTTACCAGCGGCACGAAGCCATCGTTCTTGGTAATCGTCGCGTAGGTGCCGGTGTTTGCGATGACATCATTGATGAAGGTCACCATCAGCGAGCCGGCAGACTTGTTGGCATAGCAGCTGCTCAAATCAAGGGTTGTGTAGCCGACGATCGAGTAGCCTGCGGTGGTCACCGGGATGGCGGGAACCCAGTTCAGCGGATCCATCGCAGCAGATTGCGAGCTGGGCGGGGTCGGATTGGTCGAGCCCGCGCCGCCATGCGCCAGGCCGATTGTCGTGTTGGAGATGTTCGGCTGATAGGCGACGTTGTTGGTGGCGTTCTTCAGGCTGGCAACCTTCAGGCTGGTCGTGTTCGGAGAGTTCGGCGCGATCGACGTATAATCCGGGCTCAGATAGCCGAAGCTGTTGGCGGTATTGACCAGCTGAATTGCGACTCCGCCGCTGCCGCTTTCACCGGTGAAGTTGGAAGGCGGCGTGCTGTTGGGGAATACCGAGACGAAGGTCTTGGTAACGGGAACGGGGATCGAGAAGTTGGAGTTGCCGGAGGTGCAGACGGCATTCAGATGCTGCGTGAGCAGAAAGGTGGTGCCGCTGCCATCCGTACGATAGACCACGTTGATCGTGGTGCCAGCCGGGATTTTCGGAACCAGCGAGTGCCAATCGGTGATCTTACCGGACAGCACGCCGCAGAGCTGCGCGTCGCTCAGGGCAAGTGTGCCGGTCTCGCCGCTTTCGTTATACGGGATGGTGATGGGCACACCCAAGGTCGGAATCTGGATCAGTGGGCCGTCGACCGAAGACTCCGCGTAGGAGCCGGTCGCCGGGTTGGTCAGCTGCGTTGACGACAGGAAGGCATCGGAAGCGCCGAAATCAACCTGCTTGCCGACGATCGTGCCATAGGTCAGCGTGCCGGGCGCATAGCCGACCGGGTTTGAGTCGGAGAGGGGTTCGAAGTAGTTGATGTTGTTGTTCAGAAAGGCGTTCTGGCCAGCCCCGGAGCCAACCGCTTCATAGGAAAACAGGTGTGAGGCGTTGGCTTTCGTGATGGCGGCGAAATCGGAGGTGTAGGTAGGATAGGCGAGGCTGGAGCCGCCGCCATTCAGGGTGATGGTTGCCGCATTGGCAAAGCCGGTGGAGAGTGTGACAGCGAGCATGCTGCAAGCTATTTGCTTGAGTTTCATGAGTGGTCCCTTTTAGGTGAAGTTTGTGGTTTTAAAAAATCTGCTGCGCCGATTAGGGCAAGCGGCGACGTGTTAGCAGCTTGGAGCCTAAAATATTATTTCATTGGCAAGAACATTTTAAGTCACTTTGCCTCGGCCAATCTGGCTTCATGAAATTTCAGCTTTATCGGGGTTTTGGCGAGTACCCCGCTTTATCTCACTCAGTTTTAATTGCCAGTTCAGCAGATAATTTGAACTGATCCAGCTTTGCAACTTTAACGCTTGGCAGCGATGTTGACGCAGTGTACGCGCGGCTCACTGCGGTATTCGGGAGCGCAACGCTGCATCGGGATCGGCAGTCTCGGGCGCCGGCAATGTCGAAAGTTCGGCGGGCACCGCCGCGGCGTTTGGTAAGGCTTCCTGCAAATCCGCCGTCAGATTGGCCGCATCCATCTGCGTGCGCATGACATGCGGCGTGATCAGCACCAGCAATTCCACTCGGGTGCGCGCGTTGTTCTGGGTGCTGAACAGGTCGCCCAGCAGCGGCACATTCTTCAGATACGGGATGCCTGAATTGCCATGCGAATCGGAATCCGAAATCAAGCCCGCAAGGCCCACGGTTTGACCATCCTGCACAGCGATGCGCGAGGTCACCGCGCGTTCCGAGAATGTCGGTGAATCGATGCCTGCGGTGGTGACGCCGGCTTCAACGCCGCTTACCTCCTGCGCGATATCCATCGTCACCATGCCATTGGTGCCGACATGCGGCGTGACCTGCAAAATGACGCCGGTTTCCCGGTAGTCGATGGAGTTCACCACCGGCGAATCCGAAGTCAGCGTGGATTCCGAGGTTTGCGACAGATAGGGCACCAGGTCGCCAGCCTGCAGGCTGGCAGACTGGCCATCCAGCACCATCAGTTCGGGCGAGGACAGCACATCGACCTTGGTGACCGATTGCAGCAGCGAGATCGCCAGCGGGGCGGCATCGGAGTTATGGCCGGAGAGCACGAAGCCAGGGAAGTTCGTCGCCAGCGCGGAGGTGGCGCCTTCGCTCAGCACCGCGTTGATGCCGCCGGATTTAAAGAAAAACTGCGTGCCGTATTGCAGGGCGCTGTCCAGATCGACCTCGGCGATGGTGGCGTCGATGCGCACTTCCACCGGTGCGACATCGACCTGATCGAGCATGGCATCGATGCGGTCATCCTCGGCGGCGGTGGCGTAGACCAGCAGCGAGTTATTGTCGGTATCGGGAATGATGCGCATTTCATCCACCGTCGCGCCGGTGCTGCTGGAGGAGAGCGGGCCGAGCAAGGCGCTGGCGCTGGAGGTTCCGCTCTGGCCGGTGCTCTGCGAGCCGTCAGCCTGCGATCCGCCGCTGGGTTGCGGTGTGCTGCCGTTTGTCGAAGGACCGCTGGTGACGCTGGAGCCCAGCAAGCCGCCGGCGCCGGTGCCGGAGGAACCGGACTCGCCGTTCTGCGACTGGTCGGCAAAGGTCGAGCTGAGCTGGGCGGTTGCCGCCGGGGTCGGCTGGGCGGTGACGTTATCCGGCGTGTAGGCCTGCTGCAGAATATAGGCGGCATCATTGGCGCGCTCGTTATGCAGATAATAAACGTGCCAGCTTCGCACGGTGTCGCGCTCGCTCTGGTTGAGCACGGCGTAGACACGCTGCGCATCCGCCAGCAGGCTCTGGGTGCGCGCGATGACCAGCACGGCGTTCATGCGCTGCAGCGGCACCACCGTGACAGGTCCCTGAGCGCTGGGATCGGCGGATTTGCCGAGCGCGCTGGAGAAGGCCGAGGCGAAATCCGACGCATCGCCGATGCTGACGGGAAACAGCTCGTAGGATTGGCCGGCCAATTGGTCGATGTCGAAGGCTTCGATCAGATTGACCAAAGCCTGACGGCTTGCAGGATCGCCAGAGACGATCAGGGCGTTCTGGTCCGAGGCGGGAATTATTTTGCCAGTGCTGGAGATATAGGGCTGCAGCGTGGCTGCCAGCGGGGCAGCCTGCGCGTAGTGCAACGGCACGACGGTGGCGCCGCCGAGTTGCGCATCGCTCGAGAGATTGGGCGTGGCGGCCGCGACATCCGCCGCCATGACGCGGTAGATGCCGTTGCTGCGCACCAGCACGGCATTGTCCTGCGCGAGCAGGGTCTGCAATGTCGGGATCAGTGCGTCGCGTGGCAGCGGCACGACGGTTCGCAAGGATGCGGTGCCCTGGACACTGGGATCGATGGTGTAGTTCTGCTGCAGGATATTGCCCAGGATCTGGTCAACGACCGTGCGGATATCGGTATCGGCAAAGTTGAGCGAGATGTCGCCCTGCGCCGTTGCTTGGTCCGGCGTGTTCACCTCAAGGTTGGGCGCCATGCTGTAGATGGCCGTAGGACGCCGCGGGACGCTGCCATGATCGATGCTGCCGCTGACGGGCAAAGTTTGCGGCACCGGAAGGCTGGCTTGCTGCAGCGGCGCCATGCCGGCGGTGACGGGAGCGGCTGCCGTATGGGTGGAGCGCGGGGCGGCGCAAGCGGTAAGGGCAAGGGCGGCGAAAAGGATGCAGCGTTTCATGGGCAGTGAAGCATTTCAAACTCGTTTTTATAAAAATCGCAAGCGCCGCAGTGGCTTGGTCCGGCATCGCAGGAAATTGACGCCAGATCATGATGACCGACCCAACCGCCCCGCGATTACGGCCGCGCTGGACATATTCAGCGGTCAAGGGCACAGGTCGCCGCCAGAGACGGGGCAGCAATAAGAAGCGACATACATGCGCAACGCCTTACCCGTTATAGCCTCATAAGCAATATGGAGGCGGCGTCATGCGTCGTCAAAATGCATTCTTTCTTTCCGCCAATGATGAAGTTTTCATGGCAACGGCAAATGCCAACGCCGGCTCAGGCTGCTTTAGGGGCAAAGAATTGCGATAGCATTGTTAAATACGTCCATCTTTGCGTCGATCTGTTGTGCTATTTTCTCGGCCCCCGTAAATTGTTGTTGTTGGCAAGTGCTTCCTGAAAGCTTGCGATTTCGCAGAAAGGAGCGGCGGCATGAAACCTGCCCGCGTTGATTTCGAGAGCATCTTACTTGGAGAGCTCTGGGCGTACGGACCTGCGGAGAATGCAGAATGCTGGGGCGAAATGGTTTTCCTGCGATTCGGCCGTATCTTCGGTTATCAAAATGCCAATGAGAATTCCTGGGATTTGAAATCTGGCGCCTTACGATTGAAGAACAAGAACGGAGAACCGACTTCGGTCTACGAGAGGTTATCCATGCATGCGGGCCGCCCGCGCCTGCTTGGCCGCTCGCTGCTAACTCCGGGAGCAATTTTTCGGCTTGACATGATAGAGAATGGCTCAGGATAGCATTTGGACGACCGCTCATTCTTGCGCGAAAGCGTGCTTTACGCTGCTGCTATCGTGTACCGCCCATGAAATTGCTGAAGACCGGCGGAGGCGGCCGGTAGGGAATGACGGATTTGCCGAAATTCTTGCCGTATTGCTCGGAAACGCTCTGCTCGTTGAACGTCCCGATCTGGTTGGAGGGAGAGGCCGGCCCGAGCGGTAGAGAAGGCTGCGGAGCGCCGGACCCCTGCACCTGCTGCTGGAGTTCCTGGTTAAGGCAGTTGTAGGGCGAAGCCGTTTCGCCAGCGATTCTTACCTGCACGCAAGTCTGGCCAGGCGCGCCAGACTCGCCGGACGAACCGGGCAAAGTAATGCTGCCGCTTTGCGTGGTTTGCGCCCGCAAAGGCGTGGAAGCCAGCGTGACCAACCCGGTCGCAAGCATAAGAAGAATATGACGTCCGACCACCGATTCCGCCACCAGGTTAGAAAGCGCCTTTTGGAAGCTGAAACACATCCGGATGCAGCACGTCCGCGGCGTACGCCAGGGTCAGCGTCGTCGGGGCCAATGCGGAGGTATTGTCCTTCTGATTCTTCTTGAGATTTCCGGAAAGAATCAGAAGTACCGCATTGCCGGCGCTGTCAGTGGCGCGGAACAGCAACACGCCGTTCGGCGTTGCGATATTGCCGGTGCTGCGGCCAGGGGGAAAGCCTTCCCCGGCAAAATATTGCTGCAGGCTCTCGCCATCCTGATAAAGCATCATCGGCGTGGTCTTCGGGTCGATCTCCGGTGACCAGATGATGTTGACCTGGATCAGTTTGTGGCTCTGGTAACCGAAAACATAGGACGCCGTGGCAACTCCGCCTTGCGGCACCAAATTGGGCACCTGCACACTTAGCACATCGGTACGCTGCAGCTGGTTCTGGCTCTTGGTGATGCCGGTGGCGGAGACCTTGAAATCTGCAATGATCGCGTTGTGCACATCCGCCTCGCTCATGCCGAATTTGGCTGTGCGGAAGCCGCTGATCACCGGCCCGGCGGCGGCGGTTGCACCAGCAGCGACGGCCTGCGCCGCGGCCGGGTGGCAGAAGCCGAAAGCGGAAGCTGCGATGAGACAAAGCCGCAAGACGGTTTCACGAAGATGGATACACATGATGGTCCCTATTTTTCCTGTCGATGGTTTTTCTATCTGGTGGGATCGGGCGCGAGCGCGTCCGGTCACGGCGCCTGCGCGACGTTGCCTGCGGGCTGCGCGATCTGATTGTCATCGAGCTTGTCCCGGTCATCCTGCACGATGTTTTGCAGCTGCACGCGCTTGATCTGGGTGAAGGGCTCGCGGTTGGCGATGCTGCCGAACAGATCGTCCTTGTGCGAATACGCATCGAGAACCTGGTTGCTCAGCGTATACATCTGCACGTTTTTCTCCCGGCAGCTTGCAAGCCCGCTGTCAACCGCTTCTAGCTGCGCCTTCAGCGCGGCGTTTTTCTGCGAGGCGTTGCCCGCCGCATTCGATGCAGCCGCATAAGCGCTTTGGGTTTTGCTGAGATTGTAGGTTTGCGCCGCCAACTGGCGCCGCAAAGACAGCGTCTCGGCGTTGCGCTTGGCCTTATCCGCAGCGCTCTCATTGCCGGTGACGGCGGTTTTACCGGATTGCAAGGTTTGCAATTGCGCATGCAAAGCCTCGATCGTCGCCACATCCGGGGCCTCCGATGCCTGCAGATTCGCCACCTGGTCTTCCAGCTGGGCGATTTGCGCGGTCGCACTCTGCAAGGCGGCGCGCAACTGCGCCTCGGTCGTCGCATCCGCAAAGGCGTTTTGCAGCCCGGCGAGGCTGAGCGTGGCCAGGGCAACGATGAGAACTCCCCGCCGCATGGCTCTAGAATCTCCCATTCAGGTCGAGCTGGAAGACGTCCGCCTTGTAAGGCGGTCCGGCGATCGAATCTGCGGAAAGATAGCGCAGACGGACCCAGACATTGTCAGCCAGCGCCACATTGCCGCCGACAATATAGCCTTTCAGATTGGTGCCTCCCAGACCGAAATCCGGATCGTTAAACGCATCGACGACGGAATCGGATTCGATGTATTTATATCCGATCATGGCGTTCCAGTCCCAGCGTTGCTTCAACTGCTTCATCCCGACATTGGCGTTGAAGTAATAGCCGTTATCGCCGCCTTTGAATTCGCCCGTCGTGTCGGTCGCCGACGTGCTGCCGCGATTGTTCACCGCCTTGCTCGTAATATTGGCTTTGTTGAAGGCCAGGTTGTGGACATATTCGCCGACCAGCCAGATCTCCGTCGGGTTGAAATTCATGACGTCAAACTCCCCGGTAACCGCCAGTTCGCTGAAGCCTGAGGCGAGGCCGAAATATTGATACTGATTAGTGGTGCCGCTATTATTGCCGCCGGTGCCGGTGGTCGGCACAATGTCGCGCAGCGCCATATAGGTGTTGCCGTTCTGCGCGAAGGTCGGGCGATCGTCATCCGTGCTGCACTGATCCGCCGTTGAATAGACGAAGCAGGGCGCCGATAGCTTGCCGGCGATGTTGCTGAACAGGTATTCCGCGACGCCGAGCTTGCCGGCGTAGTTATCGCTGAACTTCCAGTCGGTGCCGCCCTGCACGCCGTACAGCCATTTGTCATGGCTGGGGAATTTCGCCGGCTGATTGGATGCGAAGTTGAGGTCGGTGTTGTAGACCGGGAACACGCCGGCGGTCAGGTACGGCTTGATGCCGTCGCCGGCGTCATATTTTGCCGAGGCGGCGACGCCGTCGAAGGCGATTTCGTCAGCCCAGATCATGTTGGTGGAAAAGAACGGATTATCGAACTGGCCGACCACGAAATTCGTGGTGAGATTGCCATAAGCCGGCGGCGTGTAGGCGAGGTAGCCGCGGTCGAGCCAGATCGCGTCCTTGCTGAAATCGCCGCCTTGGACGCCGCCCGAAGCGCCGCCCAACGTCTGATTCTCCGAGATCGGAGAATCGTTCTCGCCGGTTGCAATCCGAATGCCGAGGGTAAAACCCTGGCCAAGATCGGCAACCACTCCCAGCCGCGCGCGCAGGCGCAGCCGGTCGCGGTCCTCATTGACATTGTTCTGCGGCGGAAAGTTGATATTTCCCTCGCTGATATCGTAGGGCGAGCCGGTGTTGATGGCGTTGAAGTTGGGGAAGGCGCCGGTATCGTCATTGCCATGCGGAAACAGATCGTCTTCGTAGCGGAACCGCAGATCGCCGTAGAAATGCATCCGATTCACCCAGTCCGGCACGCGCGGGATGCCGGCATAGCCTTGCGCCTGCTGCTTCGCCGTCATCTGCGCGGTGACGGCTGAGGCGATCTGGTCGCGCACCACCTGCGGGATGTAGGTGACATGGATGGTGCCGTCCGCCGTCTCCGTGCTGCTGACCATGACCGTGCTGGTCGGCGCGGCAGCGGCAGCGGCCGCCGCGGCAGCGGGCGGCGGTGCGCCGCCGATCTGCGTGCTGCTGAGATAGGTGCCGGCCGGCGCCACCGTCCCGGCGGTGGCAACCGGCGCTGCACTGGCCTGCGCCGCACTTGCGGCGGCCTGGGCTTCCTGCAGGATGCTGCTGGCATCGGACTGGCTGAGCACGCCCTTTTTCACCAGGATCGCGATCAGCAATTTGCTGGTCAGATCAGGATCGCTCTGCGCATGCGCGGCGGCGGGAACGCCTAAGGCCAGCAGCATCGCCGCCATTCCACAACGCGCCTGTTTAAGTCTGTTTCGCATCGGATTCCGTTCACGGGTTCGTTGAGGGTTCATCATTGCAGCGGCTGCTCGCCGGTCAGGCTCATTTCCACCGGCATCGGGGTATCGGGCGGCGGCGGGTAGAATGTCAGGCCGCTCAGCACCTTGTTCTGGATCGCATTATCCATCGCCGCGTTGCCGCTGGATTTTTCCAATTCCACACGGGTGACCGCGCCGCTTGCACTGATCCAGATGCGCACCACCAGCCCGGCTGCGGCGCGGCGGGTGACTGGATTATTCTCCAGCGCCTGCTGGATTTCGGTCGATACGGCATCGCCATAACTGCCGCCGCCGCCGCCGCCAGTGCCGCTTCCGCCGATAATGCCGTTGCCGCTGCCATTGCCGCTGAGATCGAAGGCATTGCTGGTGCCATTGCTTTTCAGGCTGGTGCCAAGCGCCGGCGCGGAAGATGCCGGTTTTGGCGGCGCCGGCTTGGGCGGCTGGTTGGGGATAATCGGCTTTGGCTGCGGCACGGTCATTTTGGGCTGCACGATCGTCTTTGGCTGCGGCAAAGGCGGTGGCGGCGGCGGCGGTTTAGGCGGCTGGATCACCACCATGGTGACAATCGGCGGCGGTGGCGCCGGTTGCGGCCGGCTGGTGTGCAACATCACATAGGCCAGAATGCTGGCGAGCATGATGGCGGCGATGCCGACATAAACCGGCAGGCGATTCTCGGCGATGTATTCGAGCGCGCTCATTGATTGGCGGATTTGGTGGCAAGCCCCACCGAGGTGATGTTCAGCCGGCCCAGCAAATCGAGCACGTTCATGATGGTCTGATACGAGGCCTGGCCATCGCCGCTGACCACCACCGGAAAATCCGGCGTCTGCGCCTCGTCCGCTTCCAGCCGCGACTGCAGCTCCGCCATGCTCACCGGTACGGTATCCAAAAACAGCCTGCCGTCGCTGGTAATGGTGATCGCCTTGGTGGTGGGTTTGGCCAGGCTCGCGGAAGCGCTGGCATGCGGCAGATTGACCTTCATGCCCTGCACCGCGGCGGTGGTCATGATGATGAAAATGATCAGCAGCACATAGGCGAGATCGAGCATCGGCGTGATGTTGATGTCGTCATAGGGTTTGTTGCCGCCGGGTTGCAGTTGCATGGTCAGACCCTCTCGCCGGGTAGCAAGGCAACCGTGGCAGGGCTGTAGACCTCCGCCATCCGGGTCTCCAGCTCATCGACAAAGACCTGCATGTCGGCGATGCCGTTGCTGATGCGCGAGTTGAGATAATTATAGCCGAACAGCGATGGAATCGCGACCACCAGACCAGCCACGGTGGCGACAAGCGCGGCCGAGATACCGGGCGCAATGGCGTTGATGTTGACGTTGCCGGAGGCGGCGATCGAGGCGAAGGTGATCATCACGCCAAGCACGGTGCCGAGCAGGCCGATGAAGGGGCCGCCGGCGATCGCGATCGTCAGCAGCACCATCGAGCGGTTGAGTTTTTGCGTCTGCCGAACCAGCACGCCATCCAGCGAGGAACGAATGGCGGCGATGGATTGCGCGGAAAGCTGGCGTGCACCGCGGTCATGCGCGAACCGCTTGCTAAGTTCCTCGGCGCTGATTTTATAGATGCTGTAGAGCGGCGAGGCTTCGACACCACGTTTGCCGTTCTGCGCCGGCAGCGCGGTCAGATCATCGTCCTGCTCCCGGTAATATTCCAAGAACCGGTCGTTGGCGGCAAAGGTGCGGCTGACATAGGCGATCTTGTCGGCCATCACGATCCAGCTGACGAAGGCCATGATCACGAGAATGCCGATGACGACCCAGCCATCGATGGTGACCGAGCCAAGAATGACTGCGAAGTTGCCGCTGAACCAGCTCGCCGGTTTCTCCGCCGTGCCGTAGCCGAGCAGCTTGCCGGCGAGCGGATTATTGCCCTGGCCGATGGCGGCGAATTTGATGAAGCCGACGGGCCGCGCGATATTGGAGATTTCCAGCTCGTCGATGCTGCCGATAAAGCCGGTGGTTGCGGCCGGCGCGGCCGGCGCCGGGGTCGCCGCGGCCGGCGCAGCGGGACCGGCCGGGGTAGCAGGCGTTGCCGCCGCCGGTGTGGCGGCGGGGGTTGTGCCGGTGGTGGCGTCGCCGCCCAGATAGGCGATGGCGTTCAGGGCCGGCAGGCCGGCCGCCAATGTGCCGTAGGCGGCACCGTCGACATACAGCGTAATGCTGTTCGCCGTCGTCGCCACCGCGAGGTTATGCCAGCTTGCGGAGGTGATGGCAGCGCCCGTGCTGCTTCGCTGCGTGCCGCTGGCGGTGATCAGCGCCACGAAGGGCAGCCCGTTATCGACGCCTATCTCGACCGTATTGGTGCCGTCGGTGCGGCTGTAGAGAACCGCGTCTGGCTGCAGGTTGGTTTCATCAAACCAGATGGACCAGGTCATCGGCTGACCCGCAGTCCAGGCGAGCGACGGCGATGCCGGCAGTTGAAGGGTGCTCTGGCCGTCCAGCCGCTCGCCCGGGCCGATCAATGCGAAGTCGTCCGCCTGACCGGGATTCAGCGCGTTATTGCCGTTGCTGGTAGAGTCCTTCGGCGGGCTGTTATGTTCACCGAAATGATAGACCGCGACCATGTTGGAATCATAGGTCGCCTTGGCATCATCGGCGGCGGCGGCTTTCGGGTTGCCGTAATACAAATAGAAGCGGGTCTGGCCTTGCGGAATGACGCCCGGGACGCTGACCCAGATAAACGCCTGACCGAGCAGATGGTCATATTTTTCGATGTGATAGGGCAGCAGGGTTTTGTCGTCGCTGGCCACGAAGCGCAGATCGCTGCCGTCGGGATTGGCTGAATCAAAGGTGAAGTCGCTGACATCGAGCCGGATCAATATCGGCGTCGTGCCGACCGGGTCGGTAAGGTCGGCGCCGGTGCTGCCGGTATCGATGGTGATCGCCTTGCGGGCGGACCAGTCGCTGTTCCACCAGGCATAGGCCGGCGCCGGTTTCAGCGCCAGCATGGCGATGAGGCCGAGCGCGAGCGCCGCGATTGTTCGGCGCGCCCTGGCCGTGATCATTCCACGCGCATGTCGATTCGGACCCATGGAACCCCCAAAGAAAAAATGTTTGCCAAGCCGCATCAGAATTGCACCCAGACCCGGAATTCGACCCGCACGTCGCCGGCTTTCGTGGTGACGGAAGTAAGCAGCGGAACCGCGGCATCCACGGCGCCGTTCAGATGATTGGCCAGCTGCACCCTGGTGCCGATGCCGACGCTGGCGAGGCTGAAGGTGGATTGTTGATCCGGCAGCGGGTCCAGGATCGAGGCCCAGCCGGCGTCGCTGAACAGATAAACCCGCCAGTCATTGACGCTATGGCCGAGATATTGCGTGACATATTTGGCGAGCGGCGGGCTGCGAAACTCGACCGAGCCAACGATCGCGTCGTCGCCCAGCACTTCTGATTCCAGGTAGCCGCGCACCGTATCCTGGCCGCCGACGGAGAACTGCTCGCTATTGACCAGCGGCTCGTCACTGACCTGACCCTGCGCCTTGACGTAGAACTGGAAGGCCGCCGGCAGATCCTGCTGGCGGGACAAATCGCCGCGCAGATAGATAAAATTGCTCTCGGCGTCGTAGCGCTTGTTATCGAAGGTTGCCGGGTTCGAGCCCAGGCCGCGGATATTGAATGTCGGGCCAACATCGAACTGCGTCACCGATGTATCGCTCTGCCAGTTCGCGCTGTAGCTCGAGGTGATCGGGTAATAGGTGACCGGCGTCGGCAAACTTGAGCCGGCGAGCGTCACGGCCTGGTCGAAATGTTTATAATCAATTCCGGTGCTCAGCGTATCGAAGAAGCCATCGCCGCCGGGCAGGTCGGTGATGGCGCGGATGCCGACGACCTGGCCGCGACCGACAACGTTGGTGGAACCAACCGTCGCGACCTTGCTGTTTGAATTCAATGCATAGAACAGAAAGGTCAGCCAGTCATTGTTCGGAACCCGCGCCAGATAGGAGCCGGTGAAGACCAGGGCGTCGTTCGGCCGCTGAGGCGCGACCTGAAAGGCGAAGTTGATGGTGTCGCCGCGCTGCCAGAGGTTGGTATAGGTGAGCGAACCATCGACCCGCAGCGGCGTGGTATCCGGGCTGTACCGATTATTCAGCGACAGGCTGCCGTGCAGCGGCGGCGTGTCCTTGACGTTGAGATCGACGTCCACGGTCTGCGGCCTGACGCCCGGCTGCAGCGACGGAATAACCTGGCGGTCGGGCCATTGGTTGAGCGCAATGATATCGTGCTTGATGCGCTTGAAATTGGGAACCTGGCCAGGCGCCAGAGACGGCGCCTGCTGCTTGATCTTAGTCAACGAGAAGTAGCGTGAGCCTTTGACGTCCAGCCGGCCGACCGGCGCCTCGATAACCTGCAGTAGTACGATGCCGCCAACCACGTGCTGGGGTGGAATAACAACCGCCACCGTCTCATAGCCTTTACCGGCATAGGCTTTCTGTAAGGCGGCGCGCGCCGCATCTACGCTTTGCACGGTCTGACCCGGGCCAAGATAAGGATACACCGCATTATCGACATCAAGCTCAGGCAGCAGATGATTGCCCTGCACCGTATATTCGTTAATCGTAATGGCATTCGGCAGCGCGCCACCGGCATTCTGCTCCGCATCTGCCTGCTGCGGGCAGGAAGCCGCTAATACAGCAAATCCAAAGCCCAGAACCGCCGGGAGCTGCCGTGCGGCCGGACGTAAGCGGCCGGCATCTGCCTGATTACGCAAATCACCTGTTCCGGCGCCGGGAACCTCATGGGGCATGGTTCTCCGGCCTGTGAAGTTGCGTAACATGCGCCGTGCTTATGGGAGATGTCATCCCAGCGTCCAGACGCTTTTGATGACGGTTTTAAGAAAAACTTAACATTTTTGTGAGGTTGGCCATTTCCGGAACACTTATCCAAACATGCGTCGAATTGTCATAAAAGCTTCTTATTGCGGATAAGGATTCAGTATAAGGTCAAGCTTCCGTTACGTTATCAATATAAAATTGCTTTGGTAAAATAAGTTTTTGTGACGGGTTTGCGGAGTCTTACGTCGTACCGCATTATACGGCGTCACTATCGGGTTGCTTCATGTTTATATCTGCAGCTACGCATGCCCCTTCATTCAGGCGGGGTTGGTTCAGGCGGGGCTTGATTTCTGACGTCTGCTTGCGGCCCGGCAGTCTGTAGGCATGACCGTTTCAGTGAAAGAATGTTCTGCCGCGGGGCGCGGCCGGATTTCCTGCAGATGGCTGGCCGGCAGCTCGCTCGCGGTCATCATGCTGGCGTTCGGGCCGGCGCCACGCGTTCTTGCGGCAGGCATTCTGACGCAAGGCGGCAATGCCGGCATCGTGCCCGTCACTTCCAGCGTCACCTCAACCCTTGCTGCCGAACAGCAGGCGAATGTCGTGGCTGCGCAGGCGCAGAATCAGCTTTCGCGAATCGCTACGGCCATGCAGGCGATGCAGAACCTGCAGACCGCCGCTCACAATTTGTCGCTCAGCACGCCCAGCGCCATACCGTCCGGTCTGCAGAGCGGTGGCTTGGTGCCGGACAACCCTGCCACCTGGACAGCGGCGCAAACGCCGACCGAAACAACCGCCGGCAGCACCACTACCGTAAGCATTAACCAGACCGCCGCCCACGCATTGCTGAGCTGGAACAGTTTCAATGTTGCCAAAAATACGATCGTGGATTTCAATCAGCATGGCAATGCCAGCTGGGTGGCGCTGAACAATATCGCTTCGGCGAATCCAAGCCAGATTTTCGGTTCCATAAAAGCCAGCGGCCAGGTCTATCTGATCAACCAGAACGGGATTATCTTCGGCGGCACGTCGCAGATCAATGTCGGCTCGCTCATCGCCTCCTCCGCGGCAATCAGCGACAGCCAGTTCCTGACCGACGGCATTTTTAGCAGCGAGGCGGGAACCAGCTACAAGCCGAGCTTCACCGACGCCGGCGCTCCGATCACCGTGGCTGCGGGTGCCGAGATCACCACCAACACGCCCACAACCGTCACCTCCGGCGGCGGCTTTGTCCTGTTGCTGGGCACGCAGGTGCGAAATGCCGGCAGCATCACCACGCCGGACGGGCAGACGGAGCTCGCCGCCGGCGATAATTTCCTGATCCGTCCTGGCTACAGCACCACCAGCAACACCACCTCCACCACGCGCGGCAACGAGATCGCGGTGGAGCTGAACCATGCAGGCAGCAGCCTGCAGCCCGGCGGCAGCGGGCTGGTGGAAAATACCGGCGCCATCACCGCCGATACCGGCGACATTACGCTCGCCGGCGAAACGCTGGTGCAGGATGGGCAGGCGCTTTCCACGACCTCCGTCGCGGTTCGAGGCACCATTCACCTGCTCTCTTCGGCCTCCGACACCTTCAGCAGCGTCACCCTGGGCAGCGCGGGCTACACCCTGATCGAGCCTGACATTTCCAGCAGCGCGACCGAGCTCGCCAGTCAGCGCGCCGCGCTGATCGCCGATTCCGTCACCGCCAATGCGGCGCGCGCCGCCGCTTTCAACAAGCAATTCGCCGATCTCAGCCTGCTGAACGACGAGCAGGATGAATCGCGCGTCGAAATCGTCACCGGCGGCGTCGTGCATTTCGCCGATGGTTCCGATAGCTCGGCGCCGGGCGGCCAGCTGGCGGTCTCCGCCGCAGAGCGCGTGCAGGTGGATGAAGGCGCGCTGCTGGACGTCTCCGGCAGCTATGATGTGCCGATGGCGATGGCCTCCAACGACATCGCGGTGAACATTCAGGACAACGAGCTGCGCGACAATCCGCAGAATCGCCTGACGCAGGATCTGCGCAACAGCACCGTCTATGTCGATGCGCAAACGGTGAGCCTGGTGCCGGCGAGTGCCGCCGATCCATCGGATCGCGACTACACGCCTGGCGGTTTGCTGGAAGTCTCCGGTTATCTCGCCAATATAGGCTACGGGATCGGCGAGTACTCCTCGATCGGCGGCAGCATCGATCTGTCGACGGGAAGTGCGGGCGCCATCGTCGCGCAGGACGGCTCCAGCTTCGACATCGACGGCGGTACGCTGCAATATGCCTCCGGCTATCTGCCGCAGAGCTATCTGCTGGGCAGCGACGGCCGCATCTATAACGTCAATAATGCGCCGGCCGATCTTACCTATACCGGCGTGTTCGACGGCTATTCTGTCGATCACGCGGCCTGGGGGGTCACCCAGACCTATGCCAACGTGCTCAACGCGCCGGCCGAGATCTACAGCCAGGGCTATACAGTCGGCCGCGCGGCCGGCAGCCTGACGCTGACCAGCCCGACGACGATTTTCGACGGGACCATCGAGGCGGCGGCGGCGAACGGATCGCGGCAGATCGCGGCCGACCCGGCCGGCATCAGCGATCCATCGCTGCTGACACAGACGGAAATTGCCGCACCCGGAAGTCTCGATATCGAGACCGCGAATGCCGCTTCCATCTCGGCCGTCGATAGCGACGTGATTTTCAGCAATGCGCAAGCCAGGGCGGCTGCTTCCGGCCAGAAGATTCAGAAGAAGCTCACGGGCGAGACGCTGCTGAACGCGGCCTCGCTCGACCGGTCCGGGCTTGGCACGATCCAGGTGGTCACCAATGGCAGCATCAGGGTTGCCGCGCCGATCAACGCCGCGCCAGGCGGCCAGGTCAATTTGTATGGCTCCAGCGTCGATCTGGCGGCCAGCATCACCGCCGCCGGCGGCAGCGTATCCGCCGGCCAGGTGACGACGCTGGACGGCACGCAGGTCACGCTGAAAACTCCTGGCAAGCATGGCGGCGTCGGCGATACGGTGGTTGGAGAAAACGTCACCATCAGCACCGCGGGACTGTGGACCAATCTGCTGCTCGACCCGTCCATCACCTTCGGCCAAGCCTTTGCCAATGGCGGCGCGGTTGATCTCGGTTCGGCGGCGACGCTGAGGCTTGCAAAAGGCAGCGTGATCGATACCAGCGCCGGCGGCGTCGTCAGCGTCCTCGGCGCGGTAGCCGGCGGCAGCGGCGGCGCCATCACGCTCGCCGCCGCCACGCCCAGCGATATTATAATCAAGCCGAAGGGCGATCTCATCCTGCGCGGCACGCTAGCTGCGACCGGCTATACCCAAGGCGGCGCGCTTACCCTCGCCGCCCCCGGCTTCTTGATCACCAGCAAAGCCGCCACGGCGAAAGCCGATTTGGTGACGCTGGACCCGGCCTTCTTCGCCCAGGGCTTCTCCGCCTATAATCTGCAGAGCACGGGCGATATCTCGATAGCGCACGGCACCGCGGTCGATGTGACGGAGCCGATTTTCCAGATCAGCGCCTCGACCCTGTCGCAGCCGACGGGTGCAGCATCCGCCCAGGTTTTCGCCAGGTTGCAGGGTCCGCTTTACGTGCCCAATAGCAGCGACACCGCGATCACGCAGCGCCCCGGCGCCAGCTTCAGCGCCGTTATCACCTCCATCAATCCGGTCTCGCCCAGTGATCCGAGTGTTCACAACCATACAGCACTCACCATCGGCAGCGGCGCCAGCATCACCGTCGATCCAGGGCGGACGATCAACCTGCAGGCGACGGGCCAACTCACGATCGATGGCAGCCTGACGGCGCCCGGCGGGACCATCAGCGCGGTGAGCGAATTCAACAGCTATGCGGCGCTGCCGAAAGGTCCTGGCACCGTGTCGGTCTGGGTCGGCAACGGCGCCACGCTGGATGCCAGCGCGCAACCCGTCAGCTTTGAAAACGCCGCCGGCCAGCGCATCGCAGAGGCGCCTGCCGGCGGCTCGATTACCTTGGGCAGCGATAGCTCCACCGCCGCCGTCATCATCCGCGCCGGCGCTGTTATCGAGGCTTCGGGCAGCGCCGCCTCAGATGAGATTGCAGCCTCCGAGCTTACGAATTTTGCAGGCACCGCGCAGCCTGCCGGGGCGGCGATACCGCTGCGAGGCGCGGGAGGTTCGATCTCGATCGCCTCCGATGAGGGGATATATAATGACGGCGCGCTGATCGCCGCCGCGGGCGGGGCGACCGCCGCGGGCGGCAGTCTCTCCATGACGCTGGAAGCGGATGACGTTCTGAACAGCCTGGGTGTCGAGGCGACGCCGCGGGTGTTTACGATTACGGAAGCGCAACCGGAACGGCTATTGCCGGCGCATCTCAAGCCCGGCGCCTCCAAAGGATTGCAGGCCGGCACCGCCTCGATCAGCGCGCAGGCGATTAATGCCGGCGGATTCGGCAGCGTCACACTGTTTGCGCGCGACGCCTTTTTGTTCAAGGGCAATGTCACACTGACCGCCCCGCAATCGATCAGCCTGCAGGAAGGCTATCTGACCGACACCAGCAACCATGGCTCGGTGGTCATCGACGCGCCTTACGTGCTGCTGAGCGGCGCGACGCCGGACGAGAATTTCAGCGGCCAGTCCTTCGAAGCGATCTCCGGCTTTTCCACGAAAAAGACCGAAGGCGTTTTCACCGTGAACGCGGCGCAGATCGGGATTGCCGATGAACTGCGCTTCGGCGGCGTGCTGGCGGCGGACGGAAAGATCCCGGCGATCGATCTTGCTGGCTTCGGCGACGTGGATTTGAACAGCAGCGGCGATCTGCAGTTCGAGGCGCCGGATGCCGCCATTTCCAACGCTTATACCAACCTCGTCACGACTGCGAACCTGAACCTCACCGCCCGCGAAATCTATGCGATGAGCGGCACCGGCTCGCAGACCGCCGGCGCCGCCAGCGCCGCGCCATCCGCCCTGATCGTCGCCGGCTACGATCCGAAGGCGGATGGCAAAAACGGCGCCTTCAACGTTAACGGCGTGCTGAACATCGACGCGACAGCGGGCACCACCCCCTCGGCTCCGGATACCCTGCTCGGATCGCTGACCTTCGAGGCGGCGACGATCAACCAGGGCGGCGTCATCTGGCAGCCGCTAGGCAGACTCACCTTCGGCAGCATCACCACCACGATCGGCGATGCCATCACCGGCAGCGGTGACGTTCGGGCGGCGGTGAATTTTTTGCCCGGCAGCATCACCTCGGTCAGCGCCGGCGGCCTGAACATACCCTTCGGCGGCACGACGGACGGGGTGGTTTATAATGTCGATGGCGAGACGATCGCCGCCACCACCAATGCCAAGTTCGGCCTGCAGACCGTGACCAACGGCGCCGGCACCGGCACCATCACCATCCAGGCGCTCAGCACCAATGTCGAGGCGGGCGCCAATATCGATCTGCAAGGCGGCGGCACGCTGACCGGCGCCGGCTTCATCAGCGGCGAAGGCGGTTCCGTCGATGTGCTGACCACGCCGCTGCTCAGCGTCGGCACTTCGGGCGTCACACAGCCGAGCCTGGCCACCGATCCGGTCTATGCGATCGTTGCCGGGGCGCAGCCCCTCACGGCCGTGGCCTATACAGATTCCGGGGCATCCGGCTCCGACCCGGCCTTGGGTCGGCAGATCGTCATTCCCGCCGGCGTTCCGGGCTTGGCGGCGGGAACCTACACCTTGCTGCCGGCCGCCTATGCGCTTGAGCCGGGCGGCTATCGGGTGGAGATCGACGGCAGCGCGGCATTGAACGCCGCTTCCGTGACGGCGCTTGCCAATGGCTCCTACGCCGTTGCCGGTTATACGGCGCTGGCCGCAACCGATGTGCGCTCCACCCTGGCCAGCAACCTTACAATCACGCCGAGCGCTGCGGTGGTGAATTATGCGGATTACGACCAGGAGGGCTACAACGCCTACCTGCAGGCGAGTTCGGCGCTGATCGGCGCGATCCGACCAATCCTGCCGATCGATGGCGGAACGCTCGTGCTGAATGTGCCGATTTCTTCCGAGGTCGCGTTGACCGATGCCGGCGCGGTTTCCTTCGCGCCGGCGGCGGGCGGCATCGGGGGCACGCTGCAGATCAGCGGCGACAATATCAGCGGCGCCGAGCCGAAGCTGGTGATTTACGGCAACGCGCCGCCTGCCGGTTTAGCACGCGGGACGGTTGCGCTGAGCGCCAGCCAGATCGACGCCTTCGATCCGTCCACCTTGGAGATCGGCGTCGGCGGCGGCGGGGTAAACGCCAATGTCGACAGCATCACGCTGAGCGACGGCGCCACGCTGCGAGCGGCGCGCGTGGTCCTGACAGCCCTGTCCGGCGGCATCACGCTGGATGGCGGTTCCGCCATCGACACAATCGGCAAAACCGCGTTGCAGGCGGATTCGACGACCGAAGGTCTGCTGAGCAATAACGGCGCCAGCGTGCTGGATGTCGGGAACGGCTATCTGGTCTATGGCACCACGCCGGTCGACTTCACCGATTACGGGCCGATCACGGTACAGGACGGAGCAAAAATCTACAGCGACGGCTCGATCGCCTTCTCCACCTCGGCAGCGGTAAACATCGGCATCGGCGCCAGCTATGGCGGCAAATATCTCGATCTTGCGGTCCCCGAGATCAATGTCGGCAATCCATCGGCGCTTGGCGCCAATGCGCCGGCCGGCCTCGTGCTGACGCAGGCGGTGCTGCAGGCGCTGACGCAGGGCGTTCCGGCGGCCGGCGTTCCGGCCGTGCAAATCCTCAATCTCACCGCCTTCGACTCGCTCAATTTCTACGGCACGGCCTCGCTTGATCTCACCGGCTCCAATGTCGTGCTGGAGATCAATACCCCGGCCATTTACGGCTTTGGCGGAGCGTCGGATGTCGCAACGATCGGCGCCAGCACCATTGTCTGGAACGGCATCTCCACCACCGCCGCCGACGACCTCACCGTCATTTCCAGCCTGCCGGGCGGCACCGTTACCAACGGCCCGGGCAGCGGGATTGGCACGCTGGATCTGAACGCGCAGACCATCATTCTTGGCTACTCCGATCTCGATTTGCCGGAGCGCGACGTGACGCTGACGCGGCTGGCGGCCGGTTTTTCCAACGTCAATCTGAATGCTGGCAATGCGATCACCGCCAACAACCAAGGCAGCCTCGCGGTGTACCAGTCGGTGCCTGATTATGGCCAGGCCGGCCTTGGCGGCACGCTGAACTTGAACACCCCGTTGCTGACCGCCGCCGACGCGGCGACCATCGGCTATACCGCCGGCGGCGCCATCTCCGTGGGTCCCGCATCCGGCGTTGGCGCGGCCAGCCTGGCCAGCGAAGCGGCAGGCGGCGAGGTCGATCTGACGGCACCCAACATCGCCATCACCGGCTCGGTGATCCTGCCGAGCGGCAAGCTTGATTTGCAGGCGGCGGACAACATCACGCTCGGCTCCGGCTCGCTGCTCAGCCTGGCGGGAGCAATCACTCGCAACGTCGACCAGACGGTATACGGTTTCGGCGGCAACTTGATCATGGCGAGCGCGGCCGGCAACATCACCCAGAATGCCGGCTCGGTGATCAACGTGAGCGCGATCGACAACAGCGCCGGCAGCGTCACCATTACCGCAACGAATGCCGGCGCGGGTCAGGTAGCGTTGAACGGCGCGCTGCTTGGTGGCACATCCGGCGCGTCGCGGAGCGGCTATGACGGTGGCGTGTTCGACATCAGCGCGCAAAGCCTCGGGGACTTCGCGGCGCTGAACGCCAGTCTCGACGCCGGTGGATTCTTCCAGACCCGCGACTTCGACATCAAGCAGGGCAGCCTGAGCATCGGCAACGGCGTGCAGGCGCATAATGTTTCGGTCTCGCTTGATAACGGCAGCCTGACCGTCATTGGGTTGATCGACGCCGCCGGCGATGGCGGCGGCTCAATCAGCCTCGCCGCCTCCGACAACCTCACGCTGGCGGGCAGCGCATCGCTGGATGCGCATGGCACGACGCTAGTGACCGATAGCTACGGCGTCGCCATTGCGTCCGAAGACGAACCCGTTGTCAGCCTGACCACCAGCAAAGGCGAGCTGACTTTGGCCGACGGCGCCTCGATCGACCTGGCCTCCGCCGACAGCACGGCGCGCGGCGACCTGGAGCTCAACGTGCCGCGCGTGGCGAGCGCCACCTCCGGCGATGCGAATATTCAAGCCGCCGGCCGGCTCGACATCACCGGCGCGGCCAGCATCGCGGTCAACGCGTTCTGGACCTATAACGGTCTACCGGATCCGAACCCCACCGTCAGCGGCGCGCCCGATGCGCTGATTACGCAAGCCTATCTCGACCAGATCAATACCAGCGACACGCTGCCCTACATGGAAAATGCCGCGACCAACGCGGATCTTGCCGCCCGCGTCGCCGGCCTGAGCGGTTATTCGAGTTATCATTTCCGCCCGGGGGTTGCGATTGTCAGCGCCACGGCGGATGGCGATCTGACGGTTGAGGGCGATATCGACCTCGCCGGTTACCGCTACGGGCCCGGAGCAGGCGCTTACGGCGCCGGCGAGCCAGGCGTGCTGCAGATCAGGGCCGGTGGCAATCTGAACGTCTACGGCAGCATCACCGATGGCTTCGAGCAGCCGATCAGCGATGCAGGCACCGAATTCGCCAAAGGCTGGGTGATCTATGGCGGCGAGCCCTACAACCAGAACCAGACGATCCCCACCGCGATCGGCATCTCCCGCGGCAGCGCAATTTCCGACACCGGAACGGTGAATTTCGCCTTGCCGATTACCGGCGGCAGCTTCGCCGCCGGCGCCATAGCGCCCGCCGCACTGACGGTTGCCGGCAACCACAAGACCTCCATCGCCTTTGTCGCAACCAGCGACATTACCAGCGGCGCCGTCGTGCTCTATGCCAAGGGCAGCTTCGTGCCCGCCGGCAGCATCATTCCCGCGGGCGCGGTGGTTGCGCCCGGCGGCAGCCTGCCGTTTGCGATCAATGTCGGCGCGGTCACCTGGCCGGCAAATACGCCTTTTACGGTAACCAAATTTCTCTCCAGCGGCGGCGAGGGAGTGGTCGTGGCAGCCGATACGACGCTGCTGGCAGGCTCCTTCATCCCGGGCGGCAGCACGCTGATCTTCCAGAAGACCGATCCGGGGCTGGAAAACCGAGGGCAAGGCGATCTGACCTATGTTGAGACAAGGCCGGTTGGCAGCGATGGTACGCAAGGGCAGCTCTATGGCTTGGCCAGCCTGCTGCCGGCCGGCGACATATCCTGGTCGATCGCCCTGGTTTCCGGCGCCGATACCGGGGCCGCCGACCCTGACGTCACGCAATCCGCCAGCGCCTTGGCGGCTGCCGGCACCGGCACCGGCAACCTCACGCTGGCCGATAACCATTATGGCATCCAGGGCGATACCGTCGTGCCGGCTTTCAGCGTGGTTCGCACCGGCACCGGTTCGCTCAGCCTGGTTGCCGGCGGCTCGATTTATGAGAATTCCGCGTTCGGGGTTTACACCGCGGGGGCGCAAAGTGCCGCGATCGTCAACGCTGCCGGCCAGAACCTGTACGATCAGCCGCAAGGCGACGAGGCGGGCACCACCCTGCTGGGCAAGGGCAATGCGGCCCTTGCCGCGCTTGTCGCGAACTATGCAGCGAATTATCCGACCGATGGCGGGAACCTGATGGTTTCCGCGCAAGGTAATCTGAACGGCTTCATCTCCACCGCCTTCAATCCCAACTTCTTCTTCAACTACGTCACGATCACCGATACCGATGCGGTGGGCGAATGGCTTTGGAACCAAGGCGGGTCTGGGTTGCCAGGCGCCTGGTGGACGGAATACGGCTCGCTGAACCTGACCGGCAGCCAGGATGAGCCAGACCAACCCTACGTCGCGCAGTATACCGGCTTTCAGGGCATCGGCACGCTGGGCGGCGGCAACCTTACCGTCAATGTCGGCGGCAATGCCGGCGGCCTCGATCTGGTGGTGGCGTCCAACGGCCGGGTTAAGGCAGATGGCGCGCTGGACCAGAACGGAGGCGGCGCCCTGGACCTTGCGATCGGCGGCAAACTGAATGACGTGGCGCCCGGCAACAATCTCGGAAACATCCAGGATGCTGCCGGAATAGTTTCTGATCTGCGCGGCGATACGAATGTCAGCGCCGGATCGATCGGTACGATTCTGCCGCAATACGGCTTATTGGCGGCAGGCGATCCGCGCTTCCTTTCTCCCTACGCATCCGAGACGGCCGACCTTAACTCCGGGATCGATCTGGCGCCCGGCGACGGCGCGGTGACGGTTGATTCGCGTGGCGATCTTGCCATCGGCAGCGCGGTCGATCCAGGTATCGTACAGAATTACACCAATGTGGTGCCGGTCGAGGTGAAGGCCGACGGTGCCGTAACCGCCGGCAACGGCGTGACGGATTTCTCGCTCTGGACCAGTGCGACGAGCATCGGCCTGTTCTCGGCCGGCGGCGATGTCGCGCCTGCGGAATCGGCGGGTGAAACCGCGGACCAGAACGACACGCAGCAGAATTTTTATCCGGCAAGCCTGCAGGCGGTTTCTCAGAACGGCAATATCTATTTCGGCACCCAGCCGGTTGAGCTGATGCCTTCTTCGGATGGTGAACTGGAGCTGCTTGCCGCGGGTTCGATCATTGGCGATGATTCGATCGTTTCGATGTCAGGCGCGGCCCTGTCGATGGTCGCTACCCCGTTCAATCCCGGCATCGACGTCTTCAGCGCGAGAGGGGCCTCCATCTATACAAATCACAACCTGCAGACTCTGGGAGAGCCGATCGATTTCGGCCCGGATACGCCGACCGGCGCGCTACATGCAGGCGATACGCAACCGGCCCGGATCTACGCCGCCAGCGGCGACATCATCAACATCGAATTCGGCGAATACGCCGCCGCTACGACCGATGAGGTCCAGCAGGTGCGAGCCGCCAAGCCGTTCGAGATCTTTGCCGGACGCGACATCGTGAACAGCGGCAGCATCGCTTCGCCGGACGTCTTCCTGAACCTCTCCGGCAATGATATCTCCAGCGTCACCGCCGGCCGCGATATCCTGCAGAGCAGCTTCGACATCGCCGGACCGGGCGCGCTGGTGGTGCAGGCGGGGCGGAACTACGACGCCTATGGCGATAGCGATATCGACAGTATCGGCCCGATTTTTCATATCAACCCGAATGATCGCAACAGCGGCTCCGGCATCGCCCTGCTTGCCGGCGTCGGCACCGGCGCGGATTACGGCAATTTCGCTAATCTATTCCTCAACCCCGCCAGCACGCTTAGCCTGCAAGACGCAAGCGGCATTATCTCCTCAAACGATGCGACGCTATATACCTGGCTGCAGACGAAGTACGGCTATTTCGGACCGGCCACGGGCGCCTATGCCTATTTCCTTGGTCTGAGCACCGGAGAGCAGGCTGTGTTTCTGCGGCAGCTTTATTTCGCCGAGTTGAACCATTCCGGGTTGGAGTTCAATGACCCCAGCAGCGTGCATTATAAGAGCTACATCCTCGGCGAAACCGCGATCGCCGCCTTGTTTCCGGCAGTTGATGCCAGCGGCTCGCCGGTCAGCTATTCGGGCGGCATCACGATGTATGGCGCTTCCGGCGTGCATACCAATTACGGCGGCGCGATTGAAACGCTGACGCCGGGCGGCAATACGATCGTGGGCGTGGAGGGCGCAACACCGCCTGCCTCCGCCGGCATATTGACGCAAGGCACCGGCGATATCGACATGTACGCGCTGGAAAGCGTGGAGCTGGGCGAGAGCCGCGTGCTGACCACCTTCGGCGGCAATATCGTCATCTGGTCGGCGCAAGGCGACATCAACGCGGGCCGCGGCTCGAAAACCACCATCGACTACACGCCGCTGCAGGTTCTGTACGATAATTACGGTAACGTATCGCTTTCGCCGACCGTTCCATCCAGCGGCGCCGGCATCGGAACGCTAAATCCCATTCCTTCGGTTTCCGCCGGCAACATCAACCTGGTGGCGCCGCTGGGGACGATCGACGCGGGCGAGGCCGGTATCAGAAGCTCCGGCAACACCAACCTTGCGGCGCTGGTGGTGCTGAACGGCGCGAACATCACCTCGCAGGGGACGACGACAGGCGCCCCGACCACGGTGGCACCGAACGTTGGTGCGCTGACCAGCACCAGCAATGTTGCGGGCGCCGCGGACCAGGCGGCGGAGGGCAGTACCGGCAGAACGCAGGCGGCGCCGTTGCCATCCATCTGGATTGTCGAGATCCTGGGCTATGGCGGCGATACCGGCGGCGGGCCGGCCTCCGATGAGCACAAAAAGAAGCGCCCGCAAACGATTTAGCAATTGGCCCTTGCCTAATATACCTTTCTGCGAGCGGCATGCATCATCACCACCAGGCGGATCACCTCCGGCGACGAGTCAAGTAACCGAACGGGTTCTTCGAGCTTGCTCATGCAGCCAGACTAGGCTGGAGGATCAAACGGGCCAGTTTGGTTCCACACTGTCTCTCATTGCAATTCCAGAAAGGCGATCTCCCAATTGCTTCCCCTATTTGCGGTGCCGGGGTTAAGCACAATTTGCGCTACCAAACTGCCGTTCGCTTCCTGCTGGATCGTCGTGCTTAAAGGGACGATGTAGGCGGTGGTGGTTTCAGTTCCTGATTCGGGGTATTGTGCGTACAGGACTGAGCTGCTGGATACTGTTGTCATTCCTGTTCCCGCCAGCGATAAGTTGATTGTTTCAAGCCCGTCGCCATTGGTTGGAATGATCACTGCGATGCCGTTTCTTCCCGCCAGGTTGTTTTCAGCTGCGACTGCCATGGTTTGTCCGGCGGGTCCGCTAACATCGCTGACAAGCGTGGGTAATGCTTCGCCCTCATACAACAAAGACATTGCCCGAAACAGCATACCCGTAGGCGTTAAGTTGGTACCCGTTGTTAGCGCAATGCCAGTAACGAAACCAATCGACGGCCAATAGGTCGCCTTGTTGATTCCCGCCACGGCCATGTCCTGCAACGCCGATACGGTCATGCTCGCGTTTTGTATGCCGAAATCATCTACCGACTGGTCCGGACCAATCGACCATTCGGAGGCAAAAATATCGCTTTTGCCTGTGTCCTGCTCAATCGCCTGCACCTTCGCCGGGATCGACGCGCAAAGCGATACCGTAACGGTTGTACCGCAATAGGGATGTATCGAAATCCCGTCGATGAGCGACCATGAAGCGGGACCGACCAGTTTGCGTAATTGCACAAATTGGTCGTTGGCCGCCGCGAGACCTGCCGTCGTCCAGTCTGCAGTAGCGTAGATTTTTATGTTGGGGTATTGCGCCTTTAATTGGGGCGCTGCCGCCGCGAGGAGCTCAGCGTAGCGTGTTAGATTGGTGGTTAATAAAGTATTGCTTGATAATGCGGCAGTATTGTTGGCGGCCCCGTTCAGCACCCACCATTCATTGCCAATCTCCCAATACCTGACATTGCTTTGATAAAGACTGATGATGGAAAGGTAATTATTGATCTGTTGCGAGATTAATGCCGGTATTTCTATGGGCTTGTAGGTGTCGATGACATTCCTGGTAGATAACACGAAGCTGGCGGCGCGCGGAGACGTCGCCATTGTCAGAGGCGGAACATATTCGAGAAATATGTTGGGTGGTTCACCGGGTGACGTATAGCTAGGTGAGGCCGAACCCGGATACATCCCGTTGTTATACCAGTTGTACCACTCGCCGTTACTTCCACCCGGATACCGGAAAAGCGAGACAGGAGCCGAAGGTTGGGCGGAATATCCCGTCATTTGAGAGATCCACGATGGAAACTGAGATCCAGGAGTTTCTGTCCATACGTAATTGGCGCCGTATATCAAGGGGCTGATTGCTGCTTGTGGCTGCATCGATATGGTGATCGTTTTAACGGTATTCTGTTGCGCGTTGGCGGGCGATGAGTCGAACACGCACATACCAGAAAGAAGAACTGCAAAACAAATCAATCCGGTTCGGTGGAGATAATATCGTAAACCCGCCCCCAGCCCCGAACAAAAGAGCAATTCTTTGATGAAAAATTCGGTCGTGGATGAGAATCGTACCGAACCGATCGTATCGTTCCCAGACATAACAACGCTCATTTAACCGTATCCATTCTTAGGTTGTTGGCAAATAATCATGCGTGCCGCGAGAGCCGCACGCCGTGCGCCAGATTTTAGAGACCGGACAGATTGCTAAACAAACTTGATGAATGTGCCGCCGTTCATATCGCTGCTGATCGAGAAATCCGCCAAGCTGTAGCCGCTGCTGAAATGCAGGCTGGCTTCGGTAGTGGTTCCATTGTCGATCGTCAGCACATTATTCGAGAAGCCGTAGCTGGTCGCTGGCGCCTTCAGCAGGTCGATAACGTCGCTGCCTGCAAAGCCGGTGATCATACCTGTGAAGTCGATCGGTTTGGTCAGGTCCAGCAATCCGCTGCTTGCCAGGAAGTCCACGCTCTGTCCCGTGCCCGCCCCGAGCAGCAGTGAAATTGTTCCCGTGGCGCCGATCTGCAAAATGCCGGTACCGCCTACCGTGTCCTTGACCGATAGCAGACCGGCCGATGCATCGATGGTGCCGTTATTGGTAAGCGTGCTAAGGAACGACAGCGTGCCCGAGCCCACGGAAACGTTGGCATTGTTGATAACCGCCACATTGAGCTCGGCGGTGCCGGCGCCGTTGCCGACAATGTTGCCATTATTGGTAAAGCTCGATGTGCTGGGGCCCTGCAAAGCGACCGTCGCGCTGCTCGCCGCGGTCATGTCCAGTGCAGCGCCTGCCGCCAGGCTAAGGGCGGTATTGGCGTCGAGGCTTACATTGGCGGTTTCCTCAGTGGTTGCGGCGCTGAATGCAGCACCCTGATCAAGGCTCAGCGCAGTGCTGATCTCCACCGTGCCCATTCCGCCCAGATCGCCGGTGAAAGAGCCGCCGTCCGCCAAATTCAGCACGGCGCCGGCGGCAGCGGAAAGCGTGCCGCCGCCCGAGATCTTGCCGTTGACCGTCAAAACGCCACCCGCCGCCGTCAATGTCCCGGCATCGTTGATGCTGCTGGTCAGGCTACCGGCACCGCTCAGCGACGCGCCGGCATCGATGGCGACGGTTGCAACGCTCAGCGCGCCGCTGCCAAGCTGAAAGGCGCCGCCCAGTTCCAGTTTGCCGGCGCCGCCGACAGCTTGGTTAAGGGTTTCTCCGGCAGTCAGATCCAGCACCGAGGACGCGGCCGCCTGCAGCGCGCCGCTGCCCGCGATCTGCCCGCTGAGGATCAGCTTGCCGCCGCTCGCGGTAATCGTCCCGTTATTTGCGATTGCGCTCGAAATTGACCCGGTACCGGAAAGCGCGACCCCGGAATTGAGCGTTAACGCGGTGATGGCGAGCGCCGCCGCACCATGAGTGTAGGGGGTCGAGCCATCCAGTTGCAGCGTCCCGGCACCGGAAATCGCTTCGCTCAGCGCACCCCCCGCCGTCAGATCGACCACCGCGCCGCGTGCCGCCGTTATCGCGCCGGCGCCGGTGACTGAACCCAAGGTCAGTGTGCCGCCGGTGGCATTGACGGTCCCGGCATCGGCCACGCTGCTTTGCACGGTACCGCTGCCGGAGAGGGTTGCGCCGGCATCCAGTTTTACCTTGCTGATCGGCAGTATTGTGCTGGCGCTGATCGTATACGCCTTTGCACCGTCGAGTTGCAGCGTTCCCGCCCCGGAGATATTGCCGCCAAGTTGACCGCCGGCGGTTAGATCAACGGTGGCGCCTGCCGCCGCGGTAAGGGCGCCACTGCCGGATATGGCGCCGGTGAGCTGCAGAATGCCGCCACTGGCGGTGATCGTGCCGGCATTCGTGACGCTGCCGGTAACGCCGCCACGGCCGGACAGCGTTGCGCCGCTATCGACCTTGAGCGTGGCGACGCCGATGCTGGCGCCTGCAAGTTCATACGCCGTTGCGCCGTCAAGTTGCAGCGTTCCCGCGCCGCCGAAATTGCTGTCAAGGCTGCAACCTTGCGTCAGATCCAGGATCGCGCCGGCATCGACAAGCACAGCGGCGATGCTGAGTGCGGCACTGGTTTGCAGGAAGAAGGCATTACCGCCATCCAGTTGTAGCGTTCCTGCACCATGGATGTTGCCGGTGAACGAACCGCCATCGGTCAGCTCCAGCACTGCGCCGCTGGCCACCGTCAGCGCCCCGGCGCCGGTAAGCGCACCTTCTACCAGCAAGGTGCCTCCGGTTGCGGCAAGGGTGCCCGCGTCGCTTAACGCACCGCCGATGGTCCCGGCGCCCGACAGGATGGCGCCTTTATCGATCTTAATGTCAGCGATCCTGACGGTGGCGCCGGCCGCCAGCGTGTGCGCTCCGGCACCCGCGAGTTCCAACGTCCCGGCCCCGGAAATTGCCTGGGTCAGGGCGCCGGCGCTGGTCAGGTCGACAACGGCGCCCGCGGCGGCGCCTAAGGCACCGTTGCCGGTTACCGTCCCCGAAATGCTCAGCGTGCCGCCACTGGCGGTGATGCTTCCGACGTCGGCGACCGCACCGCGAACCGTGCCATAGCCGGAAACGCTGCCGGCCGAGCCGATGCTCAGGCCCGAACCGGCGGTAAACGTGACGCCGCCTAGCTGCAACAAGCCATTATCGGTGAAAGCGGCGCTGGCCGTAAAATTCCGCTTCGCGAGCAATTCCAGCGTGCCGCTGCTGGAGATCGTCAGCAGCGTCTGGTCGATCTTGATTTTCTCATTCGAGCTCGTATCGAGCGACGTGATAACGGAGCTGGTGCCGCTCAAAATAATGGTCGCCGCATCCGTCACAATGGTTGCGTTATCCAGCAGCTGGAGCGTCGATCCGGCATCGACCTCATAGCTGCCGCCGGTCAGGGTGGAATTTTTCAGGTTCGTGAATGCGGTAAGCTGAGCCATGTTCAGGCTGTCGCCGTTGGAGACCGTTATGCTTCCCGCATTGGCGAAACCGGGTCCCGAGATGCTGAAGCTACCCCCGCTATAGCCGGCGGTGAGGGCGCCTTGGTTAATGAAAGTTTCGGCATTGTAGATTTCACCCAGAGAGGCTTGCGCCCCGGCTTGAATGAGGTTTGTGCCGGACCCGAATGTTAGTGTGCCGCCATCGCCATCAACATAGCTGCCGTCCACGCTGCCGATATCTATGGTGACGTTATTGAGGTTGTTGCTGCCCGAGTAGATCAAGGCAGCGTCGTTGCCGGTTAGATCGATTGTACCAGCACCGCTGCCTCCTGAGCCCTCGAAGCTCAGATTTCCCGTAGCGTAAAGCACCGCGTTGGCTACGCTCAGATCCAGGACGCCCTGGTAGGTCACCCCGTTCAAAGTCCCGTAATTCGCAACGATTCCGCCCCCGGCATCGGCGATGGTGCCGCCGGTAATGGTCCCTGAAAGGCTGACCGCGCCGAATACCGAACCCGTTCCTACGACAAGCATGGCGCCGGTGTTGTTCAGATCGCCGCTTATCTCGACAGCAGCGCCGGAGCCAAGCGTAGCGCCGGATAGTGATGAGGTGCTGAAGTTGCCGCCCAGATTAAGCAAAGCGTTGCCGCCAACGCTGACGCTTCCGGAGTTTGTCCAGATTCCGCCGAAACTCAATACGGTCCCGGTTCCGGTTGCGGTGATGGTGCCGGTATTCGTCCAGGCCGTGCTGAAAATACTGGTCGTGTCGCCATTGGCGACGGCAATTTTTCCCGCATTGGTGAAACCGGGTCCGGCGATGCCGAAATAACCTCCGCTGTAGCCGGCGGTAATCGTGCCTTGATTGATGAAAGTTTCGGCATTGTAGTAGTCGCCAAGATAGGCTTCCGAGCCGGTTTGGACCACGCTCGCGCCCGGCCCCAATGTCAATTTGCCGCTCTCGCCATCAAGGTAGCTGCCGTTGACGCTGCCAAGATCGACGGTCACGTCGTCAAGCGTTGCGGTACCCAAATAAATCACCGCCGCTTCGTCGCCCGTGAGATTAATGGTGCCTGAGCCGCCGCCCGCCGCGTTGACGTCAAGGCTTCCGGCAACGTAAAGCAGCGCTCTGGAAGCGCTCAGATTCAACACGCCCTGGTACGCTACCCCGCTCAGTGTCCCATAATCAGCAATGATTCCATTTCCGGCATCGGCAATGGTGCCGCCGGTGATGGTGCCTGAAAGCTCAACCGCGCCAAGCGCCGAGCCCGTTCCTACGACAAGCGTGCCGGCCGTATTTGTCAGATCGCCGGTAATATCGAGGATACCGCCAGTCGATACGGAAATTTCCGACAATGACGGGGTGCTGAAGGTTCCGCCAAGATCGGCCAGCGCGCCGCCGCTGACAAGAACGCTGCCCGAATTGCTCCAAGCCCCCCCGAAGGAAATCACGGTTCCGGTTCCGGTCGCGGTAATCGTACCGGTATTTGTAAAGCTTGCGAGGCTGCTCATATCGAACGTATCGCCGTTGGAAACCGCAATGTTTCCGGTATTCGTGAGACCTGGCCCAGTAACCCCGAAATATCCGCCCGCGTAGCCGGCGGTAATCATGCCTTGGTTGACGAAAGTCTCGCCATCCTCCTCATCGCCAAGATAGGCGTATGTTCCGCCTTGCACCAATGTGGTGCCTGTCCCCAGGTTCAATGTGCCGCCGGTGCCGTCGAGATAGTCGGCTCCCGAACTGCCGATATTGATCGTTGCACCGTTGAGCGTCCCGCTGCCGGAATAGAGTAGCGCGGCGTCGCTGCCGGTGAGGTTGATGGTGCCCGCGCCGGTCCCGCCTGTTCCCTCGAAGGTAAGATTGCCCTTGCCGTAAAGGATCGCGCTCGCGGTGCTCAGGTTCAATACACCCTGATACGTCACGCCGTTCAGCGTCCCGCCGGCGGCTGCGAAAACCCCGGCGCTGCCCAGGCTGACCGTGCCCCCCGATAATGTAGATCCGGTGCCGAGCGAGAACGTGCCAGCCGCGATTGCGAGCGTGGTGTTGATCGCCAGCGTGCCGCCGCTGGTGTCGGCGAGGGTCGCGTTTGCATCATTGATGGTCAGCGAATTAGCCGCGACCGAGCTGTTGATCGTTACAATATATGTGCCGGCGGCCGCGATGGTTGCGGTACTGGACGATGTCGGCGCGCTACCCGTGCTCCAGTCGCTCCCCATGGTCCAGTTGCCGCTGACCCCACTGTTCCAGCTATCCGCAGTGAGCTGCGTCTGCCCTGATTTTTGGGAAAAAGTTTCGAACGCGCGCATCGCAAACGCAGGCGTGGCATCCGCACCGCCAGGGATGAGCGCCGGAAGGCTGACGATCGCGGCCGGCGGCAGGATCGCACCGCCGTCTGACGATACAAGGTCTTTACTAAGCAATCCAGACGACCCAGGATACCTTGCGGGGCCGTTTGAAACTCCAGGCATTTTTGAAATTCTAGGCATTACTGCTTTAGACATCCCATATTCAAGGAATCCCTTCCATTCTCACCTGCTGAATTTGCTGAAACGCCGCGCCGATGCGCTCGCCAGTCTTATCTGCCTAAAACCCGCAGCCTCTCTCGAAATTCGCTGAATTTTCCATCGACTTGTGCCGCTATGTCATCGTGATCAACTCGGATAAGGGGAAACTCTAAGCCGTGGTGATTTGGCTTCGTGGTCTGCAAGGCAAAATTACCATTGCTTCCTCACTTGACATTCACCAAAGGTTAGTAATTCTGCTTACTACCTATAAGAGAACTTAGTCAATTACTTTCTTCTATAGATTGACCGAGTGCAGGCCAACAATTTTTGAGCTGTCCGGCAGGCAGACTAAATGCTTGTTAGCGACCGCGATTTTTTCTCTTCTCCGACCCTCTCCAGTTTATGTCACGCATTCATAAACTGGCTCCCGATTTGGTCGCGATATAATCTAAACTTCGAGGAGGTGTTTGATAAATTTTTTTGCTCTGAAACTCACCAAGGGCCTGGCCCATGACGGACGCAATGCCAATCACGTGCTGGACAGCGTCAACAGAGGTCGGACCCTGTTGGCCGAGCCGGCGTAGGACAGCGGTGCATTTCACGAAACTTGGCAGAGCGTGGCGCCAAGGCAAACATCAAGCCCCTGGCAAACCGCATGAAATCCAAAAGTTCAGCGAGCGGCTATGCAACAAACGTAATCTTGTCGGATGGATGCTAAAGCGAGTTTGACGAGCGTGAGCTCGTTGGTGCGTGCGTCCCGAAGCGTGAGGCGATCGCTCCAAAGTGCTTGAGTTGTTGAAAAAGCCGCATTGGCATCTTGGCGAGGTCTACCTGAAAATCAGCGGCCAGATGCACTACCTCTGGCGTATCCGGATCACGAGTGGGAGGTTCTAGAGCCCTTTGTGACCAAGGAGCGAAATCGAAAGGCGCCTTTAGTTCATGAAGAAACGCCTGCAGCGTCACGGCTGCGCCGAGACGATCACGACTGATGGCTTACGCTTATGGGGCGCTGATGAAGGATCTCGTGATCGCCAGGAGACCGGCGATAACCGCTGAGCTTTCCGTACCCCTCTGCCCATCGATCTGCTTATTGCGCTTCGATATCCATTTCCAGCATCAAGTGCGGTAATCTTAACCTACGAAAGAGCCTGCAGCCTGTGGTTGGGCCAACCATGCAGTACAGCCTGATGATAGGAGAGTCTTGCTACTTCACTCTACGCAGCTGGAAGCAGGGCTTGGCAACCTCTGGTGGGTCCAGTCCGTTGGGCGGTATGCGTCTTCTGCCAGCGGGGCGCGCAACTAATCTAAAAAGAACCAAAAGCTGTGAAATTTTCAATTTTAATATTAAAGTGACAGCTTGCGACGGTCAGTCATACTTTAAATTTGAAACGAAATGATGTAGTTGTGGCACCGGAAATGGCGGATGAGTGCGCTGACGCTGAAAAGACGTGCTGGTGGCGCAACTTTAAGTTATCGGCCAACGGGGATGGAAGGGCAGATTGCAATGACAACAACAACGCTTACGAACGGCACCACCCTCGTGAACGGGCCCGTCCCGCCGGGGGATACAAGGGCGACCATCGCGGCTGGCAACATTGATCTGGAGCTGGACAATTCCAGCGTGTATTTGCAAGGAACGCTGGTAAACGCCGGCACCCTATCGATAGACTCAACCGGCGACACGACCAACCTGATCCTGACCGGCACCAGCAATACCCTGACCGGCGGCGGTACAATTCTGCTTTCCGATAATGCGAATAACCGGATCTACGGCAGTGCCGGCAGCACCGATACGCTGGTCAATGTCAACAACACCATTGCAGGCGCCGGACAGATCGGGGTCAATAACGGCAATGTTCCGATCGCGTTTACCAACGAGGCGGCGGGCGTCATCGACGCCAATGCCGTCACCAACGCCCTGTTCATTCAAACCGGCGGTCCGGCGCTGGTCAATGACGGGCTGATGGAAGCGACCAATAGCGGCGGCCTGATCATTTACAACAGCACCATTGACCAGACCGGCGGCGGCAAGATGCTGGCAAGCGGCAGCGGCCGGGTGTATTTTGAGGGCGGCGCCGATATCCTGGGCGGCACGCTGCGCGGCACCTTGGGCGGTGAATTTCTGGTCACTGATGGCAGCGCGAGTTTCGGCGGGGTATCGACCAGCTCGGCGATCACCATCGCCGCGGCGACGACCGTGCAGGTCGTCGACAACAATGCTTTGTACCTGGCTGGCACCATCGACAATCTCGGCACGCTGGAAGGGGATTCCACCGGCGATACCACCAACATCGTCCTGAACAGCGCGACCGTCAGCCTGATCGGCGGTGGCGTGCTGCTGCTGTCGGATAACGCCAATAACCGGATTTACGGTAACGGCGGCACCCTCGGGACGCTGCTCAACGTCAACAACACGATCGAGGGCGCCGGACAGATCGGTGTCAATAGCGGCAACAGTGCAATCACTTTGACCAATGAGAAGGCAGGCATCATTGACGCCAACCAGAGCGTTGCGCTGGTGATTCAATCCGGCGGCCCGGCTGTGCTCAATGAAGGGCTGATGGAGGCGAAGGGCACCGGCGGCCTGGTGATCTACGACACCACCATCGACAATGTCGGCGGCACGCTTTTGGCCAGCGGCGCCGGCCATGATGTCTATCTTGAAGGTTCGGATATTGTCGGCGGCCAGCTGCAGGGCACCGGCGGCGGATTGCTCATCGCCACCGCGGGCGCCACGCTCGATGGATCCCAGGGTGCGGCGATCACCATCGCCACGGGAACGACCGTGCAACTCGCCGACAACAATGCTTTGTACCTGGCTGGCACCGTCGACAATCTCGGCACCCTGGAAGGGGATTCCACCGGCGATACCACCGACATCATTCTGAACAGCCCGATTGTCAGCCTGACCGGCGGTGGCGTGCTGCTGTTATCCGATAACGCCAATAACAGGATTTACGGCAGCAGCGGCACTGACGAGAATTTGATCAACGTCAACAACAAGATCGAGGGCGCCGGGCAGATCGGCGTCAATAACGGCAACGTGCCGCTTGCCTTGACCAATGATTCGGCCGGCATCATCGATGCCAACCAGACCCTCGCGCTGGTGATCCAGACCGGCGGCCCGGCCTTGCTGAATAACGGCCTGCTGGAGGCGACCGGAACCGGCGGCCTGGAGATCTACAACAGCACCATCGACAATGCCGGGGGCACGATACTGGCCAGCGGCGCCGGAAATAACGTTGACCTCGTAAGCTCAGATATCGTCGGCGGCCGCCTGCTGGGCACCGGCGGCGGTTTGATCGTCGCCACCGGCGGCGTCACGCTGGATGGTTCCGAAGGTGGTGCGGTCACCATCGGCACGCTGACGACCGTGGAACTCGCCGATAATAATAATCTGTACCTGGCTGGCACCATCAACAATCTCGGCGTGCTGGACGAGAATGCCGGCGGCGATACCACCAACATCGTCATTGACAGCGCCACCGTCAGCCTGACCGGCGGCGGCACGCTGCTGCTATCCGATAGCGGCAATAACAGGATCTACGGGAATAGCGGCAGCCAAGAGATTTTGATCAACGTCAACAACACGATCGAGGGCGCCGGGCAGATCGGCGTCAATAACGGCAACGTGCCGCTGGCTTTGACCAACGATGCGGCGGGCGTCATCAACGCCGACGACAGCGTCGCGCTGGAGATCCAAACCAGCGGCCCGGCTCTGATAAATAAGGGGCTGTTGGAGGCAACCGGAACCGGCGGCCTGATCATCAGCAACACTACGATCAACCAGACCGGCGGCGGCAAGATCTTGGCGAGCGGCGCCGGCATCGTCTATCTTGAAAATGGCGCCGATATTATCGGCGGCACGCTGCGCGGCACGTTGGGCGGAGAGATTGTGGTCGCCGGCGGGGCGGTTTTCGGCGGCCCATCGATCAAATCGGCGTTGACCATCGCCGCGTCGACGACCGTGCAGATCGACGACAACACGAACCTCAGCCTGTACGGCACCATCAATAACCTTGGCACGCTGTTCGAGAATTCGACAGGCGATACCACCACGATCATCCTGCAAAGCCCGACCGTCAGCCTGACCGGCAAAGGCACGCTGTTGCTATCCGATAATAGCAACAACCAGATCTACGGCAGCAGCGGCACCAACGACACACTGATCAATGTCAGCAACACGATCGCGGGCGCCGGTAATCTCGGCGTCAGTAACGGCAACGTACCGCTGGCTTTGACCAACGCGGCTGCCGGCGTGATAGACGCCACTGACAGCCTCGCGCTGGTGATCCAAACCGGCGGCCCGACCGTGTTGAATCAGGGCCTGCTGGAGGCAACCGGAACCGGCGGGCTGGTGATCAACGGCACCGCGGTCACCAATGCGTCTACGGGCACCATTGCCGCGTACAATTCCAGCCTGGTGCAGTTCGACGGCAACGCCGATCTGCTTAACGAGGTCGCCGGCACCCTGACCGGCGGCGCCTACGCCGCCTATGCGACCACGGCAAGTTCCGCGCTGGAGCTTGCCGGTGGTGGAGCTTTGACCGTGGATGCCGCCAAGATCATCCTATCAGGCACCGGCGCCGAAATTTCATTCTGGGATGGCAACACCTATCAGGCGATCGAAACCAGCCTCACGCAAGTCTCCGGCACCGGCACGCTGGAAATCCTCAACGATAAAACCTACGTCACGACCGATGATCTGACGATAAGCGCGGGCGGCGTCCTGGATGTCGCGGCCGGCACGTTGGAGACTGCCGGCATCGTTTTCGCCAACGGTGCAGCCAGCCGCCTTATCATCAACGCCGCGTCGGACATCGTCGGCCCGGTGACCGCCGCCGGCGGTACGCTGGAACTTGCCGCGGATACCGGCAAGATTGCCACGCTGAGCACAAACCTCGCGAGCCAGCTGAAGAATTTCGGCGAGATTCAGATCGATGCCGGCGCGATCCTCGATTTTACCAAGAGCGCGACTTTCGGCAAGGCAACCGAGCTGGTGAATGCCGGCCGGCTGGAGACAACCGGCAGCGCCAAATTGGTGATCGACAGCACCTTCGCCACCAACAGCACGACCGGCACCATCGCCGCCTTTGGTTCCAGCCTGGTGGAATTCGCCAGCAGCGCCGATCTGGGAAATGAGGTAGCGGGCACGCTGACCGGCGGCGCCTACATGGCCACCGGCAGCTCGGCGCTGGAACTGTCCGGCGGCGGTGCGTTAGGCGTGGATGACGCGAAAATCATCATCTCCGGGCCTAAATCCAATATCTCGTTTTGGAACGGAACTACCTATCAGGCGATCGAAACCAGCCTGACGGATGTCTCCAGCACCGGCACGCTGGAAATCCTTGGCGATAAAACCTACGTCACCAGCAACGAACTTACGATCAGTGCCGGCGGCGTTCTGGACTTGGCGACCGGCACGCTGGACGCGGCCGGTCTTGATTTCCTCTCGGGCACCACCAGCCGGCTGATCATCAATGCCGGGTCTGACATCGCAAGCGGGGTTACCGCCGGCGGCGGTACGCTGGAGCTTGCCGCCGACGGCACGACAATAGCAACGCTCGGCGCCAGCCTGCAGAGCCAGTTGAGCCATTTCGGATTGGTGACGATCGATAGCGGCGCGATCCTGGATTTTAACAGCAACGCCAGCATCGGGGCCATGACCATGCTGGTCAACAGCGGTACGATCAAGGAAACTTCCACTGCGGATTTGACAATCAACGGCAAGCTGAGCGGCGATGGCTCAATTGACATCGGCCATTCGCCGTTGACCCTGGACGGCAGCGTCGCGGCCGGGCAACACATCCAGTTTTCCGGTACCAGCGAAACCGTGGATCTCGGCAGCCCCAACAGCTTCAGCGGCACCGTCAATGATTTCGCGATCGGCGACACGATCGATCTCACCTCGGTGGCGCTGGGTTCGATCACCAGTATGAACTTCACTGCCGGCATCCTTACGCTAACTGAGGCCACCGGCAAGATCGACATTACCTTTGCCAGTCCGAACCAGTTCGGCGCGGATCATTTCGCCTTGTTCACCGAGGGAGCGGGCACCGGCATCACCCTCAGCTCGGCTCCGCAGGCGCTCCCCGCCGCCACGCCAGCCGACAGCCATGCGGCCATGGGCGCATGGGCACCGGATATTTTCGCCGCCAGCGCCACCTCGTTCCTTACCAACGTGACTCTGGCCGGTCGTTTGTGAAGCACAACACGCCGTCGCTTTGGTTGGAACCTGCAACAAATGGGCAGGCAAGCAAGAAGCCGCTTTTTTAAAAAAACGGCGCCAAAATTTTTGGTGACTTTGGCTTGGGATGTTGAAGCCCTAATGGCCTAGATTCCAAGCGGCTTTTTGTTTCTTTGCAGGCAGTACCTTCTGCCGGTCCTTGCGGGGTGTCGCACTGTACATACTGCGATACAAGGATGATTCCATCAGGAATGCCGCCTCTTCAGTCGCAACGCGTTTGCTATGCGCGCGCTCTGCGGACCGTGTTGCGCAATTTGCCGATCTCCGGGATTTCGCACATCACGACATCGCCCTCCTGTAGAAACTTCGGCGGCCTGAAGCCGATACCCACCCCCTCCGGCGTACCCGTGGCAATGACATCGCCTGGCGTCAGAGTCATGGTTCTTGAAATGGTCTCGATGAGGGCAGGAATGTCGAAGATCAAGTCACGCAGGCTTGCATCCTGCCGCGGTTCGCCGTTGACGCTGCAGAACAAGCGCAAATCGCGGTAGGCGACGCTGTCGGCGCTGATAATGCACGGTCCCATGGGGCAGAAGCCGTCGATCCCTTTGCCTAGGAACCATTGCTTGTGACGCTGCTGCAAATCACGCGCCGTCACGTCGTTGATCAACGTGTACCCAAAGACATGCGCCATGGCGTCGCCGCGCGAAATGGCGCGTCCGCCTTTGCCGATGACGACAGCGAGCTCGGCTTCATAATCAACCGCCTGGTCCAAACCAGGAAACAGCGGAATGTCGTCTTCCGGGCCACTGATGCTGGAAGATGGTTTGGTGAAGATGATTGGGTGTTGCGGAATGGCGTCTTGCGCTGTGCTGCCCGCGTCGAAGCCGCTTTTTGAAAACTCTTCAGCATGAGCGCGATAATTCTTGCCGACGCAGAGAATATTATGCGGCGGCCTTAGGATCGGCGCGCAAAGCGAAACCTCGGACAATGGCATCGGCTGCCCAAATCCCGTTTCGCCTGCGAGCAGCATCGGGATGGCGGCGGCGATATCTTCGGTGGCGGGTGTAAAGGGCCTGAACGAAGTGCCAACGACCACCCCGGCCAGGCTGCCGGCGTGGTGCCGTATGGTCGCGTATTTCATCGTGTTAGCCTTTGCAATCTGGGTGAATGAAGCGGCGGTCAGGGCATCAGCAGATCAAGCTGGGCGAGCAGCTGAGCGGATTGTTCAAGCGCCACGGAATGCGAGCAATTGGCGAGCAGCACCACATTCGCCTGCTTCAGTGTCTCGGCCAGCGCCAGCGTAATGCTGCAGGGAAAAGCTATGTCGTTCCGGCCATGTAACATCGTAACCGGAATGGTGATGCGCACCAGCGCCTCTGATGTCAAGACCGTTTCCTCCATGGTTTCCTCCGCCGGCCGCGCGAACATTTGCGAGAAATACGAAGCATATTCCTTGTCTTCGAACAGGGTTTTGATCCGGTTCCGCATATAATCTTCGGTGATGTAGCTGTGATCGAAGATCAGCATCTCGGCGGTTTGCCGCAGAGCCGCCACATCCTTCGGAAAGGTCCAGCAAAGCCTGGTGGAATCGTTGACAATAAAGCGCGCGCCCATTGAACCCGTGGTCATCAGCCGGGCAATGCGCGGTTGCGCCGCCGCCAGCCGCAGCGCCAGCGCGCCGGAAATGGAATGGCCGACCAGGCCGATCTCGGCGCCGGGCATGATGCCGAGCATTGCCTCGGCCTGGCGCTGCCACAGTGCCATGTCGAAGTAAGGTGGTTCCGCCCGGCGGCCGGAAAGCCCGAAGCCGATCAAATCCATGGCGAAGACGTGGTATTTCGCCGCAAGCGGATCTAGAATGGTCCGCCAGTTGCCGATCGAAGACGCGCCGGGACCGGAGCCGTGTATCAACAGCAAGGGAAAGCCGCTGCCGCCTTCCATATAATGGACGGGAATGCCCTCGAAAGTGAAACTTCTAGCCGCGTACGCCATTCATCCACTCCCCGTGCAACGAAGCCGGGAACATAGGCGGCGGCGGCGGCGGCCGGCCGGTTTTCCTGGATCGCGGAAAAGCCTCCTAATTTATACCGCCGCCAGAGACGAACTGCAGCAGCACCTCATCGCGCTGGCGCAGCATATGCTCGCGAATGCTGTCCGCGAGCCGGGTATAGTCCTTCGCCCGGTAGGCAGCGGTAATGGCGCGATGCTCGCGCACCGTTTCGGCGCAGGTGCTCTGCACGCGCTTATATAATTTTTCCAGCCAGCGCAGATGAACGTCGCAGCTGGCGCCGAGCTTCAGCACATCCGGGTTGGAGCAGCCGGCGCGGATCTTTTCGTGATAGGTCTCGACCAGGCTGAGATAGGCCGGCACATCGCCGCGCTCGACGGCGAACGCCGTCTGCTCCGTCAGCAGGTCCAGCGCATCGCAATCCGCGGCCGTAGCATCCAGAGAGGAGAGATAGGAGCGGCCAACATCGATGATCCACCACAGATCGTATTTCCGCTTGATCAGGTCCAAGGTCGGCATGGTTACGGCGCGGTCGCGGGACCCGAACCGTTCCGCCAGCCCGGCGCCCTCCAGCGCGATCAACGCTTCGCGCACCGGTGCGCGGCTTACGCCGAAACGTTCCGCAAGCTGTTCTTCGGAGAGTTTAGTGCCGGGCGGCAGATCGCCATTCAGCACGCTGTCTTCAAGCCGCGTGTAGATTTGCGCCGACAGCGTCTGCCGCTGCAGCGCAGGATCCAAAAACAATGTGGTAGACAAGCCCTAGCTCCTGTTGCGAATTATGGCCGGCCTAGCCTGGCGCTGGTTCAGCCATAATTCAGGGTTTGTACGATTTCAAATACATAACGCCTGATCGTACGCGGTTCTCTCATAGGCGCTTATCTTGCGGGAGACCTGATCGACCGTTGCGGTCAGCATTGCCCGCAGCCGCTCCATGCCGGCATCCGTCATCAGCACCGGTGTGGAGGTGATGGAGATCGCCGCCACGCATTGGCCAAGTTCATCGCGTACCGGCGCGCCCAAACAACGGCGCCCGGCCAGGCTCTCCTCATCATCCAGTGCAATGCCGCGCATTTTGATCTGTTTCAATTCACGCGCCAGTGAAGCTGGATCGCAGATCGTTCGGCCGGTCAGAGGCGTCAGCGTACCGGCGAAATGGCCGCGCAATTGCAGCTTGGGATCGCCTTCCGCCAGCAGAACCTTGCCCATCGCGGTGGCGTGTAGCGGCAGGCTGGCGCCCGGCGGCTGCACCGGCGCGCGATCGCACCCCACCGCCTGGCGCACGATGATCAGCCGGCCGCCTTCAACAATGCCAAGATTGACCGCCGCCCCGACCTGGCTCGCCAGGTTGTTCAGTAGCGGCGCCGCCTGGGTAAACAAGGCCTCCCGGCGCAGAAAGCCGGAGCCGATGGCGTAGCAATGGCTGCTGACGGACCATAGATTCTCCTCCCGATCAAAGCTGACGAAGCGCTTCTGCTCCATCGTGGTCAGCAGGCGGTGTGTGGTGGACGCGGGCAATTTAGCGCGTTGCGCCAATTCCGTAAGCCGGCAGGCCCGTACCGAGAGCAGCTCCAGAATATCCAGCGCACGCACAAGCGATTGCACCAGATCACGGTCCACCCGCGGCGCGCGCGGCGCTGGCGGTAGGCAAGGCGGCATTTCCTGGGCGAGCGCGTTCGGCGCCACTGCCCTGGCGTGGTGCAAACTTTGTATCGACATTTTATGGCCTTTCCAACCGAGCGTGAGCCGGGCGGTGGCGCGTTCCCTGATTTCCGTCGTCCGTCGACGGAATACAAAGAGAACCACGAGATATTGGTGCCGTCAACCGTTAAAATGCGCCGTCTCGTTATTCCGGCATGCGGAAAACCGGGCCGGAACGCCGAAACACGCTTTATCTGCTTGAAATCAACGATGGAGCGGCTGATGCCTGATTTAGAAATCTTCTCACCCCCCACGCTCGGCAAACCACGTGGACAATATTCCCAGATCACCAGCGCCAAGCCGGGCCGAACCTTTTTCATTGCCGGCCAGCTTTCGGCAAATGCGGCGGGCGAAATTATTGGTGATGGCGATTTCGATGCGCAATGTACGCAGATTTTTCTGAATGTGAAGACCGCGCTGGAAGCCTGCGGGCTGGGCTGGGAGAACATCGTGCAGTTCACCACCTATCTTGTCGACCCGCGTGATATTCCGAAATTCATGGCCTTCCGGCTGCGCAAATTTCCGGAGTTTTTCCCGGACGGCAAATACCCGCCGAACACGCTGCTGATTGTTGCCCGGCTGGTGGAAGAGCCCTTTCTGGTTGAGGTGCAACCGCTCGCGATCTCCTGAAGCGCACAGCAAGGGCCATGCGAGAACCCGCCTCACGCCAGCTGCACGCATGCATAGGTTCAGCTGCATAGGTTCAGCTGCATAGGTTCAGCAAATTTTCATTCGATTACAAAAATAAATTAAACGCGGCGAAGGGCGAAGCCGGATGTCATCGTCGCCTTTATCGCCGGTTTGGATACCGATAACTTTCGCGGCAGCATCGCCACACAGGAATCGGTGCGGGGATTTTCCAACTCCCGCACCATAGATTAAAAGTTTGCTTCTTTGTCTTCAGAAGAAGCCCGGTTCTCTGCTTTGCGTGCTACAAATTATAACCCGCCGGGACATGCCGCGCGCCGCGATTGATGCCCTCGTCAAACCATTGCGTTTTAGAGATTAAACGCAGCGCGTCCGAGCGCAGGGCCTCAAGGCCGGCGGGCCACTTGCCGATGACATATCCGTACAGGTAGGACCACCATTGTACATGGTTGGTCAGCGGCCGCTGTTGGGCTTCCCAGGCCACGAGGGCGGAGGAGATATCGCCGGCGCGGTCCACCGCCATGGCCAGCGCCATGACATTGTTGAATGCCGTATTCGCTGCCTGGCCAAGATTTGGCGGCATGGCGTGCGCGGCATCGCCGACGACGACCACCTTGCCCTGGCTCCAGCGCCGGCAGCGGACATTGACAAGTCTGTCCCAGCGGCTGGCTTCCGCAAAACGCGCGATGAGATCCGCTGCCACGGGAAATTTCTGCGTCCATAAATCGCGGTCGACCGGCATCTGTCTGGCACGGTCGTCGGAAACCGGCGCCGAGAGAAAAATATAGGTCTCGCCTTCGGTACAAGGATTGTAGAGCAGGCGCCAGGAATCTTTCCAATACTCGGTTATAATATCCGTCGGATCGGAATCGTGCCGGTCGATCATCATCCGGATCCCCGCTTCCATTCCGAAATCAATCCATGCGGTGCCGAGGATTTGTTCGCGCAGGATGGAGTATGCGCCGTTGGCGACGATCACCAGATCTGCTTTGCGTTCAATTCCGCCTTCCTGAACAAGCGTGCCGTCCGGCCGGACATCCGTCACCACCGAGGACGTGATGATTTCCACACCATTGGCCACACAGCGATCGATCAAGGACTGATACAGATCGGCGCGCGGCGGCAACAGCATGCGGTCGGCCGGCGTCATCGGCCGTGTCATCAGCACATTGCCGTTGCCATCGGTGATCCGCCATTCGCGAATATTCCGGGCCCGTGCGGTTGCCTGTTCGTAGGCGCCGAGCACCTGCAAGGTCTTCAACCCACTTTCCCACAGCCAGATGCCGGCGCCGAACATCCGCAGATCCTTCGAACGCTCATGCAAGGTAACTTTCCAGCCAAGCTGGGAAAACCGTGCCGCCGCGCATAAGCCGGCCAAGCCGGCTCCTGCAATTTCCACACTTTTCGTCATTTCAACGGCTCCCGCCTGGGTTGTGCCGCGACTGCGGCTGGTATGAGACCGTGAAGCCATAGCAGCCCGCATCGGTCAATTTCGTCGCCCCTCTAGAGCGCCAAAACACTATGCGTCGCATTCTATTTCCGCATTGCGGAACTGTCGCACCCATTGCGAACGCGCCGCTTAAGGTGAGCTTGCTCATCCATTTCAACTGCGGAGACGCTTCATGCCATCAGATTTAGGCCTCGATGACTTCGACGCCTCGGGCGACGATATCAAGCTGGTAAATGAAAAGGCCCTTAACTGGTTCGACGTTTCCGCTATTGGTACGGGCGAGATGCTGTTCACGGCGGGTTTTGCCTGGATCGTCTACATTGCCAGCCTGTACGGCATCAAATGGACAATTTTTGGCTTTATCGGGGGCGCTGTCGTCATCCATTGCGCCTGGTGGCTGTACCGCGAGATGATCACCGCGGTGCCGGAGCCTGGATCGCTGCAATCCTATGCGCGCGAGGCCAAGATGTTCTCGCTCGGCACCACCTATTTCGTCGGCTACGCGCCGGTATACGGCGCCTTCATGTGGCTGGAATTGCAGGTGGCGCAGGGGCTGTTCCACGATCTGTTTCCCTCGATCGCGTCATGGATCTGGCCCTACGTAATTATCGGGCCGGTGGTGGCGCTGAATCTGATGGGCAATCAGGTCACCGGCAAGGTGCAATCCGCGCTGGTTGTACTCACGCTGATCGGCGACGGCGTCGCCGCCATTTTTGTCTGGTTCCTGATCGCCAATCATCATGATTTCGCCGCCAACTGGGCCTCGCCGTCGCCGATCAACTGGTTGTCGCCATTCACGGTCGTCGGCCTGTGGATCGGCATCATGGCCGCCGTGCTGGAAGTTCAGCAGGTGCTGGTCGATGAATGGAGCGATTTCACCCGCTCGCGCGATGTCGGCCTGCTTTCCGCGGCTTGGCAGCTCTGGGTGCGGCAGATCCCGCTTGCCTTTGCGGTACTTGCCGGCATGCCGCTGGTTGCCCTGTCCACCATGGCGGTGCCAACGGTTGAGCTGATTCATGCCAAGCTCGGGTCGGGGCCGCTATTCTATTTGGCTTTGAGCTCGATGCTGATCGCGACTTATACGACCTTCAGCGTCTACTTCATGGCCGAGGGCAAGGTGCTGGCGCTGTATTCGCAGCAGGGCGCATTGCCGCGCGTGGTGGGACAGTATTCCTCCCGGGCCGTTCCCTGGGTGGCGATCCTGATGCTTGCGGCCTTCGCGCTGATCGGCGCGTATTTCACTAACACGACCTTCATCATTGACATGCTGTCGAACTGGTCGGCCAGCTTGTATTTCGTCATCGCCTTGTTCTTCCTCGGCATGCGCCGCCGCAAAGACATGGACCGTCCGCTGACCGTGAAATACGGCGTGCCTGTCGCCATCTTCCTGCTGATTTTCACGGCACTGATCGCTTATTCGATTTTCATCAGCAATTGGCAGGCCGGCCTGGCCTGGTATGTCGTGGTCATCGCCTTCGTGCTGTACGATGCGTTCATCGTACCGCGCACCAAGCGCGGCGGCCATTATCGGGAACAGGTGCTGCGCAAGCGCACCAGCGCCGTTCGGCTCTAGATCTCTCCGGGGGCGCAAATTTCCGACGCTTGGCGCTCCAGCCAACCAGAACAAGGATTTCCATCATGTCGCAGCCAGCCGCCGCCCACGAATATCTCCCGAAGCCGGAAACCGCCAGCGCCGACTATATGCGCGACGTTCTCGATCAATATTATCTGCGCAAGTGGAACCCCAACAAGGACACGGTAATCTCGGTCAAATCCTGGAAGGACTGGCCGATGATCGTCCGGATGCCGGATCTGCAGAAGGATTTCACCGTGATGATTCATGAAGGCAAGGTGCAGGAAGTCACCAACGGGCAGGCGCCGAACCCGCGCATTCTCACCATCATGCTGGCCGAGACGATGCAGCGGATTTATTATGACGAGACCACTTCCGCGATCGAGCTGATCGCCGGGCGCATCAAGGTGCGCGGCAATGAAACAGAACGTCGGCGGATGCTTGCCGCCATCTCCTATCTGACCTGGTAGACCATGGATAAGGCTCCCGAAACCAAACAAGCCACACAGCACAAGCTGGTCGGCAGCTCGGTGCCGCGCACCGAAGACCTGGCTCTGCTGACAGGCACCGCGCGTTTTATCGACGATTTGCGGTTTCCCGGCATGCTCTATGCCAAGATCCTGCGCAGCCCGCGCGCCCATGCGCGCATCAAGGTCGATACCAGCGCCGCTTATGGCATGCCGGGCGTCCATGCCGTGCTGGAAGGGCAGGAACTGGTCGGCAGGGTGAAGCCCTGGGGCGACCTGATGCAGGACCTGCTGGTCGGCGATCATTTTCCCTTCGCCTTGGACAAGGTTCTGTTCGAAGGCCACGAAATCGCCGCGGTGGTCGCGGAGACGAAATTCCAGGCGATGGATGCGCTGGAGGCGATCAAGGTCGATTACGACGATTTGCCGGTGATGATCGATGCGGAAGCCGCTTTGGCGGAAGATGCGCCGCTGATCCAGGAAGGCATTAATTACGAATTCGGCGAAGGCAATATTTTCGATCGCTACCGCGTGCGTATCGGCGATTTCGACGCTGCTGAAGCGGATGCCGATCTGGTGGTGCGGCAACGCTTCTCCAGCAACCGGCAGGCGGGTGCGGCGCTCGATCCGCATGGCTGCATCGCCAGCTTCGACAGCTTTACCGGCGGGCTGACGTTGTATTCCTCGACGCAATCCACCTTCATGCTGCGCGACAGCATTGCCGACGTGCTGCAGATGCCGCGCAACAAGGTGCGGGTGGTGGCGCCCGAAGTCGGCGCCGGCTTCGGCTCGAAAGTGCAGATGTTTCCGCATGAGGTGATTGCCTGCATCTTCTCGATGCGCCTCGGCCGGCCGGTGCATCTGGTGCTCAGCCGCGCCGATATCTTTCGCGTCGGCACCGCCCGCAACAGCCAGATCCGCCATGTGGAAATGAGCTTCAAAAAAGACGGCCGCATCACCGGTTATCGCGACTATGTCATTCAAAATTCGGGTGCCTTGTCCTTCTGGGGCAACCAGGTGGTGCATATCGGCACCAATGTCGGCCTGCTGCCCTATCCGATCCCGAATCTGCATATCGATGGCGAGATCGTGCACACCAACACCGCGCCCGGCGGCGCGTTGCGCGGCTTCGGCATTCCGCAAATCATCTGGGCGAAGGAACAGATCGTCGATATGGCGGCGAACGCCTTGGGGCTGGACCCGCTGGATGTGCGGGCGCTGAACACGATCACGCGCGGCCAGTGCCCGCTGGTGACCCCGATCGGCCAGCGGGTCGACAGTACCTCGATCGATGAATGCCTGCAGCGGGTGGCGCAGGAAATCCGCTGGAAGGAGATCCGCGCCGATAAGCAGCCCTTTGAAGGGGTCGGCATGGCGATCTCGATGAAATACACCTCCTGCCGGCATCCTTCGTTCGATACCGATCTCTCCGCCATCCGGCTACGGCTTGAAACCGATGGCACCGTAACGATCTTCTCCAGCGACGTGACCCATGGCCAGGGGCACGCAACCTTCCTGGGGCAGATCGTTGCCGACGTTCTTGGCGTCGGGTTCGAGAAGATTACGCTGGCGCCTGCGGATACCGCAAATGCGCCGTTCGGTCTCGGCACCTACGCCTCGCGCGCGGCGGCCGTTCTGGGCACCGCCTGCCGCACCGCGGCAGAGCGGCTGCGTGAAAAGATCGTTGCGATTGCCGCGCATGTTCTGGAGGCCGATCCGCAGGATCTGGAAACCGGCAATGACCGCGTTTACGTTCGCGGGATGGGCGATAGCGGCCTGTACCTGGAAAACCTCGCCAGCTTCTCGGCCTACCGTACGCACCAGCTGCCGCCGGGTTTCGAGCCGACATTGGAAGCGGTGGCGACCTACGACACGCCGACGGATCGTGAAGGTCCTGATGGTTCCGGCAATTTCTCCGTCACCTATGCAGGCTCCGCCCATGCCGCGCATGTGCGGGTGTGCGATCAGACGGGCCGGGTGGAGATCCTGGAATATGTCATGGTTCACGATACCGGCGTGGTGATCAATCCGCTGATCGTGGAAGGGCAGCACCAGGGCGGCTTTCTGATGGGCGTCGGCATGGCGCTGGGCGAAGACTATGTTTACGACCAGACCGGGCACATGACGAATGCAAGCTTCGCCGATTACCAGGCGCCGCAGGCGGCGGACATGCCCGAGCTTAACCGCATGTTCGAAATACCGGCGCCTTCGCAAACCATTCCCGGCGGCCAAAAGGGCGCGGGTGAATCCGGCACCGGGCCGGTGCCGGCGGTGATCGGCAATGCGGTCGCGCATGCGACCGGCATACGCTTTACGGAGCTGCCGATCACGCCGGACCGGGTTCTGCTGGCGCTGCGCGAAAAATCCCGCAGCGGCAAGGAATTTTTTCGCTACCCCGACGACATGCCGGATTACGAAGGCCCGCGTGACGCGCAATCCTGGCCCAAACCCAAAGGCGAGATGGAGCTGTTCTTTTGACCCCCTTTACGTATCATCGGCCGGAATCGCTCAGCGATGCTTTGGCGGCGCTGGCTGGCGCGCCGGGCACGAAAGTGCTCGCCGGCGGACAGAGCCTGCTGCTGGCGCTGAAGGACCGCCAGGCAAGGCCGGCGGCACTTGTCGCCGTCAGCCGCCTGCCCGAATTGCAAGGTTTGAGCATCGCCAAAGACGGCACCTTGGCGGTGGGACCGGCGACACGATATGCGGATCTGGCGAAAATCGATCTGCCCGGCTGGCATGCGGAGCTGGCCGCTGTGGCCGGCAACCTCGCCGACCGCTCCGTGCGGAACATGGGCAGCGTGGGCGGCGGAATCTGCCACGCCGATCCGCGTTACGACATGCCGGCTTTCATGTCGGGGGTGGATGCAAGCTTTACTTTGGACAGCCTGCGCGGCCGTCGGATATTACGCGCGGGTGCGTTCTTCAAACCGACCGGGGGCACGGATATCGCGGCTGATGAAATCCTCACCTGCATCAGCCTGCCGGCGCTCGCGACCTGGACGCGCGTTGCCTTCGAGAAATTCTGCTTCCGGACCTTCGAGGCCGCCATCGTCAACGTTGCCGGCGCGGTTGCGTTGGATACGGAGGGAAAGATTGCGAAACTCCGTATCGCTGTCGGCGCTGTCGCCGACGCGCCATTGATTGCGTCAGGCGTTGCCGATTCGCTGCTCGGTAGAAGCATCGCCGCATTGGATGTCGAGGACGTCGCGAGCAAAATCTCGTTCGAGCTATTACCGATCGACAGCGCATCGATCCGCCGGCGCAAGTATCAGGCGGAACTTATAATCTCGCTGGTCAAACGCGTCCTGACCAGGTTGGGCGCCGGAGGTGCGGAAAAATGACGAAAATCTCCATGAACATCAACGGCAAGAATGTTGCCGGCGATATCGATGAGCGGATGCTGCTGATCGACTATATCCGCGACGTCGGCTTTCTGACCGGCACCCATGCCGGCTGTTACGAGGCGCGCTGCGGCTGCTGCGCGGTCGAGATGGATGGCGCGACGGTCAAATCCTGCAATGTTTTGGCGATGCAGGCCGATGGGGCGAATATCCTGACGGTGGAATCCTTGTCGCAACAGCGTGTCGCCCCAATCACCCATATCACGACGCAGACTTTGGCCAGCGTGTACAAGCCGCTGGATGCAATGGCTTCCAACAAAAAGGATCTGCATCCGCTGCAGACCGCGTTTCACGAATGCCACGCCTTGCAGTGCGGGTTCTGTACGCCCGGAATGCTGATGGTGCTGACGAATTTCCTGAAGGAAAATACCAGCCCGACGCGGATGGAAGTGCGCGAGGCTATTTCCGGCAATCTTTGCCGCTGCACCGGCTACCAGCATATTATCGACGCTGCCATGCGCGCGGCCGCGGTGATGCGTGGCGAGCCCGCCGCCGTAGCGGAGCACGCTTGAGCACGGTAGTGCCGGCGACGATGGAGGCCCTGGGCGCGGCGCTCGAGGGCGCGGATTATTTCGCGGAAGAGACGGTTGTTGCGTCTGTGTATCTGGCGCTCGCCATGCACAGGCCGCTGTTCTGCGAGGGCGAGCCCGGGGTTGGCAAGACCGCATTGGCGCACGCCGTTTCCAAAGCCCTTGGCTGGCCGCTGTTCCGGCTGCAATGCTATGAGGGCCTGGATGCGTCCGAAGCCCTGTATAACTGGGACTTTCCGCGCCAGCTGCTGCATATGCGGGTGGCCGAAGCCTTGGGACGGCAGAATGCCGCCGAGTTGGAAAGCGAGCTGTACGACCGCAAATTCCTGCAGCCGCGCGCGATCCTGCGGGCGTTCGAAAGCACGCCGAGCGTATTGCTGATCGACGAGATCGACCGGGCCGATGATGAATTCGAAGCTTTTCTGCTGGAAGCGCTATCGGAGTTTTCGGTGACCGTGCCGGAGCTTGGCACCATCCGTGCTGCAACCCCGCCATTTGTGGTCCTCACATCGAACCGGACGCGGGAGGTGCATGACGCGCTGAAACGGCGCTGCCTGTATCAGTGGATCGAGCATCCGAGCCCGGCGCGGGAGCGCGCGATCCTCGAGCGCCGCTTTCCTGCCATAGCGCCGGTGCTGGCATCGCAGATCCTGACCTCGGTCAACCGCTTGCGGGGCGCCGGAATGTTGAAGGCGCCCGGCGTGGCCGAGAGCCTGGATTGGGCGGAATCGCTGCTTGCGCTTGGCGCCTCCCAGATCTCCGCGCGCGAGGCCGCGCTGACCCTTGGAACCGTGGTCAAATACCACGAGGATCAGGCGCGGGTGCGCGCCGGCAAGTTCGAATTATTGCTGCCGTGACTACGGCTCCGGCGCAGGAGCAAATTCTCGGTTTCATCTCCGCCTTGCGTGCTGCCGGCTTGGCCGTCGATGTCTCGCGCGCCGGCCTGCTGTTCGAAGCGGTCGGCCTGCTGCCGGCTGCGGGATTGCAAACCATCTTTCTCGCCGGCCGCGCAACATTATGTGCGACGCAGGAGGATATCGCCCGCTTCGATGCCTGTTTCGCCCGGTTCTTCTTTGGTGGCGAAAAAGCCAATGCCGAGATAATGCCTGATCCGTCAGCGCCGCCGATACTTCCAGGCGTCACGGATATAAGCAGGCGCGACAGGCCGGATGAAGATGACGACCGCGATGTGGAAATGGGTGCAGCAAGCGCGCAGGAATTGCTGCGCCGGCGCAAATTATCCACAGTTTCGGCCGAAGAAAAGGCGCTCATCTTTGTGTTGATCTCCCGCCTGCGGGCCAAGGTGGCATTGCTGCCCGGCAGGCGGAAGCGAACCGGCGCGCATGGCGTGATCGATGTGCGCCGAACCGTAAAGGCGGCGCAATGGCGCGGCGGCGAGCCGGAAAAACTCTTCCGTAGGCTGCCGCGCCCGCGTATTCGCAAACGCGTGCTGCTGCTGGATGTGAGCGGCTCCATGGCGCCCTTCGCGCCGGGACTGCTGCGGTTTGGCTATGCCGCCTATCGCTGTGCGCCGCGCCGCACGGAGGTGTTTACGATAGGAACACGGCTCACCCGCATCTCCCGCGCCTTCGATACGCAAGATTGCGAGGCCGGCATCATCGCCGCGTCGCGAACGGTGCCGGACTGGTCTGGCGGCACAAGGTTGGGCGAGCAGATAAGGGCTTTCCTGGATTTGTGGGGCCAGCGGGGCATGGCACGTGGCGCCATAATCGTAATTGCTTCGGATGGCTGGGAGCGCGGTGAGACCGGGCTGCTCGGCCAGCAAATGGCCAGGCTCGGCCTGCTGGCGCATCGCGTGATCTGGGCCAACCCGCATAAATCGACGCCGGGCTTCGAGCCACTGACCCGCGGCATGCAGGCGGCACTGCCGGCGATTGATGAGTTTGTCAGCGGCAGTTCCGCAGCGGAGCTTGGACAACTGATTCAGCTAATGGGTGAGTCGTGAAATAGTGATCGCGATATGAGATAACCTCATCTGTTTGGCAAAGCCGGCATGCCGGAGGCATCCGCTTCGTCTCAGCCCTGCGGGATTGCAGGCTGCCTGTCGTATGCCGGATGTCAACCCAGACCGGTCTTCCAACCCTCTCTAGCCTACGGTTCAGACGCCTCCGGTATAACTTTTGGCAAACGCGCTTTAGGGTGCTGAAGCGATTTTGCGCACGTAACGCTCGCAGAGATTGTATGGGAGTGACGTGAATTTTCTGCGAGAAATTGCGGTTTCGTTGAATAGATGACCGCTACTTGTACATATAGTTCATGCAGGAGCCTTCTACCGTCATCGCGATACCGATTAAAAATGAAGAGGCGAGGCTGGGCCTATGTCTTGGCGCGCTTGTCGGCCAGGCCGCGGATTTCGATAGCCTGCTGTTATTGTTAAACAACTGCACCGATGGCAGCCTGGAGATTTGCGAGCAATATTCAAGCCGCTTCCGCGATCTCCACATTGTGCAATGTTCACTACCGGGCAGTTTCGCCTCGGCCGGCGAAGCAAGAAGAATGGCGCTTGACCGTGCAGCGGAGATTGCCGGCAATGGTGTCATCTTGACGACCGACGCGGATGCAGTGCCGGGAGTGCGTTGGGTGCGCAATAATCTGCGAGCCTTGGAAAGCGGCGTCGACGTCGTTTGCGGGGTGGCGAAACTGGATGCGCAGGATGCGGCCGTCATTCCTGCAAGTATACGCATTGATGAGAAGAACGAAGCACGGCTGCTATCTATTCAGGATGAGATCGCGGCGTTGGTCGATCCCGATCCCGCCGACCCCTGGCCGCGGCATCAGCATCATTCCGGCGCCAGCATTGCGTTGCGTGCCGCCATTTTGCGCAAGTCCGGCGGCGCTCCGCATGTCGCCATCGGCGAGGACCGGGCGTTGATCGAGAAACTGCAGCTCATGGATGCAAAGGTTAGGCATGCGCCGGAGGTCATCGTGCAAGTATCGGGCCGGCTGGAAGGCCGGGCCGAGGGCGGGATGGCGGCGACCTTGAAGCGGCGGATCCAGCATCGCGACATCCTAACCGATGAAAGGGTCGAGCCGACGGTCGATGCCTATCGGCGCGTGCTCGCCAAAGCGCAGCTGCGCGCGGCGATTTTTGGACAGGCAGACGTGGCGCTATTGGCGGAAGACCTCCTGATCGGCCCGGCGGCGGTGCGCCGGGCGCTGCAGGCAAGCTATCTCGGCACCGCCTGGGCGGAGTTGCAGCGGCTTAGCCCCGTACTGCAACGCCGGCGCGTCGCCTTTTCGGATCTGCGGCGGGAGATCGGTCAAGCTGCCGTACTGCGTTGCCAGCTGCGCCAGGAACTGTCGCCCGCAATTCTACATCGGCTCCGCGATAATGAAGGAAAGCTTTCCAGCGGCGAAAATGCACACTGAACGCGCGGCTTTTTTGCACGCGTTGCGGGAGTTGCAGCCAGCGATACAGGCGGAAGCGGCCGAACTGGATCGTGTTGCGCGGTTTCCGAAAGCCAGCTTCGATGCTCTGAAACTTCTCGGATTGCTTACCGCCAGCCTGCCGGAAGAATCGGGCGGCCTGGGGTTTGGCTATGGCGCGGATGGTGCTGCCGCCATGCTGGATCTCTTTACGCTGCTGGGAGAGGCCAGCCTGCCGGTCGCACGGCTGTACGAAGCCCATGTCAATGCGTTGCAGCTCATCGTTCGTTACGGGTCTTCAAGCCTGGCGGCAGAATGCGCGAAGGATGCGGCGCAGGGCCATCTTTTCGCGCTTTGGGTGACCGATCCGCACGGCAGCGAGCTTGCCTTGGATCTTGGCGGGTACGGCTTAATGTTGCGTGGCCGCAAGGATTTCTGCTCCGGCGCCGGCACGGCCACACGCGCGCTGGTCACCGCGTCGGATGCAGCCGGCCGGCGCATGCTGGTGGTTCGGCTGCAGCCCGATAACCGGGTCATGCAAAGCCATGTGCAGCTGGCCGGCATGCGCGCGGCGATAACGGGAAGCATCGAGTTTTCCGGCATGCATGTTGCGCATAGTGATCTTGTCGGTGAGCCTGGCGATTATCTGAAGGAGCCGGTTTTTTCCGCCGGCGCCTGGCGCGGTTCCGCGGCAGCGCTTGGCGGGTTGCAGGCGTTGCTTCAACTGTATCGCAACGAAATCCTGCAACGCCGGCGCGAGCATGATCCCCACCAGCAGGCGCGTTTCGGCCAGGCGCTCATCGCTTATGAGACGTCGCGGCTTTGGATGGCCCGCGCCGCCTGCATCGCATGTGTCGAGGATGACACGCCGGAGGCAATTGTCGCCTATGTCAACCTGGCCCGGCTGGCGGTGGAAGCGGCCGCGCTGGAAGCCCTGCAACTTGCGCAGCGCGGCCTTGGAATTTCCGCGTTCATCGCCGGCAGCCGGATGGAGATGCTCTGCCGCGACCTCGCCACCTATCTTCGCCAGCCCGCCCCGGATGAAACGCTGACCAAGGCGGCGGCCTATTACTTTGCCGACGGGTTGCCGCATAGCTGATGCGGAACATGTCGAAAATCATTGCCGGTTTTGAAGCTTTGCCGGCAGCCGATATCGCCATGGTTCTGCAAGGCAGAAGGCCGCTTATTCTCGCACCGCACGCGGATGACGAAAGCCTGGGCTGCGGCGGGCTGATTGCCGCAGCCTGCGCCGCCGGTCTGGCTCCCGTCGTGGTCGTTCTAACCGACGGCTCAGCCTCGCACCCTGGATCGAAAACCTGGCCGCCGGCGCAACTTGCGCAGCTGCGCGAGCAGGAAGCCGGGAACGCAACAAGCCTGCTGGGCCTGCCGCCCGAGCATCTGCACTTTCTGCGTCAACGCGATAGCGCGCTGGCGCGAGAGGGCGAGGCTGTCAAGGCTCTGGTCGAGCGGGTCAGCAGCTTCGGTCAGGCGCAAGGTTGCACATTGCTCATCGGGCCATGGCAAGGCGATCCGCATTGCGACCATGAAGCTGGAGCGCTGCTCGCGGCCGCGGTTGCCAAACGATGCGGCTGGAAGCTGCTCTCCTACCCCGTCTGGGGCTGGCTGCGCGAGGAGGACATTGAGTTCGAGGAGACGCGGCAGGCCGGTTGGCGATTGAACATCGCGGATCAGCTCCAACTGAAAAAGCAGGCAATCGCCGCGCATCAATCACAATACGGCGATCTGATTATGGATTCGCCAGAAGGCTTCCGCTTGCCCGAGAATCTACTTGCGGTGTTTTTCCGGCCGTTCGAAGTGTTCATCGCGTAAGCGTTCACAGCTGCAGGAGAAAGTCGTATGGCGCATGATCGAACCTTGATCCTCGGCCGGCTGGAAGATGTCGCCGCCGGCGGCATGCGCGAGGTTGAGGTGCAGGGCATTAAAATCCTGCTGGTGCGCCAAGGTGATAGCGTAACCGCCATCGGCGCCGAATGTCCTCATGCCAGGGGTAAGCTGGCGCAAGGCGTGCTGGCGGATGGCGAAGTCATCTGCCCCTGGCACAAGGCGAGTTTCTGCGTGCGCACCGGCGCGCTGCGTGATCCGCCGGCGGTCGATGATCTGCCGGTCTACGATGTCGAAATTCAGGATGGCGACATCGTGTTACGCAACGCGCAACCACGCTCATCGCCCGCGCCGGCAGCGGCGCCGGATGCGCGCCGATTCGTTATCCTGGGCGCCGGTGCGGCAGGATTTTCCGCTGCGCAGGAACTGCGGAAAGCTGGTTTCGCGGGCGCGATCACGCTGATCAGCAAGGAGGCAGAGCTGCCTTACGATCGGACCCTGCTCAGCAAGTATTTTCTGTCCGGCGAGAAGGGCGGTGAGAAATCGCCGCTGCAGGACGGGGAGTTTTATCAAACCTGTAACATCGAACGGCTACAGGCTGAAATCACCGGTCTGGATCCGGAGCAAAAACTGATCGGCCTGTCGGATGGTCAGAACCTCGCCTATGACGCGGCGTTGATCGCAACCGGCGGCCTGGTCGTGCAGCCGCCTTTTCCCGGTGCGGATCTCGAAAACGTCTTCACGCTGCGCAGCCAGAAGGATGCCGAGCGGATTCTGCAGGCAGCCAAAGGCGCCCGCCGCGCCGTCGTGATCGGCGCCAGCTTTATTGGCATCGAAGTCGCCGCCGCGTTGCGCGAGCGCGGGTTGGAGGTCACCATTACTGGACCGGAATCGGCGCCATTCGAACGCCAGCTAGGTGCCGCGATTGGTAACGTGTTCCGCGAAATCCACGAAGAAAAGGGGGTCAATTTTCGCTTGGGGTTGCAGGTCGACCGCCTCACCGGAGGGCGAGCGGTACAAGCTGTCGTCTTGAAAACAGGTGAGACGCTGCAGGCCGACCTCGTCGTTGCCGGGCTTGGCGTAAAGCCGGCAACGGCATTTGCGGAGGCGCTGACGCGCCAGTCTGACCGCGCGTTCGTGGTCGACAGCCAACTGCGGCTAGCGAAAGATCTATACGCCGCCGGCGATGTCGCCGCCTTTCCCATCTACGGCACCGGCCCACTGATCCGCGTGGAACACTGGCGCCTGGCAGAGCAGCACGGCATGCTCGCCGCACGCAATATGGCGGGCGCTGCCGAGAGCTTCAACGCCGTGCCCTATTTCTGGACCATCCAGTACATGATGCGGCTGGACTATGTCGGCCACGCTTCCGGGGAGGATGAACAAGTAATTCGTGGCGATCTGCAGACACGCAACTTCATTGTCTATTATCTGCGGGGCGGCGTCGTCGCCGCTGCCGCCGGAATGAACCGCGATCAGGACATGGCGGCAATCATCGCGCTGATGAACCGCCGCCAGGACTGGACAGTAGACGAACTGCATCCCGAGGCTTCCGCGCCAGTAGAAACGCTAGCGGCTTTGGCTTAAGAAAGAGGCTGCTTTTCGAAAAGAGCGGCGCAGAACTTTTTGTTACGCTTGAGCCGGGAGCTTCTACCGCCCGAGCAACGTTTCCAAGTCGTTTTGCCGCACCAGCAGCTTCCTTATCGGCTGCACACCCAGCAAGCGGGCGATGGCGCATGTCAGTTCCGGCCGGTTCAGCATGAAGATGTGAAATTTATCAACGCCAATGACCTGCAGTGTGCGTACCTGCGCCGCGGCGACGATGCTGGCAGGCATGCGGGAGGCTCAGGATCGTGCTCGGTGCGTTCGAACAGCTGCGTCAGCCAGTCCGGAACGCGGCGCCGGATAGTGCCGAGATACGCGGAACCTGCGGCGAGACTTAATACCGGCATGATCAAAGGCATGATCGGCGCCGCGAGACCGGCGGCGGGGCAGCGTTCCAGGAACCGCAGAAATGCCGTCGTGTCGAAGCCCGGGACGAAATGCGGCGCTCTATGGCGGGGAGGAGGTGGTGGAGGCGGCGATCGTTGAAGCGCTGGCCGGCGGATGGACAGATGGCTGCATGGTTCGCCGCCGCCTTGCTTGATGTAGAAGCAATGCAACCGCTGGAAGGCGGCGAGCTGACGGTAAAACCCTGGCTGGGCCGCAGGCGGGCGGGCAAGACGGCGGCGTAAAAGGCTTGACCCTGCGTCGGCCGTACGTCACGCTGGCAGGCTTAATGCGCGGCAGTTTCTGCGCCCTCGTAACGAGCTTTGGAAACAAAATGCCTGGTGACCGCGCGGCAGATCAGAGTACGGCGAAGCAGAAGCAGGCCAGGTTCAAGCAGGCCCTGCAGGAAGATTGGGCCGCCCGGCGTCTCACCTTGGAGTATCAGCCGCAGGTCAATCTGCGCAAGCGAAGGATCGTGCGGTTCGAGGCGCTGCTACGCTGGCGGCGGGAGGCGAGCGAAATCGTCTCGCCTGAGTTGTTCATTCCGCTTGCTGAAGAGATGGGCATCATCGGCGAAGTCGGGCAATGGGTTCTCCAAACCGCCTGCGCGGCGGCGGTGCGCTGGCCGGCGGATGTCGGCGTTGCGGCCAACGTATCAGCGCTTGCGCTGCAAAACCGGGGCCTCGCCGGCCTTGTACAGCGCGCGCTTGCCGAAACCGGATTGGCTGCATCCCGGCTGGAGCTCGAGGTTACTGAAAATAACGAAATCGAAGCGAATTCGCAAAGCCTGGATGCTATCGAGCAGATACGAAAGCTGGGCGTCCGGATCACCATCGATGATCTTGATGTGGGTTATTCATCGCTGCGGTATTTGCTGGATTTTCCCTTCGATAAGGTGAAGGTTGATGGGCTGTACGCGGCCTCGATCACTCGAACCGACAGGCGGGGCGAAGCGGCTAGGGAGATCATGCGCGCGATCGCCGGATTATGCCGCAATCTGCGTATCGATTCGCTTGCGGAAGGTGTAGAGACCGCTGAGCAGCTGGCGCTGGTGATGCAGGCGGATTTTGACGAGGTGCAGGGCTTCATTTTCGGCAAGTCCGTCCCGGCTGACGATGTTCCGGGCATGTTTCAGCAGGTCGAGCGCGTTTGGCGCGAGCTGCCCGCGGGTTAGGGCATGATCGCTTCAAAGGGCATGATCGCTTCAAGCGCGATCGCGATCTGGGGCCTGCAACGGCATTCCTTGTGACCGTTCGCGTCTAGCGGCTTGTCCGCCGGCCTCGAACGCCCCGTCGCTTGCGGCGCACCGGATACGCCGATTTTCGGTGCAGGGTTGTAACGCGGCACCATCGTCATCTCCCGCAAAGGCGTGGAATCCACTACTTTTGAAATGCACCCTATTGCCGCTGCACGCCCACAGGCAATGCCTTCAGCCGCAACATCTCCTCGGTCCGGAACAGCTCCGGCTCATCGACATAATCGATCAGCATCTCGGTCATGTCCTCGCCCCAAAACAGTTCCTCGCCGCAAACGATGGCAGGAACGCCGAAAACGCCCGCCGCGATCGCGGCATCGGTATTGCTGCGCAGCCGCTCCTTGACCTCCGGCCGGCTGATCGCCGCTGCCGTATCAGCCACACCAAGGCTGGCGGCGATCCGCGTCAGGATCGCGGGATCCGAAACATCCAGCCCCTCGCGAAAGACCGCTTCGAACATCGCATCGACAGCTGCATCGCTCGCATCCAGCGCTACAATCAGCCGCAGCGCGGCGATCGGGTTGAACGGATGCGCCGGCGGAAATTGCATCGCCACCCCAAGCTTCGCAGCGCGCCATTGGCAATAACGATAAGTATGCCAGCGCTTCGGCGGGATTTCCGCCGGCCCCTTTTGCTGGTAGTGGTTCAGCAACGCGCCTAGCACGACCGGCACCGGACGCAGCTTGACGCGCCCCGCCAGCCGCTCGCGGGCTTTCCATTGCAAATACGCGAAGGGCGAGATGACATCGAAATACCAGTCGCAGGTCTGAATGATCATTGCCTTGCTACTTTCTCTGCTTCGAGCCGCCGTGCCGGACGTTCCACTTTTTCCAATGATACGTTTATGCCGGCTTCGGCAAAGAAGCGCAGCCATTCGAATTGATGGCCGGCGAGCTTATCGTTTTCGCTCTTGATTTCGATGAACCGGTAATCGCGGTCATTCCAGATGAACAGATCCAGAAACCCGCGCGTATGGTGGCGCATATTGCGCGCCATATGCCGCAGCACGGCCGCATGGCCGGCGGCGGGCACGCGTTGCAGCATTATGCCAAGAATCTCAGGCAGGTCGTCGTGCCACGCGACGAACGGGTTGGCGATGCCCTGCTTGGCTTCATGATGGCGCTTGACGACCTGCAAAGCCTGCGCCGGCGCCCGCAGCAGATCCAGCCGCAATTCGAAGGCCTGGCTCCGGCGCGTGTAGAAATCCGGACTATAGAGGTCCGAAGGTGCAAATTGTAGCGGCGAATGAAATACGCCATGCGCGGGGTCGTAGATAATGTCCCACAGCAGAAGACCGAAACTCGCATTCCACAGCCAGTTCTCCGCATGGATGCCGTGCCAGCCCAGGGCGCGGTAATGCGCCAGCACGGCGGCTTCGACCGTCGTGGCCGGATCGCCAAATCCGGCACGCGGCACGTAGTGCAGCTGGATGATGCGGCTTTCACGCTGCAATCGGTGCGCTTCCGTGCGGCGGGATTTGTTCTCCAGCCGCGCCAGAAGCTGCCGCGCCGCGTAGGCTTCCTCCGCGTGACAGGGATCTGACTGCATTGTCCGCAGCAGCATCGCGGCTTCCGCCTTGCGACCGGCCTTTATCAGCAAACGCGCCTGCCGCTCCCGGGCCGGGGCAACTGGCGAACTGGCATAAAGTTCCAGCGCCGCATCCTTATGCGCTGCGCGTTCCAGCCGCCGGCCGAGGCGATCGACCAAACGGTCGAACCAGGTATGCCCATCCGTCAGCTTCTGCCGTTCGATCCCCTGATTGCGCCACCATTGCAGCACCTCGATGGCGGGGCGCACATCCCTTATTTCACCAAATTCCCGATACAGGCGCGCCATGCGATAGGCGTCATCCGCCTGAGCGCGGCTGCAAAAATACGGGCGCAGCGCCGCTTCCGCCACGGTTTCGGTAACGATATGGCCGAGCGCGCGGGTGACGAAGCCGGAGAGATTGTCCCGCAGTTCGCCAAAAAATAAAAAGCGCAAAAATGGCCATGGGTCGCACTCAAACAGCCCGATCAAACAATGTTCCGCAAGAACACCCTCCAACCAGCCGCCGCAATCCGTCCACGCCATGAGCCAATCAACCAAGCCGCCTTTGCCAACCGCCTTCGGAGCCGGATGCGCGCGTAGAAAACCGCGAAGCTCGGGCAAGGTAAAGCACGCCAGCAGCCGCTTTTGCCGAGCAGCCGGCGGCGCGGCGGTGCATATTTCCAGCAGGCGGTGATGGCTGAGCTCCGCCACAGCCGCATCCAGGCCGCCGATCTCGGGATAATCCAGGCATTGCCGCCTGAAATAAGGCCCTTTGCGATTGACTAGGCGCACGTAAAGCGCGCGTGCCGCCCGCGAGAGCAATTTCAGCTTCGCAACATAAGCTAGTTCATCGGCGTCGAGTAGTGTTCCGTAACGCAGCTCAACGCCTCTGATCACCGTTTCAAAATCCGTCACGTAATAGGCAAGTTCATTTGGTTCCGGCTGCGCGGCGCCGAGATCTGCCACTCCAGTACGTAAAGCTTCGGCAGGCATGGTTGGAGCTCAACCCTCGCTATGGCTTGATCAAGGTGATCAGCATATAGAACAGATTAAGAACACTCAAGCCGCCGGGCGAATAACCTGCAAACGTGACGTCTTAAAGTTGTGTTGGCTTCTCGCCCTACAGCCACCTTAAGATGCATAGACGAAACGCTTGATTCTCCACCTAACGTTTAGGCATATAGGCTGACAAAGGAGAGCTCGCGTGCTGAAAAAGTTTGAGCGCCTGCACGGACGCATCTCCGGGCAAGCCGAGCCTGTTCTGATTCTGGGTCACGGCTTCGGCTGCGATCAAACCGCCTGGAGCACGCTTCTGCCGTGGCTCGAAGATCGCTTTCGCGTCGTCTCCTTCGATTTTGCCGGCTGCGGCCCGGATGGCGAGACCAACTACGACCAGCGGCGGCATGGCACATTATACGGCTACGCCGACGACCTGATCGATATTCTGGACGAGCTGAAAATCGAAGATTGCGCCTATATCGGCCATTCCGTGGGCAGTATGATCGGCGCGGCCGCTTCCGTCGCGCGGCCGCGGGCCTTCTCCCAGCTGGTGCTGATCGCGGGCTCCCCCTGCTACCTCAACCAGGCCGGCTATGTCGGCGGGTTCGAACAATCCGACCTAAACGATCTCTACGACGGCATGTCGACAAATTTCCAGGCTTGGGCAGCAGGGTTCGTGCCGATGGTGGTCGGCGTGCCGAACCACGCCGTGATCGACGAGTTCAGCAGAATGCTGTTTCTGATGCGCCCGGATATAGCGCTGGCGATGGCGAAGGTGATCTTTCAATCCGATATGCGCGCCTTGCTGCCGCGGCTGCAATGCGCCACCCATATCGTGCAGCCGCGCAAGGACGTCGCCGTACCGATGGCGGTGGCGGAATGGATGCACGCGCGCATACCCCGCGGTTCGCTGAACGTGATCGAAAGCGAAGGCCACGTTCCGCACATCACGGAGCCTCAGGCCGTGCTGGACGTGCTGAAACACCATCTCACGCCGCTGCTCGTGGCGGGCTGATGTACGAGCGGAAGGCGCCTTTGCTCAACTCCAGCGCTACCGCCGATTGCAATGATGGCCTTGCCGCACTGACAAGCTACGCCCGCCGGGCTGCCGACGCCGATGTTTTGCTGGCATTCGAAGCAGGCAAAGATGGCGTCGCGAAGCCTTTGGCGGCAAGCCCTGATATTGCGTTCACACCCTTTAGCCTGACGTTCTGCACGTTGAACGGATTGGATTGGAACCAGGGTCCGGTACCGGCGGCGCTCGTCAACTTGCCAGGTTCCATCTCAATCCTGCTGGACCAGCCGCCGGCCCAGCTCTGGTTCCTGCCAGCGCCGGTCGCGGATCAGCCGAATAGCGGCATGTTGTTCATCTGGTTTGAAGCGGCGGCCGGCCGTTGCGACTGCGGCTTCAAGCGCGAAATGCGCGAGCAGTTGAGTCTGATGGCGCCCGTCTTCGCACAGATGTTAGGCGACAGGAGCAGGCTGCTGGGCAAGCGCTTGGCCATGCAGCGTTTCGAGGATCTTTTCGGTAGCGTCCCGAACGGCGTGGTGATCTTCGAAGGCGATGGTAGGACCGGGTTGATCAACACGCAGATGGCGACGCTGCTTGGTACTGCCGCCGGCGAGAAATCGGTTGGCGAAATTGCGGCAGCAATGCGCCAGTTGCGCGGGCGCTGCGTTAATTCCGACGCGCTGGAAGCACTGTATGGGCCGCTGCAGCGCGATCTGGACCATGGCGTGCGAACCGTCTGGAACCTCGGCACACAGAGGCTGGAGGTCGACACCCACCCAATTTTGGGCAGCGGCAGGAACGGCAGAATCTGGCTGTTCCAGGATGTCACCGCGCAGCATGTTCTGGATGAAAACCTGCGGACATTGGCGCTGACGGATGCGCTGACGGGGCTTGCGAACCGCCGCCATTTTTTTGCGGCGTCTGAACCTTTGCTGGCAAAATCAACACCCCCGGAATTGGCGGTTGCGGCGCTGATGCTGGATATCGATCACTTCAAAACGATCAACGACCGCTACGGCCATCAAGGTGGGGATGACGTGCTGCGCGAGGTGTCGTCGCGCCTGAAATCCGTGATGCGGCATGAGGATCTGCTGGCGCGCCTCGGCGGCGAGGAGTTTGCCGTCCTTCTGGGCGGCCTCACCGCGCCAGAGATCGCCGATGTCGGCGAACGTCTGATACAGGCGGTCGCCGCCGAGCCGGTTGCGGCGGCGAGCGCTGCCATCGAAGTGCGGATCAGCGCAGGTGCTGCGCAAAGGCTTGGGGCGGAAAACCTCGATGCGCTGATGCGACGCGCGGACCAAGCGCTTTACGCCGCCAAAGCCGGCGGCCGCAATCGACTGGTTTGCGATTTCAAACGGATGTAAGCGACGGACCTAAAGCCCGCAACCGCATCACGTGGCACAGGCCAACTTGACGATGGCAGCCGCCAGCGTGTATGCGCTATTGTATCGCACAAGCTGCGCGGGGCTGCCAGAACCGCCCCCCAACGGGAGACGAGCCATGCTAGACCCGGTGCAACGTGATGATGCTACCGATCACTCGATCCTGCTGGATACTTACGCGTATCTCGAGGCGCTGCGAGAAAGGGTCCGGTCTATAAGCTACCCGGGCGAGAAGCTGTGATGATCACCGGCTTTGATGAAACGCTGGATGTGCCGAAAAATACCGAAGAGTTTTCCAGCGTGGTTTCCGTGCGGGGCGCAGGTGCGCTTTGCCTTCGCCCCGGGCAATGGTGATATCAACGGTACGCTTGAGGCGAACCGCGTCGGGATACCGATATCGCCGGCGCAAACTCGACTGCGAGGCGAGCTTCACCATACAAGGCTTGAAAAATGCATCTTAAGCTGACGCCGCGCTAACATAGGAGCAGAATCATGAATCAAAATCGTGTGGTCGTCGTTACCGGCGGCGCGTCAGGCATGGGTTTGGGCATTTCCCAGCGCTTCGCATCAAAAGGCCATCCCGTGCTGATGCTCGATCTGCAGGAGGATCTGCTGCAGCGCGAAGCTGCGGCAATCCGTGCCGGCGGCGGCAACATCCTTGCGCTGAAGGCGGATGTTTCCAAACGCGAGGAAATAGATGCCGCCTATGCGCAGGCGCGCCAGCAGTTTGGCTCCATCAGCATCGTCATCGCCAATGCCGGCATCTCGAGTGCGGATCCGTTCGTTACCATGACGTTTGAATCCTGGAAGCGAATGCTGTCGGTCAATCTCGACGGCACCTTCCATACCATCCAGGCCGCCGTGCCGGATATGATCGAGAGGAAATGGGGTAGAATCGTCACCATCTCCTCCAACGCCGCGCAATGGGGCTCGCAGGATCGCGCGCATTATGCCGCGGCGAAAGGGGGCGTCATCGGCTTTTCCAAATCACTGGCGCGCGAGCTCGCGCGCTTCGGCATCACCTGCAATACCATCCCGCCCTCGCTGGTGGATACGCCGCTGGCCCGCGCCGGCGCCGCAGCCGGCGAAGTGCCGCCGATCGAAGTGCTCGCCCAACATATTCCCATCCCACGCGCCGGCACGCCGGAAGACATCGCCGCGGCCTGCGAATTTCTTTGCTCGGATGGCGCCTCCTACATCACCGGCCAGGAAATCAACGTCAACGGCGGGATTTACATGTAGGAAGAAGTCGCTTTTTTGAAAAAAAGCGACACAAAAAACTTCCTTGACTCTGCGCCTGAAGCGTTCGCTGCGTAACGCCCGGATCCTGACTCACAAAAGACTTTTTGGGCGGGCGGCCAGCCTTCTTCTTCAGGATAAGAAGGCTTACTTCCCTACTTTATCGTCTCCGGCAATAGCCCCATCACCTGGCGTTCGAACAGCGTGCGATAAATGCCACCTTCACGCGTGATCAGCTTGTTATGCGCGCCTTCCTCCGCGATCACGCCGCGGTTGAATACCAGAATCCGGTCGAGCGCGCGTATGGTGGAAAGCCGGTGTGCGATGACAATGACGGTGCGGCCAATCATCAGCCGTTCCATCGCTTCCTGGATCAGCGCTTCGGATTCCGAATCAAGGCTGGCGGTTGCTTCGTCCAGGATCAGGATCGGCGCGTCGGCCAGAAAAGCGCGGGCGATGGCAACGCGCTGGCGCTCGCCGCCGGAGAGCTTTATCCCGCGCTCGCCGACCATAGTCGCGTAGCCTTTCGGTAACCGGGCGACAAATTCATGTGCGTTCGCCAGGTATGCGGCGTGTTCGATTTCCGCCGGGCTGGCGCTTGGCCGAGCGTAGCCGATATTGTCTGCCAGCGAGCGGTGAAACAGTATCGGCTCCTGTGCCACCATGGCGATCTGCGCGCGCAGCGACGCCTGCTGCATCGTTGCGATGTTCTGGTCGTCGATCAGGACCTGCCCGGCCGTGACGTCGTGCAGGCGCTGCACCAGTTTAACGAAAGTGGTTTTGCCGGAACCGGAATGACCTACCAGCCCGACGCGCTCGCCGCCCGCGATCCGCACGCTGAAATCATCGAATAGCGGATTCACATGCGGCCCGTAGCGGAACAGCACGTGATCGAAGCTGATGGCCCCGTTGCGGATTCGGATCGGCTTGGCGCCCGCTGCATCCTCGACCCCCAGCTTCTGCCTGTACAGATCCACCATCTCTTCCATGTCGTTGATGGCGCGCTGCAGGTTGGCGATATGAAAGCCGATATCACGTAGATAACCCAGCACGATGAAATAGGCTGTCAGCACTGTGGCAACATCGCCGGGCGATGCCGCCCCCCTCCACCAAAGCCAGACCGCCAGGCTGGTGACCGCGGTGCGCAGGATCATCAGCGCAAAACCCTGCAACGTGCCCGAGCGCGTGCCCCGCACCCAGGTGCGCGAGGTGCGCTTGGCCCATTTCCCCAGCACCTTCACCAGCAGCGCATCCTCACGCGCTTCCGCGCCGAAGGATTTCACCACCGCGTTGCAGGTGATGGCATCGGCAATCGCGCCGCCGACGCGCGTGTCCCAGCGGTTGGAAAGTTGCGCCGCCGGCGCCACCCAACGCACCGAGAGTGTCGCCGCGAGCGTGATATAAAGCGCCGAGCCCGTCGCCAGCAGTAATCCCATCACCGGCCAGCGCAGGCCGAGCACGATCGCCGATCCCGCAAGCACGGAAACCGCCGGCAGCAGTGCTACCAGCAGCGTGTCGTTCAGCATGTCGATCGCCCACATGCCGCGGGTGATCTTGCGCTGCACGGAACCGGCGAAAGTATTGGAATGCCAGTCGGCGGAAAAACGCTGCACGCGCCAGAACGCATTGGCCGCGGCTTCCCGCATGTTGAACAACGTAAGCGTAACAATCTTGCGGAAAACGACATAGCGCAAAACCGTCTGTGTCAAACCAAGCGCCGCCATGATGCCGATGGCAACGCCCGCGCCATGCAGTGCGACCGAGCGATGCGCATGGATGGAAACCGCAGTTACCAGATTCCCCGCATAGATCGGCAGAAAAACATCGGTCAGCGTCGCGCCGATCATCGAAAGCGCGATGCCGGCCACCAGCAGCTTGTGATCCGACCATTGCCGAAGTAAAAACTTCAGCACGGCGGCCATCGGCGGTGCACTGCTTCTATTCAGTGGAGCCATTTTCATTTCGGTCCGATACTCGGACCGGCCTTTCAAGTATTTTGGACTACAGGCGGGAGAAGCTGGAAGGCGAGGGGGTCTACGAGAAGTAGACGGCGACGCCGGGCGCAATATCTTTCACTGCGCGATAAGACATCCAAAAGGGCGATTTAAACGATGATTTCATCAAGCCCTCCTTCAATAAGATGCCACGGGGTATGGCACGCTTATCAAAGCGCGTTTCCCCTGTCCAGAGATTTTTGTTGCGCCGCGTCAACGCGGCGAGAAAGCAGCCGCTTTTTGAAAAAACGTCACGAAAAACTTCTGTTGACTTGAAATCGTCATCACCCGCGCAGGCGGCTTCCCGCGGGATCCACGACTTAATCTTGTCAGTCAATCTTCCCATGCGCGCCGGCTTCGCCGATCCTCCAGTAGCCCGCAGCCTTGATCTGGCTCCGCGGCATCGCCTCTTCCTCCATCAAATATTCGCGCAACCGGCGCGCCACCGCAATCTCGCAGGCAATCCAGGCATGCATGTCGCGGGAGGGAAGTTGCAGGGACCGAATTGCATCCTCCAGCAAACCGGACAAACCGGCCGGCTTGCCGTTGCGGTGCAACCATATGATCTGCGCATTCGCGGCGGTCGGCAAATAGCGCTCCTCATGCCGGTCCGCGACCTCGATGAGCACGATCGCATTGGCGCCGGGCGGCATTTCCTCCAGCCGCCGGCCGATTGCGGGCAGCGCAGTCTCATCACCGGCCAAAAGATAGGCGTCGTAATCATTGGGCAGGATCATCGAGCCGCGCGGACCGCCGATGCCCAGCATGTCGCCGGGCCTTGCCCGTCTTGCCCAATTGGAGGCTGGTCCATCCTCATGCAGCACGAATTCGATCGTCAGTTCGCAGTTGGCTGGATCGAATCTGCGCGGGGTGTAATCACGTGCGCTCGGCCGCGGCAGGCCATCGGGGAAAGTCAGGCCCGCTGGCCCGAGTACAGGCAAATCCGGCTGCGTCTCCCCAAGCCGGGGGAAAAACAGTTTGACATGATCATCCGCTGACGCCGAGGTGAAATTAGCAAGCTCCGGCGCATGGAAGGTGATCCGCCGCATGCGCGGCGAGATTGGATCGACAAACACGACTTTTCCAAGGCGCACGCCATTGTCATGGCGTACACGCAGCGGCGCGCGGGTAATGGCATCCATTGCAGCCTCCATTAAAACATTATGCCGCCAAAACCGGGCGGCGGTCTCTTATTCCGGCTTGCCGAGAATTTCCGCAGTCGCCCTAGCAAGAATCTTGGCAATGCGTCTTGCCTCTTCCGGGGTGCAGCCGCGCTTGCGCATCAGCACATGCTTCAACTCATGGCGAGTGCGATGCAGATCGTCACTCGCCTGTGGATCGGCATCGCCTAGCCCGGAAAAGGCTTCGCGCACTTCAGCCATCCGGCCGCCGATGCGCTGCAGGGCCGACAGAATTGCATCGACCTCGTCGCGGCGTCCGGCCAGATGCGCTGCTCCGGCCGCCGTGATGGTATAGAGTTTGCGGTTGCCATCCGGCGTCGCCTCCGCCTGGCCGATTTCTTCAAGGTAGGTCAGCGCCGGATAGATCATGCCGGGACTAGGGGTATAGAAACCGCTTGAGCGCTCTTCCAGCTTGCGGATCAGCTCGTAGCCATGCGCCGGCTGCTCGGCTAGCAGGGCCAGAAGCACGAGCTGCAGCTCGGCGCTACCAAGTTTGCGGCTGGGCGGCATGCCGTCGCTCATGAAGCCGCCGCCGAAGCTATGGCCGTGCGCAAAACCGTGCCGGCCGTGGCGCCGGCCAATGGCGTTAAAAATACGATGGCTGGGAGAAAAATGATTTTTAAACATATCTTACGATATATCAAAAGATGATTTGAGTTGCAAGAGGTTTTTCGCAGCCTCTGCCTTTCTACACCGGCTGCACGTCACTGCTATCGGCTTTAGGCCCTGCGAGCTGCCGCACCAGCGCCAGCGTCGTAGCAGAATTCCAGTTGGCGCTGCCATCCAGCCGGCCCACCAGCTGGCCTTGCGGGTTGATGATGACGGTGACCGGAATCCCCGGCGCATTCAAAACATTGGTGGTGTCGCCATCCGGATCCAGCAGGATCGGCAAATCGCTGATGCCATGGCTCGTGTAGAATGGCTGCACGGCCTTGGCGCCGTTCAGATCGACGGAGATCGGCAGCACCAAAATCTTGCTCTTGGCCAGACTTTGGCTGATCGCCGCAAAGGTCGGCAGCTCCGCCACGCAAGGCCCGCACCAGGTCGCCCAGACATTCACGATCAGGCCGCTGCCCCGGTAATTGGCAAGGCTTAGGGGCTTGCCGCTTGCATCGGTGAATTTCAGGTCCGGGGCCGGTCCTGGCATCAGCTGATTGATGGCGGAGGCGGCATCCGGCAGATCGTCCGTGGTGATTTGCGCTTTTGCCGAATTGCTCCCGCCTGCGCTCAAGGCTAAGCCTGCGGCAGCGGCGATAATGGATCGCCGGGAGAGGGCCGAGCAGGTTGGTTTGGAAAACGAGGATTTAGGCGGCAAAGAGACAACTCCGGTTGGAGGGCACCTGCAATGGGGCGGGCGATTCGGCGCCGGGTCCGCTGCGGTAATGCAGGCTATAAATGTCTCAATCGGGCTCGACCGCAAGCTCTGGCGGCAAGATATCGCCGGCAGCCGCGCCCATGCCGAAATGCTTGGGCGGCAGAACATCATCTCCGCCGCCGATGCGCAGGCCATCGATGCCGGGCTGCAGGAAATCGCCGCGGAGATCGAGGACCAGAAATTCAACTTCGTCGATGCGCTGGAAGATATCCATACAAATATCGAAGTGCGGCTGACGGAGAAAATCGGCGATGCGGCCCGCCGCCTGCATACCGCGCGCAGCCGCAACGACCAGGTGGCGACGGATTTCAAGCTCTGGGTACGCGGCGCCATCGACGCGTTGCTCTTACAGCTGAACGACCTGATGCGTGCCCTCGCCACCCGGGCCGCCGAACACGCGGCAACCGTCATGCCGGGCTTCACCCATCTGCAGACCGCGCAGCCGGTAACGTTCGGTCACCATCTACTGGCTTTTGTAGAAATGCTGGCGCGCGATGCGGGGCGGCTGGCGGACGCCTGGGCGCGGCTGAACGAATGCCCGCTGGGCGCCGCCGCGCTCGCCGGTACCTCCTTTCCGATCGACCGGCACAGGACGGCGGCCGCACTCGGCTTCGACCGGCCGACAGCGAATTCTCTCGATTCCGTTTCGGACCGTGATTTTGCGCTGGAATACCTGGCGGCCGTTTCAATTCTGGCGATGCATCTATCGCGCTTCGCGGAAGAGATCGTCATCTGGTGCTCAGCACCTTATCAGCTCATCGGCCTGAGCGACGCCTTCACCACCGGCAGCTCCATCATGCCGCAGAAGCGCAACCCGGATGCCGCGGAGCTGACACGGGCGAAATCCGGCAGGATTTTCGGCGCCTTGATGGGTCTGCTAACCGTGATGAAGGGCCTGCCGCTGGCCTATGCCAAGGACATGCAGGAGGATAAGGCACCGGTTTTCGATGCGACTGAGGCCATTTTCCTCTGTTTGGCCGCGACCGCGGGCATGGTGCGGGATATGCGCGTCAATGCGGAGCGCATGCGCTTACTCGCCGGCAGCGGGTTTTCCACCGCAACCGATCTGGCGGACTGGCTGGTGCGGGTGCTGAACATGCCCTTCCGCGATGCGCATCACGTTACCGGCCGTATCGTGGCACTTGCGGAATCCAAGAACCTCGATCTGCCGCAACTTACGCTGGCAGACATGCAGGCGATCGAACCGCGTATCACCGGCGAAATTTTCGAGGTGCTGACGGTCGAAGCTTCCGTTGCCTCGCGCGTTAGCCATGGCGGAACGGCGCCGGCAAATGTCGCGGCGGCCGCACAAAAATGGCTGGAGACTCTCGTATGAAAATCTTGCTCCTGGCGCTGCTTTTAGGTCTGACCCTGGCAGGATGCGGCCGCAAAGGCGCGCCGAGCCCGCCCGGCCCTGCCGCCGACGTGACGTATCCGCACGTTTATCCCTCGCAATGAAATCGCCGTGCTGACGCGCCTCGAAATCCCCAACCCCAACCCCGAGCCTGAGCTTGGGGATCTGCTGGCGGCGCGGCCGGTTTTTTCCATGCACGCGCAGGATGGGCTGTGCTTCGAGGATGTGCCACTGAATGCGGTGGCGGACGAATTCGGCACGCCGGTCTGGGTCTACGGCGCGGCGACCATCCGTTCGCGCTATGCCGCCCTGGCCGACGCGTTTCGCGATGTCGGCCTTAAGCCGCATATCCATTACGCCGTGAAAGCGAACGATCACCTCGCCATCCTGTCGCTGCTGCGCCAGGCCGGGGCAGGGGCGGATGTGGTGAGCCAGGGCGAATTTTTGCGCGCCCTCAAAGCCGGCATCCGGGCTTCGCAGATCGTCTTCTCCGGCGTCGGCAAAACCCGCGCCGCACTCGGCGCGGCACTCGGCGCCGGGATCGGCCAGATCAACATCGAAAGTGCCGCAGAGCTCGCCATGCTTTCGGAGGTCGCAACTTCGCTCGGCCGCGAGGCGCGGATCGTCTTGCGGATGAACCCGGATGTGGATGCCGGCACCCATACCAAGATCACCACCGGGCTGGCCGACAATAAATTCGGCATCGCCGCCGCTGATATCGTCCCGCTCTACCGGCACGCGGCGTCTTTGCCTGGCATCGTGCCGCAGGGCATCGCGCTGCATATCGGCAGCCAGATCGTCTCGCCGGCGCCCTATGCCCAGGCCTACCAAAAAGCGGCGGCGATGGTGCGGGCTTTGCGCGAGGCCGGGCAGCATGTGCGGGTGCTCGATCTCGGCGGCGGTCTTGGCATCGGCTATCGGGACGAGCCGGGAATATCGCTTCCCGGATTTGCGGAGGTGGTGCGGCGCGAGACCGCCGGATTGCAGGTCGAACTGCTGCTGGAGCCGGGCCGCTTTCTGCTGGGTCCCGCGGGCTTGCTGCTGGCCTCCGTCGTGCTGGAAAAACGGGCCGGGGCAAAGCGCTTCGTGGTGCTGGACGCGGCGATGAACGACCTGATGCGGCCCGCGCTGTACGAGTCCTACCATGCCATCCTGCCAGTCAGCGCGGTGGATTTCGTGCGCCCGGCCTCAGCCGCAGACGTGGTAGGCCCGGTCTGCGAGAGCGGCGACATCTTTGCCGTCGATCGCCGCCTGCCGGGCTTCGCTGAAGGGGCAAGGGTCGCGCTGCTGGACGCCGGGGCCTATGGCGCCGTCATGAGCAGCCCTTACAACGCCCGCCCGCGCGCCGCCGCGGTGCTGCTGGATGGAAGACGCCGCCATCTGATCACGCCGAGACAGAAACTCGAAGCTTTATGGGCGGACGAGATTCTGCCTGATCCGGCAAAATGAGCCGCACCCGGCAGCATCTCTACCGGCTGCGGCGCCGCGCCGCGTTCGGGTTATGGCTCGAAGGTTTCTCGCACGCCTTAGCACCTTGCTGCGGTATCTTGCTCGCCTATCTTATCGCCGCTTTGTTCGGCTTCGGCTCGCCTTGGGTCTTTGCCGCCGTGCTGCTGCTGGCGGCGTCGTCGCTGCTGTATGGCCTGGCGCGGCTGCGGCGGCCGCGGTTGGAGGAGATCGACCGGCGGATCGAACGAGCCTCGGGGTTGCGCCACCGGCCGATCGCCATGCTGGAAGACGTGCCTGAAACCGATTCGGCGCTCGCCGCCGTCATCTGGCAGATCCACCAGCGCCGCACCGAATTCAACCTGCGCAAGGCCATCGCCGGCCGCCCTGCGATCGGCGCCGCCATTCACGATCCCTACGCTTTGCGCGCATTTTTGCTGCTGCTCCTGCTCGCAGGCTTTATCATCGCGGGGCCTGCCGCGCCAATGCGGCTGGCGGCGGCTCTTTCCCTGCCTGGCTGGCCGCTTTCCGGCCCCGGCGTAAATGCCTGGATCACGCAGCCCGCCTATACCGGCACGCCGCCGCTGGTGCTGAGCCCGGGCGATAATCCCGTGGTGCTGGCGGGCAGCCGGCTCACCGTGGTGGTGAACGGGCAGGCGTACCGGGCGGCCGCCGTACTGGGGGGCAGGCCGATCCGCTTCAGCGATCTGGCGCAGGATAGTTTCCGCGCCGATGTCGTCCTCCGCGCATCCGCCAGGCTGCGCATCGGCCCGTGGTGGCACAGCCTGGCGCGCTGGAACTTGACCGTCCTGCCGCCGGAGAAGCCGCGCGTCAGCATGGGGCCGCCTATGCCGGCCGGCCACCAGCTTCTCATCACCTGGCAGGCGCAGGATCCCTATGGCCTGGCCTCGCTCAGCGCCAGCCTGGCGCCGATCGGGCATGCCCAGGCCTTGCCCGAGATGTTGGACTTGCCGCTGAACAGCCCGGACCTCAAAAATGCCGGCGGCCTTGCCAAACCGGATATCAGTGATTCCCCCTATGCCGGACTGCAGGTCACGGTGCTGCTGGCGGCAAGCAACCTTGCGGGGCTCACCGGCACCGCAAAACCACTTACGGTGCGCCTGCCGCCGCCGGATTTGCAGGATAAAACCGCGGTAGCCCTGGCTGGTTTGCGCCAACGCCTGGCGTTGCATCCCGGCAAAAACCGGAACAGCGGCGAGGCGCTGCAAAAGCTGGCGCAAGCGCCGCCCAGCCAGATCAGCTTCTCCGCCGATCTGCAGATGGCTATGCTGGCGCAGCAGCTTAGCAACCATGAAATCCCGGCCGATGCGGCGCAAAAACGCATGGCCATGCTTGTCCGGCAGATCGAGGACGGTCCGGATTACGGCCCGGCCCAGGCGCTGGCCGCCGCCAATCAGGCTCTGGAACAGGCGCTGCGCCAAGCGATGAACGCCGGCAACAAGCTGGAGAAGGCGCGGCTGCAAAACTTGCTGGCCGCTTTGCACGACGCACTCGCCCGGCATTTGCAGGCGCTTGGACCCTCAGCCTCCGCGACCAGCACACCGTCGATGAACACCGCCGATCTCGACCGGCTGGCCGAGCAGATCGCCCAGGACGAAGCCGCCGGCCAGACCGCCAAGGCGGCTTCCGAACTGAACCGGCTGAAGCATATTCTCGCCGATCTGCAATCGGCCAAACCGATGAGCGCCGCGCAGGCCAAACGCGCCCAGGCCGCCGAACAGGCCGCCCAGGCGCTGGCCACGATGATGCGGGGCGAATCCACGCTGCTGGATCAGACCAACCTGGGCACCGCGACGGCCGGCGCCCAGACGGCATTGCAACGGCAACTATCGGCAACGCGGCAAGGCCTTGCTAAAGCCGATATCTCATTGCCCGGCTTGGGCGACGCCGCGGGCGCAATGTCCGCCGCAGACGGCGCGCTCGCCAGCCAAGATACCGGCACGGCGACAACGGCGGAGGGTAATGCCGTGCAATCCTTGCAACAAGCCGCTGCCGCACTTGCCGCCAGCCAGGGCATGAGTTTTGGTGAGAGCAGCCGCCCGCAAGCCGGCGGCAACGAAGATGGCGACGACCGGAGCGGCGCGCCGGACGAGGATTCGATCCCGGGGATCCTGCCCTCAGGCAATAACCCGGCAGGCGCCATCCAGCACCAGATTATCCGGAACGACGATAATCCCGCGCTGCCATCCGCCGCGCACCAGTATTACCACCGCCTGCTGGATCAGGACGCAAATTAGGCCGGCAAGAATCCGCTTTTGAAAAAGCGGCGCAAACTTTATGGCCTCTCGGCCTTGTGCGTTATGCGCGAGAAGCGCCCGGACGCGAGTAAAAAAGTTTTTTGCTTGTTTTTTCCAAAAGAGAAGCTCTTGCGGTGCCTTACTCATGCACCCCGAGTGCGGCGAGCAGTTTGGTTCGCAGCGTTCCGAAGCCCGGGTCGGTGTGGTGGCGCGGGCGTTCCAGCGCTACGTTCAGGTCGATGCCGATCTTGCCTTCGATCAGCACCAGCACCCGGTCCGCCAGCAACAGCGCTTCGTCCACGTCATGCGTTACCAGCAGCACCGCCGGCTTATGGTTTTGCCAAAGCCGGCCGACCAGGGCCTGCATGCGCAGCCGAGTCAGCGCGTCCAGGGCGGCAAAGGGCTCGTCCAGGAGCAGCAGTTTTGGCTCCCGCACCAACGCGCGGGCCAGCGCCGCCCGCTGCGCCTCGCCACCCGAGAGGGTGAGCGGCCAGGCATCCAAACGATGTGACAGCTCCACCTCCGACAGCGCGTTCAGCGCGTGTTCCTTGGCGTCCTTGATGCGCAGGCCGAGCGCCACGTTGCGCCAGACCCGTTTCCAGGGCAGCAGCCGCGGCTCCTGAAACACCACCGCGCGGGCGGCGGGAACGCGCAAAATGCCGGGCGGCGCCGGGTCCAGCCCAGCCAGCGCGCGCAGCAAAGTGGATTTGCCGGAGCCGGAGCGCCCCAGCAACGCGACGAAATCGCCGGGCGCAATGGCAAAGGATAAATCGTCGAGGATCGCCGGGCCGGCAAAACTGCAGGTAAGGTTGCGCACCTGAACGGCGGCATCCTGCCCGGCCTGCAGCTCATCCGGGGCCAGCTTCAAGCTCGAAATCATGTTCATCTTGCAGGTCCTTAGGTGAGGTAGCTCGGCCGCCAGGCGAGCAGATAGCGTTCCAGCAGGCGCACGCTTTGATCCGTGATCAGGCCAAGCAGCGCATAGATCGTCAATCCGACGAAGATGATGTCGGTGCGCAGGAAGTCGCGGGCGTTCATCACCAGATAGCCGATGCCGGCTGAGGCATTGATCTGCTCCGCCACCACCAAGGTGATCCAGGCGATGCCGAAAGCCTGCCGCAGCCCGACCAGAAAGCCTGGAAGTGCCGCAGGCAGCACGACGTTCAAAACAGTTTCGGCTCGGCTAAGCCCCAGCGTGCTCGCGGCTTCGCGCAGCTTGCGATCGGCGCCGCGGATGCCGGAGAACAGGTTCAGGTAGATCGGAAACATCGAGCCCAGCGCGATCAGGGTGATCTTTGGCGTCTCCCCGATGCCGAACCACATGATCATCAGCGGGATCAGCGCCAGATGCGGCAAGGTCCGCAGCATCTGCACGGTGGCGTCGATGGCGTCTTCCCCCACCCGCGACAGGCCTGCGGCAATCGCCAGCGCCGAACCGATGCCGACGCCGATACTCAGCCCGATGGCGACGCGGCCGAGTGATACCAGGATGTTGTTGACAAGCTGGCCGGTGACGGCGAGTTGCCAGAAGGCGGTTGCGATGGCGCTGGGCGGCGGCATCGGCTGCCGGGGGATCCACTCCAGCGCCGAGCCGGCTTGCCAGATCGCCAGGATCGCCAGCGGCACATAGGCCCGCCGCAGCCGCGCATGCCACGCCTGGCCGGCCTTCCGCCTGCCGCGGAGCGCAGCCGGGCCGCCGGCGGATGAAGCAGGCGCCGAGCCTTGCAGCACAACTCCAGGCATTTCTGATCCCTTCGCCAAATCATCGGTCGAGGCCGCATTATGATATCTTTATCTACCAAATCAATAGGAAACATATGATGATTTGAGTTTTTCGTTGTCAATCGTGTAATGTTTCCTGAAACCGAGAGTTTTGCTATAGACCTTGGCAAACGGCCTATTGATGTTCGAGAAGGTTCCCGAAATTGCTCTCGCAAAAATGTAAGTATGCGTTGCAGGCCCTGCTCAGCCTGGCTCGTGAGCCGACGCAGAATCTGGCTCTGGTCAGCGATATTGCCGAGCGCGAGAACCTGCCGAAGAAATTTCTGGAAGCGATCTTGTTGGAACTCAACCGCAACGGGCTGGTGCGCAGCCGGCGGGGGCGGGGCGGCGGCTACGCTTTGGCCAAACCGGCCGATTTGATCACCTTCGGCCAAGTGGTGCGGATTATCGATGGGCCCTTGGCGCCGCTTTCCTGCGTCAGCGTCAATTATTACCGCCGCTGCGATGATTGCAAGGATGAACAGAACTGCGACATCCGCAAGGTGATGCGCAGGGTGCGGGACTCGATTGCCGCGGAACTCGACGGCACATCGCTGCAGGACGCCATCAATGGCGGGATGCCGAAACAAGTTCTCGATCACGCGGCGGTCTAATACCCTATTGACTTACTATTCTTTCCTGGGCTTTAGATCGGAAAATCCAGTCTAGGTGATCCGCGATGAAGCGCCGTTCCATTTTAGCCGCAGGTTTGGCCGCTGCCCCGGCTGCGTTTGCAAGCCGGCCTTATCATGCGCTGGCCGCCGGCAACGGTGCCTTGCAGATCGGCTACCAGAAATCTTCCAGTTCCCTGGTGCTCCTGAAGCATCTCGGCTGGCTTGAGAAGAAACTGGCGCCGCTCGGCTATGGTGTAAGCTGGGCGGAATTTCCCTCAGGCCCGCCTTTGCTGGAAGCGCTTGCCGCCGGCGACGTCAATCTCGGCTTCACCGGGGAGACGCCGCCGATCTTCAGCCAGGCTTCGGGCACCCCGGTGGTCTATGTTGGCAACACGCCCGGTCAGCCGCATTCGGAGGCGATCCTGGTGCCCGCGAACAGCACCATCACCAGCGTCGCCGGCTTAAAGGGTAGAAAGGTTGCGGTCGCCAAGGGCTCCAACGCGCATTACCTGCTGGTCGCCTCGGTTATCAGGGCCGGCCTGCAACTTTCCGAAATCACCCCGATCTATCTGCAGCCACCCGATGGAAGGGCCGCCTTCCAGAGTGGCGACGTGGACGCCTGGGCGATCTGGGACCCGTTCTTCGCCTCCGCCGAGGCCGATGGTGCCAGGCTAATCGCCGATGCCGGCGATACGGTTCCGAATCATTCCTTCTATCTCTCCCGCCGGGATTTTGCCGCCGCGCATGCCGGCGCGCTGAATGCTGCCGTTGCCTCAATCAAGCAGATCGAGGCCTGGCTGCCGGCTAATCTGTCTGCGGCCGCCACGCAGATCTCGCCGGTCATCGGCTTGCCGGCGCCGATCGTGCTGACCTCCTTGCAGCGCCAGAAATACGGCGTGATCAAGGTCTCGCCGCAGGTTCTTGCCGATCAGCAGAAGATTGCCGACTTGTTCTATAAGCTGGACCTGATACCTTCGCCGATCAACGTGAGCGACGCAGCCTGGGGATAATCCGATCATGTCGATCGAGGCGATGCAAACTGCCAACGTCCTGTGGTTTCTGCCGACCCATGGCGATGGCCGCTATCTGGCGACCTCGCATGGCGGCAGGGAAGTCGATCTTGGGTATCTGACCCAGATTGCCCAGGCGGCCGACCAGTTGGGCTATTACGGCGTGCTGCTGCCGACCGGGCGCTCCTGTGAAGATAGTTGGGTGGTCGCTTCTGCTTTAGTGCCGCAGACCAAGCGGCTGCGTTTTCTGGTGGCGGTTCGTCCCGGCTTGCAATCGCCTGCGGTTGCCGCCCGCATGGCCGCCACGCTGGACCGGATATCCGGCGGCCGGCTGCTGATCAACGTCGTCACCGGCGGCGATCCCGTCGAGAACAAGGGCGACGGCATCTTTACCCCGCATGATCAGCGCTACGCGCTGACCCGGGAGTTCCTTGACGTCTGGAAGCGCATGCTGGCTGGCGGAACCGTAGAATATCACGGCGAGCACATCCAGATCGAGGATGGCAGGCTGTTCTACCCGCCGGTGCAGAAGCCGCACCCGCCGCTTTATTTCGGCGGTTCCTCGGCAGCCGGCATCGGCGTTGCCGCCGATCTGGTTAACACCTATCTCACCTGGGGCGAGCCGCCCGCCGGCGTCGCGGAGAAATTATCCGCGGTCGACGTAGCCTCGCAAGCACGCGGCCGCAAGCTCGACTACGGCATCCGCCTGCACGTAATCGTGCGCGATACCAACGAGCAGGCCTGGGAAGCGGCGCGCGAGCTGATCCGCTTCGTCGACGATGCCGCCATCGCGACGGCGCAAAAAACCTTTGCGCGAATGGATTCCGTCGGCCAGCAGCGCATGGCGGCGTTGCATGGCGGCAGCCGCGACCGGCTGGAGATCTCGCCCAACCTCTGGGCCGGCGTCGGCCTCGTGCGCGGCGGCGCCGGCACCGCTCTGGTGGGCGATGCCGAAACCGTGGCGGAGCGCATGCGCGAATATATGCGCCTTGGCATCGGCACCTTTATCTTGAGCGGCTATCCGCATCTGGAAGAGGCCTATCGTTTCGCCGAACTGGTTCTGCCCCGGCTAAAGCTGAACCACCCGATCAAGGCCTTCGGCGTGGACGACAATAACGGCCCGTTCGGCGAACGGGTGGCAAACCACCACTCCCCCGCAAAGGCGCACGCCGCCAGTTAATCTTCGCAGTACCTCCCGTTATTCGGCCTGGGGTTGTCTTGCTTAGCCATGAATTAACTTATTACGTGTAACGCTAGCATTCCCGTCGGAAGTTAGACTACGGTCCAACCCGAACAACTTGCGTGTCGAACTTCATGGGTGCAGCGACGATCCTGGCAATGCATTACAATCCGGCGTTAGTCGGCTTGTCCGTCCTGGTAGCCATTCTGGCCTCTGCCACCTCGCTCGACGTTGCCGGCAGGATCAGGGGCGCCAGAGGCAGGATGCGCCTGGCCTGGACCCTGGCTGCCGCGATCGCCATGGGCGGCGGCATCTGGGCGATGCATTTCGTCGGCATGCTCGCCTTCAGCCTGCCGGTCGCGATCGGCTACGACCTGCCGATGACTTTGGCCTCGCTCGGCCTGGCCATTTTCGTCACCAGCATCAGCTTCGTCATCGTCTTCACCGGTGCCTTCAGCATCGCCAAGGTGCTGATCGGCGGCGTGTTCATGGGGGTCGGCATCGCCGGGATGCATTATCTCGGCATGGCGGCCGTTCGCGCTTCCGCCGTCATGACCTACCAGCCCGTACTGGTCGCCGCTTCCATCGCCATCGCCATCGGTGCCGCGATCGCGGCACTCTGGATCGCCGCCAAGGTGACGGGCGCGGCTTGGCGGCTGGCCGCCGCAATCGTCATGGGCTTTGCCATCACCGGCATGCATTATACCGGCATGGCGGCGCTCTGCTTCAGCCGAGTCGCCGGCAGCAACGAGGTCAACCCGATCCGGGTCGACACCGGCACCATCGCCTTGGCGATTGCCGCCGGCGCCCTGGTGATCCTCACCCTTGCCACCGTCTCCGCAACGATCGACCGGCGCTTTGCCGAGCTGCGACAGCGCGAAATGCTGGAGTCGCAGCGCGCCGCCGCTCGCGCGGAAGCCGCGCTGCTGGAGCTGAAGGCGACCCAGCAAAGCTTGATCCAGGCGGAGAAAATGGCTTCCCTCAGCCGGCTGACCGCGGGTGTGGCGCATGAGATAAACACCCCGATCGGCACGGCGCTGACCGCGGCTACAACGCTGCAGCGGCGCACCCGGGATTTTGTCGCCAGCGTGGAAGCCGGCACGATCACGAAGACTGCCGCGCTCAACTACGCTCAGATCGCCGTTGATGGCAGCGATCTCGTCGTCTCCAACATCATGCGCGCCGCCGAATTGATCCAAAGCTTCAAGCAGGTCGCGGTCGATCAGACCAGTGGGGAGCGCCGCGAATTCGCGCTGGATACCTATCTGCAGGAGGTGGTGCGCAGCCTGAGCCCCCGCCTGAAACAGACACCGCACAAGGTCAGCCTGAATTGCACGCCGGCGCTGCGTATCTACAATTTTCCCGGCGCGCTCTCGCAAATCGTTACCAATCTGATTATGAACAGCGTCGTTCACGCCTATCCCGATAACCAAGCGGGGCGTATCATGCTGAATGCGCGGCGGCTGGATGATGACTGGGTCGAACTCGTCTACAGCGATGACGGCTGCGGCATTCCCGAATCCCATCTCGGCCGGATCTTCGATCCGTTCTTCACGACCAGCCGTGCCACCGGCGGCACCGGGCTTGGCATGCATATCGTCTACAACCTTGTCACCCAGACGCTGAAAGGCACGATCGCCGTGGAGAGCCCCAAGCCGGGCACGCGCTTTACGGTTCGTTTCCCGATGCAGATGGCGCATAGCCTGGAAGTTGTCGAAACCGTATGAGCAATTTCGACCTGCTGTTCGACGATGCTGAGGATGCGCCGCAAGACGACATCAGCGCGCTCACACCTTGGACGATTCTCATCGTCGATGACGATCCGGAAGTGCATATGGCGACTAAGCTGGCGCTCTCCGGCCTCGTATGCCTCGACCGTCCGCTCAGTTTTCTCCATGCCTATTCCGCAGGCCAGGCGCGGGAAATTCTGCAAAGCGCCGCCGATGTCGCCATCATCTTGTTGGATGTCGTCATGGAATCCGACGATGCCGGTCTGCAGCTGGTGCGCCATGTGCGGGAAGTTATGAACCTGCACACGACCCGCATCATCCTGCGCACCGGCCAGCCTGGCTCGGCGCCGGAACGCGAAATCATCGTGCAATACGATATCAACGACTACAAGGCGAAGACCGAGCTGACGGAAGGCCGCCTATTCACCACCATCATCGCCGCCTTGCGCGGCTATCGCCATTTGACCAGTCTGGAAACCAGCAGGTTGGGACTGCGGAAAGTCATCGACGCCGCATCCTCCCTGTATCAGAGCCGCTCGCTGGATCTGTTCGCCGACGGCGTGCTGATGCAGCTCTCCGCCATTCTGGATTCAGACGCGCACAGCATCCTGTGCACGCAACGCCGGCAGGATACGCCAGGCGAGATGATCATGCTGGCCGGCAGCGGGCGGTTCCGCGGCGCCACAAGCGCCGCTGATGAATTGCCGCTTGAAACCAACATCCGCGAGCATGTGCGCCGGGCTCTTGCGGGCCAGTCGCATGTCTTCGCCGGTTCGCACGCAGCGCTTTATCTGAAAACGCCGACCCAGTCGGAGGTGGTGGTCTATGTCGAATGCGGCCGGCCGTTTAGCGAACTCGATCTCTCGCTGCTGGAGATGTTCGGGCATAATATCTCCATCGGGTACGATAATCTGGAAATCTACCGGCAATTGCAGCATGCCAATGCAACGCTGGAGCAACGAATTGAAGAGCGTACCGGCGCGCTGACCGAAAGCGAGACCTATCTGCGGCAGTTCAAATCCGCGGTCGAGCAAAGCTCCGCTTCGATCATGATCGCCAATCGCGAAGGCATGATCACCTACGCCAACCCGGCGCTGGCGCGCATCACCCAATATTCGCCGGAAGAGATGCTGGGCAAGCCGGCGAACATGTTCCGCTCTCCAGCCACGCCTGCAGGTACGTTCCAGTCGATGTCGGAGCTGGCGATGAGCGGCAAAAGCTGGCGCGGCGAGCTGCTGAACCGGAGCAAGGACGGCACATTGCACTGGCAGGACGTTTCGGTCTCGCCGGTCTCCGATGCCGGCGGCGAGATCACCCATTTCGTCGCGGTCGGCGATGAAATTACCGAGCGCAAGAAGATGGAAGAGGAACTGCGCCATCTCGCAACGATCGACCCGCTGACCGGCCTGCTCAACCGCCGTTCCTTTTTTGCGCTGTCCGAACAGGAGATCTCCCGCCTCCGGCGCCAGGCCGGGGGATTATGTGTTGCGATGCTGGACGTCGATCACTTCAAATCCATCAACGATGTCTACGGTCACCAGGCGGGCGATGAAGTATTGCGCGCTTTGGCGAAAACCTGCGCTGGCTGCATGCGCGATCAGGATATCCTGGGGCGCCTCGGCGGCGAGGAGTTCGCCTGCATCCTGCCGGAGACATCGCTGGATCAGGCAATGCTGGCCGCGGAGCGCTTGCGCATCGCAATATCCGCAAAACCCTATACGCTGGCGGATGATCGCGCCATCTCCGTCACGGTCAGCATCGGCGTTGCTGTCTTGCAGGAAGGCGATATCGGCCTGGACGCGGTATTGCTCCGTGCCGACCAAGCCCTCTATTGCGCCAAACTGGACGGCCGCGACTGCATCCGCAGCGCGGCTTGAGGAAGCAGTTCTTTCTCTAAAGAAAAAGAAGGCTGGCCGCCCGCTCAAAAAGACTCTATCAATCCAGCTCTTAAACGTCGGCATCGCCAGCGCCTTGATCGCCAGCGCCTTGACCGCCAGCACCTTGATCCTCAGCGCCTTGATCCTCAGCGCCTTGATCCTCAGCGCCTTGATCCTTAGCGCCTTGATCGTCATTCCATGTAAAGGCAGGAACCCAATTTCTTCCTGTCCAGGAATCTGACTTCTTCCTACCCGGGAACCTACAGTAAAGCTCGATCTGTCCTAAAACGCCGCCTCCTCAAAAATCTTGCTGACATCGCCCTTCCAGGCCCCTTCGTATTGGCTCAGCCAATGCTCGGCTTGATTTGGCGCGCCATTCGCAATTTCTTTCAGTGGCTTGAGATAAATGCGTTCATCATCGCCATCGGCGTTTTTGATTGCCCGCGCCTGCAAACCCTGTTCGGCGATGGCAACTGCATCACGCGCCAGATCCCGCAAATTGCCGGCGCCGAATTGCGTGTTCAAGCCGGTCGCCGGCACTTGCCCGCGTAGCTGCAGCAGCGCCTCGTAAGAAATATTCCGCGTCAGCGCCGCCGCGGCCGCCAATGCCGCCGGTTCGTAGAAAATCCCGGTCCAGAACGCCGATTGCGCCAGCATCATCGCGGGTGAGCCGGAATCAGCGCCGCGGGTTTCGATGTAGCGTTTCAGCCTTACATCCGGAAATGCCGTGGTGCTGTGATCGGCAAAATCGCCTAAAGTTGCGCGCTGGCCTTCGAACCCTTGCAGCCTTCCCGCCATGAACGCGCGAAAGCTGGAGCCCGCCACGTCATGATATCTGCCGTCGCGATAGACGAAATACATCGGCACATCGAGCAGCCAGTTGGCATAGGCTTCAAAGCCGAAACCCGGATCGAAAACAATTTTAGGAATGCCGGAGCGGGCATTATCTGTATCTGTCCACACATGCGCGCGGTTGGAAAGCAGGCCGTTCGGCTTGCCCTCGTAGAACGGCGAGTTGGCAAACATGGCGGTCGCCAGCGGCTGCAAGGCGTAACCCACCCGCAACTTGGTCACCATATCGGCTTCGGAACAGAAATCCAGGTTCACCTGCACGGTGCAGGTGCGCAGCATCATGTCCAGCCCCAGCGTGCCCACCTGCGGCATGTAATAGCGCATGATGGCATAGCGGCCCTTTGGCATGAAGGGCATGTCCTGGCGCCGCGCCTGCGGGTGAAAGCCGAGCGGCGCGAAACCCAGCCCAAGCTTCGGCCCCACCCGGTTCAGCCGTTGCACATGTTGCTCAAGCTCGGCCTTGGTTTCGTGCAAATTTGCCACGGTGGCGCCGGAGAGCTCGAACTGGCCGCCCGGTTCCAGCGAAAGCGAGGCGCCGTTGCCCTTGAGACCAATGATGTTGCGGTTATCCAGGATCGGGATCAGCCCTTCATCCTCCGCGATCTCGCTCAGCAGCGCTTGGATCCCCGCCGAACCGTCGGCCGGCGCGTAAGCCGGCGCGGTTTTATCACTCAGACGAAAGCCGAACGCCTCATGCTCCGTGCCGATGGTGAAATTCGCCGTCGGTTTGCTGCCGGACTCCAGATAGGCCGCCAGATCGCGCATATCGGTAACGGCCGTGTCGTCAGCGTCTCCGGGGTTCGACAAGTCTTACTCCTCAAGAAGGGCCGGCGGCGAGGAGCAGCGCAAGCCCGGCGATGACGGCGGTTTCCGCCCTTAAGATACGCGCGCCCAGCGAGACGCGCGAGACCCCGGTAACACGTGAATACGATCCGATACCTTCAAGCTCCGCCGAGGTCCAGCCGCCCTCCGGCCCGGTCATCAGCGCGATGGGCTGCAATGCATCGGCAACGGGGCTGGCGAGTTTGCCGGTGCGGCGTTCGTCGGCGATGAACAACTGCCGCTCGCTCGGCCAGCCGGCCAGCAATTGCGGCAGTCTCATGGGTTCACGTATCTCGGGCACGACCAAGCGCTCGCATTGCTCCGCCGCCTCGATGGCAATCGCGCGCAGCCGTTCCAGGTTGACATGATCCGCCTGGGTGCGTTCGGTCACGATCGGCTGGATGACGGACACGCCTAGTTCCGTCGCTTTTTCCACCACCAGATCGGTCTTCTGCCGCTTCAGCAGGGCGAAGCACAACCAGCAATCCGGCTCCGCCTGTTGCGGACGGGCTTGCGACAATAGCTCGAAGCCGACGGTTTTGCGGGATGGCTCGAAAATCCGCGCCAGCCATTCGCCGTCGCTTCCGTTGAATATCGTAACCAGATCGCCGGCTTTGCGCCGCATAACGCTGTTCAGGTAATGCGCCTGCGCCTCGCTGGCCGGCACGATAGCGCCAGCCCCAAGCCGGTTCGTTACAAACAGCCGGATTGACGGATCGGTCATAAAGCCAAACTTAGCACCCATGGATGGATTTACCGATATGCAGCCCGGCGGATGGGTCCGGCATTTGCCGCGTCCGCTGATCCCCTATGCGATCCTTGGGCGTTTCGACCGGCCGATCGGCGCCTGGCTGCTGTTTCTGCCGGGCCTCTGGGCGATCTGCCTGGCGGCGCAAAACCTGTCTCTCGGCATCTGGCTCACCGCGTTATTCGCCATCGGTTCGGCGGTAATGCGGGCGGCAGGCTGCGTGGTGAACGATCTTTGGGACCGCAAGCTCGACCGCATGGTGGAGCGTACCAAGGGCCGGCCGCTCGCCTCTGGCATTCTAAAGCCGATCGACGCGCTGGTGTTTCTGGCGCTGCTGCTCGCCATTGGCCTGTTCATCCTCTCCCAGCTCGACGATCAGGCCCGCATCCTGGGTGTTGCCTCGCTAATCCCCGTTTCGCTCTATCCGCTAGCGAAACGGGTAACCTGGTGGCCGCAAATCGTGCTGGGGCTGGTCTTCGGCTGGGGCGCGCCGATGGGCTTCGCCGCCGCCGCCGCGCTGCACTGGCCGGCTCTGGCGCTTTATCTGGCCGCGATTTTCTGGATCCTCGGCTTCGATACGATCTACGCCCATCAGGACCGCGAAGATGACGCGTTGATCGGCGTCAAATCCACCGCCAGGCTGTTCGGCGCCCAAACCGCGCCGTTTCTCACCTTCTGCTACACCGCCACCATCCTGCTGCTAGGCGCCGCCATGGCCATGATGAAGTTGAGCTGGTTCGGCATTTTCGCGTTGCTGCTGCCGGCCGCCTTACTGGCCCGCCAGATCGTCAAGCTCGATATCAACGACCCGCAACTATGCCTCGCTTTGTTCAAATCCAACCGCGAGGTCGGGCTGGCCGTGGCGCTTGCCATCCTGATCGGGCAACTCTAACAGCAGGGCGCCGCTTCCATGCATCTCGATATGTGCTAAACGCCCCGTCACATGCGTCAATATTTGGACTTTGAAAAACCCGTGGCCGAACTCGAAAGCAAAATCGAGGAATTACGGCACATGGAATCTCCCGGCGAAATCAACATCGCCGATGAGGTCGCAAAGCTCTCCGACAAGGCGGACAAGCAGCTCCGCGCCCTCTACGCCAAACTAACGCCCTGGCAGAAGGTAAAGGTCGCGCGGCATGAGGAGCGTCCGAAAGCCGCAACCTGCATCGCCGCCCTGATCGACGAATTCATGCCGCTGGCGGGCGATCGCGCCTTTGCCGATGACGAAGCGATCCTCGGCGGCCTCGGCCGGTTTCGCGATATTCCGGTCATGGTGATCGGCACCGAAAAAGGCAACGATACCGAGAGCCGTTTGAAGCATAATTTCGGCATGGCCAAGCCGGAGGGCTACCGCAAGGCGCGCCGGCTGATGGAGCTGGCCGGCCGTTTCGGCCTGCCCATCCTTACATTTGTCGATACCTCCGGCGCCTATCCCGGGATCGATGCCGAAGCCCGTGGCCAGGCTGAGGCGATCGCCCGCGGGATCGAGGCCTGTCTTGCCGCCCCGGTGCCGCTGATCGCCTCCATCATCGGCGAAGGCGGCTCCGGCGGCGCCATCGCGCTGGCCGCCGGCAACAGCGTGCTGATGTTCGAACACGCGGTCTATTCCGTGATCTCCCCGGAAGGTGGCGCCGCCATTCTATGGAAAGATTCTGCCCAGGCGCCCTTGGCGGCCGAGGCGCTGCGCCTGACCGCGCAGGATCTCAAAAAACTCGGCCTGATCGACGAAATCGTCCCGGAACCGCTGGGCGGCGCGCAACGCGACCCGGCAGCCGCCCTGGCTTCCCTCGCCGACGCCATCGCCGCAACGCTCGAGCCCCTGCGCAACATGACCCCGGAAGCCTTGCGCGCCCGCCGGCGCGACAAATTCCTGGCGATGGGCAAGCTGGGTTTAAGCTAGAGGAAGCGCTTCTTTTTTTGAAAAGAAGAAGCAAAAACCTTTTTCAATCTGAGCCTTGCAGTCTGGCCCGCCCCCGCGTCATCCCCCTCGCAGGCGGTCGATCCGCGACTTCTACTTCAGGCCGCCTTGTACCGCCCGGTATTAATCCCAATCCAGGCCATCAGTCCTAGCGCCGCACCAAGGACCCCAGTGGTTCCATTATAATTGACCACCGCCGCAACTCCAACGCCAACGGCAAAAACCCCCAGCCAGCGCCGGCCGAACACGAATGCGGCCAGCCCCAGCGCCAATGCCGCCCAGCCGAACAAATGCTGGTATTGCAGCCACAGCACCGCCTGCCTAGGCACGCAAAACGCCGGCCGGTTGGCGGCAGCGCAAACCCCGACTGTCCAGAACGGCTGAATCGTCTGAAAACGGAACAGCCAGGCCCCTACGCCGAGCAACGCAACGACGGTCAATCCATACCAGTCCGCATCGTTCAACCGGATAATTTTCGCCAAACCGGACTCCTTGCTCTATACGAGCAAACGTGGTTGCTGTGCTGCGTTTGTGGCCCTATTGCTGCACTGCAACACTTAAACGCTTAACTACAGGGTTCATGACAGAGCAAGCCAGCCACGCCAAGTCCCGGGCGAGATCGACCAGCTTTCAGGATATCATTCTCACCCTGCACGATTTCTGGGCGCGTCAGGGCTGTGTCATCTTGCAGCCATACGATGTGGAAATGGGCGCCGGCACGTTCCACCCCGCCACCACCTTGCGCGCCCTTGGCCCCAAGCCCTGGCGCGCCGCCTATGTGCAGCCCTGCCGCCGCCCTTCCGACGGCCGCTACGGCGAAAACCCGAACCGGCTGCAGCATTACTACCAGTACCAGGTGATCATCAAACCGAGCCCGGCGGACGCGCAGGATCTGCTGCTCGCCAGCTACCGCGAGATCGGCCTGGATCTGTGCAACCATGATTTCCGCTTCGTGGAAGATGACTGGGAAAGCCCGACCCTTGGGGCCTGGGGCTTGGGGTGGGAGGTGTGGTGCGACGGCATGGAAGTCGGCCAGTTCACCTACTTCCAGCAGGTCGGCGGCATCGCGGTTGACTTGCCCAGCTTCGAGATGACCTACGGGCTGGAGCGCCTGGCGATGTATGTGCAGGGCGTGGAGAACGTCTACGATCTGCAGTTCAACGGCGCCGGTGTGACCTATGGCGATGTTTTCCTTCGCGCCGAGCGCGAATACAGCGCGCATAATTTCGAATTCGCCGACACCGAAATGCTGATCCGCCACTTCGCCGATGCGGAGCGTGAATGCGCCTGCCTGGTCAGCCACCATCTGGCGCTGCCGGCTTATGACCAGTGCATCAAGGCAAGCCATTTGTTCAACCTGCTGGATGCCCGTGGCGTCATTTCGGTTTCCGAACGCGCCGCCTATATCGGCCGCGTGCGCAATTTGGCGAAAGCCTGTGCCGAAGCCTGGGTTGCAGGCGAGACCGCTTCCGAGAACGACAAAGGCTGGGCCGAAGGCGAGAGCTTGCAGGATGCCTGATTTCTTTCTGGAACTTTTCTCCGAGGAAATTCCCGCTCGCATGCAGGCTGGTGCTGCGGCAGAATTGCAGCGCATCTGCTTAACGGTATTTTCCGACCTCGTTAGTACAGATACAAAAACCTATTTTGGGCCCCGCCGGATTGCCTTCGCCGCACGCGTCGGCGCCGAAAAACCCGGCGGCGTTATCGAGGCGCGCGGCCCGCGCAGTGCCGCGCCCGAAGCAGCCCTTGCCGGATTTCTTGGCAAGCACAAGGCCGATCGTGAAGAACTGGTCGTGGAAGCCGGCTATTACTGGCTGCGCCGCAACGAACCGCCGGTGCCCGCCGGACAGCTGATCGCCAGCGCCTTGCCGGCTGCCCTGGCAAAATTTTCCTGGGCGAAATCCATGCGCTGGGGCCAGAGCGGCGCGTTCACCTGGGTCCGGCCACTGCGCCGCGTCATCTGCCTGCTGGATGGCGAGATCATCCCCATCGCTCTGGGTCCATTGACCGCCGGCAATGAAACCGAAGGCCATCGTTTTCTCTCGCCCGAAGCTTTCGCGGTTTCCTCTAACATCGATTGGCTGGAAAAGCTGCGCTCTCGCAACGTTGTAATCGATCGACCGGAACGGCTGCGAAGCATCGTCAACGGTTTGAAGGCAAAAGCCGAAACCCTCGGCCTTACGGTTGCTAAAGATGATGCCTTGCTGGATGAGGTTACCGGTTTGGTCGAGTGGCCTGTACCGTTGATCGGCAGCATCGGCGCCGAGTTCATGGATCTGCCGCCGGAGGTTCGGGAGCTTTCGATGAAGGTGAACCAGCGCTATTTTGCTTTGCGCGATGCCGCCGGCGCGCCGGCGCCTTATTTCGCCTTCGTCTCGAACATTGAAGCCATGGATGGGGGTGCAACCATCATCGCCGGCAATGAACGCGTGCTGCGCGCCAGGCTGGCGGACGCCCGGCATTTCTGGGAGCTGGATCTCAAAACCCCGCTGGATGCGCTGCTGCCGAAACTCGACAGGATCACCTTCCACGCCAAAATCGGCACGCAGGGCGAGCGCGCAAAACGCCTCTCCGCTCGCGCCGCGGAGCTTGCTTTGGCGCTTGGCTGCGGTCCCGAGCTCAGCCATCAGGCCAAGACCGCCGGCTTGCTCGCAAAAACCGATCTGGTAACCGGCATGGTCGGCGAGTTCCCGGAGCTGCAAGGCGTCATGGGCGGCTATTACGCCGAGCGTAATCCAAGCGGCTGGGATGGTGCGATTGTCGGCCCCGCGGTTAAAACTCATTACCAGCCCAAAGGCCCGGGCGATGCGGTTCCCACGGACATGGTTGCCATCAGCGTCGCACTTGCCGACAAGCTAGACACCTTGGTGCAATTCTTTCAAATCGGCGAGAAGCCCACCGGCTCCGGCGATCCTTACGCGCTGCGCCGCGCTGCCCTGGGCGTCATCCGCATCATCCTGGAAAACAATCTCGCTCTGCCGCTGCTGCATTTCCTGGACGATAACCGCGAATTGTACGACTTCATCATCGAACGCCTGCGCGTGAAACTACGTGGCGAAAACCAGCGTTTCGATGTGTTAGACGCCATTCTCGGCGCCGGCACCGATGACGATCTTAACCGGCTGATGCAGCGCGTCCAAGCCGTAACGCAATTCCTGGCGACGCCGGATGGCGCCAATCTGCTGGCCGCTTATCGCCGCGCCGCCAACATACTGCGGATCGAGGACGCCAAGGATGGCCCGCATCTGGCCGATACCGGCATCTGCGAACTAGGCTCGCCGGAAGCGGATGATCTCCGCCTGGCCCTTGGCAGTGCCGATGTCGCGGCCGACTGTGCCGCCGGCAAATATACCGAAGTTATGGCCGCCCTGGCTGCGCTGCGCGCCCCGGTCGATGCGTTTTTCGAGCACGTGACGGTCAACGTGCCGGACCAAAAGCTCCGCCGTAATCGTTTGCAATTACTAGCTAAATTACGCGATACTATGCATCTCATTGCGGATTTTTCCAGGATAGAGGGTTGAGGAGTTCTTAATGACGAAATGGGTGTATAATTTCGGCGCCGGCGTGAATGACGGCGGTGCGGCGCTCCGCAACCTGCTCGGCGGCAAGGGCGCCAACCTGGCGGAAATGGCCAGCATCGGCCTGCCCGTGCCGCCCGGCTTCACCATCACCACCGAAGTTTGCACGGCCTATTACGACAACAAGGAAAACTACCCCGAAGCGCTGCCGCCCCAGGTGACCGAGGCGTTGAAGCGGATCGAAACCGCCGTCGGCCGCGGCTTTGGCGATCCTGAGAAACCGTTATTGGTTTCCGTCCGCTCCGGCGCCCGCGTCTCCATGCCAGGCATGATGGACACGGTCCTCAACCTCGGCCTCAACGACATTACCGTGCAGGGCCTCGCAGCAGGCTCCGGCGATAAGCGCTTCGCCTGGGATTCCTATCGCCGGTTCATCCAGATGTACGGCTCCGTCGTGCTCGGCGTCGACCATCACCGGTTCGAGGAAATCATCGAGACCGCCAAGCTCGAAGCCGACGTGATCGAGGACACCGCACTCACCCCCGAGCACTGGCAATCCGTCGTCGAAGAATACAAAAAGATGGTGGAAGAGGAAATTGGCAAAGCTTTTCCGCAGGATCCCGGAGCACAGCTATGGGGCGCAATTACCGCCGTGTTCGGCTCCTGGATGAACCCACGCGCAAACGTGTACCGCCGTCTGCACGATATCCCAGCGAGCTGGGGCACCGCAGTCAACGTGCAGGCCATGGTGTTTGGCAATATGGGCGAGGATTGCGCCACCGGCGTGTGTTTTACGCGCGATCCTTCCACCGGCCTGAACGAATTCTATGGCGAGTATCTGGTCAACGCGCAGGGCGAGGACGTGGTCGCCGGCATCCGCACGCCGCGCCCGCTCAGTCAGGTTTACGCCAAGCCCGGCGAGATCAGCATGGAAGCAGCTTTGCCCGATGCCTATGGCGAGCTCTGCAAGGTCCGCGACATGCTGGAAAAACACTACAAGGACATGCAGGACATCGAGTTCACCGTGCAGCAGAACAAGCTGTACATGCTGCAAACTCGCAGCGGCAAACGCACCGCCGCAGCATCCCTTCGCATCGCAGTGGAAATGGCAGATGCGGGGCTGATCGACCGCGACACCGCCATCATGCGCGTAAACCCGTCTTCGCTCGATCAGCTGCTGCACCCGACGCTGGACCCTAAGGCAACGCCGAAGCTGTTCGCCAGAGGCCTGCCAGCCAGCCCGGGTGCCGCTTCCGGCGCAGTGGTGTTCTCCGCCGATGAGGCGGAATTGCGCGCCCAGAAGGGCGATGCCGTTATTTTGGTCCGCATCGAAACCAGCCCGGAAGATATCCACGGCATGCACGCCGCCAAAGGCATCCTCACCACCCGCGGCGGCATGACCAGCCATGCCGCGGTGGTCGCCCGCGGCATGGGGCGGCCTTGCGTCGCCGGCGCCGGCGGCATCTCCGTCGATTACGGCGCGCAGACCTTGTCCGCCGGCGGTTTCACCGTGCATGCCGGCGAGATCCTGACGCTGGATGGTGCGACCGGGGATGTGTTCGCCGGACCGGCGAAAATGATCGAACCGCAGCTCTCCGGCGACTTCAACACGCTGATGCAATGGGCCGACGAAGCCCGCCGCCTGAAAGTGCGGGCCAACGCGGAAACCCCGCTGGATGCGGAAACCGCCCGCAAATTCGGCGCCGAGGGCATCGGCCTGTGCCGCACCGAACACATGTTCTTCGACCCCGCGCGTATCTCCGCGGTGCGCCAGATGATCATGGCCAACGACGAAACCGGCCGCCGCGCCGCGCTCGCCAAATTGCTGCCCTTCCAGCGGGAGGATTTTGTCTCGCTGTTCAAGATCATGGCCGGCCTGCCGGTGACCATCCGCCTGCTCGACCCGCCTTTGCATGAATTCCTACCCCACGGCGAGAACGAACTGGCGGAAGTGGCGCAGGCCTTGGGCATGGACGCTACCGCCATCCGCGTCCGGGCCGAGGAGCTGTCGGAGACCAACCCCATGCTCGGCCATCGCGGCTGCCGGCTCGGCGTCTCCTACCCGGAGATTTATGAGATGCAGGCCCGCGCGATTTTCGAAGCCGCCGTGGAAGTCGGGAAATCCGGCGCCGCGCCGGTGCCGGAAATCATGATCCCCCTGGTCGGCGTCAAGCGCGAGCTGGACATCACCCGCGCCCAGATCGAAAAAGTCGCCAGAGCGGTGTTTGAGGAAACGGGCAAGACCATCGAGTACAGCATCGGCACCATGATCGAACTCCCCCGCGCCGCCATCACCGCGGACAAGATCGCCGAGGCCGCGGACTTCTTTTCCTTCGGCACCAACGACCTCACGCAGACCACGTTCGGCCTATCGCGCGACGACGCCGGCAAATTCCTGCCGCATTACGTGGAACAAGGCATTTTAGCGAAAGACCCCTTCGTCTCCATCGACGTGGACGGCGTCGGCGCCTTGGTAAAAATCGCCGCGGAAAAGGGCCGCAGCACCAAACCGAACCTGAAACTAGGCATCTGCGGCGAACACGGCGGCGACCCCGCCAGCATCGCCTTTTGCGAGTCGGTCGGCCTGGACTACGTAAGCTGCAGCCCCTACCGCGTGCCGGTAGCCCGCCTGGCAGCAGCGCAGGCGGCGATCGAGAAGAAGTAAGTAAGCATCCTCGCCTAGCGCGAGCAGCTCACCGGCAAGCTGTTCCAAATAGCGTGGCGGCTTCGGCATGTGGTGCTTGCACCTGCTTGGTAGTGACGCAGCGAGCTTGTTCCCGAAGTGCCGGCTGGCGGTGTCCCAGCCCGCGCCGGACAAGTTAATCGAACCCCATACGGCAGCAACCTGGCTTGATAACAAAATCCGATCCGATGCGCCTCTTGCGGTGAGGCGGCGCCTGTGCGCCGCAAGAACAGTAGAGACATCGGACGCGCGCAGGTTGTCGGGCGATCAACGCTACATTGTATCGCCCGAACGAATCGCATATCGTCGGACGCGGCGCAGCGGATGGTCTGCTGCGCGAACCGGAGAAGGCGTCATGGCACAAAATCATCTATCCGGCGCCGCCGGGCAACGTTATGCGGCGGCGGGTCCGCAGATCATCACCAAGGATTTCGGCGACGAGCTCGTGGTCGCAAATCTGGAGACCGGAATATTTTACAGCCTGGGCGGTAGCGGCATCACGATCTGGGGGTGGCTAAGCAATGGCTTCGCGCCAATTGAGATCGCGGCCGCTTTTGCCGGCGATGCCGATGCGGCCTCCGCAATCGCGTACTTCACGGAGCAGCTGCTGTCGGAAGCCCTGTTGCAGCCAAGCCCGGAGGCTCTGCCGCCCGGCGGTTTTGCGGGGTTGCCGCTACAGGACTTCGTCCCGCCGTCGATCGAGCGGTTCGACGATCTGCAAGGGCTGCTGCTGGTCGACCCGATCCACGATGTCAGCGACCAGGGCTGGCCGCTGCGCGCCAACGGCCTGTAACCGGCGACGACCGAACGTCGTGGACCAGCATAAGGCGGACCCGGCGATACGCGAGACGCTGGCCGCGATGGCAAGCCTTGTACCGGACGATCCTGCGCTACGCCTGTGCGTCCCGGTCGGCCCGTTGCAGGTGGCGATCGGTTTCGACAGCCTCGCCATGCAGGCGGCATTATCCGGCGCTTTGGTGAAACAAGGTGCGAGACCCGGCAGCGGTGCCGCGGATTATGGGCTGCTGGCCATGTCCGGCGCGGCCAGCGGCTTCACCCCCGGGCTGGTCCCGCAGGATCGTGATGGCGGCATTCGGTTCAGTGCCGATGCGCAAGGCTACGCGCTGTGGTTCGGCCGCTTCGCGCCGACGCTGCATCTGCTGGATCATGTCACGGCGAAGGCCGGTTACTGGATCTCCGACCCGGCCGAGATTCCGTCCTGGGAGCGTGCCCATCCCTTCCTTGCCACATTCCAGGCAATGTTGACGTCCACCGACTGGATGGCGGTGCACGCCGCCGGGATTTCGCAAAACCGCCGCGGCATCTTGATCACAGGGCCTGGCAAGGCCGGCAAGACCAGCCTATCGCTGGCGGCGGCGCAAGCCGGATGGGGATTTGCCGGTGACGACTACGTCCTGGTCGACATTGCGCGGCCGCAGACCGCCCCGCTTTACGCGACGGCGCGGCTGCGCACCGACATGGCGGAACATTTTCCGAAACTGCGGGCGGCGGCGGAACGCGAGATGTCGAGCGATCTTGGCGATGTCCGGCACGAATTGCTGCTGCCGGCGCGCGTTGCTTCCGGCGGCCCAGGCGTGCTGATCGAGGGTGCGCCGCTGGCCGCCATCCTGTTGCTGGAGCGCGCCGGCGCGCCGGCGCCGACATTTTCGCCGGTCAGCCGGACGCGGGTCCTGGCCAGCATGATCGCCAATACGACAACGGCAACGCCTGGCTACAACGCGGCGCGGATCGAGAAGCTTTCGCGCCTGCTCGCGGCCATGCCGCCGCAGCGTTTCGATCCGGGCCCGGATTTTCCGCGGGCGCTGGCGGCGCTGAGCAGATTTCTGAACCCGTGAGTGGCGTTCTCGCCACCGGCATCAGCGCGATCATGCCGGTGCATGACGGCGCCGCGCATCTTGCGGCGGGGCTGCGTAGCATTCTGGCGCAAAGCTGTCCGGTGCAGGAGATCATCGTGGTCGACGACGGCTCAACGGACGGCTCGGCCGAAATCGCCCGCAACGTGGCGCCTCTGGCACGCATCGTCACGCAGCGCCAAGCCGGACCGGCGAGCGCCCGCAACGCCGGGGCCAGCGCGGCGCAAGGCGAATTCCTGGCGTTCCTCGACCATGACGATCTATGGCCAGGCGATCGCAATGCCCAGCTGCTGGCGGCCGCGGCGGCGCAGCCCGGCGCCGACCTGATCTCCGGACGGATCGAGATCAGCGTCGAGCCGGGCGCGGTCGCCGATGCGCTGCTGTCGCGGGCCAACCGCATTCACGTGCCGTTCCTGTTTTCAACTGGGCTGATCCGCCGGCGGGTGTGGCATTGCCTGGGCGGAATGGCGCCAGCGCAGGATTATGCCGAGGATGTGGACCTGTATTTGCGGCTGCTGGATGCAGGCGTTCGCGTGGCGCTGACCGATGCGGTGACGCTGATCTATCGCCAGCACAGCAGCAACCGCTCGCGCGCCATCGAACGAACGCAGGCGGCATTATTGGATTGCCTGCACGGAACCCTGCGCCGCCGCCGTGCCCGGTCGACGCCGGCTTAGGATGCGGGTTTCGTTGCTGATCCCCTGTTGCAACGCGGCCGCGTATATCGCAGCGGCGATTGCCTCGGCGATGGCGCAAACCCGGCCGCCGGATGAGATCATCGTCGTGGATGATGGCTCGACCGATGATTCCGCCGCAATGATCGAGCGCGCAGGCGCAGCGGTGGTTCTGGTCCGCCAGCAGAACCAGGGGGTCGCCGCGGCCCTCAACAAGGCGCTGGCATACGCCAACGGCGAGCTGATCGCCTTTCTCGATGCGGATGATCTCTGGCTGCCCGCCAAGCTAGGGCTGCAGCTGGCCGCATTGCGCGAGGACGAGACGCTGGACGGCGTTTTCGGCCATATGACGATGTTCCAGGGTGACGCCATGGCCCTTGACCAGCTGCAAGGGCCGGCGGTTCCGGGGCTGGTGAAAGGCACGTTGTTGATCCGCCGGGCCGCGCTCGACCGGCTTGGACATTTCGATCCGGCGCATCGCTATGGCGACTTCATTGCCTGGTACGCGCGCGCGGCGGCGCTGGGTTTTCGCTGGAACATGCTGCCCGAGCTCGTATATGCGCGGCGCCTGCACGCCGCCAATATGGGGCGCCTCATGCGGCCGGAACAGCACGAGGACTATCTGCGGACCATGAAGGCGTTTCTCGATCGGCGGCGGAGATAATCCGCGGCCGATCAAGAATCCAGCGCGATCGCTTCCAGGAACAGGCCAAGGCGGCGCTTGTCGGTGGTATCGATCCCGCGTTTCTGCGGGTCGAGTTCGCTGCTGATCCGGATCACCATAGGCAGCACGTTCTGACCTCGCCAGCGCCGCACGCGTCCGCCAAGCGTGACGGGACCCGGCGGTGTCCGGCCATCCTCGAAACTGACGGCGTGGGTTTTGCCGCCGAGCCAGATTTCAGCGTCAAGCCGCGGGCTGGCCGGGGCCAGCGCGGCCGGCACGCCGTTGATCCGCAGCCTGACGGTGACCGGACCCGGGGCATGCCCGGGAACGCGCAGCAGCAGCCAGGCCCGGTTGCCGTCGGTCCAGCGGCCCGCCGGTTCCGGCACCGACCATCCGGCCAAAAACGAGTTGCCGGCGTCGTCGCGTTCAACGACGAATCCGCTTTCGCCGATGCGGCCGAGCAGCGCCAATTTCAGGCCGCGCAGGCTGGCCAGGCGCAGCAACACGCGGTCAGACGGAAACGCAGCAAACCCGAGCGTGTCCTTCAGCGAGGTCAGGAAAACCGGGTCGGCCAAGGCGGCGCTTCGGCCGGTTCCGCCACGGCCGCGATTGCCGAGCGCCCGCCGCAGCGCGCCGGCGGGTGACGGCGGATCGCTCGCACGGGCCTTGATTTCACGTTGCTGCGCGCTCGATATCCAGCCCCGCGCGGGCAACGCTTGCGCAAGCAGGCCCGGCGCCACGAACCCGGCGATCTCGGCCAGCGCCACCTGGCTCCAGCGCTGCAGCCGGTATTGCCGAGCCAGCATTTGAAATCGCCGCCAATTCAATTGCCGCCCGGCCCGGCCGAGCAGCATGGCCGCCTCCGCCACCCAATCGATCCGCCGGTCGGCGGCGTTGAAGAAAGCATGGGCAAGCAGCACGAATAGATGATCCGCCAGGCTGGCGACCGCCACCGGGCGGGCGCCGAACCGGCCAGGCTCGGAATCCGCGATCAACGCTTCGGCATAGGCAAGGTCGCCAACCGCGGCAGCCGGTTTCCAGTGCAGATCGATCCAAATATCCTGACGGGCGCGCACGCCGATGGCGTGACCGGTCTGCAGATCGCCTGCGTTCAGCAGATGCGGCGGCGGCGTCTGCCAGCCCAGGCCGCGCAAAACCGCCAGCGCGTCGCGGATGCGTGGCAAGGGCGCAAGCAGATCGAAGTCGCCCATCGGCCGTGTATCCGTCTGCGCCGGCCAGCGCGCAAGCAACGCCGCCCCCTTGATCAGCACCACCGGCAACTCGGCTGCCGCCAGACCCGCAAGCACCTCCTCCATCATCTGCTTACGCAGCAAGCCGATCAGCCAGTTATGCTTGGTCAGGCCACGCAACCAAGGCAGCATCGGATCGTCGATGCCAAGCCGGGTCAGGCTGGCGTAGAGCAGCGGCATCAGTCGCAGATATCGCCCTTCCAACGTGCCGGGCTGGCCGTAGGGCCGCCACGCCTGGAAAGCTTCGTGCGCCGCGTCCCCCTCCAGCAGGCAGGCTCGCAGCAAATGGCGCTCCGGCGGTGCAAGAAGCTCCATTGCCGAGGCTAGAGCAACATCCAGTGAACGAAGTGCAGCCTCATTTCGCATTGCCCTTGCATTGATATCCTCCGAAACAGCGCCATAGCGACCGGAATATCATATAATGTAACGGACTGTAATCGCCGTCAAATCGCCGCCACGGGTTACGCCAGCAAATGACAAGGCCGTTGTCAGCTCAAAACGGTGCCAAATCGTTCCGTCTGGCCGCGGCAAGTTCGCCGGCATTCGGCCGCCTGAGCATAAGCAGCCTGCCATGTTCGATTTTAACCAGGCCCAGAGCAATGAAAGCGTCGAGCCACCCTGCCATCGGCCATTCGCCCCAGATATCGTGAAACAATTGCGCATTGCTCAGAATGTCCTGAAAGTGCTGCAGCGGCGGATCGAAGACCTCGTGGCGCTGATGCAAGGCGCCGGCGCCTCCCAGCAAGGCAAAGGCGATACCAGCATTGCGGGCGCGCATCGCGAAATCGGTGTCTTCCGCGCCGTAGCCGGTGAAGCGTTCATCGAAGCCGCCGAGGAAAAGAAACTGCGCGCGCCGGATGGCGAAGGCGAGCGACCAGAACAGGCCGTAATTCCGCTCTTGCCTCAGCCCGCTCACCGGAAAATCGCGCACCGGATGCCGCATTGCGTTGCGCAGCAACTCCGCCTCCTGCCAGCCGGAGCTAAAATCCTGCGCCGCCAGATACCGGACCTCCGCGCAGAGCAAGCCTTTGAAATCATCCAGGGCGGCGTTGACCCCAGCCAGCAGCCCGCGACAGGGGATACAGTCGACATCGAGAAACAGCAGTTTTTCGCAACGCGCCTGCGCGGCGGCAAGATTGCGGGCCTGCGCCAGCGGCAAGCCAAGGGAGCGACAGGCAACGACTTGCACAGGAAACGCGGCCTGCCCAATCTGCAACGGCGCATCGCCCATATTGACGATCACAAGCTCGCAAGGCTGCACGTCGCTGCGCCGCAAGCCCTCGATAAGCTGCAGCAAATGCGCTTCCCGGTTTTTAACAAGCGTGAGCACGCTCACACCCTTCACGCAGAAATCTTCATGCATTCAGAGGTCAGAAAATTGCATGCCTTCTTCGCGCCATCCGGATCGTGCAGTGCTTTAAGTGGCGATAGATCCAGCGACAGCGCGCGCTCGATCAAAGCCGGCCACGCTTCGGCCGGCGGCCAGGCCTGCAGCGCGATCGCCGCGCCCAGCGCGGCCAGCCGGCTCGCCTTGGCATGCTGCTCGTTAAACGGCCGCGGCTGCGGCAGCGCCAGAAAACGTTTTTTGGCCGCAATGACCGCGCCGACCAATCCATCGCCGGGGGCGCCGACGATGACCGTCGCATCAGCAATCTCCGCCTCCGCATGCTCGATCCAGCCAAGTATCGTCATATTCGCAGGCAACCCTAACGGCGCCGAAGCCGGGCCAATGACGCGCCAGCGCCAAGCCGGCATGGCGCGTGCAGCCGATGCGATCGTTTCGCCGTCCAGCTCTTCTCCGCCGGCGCCGTTGACGACGAGGATGATGTCGGCTGCCGACAAACCCGCTCGGTTTGACGTGGCGATGCCGGGAAAATACGCGGTCTTCTCACGCACCCAAGCCGGCGTTGCAGGATCGTCCAGCTCGGCATGGAACGGCGCCAGCAGCGCCTTGGCGGCACGGAAGGCCTCGCAATGCGGCGGATCGCCGCGATCGCCGTTCAGCCGCACATAGACCGCCGGCGTGCCGGTCAGCCTTGCCAGCATGGCGATCTCGACCGAGACATCGCAGACGATCAGCGCAGGTTGCGCGCGCGCGATCCAAGCCGTCAGCGCCGCTACGCGGTTGCGAATGCCGGCATGCCCGAGTGGCGCGTAATGCAGGCTGGCGGAGTGCCTGGCATAGTCATCGAAGTAAGTCGCGGGATCAGGCAGGTCCGCAGCAAGCTCAATAAACCGCACGTCCCCCGTCTGCCCCGCCAGACCGGATCCAAGCAGCACGAAGCACTCCGGCTGGTAGCGGGCGATCGCCAATGCGCGGGCAAGATGCCCTCGGCCCTGATGGTGCACATAATATCCGATAATTCTGCTCATGGGCGGCTTACGCCACCTCACTGAAATCCGCCGGCAAATGCCGAAGATAATGGTCCCGCAGGGATTCGCGGCTCAGCAACCCTTGATACCAGTTTGCCTTGCCGGCCTGCCTCACCCAAGGTGTCGTGCGCAGCTCCTCATATAGATCCTCATAGCCCAGGATCATTTTCTCCGCGTCGCCGATCTCCTCCGCGCGGTCGCGGCAATCACGTCGCGAGAGGGATTGCACCGCGCAAGCCACCCGGCCCAGCGCCTGTGCATCGCCGGCTTCGACCAGCGCACCGGATTTGCCGTCGATCAGATCCGGCAATGCGCCCTGCGCGAAGCCGGCGACGGGCGTACCGCAAGCAAGCGCTTCCGCCACGACAAGTCCGTAGGGTTCTTGCCACATCGGCGTACAAAGGCAGGCCCTTGCGCCGCCCTTCAGCGCCGTCAGACGTGCGTGATCTAGATGCCCCATATAGCGCACCTGATCGCCGAACCGCGGGCGGATATCCTGTTCGAAATACAACGCGTCCGATACCGGACCCGCAAACAGCAGCTTCATTCGCGCCATTCCGGCAGCGTCGATCGCCAAATGCAGACCCTTCTCAGGCACGATCCGGCCGGACCAGAAAAGATAGGGTTCATTATCCGGGATTGCCTGAAAAACAAATGTTTTAAGATCGACTCCGTTTGGAATGACGTGATGCACATCCGTCAGGCAAGACCAGCTTTTAGCAACCGAGGCTGAAACAGCGACGAAGCAGTTGTTGGTATGCCGGCTTAGCTGAATGCTGCCGGCCATCTCCCAAAAAGGCGGCGTATGCAGCGTCGTTACCATGGGTATGGCAAGCCGATCCGCCATCGCCACCGGCAGATAATGCAGTGAGTTGTTATGGACGATGTCAAAATTTCTGTTGCCGATGGACTGCATCAAATTATGGTAGGCGCTATGCTCATAAGCAAAGCCGCCATCGGGGTAGCCGGCGAACGCTGCCAGCTCGCGGCAGAAATTCTCCTGCAACGGGCTGGCTTTGCCGCCGCCGGCGCTGAACAAGGTGACAAAATGCCCGCGTGCTCGCAAACCTTGAGCCAGAACAGCGGTATGACATTCCAAACCGCCGGCGAAGGGTTCGCGAATGGGATGTTTTGCATGCGCAATTAGCGCGATTTTCAGCGATTTGTTCCTGAACATCAGGAACCAATCTAGGAATAAGCAGGGGTTTAGATATGGCGGCGATCCGCGTTGAACGAAATTAATCTGCCGGTCATCTCCTGAGCCGGCGCTTTCGCTGGCGTCAGCCCTTCTTCAAGGCGCTTGCCTTATGCGCGGCAACCTTGCCCGTCTTATCGCTTTTGACGATGAACTCAGGATTTTCCGGCGACGCCTTTACCTTATGCGACTTGATGCTGGTTGGGCTGGTAACCTTGCGAACTACCTTGCCCTCGGAGTGGCCGCCGCTGGAATCCCATGCGACCTTGTCTCCAGCTTTGGGCTCGCTACCGCTTTTCTTGCTCATGCTGTCCGCCATTCGATCATGTATCGTCGTAACGGTGGTACCATCCGGCGTAGAGGGTCAATGCGCCGCAGCTTGCGTCAATATGAAATTTCTGTTGGTAAGCCATTGCAATTGCTTTTAATTCGGCCCCACCCAATGTCTTTGAATTGCATCGAACGGAAAAGTGATGGACAGCCTGCGACACGCGAATGCCGACACGGCGCCGGCCGATCCGCGGGAGCCGGCTGTGGGCATTGGCCTGGTGTATGTCACAGATGATAAGCCGGGCATCAGCCGCAAGCCAGGCAGCGATGGCTTCGACTACTTCAAGCCGAACGGCAAAATGCTTACCGATCCAAAAACGCTGGAGCGGATCAAGAAACTCGCCGTCCCGCCGGCCTACCAGGATGTCTGGATCTGCCCTAGCCCTGACGGCCATCTGCAGGCAACCGGCCGCGACGCCAAAGGCCGCAAGCAGTATCGCTATCATCCAAAATTCCGGGAATCGCGGGACGAAACGAAATACCAGCACATGCTGGAATTTGCTGCCGCTTTGCCCACGGTGCGCGCCCGGATCGACACGGATATGGGCTTGCGCGGCCTGCCGCGCGAGAAGGTGTTGGCCACCATCGCGCATCTGCTGGAAATCACCATGATCCGCGTCGGCAACGAAGATTATGCCAAGCAGAACAAAAGCTACGGCCTGACAACGCTGAACAATCGTCATGTCGCGGTGGAAGGCTCGGATCTGAAATTTGCCTTCAAGGGCAAAAGCGGCAAGGAATGGCGGCTGAAGATCCGCGATCGCAGGGTCGCCCGCATCGTCAAAGCGATTCAGGAGCTGCCGGGTCAGCATTTGTTTCAGTATGTCGATGAGGAGGGCGAACGGCATGACGTCACTTCCGGCGACGTCAACCTGTACCTTAAGGAAATTTCCGGCCGCAGCATCACCGCCAAGGATTTTCGTACCTGGACCGGAACGGTGCTGGCCGCCATGGCGCTGACTGAGTTCGAGAAGTTCAGCAGCCAGACTGCGGCAAAACGCAATGTACGCGCTGCGATCGAGAAGGTTTCCGCGCGCCTTGGAAATACCCCGTCGATTTGCCGCAAATGCTACGTGCACCCGGAAGTTTTGAAAAGCTATTTGTCGGACGAGCTGGTGTTGGAACTGCAGCACGAGGTCGAATACGAACTCGCAACCGAGCTCGCCTCGTTGCGCCCGGAGGAAGCCGTCGTGCTAGCCTTCCTGCAGCGCCGCCTGGACGCGGTCGCTCCGTGAAACAGCCGCTTTTTTGAAGAAGAGCGGCGCAAAAACTTTCGTTACGCTGCAGCCGGGCGTATCGAACACCCCGAACTCGGTTTGAGGAAGTCTTTTTGGTTCTTTTTCTTTAGAACAAACCGCTTACCTATTTATCAACATAAGGATTTTCGGTCCCGCGCATCAACAGCCTGATCGGCACGCCGGGCATGTCAAATTCCTCGCGCAGGTTGTTTACCAGATATCGGTGATAGGCATCCGGCGTTTGTGCCGCGCGGGTGCCGAATAAGGCGAAGGTGGGCGGCCTGGCTTTGACCTGCGTCACGTAGCGCAATTTAAGCCGCCTGCCATCCACCAGCGGCGGCGGAAAGCGCTCCAGCGCCGACTCGAACCAGCGGTTCAGCGCGGAGGTCGGGATGCGCTTGTTCCAGATCTGGTAGCTGCTGCGTAATGCGGCGAAGAATTTGCCCATGCCTTCGCCGGTTTCGGCGGAGATCGGGATGATGCTGATGCCCTTCATCTGCGAGAGCGAGATGCTGATCCGGTCGATCACCTGCTGCCTGGCGCCGCCGCGGTCTTCCACCGCGTCCCATTTCGTCAACGCGACGACGCAGGCGCGGCCTTCACGTTCGATTAGCCGGGCGATATGCAGGTCCTGTTCGTCGATCCCGCGCGTCGCATCGATCGCCAGCACCGCCAGCTCGGCCTTTTTCAGCGCCTCGATGGCCGAGGAGGTGGACATGCGCTCCAGCCCTTCATCCACCTTGGCGCGTTTGCGCAGGCCGGCGGTGTCGACCAGCCGGTAGAATTTGCCATCCGGCCCGGTAAAATCGGCGCTGATGGAATCGCGCGTCAGGCCCGGCTCCGGGCCGGTGATCACGCGTTGGGTGCCCAGCAGGGTATTGCTCAGCGTCGATTTTCCGGCGTTCGGGCGGCCGACGATGGCGAAATGCAGCGGCAGGGATGCCGCGTCTTCTTCCACCTCATCGGCTTTCGGCAGCATCTCGGCGATTTCGGTCATCAGGCCGTAGATGCCTTCATTATGTTCGGCCGAAACCGCGATCGGGTCGCCCAGGCCGAGCTCATAGGCTTCCAGCGCAGCGTTGGCCGCCTTGCCCTCCGCCTTGTTGGCGACGATCAGCACCGATTTTCTGCTGCGGCGCAGCCAGTTGGCGAAATGCTTGTCTTCCGGCAGCAGCCCCATCCGGGCATCGAAGCAGAAGATCACCAAGGCCGCGTCTTCAACGGCGGCGCTGGTGGAAGCGCGCATCCGGCCGGGCAAGGTGTCCGGGGCGGATTCCTCCAGGCCGGCGGTGTCGACCAGCAGTATTTTGGTGCCGGCCAGGATCGTCTCGGCTTCTTTACGGTCGCGCGTCACCCCCGGCGTATCGGCCACCAGCGCCAGGCGCTGGCCGATCAGCCGGTTGAATAAAGTGCTTTTGCCGACATTGGGCCGGCCGGTGATAACGACTTTCGGCAACATGTCATGAGTTCAAATCAGCTATAAGCGGTAAGGACGGCGTCGCGGGTGAGCTGCAGCAGCGAACCACCAACGACAATCGGCGGCAAGTCCGCCGGCCCGCCGAGTTTTTGCATACTGCTGATGGCGCCGGCGATCGGATCGACCGTGATCACATCGCCCATTGTGCTGGTCAGCAGCAATTCGCTGTTCACCATGACCGGCCCGTTCCAAGTTTTCGGACCTTTTTTCTTTTTGACATTGTTATATGGCGGCAGCTGCAGGGTCCAGCTCACCAGCCCGTCATCGGCATGGATCGCAGCCAGCTTCTCATCCGTGTCCAGCACGAAGACGAAGCCGCCGGCGGCGCAGAACGCCTCCGATCCGCTGGCGTCGATCGTCCAGACTTTTGCGCCCGAGCGTATATCCACCGCCATCATGGTCTCGCCCAGGCTGGCTGCGTAGGCCACGCCGTTCGAGATCACCGGCGCGCCCGGAATGTCGGAGAAATCCAGGTCGCTCGACTGGCCGTACGCGGAAGCCAGGCTCTGCTCCCAGTACGGCGTGCCGGAATTCACATCCAGCGCCGCCAGCGTACCGGAGGAGAACCCGGCGATCAGGATGCCGGAATCGATCGCCGGCGCGCCCGCCAGCGCGACCGACGTCGTCACCTGCGAGATGTTCCCGGTATAGCGCCAGCCCGGCGTGCCGGAGGCGGGGTCGAATGTGAGCAGCAGATCGTTCTGGATATTCAGCGCGACGATGCCGCCGCCGATGGTTGGCGCCGAACGGGCCGGAAAATCCAGCTTCTGCCGCCAGATGATCTTGCCGCTCGCCGCATCCAAAGCCAGCAGCTCGGAGAAGCCGGTGCTGGCGTACAGGATGTCGCTGCCGGTGCCGGAATCATAGCCGATGCCGCCGCCGATATTGACCAGCGTAACGTGCTTTGGCCGGGTAATGGTGCGCCACTGCCGCTCCCCGCTGGCCAGGGAGAAGGCGCTGACATTGGCGTCCGCATCCATGGTGAAAACCAGACCATTGGCGGCGACGGGGCTGGCCACCAGCGGCTGCCGGTAGCCGCCGGGGGTGCCGATCTTCACGCGCCAGCTTTGGTGGAAGCCGGTCGGGCCGGCGAGGTTGCCGGGCGCGTGGTCGGGGCCTGCCAGCAAAAGCGGCCAAGATGTAACGAGGACAGGGGCCGGCAGGCTTACCGCCGCAGCGTCCTCGGCCACGCTCAGGCCTTGCGTCACCGGGATAACGGGGATTTGCACGCCCCTGATTTTCGCTTTGGGCGTCGTGCAGGCGGCAAGCGCCGCGGCAGGCAAACTTATTGCCGCACGGCGCGGCAGTTTAAGCGTCATTTTATGGTTCATCCGTTCAGCTGGGCTAGCAATCCATCGGCGCGGTTGCGCACACCTTCAGGTGCCGTGGGGTCAGAGGCAATCTGGCTGAACAAAGCTTTTGCCTGGTCCGTCATGCCTTCATGCAAATAAAGCAGCGCCTGGGTTTCCTGGGCTAGGCCGTGCCAGATATTCTCGGAGCCGGTCAGCGGGTCGAGCCGCGCTTCCACCTGCGCGTTGGGGGCGCTGCCTAATCCGTGCTGCGCCCAGAGCAGGTTTGCCAGCTGCCGCAGCAGCGGGTCGGCGACGGTATCGGCTGAGACGTTGTTCCAAAGCGCTTCCGCCTGCGGCACCTTGCCAGCGGCGGCGTACAGGCCGGCGGCGCGCAGATCGGCTAGGGTTCGGTAGCCGGCGGGGGCGGTGTCGGCAAAATTAGCCAATGCCTGGGCGTTGGCGATGCGCTGCAGGTCTGTGATGGTTGCCCCAAGCGCGTCGACCTGTTCGGTGATCGCAAGAAATTTTGCGGCTGCCGCATTGTTCTGCCGGGATTGGTAGGACAGCCAGACCTGCTGTCCCGCGACTGCCAGCAGCACTAGAATTGCGGCGCCGATGAACAGCACACCATAGCGCCGCAGCAAGGCGACCGCGCGTTCGGCACGCAGATCCTCGGAAATCTCGTCGAATATATCAACCACGCGGTCTCAACCTCTATCCTTCATTCCTTTGGCGGGCGGACCATAGACGCGCCGGCCCGGCTAGACAACGCGGCGGCCAAGGCGGTCGGCGATGCGCTTGAATCCGATCAAGGGCAGCAAGGCGGCCATTTCCGGCCCATGGTCCTCCGCCGTCAGCGCCAGGCGCAGCGGCTGGTACAAGGCGCGGCCTTTGGCGCCGGTCATCTCACTGATCTCGCGGGTCCAGCTTTTCCAGGTTTCCGGTCCCCAGGGTTCGGGCGGCAGCAGCTTGGCAGCTTCCTGCAAAAATGCTGTTTCCGGCCCGAGCTCCGGCGGCGTGATGTCGCCGGCCACGACGTTCCACCACAGCCGCGCCTCGGTCAGCAGATCGAGATTGCCGCGTATCGCCAGCCAGAATTCTGCTCCCGCATTTTCTGGCAAGCGGTCGCGTACCGCTTCGTAATCCAGGCCGTGCAGGATTTTGCGATTCAGCGCCAGCAGCTGTTTCGCATCGAAACGCGGCGAGGACCGGCCGAAATCGGCGATGTTGAACGCCGCCACCAGCGCGTCTAGCGGCAGCGGCGCCGGGTCTTTGCTGGTGCCGAGCCGTGCCAGATAGGCGGTGATCGCTTGCGCCTCGATACCGTCTTTGCGCATCGAGCGCAGCGAGATACTGCCCAGGCGCTTTGAGAGTTTTTCGCCCCCGCCGTCACTGATCAGCGGCAGATGGGCGAAGCGCGGCAGCATATTCTGCGTCATCGCCTGGAACAGATCGATCTGCACGGCGGTGTTGGTCACATGGTCCTCGCCGCGGATGATATGGGTGATGGCGTGGTCCACATCGTCCACCACCGAGGTGAACGTGTATAAAGGCGTGCCGTCGGCGCGGATCAGCACGGGGTCGGAGACGGTGCCGAATTTGACCGTGCGGTTGCCGAGCACAAGGTCCTGCCAGGCGGCAGCACCTTCGGAGAGTTTGAAGCGCCAGTAGGGCAGCTTGCCGTTGGCTTCCGCGGCCAGGCGCTGTTCCGCCGTCATGCTCAAGGCGGCGCGGTCATAGACCGGCGGCAATTTGCGTTTGACCAGCGCGGCGCGCTTGGCGGCCAGTTCTTCTTCGTTCTCGAAACAAGGATAGAGCCGGCCGGCGGCTTTCAATTCTTCCGCCACCTTCGCGTAGCGGGCCACTCGCAGCGATTGCTTGTCGGTCTCGTCCCAGTTCAGCCCGAGCCAGTGCAGATCGTCATAAATCGCCTGCTCATATTCCGGCCGCCCGCGCGCCGTGTCGGTATCGTCCACGCGAAGGAGCAACACGCCGTTCTGGCTGCGCGCATAAAGGAAATTCACCAGCGCCGTGCGGGCGTTGCCGACATGCATATAGCCGGTAGGGCTGGGCGCGAAACGGAGTTTGACCATGGGGCGCCGGATTAGACCATGCTATACATCTTGCGCAACCTTCTTACACGGGCCTTCCTCATCTATCTGTGCCATGGCGGCGAGCGTGCCGGCCCGCTCTTGGTCCAGAACCTTGGACACTGCATGGGGACGCGCGCTTTCTCCTCGCGCTCGTCATGAGCGCGAGCGCTGAGACGTTTCCCATATGCCCGTGCGGTCATCCTGAATCCTTGCCTGTTGCCTGCAAAAGTAACGATTGACGATTGCGCCAACGATTGGCCCCACAACCGCCCGTGTCGCTACAATAGGGCTACATAGATCAGTCTTGGCCGCCATTCTTCTTATATGGACTTTCCTCAGCCATCTGCGCCATCGCGGCCAGCATGCCGAGCCGCTCTTTGTCCAGGAATTCGGCCACCGCATTGGCCAGGCCCGGATGTTCGATCCAGTGCGCGGAATAGGTCGGCTTGGGTATATAACCGCGCTGGATCTTGTGCTCGCCTTGCGCGCCGGCTTCGACGCGTTGCAGGCCATGCGCGATGGCGTAGTCGATCGCCTGATAATAGCATAGTTCGAAATGCAAAAACGGCACGTCTTCCGCCGTGCCCCAGTTGCGGCCGTACAGCGCGTGTTTGCCGCGCAGGTTCAGCGCGCCGGCAATCGGCTTGCCGTCGCGCTCGGCGATCATCAGCACCACCTTGTCGCCGAGCCGTTCGCCCAACAGCGTAAAGAATTCGCGGTTGAGATAGGCACCGCCCCATTTACGATCGACGGTGGAGAGGTAGAACTTATAGAAGGCCGACCAGATTTTCGGCGTCAGCTCGGCGCCGCTGACCGCGCGGAAGTTCAGCCCCATTGCGGCGTCGCGGCGCTCGCGCTTTATGGCTTTGCGTTTGCGCGAGGAGAGGGCGGCAAGAAAATCGTCGAAACTCGTGTAGCCGCCATTTTCCCAATGGAATTGCGTGCCCAGGCGCTGCAGCCAGCCGGCCTTACCCAGCGCGTCCCACTCCGCCTCCGTACAGAAGGTCGCGTGCACCGAGGAGCAGCGCAGCTCCTGCGCCGCCTGCACCAGAGCTTCCGCCATCGCCGCGATGGGAAAGCCGGGTTTCGCTAAAATGCGCGGACCAGGCACCGGAGAAAACGGCACCGCTACCTGCAGTTTCGGATAGTATCGGCCGCCGGCGCGCTCCAGCGCATTGGCCCAGGAATGGTCGAACACATACTCGCCTTGCGAATGCGTTTTTGCATAGGCGGGTGCCACCGCCATGATCTCGCCTTGCCCGTTCTGCAACACTGCGTAGCGCGGATGCCAGCCGCTCTGCTTGCCGACCGAGCCGCTATCCTCCAGCGCCGACAGGAAGCCGTAGCTGACGAAAGGATTTTCATCGCCGGCGCACTCGTCCCAGGCAGCCTGGCCGATCTCGGAAATCTTCGGATGCAGCGCCAGGGTCAGCTGGGATGTACCATCGGGCATGGCGTACCATATGCCATCACGCTAGGGATTTACCATTGGGTTCCGCCGGTGAACGGCGCTTTTAAAGATTAGGAATTGTTATGGCCGAAGGATCGATCGCTGCCCCGGAAGAACGCCGGCCGCCGGAGCGCCGCGCCACGCGGCTCGCCGATTATACACCGCCTGATTTTCTGGTCGACGCGGTCGAGCTGTCTTTCGACCTATCGCCGCAGGCCACGCGGGTGCGGGCAAAACTTCAAATCGCGCGCAACCCAGCCTCGACGCGGGTAAATGCGCCGCTGGTGCTGAACGGCAAGGCGATGACATTGCGCGCGCTCAGCCTGAACGGCGAAAAACTTGGCGATAACCGGTATGCCGTCGGCCGGAGCACGCTTACCATCGATGACGTTCCGGACGCGTTTGTACTGGAAACCGAAGTGGAAATCGCACCGGAGACGAATACCGAGCTTTCCGGCCTGTATATGTCGGGCGCCGGGTTCTTCACCCAGTGCGAGCCGGAAGGTTTCCGCCGCATCACCTATTTCCCCGACCGCCCGGACGTGATGTCGCGCTACAAGGTCACCATCAACGCCGATAAGGCCGCTTATCCGGTTCTGCTTTCGAACGGCAATGTGATCGCGTCCGGCGAGGCAGGCGAGCGCCATTGGGCAACCTGGCAGGATCCGCACCCGAAACCAGCTTACCTGTTCGCATTGGTGGCGGCCGATCTGGTGGCGTTAAAGGATGAATTCACCACAAGCTCCGGCCGGCATGTCGATCTCGGTATCTACGTGCAAAAAGGCAACGAGACCCGCTGCGGCCACGCCATGGCGGCGGTGAAGAACTCCATGCGATGGGATGAGCAGCGCTTCGGGCTGGAATATGATCTGGATATTTTCAACATCGCCGCGGTGAGCGATTTCAACGCCGGCGCGATGGAGAACAAAGGCCTCAACATCTTCAACACCGCCTATGTGCTCGCCAGCCCACAGACCGCGACCGATACGGATTTTCAGAATGTCGAGCGCGTCGTCGCCCATGAATATTTCCATAACTGGACCGGCGATCGCGTCACCTGCCGCGACTGGTTTCAGCTTTCGCTAAAGGAAGGCCTGACGGTGTTCCGCGACCAGGAATACATGTCCGACCAGTTCAGCGCTGCGGTGAAACGGATCGCCGATGTCAGGCTGCTGCGCACCGCGCAGTTTCGCGACGATGCCGGACCGTTGGCCCACCCGGTGCGGCCCGATAGCTACCTCGAGATCAATAATTTCTACACCACCACGATCTACGAAAAAGGCGCCGAGGTGGTGCGGATGTATCAGACTCTGCTGGGGCGCGAAGGATTTCGCAAGGGCATGGATACCTACATCGCCCGCAACGACAACTCCGCCGCCACGGTCGAGGATTTCTTCGCCGCCATGCAGGAAGCCGCCGGCGAGCTTAATCTCAAGCAGATCATGCGCTGGTACGAGCAGGCCGGCACGCCGGAGATCAGCTTCGAAGAATTTTTCGATGCGGCTGCGAAAACCTATACGCTGACGCTGCGGCAGAACACCAAACCGACGCCGGGACAGCCAGAGAAGAAGCCGTTCCTGATCCCTGTAGCGCTCGGACTGATCGATCCATCCGGCGAGGAGATACGGGCCGAAACGCTGGTTCTCGATGCGCCTGAGAAAAAATTCACGTTCGAGGGTCTGGCGGAGCAGCCGGTAGCATCCTTGTTCCGCAATTTCTCTGCGCCGATCAAGCTGCTGGGGCAGAGCCGCGAGCGCCTACGGTTCCTTAGCGCGCATGACAGCGATTTGTTCAATCGTTGGGACGCCCTGCAGCAATACGCAACCTTGGTGCTGCTGGATGCCATCGCCGCGCAGCAGCGTGGCGAGGCGTTTGTGCTCGAAGATGGGCTGCACGAAGCCATTGCCGGCATCCTGCGGGAGGCGGAAACCGATTCCGCCTTTGCCGCGGAGGCGCTGGTTCTGCCAAGCGAAAGCCTGCTGGCGGATAGCATGGATGTGGTCGATCCGGATGCCATCCACGCGGTTCGCAGCGCGGCGCGCGCGGCTTTGGGCAAGGCGCTGCAGCCGGAATTCGAAGCCGCCTACGCCGCCTTCGGCCAAGCCGATCCGCATGACCTTTCCGGCGAGGCAATGGGCGCGAGGGCGGTGAAAAACGCGGCGTTGGGCTATCTGGCGGCGGCGGGAGAAACCGCGCCGGCGGAGGCGCAATATGCGGCCAACGCCAACATGACCGATACACTCGCCGCCCTTACCATTCTGGCGGACCAGCCGGATGCGGCGCGCGATAAAGCCATCGCCGCCTTCTACGATGCGTGGAAAGACAACCCGCTGGTGCTGGACAAATGGTTCGGCGTGCAGGCGCGCTCGGCCGCGCCGGATACTTTGGAGCGCGTCAAAACACTGACCCGACACCCGGATTTCGACATCAGAAATCCCAACCGCCTGCGCGCGCTGATCGGTGCCTTTACCGCCAATCCGGCGGCGTTTCATGACAAGTCAGGCGCCGGCTACCGGCTGTTTGCCGATATCATCATCCGGGTCGATCCCATCAATCCGCAGATCGCGGCCAGGCTGCTCACCGCGCTCGGCAGCTGGCGCCGCTTCGATAAAACCCGCCAGGAGCTGATGCGCGCCGAGCTGCAGCGCATCCACGATATCGAAAATCTGAGCCATAACAGCTTCGAAATGGCATCGAGATCGCTGAGCTGACGCGGCGGCGGCGCGTCTCCTTCAGCGCTGATACATCACCCGCAGCACCACCATCCAGGGCAACCCGACTCTACCCGCATCATCCGCCGGCACGTGCTGCAGCACCACCGCATCGTCGACATTGCCGCTGACGACGCTCAAGCGATGCACGGCGCCTGCCACGACGATGCCGCAATGACCGGGAAACGCATGCGATGTCGGCAGGTCCGAAAAGGTGAGATCGCGCCCCTGGCCGCGCCCGAAACAGATCAAATCGCCCAGGCGCGGCGCGTATTTAGCCGGGTTCTCGGCAATCAGCAGCGGGTTTTTGATCTCGCCTTTGGCCGCGCGGGCGGCGTAGTTGATATAGCGGGCGTGATCCGGTGAATACGGAAAATTCTCTCCCGCTCCGGCGATCCGCATCAGATAGGATATGAAAGCAGCCGACCAGGCGTAATTTCCGTTAACCGCGACCGAAAATACCCTGCCATCCGCATCATGTTTTCCGGTCCAGGCATTATCCGGCTCGCCGGCGTTCATGCCCACCCACCAATATTCGCCGACGCGCTGCCATAGCCCGGGCTGCCGCTCCGCCATTGTGGCGTCGCGCTGCACGTAGCCGGCGCCCCATTTGTCATCGACGCGCATGCCCCAGAGCCGCCACTCATTTGTCGCCACCGCTACCGCATCGGCGCGAGAAAACGGCGCGTAATCCCGCTGCGCAAAGGCCGGCGCATGCGCATCAGGGGCTACGCAGGAAGTGAGGAAGAGAAAGAGAAGCGCTTCTTTTCTTGAAAAAAAAGAAGCAAAAAAACTTTTGGCCGTTGCGCCATGGGCGTTTGCAGCGCCAGCGCTCCTGGGGAACAAAAGTTTTTTGGTGCTTTTTTTCAAAAAAGAACTACTTCGCTGCCTCGCAAAAAAGCGCCGTCAGTGCTTGCTCGTTCGCGGCGCACAGGCCGCGTTCGGTGATCAGGCCGGAGACCAGCCGCGCGGGCGTGACGTCGAAGGCCGGGTTCGCGGCGGGGCTGTCTCTCGGCACGATGCGGATGGTGGCGATCGAGCCGTCCAGCGCGCGGCCGGTCATGGTCGTCACCTCGGTCTGCGCGCGCTCCTCGATCGGAATGTCGGAAAGGCCGTCGCTGATCGTCCAGTCGATGGTGGAGGAGGGCAGTGCGACCCAGAACGGCACGCCGTTGTCGCGCGCCGCCAAGGCTTTCAGATAGGTGCCGATTTTATTCGCGACGTCGCCGGAACGGGTGACGCGGTCGGTACCGACAATGACGAGGTCGACAGCGCCGCGCTGCATCAGATGGCCGCCGGCGTTATCGGATATCACCGTGTGCGGCACGCCGTGTTTGCCGAGCTCCCAGGCGGTGAGCGATGCGCCCTGGTTGCGCGGCCGCGTTTCGTCGACCCAGACATGCACGTCGATGCCTCTATCATGCGCCATATATATAGGTGCGAGCGCGGTGCCGTAATCGACTGTGGCGATCCATCCGGCATTGCAATGGGTAAGCACGTTGACGCGGCGGTCGGCGCTTGCATGCGCTTCGATCAGTGGCTGGCCGTGCACGCCGATGGCCTTGTTGGTGGCGACGTCTTCATCGCAGATTGCCGCGGCTTCGGCATAGGCCGCAGCCAGGCGGGCGCTGGTGCCCAAGGCAAGAAGCTTTTCGCGCATCCGCGCAAGCGCCCAGCGCAGGTTGATCGCGGTCGGCCGCGCCGCACCCAGCACGCTGATCGCATGGTTCAGGCTGGCTTCCGATGCATCCGCGCGCATTGCCAGCGCAACGCCATAGGCGGCGGTTGCGCCGATCAGCGGCGCGCCGCGCACCAGCATGGCGCGAATGGCGTGCGCGATCTCGTCCATGCTGATCAGCCGCAGGAGATCCACCGACCAGGGAAGTTTCGTCTGGTCAATGATCCGGATCGACCAGTGATCCGTCTCATCCACCCAGATCGAGCGAAAGGGCGTGCCATCAATTTTCATCGCAGTCAGTCCTATCTGCCGTGCCAGCTTATCCGGCCGGATTGCCTTCGGCGGCTCTTTTAAAGATGTTGATGCAGCGCGCAAACCAGCGTGAACAAACGTCTGGCCGTCGGAAAATCGATAGCAACTTTGCCCCGTAGCCGCTCCTGTATCAGCGTCGCACCTTCGTTGTGCAGGCCGCGCCTGCCCATATCGATTGCCTGTATCTTTGATTCGCGGCCATCGGCGATGGCGCCGGCATAGCTGTCCAGCAGCATCTGGTAGTCTTTCACGAGCATCTTGAACGGGCCGAGCGCCAGCACGACAGCGACCAGCGGTTCATCCTTGGCGGTGCGGATGTCGAACACCAGCCGGCCTTCCTGGATGGAAAGATGCAGAATGCTCTGGACATGCGGGTGCAGGGTGGCGGCGAATTCGTTCTCCGTTTCCAGATCCTTCACAGCCTGCGCGCGGTCAGCCTCCTGCAAAGGCGAGAGCCGGTGCAGCGATTCACCTTCCAGGACAATCCGGGTCAGGCGGCCTTTCGCCGGCAGCGTCTTGCCTGCTTCAGCCATTTGGCTTCTCCCGGTTATTGTCCAGCTTCAGCAGAATGCCGATCACCGCACCCTTGGCCATGCGCAAGGCGATCAGGCATACCAGAACCAGCAGCACTAACAGAAATCCGATCCCGATCGAACCAGGATGCAGATGCCAGAGAAAGCTCAGCACGATGAACAGCCCGACGACGTGCATCACCGCGAGCATGGCGATGTAAGGCGGCGTATCGTCGGCCGGCATCTGTCCCAAAGGTGCGGCGCAGGCCGCGCAGGTTTCGCAAACTTGCAGATATCCATTGAAGATCGGCGCCATGCCGCAATGCGGGCAGTGACCGGCGATGCCGCGGCCCAGCGTGGTTCCCCAGCCGGGCATCCGCCAATCGGAAGCCGCTAAAGGCGGTGGCCAAGTCATCTCTTCTTCGCTGGGTCCAGGCGGCGTCATGGCCAAGCATCAACTCCTGTTTTACCGCTGCATTAGTCACCGCAACGGCGCGAAGTTCAAGCCGGAGCCATAAAACAAGCGTCTTGCCGCGGTCAGCAAGGGTGATCAGCTGTCAGAGAAATTAAGGGAGGATTTCCAAATCTCCAGGGACAGTTATTCTACCGTGTCGTCTGCGATGCGACAATCAGCGGATGCTCTTCGTTCCCTGCGAGCCTGGTGCATCATGCAATCCGGTACACAAGCGCCGCGCAATTCGTTCCGATCTGATAACGCCGGTAGCGGATCTTAGCACCGCCGCGCCGCGCCGCGCGTCCGCGACGAAACGTATCGCTTGCCGAAAATTCCACTGCGAAAACGGCCGCGCGAACAGTGCGCGATGCCGCACGATGAGGTTTATTTGCAAAATACAAAAAAAATCGATCGTTTTCACGTCATTCGTGACGCTTTTTGTTGACAGCGTGATCTGAGAAGCGGAATAGCGAATCTTGCGTGCGTCGCGCGATTCGCGCCGCAACCGACTCACAACCGTATCGGTCAAGAGGCCCCGCACGCGAACTTGGAAGGACGGTCATGGACCGTGACGACGACCTGGCCGGTACACATCGCTTCGGCGATTGGATCGGTTCAAGGCACGGACAAAGAAAAGCCGCATTCAAGACATGCGCATCCAGGACATGGCGTGAGGTAGAGCCGATCCGGCTTGAGCCGAACTTCATGATGCCTGGGCTTTGCCGCGCCGCTGCGCAGGGTGCTGCAAGGGGTTGACCGACACGATCGCGAACGCACTTCTCCAACACCTCAGCCGAAGGAGTATCCCTCGTGACCATCGAAGACAATAATGAAACCACACGTGCCCAGCCGCTTGCCGTAAGGGCCACGGCGAAAAAAACCACTGCAAAAAAGCCTGCCGCGAAGAAGGCACCGGCAAAGAAACCGGCTGTTAAGAAGGCTGCGGTTAAAAAACCCGCCGCCAAAAAAGCCGCGGTGAAGAAGCCGGTCGCTAAAAAGACCATTGCGAAGAAGGCCGCGCCGAAGAAGGCCGTAGCCGCGAAGAAGCCGGCTGCGAAGAAGACGGTTGCCGCCAAGAAGCCGGCCGCCAAGAAAACCGCCGCCGTGAAGAAGCCTGCTGCGAAGAAGGCCGTTGCCAAGAAGACCGTCGCTGCCAAGAAGCCGGCTGCGAAAAAGGCCGCGCCGAAAAAAGCCGCAACCAAGAAGCCGGCCGCGAAGAAGCCGGTGGTGCGCAAGCCGCGCAAGCCCGCCACGCCCGCGACTCCGGTCGTGACGACCTCGCCCGCGCCCGAGACCATCAACTAGTCTCGAGCAAACGCCGCCACCGCGCTGGAATCCTCCGGTGCGGTCTCTGCAAAAATGCAGGCCGTCAAACGCCTGCATTTTTATTTGTCAGCCCGGATGCGCCGCCAGCCAGTCTTCGATCAGGCGCCGCGCGATGCTCTGCGAGGGCGGCAGGTTGAAGCCGGCCGAACCTGGATCGGCGACCTCTTCTGGCGTGAACCAACGCGCATCGCGCATCTCCGCCGTGTCCAGCACGATCTCATCGCTCAACCCTTCGCCGTAGAATCCCAGCATCAGCGATGCCGGAAATGGCCAAGGCTGGCTGGAATGATAATGCACCGCGCCGACGCGAATGCCGGTCTCCTCGAAGACTTCACGGCGCACGGCGTCTTCCAGGCTCTCGCCCGGTTCGACAAAACCCGCCAGCGTGGAGAAGAAGTTGCTGTGCGGCGGAAAATTATGCGATTGGCCGAGCAGCAATCTGCCTTGACGCGAGATCAGCATGATCACCGCCGGGTCGGTGCGTGGAAAATGTTCCGTGCCGCAATTCGTGCACTGCATCACGTAGCCGGCGCGGATCGGCCGGTTGGCGTGGCCGCACAGGCTGCAGAATTTTGTCTGGTTGCGCCAATGCAGCATGCCGCGGCCCGTCGCCAGGATGGTCGCGTCATCGGCGCTGAGCAAAGCCGCCATGCCGCGCAGTTCAGTAAATGTCCCGTCGCCAAGCGCCACCACCTCATGCGGGGCGTCGATGCCATTGAGACTGACGGCGAAGATCGGCGTGCCGTTCTGCAGGCCTAGAAAGATCCAGGGAACCTCCGCCTCCGGCTTTGAGGTATAGACGGCGCGCGCACCTGCATCGCCGGCCGCAATCAGCGCCTGGCCCTGCCAGAACGGCACGAACCGGCTGGCGGGATCGTTCAGCGCGGCCGCAATCAACGCCTCGTCCAGACGCAGATGGCCGGCGCGATCCAGCGTGCCGCCGGTGTAGAAATTCGGTTGTGACGGGGTGATGTTGGGCATGCGGAAAATTTGCACGGGTCGGGCAAAGGGGCAACCTTGCAGAAAGCGCTCGAAGGGGGGATATACAAGGCGGGAGGTCGGCGGTGGACATGTGCCTCGCCAACCCGGTCAGGGCCGGAAGGCAGCAGCCGCAACGAGTTTCCGCATGGGTCGCAGGCCGGCCTCCCACCTTTCAATCACAGGGTTTCCACCCTAACCACAGGTATCTTTGCGCCGCATGGCAGGCTTGTTTGGAGATGAACCGCCGAACGAGCCAAGTGGCAGCTTAGCCGATGCGGCGCCTTTCTCCGGCCCTGGCCTGTTTGCCGAGGAGCCGCAGGCCGGCCTGCAGGCCGCCGCTTACCGCGTGCTGGCGCGCAAATACCGGCCCGCACGTTTCGAGGATTTAATCGGTCAGGACGGGCTGGTGCGCACCTTGCGCAACGCCTTCGCGATGAACCGCATCGCGCATGCTTTCATGCTCACTGGCGTGCGCGGCGTCGGCAAAACCACCACCGCCCGCATCCTGGCGCGCGCGCTGAACTGCACCGGGCCGGACGGCACTGACGGTCCTACGGCCGATCCCTGCGGCGTCTGCGAGAATTGCATCGCCATCCTGGCTGACCGGCATCCGGATGTGGTGGAGATGGACGCCGCGTCCAACACCGGCGTGGACGATGTGCGGGAGATCATCGAGGCCACCCGCTTCCGCCCGCTCTCCGCGCGCATCAAAGTGTTTATCATCGACGAAGTGCACATGCTCTCGCGCAACGCTTTCAACGCGCTGCTGAAAACCCTGGAAGAGCCGCCGCCGCATGTGAAATTCGTCTTCGCGACCACGGAGATCCGCAAGGTGCCGGTGACGGTGCTCTCGCGCTGCCAGCGTTTCGATCTGCGCCGCGTCTCGGTCGCGGAACTCGCGGCGCATTTCTCCCGCATCGCGCAGGCGGAAGGCATCGCCATCGCGCCGGAGGCGATCGGCCATATCGCACGCGCGGCCGATGGTTCGGTGCGCGACGGACTCTCGCTGCTGGACCAGGCGATCGCGCGCGGCGCCGAAGACAAGACGGAAATTTCCGCCGGCATGGTGGCTGAAATGCTCGGCCTTGCCGATCGTTCCTATGTCTTCGATCTGATGGATGCGGTCACCGCCGGGGATGCCGCGGCGGCGCTGCAAATCGCCGATACCGCCTATCAGCGCGGCGCCGATCTCGGCGTGCTGATCGCCGATCTGCTCGGCCTTGCGCATCTGCTCACGCGGTTGAAATCCGTGCCGTCGCTCGGGCAGAGCGCGGCTTTGCCGGAAGCCGAACGCATGCGCGGGATTGTACTTGCTAACTCCGTTTCCATCGCCTGGCTCGGCCGGCTGTGGCAGATGCTCCTTAAAGGTATCGCAGAAGTGGAACACGCGCCGGACAGGCGCGCCGCGGCGGAGATGATCCTGATCCGGCTATGCCACGTGGCGGAGCTGCCGCCGCCCGGCGAGCTGCTCAAAAAACTTGAAGGCGAGATCAGCAGAAACCGCGACACTGGAAACGGCGCCGCGACGCGCCCCAGCACAACGCCGCCCAGTGGCAGCGGCCGCGCGCAAGCTTCCAACGCCGCGCCGGCGCTTGCGCTGGACCAAAGCGAAGCCGCGCCGCAGCCGGCGGCGCCGCGCGCAATCACGTTCAACGATGTGGTGGCACTCGCCGGCGCCCGGCATGACGGGATGCTCTACGCGCATCTGCGGCAATCCGCGCATCTCGTCCGCTTTGCGCCGCCGGTGATCGAGCTGCGGCTGCAACCTGAAGCGCCGCGCGATCTTGTGCCGCGCCTTGCCGCCTTGCTGGAAGCCGAAACCGGCCGCCGCTGGACCATTGCGTTGAGCGGCGCCGAAGGCCAGCCCACCATCGACTGGGTCGAGCGCGCCGCCGACGCCGTCGCCCGGCAAAGCGCCGAAGACCATCCGCTGGTGCGCGCCATCCTGGCGACCTTTCCGGGCGCGCGCTTTGAGGCCTTGCACGCAGCACAGCAAACGGAAGAACCTTTACCCGACTGGGCAGAATTCAGTCCGCCCGATGAAGCCTATGAAGAAGAGGAGTAAGCCATGAAGAACCTCACCGGCCTGATGAAACAGGCCTCGCAGATGCAGCAGAAAATGCAGGAGATGCAGGCCAGACTCGATGCGGCAACAATCGAAGGCGTCTCCGGCGCCGGCCTCGTGCGCCTGACCCTGAACGGCCAAGGCACAATGAAAGCCATCAAAATCGATCCCAAACTCGCCGATCCGGCAGAGACCGAGATGCTGGAAGACCTGATCATCGCCGCACATAACGACGCCAAAACCAAGTTGGACGAGTTGAAGGAGTCGGAGATGAAAAATGCCGCCGGCGGGTTATCGCTGCCCGCAGGCATGAAGCTGCCGTTTTAAGGAAGACGTTCTTTTTGAAGTATTCAGAACGGCCCGGTTCAGACATGCCGGCTTCGCCGTCCCATCATCGGGACGCGAGCACCAAAAAACTTCTGTTCCGCTGCGCCATGGGCGGTTTTGCCGCCAAGGCTCCGAGCCCGGCATCGCGAAGTTTTTTTGCTTCTTTTTTTTCAAAAAAAGCAGCGCTTACTTCCTGAATGGGTGGTCCTGAGCTCGAACATCTTATTGGATTATTCGCCAAACTGCCCGGCCTTGGGCCGCGCAGTGCGCGGCGCATCGTGCTCAAATTGCTGCGCGAGCGGGAGACGCGGCTACTGCCTCTGGCGGATGCCATCCGTGTTGCTGCCAATACGGTAAAATCATGTTCCGTCTGCGGCAATCTCGACAGCCGCGATCCCTGCACCATCTGCGCGGCAGCTTCGCGCGAGGCAATTATCTGCGTGGTCGAAACCGTTGCGGATTTATGGGCGTTCGAGCGGGCGCATATCTATCGCGGCCGCTATCATGTACTGGGCGGTACGCTCTCCGCGCTCAGCGGCCGCGGGCCGGAGGAACTTGCGATTGCTGCCTTGCTCAGCCGCATCCAGTCCGATCCCCCTTCTGAAATCATTCTGGCTCTATCTGCAACGGTCGAAGGTGCCGCGACCGGGCATTTCCTGGCGGAGAAGCTGAAGACCAGCAACATCCCGGTCTCCCGTCTGGCGCAAGGGGTGCCGATGGGCGGCAGTCTGGAGGTGCTGGATGAGGGCACGCTGGCGACAGCCATGCTGGCGCGCCGCCTGGCGTAGCGATTAGCCGGTTTTGTCGGGGCCGAGCAGTGCGACGCCGAAGATCGCGCCCAGGATCGTCATCGTGATCACCATCAGCCTGATTTTGAAGGCGGCGGCGCGGGCCTGCGCCACCACTTCCACCCGCATATTCGATTGCGCTGCTGCAACGCGCTGATCGAGCGGCCCGTTTCCGCCGTTTACGATGGCGGCGGTATCCGCATCGACGGCGTTATCTAGATCGGCCAGAGCGGCGGCTTCGTTCGGCGTATTCTGTGCGATCAGCACCGCATCCAACGCCGCCTCCTGATGCATGGCATCGACCACCGGCGCCGGGATGGAGAAGCTTGCGAAGGCGCCGATCAGGCCGGGGAACAAAAACGCCGTCAGCAAAAAGCCGATCCGGTTTAACGAAACACGCCTGGCCATTCCACCACCATGATTTAGCCCAAGCACATGCAAGCGGATTTGGGGGGACGTCAATGGCGGGCAAGTCTACTCCCGGATATCCTGCCAAGCCTCAGTAAACGGCTTCTTGCGGAAGGTCGCCCAGAAGAAATTCATCGAGTAGCGCAGCCCGATGGTGAGCACGCCTTCGCCGACCAGGCGCCGGCCGGAGGATTGGGCGGGTAGGCGGAAGGTGAATTTCACGCCGCCGACCTTGCTCAGGCGTCGCGCCATGTCGGTATCCTCGCCGTAGAAGCTGAAGCGCAGGCTGGGCTGACCCAGTTTCAGCATGGCTTCGCGTTTCACGACAAAGTTGCCGCCTTGCAGCATGGAGCCGACGTTGAGCACGAAGCGGTTAAAGAAATAGGCGGAGAAGGCCAGGCGATAATAGGCGCCGACGACAAGGTTCACCCGCCTAGGCACGCCGTAATAGATATAGGGGCCGGAGAGCCCGACCAGATTTGTGCTCCGGCCGAACTGCCGCAGCACCTCGGCCAGCCAACCGGGCGGGATGACGGTATCGGCGTCGATATTGGCGATCAGCTCGCCGCTGCTTGCTTCAAAACCGCACCAGCGGGCCTGCACCAAGCCCTTGCGCGGCTCATCCACCACCTTCACGCCTTGGATCGCTTCCGCCACTTCCGGGGTGCGGTCGGTGCTGGCGTTGTTTACCACGATGATCTCGGCGTCCTGGCCGATAACCAGCCCGTTGCGCAGGATCTCGTCGCGGATGGCGTTCAGCCCGCGCGTCAACAGAGCTTCTTCGTTATAAGCAGGGACTACAAAGCTGATTTTCATCGCGCGGGCGCTCCATCCGACTCGTGAGCCGAGCCTCGTAAAACCGGCTATGAACGATTCCCTGTGTCAGAAAGCGAATGACGTTTCGAAGACACCAGGTGGCCGCCGTTCCTTGCCGTCCGGGTTGACAGCCTGGGGCCGCCGACGCATACCGCGCCACCGAATAACATTATTACCCTGTGAGCCGAGTATGAAGATCCGTAACTCATTGAAATCAGCCAAGATTCGCGACAAGAATTGTCGCGTCGTGCGCCGTCACGGCCGGGTCTACGTCATCAACAAGAAAAACCCGCGCATGAAAGCCCGCCAGGGCTGAGCCTGCGCGTACTCGCCGCTTACATTTGGAAAACCCGGTTTGCAGCCGGGTTTTCTATTTCATGTTCCATGCATCGGCTGTTTTCGGTAGCATTATCATCCGTGCCGGAGTGTTCCGGACACGCAAAACCCGCGCCTAAAACGGGAAATTCTTGCGAGAAAAGGCGAGATCATCGCCAAGCTGGGCAAGATACTGCCGCCCCATGGCATCATCTCGGAAGGTATCTCTCGCAGTATCTGGATGAAGCGGGCTATGACTGGCTGCGGCTGATTACGCAAAGCCAAGGCCAGCTTGGCAGCGTCACCGAGATCACGATGCGCATCCTGCGCGGCCCGCAGGTCCGTCGCATTCGGGTGGAAGCTCATATATGTGTGAACCGGTCAGCGCCTTTGCGGGGATGACGGAGTTGGGCGATCGCCGTTTTAGATCAGAACCCTTTTAGGGCTCTGCGGGCGGCCAGCCTTCTTCAGAAAACGAACTTCTCGCTTATCTGACTTACTTGCCCATCGCCGTCAGCATGAAGCGTTTTTTCAGGCGCGGCATTTGGTTCACCCCTGCGAGGCCGAGGTCGCGCGCCAGGCGGATCGCGGGGTTATTGCTGGAAAACAGCCGGTCGAGCATGTCCGTTGCCGCCAGCATTGCCAGGTTGGCGGGGCGCCGCGCTGCCTGGTAGGCGGCGAGCAGTTCCGGCGCGCCGGGGTCTGCTGCCGCTTCGATCAGCTCCGCCAGCGCCAGAGCGTCGCGCAGGCCAAGGTTCAGCCCTTGCCCGGCGATCGGGTGAATGCCGTGCGCGGAATCGCCCGCCAGCGCCAGCCGCTCCGCCGTGTAGCGGGCGGCGTGCATGGCCGAGAGCGGATAGGTCCAGCGTCGGCCGATCGGCCGGATCGCGCCCAGATGGGCCCCGAGCCGCTTTGCCAGCTCTGCGCCAAACCGTGCATCGTCGAGCTGTTTCAGCCGTTCCACGACATCGTGCCGGTCGGTGAAGACGATGGCGGAGATGTTCGGCGCGACTTGCGTGCTGCTCATCGGCAGCTGCGCGAAGGGACCGCCGGGCAGGAAATGTTCCAGCGCCACGCCGTTATGCGGCTTCTCATGCGCGATGGCGCAGACCACCGCCGATTGCCGGTAGGGTATCCGCGTTACCGGAATGCCTGCCTCCGAACGCAGCCGGCTGTTCCGCCCATCCGCGGCGACAACCAGTGCGGCGGTGAAGACATCGCCGCCGGGGGTCGTTAGCTGAACCGATGACTGACCTCTGACCACTTGCATTTGTTGGGGCGCCAGGAGCCGAATATTGGCATCGCCGTGGACCCGACGGTTGATGGCGATCCGCAACGCCCGCGCCTCGATGATCCAACCGAAGGGTTCTTCCCCAACCTGCCGATGGTCGAACTGCAGCTGCAACGGCGAGGCCGGAAAACCCGGCTTGCCGTCGGTGACCTTGATGTCCAGGATCGGGCAGGGCGGATAAGGCAGCGCACTCCACAGCGCGGCTTCCTCCAGCAATCTTCTGCTGCCGGCCGCGATCGCGTAGGCGCGGCCGTCGAAATCCGGGTGCTCCATCGGCGGCAGCGCGGCGTGGTCCACCAGAAGCACGCGCCGATTGGCGGCCGAGAGCCGGCAGGCAAGGGCGCCGCCCACCGGCCCCGCGCCGATGATGGCGACGTCGAAGCTAGATGGAGAATAATTCGAGGCATCGCGCATGATGTGTATGTGGCAGGGCCGCCAGCTTACGCAAGCCGCCATGATCCGGCGCAATCTTTCAAAACTGCCCATTTGCTGCGCAACAAAACGCCTTCGAAATGGGCAGTGTGGCATGCATGAACACTTGTTAACGCGCGCTACAGGCGCGCCTAGTGCGCATCGATTTTGGCATGGAAGCTGCAAGGGCCATCCCGGAGGCAGAGCGTGGCTGTGAAACCGCGCTCGCGTTCCATGTGCAACTTACAGGGCTGGGACAGTGGAGAAGAATAAATGATAGTTCAATCGTTACCGGGCAATTGGCTCGATACAGGCGACAATGCCTGGCAGCTTACGGCGGCAACCTTCGTCGGCATCATGAGCATCCCGGGACTTGCCTTGCTGTATGGCGGCGCGGTCAAGAAAAAATGGGCGGTCAACTCGGCTTTCATGGTCTTCTACGCGTTTTCCGCGGTGCTGATCGTCTGGGTGCTGTTCGCCTACAACATGTCCTTCGGCAAACCCTGGTTCCAGGTTCCGGGCGGCCTCGGCGCCTTCCTGGGCCATCCGGCGCCGACGACCTCTGCCTACAACATGGAAAAAGAGGCGATCATCCCCTCCGCCGCCGCCGCCATGCCGGCACTCGGCTACGGCCAGGCGACGATGGTCTACTTCCAGTTCGTGTTCGCTGCGATTACCCCGATCATTCTGCTGGGCGCCATTCTGGGCCGCGTCAGCTTCAAGGCCTGGGTGATTTTCGTCCCGCTCTGGACCACCTTCATCTATTCGGTCGGCGCCTACTCGATCTGGGGCGGCGGCTGGCTTGGCTCGATGGGCGTTCTGGACTACTCGGGCGGCTACGTCATTCACTTGTCCTCCGCCTTCTCCGGCTTCACCGCGGCGGCGATCATCGGGCCGCGCCTGGCGCGCGACCGGGAGAGCTTCCACCCGAACTCCTTGCTGATCACGCTGGCGGGCGCCGGCCTGCTCTGGCTGGGCTGGTCCGGCTTCAACGGCGGCGATCCGTTTACGGCCAATGCCGATGCCGGCGTCGGCGTCCTGAACACCCATACCGCGACGGCGACGGCGCTGCTCACCTGGGTCGTGCTGGACGTGTTCGCCTATGGCAAGCCTTCGGTGCTCGGCGCGGTCAACGGCATGATCACAGGTCTGGTGGCGATCACCCCTGCCGCGGGTTACGTAAACGGCATCGGCGCCATCATCCTCGGCGTCTTCGCTGCGGCGCTGCCCTGGGCGACCTGGAACTGGCTGGGACAAGGCAAGACCGCCCTGTTCCGCAAGGTCGACGATACACTGGGCGTGATCCACACCCATGGCGTCGCCGCTTTGGTTGGCGGTATCGGCACCGGCATCCTGGCAGACCCGAAGATGGTGGAGTGGTACGGCACCAAGGGCGACCAGTTCGCGGCAACCGGCTGGTGGTACGGCAACTTCCATCAGGTGATCCTGCAGCTCTACGGCGCGGCCTTCATCATCGTGTACAACGTTGTCGGCACGTTCATCCTGCTGAAGATCATCGGCCTGTTCGTGAACCTGCGGTTCGACGATGAAACGCTGCTCATCGGCGACGACGCGGTGCACGGCGAAGAAGCCTACGCGATCTACTCCGACGGTCAGAAAATCCCCGTCATGGGCGACTGATCCCGCAGCGGAACCGGCGTTTATTCCGGTCCCGTTCTAGGCCTAGACAACGACCCCGGAGCAGCGATGCTCCGGGGTTTTTGCTGTCTTGAGCGTCCGAACCGCCCGCTACGTATTTGTTCAGAGGCGGTTGCAGACTCAAGATCGGATCGCAGCGCGATCCGATCTTGGGTCATCGGGCTCTAGTGTCACATGTTTTGCTTGGGAATCAGCCGGTTGTAGGCTATGTTGCAGCCCATGGCACTCTCTCTCGGCTCCAAAAACTTCATCTCGCCCGGCCTGCGGGCACAGTTTCAACGCCGCTTCGCGGAGCTTGCGGGTGTTGGCCTGGCGGTGGCCGGGCTGGCGCTGCTTCTGGCGCTGATCTCCTACCACGCGCAGGACCCTTCCTTCGATACCGCGAGCAATGCCAGGGTGCTGAACCTCGCCGGACCGTTCGGCGCCGGCCTTTCCGATCTGCTGCTGCAAAGCTTCGGCATCGCCGGCTTTTTGCCGAGCTGCATTCTACTCGCCTGGGCCTATCGTTTGGCCGCCTGCGGCAGGCTCGGTTTCCTGAAAACGCGTATCTTTCTCGGCGGCCTGTCCATGCCGCTGCTTAGCGCCGCGTTTGCCATGGCGGTTGCGGTCATTCCGGGACCGCCGGTCGGCTGGCCGGTCCCGGCCGGGATCGGCGGCGCCGCCGGCCTGATCCTCTCCGACCATTTCGGGCACTCGGCTTTCGGCGATGCCGGCGCCGGCATCGCCATGTTCTTCAGCCTTGTCGCGGGTTTTGCTGCCCTTGGCTTCTCGCTCGGTTTTACCCCCGGCGAATGGCGCAGCGGCGGCAGCCGCGCGGCACGGGTCGCCGTAGCCTCCGTCGCCGGCGGCAAGCGCGGCGCGGAGGCTGTTTCCTCATGGATTACGCCGCTGCTGCAAAGTGCTGCCGAGGAAGGGGCCGCCAGAAGCTGGATTGTCCCGCTTGGCCAAAACCGCGCCAGGCTGGCGACGCCGGAGCCGGAACAAGACCGGATGGCGGGCCCGGATCTGGCGCCGCTCCCCAGCCTATCCGGAGCAGGCGCCGCGCCTCCGGCGGTAAAGGCCGCGCTGCTGACAAAACGCGCCGCCCCCAAGCAGGAGCGCCTGCCGCTGCTCGACGCCGGCTGGAATTTCCCCTCGCTGGATCTGCTCAAAGCCCCGCCCATGCGAACCGCCTCGGGCCCTTCCGCAGATGCGCTGCAGAGCAATGCAAGATTGCTGGAGAATGTGCTGCAGGATTACGGCGTGCAGGGCAAAATTGTCGAAATCCGTCCCGGGCCGGTGGTGACCTTGTATGAGCTGGAGCCGGCGCCTGGTATCCGCTCCTCCCGCGTCATCGGCCTGGCCGACGATATCGCCCGCAGCCTTTCGGTCGTCGCCGTACGCATCGCCACCGTATCAGGGCGCAACGTCATCGGCATCGAGGTGCCGAACGCCAAGCGGGAGACCGTGTTCCTGTCGGAACTGCTGGGCGCGGAGATCTGGGAGAGCCAGAGCGGCAAGCTCAGCCTGGCTCTGGGCAAGGATATCTCAGGCGCGCCTGTCATCGCCGACCTGGCGCGCATGCCGCATCTGCTCATTGCCGGCACCACCGGCTCCGGCAAGTCGGTCGGCGTGAACGCCATGATCATGAGCCTGCTGTTCCGGCTTTCGCCCGAACAATGCCGGCTCATCCTGATTGATCCGAAAATGCTGGAACTTTCGGTCTATGACGGCATCCCGCATCTGATGGCGCCGGTGGTGACGGAGCCGGCAAAGGCGGTGGCCGCGCTGAAATGGGTGGTGCGGGAAATGGAACGGCGCTACCGCAACATGAGCCAGCTCGCGGTGCGCAATATTGCAGGCTACAACGACCGTGTGGCCGAGGCGCGGGCGAAAGGCGAGGTCGTCACGCGCCGCGTGCAGACCGGCTTCGATGCGGAAACCGGACGGCCGGTGTTCGAGGAACAGCCGCTGGCGCTGGAAGCCCTGCCGTTCATCGTGGTGTTTATCGACGAGATGGCGGACCTGATGATGGTTGCCGGCAAGGAGATCGAAATCGCCGTGCAGCGTTTGGCGCAGATGGCGCGCGCCGCCGGCATCCATGTCATCATGGCAACCCAGCGGCCCTCGGTGGATGTCATCACCGGCACCATCAAGGCAAATTTCCCGACCCGGATCAGCTTCCAGGTGATCTCCAAATTCGACAGCCGAACCATCCTCGGTGAACAAGGCGCCGAACAGCTGCTCGGCCAGGGCGACCTGCTATACCAGGCCGGGGGCGGCCGCATCACCCGCGTGCATGGCCCCTTCGTCTCCGACCGCGAGGTGGAAGACGTGGTCGCCTTCCTGCGCGAACAAGGCGAGCCGGTCTATCTCGACGAAGTGACCGAGCCGATGGATGACGAAATGCCGGCGCTGCCCGGCATGATCGGCGGCAACACCACCGGCGATGCCAGCCTGTACGACCAGGCGGTCTCGCTGGTGGCAAGGGAAGGCAAGGCCAGCACCTCCTTCATCCAGCGGCATCTGCAAATCGGCTATAACCGCGCCGCCAAGCTGATCGAGCAGATGGAAAAGGCAGGGGTGGTGAGCCAGGCTAACCATGTCGGCAAACGTGAAGTACTGGTCCGCCGCGAACGTGACGACGAGTAAGTAAGCACTTCTTTTTCTGAAGAAAAAGAACCGGGCTGCCGGTGCGGCAAAAGACTTCTTCGAATCTGCGCCGCGGGCGGTTCAACATCCCGGCTCAAAAGTAGAAAAAATTTTCGCGCGGCTTTTTTTAATGCGGCTTCTTACTTGCTTTGCCGGTCTGACCTGCTTTGAGCGAAGTTGTTGCGTTGCGGGGTGGAGCTTAATTCACTGCCATGCCTATGCCCGTCGTGACTCGCCGTCTGCCGCTTTTGCTCGGTTTCTTGATCGCGGTTGGACCGATCTCAACCGATATGTATCTGCCGGCTTTTCCGGCGATTGCGCGGGATTTTCATTCGGTTGGGGCGCCGCAGCTCTCTCTGGCGTCCTATTTCTTCGGCTTGGCCATTGGTCAAATGACGCAAGGCCCGCTTTCCGACCGGCTTGGGCGGCGCGGCCCGCTACTGGTGGGGCTTACGATCTACACCCTGGCCTCGCTGGGCTGCGCCGTCTGCTGGAGTGTCGACTCGTTCGTCGTCTTCCGGTTTCTTGCGGCGGCGGGATGTTCGGCCGGCGTCGTAATCCCGCGCGCCATGGTGCGGGATCTGGCCGATGGGCCTGCGGCGGCAAAACTGTTTTCCAAGCTGATGCTGGTGATGGGCGTGGCGCCGATCGTGGCGCCGATGCTGGGCGCGCTTTCCTTGAGCGTAGGGAGTTGGCGGCTGATTTTCGTCTTAGCCGCCATCTACGGCGTGCTGGCGCTGGCGCTGATCTGGTTTTTCCTGCCCGACACCCTGCCGGAGGCGCGCCGTACGCGTGTGGGGCTGGCGGCGGTGATGGTGCGCTATGGGGCGATATTCCGGGAGCGCAGCTTTATCACCCACGCCCTGATTTTGATGTTCACCTCGGCCTGCCTGTTCGCGTATTTGTCCGGCAGCCCGCAGGTTTTTGTGGGACTCTATGGCTGGAGCACCGCGGAGTACGCAGCGTTGTTCGGGATGAATGCAGTCGCCTATATCGGCTTCAACCAGCTCAATCCGGTTATGGTGGCGCGCTACGGCATCTCGCCGGTGGTCTCGGTTGCCGGCAAGATCCTGCTGGTTGCCGGGCTGTTGTTGGCTTTGCTGGCCATGCACCCGCTGGGGCCGTTCGGCGTTGTTGGCGCGCTGCTGGTTGCGGAGATCGGCTTTGGCTTCGTGATGCCGTCGGCGATGGTGGGGGCGCTCACGCATCATCGGGCGCATGCCGGCAGCGCCTCGGCGCTGATGGGCACGTTGCAATATAGCGGCGGCGGCCTGGCTTGCTTAGGCATGGGTGCCTGGTCGGAAGCCAGCGCCACGCCAATGGCGGTGGCGATGCTGGTATGCGCGGGTCTCGCCGTGCTTGCAGCTTTGGCGCGGCCGCGGCTAACCTTCGTAGCAGCGGAGACCTAGCATGCCCGATGTCAGCGTCGTTGGAATTCCTGCCTGCACCAAGCTGATCAGCAACTATATCCAGCACGCCACCCCAGCCCGCTACGGCGCCGCGCTGGTCGCCGCCGCGGGCGCGATCCCAATACTGATCCCGCCCGAAGGCGAGGCAATGCTGCCGCTGCTCGACCGGCTGGACGGCGTGCTGTTCAACGGCAGCCCCAGCAACGTGGCGCCGATGCGCTACGGCGCGGATTTCGATGCGACGCCGGATTTTCATGACCCGGAGCGCGACGCCACGACGCTGCCGTTGATCCGGGCGGTGCTGGAGCGCGGCATGCCGATGCTGTGCATCTGCCGCGGCGTGCAGGAGCTGAACGTCGCCCTCGGCGGCACGCTGTTCCAGGAAGTGCACAACCTGTCCGGCCGCATGGACCATCGCGCCGGCGAGGGCTCGCGCGAACAGCTTTTTGCCTTGAAGCACAGCGTAAAGCTCACCGGTTCGATGGCGCGCATTGCCGGCGCCGATGCGATCCAGGTGAATTCGCTGCACGGCCAGGGCATCGACCAGTTGGCCAAGGGCTTGGTGGTGGAGGCAGTGGCGCCGGATGGCATTATTGAGGCTGTACGGGTTGAGAATGCGAGAAATTTTGCGATCGGCGTGCAATGGCACCCCGAGTGGGAAGTCACGCATTTTCCAGATCGGCTGCGGCTGTTCCAGGCTTTTGGCGAGGCCTGCGCCGCCTACCGGTTGGGGGTCAGGAAGGCGGCGTAGTTCCGGCTGCATTTCTCCGCCGGATCGCCTATATAAGGACGGCAATCAGGAGAACAGCCATGGATGTGCAGACCATCGATACGGCCTATGGACAGTTGCAGACGCAGTCGCAGCAGACAGTAGGTGAGCTGAAGGATCTGGCGAGCAAGCTGCAAGCTGCCGCCCAAGCGGGCAATCCGGATGCACGGGAATGGCAGCTGGACCTGCGCAGCATCGCTTTGGCGATCCAGGCCGAGCAAAACCAGGTCACCAATCTGCTGCAGGCGTTGCACGGCTTTGTGGAAAACCAGAGCCAGGCGTTGCAGGCGTCAGTGCCGCAGACATTGCCGCAGCAGGGTTGGCAGCAAACGCCTGCACCCTATCCGCAGCAAGGTTATCCACAACAAGGTTATCCGCAGCAGGGCTACCCACCGCAAGGCTACCCGCCGCAAGGCTATCCGCAGCAGGGCGGCATCCTTGGCGGCTTGTTCAACTCCGGTTTCGGCCGGGCGATCATGACCGGCGCCGGCTTTGGCATCGGCGATGATCTTATCAACAAGATTTTTTGAGGCGGCGATGAGCGAAATAAATGTGGAGGAAACAGGCGGAAACAGCTTCACGCATGCTGCGAAGCCTGTTGATTCTTTCAATCCCGCCAATGCGCCGGTGATGAAACCTTTGACTTTTGTTGAAGGTAAAAATGGCAAAACCGTGCTTGGCAGGTTGTTAGATCGTCTGATGGGCCACGCGGACATTAAAGAAAAAACGCCGCTATAGATGCCGTCATGCCGCCGATTACCGGTGAGCAGATCAGGGCAAACCGCGTTTTCTCCAGCTGGTTAGCCAGCTTCCGGTTTGCCTTCGCGTTCTCGTCAATCATGGGCTGCAGCTGAAAGGCAATGGAAGCAAAGGCTTGCGCTGTAGATGTTTGCGTAACGATTTCCGGCTTCCAAAATTCCGCGGGAGAAAACCCCGCTTGGTAACGGCGCGGCGCCAGGCCCGATACAGCCATGAACGCGGTGACGATCCAGGCAATGCCGGCGCCTGAGAAGCCGAGCGCCGCCCAGACCGGCATCCATGGTTTGCCCGTTCCACCTGTAGGAAATACGAAGGCGGCGGCGCCCAACGACGCGGTTGCGAGGCCGATCGCCTGACCGAGAATTGCCGTCAATTTCGAGGCGAGGCTGTCGGAAGCGTCGATCTGAGATTTTACAAGCGACTGGGCCTCGTTCAGCATTTCCTGGCACACAGCTTCGTTAAGCGTGCCGGAAATGATCTGAAAGATTTGCGGCTGATCGGCGTCGGTGGCCATTTAGCTTCCATTTACGCTCTGCGCCGCGCCTGGCAGGCGGCGAGGGACTTCGATGTTGTTAAAGCCCATGGTCTGAATTCAAAAAAGTTTTTTGGTTCTTTTTTTCAAAAAAAGAACTCCTTTTCAAATATAATCCAGCGCAGCGGTTTGATCCTTCGCGCGATCCGGCGCTAAAGCGTTCAGTGGCGGGCTGAGGATGAAAGCAACCGCCGCGTTCAGCAGCACCGTCGCAAATGCGATATAGCTTGGGATCGTCCAGCCGAAAACGTGGAACGGATAGGTCGAGCCGACGAAGTGGTTCAGCGTGACCAGCCAGGTCGCGGTGCCGATGCCGGCCGCCCAGCCGATCAGCAGCGCCCAGCCATTGAAGAAGCGGGTGAAGACGGAGAAGGCGATCGACGGAAAGGTCTGGATAATCCACATGCCGCCCAGCAATTGCAGCTGCACGGCGTAGGTGTTGGGGATGACCAGGATAAAGCCGATGGCGGCGATGATCATCACGATGGCGAAGATCTTGGCGATGAAGGTTTCCCGCTGGAACGAGGTTGTCGCCACGAACTGCTTGTAGATGTCGCGCGTAAAGATGTTCGCGGCCGCGATCGACATGATGGCCGCCGGCACCAGCGCGCCGATGGCAATTGCGCCGAAGGCGATGCCGGCGAACCAGGACGGGAAGGCGTAGAGCACCAGAGCGGGAACGGCGAAACTCGCCTTGTACTGCGCAAAGCCGGCGGCGAATTGCGGCATCTTGGCAACGCCGGCGGCGCTGGCCATGAAACCCAGCAGCGCCAGCAGGCCGAGCATGATGGTGTAGGCCGGCAGCAGGGCGGCGTTGCGGCGGATCACCCGCGGGCCGCTGGAGCTCAAAATACCCGTGGTGGTGTGCGGGTACAAAAACAGCGCCATGGCGGAGCCGAGTGCCAGGCTGGCATAGCCGGTATAGGCGCCGGTGCTATGCGCGGCCGGTGTGGGCAGCAGCAGCTTCGCCGGCGGGATTTTGGCGAAGATGGCGGAAAAGCCGCCGAGCTCGGCGGGAATGACGATGATGGCGACGATGACGGTGAGATAAATAAGCAGATCTTTCACGATCGAAATCATCGCCGGCGCCCGCAGGCCGGAGGTGTAGGTAAAGGCCGCCAGAACCGCGAAGGAAATGATCAGCGGCAGATGCCCCGGAATGCCGAGCGCGCCGATGATTGTCTGCATGCCGATCAACTGCAGCGCGATATAAGGCATGGTGGCGATGATGCCGGTGACGCCGATGGCCAGCGCCAGCCAGCGATTGCCGTAGCGGCCGCGGACGAATTCCGGGCCGGTAATGTAGCCGTGCTTCTGCGCGACCTTCCAGAGTTTCGGAAACACCAGATACAGGATGGGATAACACACCACCGTATAGGGCACGGCGAAGAAACCGGTGGCACCGGCGCCGTAGATCAGCGCCGGGATGGCGATGAAGGTATAGGCGGTATAAGCGTCGCCGCCGATCAGAAACCAGGAGATCCAGGTGCCGAAGCGGCGGCCGCCCAAACCCCACTCCTCGATATGCGTGAGATCGCCGGCTTTCCATTTGCCGGCGGTAAAGCCGAGGACGAGCACGAGTGCGACGAGGAGGAGGCAGACGGCCGCGGCGACGGCATTCATGGCGCGTCCGCCTTATCCTCGGCGCGAAAGATGATGAAGATTAGGATGGAAGCGATCGGTACGCAGACGATCTGGTACCAGTAGAAAAAGGGAAAGCCGAACAAGGTGGGATTGACCTTGTTGAAAAACGGCACCGCCAAAGTGGCGGCGAGGATCACCAGAAAAAGCATTCTCAAAGGAGAGGCGCGGGAAGCCGATGCGGGCGATGGCGGTGGACTATCGGCTTTCATGGCGCTCTCCCGTCTTTGTTGGAAGAATCGGTAACGGTTTGCATCGCACTCGGCAAGTCAGCGCACCGGCCATCACGCCGAGCTGAGGGCGACTGGAGAGAACGCCGTCAGATCCGGCGGGCCCGCGGCAAACAGCCAGACCGGGGGCGCAACGGTTGAGAGGGTGATCAGGGCGGAGCTGACGGTGCCAAATCCATCATGCGGCGGGATATTCATCGCGCTCTCCGCCGGCTTGGCGTTGTCGGCCAGCAGCGCCGGCCAGGCTTCCGGCAAGGCGGCTTCGAATTTTGGAAGATGGCGGACGATGCGGGGCGAGGCCGGGTCGTTGGCTTCGCCGGAGGTGATCATCCAGGTCCCGTACCCCAGCTTTTGCAAATCGGGCGCGCCGGCTTCCAGGCCGCGGAAGAACATCGCGCCGCTTGCATCCGCCAACACGAAATTGAAGCTGCGAAAAATGCCTGCATCGAGCGCCTGGATCCTGGCGCCGGCGGCGGTGAGGCTGGGCTCCGCCAGCGCCAGAAGCGGCAGCTCGCCGCGGCTGCGCTTATCCGCGGCGGGCCCAAGCGTGCCGGTGCGGTTGAGCACGGCCGCCATCATGCCGTGGCTGTTGATGCCGAGCCAAGTGCCGCCGGCAGTGCGGTCGCGCCCCGCCACGACGCCGGGAAGCTCCGGCCAGTATGGCGCCGGCGGGTCCCAGGCGCGGGCCAGCATCTCGTCACGATTGGCGCCGATGAAAACGCCCTCCTCCGAGATGCGGAGAATGATGCTGCACATCAGCAAAAAATGCGGTCGAAGATGGCGTCGATCTGCGCGAGATGCAGATGCGGGTCCATCGCGGCGTCGAGTTCCGCGGCCGAAACGCGGCCGGCGACCTCCGGATCCGCCAGCAGATTGCTGCGGAAACCCTGGGCATCCTGATGCCCAAGCCTTGTCCAGGTCGCCATCGCGTTGCGCTGGACGATCCTGTAGGCGTCTTCCCGCAAGATCCCGGCGCGCGTCAGCGCCAGCAGCACCTCGCCGGAATGCACCACGCCGCCGAGCGCTTCCACATTGGTGCGCATCTGCTCCGGGTAGATGGTGAGCTTCTCGATCATGCCGGCCAGCCGCGCTAGCGCGAAATCCAGCGTCACCGTGGCATCCGGCCCGATGCCGCGTTCGACGGAAGAGTGGCTGATATCCCGCTCATGCCAAAGGGCGACGTTTTCCAGCGCCGGCATCACCGCGGCGCGCACCAGCCGGGCGAGGCCGGTTAGGTTCTCCGACAGCACCGGATTGCGCTTATGCGGCATCGCCGAGGAGCCCTTCTGACCGGCATGGAAAAACTCCTCGGCTTCCCGCACCTCCGAGCGTTGCAGATGCCGCACTTCGGTCGCCAGCCGCTCGATGCCTGAAGCGATGACAGCGAGGGTTGCAAAAAACGCCGCGTGCCGGTCGCGCGGGATCACCTGGGTGGAAACCGGCTCCGGCGTCAGGCCCAGTTTCTCCGCGACGTAGTGCTCCACCCGCGGATCCACATGGGCAAAGGTGCCCACCGCGCCCGAGATCGCGCAGGTCGCGATTTCCGCCCGCGCAGTCAGCAGCCGGGTGCGGTTGCGCATAAACTCCGCGTAATGGCCGGCCAGCTTCAGCCCGAACGAAGTCGGCTCCGCGTGAATGCCGTGGCTGCGGCCGATGGTGATCGTGTGCTTGTGCTCGATCGCCCGGGCTTTCAGCGCCGCCAGCAGCGCATCGAGATCGGCCAGCAGCAGATCGGCGGCCTGGGTGAGCTGCACGGCCAGGCAGGTGTCGAGAATATCCGACGAGGTGAGCCCCTGATGCACGAAGCGGCTATCCTCGCCGATATGTTGTGCCAGCCAGGAGAGAAAGGCGATGACGTCGTGCCGGGTCTCGCGCTCGATCTCGTCGATACGGTCGGAGTCGGCAGCGGAAAACCGCGCCATCGCAACATCGCCAAGGCTGCGGATGGCGGCGGCGGACGCCGCGGGAATAGCGCCGATCCGGGCCATCGCTTCACAAGCCAGCGCCTCGATCTCAAACCAGATGCGGTAACGGTTCTCCGGCGACCAGATGGCGGCGGCTTGGGGCCTGGTGTAGCGCGGGATCATAAAGTCTCCTTTAAGGAAGCGGTTCGTTCTTTGAAGAAAATGAACCAAAAAGACTTTAATGACTCTACGCCTGGAGCGCTGGCGGCTGAACGCCCATAGCCCAGAGTCAAAAGAGTTTTTTTGCTGCTTTTTTCAAAAAAGAAGGCCTTCCTTTCCGGCTCTAAGCCGGGCGCGCGGCATTGACAACCCGTTCTCGTGCAGGTCAGCAAGCTCATGGATTTCCCGCAAATCGCCGTCCTGCTGCCGATTTTGCTGCAGGTATTGCTGATCGATCTGGTGCTGGCGGGCGACAATGCGGTGGTGATCGGGCTGGCGGTGAACGGGCTGCCACCGGCGCGAAGGCGCGCCGCCATCTGGGGCGGCATCGGCGGCGCCACGGTGATACGCATCGCCTTTGCACTGGTGGCGCTGAAGATGCTGGCGATCATCGGGCTGACGCTGGCCGGCGGGATTCTTCTCCTCTGGGTGGTGTGGAAATCGGCGCGCGAGCTGCGGGGCGCCGATCAAGGCGAAGTTGTCAATCCGGCGGGCAGCCTGCGCTCCGCGATCACCCGGATCATCGTCGCGGATATATCGATGAGCCTGGATAATGTACTGGCGGTGGCGGGGGCGGCGCGGCAGCATCCGGTCGTGCTGGCGCTTGGGCTGCTGGTTTCGGTAGCACTTATGGGCGTCGCGGCGAACCTGGTGGCGAAATTGCTGCATCGCTTTCGCTGGCTGGCCTGGGTTGGGCTGGCGATTGTTCTGTACGTATCGTTAAGCATGATTTATGCAGGTTCTTTTCAGGTACTTCGTCACGTTGGCGCCAAATGAACGCGATCGTTTGAGGATCCGGAAATGACCGCGGCGATGCGTGTGGAGGCCGGCAAGATCATCCTCACCGGCTCGCTGGAGGTGAAGAGCATCGCCGGCGTCTGGACCAAGGCGATCGCAGCCGCGCATCGCGGCTCGGATCAGGCGCTGCAGATCGACATTTCCGATTGTGCGCCGATCGATACGGCGGGTGCGACGCTATTGCTGGCGATGGAGCGCGAGCATCGCGGCCCGGTGCAGCTGACCGGCGCTGATCCGCAAGCCGGCGCGCTGATCGCGCAGATGCGGGGCGTGATTCCCGCCGAGCAGACGAAAAAGCAAGTGGCGCTGGAGCTGCGCGAGGCGGCGCAGGCGTCGCGCCCGCCGACGCTGCTGCAGGTGGTGGCGACGCGCGTTGCATTTTTCGGCGAGACGGTGGTAGCGCTGCTGGGGCTGCCGGCGAAAATGCGGTTCCTGCGCGGCGCTGATTTTTCGCGTATTGCGGATAATGCCGGCATGAAAGCCCTGCCGCTGATCGTGATGCTAGGATTTTTGATCGGCATGATCCTGGCGTTTCAATCGGCGGTACCGATGCAGCAATTCGGCGCCGAGCTCTATGTCGCCAGCCTGGTTTCCATCTCCCTGTTCCGGGAACTTGGGCCGCTGCTGGTTTCCGTCATTCTGGCCGGGCGCACCGGCTCGGCTTTTGCCGCCGAGCTCGGCACGATGAAGGTGAACGAGGAGGTGGCGGCGCTGACGACCATGGGGATCGATCCGGAGACCATGCTGGTGCTGCCGCGCATTGCCGCGACGATGGCGGTGATGCCGGGGCTGGTGGTGGTGATGGACGTCGCCGGGCTGATCGGCATGGGGGTGGTGCTGATGATTCTGGGCTACCCGCCTTCCGCCATCATCAATCAGATCATCTCCTGGAGCGGGCCGGGCGATTTTATCCTCGGCCTGATCAAGGGCGAGGTTTTCGCGTTGGCGGTGGCCCTGATTGGCTGCCGCGCCGGGCTGACCGCCGGCAACGGGCCGCGGGCGGTGGGCGAGGCCGCGACCTCGGCGGTGGTAGGCGGCATTGTCGCGACCGTATTGCTGGACGGCCTGTTCGCGATCATGACCTACCGGCTGGGGATTTGATGGCACCGTCAGCGTCGGTCGTATTGGTGGATAGCGTTGCCCAGGAATTCGGCAGCCGGACAATCTTTAAGCAAGTCAGCTTCGACATCCACGCCGGCGAGGTTTTCGTGATTCTTGGCGGGTCGGGCTGCGGCAAATCGACGCTGCTGAAGCAGATGATCGGGCTGCTGACGCCGACGCAAGGCAAGATCAGCGTCTGCGGCCATGACGTCGTGCAGGAAACCGATGCGGTGCGATCGAACATCGGCGTGATGTTCCAATCCGGCGCGCTGTTCGGCTCGATGAACCTGCTGGAGAATATCATGCTGGCACTTTCCGTATTCACGGACCTGCCGCTCGCCGCCAGAATGGAAATTGCCCGCGGCAAGCTGGCCATGGTCGGCCTGGCGGATGCGGCCTTGCGGCTGCCGGCGGAAATTTCCGGCGGCATGGCCAAGCGCGCGGCGATCGCCCGGGCGCTTGTGCTGGACCCGCCGATCCTGTTTCTCGACGAGCCTTCCGCCGGGCTGGACCCGATCACCTCGGCAGAGCTGGACAGGCTGATCCTGGACTTGCGCAATACGCTCGGCGCGACCTTTGTGGTGGTGACGCATGAGCTGCAATCGATCCTGGCAATTTCCGATCGCTGCATCATGCTGGACCGCGAGGCGCAGGGCATGATCGCGCTGGGCAAGCCGAAGCAGTTGCGGGCGGAGAGCCAGGATCCGACGGTGCGGGCATTTTTCAACCGGGAGGCGCTTTAATGGCTTCAAGGAACGCAGCGTTGCGCGTGGGCATGTTCGTGGCGTGCGGCATCATCGCGCTGCTGGCGGTGGTTTTCTTCCTCTCCGGCTCAGCTTTGCATCCCGGCCGCAAATACGAGACCTATTTTCAGGAATCTGTGCAGGGGCTGGATATCGGTACGGCGGTAAAGTTCCGCGGCGTCTCGATCGGCAAGATCACCGATATCGGGCTGGTGACGGCGGAATATCCGCCGCCGAACGGCGAGTTCAAGAACGAAAAGGTGTATCAGCAGGTGGTGGTGCGGTTCTCGGTCGATCCGCGCAAGATCGGCGAATCGGTTAATATCAAGCAGGCGGTCGCGCACGGCCTGCGGGTGCAGATCGCACCGCAGGGCATTACCGGCCTCGCCTATCTGGAGCTCACTTTCGTATCGCCGACGCAATATCCGGTGACGCCGGTGCCTTGGGTTCCGGATTCGCCGGTGCTGCCTTCGATGCCCAGCACGCTCACCCAGGTGCAGGATGCGGTGGAACAACTGCTCTCGTCGTTCAGCAAGGTGGATCTGGGCAGAATGGTGGGTGATCTGAGCCAGCTGACCGAGACGCTGGATCAAGAGGTGACGAATGGCGATGCGCACAAGGCGCTGGCGAACGCCAATGCGCTGCTGCTGAATGTGAATGCGCAGGTCACCGCGGCGAATATTCCCGCCACCACCGCGGCGGCGCGCAATCTGGTGGATGGGCCGCAGACCAGGCAGATCCTGAGCCAGCTGAGCCGGACGACACAGCAGCTTGCCAAAGTGAGCGCGCAATTGCCGGCGCTGCTCGCGGCAAGTGCTGCCACCGTCAACCAAGCCAGCGAGACCACGGCGGATCTGCAGTCGCAGCTGCAGCCGGTGCTGGATAATCTGCGCACGACGACGGCGGGGCTGAACGCGCTGACGACGCAGTTAAAGAACAATCCCGCCCAAGTGTTGCTGGGCGCGCAGCCGCCGCCGGAGAATGAGAAATGAAGCGCCGACTCATGCTGGCCGCACCGGCCCTTCTTGCCGGCTGCGCCTCAATCCTGCCGAAACAAACCTACATCGCCCGGATCTCCTGGCCGCTGAACCCGCAGCCGCCGCAGAGCCTGCCGGCAAGTCCGGGCGGCAAAATAGTCCTGCTGCGGAATCTGAACGCCGGGCCGGGAATGAGCGACGAGTCGATCCAGACGCTGAACGCGGATGGCAGCCTGACGACGAGCTATTACAACCAATGGGCGGTCTCACCGGCGGATGCGGCGAGCGAGGCGCTACAGACCTGGCTGACCGCCAGCGGCGCCTTCAGTGCCGTGGTCACGCCTGGGAGCCGGCTGGCGGCGAACCTGATCGTTGAAGGCGAAATGACCGAGCTGCTGAGTGATCTGACCCGCAACCAGGCAAGGGCGGTCCTCACGCTGGTGGTAATCCAGGATCTGAACGGCAATACCAGCCCGCTGGCGCAGCAACGCATCATCGGCATTGCACCCATGAACGGCACCGGCTACGCCGGCCAGGCAGGCGCGCAGAGTGCCGCGCTGGCAAACGCGATTCAGCAGGCAGTAAGTCTAGTAACCCGCTTCAGCGGTCCGAACGCCTAGGCGTAGGCAAGCAGTTCTTTTTCTGCAGAAAAAGAACCAAAAAGACTTTTTCAGACTTGGGTCTGGAGCGTTTTCATGTTCGCGCCCCAGGCCCGGATTGATAGAAGTTTTTGCGCCGCTTTTTTCTAAAAAGCGGCTTCTTGTTAGCATTAACCTTGTTTGCGCGGGATGTTGTTGAACAGGGATTTGGGCAGCAGGTTGCCCAGCCTGGCGAACAGGCCGAACCAATAGGGGAAGGTGATGGTCGGCCGGCCCGCGGCCAGGCCTTTGCGGATCTTCTCGGCGGCCTGATCGGCATCCATCAGCCCTGGCATTCTGTACTTGTTTTGCGCGGTCATCGGCGTGCGGATGAAGCCGGGGCGCACCAGCGTGAGGGCGATGTTCTTGCCCGTGAGGTTTGGTCTTGTGCCGGCCACCCAGAAATCCACCGCTGCCTTCGCGGCGGAGTAGGTCGGCGTGGTCGGCAGCGCGATCAGCCCGGCGATGGAACCGATGATGGCGATGCGCCCGCGATTGCCGTTGGGTCCGATCGGCTGGGCCGCCATGGCGGCCATGGCGGGCAAGGCGGTGTTGAACACGCCGTCGACATTGGTCGCGAAGATCGCCTGGATCTGGCCAAGGCTTTCCATATTGCTGCTGCCGGGGCCGGTGGAGATGCCGGCATTGGCGATCACCAGGTCGAGCGGGCCCAGGCTGTCGATCCAGGATTGCATGATTTTGGGGCTGGTCACGTCCGCCAGCGATTCCGTTACGCTGGCACCCAGGCTGCGGCAGGTTGCGGTCACCTCCGCCAAACGGCGCGCATTGCGGGCGCTCAAATGCAGCGCAGCACCCGGATGGGCATAGGCAATGGCAAGCGCGCGGCCCAGGCCGCTTGAGGCGCCGGTGATTGCGATACGGGTGTAAACATGCTGCACCGCTGGTATATGGGCAGCCCAGCAGCGGACTGCTATGAGGCAAGCCCATGGATAAAAGCATGAAATATGCCGGCCTGGCTTCGATGACAGGTTTTGCCCGCACGCAGGGGCAGGTTCCGGCGGAGACTGGCGGCATCGACTGGATCTGGGAGCTGCGTAGCGTCAACGGGCGCGGGCTGGACTTGAAGCTGCGGCTGCCTTCCGGGCTGGACGCGCTGGAGCCGGGATTGCGGGATCTTACGGCCAAGGCGCTGAAGCGGGGCAATGTCTCCGGAACGCTGAGCCTGAAGCGCGAGATGGTGAGCGGGATGGCGGCCGACATGGCGGTGCTGGAACGGCTGAAGATCCTGGCGATCGAGTTGGCTGACAGCATTCCCGGCGCGCTGCCGCCGCGGGCTGAATTATTGCTGGCGCTGCCTGGCGTGATGCGCAATGCCGGCGCCCAGGATGACAATGAGGATGTGCAGGCGGCATTGCAGGCGGCGTTACGTTCCGGCTACGCCGAGGCACTTGATGGGCTAATCGAGGCGCGGGCCGCGGAAGGTGCCAGGCTTACGGAAATCGTGCGCGGCCAGCTCGATGAAATCGCGCTGCTGCACGGCCAGGCGACAGCGGCGGCGGCGACCCAGCCGGCATTGCACAAAGCGCGGCTGCAGGAGCAATTAGCGGATATTCTGGGCAACACGCGCGGCCTGCCGGAGGAGCGCATCGCTCAGGAAGTGGCACTGCTGGCGACGAAATCCGATGTGCGGGAGGAGCTGGACCGGCTGGCTTCGCACATCGCGGCGGCGCGGTCGCTGCTCGACGAGGCCAGCGGGATCGGCCGCAAATTCGATTTTCTGGTGCAGGAATTTAACCGCGAAGCAAACACCTTATGCAGTAAATCGGTTTCCCTGCAGCTGACGGCGATCGGGTTGAAACTGAAAGCGGTGATCGAACAATTGCGCGAGCAGGTGGCGAATATTGAGTAGCTCCGCCGGCCGCCGGGGACTCTGCCTGGTGCTGGCCGCGCCGTCCGGCGCGGGGAAGACCTCGCTTTCACGCGCGCTGCTGGCCGAGGACGCCGCTTTGGCGCTTTCCGTCAGCGTCACCACCCGCGCCCCGCGTATGGGCGAGATTGAAGGCCAGCACTATTATTTCGTCGATCAGCCGAAATTCGACGGCATGGTGCAGGCCGGCGCGTTGCTGGAGCACGCGCATGTCTTTGGCCGCTCCTACGGCACGCCGCGGATGCCGGTGGAAGCAAGGCTCAAGGCGGCACAGGATGTGCTGTTCGATATCGACTGGCAGGGCTGCCGCCAGGTCCGCGCCGCTATGCCGGAAGATGTGGTTGGGGTGTTCATCCGGCCGCCCTCGCTGGAAACCTTGGTCATGCGCCTGAAAGGCCGCGGCGACACGCCGGAGCAGATTGAGCGAAGGATGGCGCATGCGGAGGCGGAGATGTCGCATGCGCATGAATTCGACTACCTGGTCGAAAATATCGACTTCGCAACGGCGCTGGAAGATCTGAAGGCGATATTGCGGGCGAGCCGGCTGGCAAGTTCCCGCCGGGCATAGGGGAGAGACGATGACGCAGCTCGAAAATCGGCCCCATACCGCTTTGCTGGTCGTGGATGTTCAGAACGGCGTCGTCGAGACGGCGCAGCAGCGCGACGCCATCATCGGCAACAGCCGCCGGGTGACAAGGCGCAAGGCCGGGACGATGGCAACCGCGGATGTCGATTTCGTCACATCCTGAACGACGGCTTGCCGGCAAATAGCGTTTCGCCGGATGATCCGGAATGCCGAATCCGCGCCAATTTGCGCTAAGCTGCTGCCTTCTTGCCTTGCTGGCCTGGGCGCCGGCGCGCGCCGCCGATCCGCAGGGCTGCGGCACCATCGTGGTGCCGCCGGGGCTGGCGCAGGGGCCGAGCGCCGACATCACCTCGCTCAATCCGCTTTTCGTCAACACGATCTATAACGAGCAGGCGGCCTGGCTGCTATATCCCGAACTGGTCTGGGTGAACCGGTTCTATCGGATCGACTGGTCGCGCAGCCTGGCCAGCGCGATCAGCACGCCGGATGGCGGCCTGACCTTTAACGTGACCTTGCGGCCCTGGCACTGGTCGGACGGGGTGCGGCTGACCAGCAAGGACGTAGCCTATGCGTTTGAACTTATCAGGCAGCTGGGACCGGAATGGCCGGGCTATGGCGGCGGCGGCATGCCAGGGATCATCCAAAGCCTGCGCGTTACGGACTCCACCCATTTCACCGTGGTGCTGACGCATCCGGCAAATCCCGAATGGTTCATCTATAACGGTCTGGGGCTGATTGACCCGCTGCCGGAACATGCCTGGTCAAAATACAGCCTCGATCAGCTGATGCAGCTGCAAAGTTCCCCGGCATTTTTTAGCGTCGTGGACGGGCCGGTGAAAATCCAGGCGCTGCAGGTGGGGCAGGATGCGGTGTTCGTGCCCAATCCTGCCTATGACGGCCCGAAAATGCATTTCAGCCGGCTGGTCTTCCAATTTCTGGAAAGCGACGGGGTTGGGCTGGAAGACGTGGAATCAGGCGATCTGGATATGGCGAACCTGCCGTTTTCACTGTGGAATGCTGCCTCGCATCTGCCCGGGGTGCACCGGGTCGTGATGTCGCCGCAGGAGAACTGGTATTTCATTTCGATCAACTTCAAAAATCCGGCGGTGCCGTTCTTTCGCGACCTGCGGGTGCGTCAGGCGATCGCGGATGCGATCAATCAGCCGCAATTGAGCGCCGTCGTCTATCATGGCCAGGGCATTCCCGTTTACGGTCCGGTGCCGCCGGACCCGCCGGATTTTCTATCGCCGGCGATGAAGGCGGGGCGCTATCCGGTAGGGCACGGCCTGGGCCAGGCGCGCGCCTTGCTGATGGCGGCCGGATTTACGCCCGGACCGGACGGGATCATGGCCAAGGACGGCCGCAGATTGGCCTTCGACTATATCATCACCAGCGGTGATACGACGACCGAGCTGGTAACCAACTTGCTCGGCGCCGAGCTGCGGCAGGCCGGCATCGAAATCCGCGTGCATGAGATGGAGTTCAACCAGATGGTCGCAAAGATCGATGGCCCGGCGCAAGGCTGGCAGAGCGCGTATCTCGACATGAACTTAAGCCCCTACCCAACCGGTGAGGGCTTGTTCGAAACCGGCGCCTTTCAGAACAATGGCGGGCTATGCCGACAAGAAAATGGATGCGCTGATTGATGCCAGCGTCAACCGGCCGGGGCGCAGCGGGCTATACGCCTATGAGGATTACGCCAGCGCGCAGCAGCCGGTGGTGTTCGTCAGCGGGCAGAAAATCACCGTGCTGGCACGCGACCGGATTCATGGCGTGAAGGAATTTGTGGACCCGGTGGGGCAGTATGCGCCGGAGCAGCTTTATTGTTCGAAGTAAAAAAGCGCTTCTTTTTCTGAAGAAAAAGAAGCAAAAAGACTTTTTCAATCTGGGCCTGGGGCATTGCAGAACCCCGGCTTAATAGGAGCAGAAGTTTTTTTTGCGCCGCCCGCGGTGCGCGGCGCCCTTTTCAAAAAAAACGGCTGCTTCCTCGAATCAGGAGCGAACATGACCCCAATAGATTCTGTGGATGGCGGAAAACTACGGCGTGGCGCTGCCGTGCTGCTGGAAATCCTGCGCAGTGAGGGCGTGAAATATATCTTCGGCAATCCCGGCACGACGGAATTGCCGCTGATGGATGCGCTGACCGCGACGCCGGATATCCATTACGTCTGGGCGCTGCAGGAAGCCAGCGCTGTTGCGATGGCGGACGGCTATGCGCAGGCGGCGCGGCGTCCGGGTTTTTTGAACTTGCACACCGCCGGCGGTTTGGGCCATGGCATGGGCAATCTTCTTAATGCCAGCGTGTCGCAGACGCCTTTGGTGGTGACGGCGGGGCAGCAGGATTCGCGCCATACGATCACCGACCCGCTATTGTTCGGCGACCTTGTGCAAATCGCGCGGCCGGCGGTGAAATGGGCGCAGGAAGTGGCGCATGCCGACCAGCTGCCGGTGCTGGTCCGCCGGGCCTTTCATGACGCGAGTGCTGCGCCGGCAGGGCCGGTGTTCCTGTCCTTGCCGATGGATGTGATGGAGGAGATGAGCGCGGTTGAGATCGCCGCCCCTTCGGTGATCGATCGGCGCATGGTGGCGGGTTCGTTGGATGAGCTCAGCCGGCGGCTGGCGGCGATCCCGCCGGGGCGCCTGCTGATCATTGCGGGAGACGAGGTCTATGCCTCGGATGCGGCAGCCGAGGTGGCCAAGCTTGCGGAAACGCTGGGCGCGCCGGTTTATGGTTCTTCCTGGCCGTCATGCCTGCCATATCCTACCGCGCATCCGCTCTGGGCGGGAAATATGCCAAGCGTCGGCAAGGAGATTTACGAAACGCTGTCGCAATATGACGCGGTGTTCGCGCTCGGCGGCAAGTCGCTGATTACGATTCTTTATGCAGCCGGGCCGATCATTCCCGCAGCGTGTCTGGTCTATCAGCTCTCCGCCGATGTGCGCGATCTCGGCCGAACCTATATGACGCAGTTATCCGTGGTGGGGGATATCAAGGCGTCGCTTAAGGCGATGCAGCCGATGCTGGATGAAGCGGCGGCGCCAAACGCCGGCCTTTATACCGCGCAGGTGGCGAAGGCGGCGATGGAGAAGCAGAAGCGGCGGCAAAGTCTCGAACATTTGGCGGCTTCGCAATGGGGTGCGCCAGCCATCACGCCGCTGGTGGCGGCGCAGCAGGCGGCGCGCGCGATCGGCGCGAAAATCCATATCGTCGATGAAGCGATCGCGACGGCGTTTCACCTGCGCGGATTTCTCGACAGCGCCTCGGCCGTGCAATATTCCTTTCTGCGCGGCGGCGCGCTCGGCTGGGGGATGCCGGCCGCGGTCGGCTGCTCGCTGGGGCTGGGGCGGGAGCCGGTGGTCTGCATCGTCGGCGACGGCGCTGCCTTGTACTCGCCGCAGGCGATCTGGACCGCGGCGCATGAGAAGCTGCCGATCACCTTCGTGATCATGAACAATCGGGAATACAACATCCTGAAAAATTTCTTGAAGCGGCAGCAGGGCTATCTTTCCAATCGCAGCAATCATTTTATCGCGATGGATATCGCCGAGCCGGCGATCGATTATCTGGCGATGGCCGCCTCGATGGGCGTGCCGGGACGGCGGATCGAACAGGCGGCGGATATCGCGCCTGCCATCGAGGCGGGGATCGCGTCGGGCCACGCCAATTTGATCGAGATCGTCATCGGCGTCGACTGAAGCCGCGCTTGATCCCGAAAATTGTCGTGCAAGTTTGTAACAGACATCGTAATAATCTCAAAAGCCCACCAATCGCTTGCGGGCGGGCGACTGACCGGCTTCAACAGGGAGTTGCTCAATGTCTGCCACAGTTGCGCCAATTCCGGCGCCGATACCGTCACGCGATGAGGTGCTCTCGGCGCTGACGCTGAACGCGCCGCCGCCGCCGCCGCATACATTCGAAATCGCGCTGGTGATGGGCGGCACGGTATCCGCCGGCGCCTATACCGCAGGTGCCGCGGATTTTTTGATCGAGGCGCTGGATTGTTTCCAGGCCGAGAAGAACAGCAGCAAGGCCGCATATCATGATGTGGTGCTGAAAGCGGTTTCCGGCACTTCCGGCGGCGGCGTGGTCGCCGCCATATTGGCGCGGGCCTTGGCCTACCAGTTTCCATCGCAGTATCTCGGCGCTCCGGCGGCGGCGGGCGATACCGGGAACCCGCTCTACGACACCTGGGTCAACAGGCTCGACCTTATGCCCATGCTGGCAACGAATGACATTGCCGAGGGCTCGGTACCCTCGCTGCTGAATGCCAATGTGATCGATCAGACGGCCGCTGCGATCGAGAGCTATGTCGGCGCCGCGCCGGCTGCGCGGACCTGGCTCGGGGCGCCGCTGACCGTGTTCATGACGCATACCAACCTTTCCGGCGTGCCGATCGAGATCGATTTCGGCGGCGGCCAGTTCCAGCGCTTCATCGAGCATGCGGATTATGTGCGCTTTGCCGTGAGCTACCCGGGCCAATTGCCTTATACCGACGCGAAACCGTATGAATTCACGCTGACCTTTCCGGCGGTCAAGCCGGCGCCGCAAGACAATTCCTGGCCCGTGCTCGGTCAGTTCGCCTGTGCCTCTTCAGCCTTTCCGGTCGGCTTCCCAACCCGCCTGCTCGACCGGCCGGTGGCGCATTACCATTATCGGGTGATCAGCCTCGCGCCAAATCCGCAGACGGCGGACGATTTCTGGGTTCTGCAGGCGGACTGGACGGCGATGCTGAACACCAATAATTCGCCGACGATCGGCAATTTGCGCTACAGCGCGGTGGATGGCGGGGTGACCGATAACGAGCCGATCGAGATGGCGCGCACGGCGCTATGCGGGTTGCTGGGCCGCAATCCCCGCGACCCGGCAGAAGCAAACCGGGCGGTCTGGCTGATCGACCCGTTTGCGGGCGAGGCCGATATGGCGCCGTTTTCCGTCACCGGCATGCCGGATGGCGGCACCTCATCGCTGAATGCATCGCTGCAGCAGGGCCGTTACAGCACGGCCGACCTCGTGCTGGCGATCGATCCCGACATTTACAGCCGCTACATGCTCTGCGCCCACAACAATGGGCAAAGCGGCGGGAAGGTGCTGGCGACCGCCGGGCTTTCCGCCTTTCTAGGCTTTGCCTGCGAGGATTTTCGGCGTTACGATTACTATCTGGGGCGCAAGAACTGCCAGGATTTCCTGCTGAATATTTTCCGGCAGACCAAGGCAAATCCGGTTTTTTCAGCCTGGACGGCGCCGCAAATCGCCGCCTTCGTCGATGCCAGCGGCGATCTGCCGATCATTCCGCTTTTTGGTGCTGCAGCCGAGCTGGAAAACCTGCTGCCATGGCCGGCGGGAAAGTTGACCCCGGCGATCTTCAAAGGCGGAATCGATGCCCGGTTGCAGGCGATTCTGGACGCCGCGGTGCCGGACACGTTCTGGGCGCGGGTAGGCGCGGCGCTCGGCGGCTGCTTTGCGGCAACGCCGGCGGCCGACATCGTGATCGGCAAGCTCAACGACGCGCTGACCGAATGGAACCTCAACGCGCCCGGCCGCCCATAAGGGCTTATCACTTCACCCTCTGGGATGCGCCTCGCGCCAGACCTCCATCAGCCGGTCGGTGTTGACCTCGGTGTAGCGCTGGGTGGTTGAAAGGCTGGCATGGCCGAGCAGTTCCTGGATGGAGCGGAGGTCGGCGCCATTGCTGAGCAGATGGGTGGCGAACGAGTGGCGCAGCGCGTGCGGCGTCGCGTGTTCGGGCAGGCCGTTCAGGCGCCGGAAGTCGCGCAGGGTTTTCTGGACAACGCCGGCATTCAGTCTGGCGCCGCGCTGGCCGAGGAAGAGCGGCGCATCCGGGCTGGGGTTGGGGTGGAGTTTCAGCCAGAGTGCCAAGGCCGTGCGCACTGCGGCGATCAGCGGGACGATGCGCTGTTTGTTGCCTTTGCCGGTGACGCGGAGCGCGTTGTCGGCGGCGGGGATGTCGCGAATGTTCAAGGACAAGGCTTCGTTGATGCGCAGGCCGGCGCCGTAGAGCAGGCACATCAGGGCGGCGTCGCGCGCCTGCAAGGCGGCGGTGTCGGTCTGTTCGCCGATATCCTTGGCAATCTTGATGGCATCGGCGGGGGCCAAGGCACGCGGTAGGGGCTTGGCGATGCGCGGGCGGCGCAGCAGCGAAATGGCGCTGTTCTCAAAACCGTGGGTTCTGCGCAGGTAGCGGTAGAAGCTGCTCAAGGCGCCGAGCTTTCTGGCGCGGGTGGCGTTGCCGTTGCCGAGCTCAGCTTGCGCGGCGAGCCAGGCGCGCAGGTCGGAGAGGGTTATTGTCTCCAGCGTATCGCGGCTGGGCTCGGCGCCCAGATGGTTGGTGAGGAAGCCAAGAAAGCCGGCGAGGTCGCGGCCATAGGTTTCGACAGTCAGAGCGGCGGCGCGGCGTTCGGAGGCGAGGTGGATGAGAAAGGTCTGGCGGAGGGACTCCGCTGGTTCTGTCAAGACAAGCCGGGGATCCCCCGCCTGCGCGGGGGATGACGGTTTGGGGCGGTGGCGGCGTCATCGCCCATGGCCCTGAGTAGAAAAGGGTTTTTGCTGCTTTTTTTCAAAAAGAAGTTCTTTCCTAAATCGTCTGTCCGGTCTTAGCCCAGTCGGCGAGGAAGGCGGCGAGGCCTTTGTCGGTGAGCGGGTGGTTGTAGAGCTGTTTGATCACCGCGGGCGGAATGGTGGCGACATGGGCGCCGAGTTTGGCGGCCTGGATCAGGTGGATCGGGTGGCGGATGGAGGCTGCCAGCACCTCGGTTTTGAGGGCCGGGTAGTTGCCGTAGATTTGCACGATGTCGGCGATCAGTTCCATGCCGTCATGGCCGATATCGTCGAGCCGGCCGATGAAGGGGGAGATGAAGGCCGCACCGGCTTTTGCCGCCAGCAGCGCCTGGGCGGCTGAGAAGCAGAGGGTGACGTTGACCATCGTGCCTTCCTGCGACAGGGCGTGGCAGGCGCGCAGGCCGTCCGGCGTCAGCGGCACTTTGATAGTGACGTTCGGAGCGATCTTTTTCAGCACGGCGGCTTCGCGCAGCATTTCCCGCAAATCGATCGCGGCCACTTCGGCGCTGACCGGGCCGGGGACGATGTCGCAGATTTCGGCGATGACTTCGGTGATTTTGCGGCCGGATTTGGCGATGAGCGAAGGATTGGTGGTGACGCCGTCCAGCAGGCCGGTGGCTGCGAGTTCACGGATTTCGGAGATTTCGGCGGTATCGACGAAGAATTTCATGCGGGCATTTCCGGGCTTTGTATGAACGTGGCAGAGCATAACGCATGGCAGCCTCGAGTCCCACCCGCGTTTCCGTGTTGCTGCCTTACCCGTTCGACGCGGCTTTTACCTACGCGTCGGAGGATTTTTTACTGCCCGGCACACTGGTGCGGGTGCCGCTGGGGCCGCGCATGGTGGTGGGGGCGGTTTGGGCGGATGCGCCCGATGACGGCGTGACGGAGCGGCGGCTGAAACCGGTAGCGGAGGTGTTCGAGTTGCCGCCGCTGCCGGAGTCGCTGCGCCAGTTCGTGGAGTGGGTGGCCGCCTACACCCTGGCGAAGCGCGGCGAGGTGCTGGCGCTGGGGGTGAAGGCGAATTTGCTGTTCCAGCCTAGGGGAAAACGCAAGGCGGTGGCATTCGACGGCGCGGATCAGGCGTTGAAGGGCCCGGATCTGTCGCCGGATCAGGCGGCCGCGGCGGCGAATTTGCGGCAGGCAGTGGCGGACGAAAAATTCGGCGTGACGTTGCTGGATGGTGTGACCGGCTCCGGCAAGACAGAGGTGTATCTGGAAGCGGTGGCCGAGTGTCTACGGGCAGGCAGGCAGGCGCTGGTATTGCTGCCGGAGATCGCGCTTTCGGTGCAATTTCTGCAGCGGTTTTTCGCGCGCTTCGGTGCCAGGCCCGCGGTCTGGCATTCGGAGCTGACGCCGGCGGTGCGGCGGGAGACGTATCAGGCGGTTGCGCGGGGCCAAGCGAATGTCGTGGTAGGGGCGCGCTCGGCGCTGTTTCTGCCGTTTCCGGATCTCGGGCTGATCGTGGTGGATGAGGAGCATGAATCCGCTTTCAAGCAGGAAGACGGCGTGATGTATCATGCGCGCGACATGGCGGTGGTGCGGGCGCGGATCAGTGCAGCGCCCTGCGTGCTGGTCTCGGCGACGCCCAGCCTGGAGAGTGTGGAGAACGCCAATGCCGGGCGGTATCATCGGCTGGATCTGCCGGCGCGGCATGGCGGCGCTGTGATGCCGGAAATCGTGGCGCTGGATTTGCGGGCGGACCCGCCGGAGCGCGGGCGGTTTCTGGCGCCGGCCTTGATTGCCGCCATGCAGGAGAGCTTTGCGCGCGGCGAGCAGGCGATGCTGTTCTTGAACCGGCGCGGCTATGCGCCGCTGACCTTGTGCCGGCATTGCGGGCACCGGATGGCCTGTCCGAACTGCACCGCCTGGCTGGTGGAGCATAAATCTCTGATCCGGCTGACCTGCCACCATTGCGGGCATAACGAGAAACTGCCGGAGCGGTGTCCGGCTTGTCATGCGGAAGAGAGTTTTGCGGCCATCGGACCCGGCGTGGAGCGGATCGCGGAGGAAACCCGGCTGGTGTTTCCTCAGGCGCGTTCCCTGGTGATGGCGAGCGACGTGATCCCCGGGCCGAAGGCGGCGGCGGCGGCGGCGGCGGCGATTGCGGCGCGCCAGGTGGATGTGATCATCGGCACGCAGATGGTGGCGAAAGGCTGGCATTTTCCGCATCTGACTGTGGTCGGCGTGGTGGATGCCGATCTCGGCCTGAACGGCGGCGATCTGCGCGCCGCCGAGCGGACGGTGCAGATGCTCTACCAGGTGGCGGGCAGGGCGGGGCGGGAGGAAGCGCCAGGGCGCGTTCTGCTGCAGACCTATACGCCCGGGCATCCGGTGATGCAGGCTTTGCTTTCCGGTGATCTGCCAGCGTTCATGGCGCAGGAGGCACGGGAGCGCCGGCCCGGCCATTGGCCGCCTTTCGGCAGGCTGGTGGCGCTGATCATAAGCGCTTTGGATGAGGGGCTGGCGGACCGCACGGCGAGGGCGCTGTCGCGAAATGCACCGCGCGGCGACGGGATCGAGGTGCTGGGCCCGGCGCCGGCGCCTTTCGCCTTGTTGCGGGGGCGTTTCCGCCGGCGGTTGCTGTTAAAGACGCGGCGCGATCTGGCGGTGCAGCCTTTGGTGCGGGAATGGCTGGGGCGGACAGAGATTGACCGGGCGGCGCGGGTGGATGTGGATATCGACCCGGTTTCGTTCATGTGAATCGGGGCGGCGGGTTATTCCGTATAGCGTTTCACTTCCGGCTGGATGAAGGCGGCAATGCGGGCCATGCCGTCGCGGTCCGGGTGCAAGGCGGGCCTGGGCGGAACCTCGCGCGGGTCAACGTACAGAGCCGGATCCGGCTTGCCGTTGCGCAGCAGCACCGGGCTGACATTCACGAAGGTGACGATCGGGCTATTCGCATAGGCGGAGGCGAGTGCTGCGTTGATGATGGCGGTTTGCTGGTCCACCCAGGCGGAGCGGATCGAGGGCAGGACGCCGAGCAGCAGAATATGCGCGCCGGGCAATTTCCGGTGCGTGAGGTCGACCACGGTCTCGATGCCCGGAACCGTCATCGCCGCCGGCCAGTGCACCCGGCCGAGATTATTGGCGCCGATGAGGATGATGGCCAGTCGCGGGTGCAGCCCCTGTACCTGGCCGTGGTCGAGCCGCCAGATCAGGCTGGAGGTGGTGTCGCCGACGAAGCCGAAATCGAGCGCGTTGTAGGGCCCGTAATATTCGTTCCAGATCGGCAGGATGTTGTCGTAGCCCAGCGTGCCCATGCGCTGCCAGTACTGGGTGATAGAGTCGCCCAGCCAGACGATGCGGGCATCGGGATGCGCCCTTGCCTGGGCCAGCGACTGGATAAAGCGGGTATGCCACCAGATGAGCGTGTTGCGGTCGATCGGTACAGTGGCAAGGTTGGCGGCTTGGGCAGCGGGCGCGGAGAAAGCGGCGGCGGCGAGCAACAGCGACAGGGTCCGCAGGAACTTACGCATTTACAGTCCGATGATGATGGCAACGAAGCTCAGCGCGCCGGCCAGCGCGCAATACCAGGCAAAAGGTAGCAGGGCCCAGGAGTCGTGGTCACGGAAATAGCGCATCAGGAAGGCGGTGCTGGCCCAGGCGACGATGCCGGCGACGATGGCGCCGATCAGCGATACGCCGAACAGCGCGTGAATTTGGTGGGCGTGCCGCAATTTTGGAATTTCCAGGACGCTGGCGGCGAGAATCACCGGCGTGCCCATCAGGAAGGTGAATTTGGCCGCCGGTTCGTGCGAGATGCCGCGCTGCAGCCCGCCGACGATGGCAGCGCCGGAGCGGGAGATGCCGGGCAGAAACGCCAGGCACTGGTACAGGCCGATGATCAGGGCGTCGAGGTAGGACAACGTGGCGGAAGATTTGCTGCCGCGGGCGCGAAGGCGCTCGCCCAGCCAGAGCAGGCCGCCATTGGCGATCAGGAACAGGCAGGCGACAAGCGGGCTCGCGAAAAGATGCGCGACGGGCTTTTTCACGATGGCGCCGATGATGATCGCAGGCAGCGTCGCGACGATCAGGCGCAGCAGCAGGCCGCGCTGCACGCCGACTTCAACCGCATAGCCGCGGCCGATCACGCCTTCCAGCATGCCCCACCAGTCTTCCCAAAAATACGCCAGTAGGCCGATGGCCGTGCCCAGATGCAGCATGACCAGGAAGGGCAGGAAGGCATCGGAGGCCTGGTTTATGTGCCAGTGAAATAGCCTCGGGACGATGACGGCATGGCCCAGACTGCTGACGGGGAAGAGTTCGGTGGCCCCTTGCAGGATGGCGAACAAGACGGCGTGCAGAATGTCCATTGCGAATTCCTGTTGGCGAGTTGCTACGTGGCGGAAGCAGCGGGAAAAGGCAATACGCTGCGCTGCACAAGAAAAGCTTAAGGCCTGATTATGAAAAGAACTTCGCCAAGTTCCGGTCTTTTTACCACTGTGGTTCAGGCGCCTGCCGCAGGCTTCTTTCTCGGCAGTTTTGGCGCATCGGTTACACGCCATAGGTACAGCGCGGCGGTGGAGCGGTAAGGCGCATAGATCTGTGCAGCCTGCGCCAGGGCCTTCGGCCTGGGCTGAGCTTCCAGGCCATGGATCAAGCGGTAGCCTTCGCGTACGCCGAAATCGTCGACCGGAAAGACGTCGGGGCGCCGCAGCGTAAAGATCAGCAGCATCTCTACCGTCCATTGGCCGACGCCGCGCAAGGTCGTCAGGCGCTCGATCAGGGCGGCGTCACTTAAATGCCGGGCGCGGGCGCGGCTGGGAATCGTACCGTCCAGCGCGCGTGCGGCGATGTCGCGCAGCGCGGCGGTTTTGGCGCCGGAGAAGCCGCAGGCGCGGAATGTGATATCGGGCATGGCGAGCAGGGCCTGTGGCGCCGGCAGCTCACCGCCGGCATGTTCTTTCAGCCGGCCGAGGATCGCCAGCGCGGCTTTGCCGTGCAGCTGCTGATGCGCCACGGCGGAGAGCAAGGCGTGGTAGGGCTCGTGATAATCGCGCCGGTCGCGTTGCAGCGGACCGACGCGCCTGATCACCTGCCCCAGCGCCGGGTCGACCGAGGTGAGATGCGCGATGGCGTTCATTCAGGGCTTCTACCAGCGCCACGGGCGCATCGTCATCCCACACGCCAGGTGGCGGCAAGGTTGACACCGGATCCGCCGGCAATGGGCGGACCAGGCGTGATGTACGCTCAGGGCTGATGGTTGTTGTTGCGGTTTTGCGGCGGCGGGGCGGGGCGGGGCGCCGGCGGCGCCGGTCGTGGCTGTGACGCCGGCGGCGCCGGCCGTGGCTGTGACGCCGGCGGCGCCGGTCGTGGTTGTGGAACCGGCGGCGCTGGCCGTGGCTGTGGCTGTGACGGCGCCGGCCGTGGCTGTGGCGCCGGCGGATGGTAAGCCGGCGCCGGCGGATGATAGGCCGGAGCGGGGGGATGATAAGCCGGCGCCGGCGGATGGTAGGCCGGCGCAGCCGGGCGGGCTGGAGCTGCCGGATGATAGGCCTCGGCCGGCGGGTGGTAGGCCGGGGCCGGCGTTGCCGGGTGGTAGGCCTCCGGCGCCGGAGGGCTGGCGGGTTGCGGCGGCGCAGCCGGCGGACGGCTGGCCGGACCCGCCGGGGCGCCGGGATGTTGCTGCTCCGGTTCAGGATGGATCGATGGACTAATTCCAGGATGCACCGCTTGCGACGTCGGGTGTTCCATCAATTTGGGGGCAGGCGGCAGGCTCGCCAGATGCGCGCCGGGCGCCGGCGGCGGTGGCGGCGCATGAAAGCCCGGGACCGTTGCGAAGGCCGGCCGGTTGGCGGCCGGCATCGCGCCGCCCGGGCCACGTTCGAATGCCGGAGCTTCCGGGCGCCCGGTAAAGGGCGCATGCGACACGGTCGCCGGCGGCAGCGTGCGGCGGATGGCAAAAGCCGAGGGATGCGGGGCCGCGGCCGGGCGCAGCTCCGCCAGTGGCCGCGATGCCTCCGGCAAACCGAAACCGGCGGCGTGCCCAGCGGGATGGCCGAACCCGGTGTCGACCGGACGCGCGGCGGCCAGCTCGTCCTGCGCCGGCGTATGCGCATAGCCGGCGACGCGTTCGCCGCGGCTCATCACATCGGCTTGCACGAAGGTGGCGCCGCGCCGATTGGCAAGCCGGTCCGGCGAGAACTTGTCGCCGTAGTAATAGTTGTTGGTAATGTGCACATCGTTGATGTTGCGGACATTTACGTAATTGATCTGCCGGATATAGGCGGGGGAGGCGCGGTAGGTCGGGTAGTATGCCTCGCCTGGCGCCAGCGGCACCCAGCCGACGGAGCCCGAAGACAGCAACGCGGCGGTGATGCCGATGCCGACGGCGAGGCCAAAGAAGCCGACCACCGCGGGGGCGTAGACCGGCCGGTAGCCATAGCCGTAGCCGCCGCCATAGGCCGGCGCCGGCGCCCAGCCCCAGCGGCCGCCGTCATCGATCCAGCGGCCGTAATGAAATGGCGCGAAACCCCAGGGCTCGCTCTCCACCCAGGTCCAGCCCCAAGGCTGGATGTCCGCCCAGTGGCCTTCCCGGTACGGCGCCCAGCCGGCGCTGACCGTAGGGTACCAGACGGCACCATATTGCGGGCTTTGCTGCCAGCCGCCGTATTGGCTGAGCTCGGTCACCCCGGTCATCTGGTTGCAGACAGCGGGCGCGTAGGCTGGCGGCGGCGCGATGTTGGAGACCAGGACGGCGCTGCTGAAACTATCCTGCTGCGCCTGGCCAAGCTGGGCGACGGTCTGGCTGGCGCCGGAGAGCACGCCGGCCTGCCCGGCGGCCACGGTAAGATTGGCGCCTGGCGCAGTCACAACGGCCTGGCCCTGAAACACGTTGACGAGGGTCGGCTCATTGGCGTCGCCGGCAATGATGTCGTACTGGCCGTTCTGGCTGATGGCGACGGTTCCGCGCGGCGTGGAGATATTATAGGATTGCCCGGGCTGCAGATCGGCGATGGCGAACGCCGCCTCGCCCTGGCTCAGGGTGCCGGCAAAACTGCTATCGTCCAGATCGGTCACCTGCATTTCGGTATCGCTGGAGAGCGTGATCTGGCTGGCGTCCAGGGCGATGCCGGCGCGCGCGCTGTCCTGTGTGTAGATGCTGTCGCCGGAGGTGACCGGATAATTATTCGCAGCGGCGGCCCAGCCGCCGGAGCCGGAGCCATTGAACGATACGCTCCCGGTCAAGGCGTTGATCTGGCCGACCCTGGCCGGCGGCGCGGCACTATCCGCATCCTGCGCGAGGGCAGGTTGAACGATTCCCGGCAGCGCCATGCTGAGCGCGGTGGTAAGGCCGAGCAAGCGGCGGATGGGTGGCTGAGTCTGGCGCATGACGGGTTCCTTATCGGATGGATTTGCGTTGTTGGTTTCACGTTATTGGTTTTGCGTTATTGGCTTTACGTTATTGGCTTTACGTTATTGGTTTTGCGTCATTGGTTTTACGTCGTTGGTTTTACGTCGTTGGTTTTACGTTATTGGTTTTGCGTTGTTGGTTTCACGTTATTGGTTTTGCGTGGCCGGTGTGACATCTGGCGCGCAGCTTAAGGGCAAATCATGGCGGCGCGGTGGCAGGCTGATGGCGGAGATGCCGAAACCTGGTTAAACGAAGCTGCAACAAAGCTTTACAAACGCCCGGATGGAATGCCGTAAAGCTGCCCTAAATTGGTTGACAATTGGACAACGGACCGTTTTGGCGGAGTTCCAAAAACCAAGGAGAATCCTACATGAGTGCGGAATTAGAGAAATCTGGAGAAAGCAAGCGTCCTGCGATGGCCAGAAGATTGAAGCTGGCAGTGGTACTGGGGGCTGGTCTGGCACTTTCCGGCTGCGTTGTTTATCCATCCTCCCCTTATGGCGGCGGCTACTACGCGGCGCCGGCGGTTTACGCGGCGCCGGTCGTAGTCGGCGGCGGCTGGGGCTGGGGCTGGCATGGCGGCTGCTGCTGGGGCGGCTGGCGCGGGGGCTGGCGGTAATCTTTTAGCGGCCAAGGCCGCTTGCGCGGATTTGCGTATCTCCGTCGATTGCCGCCAGGACCGCATCGACCAGGCCATCGATATCGCGGCGCGTCGTGCGGTGGTTGACGATGGCGGCACGGATCGCCAGGCGGCCCTCCAGCATCGTGGTGGACGGGGCGAAGCGTCCGGCTTCCTGTAGGTCGGCAACCAGCTCGGCCAGCGCCGCATCGCCATAGCCGCGCACGCGAAAACAAACGATGTTGAGCGAGACCGGGGCGGCCAGTTCCAGAGATCCGCTGACCGCGATGCTGCCGGCCAGATGTCTTGCAAGCGCGCAGCTTTCATCGACGATCTCGCCGAATGCCGCGCTGCCATAGGCGCTAAGAGTCGCCCATATTTTCAAGGCGCGGAAGCCGCGGGAGAGATCGGGCCCCAGATCGCACGGCCAGGGCTCGCCGCCTGCCAGGCCGCGCGAAGCTGCCGCCAGATAGCTGGTCTTCTGCGCGAAGGCCGCGAGCTGGATCGCCGGATCGCGGATCAATACGCAGCCGGCATCATAGGTGACCTGCGCCCATTTGTGGAAGTCGAAGGCGATGGAATCCGCCCGTTCCATGCCGGCAAGCCGCGGCTTGTGGGCGGGCGACAAGGCCGCCAGCGCGCCATAGGCACCATCGACGTGGAACCAGGTTGTTGCGCCCGCCGCGATGTCGGCGAGGGCGTTGAGGTCGTCGATGGCGCCGGTGTCGACCGTGCCGGCGGTGCCGACGATGAGAAAGGGTTTGGCGCCGCCGGCTAGATCCTCGGCAATGGCGGCTTTCAGTTGGGCTAGGTCGATACGGTAATCGGCATCGACGGGAATGCGCCGCAGGTTCTGCGTGCCCAGGCCCGCCATGTCCATGGCGCCGGCAATGCAGCGATGCGCCGTGGCGGCAGCATAGGCGGTGAGTTTTTGGCCGCCGATGCCGGCATTACGGCCGTGTTGCCCCAGTGCGGAGAAGCGGGCGCAGAGCAGCGCCACGAAATTTGCCATCGATGAGCCGGTAAGCAGGACGCCGCTGGTCGAGACCGGCATCCCGGTCATCTCCGCCGCCCAGGCGATCACCTGGCGTTCCACCGCGATCCCGACATGGTCCCTGCCGCCGCAATTGGCGTTCATCGCGCCGGCGAGCAATTCCGCCAGCATGGCGACCGGATTGCCGCCGCCATGCACCCAGCCCATGAATCCGGGATGGGTGTTGCCGGTGACATAGGGTTGGATGGTTTCGGTAAAGGTGCCGTACAGCGCGGTCACATCCGTGCCTGTAGCGGGCAAGGGCTTTTTGAAAGAGTTCCGGACATCCTCGGGCATTTTCTGCCAGACGGGGATGTCGCGCAGGCCGGCCAGATGATCGAACATGTCGTCCATCATCTGGTGGCCGAGGGTGCGCAGGTTTGACCAGTCGGGTGGGTCGAGGGTTGGCATTGAAGAATCCTGAGGGGCGTTATTTTAAAGGTATTGCGCGCGGCGCTGGCGGGGCGGCCGCGCGCCAAAATTACTCTTATACCATCGGTCATTCTTTATGAGCGTTGGTATAAGTCGTGGATCCCCGCAGCGTGCATAAATGCCTGCGCGCCGGATGACGGCGGAGCGGGTGCTGAAAAGAAAAACCCCGGAATTGTTCCGGGGCTTATCCTTGATAACGCTGGCCAACGAGTTACGGCTTGAGCGCGAAGACCGTGTAGTTGCCGTCGTGGAACTTGTAGATGGCGTACGCCGCGTTGACGACGTCACCTTTGGCATCGAAGCTCACTGGGCCAAGCACCGTCGGCCACGGACCGCCGGATTTCAGCTCCTTCGCAACCAAGGCGGGCTTGGTGCTCTTGATCTTCTTCGCGGCCTCAGCCCAGGCCTGGATGGTGGCGTAGGAATACAGCACATAGCCGGTCGGATCCAGCTTCTTAGCCGTCAGCTCGGCAACAACCTTGGCGGCGGCCGAACCTTTTTCGGCCGGCGGCGGGAAGGTCAGCAGGGTGCCTTCACCGGCGGGGCCGGAGGTGGACCAGAATTGCTGGGTCGCTGCAGCGTCTTCAGAGAAGTATTGCGGCTTGAACCCTTGCGCCGCGCCCTGCCGCTCGATCAATCCGGTATCGGCATAATAGCCGCCGAGATAGACCAAGGTGATGCCCTGCTGCTTCAACCGGCTGACCAGAGCGGAGTAGTCCTTGTCGCCGGCAGTATATGAGGTGTCGTAAGAATCGGTTATTCCGAGTTTCTTCAGATTCATCCGCACCTGATCCGCGATGCCTTTGCCATAGGTCGAGTTATCATCGAGAACGGCGATCTTCGCAGTCTTGAAATGATCGGCGATGTACTCGGCGGCAACCTTGCCTTGCTCGTCATCGCGGCCGCAGGTGCGGAAGGTAAACGGCGAGCCGTCATCGGTATATTGCGGGTTGGTCGAAGCCGGCGAGATTTCGATGATGCCGTTATCGGCGTACACCTTGCTGGCGGGGATGGAGGAGGCGGAGCAGAAATGGCCGTCGACCATTACGACCCCATCGGCAACCAGCTGGTTGGCGGCGGTGACGGCCTGCTTCGGATCGCAGGCGTCATCCACCGCGATTTCGATGACCTGCTTACCGAGCACGCCGCCATGGGCGTTGAGGTCTGCCACGGCCTGGTCGGCGCCGGTCTTCAGCTGAGTGCCGAAAGCGGCGTTGGAACCGGTCAACGGTCCGGCGACGCCGACCTTAACCTGGGCCAGCGCCGGCGATGCCGCCAGCCCGACGCCAAGCACCAAAGATGCCGCAGCACCTAATAGGATTTTTCGCAAAATAATTCTCCATGTTGATAAAGTTGTTTTTCAGAGGCAGATGCGAGCGCTGGGAGTATGCGCCAGAACCCGTTGCCGCATCAATGCCCGCCTTCCAGATAGGCGGCGCGAATTTCCGGCCTGGCCAGCAACTCCGCGCCGGATCCGGCCATGGTGATGGCGCCGTTGACCAGCACGTAGCCCCGATGGGCCAGTCGCAGCGCCTGGTTGGCGTTCTGCTCGACCAGCAGCACGGTCAGGCCGGTTTCCCGGTTGAGCTGGCGGATGGCGCCGAAAATCTGCTTGATGACCAGCGGCGCCAAACCAAGCGAAGGCTCATCGAGCAGGAGAAGTTTCGGTTTCGACATCAATGCGCGGGCGATCGCGAGCATCTGCTGCTCGCCGCCCGAGAGCGTGCCGCCGCGCTGCGCGAAGCGCTCCTTCAGGCGCGGGAACAGATCGAACATCAGGCCGAGCTGCTTGTCGTAATCGGCGAATTTGACGACCTGCGCGCCCATGAGCAGGTTTTCCTCCACGCTCATGCGCGCAAAGATGCGCCGGCCTTCTGGCGATTGGGCGATCGCGCGGCGGGAGATTTCGTGCATCGGCAAAGCCGTGATGTCCTCGCCGCGATAAATGATCCGGCCGCTGCGCGGCTTCGGGCTGCCGGAGATGGTCATCATCAAGGTGGATTTGCCGGCGCCGTTGGCGCCGATCAGCGTAACGATCTCGCCTTCGTTCACCTGCATGGAAACGTCGCGCAGCGCCTGGATCGGGCCGTAGAAGGTGTTGATGCCCTCCAGCTTCAGGACAGCGCTCATGCGCTCTTGCCCGGTGCATGCTCGTCCAGCGTCGCCGCGATCGGTGCATCGGGATCGTCCTCATCGCCTTCGCCCAAATAGGCGGCGATGACGGCCGGATCGTTGCGTATCTCAAGCGGCGTGCCGTCGGCAATCTTCTTGCCGTGGTCGAGGACGATGATGTGGTCGGAGATTTTCATCACTACGCCCATATCATGCTCGATCAGCAGCAAAGAGCAGCCTTGCGCACGGATCTTCAGCAGCAGCTCGTTCAGCTCATGGCTCTCGCGCGGGTTCAGGCCCGCCGCTGGCTCGTCCAGGCACAGCAGAACCGGGCCGGTGCACATGGCTCGGACAATTTCCAGCCGGCGCTGGGCGCCATAGGGCAGCGAGCCCGCGGGGTCGTCGGCGCGCGCCAGTAGATTGGTGGCTTCCAGCCAATGGCAAGCGCGCGCGATGGCCGCCTTCTCGGCGGCCCGATAGCGCCCGAGGCCGAGAATGGCGAGCACGCCAAAGCCGGTGGCCGCCTGCAATTCGTTATGCTGCGCGACCAGCAGATTTTCCAGCACCGTCATGCCGCCGAACATGCGGATGTTCTGGAAGGTGCGGGCCACCTTGCCCTTGCGGGCAATCGAATGGCCGGGAAGCTTGTTGAGCAGCAGCGAAGCACCCGGCGTGTGGGCGATGCTGACGCTGCCGGAGGACGGCTTGTAGAAACCGGTGATGCAGTTGAATACGGTGGTTTTGCCAGCGCCGTTCGGCCCAATGACGGCAGTGATGTCGCCACGCTTGGCTTCGAAGCTGAGCGCATTGACGGCGGTAAGGCCGCCGAAGCGCATTGTAAGATCGCTGACGTTCAGCAAGCTATCTTTGTAGGTCATGAAAGAAAGAAGTTGTTTTTTAAAAAAAACCACAAAAAAACTTTTTCGGTTCCGGGCCATCGGCGTTGTCGCGGCCAGTGCCCACGGCGCAGCATTGAAAAGTCTTTTGGCTTCTTTTTCCTCAGAAAAACAAGATCCTTGCTTTCCCTCAACCTCTTCCCTCCGAGATCATTTCCGCGCCGATGATTTTAGCTTTACCTAAGGCAACAGTGGGTTTTCTTGTGGAGATAAAGCCGCGGGGGCGGATGACCATGATGGTTACCAGGGCAATCCCGAAGATCAGCATGCGGTAGATTTGCAATTCCTGCAGCAGCGCCGGCACGCCGATCATCACCACCGCGGCCAGCGCTACCCCGAGCTGGCTGCCGGCGCCGCCCAGCACGACGATGGCGAGCACGGTTGCGGATTCGATGAAGGTAAAGCTGTCCGGGCTGATGAAGGCCTGGCGGGTGGCGAAGAAGCAGCCGGCGAAGCCGCCGAACATGGCGCCGATGGCAAAGGCGGTAAGTTTGGTGTTGCGCAGATTGATGCCGAGCGAGCGGCAGGCGATCTCGTCTTCACGCAGGGCCTCCCAAGCTCGGCCGAGGGGTTGCTTGCGCAGCCGCAACGTCACCCAGTTGGTGAGCAGCGCCAGCGCCAGGATGATGTAATAGAGATAGGTGGTGCGCTGTTGCGGGTCCGGGTCGATATGGAAAAAGTCCGAGAAGGTGCCGGGGCCGCCCGCCATGCTGAAGGTGAGGCCGAAGAGCGTAGGATGCGGAATGTCGTAAATGCCGTTGGGCCCGCCGGTGAGGGCGACCCAGTTGGTGATGACCAGGCGAATGATCTCGCCAAAAGCCAGCGTGACGATGGCGAGGTAGTCGCCGCGCAGGCGCAGCACCGGAAAGCCGAGGAAGACGCCCCAGGCGGCGGCGAGGATGCCCGACAGCGGCAGGCATTCCCAGAAGCCCAAGCCGAAATTTTCCGAAAGCAGCGCGAAGGAATAGGCGCCGACGGCGTAGAAGGCGACATAGCCGAGGTCGAGCAGCCCGGCGAGGCCGACAACGATGTTGAGGCCCCAGCCCAGCATGACATAGGTCATGATCAGGACTCCGAGATCGATATAGAAATTGGCGATGTTGGGGATTAGCGGGATGGTGATCGCGACGATCAGCAAAGCGAAGCCGATGACGCGGCCTGATTTGGCGATGGCTGCGACCGTTCTGGAGACCGGGACGAAGAACGGCAGCTTGGCTCCGAGCAGCACGAAGGGCGCGCCGATTTTGCCATAGGCGCCGGCGATATGGGTGAAGCGCCGCCCTCGCTCCTGGCTGTTTTTGTACCAGAAGAAGTAATCCTGCCAGAAGAGCATCAGCATTCGAGCCGCGAAAGTCAGGCCGACGGCGATGGCGAGCAGCAGCGGGCGAGGGGATAGGCTGAGCCCGCCCTGGTCGTTGTTGCCGAGGGCGACGCCCAGAAACGGGGCGAAGAGCAGAAAGGCAACGAAAGCGACGGCGGCGGCATCCTTCAGGTTATGAGAAAGCTGCTTCACGCGCAATGTCCTGGATAAGCCGGCCACCCAAACAAGCAGCCAGCGCATGATTGGTGGATATCAATCACGCATTACACTTTCTCGACATCGTGGCGGCCGAGCAGGCCGGTTGGCATGAACATCAGCACGATGGCGAGGATGGAATAGACCGCGACGTCCTTATAGGCGACCGTTGCGTAGCCGGACCAGAAGGCCTCGATCAGGCCGATGAGCAGGCCGCCCAGCACCGCACCTGGAAGCGAGCCGATGCCGCCCAGCACCGCGGCGGTGAAGGCTTTGATACCGGCGTTAAAGCCGATGTAGAAATCGATGACGCCGTAATACAGCAGGAACATGAAGCCGGCGAAGGCCGCCAGCGCGGAGCCGATCACAAAGGTCATGCTGATGGTACGATTAGTGTCGATGCCAAGCAGGGCGGCCATCTTGGCGTCCTGCTCGACCGCGCGCATCGCCCGCCCGAGCGGCGTTTTGGTTACCAAAAAGGTGAATGCGCCAAGGATGACGAGCGTGGTGATGACGATGGCGATCTGCATCCAGGAGAGCAGGACGGCGAAGCCATTCTCCGTCATCAGCGTGACGCCGCCGGGGAAGATCGGCGGGATTGCGCGCTCCAACGCACCCTGGCTGGTCTGCACGTAGTTTTCCAGCAGGATGGACATGCCGATCGCGGATATAAGCGGCGCCAGGCGGAAGGAGCCGCGCAACGGGCGATAGGCGACACGCTCGATCGAAAAGCCGTACAGCGCACAGAGGGCGGCGGAGAGGATGAGCGCCGCGAGCAGACCGAGCGGAACCGAGGTGATACCGGCCAAGGCGGTGATGACAATGATTCCGATAAAGGCGCCGACCATGAAAACATCGCCATGCGCGAAGTTGATCATGCCGATAATGCCGTAGACCATGGTATAGCCGATGGCGATCAGACCGTAGATCATGCCAAGTGTCACGCCGTTGACGAGTTGCTGCAGTGCGTAGGCCATCCACTTCCTCGGCGCATTGACTATGCGCATAGTGGATACGACCGATGCATTTCGGTCAATGCTTTAATACGGCGGTTTCAAGCCTCAGGGCTTGCGTTTTGGCGGCGCGGGCTTCCCATAAGTGTTACGGCTTGCTAGAGGGTGCCCCTCCATAGGGTGCATAGCTCAGTTGGTAGAGCAGCTGACTCTTAATCAGTAGGCCGTAGGTTCGAATCCTACTGCACCCACCAATCCCAAACGTGAAACGGCGCGCTAATGGGCGGAACCGTAGACGCGGCTGCCGTCATTGCCCGGGCAGTAGCAGCGGGCGCCGGCGGGTACTGCAACCTCCATTGGGCAGACATAGCTGCCGGCGCTGCAGGATTGGCCGGAGGCGGCGTCGCTGCTTTGCGGATCCACCTCCGCCCGTGCCGCGGCCCTGGGGTATGGCGAGTAGTAATAGGAGGGCGGGGCCGCGTAATAGGCCGGCGGCGCATAGTAGACCGGAGGGGCGTAGTAGTACGGCCGGGCGTAGAACGGCGCAAAGCCGGCGCCGTAGCCGTAGCCGAAGCCGTGGCCAAAGCCGTAGCCGACTCCGTAGCCAAAGCCATAGCCAAAGCCAATTCCGAATCGACCGCCGCCCCAACCGCCATGCCAGCCGCCGCCGCCCCAACCGCCACGCCAGCCACCGCCGCCAAAACCACCGCCGCCAAAACCACCCCCGCCCCAGCCATGCGCCGAGGCCTGTCCGGGAGAACCGCCGGCAATCAGCGCGCCGAGCGCCAATGCACTGGAAATTGCCAAAATCCGCTTCATGATCCTGATCCTTAAGACGGAACGGTTTGCAGGTCGTCTCAGTTACCGTACTTTCAAGCCTCGGCGACCACCGTTCATTTAAGCGCAGTGGATCATGCGCCGTACGCTTTTTCTCAACAAGATATTTGTAACCGGTGAACAGGCCTTTGCATCCGGCTTGCCCGTGCCAAAGGCGGGCGCATGCCGCCGAATGCAATCCGGGTCTCGCGGCCCGGCAAATACGGCGATCGGTTTCCGGCTGGCTTTTATTACAAGCAGAGCTCGGTCCAGCTGTTCCGCCGGCTTTCATAGAGATCGCCGGTATCGGAGCCAGCCGAAGCCGGAAGCGCCTCGCGCGGCAAACCTGGCCTGCTGTGCCGGCCTTGTCCAGCGCATGCTTCTGGCAAGCTGCCGGGATGGCGTGCTGCGCGTGCGGCCCAATGTTCAATTCCGGCCGGTTTTGCGCTAGGCATTGCGCATGCTCCCTTGGTTCATTGGCTCCGATATCTATCGGCTGCCGGTTTTCAAGCCGCCGCACCCGCTGGCCGTGCCGCGGGCGATGCTGGTTGCGGATCTGCTGCGGGCTCTCGGCTGGCTTGGGGACCAGCAGTATATCGACAGCCCGATGGCGACGCCGGCGGAACTGGCGCGATTTCATGCGCCCGACTACGTCGCGGCTCTGACTCGGGCGGAGGCGGAGCAGGACCTGCCGCAGGCGATGCGGCTGCAATACAGGATCGGTGCCGATGCGAACGTCATTCACGCAGCGGTATTCCGCCGGCCGGCAATTTCCGCCGGCGGAGCGATGCTGGCGGCGCGGCTGACCGCCGATGGCGGCGTGGTGCACGCGCCGGGCGTGGGCAGCCATCACGGTCAGCCGGCCCGGGCCAGCGGGTTCTGCTTCGTCAACGACGTCGTGCTGGGGATTCTGCAGTGGCAGGCGCTCGGCGTGCGGCGGGTGGCCTATCTCGATCTGGATGCGCATCACGGTGACGGGGTTGAAGCGGCCTTTGCGGACAACCCCGATGTGCTGACGATCAGCGTTCATGAGGCGAATCGCTGGCCGCGCAGCGGCAATGCCAGCCTGGCCAGGCAGGCGATACTGAATTTTCCGGTGCCGCCCGGCTTTAACGACAGCGAGTTGGATTTTCTGATGCAGGCACGCATTCTGCCCGCCATTGCGGCGCATGCGCCGGAGGCAATTCTGCTGCTGCCAGGGGCGGATGCGCTGGCGGGCGATCCGATGGCAAAGCTGCAACTCTCGAACCGGGCGATCTGGCAGGCGGTGCAAAGCGCGCGGGGTCTCAGCCCGCGGCTGGTGGTGGTGGGCGGCGGCGGCTACAACCCGTATCTGCTGGCGCGATGCTGGGCCGGCATCTGGGCGATCCTTAACGACATTCCCGTCCCCGCCGTCCTGCCGGCGGCAGCGCAGCAAGTGCTGGGGAGCGTGAAGTATTTCCGCGCCGCGGGGCGTAACCCGGCTGCGCATTGGCTGCACAGTTTGCGCGACGCCTCAAATACGGGCTTGGTGCGCGAAGACGTGAAACGGTTGGGGCGGCAGGAGGTTCTACCAGCATGAGGCGAATGATTTTTACCGCGGTGGCGTTGCTCGCCCTGGCCGGCGGCCCGGCGCGAGCGGATGACGACAATCCCACCGGGCCGCAGCCGAAACTGCCGACCGAGCAGCTGACCATCATCTCCGATGACGGCAAGTCCCATGTCTTCAACGTGGAGATGGCGTTGACCCAGCAGCAGCAGGATACCGGCTTGATGTTCCGTACCTCGGTGCCGGCCACTACCGGCATGCTGTTTCCGTGGCCGCAGCCGCAGGTCTCCGAGATGTGGATGAAGAACACAATTGAGCCGCTGGACATGGTGTTCATCGGCGCCGACGGGACGGTAAAGGCGATCGCCGAGAACACGGTGCCCTATAGCCTGCGGGTGATTTCCAGCGGGGTGCCGGTGCTGGCGACGCTGGAATTGCAGGCCGGGATCACCGCCGCGCTGGACATCAATGTAGGGGACAAGGTGATTGCCAAGCAGTTTGGCGGGGGGTAAGCGAACGGCCAGGCGGGGCGTGGCGCAGCCTGGTAGCGCGCTTGTTTTGGGTACAAGAGGTCCTCGGTTCGAATCCGGGCGCCCCGACCAGCGGATGCGGGCGACGAACGGGTTGAACGAACGGGTTGAACAAACGGGTAGAACGAACGGGTTGAACGAACAGGTTGAACGAAGGAGGTTGATATGCGGGCGCGGATCTTCTTGCCGCCGAAATCGTCGATGCAGTCGGGCACGGCGAAGACCCATAAATGGGTGCTGGAGTATGAGCCGAATTCCGCCAAGATACGCGATCCGCTGATGGGCTGGACCGGCAGCGACGATATGCTCACCCAGATCCGGCTGCAGTTCGATACCAGGCAAGCCGCCATCGCCTACGCGCAGGCGCATGAGATACCTTTCGACCTGGAATTGCCGACCTTGCGCGTGAAACGGCCTAAATCCTATTCCGATAATTTTCGCTTCGACCGGAAAGAGAACTGGACCCATTAAAGCAACAAGCGCCCTTAGCTCAGCTGGATAGAGCACGAGACTTCTAATCTTGAGGCCGGTGGTTCGAATCCACCAGGGCGCGCCAAATCCATTGAAAAACTAGCTATTTTTTGCGGGTGTAATTTCCGGCTCGGTAGTTCCGTCGCCAGTTCGGTCAACCGTTTTCATCCTGTTCTTGTGCTCATTGCGAGCACGACCGTTGTAACCTTCCTCATGGTCTTCCGATCCAGAACACACAGAAACGCGACATGGCAGCGCTTCAATGCAAGCTGGATGAACCAATCCGCATCACCGAGGCCACGCGCGAAGATTGGATCGGGGTCGAGGCTAAGACGCATCCGGAGATTGAGGCGCTGAAGGCGGTGGGTTGATGGCCGTACATCCAGGCTTGATCTCAGTCCGGAGCCTGCAACAGTTTCTCGACGGCGCAAGGATTGCGATACCAAGCCCCAACCGCCGCCGCCAGCGTCAAAGACTGTCCGTTCGGAAAGGTGTAGGCCCCGGCCGTAAAGTCAGAGAGCTTGATCATGGTGTGGGTTGTGATGTTTAGGCCAAACACTGAGATCATCGGATTCACGTTGTTCAACGACGCATGCATAGCGTCATCAAAGTTGGTGACGTAAGGCTGTTTTTCCGTAGTCACGGGTTGGGTCAGGTTGTACGTCCCCAGGATGGTGCTGTCCTGGTAGGAGGAACGGATAAACATTGGAATGTGAAAACTGCCTTTTTGCGCCAGCACGTCCTGATAGTCGCACGTCGTGTTGTCCATGCCGGAGCCATTGTGCAGCGTTTCCTCGGTACAACCCATATCGCCAACCATGGCCCAGACGGATTGCCCTTGGGCGATCAAGGTCTGGTAGTTTGTAGGTAACCCTTCATCCCCTCCTGTCGCGGTGTCGTAATCAAGATAGCTCGTCATGTCATAACCGCTATCGGGAAGTGCGGCGAAGCGCGTCGAAAGCGGCAACATCCCGGACACGAAGTTCGCGTTCATGAACGTCCCGATTGCGCCGGCCGAACCACCAGCCAGAAGAACATCGGACGCGTTGTTGAGGCCGTAACTTTGTTGCAGCAGTTCGATCACGCCCTGCACAACGCCGTGGCCTTCGAAATACCAATTTTCAAAATTATCGGACGCCCTGATTTGCGCCGAGGTCATGGACGTATTGCCTTCCTGCTCGCCGGACCAGTAGTCGCTCGAACAATAGGAAATTTGAACGAGATTGGCATCGTAGAAATCCGGGTTCTGCGCCGGATCCGGGGAGAGGATGCCTGCCAGGGGTACCATCGTGCGCTTGCCGGATGCGTAGAGAGAACTGCTAATTAGCGTCGGCTGCTTGGACTGGCGTTGAGAGCAGATGGTAGCAGTTGTGCATTCCCCGCCGCCGTCCAGATAGATCACCCAGCGGGAAGCCGCGGCGCCATAGCCAGGCCGGAATAAGAACACAGCCGGCGTACCATCGTTGCAGACGGCATGCGGCGCTGAGGCCAGTTTGACGAAGATGGTTTGCGGAGGCGCTGTGGGAACGACATAGCCGGCAGTGTGCGCGATCGTTACCCGGGGCACGGCGCAACTCGCCAAACTGGACATCTGCATGTTGCGCTGCTGGGCGATCGTATATTGCTGTGATGTCAGAAAGACAGGAGGTGATTGGGCGAGTGCGGCGTGGCTTAGGAGCGCCAACGACAAGGCGAGGAAAAACATCTTCATATCAAGGGCCCTACTGAAAGATTAACCAGAGGTAACTTGACGGTATTTTCAGGTCAATGGGTAAATATACCTACCACAATGCCCCCAAGCCTAGCCGAACTTGCACCGACCGTTCGGCTGGTACTGGGCCTATTGCTCACTTGCTTCGCCAACCGTCCGATCGCGATAGCCGCGTTCGCGATCGCTCGGGCGCCGGCGCTTGGTCCGACCTGATCCGGGAGCGGCTGCGGTGTGTTGACTGTGGGGGCAGCGGCGATCCGCTGCGGCGGCCGAGCCTCAGCCCGGAGCGGCGGCGGTTGGAGTGGCAGGCTCGGCCGGGGTAGCCAACCCTTTAATTGCCATGTAAAACCCCGAAATACTATAATTTGCCGTCCGTAACCGAACCAATAATATCGACTACTTGTGAAACCAACCTTCAAACTTGTAATCTTGAGGCCGATGGTTCGACCCCATCGGGGCGCGCAAATTGAGCGAGGAATTGCAGCTATTGTTGGGTTTCATTTTTGATATGGCAGATTCGCCAAGATTTAGTTTCTACCTCTAGGCGGCTGACGAATCGGCACCAAGCGTTAATGATTTAATGGGAGCGTGCGGAGTTTCAGCTGTACTGGACGCTACCTATTCGGCGATACCGTCGATTGCAGCCAAGGCAGCTTCAGCTGGAAGAGGGTTGGCGGCGGCATGAAGATCGTTTTGACGGGCGGTTGCGGGTTTATCGGCTCCGCCGTGATCCGGCGCATTGTCAAATCCTCTGCCCATGAAGTTCTAAATATCGACAAGATGACCTATGCTGCGTCGGAGGCAGCTTTGGATGTCGCTTCGGGCCATTCCAGGCACCAGCTTTTCAAAACCGATATTGCCGATGCTGCAGCTTTGCGAAGCTGTTTCGCAACATTCCAACCTGACGCCGTCATGCATCTGGCTGCGGAAAGTCACGTCGATCGGTCGATCGATGGACCCGCCGCCTTTGTACAGACGAACATCGTCGGTACATTCACGCTGCTGGAAGCTGCGAGAGATTATTTCGCTAAGCTGACGCCCGAGCGCCAGAAGCGGTTCCGCTTTCACCACATCTCCACCGATGAGGTGTTTGGCGCGCTGGCAGGCGATGCCCCACCCTTCATGGAAACCACGCCCTATGATCCGCGGAGTCCATACTCAGCAAGCAAAGCTGCCTCCGATCATCTGGCGCGGGCCTGGCTGCATACCTATGGCCTGCCGGTCATCGTCTCGAACACGACCAATAATTACGGGCCCTGGCAATTTCCTGAAAAGCTGATTCCGTTGACGCTGATCAACGCCATCGAGGAAAAGCCGCTGCCGGTTTACGGCGACGGCAAATATACCCGCGATTGGCTGTTCGTCGAGGATCATGCCGAGGCTTTGCTTCGCGTGGTGGAAAGCGGCCTGGTGGGCGCGACATACTGTATCGGCGCACGGCAACCGCGCCGGAATATCGATGTAATAAGGGCGATTTGCGCGATTGTGGATCAAAAGCTGCCGAGCGAAAACGGATCGCGCGAGCGCCTGATCACTTTCGTGCAAGACCGGCCAGGCCATGATCTACGCTATGAGATCGATCCGCAGAATGCCGAGCGTGCGCTGGACTGGACCGCTTCGCATGATTTCGAGCGTGGTCTTGCCGTCACCGCCGACTGGTATCTGAACCATCGGCCATGGTGGCAGGCGATCCGGGACGGCAGATACAAAGGCCAGCGCCTGGGCGCCGCGGCATGATTCGCAAAGGCATCATTCTGGCCGGAGGTTCGGGGACCCGGCTTTATCCCGCCACCCAGGCGGTCTCAAAACAGCTTCTGCCGGTATTTGATAAGCCGATGATCTACTACCCGCTCTCGACGCTGTTGCTGGCCGGCATTCGTGAGGTGCTTATCATCTCCACCCCGGCGGATCTGCCGCAATTCAAGCGGCTGTTCAGCGATGGCTCACATTTAGGCATCCGCATCAATTATGCAGAACAGCCCAAACCCGAAGGCCTTGCCCAGGCGTTTGTGATTGGGCAGGAGTGGATCGACGGCGAGGCCTGCGCCTTGGTGCTGGGCGACAATCTGATCCACGGCGATCACCTCTCGACGCTGCTGCGTGCGGCGGCTTCCCGGCCGGAAGGTGCGACCGTGTTTGCCTACCAGGTGCGCGACCCGGAAAGGTACGGAGTGCTTTCGTTCGATGGCGATGGGAAGCCCGTACGCATTGTCGAGAAGCCTGCCAGGCCCGAATCGAACTGGGCGGTTACCGGCCTGTATTTCTACGATTCGCGGGTCACCGCTTTGGCGAAAACGGTCACACCCTCAGGGCGCGGCGAACTGGAAATAACCGACCTCAATGAGATGTATTTGCTGGAAGGAACCTTGCACGTCGAGAAGCTGGGACGTGGAACAGCTTGGCTGGATGCCGGTACGCCGGATTCCCTGCTGCAGGCCACGACCTTCGTGCAGACCATTCAGGCACGGCAAGGCAATCTGGTCGGATGCCCGGAGGAGGTTGCCTATAGAATGGGGTATATCGATGCGAACGCGTTACGGGAACGTGGCGCATCGATGGCGAAGACCGAGCTTGGCCGCATATTGATCGAAATAGCCAATGGCCTGCACGCCTGATGAACATCGAGCCTTTGGCTATTCCTGGCGTTTTGCTGATTACCCCACCCCGGTTTGCAGACGCTAGAGGCTTCTTCTCCGAGACCTGGAACGCCGGCAAACTGGCGGCCAACGGTTTTTCGCAGCATTTTGTGCAGGATAATCACAGCATTTCAATTCAACCCGGCACCATCCGCGGCCTGCATTGCCAGATCGCGCCCGGCATCCAGGGCAAGCTGGTTCGGGTTGTTCGTGGATCGATCTGGGATGTTGCGGTGGATATCCGGCATGGCTCTCCTACATACGGCAGACATGTTGCGGCGACGTTGAGTGCTCAGAACTGGGCGCAGCTTTGGCTACCGGGCGGCTTTCTGCACGGCTTCTGCACGTTGGAGCCGGACACCGAGGTGATCTACAAAGTCACCGCCGCTTACGACAAAGACGCTGAACGGGCGGTAATTTGGAACGATCCGACGCTGGCGCTGCCCTGGCCGGTGGAACCGGGGCAAGAAATGCTTTCAGACAAGGATCGCGTGGCGCCGCTGCTTGCCGATTGTGAGGAATGGTTCCGCTTTTGACAGCGCCGATCCTTATCACCGGCGCCTCCGGCCAGCTAGGCAGCGAACTTGTCAAGGCGGCGCGAGAGCGCGGGTTTCCTTTTGCCGCGGTTGCCCGGCCGGATTTCGACTTCGACCGGGAGGCGACGATCGATGCCTGCTTTGCCTCGGCAAAACCATCGCTGGTGGTCAATGCCGCGGCCTACACGGCGGTGGACGCGGCGGAGACGAACGGCCAAGCGGCGGACCGCAGTAACAACACAGGTCCCGCGCGATTAGCCGCCTTATGCGGGCGTTCCGGTATTCCGCTCATCCATATTTCCACAGACTACGTCTTCGATGGCAGCAAAGGTTCGCCCTATCTGGAATCTGATCCGACCAATCCCGCAAGCGTTTACGGTATGACCAAGCGCGATGGCGAGTTGGCAATTCTGGCGAGCGAGGCACAGGCGATCATTCTCCGGACCGCCTGGGTCTACGCCGCGCACGGCAAGAATTTTGTTCGCACGATGCTAAACGCAGCGCGCAAGACCAACACGCTAAAGGTTGTCAACGACCAGAAGGGCGCACCCACCGCGGCAGTAGATCTTGCAACCGTCATCCTGCACATTGCGGAACAGTTGCGGTCCGGCTGGAAGAATGAATATCGCGGCATCTTCCATGCGACCAGTGCCGGGGAAACGACCTGGCATGGCTTTGCATGTGCCATATTCGAGGCTGCAAGGCCATTCGGCTTAGCTTCTCCCGCCATCGCGGGTATCGCCACGGCGGATTGGCCAACGCCGGCCCGGCGCCCGGCTGATTCGAGGCTCGACTGCACGAAGTTGTTGCAGAGTTTCGGCTGCGCAATGCCGAATTGGCAACTCTCCTTGCCGGCAGTCATGCGGCAACTGGTGCTTCAGGATGAAGCAAGCGAGCTCTCTGGCTAAAGTTCGGCGGTTGCCTTGCCCATCCATGGCAGCGCGAACGCCCCGCCCAGACAGGCTACTGCACCCAGTAGAAACGGTGCACCCGGAAAATGAACGGCGCTGCCCTGCTGGGTGCTGTGCTTGAACAGCCATCCCATGGCAAAGGGTGCAATCACCGCCATCAGGCTCTGCAGAGACGACAACGCCCCTTGCACCTGGCCTTGCCGGTCCGCGGCCGCCGATGCGGAGACCATCGCTTGAACGCTGGGCGTTGCAAGCGCGCCGAGGGCCAGGACCAGCGCGCCGGAAAACATGATGGTCGGCCTGACCGCAACGCCATAAGCAACGTATCCCGCCACCAGAAAAAGCATGCCGGTGATCGCGGTGCGCTTTGGACCGAACCGCGCGGCGATGCGGCCGACAAGAACGGTCTGCGTAAAAGCGGAAGCCGCGCCGGCGAAGGCGAGGATCAACCCGTTTTGCATCGTGCTCCAATGAAAGCGCATTTCATTTGCCAGGATGAAACTGCTCTGTTGCGAACCCAGCGCAAACCAGATGCAGCACCATGCCAGAGCGAGACATCGCGTCGATTTCTCCGCGAATACCTCGGTAAAGCTGCTCAACGGGTTGGCGCGCCGCAGCTCGAACGGCCGGCGCTTCTCCGGCGGCAGGCTCTCCTTCAAAAGAATGGTGCCGTAAACAACGTTGCAGGCCGCCAAAGCGGCGCTCGCCAGAAACGGCACACGTACCCCGGCTGCACCCAAAATACCGCCGATTGCCGGACCCAGAACAAAGCCAAGCCCGTATAACGCGCCGATCACCCCGAAATTTTTCGCCCTGCCTTCTTCGGGCGTGATGTCCGCAAGATAGGCTGCGGCCGCGGCGGTATTTCCGCTGGTCGCGCCGGCAAACATTCGAATCGCGAAAAAGCAGGGCAGGTTGGGAACGAAGGCGGTCAGCAAGGCGCTGAGTCCGGCCGCGGATAAAGCCAGCAGCAAAATCGGGCGCCGGCCGAATCGGTCGCTCAGCGCCCCCAGCACCGGAGACGCAACGAATTGCATGGCCGAATAGACCGCCAGGATTGCGCCCAGCCAGAAAGCCGCAGCGGATTGGCTGGCGTGGCCGATCTGCATCACCAGGTCCGGCTCGACAGGAATGACGATGCCAAAGCCAAGCGCATCAAGTGCGACCGTGATGAAAATGAAAATCTTGGGCGATAGATCATTCCTGCTTTGCAAGTCGCTTTCATCCTCGCGCAAACCCAATGTTCAGGTGGCGCGCGCTGGCAGCTTTACCAGCACCATCTGCGCGGCTGCTTTGGCCGGCGCTGCAAAAGCGGTAAACATTTTGAATGCATGAAATCGGCTTCAAGTTGCATCCGTTCATTGATCCAGGTGAACCGCGCGTCAGATAGAGGACATGAAAGAAGGCAGCCCGGTGGTCGTCGCGATTCCGGTCAAAGACGAGGAGGAGTTTATCGGTAGAAGCCTGGCCGCGCTCTGCGGGCAAAGCGTCAGGGCCGATGCGATCCTGCTTTTCCTGAATAACTGCGCCGACCGGACAGCGGCCATCTGCCGGGATTTCGCGGGTCCCATGAAGCTCGTCGTCATCGAGGAGACATTGACCGGTAAGCAAGCTTCCGCCGGCGAAGCCAGACGCCGCGCCTTGACGCATGCGGAGCAGCATTTTCCTGCGGCGGTAATTCTGACAACCGATGCTGACGGCGAGCCGCCGCCGGATTGGGTTGAACGAAATCTGCAAGCCTTGCGCGAAGGTGCCGAAGTTGTTTGCGGGCGAGCGGAACTATTCGCGCAAGACGCCGCGCGGATTCGCGGCGCGCTGCAATCGGATAATGAGCGGGAAGTTTTTCTGCTCAGCCTGCTGGATGAAATGGATGCGCTGATCGATCCAAACCCGAGCGATCCCTGGCCTCGTCATACCAGCGATTCCGGCGCGAGCATCGCACTTCGCCCCGGCGTCCTGCAACGCATCGGCGGCGCGCCCCCGGTGGCTAGCGGAGAAGATCGGGCGCTGATCGACCGCTGCCGCATCATCGACCTGAGAATACGACATGATCCCGGGATTATGGTGCCGGTTTCGGGTAGGCTTGAAGGTCGAGCGCCGGGCGGGATGGCCGAGACGATCAAACGGCGCACCCGGCAACAGGACGCGTTGACGGATGCCAAAATCGAACCAGCGGCCGATGCCTACCGGCGCAGCCTCACGAAGGCGCAGCTTCGTGCATGCTGGCAAGGGCGTGCGGCGGTGAACCGGCTAGCCGATCTGGGTCTGGAAGCCGGCTTCATCGCGAGCTTGCTGCAAGCGCCGTTCTTCGGTGCGGCCTGGGACGCTTTGGAAACCCGCTGCAGGCTGCTGCAGCGCCGCCGGGTGGCCTATTCGGATCTTGCCGATGAAACCCACCAGGCTCTGCAACTGCGCCAGAGCCTGGAACACAACGCTACCCAGTAAGCTAGCTGCGTTCAGCCGCCTGCGTTCGGCTTGTCCGCGCCGGCCAACCCAACCTCTTTACGCAAATGGTCGATCCGCTTCGACGCCTCGGCCTTTGTCAGATCGTCCGCGGCTTCTTCGGGCTTGTCGGCCTGGTCCGCCAGCGTGTGCAAATACGAAGATTGGGCGCCCGTCATCGGCTCATCCCCGGTCGTCCAATTGTCCGGGTTCTTGATGGTGTTGTCGAGGTTCTTCACTTCATTCGTCGGGGTTTTGTCTGCGCTTTTAGACATCAGGTTTCTCCGGATTGTTCATGGTATGTTCCGAAGTTGGGTATCTTGTCCGGCTCTTTCAACCTCGAAAGAGGCTGAAGATGTTGCGCAAGTTCTACCGGCTCGAGCATGTGGTGGCCGGCGGCTGGATCCACGGAAAATCCTGACGGAGACCGGGCCGATGACCGGCGCGACCGACGCCCGCCGGGCGTTCGACGCGACCGACGCCTGCCGGGCGTTCGACGCGACCGACGCCTGCCGGGCGTTCGACGCGACCGACGCCTGCCAGGCGTTCGACTAGTGCCAGCCGGCCGTTCGACAAGTGCCAGCCGGGCTGGATCAAGGTGGAGCAGGAGCCGGCCGGCTGATAATGTTCCGAGGCCGAGCCGAACAGGGTAGTCTTTCGCGGGCTTCGTCCCATATTTGCAGGATGCGGAAGGTTGCAAATCCTGTGGCGGCGCCTTCTGGTAGCAAGAAGCTGCCGGCGATCATCGTGATCAGGTCTTCCGCCAAGGCCCAGGTCGCAATCCTGGATGTGGAGCTGACCCACCCGGACCGCGAACTTTGGCCTGGCATCTCCAAACGTGAGCTGGCGACGTATTGGCTCTCGGTCGCCGAGCTGGCGCTGCCTGGCCTGGTGAAACGCCCGCTCTCGATCGTGCGCTGCCCGGATGGTATTGCAGGCAAGCAGCATTTCTTCCAGAAGAGCGGCCACGGCCATCTGCCGGCGCAGATCCGCGAAGGCCATGCCGGCGGCCAGCCGGGGGCGGCTCAGCCTTATTTGGCCATCGACGATGTGCGCGGCTTGATGGCTTTGACACAAATTTCCGCCATCGAGTTGCATCCGTGGGGTGCCGCGGAAGCCGACCCGCTGAAGCCGGACCAGATCGTCTTCGATCTCGATCCCGGGGAAGGGGTGAAGTTCGAGCAGGTCGTCGCCGCCGCGCTTGAGGTGAAGGAACGGCTGGCGAAACTGAAACTCGCCAGCTTCTGCCGCACCACCGGCGGCAAGGGCCTGCATGTGGTCGTGCCGCTGCGCCCTTTGGCCGGTTGGGACGTCGTCAAACCCTTCTGCCGTGCCTTTGCGGAGACGATGGCGCAGGATGCGCCGGATCGCTTTCTCGCCCATCTCAAGATAGCCGACCGCAAGGGCCGCATCCTGGTCGATTGGCTGCGTAACGGTTTGGGCGCCACCGCCGTATCCTCCTACTGTCCAAGGGCACGGCTGGGCGCCGGGGTCGCGACACCGATCGACTGGGCGGAGGTCAAGCCGAACCTGGACCCCGCCGCCTTCACCATTTTCACCGTGCCGGGGCGCATCAAAAAGCTGAAGCGGAACCCTTGGAGCGGCTGGGCGGCGGTCGATCAGGCGCTGCCAAGCCTGCAGGCGGGGCAGGCGGCGACGAAGCGCTTGCCCGTAAAGAAACCAGCCGATCTCGGCGTCAGCTCGCCCGCGGGCAACGCCAGGATCGTTGTTGCGCAAAAACCAAAACCCCTACGTGAGCACTAAGGAGAAGACGATGGCGCAACGTCCCATTTGGCGCGGGCATCTTCGTCTTGCGCTGGTTTCCTGCCCGATCGCGCTGTACAGCGCCAACCACGATCGCGGCTCGCTGCACTTCAACCTGATCAACCCGAAGACCGGCAACCGCATCCGCATGGTTACGCAGGACGCGGAAACCGGCGATCCCGTCTCCCGCGGCGATCTGGTAAAGGGTTACGAGTTCAAGAAGGATACCTACCTCATCATGAACGATGAGGATTTCGAGGCGGCCCGGATCGAAAGCTCGACCACCGTCAAAATCGAAAAATTCGTCGACGCCTCCTCCATCGACCCGATCTACTTCGATGCCAGCTATTACGTGGCGCCGGACGGCAACGCCGGCGAGGATGTGTATGTCGTGCTGCGGGACGCCATCGCCGGCACCGGCAAGGTCGCACTTGCCCGCGTCGTCATCGCCCGCAGGGAGCACCCGGTCGCTCTGATGCCGATGGGCAAAGGCCTGGTCATGCACACGCTGCACGAGGAGCGTGAGCTGAACGATTATGCCAGCCTGTTCGACGATTTACCCGCATCGAAGCCGGACCCGGACATGGTTCAGCTTGCCACCCAGCTGATCGACCGGCAGACCGGCAGCTACGACCCGGCCGATGTGGAAGACCGCTACGAGGCGCGGCTGCGCGCGGTCATCGACGCCAAATTGAAAGGCGAGGGGATCGAGCCGGAGGATGAAGAGGAGCCGGACCGCTCGAACGTGGTGGATCTGATGGCGGCACTTCGTAAAAGCCTGGGGCAAAGCGAGGATAAGCCGGCACCTGCCAAAAAGCCCGCGGCCGAAAAAGCGCCGCCAAAGAAAGCCAAAACGGCGCCCAAGAAGCCAGTTGCCGCCGCGAGCAAGAAGCCGTCAGCCGCCGCCAAGCCGGCCGCCCGGCGCCGGGCTTAAATCATGTTCGGCCGGCCAGCGTTTCAGCGTCACCTGCCGGTTATCCTCCAGGCAGATTTCGCAGTAGATCATGTGTGACGCGGCATGATAGCCCGTTTCGGCATTTCCGAAGCCGCATTCCGGGCAAATGTAGTGCCAGAGCGGGATGTCGGTCTGCTTGGTGGTTACCTTCATGCGTTGTTTCTCCTCGAATGGCCTTTGTGCGAGGGGCCATTTCAACTCTACCGATATGGGCGGAGTCGTAGCAACCGCCAATCACGTTTCAAACCTTCAAGGTTCGGGTCTGGAGTCCGGAGCTCAGCCGCGCGGTCGCCAATCTGCTTCGGTTGGCGATGTCCGACGTCAAGGATGCGGAGCTTCTCGCAGCCGGCCGAAATCCGGAGAATGCGGCACTTCTTGTCGCCATCGCGGTGCGAAGGATTGTGGAGGCGATCCTGGGCACGGAACATGGCTGGCCAGTGCCGGCGAGACTCGCCGATCCTGGTAAAATCCCCACCGAAAATCCGTTGAAAGCGCAAGTGGCGCGCATCGCCAAGCTGGCGCAGCCGGCAAAGCCGCTTGCACTGCTGCCGGATGGCAACATTCCAAAGGATTTCGATGTGCAAGCCTTTCGGCGGGACTTGGCTGCTGTCAGGTCATTGCTGCAGGACGCGGCGCAGAGCGCTGGCGTCAGCCTGCTCGGCGATCAACCGGCAGAGCACCCGCGAGCCGCCCGGCCGACGCCGGCGCCCGAACTCGCGGCGCCGAAGCCAAAACAAAAACTTCAGGCAGTACCGGCGCGCCCGGAAGAAGCTGCGCGCCCGGTTCCCCCGCTGCAACGCCAGGCAATTGCTGTTCCCGATAACCGGCCCGCGAAGCCCGCCGCGGCACCGCATGTCGTTGAAGGCCGTTCACCTATCGAAGTATCGAACAGCCGGCAGAGCATGACATCGGCCGCGTTCTGGGGGCTGATGAATCGCTGGGGCGTCGCCGACCTCGACGCGCTAGATCTGATCGGACGTTCGGGCGGTTTGTCGAAGCAGGGCACGCGGCCCCGCTTCAAGCTACAAGGTGAAGAGGCGGATATCGCCAGGCGGCTTTTCGAGATCGACAACGTGATGACGAGCTCCGGCCTGGCGTCGAAATCCTGGGTGAACAAGCCGATTAGAGCGACGCCCTTCAATGGCGCAACGCCTGCGGCCTTTATCGCTAAAGACGGCGCCGCGGGCGCGCAGGAAGTCAGCCGCTACCTTCTCAGAAACCGATTGCAGCTCTCGCTCATAGCCCGCGCCAAGAGCTAGGTGTTTCTGGCTAAACAGCGCATTGAAAAATTGTTACCTTGTTGCTTGGCACGTCATCGGGGCCATGTGTGTCCCGCGCAGGGTTGATAGGCTTGAATGAGCCAGAGGTTTGGATGGGGAACCCAATGTTAGCGAAACGACGGCAAAGGGGCGTGCATCCGCGAAGCTGGTCCCGGCGAACATCGTGGTTCCGCAGATTTCTTCTCCCTTACGGCTTGATGCTGCTCTGTTCCGGTTGTGCCAGCCTTTCCAACGGCTTTCTCGTCTCACCCGCCGGTCCTATCGCGGAAGCCGAGCGGCATGCGTTTTTTACCGTCGGCGTTGTTCTGATTTTTGTCTTCGCGCCCGTGTTTATCCTGGTGCCGCTCGTCGCCTGGCACTACCGGATCGCCAACACCAAGACGGCATTTCGGCCGCAATGGGGGTTTAACTGGTATCTGGAAGGACTGATCTGGCTCCCGCCCATCGGCATCGTCGTATTGCTGTCATATTTTCTTGTTGGATATACCGTGCGCCTGGATCCCTATCGAGCGCTACCTGACGCAGGCGGCGCGGCGCTGGAAGTCGACGTCGTGGCGCTTGATTGGAAATGGCTGTTCCTGTACCCGGCGCAGCATGTGGCGACGGTAAATCAGCTGATCGTGCCCGCGGGTCAGCCGGTCCATTTCCTCATGACCAGCGGAACCGTCATGCAATCGCTCCTCATGCCGCGCCTAGCGGGACAGATCTTCGCGATGAACGGGATGCAGACGCAATTGAATTTCGCAGCCTCGCCCGGCGCATATTACGGCGAAAACACGCAATATAACGGGGATGGGTTTCCGAAGGATAAGTTTTCCATCAGCGCCGTTACCGCCTCGGCATTTTCGAAATGGGTAACGCAGGCGCAGGCCAGTAGCGCTACCATGGATGACCATGCGTACCAGGCGCTCTCAATCCAGTCGGTGGTTGCCAAGCCCCTACAATTCGGCAAGCTTGAACCTGATCTGTTTCAGCGGATATTGGCGCAGCAGGTCACGCCCGGCTATGTCGCGCAACATCATGAGGCGAGTAATGAATAGCGGCAGCCTGATCTGGCATTTGTTGCTCGGCCGCCTCACCTTGGGCGACCTGCCGATCGTGAAGGCGTGGGAAGATCCCAATTTCAGCAATCTCATCGCCGCCTTCGCCGCGCTGATCGCCATCTTCGGTGCAATATTTGGCGCTGCCCTGATCACGTATTTGGGCAAATGGCGCTATCTCTGGAAGCAGTGGTTTACCAGCCTCGACCATAAGCGGATCGGCATCATGTATGTCTGCTTCGCGGTCGTCATGCTCTCGCGCGGCTTGATCGAGGCGATGCTGATGCGCGTGCAGCAGGCTGTCGCGGTCAATTCGCCGGGCATTCTAACGCCCGACCACTTCGCCCAGTTCTTCACGACGCATGGCACGATCATGATTTTCTTCGTCGTCATGCCGCTGATCTCCGGGCTGATCAACTTCGCCATGCCGCTGCAGATCGGCGCCCGTGACGTGGCATTTCCGTTTCTGAACTCGATGGGCCTGTGGCTTTCCATCGGCGGCGGCGGGCTGGTCATGGTCTCTCTCGTCATCGGCGAATTTTCTACAGGCGGCTGGAGCGGCTACCCGCCTTATACCGAGATGGCATTCAACGGGGGCACCGGCCCGGATTACTGGATCTGGGCGGTGACGATGAGCGGGCTCAGCTCGATGCTGAGCGGCATCAATTTCGCGGTCACGATCTACAAGCTTCGCGCCCCCGGCCTGAAATGGATGCGCCTGCCGCTGTTCACCTGGACCTCGCTCTGCACCTCGATCCTCTTGATCTTCGCGATGCCGCCGCTGACGGTCGCTACCTTGATGCTCGCGGCCGACCGCTATTTCGGCATGCATTTCTTCACCGACGATCTCGGCGGCAACATGATGAATTATGTCAATCTCTTCTGGCTGTTCGGCCATCCTGAGGTCTATATCCTCATCCTGCCTGCTTTCGGCGTCTATTCCGAGGTCGTATCGGCCTATTCATCCAAGGAACTCTACGGCTACACCTCGCTCGTCATTGCCACCATGGCGATTGCGGTGCTCTCCTTTACGGTCTGGCTGCATCATTTTTTTACCATGGGGCAGAGTGCCGATGTCAACGCCGCGTTTGGCATCGCCACCATGCTGATCGGCATCCCCACGGGGGTGAAAATCTATAACTGGATATGGACGATGTTTCGCGGCCATGTGCGCTATGCCGCGCCCATGCTGTTCTCCATCGCCTTCATGGTCACCTTCGTCATCGGCGGCTTGAGCGGAATTGTGCTGGCTACCCCGCCGCTGGACTACATGATGCACAACACGCTGTTCCTGGTCGCGCATTTTCACAACATGCTCATCCCCGGCACGCTGTATGGCATGATCGCCGGCTGCCAGTACTGGTTCCCAAAGGCGTTCGGCTTCCGGCTGGATGAGAAATGGGGCCGTGTGGCGGTTTGCTTCTGGGTCGTCGGCTTCTACATGGCCTTCATGCCGCTCTACGTGCTGGGCGCTTCCGGCGTGCCGCGGCGTTCGGCGGAATTGTTCAACCCTGCCTTCAAGCCTTGGCTGGAAGTGGCGATGTGCGGCGGCTTCCTGGTCTTCGCCGGATTCGCCAGCCTGTTTATGCAGGTCTGGTCCAGCGTGCGGCACCGCGCAGAACTTGCGGCGCCGATCGGCGATCCCTGGGATGCGCGCGGGCTGGAATGGTCCATCCCTTCGCCGCCGCCTGAATACAATTTTGCAACCATCCCGCAGGTCGGCCGCCGCGACCCGTTTTATTGGCGCAAGGCAAATCGCGGCGCCTACAAACCGGCGGACCATTACCGCGACATCGAAGTGCCGAAAAACAGCATGTGCGGCATTGTGTTCGGCATCAGCATGGCAATCGCATTCTTCGGCCTGGTCTGGCATATCTGGTGGCTGGTTGTGCTTTTCGGCACCGTCACCCTTACCGCCGGCCTCGCCCGCAGCTTCATGCGCGACCTGCACCGGATCATTCCCGCAGCGGAAGTCGAAGCGCAGGATCGCCGCTGGCTCGCTATGGCTGCGGCGGCAACGCCGGTACCGCGGGAGCTCGAACTGACCGCCACAAACCGGGGCCTCTCAATATGTCCGGATTGAACGAACCGGAACTGCTTCATACCGGGCTCAACCTCGGCAACCACCCGCCGGCCTGGCAGGCGAGAGTGGAAAGCGACGTCTTCGGCTTCTGGGTCTTCCTGATGAGCGACGCGGTGATCTTCGCGCTGCTCTTCGCCGTCTACGGCACGATGCTAAGCGGTACCGCCGGCGGTCCGTCCGCCGACAGCGAATTTAAAATGGGCCCGATCCTGCTGGAAACTTTTGCATTGCTGACCAGCAGCTTCACCTACGGCATGGTCTCGCTCAGCCTGAAGCAGAATGCCACGCGCAAATGGGTGGCATTATGGCTTGGCATCACCTTCTGCCTTGGCGCCGTCTTCCTCGGCCTTGAAATCCACGATTTTGTGGATATGGTCCATGATGGCGCGCCGGCCCAGCGCAGCGGTGCACTATCCTCGTTCTTCGTGCTTGTCGGCACGCATGGCCTGCATGTCACCTGCGGTCTGATCTGGATCCTGATGATGGGGGCGCAGATCGCGATTCATGGCCTCGATGAGCGGGTCAAGATCAATCTCATTCGCCTTGGCCTGTTCTGGCATTTTCTGGATGTGGTCTGGGTCGTCATTTTCTCGACCGTCTACCTGCGGGGGATGCTGGGATGAACGCATCAAATGTTCAGCGCAGCGACCTGCTGACCTATGTCACCGGCTATGCCCTGGCCCTTGCGCTGACCGGCGTGGCGTTCGGCCTGGTCTATCTCCGCCTGGCTTCGCCCGGGACGATATTCATCATCGTCCTGGTCCTCGCATTGCTGCAAATCATCGTGCATATGCGCTGCTTCTTGCATATGAGCCTGCAACGTACGGCCCGTGCGGATCTGATGCTCATTTTGTTTTCCACGCTCATCATCGCGCTGATGGTGGGCGGGACGCTGGTCATCCTGGCTAATCTGTACATGCGGATGATGTGAAGGAAGCAAGCCGCCGCTTTTTTCAAAAAATCGGCGCGAGAAGCTTTTAATCTCGGCCTGGGATTTTCGGTGTCAGCGCCCCCAGGCCCAGCGTACTAAAATTCTTCTTGCCGCCCCGGCGGCCCGGTTGTTTTTCCTCAGAAAAAGAACCTCTTCACCGTTTATTTTTGGCGGCCATAATGCGGCTGAGCTTCTCTCGGATCGAGATGCGCTCTTTCCGGTCCGGCAGGTTTTCCGGCTGGCTGAACCGGAAGCTCACTTCCGGCCGGCGCGCCGATTCATCGCCCACGCCGATCACCGAGACGCGCAGCATCGCGCTGCCGGCGATGGCGGCCATAGCGGCGCAGACGCCGAGGCTTCGGCCGGTCCGCCCTTTCGCCAGGCAGCCGGCGGCAAACAGGCCCAGCGGCAAGATCACGCCGGCGCCTGTCGCGCCGCTTTCGACCTTGCCCCATTTGCTGTTCCTGGCCGCCGCGACTCCGGTCTTCTCGTAGGTTCGATCGGCGACGAGCGATGCGGCGAGTTCGGTTACCAGCGCGACCGCGGCGATGGTTTGCAACTGGCCCCGCATGCGCGGATCACGCTCCAGCAGCGCCAGCGCGGAGGCGCCGGCAGCGAAGGAAGAGGCGCCGAAGCGCATGGCGAGCGCCCGCGGTGCGGCCGCCCAGAACGGGGTGCTGGTGGATGAGAGCAAGGTTGCCGTATAGGTGGCAAGGCCGGCGCCCGCAGCAGCGGCCGGCACATGCGCGGCGCGCGCTGCAAAGCGCAGCCATGGTACGTAGCGCGTGAAAAACTCGGCCACCGCGCTCAGTCCCGCGGCACCGGTAAAGGCCATCAGGATCCAGGTGCCGATCGACATCGGTGAGGTGCGCTTGGCGATCCGCAGCATGTTGTAGAAGCGCTGCGGCGTGTGCAGATCCCAGATCAGCAAGGGCGAGCCCAGGACCGGCGCCAGCAGCGACAGATAGCGGCCGTTCCGCAGGGTGCCGCGGGCGCTTTTGCCTGCCGCCAAATCCGCCAGTCCGGAGATCAGCATGGAAGATCCGGACAGGCCGGCGAGGAAGATATACCCGCCGACAATCCATTCATTGAACGGCGAGGCTTTAAGCTGCGACCGACCGTAATAGGTCGGTCCATCCCAGCCTGGCGGCTTCGGCTGGCTTTGTTCGGAGCTATCGGGGGGCACCTCCGGCGCGTCTTCCGGGCCTTGTTCCGCGGCGACGCCGGAGCTGCTCATCGCCGTCCTCCCGCACCCTGCGACAGAATTGCAACCGCCGCCAGCGCCAGCCCCGCCATGGCGGCGAAGCCCGAAAACAGCCCCGGCGCCACGCGATTCGCGGCACGGCTCGGCGCCGTTGGCAGGTTGTAGACCTCTGGCCGGTCGGTCAGTAGAAAAAAAGCGTTGAGGTGACCAAGCCCGCCTGTGGCGCCGATCTCGCCCGGCGCACCGTACAGATAGGCGCTCTCGACACCAGCCTCGTGCAGTTGGCCTACCCGTTTATGGGCGCGCTCGGTCAGCACGCTCACCTCGCCGAACTGGATGGAATCCGTTGGGCAGGATTTTGCGCAGGCCGGCTCCAACCCGCCTTTCAGCCGGTCGTAGCACAGGGTGCATTTATGGGCTTTGCCATCAAGCGCACTTAAATCTATAACCCCGAAAGGGCAGGCCGGCACGCAATAGCCGCAGCCATTGCAGATATCCTGCTGCACCACCACCGTATCGAATTCCGTCTTGAACAAGGCGCCGGTCGGGCAAGCTTCCAGGCAAGGCGGGTTGTGGCAGTGCTTGCAAACATCGCTCATCATCAGCCAGCCGCTCTGGAAGGCGGGCTGGTTGTTGTCGCGCACGCCGCCTGCGCTACCGCTGCATGGCGTTGCGGTGCCTGCGCTCTTCTCGATGAAGTTCACATGGCGCCAGGTATTGGCGGAAAGCGCGCCAGTATTATCGTAGCTCTGCCCGGTCAGCCCGATGTTATCGGCCGGCAGGTTGTTCCATTCCTTGCAGGCGACCTCGCAGGCTTTGCAGCCGATGCAGACCGTCGTGTCGGTGAAGAAACCATAGGATTTGCCGGCTTCAATCCGCACGCCCGCCGTCAACTCAGATTCGTCGCGCATCACCCGGTCCAGGCTCGACTGCGCGTATTCCTGTATGCGGGGGTGCATCTCCATCGCTAAAAGCTTCCCTCTGCGAGTTCGATCTTTTTCGCGACCATGCCGATAATGTTTCTGGGCTGCATATAGGTCACCCGCACGCGCGCCTGCTCGCGCTGCAACGGTGCAAGCTGCGACGGTTCGGCCAGTGCGGCATGGCCAAGGATGAACAAATGCGAGGCGCCCTGGTCATCGGTGAGCTGGAACCTGCTCTCCTGGACGATGGTGATGATGCCCTGCATCTGCAGCATGTGGCGCAATCTTTCAACAGGGTGAGCCATAGCGCTACACCGCGCGGTCGTTTGCAACTACTTACCGTTGCCAGACAAATCTGTAACTTTACTGAAGTGCCGATGGCGCCCAAACCTGCGCCTCGGTTGACGTAGCACATGGAGCGCACGCGTGAAGAAACTTCGCAAAGGCATTGCCTCTCGCGCCCGCGACTTCGTTCGCGACTGGAGTCTGCCGCGCCAGTTCATGGGGCAGGACGTAATGTCCGCCGCCTCCCGTAGCCACGCCTCCGAGACATTACGGCCGCGGCTTGAGGAGGCCGATCGTGTCGGCACCAGCATCTGCCCGTTCTGCGCTGTCGGCTGCGGCCAGCTGATCTATGCCAAGAACGGCAAGCCCATTCACATCGAGGGCGATCCGCGCAGCCCGGTGAACCAGGGCACCCTCTGCCCGAAGGGCGCCGGAACGCTGGGGATGCTGCTTTCACCCAAGCGCGTCTCCAACGTGCTCTACCGCGCGCCCTATTCCGACACCTGGGAGCCTAGGCCGCTCGACTGGGCGATGGAGCGGATCGCGCAGCTGACGAGGCAAGCCCGCGACGAGACCTTCGTCGACAAGCTGCCGGATGGCCGCATTGTCAACCATACCGTCGGCATCGCCTCGCTTGGCGGCGCCACCATGGACAATGAGGAAAACTACCTCATCAAGAAATTGTTCAATGGCGGCCTCGGCATTGTCAGTATCGAGAACCAAGCCCGAATTTGACACTCCTCCTCGGTGCCTAGTTTAGGCACCTCGTTCGGACGCGGCGCTGCCACAATGGCCTTGTGGGACCTGGAGAATGCCGACTGCGTCGTCATCATGGGCTCCAACATGGCGGAGAATCACCCGATCGCCTTCCGCTTCGTTGTCGAGGCGCAACGCCGCGGTGCAACCGTGATCCATGTCGATCCGCGTTTCACGCGTACCTCGGCGTTGGCGAATATCCATGCGCCGATCCGGGCCGGCAGTGATATCGCGTTCCTCGGCGGCATCATTCACCATATTTTGGAGAACGATCTGTGGTTCCGCGAATATGCGCTCGGCTATACGAACATTTCGCATATTATCGAGGACGGCTATCTTGGCCCGGACGAGAATGACGGCGTGTTTTCCGGCTTCGATGAAGCCACGGGTTCCTACAAGAACGATAGCTGGCAGTACAAAGGCAAAACCGTTCCGTCGTCGGTGTCCGAACACCGGACGCATGAGCAGGAGCAGGAAAATGGCGATTTCGGGTCGATGGCCAAGAGCCCGCCGCCGACGGACCCGACGCTGCAGCATCGCAACTGCGTGTACCAGATCCTGCGCCGGCATTTTGCCCGCTACACGCCGGAGAAGGTGGAAGAGATCACCGGCTGCTCCGCCGAGACGTTCCTCAAGGTTGCAGATGCCGTGGCGCGAAATTCGGGGCGGGAGCGGACCGGCGCCTTCTGCTACGCGGTCGGCTGGACACACCATTCCGTTGGCGTCCAGATCATCCGCGCCGCCACAATTGTTCAGGGCCTGCTCGGCAATGTCGGCCGGCCCGGCGGCGGCATCATGGCGTTGCGCGGCCATGCCAGCATCCAGGGCTCCACCGACATCCCGACGCTCTACAATATGCTGCCGACCTATCTGCCGCAGCCCAATGCCCTGCACGACCATGCAACGCTCGCCGACTATCTGAAGACCGAGACGCCGACCACCGGCTGGTGGGCGAATATGCCGAAATACATGATCAGCCTGCTGAAGGCCTGGTATGGCGAGCACGCCAAGGCGGCGAATGAATACGGCTACCAGTTCATTCCAAAACTCGTCGGCGACGTCTCGCAGGAGCCGCTCACCCTGGCGATGGCCGATGGCCTGGTCAAAGGCCAGTTCATTCTGGGGCAGAATCCCGTGGTTGGCGCCGTCAACTCGGACTTTGTCGTCACCGGCATGGCCAAGCTGCAATGGCTGGTGGTGCGCGATTTCGCAATGACGGAGACGGCGAATTTCTGGAAGAACAGCCGCCCGGTCATGCGCGGCGAAATCAGCCCTGAGCAGATCGGGACCGAGGTGTTCTTTCTGCCCGCGGCGATGCCGGGCGAGAAGGACGGCACGGTAACCAATACCAGCCGGCTGATACAATGGCACGACATGGTCTGCGAAGCGCCGGGCGATAGCCGTTCCGACCTCTGGTTCATCTATCACCTCGGGCGGCGGCTGAAGGAGCTGTACGCCGACAGCACCGAGGATCGGGACGAGGCCTTGCGCGCGCTGACCTGGCAGTACCCGGTGCGCGGCGAACGGCAGGAGCCCGACCCGGAGGCTGTGCTGCGCGAGATCAACGGATTCATGGTGGCCGACCGGAAACAGCTCTCCAGCTATCAGGAATTGAAGGATGACGGCTCGACCGCCTGCGGTGGCTGGATGTATTGCGGCGTCTACCCGAAGGCCGGCCAGAACCTTGCGCGTTCGCGCAAGCCGGACGCGCCAGGCGGCCCGGGCAGTCATGCCGGCTGGGCCTATGCATGGCCGTCCAACCGCCGCACGCTCTACAATCGCGCCTCGGCCGATCCGGAGGGCAAACCATGGTCGGCGCGCAAGGCGATGGTCTGGTGGGACGAGAACGAGAAGCAATGGGCCGGCAATGACGTGCCGGATTTCGTGGCCGACAAGGCGCCCGGCTTCCGGCCGGATTGGAGCAAGCACCCGCATGGCATGGACGCGCTTGGCGGCGACGATCCCTTCATCATGGAAGCCGACGGCAAGGCCATGCTGTTCGTGCCCTCCGGACTGTTGGACGGCCCGCTGCCGGCGCATTACGAGCCGGTGGAGAGCCCAGTCAGAAACGCCATGTACAAAACCAGACAGTACAACCCCGTGGTTAAACTCTGGACTCGTCCTGGCAATGAAATGCACGCGGCGGAGGATCCGCGCTATCCCCATGTGTTGAGCACCTATCGCCTGACCGAGATGCATTGCGGCGGCATTCCCACCCGCATCATGCCGCACACTGCCGAATTGCAGCCAGGCGCGTTTGTCGAGATCTCGCCCGAGCTGGCGGCGCTGCACGGCTTGCGCAGCCTGGATTGGACGACATTGTCCAGCAAGCGGGGCGAGGTCGAGGTGCAGGCTCTGGTAACGGAGCGGCTGCGCCCGTTCTGCATCGACGGCCGGCTGATCCACCAGATCGGCCTGCCCTGGCTGTTCGGGCAGGAGGGCTATGCCAGCGGCGATATCGCCAACGCGCTGTTCGCGATCAGCGGCGACCCCAATGTCAGCATCCACAGCACCAAGGCGATCACCTGCAATATCCGAGCTGGCCGCTTGCAGGGAACCCGCAGGGCTGTTTCTGATGGAGACTGAACTCGCCGAGGCGCTGCGTGCGATCGACGAGGCGCTGGCCGGCGCGCCGCAACGCAACGGCGAGGCGTTTTCGAAAGCCTTGGCCCATTTTACGCAAGCGCGCGGCGCGCTTTATGCCAGGGATCGCCGGACAACCGAGCCAGGCCGGCAACAGCTCGATCGGATCAACGCGAGTATCAGCATCGTCCTCGCCGGACATTTTCCGCTCGGCGAACCGCCATGGGAAGAACTCCGCAAGCTGCGCGGCTGGCTGCAGGAAGTGGATTCCAAGGTGTAGGGCGAGATGCCCTCCGCACCCCATCTTCCAGTCCCATAACTTTCTGCACGATAAATGCCTCTGATATGGTGGGGTGCCAAAAGCACCACACCACGGCAGAATGGCGGCGGCTCCATTAGCGAGCGGCGCCTTCACCAGCCTACAACCGTTGCTGATCCGCCACATCCTAAGATTGTTGCGTAGATCACGGGATAGCGATTCGTCCGTCTCACATTCGATCCATATACTCCGTGCGTTCAAAAAACCACGAGGATCTCATGAAGTTACATATATTCGCAGCATCCCTGGCGGGAATAATCCTTCCGGTTGCAGCGCAGGCTCAGCCGGTCGCAGGCGCCTATGTCAGTTTGGGCGGCGGTGTCGCGTTTCATCCATCGAATGATTTCCGCTATTACAGTCTCGACGCGCGCGGCAAGCTCAAATGGTCGACCGGCTATACGGTGGTGGGCGGGGTCGGTTATGGCTTCGGCGATGGCATTCGCGTCGAGTTCGACGGCGACCTTCTGCACAATGCCGTCCATGCCGCAGATGGCACCAATGGCGACATGCGGATCAACGGCTCGGAACGGAACTATGGCGGGATCGCCAATCTGTTCTACGACCTCCCGGTTGCGCTGCCGTTGTCGATCATGCCTTTCGTGGGCGCCGGCGCCGGCTATCAATGGGTCGATTACAATCCCGAGATCGGCAATGCGGTGGAGCGGGTCTTCAGCACCAAGGGCAGCTTCGCCTTCGATGCGATCGGCGGCGTCGCCTATGAGGTGCCGCAGGTGCCGGGCCTTGCCGTAACGGCCGAGTACCGCTTCATGGATCTCACCGCCAGCCGTAACTATACCGGCAACGGCGATCGGGGGTTTGTCAGGGTGGGTCCGGAAAGCTCTGATTCCTTCCTGATCGGACTGCGTTATCAGCTGTGCCAGCCCGCTGCTCCCGAACCGGCGCCTGCGCCGGCTCCGGCGCCGGTTGCGGCGCCGGCTCCTGCAGCGTCTCGGACCTATCTCGTGTTCTTCGACTGGGACAAGTACAACCTGACGCCGCGCGCGGAAGACAGCATTGCGCAGGCCGCTGCGGACAGCAAAACGTCGCAGACCACCATGATCGACGTGTCGGGCTATACCGATACCTCGGGCACCGCCGGCTACAACCAGGGTCTTGCCTGGCGGCGCGCCAAGGCGGTGGCGGCGCAGCTGGTGGCCGATGGCGTTTCGGCATCGGAGATCGAAACTCACGGCTATGGCGAGACGCATTTGCTGGTGCCGACAGGCCCGGGTGTGCGGGAGCCGCAGAACCGCCGCGTCGAGATCGACCTGCAGTAGACAGTAGACTCACCAGGCTTGCCGCGTCGCGGCACCTCAACCCGTCAGGCGCGTTCGATCAGGTCGAGCGCGCCGCAGCCTGGATCTGGAGCGCGGCGGCATGATAAGCCGGCGGGTAGCGCCGCGGTCCCGGCAAGGGAAAGGCGTTTCCGGCCGGGGCGGGGACAAGGAGCAAATTCCTGGCGGAGAATACGGCGTGCAGATCGATGCCGAAGCTGATCAGCAGCACGCACAGGCACAGCAGGAAGCTGAACCGGAGACCGCGACGCGACATAAAAACCTCCATGGCTGGAGATTATAGCGGCTGAAGGTGCAACACTTCAAATAAACCGTGACAGGCTCAGGCTCACTTCGGCGGGGCGGAATCAACCATGGCCTGCGCCGAAATCAGCCTGTCGGAGGCGGCAATGTAGTCTTCGCGATTGGCGATATCCGTCGCGGCGTAGGCAGCTTTGGCCTCTTCGAGTGCTTCGGCTGCGCGGGCATGGTCCAGATCGGCCTGCCGGGTAATGTCATCCGCCAGCACCGAACAGCGTTCTTCCGTCACCTCGGCGAAGCCGCCGGTGACGAAGAACCGGTCGGTGATCTTGCCGCGCTCATAGATATCGACTAGGCCGCCGCGCAGGCCGGTGATCAGCTTGGCGTGCCCCGGCAGGATGCCCAGATCGCCTTCCGTGCCGGGAATTACCACCATATCAACCGGCCGGGACAGCAGCAGCCTTTCAGGGCTGATGATTTCCAGGGAGATCGGCATGGCTCAGGCCGTGGCGGTCATGGATTCGGCTTTCTTCACCGCATCCTCGATGGCGCCGACCATGTAGAAGGCGGCTTCCGGCAGATGGTCGTATTCGCCGGCGACGATCCCCTTGAAGCTGCGCACCGTGTCCGCCACTGAAACGAACACGCCGGGCGAGCCGGTAAAGACCTCCGCCACATGGAAAGGCTGCGAGAGGAAGCGTTCGAGTTTCCTGGCACGCGCCACAATGATCTTGTCGTCCTCGGAGAGTTCGTCCATGCCGAGGATCGCGATGATGTCCTGCAGGGATTTATAGGTCTGCAGGATTTTCTGCACGTCGCGCGCGACCTTGTAGTGCTCCTCGCCAACGATCCGCGGATCCAGCGAGCGCGAGGTGGAATCCAGGGGGTCGACCGCCGGATAGATACCTTTTTCGGAAATCGCCCGGTTCAGCACGGTGGTCGCATCCAGATGCGCGAAGGAGGTGGCGGGCGCCGGGTCGGTCAAATCGTCCGCCGGCACGTAGATCGCCTGGACCGAGGTAATCGAGCCCTTCTTGGTGGAGGTGATACGCTCCTGCAGCGCGCCCATATCGGTCGAGAGCGTCGGCTGATAGCCCACGGCGGAAGGAATGCGGCCGAGCAAAGCGGACATCTCCGCGCCGGCCTGGGTGAAGCGGAAGATATTGTCCACGAAGAACAGCACGTCCTGGCCTTCCACGTCCCGGAAATATTCCGCCATGGTGACGCCGGAGAGGGCGACGCGGGCGCGCGCTCCCGGCGGCTCGTTCATCTGGCCATAGACCAGCGCGACTTTCGAGCCGTCGGTATTGCCCTCGCCGAGCTTGATGACGTTGGCGTCGATCATCTCGTGGTACAAATCATTGCCTTCGCGGGTACGCTCGCCGACGCCGGCGAAGACCGAGACGCCGCCATGGCCTTTGGCGATGTTGTTGATCAGCTCCTGAATCAGCACGGTCTTGCCGACCCCGGCGCCGCCGAACAACCCGGTCTTGCCGCCTTTCAGGTACGGCGCCAGCAGATCGATCACCTTGATGCCGGTGACCAGGATTTCGGCGCTTGAAGACTGCTCGTCGAAAGCCGGCGCCTCGCGATGGATCGGCATATAGGAGGCTGCCGGAACCGGCCCGCGCTCGTCGATCGGCTCGCCGATGACGTTCAAAATGCGGCCCAGCGTGCCGGGGCCGACGGGCACGGAGATCGGCGCCCCGGTATCGGCCACCTCGGCGCCGCGGACCATGCCGTCGGTCGTGTCCATGGCGATGCAGCGCACGGTGCGCTCGCCGATTTCCTGCGCCACTTCCAGCACCAGGTTGCGATCGCCGATCTTGGTGGTCAGCGCGTTCTGGATATAGGGCAAATCGCCCTCGAACTGCACGTCGACGACAGCGCCCAGAATCTGCGTTACGCGGCCGGTAGAGTTGTTTGCCATTAGTCATATGTCCTTGATTGAAGAAAGTAGGCGCTTTTTCGAAAAAACGCGCCGCAAGAAACTTCTGCTAATCTGGAGCCCGGAGTGAGGAACTCCCGTGGCCCAGATGCAAAAAAGTCTTTTTGCTTCTTTTTCTTCAGAAAAAGAAGTCCTTCCTTGCCTGCCTTCATCCTAAACCGCCTCCGCGCCGGAGATGATTTCGATAAGTTCTTTCGTAATGTTTGCCTGCCGCTCGCGATTATAGCTCAGCGAGAGCCGCTTTATCATGTCGCCGGCGTTGCGGGTGGCGCTGTCCATCGCCGTCATCTGGCTGGCATAGAAGCCGGCGGCGTTCTCCAGCAAGGCGGAATAGATCTGTACCGCCAGGTTGCGCGGCAGCAGCCGGTCCAGCAGCGTGCCGTCATCGGGCTCGATCTCATATTCGGCGGGCGCTGCGTTGTCATTGGAGGGCAGCGACGCCGGGATCAGCGCCATCTCGGTCACGCGCTGGGTCATGACGGAGACGAAGCTGTTGAACATCAGCGTGGCGATGTCGAATTCGCCGTCCTTGAACATGTGGACGATCTTGTCGGCGATCTTGTCGGCCTCGACGAAGTCGATGCTTTTCTTGCCGACGAAGTTGAACGTGCCGGAGATCTGCCCGGCCAGTTCGCGCCTGAAATAATCGTTGCCCTTGCGGCCGACGGCGAGGATTTTGACGGTCTTGCCCTGGGATTCGAGCTGGCGCGCCTGCAGGCGCACGGCGCGGCCGATATTGGAATTGAACGGCCCCGCCAGGCCGCGATCGGCGGTCACCGCGACCAGCAGATGCACCTTGTCCCGGCCGTTTCCGACCAGCAGCTTCGGCGCGTTGGGGTTGTCGGCGGCGCCGGCGGCCAGCGCGCTCATCATCTCCGCCATCCGCTTCGCATAAGGGCGCGACGCCTCAGCCTGGGTCTGCGCCCGCCGCAATTTTGCTGCCGCGACCATTTTCATCGCGCTGGTGATCTTCTGCGTCGATTTGACGCTGGTGATCCGGTTACGGAGGGCTTTAAGGCTCGGCATGGATCTTTAAGCGAAAGTGCGCGAGAAATTTTCGATGAACGCGATCAGCGACTTCTCGGTCTCCGGCTTGATCTGCTGATCTTTCAGGATCGCTTCCATAATGCCGGGCTCGCGTGCCTTCAGCTCGGAGAGCAATTGCGCCTCAAAGGAGCCGATCTTGTCCACGGCGATGCCGTCAAGATAGCCGCGGGTGCCGGCGAAGATGGAAACGACCTGCTCTTCGACCGCCAGCGGATGGTATTGCGGCTGCTTCAGCAGCTCGGTCAGCCGGGCACCGCGCGCCAGCATCTTCTGCGTCACCGGATCGAGATCGGAGGAGAATTGCGCGAAGGCCGCCATTTCCCGGTATTGCGCCAGGTCCAGCTTGATTTTGCCGGCGACCTGCTTCATCGCCTTGATCTGCGCGGCGGAGCCTACACGCGAGACCGACAGGCCCACATTCACCGCCGGCCGCACGCCTTTGAAGAACAGCTCGGTCTCCAGAAAGATCTGGCCGTCGGTAATCGAAATCACGTTGGTGGGAATATAGGCGGAGACGTCGCCGGCCTGGGTTTCGATAACCGGCAGCGCCGTCAGGCTGCCGCCGCCCATCGAGTCGGACATTTTGGCGGCGCGTTCCAACAGCCGCGAATGCAGGTAGAACACATCGCCCGGATAGGCCTCGCGGCCGGGCGGCCGGCGCAGCAGCAGCGACATCTGCCGGTAGGCGACCGCTTGCTTGGAAAGATCGTCGTAGAAGATAATCGCATGCATCGAATTGTCGCGAAAATATTCGCCCATGGCGCAGCCGGTATAAGGTGCGAGGAACTGCATCGGCGCCGGATCGGAAGCGGTAGCGGCGACCACGATGCAGTATTGCATCACGCCCTGTTCTTCCAGCGTCCGCACCAATTGCGCAACGGTGGAGCGTTTCTGGCCGACCGCGACATAGATGCAGTACAGCTTTTTGTTTTCATCGGTGCCGGCATTGGCGGTTTTCTGGTTAATGATGGTGTCGATGATCAGGGCCGTCTTGCCGGTCTGCCGGTCGCCGATGATCAGCTCGCGCTGGCCGCGGCCTACCGGGATCAGCGCGTCGATGGATTTGATGCCGGTCTGCACCGGCTCGGTCACCGATTGCCGGGCGATGATACCGGGCGCCTTGGTCTCCACGGCGCGGCGCTCGGTATACATCACCTGGCCCTTGCCATCGATAGGGTTGCCCAGCGCATCCACCACGCGGCCCAGCAGGCCCTTGCCGGTCGGCACGTCGACGATGCTCCCGGTGCGGTTTACCGTATCGCCTTCCCGGATCAGCTTGTCGTCGCCGAAGACCACCACGCCGACATTGTCGAGCTCGAGATTGAGCGCCATGCCTTTGACGCCGGCGCCGGGAAACTCCACCAACTCGCCGGCCTGAACATTGGCGAGACCGAAAATCCGGGCAATGCCGTCGCCGACGCTCAATACCTGGCCGGTTTCGGCGACATTGGCTTCAGTGTCGAAATTCGCGATCTGGCTTTTCAGAATCTCGGAGATTTCGGCTGGGCGGATCTCCATGTCAGGCGGCTCCCTTTAGTGAATACTGCAAGCGCTGCAGACGTGATTTCAAGCTGGTGTCGTAAAGCTTTGGGCCAATTTTCAAGGTAAGACCACCCAGCAGCGAAGGATCGACCACCTCTTCCAGCCGCACACTGCTATAGCCGGCTTCGGTCAAACGGGCGCGTAGCTGGATGCGCTGCAGATCGGTCAGCTTATGGGCGGAGGCGACCTTGGCCACCACCTCGCCACGCTTGGCGGCGACATAGGCGGCGAAACCGGCGATCAGCGCTGGCAGATCGCGCAGACGCCGATTGGCGACGACTACACCCACGAAATGCTGCAAAAGCGGCGAAAAGTTCTGTGATCTGAGCACCTCGGCAACCGGCCCCGCCGCCTGCCGCGCATCGAGGACATGGTTGTTCACAAGCCTGGAGAACGCATCGCTTTCGCGGATCAGCTGGCCAAGCGCTGCCATCTGATCGACGGTTTCATCCAGGCTGTTCTGTTCATCGGCCGAATCGTACAGGGCAATGGCGTAGCGGGTGGACAAGGGCGTCTCGCCGGTGCTGATCTTTTCTACCACAAATGCCCATCCCAGTTGCTGCCACCGTAACGCGTTCTCCGCAGAGCTTTACACCCGTTTCGGTCGGCGCCGAGGTAACATAGGGCGCTGGCCAGCGCAACGCGCCAGGGCACTGATGACACGCAAGGAAAAAGCCGCTTTTTTGAAAGCGGGCCTAGCCGCCCGCGCAGGCGCAAAAAGCTCTATTCCTCTGGAGCCTGGAGCCTGGAGCCTGGAGCCTGGAGCCTGGAGCGTCTGGCGCCTGGGGGATGATTTACAACGCTTTTGCTTCTTTTCTTCAGAAAAAGCGTGCTCACCGCCTCTAATCATTCGACGGGTAAACCGCCATCAACCGCTTCTGCTGCATCCAAAGTGTAAGTAACTGCAGCAGCCCCGTCGGGCGCAGGCCGCGCGCCTGGCGGATGGCGGCGCCGATTTTGAAGGATTCGCCGTAGTGGAAGAATTGCGCGGCATAAGCTTTGCGGAGCGTCATCTGCGGGTCCCAGATATGGGTGGCTTCGGAGCCGCTGCCGTTGATTTCGATGATCTTGAAGTTCTTACCGGCCCGCAGATCCTCGATCGAGTTGTAGCGCAGGTCGATGCGGCTAAAATATAGATCGGTGATGTCGCGGGCGATGCTGTCGATCTGGGCGGTCAGCGCCGGCGTGACGATGCCCATGCCGTCCAGAAAGGTGGAGCCGCGGCAATGATTGCCGACAAAGACCAGCCGCACCGATTCGCCGGGGCAGGGGACCTGCTCCGCCTTGCGGCCCAGCTTCTTCAGCAGAAGGCGGGAGACGGCGTTGAGCCTGGGGTCCAGGGCGATCAGCTCGCGAATGTTGCGCTTGCCGTCGCCGATCACGGTCGGCGGAAATTTCAGTGTGACCGAGGTGATGCGGCCGTGCGCTTCACAGGGATGGCGGATATAAAAAATGCCGGCTTCGCCCTCGAAGGTAACCAAAGCCTGCAGCTGCAACCGGGTGGCGCGCGGGAAATCAACCAGATACGCCCTCAGCGCCGCGGCATTCTCAACCACGCGCACCCCGACGCCATTGCAGCTCATATCGGGCTTGGCGACGATGGGGTAGCTAAGCCCCTGAGCGGCCATTCTGCTTTCGGCGATGGCAAGGTCATTGCCGTCGACATGGCCGCAAGTGATCATGCCTGCGAATTCCGCGATCCAGTCCCGGGCGATGGGACCGCCAAGGCGCAGAATGTCGTTCTTAGACTCGCCGCAGATGCCTCCGGCGTCGATGCGTGGATTGGCCAACGCGGGCAACGTGATGCTGCGGTATTTAAACGCCTGCTGGATCCAGAACAGCACGACCGGCAAGTAAAACAGCCAGCCGGGCCAGAATTCGAAGAACGAAACGTTCCTGGGGGAGCGTTTCAGTCCGAGCAATCGATACCGGGTTAGACTGAAGCGCCGATTGGTGGTGAGCGAGGTCTCGCTCATTCGCTGATCCTTTTATTATAAAAATGGGTCGCAAGGCGGCCGACTAGTATGAGTATCAAGCAGAAGATGGCGAGTCCCGCCCAGCGCCAAATGCCCAGATAGCGCGCCATCAGCGCGCCCAGCCTCAGACTGACGAAGAACAGACCAGAGGTCCAGACCAAAGTTGCGGCGATGGCTGCAATCGCGAATTGACCGATCGGCGCCTTTAGAAAACCTAGCGTTGTGTAGGTCGGCAGACGCAGGCCGGGGATGAAGCGGCTGACCAGCACCAGTGGAATGACACGGCGCTCCACCCAGGCGTGACCGATATCCTGCCGCCGCGGCGGCACCAGGCGCCGGGCCCATGGATGTTTGGACGATAAGGCGCCCAGGCCGTAAAGCCCGAGATCGCCCAGAACGATCCCGGCATAGAGCGCGCCGAGCGCCAGCGGCAGCGACACCGCCCCGCCGGCCACCTGCATGGCGGCCAGCAAAGTGGCCGCGTCTTCCAGTATCAAGGTCCCGAAGATGATGGCGGCGGCTTGCAGCGGTTTGCTGCCGGCCGCCGAACCTAGAAGCTCGGAGAATTCGGAGGTGAGCATTGCCGGCTCACATAGGTGACCCGGCGCCATAAGGCCAGCTTCGGACGCCTGATGGGGCAGTCTAAGATCGGTGCCGGCGCAAGGCGGCATCGGCATAAACCGGCTGCGCGTCAGCCTGCGGAAACATCGCGCATTGCAAGATGCTCGCCCTGCGGCGCGATGACCCGGCAGGAATGGCCGCGCTCCGCCATCAACTGGCAGGTCGCATGGGCGCCGGTTTGCGTCAGGCCGGCGAGCTGCGCCGCCCAAAGCACCTTGCCGTGCCGGTCGAGCCGGGCGATGCGGGCAACGCCGACGCCGCGCATATTATGCACGTTGATCGCCTGCAGCCTGGCGTAGTTCATTCTGGCATAGCTGCCGAGCTCAGCGGTCCAGCCGGGGATCAGGTCGCGGGTGACGCTGTTGCCGGCCACCCGGGACGGGCTGCGGTTCAGCATCGGCCGCAAGGTTGCGGCATCCGCGGAGGGAAACAACGAAACGCCGGCGGAAGGCGGGGGCAGCGGGATGTTAGGCGCAGTCAGGCCGGTTACTCCATTTGGAACGGCCGGGCTATTTGCGGCAACCTGCACATCCTGCGCCGGATTGGCGCGGGCCGGGCTGGCCTGGCGGGCGGCCAGCAGAATGGCGTTGTTGCCGCCGACATGGCCGCCAAAGCCGTTATCCAGCAGCGCTGTCATCTGCGTATAGCTCTGGCCCCAGGAATCCTCATGCAGCGTCACGCCGATCATGATCGTGCCGTTACGCTCCGCCGCGGTGATCAGATTGTGCCGCGCCAGGATCGTGTAGCCGGTCTTCATGCCCATCGCGCCCGGATAGAGCTTCAGCATGCCGTTATTGCTGTAGATGGTCCGGCCGTTGAAGTTAAAACTCAGCGCCTCGAAGAAAGGCTGGAACTGCGGAAAACTCACCACGATGTCGCGCGCCAGGATGGACAGATCGCGCGCCGTCGTCACCTGGCCTGGATTCGGCAGACCGGAGGCGTTGTAGAACTGGGTCTGCGCCATGCCCAGCGCGTGTGCGCGCAACGTCATCATCTGGGCGCAGCGATACTCGGAGCCGCCGCCGAGATACTCGCCAAGCGCCGTCGCGGCGTCATTGGCGGACATTGTCGTCATCGCCAGGATCGCCTGCCGCACGGTCAGGACATCGCCCGGCATCAGCCCGAGCTTTACCGGCTCGACGGTCGAGGCGTGGACGGAGACGGGAATTTCAGTATCCAGCGTCATGCGGCCATCGCGCAACGCCTGGAAGGCGAGGTCCAGCGTCATCAGCTTGGTCAGGCTGGCGGGATAGCGCGGAATATCGGCGCCGTTCTCGGACATTACGGTGCCGTTGCCGGCGTTGATGACGATGTCGCTCACTCCCGGGGCAGTCGGCCCGAGATTGGTTGCGGCGATATTGTCATAACCCGGTTGCAGCGCCGCCGGCGGCGGCAGGTGATAAAGGTGCCGATGGTGATGCAGAGAATGCGCGCTGGCGGCATGCGGGGCAAAAATCAGCGTTCCACATAACGCAGCCATTGCCGCTAGAACCCGATGCTCCCTCCAAGCCTTGACGCGCATCCTGTCACCCTAACCAACCGATGAAAACCTGTAAACGCGACAGCTCTGCCTTGTCCAGTCAAAAAGCGAGAAAGTCTTAAAAAGGCAATAGGTTAACGAGAGTTGATCCGCTTTTCAAACGAGCGGGCCCGGAAAAGCAATTTTGTGCGGCGCAACATTTTTCGTTGACGGCGCGTTTTGCTTGCCTTAAACGAGTTTTGCTGCATTGCGGTAAATGCCGTTTTCGCTCGCCGGGTTGGGGCTGTGCAGCCCGCTGAATATGTCCCTGTCAGGAGTTTGGTTGATGAGCACCACGAAAACAAAAGCGGTTGCGGCAGAAGCGATCGATACCACCACCGAAGTTACGTCGAAAGGCTTTGAGAACACCTTGGCATCGGTGAAGGAAGGCATTGAGAAGGCCACCAAAGGTCTGGAGTCTTCGCAGGTCAAGTTGAAGGAGAGCATGGAGAAAGCCGTGAAATCCTCCGAAGAGTTGATGGCGTTCAGCCAGGCGAACATGGAAGCCATGATGCAGGCGTCCAAGATCTTCGCCGCCGGCCTGCAGGACATCACCAAGGGCGTTGCCGCCTCCAACAAGGCCTCGATCGAGGAATCGGTCGCGTTTACCAAGTCGCTATTCGGCGTCAAGTCGATCAAGGAAGCGATGGATATGCAGTCCAACTTTGCCCGCCTGTCGATCGAGAAGGCGGTCTCCGAGAGCAATAAGGTGACAGACGCCTCCGTCAGGCTGGCCGAGGAGGCGGTTGCGCCGCTTACCGCGCGGCTTTCCGTCGCCGTCGAGAAGTTCGGCAAGCTCGTCTGATTGCCGGCTCGCCCGGCGCCGCATCTACGGTGAAATCTAGAAAATGGTCCGGCTTTCAGAAGCCGGGCCGTTTTTTTGAAGAAAGCTCGCCAAGTTAATGTTTCTGCAACCGGCTTCGGATTTTGCTGGCACTGGCCCAATGCGCGCGCGATATTGATCTGGCGTCGGCTTGGCGTATGTTGCGGAGCGTGGCGTTGGCCTGGATTTCCAAAGCGCAGGTCTTGGAGAGCCTGGCGACGCTCCCCAGCTACAGGATGCCGATGATGAGTGACAACGACAAGCGCAGGGGTGCGGACGGTCCGGCAATCGGGGTGGTTGTCAAGCCGCGCCCGAAGACCCGCAAGCCGACGATGTACAAGGTCTTGATGCTGAATGACGACTACACGCCGATGGAGTTCGTCGTCCATGTGCTCGAACGGTTTTTCCAGAAGTCGCGCGACCAGGCGACACAGATCATGCTGCATGTGCACCGCCGCGGGGTCGGGGTGTGCGGGGTGTACACCTATGAGGTGGCGGAAACCAAGGTCACGCAGGTGATGGATCTGGCGCGGCAGAACCAGCATCCCCTGCAATGCACCATTGAGAAAGAGTGACCCTTTTAGTTTTCCGCCGCATCCCCAATTATTTTCTTCTGAAGTATTTTTATTGCGGTCTGCCGGGGCCTGCCTATAGTCTTGAAGATGTAGGCGAGCATGGCGGTGAAATCTGACCGTGGCTTTGCTTCGAACACGTATGACGGCCGGGCTGGGCAGGCCTAGTTTACGCCCGGATCAGAGCGCCCGATGTCGGCGTGAAGGAACGGTTTAAATCCATGCTTTCAAGGAATCTGGAGCAAACACTGCATCGCGCCCTCTCTCTGGCGGCCGATCGCAAACATGAGTACGCTACCTTGGAGCATTTGCTGCTTGGGCTGGTTGACGATGCCGACGCGATCACGGTGCTGCGCGCCTGCGGCGTCGATATCGAAAAGATCAAGAAGGATCTTACCGAATTTCTTGACAAGGATCTGGCCGGATTGGCGACCGACCGTGCCGGAGATCCAAAACCCACGGCGGGTTTTCAGCGGGTGGTGCAGCGCGCCGCGATTCACGTGCAGTCTTCCGGCCGCGACGAGGTGACGGGCGCCAATGTGCTGGTGGCCTTGTTCAGCGAGCGGGAGAGCCACGCCGTGTACTTTTTGCAATTGCAGGACATGACGCGGCTAGATGCGGTGAATTTCATCAGCCACGGGATCGCCAAATCGCCCGGCAAGTCCACCCCGCGATCCCCGACCGGTTCTTCCGACTCGAGCGAGCCGGAACGGGAGGAGAAATCCGGCAAGCGCGGCCAGGACGCGCTTTCGACCTATTGCGTCAATCTCAACAAGAAGGCGATCGCCGGTAAAATCGACCCGCTGATCGGCCGCGACCATGAGATCGAGCGGACGATCCAGATCCTTTGCCGCCGCACCAAGAACAACCCGCTTTATGTCGGCGACCCCGGCGTCGGCAAGACCGCGATCGCCGAGGGCCTCGCCAAGCGCATCGTTGATGGCGATGTGCCGGAAGTGCTGCTGAAATCGACCATCTTCGCGTTGGATATGGGCGCGTTGCTGGCCGGCACCCGCTATCGCGGCGATTTTGAGGAGCGGCTGAAAGCGGTCGTGACAGAGATGGAAGGCTCGCCCGGCGCGATCCTGTTTATCGACGAAATCCACACCGTGATTGGCGCGGGGGCAACCTCCGGTGGCGCGATGGATGCTTCCAACCTGCTGAAGCCGGCGTTGGCGCAAGGCACGCTACGCTGCGTCGGCTCCACCACGTATAAGGAGTTCCGCAACTACTTCGAGAAAGACCGTGCATTGGTGCGGCGCTTTCAGAAGATCGACGTCAACGAACCTTCCGTCGAGGATGCGGTGAAAATCCTGCGCGGCCTGAAGACCGCCTACGAGAAGCACCATAAGGTTCGCTACACGGACGACGCCATCCGCGGTGCCGTGGAACTGGCAGCGAAATATATCAACGACCGCAAGCTGCCGGACAAGGCGATCGACGTGATCGACGAGGCGGGTGCGGCGCGGATGCTGCAGCCGGAAGGCAAACGCCGTAAAACCGTGACCTTGAAGGATATCGAGGACATGGTTTCCAAGATCGCCCGCATTCCGCCCAAATCCGTCTCGGCGGATGACAAGGAAGTACTGCGCACGCTGGAGCGCGATCTCAAATCCATGGTGTTTGGCCAGGATGACGCGATCGAGGCGCTATCGGCGGCGATCAAGCTGTCGCGCGCCGGCTTGCGGGATAATGAAAAGCCGATCGGCAACTATTTGTTTTCCGGCCCGACCGGCGTCGGCAAAACCGAAGTGGCCCGCCAACTCGCCGCCACGCTCGGCATCGAGCTTACCCGCTTCGACATGAGCGAGTATATGGAACGGCATTCCGTCTCCCGCCTGATCGGCGCGCCGCCCGGCTATGTCGGCTTCGACCAGGGCGGGTTGCTGACCGATGCCATCGACCAGCATCCGCATTGCGTTCTGCTGCTCGATGAGATCGAGAAGGCGCATCCGGATCTGTTCAATATTTTGCTGCAGATCATGGATCATGGGAAGCTGACCGACCATAACGGCAAGAAGATCGACTTCCGCAACGTCATCCTGATCATGACGACCAATGCCGGCGCCTCCGACATGGCGAAGGCAGGGATCGGCTTTGGCAGAGAGGTTCGGGTGGGCGAGGACCAGGAGGCCATCAAGCGCCTGTTCACCCCGGAATTCCGCAACCGCCTGGACGCGACAATCCCCTTTGCCGCGCTGACGACCGAAATCGTGGCGCGGGTGGTGGAGAAGTTCGTGATGCAGCTGGAAGCCCAGCTGGCGGACCGCAACGTGACCATCGAGCTATCCTCCGCTGCCAAGGAGTTCCTGGCCGAACGCGGCTACGAGCCGCTCTACGGTGCAAGGCCATTGGCGCGGGTGATCCAGGAGCTCATCAAGAAGCCGCTCGCCGAGGAATTGCTGTTCGGCAAGCTGGTCAAGGGCGGCTCCGTCAAGGTCACGCTGAAAGACGGCAAGCTCGCTTTCGAAGTGACCGAGGCGGCGCTGCCGGCGCTGCCGCGGCCGGAGAACGAAGGCGACGATCCTTCCGGCGAAAGGCTGCCGGAAGAGGTGCAGTAAGCCAAACTCCCGGGAGGTAGCTTCTTCTCTCCCGGGATTTTTGCGAACCGCGGCTGTAATATTGCTTAATCGTGCTGACCGCCGCAAGCTGTCGGCATGATCGACTTCTCGTTTTGCGCCTGCGGTTCCGGCCTGCGGCGGCTGCGGTGCTGCGGGCTCGATCTGGCGCTGCTTAGTCCCGCGGACGCAACCGCTTTGCTATCTCCGGTCATGGCGCAGGCGGATGCCGCCTTTGCCGGCGGCGATGTCGAAGCCGCGGCTGCGCACGCTTGTGCCTTGCTGGAGCTGGCGCCGGGGCGTGAGGACGCGCTGATCCTGCTCTATCGGGCCTGCCGCCAGAACGGCAAAATCCCGGCGGCGGAAGCGTTGATCCGCCGGGTCGTTGCGCTGAACCCCAACAATTTCTGGGCCACCAACGAGCTGACCCTGCTGCTGCTGGGCAAGGGCGCGCTGGCGGAGGCGGAACTCCACGCCCGCAATGCCATCCGCATCGCGCCGCGCAGCGCCCAGGCGCATAACCTGATGGGCTTGGTGCTGACCGAGGCAAACCGGCCGCTGATCGGCGAATACCATTACCGCCAGGTGCTGGTTCTGGCGGAACCGGACGAGCCGATCACGCTGGCCAACCTCGCCTGGAACCTGAAGAACCAGGGCCGCATGGAAGAGGCGCGAACACTCTACGAGCAATCGGTAAAACTGCGCCCGGATGTGCTGCAGAGCTTCCTGGGCTGGGCCAAGCTGGAGGAAGCGGACCGCAAATTCGAGGCCGCACTCGCGATACTGGAAAAGGCCGAGACGCTCCAGCCGGGAAATCCCAGCGTGCACCTGACGCGCGCCGTCGTGCTGGCGCGGCTGCAGCGGACCGAGGAAGCGCTGGGCCTGCTGCACGAACCGGAAGGCGAGCAGGACGGGCCGCGCGCGCGATTGGGACCTGCCGAGCTTTCCGAAAAAGGCCGACTGCTCGACCGGCTCGGCCGCACCGACGAGGCTTTCGCCGCCTTCGACGCCGGCAAGCGCCGCGCGTTGGATTTGGGTTCGCGCAGCTATCTTGCCGACGCGGCAAAGGAGTTGGCGGCACGCAATAGCGGGTTCTTTACCGCCAAGCGCCTCTCCACGTTGCCGCGCGCGGAACTGCGTACTGACATGCCTCAGCCGATCTTCATCGTCGGCTTCCCCCGCTCCGGCACCACGCTGATCGAACAGACGCTTTCCGTGCATCCGCGCATCGCCGCTGGCGACGAGCTGCCCTTTATCAACGACATTACCCAGATCATGCCGCGCCTGCTCGCCAGCCCGTTGACCTATCCGGATGCACTGGCCGAACTATGGATGGGCGATCAGCGCGACGGCTTGAACGAATTGCGCGACTATTACCTGAACCGTTCCGCCAAAAGCGGCATCTTCCGCGAGAACGCCGAATGGTTCACCGACAAGATGCCGTTGAACGAAACCCATCTCGGCCTGATCTCGCTGCTGTTTCCCAATTCGCCAATCCTGCACGTCATCCGCCATCCGCTGGACGTGGTGCTCTCTGTCTATTCCAACCATCTGACGCACGGATTTTTCTGCGCCGCGCAGCTCGAGACCATCGCCCAGCATTACGTGCTGATCGCCGATCTCATCGAACACTACAGACAGAACCTCACCATGCGGTATCTGACGGTGCGCTACGAGGATCTGATTCTGGCGCAGGAGGAGAATGTTCGAAAGGTTCTTGGTTTTATCGGCGTCGAATTCGATGCCCGTTGCCTCAGCTTCGAGAAGAACACGCGCTACGCCCGCACCGCCAGCTATGCCCAGGTGACGGAAAAGCTCTATCACCGCTCGCGCTTCCGCTACCGGCCTTACGTGAAACATCTGCAACCGGTGCTGGAACGGCTACGGCCGGTGATTGACCGCCTCGGCTATTCGGTCGATGACCCGGAGCATCAGGCGGCCGCTGAACAAGCCGATTAGGGAGCGAGAGATGTTGCGCCAGCCATTCACAGTCGCGGTGTTGTTGAGCCTTGCCGGGGCAATTCCGTTCCTGGCGATCGGCGCGGTGGTGCTGTTCGACCCGCTGGGTTCGCCGACCGCCATTGAGGTGTTGATCTCGTACGGCGCCGTGATCCTCTCCTTCATCGGCGCCGTGCATTGGGGCTTCGCGCTGCGCGACGTTGCGCATCCGGCGGGCGGCGTGGCATTGACACCGGCCACGCTGGGCGCGGAGCGGCAATTGCTGGTCTTTGGCGTCGTTCCCGCCTTGATCGGCTGGATCGCCCTGCTGGCAATGATTCACTTCGCAGCACCTGGCCTGTCGCTATTCCTGCTGCTTGCCGGCTTCTTTATCGTCATCGTCGTGGAAACAATCGGCCGGGGTAGAGGCATCGTCGCCAGCAACTACCTTGTGCTGCGCTGGAGCGTTTCCATCATCGTTCTCATCGTGCTGCTGGTCGTGCTATTCGCCGTCCTGTCCGGCATGCGGATGGGGTGAGTGAAGGAAGCAAAGGCAGCACTTCTTTTTCTGAAGAACAAGAAGCAAAAAGACTTTGTGACGCTGGGCCATGGGTATTAAACCTCCCTGCCAGACGTAACAAAAGTTTTTTGCGCCGCTTTAAAAAAGCGGCTGCTTTCTCAAGTTGACTTTACTGTAAATCCGGCGCCTTCGATCGCTGTCGCGATCTCATGCGCCTCGACGGTGCTGCCGATCACCACCTGTTTGCTCTCAAGGTCCGCGGTGACAGACGCATCCGCATCCAGCTTTTGGACGGCGTTGGTGATGGACGAGACGCAGCCTTCGCAATCCATATCCGGCACGATAAACTGTAGCGGGGTAGATTGGGCCATCGTTTCCTCCTGAACCACCAATAAGGGCATTGCAGGCGGCGACATCAAGCATTGACCTTCCCATGATGGGAGACCTTATATCAGGACGCATGGATCAGGCAGCGCCCCGGCTGAAGCGTTTCGACCTCGCGATCGGCGGCATGAGCTGCGCCAGCTGTGTTTCGCGGGTGGAAAAGGTTCTGGGTAGGGTTCCGGGCGTGCATAGCGTATCGGTCAATCTTGCAACTGAGACCGCGCATGTGGAGGCGGATGCCGCCACCAGTCTGCCGGCGCTGATCGAAAGCGTCGGCCGTGCCGGCTACAAGGCGGCCAGACGCCTCGGCGTTGCGCCTGCCGCTGGACAGCGGGAATTGGTTGAGCTTGGCGCCGCCGTCGCCTTATCCCTGCCACTGCTGCTGGGAATGTTGTGGCCGCTGCCGGGCTGGATCGCCCTTCTGCTGGCGACGCCGGTACAGTTTTGGCTGGGCGCGAGATTCTATATCGGCGGCTTTAAAGCTTTGCGAGGCGGCTCCGGCAACATGGATCTGCTGGTCGCCCTTGGCACCTCTGCCGCCTATTGTCTTTCCCTGACGGATTTGTTGCGGGCGTCGGGTCCGCTGTATTTCGAATCCGGCGCCGTCGTCATCACCTTGATCCGGCTCGGCAAGTTTCTGGAAGGCCGAGCCAAGCGCGCGGCGGTAAAATCCATTACCGATCTGGCGGCGCTGCGGCCGGCGCTGGCGCATCGCGACGGGCAGGACATTCCGCTGGCGCGAATCGACGCGGGCGATGTTTTGGAAATCAGGGCAGGCGAACGGGTGCCGGCCGATGGCGTTGTTCTGTCCGGCGCCGGTTTCCTGGATGAAAGCCATCTTACCGGCGAAAGCCTGCCGGTGCGGCGCGAGATCGGCGACAAGATTCTCGCCGGCGCGCTGAACCTGCAATCGGTGCTGCAAATCCGTGCGACCGCCGCGCCCGGGGAGAGCTTTCTCGACCGCATGGCGCGGCTGATCGATCAGGCGCAGGCATCGAAGCCGGAGATTCAGCGTCTGGCGGATCGCGTCTCCGCCGTATTTGTGCCCGTGGTGATCGGGATTGCCGCGCTGACGCTGGTCGGTTGGCTGCTGGCGGGTTCGGCGCCTGGGCCGGCGATCATCGATGCGGTTTCGGTTCTGGTCATCGCCTGCCCCTGCGCGCTCGGGCTGGCCACGCCGGCGGCGATTTTGGCAGGCTGTGGCGCCGCGGCGAAGCACGGCATACTGATCCGCAACACGGATGCGCTGCAGCATGGAGCCCGGGTAAATCTCGTTGCGTTTGATAAAACCGGCACGCTGACCGAAGGCAGACCGCGTTTGGTCCGAGTGGATGTTCTAGGTTCCCTGCCGCGCGAAATCGTTCTCGCGCATGCCGCGGCGCTGGCGGCGGGGGATAATCATCCGCTTTCCGCTGCCTTGCTTCTGCCTGGGGTCAAGCCGGCGGAAAACCGCCGCACGCTGGCGGGCAAGGGGGTGGAAGGAAGTATTGGCGGCGTGCGCTATATGCTGGGCTCGGCGCCGTTGATCGCCGATGCCGGCGGCGTGGCGCCGGCGCTGGACCTTACCGGGGGCAGCGCCTCCTACCTCGCACTCGGCGACGGTACGCTGCTGGCTGCCTTCATCTTTACCGATAATCTTCGGCCAGATGCCAGTCGGAGCATCGCCAGGCTGCGCGCGCTCGGCTGCCAGGTGATGCTGCTCACCGGCGACCGTGAAGCCGCGGCCTGGGGAGTTGCCCGGGAACTTGGCATTGAAGATGTCGTGGCCGGGACGAGTCCGGAGCAAAAACTTGCCGCCGTCCATGCCCGCCGGCAAGCCGGTTTCGTCGTCGCCATGGTCGGGGATGGCATCAACGACGCGGCGGGGCTGGCGGCGGCCGATATCGGCCTGGCCATGGGCAATGCCGCGGATTTGGCGGTGGAGACGGCGGATTTCGCGCTGCTGCGGCCGGAACTTGGCTTGGTGGCCGATGCGCTGGAGCTCTCCCGAAGCTGCTGGCGGGTACTGCGGCAGGGCCTGTTCTGGGCCATGGTGTACAACGTCGTCGGCATCGCGCTGGCGGCTTTTGGCGTATTGAACCCGATGATCGCCGCCGCCGCCATGGCGGCGTCTTCCGTTTCGGTGCTGGCCAACGCGCTGCGCCTGCGCAACTGGAAACCGTCATGAGCGGCCTTGTCACCGTTCACGAAGCCTCGCGCGTCACCGGTGTCTCCGCGAAAATGATCCGGCATTACGAAAGCATCGGCCTGATCGCAGCACCGCAGCGCAGCGAGAATCGCTACCGGCATTATGCCGAACGCGACCTGCACGAGCTGGGTTTCATTCGCCGCGCCCGCGATCTCGGCTTTTCCATCGAGGATATCCGGCATCTGCTGGCGCTATGGCGCGACCGCAGCCGCAGCTCCGCGGAGGTAAAATCCATCGCCCTGCGCCACATCGCAATGCTGCAGGAAAAGGCCGCCGCCCTGCAAGCCATGAGCGAAACGTTGCAACATCTCGCCGCGCATTGCCATGGCGACCATCGGCCGGACTGCCCTATCCTCGACGCTTTGGATACGCTGCGTTGACCGGCGCGCAGCAGCGTCTGATCGCGGGATCAGGTTGACGCTGATATGCGCCAACCTGATCCCGTCGCGCCCTACAAAATCTTGACTTCATCCCCAATTTTAAGGATAGGGCAAGGGCGAACAAGCGCCTCTGCGCTTCCGCACGTTTTGGGCGTGCGTCATACCTTTACGAACGGGTTAGTATATTTGTCCGATAGCCAGCACGACGCAGCGGAACCTTCCGCACAGCCCGATTCCGGCATTACGGCCGAGGATGCCGTAACGGTCGCGGAAGCCGACGCGATTGCGGCGCCTGAAGCCCATGAAGAGACTGACGAAGGCGAGACCGAAGACGCTGACGGCTTTGCGCCGCTCGGCCTGTCCGAGCCGATTTTGCGGGCGCTGCGCGACAAGGGTTACCTACGCCCGACGCCGATCCAGGCCCAGGCAATCCCGACCGTGCTGATGGGCCGCGACGTGCTTGGCTGCGCCCAGACCGGCACCGGCAAAACCGCTGGCTTCACGCTGCCGCTGCTCGACATTCTCTCCGGCTCGCGCGCCCGGGCGCGCATGCCGCGCTCGCTGATCCTGGAGCCGACCCGCGAGCTTGCTTTGCAGGTGGCAGAAAATTTTGTCCTGTACGGAAAATATCTCAAATTCAACCACGCGCTGCTCATCGGCGGCGAGAGCATGTCCGACCAGAAGGATGCGCTGACCAAGGGCGTCGACGTGCTGATCGCGACGCCGGGCCGGCTGATCGATTTGTTCGAACGCGGTGGATTGCTGCTCACCGACGTGAAGGTGCTGGTGATCGACGAGGCCGACCGGATGCTGGATATGGGTTTCATTCCGGATATCGAGCGCATCGTCGCCATGCTGCCGCGCACCCGGCAGACGCTGTTTTTCTCCGCCACCATGGCGCCGGAAATCCGCCGTTTGGCTGATGCCTTCCTGCAGAACCCGAAGGAAATCACCGTCAGCAAGCCGGCGACGATTGCGACCACGATCAAAAGCGGCGTGGCGGTGGTCTCGCCGGAGGATAAGCGCGAGGCGCTGCGCCGGCTGATCCGTGCCGAGGACGTGGTGAACGCGCTGATCTTCTGCAACCGCAAGCGCGATGTTGATATTTTGCTGAAATCGCTGACCAAGCATAATTTCAACGCCGGCGCTTTGCATGGTGATCTGGCGCAGTCGGTGCGCTTTGCGACGCTGGAGAAGTTCAAGGCCGGCCAGTTGCAGCTGTTGGTCTGCTCCGATGTCGCGGCGCGCGGGCTGGATATTGGCGGGCTGAGCCATGTGTTCAATTACGACGTGCCGCACCATGCGGAGGACTATGTGCACCGCATCGGCCGCACCGGCAGGGCCGGGCGCGACGGCACCGCGTATACCATCGCCGGGCCCGAAGATCGGCTGGCGGTGGAGGCGATCGAGAAGCTGACCGGCGCGCCGATCCCGCGCATTCAAATCGAAGGCCTGGCGACGGTAGAATGGGCGGAAGATGAGGGCAGGCGCGGCCGCGGCCGCGGCCGGTCCAAGCCGCCTGCAAGAGCGCCCGCCAGTTCCGCCGCCAAACCTAAAGACGAGCCGCGCGCCAAACCCCCTGCGCGCGCCGAGGAGGCGCGGCCGCCCGCCGAAGCGCCGAGAGGCCGCCGCAGCGAGTCGGTCGAGCCGCCGCGCCGGGAAGAATTTCGCCGCCGCGACAGCCGGCCGCCCGAGCGGAGCGCGGACAGGGAGCGCAGCCCGGATAATGGCCGCGAAAGGGGCCAGGATAACGGCCCGAATGTCATTGGCTTCGGCAACGAAATCCCCGCCTTCATGCTGATCCGCAAGCGCAACGCTGCACTGCTCCCTGAATCCGCCCATGAAGACCCATGAAGACCTGGCCCATGAAGACCTGGCCCATGAAGACCTGGCCCATGAAGACCTGCCGGATGTGGAGGATCTGAACGACGAGATCGCCGCATGAACGACAGAATGGAGGCGCCCCGCGCCAAAGGCAAGTTCACCGGCTTTCAATGGCATGACGCATTGCGGCTGGATGCCCAGCTGACCGAAGAAGAACGCGCCATCCGCGATGCCGCACATCAATATTGCCAGGAGAAGCTGCAGCCCCGCGTGCTGATGGCCTTCCGCAACGAAAGCTTCGACCGGGCGATCCTGACCGAAATGGGCGAGCTCGGCTTTCTTGGCGCCACGCTTGATAGCCATGGCTGCGCCGATATCTCCTACGTCGCCTACGGGTTGATCTCGCGCGAGGTGGAGCGCGTCGATAGCGGCTATCGCAGCGCCTTTTCCGTGCAATCCTCGCTGGTGATGTACCCGATCTGGGCTTTTGGCAGCACGGCGCAAAAGGACCGCTTTCTGCCGAAACTGCGCACCGGCGAATATGTCGGCGCCTTCGGCCTGACCGAGCCGGATGCCGGCTCTGATCCCGCCTCCATGCGCAGCCGCGCCAAGGCGGTCGATGGCGGCTACCTGTTGAATGGTGCGAAAACCTGGATCACCAATTCGCCGATCGCCGACGTACTGGTGGTCTGGGCCAAGGACGATGCCGGCGACATCCGCGGCTTCATCCTGGAACGCGGCATGAAGGGCCTCGAGACGCCGAAGATCGAGGGCAAATTCTCGCTGCGCGCATCGATTACCGGCATGATCATGATGCAGGACGTGTTCGTGCCCGCCGAGAATATGTTGCCGAAGGTGAAGGGCCTGAAAGGTCCGTTTTCCTGCCTGAACAACGCGCGCTACGGCATTGCCTGGGGCGCGCTGGGCGCGGCGGAGTTCTGCTTTCACGCCGCGCGAGGCTACACGCTGGACCGGCAGATGTTCGGCCGGCCGTTGGCAAACACCCAGCTGGTGCAGAAGAAACTCGCAGACATGCTGACCGAGATCACGCTCGGCCTGCAAGCGGTGCTGCAGCTTGGCCGGCTGATGGATCGGGGCGAGGCGGCGCTGGAGATGATTTCGCTTTGCAAACGCAACTCCTGCGGCAAGGCGCTGGACATCGCCCGGCTCGCCCGCGACATGCATGGCGGCAACGGCATCGCCGACGAATACCACGTGATCCGCCACATGATGAACCTGGAAACGGTCAACACCTATGAAGGCGCGCATGACGTGCACGCGCTGATCCTCGGCCGCAGCATCACCGGGCTCTCCGCGTTCTGAGAACGGCGCGTAAGCGGGCGATGCCGGCGCGGCTGAAGCCGCCGGACAGGCCGTCGCCGGTCACCGCTTTCGGTCCGGATTTTCCTTTCGCCTATGACGACTGGCTGAACCACCCGGCCGGGCTGGGACATTTGCCGGCCGCGTCGCAGGGCGCGGAAGTCGCCATCATCGGCGGCGGGCTTTCCGGCATCGTCGCCGCCTATGAGCTAATGAAGCTGGGCCTGAAGCCGGTGGTGTACGAGCAGGGCCGGCTCGGCGGCCGGCTGCGCAGCCAGATTTTCCAGGGCGCCGAAGGCATCGTCGCCGAACTCGGCGGCATGCGCTTCCCCATCTCGTCTACCGGCTTCTACCACTATGTCGATTTGACGGGACTGGACAAAACCCCCTTTCCCAACCCGCTGGACCCTGCATCCCCCAGCACCATGATCGATCTGGAAGGCGAGCTTTCCTACATCGAAGGGCCGGACGACCTGCCGCCGTTGCTGCGGGAAGTGCAGGAGGCCTGGGCGCAGGCGCTTGAAGATGGGGCGGATTTCCATGCCTTGCAGCAGGCGATCCGTAGTCGCGATGTTGCGACCCTGAAACAGATCTGGAACCGCCTGGTGCCGCTTTGGGACGAGCGCACCTTCTACGACTTCGTCGCCAGCGCCAAGGCCTTCCAGAAACGCTCCTTTCGCCATCGCGAAGTGTTCGGCCAGGTCGGGTTTGGCACCGGTGGCTGGGACAGCGATTTTCCCAACTCCATGCTGGAAATCCTGCGCGTCGTCGCAACCGGGCTGGATGACGACCAGCAGCTGATCGTTGGTGGCGTCGAACAATTGCCGCGCCGGCTCTGGGCGCATGCGCCGAGAAAACTCGCGCACTGGCCGACCGGTACCTCGCTCAACACGCTGCATGGCGGCGCGCCGCGGCCAGGTGTCGTGCGGCTCTCCCGCGCCTCGGCCGACTCCATCGCGGTGACCGACCGCTGGGGCGATACCCGCCTTTACCCCGCCGTGCTCGCCACTTGCCAGTCCTGGCTGCTCACGACCTCAATCTCCACCGGCGAGGATCTGTTCAGCCAGAAACTCTGGATGGCGCTGGACCGCACGCGCTATATGCAATCCTCCAAGACCTTCGTGATGGTAGACCGCCCGTTCTGGCGCGAACGCGACCCCATCACCAACCGCTACCGGATGAGCACGACGCTGTCCGACCGGCTGACCCGGGGCACCTATCTGTTCGACAACGGCGCCGACAAGCCCGGCGTCATCTGCCTGTCGTATTCCTGGATGTCGGATGCCATGAAGGTGTTGCCGCTCTCCGCCGACCAGCGCGTCAACCTGATGCTGAACGCGCTGAAGGCCATCTATCCGGACCTCGATCTCACCAAACATATCGTCGGCGATCCCATCACCGTCTCCTGGGAGAACGACCCCGGCTTCCTCGGCGCCTTCAAGGGCGCGCTGCCTGGCCATTATCGCTACAATCGCCGCATGTACTGCCAGTTCATGCAGGAATCGCTGCCCACCGCCGAACGCGGCATTTTCCTAGCCGGCGACGACATCTCCTGGACCCCAGCCTGGGCCGAGGGTGCCGTACAGACCGCGCTGAATGCCGTTTGGGGCATTATGCACCATTTCGGCGGCCACTGCGCCCCCGACAACCCCGGCCCTGGCGACCTGTTCGACCGCATCGCGCCGATTAGGTTGGAAGATTAAGCAAGGCCTTCTTTTTTTCTGAAGAAAAAGAAGCAAAAAGACTTCTGGTAACCTGGGTCACCGGCGCCCGCACACCCCGCGTCATGCCGGCGAAGGCCGGTATTCACAACTTTTCCTGAACGAACAACTCCCTTAATGGTACACTGCATACATTACGGCGCCTGCGGCGGTTGCGCCTACGACACCCGCCTGGCTATCGACAAAGCCTTGCTTCTCCGCAACGCCCTGATCCGCGCCGGCTGTGAGAACCCGCAAATCGCGCCCTTAATAGCAATCCCCCTGCAAACCCGCCGCCGCGCCGACCTCGCCGCCACCCGCATAGGCGCCGTCATCTCGCTTGGCCTGCACCGCTCCCGTAGTTCGGAAGTCGTGGACATGCAGCAATGTGTCCTGCTCGACCCGCGCATCGTCGCATTGCTGGAACCATTGCACGTATTGTTGCGCAGCCTGGAGGCATTTCGCAAATCCGCCTCCGTCGTCATCAACCTGCTGGATAACGGCCCGGATATCTTGCTCCGTACCGATGCGCCGGCCACTGCGCCGGACCGGAGCAGAATCATTGCCTTTGCCCGCGCGCAAAACCTGCCCCGCTTCAGCATCGCCGAGGATATGGCGGAACCAGAGCCGGTGATCATCCTGGCACTCCCGGTCATCACCCTATCGGGCATCGCTTTGGAACCCGCGCCCGGCGCTTTCCTGCAGGCCAGCCCAGCGGGCGAAGGCGCGATCATTGCCGCCGCCCTGGCAGGCTTGCCTAAGCTGGCCGGAAAGGCCCGTGTGGCCGAACTCTATGCCGGCATCGGCACCATCACCTTCGCCTTGGCAAAGCTGGCGCGTGTCGACGCCTATGAGGGCAACGCCCGGGCCGTCGCCGTTCAGGAACGCGGCATTCGGAGCAACAACCTAGCCGGCCGCATCGTGCTCACCCAGCGCGACCTCTCCCGTCGGCCGCTGCAGGTTGCCGATCTGGCAGGCCGCGCCGCCGCCATCCTGGACCCGCCTTATACCGGTGCGCCCGCGCAGATGCGGTTTCTCGCAGCCTCCGGCATTCCCCGCATCGTCTATATCAGCTGCAACCCGGACGCGCTGGCAACCGATGCCTACATCCTGGTCAAAGCCGGCTACGCGATACTGGCGGCCACGCCGATCGACCAGTTTCCTTATTCGGCCAATCTTGAAAGCGTGGTGGTCTTTGCCAAGGTGAAGTAGGCTTTAGCAGGCAACCCGCGGACAACGAGGAGCAAACAATGGTCAAAGCCGTTTGGAACGACACCACGATCGCTGAATCCGAAAACACGGTCGTCGTCGAAGGCAACCACTACTTCCCGCCGGAGGCGGTGAACCAAGACCTGCTACGCCCCAGCACCACCACCAGCCGCTGCCCCTGGAAGGGCACCGCCTCCTACCAATCAATCGAAGTGAACGGCGAGACCAACAAAGACGCTGCCTGGTACTACCCGACGCCGTTGCCTGCGGCCACTGAAATCACCGGCCGCATCGCCTTCTGGAAGGGTGTCAAAGTGGCGTAGAGGAACTGCTGCGACCCGGTTCAAAGCAGGCGCTGCTCTGGCGTTTTTGAAGCAATTTCGGCCGGCAATTCCTCGAGCATTGCTGCACCGCACTGGATCAAAAGCGCCGCAGTCTGGTCGAACAACGCTGGCTCGCGTGTTTTATCGTCAGGTTCACCGTTTGGCACCCATATGATCGTATCATAGCGTGCGCGGGTGAGTAGAACGCGGTAGCTGTTGATACGAAAATCCCGCGCGTCTTGGCCCATCGGATACTGCCATTTGGTACCGACGAATCTGCGATTGGTCCATTCGCCGTTCCAGATCAAGTCACCGCCCCAGCACAGCCCGACCAGATCGAGTTCCAACCCCTGACAGGCGAATTGCGTCGCCGGGATCTCGAGCGCGTCGGAAGCCCGAACATCGGGCCAGCGGCTGAGAAACCAATTCGCAATCGCATCGTTATCCAAATGCGGAAAATCCGGCCAGACTCCATCCGCCACCAGACGCCTCGCACCTGTGCTGCAGACTAATCCTGCTCTGCGTTCGCCCCTGGCACGTGCGCGCAATGCGGCACGCATTGCCGGCAATGATCGGGTGACAAAAAATGAGATGCCGTCTTGCGCGTAGCCACGCGCTTCATCGACCTCGCCGCGCAATATCGCGTCAACCCAGGGCGCGTTCAGCGCAGAACGTATCGAGCGAATCGGCACATCCAGATGCAAAGCGGCGTCGATCACGATGCCGTCCGAAGTTTTGTCGAGCAGGCGCTGCCTGGGCTCCTGCGTGGTTAACACGCCAGGCGCTGCTCTTATTTGCCAGTCAGGCCGGCTGGAAAGTGCTCTTCCCCACTCGCCAAGTCCTGCTTCGCCCGTGTTGATCTCTTGCCCGTTGCCGACCAGCGCAAGCACCACTGCATAATCTTTATGCTTGCGCATGATATCCAGTAACAACGCTGCTTCGCTGTCGTGAAGCTGGAATTTACGCGCGCCGTAATTCGCGTCCCAGGCGCGTTGCGCCTCATCGAACACCACCACGTGTTCATGCGGCGGGACGTCGCGATGCACATTGTCGCGCACGAACCCAGTGAGACCTTGCACAGCACTTTCGGTTTTCTGTCTGGCCTGGCGGATGGATGTTCCAGGGTCCGTTGCAGCATCGCGCGCCAGCGCCTCCCGCAGTACATGCACCAATGGAAGATTGCCGGTGAGGAAGGCGGCGCCCGTGTCGGCTCCGAATACAGCGTTCAAGCCGCAGAGCGTCTTGCCCGCGCCGGGAATGCCCGTGACGAAGACGATCACGTAACCACCGACCTCGCGTGCATCCTTGATCGCCTGCATGATCACGGCAGCCGTACGCGTGAGATTTCCGGTCTCTGCGCGGGAAGCTGCAATTTCAGCAACACCATGTTTGCGGTAGAGCATCGTCGCTGCTTCGACGATTGAGGGTACAGGCCGGTAAGCTGCATGTTCCCAGGCATCGATGTCGATGTCGATCGCGCTTTGCGGAACGCGAGACATGATTGCTTGGAGAAGATCGCATAACGAAATCGCCGAAGAGAAAAAAGGCGTGCTGACCTCATGCCAGAAGAGTGGCCAAACCGGTTCTGGCGCATCCGCATCACTTGCTACCAAGATCGGAATGATCGGCACCGCTTTGCTGGCCGAATGAAAATCATGCAGATCCAGCGCATAATCCTCCACCTGTTTGCGGGCGGCGGCATCGAAAACTGCCGAACCCACTTTGAATTCGAGGACGAAAACTGCGCATCCCGCTACCAGCACCACATCGAGCCGACGACCCAACCGCAGCAAAGGGTATTCGAATAATACGCGCCAATGGCGGGGCAGAGGTTTGAACGCCAGCCGTAAGATTTCGACCTGTTTACGCCAAGCCCGGATCTGCTGTTCGCGGTTGAGCGGGTGTGTCTCGATGGCTCTGAGCGCGAGACGCTCAACGATGCCAGCGTCCGCATGGTGATGGAAATCGCTCAAGCTTCCCGACCACCATGCGCGAGAACGCATTTCATCATTTCTCTCAAACGCGCCTGGATTGTCTTTTTGCAATCAAGTATTATCGGAAATCGCAACGAAAACAGGCGCCGCCAGTGCGGCACCCGTCTTTAAGCTAAGTAAGCCGTGGATGCCGCAGGGCGCCCGTTTCGCCGTCACCGGCATGACGCATCTATGTTCAGTCAATCGCCGGCCGCCGGGTGCATGCTGCCGATCCGGACCGGCTGACGGGCCAGGGCCGGCGCCTGCGCAACCACCTTCTTCGCGACCTTCGCCGGCATTGCGGCCAGGATCGATACGGTGACGGAAGCCAAGTAAGGCAGCGACTGCGTCAGCAGCACCACGCACCACAGCTTTGTCTCCAGCGTTGCCCAGTGATGGCCAAACCCGACCAGCGCCAAAGCCGTCCAGGTTGCGGCCAGGATCAAACCTTCCTCGCGGGCCATCACCAGGCCTTGCACCAAAGCCGGCGCGTTCTTCATTTTCGGCGTCCGCAGGAAGGGCAGGCGGTTGGTGAACAGGCCTTTCCATACCGCCTTGCCGATGCTGTGCGATAAAGCCAGCCCGCCGAGCGCCGCACCCAGCCGGTCGGCCAGGCCGCACGGCACGCGGGCGGCGTACAGCGCCAGGATTTGCACGATTTTGAAGACGAACAATCCGATGGAAGGCAGCATGAACAGCGCGATCGGGAATTCGAAGCGCACCGGATCCAGGATCAGCCCCGCCGACCAGGCCAGGCCCAGCGCGAGAAACACCAGCCCCAGCGCATCGCCGAACCAGGGCAGCCAGCCGGTGACGAAGTGCCAGCGCTGGCCGGCCGTCAGCTCCCGGTTGAAGGGGTTGAACAAGGCGGCCGCATTGGCCCGCACGATCCGCATGGCGCCATAGGCCCAGCGGTAGCGCTGCTTGCGGAAGGCGTTGAAGTCATCCGGCATCACGCCCTTGCCGAAACTGCGCTTGGAATATACCGCGTCGTAGCCGGCCCGGAACAGTTTCAGACCAAGCTGGCTATCCTCGGTAATGCACCATTCCGCCCAGCCGTTTTCGTTCATCAAGGCGCTCTTGCGCACCAGCGTCATCGTGCCGTGCTGGATGATCGCATTCCGTTCGTTGCGGGTCACCATGCCGGCGTGGAAGAAGCCGGCATACTCCCAGAACATCAGCCGCTTGAAGAAGCTGCCGTCATTGTCGCGGTAATCCTGCGGCGACTGGGTGAAGCCGACATTCGGGTTGGCGAAGGCCGGCGCCATGCAGCGCAGCCAGTCCGGGTCGACGATGTAGTCGCTGTCCAGCACGCCGACGATCTCGGCGTCGGGCGCGGTTTCCCGGAGAGCAAAATTCAGCGCGCCGGCCTTGTAGCCAGGAAATTTGCCCAGCGTGAAGAAGCGGAATTTCGGACCCAGCCGGGCGCAATGCTCGGCCACCGGCTCCCAGATATGCGGGTCCATCGTGTTGTTGTCGATGACCAGCACCTCGAAATCCTGGTAATCCAGCGCCGCCAGCGCATCCAGGGTCTGACGCACCATCTGCGGCGGCTCGTTGCAGATCGGCAGATGCAGCGAGACCTTCGGGAGCTTGGCACCATGCGGCGCCGGCACCGGCTCATAATGCCGCTTGGTGACGCGGCCGAAGAGGGTCTCGGTCAGATCGAAGCTGTCGGCGATCAGCAGGAAGAGCAGCAGCCCCTGGCCCAGTGCCAGCGCGCCCCAGACGACGGCGGCGCCGGTCGAGAGATAGGTCTCGCCCATGGTCATCAGCAGCATGGCGACGGCAGCGCCGAAACCTTGCACCAGCCCGGCAAAGATCAGCTTGCCGGCGATGCGCATATCCGGCCGGCGGGAGAGCAGCGTCATCGTCGCCGCCAAAGTCAGCATGATGCTGCCAAGCGCGTACAAAATCCAATCCGGGTTGTTTTCAACCGGGCCGGTCAGCGACCATTTTTGCGCGCGGTCTTGCGTGAACATGCCCCAGTAGCCGGCGGCGCGGCCCTCGAAACTGGTCTTCCAGGGCTGGTCGAACGCCTCCATCACAAAATACTGGATGTGATCTTTCTGCGCCAGGTTGAAGAAGTCGCGCATGAAGCGCGCCTGGTTCACCGTGCTGGCGCGGGCGGCGCCGATATCGATGCCGTCCGACGGCCAGCCGATCTCGCCGATCACGATCCGCTTGTCGGGAAACGCCTTATGCACGGCGGCCAGGCGGTTCATCGCATCCTGCAGCGCGGTGCTCTCCGGCACGCCTTCCCAGTAGGGCAGCAGATGCACGGTGATGAAATCGACCGAGTTGCCGAGCGAGGGGTATTTCAGCCAGACATGCCAGGGCTCGGCGGTGGAAACCGGCACATGGGTTGCTGCCTGCATTTGCCTTATGTCGCGGATCAGTTCCGGCACCGGCACGTCGCCGCGCAGCACGGTTTCGTTGCCGACCATGATCTGTTTGACGTCCGGGTTGGTGTTGGCGACCTGCACGACTTTCGCAAGCTCGGCGGCGTTGGCATCCGGGTGGCGGTCCAGCCAGGCGCCGAGCGTCACGTTCAGCCCCATGCCTTCGGCCAGCGCCGGAATACTGCCAAGGTCGCCTTCAACAGTGTAGGTGCGGATGTTCCTGGTGTGCTGCGCCACCAGCGCCAGATCGGACTTGATCTGCGCCGTCGTCGGGTATTCGTTCTTCTCCGGCGTCTCTCCGGCATGGAAGGGCGAGAAGGCGAAGCCGCCGATCGGCCCGTTATAGGCCGGAATGTTCGTCACTGGCCGGTTGGTGCCGGCCCACAGGCCGAAAGCGAGCACGGCCACGCCCAAACCCGCCGTCCAGGAGCTGGCGCTGAGCCAGCCCTTACGGGTGTTTCGGGTGGAAGACTGGGCGTTCTGGCGCTGGATGAGCGGCTGATTTTTCGACTCGAAAGTCATTGTTGATCGTCCATAACGGGCGGGATCATTCCCGCTTGGAACGTGACATAATATTGCAGTAGGGCGCGGGCTGGGCCGGATTGTGTCGCGATTAAGGCAGCGAAACGAATTTTGGGTCGCCTCCACTTGTGATTTTCCCGGCAAATCCGGCTACAACCCGGCCATGCCCTTAGGTTTGCAGCTTCTCATCCTGACGATTTTGATCCTTCTCAATGGCGTTTTTGCCTTGAGCGAGCTGGCTTTGGTCTCCGCCCGCCGCGCCATGCTGACGCTGATGGAACGCCAGGGGCTACGCGGCGCCGCCCGGGCACGGGCGCTGGCGGACAATCCGCAAGCCTACCTGCCGGCATCGCAGTTCGGCATCACCCTGATCGGCATTCTCACGGGCACGTTCGGGGGCGCCCAGCTCAGCCAGCGCATCGCAGCACCGCTGGCCAGGACCCATCTTTTCGGCGCCTATTCAAATTCGCTGGGGCTGGCGCTCACCGTCATCGCCATCACTTTTTTAACCCTGGTCTTCGGCGAGCTGGTGCCCAAGCAGCTGGCCTTGCGGCATCCGGAGCGGCTGGCGGTCCTGGTCGCCAGGCCGCTTTCTTGGCTGGCGTCGCTGGCGAAGCCGGTGGTCTGGCTGCTGGGCATCTCCACCGAACTGGTGCTGGCCCTGTTCGGGCCGCCCGGCGACGACCGCCGGGCGATGAGCGAGGAGGAGCTGAAGGCCATGCTGGTCGAGGGCGCGGAGACCGGCGTGCTGGAGACCGAAGAGCGCGACATTATCGAGCGCGTGCTGCGCCTGGCGGATAAGCCGGTGCGCGCGATCATGACGCCGCGCACGGAGATCGACTGGATCGACCGCACGGCGTCGCGCACGACCATCATCGCCACCTTGCGCAACACGTCGCATTCGCGCTTCGTCGTCTGCGACGGCTCGATCGACAATGTCGTTGGCATCGTGCAGACCAAGGACATTCTGGACCGCGTGCTGGACGGCAAGGATTTCTCGCTCGCCGCGGCGATCCGCCAGCCGATGGCAATTCCGGATTCGGTCTCGGCGCTGGAGGCGCTGGAGCGGCTGAAATCCGACATCCTTGGCATCGCCATCGTGCTGGATGAGTATGGCAGTTTCGAGGGCATGGTCACGGCGGCCGATGTGCTGGAATCGATCGTCGGCGACGCCGAGGAGGCGAACAAGGAGGGCGCGCCGCAAGCCGAGGAGAATGTCTTCGAATTCGACGGGCTGATGCCGATCGATGATACCAAGGCCAGGCTGCATCTGCCGGATCTGCCGAATTCCGGCAGCTACCACACGCTGGGCGGCCTGATCCTGGCGCTGCTGTTGCGCCCGCCTCGCATTGGTGACGCCATCATCTTCGGCGGCTGGAAATTCGAGGTGCTGGCCATGGCCGGCAGACGCGTCGAGCGGGTGCGGGTGGAGAAGGAAAACGCGGAGTAGGGAAGGACTTGTTTTTTCTGAGGGACAAGAACCAAACCGCAGGTGCGGCAAAAGACGGCTATATTTGGGCTAATATGTGTATCTGTAATATGTCGGTCTGTAATATGTCCGGCCTGTAATATGCCGGCCTGTAATATGCCGGCCTGGGGCATTCAGCCTAACGCTCCAGGCCCAGAGTCGGAGAAGTTTTTTGCGCCGCTTTTTTTCAAAAAAGCGGCTTCTCGCTTGCCTTCCTCAAAGCGCCCGCTCCAGTGCGCGGCCGACGCGCAGCACGATATCGTCGCGGTACAGCGCCGCCGCGATCTGCACCGCCCGCGGCAGGCCGGCTTCGTTAACGCCAACGGGCACGGAAATTGCCGGCTGCCGGGTGAGGTTGAACAGGAACGTCCAGGGCGCCCAGTCGTTCCAGAGTGCGGCGACCGGATCGCCGATCGGCTTGTCGGCCGGCGGCGCGCAGCTGGGAACGCAGGGGCATAGCACAGCGTCATAGGTAAGATGCAGCTTCGCCATCGCATTTGCGGCGACCACGCGCATCGCCTCGGCGTCCAGCACCTCCAGCGCCGTCACGTCGCGATGCCGTTTCGCCACCTGCAGCAGCCCGGGGTCCAGCAGATGCCGGTGTTGTTCGGGAACGCCATCTGCCGCCTTGCACAGGGCGGCCCCCCAGATGCGGCTGAAGATCACCGATGTGTCGGGCAGCGGAGTATCCACGTCCTCGATCAACGCGCCGGAGCCTTGCAGGATATGTCTGGCAATTTCCAGCGCGGCCAGGCCGTCCGCATCTACCTTCGCGGTAAAACCTGGATTGACCAGCACGGCGATGCGCATGTTTTGCACCCCGTCCTCGACGCCGTTTCGCCAATCCCTCGGGTCGTCAGGCAAGGCGAACGGATCGCGCGCGTCGAAACGGCCCAGCACGTTCAGCGCCAAGGCGGCGTCTCGCACATTGCGCGTCATCGGTCCGGCCACCGCCACGTGGCCGAAGGCGCCCAGCGGCCATTGCGGCACCCGGCCAAAACTCGGCTTCAACCCGACAATGCCTGACCAGGCGGCCGGGATGCGGATGGAGCCGCCGGCGTCGGTGCCGACATGGATTGGGCCGAAGCCGGCAGCAGCGGCCGCGGCGGCGCCGGCGGAACTGCCGCCCGGCGTATGCGCCGTGTTCCATGGGTTGCGGGTGATGCCGGTGAGCGGGCAATCGCCCGGGCTTTTCCAGCCGAATTCCGTCGTTGTGGTTTTGCCGATGATCACGGCGCCTGCCGCCCGCAAGGCGGTGACCACCGGCGCATCGTTTGCGGCGGGGTAGTGGCCGGTAAGCTTGCTGCCGCGCCGTGTCGGCAGCCCGGCGATGTCGATCAGATCCTTCACCGTCACCGGCACGCCATCCAGCGCGCCTTGCGGCGCGCCGCGCTGCCAGCGCTCGGTGCTGGCCCGCGCCGCTTCCAGCGCCTCGGGGTTCATGACCACGAAGGCGTTGATCTCCGGGTTTTGCCGGGCGATGCGCTCGGTCACCGCCTGCAGCGCCTGCAGCGGCGTCAGCGAGTTTGCAGCGTAGAGCTGCAGCAATTCCTCCGCATCCAGGAGCGCCGGGTTTACCTCAGCCATTTCGGCACCGGCAGATTTTTGGTCCGCAGAAATTCCGGGTTGAACAGTTTCGACTGGTAGCGCGAGCCGCCATCGCACAAAATCGTTACGATGGTATGGCCCGGCCCGAACGCCTTGGCGACCTGGATCGCCGCGGCAACGTTGATGCCGGCGGAGCCGCCGACGGACAGGCCTTCATCGATCAGCAGCGAAAACACTTGCTCCAGCGCTTGCGCGTCCGTGATGCGCAGCGCATCGTCGATCGGCGCGCCGGCCAGGTTGCCGGGCACGCGCGACTGGCCGATGCCCTCGGTCATGGAAGTGCCGGTTACCGAAAGGTCGCCCGATTTCACCCAGCCATACAAGGCGCTACCTTCCGGGTCCGCCAGCACGATCTGAATTTTTGGGTTTTTCGCCTTCAACGCCAACGCCACGCCTGCCAGCGTACCGCCGGTGCCGCAGGCGCAGGTGAAGGCATCCACCTTACCTGCCGTCTGCGCCCAGATTTCCTCCGCCATGAAAAGCCGGTGACCCTCCCGGTTGGCGAGGTTGTCGAACTGGTTGGCCCAGACCGCGCCAAGCTCTTGCGCCAGCCGTTCCGATACATGCACGTAATTGCCAGGATCCTTGTAGGGCTTTGCCGGCACCAGGCGCAGATCGGCGCCGATCATGCGCAGAAATTCGATCTTCTCCCGGCTCTGCGTGTCCGGCATGACGATGATGCTTTTATAGCCGCGCGCATGCGCGACCAGCGTGATGCCGATGCCGGTATTGCCCGCGCTGCCCTCGACGATGACGCCGCCGGGTTCAAGCGATCCATTTGCCGCCGCCGCCTCGATAATCGCGAGGCCAGCGCGGTCCTTCACCGATCCGCCGGGATTCATGAACTCTGCCTTGGCCAAAATCTCGCAGCCGGTCTCGGCCGAGGCGCGGCGCAGTTTAACGAGCGGGGTGTTGCCGATCGCGCCGGTCAATCCATCGGCAATGCCGCCCCCCATGGACATGCCGGCCGCCGGTGCGGCGCCCATTTTCATCATCTCGCATCCTCGCTATGCTCAGGCTAAACTTGGGGTTTAAAACCGCCCATCGGGAGGCAGTATGATCGAAGAATTATCGCCGCGACAGGTCTGGGAGGCTTTGATGAGCAACCCTGAGGCGAGCCTCTGCGATGTGCGCACCAACGCGGAATGGAGCTTTGTCGGCGTGCCCGATCTTAGCCAGACCGGCAAGCAGCCGGTGCTGATCCCGTGGCAGGTTTTCCCTTCCATGCAGGCTAATCCGAAATTTTTGGATGCCCTGACGCAGGCCAATGTGCATCCCGGCAACCATGTGTATTTTCTGTGCCGCAGCGGCGGCCGCAGCATGGCTGCGGCGCAAGCCGCCTACGCCGCCGGCTACAAGCATGTGTACAATATCAAGGACGGGTTCGAGGGTCCGCTCGACGCCCGCGGCCACCGCGGCGGCATCGCTGGCTGGAAGCACGAGGGTTTGCCCTGGAAGCAAGGGTGAAGCGTACAAGCCGAGCAAGCCGACGCAAGGCAGCCTCCCGTTTCAGCCCACAGATTGCCATTGCGTTTCGCAGCGCAACATGCGCATAAGGCCGCGTCACCGCGAATGCGCGACCGGACCAAAATCCGGCCTTGGCGGCTGATATGTCTTCTGGGGCGGTCTCCGTCCTCTCGGGCAAGTTTCAAAACCCGTCCTCTCCAATATCGCGCGTGGAACCGGACATATCGCCGCAAATCAGAGATTCGCGGCGCCGGAGCACTGTAATCTATGTCACCCATCACCTTTGAATCCTTTGGCTTCGCCCCGCCCATCCTGCAGGCGCTGAAAAATAGCGGCTTCATCCACCCCACCCCCATCCAGGCCGGCGCCTTGCCGGCGGGCCTCGCCGGCGGCGACGTTCTGGGCATCGCCCAAACCGGCACCGGCAAAACCGCGGCCTTCGCGTTGCCGATCCTGCAGGCCATGTCGACTTCGCCCATGCGGCCGCGCCGTTTCGCCACCCGCGCCTTGATCCTCTCGCCCACCCGCGAACTGGCGGTGCAGATCGAGCAGGAATTTAGGAAATTCGGCACCGGCCTTGGCCTGAACACCGTGCTGATCGTCGGCGGCGTCGGCCGTTCCGGCCAGGTCAACCGCATGTCGCGCGGCGCCGACATCGTGGTCGGCACGCCGGGCCGCATCTGCGACCTGATGAGCACCCGCCAATTACTGATCGACCAGGCCCAGTTCTTCGTGCTCGACGAGGCCGATCGCATGCTGGACCTTGGCTTCATGCCGGACATCCGCAAAGTGGTCGCGGCGCTGCCCAGCCGCCGCCAATCCGCCTTGTTCTCCGCCACCATGCCGAAGGAAATCGCGCATCTGGCGGAAGGCCTGCTGCGCGAGCCCACCCGCGTGCGCATCGAATCCGCCTCCGCCACGCCGGCGCTGGTCGAACAAACCGTGCATTTCGTTGAAGGCAGCGGCAAACGCCATCTGCTGAACCAGCTGCTGCGCGATCCCGCGATAACCAGCGCCATCGTCTTCACCCGCACCAAGCGCGGCGCCGACCGCGTTGCCTTGCAGCTGAACGCCGAGAAAATCTCCGCCACCGCCATGCACGGCAATCTTGGCCAGAACGCGCGCCAGCGCGCGCTGGAACAGTTCAAAGCCGGGCAGGTGCGTATTCTGGTCGCGACCGATCTGGCCGCGCGCGGGATCGACGTCGCCGGTGTCAGCCACGTCTTCAATTACGAACTGCCGAATGAGCCGGAAAGCTACGTCCACCGCATCGGCCGTACCGCCCGCAACGGCGCCAAAGGCATTGCCGTGGCGTTCTGCGACGCGACCGAGCTGAGCTTTCTGAACTCGATCGAGAAATTGACCAACGTTAAAATGACCGTCGCCGGCGGCATCCGCCCGGCGCACGCGGCGCCGGCCAAGAAACCGCAGCGGCACCCGGACATGATCGTGCGCAAGCCGGCGAGGCCGCAATACGCCGGCAACAAGGGCTTCGGGGATAAGCGCCGGGCGGCTTAAGGCGAGCAAGCGCTTATTTTTCGAAAAAAGGCTGGCCGCCGGCGAAAACAAAAGATTTCTGCACAGCGGCGGCTTTTGGCCGCCGTTGTCGATGCGCTGCGACAATCGGCGCGCTGTTCTTGCCAAGGATCGCTAACGTCAGGTAATTGAACATCATACCGAAGCTAGGAGTTTCATTGGTCGTACCGGAAGCCTCTCGCCTCTCAGCCCCTGAAGACCTTCAGCTCGCTTTGCTACGGCCCTATCAGGCGCCCGTATTTGCTATCTCCGCATGGCAGATCACCTCCACATTCGGCCTTTTTGTCTCCTGCATGGCGGTCGCGTATTTCAGCGCGCGGTTCTCCGTCTGGCTGACGCTGGTACTCGCTTTGCCGATGAGCGGGTTGATGGTTCGCATGTTCGTGCTGCAGCATGATTGCGGGCATAATGCGATGTTCCGGTCCCGCCGCCTCAACGTTGCCGCCGGCCGGCTGTGCAGCCTGGTCACGCTGACGCCGTTTGCTTATTTTCGCCGAACCCATGCCATGCATCATGGCAACTGGAATAACCTCGACGGCCGGGGAATTCCGGCGGATTTTCACACGGATTGCGCGACGGTCGCTGAATTCGCCGCGATGACGCGGCGCCAGAAACTGCTCTACCGTGTCATCCATCACACGCTGCTTTCGAACGTGCTGTTGCCGCCGATTGTTTTTCTTTTGCTCTTCCGCCTGCCGCTCGAAACCCCGGCCTCGTGCCGGCGGGAACGCAATAGCGTTTATCTTTTGGACCTTGTCTTATTCGCCATATTCGGCGGACTTATTGCGGCATTTGGCCTCAAAACGGTCATGCTCGTGCAGTTGCCGGCGGTAGCGATAGCCGCCATCGCGGGCATTTTTCTGATCTCGGTGCAGCACACCTTCCCTGGCGCGGAATGGGTGCATAAGCCGGACTGGAACCCCGCCAGGGCCGCCTTGCATGGAACCTCTTACCTGCGTCTGCACCCGGTGCTGCAATGGTTCAGCGCCAGTATAAGTCTGCACCATGTCCATCATCTCAACCCGGGCATCCCCAATTACAGGCTGCAGGCTTGCCACGACGCCTGCGGCGTTGTGACAGGCGCCGCGACGGTACTGACCCTGAACCAGGTTTTTGCCGCTTCGCGCTATATCCTATGGGATGAGGATCTGCTGTGCATGGTACCGCTCCCGCGCTGACCGCCTGACCGGGTCTAACCGCGAGCCTAATAAGCGTAAGGCGGATGAGCGCAGCGTAATCCGCCACCGGACTGCAGGCAGAAAGCATCTGCCGGCACATTTGTGGAACTCAAGTTATGGAACGGCCCTAAAGCGTAGATGAACACGCAGTCAGACCAGAAGAAATCCCGCTAAGAATAATTCGACGGGCCTCCGCCACAGCCGCTACACGTCCCTGGTAATCTGCAATGGAGGTAGCATGAGAACGTATTTTTATCTTTTTTTCGTGTTCTTCCCGCTGCACCTCTACGCTCAGACGAGCTACAAGTTTTCCGGCGCGACGGCCGCGGTGATCCGATCGTATAACCTGAACGATCTGGAGGGCGTCGACATCCAGCTTGGTTCTACGGACGGGTCGCGGTCGGCGGCAACCATCGCTTCCGACATGGCGAAACTTGGGATCTGGAACTACCGCGACGCCGATTTTCTGACGCCGCCGGACGCATTTCCTTCGGCCTTGGATTCGAAGTTCGAGGCGGTTTCCTGCCCGTCCGGCGAAACGGTTGTGAATCATGTCACGCTGCTGGTTTCTTCGCCGAACAGCGCCGGAACCGCCAACCTCAACGGCGACGGCGAGTACCCGCTGGCAAATCGTCTGGCCGAAGCACAGGATTTGAACCGTTCGCGATGCGCCGGCATGGTATCTGCGATCGAAGGCCCGAACGAAATCAACAATTTTCCGGTCGAGTATGGCGGAGACGGGATAGGCTGCGTCGATTTTTTCTTCTCGGGCGGTCCGGTCTCCGGCTGTACGGGCGCGGGCGAGCTGCGTGCGGCGGAAAAAATCCAGCAAGCCATCTATGGCTTCGTGCATCATCATATGGCGGCCGTCAGGACCGATTATTTCACAGGCTATGGCCAGACCATGGCGAATGGCGGTCCTGCCATTCCCGCCGGCGATAATCCCAGTACGTCGAGCGGTTACGCCGATTACGACAACGCCCATCCTTACCCGCAAAACGGTTCGCCGCCGAATTACTGGACCAACCGCTATGCAGAAATCTGGGCCATGAACAATGAAGATGATGGTTACACCTCGCCGCCCTATATGTCCGGCACGCAGCCGCCTTCGGGACAACAGCCATTTGTCAAAACCGTCAATCAGCCGGCTGTGACAACCGAAGGCGGCTACTCGATCGGCACCGCCGGCCTGTGCGATCAGAACGGCGTCGTAACGGCCGATATCGCCGGCAAGCAGACGCTGATGGATTGGCTTGACGGCGTGCTGCAGGGGTATACCCATGTCTTCATCTACAAGCTGATCAACGACGATAGCTCCGGCTTTGGCTTCTTCGACCGTTCGAACAACGCGACAGCCGAGGCAACCGATACGTATCGTATGAACCAGATCATCCAGGATAACGGGGCCAAGGCAAAGACATTCTCGCTATACCATTTGAGCTGGACGGCGGCGGCGACGGCAAGCTGGCCGGTCTATTCGGAAACGATCGAACGCTCCAACGGCGACTATTTCGTCGCCTTTTGGCAGGAAGCGCAAATCTGCGACAACAGCACGCATCGGCAGGTTGCGGCGCCGCGCGTTGCGGTGAGGTTTAGCGCCGGCGGAACGGCCAAAAGAATTGCGGTGTACGACCCGACCGCAGCTAAGCCGGAAACACCGGTGGATGAAGTGGACGGCTCCAGCCTGACCTTCGACATCACGGACCATCCGGTATTTTTCGAAGTTGATAAATGAGGCAGATAATGTCGTGGCTTGGCAAATGTCGGATTGCCCGGCTGGTTGAACCAAAAACGCCAGCACGGAGATGCGCTGCGGATTTTTGCACCGGTTAAACCGTTAAAGGGCTTGACGCGGCAGGTCGTGAAGATTTCCTGATATTTGCGACATGAAGCTGATGGCGAAGCCGCTGCAGCTTGTTTGCAGAAAACACTATACATTATTATAGATTATATAGTAAGCTCGTCTGCTATGGATATGATCCAAATCTCAGACAAGCTCTTCATCGCAGGCCAGCCTGCACACGCAGCTTTTTCCCAATTGGCCGCTGACGGCTGTAAGATTGTAATCAACAATCGTCCGGACCACGAAGAGCCCGGTCAGCCTGGCTCCGCCTCGCAGATGGCGGCCGCCCGTTCGGCGGGTCTTGGCTACAGCTTCATTCCAGTTGCCGGGTCCGACATCACCGAGGCCGATATCCGCGCCTTTCAGGACGCGGTCGAAGCCGCGCCGGGGCCGGTGCTTGGGCACTGCAGGACCGGCCAGCGCACGCTCATGCTTTACGCGATCGGCGAAGTTCTGGATGGGCGGATGAAAGCCGAAGACGCGGGTCGGTTTGGGGCGGTACACGGCTTCGACTTGAAGGTTGCCGAACATTGGCTGGCGCGGCGAGCGCGGCAGGTTCCGGTCGTGAAGGGGTTTTTCGAGCCTCGAACATCGAGTGTTCAATACGTCGTTTCGGACCCCGCCACGTCGCGCTGCGCGATCATCGACCCTGTGCTGGATTTCGACGAGAAGTCTGGCGCGATTGCGACGCGTAGCGCCGATGCCCTGCTGGCCTATATCGACGCGCAGCTTCTGACGGTTGATTGGATCCTCGACACGCATCCGCACGCCGACCATTTCTCCGCGGCATCCTACCTGCAAGGCAGGATCGGTGCGGCGACGGGAAATGGTGAGCATGTCCGCGATGTTCAGAAATTGTGGGCGCAGATCTATAATCTGCCATCATTGCGGAGCGGAGCGCGCTTCTGGGACCGCTTGTTTGGTGACGGCGAGTATTTCGCCATTGGCTCGTTGCAAGCGCGGGTGATGTATTCGCCGGGGCATACGCTGGCCTCGGTCACCTTTGTAATTGGCGATGCCGCTTTCATGCACGACACCATGTTCATGCCAGATAGCGGCACGGCGCGGGCCGATTTTCCTGGCGGGGACGCCCGGCGGCTGTGGCGGAGCATCCAGGCGATCCTGGCCCTGCCGGACGAGACGCGCCTGTTCACCGGGCACGACTATCAGCCCGGCAGCCGTCATCCACGTTGGGAGAGCAGCGTCGCGGCCCAGCAACAATGCAACAGCCACGTCGCCGGCAGGAGCGAGGCGGAATTTGTCGAACTGCGCGAGGCGCGCGATCGAACGCTGCCAATGCCCAAGCTGCTGCTGCCGGCGCTGCAGGTCAACATCCGCGGCGGCCGTTTGCCGGAACCCGAAGACGACGGCCGAAGCTATTTGAAGATACCCATCGGCGCGCTGCCCGTTTCGGTTTGGTGAGGCGATGAGCAAGGTCATAAGCAAGGCGCCTAAGCCGATCCTGTCGCTGAGCGAGATGGAGAGCCGGGCTGAAGACGTGGCTGCAACCTTGAAAACCCTCGCCCATCCGATGCGGCTGATGCTCGCCTGTACGCTGGCGGAGGCCGAATATGCCGTCGGCGAGCTGGAGGACAAGCTCGGCATGCATCAGCCGAGTCTTTCGCAACAGCTCGCGGTGCTGCGCGAGTCCGGTATCGTCGCCACGCGGCGCGACGGCAAGCAGATATTCTACAGCCTGACCCAGGCGAAAGCGGCGCGGCTGATCGAGGCGCTCTACCTGATCTATTGCGCGCCGACGGTCGAGCTATGACGGCCGTGCTCTGCCAGGCGTTGTTCGGTGGCATGTTGATCGGCCTATCGGCATCGCTTTTGCTGGTGCTGAACGGCCGGATCGCCGGTATCAGCGGCATTGTCGGCCGGCTGACGCAGGGCGCGCAGGTGCCAACGAATCTCGCTTTCGTGCTGGGGCTCGTTGCCGGTCCAATCATCTATCGCGCGGTCTTCGATGTCTGGCCCGTCATTACGGTGGAGGTATCGATGCCGCTGATCATGATCGCCGGCCTGCTCGTCGGCTTTGGCACGCGGATGGGCTCGGGCTGTACCAGCGGCCACGGCGTGCTTGGTCTCGCCCGGCTGTCGCGCCGGTCGATGGCGGCGGTTGCGATGTTCCTGACCACGGGCGTGCTGACGGTGGCGGCGATGCGGGCGGCGGGGCTGTGACCGACGGCTACGCCCGCGTTGCCGTAGCGCTGCTGTGCGGCGCCATCTTCGGGTTCGGGCTGGCGCTGTCGGGCATGATGAATCCGATGCGGGTGCGCGGCTTTCTCGACGTATTTGGCAACTGGAACCCGGCGCTGGCGTTCGTGCTCGGCGGTGCCGTGTTTGTCGCAGCGGCTGGTGTCGCCGTGATGCGGAGAATGGCGCGGCCATTGTTAAACCCCACATTTCTGCTGCCGGCCGCGGCCGGCATCGACATGCGGCTGCTGCTCGGTTCGGCGATGTTTGGGATCGGTTGGGGCATTGCCGGCTTTTGCCCCGGCCCGGCGTTGGCGGCGCTGTCGTTGGGACTGTGGAAGGCCTGGATTTTCGTCATCGCGATGGTGCTCGGCATGATCGTCCACGACCGCTTCGTCCCGCGACCGCGGCCTTGATAAAGACCTCACCGCTCGAACTTAAGCCGGGCGCCGCAAAGTCTCCTGTTGCAGGAAGTCTTGAATGACGCGCCACTATCCTCGCGATTTACGGGCTTATCTCAAGCGCGATCTATGTCATCGTTTCTCGAATGCTCGCATTGACCCGCCGGATCGGGTGCTGACCCGCGCAATGGGTTATGATAGGGGCGTCAGGGTTGGTCTGAAAGTTAACAATAGGCGTTTTCAGGGACATTCATGACATTAAGTAGTAAAGCGTGTAGCAAGCCGTGGAAGCCAAAACGCCGGCCGCGATGATGACGGCGAGGGCTGCCTCTTAACTTAAAATTACTGCCGGCGCGTCTGACCGGCCAGGAGATGCGCCATGGTGAAATTCACGATCCTGTTGAAACGCAACGCGTCGCTTACCCACGACGAATTTGTCGAATATCATAAGACAAACCACGCGCCGTTATTTATGTCGGTTGTGGCGGTCAGGGAAACGGTTCGCCGCTATGTCCAGCAACACGCGTTGCCGATCGATCTGCCCGGCCTGCCGCCCGTTAAATATGACGGCATTACCGAACTCTGGTTTGACGATGTCGACGCGCTCGCCCGTTGTTTCAGCGATCCTGAATATATCGAGAAGATCAGGCCGGACGAGGCAAAGTTCCTGGACCTCCACGCATGCGACTTCATCGTTTCAGCCGAGACGATCATCGCAGGTTAGCGGCCGGAGGCAATATGCGGTTTTCTCATCAGGCCATGATCGATTTACCCGTAGAAGCGATTGATCTGCCCGATTGGCTGTTCACACTTTCCGAAGCCGATTACGCCGCCTGCGCGCATGGTCATCGCGCGATCGGAATGCTTGGAGGCGTGCAGCGGACCGGCATGGTCAATGTCGAGTCCATCGGCGGCTCCTTGCTCATCCAGCATTACGCGACCCGGCGGGCCGAGAAAGATCATGTGACGATGGTATCGGAAGCGAGCCGGGCCTATATCATGCACATTCTGCCTGTAACGTGCAGTGTCATCTGGACAATGCAAACGCAAGCGGACGGACAGGATAAGACGTTGTTTGAATGCGCAATCGAGGTGACGCTGCCGGCCGTCGTGCGGCTGCTTGGCGACACGATCGGCACCTCTTTCTTCATCCGCCGCCATCTTATTGAGGAAACCCACGGCTTCGCCAGAAACATCGCGCGCCGGTTCGGATGAGGTGGGACTAATTTGCGGCTCATCTCGCGCCTTTTGAGGGATGTCATCGCCGCCAAGTGGTGGAACGCCTGCTATACAAGTGATAGATCCGCCCCGGCGGGAAGAATCCCGCGCCTATCCGTTTCCGGCTCGTCGTCGCTCACAGTTCGTCACCTTCCCGGTTTTTTTACAACTTGATTATGGACCGGGAAAGCGTTCGCTTTGATTTTGCTTCCGGCATTTAAAAATCTATAATCTGCGCACGCGCCTCATCCGGGAGCTGTGGTTGATTTGCGGGTTCGATCGGTTGGCGTAGCTCAGTGTTCCTATTCATGCGCCGAACTTGGCATTATCATATCAACCGTCTGACGCCGTTCTCCGTGGCGATGGCTTGCAGCCTTGCGTCTTCCGGCTGCACCGGAATATCGGGAAATTCCTGCGCGGCAAAGGCGCAGCCCAAGCGGAAGGCGTTGGGTAGCGCGGCTAGCGTGCGGTCGTAGTAGCCGGCGCCGTGGCCCAGGCGGTTGCCTTGAGCGTCGAAGGCCAGCAGCGGGATCAGAATGAAGTCGGGCCTCATTTCCGGGCCGTCGGTGTGTTGGGTGCCGAAGCGGCCGGTGAGCAGGGCGCCGTCGATGTTCCATTTACGGAATGTAAGCGGCTGGCCGCGTTCCGGGGTTACCGGCAGCACGATGTCGTAGCGCACCGCGGCCAGTGCGTGCAGCAACGGCCGGATGTCGATTTCATGTTGCAGCGGCCAGAAGCCGGCGACGATGGCGCCGGGCGGCGGCGGGCAGCTATGGATGACGTGCTTGGCAAGTCGCGCGCCCAGCGCCGGATCGCATGCCTTACGGCGGATGGTGGCTTCCGTTCGCATCGTTGCTTTTAGGGCGACAAGTTCAGACAGACGTGGATGCAAGCCTGCACCGGCATGATGGGGAGATGTCACCGCCCATGTTCCAGTCAAAAAGTCTTTTCGGTTCTTTTTCTTCAGAGAAAGAACCGCTGGCTTACCAGATAAAAGTGGAGCCGCCGTGGCCGTTGGCGTTGTTCATCCTCCCAAGGCCTGCTTGTGCAGGTGGGCACCAGGTATTTGGACCAAGATCCAAGCAGAGCCAGTTCCCGAGGGAGATGCTTAACGGCCCTGGGGATGTTGTACCTGACGAACCGGGCAGCTCCACATCCACTCTAGGCTTCCGTGAGGTCGGCTGCAATCTCTTCCGCGCGGGCGGCGAGGCGGCGCAGCTTGGCGCGTTTCTCCGGGTCCGGTTTTTCCGCTTGGGGCGCGGGTTGGGTGGTTGCGGCGGTTTGCGCCATTCCCAAGGCGTGGCGGGTGTCGTGCAACTCGTCGGCCAGCAGCAAGGCGGCCAGCATCAGCAGCCTGGCTTCGCCGGATTGTCCGCCGATCGCCTTGATGCTGGAGATGCGCCGTTCGATATCGGCTGCCATTTGCTGCAGATGGCTTTCCTGCCCGTCCTCGCAGCCGACCGTATAGGCGTAGCCGTTTATGCGAATCGTTACCTGCGCCATTATTCCGTCGCTCCGTCGTTTGCCGGCTTGGCATCGGGCAAATCGAGCCCGTTTCGCAAGCGGCTGATCAATCCATCCAGCGAGTGCAGTAATGCCTGCCGGTCGATCTCAGGCGCCTCGCCGGCTTTCAGCCTCGGCTGGCGCGCAAGGTCGCCGATCCGCCGTAAGGCGAGTTCAAGGCGTTCCAGCGTCTCTGCCTCTGTTTCTGTCTCGGTCATGTTTTTGAAGTCCCTTTTACGCTATGAAGCGCAAGCAACCGATTTGGGGCAACCACCATTATGCCCGGGTTTCGCAGATTTAATTCGATCGACCGGCGTTCTTTCTAGGTTGAAGGGATTTTTGCTTGGATTTGCCGCCCGCCGTGATCATCCATGGCTTGAATGACGCCAAGCTTGCGTTGTCGTTCGGGCGGCCGGTGACACTGCTTTCCGCCCCGGCTGCGGCCTTATATGGCGGATGTTTATGGTGGTTTTCCCTGTTGCAGTCGGCGCCGACGGATAATCCCGCGCTGCTGGATTGCGCCGACGCGCCCGGCCGCGCCGTGGAAGCGTTGAAAATGGGCCTGAAGGGCATTGTGCTTGCCTGCGAGGCCGAGCTGTTTGCCACGGTCGGCGAGCTGGCAAAGATCAACGCTGCGCTGCTGTTCGCCGCCGCGCCACCGGCGCTGGATCTCAGCCAGCGGGGGAACCACCGGAGGCTGGCGGCCTGGTTGGCCGCATGAGCACGTGTTTGTCCGAGAAAAGACGGTTTCAGCTCGGTTTTGGCAGAAGATGTGTTATTTTCTCCGGCGCGGGATGACAGCCCCAGACCGATCGTTTAAATGCTGCGCAGCATAATCTGGAGATGGAAATGCGGATTAACCAGCGGGTTAGAAAAATCCTTGCCTGTTACGAGAGTGATAATCCCGGCACCAAGACGAATCTTGCGCGCATCCTCATGGAAGGCAAGCTCGGCGGTACCGGCAAGCTGGTTATTCTACCCGTCGATCAAGGCTTTGAGCACGGTCCGGCGCGCTCCTTCGCGCCAAATCCGCCGGCTTACGATCCGCATTATCATTACCAGCTGGCGATCGATGCCGGACTTTCCGCCTATGCCGCGCCGCTGGGCATGATCGAGGCCGGCGCCGATACCTTTGCCGGTTCGATCCCGACCATTCTTAAAGTGAACTCCTCCAACAGCCTGGCCAGCGAAAAAGACCAGGCGCTGACCGGCTCGGTGAACGACGCATTGCGCCTGGGTTGCGCCGCCATCGGCTTTACCATCTACCCTGGCAGCGAATATGCCTTCCAGTTGATGGAAGAAATCCGCGAAATGGCGGAAGAGGCGAAAGCCGCCGGTCTTGCCGTAGTGGTCTGGTCCTATCCCCGCGGCCCCAACCTGGACAAGGCGGCCGAGACCGCTTTCGACATCTGCGCCTATGCCGCGCATATGGCGGCGCTGCTTGGCGCCCACATCATCAAGGTGAAGCCGCCGACCTCCGTGGTGTCGCTGGAAGCGGCGAAGAAATTCTACGAGAAGATCGACGGTTCCACCATGGCCAAGCGGGTCGAGCACGTGGTGCAGGCCTGCTTCGGCGGCAAGCGGATCGTCGTGTTCTCCGGCGGCGAGAATAAGAGCCTGGACGGGCTGTATGAGGAAATCCGCGGCTTGCGCGATGGCGGCGCCAACGGCTCCATCATCGGCCGCAACACCTTCCAGCGCCCGCGCGAGGAAGCGTTGGACATGCTGGGCAAGATCATCGAGATCTATAAGGGCAATTTTTGACCCATGGCTGAGGCGGGGTGCCGGCTCTACCTCATCACCCCGCCTAGCCTGCCGGAAAATTTTTCTGATCTTCTGGCCGCCGCGTTGGATGCCGGCGATGTCGGTGCCGTGCAGCTTCGGCTGAAGAATGTTGCGGATGATATTCTGCAACGCATTGTCGACCGGTTGCGGCCGATCGTGCAGGCGCGCGACGTGGCGTTTCTGCTGAATGACCGTGCCGATCTGGCAATAAAGCTCGGCTGCGATGGCGCGCATGTCGGGCAGACCGACTCGCACGCGCCTGCGGCCCGGAAGATGCTGAAGGACCTGACTTTGGGCGTGACCTGCCATGGCTCCCGCCACCTCGCCATGCAGGCCGGTGAGGATGGCGCCGATTACGTCGCTTTCGGCGCATTCTATCCCACAACCACCAAGGAGCCGCCGGCGATGGCGGAGCTGGAGGTGCTTGAGTGGTGGGCTCGGATAATGGAAATCCCCTGCGTCGCCATTGGCGGCATCACGCCGGAAAATTGCGCGCCGTTGGTGCAGGCCGGCGCCGATTTTGTCGCCGTCGTCGGCGCGGTCTGGAACCATGCTGACGGACCCGCCGCGGGGGTGCAGGCGATGCTGGCGGCGATCGGGCAGGCGGGCGGCTAGTTCGATGCATTGCAGGCATTGCCGGCAGGCGCGCTCAGCCAGTTGAATGTTGCGCTGCCATCGGGTCAATTAGCGCTCAGCAAACCAGGCATTTAGGAAAGTGATTTAATGAGCGACTCCGTTCTTCCGAAACCGAAGAAATCCGTTGCCTTGTCGGGCATCGCCGCCGGTAATACGGCACTTTGTACCGTCGGGCGCTCCGGCAACGATTTGCATTACCGCGGCTACGACATCCTCGACGTCGCCGATGCCTGCGAGTTCGAGGAGATCGCGCATCTGCTGGTGCACGGCACCCTGCCGAACAAGGCGGACCTGGCGGCATACAAGGAAAGGCTGCGCAGCTTCCGCGGCCTGCCGGCCGCAACCAAGGCAATTCTGGAAGCAATCCCCGCTGCCGCGCACCCGATGGACGTGATGCGCACCTATGTCTCCACACTTGGCTGCGTGATGCCGGAGAAGGACGACCATAACCAGCCCGGTGCCAAAGACATCGCCGACCGGCTGATGGCCTCGCTCGGCTCCGCTCTGCTGTACTGGTACCATTTCTCCAGTAACGGCAAGCGCATCGATGTGGGAACCGATGACGACACCATCGGCGGCCATTTCCTGCATTTGCTGCACGGCAAGCCACCTTCCGAAAGCTGGGTCCGCGCCATGCATACCTCTCTGGTGCTGTACGCCGAGCATGAATTCAACGCCTCAACCTTTGCCTGCCGCGTCGTCGCCGGCACCGGTTCGGATATGTACTCCGCCATCACCGGCGGCATCGGCGCCCTGCGCGGGCCAAAACATGGCGGCGCCAACGAGGTCGCCTTCGAAATCCAGAAGCGCTACCAGGATCCGGATGAGGCCGAGGCCGATATCCGCAAACGTGTCGAAGCCAAGGAAGTCGTCATCGGCTTCGGCCACCCGGTCTATACCATCTCCGATCCGCGCAACGTCGTGATCAAGCGGGTGGCGAAAAAACTCAGTGACGAAGCCGGCAGCCTGAAAATGTTCGCAATCGCCGAGCGGCTCGAAAGCGTCATGGCTGAGATCAAGAAAATGTTCCCGAACCTCGATTGGTTCTCCGCCGTATCGTACCACATGATGGGCGTGCCGACCGCGATGTTCACGCCGCTTTTCGTGATCGCCCGCACCTCCGGCTGGAGCGCGCATATCATCGAACAACGCATCGACGGCAAGATCATCCGGCCTTCAGCAAATTATATCGGACCGGAGGATCTTAAGTTCGTGCCAATCGACCGGCGTACATAAAAGTCGTATTTTTCTGAAGAAAAAGAAGCAAAAAGACTTCTGATACTTCGGGTCATGGGCGTTGTAGGGGGCGGCGCCTAGGCCCAGCATTCAAAGGTTTTTTGCTTCTTTTTTTAAAGAAGAAGCGCTTTCTTAAGGAGCTTTCTAATGACGTATCTTAGCGCTTCCGCCCTCCCGCAAAGCAATGCCGGCGACCGGTTTCGGGCTTTGCTGGCGCGGCCCGGCATTCTTGCCATTCCCGGCAGCCATAACGGGCTTGCTTCGCAGCAGGCCAAGGCCGCGGGGTTCGAGGCGTGTTATCTCTCCGGCGGGGCGATGTCGGCTTCCATGGGCTTGCCGGATCTCGGCATCATCACGGTGGAGGATGTGTGTTTCTTCGTTCGCCAGGTGACGCGGGCATCGCAGCTGCCGGTGCTGGTGGATGGCGATACCGGCTATGGCGAGGCGCTGAACGTGATGAACATGGTGCGCGCGTTCGAGGATGCCGGCGCCGCCGCGGTGCATCTGGAAGACCAGATTCTGCCGAAGAAATGCGGGCATCTGAACGACAAGAAACTGGCTTCCCCCCAGGATATGGCCGCCAAAGTGGCTGCGGCCGCGCATGCCCGGCGGCATATATTCATCATCGCCCGGACCGACGCCGCAGCCTCCGAAGGCATGGATGGCGCGGTGGCGCGAGCCAAATTATACATCGAAGCCGGCGCCGATGCGATTTTCCCGGAAGCGATGAACACCGAGGAGATGTTCCGCGAGTTCGCCCGCCGCATGCCGGGTGTTCCCTTGCTGGCCAACATGACCGAATTCGGCCGCACGCCGTTCTTCACCCAAGAGCAATTCGAGGATTTCGGCTACAAGATGGTGATCTGGCCGGTGACCAGCCTGCGCGTCGCGGCTTTGGCGCAGGAAAAACTCTACGCCGCTATCAAGCGCGATGGTGGGACGCATAACTGCGTGGAACAGATGCTGACCCGCAAGGAACTGTACAGAACGATCGACTATGACGGTTTCGAAGCGTTGGACGCCACCATCGTGAAAACCATCGTGCCGGAGGCGATGCCGCAATAGCTGCCTTTGCGGTGACACAAACGGGGAGGTATCATGTTGCGTCAAGCTCTGCCATCCGGCAAAAACCGAAGCAGGGTAGCGCTTCAAACGGTAAGATTTCTTGCTAGTGTCCGGCAAAACTCGGGAAAGGCTTTTCGTGCTGGCGTATGGTTTTAATCTTTCGGCTGGGTTTGCCGGCCGCTTGTTGCGTGGCACTGCGTCTTCGGTGACGCCATGACGGCGGATAGTAGCCTTCTGACCACGGATGAATCGAAGCTGGCGGGGATTATCGTGGAGACCTTGAACCTGGAGATCCCAGCGATTGAAATCGACCCGGAGGCGCCGCTTTATGGCGAAGGGCTGGGGCTGGATTCGATCGATATGCTGGAAATCTCATTGGTCGTTTCGCAGCGCTACGGGGTGAATTTGCGCGCCGATGATGAGAGCAATGTCGAGATTTTCAGATCGTTGCGCAGACTTAGCCAGTACATCCAAGCGCACCGGGCTTAAGTGATGGGGCCCGCCGCCTCGCTTGCGGATGCCAGGCGGGGAGCCAAGGCGCCTTTGCTGGCGATCGCCGGCTTCGCGATCGTCCCGTTGCTGTTTCACATGGTCATCGTTGCGACTCGGCACACGCAGCTGGGCATGGCGCTGGGTTGGGCTGGCCTGTTCAAGCTGGGCTTCGTTACCGTCTCGGCGCTTTCGCACTGGGGCATATACATCAGCCTGCTGGTGATGTTTGGGTTGACCTTGCGGCCTGGCCGGGAGCCGCTGATCACCGCCATGGCGCGGCGGATGCAAGGCGAGCTTTCGCACGAGATGCTGCGCTATACGCGCCGGGTGACCTTCGCTTGGTGCTGCTTCTTTGCGCTGCAGCTCACACTTTCCGTCACCCTGTTCTGTTTCGCGCCGCTGGTGGTCTGGTCTATCTTCGTTAATATCCTCGATATTCCGATGGTTGTGGCGATGTTCTCCGGCGAGTATTTCTGCCGGCTGCATATTTTGAGCAATCCGCCACGGCACTCTTTGAGCACGATCCTGCAGATGGTCACCGATCCGGGCGATCATAGCAACAAACAGCTGCTGCACATGGCAGCGCCGGATTAAGGGGCGTGCTGTTCGCGGGGGAAGCGGCCGGTGTCACGCAGTACGCGTTAACGCGGCATGCAAATGCGCAGGATATCGTTGCGGTTCAAGGGAAGCGTAGGATCAGCCGCGCGGATTTCGAGCAGGACGTCGCCGCGCTGGCGCGGCTTTTGCCGAACCGCCGCCATATTCTTAACCTATGCACTGATCGATATCGCTTTATGCTGGGGTTTGCGGCGGCGCTGCAGCGCCGCCAGGTGAGTTTGTTGCCCTCCAACATCGCAACGGCGACCCTGGCCGATTTGGCGGCCGATTATCCGGATGCTTACGCGCTCGTCGATCGCCGGCTGCCTGGCGGCGAGCGGCCGCCTTTGGAATGTATGGATTTCCCGCCGTTGCAAGCTGAGGGCGAGCCGGCGGCATTGGTCGGCATTCCGGAGGATCAGCCGGCGCTGGTGCTGTTCACTTCGGGCTCAACCGGCAAGCCGAAGCCGGTGCCCAAGAACTGGGGGCCGCTGGCGCGTAGTGGTATGGCGGCTGGGACGCGGCTTGGCGGCGATGCGCTAACCGGCGCCAGCATCATCGGCACCGTGCCGCACCAGCATAGTTACGGGCTGGAATCGATGATCTTGCTCTGCTGGCAGCAAGGGCTGAAGCTGGATGCCGCCTGGCCGCTTTATCCTGCGGATATTCGGGCGGCGATCGAACGGGCGAAGCGGCCGCGTGTTTTGGTGACGACGCCGGTGCATCTGCGCGCCTTGCTGGCGAAGCAAGCGGTGATGCCGGCGGTGGATCTGATCCTCTCCGCCACCGCGCCGCTGCCCGTTGAATTTGCAAAGCAGGCGGAGGCGGCGTTCGGCGCCACGCTGCTGGAAATCTACGGCTGCACGGAAGCCGGGCAGGTGGCGACAAGGCGAAGTGCGGCCGAGCGCGGCTGGCATTGTCTGGACGGCGTCCAGCTGCATGAAGATGCCCGCGGCGTTTTTGCCTGCGGTGCTGCGGTGCAGGGGGAAGTGCTGCTGCACGACAGAATCGAGCTGACCGGCGACGCGGCCTTTCTACTGGGAGAGCGCTCGGCGGATCTGGTGGATGTGGCGGGAAAACGAGCCTCGCTGGCGCAATTGACATATTTGCTGATCGGCATTCCGGGCGTGCAGGACGGCGTGTTCGTGATGGGCCAAGGCAATGCCGCGGTCACCCGGCTGATGGCCGTGGTGGTCGCGCCGGGATTGGACCGCAAGAAGCTGATGCAGCATCTACGGCAACTGATCGATCCGGCTTTTCTTCCCAGGCCGCTGATATTTACCCAGGCGTTGCCGCGCAACGCGCTTGGCAAGTTGCCGCGCGATGCGCTGCTGCGCCTGGCACGGGCCGGACAGCCGAAATGACCTTTCGAACCGCGCAGCTTCGATTTGCTGAAACGCACCCGGCCGCCGCTGGGCATTTTCCTGCAAATCCAATGATTCCCGGGGCGCTGCTGCTGGATGAAGTGATCTGCGCCATCGCCGGCGAACGGCGCGATGTCCCGATGACGATCCACGCCGTCAAATTTCTGCAGATCGTCCGGCCGGGCGAAACCGTTGATCTGAGCTGGGAGGAATTACCGGGCGGCGGCGTCAAATTCGAGTGCCGGGTGGCCGATGTGTTGGCGGCGATCGGCAGGCTGGCCGCCGGCGGGCTGGCCGGCGGTGGGCTCGCCGCCGGTGGGCTGGCCGCCGGCGGGCTGGCCGGCGGTGGGCTGGAGCTGGCGCCGTGAGCGATAAGATCCTGGCGCAGGAATGGGTGGCGCGGCCGGAGCGTGGCTCGCCGAAAATGCTGCGCTTTGCCATCTGGATCGCCCTGACGCTGGGCAGGCCTGCGGCGCGGATGTTCCTGTATCCGGTCTGCCTGTATTTCCTGATCATCTCGCCCGCCGCGATCGCCAGTTCCCGGGATTACCTGACGCGGGTATCCGGCAGGCCGGCCAGGACGCGGGAAGTCTTCCGGCATCTTTTGACCTTTGCCACCTGCCTGCTGGACCGGGTTTATCTGCTGAACCAGCAATGCGAACAATTCGACATCACCGTGCATGGCGAGGAGGTCGGCCAGGCGGTCGAGGCACAAGGCGAGGGCTGCATGCTGTTCGGCGCGCATTTCGGCAGTTTTGAAGTGCCGCGCGCGATCGGCCGCCAGCGCGAGCGGCAGGTCAGCCTGCTGATGTATGAGGAGAACGCGAAAAAAATCCGCGCCGCGCTCAGCGCGATCAACCCGCGCGTTGCGACCGAAGTAATTGGGCTGGGGCGCCTCGATTCGCTGATCCTGGTCGCGGAGCGGCTGAAGCGCGGGCATTTTATCGGCGTGCTGGCGGACAGGAATTTCGACGGCAAGGATCTGGTGAAATACCCTTTTCTGGGCAAGGAGGCTGCATTTCCACGCGGGCCGTTCCGGGTTGCGATGCTGCTGCAGCGGCCGGTGGTGCTGATGGCCGGGGTTTATCGCGGCGGCAATCACTATGAGGTGTTTTTCGAACTGCTCGCAGCGCCGCCGGAAGGCAGGCAGCGTGAAGGCGAGGCCTGGGTGGATGCAGCGATGCGGCGCTATGTGGAGCGGCTTGAGCATTATTGCCGCGAAGCACCGTATAACTGGTTCAATTTCTACGATTTCTGGGCCTGATGCTGCGCCGCGCGGTGGTCAGCTCGTTCGTCTTGCTCGCCGCCGGCGGCACGGCACTGGCGCAGCCGGCATGGGGGCTCGCCGCCCTGATGCAGTCGATGGCGCAGATCCGTTCCTCTTCCGCGACGTTTACCGAACGCAAGACCCTGCCGATGCTAAGCGCGCCTTTGCTGGCGAGCGGCACGCTGGACTATGTGGCGCCGGATTACGTCCGCAAGACAACGACGGCGCCGGTTAAGCAGGATTTCGTCCTGAGCCAGGGCAAAGTGATGCTGAGCGGTGGCCCCGGCGATCAGGTCCACCGCTTCTCGCTGACGCAGAACCCGGAGATCGGCGGCCTGACGGAGGCGATTCGCGGAACTCTGGCCGGCGATCTGCAAGCGCTGGAAAACCTGTATGTTCTCACACTGTCCGGCCCGCAAACGCGCTGGCAGCTTGTGCTGCAGCCGAAAGATCCGGGCTTGCGGCACTTCGTCGCCTGGATCGCCATTCATGGCGCGGCGAACCGGATTACCGAGATCGACACGGAAAACGGCGATGCCAGCCATTCCGAGATGCGCATCAGCGAAGACAAGCTCGTTGCGCGCTAACCACGTTGCGGTCGGCATCTGGCTGCTGGCGCTGGCGTTTTGTGTGATCGTCATCTTCCGCACGCAGTTCCGCACCGATATGGGCGCATTTTTGCCGCGCAGCGCACCGATGGCCGAGCAGGTGCTGACCGCGCAGGCTACCAGCGGCGCTGCCTCGCATCTCATCCTGCTGGCGATTTCCGGCGCGCCGGCGCCGGTGTTGGCGCAGCTGAGCGAGGCTTTTGCCGGGCGCTTGCGTCAGCTTCCGGAATTCATCGATGTGCTGAATGGCGACACGGAATCCTTTGCCGGCGTGCAGGATTTCATCTGGCGCAGCCGCTATGTTTTAAGCCCAGATGTAAACGCTGCTGGATTTTCGGTTTCCGGTCTGCACGCGGCGCTGCTGAACGATTTGAGCTTGCTGGGCTCCGACGCCGGGGCGTTCGCGGCGCAGAGTATTCCGGCTGATCCAACCGGCGAGGCGATGGCGCTGCTGCCGGAGCTTAGCCCCAGTAGCGGCCCGGTCAGCCAGAACGGCGTATGGGTTTCCCCGGATGGCAGGCTGGCCCTGCTGCTGGTGCATGCCAGGTCGCCGGGCTTCGATCTGGATGGGCAGCAGCGCGCTTTGGCGCTGATCGGCTCGGTGTTCCGTTCCGAGGCAGAGACGATACCGCAAGCCGAGGTAGCGCGCATCGCGATGAGCGGCCCGGGCGTATTCGCGGTTCATACACGCGATACCACCAAGCAGGACGTCACCCGGCTCTCGATCCTGGCATCCGCGGGAGCGATCGGCCTGTTGGCTTTTGCCTATCGCTCGTTGCGGGTGCTGGCGCTGGGAATCCTGCCGGTGGCCAGCGGCGCGCTGGCGGCGGTTGCCGCGGTGTCTCTGGTGTTCGGCTTCGTGCATGGGATTACGCTCGGGTTTGGGGTGACGCTGATCGGCGAGTCGCTGGATTACGCCATCTACCTGTTCACCCAGACCGCCGATGGGGATCGCGCGCAGGCGACGCTGCAGCGCATCTGGCCGACCCTGCGGCTGGGGGCGTTGACCTCGATCGCCGGATTTGCCGCGATGCTGTTCTCGGATTTCACCGGCTTTGCGCAACTGGGGCTGTTTTCCATTGTCGGGCTGATCGTCGCCCTGCTGGTCACAAGGTTCGTACTGCCGAATTTCGTCCCGGCAGGGTTTTCCGCCGCCGCCTTGCCCATGGCATGGCCGGTGTTGCGGATGCTGCGATACCGGCAGCGCCTGCGCTGGCTGCTGGGGCTGGCGCTATGCGGCGCGACGGCGGCGCTGCTGCTGCACCGCGGCGCGCTATGGGATGAGAATCTGGCGGATTTAAGCCCGATCCCCACGGCCGACGCGAAGCTGAACGATGCGCTGCGCAGAGATTTTGCGCTGAGCGACGTGCGGTACTTCGCTGTGGTGAAGGCGGCGGATGAACAGCAGGCGCTGCGCCGCAGCGAAGCGCTGGCGGCGGTACTGCGTCCGCTGTTGGCGGGCGGCGCGCTGGCCGGCTTCGATACACCGAGCGATATTTTGCCGAGCGATGCGGTTCAGTCGGCAAGGCAAGCGGCAATTCCGGATGCGGCGGATCTGCAGCTGCGTCTGGCCGCGGCCGCGGCCGGGCTGCCGTTCCGCGCCGATGTTTTTGCGCCGTTCCTGCGCGATGCGGCTGAGGCGAAGGCGGCGCCGCTGATCGATGCAGCTGCGCTGCCGCCGCCGTTGCGGCTGCGGCTGGATTCCATGCTCAGCCGAGGCAATGGGGGTTGGGTGGTGATGGCGCCGCTGCGCAACGTCGCCAACCCTCTGCAGGTGGCGGCGGCGATCGCGGCGGTGCGCCTGCCGGGTGCAAATCTTGTGGATCTGAACGCCGAATTGGATGCGCTGCTGGCGCGTTTTCAGCGCGAGGCCGTGACCCTGGCGGTGACCGGCAGCATCGCGATTCTGCTCCTGCTGCTGGTCGGGCTGCGCTCGCTGCGGCGGGCTTTGGCCGTGGCGGCGCCGCTTGCCGCGGCCGTGATGATGACCGCCGGGCTGCTCACTCTGGGGGGCGCCAAGCTCTCGATCTTTAGGGTGGTGGGGCTGCTGCTGATCGTCGCGGTTGGCTCGAATTACGCTCTGTTCTTCGAGCGTGCGGAGGCGAGCCCGACGCTCCGGCAACGCTCGATCGCGTCCATCGTGCTCGCCAATCTGTGCACGGTCTGCGCCTATGGGCTGATGGCCTGCTCGCGCATTCCGGTGCTGCACGATATCGGGCAGACCGTTGCATTGGGCACGTTTTTGAGCCTGATCTGCGCCGCATTGCTCAGCCGGCAGGCGGTACTGTGCTGAGCTGGACAAGCCATCCGGCCAGGGCCGGAGAACAAGCCCGCATCTTGCTGATCATGCTGCCGCCGGCGGGTGCCAAGGCGTCGTCGTTTGCCGATGAAGGCGTGGTGCAGGCGGCACAGGCAAGCGGCCTCGATGTTATCGCGGCGCAGCCCGATCTGGCGCTTTATCTGGACGGCGGCATCACTGCGGCGCTGCATCGGGAAATCATCGAGCCGGCTTTGCGCCGGGGTAACGCCAGGATCTGGCTGCTGGGCATCTCGCTGGGCGGAATGGGCGCGCTGCTTTATGCCGCCGAGCATGAGCAAGTACCGGAACGGATTATTCTGCTCGCACCTTTCATCGGCACGCGCGGCACGCTTGCGGCGGTGAGGAAAGCAGGCGGTCTGGCCGGACCATGGCGTGGCGCGGCGATTGCCACCGAGCCCGAGCTGAAGCTGCTGGCCTGGCTGCGCGAGCATGTTCCTTCGCGCCGCCGGCCGGAACTTCTGCTGGGCTATGGTGCGCAGGACCGTTTCGCGCCCGGCCACCGGATGCTGGCTGAAATTCTACCGCCGGATCATGTGGTGACGCTGCCGGGCGGTCATGACTGGCCTTGCTGGCGGGCGCTGCTGCAAAGCTTGCTGTCGATTCATCCGGCACTCGTCTAGACTGCGGTTTCATGAGGCCTATCATGGAGCGATCATGGCTTCGGTAATTCCCGGCGCGACGCCCCCGATCAATGAGGCGGCCTACGCCGAAATCCATCCCTATTACGCGGAAATCTGCGCGCTGTCGGAGCTGCGCAAAGAATCCGGTTTCGGCGCGGAGATTTATAGCGGCATCGGCGGCCATTGCCTGCTCTATCTGAACGGCGTGCGGCTGGATCGATCGGCCGGCTACCCGGTGATCGAACTTTGCCCACCGGAGGCTTCGCCCGGGCGCTTCGGCACCGGCATCAGCGTCAACTCGCACTACAAGAACGCCAACTGGGTGGCTTTCGAAGGGGCAAAATTTCTCTGGCACGGCGCGCTGGCGCCGGGCGAGAGACTGACACGCGAAGCCTATAAGCGGACCCAGGAAGCAGCCAAGGCAAGCGGTGCATTTACCGGCGTCAAATTCCACGCGCATTGCTTCCGGGACAAGCCGAACGGCATGCCGGAGCTCGACTACATGGTTGAGATTTCAGTGGCGACGGATTACGCCATCTGCTTCGGCCGAAATAGCTATCGCGCCCGCGTGCCGCTGGATGCGGTCAGGATGCGCGCCATCGTCGATTACCTGAACGGCCTGAACGTGCCGTACCGCGAAGGCAGACGCGATTACCGCTGGCGGCTGTTCAATGATAACTGCGTGCATGTGGCGCGCAATGCGCTGGCCGAAGCGGGTATCTGGGCGCCGTGGCCGACCGGCCAGCTCGCCGCCCTGGCGATGTTTAATTTTCCGGTGCCAAAAAACGCCTTTGTCGATCTGATGCTGCGCTCTAACGACCTGCCGATTGCCGATCCCGCCGCCTTGTTCAAGGATCGTGCCTTGCGCGCCGGTTTCCTCAAAACCGGGGCGTTGCCCACCGCGCCCGGCGCCCTGGCCATCGCCGGACCGGCGATCCGCGATAACGATGTCTACGATACGGCGAAGCTGCGGCTGATCTTCTATGATGATCCGTTTTTGGGGCCCTATCGCTTTCGCTTCCGCAGGATTTTCTCGCAAGCCAGATATTTCGATTTGAATACGAACAAGCGAGCTTTCCGTCTGCTTTACGAACAGGCCGCAGACCGTCTGGCGCAGATGCAAACGGGCAACTCGGAGCAGGCGCAGTTCAACGCGCAATATGCGCGCTACATTGCGACCATGGCGGAAAAACTGGCGGCCCGGCCTGAGCTGACGCAACAACTGGCCGAGGCGCCGACATGAGCGGCGGCGCCAAGACCTTGCTTGCGGTCAGCGAGTTTTCCATTGTCACCTGCCTGGGTGCGGGCCGCGCCCGCAACCTGGCGGCGCTGCAGGAAGGCCGCAGCGGTCTTACCCGGTGCCGTTTCGAAGATGTACCGTTCCCGGCCTATGCCGGCGAAGTGGCGGGCATCGACGATGCGGCCATCACCGGCGCGCTTGCCGGCTTCGATTGCCGCAATAACCGCCTGGCGGCGATGGCGCTGCTTCAGGATGGCTTTGCCGATGCCGTTGCGGCGGCAAAAGCGCGCTATGGCGCGGCGCGGATCGGCATTTTTGTCGGCACCAGCACCTCCGGCTTGTTGCAGACGGAGCAGGCCTATCGCGCGCCCGACGCTGCCGCCAGGCTGCCGGAAGATTTCGACTATGCGCGCACCCATAACACCTACTCGCTGGGCCGCTATCTGCGCGCCGCTTTGGGGCTGGAGGGACCGGGTTTTGTCGTCTCCACCGCCTGCGCTTCCACCGCCAAGGTTTTTGCCAATGCGGCACGGATGATCGCTGCCGGGTTTTGCGATGCCGCGATCATCGGCGGCGCCGACACGCTCTGTGCCACCACCTTGTTCGGTTTCGCCTCGCTCGGCGTGATGGCGCCGAAGCCCTGCCGGCCGTTCGATGCAGCGCGCAACGGCATTTCCATCGGGGAAGGTGCGGCCTTCATTCTGCTGGAGCGGCCGCAGCCGAAGCATGGCGCCGATACCGTGCTGCTGCTGGGCAGCGGCGAGACGGCGGATGCCTATCACATGTCGGCGCCGCATCCCGAGGGCGAGGGCGCCAAGCAGGCCATGGCGCTCGCGCTGGGGCAAGCCGGACTGGCGCCGGAGGCGATCAGCTATATCAATCTGCACGGCACGGCGACGCCGGCCGGCGACGCGGCGGAGGAGAATGCGGTCTTCGCGCTGTTCTGCGATACCGTGCCTTGCAGTTCCACCAAAGGTGCTACCGGACATACGCTGGGTGCTTCCGGCGTGATCGAGGCGATTTTCGCGACCTTGGCCATTCAGCACGGCTTTTTCCCTGGTAGTCCGAATACGCAAAGCCTCGACCCGGTATGCCGAATTCAATACGTGCTGCAGCCAAGAGCCGCGCAGGTCGATGTTGTGATGAGCAACTCCTTCGGCTTCGGCGGAGTCAATTGCAGTCTGGTGCTGGGGCGCGCCGGCTGATGCGGGTCTATATCGAAGCGATCGGAATGTGCGGCCCCGGGCTGCAGAATTGGCAAGCTGCAAAACCCGTGCTCGGCGGTCAGGCGGATTACCTGCCGGCGCCCGTGGTGCCCCCGCCAAGCACCTTGTTGCCGCCGAATGAGCGGCGGCGCGCGGCGCAGATCGTGAAGCTGGCATTGGCCGTGGCATCCGAAGCCTTTGCGGCGAGCGGCCGCGACGCCGCCATTACGCCGACGGTTTTCACCTCCTCCGGCGGCGACGGCGATACGATCCATGCCATCATGAGCACGTTAGCCTCGTCCGAGCGCGCGCTGTCGCCGACGCGGTTTCACAACTCGGTGCATAATTCCGTGGCCGGCTATTGGAGTATTCTGAGCGGCGCCAAGGCGGCTTCCAGCTCCATCTGCTGCCACGACGACAGCTTTGCCGCCGGGCTGCTGGAAGCGGCGGCCCAGCTGGCTTCGGGCGAAAAGGCGGTGGCGCTGATCGCCTATGACGTGCAGTACCCGACGCCGCTGGCCGAGGTGCGGCCGATCGGCGCCGCCTTCGCAGCGGGGCTGATCCTGACACGGCGCCTAAGCGATTTCGCGCTCGCCAGGATGGAAGTCGCGCTCATTCCCGAGCATCGCCTGGCAACAGAGATGCGGTTGCCGGCACTGGAACATTTGCGCGCCGGCACGCCGGCGGCGCGCTGCCTGCCGCTGCTGGCGGCGCTGGCGGGCGAGGATGGCGACGTGACGCTCGGCTATCTGGGCGACATGGCGCTGCAATTGCAGATCAGGCCGATATGAGCCCGATCTGCCGGGAAGATTTGCTCCGGCTAATTCCCCATGCGGGGGAGATGTGCCTGCTGGATGAAATCACGGCGTGGGACGCCAAATCGTTGCGTTGCCGGGCAAGTTGCGCGCAAGCGCCGGGCAATCCGCTGCGGCGGCCGGATGGCACGCTAGGCATGGCGTGCGGCATCGAGATCGCAGGGCAGGCGATGGCGGCGCATGGCAGGCTAACCGCTGGCGGTGACGGACCGCCGCTTGCCGGCATGCTTGTCAGTCTGCGCGATGTAGCGCTGGGGCAGGGCCCGCTGCAGGCGGAGGAATTGCTGATCGAGGTCGAGCAGCTGATGGGCGATGCGAACGGTGCCAGCTACAAGTTCTTGCTGACGGAGGCAGGCAAGTTGCGTTTGAGTGGGCGCGCCACCGTGCTGTTTTCGGGTGGGCGCGCCACCGTGCTGTTTTCGGGTGTGCCGTGAGCCGCGCTCTGGTCACCGGCGGCTCCGGCGCGATCGGCGCCGCCATCGCCGCGACGCTCGCGGCTGCCGGCCATCATGTTTATGTGCATGGCTTTACGAACGCGGAACGGGCGGAGCGTATCGCCGCAGAGATTGCACGCCATGACGGTTCCGCCGAAGCGGTAAATTTTGACATCACCGACGCTGCGGCTACGCAGGCAGCGCTTGCAAAAATTCTCGAAGCCGGAGCAATCCAAATTCTGGTGAACAATTCGGGCATTCACGACGATGCGGTGCTGCCCGGCATGCGGCCGGAGCAATGGTTGCGGGTGATTGACGTCTCGCTCAACGGCTTTTTCAATGTAACGCAGCCGCTGCTGCTACCGATGATCCGCACCCGCTGGGGACGGATCATCAATATCTCCTCGGTCGCCGGTATCATGGGCAATCGTGGCCAGGTGAACTACGCCGCGGCGAAGGCCGGGCTGCACGGCGCCACCCGGGCGCTGGCGCTGGAAGTCGCCAGCCGCGGCATTACGGTAAATACGGTGGCACCCGGAATCATCACCTCGCCTGCCACGGACAGCGTGTTTCCCACAGAGGTCATCGACAAAATCGTGCCGATGAAACGCGGCGGAAAGCCCGAGGAGGTGGCGGAGCTGGTGGCTTTTCTCGCCTCTGATCGCGCCGGCTATATCTCCGGCCAGCAAATCTCAATCAACGGCGCGATGGCGTAAAAATCGCCGCTGCAGGGTGATCACTTGCGGCAGTCGGCGGATGAAAATACCGAGTAGCCTGGCATGCATGCCGACCAGCAGGATGTTGTCCCGGACATAACGAAAATGCGAAACGCCGCCATCCTCCGGCCGGAAATAGCGCACCGGGGCAGGGCGGGTAATTGCTGGCACGCCGCGCCAGGAGAGCCGGACCAGCGCTTCCGTATCAAAATCAAAACGGCGCATCCGCTTGGTTGCCTGCATTTCCGCTAGCAAATCGGCAATGGGATAGACGCGAAATCCAAACAGCGAGTCGGCAAGCCGCCTTGAAGTCTCCAGCCGCGCTAGAAAATTGGAGAACCGGCGCCAGATGACGCGGATGCGCGGCGCGCTGGCATCGAAAAGCGGCGCGCCGAGCACCATGGCGCTGGGGTTGCGCTGCGAGAGCTCCATGAATTCCGGAATCAGCCAGGCCGGGTGCTGGCCGTCCGCATCCAACACCAGAGCGTGGGTAAATTTGTGATCCCAGGCTGCCCGCAGGCCGTCGAACACCGCAGCACCCTTCCCGCCATTGCGCTGGCGCTGGATCACATGCAGCCCGGGATAGGTCTTGAACAAATCGGCCAGCGCATCGGCGCTGCGATCGGTGCTGCCGTCGATCACCACCCATATTTCCGGCCATTGCAGCAGCGCATCGATCACCGTCGGCAGCAAACGCCAGCCGGTATTATAACTTGGGATCAGAACGAGGTGACTTTGGGAACCGGCTGTTCCCCAATGTGGAAAGCTCACGCGTCGGCTATCTGCTCCGGCTTGCCGGATGCGGCGAAGCGGAATCGCAAATGCGAAATTTTGGTGACGTAATACAGCATCCGGAACAGATAAAGCCGCGAGCGGACGCCCCAACCGTCGAAAATGCCGCCCGCCAACAAGGACAGCACCGCTTCCTCGACCCGGAACAAGTTGCGCGGCGACATGAATAAATTGCGCATCGCCGGTTCGCGGATGCGATAAATAAACCAGCTAAAGCCGCCCAGTACATGGCGCGCGGCATCGTCGTAGCGCTTCAGCACCTTGGCCGATTTCCCTGGTGCCTTGAGGCAGGCTTCCACCGCGTCGGCGCCCCAGAAGCCCATGGTCATGGCGATGTACACGCCGGTCGAAAACACCGGGTCGATAAAGGCGCAGGCATCGCCGACCATGATGAATTTTTGGCCGGTCGCGCGCTCGGCGGCGTAGGAGTAATTGCCGGTCGCCTGCACCTCACCCTCCAGCTCGGCATCACGTAGCCGGTCGAAGATTTCCGGGCTGCTGGCGATCAAGCCCATGAAGAAGGTTTTCAAATCGGTGCCGCGGTTTTTGAAAAACGCTGCCGGGCCGACCGCGCCGATGCTGGTGGTGCCGTCCGCCAGCGGAATGAACCAGAACCAGCCATGGTCGAACCAAACGACGGTGATATTGCCTTCGTCCTTGCCGGGCAGGCGGCGCGCGCCTTTGAAATGCCCGAACACCGCGGCGCTGTTATTGCGCGGGTTGCGCCGCTTATGCCCAAGCTGCGCCGCCAGCAGGGTATCCCGGCCGGAGGCATCGACCACGAAAGCGGCGCGGATTTCCTGCGTCTGGCCATCGGCATGTCTGGCGGTGATGATCGGATCGCCGGCATCGGAAAATGCCACCGCGCTGGCGCGGCAGTTCTCGATTACCGTCGCACCTTTGGCGGCGGCGTTCTTCAGCAGAATATGGTCGAAGACCGATCGGCGGACCTGGAACGCATAGGGAAAACGCCTATCCCAGGCTTTGGCAAAATCGTATTTCACGCTCTTGCCGTGATATGGCGAGACGAACTCGATGCCGTGCTTGGTCATCGAGGTTTTTTCAACCTCCTCCCGCACGCCGAGCCGGTCGAACAGCGGCAGGTTCTGCGGCAGCAACGATTCGCCGATATGAAAGCGCGGATGCTGGTCTTTCTCCAGCAATACGACCTTGCGGCCGCGCTCTGCCAGCAACGCCGCGATCGTGGCACCGGCCGGGCCGCCGCCCACGACCAGAACGTCGCAATCGGTTTGCGGCAGGTTCTCGGCGCGACGCGGGTTCGGTGTCATCTCAACGTGCTGAAGCTGTGCCAAGCGCCTGAACGGCCTCCATCTCCCAAACCGGCGGATCTGGGCCGTAATATTGACCCGGATGTTCGAACCGCCGAAGAACGTTTGCCCAAACAGTAAGCCACAGGCCGCCTGGCCTGTCCAATCTTTAAGGGCCGCAAGGAGTGCTGAGAAACGATGACCCTTGCCGTGCCCATGATCACCTCCACCCAGAAGACCGAGGCGCTGCTTTTCTCCGTTTTGATCCAGCTCGTCATCATGATCGGCGCGGCGAGGCTGGTGAACCGGGTGTTCCGCTGGCTTGGGCAGCCCGGCGTGGTGGGCGAGATCGTGGCGGGACTGCTGCTGGGGCCTTCGCTGTTCGGGCATTTTTGTCCAAAGCTTTCGCTCGGGATCTTCGGCGCGATGCCGTCGGCGCCGATTTCGATGCTCTCGCAAATCGGGCTGATCCTGCTGATGTTCCAGATCGGAATGAGCTTCGAATTCGGCCAGCTGACCCAGAAGCGGGCGCGCCGGGCGCTGCTGCCGATTACCGCCGTCTCGATCCTGGTGCCTCTGGGGCTCGGCATCGCCCTAGGCCATTATTCGGCGCCGATGCTGGCGGGCGCGGTTCCCGAGAAGGTGTATTCGCTGTTCTGCGGCGTCGCGCTGGCGATTACGGCGGTGCCGATCCTGGGCCGCATCCTGGCGCAATACGGCCTGCTGCGGCATGAGCTGGGGGTGCTGGCGATTTCCGCGGCGGCGCTGAACGATGTGATCGGCTGGCTGCTGCTGGCGACGGTTTCAGCTTTGGCCACTGCCAGTTTCGCGCCCGGCAAATCGCTTGAGCAGGTCGCCGGCATCATCGGTTTCGCGCTGATCTGCCTGTTCGCGCTACGGCCTGCGGCGGCGGCGTTGCTCAGGAAATTTCCGCTCGAGAACGGCGAAGTGCCGCCGACCCTAATGGCAATTCTGCTGATTGCGGTCTTCTGCATGGCTATGTGCACCTACCGCCTTGGAATATTCTCCATCTTCGGCGGCTTCGCGGCCGGGCTGCTGGTGCATCATGACACCGAATTCGCCGCCGCCTGGCGCCGCCAGGTCGGCGCCTTCGTGCTGGTCTTCTTTCTTCCGATTTTCTTCACCTCCTCCGGTCTGCGCACCAATCTGCTAGGCCTCAACCATGGCTCCGACTGGCTATGGCTGCTGGCCTTTCTGGCCGCCGGCGTGTTCGGCAAAATCATTCCGATCTTCGTTGTAACGCGCCTTGCCGGCTACCGTAGCGCCGCTGCAGGCCTGGTCGCGGCGCTGATGAACACGCGGGCGCTGATGGAGCTGATCGTGCTGAACATCGGCCTCGAAACCGGATACCTGCCGCAAAAAGTCTTCACCATGCTGGTCATCATGGCGGTGCTGACCACCCTCATGACAGGCCCGCTGCTGCGCCTGACCATGCCAAGACTAAGCCTGCCGATACCAAAAGATATCGAAGCATAGAAGCAGCTTTTGAAAAAAAAGCTGCGCAAAAAAACTTTTTTTTGAATCTTGAGCCGGGATGTGGCGGCGCCAATGGTTCAGTTGCAGAGGTTCTTTGCCGCTTTTATTCAAAAAAGAGCACTTGCTTGCCTAGAATTGCCTGAATGCTTCTATCTCCATCAGCAACTCGCGACGGCAGATTTCGCCGCGCAGATAGATGCGTTGCGCGTTGGCGCCGAAGATGCGGTCGATGACGGGGGCTACGAGCTGTTGATCCACCGGATCGTGCAGATAGATTTTTACCGCCCATGCGCCCTGTAGCTTGGCTTCGGATGCACGATCGGCTGCGGCGATGACGGCGCGGAGGTTTTCGGCGGTCTCGGCGATCTGGCCGGATAGGTCGCCGACATGCTGTGTTTCGTGGCCGACGATGCTGGCGGTGCCGGAGATGAACAGGCAGGATTTTTCGTTCTGCGTGTAGATCGAGGCGCGTGAGAAGCTTGGGGATCTTGGCCCGTAGATCGGCGGATAGGCATAGGCGCTGATCTGGCGCGGATTTTCCACCGGCATTGCCGGCTCGCGCGCCGCCAGGAAGTAGATGACGGAAGCGCCGGCATGGCCGCCGACGCCGCTGGCGGCCGGCGGCAGGTTTTGTTGCAGGCGTGTGGTAAAGGCGCGATGCCGGCCGATATTAAAGCGCCGGTAGCGTTCCATGCCGTTATCATCGGCGGTGATCGCCACCGGATAGTTCCAGAAGCGGATCGGTGCGTTATGGCCGCTGCGCTGCAGGAAATCGAAAATGTCCAGGTAGGCGCGCTCGGTGGCGGCTTCCAACGAGGCACCTTCGGCAAGCGGGATGGCGCCGAAGGCGATCGCATCGTTGAAGCTTCCGGTAACGGCGCCAACGTCGCAGGGCTGAACCGGCGACGATGCGGTCCAGATTTCGAAGCGTGCTTCGCCGACGATAGGCGGCAGCGGCGTTGCGACATAGGGGCAATCGGGCGGCAGGATATCCGGCCGCGCGGCGCCAAATCCCACCACGCCCAGGATATGTTTTTCCTGCGCGAGCCAGCCGTACAGAGCGGTCTGCGGAAGATAATGAACCTGAAACGGTGGCGCGTATGCCCCATGCGGCGGGCTGAACCTGGGCAATCGCTTTATCCCAGCTTTTGCTTCATGATTTCGTTCACGATGCCAGGATTGCCCTTGCCGGCCATCGCCTTCATCACCTGCCCGACGAAGAAGCCGAACAGCTTGTCCTTGCCGGATTTATATTCCGCGACCTTCTCCGGATTGGCGTCGATCACGGCATCGATCGCCGCTTCGATCGCCCCGGTATCGGTGACCTGCTTCAGGCCACGATCGGCAACGATTTTACCGGGCGCATCGCCGGATTCGAGCATCGCCTCGAACACATCCTTCGCAATGCGGCCGTTGATCGTCTTGTCGGAGATCAGATCGATCAGCTCGCCCAAAGTTTGGACGCTGATGGGGGAGGTTTCGATCGTCGCACCCGAGCGATTTAGTGCTGCGAAGAATTCGCCGGTCACCCAGTTCGCCGCCAGCTTTGCATCGCGGCCTTTGGCCACGCGTTCGTAAAAATCCGCGGTTGCGGCTTCGGCGATCAGCACGCCGGCGTCGTAGAAGCTTATGCCGAATTCCCGTGTAAAGCGCGCCCGCTTGGCGTCGGGAAGTTCCGGCAGGTTGGCTTTCAGCTGCGCGACCCAGTCCTCTTCCAGCACCAAAGGCAGCAGGTCGGGTTCCGGAAAATACCGGTAATCATGCGCATCTTCCTTGGAGCGCATCGAGCGGGTCTCGCCGCGGGACGGATCGTAGAGCCGGGTTTCCTGGCTTAAAGCGCCGCCGGATTCCCACACCTCGATCTGCCGCAGCGCCTCTGCCTCCACCGCGTGCATGACGAAGCGCACCGAGTTGACGTTCTTGATTTCGCAACGGGTGCGGAACGGCTCACCCGTCTTGCGTACCGAGACGTTGACGTCCGCCCGCATCGAGCCTTCTTCCATATTGCCGTCGCAGGTGCCGAGATAGCGCAGGATCTGCCGGATTTTGCGGACATAGGCGCCGGCTTCCTCCGGGCTGCGGATATCGGGCTCGGAGACGATTTCCATCAGCGCGACCCCGGCGCGGTTGAGGTCGATCACCGATTTGGCGGCATGCTGGTCGTGCATCGATTTGCCGGCATCCTGCTCAAGATGCAGGCGGGTGATGCCGATCTGTTTCAGGCTGCCATCCGCAAGCTCGATCTCGACGACGCCGGTGCCGACCACGGGATGCGCGAACTGGCTGATCTGATAGCCGTTCGGCAAATCCGCGTAGAAATAGTTTTTCCGGTCGAAGCGACTGGTCAGGTTGATATGCGCGTTCAGCCCTAGCCCGGTGCGCACCGCCTGCGCCACGCATTCCCGGTTGATTACCGGCAGCATGCCGGGGAATCCCGCATCGACGAAGCTGACATGCGCGTTCGGCGCACCGCCATAGGTCGCGGAGGCGCCGGAGAAAAGTTTTGACTCCGAGATCACCTGGGCGTGGATTTCCAGACCGACGATGATCTCCCAGGCGCCGGTCGCACCTTGCAGCGAATATGCCATTATGCAGCCTCCTGTGCGCGTATGGCGGGCAGAGCGATAAAGGCCGCCGCCTGCTCCAGGGCGGCGCCCACCGCGATGATCGTTTCCTCGTCAAAATGCCGGCCGATCACCTGCAGGCCGAGTGGCAATCCTTGCCCATCCAGCCCGGCGGGGATGCTGATCGCCGGCACGCCCGCCAGCGAGGCGGGAACCGTGAACACGTCGTTCAGGTACATCGCCACCGGATCGTCCATCTTCTCGCCGATGCCAAAGGCGGCGGTCGGCGCGGTCGGCGTCAGCAGCGCATCGACCTTCTCGAAGGCTTCCGTAAAATCGCGCAGGATCAGCGCACGGATTTTCTGCGCCTTCAAATAATAGGCGTCGTAATAGCCGGCGGAGAGTACATAGGTGCCGATCATTATCCGGCGTTTTACTTCGGCGCCGAAGCCGGCGGCGCGGCTCTTCTCATACATGTCGATCAGGTCCTCGCCGTCCACGCGGGCGCCGAAGCGTACGCCGTCATAGCGGGCGAGGTTTGAGGAGGCTTCCGCGGGCGCGACGATATAGTATACCGGCAGGCCGTATCTGGTGTGCGGCAGCGATACGTCGACGATCTCGGCACCCTGCGCCCGCAGCCATTCGATGCCTTGCGTCCACAGCGCCTCGATCTCGGCGCTCATGCCGTCCATCCGGTATTCAGCCGGCACGCCGATGCGCAGGCCTTTTACCCCGCGTTGCACGGCGGCCCGGAAATCCGGCACAGGCTGTTGCGCACTGGTGCTGTCCTTGGCGTCGAAGCCGGACATGGCGCGAAGCAAAATAGCGCAATCTTCGACACTGCGCGCCATCGGCCCCGCCTGGTCGAGCGAGGAGGCAAAGGCGACGATGCCGTAGCGCGAGCAGCGCCCGTAGGTCGGCTTGATGCCGGTAATGCCGGTGAACGAGGCGGGCTGGCGGATCGAGCCGCCGGTATCGGTCCCGGTTGCACCCATCGCCATACGCGCCGCCACCGCCGCGGCGGAACCGCCAGAGGAGCCGCCGGGGACCAGTTTCGCGTTGCTGCCGCGGCGCGTCCATGGGTTGGTCACCGCGCCGAAGGCAGACGTCATGTTGGAAGAGCCCATCGCGAACTCGTCGAGATTCGTTTTGCCCAGAAACACCGCACCGGCGGATTTCAGCTGCGCCGTCACCGTACTCTCATAAGGCGGGACGAAGGGTGCCAGGATATTGCTGGCGGCCGTGGTACGCACGCCTTCGGTGCAGAACAGATCCTTGATCGCCAGCGGAATGCCGCCAAGCAAACCTGCATTGCCGGCGGCGCGGGCGGCATCCGCAGATTTTGCCATCTCCAGCGCGAGTTCCGGGGTTTGCGTGATAAAGGCGTTGAGCTCGCCATTCAACGCGGCGACCGCGTCCAGATGGGCGTTCGTCAGCTCCACGGCCGAGAAGCTTTTGGCCGCCAGCCCGTCCAGGGCGGCGGCGATGGTCAGCTCGGGCAGAAAACTCATTCGACGACTTTCGGAACGGCAAAAAACCGGCCTTCGCGGTCCGGTGCATTGGCCAGGATTTTTTCCGCGATCGCCCCATCGGTCACGCGATCTTCGCGCAGCCGCATCGCCATCTGCGCGCCGCCGGAAAGCGGGGCGATGCCTTCCACGTCCACCTCGTTCAGTTGTTCGACATAGCCCAAAATAGCGTTCAGCTCGGTCTGCAGGGTTGCAACCTCCGTTGCGTCGACGCGGATTCGGGCAAGCTTCGCAATCCGGCGAACCGTTGCGGCATCGAGCGACATCGCTATTTCCCTTGGGGTTAAGGCCTCAGGCGAGCATAAACGCGGACATGCCGCTCTTCAACCTCCCGGACCTGCTCAACTCTCTTGCCGGGCAAGCACGGCTGCTGGGGCTGGACCCAGGTGCGAGGCGCATCGGCATTGCGCTTTCTGATGTCGGCCGGCGGATCGCCTCGCCTTACGCGACAATCCACCGCGCCAAGCTGGCGCATAATGCGGCGGAAATCCGGACGATTGCGGCGGAGGAAGAAGTCGGCGGGCTCATCATCGGCCTGCCTCTGGGCGAAGACGGGAAATTCGGCCCGGCGGCGCAGTCGGCACGCGATTGGGCGCATGCCATATCGACGGCTACCGGCCTGCCGGGCTGCATGTGGGATGAGACGCTGACCAGCGCCGATCTAAACGAATTGCTGATCCAGGAAGCGGATATGAGCCGTAAAAGAAGGGCGGCGGTCATCGATAAGATGGCCGCCGCCCGCATCCTTCAACTGGCGCTGGATGCCGCTAACGCGGCACCTGCGTGATTAGTGCTTGCCCTTGACGGCATCCTTGGCGCCGCCGACCGTGTTCTGCACCTTGCCGGCCGCCTTGTCCGCAGCGCCCTTAGCCTGCAACTTGGTGTCGCCGGTTGCCTTGCCGACGGCTTCCTTAACGGAACCCTTGGCCTGTTTCGCCGAACCCGCAATACGATCTTTATCCATGACGATATTCCTTTTCCGTTTTCCGTTACTGAATTAGTTGCTGAATTAGCCGAACCATTCGACCCGCTGGCAACGCGGCTTTAAATCTATTGCCTGACGGTCCGACTGCAGTCGCAGTCGCAGTCGAGACGATCTTGCCGTTCAAGCTTCCTGTCAATGACGAAAATGACGTTGAGATCATTGTCGTTTATTTCAATACCAAGCTGATATTATGGCCGTTTGTTCAGCTTCCGTTCACGAAAATTAGAGCTTGCGTCTCAAGACGTGGCCTGGGTTTCGCTCAACGCAAACGCGCGGGCCAGCAAGGTGTAGGATTTTCGCCGCACCGCCGGATCAAACGCATAGGTCGTGATGGCGATCTCATCCGCCTGCAGCTCCGTCGCCAAGGCACGGATTCTATCGGCCACTTCGCCGGCCTGGCCGTAGAGCGCGGTCGTTCTGCTCTGCGCTGCACGCGCTTGCTCTGCTGGGGTCATTTCAAAAGCGGCGGCGGCTTGCGGTGAAGGCATGGCGATGTACTGACCGCGCTCGCGCATCACAATGCTGACCGCGCGGCAGAGGTAGTTGGCGTCCGCCTCCTCCTGCGTCTCCGCCGCCAGCGCCGCCACCGTGATCGCCGAATGCGGCTTTGGGTGCAGCGTGCTCGGCCGGTAGGTCTTCCGGTAGATTTCCAGTGCTTCACGGGCGCCACTGCCATCGCTGAAGAAATAGGCGAAGCAGTAGGGTAGCCCGAAGAACGCGCCGACCTGCGCGCCGTAATTTGAGCTTCCGAGCATCCAGATCTCCGGCGCATACGGCCCTTCCGGCACGGCCCGTATCGCGCGGAAAGGGTGGTTTTCCGGCAGCTGGCCGCCTGAAACCCAGGCCTGCAAATCGCGCAGCTGGGAGGGAAACATATCGACCGCATTGCCGGCACCGGGGTTCAGCGCCAGGGCGGTGCGGCCATCGCTGCCCGGCGCCCGGCCGACCCCGAGATCAATGCGCCCAGGCGCGATCGCCTCCAGGACCCGGAATTGCTCGGCCACTTTCAGCGCCGAATAATGCGGCAGCATGATCCCGGCGCTCCCAACCCTGATCCGCGACGTCGTCGCCGCAACCGCAGCCATCAAAACTTCCGGCGCGCTACCGGTAACGGAGTCCGTGTTATGGTGCTCGGAGAGCCAATAGCGGGCATAGCCCAGAGCCTCGCAATGGCGGGCAAGCTCCAGCGTCTCCCGGATGGAGACATCCTGGGCCATCCCCTGGCGGCCCGGCGACTGATCAAGAACCGATAATCTCATGGCGGTTATATAGGCGTACGCACCGCCAGTTATGCGGGAGGGGAAAAATAAATGGCCGGTATCGCGCTGCCGGCCGGTTTTGCCCCTCGAGGCCAGATTTACGGCTTAATGCCTTCGGGATGCCTCCAGTTACTAACAGAAAGTTAAAAAAATGCCATTGTTTTCGCGTCGATTATGCTATGCCGGATCGCGGCAGGGTTAAGTTGAACGTCCCGCATTCATGCCGGAGGCGCTAAAGGACCGAATGGCGAGAAATTTTTCCAATGAGCCGGACGCGCGCATGCTGTCGTTGTTGCAGGCGATCGAAGATGCCGCGCTCGTCCTTGCCACCGTTATCGCCGTCATCATTCTGGCGCTGTGGTTCTTTCCGGCCGTCGATCGTTTTGCACCGGCCTTCTGGTCGAAGTCGACCGCCAATACCGCGGCTGCGATGCTGTTCTCCGCCGCCGGGCTCGCATTTATGCAGCAGGGCTCGATAATTCGTCAACGGATCGGCATGGCGCTCGGCGCTTTCGTCCTGCTGATGAGTTCCCTGATCCTGCTGGAATACGCGGCGCATGTCTCGATCGGATTCGACACGCTGCTGCCGCATCGGCTGAACGGTCCTTACCCGGGGCGCCCTACGCCGCAGGGCGCTTTAGCTTTTACCCTGCTCGGCCTTTGCGTGCTCACACTTCGGCAGTCCAAAAACATCTGGTCGCGTTTGGCCGACATCGTCGTGCTTGCTTTCCTGACGCTTAATTTCGCCCTGGCAGGTGGAGAATTTTTCGGCGCGCTCGACCATGTGAGCATCTACAGCCGGCTCATCATGTCGCCGCAAACCGTTTTCGTGCTGTTCTGCTTCAGTACCGTGGTTCTGCTGCGCCGCGCCGAGCAAGGCGATTTCCTGGCGGTGATTGTCAATATCGGCATCGGCAGCCGGATGGTCCGGCTGATCATGCCGGCCGTTCTGCTGCTGCCCTTCGGGTTGCTGGGGGCCGAGTCCTACCTGATCCGGTCCCGGACGATGAATTTGGTCTACGCCCAGGCCATAACGGCGGCGCTTGCCGCTGTCCTGATGTTACGCCTCCTCACCTGGACAGGCTGGCGGATCAACGCGCTGGAACGCGACCTGCGGGATATGTCGCTGACCGACGAGCTGACCGGCGTGTTCAACCGCCGCGGGTTCTATTTTCTCGGCCAGCAGGCCATACGCGAAGCGCAGCGCGCCCATTCCGGCCTCATCCTGTTTTTCTTCGACCTTGACGGGCTGAAACGGGTCAACGATCTGCTTGGCCATGAGACCGGTTCGGAGATGATCAAGACATTCGCGGCCGTCCTGGGCGGCACGTTCCGGAAAAGCGATATCATCGGCCGGGTCGGCGGTGATGAATTCGCAGTTATCACCATCCGCGACGACTCGCGCTGGATCGACACGATACGTTCCAGGCTCGATCAGCTTGCAACTGCGCATAATGATGACGGTGTAAAGACTTTCCGGCTGAGCTTCAGCACCGGCTATGCCGAGCTGGGTCATGGCCATACCGACACGTTGGATAGCCTCGTCAGCCGCGCCGACAGCCTGATGTATGAGGATAAGGCGAAGCGCAAAATCGCGGCTTAGGGCGTGTTGAGGTTGACGCATGCGCGCCACCTCAACGCGCTCTAAGCGCTGTTCGAGAGGCTGATTCACGCGCTCGTTTGCCGCGCAAAGCGTGTCAACCTCAAGCGATCAGGCTCTAGAAGCTGCGCGACCGCAATGTCATGATCTTGCTGTCTGCCGGGTGGTGCCAGTCCTTGCGCGTTGCCGCGTCCCCCATGAAGCAGATCGCGCGTTCGGGACCGCGCGGCGTCTGCAGCCGTACCCGCACCCGCTGGTAGCGGCCTGACTCATAGGCTTGCAGCCTGACCAGCATGTCCGCGTTCACCCGCATGATCACGCCGTGCACCGCATGGCCGCGGGCGCGCCGCAGCGTAGGGTAGCGTGCCCCGCGCAGCCAGACCCGGCGGTAATGCGGCAGCACCGCCGGCACCGGCGCCGCGCGATGCGGCCGGCCTGCGCAAAATCCCAAGCCGGCCGGGTCGATCAGCGTGCCGTAGAGAAAGATCTTCATTCGAATACCCGGCCAAAGCCTCGCGCCAGCGCCGCATCGACCTCCGCCATGCTGGCGGCAACCGCCAGCGCCCTGAGGCTGGTGACGCCGTGTTCGCGAATGCCGCAGGGTATGATGCCGGAGAAATGCGAGAGATCGGGGTGCACGTTCAGCGCCATGCCATGCCAGCTGACGCCGCGGGTTACCCGCACGCCGATCGCGCCGATTTTTGCCTCCTCGACGCCTGTCGTCACCCAGATCCCCACCCGGCCCTCCCGCGTTTCACCCTGCACGCCGAATTCGGCGAGCGCTGTGATCATCCAATCCTCCAGCCCGCGCACGAAGGCGCGCAGATCCTGGGGCGGCACGCGGCCATGCGGCCGGGAGAGATCGAGCATGCAATACACCACGCGCTGGCCCGGCCCATGATAGGTCCATTGCCCGCCGCGGCCGGCCGAGAAGGTGGGAAAGCGGGGATCCTGCAGATCCGCCGGCTTGGCGGAGGTTCCGGCGGTATAAAGCGGCGGATGCTCGACCAGCCAGATCAGCTCTTCCGCCGTCCCGGCTTTGATCTCCGAAATCCGCGCCTGCATCGTGGCGATTGCGCTCTCATACCCGGTTAGGCCTGACTCGATCCGCCACTCGGGTGTTGCTGTTGTCGGCAGTTTAAGCATGGTCTATAGGGGCCGGCGCGCGATTCTAGGTGCGCAATCCCACGGTGCGGTCGTGGCGAAATGGTAGACGCGCAAGCTTGAGGTGCTTGTGGGGGAAACCCCTTGGAAGTTCGAGTCTTCTCGGCCGCACCAATCTATTTCACCTTTTTGCTCTATTTCATCTTTTTGGTCGATTTCACCTTTTTGCTCTATTTCACCTTTTTTCGAAGGTATGGCAGGCCTTGTTTCCGGCGCCATGGGCTGGCGGCCTTGAATCGGGCTATGCTCTGGAAGCGCCGGCAGGTTTCGGGCGAAGCAGGGGAGGCAACGGGTCATGGATGAGGATTTACGTAAAGCCGCGCTGGATTACCACCTGCATCCGCGGCCCGGAAAGCTTTCCATCACGCCCACCAAGCGAATGGAGACCTCCCGTGATCTTGCCCTTGCCTATTCACCGGGCGTCGCCGCGGCTTGCGATGCGATCACCGCCGATCCTGATAGCTCCTTCGACTACACTTCGCGCGGCAATCTGGTCGGCGTGATCACCAACGGCACCGCCGTGCTCGGTCTTGGCAATATCGGCGCGCTGGCCGGAAAACCGGTGATGGAGGGCAAGGCCGTCCTGTTCAAGAAATTTGCCGGGATCGACAGCTTCGACATCGAAATCAACGAGCAGGACCCGGACAAGTTCATCGAAACCGTGGCGCGGCTGGAGCCGACCTTTGGCGGCATCAATCTGGAAGACATCAAGGCGCCGGAATGCTTCAAAATAGAGCAGACCTTGCGGGCGCGGATGAAGATCCCCGTGTTCCACGACGATCAGCACGGCACCGCCATCATCGTCGGCGCCGCGGTGCTGAACGCGCTGAAGGTGCAGGAGAAGAATATCGCCGATGTTCGCATCGTCTCCTCCGGCGCCGGCGCGGCCGCGCTCTCCTGCGTCAATATTCTCGTCTCGCTTGGCGCCAAGCCGGAAAACATCGTCATGACGGACAAGGAGGGCGTGGTTTACAAAGGCCGGCCCAACCTCGACCCCACGCTGACCGATGTTGCGCGCGAGACCGATGCCAGGGCGCTGAAGGACGTGCTGAAGGGGGCGGATATCTTCCTCGGCCTGTCGGCGCCAAGGGTGCTGAAGCAGGAATGGCTGGAACTTTTCGCGCCCAATCCGCTGATCCTGGCGCTCGCCAATCCGGAGCCGGAAATCTTGCCGGAGATGGTGCAGCAATCCCGTCCTGATGCGATCATGGCGACCGGACGCTCGGATTATCCGAACCAGGTCAACAACGTTCTGTGCTTTCCCTTCATCTTCCGCGGCGCGCTGGATGTTCGGGCCACCGCCATTACCGAGAGCATGAAGCTCGCCGCCGTCGAGGCGATCGCCGAACTGGCGCGGGTCGAAGCATCCGATACCGTCGCCGCGGCCTATGGCGGCACGGCGCCGACCTTTGGCCGCGACTACATTATTCCAAAACCCTTCGACCCGAGGCTGATCGTGCATATCGCGCCGGCGGTGGCGCGGGCCGCCATGGATGCCGGCGTCGCCCGCAAGCCGATCCCGGATTTCGACGTCTATCGGCATGAGCTGGAACGCTTCGTCTTCCGCACCGGCCAGCTGCTGCGCCCGGTCATCGAGGTGGCGCGCAGCGCCTGCCCGCGCATCGTTTATGCCGAGGGCGAGGATGAACGCACCTTGCGCGCCGTGCAGACGGTGCTGGATGACGGCATGGCAAAACCGATCCTGATCGGCCGCAAGGAAACGATCGTGGCAAAAATCGCCGCGCTCGGCCTGCGGATGAAGCCCGGAGAAGAAATCCGGATCGTCGATTTCGAGCAGGACAAGCAACTTTTCGGCGCGGTAGTGAAAGATTACGAAATGAAGGTCGGCCGGCGCGGCGTGACGCCGGCCGCGGCAAGCCGGCAATTGCTGCGACGCCCGACGGTCGCCGCCGGCATGCTGCTGGCCCATGGCGAAGCCGATGCCGCGATCTGCGGCGGGCTGGGCGATTGGTGGCGGCATTTTCAGTACGCGCTGCCGATCATTCCGCGCCGCCAGGGCATCAGCCGCATCTACGCGTTAACGGCGCTGATCCTGCAGCCGGGCGTGGTGTTCTTCTGCGATACCCACGTCAACGTCGATCCTTGCGCCGAAGATATCGCGGAGATGACGCTGCTGGCGGCGCAAACCGTGCAGCGCTTCGGCATCGCGCCGAAAATCGCGCTGCTCTCGCACTCCAATTTCGGCGCCTCGCACTCGCCTTCGGCCCGCAAAATGCGCAAGGCGCTGGCGCTGATCCGCGCCGCCGATCCTAACTTGGAAATCGACGGCGAAATGCACGCCGACGCCGCACTGGTGGAACAGATCCGCCACCAGGCCGTCTCCGACAGCACGCTTACCGGCAGCGCCAACCTGCTGGTCATGCCCAACCTCGACTCAGCGAACATCGCCTACAACTTGGTCAAAGCGACCGGCGAGGGCGTCACCGTCGGACCGCTGCTGCTGGGCATGAGCAAGCCGCTGCATATCGCGGTTCCCAGTGTAACGGCGCGCGGCCTGGTGAATATCAGCGCGGTGGCTGCGATGGAGGCGGCGCTGTTAGCAAAGCAAGCGTAGCCACTTCACCGCGCTTACAATACGTAACGGAATCACAATGAGTATTCGGTAGTCGCACATCCGTGTGTCAAATGTGGTTTGAGCTGGCGGCCTGAATGTGCTTGTTCATGTAACAAACGATCAGGATTGAGCGCGGTAATTCCTCTAACGGCGAAAACGGACATTGCGCAGAAATCAATCTTGGGATGTGGATTATGGAGGATACAATCTCCGGTATAATCGCTCTGTAAACTTCTAGCGCTGAAGCTGGGAACGGCGCGCAAGCGTTTCGCGAATTCAAGTGGATTCCTATCGAGCCATTGAATTATGTCTCTTCACACATGCTAAGTTTGCATGTTAGCCTTTGCCGTCCGCGCCGGACTCGCGATCAGCTGTCTGATGGCGGCCAGTATTTTTGAATTTATCCGGGGAGTTTGCTTTATGGTTCCATTCTTCAGCCGGTCCGTCAGGGCCGGGCTGCTACTCGCGGCGTCGCTCTGCGCAATGGATGCGGTTGCGGCACGTGCAGCGACCCCGGTCACCCCGGCTTTGGTCACCCAGGTGGATGACACGACAGTGGCGGCGCTGTCAGGCGATCGGCCGGGGGCGCTTAGTTTCGGGACCGATATGGGCGCGTTGCCGCCGGCAGCGGAATTTCCCGAAATACGGCTGGAGCTGAAGCGGCCTGCCGCGCTGCAGGCGGCGCTCGATCAGCTGGTGGAAGCGCAGCAGGACAAAACATCGCCGGAGTATCATCGCTGGCTGACGCCCGCGGAGCTGCGCGCGTTTGGACCGGCCCAGGCGGATATCGACCAGGTGACCGAGTGGCTAGCCAGACAGGGGCTCACGGTAAACAGCGTGTCGCGCAGCGGCATGGAAATCGATTTCGGCGGCTCGGCCGCCGCGGTGGCGCGAGCGTTCCATACCGAGATGCATGAAGTGAGCCTGCATGGTGAGGCGCATATTTCGAACCTTTCGGCGCCGTCGGTACCGGCGGCGCTGTTGCCGGTAGTCGCGGGTGTCACCCTCAACAACTTCTTTCCGAAGCCGATGATGCGTCGCGCGACGCCGGGCTTTACCGCGCCCACGCCGGAAGGAACGTTCTACGCGGTGGCGCCGCCGGATTTCGCCACGATCTACAATATTAATCCACTGTTCAACGGCTCCGCGATCGGCGCTCCGATCACCGGAGCCGGCGTCACGGTGGCGCTACTGGAGCAGACCAAGATAATCCCGGGAGATATTACGACCTTCCGCACGACGTTCGGGCTCAACGGCTACGGAGGCACGCTGACCCAAATCAACCCCGGTAGCTGCAAGTCACCGGGATACACCGGCGACGAAGGCGAGGCCGCATTAGACGCCGAATGGTCGGGAAGCACGGCGCCTGGAGCGACGCTTTTGGAGGCAGAATGCGCAACGGTGCCGCCGCTGTATTTCGGCGTGGAAACGGCGCTGCAGAACCTGGTCGAGACTGGCACCACCGCGACGGTGTTCAGCATAAGCTATGGCGGCAATGAAGGAGAAAGCGGCTACGCCTTCGAAGACGGCTGGGTGAACCTGGTGGAAGAAGCCGCCGCGGAGGGAATCGCGGTATTCGTTTCCACCGGTGACAGTGGCGTGTCGACCAATGAAGGCGGTATCGCGTCCGATGGTCTGTTCATCAACGGATTGTCGGATACGGCCTACAACACCGCGGTTGGGGGCACCGACTTCCTCGATACCGCGCTGGGGCAGAATAGCACGTACTGGGCCAGCAAGAACTCGGCTACCGGACAGTCCGCGCTTTCCTATATTCCGGAAACGCCGTGGAACAATTCCTGTGCGAGCCAGGTAATCGCGGCGATGGCGAAGACCACGCCCGGGAAACTCTGCGTCCAGGATCCGACGCTCGGGCAAGCCGGTGTCGGAGGAAGTGGCGGCCAGAGCGTGTTCTTCACGAAACCTAAGTGGCAGCTGACCACCATTCCAGGAATGCCTAACGACAATCGGCGCGACCAGCCGGACGTGTCGCTGTTCGCCGCCAACGGGATTTTCAACCACTTCTATCTGATCTGCATGTCCGATAAAAAAGAAGGCGGATCTGCTTGCAATTATCACAACCCCAACGACCTGCTCGGCAATGCGTTTGGCGGCACGTCGTTTGGCGCACCGGACTTTGCGGGAATTGCAGCACTAATCCAGCAGACCGCTAGCCTCGAGGGGGTCAAGGCGCCTCAAACAGGTAACCTCGCGCCGGTGCTCTACCAGCTCGCGGCCGCGCAATACGCAAACAAGCTGGCACGCTCCACCTGCAACTCCACACTGGGCAACAAGATCTCTTCAGGCTGCACATTCTATAATGTGACCTACGGCAATATCGCGGAGCCTTGCATCAAGGGGTCCACAAATTGCGCGGACGGTGCGACCGGGGCGGGCATTCTGTTCAATCGGGAGGTGACATCGAAGGAGGCCTATCCGGCGCAACAGGGCTATAGCCTCGCCGTGGGCCTGGGGACGGTGAACGTTACGAACCTCGTCACAAGCAGCATCCCCTGAGCAGGAGCATGGCAAGGCGCGAAACGTCCTGCCACGGCAAAACGTCCCGCCCGGTGGATAACCTAAAGTCCTAGTTCCAAAATCGATTTTGTGCCGGAATGTTTCATTCGAGACATTCCGGCACTGCGACTAAGCTTGCACGCATCGTCCTTCTGGAATGTTTCGGGCGGATGATTAGCAATCCGCCGGCCTTGCACTGCCGTTCTGACAGCCGTGGCGCTACGTTGCTATGGCAGGTGTGACAGGATAGCGGCCGCCGCGGCTTCCGATGGGATGGAACCGGGGCTGTGCAATGTTTCCAATGCCGGCGCAAAGCCAACGCGTTGTGCCTGCGCGGCTTGCGCGTCGGTAAGCAGGCTGTGCAGCGTGGCGGCGAGTTTCTCCGGTTTGCAGTCCTGCTGCAGCAATTCGGGAACCAGCTCGCGGCCGGCCAGCAGGTTGATCATGGCGACGTATTTTACCTTGATGACGCGCCTGGCGATGCCGCCGCTGATCGGGTTGACGCGATAGGTCACCGCCATCGGCACGCCGGCCATGGCGAGTTCCAAGGTGGAGGTGCCGGATTTCGTCAAAGCGGCGCGGGCGGCGGCGAAGGCGTCGTAGCGGGCGGCCTCGGTGCGGACGATGATCGGCTCGACCGGCCAATCCGCGGTCATGGCGGCGGCCGCATCGGCGATACCGGGCGCGGCCGCCAGCACCGGCACCAGATTTGGGATGTCGAGCTGCAGCCTGGCCATTGTCTCCCGGAAAACCGGCATCAGCCGGTTGGTCTCGGTGACGCGCGAGCCTGGCATGATGACGACCGGGGTGGCGTTGCGCAGGATTTTTTGGGTCGCGAAGAAGCGCTCGGCCACGCCCTGGTCGGCGCCCGATTGCAGAACCGGATGGCCGGTGAATCTTGGGTGTAGGTCGTGCTTGGCGAAAAAATCGGGCTCGAAGGGCAACAGGCAAAGCAGTTCATCCCATAACCCGGGATATTTTTTTACCCGCTTCTGCCGCCAAGCCCAGACCTGAGGAGCGACGTAATGGATGCGCTTCAGCCCCAGGTTCTGGATGCCTTTGAGCACGCGCAAAGTGAAGCCGGGGCTGTCGATGGTAACCACGACATCCGGCCGGCTGGCGTTGATGGCGGCAATGGTCTGCCTGATGCGCCGGCGCAGCGGGATGATGTGCGGCAGGATCTCCGCCAGGCCCATCCGGTTTAGTTCCTGCATGGGAAATTGCGAGACCAGCCCTGCTTCCGTCATGCGCGGGCCGCCGATGCCGGAGAATTGAATATCGCTGCGTTGTGCCTGCATGGCGCGCATCAGCCGGCCGCCAAGCACGTCGCCACTCGCTTCGCCGGCGATGATAAAGATTTTTCTCGTCATTGCCGGCGAAGCGTCTGAAGCGGATCGGAGAGGCTCATGCACGGCTTTTAGGACGGCGGCTATGAAAGCTCCAGGGACTTTGAGGCGGGTCTGTCGTTACATCGTCGGCAACGGCAACGCATCCAGTGCAACGATCTGGCGCAGGACGCGCGATGCCAGGCGCCATCGAGCACGGCGCGTCGCCGATCGCCGTCTGCCGCGATTTGTTGAAGAACAGCATCGCAAAAGGCGGTGCCCCCACCAAGGCGGTGCCCTACGACGCCATGGCAGAGAGCGGGCGTTGACGCGTGCGGATGTAACCAACATAGGACATAGACATTCGTAAAAGGTGTGTCCGATGGCCGCGCAGGTTCTGGAACGAGCGGTTTCCACAAGGCGCGATTGGCGTGGCGCTTTAACCGCGCTCCGCCGGCTGCTCGCGGATGCCAATGATACGGCGCAGGTCTTCAAAATCATGCGGGCGCTGAATGTCGGCTCCGTCAAAGCAGGCTATGAACGGCTGTTGCGCACGGAGCTGGGCGGGCGGCTGGCGTATCAGCGAACGGAGCTGGCTGGGCGGTTCTCCGACACTGGCTTCGTGGGCAGCTTTGCGCCCGGCAGCGTCGGTGCCGCCTATGCCGAGTTTCTCAACCGCACTGGCTATTCCGCCGAAGCGCTGGCGGTAATCAGCCGCACGGAAGATCCGTGGCGGGACGCGCTGCACCCTTACGCCTGGTACGGCCGCCGCATGCGCGATTGCCATGATGTGTGGCATGTTCTCACCGGCTACCCCGCCGATCAGCCGCTGGGCGAGGCCTGCCTGGTTGCGTTCTCTTATGCACAGACCCGCGGATTGGGCTGGGCGACGATCGCCGTGGGCTCCGCGTTCAAGGCCTGGCGCACCCCGGGCGGCAAGCCGGCGCTGCGGGCGATCTGGGAAGGCTATTGCCGCGGCCGCGACGCGGCATGGTTGCCGGGCGAGGATTATGTGCAACTGCTAGCCGAGCCGCTGGAAGCGGCCCGAAGCCGGCTGGGCCTGAAGCCGCCGCTTGCTTATCTGGGTTTGCAGCGGACCGAATAGCGCGGCGTTGCCGGCTTAATTCGCCTTGGCCGCCGGCGCGTCGATGATCGGCTCAGCGCCGGCGATGAAGTCCGCCAACGCCGTCTGCCGTTCCGCTTTGGTCAGGCCGGCCTGGTCGGCGACCACCGGGCAGTAGGCGGCGACCAGATAGTTGGTGATGTCTGCATCGGTGATGGTGCTGTCATTGGCTTTCAACGCAGCGACCAAAGCGCGGGTGCGGTTGGGCAGGGTGTCGGGCGTGGCGCCGGTCATCATCTCCAGCAGGTTATTGCCGGGGTCGGTCAACGCGGCGTTGCCGCCGGTGCCGCTGACATGCGGGCAGCCAAAGGCATCGGATGCGGCATTGGCCATTGGCAGAACAGCCGCCATCGTGCGGGCGTTCTTGACCGCATCCGGCGTTGCGTTCGCAGTCGCGTTATTGCTGAAGGAAGTGCGGACATAGTTTGTCAGCGCGGCGATTTCCGTGTCCGATAGGCCGGCGGCAAAGGATGGCATTGCCGGACCGTTATTCCAGGGTGCTAAGCCGTTCAGCACGGCGCCGATCACATTGGTGGGATCGGCGGCGGTAACTGAGCTGTTGCCGGCCAAAGGCGGGATCACGGTGGCGCGGCCCTTGCCGTCCTGGCCATGGCAGGCGGCGCAATTGCCGGCGTAGACCTGGGCGCCGAGATCGTCGGCCGTGGCGATGGCGCCGGGAGCGTTATCGCTTGCCGGCGTGGCGCGCGCCGGCACGATGGTCTGCAGATAGAGCGCGATGTCCTGGATGTCGGATTTCGGCAGCTGGCTCAGGCTGTATTGCACGACCTCGCCCATCGGGCCGTAGGCCGAGCCTTTATTCATGTTGCCATCGTTATAAAGATAGGCGACCAGATCATCCGTGTTCCAGCCGCCGACGCCAAAGGTTTTATCCGAGGAAATATTCGGGGCGTAGAAGGCGTCGATATGCGCGCCGGCGAGCGACTGATCCATAATCATGCCGCTCATGATGTTGCGCGGCGTGTGGCATTCGCCGCAATGGCCCAGGGCTTCGGTCAGGTAGGCGCCGTTTTTGACCTGCGGACTCCAACCGGGGTCCATCTGCATCGGGCCGCCATGGAAAAACAGAATGCGCCAGCCGAGCAGGACCGGGCGCTGGCTGAAGGGAAAAGCCAAAGTGTTGGGTGTCGGCGTAACGTGGATGGGAGTGAACGACATCAAATAGGCGCGGATGGCCTGCACGTCGTCATAGGTGAGCTTGGTGTAGGAGGTGAAGGGCATCGCCGGGTAGAGATACTTGGGGAAGATCACATAGGTGTGGCCGGGGGCGGTGCCGTTATGCAAGGCGTTCCAGAATTGCCGGGGCGTCCAGTTGCCGATGCCGGTTGTCTTGTCCGGCGTGATGTTCGGGCTGGCGAGGCCGCCGAACGGCGTATTCAGGACGAGGCCGCCGGAATAGGGCGCGTGGCCGGGGCCGCTATGACAGGGCATGCAATCGGCGGCGGCGGTGAGGTACTTGCCGCGGGCGAGCAAGGCAGTCTGATCCGGCGCCGTTGTGGACTGGCTGGCGGCGGGCGCGGAATCATCGCCCTGGCTCAAGGCGAGCCTGGCGCCGACCGAAGAGCCCAGTAGCAGAACGAGGGCGAGCCCGCTCCACAGACCCTTCGAGACGAACGATTTCCGCAAAGCTAACGACATTAATCCACCCATTTATCAGTCAGTCCTTATTTCGCCATTACGGCAAAGGATCAAGAGGCGGCAGCGATTGAGGAAATAACTAAGCACTTCTTTTTCTGAAGAAAAAGAAGCAAAAAGACGTTTTTGAATCCGGGCCTGGGGCGGTGGCATGAAAACGCTCCAGGTCCAGATCCCAAAAGTTTTTGCGCCGGTTTTTTAAAAAAAAGCACGCTATTCTGTTAAATCTAGCGGCCTCGCTTGGGCGCGGCGGTGTCCGGGATGGCGAAGCCGAGATGGGCGAAACTTTCGCGCATGTGCCTGGGCAGTTCGGCTTCGACGGTGAGTAATCCGCCCTCGGGGTGCGGAAAGGTGAGGCGGCGCGCATGCAGATGCAGTTGCGGCGCGAAGCCATCCGGAAACGCCGCGCCGTAAGCGGCGTCGCCGACGATCGGGGTGCCGAGGGCGAGGGCGTGGACGCGCAACTGGTGCATGCGCCCGGTCTGCGGCGCCAGCTCGGCGAGGGCGAATTTCCTGCCGGCATAGTCGAGGATTTTGTATTCGGTGACCGCCTTGTCGGCGTTCGGGTCGCGGCGGTTGGCGGGTTCGGAGCGCGAGGTGCCGGAGGATATGATGCGGGTCAGCGGCAGATCGATACGGCCGGCCAGCTGTTGCGGCACGCCGGAGAGCAGCGCCCAGTAGATTTTTTCGACATCGCGGCCGCGGAAGGCGGCGGCGAGCTTGGAAGCGGCTTTGACGCCGCGCGCCAGCAGCAGCACGCCGGAGGTATCGCGGTCCAGCCGATGCACGAGTTTGGGCCGCTCGGCGCCGTCGATGCGCAAGGCGTCGAGCATGCCGTCGAGATGCACGGCGATGCCTTTGCCGCCTTGCGTGGGCAGGCCGCAAGGCTTGTTGAGCAGGATGACGGAATCGTCGCGATAGAGGATCATCGCTTCTAGATCGCGGATCATGTGCGCGTCCATCACCATGACCTGGCGGGTTTTGGGGGCGATGACGGGCGGGTCGATCGGCGGCACAGTGATGGTGGCGCCAAGCGGCAGATGGGCGCTGGCTTCGGCTTTCTTGCCGTCGATGCGTATCTTGCCGGTTCGGCAGAGTTTCTGGATGACGCTTTGGGTCAGGCCGTCGATATTACGGCGAAGGTAGCGGTCGAGGCGAGAATCCGCGCCGTCTTCGGCGACGGTAAGCGTGGTTGGAGCGGTCATTCGGCCTTTTCGCGCAGTTTAGACCAATAAGCGAGGCGCTTGGCTATTTCGCGTTCGAAACCGCGCTCGGCGGGGCGGTAAAAATCCGGACGGCCCATACCCTCGGGGAAATAGTTCTGGCCGGAGAAGGCGTCTTCAGTGCTATGGTCGTACTGGTAGCCGGCGCCGTAGCCGAGGTTTTTCATCAGCTTGGTGGGGGCGTTGAGGATATGGGCGGGCGGCATCAGCGAGCCGGTTTCCTTGGCGGCCCGGTTGGCGGCGCTAAAGCCGGCATAGGCCGCGTTCGATTTGGGCGCGGTCGCCAAATAAATCACGGCCTGGGCGATGCAGATCTCGCCTTCCGGGGAGCCGAGGCGTTCATAGGCTTCCCAGGCGGCAAGGGTTTGCGCCAGCGCCTGCGGATCGGCGAGGCCGATATCTTCCGAGGCGAAGCGGGTGATGCGGCGGGCGATGTAGCGCGGGTCCTCGCCGCCGGCCAGCATGCGGGCCAGCCAGTATAGCGCCGCGTCGGGATCGGAGCCGCGCATCGATTTATGCAACGCGGAGATCAGGTTGTAATGCTCTTCCCGGTCCTTGTCATAGAGGGCGGCGCGGCGGGAGAGGAGCTGGGCGAGCTGCTCCGAGTTCAGCGGCGTCGAGTCCGGCACGGCAAAAAGCTGTTCGGCGAGATTGAGCAAGGCGCGGCCATCACCATCGGCCATGGCGCGCAAGGTGGCGCGGGCTTCGGGGTTCAGAGGCAGGGTGACACCGGTTTCGGCCTCGGCGCGCAGGAGCAGAAGTTCCATCGCGGCATCGTCAAGACGGCGCAGGACGAGGATCTGGCAGCGCGAGAGCAGGGCGCCGTTCAGGGCAAAAGACGGATTTTCGGTGGTGGCGCCGATCAGGGTGATGGTTCCGGCTTCGACGACCGGCAGAAACGCATCCTGCTGGGCGCGGTTGAAGCGGTGAATCTCGTCCACGAACAGCAAGGTGGCGCGGCCGGCGCGCTTGCGCTTGGCGGCGTCGTCGAAGACGCGTTTCAGCTCGGCCACACCGGAGAAGATCGCGGATATCTGGGTGAAATGCAGCTTGTCGCCGGCGATGAGCCTGGCGATGGTGGTTTTGCCGGCGCCGGGTGGGCCCCAAAGAATGAGCGAAGTGAGCGACCCGCGCGCCAGCATGAGCGTCAGCGAACCTTGCGGTCCTAGAATATGTTCCTGGCCGACGACTTCTTCGATCGATCTGGGGCGCAGCCGGTCGGCCAGCGGTTGCAGGCTTGCAGGCTTTTGCTGGATTTCAGGGGCAAAAAGATCGTCGGACGGCATTTAGCTAATGTAGGCGCATGAAGCCGTGAAGCCAAAGCCGCGGCGGTGCGGCATCCAGACCGGTTCTCCTTGTTGCCGGCGCGCCGAAGGCCTATGTTAAAATCATGGCAAACCAAAACGGACCGATCATCGATATGACGCAAGGCGGCGAGTTTATCGATCGCCCGAGGCCGAGCCTTGGCACCATCGCGGGGCGTGTTGCGGCGTTCGGCGTGTTGCTGCTGTTGGCGGCGGTGGCCTTCTGGGCGGCGTTGTTCATCATCCCGATGCTGCTGCTGCTGGGCGTGGTGGCCTATTTCGTCGCCCGCCAGCAGATCAAGCGCGGCCATCTCGTCGTACGACGGTACTAAACCTTGTTTGGCGCCTGGCCGATAACCGCCCTGAGCGGGTCGCCGGCACTTGGCATAAAGCTTCTCGACGCCACGTTCTGAAAGCCCGCTGCCTGCATGTAGGCAGTGACAAGTTGCTGGTGCTGCGGCCCCTGTAGCGCGCGCCAGATGGCGACGGCTTTGGTCGGAAAGCAACGGTTTGAAAAGCTGACGACAAAAGGCGCAGCGGGACGGAGCACGCGCGCGATTTGCCGGAAGACCGCAATCGGCCGCTGCAGATACTGCACGGAAACGCAGAGGGCGGCTGCGCCGAAGCTTTGTGCTTCCCAAGGCAGGATTGGATTTTGGTTCAGATCCTGCACGAGGCGCTGAGTCAGGCGCGGGTTGGCCGCGAGTTCCTGCAAATTCATGCCAAGGCCGGTGACGCTGCGATAAGCGGTCTCAGGCGGCAGGTGGCTGACCCAGCTGCTCATCATATCGAGGATGTCACCTTGCGGTGGCAGAAACTCCCTGTAGAGCGAGGTGACCGCAACGATTGCAGCATCATCGATATGCGTGACCAGGCGCGGCTGAATGTAGAACTCGTTATCCGGCGCAGGATCGAATTTGGTGAAAGCGTTGGCTGGTAGTCCAGGAAGCTGTTCGCCGTCGTTGGAGTTTTGGCTAATCGTTTTATTCCTTGGTGGTATCGTTGCTTCAGCCGTGTAAGAGCACAGGCTTGGCGTGAAGAAGTCTTCTTGGTTCTTCTTTTAAGGGAAAAGAACTTCTTACTTTTCTAAAGCCCTTCGCAGCGCATCTAAACTGTTGCGATTGGATTTCGCGACGACATTTGCGGTGGTGGCGAAGTCGAAGCCGTGGAAGGCGCCGGGGTAGACGTGGAGTTCGACGGGCACGCCGGCGCGGGTCAGGCGGCGGGCGTAGTCGAGGTCTTCTTCCAGGAACAGATCCAGTGCGCCGACCGAAATGAAAGTGGGCGGCAGGCCAGCGAGGTTTTCGGCGCGCGCGGCGGCGGCGTAGGGCGAGATACCGGGGCTGCCGGGTGCTGCGCCGAGCAGGCTGGACCAGCCGAAATGATTATCCTTGCGCGTCCAGACGAATTCGCCGGTATGCGGATGCGCCTCAGCCAGGGTGCAGGTGCGGTCGTCGAGCATCGGGTAGATCATATGCTGGAAGGCGAGGGGGAATTTGCCGCGGTCGCGCGCCAGCAGCGCCAAGGAAGCGGCAAGGCCGCCGCCGGCGCTCTCGCCTTTGACGCCGATGCGGTCCGGGTCGATCCCGAGCTGTGCGGCGTTCTTGTGGATCCAGGCCAGCGCGGCGTAGCAATCCTCTATCGGGCCGGGATGCGGGGTTTCCGGTGCTAAGCGATAATCGACCGAGAAGACAGCGCAGCCGAGATCGGCGGCAAGCTGGCGGTTGGAGGCCTGCGACATTTCCGCCGTGCCGATGACGTAGCCGCCGCCGTGGATGTGCAGCACCGCCGGGAGTGGGAATGTGGTGTTTCGCGGCGTGTAGCCGAGGATGCGGACGGGCGGCGCGCCTTCCCCGCCGGGGGTGGTATGGCTTGCGTTCGTGACGGCCAGGGCGTCATCGGGCGCGTTTGCGAATTGCGCGATCATGCCGGCGCGGAAGGCGGGCAGAAAATCGCGCTGAAAAGCGATTTTCGGCAGCAGATCGAGGAAGGGTGCGAGTTCCGGGTCCATCAGAGGCGTGGGCATGTTCACTCCGCGATTTTGATTTTGCGGTTTGCATAGCGGATTTAGCAGGCAGCGCCAATGATCCGCGGGCAGTTACGTGAGTACCGGGTCCAGGTCGACGTTGACGCGCAAGGAGTGCCGGCCACCGCCCAGGATAATGCCGCGCAATGGGCTGACATCCTGGAAGTCGCGCCCCCAGGCCAAAGTGACATGCTCGGCGCAGACCAGCAGGTTGTTGGTGGGGTCGAAATCGATCCAGCCGAAATCGTCGCCGATCCAGGCGCTCGCCCAGGCATGGGACTGGTCGGCGCCGCGATGCTTCTCCTTTCCCGCCACCGGGTAGGTTCGCAAATAGCCCGAGACGTAGCGGGCCGGCAGGCCGAGCGCGCGCAAGGCGGCGATCATCAGATGGGCATAATCCTGGCAGACGCCGGCGCGGCTTTTCAGCACCTGCGCCGCGGTGGTTCCGGTATTGGTGACGCCGGAGCGGTATTTCAGATCCTCAAAGAGCCGGCGGTTGAGATCCAGCAGGCCGGCGAGGATCGGCCGATCTGCCGGGAAGCTGATCGCGGCATAGGCCAAGATGTCCTGATTAGGCGTGGCAAGCGGGCTGGGCAGACAGAACTCGGCGGTGTCGGTCCAGCTCATGGCGATGGCGGCGACATCTTTCCAGGCGGTAGTCTCCTGCGGCGGCGGCGGTTCGGGCTGCTGCACCTCGACGGTGGCGCTCAAGCTGACGACGAATTTCTTGTGCGGCGCCGTGACCGAGATGGTGGTGGTGAAGTTGCCGAAATAATCGATTTCGTTGCGCCGGTTATCGGGCTTGGGCGAAATATCAAGGCTGGATTCACGGATCAACTGGCCGGCCCGTTCGCGCGGCAGCAAATGCATGAAATGGGTACCGAGAACGACGGGGGAGGCGTAGTCGTAGGTGGTGGCGTGGTGCAGGCGATAGATCATGGGCTATGCGCGGCGGCCATCCGCGGGTGGCGCCTCAGGGTCGTCGTCTGCCGGCCGGTCCTTCGCGGCGGCGCCATCCGCAAGGCGGCCGTTCGCCTCTTCGTCATCGTCGAGGCGATGCGCCTCCGGCAGCAAGGTAAAGAAGCGCCGCTGCACCCGATCCGATAGCAGGCGCAGGCGGGCGGCGATGTTGGCAAGCGGCGTGCTAAGATCGGCGGTGTAGCCGGCCAAGTCGATTGCCTCGTGCAACAGCAGTTTGGCGGATTGCGCGTCGTCCTCGGCGCCGAGGCGCTCCAGCGTCCAGCGCAAAGCGGCGCATTGAAAGCCAAGGCTGCGGGGGTTGCTGGCATCCGCCAGCAGCATGGTCAGAACCGGGCCGGGCGCCAGGATGCCGGCATGGCGCAGATCGTAGCTGAGGACGGAATCTGCGAGCTCGATGCCAAGCGCCAGGCCAGGTTCCAGCCGTTCGGGCGGCGCGTCGAGCAGGATGGCCAGGCTGTCGGCCAGGGTCTCGGCGCGTTCCAGGCGGCGGCCCATTTCCAGGAACAGCCAGCCGCCGTCGCGCGACATGTTCTCGGCGGCGATGCCGGCAAAGGTGGCGGCGAAGCTGAGCATGACGGGCAAGGCGGCTTCTTCGTTCGAGTTCAATGCCTCGGTCGCCTGGTCCAAGGTGAACTGCACGGTTGTGAGCATGCTGGAGCTCAGGCGTTCGCTTGAGGCGGTGACGAGCCTCGCGACTTCCTTCACCAGCCCGGCGATTGGCTTGCGGCGCGCCAAGGTCTGCCGGAGGAAATGGCCGGAGACGGCGCCGGTGGCGATATCGGCCGGCAGCAGGCCGGCCTGCGCCAGGCTGCGGACGAGCAGGCTGCGCTCCGCCATATCGCGCGGCAGGCTGGTGCCGGATTCCAGGCGCGGCAGCGCCAGCAGCAGCAGGCGGCAGGAGGATTCCAGGCGCTCGACCGAGCGGCCGAGCCAGAACAGATTGTCGGCGACGCGGGAAGGCAGATTGGCGGCGGGTAGGAAGGCGGCGCGCGGCGGCGGCTCGATGGCAGGCGGCGCGCCGGAGAAAAAATGCGGCTCGTCCGCATCCAGCACCCAGACATCTTTCATGCTGCCGGTAGCACCTTCCTGTTCCAGGCCAAAGGCAAGGCCGCCGGGCAAAACCTGCCACGTCTTGCCGTCGTGCCAGGCGTAGAGCCGGAACAGCAGCGCCGAGGAGACCAGGTTGCTGCCGCTGACGAAAGGGGCTCTAGAGGCCTGGTCCCGCAAATCCTCGGTGGCGGTGGCAAGCTCCGGCGCTTCCTTCAGCAGACGCTGGAACAGATCGTCGAAGTAAGGGTGCAGATCCGGGCTCTCGGCCAGCGAGCTGCCCGGGACGTTGAGGATCCGCAAATCGCCGGCGCGGATGGCGCCGAAGGCGCCGGGGATTCCAGCGCCGGGGCGGAAGCCCTGCTCGAGCGGGTCGAGATCGATGCCGGAGAGGCCGCGTATGAGGGTCGCGACCTGCAGCAGGCCGCTCAAGGTTTTGAGATGCAGGGCGCCGGCGCGGGCGGCGAGGTCACCGGGCTCGATCAGCAGAACGCCGAGCGCGCGGGCCAGCAGCGCATCGTCCATCATGTCCACCGCAAGCTCCGGCTTGGCAATGCCCGAAGAGAGCACGGCGATCAGGCCGCCTTGAGTTTCGCGCTGCAGGTGATCGACCAGCATTTCGCGAGCCGGGCGCAGCGACCGCAGGCCGCCGGCACGGAACAGTTCCGGCAGCAGGCTGGTGGCGACGCGGCGCAGGGTCAGCGCATGGCCGAGGCCGGGGATAATGCCGGTATGGTCGCGCAACACCTGGAACTTGCCGTCCTGGCCGCGGATAAGGTCGGCGGCGTAGAAGGAAAGCCTGGGATAGGGCAGGGCCTTCCAGGTACGCAGGCTGCGCAGAAAATGCGGATTGCCGAGTACGGTCGCGGGCGGAATGCGGCCTTTTCGCAGCATGTTCTGTTCGCCATAGAGGTCCGCCAACAGCTCGTTGAGGAAGTTGGCGCGCTGACGCAGGCCGGATTCCAGAACCAGAAATTCGGAGGCGGTCAGTGGCGCCGGCAGCGGGTCGTAATGATGCGAGGTCACCGCGCCGTAAGGGGCGGCAAGGCGGACCTGCCGGTTGAGGGATTCGGCGCGGCGTGCCAGCTCCTCCGGGCCGATCGCGCGTACCGCCTCCATGACCGGGACCCATGGCGTGCGCAGCCGGCCGGTGCGGTCCACCATTTCGTCACGCGAAAAGGGCGAGTTCTGGTCCATCAAGCCCGATTTCGGGTTCGCCCGATAATCCGGCTTGAAGCGGCCAGGCGCGGTACCAGGTCGCTGGCGCAAGGCGGCGAAGATTGGGGCGCCGGAAAAAGCATTCTAGAGACCTAACAGACGAAGCCGGACTGTGCGAGTGGGAATTAAGTTTGTTTCCCGACACTTAATCAAGGGGCCGGGGTGACGGCTGCCACTTACCTGCGCATAAAATGGCCTTGTGTGGTCCGGGCTTTGCATGTCAGGTTCAGAAAAGCTGCTTTAACGGCAGCTCGCCGGGATTTGCGTTGGAACTGTGATAAGATTGTAAATGAAATGATGAAATCCTTGGCGCGTCACCGATCATTGCCGAGGAGATCGGCAGCCAGCCGCCTCGGCAGAGCGGGCGCCATAAGACTGCGCCAAAACGCCGGACCGGAGCGGTTGCGTTGAACGATCTTTTCAGACGCGCCTGGCCAAGCTACGACCCCGGAAAATATTTCTGCGAGCTGACCAACCGGCGCCACGACGCCGGGCCGGTGCCGCAATGGCTGGCCGAGCGCTTGAGCGAGATCGGCATGGATGCGCTGCTGGCGCGGGCCGCCGCCGCAGAATCGGAGCTGATGGATCTGGGTGTGACCTTCACCGTGTATTCCGATGCCACAGCGATCGACCGGATTCTGCCTTTCGACTGCATTCCCCGCATCATTACCAGCAGCGAATGGGCGCTGCTGGAGAAGGCCTGTTGCCAGCGCGTGGCGGCGCTGAATGCGTTCCTGGGCGATATCTATGGCGAGGGCAAGATCATCAAGGACGGCGTCATCCCCGCTGAGCTGATCTACGGCAACGTCAATTACCGGCCGGAGATGAAGGATTTTCCGGTGCCGCACGGCACCTATGTGCATGTTTGCGGGATCGATATCATCCGCGACGAGTTCGGCGATTTCCGCGTGCTGGAAGACAATGCGCGCACCCCTTCCGGCGTGTCTTACGTCATCGAAAACCGGCATCTGATGCTGCGTTCCTTTCCGGATCTGATGGCGGGAATACGCCTGCGGCCGGTGGATGATTACGGCCGGCGGCTGCGCGCGGCGATGACCGAGATCGCGCCTGGCAGGCTGGACGATCCGCAGGTGGTGCTGCTCTCGCCGGGGATTTTCAACTCGGCCTATTTCGAGCACGTGTTTCTGGCGCGCGAGATGGGCGTGCCGCTGGTGCAAGGCGCGGACCTGATTGTGGAGAACGACCGGGTCTATATGCGGACTATTTCCGGCTTGCGCCCGGTGCACACCATCTACCGGCGGCTGAACGACGATTTTCTGGACCCGGCGGTGTTCCGGCCGGAATCCATACTTGGCGTGCGCGGGCTGATCGGCGCCTGGAAAGCGGGTAATGTCGCGATCGCCAATGCGGTCGGCACCGGCGTTGCGGATGACAAGGCGGTCTATGCCTACATGCCGCGGATCATCAAATATTACCTGGGCGAGGAGCCGCTGATCAACAACGTGCAGACCAATATCTGCCGCGAGAAGGAAGGGCTGCAATATACCCTCGATAATCTCGACAAGCTGGTGACCAAGCCGGTGGGCGAATCCGGCGGTTACGGCATCACCATCGGGCCGCGGGCTTCGAGGGGCGAGCTCGAGACGGCAAGGGCCTCGCTGCTGGCGGATCCAGATAACTGGATCAGCCAGCCGCTTATTGGGCTCTCGGTGGCGCCGACTTTGGGTGAGGACGGAATCGGGCCGCGGCATCTGGACCTGCGGCCGTTCATCGTCACCGGCAAGGAGAGCTGGGTGCTGCCGGGCGGTCTGACCCGGGTGGCGATGAAACGCGGCAGCCTGATCGTCAATTCCAGCCAGGGCGGCGGGTCGAAAGACACCTGGGTGCTGGCGGAGCGCTTCGCCGAAGGAGGCGCTGAATGAAAATGGATAACGCCCTGCTGGCGCGCGATGCCGAGGGGTTGTTCTGGATGGCGCGCTATCTGGAGCGCGTGGAAAACCTGGCGCGGCTGATCGAGGTAACGCAGAGTTTCGAGAGCCCGGGTTACGAGGCGGAAGCTTGGCTGGGGCTGATCCGGATCAATGCGGATGAGACAAATTTCGCGGAGCGCGGATTTTCCGTCGATGCGGAGCATGTGAAGCGGTTTTATCTGCTGGATCGCGGCAATCCGACCTCGGTACCTTCCAACGTTGAAGACGCTCGTACCAATGCGCGCACGTTGCGGCCGCTGATGAGCACCGAGATGTGGCGGCATATCAACGTATTTCACCGCTATGTCAGCCAGCTGACGCCTGCGGATCTGCAGGGGGATGCGCTGGCCCGGCTGTGCCACCGGCTGAAGGATGGCGTGCAGGCGCATACCGGCATTACAGAAGGCACGCTATATCGCGACCAGGGCTGGTATTTTTACGAAATCGGCCGGCTGATCGAGCGCGCCGATCAGACGACCCGCATGTTGGATATCAAATACACGGCATTGCTGCCGCGCGAAGGCGAGGCGAAGCGGGTGGCGGAGCTGACGCAGTGGAATGCCGTGCTGCGGGCGGCGGCAGGGTACCACGCCTTCAAACGGCTGTCGCGAGCAAGTTTTTCGGCCGAGGATGTGGTGCATTTTCTGCTGCGCGATCAGTCCTCGCCGCGCTCGATACTGCTCTGCCTGCGCCGGACGGAGGCGCATCTCGACGATTTGCGGCGGATCTACGGGTTGTCGCGGACCGCCGAGGCGATCGAGGTTGCGGAATATTTAAGGGAAGTCCTGACCGAGAAGCCGATTAGCCATATTCTCGCCACCGGTTTGCACCACTATCTCGATGTCGTGCAAATTCACATTCAAACGCTGGCAGGCGCCATCGGCCGCAATTTCTTTCGCGACTGGCGGCCTGCTGCCCCGGAATTGGAATCGGCGCAGCCTGCTTATCAACCCGCCGCGCAGTCTCAGAGCCAGTCCGAAGGCTTCGAGGCTGCACAGGCAACGCAGCCGGGAAGCATCGCCGGGGGCAGAACGGAGGCCTTGGCGTGACCAATTCTTTCACCGCAATGCCGGCATCGCAAAGTGCTGCGGCTCGCGAAGCAGCAAGCTCGGATCAGCCTGCCTGGCGAGGCTCGCTCTGGATTGCCCATGAGGCGGTTGTGCCGTCGCTGATTTTCATCGCAGCGCTGATCCTGCGGCTGATCGATCTGGGCCGTCGGCCGTTCTGGCTGGATGAGGTGTTCACCATGCAGCGGGTCAGCCTGACGCCGGCTGCCCTGGTGCATGATTCCTTCCTGAACCACCACATGCCGAGCTTCTTTTTAATGCTGTCCGCGCTGGTGCCGCTCGGCAATCCGCAATTCTGGCTGCGCCTGCCGTCGGCGGCCTTCGGCGCGCTTTCGGTCGCCATGGTTTATCTGATCGGCAAACGCATCGCCGGGCGGACTGCCGGGGCTTTCGCCGCCGTGATCCTGGGGCTGTCGCCGACCGCGTTGGCTTTCAGCCAGGAGGCGCGTTCCTACACGATGGAAATGAGCCTGATCCTGGTGGCCTTGTTCGGGATCGCCATGCTGGCTTTGGATATACCGGCGGCCTCCGTCTCGGTGTTCAGACAAGGCGCGGCGCGTTGGGCCTGGGCGGTGTTTGCGCTGGGTTCCGCCGCGGCACTGGACGTGCTGGGGGATGGGATGCCCTGGGTCATCACCGCCAATCTGATCGGTGCAGTGATGGCCTGGAAATCGCCGGACCGCAAAACGCTGATCCACAACCTGCTGATCGCGGATGCCGTCATCGCTGCCCTGAGCGGGCCATTCTATGTCATTATGGCAATGACCGTGCAGAACGGCTTTGTCCATAGCTTCGACTGGATCCCGCCGCTGACCGGCGCGCGTGTCTGGTACAATATCGCGTCGATCTATCTGATGCGGGTGGCGGATTCGGTTACCTTCAAGCTGATGGCGGTGCCGACGCCGGCCGCCTTGATGTGGCTGATCGATGCCGGGCTTGTGACCGCCGCGGTGCTGGGCGCGTGGCGGCTGCGGCATCGGCCGGGGCCGCTGGCGGTTCTGGGGCTCTCGTTCCTGATCTTGCCGGTGGCGACGATCGTCATTTCGATCTGGAAGCCGCTGTTGCTGCCGCGTTACATCCTGTGGAGCGAAGCTCCGTTTGCGGTGCTGGCCGGCATCGGCGCCAGCGTCGCGGTCGCAACGCTGCCGCGCCGCGGCAGGATCGCCGCCTTCGCCGGCTTTGCTGCCGTGCTGGTGATCAACCTGGCGCCCTATTACGGCGCGGAGACCAAGCCGCGCTGGGATATCGCGGCGCAGATGCTGGCCGGCGAAGTTGCGCCGGGCGACGTGGTCTATCTGAACGACGAGGGCGCGCTGCCGATTTTGCGCATGTATCTGCCGGCCGGCGCCGTGTCCGTGGTGCTGCGCGACTCCGACGGCGACCTGCAACATGCGGTTGCGCAACAGATGCAAGGCAGGCGGGTGTGGGCGGTGTTTGGCCATGCCGGGCAAAGCGCATCCAAGCGCGAATGGCCGCAATTCTACCAGCATATCGCACCGCTCGGAACGCCGGCGCAGATCCAGATGGCCGGCAACCGCATCTACATCACGGAGTTCGACGCCACGAGCCATGGGGTGAGCGAGAATTGCGTGGCCGCCTTGCCCTTGCCAGGCAATGCAGCGCAGGTGGCACCCTCTGCGCCGACATCGCCTTGCGACTGAAGTGAGGAAGCGCTTGTTTTTTAAAAAAAGAAGCAAACATTTTTGAATCGGGACCTTCGGCGGTACCAGCTCCCGGCTTCAAATGAATAGAAGGTTTTTGCGCCGCTTTTTTTACAGCTATTTCGTTTCGAACAGCGCGCGGGCTTTGGTTTCGGCCAGTGCGGCATAGGCGGAATTTAGCGCCGGGGTGTGGGAATGATAGTCGCCGATGGCGGCGATCAACTGGCCGTTTGTCTGCACGAGGTAGGTGCGCAGGATCAGGGCGGAAGCCGCGATGTTAAAGCAGGGATCCTCGATCAGAAGCTGCCGGGTTTGCGCTGTGCCTAAACCGGCGCGTGCCGCCAGTTCCGGGATCCAGATCGTGTTGACCTGCATGACGCCGAGATCGGCGGTCCCGTTCGTATCCTGCCGCACCATGCCGATTTGGCCGCCCTCGATGCTCTGGATGACCGGCAGCACGCGCGGCGGCAATCCTGTCGTTGCAGCAACGACCAGCATGCATTTAAAAAACGGAACCACGGATCAACTCCAAAGGCCGATTGCAGACAGCCAGGCGCCGCCTGGCACCGTTCCGGCGTGATGGTATAGCCGGGCGGAACGCGGAGCAGACAGTGACGACGGACATAAAAACTCATTTGAACACCCGGGTTTTCTTAAATCAAGAAAGCCGGATGGGGAAGCCCGTTTCACGCTGCTGGAACTGCTGGTGGTCATCGTCATTCCCGGTTCGCTGATCCGGCTGGAGGCGCCGGCGGTGTTGCGGCAGCTGGGTCACGCCAAGGCATCCATCGCCAAGCGATCGGTTGCGCGGATCGGCTCCGTGATCGATCTGTAGATGAGCCAAAGCAGCGGAAACATTTCGCGAAGTTGGCTACACCTGGTTGTCAAATTCTGTATGTACGTCTTGAAGTTGCATATAGCCGATGGCGCCGGCTTCTGAAAGATCAGCCGCAGGCGTCCGGCTGGCATCTGGGCTGAATCACACCAGGTTTTGTCACCTTGCGGCGCTCCGCTATAAGGCGCTTGAACACCGATTCTGCCGACGGGGATTCTGGTACAAAGGGCGCGCCTAAATTGCATGTTCTGCTCAGCATCTACAATGCGGGTCCGGAAGTGTTCATGCCAAACGGCGGGGAGATTTTTCGGCGGAAGTCGGAGATCTGCTTGCGCCACAATATCGTTGCAAAATCGCCGCTGGTTAACGGGGGCGATTTAGGCGCGCCGGATGCGTCGGTTCGCATTTACCGGCAAAACCGCGAGATGATGCTCGGCTGCGATGCGATCATCGCTAATCTGACGCCATTCCGCGGACCTTCCGCCGATGATGGGACGGCCTTCGAGCTTGGATTTTTTGATGCGCTGCGCCGGCCGGCATTCGGCTACAGCAATGTCTGCGGCAGCCTGGCAGAGCGGACGCAAGCGTTTTTAAGAATGGTGCCGGATCCGACGCCGTTGGCGGTGGAAGATTTCGGCTTGTCCGCAAATCTGATGCTGCCGCACGCTGTGCTGGACCGTGGCGGACTGCCCATCTTTCTACCGGAAGACGGAATTGATCGCGGCCTGGAGGATATCGCCACGTTCGAGCGACTCGTGATCGCGATCGCCAGGCGCTGCCGGTGCGTGGCGCGCCTGCGCGACAGCCTGGCGGCGATCCTCGGCAGCCCGGATGCCGCGGCCGAATGCTTGCGCCGGCCGCATCCGAAGCTGGATTGGGCAACGCCGCTGGAGGCGGTGATCGCGCGGCCCTCGCAGGAGGGCTGGGTGCTGGAACTGCTGGGCAGACCAGAAGACGGTGGAATTTGAGCGAGCGAGCGACACTGAAAGGTCTATGATCGCGCGCTCGCAGCCGATGCATCAGGCAAAGCTTCTTCATTGCGGAGAAAATACGATCGGGATTTGGGTCGAAGACCATCGGACCCGCCGGGTAGGCTGCAGGGAATCCTGATTCTGGGGCGGAGATTGGCATCGATTCCTCCATTGGCCGACATATTTGAACCTGCCGTTCTTGTAGCCTGTTTCATGCCGCACGACCGCGTTGGCAGCTGGCGCAGCCGAAGGCTTCCAGCCGGCGGCGCGGGGCTAAATAAACTGCCTCAAAGTTGACTTTTCACCCAAAATCCTTATAAAATTCTGGACCATTGGGATATTTTATTTAATGGATCCAGCGCGTTATATGGACGCCGCCAATTCAGCCGGCGGCCACCGCCAGTTTTTGCTTCTGAACCCCGCCTGATATGAGTGACATTACTGACGAATCGGGCGCCGGGCCGGCGATGCCGCGCGGCCAGGAGCCTGTGTCGATCGAACAGGAGATGCGCAAATCCTATCTGGATTATGCCATGTCCGTCATCGTATCGCGGGCGCTGCCGGATGCGCGGGATGGGTTGAAGCCGGTGCATCGGCGTATTCTGTTTGCGATGAACGAATCCGGCAATACGCCCGATAAGCCGTACCGAAAATCGGCGCGTATGGCGGGTGACGTGATGGGCAAGTACCACCCGCATGGCGATAGTGCGATTTATATGGCCGCGGTGCGGATGGCGCAGGAATTTTCCATGCGGCTGCCGCTGATCGACGGCCAGGGAAATTTCGGATCGGTCGACGGCGATATGCCGGCGGCGATGCGGTATACCGAAATGCGGCTTGCGGCTTCGGCCATGTTGCTGCTGGAAGATATCGACAACGATACGGTCGATTTTCAGCCGAATTACGATGAGAGCGAGAAGGAGCCGGTGGTGCTGCCGGCGGCTTTTCCCAACCTGCTGATCAATGGCGCTAGCGGCATCGCGGTGGGTATGGCGACCAATATCCCTTCACATAATCCCGGTGAGATTCTCGATGCGACGCTGGCGCTGATCGCAAATCCGGACATCACGCTGGACGAGCTAATGGCGATCGTGCCTGGGCCGGATTTTCCGACCGCCGGCATCATTTTGGGCCGCGCCGGCATCCGCTCCGCTTTCGAAACGGGGCGTGGTTCCATCACCCTGCGGGCGCGCGCCGGGATCGAGCAGATACGCAAAGACCGCGATGCGATCGTGGTGACGGAAATTCCGTATCAGGTGAACAAATCGTCGCTGCTGGAGCGGATCGCGGAACTGGTGCGGGCCAAGGAGATCGAAGGGATCGGCGATCTGCGCGATGAGAGCGATCGCGACGGCATGCGCATCGTTATCGAGCTGAAGCGCGACGCCACCGGCGATGTGGTGCTGAACCAGCTTTATCGTTTTACCAATCTCCAGACCTCGTTCGGCATCAACATGCTGGCGCTGGATCGCGGCCGGCCGCGGCAGATGGGATTGAAGGATCTGTTGATCTGCTTTGTGGAATTTCGCGAAGAGGTGATTCTGCGCCGGGCCCGGTTCGAACTAGGCAAGGCGCGCGACCGGGCGCATCTGCTGGTGGGTCTCGCGACCGCGGTTGCCAATATCGACGAGGTGATCGCCATCATCCGCCGCAGCCCGGATGCCGCGACAGCGCGCGCCGCGCTGATCGAGCGCGACTGGCCGGCGGAGAATGTCGCGCCGCTGCTGGCGCTGATCGATGACATCGGCAATATCATCGCCGATGACAATACGATGCGGCTGACCGAGGCGCAGGCGCGCGGCATTCTGGAACTGCGCCTGGCCAGGCTGACGGGTCTTGAGCGCGAAAAGATTCAAGCCGAGCTTACCGAGGTTGCGACCCGCATCGGCGAGCTGCTGGAGATTATCGGATCGCGCATCCGCCGGCTGGAGGTCATGCGCGACGAGCTGGTGGCGGCGCGCGCGAAAATAGCCTCGCCGCGGCGCTCCACGATCGAGAATTTCGACAGTGAGCAGGATGATGAAAGCCTGATCGAACCGGGGCAGATGGTGGTGACGCTGACCCGTGACGGGTTCATCAAGCGTACCTCGCTGGAGACGTTCCGGGCGCAGAACCGCGGCGGGCGCGGGCGTTCCGCGACCTCGACCCGCGGCGATGACGTGGTGACGCGCAGCTTCAATGCGCATACGCATCAATACGTGCTGTTCTTCTCCTCCGGCGGCAAGGCCTTCCGGGAGAAGGTGTGGCGCCTGCCGGAGGCGACGACCATCGCCAAGGGCAGGGCGCTGATCAACCTGCTGCCCGAGCTGGGGCGCGACGAGATCACCGCCGTGCTGCCGCTGCCGCAGGATGAGGGTCTGTGGGAGAACCTTCATTTGACCTTCGCTACGGCCAGCGGCGGCGTGCGGCGCAACAAGCTTTCAGATTTCCGGAATGTCCGTGCCGCCGGCCTGATTGCGATGAAACTGGACGAGGGCGACCGGCTGATCGGTGTGGCCACCTGCCGCGAAGGCGATGACGTGTTTCTGGCGACCAGGCTCGGCCGCTGCATCCGCTTTCAGATCACCGACGAGAATTTGCGGGTGTTCTCCGGCCGGGATTCCGCCGGCGTGCGCGGTATCAAATTACTCAACGACGATGCGGTGATCAGCCTGTCGGTGCTGCGGCATGTGGAGGCGACGCCGGATGAGCGCGCCGCCTATTTAAAATATGCCGCCTCGCAACGGCGGATCGGCGATGAGGAAGCGATCGAGGCGGCCGCGGAGGTGGAAGAGCCGGTGGCGGAGATTGCCCTTTCTGATGAGAAGATCGCCGAGCTGGCGGCGGGTGAAGAGATTCTGCTCACCGTGACCGATGCCGGGTTTGGCAAGCGCTCATCGGCTTACGAATACCGGGTTACCGGCCGGGGCGGGCAGGGGATCTCCAACATCACCTTGAGCGCGCGGCGCAACGGCAAGGCGGTGGCCGCCAGCTTCCAAGTGCGGCCGGGCGATGACGTGATGCTGGTCACCGATGGTGGAAGGCTGATCCGGGTGCCGGTGGACCAGGTGCGCATCACCGGCCGTTCGGTGATGGGTGTCACGCTATTTCGGGTCGACGAAGACGAGCATGTCACCAGCGTGTTCCCCGTGGTTGAGCAGGAGCAGGAGAACGACGATGCCTAAAGAGCGGATCGCCCTGTATCCGGGCACGTTTGATCCCATCACCAACGGCCATATCGACATCATCTCGCGCGCCGCCAAGCTGGTGGACAAGCTTGTGGTCGGGGTCGCCATCAATGTGGGCAAAGCGCCGATCTTCCCGCTGCAGGAGCGGGCGGAGCTGGTGCGCAACGAGACCGACATCATTGCCGCCAGAACCGGCATTGTGATCGAGGTGAAGATGTATGAGAGCCTGCTGATCCATTGCGCTCGCGAGGTTGGGGCTGGGATGATCATCAGGGGCCTGCGCGCGGTATCTGACTTCGACTACGAATTTCAGATGGCGGGAATGAATTACCGACTGGATTGCGAAATTGAAACCGTGTTTCTGATGGCGAGCGAGCATCATCAGTTCATCTCCTCGCGCTTTGTGAAGGATATCGCATCCTTCGGCGGGGATATCTCTTCGTTCGTGCCGCAGCTTACCTATGCGCGCACGATGGCCCGTTTGAAGGAAAAATGAGGAACGCATATGAGACAAATGCTTTCGCGCCTGCTCAGGCGGCGCGGTTTTATCGGCACGCTTGCCGCAACGCCTCTTATCACGGAAACTTTCATGACTGAATCAGCCAACGCCGATGACCTTTCCAACACCGTCTATTTGGATCTGAAATATGGCCAGGTGACCATTAAGCTGCGGCCAGATTTGGCGCCGGTATCGGTGGAGCGCATCAAGACGCTGACTGCACAGGGCTTCTATAACGGCTGCCAGTTTTTCCGGGTCATCGCCGGCTTCATGGCGCAGACCGGCGATCCCAGCAATACCGGCACCGGCGGCAGCAAGTTGTCCAATCTGCCTGCCGAGTTCACCAACACTGCCAGCTTTCTCACCGGCACCGTCGGGCTGGCACGCACTTCCGATCCGAATTCCGGAAACAGCCAATTTTTCATCTGCTTTGCGCCGGCGACGTTTCTGGACGGGCAATACACGATCGTGGGGCAAGTGACGTCTGGGATGGACGCCGTGCAGCAGATCAAAAAGGGCGATCCGCAGAGCGGCGCGGTGGTCAATCCTGATTCCATCATCAAAATGTCGATGGCCGGATAGCTTGCACGGCTATTGACGGAGCGGCGAAAAGCCTATTTCTGCCGCGCTGGAGAGCCTGTAGCTCAGCCGGTAGAGCATTCGACTTTTAATCGAATGGCCGTGGGTTCGAATCCCACCGGGCTCACCATTGATCCAACCCGTCATGCCGGTGAAGGCGTGCATCTACGGATCAACCATCAGCCTGCACCATGTTGAAGAAAAGGCGGGGATGCCGGCCTTCGCCGGCATGGCGGTGGGTTCGGGGTAAGTCAGACCTGAAGTCCTGTGCTCGCAAGTGAAACGAGTTTTGGGTTTTTTTCCAAAATCTCTATTAGTGGGTCAGGATCAATAGGCCGTAGATCGCAGCGCCCAGGACGAAGCCGACCAGGGTGCCGTTGACGCGGATATATTGCAGATCTTTGCCAATGCGGAGTTCCAACTTTTCGGTGATGGTCGCTGCGTCCCACTGGCCGATGACGCGGCCGATAAATTCGGCGAGCTCGGCTTGCGCTTTAGGCAAGACATTCATAGCGGCCTCTTGCACGGCGGCATTTACCCGGGCACGGGCGGCGTGATCGGTGGCTAGGCTGTTGCCCAGTGTCGCCAGCGCGTCCTCGATTACCAGCACGGTTCGGCCATGCGGGCGGGCGGCGTCCTGTTCCAGCGCGTGGCGCAGGCGGGACCACACATCCCATGCCCAGGCGCGGACGGTGTCGTGGGCGATCACGCCTTTCAAGACGCGGCCGAGTTCGGCGGCGCGTTCCGGGTCGGTTTCCATGCGGCTGATTTCGCGGCGGGCCCATTCGTCGAAAGCATCGCGCATTTCCGAGCTGTCGGGGCTAATCCGCTCGAGTTCGGTGTTGACCCCAGTAATGACCCGGCGGGCGAGGCTGGCGCCGATGGCCCAGCCGACGAGCCTGCCGCCTTGTTGCTTTACCCGGTCCTTGATGGCCTCGCGCAGAGCCTCCTCCCGCGCGGCAAGGGTTTCCTTTAACTGGTTCAGAATGAATGAAAATACTTCCTGGTGACGGCCGCCTTCGACCAAGCCGGTCAAAGCCCTGGCGACGATGATGCCGGCGGCCTGGCCGCCGATCAGGCGGGGCAGGAAGCGGGCAAGCAGACGGCGAGCGCGGCCATCCTCGATGCTGGCGAGCAGTTTCGGCAGCATGGCGGCCAACGCGGTTGCAGCGGGCTGGGTAGAGGCGGGATCGGCGAGAAAGCGCTGCAGGATGCCGGGACTGTCCAAATTGTCGAGAAAGCGGCGGACATCGGCCTCCGTAAAGACATGGGTGGCGACGAAGCGGCCAAGTGCGGCGCCCAGGCGTTCCTTTTGCGCCGGCAGGATGGCGGTGTGCGGGATGGGCAGGCCGAGCGGATGGCGGAACAAGGCGGTGACCGCGAACCAGTCGGCGACGCCACCGATGAAGCCGGCTTTCGCGGAATCGCGCAGCAGGCCGACCCAGGGGCTGAAGGGCAAAGCGTAGCCGGTGATTGCCAAGGCTGCCATCAGGAGCAGTAGCCCGGTTGCGAAAGCGCGGTGCCTGAACAGGGATTGACGTAGCAGGATATCCGGATCGGCAACGGGTACTGGCGCTACTGAAGTCATGGCAACGGCATAGCGGCGGCGCGGGGTTGCCAGCAAGCCCGCGCCGGTGCAGGCGCGCAAGGCGGGCCAGCCCCGTGCAGAACCGGTTTTTGTTGCAATGTAAAACGGTTTGGCGACATTATATCTGCAGGAAACCAAGCCTAGGTCCATGCGCGCAATCGCTACCGGTTGTGCGAATTGGGATATAAAGCAATGAAAACAAAAGACTTTGATAGTTTCAGCCAATTGAATATTCGGGCGCCGCGGCGGCCGCGCCGAACTGCCGAGGGGCCAAATATAGGCAGCGCACTACTGGGGATTGCCTGTGTGGTCGGGGTTTTCGGGCTGCTGGCCCTGCTCTACCACTTCGGTTAGCGTCAGACATAGCTCCTGCTTGTTTACATCGCGCCGAGGCTCGCGGCATGATAGCATATGGCGTTTTTAACTGAGGCGGAGCCGGCGCGCGGCACGGCGATCGATGTGCTGCCCGGCATCAGGCGTGTCGTCGCGCGCAACCCTAGCGTGATGACCTATCACGGAACCAACACCTATCTGCTGGATTGGGAAGATGGGATCACCGTTATCGATCCTGGCCCCGAAGATGCGGAACATGTGCAGGAGGTAGTGCGTGCCGCCGGCAAGCCGATCACGCGGCTGGTGGTGACACATGCGCATCCGGATCATCATGGCGCGGCTGCGCCAATGCAACAGGCGACGGGCGCGCCGAGCTGGGGCTATCACAGCAGCGGCATGCCGAACGATTTCCAAGCAGATCATGGCGTTGCGGATGGTGACGAGGTTGCTGGCCTGAAGGCGGTCTTTACGCCCGGGCACGCTCCGGATCATTTGAGTTTTGCCTATCGGGTGCCTGGCATCGGGCAGATTCTGTTTAGCGGCGACCATGTGATGGCCTGGTCGTCGTCGATCGTAAATCCGCCGGATGGGAATATGCGAGCCTATTACAGCGCGCTGGAAAAGCTGCTGCCGCGCGAGGATGAGATATACCTGCCAGGTCATGGGCCGATGGAGCGCAATCCCAAAGCTTTGGTGAATGAATTGCTGCAACATCGGAAAACGCGCGAGGCGGCAATTCTGCAGGCGTTACGGGATGGTCCGCTTTCCGTGGCGGAAGTCGCTGCGCAGCTTTACGCCAAGACGGATGAACGGTTGAAATTTGCGGCTGAGCGCAACGTGCTGGCGCATCTTTTAAAGCTGCAGGAGGAAGGCCGCGCCGATCAGCTTGGCGACGAACCCCCAAGCCAGCCGCCGCGCATGAGCATGAAGACCGATGACCGTGAAATGCTGATGGCGGCGTATCGCGAGATGGCGGTCAAGGACGCGCAGCGGCGGTTCCGGCAAGTATAAAAGCAGGCGCTTTTGAAAAAAACGCCAAAAAACTTCTTTTAATCTGGACCATGGGCTTGGGCGGCGGCACGCCCAAGGCCCAGCTTAAAAAGCTTTTTGGTTCTTTTTCTTCAGAAAAAGAGTTGCTGCCTATCTTTTGCCCGCCAAGGCGGCGCGGCGGAGGTGCTTGCTCAGGAACAGCAGGATTGGGGCGGCGATGAAGATCGAGGATGAGGTGCCGACGATGATGCCGAACAGCATGATCTCGGCGAAGCCGGAAAGTGCGGTGCCACCAAACAGCGCCAGCGGCAGCGCCGCGAGGAAGACGGTGCCGGAGGTGCCGAGGGTGCGGTTCAAGGTTTCGTTGATGGACAGGTCGATCAGGTCGCGCAGCGGCATCGATTTGTATTTGCGGAGGTTTTCGCGCACCCGGTCATAGACCACGACCTTGTCGTTGGTGGAGTAGCCGATGACGGTCAGGATGGCGGCGATCGTGACGAGGTCGAACGGGATGCGGGTGATGGCCATGAAGCCGATGGTCTTGGTGGTGTCCAGCACCAGGGTGGTGACGGCGCCGACGGCGAACTGCCATTCGAAACGGAACCAGATATAGGCCAGGATCATGACGAAGCTTAGGCCCAAAGCTTCCAGGCCCTGCGCGAAGAGTTGGCTGGAGACCGACGCGCCGATCGCCTGGGTCTGCAGGATTTTGGCGCCTGGGGCGGCCGAGCTAAGCGCGGTTTCAACCTCGGTGATGGCGGTCTGAGTTTGCGCCGCGTTCTGTCGCGATTCCAGGCTGATTAGCACACCGTGATCGGCGGCAGCACCCGCGCCGAAGCTTTGCAGCCCGGCATCGGCCAGACCGGCTTTGGCAAGGGCTGCGCGCAACGCGGAGAAATCGACTTTCTGCGGGGTTTCGATCTGCAGCACGACGCCGCCGCGAAAATCCAAACCGAGATTGAGGCCGGGATAGAAAAACAGGATGACCGAGGCGCTAGAGAGCACGGCGGAGACGATCAGCCCGGCGAAGCGGCCATTCATGAAGCGGATGCGCGTGCCGTCCGGCACGAAGCGGAACATGGGTTTCATCAGGAAGTTCATGGAAAGGCCTTTTATACCGGCAGCGTGGCGGGACGCCGCGATACGTACCAGCGCGAGGTGATGAGGCGGACCAGGACGGTTGCCGTAAACAAGGTGCTGGCGATACCGACGCAGATGGTGACCGCGAAGCCGCGAACCGGCGGCGAGCCGAAGATGAACAGGGTGATGTGGGCGAGCAGTGTGGTGACGTTGCTGTCGATGATGGTGCCGTAGGCGCGCTTATAGCCGGCTTCGAGCGCTGCCAGCGGTTTGCGGCCGGCTTTGACTTCCTCACGCACGCGCTCGTTGATCAGCACGTTGGCGTCGACCGCCATGCCGAGTGTGAGCAGGATGCCGGCCATTCCGGGCAGCGTGAGCGTTGCGCCCATTAGCGAGAGGATGGCCAGCATGATGATCAGGTTCATCACCAGCGCGACGTTCGCGAACCAGCCGAACAGGCCGTAGAACGTTGCCATGAACACCATGACCAGGATGAAGCCGGCGATCAGCGACAAAGCGCCGGCCTTGATGGCGTCGGCACCGAGTTCCGGGCCGACGCTCTGTTCCTCGACGATGTTCAGCGGCGCCGGCAGCGCGCCGGCGCGCAGCAGCAAGGCAAGGTCGGTCGCCTGCTGGGCGGTGTAGTTCCCGGTGATCTGGCCGGAGCCGCCGGTGATCGGCTCGCGGATATTCGGCGCCATGATGATCTTGCCGTCAAGAATGATGGCAAAGGGTTTGCCGACATTGGCGGTGGTGACATCGGCGAATTCGCGGGAACCAAGCGAGTTCAAGGTGAAGTTGATGACCCACTCACCGCTCTGCGGATCGGTGCCGGCCTGGGCGTTTTCCAGATCGGCGCCGTCGACCGAGACGTTGGAGAAGACGGTGAGTTGCTGGTTGGGATCGTCCTGCATCGGTAGGGTTTCGTCGCCCAGCGGCACCGGCGCGCCGGGTGCGGCGTTGGTGTCCACCAGCTGGAAGGTCATATGGGCGGTGGTGCCGATCAGCGTGCGGATGCGGTCCGGATCGGAAACGCCGGGAAGCTGCACGACGATCTCATCGCCGCCCTGACGGGCGATCGATGGGTTCAGGACGCCGGAACCGTCGATACGGCGCTGGATGATGGTGATGGACTGATCGAGCGCCTGCAATCTGCGGACCGCTAGCGCCTGCTGCGGGATGGTGAGCATGACGCTGCCGTCTGCGGCGATGTTCATGTCGAGGCTGGGGCCGGAGTTGTTGGCGCCATAGGTGATCAGTTTGGAAAGGGCTGCCTGCGCGGCGGGAATGTCGCCGGAATTCAGCAGATGCAGCGTGGCCTGGTTGGTTGCGGGGTCCGCGCGCAGGCCGGTATAGCCGAGCCCGGCGCCGCGCATGGCCTGCCTGGTTTCATCCACCAGCGTGTTGAGGTCCTGTTTCACCACGGCGTTGAAGTCGAGCTGCAGCAGTAGATAGCTGCCGCCTTTAAGGTCGAGGCCCAGATGAACCTGCGTCCAGGGTACGAAATCGGGCAGGAATTTTGGCCGGGGCGCCAGATTGGGCAGGCTGAGTAAAAGCCCAAGCGCGCAGAGCAGCAGAATGCCGAGGGTCTTGGCGCGGGTAAAATAAAGCATGGTGGGCGGCTGGCTCCGGAAACATTGCTCTTATTCAGGCGAAAGCGGTATGGCTGCGGCGTTGGCGGCGCGCAACCCCTTGGCTTGGGGGAGCGCCGATGCCGAAGGTTTAGAGGATACGCGAATGAACCGCCTGAATATCGGGTTGATCGGAGCCGGGCATTTCGGCCGCTTCCATGCGCTGAAACTGGCGGCCGCGACGCGGGCTAATTTCGCCGGCATCGCCGATCCGGATGCCGGGCGGGCGATGACGGTCGCCGGCGAAACCGGGGCGAAAATCCTCGACGTTGCAGACCTGCTGGCGGCGTCGGATGCGGTTATTATCGCTGCACCTGCGGAGCTGCATTTCGAACTGGCTGCGCGGGCGTTGCGGGCGGGCAAGCATGTGTTGGTGGAAAAGCCGATCGCCGCGACGCTGGACCAGGCGGCCGAACTGGCGGCCCTGGCGCGCGATTCCGGCAAAGTGCTGCAGGTGGGGCATCTGGAACGCTTCTCCGCCGCGCATGGCGCCGTCACCGCCCGCATGGGCAAGCCGCTTTATATCGAGGCGGTGCGGGTGGCACCCTTCAAGCCGCGCGGGACCGATGTGTCAGTGATCCTGGATCTGATGATCCATGACCTCGACCTGATACTGTCGCTGGTCAACGAACCGATCGACCATGTCGACGCGGTGGGCGCGGCGGTGGCCAGCCTGCATGACGATATCGCCAATGCACGGATCAAGTTCGGCAATGGCGCGGTCGCGACGATCACAGCCAGCCGGATCTCGCTGAAAACCGAGCGCAAGATGCGGATATTCTCGCAGACCGGTTACCTGAACGTGGATTTCGCTGCCCGCAAGCTGATGCTGATCGGCCGGGACACCGGCATGAAACTGCCGGGCTTCGAGGATTTTGGGCTCGAGAACGCGAGCTGGGAGGACCAAGACGCGCTGGCGGCGGAGCATGCAGCGTTCATCGCCTCGATCCTGGATGGCGCGCCGGTGGCGGTGGACGCGGAAGCAGGACGCCGCGCTTTGGCTGCGGCGCTGGCGGTGAGCTCGGCAATCGCAGAGGCAAGGGCACTGGCGGAAGCGAGCGGGCTGGTTGGGAGCTAAGACGCAAGGAAGCACTCCTTTTTGGGAAGAAAAAGAAGCAAAAAGACTTCCGTCAATCTAGGCCTGGGGTGTTCAAAACGCAGCTCAAAAGTCGTAAGAGGTTTTTGCGCCGTTTTTTCAAAAAGCGGCTTCTTCTTACAAGTATCCAAACTGACGCATTATTGCCTGGTGATCTGTTTCGATCCGTAATGCTTGAGCGGCAGTCAGAACATCGCGCCATTGGCCAGCTTTGCCGATTCTGAAGAAAGTGGAGGCGGAGTTGGGGGCGCTGGCGGCGTAGCCCTGCTCTGATTCCTGTGCGGTCAAAACGGGGAAGCTGCTGAATTTGATCGCGCGCGCGAGCCTTTCGGGCTCCGCTTCGCCGCCCAGGAAATCGATGACCTTGCCGAAACTTTGCCGCGGATGCTCCAGCATGTCTTCGTAGCGCAGGATCAGGAGTTTGCGGCTTTGCCTTGTCCAGGAAACGGCGTGCCGCGACCAGGAGCCGAGGAATTCGAAAACCTGCGCATTTGTGCCGCGGTTTGCCGCCTGCGATTTGTTCATGAAGGTAATGATCTGATCGATGCTCTGGCCGGTATAGGCGCTGTAGGAGATGGCGACGTCGCGCGGTTCGCGCAGAATGTAGATGGCGGCTTCGGTGCATTCGGGGGTGCAGAGTGGAATATCCTGGATGGTCAGGCAGGCGTTATGGGTTTTCACGAAAACCAGGTCGTCGTGCAGCTCCGTCAGATCGCGATGCACCAGCGGGCGCAGGCGTTGCGTGTCCGCAATTGAATAGCTGGCGCCTGGCCGCTTATCGTAGCGCTGGTAGAACAAGGCGTTGCTCTCGCTGACGGAGAAGTCGGTGAGGCGGTTGATGCTGTATGGGGTTTTGGCCTCGGCGATGTAGTTGTGCAGAAAGGCGCGCAACCAGGTGTTGCCGGATTTCGGGTAGGATGCCAGCCAGACGATTTTGCCCATCGCCAATTATACCGTCATTCGGGTCCAGGCGATGCGCAATTGCAGGGTGGCGGCGGCGATGGGGCGGCTTCGGTCTTCCTGCCAGGCAATGGCGCGCAGGTTGGCGAAGCGGCGGGTGCGGTAATGCGGGTTGCCGCCGGCATTTCCAGGATGGCGTTCACGGCAATCCGGGAGGAGTCTTGGCTGGAGAAACTCGGAAGCCGGTGGCGACGACGTACATTTCTTTGCTATCCTTGCGGCTGGCGGGCGGTTTGGCATGCCGCACGGTCCGGAAATGTTTTTTGAGCTTGTTCAGCATGTCGTGCTCGGCGCCGCCCTGGAAGAGTTTTGCGACGAAGGCGCCGCCGGGAGAGAGGATGGTGGTAGCGAAGTCGAGCGCCAGTTCGGCGAGCGCCATGATGCGGATATGGTCGGTTGCGACATGGCCGGTGGTGTTCGGCGCCATGTCCGAGAGGACAAGGTCGGCGGGACCGCCGAGCAGGGTTTTCAGGCGTGTATCCATGGCATCGGCGGTGAAATCGCCTTCGATGAAATCGGCGCCGGTCACGGGGATGATCGACAGCAGATCGATGCCGACGAGTTTGGCAGCACCTTTGGCCAAGGCAACCTGGGACCAGCCGCCAGGGGCGGCGCCGAGATCGACAACGCGCGCGCCTTTGGAGATGAGCTGGTATTTTTCGTCCAGCTCCAGAAGCTTGAAGGCGGCGCGGGAACGCCAGCCCTGGGTTTTGGCGGCCTGGACATAGGGGTCGTTGAGCTGGCGGGAGAGCCAGCGCTGCGAAGCCGGGCTGTGCTTGCGCGCGTTTTTCAGGCGCACGGCCTCACGGCGCGGCGGCGGGGAGGTGGTTTCGGTCATTGCGCTGCGGCGGGTTTGCCTGACCAGCCGGCGGATTTAGTGGCGCGCATCATGCGGATGAGCATGCCTTCGCGCAGGCCGCGATCGGCCACGGTGATGTTGGGCGTCGGCCACAGCTCATGGATGGCCGCGAAGATAGCGCAGCCGGGCAGGACGTAATCCACGCGATCGGCGCCAATGCAAGGATGGCTGATCAGGCCGCTGCGGCCGAGCTCGCGGGTGTGGATCAAAGCTTCCTCGACCGCGTCCCGGCTCAGCGAAATGCCGTCGATCAGGTTGCGGCGGTAGCGGTCCAGCTTCAGCGAAATGCCGGCAAGCGTGGTGACGGTGCCGCTGGTGCCGACCATCAGGACGCCGCCTTGGCGGATTTCCTGGCTGATGCGGTGGATCGCCTCAAAGGGTTGCAGCAGGGCGGAGACGTCCCGCACCACCTGGGCGAAGCCTGTTTCAGTGTAGCAGGCATTGGAACAGCGCTCGGTCAGGGTGACGACCCCGACCGGGATGGAGAGATAGCCGATCAGGTCAGGAGCGCGGCCGTCGCAATTGACGCGCACCCAGGCGATTTCAGTCGAGCCGCCGCCTATGTCGAAGATCAGCGCCCGGCGGCCGGTGCGGCAGATCAGCGAGGTGCAGCTTTCGACTACCAGCTCGGCTTCTTCCCGAGGCGAGATGATGCTGAGCGGCAGGCCGGTTTCGGCGGAGGCAAAGGCGATGAATTCGGCGCCGTTCTCCGCCTGCCGGCAGGCTTCGGTGGCGATCGCGCGCAGGGTGGGAAGCTCGGTATCGTCGCCGATGCAGAAGCGGCGGGCGCGGTCGGCGCAGATTTGCAGGGCGGCAATGGCGCGGCGCATGGCCGCCTCGGACAGCCGGCCGGATTGATACAGACCTTCGCCCAATCGTACGACACGGCTGAAACTATCGACGACCTGAAAGCCTTGCCCTGTTGGCGTGCCGATCAGCATGCGGCAGTTATTGGTGCCCAGGTCGATGCCGCCGAAGGCGCGCTTGGGCCGGCGGGGTCCGCGCGCCGCTTCGGCCTGCTGCGGCTGGCGCGTGGCCTGGGCGGCATTGCCGGAATGGAGGCGGGACAGTGGCGCGGACATAAACTAATATAGTCGCGCCAATTGGCTGTTACGAGCAAGCGGCAAATGGCCGGAGGGGTGAAAACTGGCATCGCGGCCGGCCACGGTTGCCCTGCGGCCCGGGCAATGCTACCGCACCCCGCACGACGGTGCGCGCAAGGTGCCGTTGGGGGATAGTTTAGCGGTAGAACTCCTGGCTCTGACCCGGGCAACCTTGGTTCGAATCCAAGTCCCCCAGCCACCGGCGGCGAAAGAATATGCGTGGCGGGGTTGGACTCCGAGTGGTGCGCGACGCGCCTGTGCCGCGGTGGAGGGTAAGGTTATTGTGCGCTGTTTTGGGTGGCTGGCTGGGTGGCCTGTTGCTGCTGCATTTTCTTGTTGTGCTTGTTGATCTCATGCCCGGCGATGCAGCCGCCGACGGCGCCGAGGACCGCGTGATGTCCCGCGACATGACCGGCCACCGCGCCGGCCGCGCCGCCGGAGACGCAACCGACCGCCGCGGCCTGCTCAACGCAGATCGCACTCACTCCAAGGGCGGAGATTAAAGCCAGGGCTGCGATATGCATGCGGTATTCCTTTTCAGCGTTTCATGTCCCAGCGGATATAGGCAGTTGATGCATGGTATTTGAGGGGCGGACGAGCAGATCGTCGGGTATCAGGAAGCGGCGTAGATCAACCCTGGCTTTGACATCCTGTTGGCCTGGTTCGCGGCGGCCTGACAATATCTCAGCACTTCCTCGAAAGAGCTGGTGAATAGATCGGCGCCGAGGGCGGCGCGGGTTGCGTCGGCGCGAATTGCTGGATCGTCGGTCGACCACAGCCCGACAAGGATCGGCGTCCCCGTGGGCAGGCGGCTGCGCAGCCGCTGCACGAGATAACGCAAATGGGCAGGACTGCCGCTGATGTTGAGATAGGCAATGCAGACGATTGCGACGTCCGTGATATCAACCGTTTCGATGCTGTTGCGAGAGGCCTCTCGATACCTGATGAGCCGGCTGTTGAATCCGGATTGTTTGAAAAGCTGAACCAGCATGCCGGCTGCGGGCTCATCCAGCGGCCCGCGGCCGGCGAGGCTGAGAACGGTTATCGGTCTAGCAGGCTCGGGTGCGGGCTGGCCACTCGTCGCTTGGGCAAGGCTGGCGGCATCCGATGGTGGCTTGACGCTGGCGCGTCTTTTTTCCAGTTGCTCGGTGAGGCCATCCACCAGCTCGTGCAGCGTCGTCTGGATGTTCTCCTGCTGCTTGGCGGTGAGGATGCCAAGCTCGGCGTCCTTGGCGGCGAGCTGCATGCCCGGCAACGCCACCTCATCGTAGTACCGGCAAAGCGGCATGTCCCTCAGCATCAGTTCGGCCTGGTCGAGAATTTCGTCCGCATCGTCGGCCAGGATGCGCTGGTAGAAACTCTCCGTAGGCGTGAGCGGCGGGCGGTCGCCCAGCATGACATCGAGCAATTCCAGGCCTTTGACATGCCGGCCCAGGACGGCGAGGCAAAGCGTGAGCGGCGTGGCGAGAAACAGGCCGACCGGGCCCCAGAGCCAGGACCAGAAAATCGCGGCGACGATGACGGAAAAAGGCGAGAGCCCGCTGCTCTGGCCGTAGAATAAAGGCTCGAGAAACTGTCCCGTCACGCCTTCCGTCACCACGTAAAAGCCGAGCGTGTAGAGCGCGGTCGACCAGCCGGGCGTGACGGCGGCGGCCAGGGCGATCGGCAGGGCGGCCGCGATGATCGAGCCAATATATGGGATGAAGCGCAAGACCGTTGCGATCACGCCCCAGAGAATCGGCCTGGGGACGCCGATGATGGAAAGGCCGATGCCGATGACGATGCCGAACACCGTGTTGACAGCGAGTTGGGTTAGGAAATAACGCGTCAGCCGGCGGCCTGCATCGTCCAGCGCCACGGTGGTGCGGTGAATGTCATCCGGGCCGATCAGGCGGATCAGGCGGTCGCGCAGATCCTCCCGCTGCAGCAAGGCGAAGACGGCCACCACGAAGACGATGAAGATGGTGGCGAGCGGCGACATGATGGGCGAAATGTATTGCGCGGCGAGTTGCCAGGGGCTGGGCAGGCCTGAGGCGGATACGCCAAAACCCGACGGCGGCGCGGCTTTGGCGGTTTGCGCGGGCAGTGCTGGCAGGCCTTGATGCGCTGCCGTCACATCTTGCGGGCCGGGCAGCGCCTTGACGGCAGTCGCGCCCCGAATGGCGTGCGAGACCAGCCCGAAGGTTTCCGCCTTGATGCTGGTAACCTTGGTTTCGATGGTGGAGGCGTATTTTGGCAGGTCGGTCGCCAGCTCCCGCATTTCACCGACGATGACGCCGCCAATGCCGAACAGGATGACAAGCGCGGCAGTGACGACGAGCACGACGGCGGGAACGCGGCCGAGATAGATGCGCCGGCACCAGCCGACGGGCGTTGCCAGCAGGAAGGTGAGCATCAGCGCCAATGTGATGGGAATAAGCACTTCGCGGCCGAAATACAGGATGGTCACGACCAGGACGAAGACCACGAGTGTCCTGGCGGCGTCCTGACCCTGTTGGCGCGGGTTGAGTTTGGTCAAAGGATTGGAAGCGGGAGGAAGGCTGAGCGGCGGCGGCGTCATAGGTTTGACCCTTTTGGTTTTATCTTAGCTTTTCCCTATCGAACGAGCGCGATTTCAGGCGGCTTCCTGCATGGCGAAGCGCCGGCAATGATTAAGATAAGCCGCTTCGTGCAATGAGACCAGCTCAACCACGCTGACCCAGAGCCAGTTCGGCGCCTCCAGCGTTTTGGTGCGGTTCTTTTGCAACTCGGTGAGCCAGGTTTTGCGGTCGGCGCCGGAAAGCTGACGGGCATGCGCATGGCCCAGAACGCGTGCGAGGAAATCGGCGGTTTCGATGGCTTCCTGTCGAGAGAATTGTTCGATTTCCAGTTTCAGGTCCTGCGGCAGCAATTCGCGAATGAAAACAGGTTGTTTGAGGAGATGTTCGGCCAGCATTCGGCTGCCGAGATAAGGCGATAGATGCTGCGCGCCGGTGACCACACGTTGTGCATTATCCTTCGGCATTTCTGCGGTGGCGCTATGCGGCGCGGCAGCGGGCACTGCCTGTTTGATGTCGATCAGGCAATGGCGTTCGCGTTTTCCGGTATCGACCGCTGCCAGTACCGCGAAGCGGAGCAGCCCAAGCGAGCTGCAGCCTTTTCGCCAGAACGCGGCGTCGAGCACGCGCAGTTGCGCGGCATCGTCGTGGTGGCGCAAGGCGGTGACCAGCTTGCGGGTGTTCTCTTGGGCGAATAAGTCATCGATGGCCTGGCGTTCCGGCCGTTGCAGCGGCCAGAATCGTTTGCCGAGCGGAATCATCGGGGCGACGCCTTCGATACGTTCATCCGCCAGATGCTTCCAGGAACGGCCGGCGGCTTCGCGCATGAGCATTTTGATCGATTTTGGCATTTCATCCGCCGGCGGCGCATCGTCCTGCAACGTGAAAGCCTGTTCGTAGCCCTGAACCATTTGTTCGATGATCTGCGCAGTTGTGACGCCGGGAAGGTCGGAGCTGCGTGCCGCCGAAGCCAGTGAGAGTGCCAGGCGGATGAGGTCATGCGCCGGATTGCCGATAACCGTCTGGTCGAGGTCTCGGATCTGGATGGCGAGTCTGCCATTCGCATTCGCGATCGGGCCGAGATTGCCAACGTGGCAATCGCCGCAGATCCAGATGTCCGGACCGGCTGGCAGGTTGGCGCGGTTGGACGCTTCCAGCCACTGGTAGAAACGCTCAGTGCTGCCCCGCACATAAGCATGCGCGGAGGCGGACATCTTACGATTACGCTCGGCGGTGAGTTTCGCCGCGCGGTTTCGCGGCTTGGTAACCGGATTTTGTTTCAATGCAGGGCTCGCCAATTGCCTAGGTCGGTATCGTTTGGTCCAGCCACTTGCCCGGTGTATAGCATCCCAGTGTTGAGCGGGTTCCGTTGAGTAACTATCTGGTGTAGCCAGTGGCGGATGTAAGACAGCGGGCGGGGCGGACCATTAACGCAGTTAAAAGTAAACAGAATTTAAGCCGGCAGTAACAAAAATATTTTTGCCGGGCCAGGTGAAGACCCTACATGGTTTGGTGAAAACAATCGAAAGCAGGGTGCGATGGCGGCGATAGCGTCCGGACGTGTTCGTGAAGGTTTACCGCATCCGCTCGGCGCGACTTGGGATGGCAAGGGGGTTAATTTCGCACTTTTTTCGGCGAACGCGACCAAGGTTGAGCTCTGCCTGTTTGACCATGCAGGTAAGAGGGAGACCGACCGGATCGAGTTGCCGGAATATACCGACCAGATTTTTCATGGCTGGGTGGAAGGTGTAACGCCCGGAACCCCGTACGGTTACCGAGTGCACGGAATTTATGCGCCGGAAGAGGGACATCGTTTTAACGCAAATAAGTTATTACTGGATCCTTATGCGCGCGCGCATACCGGCGAGCTTATCTGGGATTCCGCATGTTATGGCTACACGATCGGTCACGAAGACGAGGATCTCAGCTTTGATGATCGCGACAGCGCCGAATTTATGCCAAAATGCGTGGTGGTGGATCCCGGATTTGACTGGAAAGGCGAGCCGAACCGGCACCCTATTCCTTGGGATCACACGATATTCTACGAGACGCATGTCAAGGGTTTCACCAAGCAGCATCCGGCTGTGCCGGATGACGTCAAGGGAACCTATGCGGGCTTGGCCCATCCCGAGGTAATTCGGCACATCAAGGATCTTGGCGTGACCTCGGTCGAGTTGCTGCCGATCCATAGTTTCATCAACGATTCCTATCTGCTTGATAAGAAGCTGACGAATTACTGGGGCTATAATACCATTGGGTTTTTCGCGCCGGACCCGCGCTACGCCGCGGATCGCGCCAACTCCTTGCGCGAGTTCAAGGAAATGGTTGCGCGCTTTCATGATGCCGGCCTCGAGGTAATTCTGGACGTGGTTTACAACCACACAGCGGAAGGCAATGAACGCGGCGCCACCTTGTCGTTCAAAGGGATCGACAACGCTTCTTATTACCGGCTGATGCCGGGCGAGCCGCGCTACTACATTAATGATACCGGTACGGGAAATACGGTAAATCTGAGCCATCCGCGGGTGATTCAGATGGTAACCGACAGCTTGCGCTATTGGGTGACGGAGACCCATGTTGATGGTTTCCGATTCGATTTAGGAACAATTCTGGCGCGCGAGCCGAACGGCTTTGACACCCAAAGCGGTTTTTTGAAAGCCTGCTCGCAAGACCCGGTGCTGAACAGCGTGAAGCTGGTGGCCGAGCCATGGGATTGCGGGCCGGGCGGCTACCAGGTTGGCGGGTTCCCACCGGGCTGGGCGGAATGGAATGACAAATTCCGCGATGAGGTTCGCGAGTTTTGGAAGGGCGATGCCACCGCCGCGGCTGTGGCATCGCGGATGTGCGCCTCGGCTGATTTGTTCAACCATCAGGGAAGGCGGCCATGGGCCTGCGTCAATTTTGTCACGGCGCATGATGGTTTCACGTTAAATGATTGGACGAGCTATAACGAAAAGCATAACGAGTCGAATGGCGAGGATAACAACGACGGCAGTTCCAATAACGCGTCATGGAATTGCGGCGTCGAGGGGCCGACGGATGACGCCGAGATCAACACGCTGCGTGAGCGGCAGATACGCAACATGCTGGCGACACTTCTGGTGAGCCAGGGAACCCCGATGTTGCTGGCGGGCGATGAATTCGGCCGCACGCAGGAGGGCAACAACAACGCCTATTGCCAGGACAACCCGATCAGCTGGGTGAATTGGGAGATCAAGGAAAAGGGCGCCGAACTGGTTCGCTTTGTGCAAAAGCTTACAAAGCTGCGGCACAAGTTCGGGATTTTGCGCCGCAGCCGGTTTCTGACCGGAACCGAGGATGAGGAATTGGACGTGCGCGACGTCACTTGGATCAATGCCAATGGCAATCCGATGACGGACGGGGAATGGTCGGACGAGCAGATGCGCTGCTTTGGCATGATGATCGATGGACGTGCCCAGGCGACCGGGATCAAACAGCGCGGCTCGGACACCTCTGTGCTGATCGTGCTGAACGCGTACCATGACCTGGTGGAGTTCACCTTGCCAAAAAATGCGGAGGCGTCCGGTTGGAAATTGTTGTTTGATACAAATATTCCGGATGTGGACAAACCGGAGCATTTCCCGTTTGGATCTACCTATGAGGTGACTTGCCGATCCCTGATAGCGTTTGAGCTGGTTACGGGGTAATGAACGGACGGAAGTTCGGTAGGTGGCTGACCAGCAAGAAAGTTAAAACATTCAACTAGCGTGAGGAGTTTGGAAAGATGTCGATTATTGCATGGCTTGTTTTGGGATTGATTGCCGGATTTATTGCAAGCAAGATTGTGAACCGGGGTGGCGAAGGCGTTCTGCTGGATATTATCCTTGGTATCGTCGGCGCGCTGGTGGGCGGGTTCTTGTTCTCCGCGATCGGTGCCGCGCCGGTGACAGGTTTCAATCTCTATAGCATCCTTGTCGCGGTCATCGGCGCCGTTGTCGTGCTGGTGATCTACCACGCCATCATTGGCCGAAGGGCGGTCTAGACTCTGCGGTTCCCGCGCGCGCAGCATGCGAATGCCGGCGGCGCGGGATCAGAAGGCGACGGGCTCCAGTAATGCAGGTTCGCCGAACTCCACGAGTTCGGCGTTCGATTTTTGGAAGTACAGCAGCCAGAACCTTTTGAGGTTTTCGAGCATTTGAGGCGTGCGATAGAGGCTGGAACCGGATCCGATCCCGGCCAGAGCGCCTCCGATCGCGTAGATTTTTGCGCCGTTGAAGTTGCCGAACAAGCCGGTGTTTTCGGCGCGCATTATCTCGGCTGCCGGGTTGATGTTGCGCAGGCCGCCATGGTGATAGAAGCTGGTTACAGCCGAGTTCTCCAAGCCATCCGAGGCTAGAAACAGCAACTTTTTCGGCGCGGGATCGGCGGCGATGGCGGCTGATACGTTCTGCAACGCCGACATGATATCGGAGTGGGCCAGGCTGCCGGTGCTCGATTGTAGCGCAGATTGCACGCTGGTGTCGGCCAGCTGCAAAGCGAAGGAGCGCTGATCTTCCATGCAGGCATCGAAAATTTTTGTCTTCTGGATCGCCGTGTTGTTGATCTGGGTTTCCGGCATGGGCTCCTCGATGATGCCGGTGTGAATGACATCGAGGTAGCGGCCTTGCGAGAAGGCCGAGAATTCGGCGACCACGAATTTGGTGCCGGTCGTAAGATTGGCGTTGAGATTATCGAAGATGGCTTGGCGCAGGTCAGCATTCCAGCCGACGGTCTGGTCGATCAGAACATAGATCAGCCTGGTGTAGCCCTGAGGGTCCGCGGGTGTGATCTGGTTGGCTGCGTAGCAGCTCGGAACGTCGTTCTGCAGGCCGGCAAACGCGGGCTGTGCAAACAGGCTTGCGATGGCGAAGGCTGAGCAGGCGGTTAAAATACCAAATGTCATAACGAACGACCGCTGGTACAGGAGTATTTTTTCGCGCATTGCAGCTCCACCAACGCCGCGCCCGTACCAGGCGGCGCAAATGATGAGCCATCATTTGTGCCGCCTGGTATTAGACGTCGTTGATCCACGCGTGATCCTGAGCCTTACGGGCTTTAAGTCCGGCGATGGCGCCTTGCAGAGCTTCGATCTGCGAAGGCGATAAAGCGGCAATGCGCTGGCGCAGGCGGGCGCGGCGCATTTCCGGGTCGACGATTGCGAGAATCTCCGCGGCCTCCTGCTCCGGATTGCAGCCCTCGGCGATGGTTTGCGGTGCGGCAGGCAAGGGCATTTGCCGGCCGGCTTCCTGCGCTGCTTCGCGCCCTAATTTCAGCTCCATCCAACTCTGGAAGCTGAAGGTGGAAGGTGCGAGATGAGAATCTCCAAACAGACCGCTGCGCAGTTGCTGCAATCGCCGTTCCGAACGGCGGATGCGCGGGTCGAGTTGATGGCGCTTGTAATCGTCATAGCTGGAGAACCCTTGAGTGCCTTTTTGAAACGCGGCCTCGACCCTCCGGCGTTTGATGTGCCCCCATTGGATGCCGAGCGAGGTGGAGTAGACCTGGGTAAAAAGGAAAATGACGCCAAGTCCGATAATGCCGGCGGTACCACCCAGGATCTGCTCGTAATTCTCCTCGGCCTGAACCCGCGCCTGCGCATCCTGAGCGTTTTGCGCCACGTCCGGCGGCAGGGTGTTCGCAGGTGAGATGGTTGCAAAGGGATTGCCGTTACTTGCGATAGCGCCCGGACTGCTGCCTGCAAGTGCGGATTGTTGGGTGACGGCGAGGCGAAGGTTCTCGTAGCGCAGCACGGTTGAGGCGCCGAGCACGATGACGACGAAGATGGCCGCGACCATGATAAATTTGACGCTGCCGCGGTCTTCTACCGATTCCAAAATGCGGTTGCCGAAGCGAGTGACGTCGGGTTCGCCCAGGTCGATTGCCTGGTCCTCGTCATTGGCGATGGCACGCTTGTAGAGTGGCGATTTCGTGTCATTCGCAACCTTGCGCATTTTGCGGATCAGGCCGGTTTCGTAGATTTCCTGTCCCGCGGCATGGGTGAGGCCAGCGGCGATGATGGCCATAACGAAGGCAATAACGAAGCCGATGATCTGCGCGGAATTAGGTGTGATCTCCGAGGCGACGAAGGGTGCCAGCAGCAGGCCGAAGCCCAGCGCTTCGGCCACCAGCAAGATGAACAGGAAGGGCATGCCCCAGAACGGCATCGGCCTGCGGTCTGCCTGCTTTGCAAGCAGCAGGAACTGGTAGGCGCGCTGGAAGCGCTCGCGTGTGATTATCCCAATGTGATTAAAATAGGTGGCAAGCAACTCCTGCTGTGCCGAGGTTGAGGATTTCCCGGTCATCTCGTCTTCAATGGGATGAAGGTCCTTGCGGCGGATGGATTTGGCTAGCTTGCCCAAGACCGGGAAGGCGTACCAGAAATCGTTCCAGTAGAACTCCTGCGTCCTTCGCAGCCAGAACAGGTAGATAATCAGGATAAGGAGCAGCAGCAGGGAAATGATGCTGTAGATCTGCTCGGCGGTGAAGTCTGGCAGGATGAACTCCTATGGCAGCGGCGTCGCTTGTACGTTAGGGCTGAACCTGAAAGATTGTATCCATTTCATAATAATGGTGGTATTTCTGGTAATATAAATGGCCGATGCCGTAATTTTCGCCGTTTTGTACGACGAGGTCTAGGCAGCGGATGGGGCCGTTCGGGAAAACCCTGTATAAAACAGCTTTACTGCCGCGTTCGAAATCGGCAGGCGCCGGCACGTCGAAATCCGGCGTGGCCTGGCCATGATACGCCGCATAAATCTGGAAGTCTGGCGATGCCACGGTCGCAGCACCTTTGCGCGGAGCTTGGACGTGCAACAATGCGATCAGATTGCCGTTGAGACGCGCAGTCCATGGCGCGCCGTAGAAGCCTGGCCAGTCGTCGCGGACGGGAAGCGGTCTGGCGGCGGCCGGATCCGCCGCCGGCACCTGCTGCGTCAGGCAGGATGGGACGATCAATTCGGCAGGAAAAAACCGCGAGAGCAACGAAGCCGGGAGACGCGTACGCTTATCGCCTAAATCCACATAGGTACCGCTGCGTCTGATCCGCCAGCCGGAGAAGTCGTAATTCCGGGGCAGCCCGGAGGAATTATTGAGACCCGGGTAGATGGCGATGGGCAAATCCGCCTTGGAGCGGATTTTTAAAGGAGTAGAGAAATGCAGGAAGTCGGGGTGGAAGGTGAGCGGTGCCGGGCTGCCGAGTAGTTTTACAGCGACGTAGACAACGAGGAGAAAGATCGCCAACGACAAGCGTGAGTGCTTTTGCGGCTTCCGAATGGGTTCTGGAGCGCGAAACAGGCCCATGGTTTTTGTCCAAGATCACCCGTCAGCTATGGGATAGTCTGACGGGATACTCAAGCGGCCGGCGCCGGTGCATGCTGGGCGATTATGCGACGCTCCGGCGTTTCGGGCGGCGCTTACATATGGTTGACCGCGTCGCTCGCCGGAAAGCTTTCCTCGCTGGCCTTGTCGATATCCACGTGACCTTTCTCCTCGTTCAGCGCCTTCTCCGCGCTGTTCCAGAAGGCTTCCTCCTGACCTTCGGGCGATCCAGCCTGTTCCCAAAGCGCGTAGGCGCGTTCGCGGATTTCCTGCTCCTTGGTGTCATCGGTCATCATCGTCGTCCTTCCTTAGCGCGTTGCGGATGTGCATCACGGAAATAGGGCATGCTTCGGTATATTAAAGTTCTCGGCCCTGGCAATTTGCGGCGGGATGCGCGCAACCCAGCGAATTCGAGTGGTTGGAGCATTCTCTTGCCAAATCTTAATTAAGGGGTGGATGTTTTGACGCGTGCCATGCCTAATTCTACCGGGATCGAAAGCTTGGGAAGATATCGCGGGAGAAAAGCAATTGGTTGACCGACCAGCTCCGATCGATCCCCAGGACGCTGGCAAGCGTGCAACGATAAAGGCGGCACAGCGGCTGAACCGGAGTTCCGGAATTCTGGCGGGTTCCGTCTTGCTGGATAGCGCGGTTGAGCATTACCGCGGAAATTTCGAGAATCCGGCGATGATTACCCCGATCGTGACCTCGTTGATTGCGCTGGGTGCAAGCCTGCACGGGCATGGCGACGCACAGCAGGGCAGGCATGGCTTGCGCAGCGCAGTGTTTTGGCTGACTGCCGCGGCCGGCATCGCCGGAACCGGCTTTCACATCTACAATATTACCAAAAAACCTGGCGGATTTTCCTGGCATAATTTGTTCTACTCCGGACCATTGGGTGCCCCGGCGGCGATCGGACTTTCCGGGTTGTTTGGGCTGCTGGCGGAGCGTGTGCGAGACACGCAGCCAGCGCAGGATCCGAAATTATTAGGGCGCAGCGCCGGCCGGATGCTGGGCCTGACGACGGCCCTAAGCCTGCTCGGGACAACCGGTGAAGCCGGGCTATTGCATTTCCGCGGCGCCTTTCAGAACCCTGCAATGTTTTTGCCGGTGACGCTGCCGCCGGCGGCAGCGGCGCTGATGACGCATGCGGCGCTCGGCGATGCCCATAAGAAACGGCCGTTCACGCGATTTTGGTTGGGCCTGACCGCCGTGATGGGAGTTGCCGGTGTTGGGTTTCATATATTCGGCGTATCGCGAGCCATGGGCGGATGGCGGAACTGGCGGCAGAATATGGTTGACGGTCCGCCGATCCCGGCGCCGCCAAGCTTTGTCGGATTGGCGCTGGCGGGACTTGCGTCGCTGGCGCTGATGCGCGCGCACCCTGACGATTAGGAGCAATCGATGGCACAGAACGTCTCGGAATATGTATGGAAGCGCCTCTCCGAATGGGGTCTTGATCGGGTGTACGGCTACCCGGGTGATGGCGTCGGCGGCCTGGACGTGGCGCTTGAGAAGGCCAAATCCTTCATGCAATATGTTCAGGTTCCGCATGAGGAGATGGGGGCTTTCATGGCCTCGGCGCACGGCAAGTTCACCGGACAGCCGGGGCTTTGCTACGCCACTTCCGGCCCGGGGGCGACGCATCTGCTGACCGGGCTGTATGACGCCAAGCTTGATCATACCCCGGTGGTTGCCATCGTCGGTCAACAGGCGCGGATTTCGCTGGGCGCCAGCTTCCAGCAAGAGGTGGACCTGCAGAACCTTTTCAGCGACGTCTGCGAATATGTGATGACCGCCAGCGTGCCTGGGCAAGTGCGGCATATGGTGGACCGCGCGGTGCGCATCGCCAGCGCCAAACGCTGCGTCACCTGCATTATTCTGCCGAACGATCTGCAGTTGCTGGATTACGAGGAGCCGCCGCATACGCATGGCGCCACGCATACCGGTGTGGGCTACGCGCTGCCGGCGCTGACGCCGGAGGATAGTTTGCTGCAGCAGGCGGCAGATGTGCTGAATGCGGGCAAGAAGATCGCCATCCTGGTCGGCGCCGGGGCGCTGGCTGCCACCGATGAGGTGATCGAGATTGCGGAGCGCCTGCAGGCAGGTATTGCCAAGGCGCTGCTAGGCAAGGCGGCGGTGCCGGATGATTTGCCATTTGTGACCGGGTCCCTCGGCCTGCTGGGCACCGAGCCGAGCTGGGATATGATGACGCATTGCGATACGTTTTTCATGATCGGCTCGTCGTTTCCGTATTCAGAATTCCTGCCCAAGCCGGGCAACGCACGGGGCGTGCAGATCGATATCGATCCCGCCAATTTGTCGTTGCGTTACCCGATGGAAGTGAATCTTGTCGGCGACAGCGCTGCGACGCTGCGCAGATTGCTGCCGATGCTGACTGCGAAAACCGATACGGGTTGGCGAGAGCGGATCGAGAAGGGCATGGCCAAATGGTGGGAGCTGCTGGAGAAGCGCGCCATGCATCCCGCCGATCCGATCAATCCGCAGCGGATATTCTGGGAGCTTTCGCCCAAGCTGCCGGAGAACTGCATCATGACCGGCGATTCCGGATCGGTTGCGAACTGGTACGCGCGGGATATCAAAATGCGGCGCGGCATGAAGGGCTCGCTCTCCGGCGGTCTGGCGTCGCTGGGCGCCGGAACGCCATACGCGGTGGCGGCGAAGTTCGCTTTTCCCGAGCGGACCGTAATCGCGTTCATGGGCGATGGCGCGATGCAGATGAACGGGATCAACGTAATGATCACCGTGAAGAAATACTGGCGGCAATGGTCTAGCCCAAAATTTATTGTCATGGTGCTGAACAACCAGGATCTTAATCAGGTGACCTGGGAAGAGCGGGTTCAACTGGGCGAGGGAAAGACGGAATCCACGCAATCGATCGAGGATATGCCTTATCATAAATTTGCCGAGTTGCTGGGCTTGAAGGGCATTTTCGTGGATGATCCGGAGAAAATCTCGGCCGCCTGGGATGAAGCGTTGAACGCCGACCGGCCGGTCATTCTCGAGATCAAGGCCGATCCCAATGTGCCGCCCTTGCCGCCGCATATCACGTTGAAGGATGCGAGGAATTTCCTTTCGATGTTGCCGAAGGAGCCGGAGCTTGCCAGCGTGGTGAAGGAAAGCGCGCGCGAGGTATTGGCGGGAATTCTGCCCGGCAAAAAGTAGGATTGGCGCGGCTGCAAGCGGGCAGGAGGGCGAAGATTTTTAAGAACATGCTTTGTTTGGCAGGATCGGTATGACGGATCGCTTTCCGAACTACGATGTACTTTCGAAACGTCAGTCTATGTCGTGGAACGATCCGACGCGGCGCGTGATCGAGGAACGGCTGGCGGTGGAAGACAAGCCGGGATTTTTCACGCCGGAAGAGTTTGCAACGCTGCAGGCGCTTTGCGACCGGATTATACCGCAGCCTGAGCGGGTTCAAAAGATTCCGCTTGCGGGGCATATCGATCGCGAAATGCAGCAGCATGGCGAGACCGGCACAAGGTATGAGCCGATGCCCTATGATGGGGAATGCTGGAAGATCGGGCTGGCCGCGTTGGAGGCGGAAGCTCAGGCGGGGTATGGCGTAGCCTTTCACGCTCTGGAGGCGGAGGCTGCCGATGCGTTGCTGCGGCAATGCCAGGCGGGCAAGTTGAAGCACGCCGCGTGGAAAAATGTTCCGCCACAGATGTTCTTTCATCGGCGGGTTTTGTGGGACATTCCCGGAGCGTATTATGCTCGCCCCGAAGCTTGGAGTGAGATCGGGTTTGGCGGCCCGGCGAGCCCGCGCGGTTATGTACGGATGCAGGCTGATCGGCGCGATCCTTGGGAGGCGGCGGAAGCCTATCCTGGAAAAGAACAGGCGGCGGCGAAGGCAAATGCAAAAATTGGCTGAATTACGCGCCGCAAATGGCCGTGCGCCCGATGTGATGACGTCTGGCGCCTGGTCGCCTATGCGGGAATATCTACAGGATGAAGAAGTCGATTTTCTAGTTGTCGGTTCGGGTGCCGGCGGCGGAACGCTGGCCGCGCGGCTTGCGGAGCATGGTTTTTCGGTCGTTGTCTTGGAGGCAGGGGAGTATTTCCGGCCTCTGGATGATTTTGCTTCGGACGAGACGGCGCAGAATAAGCTGTACTGGCTGGATAAACGTGTCTGCGACGGTGACAATCCGCTGCAGATGGGCGGCAAGAACAGCGGCAAGGCGGTGGGTGGCAGCATGGTACATTTCGCCATGGTCTCGCTGCGGTTCCGGCCGGAGTGGTTCAAGAGCCGTAGCGTGCTGGGCTATGGCGCGGACTGGCCGGTCGATTGGCGCGAGATGTGGGAGTACTACACGCAGGTCGAGCGCGATTTGAGTATTTCCGGACCGGTGAATTATCCCTGGGGTCCGAAGCGGCCGCGCTACCCGTACCGGCCGCATGAGATCAACGCCGCCGGGATGCTGCTGGCAAAGGGCTGCGACGCGCTGGGATATAAATGGACGCCGACGCCGTTGGCGACCGTCTCCGCGCCGCGCGGCAAGGCGCCGCCTTGCGTGTATCGCGGTTTTTGCCGGTTTGGCTGCTCCACCAATGCGAAACAGAGCACGCTGAACACCTATCTGCCGCGGGCATTAGCCGCGGGCGCCGAAATACGCGACCTTGCGATGGCGGGCCGTGTCGTCGTGCGAGGCGAGCGCGTCACCGGGGTTGAGTATCATCGGGAGAACGCCTGGCAGTTCCAGCGGGCGAAGCATGTGGTGGTGGCGGGTTATGCGATCGAGACGCCAAGGCTGTTACTGAATTCTTCGACCGACCGTTTCCGAGATGGGCTGGCAAACAGCTCCGGATTGCTGGGCAAGAACCTGATGGTGCAGAGCAACCAGGCGGTGTTCGGGCGCATGGATGAGGAGGTGCGCTGGTATAAGGGCCCGCCTTCGCTGACGATTACCGAGCATTGGAACTACCAGGATAAGGGCAAGGATTTCAACGGCGGATATTGCTGGATGGCCCAGGGCCCGCTGCCGATCGAGTGGGCGGCGGTTCAGACCGGCGCGCGTGGACTTTGGGGCAGCGCGTTGCGGGATGCGATGCTGGACTATAATCATCAGGTTGGCGTTAAAATGGTCGGCGAGATGCTGCCCTATGAGCATAACCGGGTGACGCTCGCCGATGAGAAGGATCAGTATGGCCTGCCGATCGCGCGCATCACCTATTCCTGGGGGGAGAACGACCGCAAGCTGATCAACCACGCTTTGCAGCAGATGCGGATGAGCATGGTCGCGATCGGTGCCAAGGATATTTTCGAGCAGAAAGATGACACTAATCATCTGGCCGGCACCGCGCGTATGGGCTTCAAGGCGGAGACCAGCGTGGTGAATGCGGATTGCCGGAGCTGGGACATTCCGAATTTGTGGATCTGCGACGGCTCGGTTTTCCCGACCACCGGCGGCGTCAATCCGTCGCTGACGATTCAGGCGGTTGCGTTGCGAACCGCGGACCGGATCAAGACCATGGCGGCCCGAGGCGAGCTTTAGACGTCGAACTGGTGCGCTTGCGCATGCCCTGCTGGCAAACTGGCTTCTTTGCCAGCCGTTATGACCTTAGTCCCATGTCTGCGATAAGGATCGGTATTTCCGGCTGGACCTACGCGCCCTGGTGTGGCGTGTTTTACCCGCCAAAGCTGCGGCAGAGGGATGAGCTTGCCTATGCATCCCGAAATTTTGCAGCATAGAGGTCAACGGGACATTCTATCCGAAGCAAAAACCCGATAGTTTCCTGAAACGGTATGGGGCGACGCCGGAGGATTTGTATTCTCCATCAAGAGACCGCGGTTCATCACCCATATCCTGCGTATAACGGATGTGACGAGCGACTTCATGTATTGCCGCCTACATGGTTGCGAGGTGCTGTACGCCAGCGGCTTTGATGCGATGGCGCTCCAGGCGTGGGCGCGGCGCTTGTACAGCTGGCGAAGGCAAGCGAACCGGAGGATGCCGAACGCATTTCCGACGCCGCCGAACCATTTGACGCGGGGCGCGACATATTTTTTTACTTTGATAATAATATAAAGGTAGAAGCGACAAGAAACGCCGCCGATTTGGCAAGCAGACTGCAGCTGAAGTAGAGAGAACTGGTGTCGTAATGCGGTTCGGAGAATGATGTGCTCAAGGCTTATGCATGCAACCACACGCGCTTCATTGCGGTACCGCAAGACTCCGCGGGCGCAGTCTGGTATGACCTTCTAACGCCGAGCCCGGAAGAGACGCAAGCGGTTGTGAAGGCGACAAAGCTGGCTTTGCCGAGCCAGGCTGACCTGGACGAAATCGAAAACTCTTCCCGTTTGTCTTCCGACGGACCCGTGCTGACCTTGAGCATGCCCATCGTCACTCGCGCGGAAGGAGGTCTACGCTCGAGCGTTTGCGGGTTCGTGCTGGCACCGGATCGGCTTGTGACGTTGCGTTTTGCACCCAGCCTGGCGGTTGACCATTTTCAGGAGACGCCGCACGAGGTGGGAGAGCCTGGCAAGGCTGCCTCCGCGTTTATCTTCGCCGGCTTGCTGGAGGCGGTGGTGGATCGTCAGGCGGATGCGCTGGAGCGGCTGCGCAACGAGCTTGATGAGATGTCGCATCAGATTTTCCATCATCGTTTCGCCCAGGAATCCGAAGGCGCGGCCAAGCGGCGCAACCAGGAGTCGGATCTGCAGGCGATCCTGGTGACGTTGGGACGCGCCTATGATTCGATATCGTTCCTGCGCGATAGCCAGCTAGGCGTCGCGCGAATTGCGCCCTATGTCGAGGCGACGGCGGAGTGGCTGCCCAAATCCGTAGTGTTGCGGCTGCAATCGGTGCAGAAGGATATCAGCTCCTTGAACGAATTCAGCACCCATTTGACGGACAAGGTGCAGTTTTTGCTGGACGCGACGCTCGGGTTGATCAGCATTTCACAGAACAGCCTGATCAAGGTTCTGACGGTCGTCTCGATCATCGGCATTCCGCCGACCTTGATTGCTGGGATTTACGGAATGAATTTCAAATTCATCCCGGAGCTCTCCTGGACCTATGGCTACCCCTATGCGTGGGGGATCATGATCCTGTCGGCCGTTCTTCCGCTGATCCTGTTCCGCGTAAAAGGGTGGTTGTAGCCGCGGGGCAGGCTGGCTAAATCACTGGCATGACCGACCTGGACATGATCAGCGCGCCTTACTTGGCGCCGGAAGAAGCAAGTGCTGCCGAGGCGATTGCTGCTATTGGCGAGGAGCTCGCGGTTTTTGACGATTGGCTGGATCGTTATCAGTTCATCATCGAGCTTGGCAGGAAATTGCCGGCCTATCCGCAGGCTTGGCAGGACGAATCGCATCGCGTGCAAGGTTGCCAGTCGCAGGTTTGGCTGGCGGCGAAGGATGCTGGGGCGAAGCTGTTTTTCGCCGGGGCATCGGACGCGGCGATCGTCTTCGGCCTTGTGGCACTTGTACTGCGCGTCTATTCCGGCAGAAGCCGGCAGGAAATTCTGCAGACCAGCCCCGAGTTCCTGAAAGAGCTGGGGCTTATCGCAGCACTTTCCAGCAATCGCGGGAATGGCGTGGCGGCGATGGTGGAGCGAATTCAGGCCATCGCCAAAAGCTAGCTTGGGCTTATTTCGACAGGCGGCGGCGGTTGGCGCGGACCGTGGTGCGGTAATGCCGCATGATCTTGCCGGCGCCCATGTCGCCTTGTCCGCTAAGTGCCGCTTTCAACATCATGTGGCCGCTATCGACCGCGGCATTGACCTTCTCGGTCACCATCAGCTCGGCTTCGCGCGCCGTATCAGGGTCGCCGAAGGCCATCTTCGTGAGCCTTAGCGCGATAACCTGCTGGGATTCGAGCGCAAGCATCGTGCCTTGCATGGCCATCTCCGCCCAATTGCCGAAACCTTTCAAACTGCGCATCATTTTATCCTTTTTATTCAGCGCCTGGTATAGAAGCGGCGCCGGCAGGAAGCCATCCGCGCAGAATTAAGTCTTCGTATCAATGACTGTTGGCGGAGATCTTGTCCGTGACGGCGAAAATCAGCCCGAGCAGGGCGAAAACCGCGACGATCACGACCTGCCAGCCGAGTTCCCCGCTTTGCAGCGCGTTGGGGTCCAGAAAGTCGCCCAGCATGTGGACGGCGGCGATGACCGTGATGGAGCCGAGGATTTTGAGTTTCAGCCCGCTGAAATCGATCTTGCTCAGCCATTCCGGCCGCGTATCGCTTGGCGGGAGGTTGACGCGCGAGACGAAGTTTTCGTAGCCGGAGAGAATCACCAGCACGACCAGATTGGCCGAGAGCGAAAGATCGATCAGCGAAAGAGTGAGGACGATGAGGTCCTTCTCCGACATCTGCAGCAGGTTCGGGACGGCGTGGGCGAGTTCCGCCATGAAATAGATGACGAGCATCCCGAGCAGAACAATCATCGCGACGTAGACCGGCAACATCAGCCAGCGCGCGGCGAAGAAGAGCGTTTCGATGAAGCTGACGATTTTGTTCATGAACCTGGCTTGCGCTGCATTTTGTTAATCGAATCTGCCGGATTTTGGAAAGCCGTTCGGCGGCAGGCGGCCTGCCTGTGCGCGGCTGCCCAGCCAGTCGGTCAGTTTGGTCTCTGTCCGGATTTTGTCGCCGAGTTTCCAGGTGAGACCGGCGCCCAGGATAAAAACCTTGACGTCGGCCATGCCGCCGTCTTTGTATTTTTGCAAGGTTACACCGGCACCTTTGGCCATTTCCGGAACTTCGTTCAGGGCGAAGACGAGCAGCTTGCGGTTCTGGCCGATGATCGCGACATGGTCGCCTTTGGCCGGGACACAGCGCGCCAGCTCTTCCTTTGGGCGGAGATTTAGGATTTGCTTGCCGGCGCGCCGCTCGGAGGCGAGTTCCGCGCCGGGAATGATGAAGCCCCGCCCGACATTGGCGGCTATGAGGTAACTGCTCGCGGCGTCAGGCAGGAACAGATCGACGATGCCGTCTTCGTTCGGCAAATCGATCATCAGGCGGATGGCTTGGCCGTCGCCGCGGCCGCGCGGCAGATCGGCAGCTCTTAGCGTATAGACGCGGCCATTGGTGGCGAGAAGCGCCAATTTGTCGGTGGAGAGGCAGCGCTTCAGATGCGCCAGCCGATCGCCTTCCTTGAATTTGAGTTCGGAATCATCCGGCAGGTGGCCTTTCTGGGCGCGTATCCAGCCTTTTTGCGACAGGATCACGGTGACGGGCTCGCGTTCGACAAAGGCGTCGGCGGCGAATCCCAGCACAGGCGCGGCGGCGCTGATCTGCGTGCGGCGGCCGCCGAGCGTGCTTCCAATCTTGGCCTGGATCTCCTCGATCTCGGACTGGATTTTTTCCCAGCGTCTGTTTGGATCTTTCAGAAGCGCTTGCAGGGATTTTTGTTCGCCCAAGAGTTTTTTATGTTCCTGGCGGATTTCCATCTCCTCGAGTTTGCGCAAGGCGCGCAGGCGCATGTTCAGGATCGCTTCGGCCTGAACGTCGGTCAGGCTGAAGGTTTTGATCAGCGTAGGTTTGGGCTCCTCCTCGATGCGGATGATACGGATGACTTCATCGAGGTTGAGGAACACCGCCAGATAACCGCTAAGGATCTCGAGGCGGCGGGCGATGGCGTCCAGCCGATGGTCGGAGCGGCGGAGCAGCACCTCGTGCCGGTGGTCTAGCCAGGCTTGCAGCATCTCCTTGAGGCCCATGACGCGCGGGGTGCGCGTGGCATCCAGCACGTTCATGTTCATGGAAAAACGGGATTCCAGCGCGGTTGCCTTGAACAGCGAGGCCATCAGCATTTCCGGATCGACGCTGCGCGATTTTGGCTCCAGTACGACGCGGATGTTTTCATCCGATTCGTCTCGGATATCGGCCAGCAGCGGGAGCTTCTTGTCCAGCAGCAGCTCGGCCACCTGCTCGATCAGGCGGGATTTTTGCACCTGGTAGGGGATCTCGGTGACGATGAGGACCCAGGTGCCGTGCTTTTGTTCCTCGCGCGCCCAGCGGGCCCGGATGCGTAGGGAACCGCGGCCTGTTTCGTAGGCCGAGCGCAGGGTTTCCGGATCCTCGACAAGTTGGCCGCCAGTGGGAAAATCCGGGCCTGGCATGAGCTGCAGCAGCGACGCCGTGTCGGCGCCGGGGTTCTGGATGAGGTGGATGGCGGCGGCGCAGGCCTCCCTCGCATTATGTGGCGGGATGGAGGTTGCCATGCCGACGGCGATACCGGCGGCGCCATTGGCGAGCAGATTGGGAAAGGCGCCTGGCAGAACGACCGGTTCGCTCTCCTCGCCGTCATAGGTGGGTCGGAAATCGACGGCGTTCTCGTCGATGCCGCGCAGCAAAAATTCGGCGATTTCGGTGAGGCGGGATTCGGTATAGCGCATCGCCGCGGCGTTATCGCCGTCGATATTGCCGAAATTGCCCTGGCCCTCGATGAGCGGGTAGCGCGAGGAGAATTCCTGGGCGAGGCGGACCAGTGCTTCGTAGATCGATGAATCACCGTGCGGGTGGTATTTGCCCATGACGTCGCCGACCACGCGGGCACATTTTTTGAAGCCGGAGCGCGGGTCGAGTTTGAGCTGGTGCATCGCGTAGATCAGGCGGCGATGCACGGGTTTAAGTCCGTCCCGGACATCCGGCAGCGAGCGGGACATGATGGTGGAGAGTGCATAGGCCAGGTAGCGTTCGGAAAGGGCGTCCGAAAGCTGGGTGTCCTCGATCTGTCCGCCGCTCATATCAATGGGCATGTCAGTCCCTAAGCTGTTCCAGCAGCAGGTCATAAAGCTGCGTTCGCGCCGGTGGAAGGGGAAGGTGGCGGGCGCCGAAGACATCCCGCGCCAGGAAATGGCCGGTGAGCTTCAGCCCGTCCCGGCAATCGGCCGGGTTGGGGTCGCGGTCATCGAGGAGAAAGAGTGGCAAGGTGAGCAGGCGACCTGCCCACTCGCCGGCGGCGGATAGGGAGACGGCGCGGCCGGTGCGCGGCGAGACGAAGGCCAGACGATCATTGTCGCCGGTGATGGCGGAGGCCGAGAAATTCAGGCCAAAGCCGAGTTCGCGCAGCAAGTTCAGTTCCCATCTGATGAGCGTCGGGAGTGCCAGGCCTTCGATGTTGATCGCTGCGAGGAGGCGGGCGAGGCCGGAGAAGATTTCGGGATGCGGCTCGCGCTCCGGCAAGGCGCCGGCGGCAAGGGCGCAGGCGGCGTTTAAGGTGGCTAGGTTGAGGCGGTCCGGCATGGCGAGGGCGGCGCCGGGATAGACCAACTCGCCGGTGAACTGGCCGAGATTTTCAGTGTTTCGGGCGGTCCAGCGGGCGGTGATGAGGTTACCGCTTTGCCAAATCGCCGATTTGCCGCGGGCCTTGCCGCCCTTAACCAGCCCGCGCCAGAGGCCGTGTTCGGCGGCCAGCAGTGTGACCAGCGCGTCGCCTTCGCCGTAGCGGGTCGTCTCCAGGATCGCCGCGGGCTCCTGCCACTCCAGCGGGGCGGTGGAACTTGGCACAGGCGTGGGTCAGGCGAGGGCCGCCTTGGCGACCGCCACGTAGTAGTTTGCGGCGATGGATAGAATGTCGTCGTTATAGTCGTAGCCGGGGTTGTGCAGGAAGCTCGAGGGACCGTTGCCGATCCAGGCGTAGGAGCCTGGGATTTCGAGCAGGAAGCGGCCGAAATCTTCTGCGCCCATGGTCGGGGCCAAGTCCCGGCGGATCGCGAAGCCGGCGGCAAGGGCGGCTTGCGCTGCCAAATCGGCCTCCGCGTCATGATTGATTGTGGGCGGCAGGTAGCCGCTGATCCCGGTTTCCGCGATCAGGCCGAATGCCTTGGCGGTGTGTTCGCTGATGTCGCGAATGCGATCCTCAAGCTGCCGCATGACCTCGGGTGTCAAGGCACGGAAGGTGCCGCCGATGGTGACGGTTTCCGGGATCTGGTTATTGGCAACGCCCGCCTTGATGATGGTGGTGGAGATGACCGCCGGGTGCATGGGGTTGGCGTTGCGGGCGACGATGCTGTTGAGCGCGATGATCAGATGCGCGGCACCCTGCACCGGGTCTAGGGTGAGATGCGGCATGGCGGCATGGCCGGCGGTGCCTTGCAGCGTGATGCTAAAATTGGCGGCGGCGCCCATGATCGGGCCGTGATGCAGCATGATGGCGCCGGTCTCGAGCCCTGGCCAATTATGGTAGCCGAAGATGCGTTCCATGGGGAAACGGCTGAGCAGGCCGTCTTTCAGCATTGCCTGAGCGCCGCCGAAACCTTCCTCGGCCGGTTGGAAGACGAAATGAATCGTGCCGGACCAGGCGTTGTCCTCGTTCAGCAATCGGGCGGCGCCGAGCAGCGAGGCGGTGTGGCCGTCATGGCCGCAGGCATGCATGATGCCGGTGTTTTTCGACATGTAGGGCAGGTTGGTGGTCTCGACGATGGGCAGCGCGTCCATATCGGCGCGCAGGCCGACGGAACGGTTGGAGGCGCCGCGTTTGAGGGTGGCGACGACGCCGTGGCCGCCAATGCCGCCTTCATGCTGCACGCCCAGCTTGGCGAGTTCCGCCGAGACAAAGGCGGCAGTTGCGGACTCTTTAAGCGATAGCTCCGGGTTGGCGTGCAGATGGTGCCGCCAGCTCTTCAATGTTTCGGTAAAGTCCAATGGCATGTCGCTGACCTACAAGGATTAGAGCGGGCAGCATGTGAGTTTTGGCCATTTTTGTCGAGCAGGAATTCTTGACCGGGTTTGAGGCAAACGATGAGGGCCTGCTTGGGCGGGATGACTAATTTGCTTGGGAGCGAGTATCAGATGACGTCTCTTAGCAGGGGCATTGTCATGCAATGGACGGAGCCGCCGCCGCGGGCGAACTCGTCGAGTTCGGGATCGAGTACATTAATGCCCTCGGCACGCAGGGCGGCGTTCAGGCGGTGGGCATGGGCGGGCGAGATGACGCTGTCATTGCCCAGGGCCAACAGGTTGCACGACATCGCCATGACCTCGGCGTAGCCGGCGTGGATCACCTTGATCTGGCGATCGTTTAGAAATTGCTCAAAGGGATCGCCAAGGACTTCGATGCAGGCGATGGCGAGGCGGGGTGCGGCCATGCAGAAGAGCACGTCGAGATGCAGGAAATGCTCGGCGAACGGAATTTTTTTGACCTCCCACCCATGCTCGGTGAAATGCGTCGCGAACTGGTCGGCGCCCGCCCGGTTGGTGCGCACGCCGGAATAGCCGATGATAAGCAGGCCTGGCTGGACGATGTGGATGTCGCCGCCTTCCACCGTGCCGGCGGTGCTGTATTTGTAAAAGCCGTCGTATTGGGCGTGGAAGTTGAGCAGCGAGGCGTATTCACCGCGGCGCTGCGGCATGGCCAGGCTGGTGAGCACCGGGCCCCAAGGCGTGGTCTGGGACGAATCCCGCGTATAGACTTGGTACGGCAGATGCGGCTCCGGCACCGCGTGGTGCAGGTTGACGCCGGCGGAGACAAGGGCCGCCTCCAGCTCATGGTATTGCGTCAGGCGGCGTTTGGCGTCTGCAGGCGCACCGGAGGCCAGGGTGGCGTGGGCGACGGCGTTGGTGTCGATCCAGTGGTAATTCTGCGGCGGGCAGAGCAGGACGTCCTTCAGTACGCCGGTTTCGGAATCGAGCCGCCAGCGCTTGGACGACAGCATGCGCTTTAAGCGGCTTTCTGGACGAGCAGGTTATGCGCCACCAGATGTTCGGCGATCTGGACCGCGTTCAAGGCCGCACCTTTGCGCAGATTATCCGAGACGCACCAGAAGGCGAGGCCGTGCGGGACGGTGGGGTCGATGCGGATGCGGCTGACATAGACGGCATCCTCACCCTGCGCCTCAGCCGGGGTGATATAGCCGCCATCCTGGCGGTGGTCGTGCAGGATGATGCCTGGTGCGTTGCGTAGCGCGGCGCGGGCCTCGTTGACCGTGACGGGCCGTTCAAACTCGACGTAAATTGCCTCGGAATGGCCGATGAAGACCGGGACGCGCACACAGGTGGCGATGATCTCGATGGCGGGATCGAGAATCTTTTTGGTCTCGACCGTCATCTTCCATTCTTCCCTGGTGGCGCCGTCTTCCATGAAGACGTCGATCTGCGGAATGACGTTGAAGGCGATGTCTTTCTGAAAAATCTGCGGGGGGTTTTTGTCGTGGACGTATTGCACCTTGGTGTTGGCGAGCAGCTCGTCCATGCCCTCCTTGCCGGCGCCGGAGACGGATTGATAGGTCGAGACGACGACGCGCTTGATCTTGAACCTGTCGTGCAAAGGCTTTAGCGCAACGACCATTTGAATGGTGGAGCAATTAGGGTTGGCGATGATGTTGCGCTTGGCAAATATGGCGATAGCTTCCGGGTTTACTTCCGGCACCACCAGCGGAACGTCCGGATCCATGCGGAACTGGCTGGTATTGTCGATGACCACGCAGCCGGCGGCGGCGGCGCGCGGCGCGTGGATGGCGGAGACTGAGGCGCCGGGGGAGAACAGGGCAATGTCCCAGCCCGCGAAGTCGAATTTCTCCAGACTCTTTACGGTCAGCACCCGGTCCTCGCCGAAGGAGACCTGGGTGCCGGCGGAGCGGCCGGAGGCCAGGGCGGCGACTTCAGAAATCGGGAAGCGGCGCTCCGACAGGGTTTTGAGGATTTCCCTCCCCACTGCTCCGGTGGCACCGACTACCGCGACCCTGAACGACATGACGACAACTCCGGCTGATGTGCGAATGGACAGGGGGCCGAATTAAGCCGAAAGCGGGGCATAGGCAAGATTAACCGCGCTAGCCCGGCTTACTCCCGTGTTGGAGGTCTGACAGCGTCGGCAAAAAGCCGGAGGGAATGCCATGGGCGAGATATTGTTGACGGAGACCGTCGGCGGTGTGCACGCTGAGGCTGAACCGGCTGCAGCGGCTTGATTCCCACTCCAATGCTTTGCTGGCCGCACTTGATGCGGCGTTTGCGGAGGCCGAACGCGATGCAGCTGTGCGGGCGGTGCTGCAGGGCGGGCAGCTGGGGCAAGTGCGGATTTTGCCGAAGGGGTGCAGGCGTTCAGGGAGATGCGGCTGCCGAAGTTTGGCGCGACGTCGCGCTGAAACTCTACCTGCGGTTGGCTTAAGGTTTGGTGGCTCGCTCGAAAGCAGCTTTTATGCGGTTATATGCTGCCTCGATACGCTTGTCGGCACTTTCCGGTGTCCTGACATCTGCGTCCTTGTGAGCTGGGGCCGGAATGAAAATACGTGGTTGATCCAGGATTGATGGATTTGAAGACATAGAAATGCCTCACATAATCGTTGCGGTTGCGGATGGAAGGGCGCCTGTCCCCGTTATGGCGATAGCTGTACAAAGTGCCGCAAAATCTGCAAGCGCGTAAACAAGTTGGGTGAATGAGGCGGGTAAAGCGCCGCCCGTGACGATGGCGGTGCTGAAAACACGCGGGTTACCAGAAATATCAGCGACGACATATTCACCAGTTCCGCCGGGGAAGCGGGCGTTTCGGTCAATGAAGTTTTGAACGCCGAGCAGGAATGTTACGGTGAATTCGTCAGCGGGGTAGACTGCACCAAGCGCCGGATTGCTGATGCAAGTGATGGCGAGGCCATTGGCCTGCAGAATTCTGGCGGATTCTGATAGAACGGATTGCGAGGAGCCACTGGAAAGTGCGGGTTGGATGATTTGGCTTAGCGGCAGCAAGTAGCCTGACATGATGCGTACCTCACTAAATGTGTGTTAGTAGAGAGGATGGTATGACAAAAGGTCGGAGGTGGGCTAGAGGCTACCTGTTGGTAGCAGCTAATTAAAGCTCTTTACTTACAAGATGTGGCTGAACCGAAGATTATCTCCTAGCGGCTGTGGTGGTTGCGCTTGACTTGCGGCCGAAGCCTAATGGGATCTTGGAAAGCATCTCTAACATTCCGCAGCTACCTGGAGACGGCTAACTACAGAGGCCATTTCCCACATCCGTGAAATTTGATATAGTAATTATTACTTTTATGGTCTCCCTATAGCCGTTAAGGCGATGGAGTTGGTTTAGAGACGGTATAGCTCGGCCAGCACCCTGGAGTCGCGGAGCAATAGCCGGCTTTACTAAAGACAGAGCTTGCACAGCTTTGATAATCCTGCAAAAAAATAGAACAGAGCGTTTGGCTTCAATTCCGAAATCCCGAATGAGATGAACCAGCAGGCGAGCCACTTTATGTTTCGCCTGATCTATCCGAGAATTTGAGAGCCCCTTCAAGACAGAAACGCTCTTCATCTAGAGAGCATCATTATTAGCATCGGAAAGGAAGCACCTTGTCGCTTCATTTTACCTCTGATTACATTGTTCGCAGGATTGAGCACGCTGGTGCAGCCTTGTATTGCATGCGGATCAAGAACCCTCGCCCGCTATTGATGCAGAGCCGGCTTGATATTATTCGGAATTACTCGGATGACATGCCGCCAACTATCCCAACTCTTCGGTTGCCAACGCCATCTACCCGTGATGTTACATTGATGGATGAGGCGCTGCACTGGATACGGCTTGTGCCGAATAGCACAAGCCGTAGGCTGATTTCCCTACGGTCCCAGCTGCATCCGATTACAGAGAGGGTGAGGCATTCATGGCGTGGCTGCGCCGCTGTCTTGGGGATCGACCATAAGACCGCGGAGTCATGGCATAGAAAAGCAATCGGTCTGTTGGCAGTTGCCCTTTACAATTCAGAAGTCCGCTCACCGATTGGATGTAACATAGTTCCCGCGCACATCAATTTAGGATGGCTTGATGAGAATGATACTTCCAAACCAGGAGCCGGTCGAGTTCGAAACGATAAAGTGACCTCCTGAACACGGGATGTAGAACGAATAACTTGTTAGTAAAACTAGTAACAAATTGAGCTTTGGGAAAATTCTATACTTTTATTTTTTTCCATTGCCCACTTTCCCCATATTGTGGCACTAATCTGTTCATACTGAGGCTTCCTCCGCACGGCGCTCGTAAGAGTGATCGCCAGTGATAACAAGCTGGGAGGTGCTTCTGTCGGTAATTTACAAGAATTGGTACAAATGAAGCGAAGGAGCCTATCTGCGAAGCAACGTAAAGGCGTTGCCGACGCGGTTCGGTATGGACTGGTTTCACCGGCTCCGTCCGCTCTGGATTGCAAGGTAGTCGACTGCCAGGAAAGAGTTGCGAAAACGAACACTGTCTCCACGCCTTGTGAGATTACCGAGCCACCGCATATCGAGGCGATAAAACAAGCGCTACCGGCGCTTGCAGGAATGTTTGGAGTTGCCAAATCTGAAATTCAGAAAAAGCCCCTTGCAGAAAGATCGACCGAGGATTTGATCGGTGAGCTTGAACGCGGAAGGTTTGTTGCTGAGGTAGCGATGCTCTGGAGTGAGCCGACCAGCAAGCTGAACAAGTGGATTGCGGCTGATCCAGAGCGTTGTGCGCGGGCGAAGATCGCGCGCATCAATCAGGCAGCCTTCTGGGACTTGGTGGCTTTGCAGGTGCTGCTGTATGCGCCAAGCGACAGGGTAGAAATTACCCGTGCCGAGAAGATCGCCCAACACTGCCGTTGGCGTGCTGCGGCCTTCTGCCGCGATGGATACGGGCAGAGTCTAAAAGTGTCACAGGTGGAGCAGCCAGCGGCCCGTAATTTGACGACGCGCGAGCTTGAAATCATTGCGCGAGGCCGGACCGCTCCTGGTGGAGTGTCGGAGCCCGATTGACAAGCTCGTTGTTTGGGGATGGCAGGGCTGCATGCCCGGGATGACAAATACCCGTGCTACCTGAATTGAGGTTAGTCTGTGGTTTCTAGCACTGAAGCCGCCCGGATTATCCTTGAACGGGCTGCGGCACTTTCTTCCTACGAAACCTATTGTACCTTAGCTGCGAGCCGGCGTGGTTGGGCATTGGCGCCGCATCATAGGCTGATGGTGAGCGCAATTGATGACGTGGTCCGCCGCCGGGGGCCGATTAGATTGCTGATTACGGCGCCCCCTGGTTCGGCCAAAAGCACCTATGGCACGCAGATGATCCCTGGATACTTTTTTGCGCGAGAGCCGCTGGGTTTTATGATCGGTGGATCCCACACGCAGGATCTGGCGGATGACTTTTCGCACATGGCGATGAGCTTCATTCACGATAACAGAATCGAGCTTGGCTATGACATTGGCGGGAAATTCGCGCGGCGATCTGCGCGGGCTTGGGGGACTGAAAAGGGTGGCCAATACCGGGCGATTGGCGTTGGTAAACGGATCGCCGGCGAGCGGGCGGATTTGGTATTTCTTGATGATCCCATTGGCCATACTGAGGAAGTCGATAGCCTGGAGAAACGCGACAGGCTTTGGCGATGGTTCTGGAGTGACCTTCGTACCCGCCTGCGTCCCGGCGGGCGCATCGTATTGATCATGACGCGGTGGCATGAGGATGACATTGCGGGGCGGCTGTTGAAACAGGCCAGACCCGGCGAATGGCGTGTTCTACAAATTAAGGCGGAGGCGGGTGAGGGAGATATTCTGGGGCGCAAGCCCGGGGAGATGCTATGGGAGGGCCCTTACAGCTTCGGCGACGAACTGCGAGCGATCAAGGCGGAGTTTGAAGCGAATGGCCGGATGGCGGAGTGGCAGTCCATGTACCAAGGCAGCCCTACAATGCCGGGCGGAGGCATTTTCCGCGTCGACATGATTGGTGTGCAGGAGGCGGAGCCGGCTGGCTATAGGTGGGTGCGAGGCTGGGATTTGGCGGCATCGAGCAATAGGGGTGATTGGACAGTAGGACTTAAGCTTGGCATGGGGCCGGACCGGCGTCTTTGTATAGGCGATATCGTGCGGCTTAGGGGTGGCCCTGCTGAGGTTGAACGCGCGATGGTGGCGACGGCGCAACGCGACGGTGTGGAAACACTGGTGAGCCTGCCGCAAGATCCCGGTCAGGCGGGGCTGTCGCAGGTTTCGTATCTCTCGCGCGCCCTGTTGGGGTTTTCAATAAATGCTACACGAGAAACCGGCGAAAAGGCGGTGCGTGCCATGCCTGCCGCAGCACAGGTGAACGCCGGCAACGTTGCCATGGTGCGAGACGCCAGATGGAACGGAGCCTTCCTAGATGAGCTCGCTTCCTTTCCAGCCGGAACCTATGACGATCAGGTTGACGCATTCAGCCGTGCAGCCGCGGAGCTCATCGTCGCGGTAAAATCTGCCAGGGCCCTGCGATGGACTCATATGGAGAGATGACTTGGACGCAATAAGCCTAAAGAACGGAATGGGCCTTGCAGATAGCGATTATCCCGAGCGGGTGGCGCAATTTCTATTCCTGGCGAAAATACGCGACGGCAAGCAGTATGACCATATCATGAATCCATTCTCTACGGAGCGTGATGGCACTGGGCGATATATCAAGCTTACGGATCGACGGCCATCCGTACGCACCGGGCTTTGCCGTGTGGTGGTGAATGACTCAGTGTCCCTGCTGTTTGGAGAGGGACGCTTTCCGGCTGTGCATTCCGAGGATGAGGCGACGCGCAATTGCTTAAGGGCGTTGATTTCCGAGACGCGGTTGACGGAGGTGATGAACGCTGCTGCGGTTGCGGGTAGCATCGGCTCGGTTGCTGTCCTCATGCGCGTTCTGCAAAATCGGGTTTACTTTGAAGTAAAGGATACTACGTTTCTGACGCCGACTTGGCGATTGGATATGCCTGACACACTCGCCAGGGTGACGGAGCGTTACAAGATTCTTCCGGCAAGCTGAATGCGCTTGGTTACGACCTTGATGAAAAGGGGATCTACTGGTTTCAGCGCGATTGGGATGATGCCGCCGAGACATGGTATCTGCCGCAGACGACACAGCAAGCCGCTGATGGCGTTCCGCCGGTTGTTGACGACGAAAGAAGTGTTGCGCACGGCTTGGGGTTTGTCCCGATGGTTTGGATTAGGAACCTGCCCAGTACGGATGACTTAGACGGTGAATGCACGTTCGAGGCGGCAATTTCAACCGTTACGGAAATGGATTATCAGCTCTCGCAGGCGGGCAGGGGACTTAAATATGCATCGGATCCGACCTTGCTCATCAAGGAACCTGCGATCGGCGAAGGTGGCGAACTTGTGCGTTCGGCCGCGGAAGCCATTGTAGTTTCCAAGGATGGTGATGCAAAGTTGTTGGAAATAGGTGGTAGCGCCTCGCAAGCCGTGGTGGATTATGTACGTTGCTTGCGCGAGACGGCGCTGGAAGCGATGCACGGTAACCGTACTAACGTTGACAAGTTGAGCGGCGCGCAGAGCGGACGAGCGCTTGAGATGATGAATCAAGGCTTGATCTGGTTGGCTGACCGGCTGCGGATTACCTATGGGCAGAACGGTTTGCTGTCGCTCGTCGGTCTGGTCTGCCTAGCTTCAGAGAGGTTCAGCCTGTCGATCGACGGCGAGGCTGTCAAGAACCTGAATGGGACAGGGCTTTCACTGCTGTGGCCGCGCTTCTTTTCCCCTAGTTACAATGAAAAGTTTCAGGAAGCGCAGGCGTATGCAACGCTGCGAATGCAGGGACTTATCTCTCGTGAGCGCGCCGTTGCGTTGATGGCGCCAGATAACGATGTCGAAGACATCACTGAAGAGATGAACAAGATATCTGCTGACCTGGCGGAGGATGATGCGCGCCTGCAGCGGCAGGGTGCGCAGACGCATAACGGTGAGGCGCTTTAGTCAAGCTTCCGGGCTTAACAATCAACGAATTCCGTAGATACTTAAAAGTCAAACCCGGCTGAGTCGACGGCTCGCCAGTCATGCAAGGAAGATGAATGCGCGCTGATTTACTCCATGTTGTGACCTGCGTTTCTAATCCGCTTCGCTGGCGCAGCCGGATTGATCTTTATCGTGGTTTTGAGCGGCATATGCTTGATTCCGGTGTCATTTTAACCGTCGTTGAATGTGCGCTGGGCGAGCGGCCATTCGAGCTGAACAGCAACCCGCATGTGAACCATATTGGTGTAAGGCACCACACGTTTACCTTCAATAAGGAGTGCTTGCTGAACATTGGCATCGAGTCACTGGTACGAACAGACCCCGATGTGAAGTATATTGCGACACTTGACGCAGATATTCGATTTCGAAACAAGGCATGGGCAAGCGAAACGGTTCATGCTTTGCAGCGCTTTGAGGTGGTGCAGCCGTGGGTCGACTGCTACGATCTCGGGCCGAACGGTGAGCATCTTGAACTGCATCGGTCGTTCTGCAGCCTGTGGCAGAATCAACAGCCGATCATGCAGGGACCGAATGCGGGCGGTGGGTCTTATCGATTTGGGCATCCGGGATATGCTTGGGCCTGGCGCCGGAGCGCCTTGGCTTGGCTTGGCCTACTAATCGGAACTGCTGTTTTGGGTGCCGCGGATCATCACATGGCACTTGCGTTGATTGGGCGCGTGGCGGAGTCTGTTCCCAGCGACCTGACGCAGGGCTATATCCAGCCATTGCTGTCTTGGCAAAACAAGGCAACTCGCCTGGGAATGAATATCGGGGCGGTGCCTGGCACGATTGAGCATGATTTTCATGGTCCCAAGGTCAAGCGTCGTTACGTCGAACGCTGGGAAATTCTGCACAAACACAACTTTGATCCGAGGTCGGATTTGCTGACCAATGAGTACGGGGTCGTGGAGTTGGCCGGGAATAAACCCGCGTTACGTATGGATATTGAGCGGTACTTCTCCGAGCGCGACGAGGACGCCAATACAACTCTTTAACCCGACGCTATCATCATCAGCTTGAAGAAGGACATTTGATGTCAACGACGGACAACGAGACGAATGCTGCGCCGGCTGTTGGTAGCCAGGCAAGCATCGACTTACAATTTAAATTGCTCTCGGAACGTGTTGCGAAAACCTCCGACTCGGACTTGAAGGAGTTCTTGTCGGGAATTTTGAAGGCGACGGAGATTACCCTGGTGGATATGAGGTCCATGCGCGAACGGCTGGAAAAGGTGCAAGCCAATGCGGATGCAGCGGCTGCTGCGGCGCAAACGGCTAAAAGAGATGCAACCGATCGCGTTGTGAGGGCGGATATCCGAGCGGAAGCGCAGGCGGCTGGAGCTATTGATGCGGCGGATGTGCTGCAATTTATCGGCATGGGAGCGGTGCAGATCGGTGATGATGGCAGATCCAACATCCCCGAGCTCATTAATGGGTTGAAGAAGAACAAACCGCATTTATTTGGCAAGGTAAGCACTTCCGCAACACACCCAGTTCCCAAGCCCGGGGGCGCCGGGCCAAGAAACGCTTTAGAGATGACGCCCGGCGAATATCGAGCGGCCAAAGCAAGATTCACGAAGCGGTAGCAATCAGCTGCATGCTCTAGAGCTTGGCCGAGCGCCGGCGACACTCAACGAATTTCATCAGGCCGCGCCCGCGGCTTTGTCTAACGCCGGACAATTCCTGTACGGCGCGTTTGCCCTGTGGCTTGAATTTAGGAGTATGTGTCATAGCGATTGATAATTTCCCTTCCATCTTGCAGCCGATTATCCAGCAGAACTTTCTTGAGCGCGAGTTCCAGGATAGCTTGCAGGCGAAGTTGGGGTTCCGTGCCGTAGCAGATCGCGTGGATTTTCCAAACGGTGTTGGTGAAACAATTACCAAGACGCGCGCTGGCCTGCTGCAGATTCCGGCCAATCCGTTGATGCCGTCAGCCAATACCAACTTTGACAATGGCCTGACATCGCAGAACTGGGGTGTCGAGCAATATACGCTTACGATTAATGAATATGCGGCCACGATCGACCTGAACACCGTGACGGAGCGCGTGGGGCTGGCCAGCCAGTTTATGATGAACGCGTCCCGGCTTGGTGAACAGGCTTTCCGCAAGCTGGACACATTAGCGCTGAACGCGCTTCGTGACACCTACCTAGGCGGGAATACCAGCGTAAAAACGAGCCTTGGCAGTGCAGGCACGGCTGTTCATGTCGACGATATCCGCGGCTTCCAGACCACTTTCAATTCGGCGGGGCAAGTTGTTTCTGTCAGCGGTTCCTATCCTGTTTTCGTTGTCGTTGGTTCCGATACGTACTCGCTGATTGGCAGTGCGGCGGATGTCAGCAATGTGAGCGCGGCTGTTGCGCAGGGTGGGATCTCCGGAACGCTCACGTTCTCGACCAACGTCACGCTGAGCAATGGAGCCGCTGGCAACGCGGTAATTTCTGCCATCGCGCCGACGATCCTGCGGCCCAATGGTCGCATGACGACCGCGGCGCTGCAGAGCGGTGATACGCTTCTGATGGTCTCGACCATTCTGGATGCCGCCAGCACCATGCGCGATAATGCCGTGCCGGATATTGCTGGCGCTTATAATTGCTATCTTTCGAACCGGCAGCTGCAGGGTTTGTTCGCGGATGAGGATTTTAAGACCTTGTTCCGCGGCGCCTATCAGTCTGAGGAATACCGGCAGGGTAGTATCTTTGAGTTGATGGGCGTACGTTTTGTTCCGGTGAACAATGTGGTTCCGCCGCAGGTCGTTACAGGCAATAACGTCTACCGTGCCTTCATTTGCGGCCAGGGCGCGCTAATTGAGGGCGACTTTGCTGGCCAGGATGCGGAGGACGTGCCGGGCAATATCGGCGTCAAGAACGTGGTGGACGGCATTACGATGATTACCCGGGAGCCGATGGATCGGTTGCAGGAGATCATTGCGCAATCCTGGAAATGGATCGGCGGCTTCTGCGTGCCTTCCGATACCACTGCAAATCCGAGTGTTATTCCTACAGCATCGAATAGTGCGTTCAAGCGCGCGATTGTTCTTGAAAGCCTCTAAGCCAAGTCGCTCGCCGGGTAGGCGACTGGCCGGTAAGACAGGCTCTGTAGCAATGCGGTTTACCGGTGTTTACGGGTTTGTGGATGAATTCGGCGACCGTTGGCATTGGGATTGCGGACAGATCGTCCGTAATCCTTTCGTGCTCGGAATGCTCGATGGGCGAGGCGCGCCCATCGAGGTTATCGGGAACAGCTCTCTTTCCAATGAGAATCCAGAGGATACGCCATGTCAGGTTCCGGCAGCGTAACGCCTGTATCGCCTAGCGACCAGTTCAGCACTGCGGCGCTTTCCGATGATGAGAAAGCGAATATTCGACGGTTCTGCGGGTATCCGGCTTATGGCGCCGGGCCAGCCGGGTTTCAGGGTTGGCGCTTTTTCCAGGCTTACGGGTTGCTTGAGTATCGCCTAGGGCAAGATCCGTTGCGTGGAATACCAAACATGGCGCCGGCGGAACTCGCCATTCTACGGCAATATCTGCAGACGCTTTATACACTCGAAGCTGCTATTCCCGGCGCCGGGGAAAATCTGGAGACGGCAGCGGCGGCAGTTTGGACTCATAACAAGGATGAGGTGACGGACCGCCTGGCGCTTTATAGCTCATGGCGTCGGCAGTTATGCGGCTTTATCGGGGTGCCCGCGGGGCCGGCCTTGGGCGAGAGCGGAGCCAGCATAGCCTGTGTTGTCTAGATGGCGAGGCAGCTGGCGGACTGTTTCGATACGATTAAAGACCGGAAACTTTCGCCTAGGCCGACGCGGCGGGAAATGAGACTTGTCTGACCGGATCTTGGTTGTTTTGTGCGGCAAATTCTTTTGAGGCTTTGATGGTTACTGGTTCGGTAATATCGGCGAGGGTCAATTATGGGCTTGGCAAGGCTGGGAGCGCTGCCGGCTTTGCTTATTCCTGGTACCGGCCTAGCGGCGCTGGGCCGGTCGTTTCGCCTGGTAATTTGATGGGTGCTGTAGATGCCTATATCGCCACGAATAAGGCGCTTGCGGCTCAACCATCAGACTGGGGTATCGCTGATCGGTTTGCCGCTTTCGATCCCACAGCGCTGCAACCCGGCGACTACCTTGTTGGCCAGGGTGAAAGTTATTTTCTTGCTGAACTCGTGCTGGTTTGCGGGATGGTGAGGCTCGTCACCTGCAATGAAGTATTTGCCTGGTCGCAGCTGGGAGCGCGTGATCCGGGGCCCGGCTTCCGGCGCGGTGTGCAGAGTTCAACGCCCGCTGCCACTGGCTGGCCTGGTTGGCTAAGCCTTGCCGACCGCCGCTCAACGCCCGAATTGCACCTGCAGGGTTCGGTAGAAATGCCGAACGCGCAGATATTGCTCCCGGCCTGCTTCCCAGGACAGATAAATCGGGGGGATCTGCTGACCACAAGCGAAACTGAGGCAACGAAGTGGACTGTGCAGGGCGCGGTGCTTTCGCCCAATGGATGGCAAGTAACCGCTATTCGCGCTGGGGCTTAGCATGGCGACGATCGATGACGTGGAGCTGGGTGTCTGCACCGTGCTGGCGGGGGTTGTGTTTCCGGGCCAGCAATATCTGGCGGGCCAGGTGGCTTTGTGTTCTGCCCCTTGGCTTGGCTCACCAGGGGCACCGAGCCTTTCGCCGCAGGTTCGAATGGGTATCGGCGAGCCGGCAAGCAACGAGATGGAGCAGGACCTAGCCGCGGCGGTTTCAAATATCGCGATCGCCCGGGTCGCCGGCGCTGTGCGCAATTGTACTTTTTTACATCCCAGGTGGATACGTACGACATGTAATACGCCAACGCTTCTGGCGGCCGCGGGCGGCGGTAGCGTGACGTTTGGTGGAATAGCGGGCCCGGGGATGGTTGCCGGTGTAACTGCAGGCAAGGTTTGCTTCGCCTATCGTTGCGGAGTGGGCGACACGCCTGCAACTGTAGCGGCGGCATTTGCGGCAATGATACCAGGCGGTGCAGCCACGGGGACTGTATTGGCGGTTCCAGGCTTCAACAATGCAAATGTGGTTGCGGATCAGCAGGCTTTTTGGTGCACGGGCCAGCGGGAGGCGCTGGTTCAGGTCATCATCATTGCTACGCCCTCAACACCAGGCGGGGTAGATGGGCCGCTGGTGCGGGCCGCGCTGACCCGGCTTGTTTACGGGCTTGAAGCGATGACGCGGCCGGATGGGTCTTTGACCAGGTTCATCGGTCTTGCGGATGGAACACAGGCGGAAATCTCCGGTTGTGATGAGCGTGATGACGACTCGCCCGACCGCAACGATATGTGGAAGCGCACCATCACCTTCCGCGTCATGTACGACACGGGAGTGGCGCAAACGCAATATAGTGTTTTGGCGCCGCTTCTGCTGGCCGGAACGGCCGCCAGCCGTTTATTCTGGATTGGGAATGGGGCGCCGGTTAGCGGCGTGCTGACGGATGGCTCAGGTAATGTGCTGGGTGATGCCGGCGGCGATATGTTGGGGGCGCTTTGATGTCGAATTCAATAACCGTCTCTGCGCCCGCCTCGGGAACCGTAGGGGCTTTTTTGGCAATTGCCGGGACGGTTTATCCTGAGGCGGACACGGTGCAACTGCAGTTGTCAAACCAGAACGCCACCTTGCCGAGTGGAGCATGGTACGGGGCTCAGGCAGCGGCAGGGCTGTTTACAAGCCTGCTGCTGCCGGTGGCGGCTGGAACATGGTATGTCTGGGCTTATGACCCCGTAACAGGGGTTCAGGCCGTTTCCAGCGCCATCCTGGTAGGTTCGACGGGACAGAGTTTGGTGCCGATACCGACGAGCATTGTTGCCTCTTTGCTGGGCGGCTCCGCGGCCGGAGAAACGCCGGATCAACTCACGCCGGCCGCAGCGGCTTCCGATACAGACACCGCGCTGGTGGCTCAGGGCGGAAAGACGCTTTTTGCACAACCATTTTCGGCGATATGGACCTGGATACAGAATCATCTTGCGGGTTACTTGCTGCCGCAGGTTACGGTTTCCATTCCAGGGGGCGTGCAGCTTGATAATTCCGCGCATAACCAGCGGGTTATTTTGATAACCGCGACGGGGGTGACATTGATGCCACTGACGGCGTCGCTTGGGCCGGGCTTTGCGTGCGATGTTATAAACGCGTCCGGTTCAACAGTGGCGCTTTCAGCGATTACAACGGATAGCGGAGCGAGCACCATCGCCGTAGGAGGTATAGTCCGCATTTTTGCTGTCAACTCTCCGGGCGGAACGCTGACGGTTTATGCGAAGCTATGACGGCATCCCAACTTACGACGCTTGGGCGACTGCTTCTCGCCAGACCTGGGACGACGCTGCAAAGCGTTATCACGAGTGCAGGCAGCGGGAATGAGAGCGGCGGCGGCGGCTCCGCCAGCGGCGGTACCGCGAGCGGTCTGGTAAACATCACATTACTTGCCGGGCCGGGGCAAAGCAACGCCGGCTATGCTGAAACGATTGATGGCGCCTTCCTGCAGATGGCACAGGCCGTAGCATTTTATCTGCAAGCTGGGGGGACAGCCACGGCGCTATCAACTTGGGCAAATGCGGGCGACCCCGGAACCGAGGTGGGCGGCATCGGCGTGTTGGAGATTGCTAAGGCGTCACTCTACGCCACGGAGTTTTTGTCGAATACGGCTGGCGCGGATTTTACAGCGGCGACGGCCGGAGCCGCCCCGTTGGGGATTTGTGGGACGGGCTACAACGCTTATATTGAGGCGCTATCGAGGTCGCAACTTGGTCAGGTTAACGCCCTGGTTTCCTATTGGGGTGAGCAGGATAGCCTGGAATATACGCCGGCCGACAAGCCGGTTTACAAGGCGGCAATCTACAACCTGTACGCCCAGGTGCGCGCCATGCTCGGCAAGACGGCGGCGGAACTTCCGATTATTTTCTTCGGACCACCTTATGGCTTGCTGCCGAACTGGGACACCTACCCCCCCAGCCTGCGCGAGGCTTGGGCGGAGTTGGACGCCGATGCCTCGTTTAACTTTACGTGGGCTGCGCAGCAGACTTACGACACGCTGTCCCGCAATGAATCCTGGAACCCGATTACCGGGATGGCAAGCGGTGGCAACACGGATGGCGGTCATCGAAGTGCTACTGATAATGTTGCGTTGTTCAAGCGGGCAGCCCTTCCCGCGGCGCGCGCCATCTTGGCGGCAAGTGGTCTCAGTCCCTCAGCTATACCTGCGTCGCTTGGTCTGGGCACTGGGCCGCAAATTATCGATGCGTCGCTTTTCGGTACCACGCTGACGCTGACGATTGAGCATGATGGTGGCACGGATCTGAGTGTGCCGCTGTTAGCGAGCCAAGGTGTTGGGTTTTCGTTGATGGATGGCGGCAGCACTGCGACGCCTGGGACCATCATCCAGGCGACTTCATGCTCCCGGGTCGATGCCACGCATCTAAGCCTTACGCTGGCTTCGGCGCCAGTTAACGCCCACAATTCCTGCCGAGTGCTGTATCCTTGGCCCGGACTTTACTGGGCGGTGCAGCCGGATGCGGAGATTGGCCGCGGTTGTGCGGTTACCGACAATTTCTCGGTGGTGTCCAAGCCTGCCGGGTTCGATATTAACGCGGCGCTGGGCGCAGGCTGGGGCGCAAATATGCCGCTTAGAACGCCTGTCACCATTTCATCCGGCGTTGCATCCTACGGCATCTTGTTATCATCTTAGGAAGAAATGTGACCACTGAGGAAGACGGCGGCAGCCTGCCGGCAATCCGTATGCAGGTTTCTATACTGCAGCGGGATTTCTACAAACATTCCGAGGCGGTAAATGCAAGCCTAAAGCGAATTTTCGATTTTATCTCCGAAGAGATCGGCGCCCGCCGCGAGCGCGAGAACAACATCGATTTGGCAAACCGACGGGCAGAGCTGACCTGGACCAAGCTAATGGCGATCGCAGGCATTGTTGGTGCTTTCCAGATTGCACCGACCATATTTAACGCTTTTATTCATTAGGAAGATCAATGGCCTTTGCTCCAACACCAACGCGCAATAACGCGCCTTCGCAGTTATTGCCGATCTCCTCGATCATATCTGCCAGCGGTGGCAGTAGCGGCAATAGTGGCAGCGGGTTATCTGCAAGTGTGACGATCAGCAGCCCGCCGACAGCGACTGAAGTTGGCGCGGTCTTATCCATCGCAGGTACGGTATCGCCAAGCGGGTCGGCGGTACAGGTTGGCCTTTCGACATCCGCAAGCACCGCACCCACAAGTTGGACGCCGGCTGAGGTGAAAGCTACCGGCTGGACAGCCGGCATAACGCCGAACGCGGCTGGAACGTTTTACATTTGGGCCCAGGAAACCGATGCGACTTCGCTACAGGCAGTGAGTGCCGTGCTGACGATCGCCGCCGGCACATCTGTTGCTTTCAGTAGCCCACCTTCGACGGGTACCTCCGGCACGGCATTGGCGATAGCCGGTACTGTCTCGCCATCCGGGTCTGCGGTTCAGGTTGGCCTTTCCACCTCTGCAACGGCAGCTCCCTCAAGCTGGACTGCCGCCAGCGTTAGCGGCGGCAGTTGGACGGCAACGATAACGCCTTCCGCCGCCGGCACTTTCTACCTGTGGGCCGAGCAAACTGGCAATTTGTCTGTGCAAACCATCAGCGCTGCGGTTGTAGTTACGACAGGCGGTGCGGCGTTGACTTATAGCTTGATCACCGGTTCCGGCAACGGATCGCTGACGAGTACAACCTTGTCGAATACGAGTTACCTGACGGCCGATTGGACTTCCGTAATTGAGCATGGTGCGACGGATGTTGCGCCTAATGTCGCGCCCTCTTCAATCGGGTCAATTGCCGCTTGCAAGTTCTGGTTTGATACAAGCGCGACCAATACGACCGTGCCGAGTTCAGGCTACGGAAATAATGCAAGCATCAACAACGGCGTCATTTCGTTCTATCCGGCCTCATACTTCTCGATGCCCACCGGCGTTCCGGCGGCGCCGGCAACGGCCGGAACCTATCACGGAAAATACGCCATGTATGATTCGAGCGGCGATCTGCTCGGCGTTTACGTAACCAGCGCCATCGGCGTTGTATAAAAGGATAATTTATGACACAAATTGTTCAACAAGGCGCAATCAATACAACAGCGCTGATTGTTCCGGATCTGTATGTGCAGATCGTACCGCCGCAGACGCTTTTGCTCAATGGTGTCCCGACCGATATCCTCGGCATTGTTGGAACGGCGCCTTGGGGACCGGTGGGAAGCGCAACCATCATCGGTAATATGGGTGATTACGCGCAGGCTTTCGGAACGATTGTTGCGCGAAACTTTGACATGGGCACGCAAGTTGCTACCGCGGTGCAACAGGGGGCGCAGAATTTTAGATGCGTTCGCGTGACGGACGGTACCGACACAGCGGCGGACGTCAACCTGTTGAGCTCCAGTATTACGTTCACCGCCTTATACACCGGCAGCGTGGGTAACGGGTTGACCGTGTCAATTGGATATGGCTCGCAAAACGGGACCTATAAGGCAGTTGTCTCGCTGGCTGGAACGACACCGGAAGTCTACGATAACATCCTTGGTTCCGGCAACGCGTTATGGGTGGCAATGGCCACTGCGGTAAACTCCGGTAATGGGCCGTTACGAGGGCCCTCACAACTTGTGACCGCCGCCGCGGGCACGACGACAACTGCCCCTAGTGTTTCCAGTTATATGCTCTCAGGCGGTGCCGACGGCGCCAGCAACATAACGACGCCGCTTATGCTTGGACAGGATGTGACACCGCGTACGGGCATGTACGCGCTACGGAGCCAAGGCTGCGGTCTTGTTCTGCTGGCTGACTTGTACGATTCAACTTCCTGGACCGCGCAGGTGGCGTTTGCGCTTTCGGAGGGGCTCTACATCATCCTTGTTGGACCACCGGCCGACAATATTTTGAATGCAATCTCTGTAAAGGCGGCGGCGGGCGTTGATTCGTATGCGGCTAAAATGATGTTTGGGGATTGGATTTATTGGGTTGATAGCGTGAATGGCGTAACACGATTGGTTTCACCACAAGGCTTCGCAGCCGGAAGACTTGCAAATCTTTCACCCGAGCAATCGTCTTTGAACAAGCAGATCTACGGAATTGTTTCGTCACAAAAATCAGGGGCGCCGGGTGGCCCAACGCAATCAACCTATGCAAGCGCTGATTTGGAAGCGCTTATTGGCGCCGGGATCGATGTGATTAGCAATCCGCAACCGGGGGGCAGTTACTGGGGTGTGCGCGGTGGCCATAACACATCCTCAAACGCGGCGATCAACGGTGACAACTACACGCGGTTGACCAATTACATTGCAGCTACTTTGGCGGCAGGCATGGGAAGTTATGTCGGCCAGGTGGTCAATGGTTCCCTCTTTGATAGCATCAAGGCGACGCTTATGGCATTTTTGAGTGGCATGCTCTCGCAGGGCTTGTTGGGAAGCACCAATGGCTCGTTGCCATTTGCCGTGGTTTGCAACAACAGCAATAACCCGGCCAGCCGCACCGCTCTGGGATATGTTCAGGCCGATGTGCAGGTGCAGTATCAGGCGATTAATGAGAAATTCATTGTTAATGTGCAGGGCGGCCAAACTGTGACGGTATCAAAGGGTTTGAACGCCTCTTAATCCAATTACCAGAGAAGCAAGGAATAAATTGATGCCCGCATTTACAGTTGGCGAGGATTGCCGCGCCAGTATTCTGGGTCCTTATAGCGCGACCCCTCTCGATCTACCCATGCAGACGACGTTTACGGTCAACGTGAATCAGTCGTTGGTTCAGGTGCAGGATTTGGACGGCATCACCAACTCCCGCACTGTCGTTAAAGGGCCGACCGGCACGGTTTCCTGGGCTCGTTCCAATAACACGCTTGATGTAATGGCAGGCCAGATGTATCAGGACTGGTTGTCTGGCGCGCCCATTGGCACTGGCTCCATTACCTATGTCATTGCGGAATTGGATGGTACTGAGACCACTGTTCATATTGCAAATGTGAGTTTTGCAATCAAGGATATCGGTAAATTCGATCCTATGAAGTCCGTATCCCAGACCCTGAGTTGGTCCGGTGAAAACTTTACCCTCGCATGATTACCATCAAACTCGATGACGGACGTGAACTTGACCTTCGGCCCGTTGAACCCCATGAAGCAATGGCCATCGCAGAGGGCTGCAGACACTTAAGCGGCGTTCGGCAGTGGTGGAAGACGGCAATGACGGTTGCGGCCATACGCTGCATTGATAGTATACCGATCCCTCTGCCGACGTATGAAAAACATATTGAGGGTATGGTATCGCGGTTCTGCCGCAGGGATTTGCAAGCTGTTGCTGTGTCCTTGGAAAACGAAGTAGACGAACATGCACTGCCTGAACTTGAGTTGATTGAGCTGACGCCATTGGAAACGCTGCGTCTTTGGGCGTTGATTGGCGAGTTTGAAACAATTGCGGGATGGGTGGCACCTGCCTTTATCGCGGCGGCAGTACGCAAGATCGGCGACGAAAAAATTTCTCTACCTTCGACGAAGGTTGAGATGAGGGCGCTCGTTGCAAGGCTTGGCCAAGCAGGAATGGCCAAGGCTGCGGCTTTTATGGCGGCGCAGACGGTGGCAGAACGAGAAGCGGAGCTGGCCAGGCGGGCTGCCGCAAAAAACTAAGTCGCCGGACGCTAATGCGCGAAGCTGTTTACCTCGCCATGATGGGTGTTGCTTCCTCAGTAGAAGCGGCTCTTGAGATGGATGGGGTGATGCGTTCGGCGGCAATCATCATCGCTAAGGAAATTGAGGAAGCGCGATGGATCGACATGAAAAACGCACTAACGGCATCTATCCGGATAGGGTGAACCGCTGCGTGTCTCCGCCTGAATTTATCGCCCTTTTGCACCATTGAAATCCGGCTTTGCAGATGCGGAGAGTTGCGACCTGAAAAACCAGTAGATGCAGCCCGATCAATCTGTACAGAGTCTTGTTGTATTTGAGGACAAGATCGCCCTGAGGAGCCACAAAAAATGTGAGAAGTTGGAGGTGCGAAAGTGCTTTGTTTTAGAAGTGCCAGAACTATTGAGAATAATGGGCGGACAGAGCGGGCGGTATTTGTGGGCGATTCACAAGGGTGGCTAATAGATGAATACGGACCTTTATGAAATTGGTGTCAATCTTATGCTTGGCGATGGAAGCAACGCGGAACGGGATGACGTCATCGACAAATCCACCGCGTTGCAACACGCTGCGGACGGGCTAAGCGGCGAGTTCCAACTTTCAAACAGTGCCGTTCTAGATTTTGCGTCCGCCGCCTCTGGCATTGCGACAACATGGAGTTTGGCTGCGGATTCTGCCGAACGTTTCGCCGAAGCAGCAAATAGAACAAATTCTACGACGAGCAATGGTGACGAAGAATTTGGGTCTTTAACTTCATCGCCGGAGATGGCGCCTTTTGATCCTGCAGGTGGAGTGACCAGCGCTTTAACTAGCGGGCTTGCTGACCGAGTTGGCTCGCTTTTTAGCGCCGCCTCTGAACAAGCGAACGCGGTTAGCTCGCAACGATTCTCGATCGAAAACTATCCATCGGAGACAGGGGGTTCAGCAGCCGACCTTAGGTGCGCTATTGGAGGTGGTGACGCGCGGCCTGCCGCGGCTGATAGTGACTGGTTCACCTACCATTCGGTTTGGGCGGCTCAAGATCATTTTAATGATAATCAGATCCAGGAACTCTATGATAATCGTGGCAGCAGGAATGAACCTTACGGGGCAGCGCCACAGAGATACCAGGCGCTCCTTGAGCGGGTGAACTTAAGTGGTTTGGAATATGGCACCGCCGGCGCTACGCATCTTGCGGCTCCCGGGGGTACAGATGGTGGGCAAAAAACGGGGATTTCGCAAACCTCGGATGGTATATTGGATCATGGGGTTCAGACGGAGACGGAGCACGCGGTCGGCCCTAAAATCTCACGTCAACCCGGTACGCGATTAAATGCCGAATATTTCGGTGCTTTAAGCGATCAGCTGGCTATAGATAATGGGCTTCTGGACGAGGTTTTGTCTGGAGAGGTTGCGGGACTGGGAACTGCTACCGGTGCAGTAGGTGCTAAGAGCGGGCATGTGTCAGATACGACAAATGCTGATAACTTCGGCACATATGGATTGCTCACGCAGTTAAGTCCGGATGTTGTGCCGGAATTGGCATCAGAGTCGAACGAGCTGACTGATGTAATGAAAGAGCGGACGAAGAACTCCCAAACGACGAGGTCAGATATTCACCTATCCGGAAGGCACGTGGTTGATGAACGCCAGTTCGGCTCTGAATTCGGTCCCTTGCACGCACTTGACAAGGGTGCCGCGAGCGCAAGCGTGGAGGGGCGGGAAATTGGGCAAGCGCGTGCTTTGGCAGAAACGGACGCCGCCGCCTTTGCAGGTCCGCCCGGCTGGCTTGTGGCCCTTACCGGCGCGGTGGTAATGGAATTATCAAATTCTACGCGCCACAGCTACAGCGGTTCTGCAGGTTTAGCAGCTAACAGAGGGACGCAGCTGGGTCCCAGTGGAACACGCGGCGATCCGCTACATGTTAAAGTGCTGGTCCAGCCAGCTGCCTACCAGACTCATATGCCTGCTGGGTCAACAGCTAATCTGCCCTCACAGTCTCTTCCTGTTCCGGGCCAGGTCTTGTTTGCGCCATGAGCTTATCAGGAAGCATACTCTCTGCGATTGGAGCTGCAGGGCCATTGTTCGCCGGGTATGGCACGCTTACCCTTGGGCCCGTTCAGTTCTTTGGCCTGGCGAAACCTAAGTCCATTGCGATCGGGGGCAAACAGTCGATAGCGATGCATAAGCTGCCAGGGGGTGGCAGGGTGCTAGATGCCATGGGGCCGGATGATGCGGATATTGCATGGTCCGGCTATCTTGATGGTGGAAGTGCGGGTTTAACTGCAAGAGCGCTTGATAAACTGCGGCAGTCTGGCCAGGCGGTGACGCTGGCTTGGGACGTATTTTCGTATCAAGTGGTGGTGTCGGATTTCAGCTGTGAGATACAGCACATTCCCATGCCTTACAAAATAACTTGTGCAGTGATTTCTGACGGTAGTCAGGTAATTGGCATCCCGCTTATTAGTCTGGCGCTGCAGGTTACTGCCGACCTATCCAGCGCAACGCCCGCCACGACTTTAAGTGCTGCAACATTATCCATTCTGTGCGGCACGTTGAGTTCCGCAAGTATTGCCGCATCGGCTGCGGATGCTACGACTTTTGGAAGCGCGTCTTATACGTCCGCCGTTAATGCAGTGAATGCGGCCGGCGCCGCGATCGGCTCTGCCATGACGTCTGCTAATACGGCACTTACCTCGATGGGCACTTCATTGAGTACATTATCGCTGGCTGCGCCGATCGCGGTGGATACTATAGAAATGTCAAACGAGGTGAATGCGGCCACATCGGCATGTGGCGATCTCGCCCAGCTTGCTTTCGCGGACGTCTATGTCAGTCGGGCTGCAGCCAACCTACAGAGGGCGAGCGCATGACGCAAACCGTAACTGTCTCTGGGACCGATTGCTTCGCTTTAGCCGCCCAATATCTGGGAGACCCAAATCAATTCTACCGCATTCTATCTCAGAACAAGGCATTGCTTACAACAGAGGGCGTTGCCGATCCTGTGATCGTCGGAACACCAATTTCTATTGTCATTCCGGATCCTGAGACCGCGTCTACCGGTGGAGTTCCCACGTTGTGAGCGAAAGCGCGCTAAATTCGCCGCGATTCCGTGCGACGATGAATGGACAAGTACTGGACGGCGTTGCAGGGCTTCGTGTGAGTCTACCTTTTGGCTTTCGAGTGGGCCAGTTTGACTTCTCAAAGGCGTTTGTACCCGAAGACGCTTTTCCCGCATCGTGGTGGGCAGCGACCGGTAGCAAGACGATGTTCGTTTCGGTTGAGCTATCCTTAGACGGCGTAACATTCCAGCAGGTTATTTCAGGTAACGTAGATAATCATCAATATGATCCGGTTGCAAATACCATAACCGCAGCGGGACGCGATCTGGCTGCCTCGATGTGCGACGAGCGGATTGTACTTACCTACCGCAACCAAACTGCGAGCCAGATCGCGGCGGCATTCGCCTTGGAACATGGTCTGGCCGCCAACATTACGGCAACTACGACCTTAGCCGGGAGGTACTACGCGACAGATCACGATGAGATTCATAGTGGAAACTTCTCCTGCGCAACAAATGAGTGGGATCTGCTTTGTCGATTAGGTAGCAAAGAGGGGATAACACCCTTTGTGATGGGCAACACGCTTTATTTTAATCCGCCACCGACGAACCCGGTAACCTTCCCCGTGGAATTTTTTCCGAACGTATCGGGGCAGGTCGTTTCCAATGTAATGGACTTGAAGCTTGAGCGAAATATGACGACTGCTCGTGATGTTGTTGTTACGGTACGAAGCTGGAACAGTCGTAAAAAGGCGGCCCTGTCCTCGACGGTCCGAACGCGAACAAAAGTCGAGAGCACGGACCCTTCAATTGGCCCGAGCAACTACCTGATTGTGATACCAAACCTGACGCAAGCACAATGCTTGGCAAAAGCCCAGCAGCTGGCGCTTGATTACTCGCAACATGAGCGCAGTTTGTCGGCTACTTTACCATCTTTTGCCTTGATAAGTCCCCAGACCGTGATTCAGGTCAGCGGGACGGGGACCGATTACGACATGATCTATTACCCGCAGGCAGTGACCTACAGCGTTGACTTTGAGGGCGGCGCTCGTACGGAACTCTATGCGAAGTTCTCATCCAGTCTTGATCTCTATGATGGCGACACGGGTGACCAGGTTGGTGAGGACACCGACATCTAAAGGGATTGAAAATGAGTTTTACTGCAGCCCAACGCCGTGAGATTCAGTCGATCATTGCGTTAGTAGGTGTCAATAAGCGGGGGATAATAACAAGCTACCAGCCTTCACCGCCAATGGTTAAGGTACAGATAATGCCAGCCCCGCCTGAAAGCGAAGGGCCGCCTGCCGAGACAGGATGGATCCCCTACAAATCCTGGGCTACCGGCCTCGGCGGCATAGGTTGGTGCGCAATAGCGCCCCCGCAAAGCGGTCAGCAGGTTCTACTGGTTTGTGAGGAGGGCGACGGGCAAAATTATTCCGCGTGGGGGGGGTACTACTCGGATCAGGATAGCGCACCGCAAGGCGCGCAAGCAGGGGAGGTCCTGCTGCAGCACCAAAGCGGATCGCAACTCCACTTAAGGCAGGATGGGACAATAATGCTGGTCGCGGCCGATGTCATTGTTAATGGCGATCTCTCTGTAAGCGGCACGATTTTCGCAGCTGATTTGATCGTAGCCGGAGATGTAAGCGCTAGAAATCATCAACATGTCAGCGCGGCACCTGGAAGCGCCACAACTGCGCCGATCGCGGGGACGTAAATGGGTGATATATCGCATTCCTACGGCCAGGATGTTGATCTTTCGGCTGGAGGCGATTTTCTGTATGTCGCCGACGAGACGCAGCAACATGTCATCAAGCGATTATTGACGGCCGCTGGTGCAGATCTATGGGCGCAGACTTATGGTGCCGGCCTTGGCCAGTTCGTTGGCCAGCCGCTGAACGTAACAGCAATTACCAACGCCGTGTTGTCGCAAATCTATCAGGAAACCAGTGTCGCACAATTGCCCGCACCGGTAATCTGCGCAACGCAGCAGGGCACGGTGGTCGCCTTGACGATTAGTTACACCGATTCTCCCACCGGTGGGACACAAGCCCTCTCTTTCACCCTGGAATGATGACATGCAGCTTACGCTTTTAAGCTTTGACCAGGTTGTCGCGATGATGGTAGCGGCGATACAGGCTACCGCCGCCGCTAGTGGACTTACCATCTCGATGACACAGGGTTCCGCCATGCTTGCGTTTGTGCGGGCAACTGCAGGCGTGTATTTGTGGCTGCAGTGGCTGATCGTCCAGGTACTCGCGGCGGCGAACCTACTTACCGCGTCCGGTTCTGAGGTCGATACGTTCTGCGGGCAGTTCAACTGCCCACGCCTTGCAGGCGTGGCTGCTTCCGGGCAGATCGTGTTGTCGCGCTATGTGGCGACTTCCAACGCCATTGTTCCGGCCGGGGCAACGGTAAAGACAACCGATGGTTCGCAGAGCTTTTCTGTGCTTGCCGATCCCGCCAACCCCGCTTGGCAGCCTGCTAACAGCGTTTATACCTCTGGCTCTTTTTTAATTGAGGCAGGTGCATCGAGCCTGACGGTGACTTGTCAGAACAATGTGGTGGGCGTTGCTGGCAACGTCATCGCTGGGGCCATTGGGCTGGTGGCAAGCGTCATCCCTGGAGTAGATACGGTTATAAATCCCGCAGCGTTTACCAATGGGATGAACCCAGAAACTGATACCGCTTATAAAGCGCGCTTTGGACTCTTCTTGCCGGCCTTGGCCCGCGGAACACCGATTGCAATAGAAAGTGCGGTTTTGGGCGTTGCGCAGAACCTTAGCTGTGCAGTGCTGAACTGCGTTGCAACGGTTGGTGGTTCGACGGCCTACGGCTTTGGCGTGATTGCGGTGGATGACGGTTCTGGCGCCACACCCAGCGCCACACTAAATGCGGTGGCAACTGCAGCTGCAGGGACATCGATACTGCCGCTTGGGTCCAGCGTAAGCGTTGTGCAGGCTCCAGTCGTAGATGCGGCCGTCGAACTCACGATCATCTGTGCAACGGCGTCATTGAAGGCAGCTGCTCAGGCTGTGGTGCAGAACGCGATCTCGACTTACATTGGAAATTTGCCAGTTGCGACAGTGCCTGCGGTTGGCGCGCCGCCCAATGGCGTGCTGTCTTATAATAAGTTGGCGCAGATTGCATTTGCTGCGAGCGCTTCGGTCCTCAACATCTCTGCGCTGAGGCTTAACGGGAGCACAACAGATATTGGTGGATCCCCCGGAACGGTTGTGCGGGTTGCCGCTGTTATGGTGAACTAGGTGGCGTTGGGAGATCAAGGCGACTTCACCTCACGCCTTTTGAGGTTGTTGCCCACTGGATGGTTTCCGTCATCGGCGCCGCGGTTGAACGCAGTGCTACGGGGTGCGGCGGCGTCTTTGTCGGCGGCCTTCGCCATGCTGACCTTCACCAAGGCGCAGACACGGGTTCAGACGGCAAGCGGGTCGTTTCTCGATCTCATTTCGCAAGGATATTTCGGTGGTGCGCTGCCCCGGCTGCAATATGAAGCGGACCCCGCCTATGCAGGGCGAATTGAATATAATCTGACGGCTCCTCGCGGGACACGCGATGGGATGTCGCAGATGTTGCAACAACTGACCGGAAATACGCCGATCATCTTTCAGCCAAACCGACTGCCTGATTGCTTGGCCTTAGCAAGTTTGACGGACATCAGCAGCGCTGGCGGCGGAGCTCCGCTGACGAGTGTCGATGGAGGGATTTTCGAGCCGCCATACCCGTGCTTTGGCTATCAAGCTTCCGGTGCTGTGTCGGTAGCCGCTTGGGGCACACTGACTATGCCGTGCCAAGTTTTCATTATTGTGGCACCGCCCGTTACCGGTGCGGCGATCTACAGCAGTTATGACGGGCTGGGCTCCTTGGCAATGCCCTTGGCGGGCGGAGGAGACGGGGCGCTGGTCAGCCTGAGTAACTCTGCGGCGGAAGGGGCGGGACTACCGCTCGTTTACCCGGACGCGCTGCCTGGTGAAGTCACCGACTCCTTCATTTACCAGCAGATCGCCGATTGGATGCCAGTTGGTTATGAGGCGTGGGTCTTAATTTCAAACCAAGGGATTTATTAGATGGATCGTGATCTGCTCTATCCGGGGCAAATTGGCCTTGTTGAAAATACACTCGATGCCTTTAAAGACTCAATGGTGGCAGTTGCGATTAGTTCAGAGGCGATTCTTGGTCAGTCAACGCAGGTTTTTGGTCTTGCTGCGACGCCACTTTCAAATACGGGTGTTGCGGGTAGTTTGTTTGCAGTGTCTATCGGGCGAGGCGCGATATTCTCCTATGAGGAGACGGACGAGAATGCCTATGGGGTGCTTGGGACTGACGCCACGAGTGTTTTGAAGACGGGAATTAATCTAGACGCGACGAATGTGGGCGTTAGCGATGTTTCGCCGCCGCCGGCAGGTTATTCGGTGAATTACCTGATCTCCGCCCAGTTTCAGGAGATGGATACGAACGCGGTTGGTCTGCCCTTCTATAACACCGGGGGCGCCCCAACAATCTCAGAGGAAAATCTTACACGGACGCAGCGTGTTGTTTTCTCTGTAACCGGGGGAACGCAGGCCGCCACCGGATCGCAGACCACGCCATCAGCGCCGGATGGGAGTGTTCCCCTTTATGTAGTGACTATCTCGAACGGCGAAACTGCTGTCATTTCAAGCGGGATATCAGTCGCGCCGGGTGCCCCGTTTATTGTAAATCTTCCATCGCTGACATCTTCATTGGAAAATTTAAGCGACGGCCTTTCATCGGAGGTGGCCACCCGGACCGCGCAGGCGGGAAATCTGAAGAACGTTGTCGGCATATATAGTACAACCAGCCTGACCGCTGCGCAGCAAGGTTCATTTGTTGAGATCGCAGCAGGGAGTGCCGTAACCACAACATTGCCAACGCCGGCAGGCCAGGCTGGCGCTTTTTGGCGCTTTTTGAACTCAAGCTCCTATGGGCAAACCCTACGTACTGCCGCCGGCAGTTTTTCCGGGCCTGGAGGAAACAGTACGGCATCCGTGAACCTGTCTCCTGGTCAACTCCTCGAAGCAACCAGCGATAATGCAACTTGGGTCCTATCTTCAATTGGCACGCCCAAGGCGCGGTATACCGCAGCACAGTCTGGATCAATTTCCGCAAGCTCCAGCACAACCTACTCAGTAGCTGCGGTGACAGTTACCTTCCCTTCATTCTCGCGCACTGCGGCATTCCGGCTAACAGCGCGTCTGGTGAGCACTGGCGTTACTACGGAAGCGGGAACGAATCGGCAAAATTTTATCAATATTTTAACAGATGGATCAAATAAGTTCATAGGGGCCCAATGGCTTTGTGTCTCTGCAGGGGATGGTGATAGTTTTGGTTTTTCCGATAGCATCTTGACCGGAATAACCTATCAGCCCGGCACAACCGAGACCTTCACGATGGTCGTACAGACCTTGGGTGGCGATGAGGCATTCGTCCTGCAAGGCTGCTACATGGAACTTTATGTTGAGGAAGCGTAATATGCTTTATTACATGCAGTTTGATTCGAATAATGTCATTGTCGCGTCGTACTCAGGCGTTCAGGCACAACCCATGCCGTGGGTCAGCGTAACTGCTGCGCAATTCGCGGCGATTGTTGCAGGGAGCACATGGTCGGGATCCAACGTAGTTGGGCCGGCTTTGCCCGCGTTAACCTCGAAGCAACAGCTAGCTCAGCAGGCGCAGGCTCTGATTGCCGGAGGACTTGCAGTGACCAGCACCGCGACACCTTCATTGAGCGGTACCTACGCGACGAATACGGCGGCGCAGGCTAATATGCTTGGCATCGTGAGCTATATCAACGCCAATGACAAGTTTCCTGGTTCGGCAGGCACATTGACATGGTACGATACAAGCGGGCAGCCGCATATTTTCTCCACCATTTTCGAATTCATGGCGCTCTATACAGCGGGCTTGGATTTTGTGATGGATTGCCAATTGGTGGTGGACGCAGGTAGTGGAATTCTTCCGGCGGCCACAGCCTCGATTCCATGAGTTATCTCATCCGGTTAGATTGCCTTCGACATGATGTTGAATGCGATCCTAGGCAGCCATGCTGGCGAAACGCTTTCCTACCATGCCGCGGTTCTACAATCGCGTGGCAAGCGCTGGGGAGGCCTATTGTGTAGATTGTTGGCGTGGCTGGTTCAGCCGCAGCATTGCCCTGATCCACTAACAGGTGTTGTTATGAAGCTCGAGCAATAGTTTCGCGCATTTCTGGGCCTTGCGGTACTGGCCGGAATGCTAGTCGCTGCCTTCCCGGTTCCGCTGCATTTGGTTGCTAATTTCATCTGATGATTTGTTGGCGAGGTGCCATAACGAGGGTGGTGTGGCTCTGCATAAAAGCCGCATGTTCTATGGAGCCTGAAGCTCTTAATGAGTAACTAAAGCAGACGTGCTTTGCATCATTCTGCGCATAGTGGCGAAAAAATGGAAATGAAGTTTATTCGGGATTTATTTACTGCGCCTGATGGCGCTCGCGCTGACGAGATCTCGTTGCTTGCATTGGGTTTCGGCCTTTTAGGCGGCACCTTAATCATAGAATTTGCGGTTCTTCAAGCATTTAGTGTGATTGTTTTAAGGCAGCCGTTTCCGTGTGCAGCTTTTGCAGATGGTGCTGCGACGCTTCTTGGTGGAGTTGCCGGTGGCGTGAGCGCAATCGCCACGGCGATGGGATTAAAAGCAAAGTTTGGAGGTTGATAAATGCCGTCTGCTGCCTTGATCTTGTTAAAGAAAACTTGGCCCTACCTGATGCTGGCGATTATCGGGTTTTCCGGTGGATTTTGCGTCGGCAGTCACATCGAATCAGGTAAGCTTGCGGCGGCAAAGCTGGCACTATCTATCCAGGAGACCGACGATGCAAAGGCGGCGGCAGAAGCAAATGCCGCAGCCGCTTTTGCGTTGGCGAAGGAAAGTGCAGATGCAGACGCTGCGGAAGCGGCGGCCAGTGCGGCTACGAGACAGGAAAATGTCGAAGATGCCAGCCTTTCTGGCCAGATTGCTTCGCAAGCCGCGCAGCCGGGGCAGGACGCGCCGGACGCACCCGTGCTGGCGCATACGCTTGATGCTCTGAAAGGTCTGTGATGCAAAAAAGGAGCAAATTAAAACGTCGCTGGGCGATGAACGGATCGCCGGGCGCATTGCTCATGTTGTCTCTGGCGGCTTGTGCCACTGAAGCGAAACCCCAGATTCTTAACAAGCTGCAGATAGAACGGGTGACCGTTCCCGCCGCTCTTTTGACGGTGCCGGACGAGCCGGCGGTACCGGCCCAGCGGATGCAAAGTGCTGCCGCGGATTACATCGTGCATCTCAAGATCAATGATGATGAATGTCATCTCGATGTTGCGGCGATCGCTGCGACCCAGAAGTAGCGCGACCAGATTTCGGTTCCAGCGCTAGTTCAGCTGCCGACAGCACGACCTAGGCCTTATGACACCCTGAAAGAGGGAACATCCGCATGTCTGCAAATACTTCAGCGGAACAGATGGCACTCGATCTTATTAAGCAATTCGAGGGTTTTCGCGCTGATCCTTACCCTGATCCAGCCACAGGAGATAAGCCGTGGACCATTGGTTACGGCTCGACACATGACTTACAGGGCAATGAGATTACCCCAGATACCCCATCTATCACGGAGACGGAGGCTTGCCAGCTTGCGATGCTGGACATGTTGACAATTTTCAATGCCGTGGCGGCTGCCATCACGGTGCCCCTTACGCAACATGAGCAAGCAGCGATTGAGGATTTCATCTATAATGTTGGTGGCGGTAACTTCAAGGATTCGACATTGCTGCGCCTGATCAACCAGAAGGAATTGGCGCTGGCCGCAAAGCAGTTTGAATGCTGGGACCATGCCGACGGCAAGGTGATGGCCGGCTTATTACGCCGGAGATTGGCAGAAGAGCAGGTTTTCGCTACCGATGACGCTTGATTCCTGCGCACAAGCCAGCTTTCGTCTAAAAGCTATAATCTCAGGGTTTGTTTACTGGCTCCCGAAGTTGGACTCGAACCAACGACCGAGCGATTAACAGTCGCTTGCTCTACCAGCTGAGCTATTCGGGACCAGTTTGGCGGCTATAGCCAAACAGCGCTGGAAAGACAATGCCCAGTTTCTATCCCTGAACTGCGCCCATGCCGGTTGATTTTCAGCATGCGGTCCGTTAAGGGCTGATCGGCTAAGCGGTTATAAAGCGGGCGTGGTGGAACTGGTAGACGCGCCGGACTCAAAATCCGGTTCTGGTGACAGAGTGTCGGTTCGATTCCGACCGCCCGCACCAGATAGAGGCAGGCAATTTTTAAGTGTGCTTGCCGGCTCTCCAAAGCGAACCTATCGCGACTGAGCAAAGGTAGCCGAGGCAGGCCGTAGGAATGATTCTCGAGGATTGATACTCGCGCCTCACGCAAGCGATCCGACGCTCTCGGAATAGTGAGGAAAGCGCTCGTGCACGGCTTGAACCGCCAGCCCGATTCTGCCTGAGAGGTCTGAGCCGATGAACGCATGGATCCGGCGCAGCGTTCCAACCAGATTGGCGTGGAAGTCGCCATGTACAACATCCAATATCTGCTTCGTATGGGCCTGGCGCACCGGCTTGGCATCATGTATCGCTTTCTCCGTTTTCCGTCTCCCGAACGCCCATGATCCGGTCATGCAGTTCGTGCCGCTCATTTTTGCATTACCTGATGGGCGGGACCTAGAATGGCGCAACGCGAGGGCATGGATTCTGCCGGACCGCGATGGGTCTGGATCACTGTGGCATCCGGGAAGGCGAAGAGCAGTCCAGGTTCTGACAATGGCTTTTAAACAACCATCTTTCCCAGGCATCTTGGAAAACCCAGCGGTCTACGCCCTCGCCGAACAAATTTGCCTCTCACGCCATTCATTTGTGCAAAGCCAGTAATTTCCGGCTTCACGCTGCGGCGGAGCAGATATGTCTAACGCCTACGGTTGCCAACCCACCAGAGATCTCGCAGGGCGGCTCCTGTTGGTCACTTCATCGGGCCGGGCAGTCCACCGGAACGTGCAATAAATTCGGCAATTTCCAAGACGCCTGCTCCCGTTTTGATATTTGTGAAACAGAACGGCCGGTCGCCTCGCATGCGTCTCGCATCTTGGTCCATAACCTCCAGGCTTGCCCCGACCATAGGCGCAAGATCTATCTTATTGATGACCAGTAAATCACTCTTCGTGATTCCCGGTCCGCCTTTGCGCGGAATTTTGTCACCAGCCGAGACATCAATCACGTAGATGGTAATATCTGCAAGCTCCGGCGAAAACGTCGCTGCCAGATTATCCCCGCCGCTTTCAATCAGGAGCAAATCCAGCAGCGGAAATTTTTTCCAAAGCGCGGCAACTCCTGCGAGGTTTATGCTTGCATCCTCGCGTATCGCCGTGTGTGGACAGCCGCCGGTTTCAATTCCCAAAATTCGCTCCGGCGGCAGTGATCCAGCACGGGTTAAAAATTCGGCATCCTCTTTTGTATAGATGTCATTCGTAATCGCTGCAATTTCGATAGCATCCCGGAACATTCGGCAAAGTGCATCCATCAGGGCGGTTTTTCCAGTGCCTACGGGGCCGCCGATCCCGACGCGCAGCGGTCCATGCTTCATTTCGCTCATGTCCTGAACAACCTTGTATATTGAGTTTCATGACGCATTGATGCGATATCAACGCGCAGGCAAAAACCGCCGATATCTTCCAAAGTTGCGGTTTTTGTCAACGTGGTGATGCCGATGATTTTCGGCTCCAGCTCCGCCTGCGCGCGCAATCCGGCAGATTGTCCAAGCGGTATCAGGCGCATGGCGGCGGAGATTAGATTCGCGGTGCCCGCGTGCAAAAACGCCAGCACGCTGTCGCATTCATCGATCTTCTGCGCCGCGGCCAGAATTCCAATAGCGATTGGGTAGGGCAGGGGAGCGTCCGGCCAGGATGTTAAGGCGGGCGCCGGCCAGGGTTTCGCAGCTTCGCGAAAGGCCGCCCCCTGCGCCAACGTTTCCAGCCGCCGTTCATGGCTTGGCGCCATCGCGGTTGCCAGAGTTGCAATATCCATAAGTTCATCTGGAGCAGCTCTGTAGGCAAAGCGAAGCAAAATGGCGTCGCTCCACAATGCGCCATGCTCCAAAATATCCATGATCCAGGTAATAAGTTCCAGCTCGCCGCCGATATCTCCTGCAGCGATACTCCACTCCAACGCATGCGAATAAGCAAAACCGCCCGTTGGAAAGGCCGGCGACAGCCAGGTAAGCAGACGGAGCAAGGCGCTAGGCTCAGAGGTGATGATACGCTCCCGATTCCGGATCGAACGGCGCAGCAATCTCCCGAATTTCGCCGCCCAAAAGCCGAACCATCTCGGCAATGACATGGTCATTCAGAACGCGTAAGCGGCCCGGCAAAAACTGCACGTGAAGATGCCGGTTTCCCAAATGCCATGCCAGGCGGGTCAAGCTATCCGCATCCGCGGCCGCAATTTCCAGTAATGCTTCCGGGGCAGCTCGAACGACAACGCAGGTGCCATCCTCCAGCGCCATCGCGTCGCCATCACGGATATGAACCGCCTCCGGCAAATCCAGGAGAATCTCGACGCCCGATACCGTTACAAAACGCAGCCTGCGGCGGTGCCTCCGATCGTAGTCCAGCGTAATCTCGTCAATCACTTCCGCCGCCGCAAAATCGGCCGCCCTGAAGATCTTTGTCGCGCGCAAAGTCAAAACAGGAAATACCGCTGCGCCATCGGCAATACCTCCGCCGGCTCGCAAATCAGCAACTGCCCATCGGCCCGCACCTCATAGGTTTCGGCATCCACCTCGATTTCAGGCGTGGCGTCGTTGTGTATCATCGAGCGCTTGCCGATCCCGCCGCGCGTATCGCGTACCGCGACCAGCTTGCGGGTGAGCCCCAGGCTCCGACCGATATCCGCATCCAACGCCGCGCCGGATATAAATAACAGCGAGGATTCCACCAGCGCCCGCCCATAGGCGCCGAACATCGGCCGGTAATGCACCGGCTGCGGCGTCGGGATCGATGCATTCGGATCCCCCATCGCCGCCATCACGATTGAACCTGATTTCAGCACCAGGTCCGGCTTCACGCCAAAAAATGCCGGGCTCCAAAGCACCAAATCCGCCAGCTTGCCAGGCTCGATCGAGCCGATCTCTTGCGCCATGCCCTGCGCGATCGCGGGGTTGATGGTGTACTTCGCGATATAGCGCTTTACCCGATTGTTATCCGCACGTCCGTCACCGGCCAGCGCCCCGTGCTGCGTTTTCATCTTATGCGCGGTCTGCCAGCAACGTATGATAATCTCCCCAACGCGCCCCATCGCCTGGCTGTCGGAGGAAATCATCGAGATCACCCCCATGTCGTGCAGAATATCCTCCGCCGCGATCGTCTCCTTACGGATACGCGATTCCGCAAAGGCGATATCTTCAGGAATCGCCGGGTCCAGATGGTGACACACCATCAGCATATCCAGATGCTCATCCAACGTGTTCACCGTATACGGTCGAGTCGGATTGGTAGAACTCGGCAATACATTCGGCAGGCCCGCCACCTTGATGATATCCGGCGCATGGCCGCCACCGGCACCTTCGGTATGGAAAGCGTGGATCGTCCGCCCTGCGAAAGCCGCAATGGTGTTCTCGACAAATCCGGATTCATTCAGCGTATCGGAATGGATCATCACCTGAACGTCAAACCTGTCTGCAACGCTCAAGCAACAATCGATCGCAGCCGGCGTCGTTCCCCAATCCTCATGCAGTTTCAGCGACGATGCACCGGCCCTGACCTGCTCCTCCAAAGCCGCCGGTTGTGATGCGTTGCCTTTGCCGCAAAATGCCAGATTGACCGGAAAAGCTTCAGCCGCCTGCAGCATCCGGGCCAAATGAAACGGCCCCGGCGTGCAAGTCGTCGCGGCTGTCCCTGTGGCAGGGCCGGTGCCACCGCCTACCATCGTCGTCACACCGGAGCTAAGTGCTTCCTCAATCTGCTGCGGGCAGATGAAATGAATATGCGAGTCTATCCCGCCGGCGGTGAGGATTTTTCCTTCTCCAGCGATGATCTCGGTCCCGGCGCCGATGATGATATCGACCCCCGGCTGAATATCCGGATTACCCGCTTTGCCAATTTGGGCAATTCGCCCCGCCACCAGCGCGACATCGGCTTTTACAATGCCCCAATGATCGATGATCAGCGCATTCGTGATCACCGTATCGGCAGCACCCTGTGCGTTCGTCAACTGCGACTGCCCCATGCCATCGCGGATCACCTTGCCGCCGCCGAATTTCACCTCCTCGCCGTACAGTGTGAAATCCCTTTCCACCTCCACGATCAAATCGGTATCCGCCAGCCTGATCCTGTCGCCTGTAGTTGGCCCGAACATATCCGCATAGGCAGCGCGCGAGATCCTCGCCATCATGCGGCTCCCATCACCAGGCCGCGGAAACCGTAAACCATTCTGGTCCCGCGCAGAGGGATCAAGATCACGTCCCGGCTCTGCCCAGGTTCAAAGCGAATGGCGGTTCCCGCGGCGATATCCAGCCTATGCGCATACGCCGCCTCCCGATCAAAAGAAAGCGCTGCATTCGTCTCGGCAAAATGGTAATGGCTGCCCACCTGAATCGGCCGATCGCCGGTATTGGCGACGATCAGCGTGAGGCGGCTTAGCCCGGCATTCAGCTCGATCTCCCCGTCCGCGGTAAACACCTCGCCCGGAATCATCGGGCCGGCCCTTGCCGGATCGGCTCATGCACGGTGACGAGTTTCGTGCCATCGGGAAAAGTCGCCTCCACCTGCACATCGGCGATCATTTCCGGAACACCCTCCATCACCTGATCGCGCGTAATGATATGCGCGCCGGCCTCCATCAGTTCAGCCACGCGCCTGCCGTCCCGTGCCCCTTCCACCACAAAATCCGTAATTAGCGCGATCGCCTCCGGGTAGTTCAGCTTCACGCCCCGCTCCAGCCGCTTACGGGCGACAATGGCGGCCATGGCAATCAGAAGCTTATCCTTCTCGCGCGGCGTCAGGTTCAATTCAGTCTCCCCTCAAATCTGCCAGCTGCGGGGCAGGGCGCGCCCATCCCGGAGGCAAGTCAGTACCGCTACCAGGCAACGCCGCAACATTGCTGCATCAGGCGCCAGAATCCGGCCGAAAATAATCCCATCAAAAGCCGAGGCTCCGGCTTCGCATGCGCCCAGTTCCGCCATCGCCCGGCGAATGCGCGGCAAATAGCTTCCCGCATCCGGTCCCGCGTAAATCAGGCTTGTCATCGCAATATTTGCTGCCGCCACCGCTTTGCGGGCAAGCTGCGCAGCAATCACCCCTTCCAGCCGGTTGACATCGTTATGCACAAGTTCTCCAGCCCGCTTAAGCCTCACCCGGTCCCTCAAGCTCCCCTGCATTACGATCTCGCCCATCGCCTGCCGGCCAAACACCAAGCTCTCTACGCCAAGAAAATACGCGCTCGCATCCATTTCGACTTCTAGGGTTCTGCGCAAGGCAAAGCCGTCAAACAGGATGGTCTCCTGTGGCAGGTAATCCAGCCGCGCTCCAGCGCTCAGAACTACTCGAGTGCTGACTTCAGCCGGTGAGAAATCCAATGCCCGGTAAACCCGTTCGGCGGCCTGGTTGGTCACGCGGCATTCAGCACCTCCCCCAAGTGCAATTTCCGTTTCCAGACAATCCCCTCCCGCAATGCCGCCGGAGATGTTCATGGTTATCGCCTCGCAAATCCCGTCGATCGGCCGCGGAAGCCGCGCTTTCAGGCAACCTTCCTGGTAGAAGCGTTCAATGCGCGTGCGCGACACCGTTGCATCGCGCCTGAACTCCAGCGCCAGTCGGCCCTTGGCGCGTTGCGGGGCCGGAAGGTCGATTTGCCGTGTCGGCATAAAGTTCATGAATCAACATACTAGCTGAATACGCCGGCGCAATACGCTGAATGACAAGGCTGATTTAGACGGTGGTGATCAGGCTTGCTAGCCGCAACCCTCGATCCGGACAGCCCTCGAACTGTCTAATGCAAGAGCAATATTCGGATCCTCCTGCGCAAGACGCGGGAAAGAATTTCAACGACGATTATGCAGGAGGCTGACTACACTTCGTTACGATAACGGTTAATCTTTGGCTGAACGGAAATCAGCAGCGCCGACACAGTTCGTAGCGGGTTTCGTATATACGTCTGCAGCGGCCTCGGCTAAGATAGCCTGGTATCGCCATTTGCGTATTCGGCAATTGACATGCGCTTTGGCAAGTTCCGTTTAATTTGTTATAGGAGTTGAATTGTGGCCTTAAAGACAAAACTGCCGGTTTCCACGCACTTTAAAATTCTGGATGGCGCGCAGCTTGTTGGTACTTTGCGGATAGTTCCAAAAGGCATCCTTTGGAATGCGGCGGGCAAAGATGGTTGGATGGAAATTGATATGCCGGCATTTGTTGCCTTTGTGGATAGCAACGGAACCGCAGCAGAAGACGAGAAAGAATAGGCTTGGTCAAGGGCTACCTCGATAGCCGCAAGGTGGCCCAACCAAATCAGGCTCAACTAATCTTCTTTTCTATGATTATATCTGCGCTAATCAGCAGACGATACGGATCGTAAAGTTATAATCCGCGTGCGTCGTGTCGCGAGTGTCAATAGCATTATATTTCAATGAATTTTCCGGTGAGGTAAGAACAGGATTAGTGGCAGAAGCGGTTCGATCGGCGTTTGCAGCAAACACAACAGCATCCTGATGCCCGCCTCGTGTGGCTGGATGACTTGATTGTGCAGAATTCTCGACGGCCTGCTATCCTGCCGGCTTAACAGAATTATTATGCTTCGGCAGAAGCATCGCGTTTTGGGCTTTAAGTGTGCGACGATGTCAAACCTGATCTGGGGATCCAGACGGGCAGCTTTCCGAACTTCATTCGGTGCCGATAATCACCCTGGCTAGCTGGGCGACTTCAAATCAAGGTGCAATCCAGCTCAGGCGGAAATGAACCACGGGTTGTTAGACCTGGCGATATTACCATTGGGTAGATGCAGAAACGACCCTATCCCTTGTCATCGCGTCTCGGCATCTCTCATTGTTCGACTAGGCAAACCTGGATAGCGCCGCCTGGCATTCGCTACCTTGTCGAACACCCGTTTAAACCGTCTCTATAAGAGCAGCCTTAGCCCGGGCAGCTTCCGCCTGCGGAGCCGCTGGAGCACCGCTTTGACCTTGTGCCATGCTTTGGGAAATAAACCGCGCAACGGCGAGATATCCGCGGCGATGAAAATGGGTTGGGGTAATCATATCCTCGGCCTGGACAACAACGTCCAAATCAACAAAGACAAATTTCCCGGAATTTTCGCAATATGTCTTGAGAAACTTGTTAAAGCTACGCCGCGACTTAAGGTAGTTCTCACCCGGGAGCTTCTTTGTATTAGGCGCAACCCATGTCGAGACGCCAAGCGCAAAAAGCCGGCTCTCCGGCGGAGAAAGAGCCTCTAGCCGATCAAGGCTGCTTTTCAGTAGTTCAAGTTTTCTATCGATGGCCATTGGCATGAACCAGAAATTTTTGGGAAAGAAGCCTTTCAATTCCTTCAAGTGGCTCTGCAACGTCCTGGCACCAAGTGCAAACCATGTTCCTCTAGCCGTCTTGAAGTAGTCGGCTTCTATCGCCCGAAAGAGTGAGGCGATAACGATGGCAGATGAGCCTATATCAGTGTCGAACTGTTCAGCGGTTCCAACTTTCCATGTTAAGGTTTTGGGAAAAATCGCGTCCTGCTTCAGTGTGTCCCGGTCGGACGATATAAAGCCCAAATCGTCATGTCGTATCCAATGTGTATTCTCGACTTCATTTACATATTCAGCCCTGTTTGAGCTGCAGAGGCTCGCTAGCTGGCGAAGTTCGCATCCTCCAATGAGTACGAGTTTTTTAGACCCTTCCAGAGCGCCCAAGGTGACTTCGCCTCCAGAACCTTCCTGAATCCAATCGACCTTAGGAAAAGTTTTTATATCATTGGCTACTGGCCCCACGATCTTGCATGTGGGCTCTCCCAAACGTTCGTACACATACTGCTCGATTCCCATGTTCATCGTACGGCAGGAGAAAACGAAATGCTGCAATTCCTTCGTAGGCCCGACGATGCGCAGAAGAAAATAACCGACCATGCCGTAATCACCGTAGCGGTCGGAAACGTGGATGGTTCCAACCGTCGTGCCATAGGCGGAACAAACCTGGCGAAATTCCTTAATCGCCTGCGGCTTCTCCAGCCGAATTTTTGTGAAATTGAGCTGATTGGTTCGATTGGCTAATTCTACGATACGATCGAAATCTTGCTCAACATCGTATTTGATATCAACCCTGATGCCGCATTCGCGCAGAAATTCCGCGTTCTCCAGCTTCGACTCCTGGCGATGAACAGCTTTTTTCTCCAGGTTCTTGTACTGCTTCAAGCGCGTCAGGCCGCTGTCATCCTTGCCCTTCAATTGCGGGATCGATAGCAGCGTGTCCAGGATATCCACAGGGTCGGCTACCATGATCCCCGGGCAATAATGTTTAACTTCTTCCCGATTTAAATGATTGTCGTCGATGAAGAGCACATTCTCTACGCGAAGATTCGCCGCCTCGACGATTTCTCCGACAAGCTGCCCCTTTGCGGTGAATTGTATTCTTGGAAAGATGAAGTCATCCCATATGAGCAACTCTTCCAGCTTGGCTTTCGTGTTCGCAAAATCGTTCTTGGAACAAATCGCCGACATGATGCCGCGTCGGTTCAACTCAGACACGATGTCGTGGTTGACGGGAACCGGCGTAATGGCGCCTTCGGCCAGGGTCCCTTGCCAAAACGTGTCGTCGAGGTCCCAGACCACCAGTTTCACATTATTTGGAAGCATGTTCCAAGCCTTTCCTCGGCAGCAACGCTACACGACATGTGTCGCGCCAATCTGTATATCTCGGCCTATTGCCGTACTCGCAGCGACCTGATTAATAAACAAGATCAGGGAATTAGCTCTTCCCTCTGCAGTGCAGCATCGCACAGCCCCAGCAACAGTCAAGAAACTTCAAGTAGAACTAGCTCGTTTTTAAGCCATTGACTCAACCTAGAATTGAACTGGATCGGGACACGCTCGCCTGTTCAACCAAGATCTCGCTTTGCGGATCGCAACAAAAACTCCCGGCCGATTTTTACCATTGGCGCGCCGTCATAAGCAACAATATCCGCTGTGGCATAGGTTTCGGACCAGGTCTCCGGAATGAAACTGCCTGTTCCGACGACATCGATCGGCGCATGCGCATCCGCCATCACACTGCATTTCTCGACGCCGAAGCCGGAACTCGCGGTAATCCGCACTTGCCCAAAGCCCGCATCGTCCAGCGCCTCGCGCATGCGCCAGATCGCTGCGGCAGAAACCCCGGTCCCGATCAAAAAACGCAATTCGGACTGGCTGCGATAGCGCCGCAGCGAGCCAGGCGCATGCCGTTCCAGCACCGCGTAGCTCTCCTGCGGGTCCAGGCCTTCCAAAAAGCGACCGCCATGCGTATCCAGCCGTACCGCCAGCCTGCCTTGCCCTGCAAGTTCCGGGAACCGCCGGCAGACGCTTAGCGTGTCGCTGACCTCCTTGCCGAAATAATCCACCAGCACGGTGAGATTTTCATCCGGAAACGTCGCCACGAACATCTCTGCTGCGCGCAGGGTGGAGCCGGCATAGCCAATCAACGCATGCGGCATCGTGCCGTAACCTGTTGCGGCACCAAAGTAATGCGCTGTCCAGTCATTGGCGTTGCCGACAAACCCCTTCGCACCTTCGCGCTGCGCCGCCCGGGATCCGACAGCGGCAGCATAGGCCATCATCTCCTGCATTTCCGCACCGGCGCAGTGCCGTGCATCCATCGCCAGGAAGGCGGATTTCGGCAGTGCCATGCACATCTGAAAGGCATTATGCGCGGCCACGCAGGCGGCGCCGATCTTCTGCAGAAGAATCGTCTCCAGATCGGCCAGCAGCACGAAGCTGCCGGTGATGTAGGTCAGCGGCTCGCCCGCGCCTACCCAACTGCCCTCAGGATGGATCAGCTCGATCTCGAAATGCGTATTTCGCTCTCCTGCAACTTCATTCAGCCACGCCACCATCAGCCCCGGCGCGGAGACCACCGGCCGACGCAGAAATACCGCATAGGTGACGCGGCGGTCGCCAAACCTGCCAACAATCTGACGGGTGCGGTCAAAATATTTATCGGTACGGGCGGTAATGTCGGCGGATGAAAACGGGGCGGGGCTCATATTGCTCTGGTCCGCTTGACCCGGCGCGCCTGCAGCTCTTCGGCTATCAGAAAAGCCAGCTCCAGCGATTGTTCCGCGTTCAGCCGGGGGTCGCAGAACGTCTCATAACGCGAAGCCAGATCAAGTTCCGACAATCCCCGCGCGCCGCCAACGCATTCCGTCACGTCCTGCCCGGTCATCTCTACATGTGCGCCGCCGGGGATCGTGCCTTCCGCCTGGTGGATGTCGAAAAAGCCACGCAGCTCGCCGATAACCGAGTCGAATTGGCGCGTCTTCATCTGGTTCGCGGTACTGACCGTGTTGCCGTGCATCGGATCGCACAGCCACACCACATTCCTGCCCTCGCGCTTTACCGCCCGGAGCAGGCCCGGCAGCTTGTCCCTGACCTTATCCACGCCCATGCGCGCAATCAGCGTCAGCCGCCCGGGCTCGTTCACCGGGTCCAGCCGTTCGATCAGCCGCAGCAAATCCTCCGGCTCGGAGCTGGGGCCCACCTTCAAACCAATCGGGTTCTTCACGCCGCGCAGGAATTCAATATGCGCGCCTTCCAGCTGCCGCGTCCGATCGCCGATCCATAAAAAATGCGCCGAGCAGGCATAGTAATCGCCGGAGGTGGAATCGACCCGCGTCAGCGCCTGCTCGTAAGGCAGCAGCAGCGCCTCATGCGAGGTATAGAAATCCGTCTCCCGGATCTGCGGCGCGGAAACACTGGTCAACCCGCACGCCGCCATAAACGCCAGCGTTTCATCGATGCGGGCCGAAAGCGCCCGGTAGCGTTCCACAAGCGGCGAGCGTTCGACAAAATCCAGGTTCCAGCGATGCACCTCATGCAAATCCGCATAACCGCCGGAAGCAAAAGCCCGCAGCAGGTTCAGCGTGCCGGCCGACTGAAAATAGCCGAACTCCATGCGCGCCGGATCGGGAATCCGCGCCTCGGCCGAAAAATCCGGCCCGTTGATGATATCGCCGCGATAGGAAGGCAGGGACACCCCGTTGATCGTCTCGGTATCGGAAGAGCGCGGCTTGGCAAACTGCCCCGCCATCCGGCCAAGTTTAACCACCGGCAAGGCGCCGCCAAAGGTCAGCACCACCGCCATCTGCAGCAATACCCGAAACGTGTCGCGGATCACGTTGGCGGTGAAATCACCAAAACTCTCGGCGCAGTCGCCGCCTTGCAGCACGAATGCTTTGCCCTCGGCCGCCAGCGCCAGCGATGCCTTCAGCCGCCTTGCCTCGCCGGCGAACACCAGAGGCGGAAAACGCGACAGCCTGGCTTCCATTGAGGCGAGCTTGGCTTCATCGGGATAGCTCGGCACCTGACGGATCGGGCAGGCGCGCCAGCTCTCAGGACTCCAGCCGGAGTTAAATAATGTGGCTGGCGTCAGCGTATCCATAGCGGTCCCTGCAGCTCCTTGGGCGTTGAAGCCGTTTCTTACACCTGAATTTCAGCCCAAGGCTAGCCGCCGGCAGGCTACTCTGCCGCTGGCTCGTCCCCGGTCATCCTAGTCTGTGTCCGCAAGGTAACGAATTCCTCCGCCGCGGTCGGATGTATCCCGATCGTCCGGTCGAAATCGGCTTTTGTCACGCCGGCGATAATCGCCACCGCAATCGCCTGCATGATCTCCGGCGCATCCTCTCCTAGCATATGGGCGCCCAGAATCTTGTCGGTGGCGGCATCGACCACCAGCTTCATCATCGTCCGGCGCGGCCGCCCGGTAATGGAATGCCGCATCGGGGTAAATTTGGTGACGAAAATCCTCGCCGGTCCGCGCGCCGCTGCCTGCAACTCCGTCAATCCCACCGTGGCGATCGGCGGGATGGAAAACACCGCCGTCGGCACATTATCAAGCGAAACTTGCCTCTGGCTCGTACCGAATAGCGAATCCGCCAGCGCATGCCCCTCGGCGGTCGCGACCGGCGTCAAGTTCAGCCGGTCGGTCACATCGCCGATGGCGTAGATATGCGGCACCGAACTGGTCAGCGCATCGTCGATCAATATCTCCCCGGCCCGGCCGGTCTTCACGCCCGCAGCCTCCAGCCCAAGCCCTGCGGTGTTGGCGACGCGTCCGGTGGCAAAGAAAACCAGGTCCACCTCCAGCGCCGTTAAATCGGAAAGGTTTAGCGTCTTGCCGGAAACTTCATCGGTAATGGATTTCGGCACCGTATCGGGATAAAGCCGGATGCCGTTGCTCGTCAGGGCTTCGGCCAGGCCGACGCGGACATCCTCATCGAAGCCGCGCAGCGGCAGCGGCTGGCGATAAATCATATGCGTCTCCGCGCCTAACCCCGCGAATATACCAGCGAACTCCACCGCGATATAACCGCCGCCGATAATTGCCACGCGCTTCGGAAAATCCGGCAAATAAAAAGCATCGTCCGAGACAATGGCCAATTCGGCGCCCGGAATATCCGGCCGTACTGGATGCCCGCCGGTGGCGATGACGATCCGCTCCGCCGTTATTTGGCTGCCGCCAAGATCGATCGTGTGCGCGTCAACCAGGCTGGCCCGTTTCTCGAAGATCTTGGCACCCGCCTGCTCAAGCAGACGCACATAGATGCCGTTCAGCCGGGTGATTTCCTTATCCTTGGCGGCAATCAGCTTGCGCCAGTCATGTCCGCCTTTGCGCACATCCCAGCCGAAAGCCGGCGCATCCTCGGCGTTCAAGCCGTATTCTGCGGCCATGACCATAAATTTCTTCGGCACGCAGCCGATGTTCACGCAGGTCCCGCCCCAAAACCGCTCCTCGGCAATGCCAACCCGCGCGCCATGCCCCGCCGCAATCCGCGCGCATCGCACCCCGCCCGAGCCGCCGCCGATTACAAATAAATCAAAATCCAAGTGACTCTCCTCGTCTGAGCGCTTAACCCCGCCCCTCACATGTCATCCCCGCGGAGGCGGGGCCCAGGGCTAACTTACTCCGTAATTGTAGCGACACGCACTGTTGAATGCGCGGCGCCCAATAGAGGGCCGATCCAGACGCGCGATCATCGAGATAGATGAGAATGGCTGACGCACAGTCCTTGAGACACAACGCACGCTTGGTCAGACGGATGCGCGATTACCTCTGACTGACGCAAGCTCAGGCATGAAACCACGCCATTCGACCCGGTTCAGTTTTGTAGATCCCAAGGCGTTGAGCTCCACGAATTCGCGGCCTTGTGGCGCGGCGCGTGAAGCGCCGATGCTGCGGTTGAGACCATGCGACGTGATGGCAATCAACTCACGCGTCTCACGCCGACCCATCGGCTGAGCGTGGCGAGCAGCCCGAGCGCCATGGTCTCGAAGGAGAACTGCATGGGACCCAAAAAGCCTGCCAAATGATCGGGGTCGCGCACTGCATCAATAAACGGCCTGGCCACGGGGCCAACCAGAAGAAAGATGATTGCCACGGCGGTGCCGATGCGGCGGGTTGCATGGGGCGGCAGCCTATCCCAGAGCAGCGAAACCAGGACGACGCTTGCAATGGCGGGCTCGAGATAGGTGGCGTAGGCGGGGATCTGAATGCGGGCATCGTAGGGAGGAAACTCGAATGGACGGCCCTCGTGCGCGTCGAGCGAGGCATTGATCGGATCAAGAACCGGATCGAGGCCCTGGCCGACGACGAGCCAAACCACGAGCGAGATCGCGACGGCCGCGACGGAGATGCGCAGGACGCCGCGTGTGCGGGACGCGGCGAAGGCGGCGAGCAGCACCGTCAAAGCCATTGGCAGGACGGGCCTGTAGTCGTCGATCAGAAGGGCAAGGGTCGAGAGCGACACGAGCGGCGCGACCACGATGTAGACGTCCATGAAAGCGTCGCGGAATACGTGACCGGACAAAGCGGCGACGAGCAGTAGCACGACAGCGGCGCGGAACAGGGTGGAACGTTGGTTGAGGCCGGGGCCAATGCAGCAGAATACGAGCAAAGCGCCCGCGGCCGTGAAGAGGTCGTTAGTCCAGGCGACCAGTCCAGCGTCAGCAATTGGCTTCGGGTGCGGGATGCCGGCGTTGAGCATTAGGACGTGTATGCTGAGCGGCAGCAACCCCGTCACGATCAGCGCCGGCACGAGGATCGGCCAGCGAACATGGTAGAACCAGGGCGAGCCGGACCCGCTAAGCGTCACCGCTCCGCGACGCCATAATGGGTTGGGTGTGTCCTTCATATAGCTCCGCTCGGTTAGGCGCAGGTTGATGGAAGCCTCAATTGCATATACCCCCAGCCAGACGCCGTGAGACACGTCTTTGTCGCTTTAGGACTGCTTTGAGCATTTAGAGACGATAAATTTTCTCGGTCTAGACCCTTCCGGATCAAGGTGGCTGCCCAAGGGCATGCCCGCGTCTCCAGGCTGAAGTACAGCCTCGTCGTGCACCGGCAGGCGCTGCGGGCGGATGGCTGTCGCAAATGGCTGCGGCTTGTCGCGCGCCGAACAGGCAAGCGGCAGCCAACCCGACGGCCGAATAGAGCCGACGGCCGAACAGAGCTACAGATGCTGCTGAATTTCGAGCAAACGGGCGCCTGCCTGGTCGTGACCCGCATCGACCGCTTGGCCCGATCCGCCGGCATTGCGGCGTGGTCTGGATCCGGCGGGCTCGGGCGAACTCCTGGACGAGACTCTTGCAGTTGGGCTGCCGACCTGATCGTGGCCGCCGTAGGTCGGCTGGGCGCCGGACGCCATCCGTTTCGGCTAATGTGCCTTGAAACAGACCATCTATAGCGCGTCTGGGTGTACATCATTGCGTGCCGCTACACGTAATCGCGCAGCCGGGGATACGCTTATTCGCTACAAAACCTCAGCGGTAAATTTCCCCGCCTTCCGCATCTCCGTATTCAAAAAAATACCGTGCGGCGAGCGTCCGACATCGATCGTGTCATAATCCCCGGTCGCCGCATCCAGCACCGCCACCTTCTCCCGAAACCGCAGCGCGATCCACAGCTTCCCGTCGGGCGCGATTCCTATATCATCCGGGCCGCCCGGCAGCGGATAGGTCCGCTGCAGCGTCAGCGAAACCGGGTCGAGCGCGGCCAGCGACCCACCCAGCCGGTTCGACACATACAACACCGAACGGTCCGGCGAGAGAAACAGATTATGCGGCCCGATCCCGGTCACCACCTTGCGCAATACCTCGCCGGTTGACGGATCGACCTCCACCAGATGGTCGCTGCCCATGATGCAGACGAGCACCTTGCCGTTCAGCCAGAGCACCCCGGCCGGCGTCGAGCCGATTTTCGCCGTCCACCGAACGCTCATGCTCGGCAGGTCGATGGAGACCAGTGTATTGGATCCTTGGCAGGAATTGAAGCTCCAGCGGCTATCGGGCGAGAAATCCAGATGGCTTGGCATCGAGCCCGCCGCAAAGCGCTTCACCAGGCCTAAGCTCGCCGCGTCATACACGTCGACATGATCCAGCCGCAGCGCGTTCACCACCAGATATTTCTCATCCGGCGTATAGGCCAGCTGATACGGATCGGCGATGCGCTTGCTCCCCATCCCATCCCCGGTCAGCGGGTCTAGAATGAACAGCGAGTTGCCGCTGGCATCGGCGATGTACAGCTTGCTCTTATCCGGTGAGAGCGCCCAGTGGCTCGGCTCGCGCAAAGTCGGCGTGGTCTTGATTACCTGCCGCGTATCCATATCGATGATGCTGACGCTCGCCTCGCCGGAATTCATCACCATCGCCAGTGGCGGCAGGATATCTGCATCGGCGATGCCGGGGCCGCAAAGTGAAAAAGCGAAGGGCATTGCGCAGGCGGCGCGGCGGGAGAGCATCAGGCAACCTCTTGTGTTGGCTTTGCCGCAGCCGAAAAGACAGCGCTTGACCATATGAACAACACGCTGCTGGTCGTTGCAATCAAAGTATTATCGGTCGCAGAGTGCACGGCGAAGGCGACGAAGACAAGGCGCATGAGCCAGCGTTGCGCGCGCGGCAGGTTTTTGCTCCCGCGATACGCCCACATCCCCAGGCAAACGACCAGCAGCAACACCCCAAAAGCGCCGCCTTCGCAGCCGATCCGCAGATACTCGTTATGTGCCGCGGTGGTGCCAAGCAAAGGGCCGATCCCGGCGGTGGCCGGCACGATCTGCTTGCCTGTTCCCACCCCCCAGCCAACCCAAGGCGATGCCGTAATCGCCGCCTCGAAATCCGGCCAGATCAGATTGCGGTTGGAAAGATCCGCCGCCTGACCGCCGGCCAGCAGATTAACGGAGCGGATGAAGCTGAACTGCCCGACAAACACCGCCGCCAGCGCCATTAACACGCCGGCCGCCGCCAGCGCCATGATCTGCAGGCGCAACAGGAAGGTCCCCAAAATCAGCAACGCCGCCAGCGCCAGGGGGGTACGCGCACCGGTCAGCAACAAGATGAAGGCGTTTACAGCCAGCAGCAGATAAGCCGGCCAGATCCTCTGCCGGGTAGCCTCCCGGTGCAAAATCTCCAGCAGCCCTGCATAGATCGCAATCAGCGAGAAGCCGCCAAGAAAAGCCGGCTGACCCGCCCCTGCCAGCCTGAATACCCCGATCTGTACAAAGTAGAACGGATGCACGTGCAACAACGCCAGCACGCCGCCCACCGCGACGTTCACCAGCGGCCCCATCACCGCCATGCGCGTCACCAAAAGGCGGAATCGCTCACCGGTCTGCACGAAGCTGAAAGCAAAAGGCGCCGCCGAGCCGATTAGCGAACGCAGGCTGCTCATATAGGTAAGTCCTGGATACAGCCCGTGCAGCAGCCCGGTGAAGAACATCACAATAAAGGCAAACGCCGGATTGAACCGGTCGCGCCGCCAGCCGAAGCGCAAGCCGAGTAGCAGCGCCAGCCCCAGCCCTGCGCCTTTTACCACCGCGAGCAACGTCTCATGGTCGCCGCCGCGCCAGAGGTCCGGCGTCGCCTCCACGACCGCCATCCATAATGCGGTGGCCAGCAACGGAAACCACGCGGCGGCGCCAAGCGCAGAAAGCAGCGCCACTAAGGCAAGGCCTGCCCAGATCAACACCGGGCCGACAAGGTGTAGTGCTCATCCTCGCTGTCGATGATGCCGTCATGCTTCAAGCCTGCCGCCTCCACCACACCGAGCAGCCGTGCCTTGCCGATCCGCCGGTGCAGTTTCGCTCCAACGACGCCCGGACCCTGCGGATCATATTCGGCGATGAACACCCGGCTGCGCGCCCCGCAGACGGCAAAAATACGCGCCAGCACGGCCGGCGGGTCGGCAACATGGTGCAGCGTGTCGGTGAGAAACACGATGTCTGGCGTTTGTTCCAAATTAAATTCGGCATCGTAATTTTGGAACAGAAACCGAACATCCCCGGTTTTTTCAGCTTGCAGCCTCACCGCCAACGCCGCACTCTGCTCCACGCCGTAAACCTTGCCGGCCGGTCCAACCAGGCGGGCATATTCTTGCGTCAAAATCCCCAGCCCGCAGCCAATATCCAGCACCACCATGCCTGACTGCAGCCCGGCCAGCCGCGCCCACACCGCCGCCAGATGGCGTTTACGCTGCTGTCGCGCGGTAAACAGCTCCAGCCCTTGAGGATTCGGCGTCATAGGGCGATGTTAACCGCAAATGATCCTGAACTCTACGGAACTCGGGCGCGGGCCGCCGCTGGTGCTGCTGCACGGCCTCTTCGGCACCGCCCGCAACCTCGGCGCGATTGCGCGCGGCCTGAGCAGCCAGGCCCGCGTGCTTTCGCTCGATCTGCGAAACCACGGCGAGAGCGGTCACAATTCGGTTATGGACTATGCAACGATGGCTGCCGACGTGGCGGAGACGATGGATGCCGCCGGAATGGCCGCCGCGCATATCGTCGGCCATTCCATGGGCGGAAAGGTGGCGATGATGCTGGCACTAACCCGCCCGGAGGTCGTGGAGAAACTGGTGGTGATGGACATCGCGCCAATTCCCTACGACCACGGCTACGATGGCTATGTCGAAGCGATGCGGTCAATTCCTTTGAACAACGAGGTCAACCGCAAGCGCGCCAACGAAATTCTCTCCGCGCCGATCCCGGATGCCGATCTGCGGATTTTTCTGCTGAGCAATCTGGTTCTGGGCGAGCATCCGCATTGGCGCTTCGGCCTGAGCGAGATCGGCGGCGCGATGCAAGGGCTGCTGAGCTGGACTTCGCCGCCGAACGCCAGACATTATCCCGGCCCGGCGCTGTTCCTGCGCGGCGGCGATTCCGACTACGTGATGCCGGAATCCACCGGGCAGATCACCCGCCTGTTTCCGGCGGCGAGAATCCAGACTATCGAACACGCGGCGCACTGGCTGCATGCCGACCAGCCGAAGGCCGTCATCGCCGCCCTGCAGGAATTCCTGTTTTGAGCGGCGCGTTCGACGTCGTGGTCATCGGCGCAGGTATTGCCGGCGCCACAGTCGCCGCGGCACTCAGCGCGGATTTCAAGGTGGCGCTGGTGGAGGCCGAGGAACAGGCCGGCTACCACACGACCGGCCGCTCCGCCGCGATCTGGATTCTGAACTACGGCCCAGCAGATGTCCGCGTGCTTACCGGGCTGTCGCGGGATTTCTTCCTGACGCCGCCGTCGGACATCTCCGACGTACCGCTCGGCAAGCATCGCCAGAACATCTACCTCGCCCCCGCCGATCAGACCGATGCGCTGGACGCGCTGATCGCGCAGAATCTCGGCATCGTCGAGATCGCTGTTTCGGAAGTGAAACGCCTGGTTCCCGCCTTGCGCGAGGATTACGCGGTGCGCGCCGGTTTGGAAGACAACGCCTTCGACATGGACGTCGCCGGGCTGCATCAGGGTTTTCTGCGCCGCATGCGCCGCGCCGGTGGTCTTCTGCTTCTGCGCCACCGCGCTGGCAAAATCGCCCGTGAAGCCGGCGTCTGGCAGGTTGAAACCTCCGGCGGAACGATCGCCGCTCCGATCCTGGTGAACGCGGCCGGCGCCTGGGGCGACGAGGTCGCCAGCATCGCCGGCGTAGCCCCGCTCGGGCTGCTGCCCTGCCGCCGCACCGCCTGCATCATCGACCCCGGCCCTTACGAGGTTGGCGATTGGCCGATGGTGCAGTCGGCGGCGCATCAATGGTATGCCCGCGCCGAAGCGCGCGCCAAACTCATGGTCACGCCCTGCGACGAAACGCCGATGCCGCCGCACGACGTCCAGCCGGACGAGCTCGATGTCGCGATCGGCATCGAGCGCATGCAGCAGGCTTTGGAGATTCCGGTGCACCGCGTCGAACATAGCTGGGCCGGCCTGCGTACCTTCTCGCCAGACCGTAGCCTGGCCTTCGGCCGGGAGGATTCCGTGCCCGGCTTCTTCTGGTGCGTCGGGCAGGGCGGCTACGGCATCCAGACCTCGCCCGCCGCCGGCAAACTGGTCGCGGACATGATCGCGGGCCGCGATCCCGGCCCGGCGGGCGATGTTATACCCTTGATCGACCCCATGCGCTTCCGCGCGTAAGGCAACAACTTGCCTGCCCTAACCGCCTGTCGTAACTCGTTTGTGCATTGCAACCGGGAGAACCAGACTCATGGCCGTTATCGCAGACATTACCGCTCGCGAGATTCTGGACAGCCGGGGCAATCCGACCATCGAAGTCGATGTCATTCTGGAATCCGGCGCGCTGGGCCGTGCCGCGGTTCCCTCCGGCGCCTCGACCGGCGCGCATGAAGCGGTAGAGCTGCGCGATGGCGACAAATCCCGTTACGGCGGCAAAGGCGTCGAAAAAGCGGTGGCGGCGGTGGAAGGCGAGATCTTCGACCGGATTGCCGGCCTGGAAGCCAGCGAACAGGTTGCGATCGATGAACTTCTTATTGATCTGGACGGTACACCCAATAAATCCCGCCTCGGCGCCAACGCCATTCTGGGGGTCTCTTTGGCAATCGCCAAGGCGGCCGCCGCCGATCTCGGCCTGCCGCTCTACCGCTATGTCGGCGGCGTCTATGCCCGCACCTTGCCGGTGCCGATGATGAATATCGTCAATGGCGGCAAGCATGCCGACAACCCGATCGACATCCAGGAATTCATGATCCAGCCGGTCGGCGTCGGCACGGTGAAGGACGCCATTCGCGTCGGCGCCGAAATCTTCCACACGCTGAAAAAAGCCCTCTCGGAAGCCGGCCATAATACCAATGTCGGGGATGAAGGCGGCTTCGCCCCCAACCTGAAATCCGCAGACGAAGCTCTGGGCTTCATCTCCAAGGCCTGCGAGCGCGCCGGCTACAAGCCGGGCGAGGATGTCACATTCGCGCTCGATTGCGCCTCTACCGAATTCTACCACGACGGCGTCTACGACCTGGAAGGCGAGGGCAGAAAATTCGACGCCGCCGGCATGGTGAAATATCTGGAAGACCTGGTTTCGCGCTACCCCATCGCCTCCATCGAGGATGGCTGCGGCGAGGATGATTGGGAGGGCTGGAAGCTGCTTACCGATGTCTTGGGCAAGAAAATCCAGCTCGTCGGCGATGATCTATACGTTACAAACCCGGAACGTCTGCGCCGCGGCATCGCCGCCGGCACCGGCAATTCCATATTGGTCAAGGTCAACCAGATCGGCACGTTGTCCGAAACCCTGGAAGCGGTGGAACTGGCGCATAAAGCCGGCTTTACCGCAGTAATGTCCCACCGCTCTGGCGAGACCGAGGATTCGACCATCGCCGACCTGGCGGTCGCTACCAATTGCGGCCAGATCAAAACCGGCAGCCTGGCGCGTTCCGACCGCACCGCAAAGTACAACCAGCTGCTGCGGATCGAAGCCGAATTGGGGTCTGCCGCGCGATACGCCGGACGCACCATTCTTACGCGCCGCTAGAGTCGCTGCCTTGGCGCTCGATCCGCTGGAGGCGCTGTCCTCCCAGGCGTTCTGCAGGGTAGCCGACGCTCAGCAATCCAACGGCAACCGCGTTCGCCTGCTGCGCGACGGCCCGCAGACTTTCCCGGCCTGGCTGGAAGCGATTGGCAGCGCGCGCACGTTTGTGCATCTGGAAAACTACATCCTGCAGGAGGATCCGCTTGGACAGCAATTTGCCGATGCCCTGATCGCGGCAGCCAAGCGCGGCGTGCAGTGCCAGGTGATCTATGATTGGCTCGGCTGCCTGACCCGCAGCTCGGCGAAATTCTGGAAGCAGTTCGGGCAAGCCGGCGTGCAAATCCGCCGCTACAACCCGCCGCATTTTGCCGACCCGCTGCGCTGGATCAGCCGCGACCATCGGAAAGTGCTGGTCGTGGATGGCGAGGTGGCATTCACCGGCGGGCTGTGCATCGGCCATGACTGGATGGGAGATGCATCCCGAAACATCCCCCCCTGGCGCGACACGGCAATCGAAATTCGCGGCCCGGCGGTGGCTGATATTGCCGCCGCCTTTACCGATAGCTGGGACTGCGCCGGCTCCCGGCACTATCACGCCAAGGACATCCCGCCTTCCAATATTGCCAGATCGGACGAGAACAGCGGCGGCGTCAATGTCTCGGTCATTGCCGGGCGGCCGGACAGCATGGGCCTGTACCGGCTGGAGCAGCTGGTCGCCGAAATCGCCGGCCGCTCGCTCTGGCTGACCGATGGCTATTTTGTCGCCACCACCAGCTATGTGCGCGCACTTGTGGGCGCCGCGAAAGGCGGCGTGGATGTCAGGTTGCTGGTGCCGGGCTCCAGCAACTGGCCCCTGGTTGGCGCGCTTTCCAAATCCGCCTACCGCCAGCTTTTGCAGGCGGGCGTGCGGGTGTTTGAATGGAACGGTCCGATGGTGCACGCCAAGACCGCGGTCGCGGACGGCGTATGGACCCGCATCGGCTCCAGCAATTCCAACCTTGCCAGCTGGGTAACGAACCGAGAGCTGGACGTCACCATCAAGGACCATGACCTCGCGCGCCAGATGGAGGCGATGTTCGAAGCGGATATGGAAAATTCGACCGAGGTAGTGCTGGCAACCGGCCGCACCGGCATCGTCAAGCCGGTCTCTTCCGGCGACCAGAGTTCAGGCTCCGGCAGCGGCACCAGCGCCGGCCGTCTGCTCTCCGGCGCCATTGGTCTAGGCAGCACGCTCACCGCCTCCTTCTCGCGCCGCCGGCAATTGCATCCCGAGGAGTCGCTGGTGGTGCTGGGCGGCGGTCTCATATTGATCCTGCTTGGCCTCATCGCGATTTTCCTGCCGCATATCGTTGCCTGGATCATCGCCGTGGCCGCTATCTGGCCCGGCACGATCCTGCTGGTACGGGCCCTGAAATTATGGCAGGTGGATCGACGCGAAGGTGGCTGAATGCGTCATCATCAGTTGGAACCTGCTGCACTCCATCGGCGCCAGGGTGGAGAACGTCGCCGCTCTGGCGCAGCGCCACCAGCCGGATTTGCTGCTGATGCAGGAGGCAACCGCCGAGATCGACCATCTGCCGGAGCTGCTCGGCGGCCATTACGCCCGCGTCGCACTACCTGGACGGCATCACGGTCTAGCGGCGTGGAGCCCCAATCCGCTGCACGCGCCGGCGGCTAGCCTGACCTTGCAACGCGGGCTGATCGTGCAGCGGGTATGCCAGATCGTGCATATAGGCGGCTTCAGCGTTGCGAACGTGCATCTCTCGCACGGCCAGATGCTCAACCGCCGGCAGCTGCGCCGCATCGCCGCTGCCTTGCCGCATTGCGCCGCCATCCTCGGCGATTGCAATATGGTGGGGGCGCCATTTCTGCCCGGTTTCCTAGACGCCGGCGCGCGCCAGGCCACGCACCGGATGAGCAATCTGATCCCATTGCGCCTGGACCGCTGCTTCATCCGCGGCCTGCATTGCGCATTTGCCGAAGTGCTGGAGCAAGGCGCCTCCGACCATCGCCCACTGAAAGTGACGCTGGCAGAGGCGAGTTGACGCCATAAGCAAATGCTTATTTCCGAAAAAACAAGCCAAAACTTGTATTATTCTGGGTTTGGATCGTTACAAAACCCCGGCTCAACAGGAGCAAAAGTTTTTTGCGCCGCTTTTTTTCAAAAAAGCGGCCCTTCGCGGAACCGCTTATCGCGCCGGCGCGGCACTATGCTGCTTCAAAACCACGTCGGACTGGGCTGAAACCTCGGTAAGCTTCACCTCATAGCCCCAAAGCGTCGCCAGATGCTGCAGCACCATCCGGGTATCTTTTTCCTTGGTCAGGATACCGGAATAGACCCGATGCTGCAGCATGAGCCGCCGGTCGCCGTCGAGATCGACATCGACAACCTCGATCTCAGGCTCGTTCTGCACCACGTCGAACTGGTCAGCCAGCTTGGTCCGCACCCGCTGATAGCCGCGCTCGTTATGAATGGCCTTGACCGTCAGATCGGATTTGCCGTCATCGTAAAGGTCGAAAAACTTCATGCTGCGCATCAAGGCCGGGCTCATGAATTGGCGGATGAAACTTTCGTCGCGGTAATTTGCCCAGCCATCCTTCAAAACCCCCACCCAATCGCCGGCACCTGCAATCTCGGGCAGCCAGGCGCGGTCTTCCTCGGTCGGGTTCAGGCAGATGCGCTTGATATCCTGCATCATGCCGAAGCCCAGCGCGTAGGGGTTGATGCCGGAATACCCGCGGTGATCAAAATCCGGCTGGAACACCGCCCCGGTATGCGACTGGAAGAATTCCATCATGGCGCCTTCGTCCAGGAAGCCCGTCTCCTCCAGCCGGTTCATCACATGATAATGCACAAAGGTGGCGCAGCCTTCGTTCATCATCTTGGTCTGCTTCTGCGGATAGAAATATTGCGAAACATGCCGGACGATGCGCAGGATCTCGCGCTCCCACGTCTTCAGCAGCGGCGCATTCTTCTCCAGGAAGTAGAGAATGTTCTCCTCCGGCAGCCCAAGCAGATGCCGCCGTTCCGATTCGTTATAAGACTCTCGCGAGCGCGGACCGGAACTTGGCACCGATCGCCACAACTCGTTATAGGTGCGCTCCTGCTCTTCCAGCCGCTCACGCGTGCGGCGTTCCTCATCGCGCAGATTCAGCGGCTTGCGGCGCGTATAGCGGTTCACGCCCTGGTTCATCAGCGCATGCGCGGCGTCCAGCACATTCTCCACCGCGTCTTCGCCATAACGATCCTCGCAGCGGGCGATATAGGTTTTTGCGAATTCCAGGTAATCCAGGATGCCTTCGGCGTCGGTCCACTGCCGGAACAGATTGTTATTCTTGAAAAAATGGTTATGGCCGAAGCAGGCATGCGACATCACCAGGGTCTGCATCATCATGGAGTTTTCCTCCATCAGGTAAGAGATGCAGGGATCGGAATTGATGACGATCTCGTAGGCGAGGTTACGCAGGCCATGCCGGTACAACAGCTCGTCGCGGGCAAAATTCTTGCCGAATGACCAGTGCTTGTACATCAGCGGCAGCCCGACCGATGAATAGGCATCGAGCATCTGCTCGAAGGTGATCACCTCGATCTGGTTAGGGTAGATATCGAGCCTCAGCTCCTTCAGCGCGACATCGCTGATGGCGTCATAGGAGCGGTGCAGCCGGTCAAAGTTCCAGTCCCGCTCCGCCTTTTCCAGAACCGCGCTCATGCCTTCACCTTCTCCTGCCGCGCCTGGCCGCCGCGCAGGAACAGCTCGTGGAAGACCGGAAAAATCTGGCCACGCTCGCTCACCTTGCGCATGGCGATCGGCTGGCCGGATTTCACGAGATGCTCATAGGTACGCCAAAGATCCGTCGTCATCTCCCGGCCATCCTGATCCCGCACTTCCAGATAGGCAAAATATTGGCAAAGCGGCAGGATTTTCTGTTTGAGCAAACTCACCACCTTGGCGTTATCCACCGCGGTATTATCGCCATCGGATGCCTGTGCCGCGTAGATATTCCACTGATCGCGCGGATAGCGTGCCGCAACCACCCGCAGCATTTCCTCAAAGGCGGTAGAAACCACGGTGCCGCCGGTCTCCCGGCTCATGAAAAAGGTCTCCTCATCCACTTCCCGCGCCAGATGAGTATGTCGGATGAAGACGATGTCGACATTCTTGTAACGCCGGCCAAGGAACAGATAGAGCAGCTTATAGAACCGCTTCGCCAGGTCCTTCATATGCTCGGTCATCGAGCCGGACACGTCCATCAGGCAGAACATCACGGCGCTGGTCACCGGCTGCGGTATTTGCTCGAACCGGCTATAGCGGACATCCACCGGATCGATGAACGGAATGCGGCGGCTGCGCCTTTGCGCTTCCTCCAGCTCCGCCCGCTTCTCCTTGTGCTGTTCGCCATCCTCGCCCTCCAACGCCTCGATCTCGGCAGCCGAGGCGATGATGTCCGCCAGCCGCGGCCGCTTCAGCGCGATCCGGCGCGACAGGCTGTTCTGCATGGTTTTTTTTATGTTCAGATTGGTGATGGAGCCGCTGACGCTGTGTCCGGCCCGAACATAGGTGAAGCTGTCGGATGACTTCATCTGCTTGCGCAACATATCCGGCAGTTCGAGATCGTCGAAGAAGATATCCAGAAACTCTTCCTGGCTCAGCGCGAATTGAAACGCGTCCTCGCCTTCGCCGTCATCGGCTGCTTCTGATCCGCGGCCGCTGCCGCCCTCCTGCTGCGGCCGCTTGATCCTGTCGCCTTCCTCATACTGCTTGTTGCCCGGCAACACGTAATCGCGCTCGCCTTGTTCGCCGGAATGGCGGATCTGCGGCTCCTTCAGACGGTCGGCCTTGATCCAGACCCGTTCCTCATCGCCCATATCGGCGATTTTGCGTTCGCCGGAGGCCTTGCGCACCGCCTCGGTAAGTTCTTTTTTGGCCCTGCGGATGAAACGCTGGCGGTTCGACAGGCTTTTGCCCTGCGGGTTCAGGCGGCGATCAACAATATTCATCTACGTTGGCACCATTCCTATCCAGCTTGCTTGACGCGCATATACCATTCCACCAGACGCCGTACCTGCCGTTCCGTATAGCCGCGCGCGATCATGCGCTCCAGGAACTCGGTATGCTTGCGCTCGGTCTCGACCTCTTTCTTGCTGCCGAAGCTGATCACCGGCAGCAGGTCTTCCACCTGGCTGAACATCCGCCGCTCGATCACTTCGCGGATTTTCTCGTAGGAGGTCCAAGAAGGGTTCTTGCCGTCGCGCACCGCTCGCGCCCGCAGCGCAAACTTCACCACCTCGTTACGGAAATCCTTCGGGTTGGCGATGCCGGCCGGCTTCTCGATCTTGGTCAGCTCCTGGTTGAGCTGATCGCGATCCAGCAGCTGCCCGGTATCCGGATCCTTGAAGTCGAGATTTTCGATCCAGGCATCCGCGTAATCGAGGTAGCGGTCGAACAGGTTCTGCCCGTAATCGTTATAGGATTCAAGATACGCCTTCTGGATCTCATTGCCGATGAACTCGGCATAACGCGGCGCCAACGTACCCTTAATGAAGTCGAGATATTGCTTCTCGGTCTCCTCGCCGAACTGCTCGCGCCGTATCGCCTGTTCCAGCACCCACATCAGATGAACCGGATCGGCGCCGACCTCACGGGAATCGTAGTTGAACGTGGCCGAGAGCACCTTGAAGGCAAACCGCGTCGAAATCCCGTCCATGCCTTCATCGACACCGGCGGTGTCGCGATATTCCTGCATCGTCTTGGCGTTCGGCTCGGTCTCCTTCAGATTCTCGCCGTCATAAACCCGCAATTTGGAAAATAGATTGCTGTTGGGATGCGCCCGCAGCCGAGAGAGCACGGCAAAGCGCGCCAGCATCTCCAAAGTGGCGGTCGCGCAGGGCGCCTCCGCCAATTCGCTGCCTTTGATCAACTTCTCGTAAATCTTTTGTTCTTCCATCACGCGCAGGCAATACGGCACCTTCACGACACAGATGCGGTCAATGAAGGCTTCATTATTCTTGTTGTGCTTAAAGGTTTGCCATTCTGACTCGTTGGAATGCGCGAGTATCACGCCCTGGAAGGGGATCGCGCCGATATTCTCGGTGCCGATGTAATTGCCTTCCTGGGTCGCCGTCAGCAGCGGGTGCAGGATCTTGATCGGCGCTTTGAACATCTCGACGAATTCCAGCAGCCCCTGGGTCGTGCGGTTCAAGCCGCCGGAGTAGCTGTAAGCATCCGTATCATTCTGGCTGTAGGATTCCAGCATCCGGATATCCACTTTGCCGACCAGGCTGGAGATATCCTGGTTGTTCTCATCGCCCGGCTCGGTCTTCGCCACGCCGATCTGCCGCACGCGGGAGGGAATGAGCTTCACCACGGTGAATTTCGTGATGTCGCCGCCGAACTCATCCAGCCGCTTGATCGCCCAGGGCGACATCAGCCCCGTCAGCCGGCGCCTCGGAATGTTGAACTGCGACTCCAGCTCCCCGCCCATCTCCTCGGGATCGAACAGGCCCAACGGGCTCTCGAAAATCGGGCTCAGCTGGTTGCCGGCCTTGAGCACATAGATCGGCTGCTTCTCCATCAGCACTTTCAGCCGCTCGGCAATCGAGGATTTGCCGCCGCCGACCGGTCCCAGCAGATACAGAATCTGCTTGCGCTCCTCCAACCCTTGCGCCGAATAGCGGAAGAAATTGACGATCCGCTCGACCGTGTCTTCCATGCCGTAAAATTCGGCAAAGGCGGGATAGGATTTGATGGTGCGGTTCATGAAGATCCGCCCAAGCCGCGGGTCTTTCGCCGTATCGATCACCTGTGGCTCGCCGATCGCGTCCACCATTCGCTCGGCGGCCGAGGCATAGGCCATCGGTTCGCGCCGGCAGAGTTCAAGATATTCGAGCAAGGGCATCTCTTGCTGGCGCTGGTTCTCGTAATTTTTCAAAGAACGAGAGAAAAGCTGATCAATCATGCCCATTCACTACTCCTAGCTGATCACCCATCGCTGCTTGAACACCGGAATCTTCCTGGCGGATGGCGTTAGCCTGAAAGCTGGTTTTCGCCGGTGTTTCATCATGTCCACTGCAATATAACGCGCGTCCAAAACCAAGGTTCGTCTTTCGCACGGCAGAATACAAGCAAAATTAGTGCCGGAGAATCACGGACCCAGAGACACCAGATGATGAACGGGCTCGTTTAGTTGAGGGACCCACGCACCAATTCGGTTTGGCGCCTTTGAAATTTCGTGAGACGGTGCTTTGCAAGGGACAGTACAGAATAACCAAGCCGATTCGCCACAGGAACGCAACGCCTTTTTTCCCGATCAAATTGCGCTGAAATTGCTAACAATTGATCTACTTAAGTGGCAAAATTTCGGCAACTAAAGCAAATCGCATCATGTTTGCGGTGAAAGGCGGTACAACGCTTGCGGCGCCAGTTCGAGCCGGCAAAATCGAAGGCCGGCGGCACGGCACGGGAGACCAGGCTCCAGGCGCCCCATGGATCGCGCCGCCTGCCACCTCGGCCACCGTCCCCAGGCTCGTTACCGTCACCCAGGCTTGTTAAGGTCGATCGCGATCTAGACCATCCAAGCGCTGCTTCGGCCAATGTGGAGTTTTGGCGCGGAACGCGCTACTGCCAGGGCATGAACCGCATCGCCGAAATCGCGCGCAAGACCAGCGAAACCGACATCAAACTTCGCCTCGACCTCGACGGCGCCGGCAGCAGCGAGATCGCCACCGGCATCGGCTTCCTCGACCACATGCTCACCGCCTTTGGCCGCCACGGCCTGTTCGACCTGACCATAACCTGCCAGGGCGATCTGCACATTGACGCGCATCATACCACGGAAGATGTCGGCATCGTGCTGGGTGCGGCATTGCGTCAAGCGCTAGGCGAAAAACGCGGCATCACCCGCTTCGGCCAAGCCAGCGTGCCGATGGACGAGGCTTTGGTAGATGCCGCCATCGACCTCTCCGGCCGCGCCTATCTGGCCTGGAGCGTCGAGTTCCCCCGCCCGATGCTGGGAGAGATGGACACCCAGCTTTTCGAGGAATTCTTCCGCGCATTTGCCGGCAACGGCCTGTTCAACTTGCACGTGGTCCAGCGCGCCGGCAGCAACGCGCACCACATTGCCGAAGCCGCTTTCAAATCCGTCGCCCGCGCCCTAAAGATGGCGGTCGCTCTGGAACCGCGCGCCGCCGGCGAAATTCCATCAACCAAGGGCGCACTTTAAAAATGTTGGTCGCCGTCATCGATTACGGCAGCGGCAACCTCGCCTCCGCCGCCCGCGGCCTGGCCCTCGCCGCCGAGCGGCAGGGGGGCCAAAAAACCACCATCGAGATTACCTCCAATCCCGAAACCGTCGCCCGCGCCGATCGCATCGTGCTGCCGGGGCAGGGAGCTTTTGCGGACTGCGCCGCCGGCCTTGCCAGCTTTGACGGGCTGACGGACGCAATGGACACCCGGGTGGAAGAAGGCGCCCCCTTCCTTGGCATTTGCGTCGGCATGCAATTAATGGCTGAGCGCGGTCTCGAATACCAGACAACTCACGGCTTCGGCTGGATCCAAGGCGACATCGCCAAGCTGCCGGGGGAGACGCTGCTTCTGCCGCATATGGGGTGGAACGAGTTGCGCTTTGCCCTTGATTCGCACCCCTTGCTTGACGGGCTACTGCCTGGAGACCACGCCTATTTCGTTCACTCCTATGCCCTGGAGAATGGCGCCGCGCAGGACATCATCGCCACCACCGACTATGGCGGCGAAATTGTCGCGATGGTGGCCAAGGGCAACCGCGCCGGCACCCAGTTTCACGTTGAGAAAAGCCAGGAGGTTGGCCTGCGGATCCTCGGCAATTTCCTGAACTGGAATCCTTGAGAACCAGGGTCCGCGCCAAGCCATGCAGAAGCTGCGCGCAACCTGCATCAAGTTTCATCAGCGATGGCTTGATTAGCAACCTCGCCCGCGCCAATACGCAGCCGTGAAAAAGGATCTGCCCACCCCGGCCACCCTAGCCGCCGAGCGTATCGAGCGATTGACGGATGACGCCGATGTCAACGCGATCGCCGAGGCAGCCACCGCGGCAATCCTGGACGGCGGCGGCTTTGGCTGGCTGAAGCCGCCGAAAATCTCGGTGCTGGAGCAATATTTCCGCGGCGTCCCCCTGGTGCCGGAGCGCGAGCTTATTGTCGGCCGCATGGATGGCGTCATCTACGGCGCCGCCATCCTGGTGCTGCCGTCCCGGAATAACGAGGCGCAATCCTTCGCCGCCGCCATCGTGCAGAATTTCGTCGCGCCTTACGCACGCGGCCACGGGCTGTCCCGCCTGATCCTGCAAAAGACCGAAGAGCGGGCCCGTACCCAGAACTACCAGATTTTGAACCTGGACGTGCGTGAGACCCAGACCGCCGCCATCGCTTTATATGAACGCGCCGGCTACACCCGCTGGGGAACCCACCCGGCCTATGCCAGGGTGAGGGGTGTGACAGTGCAAGGTCACTACTACTTCAAGCGCCTCACCAAATGAGCCTCAACCGGCCGCGCCTTACACTATACCCAGCCATCGATTTGAAAGACGGCGCTTGCGTGCGCCTGAAGCGGGGCGAGATGGATCAAGCCACGGTGTATGGCACCGACCCGGCGGCGCAGGCACTGAGCTGGCAAAACCACGGCTTCGCCTGGCTGCACGTGGTCGACCTGAACGGCGCCTTTGCGGGCAAGCCGGTCAACGCCGATGCGGTCCGCGCCATCCTCGCCGCCGTCACGATTCCGCTGCAGCTCGGCGGCGGCATACGCGATCTGGCCGGCGTGGAAGCCTGGCTGCAAGCCGGCATCAGCCGCGTCATTTTAGGCAGTGCCGCAGCAAAAAACCCCAAACTCGTGCGCCAAGCGGCGCGCCTGTTCCCCGGCAAAATCGCCGTCGGCATCGACGCCAAAGCCGGCAAGGTCGCCATCGAAGGCTGGGCGGAGGTCTCGAAGCTTTCCGTCACCGAACTGGCGCTCCGGCTGGAAGATGCGGGCATCGCCGCCATCATCTATACCGACATCGCCCGCGACGGCATGCTCTGCGGCCTTAATCTGCCGGAAACCGCCGCTCTGGCCGCACGCGTCGGCGTGCCCGTCATCGCCTCCGGCGGCGTCGCCGGCCTGTCCGACATCACTTTGCTGCTGGCGGCTGCCGCCGCCACGCCTAACCTCTCCGGCGCCATCATCGGCCGCGCCCTCTACGATGGCAGCATCGATCCTGCCGAAGCGCTTGCCGCGTGCTCGCTCGCCGCATGTTGAAACTGCGCGTCATCCCCTGCCTGGACGTGAAAGACGGCCGCGTCGTCAAAGGCGTGAATTTTATGTCCTTGCGCGATGCCGGCGACCCGGTCGAGCAGGCCGCCGTTTACGATGCCGCGGGCGCCGATGAACTTACATTCCTCGACATCACCGCCAGCTCCGACAATCGCGACACCATCCTTGACGTGGTCGCCCGCACGGCGACTAACGTGTTTCTGCCGCTCACCGTCGGCGGCGGCATCCGCTCCGTTGCGGATATCCGTCGTCTGCTGCTCGCTGGCGCCGACAAGGCCAGCATTAACTCCGCTGCCATTTCCCGCCCGGAAGTCATCTCGGAAGCTGCCGAAAAATTCGGCAGCCAATGCATCGTCGTCGCCATCGACGCACGCCGGAATGCCGGGCCGCAATCTGCTCCCGGCAAATGGGAGGTCTTTTCGCATGGCGGCCGTATCAATACCGGATTGGACGTCATCGACTGGGCCAGGCGCGTCGCCGCTTTGGGCGCCGGCGAGATTCTCCTCACCTCGATGGACCGCGACGGCACCGGCAAAGGCTTCGACCTCGAACTGTTGCGCGTGGTTTGCGGCGCCGTCCGTGTCCCGGTTATCGCCTCCGGCGGCGTCGGTTCGCTGGCGCATTTCGCCGAAGGTGCAGCAGCCGGCGCCACCGGCTTGCTCGCCGCCAGTGTCTTCCATTTCGGCACTTTCACCATCGCGGATGTAAAGGCCGAACTTGCCCGCGCCCACTTGCCGGTCCGCTTTCCGCGCGCCAAGATTCTGGCTCCCGAGTCGCAGGCGATCGATGGTTAAGAAGACGACCAAACTCCTCGAGAAGAAGACCGCCAAGGCAAAGGTCGCGCCACGCAGCGCCAAGGCCAAGACCAAACGCGCCGGCAGCAAGACCAGGAAAAACCCGTCAGCCGTGTCATCCATTTCAGTACCGCCGCCGGTCAACGCGCCGGATGCCCGCGTGCTCGACCGGCTCTGGGCTACCGTGCTCGCCCGCAAGAATGCCGATCCGGGGATCAGCCACTCCGCCCGCCTGCTCTCCCGCGGCACCGCCAAAATTGCCCAGAAATTCGGCGAGGAAGCGGTGGAATGCCTGATCGAAGCCGTCGGCGGTCACCGCCTCGCTTTGGTCGCAGAGAGCGCCGATGTGCTCTACCACCTGCTCGTGCTCTGGGTGGATGCCGGCCTGCGTCCCGAACAAATCTGGGCCGAACTCGGCCGCCGCGAAGGTATCAGCGGCATCGCGGAGAAAGCCTCACGCAGTACCTCCGTCACCGGCTTCGCAACAACGAAGATCCCATAAGTAATTGGAAAGCGGTTCATTTTTGAAAAAAAAGAACCAAAAACTTCTTTGACTTATCTCGCCTGCGTTCGTCACCGTCATCCCCTTCGGCGACGGGAGATCCACGACTTCCTGCAAACCCCTGAATGGAGATGCCCATGCCAACTTCCCCCTATGACGACAACAACATCTTCGCCCGCATCCTGCGCGGCGAGATCCTGGCAACGAAAATCTACGAAGACGATTTCGTGCTTGCCTTCAACGATATCCATCCGCAGGCGCCAGTTCACGCTCTGGTCATTCCCAAAGGCAAATATGTCAGCTTCGCCGATTTTGCCGCTACCGCCGCGCCGGCAGAAATCGCCGTCTTCTTCCGCACCACCGCCATGATCGCCAAACAGCTCGGTGTCGAGGAAACCGGGTATCGCACCATCTGCAATACCGGCTCCAACAGCCACCAGGAAGTTCCGCATTTTCACATCCACATCCTGGGCGGCCGCCCTTTGGGCAGAATGTTACAGCCCTGATTCCTCGTAGTGTCACCCGCCCGTCATTGACGGCGTAGGCCGAGGCCGACTATACGCGGCCCGATGCGCCGGGCCGCTGGGTCCGGCTATTTTTGCACCAGAGCTGGAGTTTACCGTGAAACGGACCTATCAACCTTCTAAACTTGTCCGCAAGCGCCGGCATGGTTTTCGCGCCCGCATGGCGACCGTTGGCGGCCGCAAGGTTATCGCCAATCGCCGCGCCAAAGGTCGCGCCAAGCTCTCCGCCTGATCTTCGCCCCGCTTAAGGGCCTGACTTTGCTTTCACTTGCCCCCCCGGAAGTTTTTCGACGCCGTGCCGATTTCCTGCGGCTGGCTTCGCGCGGCGCCAAGCTGGCGCGCCCCGGCTTTGTCATGCAGCTGGCCCTTACCGGCACTAACGCGCCTTTGCGCGTCGGCTACACCGCCACCAAGAAAATCGGCAACGCCGTCGCCCGCAACCGCGCACGGCGCCGGCTGAAGGAAGCCGCCCGGCTCACGCTGTCGCAGACGCCACTGACGGGTGTAGAATTGGTGCTGGTCTGCCGCCAGGAGACCGCCAATCTGCCCTTCGACGCGCTTTGCGCCAACCTGCGCGCCGCTTTGGCCGAGGCCTTGAAGTGACTCCCGCAGCAAAACTGCTCTCCGGCAGCATCCGGGCCTACGAGCTGATGTTGCGCCCGGTCATCGGCGCTAATTGCCGGTTCTACCCTTCCTGCAGCGCCTATGCGCGGCAAGCCATCTGCACGCATGGCGCCCTTAAAGGCTCGGCTTTAGCCGGCCGGCGCATTCTTTCCTGCCATCCCTGGCATCCGGGCGGCTATGACCCGGTTCCCCAATCCACTCCGGAAGCCTGAGTTAATATGGACCAGAAGCGACTTCTGCTTGCCATCTCCCTATCGCTGGCCATCATGGTCATCTTCCAAGTGGTCATCGCCAAGTTTCTGCCGCATCCGGCGCCCAGCCCGGCGCAGACCGTCTCCCAGGCGCAGCACGCCGCCGGCACGCCGCAAGCCGCGGCCGCCGCCGGCGCCCCGGGAACTGCGCAAAGCGGGCCTGCCGCCGCCGGCCCTCGCCTCGCGATCGATGCGCCGAAGCTGTCCGGCAGCATCGCGCTCACCGGCGCCATTCTGGATGACATCCAGCTCAAGGATTATCACGAGACGATCAGCAAAATCTCGCCGCTGGTGCAGATCCTCGGCCGCCGCGATGGCGACAAGCCAACCTATGTGCAATTCGGCTGGGATGCCGTCACTCCAAACACGCCAATCCCTTCCGACAGCACGGTCTGGACCGCCTCCGCACCCAAGTTAACGCCCGACACTCCGGTAACATTGATTTGGAACAACGGCGCCGGCCTGATCTTCCAGCTGGTACTATCGATCGACGACAACTTTATGTTCACCGTGCATCAGCAGGTGGTCAACAAGTCGTCCAAAGAGGTAGAAATCTATCCCTGGTCGCGCGTGGTGCGCGACTACACGCCGCAGGAAAAAACCAGCTATATCCTACATGAAGGCCCGCTTGGCGTATTCAACAACACGCTAAAGGAAATTTCCTATAAATCCACCAAATCCGACGGCAACAACGCCGCCGGGGGCACCGCCTATTCTGAGACCAGCAATGGCGGCTGGATCGGCATCACCGATAAATACTGGCTGGACGCGCTGATCCCCGACCAGTCCGAAAACCTCGCCGGCGCCATCCGCTATCTGCAGACCGATCTCGGCGACGGCCATGCCTACCAGACCGACTTCATTACCACCGCGCCGCAAAGCATCGCCCCGGGTGCAACCGGCGACACTTTAATGCGTGTCTTCACCGGCGCCAAGCTGGTCGACACGCTGGATGCCTATGCCAGCCAGTACAACATCCCCAGCTTCGACAAGGCGATCGATTTCGGCTGGTTCTATTTCATCACCAAGCCGATCTTCTTCGCGCTGGACTGGCTGAATTCAAAAATCGGCAATTTCGGCCTGGCCATCCTGGTCTTTACCGTCGGCGTCAAATTGCTGTTCTTCCCGCTCGCCAACTACTCCTACCGCTCGATGGCGAAGATGAAGACCGCGGCGCCGAAAATCAAAGCCATCAAGGAGAAATACAAGGACGACAACGTCAAGGTACAGCAGGAAACCATGGCGCTGTATAAGGCGGAAAAGATCAACCCGGCTTCCGGCTGCCTGCCGATGGTGGTGCAGATCCCGGTCTTCTTCTCGCTCTACAAAGTCATCTACATCACCATCGAAATGCGCCAGGCGCCGTTCTACGGCTGGGTTCACGACCTCTCAGCGCCTGATCCCACCAACATCTTCAACCTGTTCGGCCTGATCCCATACGACCCGGCCGCGTTATCGCCTTTCCTGGCCATTGGTGCGCTGCCCATCATCATGGGCATTACCATGTTCCTGCAGCAAAAGCTCAACCCGGCGCCGCCTGATCCTGTGCAGGCGCGCATGTTCCAGTTCATGCCTATCATGTTCACCTTCATGCTCGCGCGTTTTCCGGCCGGCTTAGTGCTATACTGGACCTGGAACAATCTTCTTACCGTAGGACAACAATGGCTGATCATGCGCCGGGCAGCGGCACCGCAGAGACCCGGGGCGCTGGCGAAGACCTGAACTTTGCGCCGCCGGATTTTTCGCCGGAGGCTTTAGAATCGGGGCGCAAGCTGTTTGCCGGCGCCTGCGAATTCTTCTTCGCCGCCCAGCAGCTTGAAAACCTGCCCGCCGCCGAAGGGATTGAGCTCGCATTTGCTGGCCGCTCCAATGTCGGCAAATCCTCGCTGCTGAACGCGCTCACCGGCCGCAAGGCGCTGGCCCGTGTCTCGCACCAGCCCGGCCGCACCCGCCAGCTCAATTTCTTCAAATTCGAACTGGCGCCGATCGTTCTGGTCGACATGCCTGGCTACGGCTATGCCGAAGCGCCAAAGGCGATCAAGCGCGACTGGCAAGGCCTGATGCTGGACTACCTGCGCGGCCGGCCCAATTTGCGCCGGGTTTTGCTCCTCCTGGACGCCCGGGTGGAGCTGAAAAATGCCGACCAGACCGTGCTTGAACTGCTCGACCAAGCCGCCGTCGTCTACCAGCTGGTATTGACCAAGGCCGATGCGGTAAAACCGCAGGCGCTCGCCAAAAAGCAGGCGGAAATCGGTGCCCTCGCCGCGGCGCATCCGGCGGCGTTGAACAGCGTCATCACCACCAGCAGCCAGACCGGTTTGGGGATTGATGCGCTACGGGCCAATATTGCAAGCTTCGCCAATAGCCGAGAGATGTGACGATGGACCAGCAAACCATGAACAAGGCGGCCGAACAGGCCGGCACCGTCGCCCGCGCGTTGCCTTATCTGCGCCGCTACGCCGGGGCTACGATCGTCGTGAAATATGGCGGCCACGCGATGAGCGAGGACCACCTTGCCGTCGAGTTCGGCCGCGACATCGCGCTGCTCAAGCAGGTCGGCATCAACCCGGTCATCGTCCATGGCGGCGGCCCTCAAATAAACGCCATGCTGGAGCGTCTGGAAATCAAATCGACCTTCATCGACGGCCTGCGCATCACCGACGCGGCGATGGTGGAAGTGGTTGAAATGGTGCTCTCCGGCTCCGTCAACAAACAGATCGCCGGGCTGATCAACCAGGCCGGCGCATTGGCTGTCGGAATCTCTGGCCGTGACGGCGGCCTGATCCGCGCCAGAAAACTCACCCGCACGCAGCGCGATCCAAACTCTGAGATCGAAAACGTGCTCGATCTAGGCTTTGTCGGCGAGCCCGGCCATATCGACACCCGCGTCATCCACGCCTTGACCGGCGCCGGTCTGATCCCGGTTATCGCTCCGGTCGGCACGGCGGAAGACGGCCAGATCTACAACATCAATGCCGACACCGCCGCCGGCGCGATCGCCGGTGCGCTGAACGCCAATCGCCTGCTAATGCTGACCGACGTTCCCGGCGTGCTCGATAAATCCAAAAACCTGCTGGCGGACATTGCCGTGGCGCAGATCCCCGGCTTGATCGAAGACGGCACAATCTCCGGCGGCATGATCCCGAAAGTGCTGACCTGCATCGAGGCGGTCAAACAGGGGGTCAAAGGCGCCACCATCCTGGACGGCCGCGTCCCGCACGCTTTGCTACTGGAACTCTTCACCGAAGGCGGCATCGGCACGCTGATCCACAAATAAAGGCTACCACGCGCGAACGTCATGCCGGCGCAGGCCGGCATCCGACCTGCTGAAGGCTTACAATCAGCGTGGCAGCGGCTGGCGAACCCGCATCAACAAGGTGTTACCTCAGCATATGTCCACGCAGCGGAAATAGCTTGGAAAGTCAGGTTGCTTCACCGCCGTCTAATGGGCAGAACTGAAGATTTATCGACATCAGCAAGGTCAAGAGCATGGCCTGACAAGCCCCTAAGCCGCGAACTGTATAACTTCCTTAACGCGCGGATAGATCTCATTCGCCCAGCGTCTCCCCGAGAACACGCCATAATGTCCAACCCCGGTCTGCACATAATGGCGCTTCAGCAACGGCCGAAGATTGCTACACAGATCCAGCGCTGCCAATGTTTGGCCAAGCCCGCAAATATCATCGCGCTCGCCTTCAATGGTAAACACGAATGTCTTGTTGATCGCGCTCGGCTTTACCATCCGGTCGCGAAATTTCAGCTCGCCGCGCGGCAGATCATGCGTCTGAAAAATCCGCTCTACGGTCTCCAGATAAAACTCCGCCGGCAAATCCATCACCGCCAAATACTCATCATAAAATGTCCGATGCGTTTCCGCCGCCAGATGATCCTCGGACGCCAGCGAACGGAACTGCTTGAAATGCGCCGTCAGATGCCGATCCAGATTCATCGAGACGAACGCGGTAAGCTGCATGAAGCCGGGATACACGCGCCGCCCCGCGCCTTTGTAGCGCCACGGCACCACGCCGATCATCTTATCCTCGAACCAGGAAATATCCTTGGTCTTGGCAAGCTTGTTCACTTTCGTCGGATTGCGGCGGGTGTCGATCGGCCCGGCCATCAAAATCATGCTGCGCGGCGTCGCGGGATTATTATCCTCCGACATCAGCGACACCGCGGCCAAGGTCGCGACCGTCGGCTGACAAACGCCGACGACGTGGCTGCGCGGACCCAAATATTCCAGAAACCGCATGATATGCTCGACATATTCATCGAAACCGAATGCGCCGGCGGCGAGCGGAATGTCGCGCGCATTATGCCAATCGGTGATGTAGACATCATGATCCTGCAGCAGCACCTCGACCGTATTGCGCAGCAAGGTGGCGAAATGGCCGGACATCGGCGCACAGACCAGCACCTTAGGCTGCTGCCGATCCGTAGCTTTCGTGAAACGAACCAGGCTGGCGAACGGCGTCGCAAACACAACTTCATCGTGGACGCCGACCATGTTGTTGCCGACCAGGATATCCTTGATCTTGAAGTCGGGCCGTTCATGCGTCGTGCCGGAATAGCCGAACACTTCCATCGCCGCGTTGATATGCCGCAGGGTGAGGCCGTAAGGTTCATGCGGCGTAATCGTCTTCAGCAGCCGGCTGCCATTGCGCGCAAACGCCCGCAACGGCTCCATAAAATCGGCTTGCGCCTGGTACATCTGGTAGATCATACTGCTGCCTCAAGCGCTATTGGTGATAGGTTAGAGTGTAACGGCCAGATGCTGAGATAAGGCTTTGATAACGCGATCCGGTGGGCTTAACTGAACATGAACAAGGTTTTATCAAAAAGAAAGGGCAATTAGAATGGCCGAGGCGACATTGCTCATCAGCAGCAAGAATTACTCCTCCTGGTCATTGCGCGGCTATTTGCTCGCGTGCCTGTCCGGCATCGACTTTGTGGAGGAGCGGGTTTCCCCGGATGACCCGCGCGCCAAGGAGGAGTTGCTGATGCGAACCTCCTCCATCCTGGTGCCGTGCCTGATCCATGACGACGTTTCGGTCTGGGACACGATGGCGATCGCCGAATATTTGAATGAACTCTTTCCCGCCGCGGGCATGCTGCCCAAGGACAAGCACGCCAGGGCGCGCTGCCGCTCGATCAGCGGCGAAATGCATTCCGGTTTTGCGGCGCTGCGTTCCTCGCTGCCGATGAACCTGCGCTTTCACAAACCGGGCTTCGTCGTATGGTCTTCCGCGCAGGCGGATGTCGATCGCATCACCAGCATCTGGCGCGAGTGCCTCACTACCTGGAAGGGACCTTTTCTGTTCGGCAAGGTGCCGACGATTGCGGATGCCATGTACGCGCCGGTGGTGACGCGTTTCGTCAGCTACGACGTTGCGGTTGACGATCAATGCAAGGCGTATGGCGAGCGCATCATGCAGTGGGAACCGATGCAAGCATGGGTAGAGGACTCGCATAGCGAACCTCAGGAGATCATTGAGCTCGATCTCGATTTCTAGCCTGCGCTGATCCAACACTTATCGATCAGCATAAACAAGCAAGCAGGTCCGGCGCTCTGGTGAATCAGGTCCGGCGATCTGATGAATTTGAACGCTTGAGCGGATCGTGGGATTATTCAGCTGCTCTGACCCAAGGCGTTGGAGCCGGCACGGGGCAGGGGCCGTCGACGTCGATCGTTCCAAAATCCGCCGGCGAGGTAATTTCCAGATATTCCATGTCCGGCGAATAATCGAACAGATAATGCGTGATGCCTGGCTGCTGGTGCACGCAATCGCCGGCCGCCACCAGATGCTCCTTATCGTCATACATGAAGCGCGCCCACCCCTTGTTCATGATAACGATGTGGAAATCCGCAATATGCTGATGCCAGCCGGTACCATGCTCTGGTGCCCGATCCGGATTGGCTTTCACCAGCTGGCAAACCACGCGGCCGCCGGTCGATTGCTTTACGCCCAGGTCGCGGTAGAGAAAAAAATCCCGGAGGCCATCGGTGCGCCAGGGCGTGTCGCCGGGCTTAACATGCGAAAACTCGTTAACGATGGTTCCATCCAACATGATAAGCTCCGCCAGCCGATAATGACCAGCCAACATCGCATAATCCCGCCGGATGCGCCACAAATTTTTGCAGCGCACCATTTTTGAGACCCGGCAACTGCCGGCTAAAAGCGCTAAAATTGTTGATCTAGATGATCTAAATGCCGCGTTTTGCTACAAGCTAATGATCTCTGCATCGTGCAGGTCTAAATCGATTGACCGTTTTCCCGCATCCCGTAGTTAGGAATCTGTGGTCAGAACGGAACGTGTTCAGCTGGTTCGCCTCGCCGCTGTCGAGGCGGGAACGGCGCTCGTCTCGCAGCGGGTCTCGCTGGTCGCGGCCGGCTGCGCCTTTTATGCAACCCTGGCGCTGTTCCCGGCCATCACGACGCTGATTTCGCTCTACGGACTTGTCTTCAATCCGGACACGGTGCAGCCGCAACTGCTTTATCTCGAGCGCTTGATGCCGCCTGCCGCCTTCCAGCTGATCTCGGACCGGATCCAAAGCCTGGTCAGCCAGCCCAGCAAGGGCCTGGGCATCAGCCTGCTCATCAGCCTGCTCATCACGCTTTGGTCGTCTTCCGCCGGCACCAAATCCGTCCTTAACGCGCTTACCATTGCCTACCGCCAGCGCGAAAATCGCGGCTTTATCGAATTTCAGTTGCTGGCGCTGGGGATGACGCTCATTGCCATTCTCGGCGCCTGCATCGCCATCGCCGTGCTTGTGCTGTTGCCGGTGGTCATCACCTTTGTCGGCCTGGGAGGCCATGTCAGGCTGCTGGCTGGCATTGCTGGCTTCGCCGCCATGGTTATCTTCGTTTTGATTTCGTTGGGGCTGCTCTATCGCTACGGCCCGGCAGGCAATGGCCGGATCTTCTTTGCGCCCGGGGCAGGCGTCGCCACCCTGGTCTGGCTGCTCGGCTCCTGGGCCTTCGGCCTCTATGTCGGCCATTTCGCCGCGTACGACGCAACCTACGGCCCGCTGGCGACGTTGATCGGCCTGATGATGTGGTTTTACTTGACCGCCTACGCCGTGCTGCTCGGCGCTGAATTCAACGCGGCTTTGGATCATCAATGGCGCATTGCAACAAAAAGCGAGGCTTCTCGCCTCAACGCCAAGGTCCAGCCCGTTGCCGGCTAGCAAAGGCGCACTACATTGCAGGTCTTGCATGTTCTGGATCGACCCCATTCTGATGTTGCCGGGAGGCATTTTTTGGCTATAGGTTCAGCCGTCAGCCCCTTGCGCCACGCAGGTGCTGGCAGTTCGGCTCTCTAATTTAACGCACTCGTCAAAACAGGCGACAAAAATAAGGATAATTTCCGTGGCCAGTGAAAAATCGCAAAACGTGCAGGACGTGTTCTTGAACCACGTTCGCAAAAGCAAAACTCCCGTCACCGTATTTTTGGTGAACGGCGTCAAATTGCAGGGTGTAATCACCTGGTTCGACAATTTCTCGGTTCTGCTGCGCCGGGACGGCCACACGCAGCTGGTCTATAAGCACGCGATCAGCACGGTCATGCCGGGCGCCCCGATCATGCTGTTCGACGCCAGCAAGGCGGAATCCGCTCAGCCGGCCGAGCATGGCACCTCGACCTTGAAGCTCTCCCGTTCCGAGGGGGCGGAGTATGGACCGTCAGAGCAGGACATCACCGGCTGACCAAGCTGCTCGAAACCGCGCCGCCGCCCAACCGGGCGGCGATCATTCTACCTTGCGAAAAATCTGCGCGTGTCGGTGACGGTCCGGCAAGCGGCCGGCGCGCCGCGGAAGCGCGGATGGCGGAAGCCGTGGGCCTTGCCGCCTCCATCGGCCTGATCGTCGTGCATGAGGCGATTTTCTCGCTAAGGACACGCACCCCCGCAACCTTGCTAGGCAAAGGCCAGACCGCCAGTGAAGGCGAGGATATCGCGCGTCACGAAGTTTCGGTAGCAGTTGTCGACGCCACGCTCACTCCCGTGCAGCAGCGCAATCTGGAAAACGCCTGGAAATGCAAAGTAATCGACCGTACTGGGCTGATCCTGGATATTTTCGGCGAACGCGCCCGCACACGTGAAGGCGCGCTACAGGTCGAACTCGCCCATCTCGACTATCAGCGCTCCCGCCTGGTGCGTTCCTGGACCCATCTGGAACGCCAGCGCGGCGGCTTCGGCTTTCTCGGCGGCCCCGGCGAAACCCAGATCGAAGCCGATCGGCGCTTGATCGGCGAGCGCATCGTCAAGCTCAAACATGAGCTGGAAGACGTCCGCCGCACCCGCGGCCTGCATCGCGGCGCGCGCAAGCGCGTACCCTCGCCGGTGGTGGCACTTGTCGGCTATACCAATGCCGGCAAATCCACGCTGTTCAACGCGCTCACCGGCGCTGCCGTCATGGCGGAAGACCAGCTTTTCGCGACGCTCGATCCCACCATGCGCGGCCTGACCCTGCAATCGGGCCGCAAAATCATCCTCTCCGATACCGTCGGTTTCATCAGCGACCTGCCGACCGAACTGGTCGCGGCCTTCCGCGCCACCTTGGAAGAAGTGGCGGAAGCCGACCTTATCCTGCATGTCCGCGACATCGCCCATCCGGACAGCCTCGCCCAGCGCAACGATGTCATCACCGTGCTGGATAATATGGTGAAGGACGGTACGCTAGCCGAAGAATGGCCGTTGCGCAGTACCGAGGTGCTGAACAAGGCCGACCTGCTTGGCGGCATCGTCAATGTTCCCGCCCGACCGGCCAATGGGCATGATGAAGGCGGCATTGCCGTCTCTGCCCTTACCGGCGAAGGCCTGCCGGCTTTGCTCAGCGCGATCGAGCGTCGGCTCGGCGCCGGATCTGTCAGCGTGCATTACGATGTTGCGGCGGAAGACGGCGCCAAGTTGGCCTGGCTGTATCGCCACGGCGAGGTGGTTCAACGCCAGGACGAGAACGCTACCGTCCATGTCGAAGTCCGCCTGTCGGACGCAGACCGCGCCAGGTTCGAGCGGATATGAACCTAACGCCAACCGACATCGCCAATATCGTCAAGCTGCTGCGCAACGTCGCCGCTGCCGAAATCATGCCGCGCTTCCGCAACCTGGGCAGCGCCGACATCCGCGCAAAATCCGGCCCGCTCGATCCTGTTACGGTGGCTGACGAGGCCGCGGAAAAGGCGATCGCCGCCGGGCTGAGATCGCTCTTCCCGCAGATCGATGTCATCGGCGAGGAAGCCGTCGCGGCCGAACCGAATTTGCTGCACCGCCTGCGCGAACCCGGCCTTGTCTGGGTGATCGACCCGATCGACGGCACCGCCAACTACGCCTCCGACCTGCCGCTCTTCGGCGTCATGCTGGCGCTTGTCGAGGCCGATAAAATCCTCGCCGGCTTCATCCACGATCCCATCGTCGACGACACGGCGATCGCAACCTGTGGCGGCGGCGCCTGGATTGAAACCGCAGACGGCAGTCGCAAAAAGCTGCACGCCGCGGCGGCTGTCCCCGTCAGCCAGATGACCGGCGCGCTCTCCTGGCGCTTCCTGCAGGAACCGCTCAAATCCCGCGTCGTCTCCCGCATGTCGAAACTCGCGGCCACTTTCGATTTGCGCTGCGCGGCTCACCAGTATCGGCTGGTCGCCGCCGGCCACTGCCACATGATGCTGTTCCGCAAAACCCTGCCCTGGGATCATTGCGCTGGCGTGTTGCTTTTCACCGAAGCCGGCGGCTACGCCGCCCGCTACGACGGCACCCCCTACCAACCCTCCGAAACCGCCGGCGGACTGCTCCTGGCCCCCGACCCGAAAAGCTGGGACGAACTGCACAAGACGCTTCTGGAAGAATGAAGAACCTTCCTTCTCTGAAGAAAAAGAACCGGGCCGTCGGTGCGGCAAAAGACTCTTGTGAATTTGGGCCTCGGGCGTCCCACAATCCGGTCATGCCGGCGCAGGCCGGCATCCTCGTCTTAACTTCGGCAAACAAGCAAGAACAGAACCCTTGAGCATTACCCGGGATACTTCCGAAATCAACAACATCATCAGCTACCACGCGCACATCTATTGCCGCACGCCGGAAGAACGGAGCAAAGCCGAACAAATTCGCAGCCAAATCGCCAAACTTTTTTCCGTACAACTCGGCCGCTGGCGTCGGCAGCAAAATTGCCATCGAAGCGGATTTCGGCGCCGTGTATCAAGGCAACGGCACGGTCTCCTTAACCCCGACAGGGCTGATCGCCAGCAACCGGCAGATGCGCGCCGCAATGGAAGCGGAAGCGAAACAGGCGAGCTACTTCATGGATAAGCCAAGCTGCTATCCGATCATCGGCTTGTTCATCCAGTACAGGTTCTAGACCACCTCAAGCGCCGCGCTCTGCACGTTGAAGTGCAGGCCGGCGAGTTTGAGCAAACCTTCATCCACCCTTGACCTTATCCAGGGGAAGGTAAGCAGGTTGGTCAGGGAGACCCGTATGGATTCGCGGCCGCATTGCTCGCAAAGCGCATCGAAATCCTCCGGCGCATCCGCTGCATCACAAACCCGCGCCCGCGCTTGCTTCGCAATCGCCATCCAGGAAGCGATGAAATCGCCATCTCCTGCAGTCGGCCCGCGCACCAGCGCGCGGATGCCGCCGCACTGGCTATGTCCCAGCACGACGATACGCGAGACGTTCAGCACCGTCACCGCAAATTCCAGCGCCGCGGATGTGCCGTGGTTGCCAAGGTCCGGCGCATAAGGCGGCACCAGATTGCTGACATTGCGCACCACGAAAATCTCACCTGGCGATGCATCGAAGATCAGTTCCGGCGATACCCGCGAATCCGAGCACGCGATCACCATGGTGGAAGGCGATTGCCCATCGCGCGCCAGCTCGGCGTAGCGTTCCTTATGATCCTGCCAGGTACTGCGCAGAAAGCGGTCATAGCCTTCGAACAAACTTCTCATGATATTTGGATAACGCGATTTTGCCGCATTACAAGCCGGAACGCTTCGCCGCGTCCCAAAGCGCGTCCATCTCCGCCAGATCCGAATCCGCCGGCGCTTTCCCGCGCCGGCCTAAGGCCGCCTCGATAAAGCGGAAGCGCCGGACAAATTTCGCATTCGCTCCCGCCAAGCAGGCTTCCGCGTCCAACCGAAGCTTGCGGGCGAGGTTGACCAGTACGAACAGCATATCCCCAAGCTCATCCTGCAGCCGCGCCGTCGAAGCCCCAGCCAGTTCGGCCCGCAGCTCCTTGATTTCTTCCTCCAGCTTATCCAGCACCGCGCCGGCTTCCGGCCAATCGAACCCTACGCGCGCCGCCCGCCCGGTCAGCTTGGTTGCAACCGCCATCGCCGGCAGGGTTGTTGCAATCCCTTCCAGCGTTCCGCCCAAGGCGCGGTCCTTACGTTCCTGTGCCTTCTGCGCCTCCCAGGCCTTTGTCTGGCCGCCGGCATCGCGCTCCGCCTCATCCCCGAAAACATGCGGATGCCGCCGGATCATCTTCCCCGTGATCGCCGCCGCCACATCGTCGAAGCTAAACCAGCCGCGCTCCTCGGCCATCCTTGCATGATAGATCACCTGAAACAGCAGATCCCCCAGCTCATCCTTGATCTGCTCTGGATCCTCCGTTTGGATCGCGGCCTGCACCTCATAGGCTTCCTCGATCGTGTAAGGCGCGATGGTGGAAAAATTCTGCGCCCGATCCCAAGGACAACCGGTTTGGGGGTCGCGTAAGGCAGCCATGACGGCAAGCAGCCTGGATATTGCGTCTGGTGTTCCAGTCATGCTTCACCTTTACGAAATATCTGGAGAACGTAACATGCCAACCGCCCATGATTTCAGCTTTCAAACGCTGCAAGGCAAGAATTTTGCGTTGGCGGACCTCGCCGGCCGCCCCCTCGTGATCGTCAACACCGCGTCGAAATGCGGTTTTACCCCGCAATATAGGGGGCTCGAGGAGCTCTGGCGCGCCCACAAGGAGCAGGGCCTGATGATCATCGGCGTTCCCTCGAACGATTTCGGCAAGCAGGAACCAGGCACGCATGAGGAAATCGCCAGCTTCTGCGAACTGAATTACGGCGTCGATTTCCCCATCATGGGCAAGGTCCACGTGAAAGGCCCCGAAGCCCACCCGTTCTTCAAATGGGCCGGCGCGCAGGGCGGCTTCCTCGCAAAGCCGAAATGGAATTTCTTCAAATACCTCATCGGCAAAGACGGTCAGCTGGAGAACTGGTTTTCCAGCCTCACCGCCCCGGGTTCGCAGAAATTTAGATCCGCAGTTGGGAAAATGCTAGGGCAATAACGCGCCGCGCCTCCGGCCACAACGCGTAATCGTCGAAGCGGTCAGGGTACACCCAGGCCGCATCGTCCACATCATCGCCCGGCGCCAGCTCGCCGCCTTCATAACGCGCGGCAAAATCCAGGATCGTGTAGTGGTACTGCACGCGGTCCTCATCATCCCGATGAATCGAATCCACATGCGCGACCATATGCACCGGGCCGGCCCGCAGCCCGGTCTCCTCGTACAATTCTCGCCTGGCACATTCCTCCGCCGTCTCGCCCAGTTCCTGCGCCCCGCCAGGCAGGCTCCATTGCCCAACGCCCGGCGGCTTGCCCCGCCGCACCAGCAAAACTTCGTCGCCGCGCAGCAATACAATGCCGATGCCCACGCGTGGCGCGTCCGGATACTCCCTCATTCAAAAATCTCCTTCACCCTGCGCGCAAGGTCTGTATCGCATCGCGCTGGTCGAACAGATTGAGCAGAATACGCACTGCCTGTCCGCGCGGCGATTCCAGCCTGGGATCGCGATCAAGCAGCATCGTCGCATCCTGCTTGGCCATCGGCAAAAGCGCTTCATGGGTTTCCGGATCGGCCAGCGAATAACCCGGCAACCCGGACTGTTTCGTCCCCAGATAATCTCCGCTGCCCCGCAGCCGAAAATCCTCATCCGCGATCACAAAGCCATCCTCCGTCTCACGCAGCAACGCCAGCCGTTGGCGCGCCGTCTCCCCCAATTTATCCGCATGCAACAGCAGGCAAAAACTCTGCGTCGAACCGCGGCCGACTCGCCCGCGCAACTGATGCAGCTGCGCCAGCCCGAACCGCTCGGCATGCTCGATGACAATCACATTGGCCTCCGGCACATCCACCCCAACCTCGATCACCGTAGTCGCCACCAAAATCTTCACGGCGCCCAAAGCAAACGCTCCCAGCGCGGCATCCCGCATTGCCGCATCCTGCTTGCCATGCGCCAACGCGACACACGCCCCGAACCGTTTGCCCAACTCCGCAAATCGAAGCTCGGTCGCAGTGATATCGATCAACTCGGATTTCTGCACCAAAGGGCAAACCCAATAAACCCGCCCGCCCGCAGCAATCGCCCGTCCAACGGCGTCCAACAGCTTCGGCAACTCCGACATCCGGTGCATCGTCGTCGTAATCGGCTTGCGCCCCGCCGGCTTCTCCGTAATCCGGCTGATGTCCATCTCGCCCCAATGCGTCAGCAGCAGCGTGCGCGGGATCGGCGTCGCCGTCATCACCAACAAATCCGTCGCGTTGCCCTTGGCACCCAGCTGCAATCGCTGATCGACCCCAAACCGGTGCTGCTCATCGATCACCGCCAGCGCCAGATCATGAAACGCCACATGCTTCTGAAACAGCGCATGCGTGCCGACGACAATCGGCAAACTGCCATAAGCCAGTGCATCCAAAATCCGGCTCCGCGCCTTGCCCTTCACATTGCCCGTCAGCAACGCGACCGGCACCGGAGACAATTTCTGCAACGTCGCATAATGCTGCTTCGCCAGGATCTCCGTGGGCGCCAGCAGAGCCGCCTGTCCCTCGGATTCCACCGCCCGCAGCATCGCCAGTACCGCAACCAGCGTCTTGCCCGATCCCACATCGCCTTGCAGCAACCGCAACATCTGATGCGGCGCGGCCAGATCGGCATTGATCTCCGCCAGCGCCTTCGCCTGCGCAGCCGTCGGCGCAAAGCCAAACCGCGACAAAGCCTGCGCCCGCAACGTCCCGTTACCCGCCAACGCCCGCCCGCCACGCCGCCGCCTTCGCGAACGCACGATCCCAAAAGCCAGCTGCCGCGCCAGCAATTCGTCATACGCCAGCCGCGCCGCAGCCTCCGGCCCAGGTATACACTCCGGCCGATGCAGCGCCTGCAAAGCCGCCGCAAACCCCGGCCACTGCCGCTTCCTCAAGATCGACGCATCATGCCATTCCGGCAGCTCCGGCAGGCACGCCAGCGCTCCCAGCGCCGCGCGCCGCATCACCCGCGGCACCACGCCCGCCGTCAGCGGCCAAACCGGCTCGATCCACGGAAAGCCATCCTCCTGCGCGACGGGCAGCACAAAATCCGGATGCGGCAAAACAATCCGATCGGAAAACACATCCGCCCGCCCGGAAATCAGTAGCCTTGTCCCAATTGGAAACTGCGCCAGCCGCGCCGCGTGAAACAACACAATCTCGGCAAACCCGGTCTCATCGCCGATCACTACCCGATGCGGCTGCGTCTTCTTCGCCGGCGACTCATGCCGAATGACCTCAACCCGCATCGTCACAATTCCGCCGGGCGCCGCATCACGCACCTTCACCACCTGCCGCCGATCCACAAAATCCGCCGGCAGATGAAACAGCACATCGCGCACCGTATCGCCGCCCACCAGCTTGCCCACCAGCACGGAAAGTCGAAGCCCCAATCCAGGCAATGCCGTAATCGGTGCGCGCAGGGCGCTAAGAATCTCACCACTCACGGGCTGACTCTTGGCCTTAACCCCTCTATATCGCAACCCAGCGAAGCTAGGGCTAATGACTATACCTGAACAACCCACCTCCCCACCTTTAGACAACCGGCGCCGCCGGCTGATCTTCCGCGCCCAACATCGCGGCACCTACGAAAACGACCTCCTCATCGGCGACTTCGTAAAAGCCGAAATCGCCACCATGACCTTGCAAGACCTGAGCGACCTCGAATCCCTTCTGGAACTCCCCGACACCGACCTGTCGGACTGGCTAACCGGCCGCCAACCCATCCCACCGCACGCCGATACGCCCATGCTCCGCCGCATCCGCCACGCCGCGCTTAACCGGTGCGCATAAGGATGTGGCTCGACAGGCCAGGGGGCTCTGCCCGATCGCGCCGAAGCCGCGCCGGGGGGGCGAAACCCCCCTGGCCTGACGAAGCCACACCCTCATGATCACCGTTTATGGCGTGCCGGAGGGTGTGGATGCGATAATGCTGGTCCGGCGATTGCGCGAGCATGATGGGCCGGTGCTGCATGTGGCGCGGGACGATGGGCGGCTGGCGGGGTTGGCGGAGTCGATCCGGTTTTTTGGGCCGGAGGTGGAGGTCATTGTTTTTCCGGCCTGGGATTGTTTGCCGTATGACCGGGTTTCGCCGAACGGGGCGGTAATTGCGGAGCGGATTTCCGCCCTGTCGAAGTTGCAGGATAGTCCCGGGAAGAAGCGGATTGTCCTAACGACCGTGAACGCTGCCATGCAGAAGGTTCCGCCGCGCAAGGCGCTGGCTGGAGCGGGAATGAAGCTGGCGGTTGGCGACAGCATCGCGCCGGAGGATCTGGCGGCGTTTTTCGATGCGGACGGGTATAATCGCGCCGGCACGGTGATGGAGACGGGCGAGTTTGCGCTGCGCGGTGGGATAATCGATGTGTTTCCTGCCGGCGAGTCGGCGCCGGTGCGGATTGATCTGTTTGGTGACGTGATCGAGTCGATCCGCCGGTTTGATCCGGAGACGCAGCGCAGCGGGGAGGCCGTGCAGCGGCTGGATTTTCACCCGGCATCTGAGTTGGCTTTCGATTCGGCTTCGGTGGCGCGGTTCCGCTCTGCTTGGCGCGAGATGTTCGGGCCGAAGGCGGTTGAGGATCCGCTGTATCATTCCGTCTCGGCGGGGCATCGGCATCCGGGCGTCGAGCATTATGCGCCGTTGTTTGCCGAGAGCATGGAGACGATCTTCGATTATCTGCCGAATGCATCGGTCAGTCTGGGTCACCAGGCGGAAGCGGCGATCGAGGCGCGGCTGGAGCTGATCGCCGATCATTATGCCGAGCGTCGCGGCCCGGCGCGCTCCGGCGAGCAGATCTACCGGCCGATTCCACCGGCGCTGTTGTATCTTGACCAGCCGGCCTGGGATGCGGCTTCGGCGCGCGGCCCGGTGTTCGGTTTCACACCTTTTGCCAAACCGGATGGCGCGACGGGCGTGGATTTCGGCGGCCGCCCCGGCGCGATTTTGGCGGGCCAGCCTTTGGCGGCCTTCGACGGTTTTGCCGAATTGCGGCGCGGTTGGGCTTCCAGCGGCCGGACGGTTGTTCTGGCGGCCTGGAGCACGGGTTCGCGCGAGCGTCTGGCGTTGATGCTGCGCGAGCACGGCATTCGCGACATGCAGATGGTCGAAGACGTAGACGCCGCGCGCGCTTTGCCGAAGGGCGAGGTGGCGCTTGCGGTTTTCGAGATCGAGCGCGGTTTCGTCACCGACCGCTTGGCTCTGGTGGCGGAACAGGATCTGCTCGGCCAGCGCATCGCCCGGCCGCCGAAGCGGCGCAAGCGCGCCGACCAGTTCATCGCCGATGCGACCGAGATCGAGCAGGGCGATCTGGTGGTGCATCAGGACCACGGCATCGGCCGCTATGGTGGTTTGGAGACTGTAACGGTCAACGGCGCCGCGCATGATTGCCTGCGGCTGCTCTATGATGGCGGCGACAAGCTATTTCTGCCGGTCGAGAACATCGATCTTCTGTCGCGTTTCGGGCAGGAGACCGACGGCGTTTCGCTGGACAAGCTGGGAGGCGCCTCCTGGCAGGCGCGCAAGGCCAAGGCCAAAAATCGCATCCAGGACATGGCGGTTGGGCTGATCCGCATCGCCGCGGAGCGGCAGCTGCGCGAGGCGCCGATACTGGCCGCCGATGACGGTGCCTTTGCTGAGTTCTGCGCGCGCTTTCCTTATAACGAGACCGAGGACCAGGCGCGCGCGATTGCCGACGTGCTGGAGGATTTCGCTGCCGGCAAACCGATGGATCGGCTGATCTGCGGCGATGTCGGTTTCGGCAAGACCGAGGTGGCGTTGCGCGCCGCCTTCGTGGCCGCGATGGCCGGCACGCAGGTCGCGGTGGTCGTGCCGACCACGTTGCTGGCTCGCCAGCATTTCCGGGTATTTTCAGCGCGCTTTTCCGGCCTGCCGGTAAAGGTGGCGCTGCTCTCCCGCATGGTCACCGCCAAGGAAGCTGCCGTGGTCAAAGCCGGCACTGCGGATGGTAGCGTCGGGATCGTCATCGGCACGCATGCGCTGATGGCCAAATCCGTCGCCTTCTCCGATCTGGGTCTGCTGATCGTTGATGAAGAGCAACATTTCGGCGTGGCGCATAAGGAGCGTCTGAAGCAGTTAAAAGCCGATGTGCATGTGCTGACGCTTACCGCAACGCCGATCCCGCGTACCTTGCAGCTGGCGCTGACCGGTGTGCGCGATCTTTCGCTGATCACCACCCCGCCGGTGGATCGCCTGGCGGTGCGTACCTTCATCATGCCCTTCGACAGCCTGGTGATCCGCGAAGCCATTGCGCGCGAGCGTTTTCGCGGCGGCCAGATATTCTGTGTCGTTCCGCGCATTGAGGATCTGGACGCCATGGCTGGCCGGCTGCGTGAAATCGTTCCGGACGTGAAATGTGCGATGGCGCATGGTCGTCTGGCGCCGACCGAGCTGGAACGGGTGATGACCGATTTCGGCGAAGGCAAATACGACATCTTGCTCGCCACCAACATTGTGGAAAGCGGTCTGGATATGCCGGCCGTGAACACGCTGATCATCTACCGCGCCGACATGTTCGGCTTGGCCGGCCTGTACCAGCTGCGCGGCCGGGTGGGGCGGGGCAAGCAGCGCGGCTACGCCTATCTCACCTGGCCGGTGCACCACAAATTGTCGCTGGCCGCGGAGAAGCGGCTGGAGGTGATGCAGACTTTGGATACGCTAGGCGCCGGCTTCACGCTTGCCTCGCACGATCTCGATCTGCGTGGCGCCGGCAATCTGCTGGGCGATGAGCAATCCGGCCACATCCGCGAGGTCGGCATCGAGCTGTATCAGCAGATGCTGGAAGATGCCGTCTCCGCGATTCGTGCCGAAAACAACAATAAAAAACCGATTGAGCGCGACTGGACGCCGACCATCAGCCTCGGCTTGCCGGTGCTGATCCCGGAGGATTATGTGGCCGATCTTCCGGTCCGCCTTGGCCTGTATCGCCGCATCGGCGCCTTGCAAGGCGATGCCGAGAGCGAGGCGCTAGCGGCCGAGCTGGTCGACCGCTTCGGCAGACTGCCGCCGGAGGTGGAGAACCTATTGGAAACCATGGCCCTGAAGCGGGCCTGCCGAGACGCGAGCGTGGAGAAACTCGATGCCGGACCGAAAGGAATGGTCATCACCTTTCGGCGCAACGAGTTCAGCAATCCTGGCGGGTTGGTTGCCTGGATCGGCACACGCGGGGGCACCGTAAAGGTCCGGCCGGACCAGCGGCTGGTGGTATCGCGGGATATGGATGTCGCGGCGCGAACCGGCATCGCACGCGACATCCTCGCCAGCCTTACAAGGTTGGCGAGGCTACAAGACGCCGCTTAAAACAGGTTTTTCCAGTAATAGTACGTGCAGGTGATCGGCGTCGGAGAATCCGGATGATCCGTCGACGCAGTCGCGCTTGCCGTTGCGCCGCTGGCGCCGGCCTGGCCGACCGCATTGATCACATTGTGAATGATGCCGGTGTTGCTGCCCGAGACATTGGAAGCAGTGTTGCTAACATCATGCTTTTCCAGAGCCTGGCAGGTATTGGTGGTCCCTTCCGAGACCATGGGTACCGCGAAAAATACCACGATAAGCAAGACGATGACGACGAGAATGCCCCTCATGTGAGAGTTCCTTTCCTGATATATTTCATTTTTATGTGGCTGTTAAAAATCGGTGCAGCGACCGTTCTTTTCCCAATCTCCATAGCGCGTCGGCTCCGGACCTTTCTGACCGCCTATCTCAGGCGGCAAAGCCGGCGCTTGCTTCGGCTTGACCGGCGCTTGCTTCGGCTTGGGAGACTCAGGAAGTTTGAGCGATGTTTCGGCTGCCGAGGATTCGTTTGAATCGGTCATGAAAGCTATCTGGTCAAGAGATTGCCGCTTCGCAAGTGAAGGCTTGGTAACCCCCATCTTATATTTCTGTAACTATCCTATTGCAATGCTGCACCTGCTTCCGCCAGCCGCTGCGCGTCCAAAATGCGCCAGGAAGCATTGGGCGGCGCGTTCTCGATCGACTGTTTGAACAGCGCAACGGCGTCAGGGGTCAGCTGGCCCGCATCCTCCGCCAAGGCCTCTGCAAGATACGCTTGGCCTTGGCTGGCTGCGACGGAGCCGGGATCCAGCGTCGCCAGCTTGGCGCGCAACGCCGTAATGAGCATCTGCGTCTGTGTATGCTGCGCCTGCTCGTGAACCAGCCATTGCGTATGCGGCTCTGACGGAATGTTCGGCGTACTGCCGGGCAGATACAGCAGAAACGCCATGACCGGAATCAGCATGATCGTCGCGACTAACAGGTTGCGCGCATTGCCGCCGCTCCAGGATTCCGTCAGCGCATCTGCGCTCAACAATCTGCGTTCGATCTCCAGCCGGGCGCCGGCATATTCCTGTGCACCGATCCGCGAATCTTGCAGATCGCGCGCCAGCTCCTCCAGCTGCGCGCGGTGCAGCACCAAGGCGGTCTCGCGCCGATTGCGCAGCCGGCTTCCTCTTCTAAAGGACAGCAACAGCGGCAGCATCAACAGCAATGCCAAGGCGAGCATCAGCAGAAAAATCACGGTTCGAGCAATTTATCTACCCGCGCCGCCTCAGCCTCGCTCAACGGCACCGCGGCGACGACGCGGCTTTGCCGCGTCAGCCAGGCTGCCATAAATCCGATCAGCAACGCCAGAAAAGGCGAGCCGTAGAGCAGCAAGGTCAGCTTCGAGAGCGGCGGTTTCAGCAGAACGAAGTTGCCGTAGCGCTGCACCATGTAATTCATGATCTGTTTCTGATTATCTCCAGCCACGACCTGCTGACGGATGATCACGCGCAACTGCTTGGCAAGGCCGGCGGATGAATCCTCGATGCTCTCGTTCTGGCAGACCAGGCAGCGCAACTGCGCGCCGATTGCCTCGGCGCTCTGTTCCTGCGCGGTGTTCAAGGTGACGCCATCGCGCGTCACCATCTGCGCAAGCGCAAGCGAAGGCAGAAACAGCAACAGAATGAAACACCAGCTCATGCGTATTGTTTGAGCAGCGGCGCCAGATACTGCGCAACCACATCCTGGTCTAATGCGCCTGCCCAACGCCAGCGCACAATGCCTTGCCGGTCGATCAGATAGGTCTCCGGCACGCCATAAACGCCCCAGTTGATGGCGGTAAGTCCTGAGGAATCGCTAGCCAGCCTTGCGAACGGATTGCCGTACTGGCTGAGATAATTCGCAATCGCCGCCGCGTTATCCTGGTAGGCGATGCCCCAAATCAAGAGCCCGGCTTTTGCGAGCTGGCCCAGCATCGGCGCCTCTTCCACGCAAGGCACGCACCAGGATGCAAACCAGTTCACCAGCATCGGCGCGGCAGGGGAGAGCAGATCCGCGTTCGTAAAACCGGGCTGGCTGTTAAGGCCGGGCAGGCTGAAGGCAGGCGGCCTGTGGCCGATCAACGGTGAGGGCAAAGCATGCGGATCGTATTTATTGTCGTCCATCCGCCGCAAGATGGTATAGAATCCGGCGCCGCCGGCGATCGCGGCCAGGAAGGGCGCAGCAAACAAAACGCGCCTTTTGGTATTCACAACCTATGCCGCGGCAATCTGCGCTTTGGCGGTTTTGCGCGCCGGCGCGCCGATGCGCAGACGTCGGTCCGAAAGCGAAACGAGTCCGCCAAAGGCCATGATCAAACCGCCGAACCAGATTTCCGGCGCCAGCGGGTGCCGGTTCAATCGCAACTCGGCGCCGCCGCTGGCGGGCTCATCGGCGAACACCGCGTACAGATCCTGAAAGCCGTTGGTGTGGATCGCCGCATCATTGGTGATGGTCTTCTGCGCGGTGAAATACCGCCGCGCCGGATGCAGGGTAAGAAACGGCTTGCCGTGATCGCTGACGGTGATGTCGGCGACACGCGCGCTGAAATTCGGCCCCGGCGCATCGTGCACGTCGTTCAGCGTCCAGCCATAGCCGCCAAGCTGCGCGCTCTGCCCGGGGTTCAGCACGATCACCTTCTGGCTGGCCAAGGTCATCCCGGCAATGCCCAGCACCATCACGCCGAAACCAAAATGACCCAAAGCCGCGCCATAGGCGGCGCGCGGCAAAGCCAGCGCCCGGCCGAACGCATCGCCCAACGGTCCGCGGAACAGACGCACCCGCTCCGCAACATCCGAGACCGCGGAGAGCATTACCCAGATACCGCCCGCCAGTCCCAAAGCCGTGATCGCATTGCTGCGCAGGGTCATGACAAGAAACACGATCAGCGCCACGACAAAAGCCAGCCAGATGCGCTCCAAAGCGGGGCGCAAAGCCGCGCGCTTCCACGGCAGCAGCGGCCCTACTGCCATCGCCAGAATCAGCGGTGCGGTCAGCGGCAAGACCGTCTGGTTGAAGAACGGCGCGCCCACCGAAAGCTGGATGCCGAACAGCAAATTCGCAAATGGCGGATAGAGCGTGCCGGTGAACACCACCGCCGCGATCGAGCAGAGAAAGATATTGTTGAGCACCAGCGCGCTCTCGCGCGAGATCGGCGCGAACATCCCTGCCGCCGCCAGCGCCGGCGCCCGCAGCGCGAACAGCAGCAGCGATCCGCCAATGGTGATGCCGAGCAGCACCAGAATGAACAAGCCCTGGTCGGGAGCTGCGGCAAATTCATGTACCGAATTCAGGATGCCCGAACGCACCAGGAAGGTGCCGGAAAGGCTGAAGGAAAAGGTCGCGATCGCCAGCAACACCGTCCAAGCTTTTAACGCCTCGCGCTTCTCCACCACGATTGCGCAATGCAGCAGCGCCGTGCCGGAAAGCCAGGGCAGCAAGGCGGCATTTTCCACCGGATCCCAGAACCAGTAACCGCCCCAGCCTAGGGTATAGTAGGACCACCAGGATCCCAGCGCGATGCCGCTGGTCAGAAAGCACCAGGAAAGCAGCGCCCAAGGCCGCACCCACCGCCCCCACGCCGCATCCAGCCGGCCCTCCAGCAGGGCCGCAATGGCGAAGGCAAACGCCACCGAAAATCCGACATAACCGGTGTATAAAACCGGCGGATGAAACGCCAGACCGGGATCCTGCAAAACCGGGTTCACCCCCGCGCCATCCAAAGGCGGTGGCCAGAGCCGCACAAAAGGATCGGAAACCGTAAGTGTAAACAGCAGAAAACCGCCCGAGACCAACCCCAGCACGCCTAACACACGCGCCCGCAACGAAGCCGGCAGATTACCGCCGAAGCTGGCAACCGTCGCGCCGCACAGCGACAGAATGAAGCACCACAGCACCATGGAGCCATCATGGTTCCCCCAGGTCCCGGAAATCCGGTAGATCAGCGGTACCAGGCTGGAAGAGTAATCCGCAACGTTTTCCACGGTAAAATCGGAAACCACGCCGGCATAGATCAACGCCAGAAACGCCGCGCCGATCGCCAGGAAGTGGCTAAGCGCCAGCGCAGGCGCCGCCCGCATGGCCCGGGCATCGCGCAGGCCGGGGGCAAAGATGCCGATGACACCCTGTGCAAAGGCCAGAGCGACAGCCAAGGCCAAAGCGAAATGTCCGAGTTCGGGGATCATCAGCCGGCCCTCGAATCTTTGACTTGCAGCGTGTTCCAGCTATTGGCGGCGGGCGGCGGCCCGTATTTCGGGTTCCATTTGCCGGCATTCTTCAACGCTTGTTCCACGTCTTTCGGCATATAGCTGGCGCCGTGTTTGGCCAGCACCTCGTCGGCATTGAAAATGCCGCCGCCTGGCAGCATTTCGCCGATCGCGACCACGCTTTGGCCTTCCCGGAACAAATCCGGCAGCACGCCGGCATAAGTCACCGGGACCGAGGCCTCGCCGTCGGTGACGCGGAAATAGGTCGTCGGCGTGCCGTTGCTGACAACGGTGGAAACGGTGCCGGCCTGCACGATGCCGCCCAGCCGGAAGCTCATCCCCGGCAAGGGATGTTTCTGCGCCACCTGGCGCGGGCTCAGGAAATAGGTGAGGGTCGAGGACAAGGCGGCAAGCGATAAAGCGGTGGCGGAGCCAAGCCCCAGCCCGCAGGCGAGCACCAGATAAAGCCGGCGTTTTTTCCTGGCGCGCATCAGCGGGTCTCTACGGCCTGCAGGCGTTTGGCCGCGCGCCGGTAGCGCCGATAGGTTAGGGCGCCGATGCCGACCAGATACAGCATGGCGATGCCATAGCTGCCGTCGATGAACGGGGCAAAACTCATACGCCGCGCTCCGCCGCGGCCAGCATCAGGCTGCGGCTGCGCCGCTCCATGATGGCGGCGCAGACCCGCGACGTCACCAGCGTGATGAAGCAGAGATAGAAGCCGAGCGAGGCGATCAGCAGCGGGTAGAGCATGGTGATGTAGATTTTCGAGCCGCCGGTGAAGGAGATGGTGTTGCCCTGATGCAGCGTGTTCCACCACTGCACGCTGAACACGATGATCGGCAGATTGACCGCGCCGGCCAGCGCCAGGATCGCCGCGGCGCGATAACCGTGCTGCGGGTTATCGAACGCCCGGATCAGCGTGATATGCCCGAGGTAGAGGAAGAACAGCACCAACACCGAAGTCAGCCTGGCGTCCCACACCCAGTACGCGCCCCACATCGGCTTGCCCCAAAGCGAGCCGGAGACGAGGCAAACCGCGGTAAAGCCGGCGCCGACGGGGCCGATCTCCTCGGCCGCCAGATCCGCCAGCGGGTGGCGCCAGATGATGGAGCAAAAGGAGCAGACCGCCAAAGCCGCATAGCCCGCCATGGCGACCCAGGCGGCCGGCACATGCACATACATAATGCGCGCGGCGTCGCCCTGCTCCCAATCGGCCGGCGCAAAGCCGTAACCCCAGATCAGCCCGGTCGCGGTCATCAGCACGGAGAAGACGGCAAGCCAGGGCAAAGCCGGCCGCGCCAGGCGCAGAAACCGGCCAGGATTGGCGTAGCTGTGCAGCCAGGAGCCGGAACGCTTCAGCGTCTCGCCGGCAAGGATCGTCTCTCTCATGCCCTTCTCTTAAGCCAGCAAGCTGCAAATTTGAAGCCGCCGCGCAAACGGCTATGGTTACGACATCTCCAGCCCGCGAGGTGTTATGCAGTTTATTCTGATTGCCCATGACAAGGCCGGCGCCCTGCCGCTGCGCATGGCAACGCGAGCCGCCCATTTGACTTATCTTGAGCAGCGAGTTGGCCCAAATCTGCTCTTCGCCGGCCCCTTGCTGGACGATGACGGCAATCCGAAAGGCAGCGTGGCGGTGGTGGAGGCGACGAACATGGAAGAAGCCCAAAACTTCTACAACGGCGACCCCTACATGGAAGCCGGCTTGTTCGCGGAGTTCTCGATCAACCGCTTCCGCCTGGTCTTCAGCAACGGTGGGCAGATATGAACTACTGGCTGGTAAAATCCGAACCGGATTCGTTCTCCTGGGACAACCAGGTGAAAAACGGGGTCGAGCCTTGGACAGGCGTACGCAATCACACCGCCAAGCAGAATTTAAAGGCGATGAAAAAGGGCGACCTGGCGTTTTTCTACCATTCCAATATCGGCAAGGAGATCGTCGGCATCGTCAAGGTCGCACGCGACGCCTACCCCGACCCGACAGCCGAGCAAGGCGGTTGGGTCTGTGTGGATATGCAGGCCGTGCAGCCCGTGCCGGCGCCGGTTTCGCTTGCAACCATCAAGGCCGACCCCCAGTTTCAGGACTTCGCCTTGGTGCGTTTATCCCGCTTATCGGTTGTGCCGGTGGGCGAGGAGCACTGGAAGACCTTGTGTGAAATGGGCAAGGTTAAGCTCAAGAAAGGATCATCGAAATGACAACCGAAACTGCAACGCTGGCCGGCGGCTGCTTCTGGTGCCTGGAGGCTGCGTATTCCGAGTTGAACGGCGTCAGCCACGTGCAATCGGGCTATACCGGCGGCCATGTGGAGAACCCGAGCTACAAGGCAGTTTGCACCGGCGCCACCGGCCATGCGGAGGCGGTGCAGATCACTTTCGATCCAACGGTGATCTCCTATGCCGATTTGCTGCGGGTGTTCTACACCATCCACGACCCGACGACGCTGAACCGGCAGGGGCACGATATCGGCACGCAATATCGCTCCGCCATCTATACGGTGGGCGCAACGCAAGCCGAGACTTCGCATGCGGTTACCGAGGAGTTCGCCAAAATCTGGCCAGGCAAGATTGTGACCGAGATCACGCCGCTCGGCCCCTACTTCCAGGCTGAGCCGGAGCACGATAATTACTTCGCCCGCAATCCATATGCCGGCTACTGCCAGGCGGTGGTGGCGCCGAAGGTTGCCAAGGTCCGCAAATCCTTCGCCGACAAGCTGCGCAAGGCGGCTTGAAACGGCATGTCGATCCTCGCCCCGATCGACCCGCGAGCGGCCATGGCCATGCCGGCGCGACGGAGATTGTCGTCGAGCCAGGCAATAAGGGTCTGGAAGGCTTGGCGTGCGCCGCTCGAGCAGGCAGGCGGATTGGATGGCGAGGAGATGCGGCCTGATCCCCGGTGACACAAGTAGAATTTATCCCGTTGCCGCCTTAACGCCGCGTCACTCCGTAGAGTGCGTAAAGCGACGCGCCGCCCACCACCTCATACCAACCGTCATAAAGCATGACCGTTGGACCGGTAGCGCCGCATCAGAGCGGGTAATTGCATGGGCTACTGGCGCTCCATGCTCTCCATCAACGCGGCGATCTTGATGGTTGCGAAATTGGTGAACGTGTCCGAGACCGCGTAGGGCAGAATGATCTGGTCGTGATGCCGCATTGCCCCGCAGGTATAAACCACGTTGGGCACGTAGCCGTCGCGTTCCGTTGGATCCGGCCGCACGAAAGGCTCGCGCGAACGGGCCACGACCTTGGAAGGATCCGCCTTGTCCAGCAGCACCGCGCCGATGGAATATTTCCGCACCGGTCCCACCCCATGGATCAGCAACAGCCACCCCTCGTCGATTTCAACCGGCGATCCGCAATTGCCGATCTGCACAAACTCCCATGGGAATTTCGGCTTCACGATCGCCGTTCCGCCATCCCAGTAATACAGATCATCGGAGAAGATCAGATAGAGGTTCTCGTTGTCGTGCCGCGCGATCATCGCGTATTTGCCGCCGATCTTGAGCGGAAACAACGCCATGCCTTTATTTTTCGCAGCACTTCCGGCCAGCGGCGTCATGCGGAACTAAACGAAATCGCTCGTCTCGATCAGCTCGGAGCGGATCTGCAGGCCGTTATACGCGGTGTAGGTCGCGTAGAAGCATTTTTTGCGCCATCCTCGAATGCAACGAAACGCGCATCCTCGATGCCGTTCGACTGCGACAGCGTGATCGGAAAAATAACCCGTTCGCTGATATCCTCGCCTTCATTGAAACGCACATCAACGGCATTGTTGTTGCCGCCCGAACCGCGATCTTGCAGGCTGGGAAGCGACGCGAGGCGTGCCGCGGGGTCTATCTCGATGCTGCCATCCGTCAAGACCGATCCGGAGCGGAAGGTGAGGGAGGAAACATGACCCTCGCCCGTCGCACGCAGACTCAGGATAAATCGGCACCCGCCGGGGGGCGCCGCCGATTGGTCCGGGTGCGGGACGATGCTGGGATTGAAGAGCGCGGAGGCTTCGAAGGAGTACTCGTTGAGAAAATACGCCCCGATCAAGCGACGCTGCGTGCCGGTGAAATCTGCATGGGGAGCGAGAGCTTCTTCCATGTGATCAGCCCGCGTCTCGAATTTTTCCAGCAGGTTGCGGTGTCGCCCCAGGAAGTTATCAAGCACATCGGCAAGAAGCGCTGCCGCTGTCTCATCATCGAGCGCCAGAACCCGATTGACAATATTATTCGCACGGATCTTGTCGGTTGGATTAAGGTCCCGGGGTTCCGACGTCGGTTTAAACGGCCGCATAATTACGCGGGCAGGATCCGGGCGCAGATGTAAGGCCTGGCGGTTCAGAAACGGGACTTGCGGCAACTGGGCCTCAGTTCATTATTCAGGAGTTGCCAGGGGATGGCTGTTACGCCAGGCGAGCGATGGATTGTCTACGTGCTTCGCTCATACGCCAGATTTGACGGATTTCACATAGCCCAAGCAGATACGAAAGTACCGATTCCGCCCCCCTGTTTTCGTTCGGCCGGTCCGGGTGCAGACCATCGCGGCAACTTCCCGTCTCCACATCTGCCAGAGGCAATAACAGGTCGTTGCGCCCCAGAAACCACGAGAAGACCCGCGAGGCCTGGGCGATCCAAGCCTCATCGCCATTTGCGCGCCAGGCTGCAAGACATGCGGAAATGGAAGCCGCGGCTTCCACTGGCTGCTGATCAAAAGGCCGCGGCGATTGACGCTGCTCGCCGAAACTGTCCGTTCCGACCGGCCGGTAGGCGCCGGTGGGAGAGGTCTGCAGATTCATGAGCCATCGCAGGGATCGCAGACCCGCCTGGACATAAGAAGACGTTTTAGTGGCAATCCCGGTGATCAGCAAAGCCTGCGCCAACCGGGCATTGTCATAGGCCAGCCCCTCTTCAAACCACGTCCAATCAGGCGTCTCGACCGCAGATAAAATCGCCATAAGCCGCTCAGCGAGGAAATGCCGCAGATGGTCGGCAACCGGATCGTTCGAGACAACGCTGCAATAGCCGTCCAGCCCGAGCAGCGTGAACGCCCAGGCGCGCGGCGAACGAAACCCTTCCACGCTGGGCATAGATTCCGCAAACAGAGAGACCGCCCAGAGCCGGCGCGATCGGTTGGAATCGCTGCGCGCGCTCTCGCCCAAAGCCCATACCGTGCGCCCGTGACTGTCCTCGGAGCCGGAATCCTCCAACCATTTTCGGTCGAAGCTCATGAAATTCCGGAACCGCCGGGTCTGCGGGTTCCATGCGTGCTGGATGAAGGCGGCCAGCCGGGTCGTGAGGTCATCGAGCAGCGCGGATTCGCCGGGTTGATTGAGCGCGCATGCCAGCAGAAGGGCCCGGGCGTTATCATCGACGCAATAGCCATGGTCGCGATTCGGCACCGAATGCACGGCGTGCTGCAGCAGGCCGGTATCATCACACATTGATAGAAAGTAGTTCAGCCTTATCTCGGGTGGCGGAACCTGGGGCCTGACCGCCCGCCTGCCATTCTGTTCGATGATCAGGTTCAGCCGCCTGACGGCGCGGACGGCATTGAACACCTCAAGATAGCGGCCGGCGACGCTGCGCCAGGTCATCGCCCGGCTGCTGCTATAAGCGCGCTCGCGGATCGACCGGCGGCGTGCGTCGCTGGTGAGCAACCTAGAAATCTCGCGGCCAATGGCAGCGGCGTCGCCAAACGGCACCAGAACGCCGTGGCCGTCGGCCAGGAGTTCGCGCGCATGCCAGTAAGGGGTCGATACGACGGCCTTGCCAAGGCCGAAGCTGTAGGCAAGCGTGCCGGATGTCATCTGTGATTCGCTTAGATAGGGCGTAGCATAAACATCACACATCGAAATGAAATCGAGCAGTTTCGTCTGATCGACGAACTGGTCGAGGAACACGACATTGGCGGAAACACCCCGCGCCTCGGCACGCGTGATCAGGCTCTGCCGATAGGCCTCGCCCTGGTAGCGGACCAGATTGGGGTGCGTGGCGCCAAGCACGACATAGACTGCATCCGGCTTGCTTTCCAGAATTTCCGGCATCGCATCGATCATGACTTCTATGCCTTTATTGGGCGATAGAAGACCGAATGTCAGGATCACCGATCTGCCGGCAAAGCCAAGTTTTTCCTTGGCCTGATCCGGTTCGACGAAAGCATAGTCCGGAATGCCATGCGGGATGATCTCCACCTTGGCCGCCGGCACGCCATATTCCGTAATCAGCAGCTCATAGCCTTTTTTTGCCATGACGATGATCTTCTGCGACAACGCGATGATCTGATTGAGAACGCTGCGCTGCGTCGGCGTCGGGCTTACAAGCACCGTGTGCAGCGTGGTAACGACCGGCATGGTAAGGCGGGTAAGCAATGCAAGAATATGCGCACCGGCCTCGCCGCCAAAAATGCCGAATTCGTGCTGCAGACAAACAACATCATACTGGCCGGCATTCAAAAAATCCGCCGAGTCCATATAGGCGGCGACATTCTGATCATCGATCTGAAAAGCAACCGAAGCGGGATAATCGTAATGATGACCGTGATCCGTCATCGCAACGATCAGGCTTTGCGTATCTGGTTGCGAGGCCGCGACCGCCTGCTGCAGATCTGTCGTAAACGTCGCAATTCCGCAACGTCGGGGAAGCGAATTACCGATAAATGCCACACGTTTAATTAGCATTCAGCGGCAACCGGTTCGAGAGCATCGCAGCATCATTTACGGCGAAATGGGAGAGGGTCTTGTCCTTACCAAGGCTGGCGCTGCGCGATTTTAAGTTCCGTAAGAAATCGAATAAGAGCTGCGGTTGCGCATAGGCCACGAGGCCCCTAAAACCATCGGCGCCCACGGCTATGGAGACCACCTGATTTTCCGCAAATACAGCTTGACCAGTTTGCGTCTCGATCTCGCCAAAGCGGGCATGACCTTGCAACGTAAAAATCCAGGTTTCGGCTCGGCATGCAAGATCCCAGTCCGATGACGGCGGAAGATCGATCAGCTCAAGTGTAAACTGCTCGCATGTAATCAACAGGCTGCGCATGTCGTCAATACGAATCGGGGCGGGTTGCGGATCGGCCGGTCGCGCATCGGATGCATCCACCGCATGCTCAACATCGAGTTCCCGTCCGCGGCCAAAGTCGAAAAGGCGGAAGGTCGTATCGCAGCGCTGCTGCAGTTCCGCAACAATAAGGCCGGCACCAAGCGTATGGATTGTGCCGCCTGGAATAAAGATAATGTCGTCTTTGGCGACCGGAAGCCAATGGATCAGTTCTTCAATCGTTCCATCGCCGATGGCGTCCCGCAGCTGCTCGGAGGTCAACCGCCGCCTTAGTCCAACCGCTACCTGCGCTCCCGGATTTGCTGCGAGGATATACCAAGCTTCGGTCTTGCCATTCCCAAGTCCCAGCGCGTGGGCGAACGCATCGTTCGGATGGACCTGAATGGAAAGCGGCTGCGAGCTAAAAAGCAACTTTAATAAAAGCTTGCTCTGCGGCTGATTTTCTTTCGACCGCTCAAACCACAGCTCGCCTATTGCAGAAGCCCTACCGTCAATCGAACTCCAGGGACTGAGATCATCGCGGCCCCATGGTTTTTCCTTCGCCTCGATGCGAAGCGATTCGATCACCATGACGGCGAAAACCATGACGGCGAATACCCTGACGGCGAGAACCATGCCGGCGAACCGGGTGGTTCCCTGACTTCGAGAGGTTGCATTTCGAAGGTGAGGGCTTCGATAACCTGCTCAGCCCTTCTTTTTAGGCGTGCTGACCGTCGCGGCAACTTGTTTCGTTATTGAAACTGGTGGCACGATGGCAATTTTCTTGTCTGCTTTTGGTTTCCGGATCTCGCGGTTGCTGCGCTGCTGACCTTTTGCCATGCTAATTCCTTTATACCGCCATCACGGGTACGAAAAACTCAAGACGGCCCGCTCGCCTGATGAAGCTGCGGGAGCGCAGGCACGAATTGAGCCCGGATTCTATGTCATGTGTCGGGGAATACGACCGCCATGACCGGCGATTGGACAACAGCCACAATCTGGTGACGTGACACCAATGTTACAAGCATGGCAGGCGGTATTAAGCGATTGTCGGGCATTTTCAGGAAGCGATTGTCGTCTTTGGCCAACGGCGGTGTAGCCAAAGCCAGCATGAAGGCTCTTCCCGTATCCAGCGTTCTAGTGTTGCGTTCATAGCCAGGGAAATCGCGTATGTATCGGCAGTACCGTCGCCGGTTAAGGGGATGACAAGCGGCGGCTCGCAGACCATCCGGAAACGCGCCGGCCCCAGCCGGACGATGCGGACCGGCACGATCGGCATGTGAAACCGTAACGCGAAGCGGGCAAGGGCCGGCGCCGTCATGGCGGCACGGCCGAAAAACGGCACGGAGATCCCATCGTTCATTTTCTGATCGACCAGCAGCCCAAGCGAACCGCCGCTACGCAAATGCGACAGCGCCGCCCGGGCGCCCTGCGGACCCTTGGCGAACATGGCGACGCCATGTTTTAGCGCCTTTTCGCGCATGGCTTGAATAACGGCATCCGTGCGCAGGTTCGAGGCGGCGCGATAGAAGCCAGCCACCGCGACGCCAAGACTGGCCGCGATAGGCAAAATCATTTCCCAGTTACCAATATGGCCCGAGAAGAACAGCGCCTGGCCGCCGGCCGCACGGATCGCCTCGATCTGTTCTTCACCCTCGATCTCCCAGCCCGCGCCCCTGGTTGAGCGCTGCAGCGCTGCCAGATGCGGCAGTTCGGTGAGATTCCGACCCAGATTGTCCCAAACGGCACGGATGATCCGTACATGTTCGGCTTCGCCCAGTTCCGGCAGCGCCTGGCGAAGATTGCCGGCAGCCACACGCGAAACCGAGAGCCTAGGTCCCAGGTTTCGTGCAATCCAGGCGCCGAAATTTGAGGCATGTACCGGAGTAAGACGCCGTATTGCGCCGATCACGACACGCAAGGCCAAAGCCTGCAACAGGTGGTAGATGCTTCGAAGCGGAGGATTCCCTGAGAAGCTCATAACCCTAGTCCAAAAGCAGCCTTGGAATTAACCCAGTGGATGATTGACCTCGAAATTTGTCACATAAATTGCGCGGCATCCGGTCCATTACAAAGCCAGTTCGAGAAGTCTTTTTTGCGTGAGCGGCCAGCGATTTTTTCCTTCAGAAAAACACCTTGCTTGCTTCCTACAGCCGGCGCAGCGCGTAAGCCTCGGCCAAAGCGACCTCGATCGCTTGGCCATGCGCGGCATCGCGTGCTTCGATCATGATCTCAAGCTGCGCGTCCTGCACCGAAGGTGAGGAGAACAGGCGGTGATGCGCGACCTCGATAATGTTGCCGCCGCGATTGCCGATGCGCGTCGAGATGTCCGCCAGCATGCCGGGCCGGTCCGGCATTTCCAGCACAACGCGCAGCAGTCGGCCGTCTCGCAGCAGGTTGCGCATCAGCGTATTCGCAAGGATCCGCGGGTCAATATTGCCGCCGCAGAGCGAGATACCGATCTTTTTGCCGCTGAAGCGCTCAGGAAAAGCCAGCACCGCGGCCAGCCCCGCAGCGCCGGCGCCTTCTGCGACCTGTTTGGCATTTTCCACCAGGCATGCGATGGATTGTTCGACCGCGTGTTCGGAGACGACGAGGATCTCCACGCAAAGCTCCTGCAGTATCTTCAAAGGCAGCTGGCCGATATCTCGCACGGCGATGCCCTCGGCGATGGTCGGGCCGCCGACGCTGATCGGCTGGTGGGCGAGTGCCTGCGCGAACGCGGAATAGTTTTCCACCTCAACGCCCAGTACTTCAAGTTCAGGTTTCAAAGCCCGCGCCACCACGGCCGAGCCGGCAATGAGGCCGCCGCCGCCGGTGGCAACGATCAGAACATCCAGATCCGGCACGTCCTGCAGCATTTCCAGCGCCATGGTGCCCTGGCCGGCGATCACCGCCGCATCGTCATAAGGATGGATGAACACCAGCCCGTGGGTCTGTTCCAGCGCATGGGCGTGCGCCGCGGATTCCGCGAGCATATCGCCATGCAGCACCACTTGGGCGCCCCAGGAGCGGGTGCGGGTCACCTTGGTGGAAGGCGTGAATTTCGGCATCACGATGGTCGCCTTGATGCCGGCCAAAGCCGCATGCCGTGCCACCGCCTGGGCATGATTGCCCGCCGACATCGCGATCACGCCGGCTTGGCGTTCCGCCGGGGTCAGCAGCGCGATCTTGTTGGCGGCCCCACGTTCCTTAAACGCACCGGTCGCCTGCAGATGGTCGAATTTCAGGTATATTTCGGCGCCGGTTGCACGGGAAAGCCCATCGGAGTGCAAAAACGGCGAGCGCAGCACGGCACCTTTGATGCGCGCAGAAGCTGCCTCGACATCGGCCAGCCTAATCATAACAACCTCAGCGGTAGGTGATTTTCAAGATCTCGTAAGTACGATCGCCGCTGGGGGCGGAGACGGAAATCGTGTCGCCAACCCGTTTGGCGATCAGCGCCTTGGCCAGCGGCGAGGTAATCGAAAGCCGCGATTGCTTTACGTCAGCCTCGTACATCCCGACGATCTGGTAGCTGACTTCCTTCTCCGTATCCTCGTCCAGGAGCAAAATGTTGGCGCCGAACTTCACGGTGTCGCCGGACAGCGAGGACGGATCGATGACTTCGGCGGCGGAGGTGATCTCCTCCAGTTCGGCAATGCGGCCTTCGATAAAGGACTGGCGCTCACGCGCGGCATGGTATTCGGCATTTTCCGACAGATCGCCATGGGCGCGCGCCTCGGCGATGGCGCGGATGATGGAGGGCCGTTCCTGGGCTTTCAGCGTCCGCAGCTCTTCTTCAAGCGCGGCAAGGCCCGGTGCGGTCATAGGAAATTTCTGCACTGTCTCTCCTCGGCCAATGCCCCGGCCGATGGGGGTTGGAGTTAAAATACAAGCACCACGCCCAGAAGGCGTTTGCGCCTTCCAGGAGCGACGGATCAGAACGGATGGGCAAAATACGACTGAAGCGGCGCGACTTCAAGTGTGCCTGAAATCAGAGCAGAAATGGCGTGCGCAGTGGCGCGTGCGGCGGCAATCGTGGTGAAGTTCGGCACGCCATGGGTCAACGCGTCGCGCCGGATGTCGAAGCTATCCGCCACCGATTGCGCCCCGTGCGCGGTGTTGATGACCAGCTGGATGTCACCGGAGCGGATGGCGTCCACACAATGTGGCCGGCCTTCCAGCACCTTGTTGACCGATTTCACGGCGATGCCGGCCTGCGCTAGCCTTGCGGCGGTGCCGCGGGTGGCCAGGATGGAGAAGCCCATCTCCGCCAGCCTGCGTGCCACCGGCACAATCGCCTCCTTGTCGGATTCCTTCACTGATAGGAAGGCGGTGCCCGACAGCGGCAATTTTACGCCGGCGCCGAGTTGCGCCTTGGCGAAGGCGCGGGCGAAATTTGTGTCCAGCCCCATCACCTCGCCAGTGGATTTCATCTCCGGGCCCAGCAGGGTGTCGACATTAGGAAAGCGGGCGAACGGAAAAACCGCTTCCTTCACCGCCACATGGGCGCGGGTGATGGAGTCGTCGAGGTTGAAGGAGGATAGTTTCTCGCCGGCCATCACGCGGGCGCCGATTTTGGCAATCGGCACGCCGGTCGCCTTGGCGACGAAAGGCACGGTGCGCGAGGCGCGGGGATTGACCTCCAGCACATAGATCAGCTCGTTCTGGATGGCGTATTGCACGTTCATCAGCCCGACGACGTGCAGCGCCTTCGCCATCGCCTCGGTCTCCGCCCGCAATTCCGCGACGATGGCGGGGGAGAGCGAATAGGGCGGAATGGAGCAGGCGGAATCGCCGGAATGGATGCCGGCTTCCTCGATATGTTCCATCACGCCGGCGACATACACGGTCTCGCCGTCGCAGATGCAGTCTACATCCACTTCGGAGGCTTCGTTCAAATAGCGGTCGATCAGCACTGGATTGTCGCCGGAAACGCGGACCGCCTCGCGCATATAGCGGGCAAGGCTGGCGCGATCGTAGACGATCTCCATGGCGCGGCCGCCCAGTACGTAAGACGGGCGGATGATGATCGGGTAGCCGATACGCTCGGCAATGGCTTCGGCCTGCTCGGCGCTGCGGGCGATGCCGTTTTCCGGCTGCCGCAGGCCGAGCTTTTGCAGCAGCACCTGGAAGCGTTCGCGGTCTTCCGCGACGTCGATGGCATCGGCCGAGGTGCCAAGGATCGGGATTCCCGCTGCCGAGAGCGCCTGGCTGAGCTTCAGCGGGGTCTGGCCGCCATATTGCACAATGCAGCCAAGCAGCTTGCCGTTCTGCTGCTCGCGCTTGATCAACGCGATCACGTCTTCGGCGAAAAGCGGCTCGAAATACAGCCGGTCAGAGGTGTCGTAGTCGGTGGAAACCGTTTCGGGATTGCAATTGACCATGATGGTCTCAAAGCCGGCATCGCGCAGCGCGTAGGCAGCGTGCACGCAGCAATAGTCAAACTCGATGCCCTGGCCTATGCGGTTGGGACCGCCGCCGAGGATAATGATTTTTTCGCGCTCCGTCGGGTCAGCCTCGCAGAAAGGCGTGCCGTACGCGCCCTCATAGGTGCCGTACATATAGGCGGTGGCGGAGGCGAACTCACCGGCAGAGGTGTCGATGCGCTTATACACCGGCACGACGCCCAGTTTTTGCCGCGCGGCGGTGACGGCGGCTTCTTGTCGGCCGCTGAGTTCGCTCAAGCGCTTATCGGCAAAACCGAGGGATTTGAGTTTGCGCAGCGCGTAGGCATCGCGTGGCACGCCGTTTTTGCGCACCTCGTTTTCCGCGGCGATGATGCCTTCCATCTGCCGCAGGAACCAGGGATCGAATTTGCAGGCCTCGTGAACATCTTCAACACTTAAGCCGGCACGCAAGGCCTGGCCTGCGATCAGCAGCCGGTCCGGGCGCGGGGTGGAAAGTGCGGCGCGAAAGGCATCCAGCGTGCCATTGCCTGGCGGTTCAATTTCATCCAGGCCGGACAGGCCGGTTTCCAGACTGCGCAGCCCTTTCTGCAAGGCTTCCGCAAAATTGCGGCCGATCGCCATGGCCTCGCCGACCGATTTCATCGAGGTGGAAAGCAGCGCCGGCGTGCCGGGAAATTTCTCGAAGGTAAAGCGTGGGATTTTGATGACAACGTAGTCGATACTGGGCTCGAAGCTGGCCGGCGTGGATTTGGTGATGTCGTTTTTCAGCTCGTCCAGCGTGTAGCCGACGGCGAGCTTGGCGGCGATCCTGGCGATCGGGAAACCAGTCGCCTTGGAGGCGAGTGCAGAGGAACGGGAGACACGCGGATTCATTTCGATGATGACCATCCGGCCATCATACGGGTTGATGCCGAACTGCACGTTGGAACCGCCGGTATCGACGCCGATTTTGCGCAGACACGCGATCGAGGCGTCGCGCAGGATCTGGTATTCCTTATCCGTCAGCGTCAAAGCGGGGGCAACGGTGATGGAATCGCCGGTATGCACGCCCATCGGGTCGATGTTTTCGATCGAGCAGATGATGATGCAGTTGTCGGCCTGATCGCGCACCACCTCCATCTCATATTCTTTCCACCCCAGCACGCTTTCCTCGACCAGCACTTCGTCGGTCGGCGAAGCTTCAATGCCGCCCAAAGCGATTTCAAAAAACTCCTCGCGATTATAGGCGATGCCGCCGCCGGTGCCGCCCAACGTGAAGGAGGGGCGGATGACAGCCGGCAGGCCGATTTCCGCCAGCGCCGCGGTCAATTCCCCACGATTATGGGCAATGGCGCTCTTGGGCCCGGCGATGCCGATCTGGCTCATGGCGTCGCGAAATTTCAGGCGATCCTCGGCGCGGTCGATCACGTCGGCCTTGGCGCCGATCAGCTCCACGCCGAGCCGTTCCAGCGCGCCGGATTTGGCGAGCGCCATGGCGGTGTTCAGCGCCGTCTGGCCGCCCATGGTCGGCAGCAGCGCATCAGGTTTTTCACGGAGCAGAATCTTTTCCACCATCTCCGGCGTGATCGGCTCGATATAGGTGGCATCGGCCAGCGACGGGTCGGTCATGATCGTTGCTGGATTGGAATTGACCAGAATGACGCGATAGCCTTCCTCCCGGAGCGCCTTGCAGGCCTGCGCACCGGAATAGTCGAACTCGCAGGCTTGGCCAATGACAATCGGGCCGGCGCCGATGATCATGATGGACTTCAAATCGGTGCGTTTAGGCATTACAAACTCATTTCGGAAAGAGGCGATCAGCCGAACCGAATCACCCTGGGCAGCAAAATTCGTCTATCGTCAATTGGGCATCTGCCAAATGGTTGCAACATCGCACGCGTCCATGAGCCCGAAGCCTTCGTTCCATCAGTGTATCGTACGACTGCGAGGGTATGGAATATTCGGTTTCTCGGTTCGGTCTAAAAAGGCCGTTTCTTCGTCCCGGCCAAGATCAGAAGCGCGGCGGCGGGTGAAGCCGTCAAGGCTGCGCGCAGCGCACCGCGAAGCGGCTTGGCCTTTACGGCTTCGGCCGACGGCGCGACGCTGGTTCAAGGCGGGCCGCCTCACGACATCATCTCCACAAACCGCGCGAACAGATACCTAGAATCCGAAGGCCCGGGCGAAGCCTCAGGATGATACTGCACCGAAAAAACCCGCTTCGACTTGCAGGCAATCCCTTCGTTCGAACCGTCGAACAAACTCACATGCGTCACCTCGACGCCGTCGGGCAACGAAGCCTCATCCACCGCAAATCCATGGTTCTGCGACGTGATCTCCACCCGCCCCGTCGCCAAATCCTTCACCGGCTGATTGGCCCCGCGATGGCCGCGCGGCAGCTTATACGTCTTCGCCCCCAGTGCATGCGCCAGCAATTGGTGCCCCAGGCAGATGCCGAAAATCGGCACCCTTGCATCCATCACGCCTTGAATAGCCGGTACGGCATAGATAGCGGTCGCAGCCGGATCACCCGGGCCATTGGAGAGAAAAACGCCATCCGGTTTGTGCCGCAGAATATCCTCGCCGCTCGCCGTTGCCGGCACCACGATCACGCGGCAGCCGGCGCTGGCCAGGCTGCGCAGAATGTTGCGCTTGGCACCGTAATCGATGGCAACCACAATGTGCTTACGCTCGATCTCCGCAAAGCCGTGCCCCAAATTCCAGCGGCCCCCGGTCCACTCGTAGCTCTGCCGGCAGGAAACCTCAGCGGCCAGATCCATCCCGTCCAACCCCGGCCAGGCGGCCGCCTGCGCCGCCAACGCCGCGACATCGAATTTTTGGTCCGCCGGATAGGCCAGCACGGCATTCGGCGCGCCAAGATCGCGAATCCGCAACGTCAGTGCCCGCGTATCCACTCCGGAAATACCCGGCACGTTCTGCTTTTCAAGCCACGTCCCCAGCGCCTCCTGCGAACGCCAATTTGCCGGAACGGAAATATCCTCTTTCGTCACCAGCCCGCGCGCCGCAATATTCACTGCCTCCAGATCCTCCGCATTAGCGCCGACATTGCCGATATGCGGAAAGGTGAAGGTGATGATCTGCCCGGCGAAGGAAGGATCGGTCAGCGTCTCCTGGTACCCCGTCATGCCGGTGGAGAAGCATAATTCTGCCGGCTGGCTGATACCAAAGGCACCAAAGCCGCGGCCCCAGAACACGCTGCCATCGCTCAGCACCAACGCAGCCGTCGCACCTGGCGGCACATCCGTCTCAACCGCCGGCGCCAGCTCTTCCATCGCAAGCCCGGTTGCTGCCATAATGGCAGGCCAATGGCGCGAAGGAATGGCGTTGGCGGTCCGCCATTTTCGGATGGCTTCGGTGGAAACACCGCTTAGCCGGGCGGCTTCGTCCGACCCGCCCAAGCGGTCGATCAGCTGTGAGATGGCTATCGGCATGAAACTACTGTACCGGAAGTTTTCTCCGCCATCAACGACCCCATACATGGTCCGGAAGTAATCTCCGGAAACACGAGGATGACATGCCCTTACGTGACGAACTGACTGCCGCTGCCAAGACGTCAATGCTGGCGCGCGATACTGCCCGCACCTCCGCGCTGCGCATGATCCAGGCGAAGCTGAAAGACGCGGATATCGCCGCCCGCCCCAAGGGCGTCACGGCGATACCCGATGACGAAATCACTGCTTTGCTCCGTTCCATGATCAAATCCAGGCGCGACTCGGTGGTGCTGTACCGTCAAGGCAGGCGCGAAGAGCTGGCGGCCAAGGAGGAAGCGGAAATCGCCGTGATCGGGGAATTCCTGCCGAAAACCCTCTCCGGCGACGCCCTTGAAGCCGCGGTTCGGGAGGCTATCGCCGAAACCGGCGCCAGCTCTCCCAAGGAGATCGGCAAGGTGATCGCTGCACTCAAAAGCAAATATGGCGCCGCGTTGGACATGTCGGCTACCTCCGCCGCTGTGAAGGCGGCGCTCGGCTAAATGCCGCTCCCGCCGAATTTTCTCGACGAACTGCGCGCCCGCACCGCCATGCCGGTGCTGGTCGGCCGCAGCGTGCGGCTGCTGCGCGCGGGCAAGGAACACAAAGCCTGCTGCCCGTTCCATTCGGAAAAAACGCCATCCTTCTATGTCTATGACGACAGGTTCCACTGCTTTGGCTGCGGCGAGAACGGCGACGCCATCAGCTTCGTGATGAAATCGCAGGGCCTGTCCTTCATGGAATCGGTACAGCGACTGGCTGACGAGGCCGGCCTGGAGGTGCCGAAATCGAGCCCCGCAGAGGCCGAGAGAGAAGCCAGACGCGCCAGCCTGCAGGACGTGCTGGCCGCCGCCGGCCGCATTTATGAAGCCTGGCTTTTTGGTCCGGAAGGTGCGGCCGGGCTGGAGTATTTGCGCAAACGCGGCCTCTCCGACGCCACGATCAAGAAATTCGGCCTAGGCTGGTCCGGCCAGGGCCGGGGCGCGCTTGCGGCACAACTCAAGCGCCAGAACATCGGCACAGAGCAGCTCATCGAGGCCGGTCTTATGAAACAAGGCGACTACGGTCCGGTAGACATGTTCTTCTCCCGCGTCATGTTCCCCATCCAGGACCGCCGCGGCGCCGTTTTGAGTTTTTCCGGCCGCATCCTGGATGACGGCCAGCCAAAATATGTGAACGGCCCGGAAACCGCGGTGTTTTCCAAGCGCCGCTCCTTGTTCGGCGTCAATTTCGCGCGCGAGGCGGTGCGCAAAGGCGAGGCCGCCATCATCGTCGAAGGCCAGATGGACGTGATCAGTCTGGCCCAGGCCGGCTTCGGCGGCGCCGTCGCCCCTTTAGGTACAGCACTGACCGAAGAGCAGCTGACCGAAATATGGCGCCTCGCGCCCGAGCCTGTGATCTGCTTCGACGCCGATGCCGCCGGCAGGCGCGCCGCCTTGCGGGCAATTGAGCTGGCCCTGAACAGCCTGGCGCCGGACCGTTCGCTCAAATTTCTGCGCCTGCCCGACAAACAGGACCCGGATAGCCTGATCCGCGCCCAAGGCCCGGGCGCCTTTGCCGCGCAGCTCGCCTCGGCACAGCCGCTATCCGCCGTGCTCTACGATTTGCTGGCCGAAGCTGCGAACCGCGAAACCCCGGAAGGCCGCGCCGCCTTTCATAAAAGACTGCTGGAAATCGCCGCCCGCATCACCGATAAATCGCTCGCCAGCGAATATCGCCGGGTCATGCTGGACCGCTTCTTCGGCGAGCGCCGGAGCGCCCGCGCGCTTGGCGGCAATTTCACCAGAGGCGACCCCGCTCGCTTTGCCGCGTCCAGGCCGGCCCAGAAACTGGCGCGCCCGCAAATCGATCCCGCCGGCACCGACGCCATACGCGGCCGCATTCTCACTGCTATTTTCATTGCCCACCCGGCTTTGTTGCCCGATGTGGAGGAGGCCTATGCCCTCACCGACCTGCCGGCCGACTGCACCCGGCTGCGTTCGGCTTTTTCGGCGTTTATCGACCGCCACCAGACGCTTGATTCCGAAAAACTGCTGATGCATTTGAATGCATCAGGGTTGTCCGATGAAGCATCGCAGGTTTTGTCATTGCTACCGGCAAGCGCCGCTGCAGGGACAAGCATGGCGGATGTTGCCTGTTGCTGGTGGCATTTCTTCGGTTTGATGACCGGCAGCCTGAACAGATTGCGCGAGCAGTGCGATGAGGTGCATCGTGACTACTTGAAAAACCCTGCTGACCAGGAAATTTCGCGTAAACATATTCGCCTCATCCTCGCAGTCCGGAATGCCGAGAAAGGCGACCACGATGCGGAAACTTAGGTGTTTTTGTTGTGGCTGAAGGTCACTGTATTCGTCGCATGAGCACGGCAGAAGCCGAAGTGGTAGAGGCGTTCACCTCAACCGGGGTGCACCCGACAAGACGATGGCGGTCGCGGCGGCGCTCAATAGGCGGGATGCAGGTGCCGATGTCGAGGCGTCAATGCTGACCTTGCCGTATTGAAGTGGATGTTGGGATTAACCTGACTTCTATCGTGACAATTGTCCTTAAGCTGTGCCTGTACTGACTTAGCGGCTGCAAAACCTTGACACGTGCGCCCCGGTCACTCAATTACATAGCATCCATATTAGCTGTTGATATCTCCCGTTTATAGCCCATCTAACGTCCCTGTGCATCGGGTGCAGTATGGCGGAGGCGGCGCTGGTGGCATTTTTCAGCCTGATGAGCGGTGAGCCGATGGGCAACGAAATGAACCAGCGCGTTATTAGGCAAAATATCCCGTCAACCCATACGTCGCGCCCGTGCTCAAGCTCGCATAGCATGGCGGGGATCGGGAAGCTTAACCTGCCTCAGCGCTAAATTCCCGTTTCGCATGCGTTTTACTTGAAATACTCATTTTACTTGAAATACTAACGTCATTCCGACTGAATTACCGGAGTATCGCCAGATCATGGCCACCAAAACCACCGCCGCCGCCGAACCGCAAGCCCCCGAGGCCGAAGCCGACGCCAATGTGCTGGATACCCAGTCCGCCGCCGTCAAGCGCCTGATCGCCAAGGGCAAGGAACGCGGCTACATCACCTTCGACGAATTGAACGCGGTGCTGCCGGCGGAGCAGAACAGTTCCGAGCAGATCGAAGACATCATGGCGATGCTCAACGAAATGGGCATGCAGGTCGTCGAGTCGGAGGAAGGCGAAGACCCCGAGGCTGCGCCCGCGCCCAAGGAAGAAGCCGTCGAGGACGAGGACGCCCCGGCCGGCAATATCAGCGAAAGCTCGGTCAGCCGCACCGACGACCCGGTGCGCATGTATCTGCGTGAAATGGGCACGGTCGAGCTGCTGTCCCGCGAAGGCGAGATCGCCATCGCCAAGCGCATTGAGGCTGGGCGCGACATGATGATCCGCGGGCTTTGCGAAAGCCCGCTTACCTTCCGCGCCATCATCGCCTGGCACGAAGCGCTGAATAACGGCCGCGTGCTTCTGCGCGATGTCATCGATCTGGAAGCCATGCAGGCCGGCAACGACCCGGTCGCCGTTGAGGGATTTCAAGCGCCGGAGGAAATGGACGATGACGAGGACGGCGAGGGCGTCGGGATGTCGCTGTCCGCGCTCGAGGAGAAGCTCAAGCCCGAAATCTTCACCTATTTCGAGGAGATCGAGAAGCTCTACGAAAAGCTCGCAAAACTGCAGCAGAAGCGGCTGGACAACCTGACCGCCGGCGCGGATGTGAACACGCGTTCGGAGAAAACCTATGAGAAGCTGCGCGACGAACTGGTGGCGAAGGTCGAGCAGGTGCGGCTGCACAACAACCGGATCGAGGAGCTGGTCGCCCAGCTCAAAGTGCTCAACCAGCGCCTGAACGGCCTGGAAGGCCAGATATTGCGGCTGGCCGAGGGCTCGAAAGTGACCCGCGAAGAATTCCTGCAGCACTACCGCGGCCGCGAGATGGACCCGAACTGGCTGACCGATGTCGGCAACCTGCCCGGCAAAGGCTGGAAGATTTTCGTGCAGAAATATCTGGCTCAGGTCACGGAACTGCGAACCCAGATCGGCAAGGTGGCGAGCGAAGGCGGCCTGCCGATCGAGGAGTTCCGCCGCGTCTATTCCACCGTTTCCCGCGGTGAGCGCGATTCCACCCGCGCCAAGAAGGAAATGATCGAGGCCAATCTGCGCCTGGTGATCTCGATTGCCAAAAAATACACCAATCGCGGCCTGCAATTCCTAGACCTGATCCAGGAAGGCAATATCGGCCTGATGAAGGCGGTCGATAAGTTCGAATACCGTCGCGGCTACAAGTTCAGCACCTACGCCACCTGGTGGATCCGCCAGGCGATCACCCGCTCGATCGCCGACCAGGCGCGCACCATCCGCATTCCGGTGCACATGATCGAGACCATCAACAAGCTGGTCCGCACCTCGCGCCAGATGCTGCACGAGATCGGCCGCGAGCCGACGCCGGAGGAGCTGGCGGAGAAACTCGGCATGCCATTGGAAAAAGTGCGCAAAGTGCTGAAAATCGCGAAGGAGCCGATCAGCCTGGAAACCCCGATCGGCGATGAGGAAGATAGCCATCTCGGCGACTTCATCGAGGATAAGGGCGCCATCATCCCGCTGGATGCGGCGGTCCAGGCCAATCTGCGCGAAGCCGCAACACGGGTGCTCTCCTCGCTTACCCCGCGCGAGGAACGCGTGCTGCGCATGCGCTTTGGCATCGGCATGAACACCGATCACACGCTGGAGGAGGTTGGGCAGCAATTTAACGTGACCCGCGAGCGCATCCGGCAGATCGAGGCCAAGGCGCTGCGTAAACTGAAACACCCGTCGCGCAGCCGCAAACTGCGCAGCTTCCTCGACGATTAGCCGTGCTGGACTACGCGCGTCTGGCCCCCGGCGAGGCGGCGGACAGGATAGCGGTAATGGTGACGTTTCTGCAGATGCCGGTCCCGGCGCCGCTGCCGGCGGAGAATTTTCCGACAGGCGCGCTGCTGGTCCGGCGCCGTCTGAGCATCACGGCCTACCGTAAGCTCTACGATGACATTGGCGGCCCCTGGTTGTGGTGGCTGCGACGCGTCATGCCGGACGCAATGCTGGAACGGCATCTCGCCAACCCGGCGGTGCTGACCTATGTGCTGAACTATGGAGGCAGCCCGGCAGGATTTTTCGAGCTGGAGGCCAGCAACTGGCCGGACGTCAATTTGAACTATTTCGGGTTGATGCAGGAGATGATCGGCAAAGGCCTGGGCATGAAGCTGCTGCGCTCCGCGATCAACGAGGTTGCGCTGATCGATCAATCGCCCAGCGGCCAGCCCGGCCCGGCCCGCCGCCTCACGGTAAACACCTGCACCGCCGACCACCCGAACGCGCTGCCGAATTATCTGAAAGCCGGCTTCACCGAAATGCGCAAAGCGCGCGAAATCTGGGACATCCCGCGCCGGCTCGGCTTCACGATTCCGGACCGCTTGCGGGTGTGACCGCGCCGGAAATCCTGTTCAGCGATGCTCGTTTTCTGATCATCGACAAGCCGGCCGGCACCCCGGTGCACGCAACCCGCGCCGGCGGCGAGAATATCGAGGATTTTTTTCCCGCCTGGCGGAAAGGCAAAAACGGTCCCTGGCTGGCGCATCGGCTGGACCGCGACACCGCCGGCTGCTTGGTCATCGCGCTGAAAAAATCCGCCTTGCTCGCCGCCCAGCAATTATTCGCGAGCGGCCAGGTGCAGAAAACCTACTGGGCGGCCGTCGCCGGCAACCCGGCGCAACAAGCCGGCAGCATCGACCTGCCATTGGCCAAAGCCGATGGAAAAAGCTGGAAAATGGTCCCAGCCGCCGATGCGCCGCCGGCCAGCACCTCCTGGCGCCTGCGCGGTCATGGCGCTGACATCGCATGGCTGGAACTGCATCCGCACACCGGCCGTACGCACCAGATCCGCGCCCATTGCGCAGCTTTAGGCCATCCCATCCTCGGCGATGCCGTCTACGGCAAAGCCGGTGGCATGCTATGCCTGCTGGCCCGGCAGATTTTGTTGCCGCTGCAGCCGCCGGCAGGCGCAATTGCGCCGGTGCCGCATCATATGCAGGCAGTATTGCAATCCTGCGGTTGGACGAAACACGATGTTTGAGAGAAGCGAGTTCGAGCCCGGCATCTATGTCCGCCATCCGAAGAAGCCGGAATGGGGCTTGGGTCAGGTGCAGTCCGCCATTGGCGAACGCGTCACCGTGATGTTCGAGGACGCCGGCAAGATCGTCATCAACAGCGCTCAGGTGAGCCTGGAACGGGTCAGCGACATCACGCTGGACAGACCCGCATGAGCTTGCCCTTGCAGAACCGCCGCCCTAAGCGGAAGTTGGCGCCATGATCGATCCGTTCGGCCGCGCCATTACCTATCTGCGTGTCTCCGTCACTGACCGCTGCGACTTCCGCTGCGTCTACTGCATGTCCGAAGACATGCAATTCTTGCCCAAGAACGACCTGCTCACACTGGAAGAGCTGGACCGGCTCTGCGGCGCCTTCATCGATCTTGGTGTCACCAGATTACGGCTGACCGGCGGCGAGCCGCTGGTGCGGCGCGACGTGATGTCCCTGATCCGCAATCTAGGTGCGAGGCTCGGGCAAGGGTTGGAGGAACTGACGTTGACCACCAACGGCAGCCAGCTGGTGAAACATGCTGAAGGTTTAAGGGCCGCCGGCATGGAGCGCATCAATGTCAGCCTGGACACGCTGGACGCGTCGAAATTTACCCGCATCACCCGCAGGGGTCATTTACCGGTGGTGGTGGATGGGTTGAAGGCGGCCAAGGCCGCCGGCCTGGGTGTTAAAATCAATATGGTCGCGCTGCGGGATGTGAACGAGGATGAATTCGACCACATGATCGAGTTCTGCGGCCAGCATGGCTTCGACCTCTGCCTGATCGAGACGATGCCGATGGGCGAAATCGAAGGCGATCGCTGTGCCCAATACCTGCCGCTCTCCCTGGTCCGCGCCCGGCTTGAACGGCGCTGGACGCTGACGCCGAGCCTGCATCGCACGGGCGGCCCCGCCCGCTATGTAACAATTGCGGAAACTAACCAGCGCCTGGGTTTCATCACTCCGCTCACCCATAATTTCTGCGAGGGCTGCAACCGTGTCCGCGTCACCTGCACCGGCACCTTGTATATGTGCCTCGGCCAGGACGACGCCGCTGATCTGCGCGCGCCGCTCCGCCAATCCTCGACCGACGCGCCGCTGGAACAGGCCATCAGGGAGGCGATCTCCCGCAAACCGAAGGGCCACGATTTCGTGATCGACCGCCGGCAGAACGCGCCTGCGGTGAGCCGGCATATGAGCGTCACGGGAGGGTAAGGAAGGAGAAACTTATTTTTCTGAGGAAAAAGAGAAAAAGAACCAAAAACACTTTTATGAGCTGGGGCTGGGGTGGCGGCAGATCCCGGCTCTAAGGCGCAAAAGTTTTGCGCCGCTATTCCAAAAGCGGCTACTTCCTTCGTTCGAACCCTTTTAGAAAAAGATCCACCGCCAGCCGGACCCTGCGTGTTAGCACGGTCTTTGTCGGCATTGCCCGGAAACCGATCAGTACCCCAAGATGGAATTCGCCCAGCGCCATGCCGAACAGCATACCGGACATATCCCTCACATCTTCCAACTTGTCGTAGAGTGGCGGGCCGATTTTCGTCAGGCAGTTTTCCAGCTGCAGCTTGCCCTTCATCACCCGCTTCTGGTGAAAAACCCGGCCAAAATCCTTGCCGTGCGTATATTCCGCCATGATCAGCCGGATGATGGCGATCTGTTGCGGGGAAAGTAGGAACTGCGCCAGGCAGAGCAGGTTCTGCACCAGGATCTCGTGGATCGGCCAATCCTCCCGGATTGCCGGAATTAGCAGCTTCTCCTGGTGATAGTCCAACAGCGCCGCGAACAGTCCGCCCTTGGATTCGATAAGCTTGTACACGGTTTTTTTCGACATGCCGGCGGCTTGCGCGACGTCGCTCATTGTTGCGGTATGATATCCTTTTGCCAGGAATATGTCTTCCGCGGCTTCGATGAGCTGCAGCATCTTTGCGGTATCCTCGGCATCGCCTTTCAATGCCGGCTTGAACGCGCTTCTCAGCCGAGCTGGCTCGGCCGCGCGCTGTTTCGAAGCGTATATACCGCGAGACATGATTTTCGTCCTTAACAGCTTCGGGGAAACTTGCAAGTTTCCAATATCTTCAAGCCCGATATAGCTGATCGTTGCCGTTCCGTGCGGGTTGACGGAACATGAAAAGCGCTTTACTCGAATTTGTATGAAACCTACCGGTTTCCTCCTTGGGGTTTCAGCCGTATCGCTGGCATCCCTGCTTGCCGCCTGTGCGGTGGGGCCGAATTATCACCAGCCGGCGCCGCCGAATGTTGCGGGCTATACGCCTACGCCGCTTCCTCCAGAAGCTGCCGGCGGCGGCCTCACGCAGCTCTACGTCACCAACGCGGATATCTCCGCCGATTGGTGGACATTGTACCGCTCCCCGGAACTGAACAGCCTGATCGCGTCGGCAATGCAGAACAGCCCCAATCTGGTAGCGGCCGAGAACACCCTGCTGGAAGCAGAGGAGAATGTTAGGGCCGAGCAAGGCGGGTTTTTCCCAACCGTCTCAGGCAGTTTCCAGGCGGAGCGGGAGCAGATCTCTTCGGCCCAACTCGCCAGCGCGGGCGAAACCGGCGCCGCAGCGTCGGGCAATTTCACCATCCCGCCGTTCACCGTCTACGACGCCAGCGTCAGCGCTTCCTATAACCCGGATGTCTTCGGCGGCGTGCGGCGGCAGGTGGAGAGCCTGGTAGCGCAAGCCGATTATGAACGTTATGAGCTGGAAGCCGCCTATCTCACGCTGACCGCCAATATCGTTACGGCCGCCGTGAACGAGGCGTCGCTCGCCGCACAGATCGACGCAACCCGGCAGGTCATCGGCGCCGAGCAGTCGCAGCTTGATATTCTGAACAAGCAATTCAACTTCGGCGGCGTCCCGAAAGCAGATGTGTTGAACGAGCAGGCGACCTTGGAGAGCGCGATTGCCGGCCTGCCTTCGCTGCGATCGCAGCTGGCGCAGGCGCGCAACCAGCTGGCCGATCTAGTCGGGACATACCCCGCCAGTTTCCACGTCGAGGATTTCACACTGGGCGCGCTGACCTTGCCGGAAAATCTGCCCGTCAGCCTGCCGTCCAACTTGGTCAACCAGCGGCCGGATATTCAGGAAGCGGCGGCGCAATTGCATGAAGCCTCCGCCAATCTCGGCGTTGCCACCGCGAATATGCTGCCGCAGATACCCTTGAGCGCCAGTTTCGGCCATGAAGCGCTGGATTCGGGCAGCTTGTTCACACCGCAAACCTTGATGTGGAGCCTGGTCGCCGGCATCACCCAGCCGATCTTCGAGGGCGGCACGCTGTCGGCCAGGCGCAAAGCGGCGCTGTACACGTTGCGCAGCGCCGGCGCGACCTATCAGGAAACCGTGCTTGGCGCCTTTGAAAATGTCGCCAACGCGCTGCAGGCGCTGCAGTTCGATGCGGCGGCGCTGGACGCCAATGACGCTGCCGCGCAGGCCGCCGCGAACAGCCTGACCGTCACGCAGAACCAGTTCAAGCTTGGCGGCCAGCCGATCACCGCGGTACTGACGGCGCAGACCACCTACCAGAATGCGATCATCGCCCGCGTTAAGGCGCAGGCGCTGCGGCTGTCGGATACCGCGGCGCTGTATCAGGCGTTGGGCGGCGGCTGGTGGCACCGTGACGATGCGGGCGCCGCCGGCAATTGCTGCGGCATCATTCCATGACCAGAAGCGACCATGAAGCAAGGTTGATTTAGATGAGCGAAAAAATTGCCCCCGTCGCTTTGCCGCCGCCCCGCCGCCCGCGCGTGGTCTTGCGCCTGGTCGTCATGCTCGTCTGCGTCGGCGTGCTGTTTTTCCTGGTGTTCGGCTTCGGCGTTTTCAGAAACATCATGATCGCGCGTTTCCTCACCACCTTGTCGAACCCGCCGCAAACCGTCGCCATCGTGCAGGCGCAATCCACCCCCTGGCAATCCGCGCTGAATTCCGTCGGCAGCCTGGTCGCGATCAACGGCGCCAATCTGTCTTCGGAGGTTTCCGGCATCGTCGATACGATCGATTTCGACTCCGGGCAGACCGTAAAGACCGGGCAGCTTCTCCTGACCTTGCGCGCCAACAACGATCCGGCGGTGCTGGAGCAGCTGCAGGCCGTGAGCGCGCTGGATGCGATCACCTATGATCGCGACGTCAAGCAATTCAGCGCCGATGCCGTCAGCCAGGCTGTGGTCGATACCGACCGCGCCACCTTGGCCAGCGCGCAGGCGCAGGTGCAGGCGCAGCAGGAGTTGATGGCTGAGAAGCAGGTCAAGGCGCCATTCGCCGGCACGCTCGGCATCCGCCAGGTCGATCTCGGGCAATATCTGGCGGCCGGCACGCAGATCGTCACGCTGCAGCAGCTCAACCCGCTTTATATCGATTTCTATCTGCCGCAGCAGGCGCTCGCGCAGATCGGCGTCGGCCAGAAGGTCAGCATCGGGATCGACGCCTTTCCGGATAAGAGTTTCCAGGGAGAAATTTCCGCGATCAACTCGGCGGTCGGTACCACCACGCGCACGGTGCAGGTCCGCGCCACCTTGCGCAACGATGATCTGCTGCTGCGGCCGGGCATGTTCGGCACCGTCAGCGTCGATGTCGGCCAGCCGAAGAATCTCGTCACCCTGCCGCTTACCGCCGTCGCCTATAACTCCTACGGCGACACGATTTTTGTCGTCACCCACGGCAAGGACGCCAAGGGCAAGGATGACCTTGTCGCCCATCAGGCGTTCGTCGTGCTTGGCGACACCCGTGGCGACCAGGTCGCAGTGCTGGACGGTATCAAAGACGGCGATCAGGTGGTCAATGCCGGACAGCTCAAGCTGAAAAACGGCTCGGTCGTATTGATCAACAATTCGATCGAGCCGCCGAACCAGCCTAACCCAAATCCGCCGAATGAATAGAGCGCGCTAGGCATGGGCAATTTCACCGATCTCTTCATCCGCAAACCGGTGCTGGCCATGGTGGTCAGCCTGACGATCCTGGTGCTCGGCCTGCGCGCCATCAGCGGGCTTCCCGTGCTGGAATATCCACGGACCGAGAACGCCACCATCACCATCACCACAACCTATCCTGGCGCCGATCCGGATACGATGGCGGGCTATATCACGACGCCGCTGGAACAGGCGGTCGCCCAGGTCAACGGCATCGACTACATGACCTCGTCCAGCCAGACCAGCACGTCGACCATCACCATCAACCTGATCCTCAATCACGATGCGGATGCGGCGCTTACCGAGGTCAGCGCCAAGATCAATTCGGTTTTGAGCCAGCTTCCCACAGGTACCCAGCAGCCGGTACTAACCCTGCAGGAAGGCCAGACCGTCGATGCCATGTATATCGGCTTTGCCAGCACGGTGCTGACGCCGGCCCAGGTTACGGATTATCTGGTGCGCGTCGTGCAGCCGCAGATCCAGGCGGTGAAGGGCGTGCAGACCGCGGAAATCCTCGGCATCGAGAATTTCGCCATGCGCATCTGGCTGGATCCCAACAAGCTGGCGTCATACGGCATGACTGCCAGCGCCGTTTACGCCGCACTCGGCAATAACAATTTCATCGCAGCACTCGGCAACACCAAGGGCCAGATGGTGCAGGTCACGCTGACCGCGAATACCAGCCTGCATGATGCACGGGATTTTGAAAATCTCGTCGTCAAACAGGCCAATGGCGCGATCATCCGGCTGAAAGACGTGGCCAAAGTCGAGCTCGGCTCGGATAGCTATGAGCAACATGTGACGTTCAGCAAGAAAAGCGGCCAGTTCATCGGCGTGCAGATCGCGCCGGATGCAAATCTGCTCGATGTCATCTCAGGGGTGCGAAAGATTACGCCCGGCATATTGGCAGCGCTTCCGGCCGGGCTGCATGGCAGGATCGCCTATGATTCCACCGACTTTGTCAACGCCTCCATCTATGACGTCTTGAAGTCCCTGGTGGAATCGCTGCTGATCGTCACGTTGGTGGTGTTTGCCTTCCTGGGATCGCCGCGCGCCATCGTCATTCCGGTCATCGCCATGCCGCTTTCGCTGATCGGCGCCATCGCGGTTATGCTGGTGCTGGGTTTTACCATCAACCTGCTCACGCTGCTGGCGCTGGTGCTCGCCATCGGCCTGGTGGTCGATGACGCCATCATCGTGGTGGAAAATGTCAACCGGCATATCGAGGAAGGCGAGCAGCCGATGAAAGCCGCCATCATGGCGGCGCGCGAGCTCGCCAGCCCGATTATCGCCATGACGATCGTGCTGATCTCGGTCTATGTGCCGATCGGCTTCCAGACCGGCCTGACCGGCGCGTTGTTCACGGAATTCGCCTTCACCCTGGCGGGCGCGGTGACCATCTCTTCCATCATCGCGCTGACTTTGACGCCGATGATGAGCTCACGGATTTTGGTGCGGTTCGATCGCCAAAACCCGAACTGGGAAGCAAAGATCGTCTACTTTATCGATCGCCGCTTCGACGAGGTGCACCGGCTCTACATCCGCATGCTGAAAAGCAGCCTGGCGACTGTGCCGGTGACCCTGCTGTTCGCGCTCATCATCCTCTCCAGCATCTATTTTCTCGCAAGCGGCGCCACCAGCGAACTGGCGCCGCAGGAGGATGAGGGTTTTCTCGCCAACATCGCAAGCTCCGCGCCGAACGCGACTTTTCAGCAGAAGGTGCTCTGGGATGACAAGCTGGGCGATCTCATCCTGGCCGAGCCTTCGGTGAATAATTTTTTCCAGATCGACACGCCCGGCACCGAAGTCACCGGCATCGTCCTGCAGCCCTGGAACCAGCGCAACGTCACCACGCAGGCATTGCAGAACAGATTGCAGGAGGAGGCCGATGCGCAGATCGCCGGCCAGAAGATCGTCTCGTTTCAACCACCCTCGCTCCCCGGCGCGGAGGGATTGCCGTTTTCCTATGTCGTCAAAACCACCGCGTCCATCAGCGATCTTTACCCTGTCTCTCAGCAATTGCTGGCTGCCGCGCTGAAGAGCGGGAAATTCATCTTCCTCGACAGCGACCTGAAAATCGACCAGCCGCAATCCAATGTCATCATCGATCGCGACAAGGCAGCCGATTTAGGCCTGAACATGAACGACATAGGCGCGGCACTTTCCGAGGCGCTTGGCGGCGGCTGGGTCAATTATTTCAGCCTGTACGACCGCTCCTACAAGGTCATCCCGCAGGTCAACCGCATCTCGCGCCTGAACCCCGATCAGCTTTCCGACTATACCATCACCTCATCCGACGGTATTCCGGTGCCGCTATCGGCGGTCGCCAAGATCACCACATCAGTGATCCCGGAAACCATCAACCACTTCCAGCAGCAAAATTCCGCCACCTTGGCCGGCGTCGCCGCGCCCGGTGTTTCCCAGTCGGACGCGCTGGCGACGTTGCAACGGCTTGCCGCGCAGATCCTGCCGCCAAATTACACCGCGGATTACGCCGGCCCGCTGCGGCAATTCGTGCAGGAGAAAAACGGCTTCCTTGGCACGTTCGGTTTTGCGATCGTTATCATTTTCCTGGCGCTCTCCGCGCTGTTCAATTCCTTCCGCGACCCGCTGATCATTCTGGTCTCGGTGCCGATGTCGATCGCCGGCGCCCTGATCTTCATCTATCTCGGCTTCGGCGGCGTCTCGCTGAACATTTATACCGAGGTTGGGCTGGTCACCCTGATGGGGCTGGTCAGCAAGCACGGCATTCTGATGGTAGACATGGCTAACGAGGCACAATTGCAGGGGATGACCAAGCGGGAAGCCATAGAGCACGCCGCCGGGATCCGCCTGCGTCCTATCCTGATGACCACCGCCGCCATGGTGCTGGGCGTCGTGCCGCTGATCATCTCCGCCGGCGCCGGCGCCGCGGCGCGTATTAATATGGGTGTGGTCATCGCAAGCGGTCTGGCGATCGGCACCGCCTTTACCTTGTTCGTCGTCCCCGCGGTCTACCTAGTGCTCTCCACGCGGAAAATCCGCCTCGAGCCGCTGAACGAGAAGCTATTAAACCAGGGCATGCCTTAACCCCGAGTTAGGGACTTCTCAAAACCCTCGGAACGTGCACGTTATGGTTGCAGATGGTCAAGCGCTCCTCCCGCTCCGGTTTCAGCGAGATGCCGTTACTCGGCAATATTGCGGGGGCGGTTGCTGAAGAAACCGTACCTGGCGCGCCGGCTCTGAGCGAGGCTGGGCATCGAGCCCGGCTCCGGACGCGGCTGCTCACCGTGGGCCCCATCGCCCTTGCGGACCATGAACTGGTTGAGATGGTGCTGTTCCTCGCGCTGCCGCGGCGCGACACCAAGCCGATCGCCCGCGCCTTGATCAGCCAATTCGGCAGTTTCGCTTCCGCAATCTCGGCGCCGGCGCATGATCTGCTCGGCATCGACGGCCTGGGCGAGGCGGGGGTCGCGGCGCTGAAGATCGTGCAGGCCGCGGCCCAGCGCCTGGCGAAAGCAGAGGTGCTGTACCGGCCGGTGCTAGGCAATTGGGACCGGCTGATGGAATATCTGCAATCGGTGCTGGCGCGCGAGAAGGTCGAGCAGTTCCACATCCTGTTTCTCGACAACCGCAACCGCCTGCTGGCGGATGAGGCGCAGGCGCGGGGTACCGTAAACCATACGCCGGTCTATCCGCGTGAAGTGGTCAAACGCGCGCTGGAGCTGCATGCAACCGCGATCATCCTGGTCCACAACCATCCCAGCGGCGACCCAACGCCCTCGGAAGAAGACGTCATCATGACCAAGGAGATCAAAAAAGCGGCCGCGGCACTTTCCATCGTCCTGCATGACCACATCATCGTCGGCAACGGCCAGTGGCAGAGCTTTCGCAGGACCGGGCTACTGTGACTCCTCGGGGCACCAGCCGGTCATGATCGCCAGCTTCAGCGTCGCGACAATGCGGCCGTCGCGCATTGGCAGGTTGCTCAAAGCCAGAGGAAACAGCTCGCGCGGCGGAATTTTGCGTGACCGCAATGCGATGGCGTTGCCCTCGCCGGCGGCCCGCAGCTCCTGCAGCAGGTTCAGCGGCGTCGCGTATAGCAGCGTGATCTCCTCCATATCCGCCACCGGCAGCGCAAACCCGGCGCGTTGCAGCAACCCCGCGCAGTCGCGCAAATCCGGATATGGCGAAATCCGCGGGCTGACGCCGCCGGTCAGCATCAATTCGGCATCCAGCAACGCCGCCCGCAGCTCCTGCAGGGTGCCCAGCACTGGCATGCTGGCGAGAAACAGGCCGCCCGGCTTCAGCGCCCGGCGAATCTGGATGAGCGCGCCCGGCAGATCGTTCACCCAGTGCAGGCTGAGCGGCGCCAGCACCAGGTCGAATTGCCGCTGCCGGAACGGCAACGCCTCGCCGTCGATCGCCACTGCAAGGCCGCCGGCCTGGCTTGCCACCGCGGCGGAGAAATCCGCCGAGACGACCTGCATGCCGCGCGCCTGCAGCTTTGCGGCAATACTGCCGCGGCCGCCGATCTCCAGCACCGCGCTGAACCTCTCCCTGGTGTCGTCCAGCCGGTCAAGCAGCCGTTCCGACAGGCTCTCCAGCACGGTCTCCACGCGGCCCAGCTGGCCGGCGGCTCGGTCGCGGTGCCGGCGAACCGCCAGGCTGTCGAAGATCGCAATATCGTCCATTTGGCTATCTGCGCCCCATGTTCGGCAGTAACACCATCAGCTGGCTGCAGCCGGCCGCCAAGCATTTACTGGATTTACTGCTGCCGCCAAGCTGCCTGGCCTGCGACGCGCCGGTGGATGAGGAAGGGCAGTTCTGCCTGTCCTGCTTTCGCGATGCCAGTTTCATCTCGGCGCCGATCTGCAGGCAATGCGGCGTGCCGCTGCCGCACAGCGCCATTGCCGGGGCAGGGGGGCATTGTTCCGTCTGTCTTGCCGTTCCGCCTGCCTTCAGCCAGGCCCGCGCCGCCTTGCGCTACGACGCGCTCAGCCAGCGGCTGATCCTGCCGTTCAAACACGCTGATCGCACCGAAACCAGCCGCGGCCTGGCCTTGCTGATGGCACGCGCCGGCGGCCGCCTGTTGGAGCAAGCGGATATTCTGGTCCCGGTTCCGCTGCACCGCGAGCGTCTGCGGCAGCGGCGCTACAACCAGTCCGCACTGCTTGGCAACGCGCTTGGCCGCATCGCCGGGCGTCCGGTGCTGCGCGACGCCTTGATCCGCCATCGGCCCACGCCGCCGCTCGGACCCCTGGGCTTCACCGAACGCCGGGCCGAATTGCAGGACGCGATCGCTATCCATCCCGGCCGCGCCGCCCGCGTCGCCGGCCGGATAATATTGCTGATCGACGACGTCATGACCTCAGGCGCCACCGCCAATGCATGCGCGCTGGCTTTGTTGAACGCAGGCGCCGCCAGTGTAAACGTGCTGACCGCCGCGCGTGTTCCGGATCCGAGACTCGAATAAGAGGTCGTTTTTTTAAAAAAAGCGGCGCGAAAAACTTCTGTTTTGCTGGAATATCGGCGTTGGCGCCGATACCGCCCATGCGCCGGTTTCAAAAGTCTTTCTGCCGCAACGGCGGCCCGGTCCTTTCTCTTCGGAAAAAAACGCTTCAGAAAACAAGTTTTTCCTTTCCCGCAAAATGCTTGCGTAAAGCAAAATCTTGCGTATTTCAGGGATATAAGGAGCTTTTGATGCCGAAGATTGAAATCTACACCCAGCCTTATTGCGGCTTTTGCGCACGCGCCGTCCGGTTACTCACCGAAAAGGGCGCAAGTTTTACCGAAATCAGCGCCCCGCATGGCACGCCGGAGCGAGAGGCGGCGATCGCGCGTTCCAACGGCCGCGGCTCGGTGCCGCAGATCTTTATCGACGGCGCGCATATTGGCGGCTGCGACGATCTGGTGGCTTTGGATCGTTCCGGCAAGCTCGACCCCATGCTGGCCGCCTGATCTATCATGATTCACTATCAGCTATGCTGTGACGCCGATCATGAATTCGACGGCTGGTTCAAGGATAGCGAAAATTTCGACCGGCAGGCGACGCGCCGGCTGATCAGCTGCCCAGTATGTGCCAGCACGGCGGTACGCCGCGCGTTGATGGCGCCCGGCATCCGAAAAAAAGGCCGCGCCGCCCCGGTGATCGAGGCGGATACGGGCTTTCCCGTTGCGCCGCCGCCGGCCCCGGTAACCGGCGTGCCGGCCGCGGCCAACCGCCGCTCAGGCGGCGTAATGCCGGACCAGGTCCGCGCCGCGTTGCTGAAACTGCGCAGCGAGGTCGAGAAGAACTGTGCCTATGTCGGCGCCGATTTTGCGGCCCAAGCCCGCAAGATCCATAACGGCGAGGCCCCGCCGCGCGGCATTTATGGACAGAGCACGGAGGCTGAGGTGGAAGCGCTGGCCGATGACGGCATCGGCGTCGCCCAGATACCCTGGCTGCCGCGAGCGGATAGTTAAACCTCTGAATGCACCTTGTGCATGCCGGCGCGCTGCGGCAGCGTGAATAGGCAGAGGAGAATGAATACCGCGATGGCCGCCGATGCCAATGGACGGCTCAGCGCCAGCCCGCCATGCGCTAGGGGTTTGTCGAGAAAATCGCCTGCCGTCGCGCCAAGCGGCCGCGTCAGGATAAACGCCGCCCAGAACAGCCACACGCGGGAGATGCGGGTCCAGAAATACAATGCGGCGACAACCACCAGCGACCCTGCAAATAAGCCAATGCCGCCGGCATAGCCAAAGCCGGAATCGGCAGTCCAGTCGCCTAAGGCTGTGCCGAGAGTCTGCGAGAAGGTGATGGCCCCCCAGTAAAACGCCTCCGTTCTATGGGTCGCCACCGTGTTGACGGCAATCGTGCCTTCCGACCGGTACCACATGGAAAGCACGGCAAGCAGGCAGGCAAACAGCAGTGTAGAGCCGCCGGCATAGCCCAAGCCTAGTGAGCGGTCCGCGAAATCCGCCATTGTCGTGCCAAACGTAGTGGAGGCGATGATCGTGCCCCAGTAGAGAAACGAGTGAAAGCTGGTCGCCTTGATCTGCGCAGTCACCAGGACGGCGAACACGAACAGAAACAGCAGCGTGCCCGCCGGGTATCCCCATTTCAGCGTCATGGTCACGCTATCGCCGCCGGTTTCCCCAAGGGTTGTCGCGGCAATCTTGATAATCCAGAAGATCAAGGTAACTTCCGGAACCTTGCTGAATCTTTCGGTCATCCCATCCCCCCAAATTAAACCGCGGTTTTGCGAGACCCCGGGCCTTGTTTCTAAAGGTTTTTTGCCGCACCGGCGGCCCGGTTCTTTTTCTTCAGAAAAGAAGTGATTTCTAGCTTTAAAAACTAAGCGTCGTCGCCTGCATCACCAGCGGCAAAGCTTTTACCTTCGCCAGAACCGCCGCAGGCAGATCGCCGTCGATCGAGACCAGGCAGATCGCATCGCCCGCTTCCGCCGCGCGGCCCAGATGGAAGGTGGCGATGTTCACCCCCGCCTCTGAAAGCAGCATGCCGAAGCGGCCGATAAATCCTGGCCTGTCCTTATTCGTTACATACAGCATGTGGCGGGCGAAATCGGCTTCCACCTTGATGCCCTTGATTTCCACCAGACGCGGCCTGCCGTTGCCGATCAGGGTGCCGGCGACGGTGCGGGTATGCTCATCCGTCGTGACGGTGATGCGCACCAGGGTCTGGTACTCGCTCGGCCTATCATGGCTGGCTTCCGAGACTTCGATGCCGTGGTCGCGGGCGAAGACCGGGGCGGAGACCATGTTTACCCCTTCCATCACCGGGCCCAGTAATCCGGCAAGTGCGGCGGCGGAGAGCGGCCGGTGGTTCAGCTCGGCGGCGGCACCTTCGTATTCGATCAGTACGCGGCGCAGCACGCCATCCTTGGCCTGGGTGAGCTGCCCGGCGAAGACCCCAAGCAGCCTGCACAGATCCATATAGGGCCGCAGCCGCGGCGCTTCCTCCGCCGAAACCGATGGCATGTTAAGCGCGTTGCTCACCGAGCCGTGGAGCAAAAAATCGCTGATCTGTTCTGCTACCTGAAGTGCGACGTTTTCCTGCGCTTCGGTGGTCGCAGCCCCCAAATGCGGCGTGCAGATCACGTTATCCAGCGTGAATAGCGGGCTGTCCGTCGCCGGTTCAGTGACGAACACGTCCAGAGCGGCGCCCGCGACCTGGCCGGAAACCAGCGCGTCATACAGCGCCTGCTCATCCAGCAGCCCGCCGCGCGCGCAGTTGACGATGCGCACGCCCTTTTTTGTTCTCGCCAGCGCTTCGCGCGAGAGAATATTGCGCGTCGCGTCGGTCAGCGGCGTATGAATGGTGATGAACTCGGCGCGCGTCAGCAGGTCATCCAGCTCGACCTTCTCCACGCCCAGCGTCACCGCCCGCGCCTCGGTCAGATACGGGTCATAGGCCAGCACGCGCATCTTAAGCCCGACGGCGCGGTCGGCGACGATGGAGCCGATATTGCCGCAGCCGATCAGCCCGAGAAATTTGCCAGTGAGCTCCACGCCCATGAAGCGGTTCTTCTCCCACTTGCCGGCCTTGGTGGAGGCCGAGGCTTCCGGCAGCTGCCGGGCCAGCGCGAACATCAGCGCGATCGCATGTTCGGCCGTCGTTATGGCGTTGCCGAACGGCGTGTTCATCACCACGACGCCTTGCGAGGTGGCCGTTTTCACATCGACATTATCCACGCCGATGCCGGCGCGGCCGACGACCTTCAGGTTCTTCGCCGCATCCAACACTTCGCGGGTGACCTTGGTGGCGGAGCGAATCGCCAGCCCATCGTATTCGCCGATGATCGCCCGCAACTCGGCGGGCGCCAGACCGGTCTTGACATCCACCTCGACGCCGCGTTCTTCAAATATGGCGATCGCGGCCGGCGATAATTTATCGCTGATCAAAACTCTTGGCATGACAAAACCTCGTTATTGAGCGAAGTCGGCGGCGGCAACGTCGATGGCGTAATCGATCCAGGGCAGCAATTTCTCGATATCGCTGCGCTCGACCGTCGCACCGCCCCAGATGCGCAAACCCGCCGGCGCATCCCGGTACGATGCCGCATCGAGTGCCGCACCCTGCTTCTCCAGCAGCGCCGCCACCGCCTTGGCCGCCTTCTGCCGCGTCTGTGTATCCAAAATGCTAAACCAAGGTGCGGTGATGCTAAGACAGATCGACGTCGGCGAACGCGTCGCCGTCTCGCGCGCCAGAAACTCGACGCGCGGGTTGCCCTCCACCCATTGCGCGATTGCCGCCAGATTTGCTTCCGAACGGGCAATCAACGCCGGCAGACCGCCGATCGATTTCGCCCAGCGCAGCCCATCCAGCGCATCCTCGACGCAAAGCATGGAAGGCGTGTTGATCGTCTCGCCAGCAAATATACCCTCGATCAGCTTGCCGCCGGAGGTGAGCCGGAAAATCTTCGGAAGCGGCCAGACCGGCGCGTAGGTCAGCAGCCGTTCCACCGCCTTCGGCGAGAGTGCCAGCATGCCGTGTCCGGCCTCGCCGCCCAGCACCTTCTGCCAGGACCAGGTCACCACATCCAGCTTCTCCCAGGGCAGCGCCATGGCGAAGGCGGCGGAGGTGGCATCGGCAAACACCAGGCCTTCGCGCTCGGCCGGAATGAAATCTCCGCTGGGGAAGCGCACACCGGAAGTCGTGCCGTTCCAGGCGAGCACGACGTCATGCGAAAAATCGATCGCATGCAAATCTGGCAGATCGCCATAGTCCGCTTTCAGCACGCGCGCGTCGGGCAGCTTGAGCTGCTTGATCACATCGGTGGCCCAGGCTTCCGAAAAACTCTCATGCGCCAGCACATCCACGAGCCTGGCGCCCAGCATGGACCACAGCGCCATCTCGATCGCCCCGGTGTCGGAAGCCGGCACGATCCCGACGCGCCAATCTTCCGGGATTCCAAGGATCTTCTTGGAGAGCGAAATCACTTCGGCAAGCCGTGCCTTTGGTTCCTTCGCCCGATGGCTGCGCCCGAGCATTGCACCTTGCAGCGCGGCCAACGAGAAACCCGGCCGCTTGGCGCATGGCCCGGATGAAAAATTCGGATTGGCCGGTAATGCTCCCGGCTTCGCCGGTAATGCTCCCGGCTTTGCCGGTAATGCTCCCGGCTTTGCCGGTGGAGCAACAGAATCAGCCATCGATAGCTCTCCCTTACAGAAGAAAAGCGTCCCGGTGGGGGGACGTGACCCGGAAGCGCTCTAGTCCAGAAAAATTGACAGGGCAAGTACAGCCCGATGGTCAGGGTTAAGCGTTCATGGCAGTGTCACGCTAATGACAGAGCTGGACAGTATCGACCGCGCCATCCTGCGCCTGCTCGCGCAGGACGCTTCGCTGTCCCTGAACGAAATTGCCGAGAAGGTCAGCCTCACCGCCACACCATGCTGGAAGCGCATCAAACGCATGGAGGAGGAAGGCATCATACGCGCCCGCGTGGCGGTGCTCGATGCCGACAAACTCGGCCTGCCGGTCTCCGTTTTCGTTTCGGTTGAAACTTCGGATCATTCCGCCGAATGGCTCGCCAAATTTGCCGACACCATCGCCAGCACGCCGGAAATCGTCGGCGCCTGGCGCATGAGCGGCGATGTCGACTACCTGCTGCACGTCATCGTGGCGGACATCGCCGCGTATGATTCGTTCTACCGCAAACTCATCGGCGCGGTACATCTGCGCAACGTTTCCTCCCGCTTCGCAATGGAGCGAATGAAAGACGGCGCACTGCCGATTTGAGGAAAGGGAAGCACTTCTCCTTCTGAAGAAAAAGCATCAGGCGGCCGGTGCGGCAAAGCAACGCCTCAAGGCCAGGGCTCTGTCAAAAGCCCCTCATTGCCCGCGAAGGCAGGTGCATGACGGGCTACGCACGCAGGGTGAAGCGCGTCTCGCCGGCCTGCTTTTATGGATGCAAACCAAAGTCATTCCATTGACGGGCCGCAACAGTCCTATGGTATCCATGCATCGCAATTGGTATCCATGCATCGTAATCAGCCGCTTCTACCGCCTCAGCTCCCCGGCACGCCCTTGCTGGTGGAATACTCAAAATGCAGCGCCGTGTCCGGGTAGATAATCGGGTAGATCGCGTGCGCGACCATCGCGGCTTCTGAAAATCCCTGGAGAATCAGCTTCAGCTTGCCGGGATAAGCGGCTACATCGCCGATCGCGAAAATACCGGGGGATGAGGTTTCGCAAGTGGCAGGCGTAACGATCAAATGATGTTTCTCCAGCGCCAGGCCCCATTCGGCAATCGGCCCAAGCTCCATCGCCAACCCAAAAAACGGCAGCAGCACGTCTGCTTCAATACGTTTCGTGCCGTTATCCAAATCCGCCACTTCCACGCTGCGCAGCCGGCCGCCTTCGCCGTGCAGCGCGTGCAGCTGGTAGGGGATCACCAGCTCGATCTCGCCATGCGACACCGCCGCATCCAGTTGCGCGGTACTCTCAGGTGCGGCGCGAAATTTCGGCCGCCGGTGGATGACATGAATGCTGGCGGCGATGCCGTTCAGCGCCAGCGCCCAATCTACCGCCGAATCCCCGCCGCCTGCGATCACCACGCGCCGGCCCCTTAAATCCTCCCGCCGTTTCACATAATATTGCACCGCACCGGTCGCCTCATATTCCGGCAGCCCGTCCAAAGGCGGCCGGTTTGGCCCGAAGGCTCCGGCGCCCGCGGCGATGATCACCGCCTTGGCCTGGATGCTGTCGCCAGCGCTGGTGGTCAGCGTAAAATTCCCGGGCGCGCCGCCCAGTGTTTCGACCTGCCGGTTCAGCAATCGCGGCGCGGCAAACGGCGCAATCTGCTGCTCCAGCCCGGCAATCAGCTCCGCCGCGTCGATCGCCGCATGGCCGGGAATATCGTAGATCGGCTTTTCCGGATAAAGTGCCGCGCATTGGCCGCCCACCTCGCCAAGGCTGTCCACCAACAGCGAGCTCAGCTTCAGCATCCCGCATTCGAACACCGCGAACAGCCCCACCGGACCCGCCCCGATGATCGCAACATCGGCCTTGTAAACATCACCCATGCCCGCGGTGTGCCGGAGGTGACTTCGCCAATCAAGTGGCGGTATTTTACCGCATGCCCGACTCGCGACTGACCTTGCCGGATGAAGCCGCTACGTACAGCCTCGCCGCCGCCCTTGCGGCCAAAGCGCAGCCGGGGGATGTGCTGCTGCTTTCCGGCCCGCTCGGCGCCGGCAAGACCAGCTTCGCCCGCGCCTTCATCCGCGCCTGCGCCGGCCAGCCTGATCTGGAAATCCCCAGCCCCACCTTTACGTTGCTGCAAGGCTATGAAACCGGACGCGGCCTTATCTCGCACTACGATCTATGGCGCCTGACCGGCCCGCGCGGCCTGGAAGAGCTCGGTTGGGACGAAGCGCTCGCCGGCATCGTGCTGGTGGAATGGCCGGACCGGCTGGGCCCGCTCACCCCAGCCCGGGCGCTGCGAATAGAAATCTCGCTTCTGCCGAATGGCCGTGAGATGAAGCTGACAGGAGAAGAAAGGTGGTTCGATGGGTCCTGACACGGCAGTGATTTTAAGCGCAGGGCTGGGCACCCGCATGCGCCCGCTGACGCTGACTACGCCAAAGCCTTTGCTCAGGCTGGAAGGCCGGCCGATCCTCGCCCATACGCTTGAGCATCTGCGCAAGGCGGGGGTGAAGAACATCATCGTCAACGCGCATCATTTGGCGGACCAGATCGCCGGTTTCCTCGAAGGCTATCCCGGGGTGGTGCTGAGCATCGAGGATGAGCTGCTGGAAACCGGCGGCGCCATCACCGCCATGCGGGCCAAAAATCTGCTGCCGGACGAGCCTTTTTTCATCATCAACGGCGATTCCTTCTGGGTCGATGGCCCCTGCAGCACGCTAAGCCGCCTGGCCGCCGCCTTCGCGCCGGAGAAAACCGACGCTTTGCTGCTACTGGCCCGCGCTGCGGGCGCGGTGGCGGAAACCGGCCGCGGCGATTTCCTCTGGCCGCGCGATGGCGGGATCAAGCGGCGGGAGGAGCGGGATGTCGCACCCTATCTGTTCGCCGGCGTACAGATCGTAACACCTGCTCTGTTCGCGCAGCCGCCGCCGCCGCCCTTTTCCATGAACCTGCTCTGGGACCGCGCCATCGAGGCCGGCCGGCTGGATGCAATCGTGCATGACGGGTTGTGGTTTCATCTGACCACGCCGGACGATCTGGCACGCGCCGATGCGATGCTGGACGCACAGGAAGTCGGCAACACCACATGAACCTCGCCGCCTTTCAGCCGGAGGCGGCTTTCCTGCCGGCGCTTGCCCAGGCCTGGCTTGCCGCGCCCGGCGATCCCAGTGCCGGCCTGATTATTTTGCCCAATCGCCGTGCCGCCCGCGCTCTGGCCGCGGCATTCCTGCCGGCAAATCAGGGCAGGGCATTGTTGCTGCCCCGCATCATCGCTCCCGGCGCCATCGATGAAGCCGGCCTCGTCCTAACCGGCGCCCTGTCATTGCCGCCAGCCATTCCCGTGCTCACCCGGCAATCCATCCTGGCGAGGCTGATCCTCGCGAACAAGGCGAAAGGCTCGCCGCGCAAACTTGCCGCCGCCTGGGCGCTGGCCGCCGATCTCGCCGCGCTGCTGGACGAAGCCGGCGAGGTCGGGATCAGCCTTGCGGAAACGCTGCCTAACGTCGTTGCCGCGGAACTGGCAACGCATTGGCAGCTGACCCTCGAATTCCTTGATATTGTCACGCATCAATGGCCGAACATCCTGGCCGAGATGGGGATGCTGAACCCCACAGCCCGGCAATCCGCTTTGATCGACGCCCAGGCGGAGGCCTGGCGCGCCCATCCGCCAGGCGCAAAAATCTGGCTGGTCACCGCCGGCGCAAATCCCGCGCTTACGCGGCTAGCGGCGGTGGTCGCCGGCCTGCCCAATGGCGCTGTCATCCTGCCCGGCTACGATGCCTGGCTCGATAACGCGGCCTGGGACGTGCTGGGCAATACCCACCCCGCCGCCGGCATCGCCAAGCTGCTTACCGCCCTTGGCGCCCGCCGCGAGGAGGTGGCGCTTTGGCCCGCGCCGCCCAGCTTATCGCCGGTTGGCCGCCTACGGTTATTCAGCGCTGCATCGCTGCCGGCGGAGCGTCTGCAATCCTGGCAATCCCAGCCGGAGTTTGAGCTGACCGGGCTGCATCGACTTGCCGCGCAGGATGAACAATCCGAAGCCACCGCAATCGCGCTCGCCTTGCGCGACGCGCTGCAAGCGCCGGGTGCGACCGCCGCGTTGATCACGCCGGATCGCGGCTTGGCGTTGCGAGTCGCCGCGGCGCTGAAGCGCTTCTGCATCGTTGCGGATGACAGCGCCGGCGAACCGTTGAAAGTGACCCCGCCCGCCGTATTTCTGCGCCTGCTCGCGCAAGCCGCGGTCTGCGAGTTCGCGCCGCTGCCGCTGCTGGCTTTGCTGAAACATCCGCTTACCGCGGCCGGCGAGGCACCGGAAGCTTGCCGTGCCTTTGCCCGCGCGCTGGAGGTGTTTCTCCGCGGTCCGCGCCCATCGCCTGGCTTCGATGGCATCAAGTACCGCCTTGCGGAGGGCAAAACGCCGGCCTTGCGGGATTTTGTCGATCGGCTGGAGATGCGCCTGGCGCCGGTGACCGGCATGCCGCTCGCCATCAACCCGGCCGACGCCCTGCGGCTGTTGATCGAGGCCGCGCAATCACTTGCGGCCGGCGTGGAAGCGCCGGGCGCCGCGCTCTGGTCCGGCGAAGCCGGCGCGGCACTTTCCGACCTGCTGGCGGAAGCCCTGGCGGTCCTGGAAGAGCAGTCACCTATCGCCCCCGCAGATCTGCCGGATCTGCTGGACGCCTTGTTGGAAGGCCATGTTATCCGCCGCCCGCGTTCCAAGGACGGACATCCCAGAATCGCCATCTGGGGCGTGCAGGAAGCGGCGCTGCAATCGGTCGACACCGCCATTCTCGGCGGGCTGGTGGAAGGTGTTTGGCCCGGTTTGCCGGAGCCGGGACCCTGGCTCAGCCGGCCGATGCGCAAGGCTGCCGGCCTGCCGCCGCCGGAACAGGAAATCGGCGCCGCGGCGGCGCAGTTTTTCGCGCTCGGCTGTTCCTGCCGCAATGTCATCCTCTCGGCGCCTTTGCGCCGCGACCGCTCGCCCGCCGTGCCGGCCCGCTGGCTCACCCGGCTGGATGCGCTGCTGGCCGCCTCCGGCCAGGCTCTGCCGATGCATGATGCGGCATTGTGGGCGGAGCAGCTCGATCGTCCCCTGAACCGTCTGCCGCGCGCCAAGCCAACGCCCAGGCCGCCGGAAATTCTGCGCCCAAAAACCTTTTCGCTGACCGACATCGCAACCCTGATGGCCGACCCCTATGCGATTTACGCCAAGCATATCCTTAAACTCCGCGAACTCGACCGGCTTGACGAGGAGAGCGACCAGAGCCTGTTCGGTAATATCGTGCATGACGGTCTCGCCGAGTTCTTCACGGTGGAGCGTGATTTCACCGCGCCCGATGCCGCCGCCGGGCTGACCAACAGCCTGCAGCTCGCGATGCGCAAGCACCGCCCCCGCGCCGCGCTGGAGAACTGGTGGTCTGCGCGGCTGCAGCGCATCGCGGAATGGATTGTGGAGGCGGAACGGCAGCGCCGCACAACTAATCCGCCGATCGCCATGGCTGTCGAACGATCCGGGCAGCTCGCCATTGCCGGGGGCTTCACGCTGATCGGCCGCGCCGACCGGATCGAGAAACGCGAGGACGGCAGCATATTCATCATGGACTACAAAACCGGCGAGCCGCCGGCGCCACAGGCCATTGAATCCGGTGCGGCGCCGCAATTGCCGCTGGAGGCGGTAATGGCGCAAGCAGGCGCCTTTGGACCGGGGCTGCAGGGGCCAGTCACCGAGCTTGGGTTCTGGAAACTCTCGGGCCGCAACGTCAGCGGCGAGGACAAGCCGATTTTCCCGTCCGAGCCGGCCAAGCTGCAGGACATCATCCACAACGCCGCCGCACAACTGCCGCCGCTGCTACAAAAATTCGACAAGGACGCGACACCCTACCTCGCCACGCCGCATCCCGGCCGCTCCACCTACCACGACGCGTATCGCGGCGTCTCCCGCCGTGGCGAATGGGGAGGGGAAAGTGAGTAGCAAGAACTTGTTTCTCGAAAAAAAGGGCTGGCCGCCGGTAAAGCAAGAAACTTTTGCTGCTCTGGGCCTCGGGCGCTGGCCACGTCCCGCCACACATAAACAATTTTCCCTTGTTCGGCTGGAAAAGCGCCTGTTGCTCCGCCCCGGCCTGCCATCTATGCGCCGCCGCGCGCAGATCTTGTCAAGGATGGCCGCTTGCGGCCACCGCGCAGCGGCGCGAAGCGTTCCTGACAAGATCGAGCACGGCGGCAGGCTGCAAAAAGGCCAAAGCGCATGACCCCGCTGGAAAAAGCGAATGCCCAGCAACGCGCAGCATCCAATCCAAACACCTCGGCTTTCGTTGCCGCCTCCGCAGGCAGCGGCAAAACGAAGCTTCTGACAGACCGTCTGCTGCGCCTCATGCTCTCCGGCACGCGGCCCGACCGCATTCTCTGCCTCACCTATACCAAGGCGGCGGCAGCCGAGATGACCATCCGCCTCAACCGCCGCCTCGGCGAATGGGTCGCCATGCCGGCCGCAAAACTCGATGCGCAATTGCAATCGCTCGACATCGCGCCAACGCAAGAAAACCGCGCCCAGGCCCGCAAACTTTTCGGCGATGTGCTGGATCTTCCAGGTGGCATGCGCATCGAGACGATCCACGCCTTCTGCCAATCGCTGCTGCGGCGCTTTCCGCTGGAAGCCGGACTCTCCCCGCATTTCCAATTGGAGGACGCCGTCGACGCCGCATCCCGCCTGCGCGAAGCCCGCGAGCAGATACTGGCAGCACCTGGCCGCCGCGACGCCATTACCGCCTTGGCCGGCGAAATCGACGAACGCTCCTTCACCGAGCTGATCGCCAAAATGAATGCCGGCGAGGATACGCTGCACGCCCTGCTGCGCACCCACACCCCGGCCGAAATCGAGCTGATGCAGTTCGACGCCCTGAACGCCGTCAGCCGTTCGCACGAAGACATCTTGCGGGCGGCGATGGAATGGCCGCGCAAGACGTATCTGGAAACCGCGCTCGGCCGCATCGCCAGCGGCGGAACGAACACCGGCCGTAGCTGGGCGTTCGAACGCCTGGCCTGGCTGGCGCGCGATATCGAACACCGTGTGCTCACCTGGGTCGAATGGGTGGATTCACATTTCACCACCGCCGGCAGCCGCCGAAAGATGAAGACGTACACCGGCGCCGGCCTCGCCGCCGAGCAGGACCTGCTGCACGCCGAAATCGATCTGGAACATGACCGTATCGAAAAGCTGCAGGACGCAGTGAAGGCGGCACGGCTCACGGCACTGAACGCCCATCTCCTGACGCTCGCCGTACCCATCCTGCACCAGGATCTGCACGCCCGCGCCGACCTCTCGCAGGTAACGTATGCCGATCTCATCGCCATGACCGGCGAACTCTTGAAAGATCCCGGCGCTGCCTGGATCCTCTACAAGCTGGACGGCGGCATTGAGCATCTGCTGCTGGACGAGGTGCAGGATACCGCCCCCGCGCAATGGAAAATCGCCAACGCCATCGCCGAAGAGTTTTTCGCGGGCTATGGCGCCGTGGAACAACCGCGCAGCATCTTCGCGGTGGGCGATGCCAAGCAATCCATCTTTTCCTTCCAGGGCGCGGATCTGCAGAGCTTCGAGAGCAACCGCGCGAGCTTCGCCAGGCGCGTGCAGGGTGCCGGGCAGGAATGGCTGGATGGCGAGCTTTCCATCTCCTTCCGCTCCACCGCGCCCATCCTGCAGCTGGTGGACGCCGTATTCAGCGCCGGCCCAGCGCAAGCCGGCGTTGTCGCCGCGGGCGCCTCGCTCGCCCACGGCGTCAGCCGGCTGGGGCAAGCCGGCAGCGTCACCGTGTGGCCACTGACGGAGGCCAACGCCGTGCCGGAGCTGCCGCATTGGGCGGTGCCGGACGATTACGCCAGCGAGGATTCCGCCAAAACCGTTTTGGCGCGTGAGATTGCCCAGCACATTAAAACCCTGCTGGACAGGCGCCATCATCTCCCCAGCCGCAACCGCGCGATCAGGCCCGGCGATATCCTGATCCTGATCCGCCATCGCGACGAACTGGTGACCGAGATCACCCGGGAGATGAAAAAACTCGGCATCCCGGTCGCCGGCGCGGACCGTATGGTTCTCACCCGAGCCCAGGCAGTCAGCGACCTGCTGGCGCTTTGCGACGCTTTGCTGCTGCCGGAGGACGATCTCGCCTTCGCGCAATTCCTTGCCTCACCGCTGGGAGATCTGAGCGATGCAAGCCTGATGCAGCTCGCCGCCGCCCGCCACATGCCGTTATACGCCGTACTCGCGGCGCGCCAGGCGGAGCAGCAGGAATGGGCCGCGGCGCAGAGCTTTTTCAGCCAGTTGCGCAGCCGCGTCGATTTCATCCCACCTTACGCGCTTTTGATGGAAGCGCTTGGCCCCTTAGGCGGCCGGGCGCGCCTGCTCGCCCGGCTTGGCCCGGAAGCGGCCGAGCCGATCGATGAATTGCTGGCCGAGGCGCTGAGCTTCGCCGCCCGCGAGCCGGCGTCGCTGCAGAAATTCATCTTCCAGCTTCGCCAATCCGGTGCCGAGATCAAGCGCGAGGCGGAATCCGGCAGCGACATCGTCCGCATCATGACGGTGCATGGCGCCAAAGGGCTGCAGGCGCCGCTGGTGATCCTGCCGGACACGGCCGGGATGCCGAAGACCGACGAAAAGCTGTTCTGGCTCACGCCGCCGCAAAGCGACACGCCGGTGCCGATCTACTGCCCGCGTAAGGAACTGCGCCCGCAAGCGGTGGCGCAGGCGATCGCCCAGGACAAGGCGGCAAAGCTGGAGGAATACAATCGCCTGCTCTACGTCGCGCTGACGCGGGCGGAGGATGAGCTGATCATTTGCGGTGCCAAGCCGAAGAATGCACTGCAGGACGCCTGCTGGTTCGAATCCGTCCGCCGCGGCTTCGATCGTCTGGCAGTTCCGGTAGATGCGGATGGCAGGCGCAGTTACGCCACGCCACAAACCGCCCCGCCGGACCGTGAAACCGCCAGCACCGCCCCGGCTGCCGCCGTAGTCATCCCAGCATGGGCCGGCAGCGCTCCGCGTTGGCAATCCACGCCGCCCGCGGCGGAGACCACCCGCCCGGAGCCGCTTGCCCCCAGCCGCAATACCGAAGATGAAGCCAGGCGCGCCGTCACCGCTTCGCCCTTGAGCGAGAATCTCGGCAAGCTGCGCCAGGCTCGCGCCGCCGCCTTGGCCAAAGGCCGCATGGTGCATGCGCTGCTGCAGCATCTGCCTGCCATCCCGGCGCCGCGGCGGGCCCAGGCCGCCGAAGCTTACCTTGCCCACGCCGCCGCCGAGCTAACGCAGCCGGCGCGCACCGCCATCTGCCGCTCGGTCCTCAGCATCCTCGACGATCCGACGCTGCAGCCGCTGTTCGGCCCGCAATCCCGAGCGGAGGCGCCCATCACCGGCGTCATCGGCGACGTGGAAATCGGCGGTCTGATCGACCGGCTGGCGATCGGCGGATCGGAAATCCTGCTGGCCGACTTCAAGACCGACCGGCAGCCGCCGCAGGATATTGAAGCCATCCCCGCCGCCTATCTGCGCCAATTATCCGCCTATACCGCCTTGCTGGCACAGATCTACCCGACGCACCGCATCAGCTGCGTCCTGATCTGGACGGCAAACGCCCGCTCCATGCAGGTGCCCGTGCATCTGCTTGCGGCGCATGCGCCAGCCCCCGCCCAGGTATCCTTCTGATGGCTTGATTGCCCGCCCCCGAACGGCCATGTTCATTACAACTTCTACAGTCTAGGATTCCTATATCATGAGCAAAGCTGTAACTGACACCACCTTCGAGGCCGATGTCCTGAAATCGTCAGCGCCGGTCCTGGTCGATTTTTGGGCCGAATGGTGCGGCCCCTGCCGCGCCATCGCCCCGTCGCTGGAAGAGCTGAGCAAGGAATTTGCCGGCAAGCTGGAAATCGTCAAGGTCAATATCGACGAGAACCCGCAAACCCCAAGCCAGTTCGGCGTGCGCGGCATCCCAACGCTGATCCTGTTCAAGGACGGCAAGCCAGCCGCCACCCAGGTTGGCGCCGCGCCGAAAAGCGCGCTGAAAGCCTGGATTCAAAAAAGCCTCTAACCGCTTTGACGGAACCCGCACCGGCCGAGCATCCCCCGGCCGGTATTCCGATGATCCGCACCATCGCCATGCCGGCCGACGCCAATGCCAATGGCGATATTTTCGGCGGCTGGCTGATGAGCCAGATGGACCTTGCCGGCGGCAACATGGCGATCCGGGTTGCGCATGGCCGTTGCGTCACCGTCTCGGTCGACGCCATGAGCTTCATCAGCCCGGTGAAAATCGGTGACGAAGTAAGCGTGTATTGCAGCCTGGTCAGCACCGGCCGCACCTCGCTGAAAATCAGTGTCGAAGCCTGGCGCCGCGCCCGCATCACCGAAGAAGAACTCCGCGTCACCAAGGCAATCTTCACCTTCGTCGCCATCGATGACGAAGGCCATCCCCGACCCGTCAACCTACCAAGGAAATAAGAAAGAAGCGGCTTTTTGAAAAAGCGGCGCGAAACTTTTTGCCTTAAACATGCTCTGAAACAACAAGCTCTTGCAACAACATGCTGCTGAAACAGCATCTTTCGGCTCGGGGTGGTTTCGGCAATTCGCTATTGCTATGGCTTAATCGGGAGAATATCGCGCGGATGTGGAAAACCAGAAGCTGGAGACCAATTGCTGTACACATCTGACGATGGGTTGAGCGACAGAAAATATGGCAGGCTATCCGACGTCTGGAACTCGATCCGTAGCCCCTGGCTCAACTTCTGCTCCAATTTTTTCGTTAGTACTGAATACGGAAGTCGCGATGTTCAGACACGTATCAGCCGGACCGGCGACAGACAAATTGTCCTGCGTCAAAACGGAAACGGCCCGGGCTTGCGCCGGGCCGTTCCTTACCCGCGATCCGGTTTTGGATTAGCCGATCGGGGTCTCGTATTGCGGGGCGGGATTCTCGCCGGGGCGGCCCGTAGAATTATCCGCAACCTGCTGGTAGGCAGCGTACTCGCCGGGGCGGCCCTTGGAATTTGCCGCGACCTCATTCGAAGGTGCCGGGGTGAATTCGGACGGACGCCCTTTGGAGTTGACCGCGACCTCATTGGCCGGCGTAAACTCGGACGGACGGCCTTTGGAGTTTACGGCAACCTGGCCAGACTGCGCCGGCGTAAACTCGGCCGAGCGGCCTTTGGAATTCGCAGCCAGCGGTGAGGAGATGGACGTACCCGAAACATAGGCGGCCTTCTGCGTGCCGTGCGAGGCAACAGCACCGGCGGCGAATGGCGCCAGCGCCACCGCGACAGCCAAAGCCGGGATGAATTTGTTGAATTTCGACATGATGAAAATCCTTCGAATGCGGTGATGGCAGTGGTTCGGCTTTTATGTCGCACCATTGTCGTGAGGCTTATTTACTACATACGTACATATTGTCAATACGGTCGTACATAATTCTGCTGCATCACAACGGAATTCTCGAGTGCTCAGAGCCCGGCGTTGCAAAAACCAGGATCCTCAAGCCGCTTTCACAGCGCTCACAGACAGCTCCGAATGACTCCGTTCTGGGACAACCTATTGAAAAGCATATGCAATGTTGGTGTGGCTTACCCTTTTGCTTCGGATTGGGCCGTGTCTTGCACACATGTCAGCCTTGTAAACGCGGCGCGAATGAAGCACCGGCAGATACCGGGTTTGCTTGCCAGAACATCCAGCGTCTCAGGCGATGATCGCGCCTGTTAAATCGGCTACGATCTTTTAGAAAGACGCCGGGCACGTAAAGGTTCTTCTCGCCGGTGCGCAGGCAATCCGTACACGTGTCGATTTAAGCGGTTGCGGGGATGATCGGGCCGCGCAGCGCGTTGAGCACCCGCGCAAGATTTTTGCCTACCAACGAAAGTGCGGCATCGAACGCGAACACGCCGAAGCGGTCCAGCTCGGGCAGGCTGGCATAACCCGGTCGCTCGATCATCGAGGTACAGCGTAGCAGCGTCGGCGCCGGCATCTCGGTCAGCCGCCAGGCGAACAGCGCCAGTTGCTTGTCACGCAAATAGGTATGAACGCCAAGCGGTTCCAACGCGTCAGGCGCCGCGATCAGCCCGGTCTCTTCCCGCAGCTCCCGAATCGCCGCATCCAGCAAGGTCTCGCCGGACTCGGCCAACCCTTTTGGGATGTCCCAGCGCGGCGATCGTGACGCATGCCCCAGCAGCAAGTTGCGGCCGTCGGTGATGACCACGCCGCAGGAGATTTTCTTGAGGAGAGCGTTACTCAACTGTAACGGATTTCGCCAGGTTGCGCGGCTGGTCCACATCCGTGCCCTTCAGGATCGCGACGTGATACGCCAGCATCTGCACCGGGATCGCGTGCAAAATCGGCGCGGCAAACGGGTCGATGCTGGGGAGCACGATGGTATGCGCTGCGATCTTCTCGAGCTTGGTAGCGCCTTCGGCATCGCTGAACACGATAATCTGCCCACCGCGCGCCGCCGCCTCCTGCAGATTGGAAGCGGTTTTTTCGAATAGCGGCCCGGATGGCGCGATTGCGATAACGGGCATCGCCTTGTCGATCAGCGCGATCGGCCCATGTTTCAGCTCGCCGGAGGCATAGGCCTCTGCGTGGATATAGCTGGTCTCCTTCAGTTTCAAAGCACCTTCGAGTGCGATTGGAAAACAGGCCCCGCGCCCCAGATACAGCACGTCCCGCGCCTGTTCGATGCGCGCGGCCAGTGCCCGTATCGGCGCATCATTGGCGAGGATCTCCGCCGCCTTGGCCGGGGTTTCCAGCAGCGCATCTGTCAGCCTCGCGATCTCCGCATCCGGCAGACTGCCACGCGCCCGTGCGATGCCCAGCGCGAACGCCGCCAGCACGGTCAGCTGCGCGGTAAACGCCTTGGTGCTGGCGACGCCGATTTCCGGGCCCGCGATGGTCTCCAATATGGCGTCGCTCTCGCGCGCCATGCTGCTCTCCGCCACGTTCAGGACCGAAAGCACCTTTTGCCGCCGGGACTTCATATATCGCAGAGCCGCCATCGTATCGGCGGTCTCGCCGGACTGGCTCACCAGCAGGCCCAGGCCGTTTTTGTCCAGCGGCGGCGCGCGGTAGCGGAACTCGCTGGCGACATCGGCATCCGCCGGAATCTGCGCCAGGCTCTCCAGCCAGAACCGCCCGGCCAGACCGGCATAGAAGGCGGAGCCGCAGGCGCTGATCGTCACCCGGGAAATGCTTGCCAGATCGAACGGAAATTGCGGCAGCACCGGCATCTTCGTGCCCGCATCGATCATCCGGTGCAGCACATCGCCGATTACCACCGGATGCTCATGCAGCTCCTTTTCCATAAAATGCCGGAAATTGCCCTTGCCGATTGCGGCACCGGTCAGGTTGGTCAGATGAACCTTGCGCTTCACCGGCTGGTCGTTGCGATCAAAGAATTGCGCGGATTGCCGGTCGATCACCGCCCAATCGCCGTCTTCCAGATAGGCAATGCGCCGCGTCAGCGGCGCCAGCGCCATCGCGTCGGAGCCGAGATACATTTCCTCTCCGCCAAAGCCGATCGCCAGCGGCGCGCCGCGCTGGGCGCCGATGATCAGCTCCGGATGCCCGGCAAAGATCAGCGCCAGCGCATAGGCGCCTTCCAGCCGGGCAAAGGCCGCGGATGCGGCGGCGATAGGTGCCATGCCGGCCTGCAGGTACAGATCCAGCAGTTGCGCCACCGTTTCTGTGTCGGTTTCGGTTGCGAAAACCTGCCCCTTGGCTTCCAGTTCGGCCCGCAGTTCCGCGTGGTTTTCGATAATGCCGTTATGCACCACGGCAACCCGCGCAGTGCCGTGCGGATGCGCATTGCCTTCGGTCGGCGCGCCATGCGTCGCCCAGCGCGTGTGACCGATGCCGATGGTCCCGCCTAACGGCGCCTGCTGCAGCGCCGTGGCCAGGTTCACCAGCTTGCCTTCGGCCCGCCGCCGCTCGATATGGCCGTTCACCAGGGTGGCGATGCCGGCGCTGTCATAGCCGCGATATTCCAGCCGCCGCAGGCTATCCAGCAGCAAGGGCGCCGCCGCCTGGCCGCCGATGACGCCGACAATCCCGCACATTACTTTGCTCCTCCGCGTCCGGCCTTGTTCACCTGCCGGCCGCGGGCGATTGCCAGCACGTTTGCTTCCACATCCTCGGTAATCACGGAGCCGGCCGCCAAAAGCGCGTCATCGCCGATGCTCACCGGCGCCACCAGCGCCACGTCGGAGCCAACGAATACCCGCGCGCCGATCTTCGTTTGATGTTTCCTTTTGCCGTCGTAATTACAAGTGATGGTTCCGGCACCGATATTGGTCTTCTCGCCCACTTCGGCATCGCCAATATAGGAGAGGTGATTGACCTTCGCGCCGGCGCCGATTTTCGCTTCCTTGATTTCGCAGAAATTGCCGATATGCGCTGCCGGCCCGATATCGGCGCCTGGCCGCAGGCGGCCATAAGGACCGACGACGGCGCCTTCGCGCACCACGCAGCCCTCCAGATGCGAAAACGCCCTGATCTCGACGCCGGCCGCAACCGTCACCCCGGGCCCGAACACCACGTAAGGTCCAATGGTGACATCGGCGGCGAGCCTTGTGTCGGCGGACAAAAAAACCGTCTCCGGCGCCAGCATCGCAACACCTTCGGCGATGGCGGCTTGCCGCAGCCGGTTCTGCAGCACGGCCTCCGCTGCCGCCAGCTCGGCGCGTGAATTGATCCCCATGCACTCCTCGAACGGCGCCTCGATCGCCGCGACGCGCTTGCCCTCGGCGCGGGCAATTTCCACGACGTCGGTGAGGTAATATTCGCGCTTGCGGTTCATTGGCCGCACGGCGTTCAGCCAGCATTGCATGTCCAGCGCGCCGGCCATCAGGCCGCCGGCATTGCAGAAGGCGATTTCCCGCTCGGCCGGGCTCGCATCCTCATATTCCACAATCCGCGAGACATAGTCGCCATCGCCGACCAGCCTGCCGTATCGACCCGGCTCCGGCGGCGTCATACCCAGCAGCACCAGCCCGGCATCGCCGGCCTCCAGCCTCGCCGCCAGCTCCAGCAACGTGGCGCCGGAGACCAGCGGGTTATCTGCATACAGGATCGCAACGGCGCCGCTGCCGAATTTTTGCTCCGCCTGCAGCGCCGCATGGGCGGTGCCCAGCCGCTCGCGCTGCACGACCACCTCGTGCGGCGCGGCCAGCATCGCCAGCATGTCCATATCCGGCCCGACCACCACCACGATCCGGTCGAACGCCGCCGCCGCCGCCTTAAGCAAATGGCTCAACATCGGCGCGTTTGCCAGCTTCTGCGCGGCCTTGGGCAGCGCCGACTTCATTCTTGCCCCGAGCCCGGCCGCCAGTATTACCGCTACCTTCTCCATCTTCCCGCGGTAGCCCTGCAGGACCACGCGTGTCAAAGGTGCGGCATTCAAATTGGGTATCGGAGTATGTCATGACCGGCGAATTGGCGGTGATTTTCGATCTGGACGGCACCTTGATCGATTCCGCGCCGGATCTGCGCGCCGCGCTGAACCGCGTGCTGGCCACACGCGGCATGAGGGCGCTCTCCGCCGAGGCGGTGCGAAGCATGATCGGCGATGGCGCGAAAGCGCTGGTGGAACGCGCCTGGGCGGCGCAGGGTGCGCAAGCCGGCGCCATCGACCTGGCGGATTTCCTCGCCGATTATGAAGCAAACTCGACGGTGGAGACCCGAATGTTTCCCGGCATGGCGAAGGCGCTGGAACAGCTTGCCGGCGCCGGTCACAAGCTGGCGATCTGCACCAACAAGCCGGTTACGGCGACCGGCATCATCTTGCAAAGCCTCGGCCTGCAAGCGTTGTTTCCCGTGGTGATTGGCGGCGGCTCCACCCCATACCGCAAGCCGGATCCGCGCCATCTGGCCGGCGCCGTCACTGCGCTGCGCGCCGCCAAGGCGGTGATGATCGGCGACCATGAAAACGACATCAAGGCCGCGGACCGGCTCGGTCTGGCCTCAATTTTCGTTACCTGGGGCTATGGCACGGCAAAAGGCACGTTTACCGCCGATGACCCATCGGAGCTGCCCGGCATCATTGCAGGGTTGTAGCTACTCCTCGCTCCAGTTCGGGCTGCGATAAACCAGTGCCTTACGTTGCAAGCGCTCTGCCTCGCTCAAGGCGCACCATTGCTGCAGCCGCTGCAGCATCAGCCGCGTCACCAGCGGCACTTGCAGCTGCAGCAATGGCTCAAGCGCATACCAATCCAGCGCTTCCAGTTCGCCGGAACCGCACAGGCTGCCGCTCGCGACGCTGGCGGGGGCGACGAAGAACCTCGCATTGAAGCGGATCGGCGCGCCTTGCGGCGTCTCCGCCCGGCTGAGATAATCCAGTCCGGAAAAATCCGGCGGGCTGCCCAGACTGAGGCCCGTTTCCTCCTCCAGTTCGCGCGCCGCGGCATGCGCCAGTGCTGCCGCCAGCTCGGCGGAAGCGCCCCGCTTCAGCCGCTGCATTGCCGCTTCCGGCAAGGTTGCGGCCAGTTCCGCCGTATAATCCTCCGCATCCACCCTGCCGCCGGGAAAGACCATTGCGTTGGGCATGAATTTATGCCCGGCGTTGCGCCGCCCCATCAGCACGCGCAGGCCGGGCTGACGGTCTTCGTTTTTGTACAAAATCAGCGTTGCGGCATCGTGCAGCATGCATTTCCTCTCGCTTTGTAAAACATCTTAAAAGGGTTGACTGGGGCGGGTCCATGGCCCATCTGGGATACAGGACTTGTGGAGTCCACAATGGAGCGGACATGTTAAGATTATCCCGCCTGACCGACTATGCGGTGGCGGCGCTGGTGCGGCTAGGCCGTACGGAAGGCGTGGCGACAACCCCGGGCATCGCCGCCGCTATTGGCCTGCCTGAGCCGACCGTGGCCAAGGTGCTGAAGGCGCTGACCAATAGCGGCCTGGTGGTCTCGCAGCGCGGCGCGCGCGGCGGCTACCGGCTGGCCCGGCGCCTCAGCGAAATCCCGGTCGCAGATGTGATCGTCGCTATTGACGGGCCGATCGCACTCACCTCCTGCGTCGATGGTGCCGTAGGCGCGTGCGAAAGCCAGTCGCTTTGCCCCGTCGCCGGCCGTTGGGACCCGGTGAACCACGCCATCCGCGAGGCGCTGACCGGTATCACCCTTGCCGATATGGAACAGGCTTCCATTCCCCGGGCGTTTCGCACGCCTGTCAATCGGCCGCTCGCGCATGTTCCGGCGCCTGCCCTTGCTACTCACGCTGAATAAGGATTGCCTGATGTCTGCCACCACTGAAACTCAGGCGACGGTCGATGCTTTGGCCGGCCAGAAGTACAAATATGGTTTTACCACCGATATCGCGATGGAGGCCTTCCCGAAGGGCCTCGACGAAGACATTGTGCGGCTGATCTCGGCCAAAAAAAGCGAGCCGGAATGGATGCTGACATGGCGCCTGAAGGCGTATGCGATGTGGCGCAAGATGGAGGATCCGGATTGGGCCCGCATCAAACACCCGCCGATCGACTACGAGAATCTCTACTACTACGCCGCCCCCTCCGGCCCGGCGCCGAAAACGCTGGAAGAGGTCGATCCAAACCTGCTCAACATGTACGAGAAGCTTGGCATCCCTTTGAACGAGCGCGCGGCTTTGGCCGGCGTCGCGGTGGATGCGGTATTTGACTCCGTCTCCGTTGCCACCACCTTCCGCGAGACGCTTTCGAAATCCGGCGTAATCTTCTGTCCGATTTCCGAAGCGGTGCGCGAGCATCCGGAGCTGGTGCAGAAATATCTCGGCAGCGTGGTGCCCGCCGGCGATAATTTTTTCGCGGCGCTGAACGCCGCCGTGTTCTCCGATGGCAGCTTCGTTTTCATCCCCAAAGGCGTGCGCTGCCCGATGGAGCTTTCGACCTATTTCCGCATCAATGCCCGCAACACCGGGCAGTTCGAACGCACGCTGATCATCGCCGAGGAAGGCGCCTCCGTTTCCTACCTGGAAGGCTGCACGGCGCCGCAGCGCGACGAGAACCAGCTGCACGCCGCGGTGGTGGAGCTGGTGGCGCTGGACGATGCCAAGATCAAGTATTCCACGGTACAGAATTGGTATCCCGGCGATGCGAATGGCAAAGGCGGAATTTATAATTTCGTCACCAAGCGCGGCGCCTGCCGCGGCGCCCGCAGCAAAATCTCCTGGACGCAGGTGGAAACCGGCTCGGCGATTACGTGGAAATACCCGTCCTGCATCCTGCAGGGCGAGGGTTCGGTCGGCGAGTTCTACTCGGTGGCGCTGACGCATAACCACCAGCAGGCCGATACCGGCACCAAGATGATCCATCTGGGCAGGAACACCACCAGCACGATTATCTCGAAGGGTATATCTGCGGGAAATTCCAGCAACACCTATCGCGGCCTGGTGAAGATCATGCCCGGCGCCTCCGGCGCTCGTAATTTCACGCAATGCGACAGCCTGCTTATCGGCGATAAATGCGGCGCGCATACCGTGCCTTATATCGAAAGCCGCAACCCTTCCGCCAAGGTGGAGCATGAAGCCACCACGTCTAAAATCGCCGAAGACCAGCTGTTCTATTGCCGCTCCCGCGGGCTGACGGAAGAAGACGCGGTGAGCCTGATCGTCAACGGCTTCTGCAAGGACGTGCTGAAGGAACTACCGATGGAATTTGCGGTCGAGGCGCAGAAATTACTGGCGGTGTCACTGGAAGGCTCGGTGGGTTAGTCATGCTGGAGATCAGAAACCTCACCGCTTCCATTGAGGGTAAGCAAATTCTGCGCGGCGTCGACCTGACGGTGCCGAATGGCGAAATCCACGCCATTATGGGCCCAAACGGCGCCGGCAAATCCACGCTATCCTACGTCCTCTCCGGTCGCGAAGGTTATCAAGTCACCGGCGGGACCGCGACCTATAACGGCCAGGATATTTTGCTCCTGCCGCCGGAAACGCGCGCCGCCGCCGGCATTTTTCTCGCCTTCCAATATCCGGTGGAACTGCCCGGCGTCGGCAATGCCAATTTCATTCGCACCGCCGTCAATGCCGTGCGCCGTGGCCGCGGCGAGCCCGAGCTGGATGCGGTGGCGTTTCTCAAAACCGCCCGCGCCGAGATCAAGAAACTCTCGATGCCCGACGATATGCTCAAGCGCAACGTCAATGTCGGCTTCTCCGGCGGCGAGAAAAAGCGTAACGAGGTGCTGCAAATGGCGCTGCTGCAGCCCGGCCTGGCGATCCTCGATGAGACCGATTCCGGCCTGGATATCGACGCGTTGAAAATCGTCGCCGACGGCGTGAATGCATTGCGCAGCCCGAAATTCTCCGCGTTGGTGATTACCCATTACCAGCGTCTGCTGGACCATATCGTCCCGGACCGCGTGCACGTGCTCGCCGCCGGCCGCATCGTCCGCTCCGGCGGCCCGGAACTGGCGCTGGAGCTGGAAGCGCATGGCTATGTGGGGCAGGACGCGGCGCCGCGTACGGCGGCCGCGTAATGACGGCGCTCCCCACCCGCAAGCTTGAAGCCTGGCGCTACACGGATTTGCGATCCCTGGACGCTATCAGCTTTGCAGAACCTGCGCCGGCTGCACTACCCGACGACCTGCTAGCAACCGTAATTCCCCGCGCAGGCGGGGGATCCACGACTTGCCTGTCTGGCCTCCCATGCCTGATCTTCATCAACGGCACCTACAGCGCAGACCACTCCACCCCGCCCGATTTTCTCGCGCCTTTCGCCCGCGTCGCCGAAGCCTCCGACCAGCCGCTCGCGCAGATCAATGCCGAACACGCACAGCACGGCGTCACACTGATCGTGCCGGAGAATACCGACGCCGGCGCCGTATTATTAATTTCCTACGCCTCATCGGCAAACCCGATCGCCTTCCACCCGCGCCACCGCATCACCCTGGGCTGCGGCGCGCGCCTCACATTGATTGAAATCGCAATAGGGCAGGGGGTCTACTGGCACAACCCGGTCACCGACATCGCCTTGCACGAAAACGCAACCCTGCAGCATTACCGCCTGCAGAACGAAAGCGGCCAAGCATTTCATCTCGCCACCATTCGCGCAAAAATCGCCGCATCGGCTTCCTATGAAAGCTTCACGCTCGTGCAAGGTGCCAAGCTTTCGCGCGCCGAGTTCCACCCGACTCTGATGGGTGCCGGCGCCGCTACCCATCTTAACGCCGCGCAGCTGCTGCGCGGGCAGCAGCATGCCGATTTTACCACCGTGGTCGCGCATGACGCGCCCAACTGTGCCTCCCGCCAGGTGGTGAAATCCGTGCTGGACGGTCAATCCCGCGGCGTCTTCCAGGGCCGCATCGAAGTCGCCCGCGGCGCGCAAAAGACCGATGGCTACCAGATGAACCAGGCCCTGCTGCTCTCCAGCCAGGCCGAGATGGACATCAAGCCCGAACTTGAGATTTTTGCCGACGATGTAAAATGCAGCCATGGTGCAACCATCGGCGCGCTCGATCCCGAGCAGATTTTCTACCTGCGCAGCCGCGGCATCCCTGAACAGGAAGCCCGCGTTATGCTGATCCGAGCCTTCCTGACCGAGGCACTGGAACCGGTAACGCACGAAGCCGCGCGTGAGCTATTTGAAACCGCAATCGAAGACTGGTGGGCCGCAAAATGAGCGCCGCATTGCAAACCGAATTTCTCGACATCGCCGCCATCCGCAGGGATTTCCCGATCCTGTCCGAGCAGGTGCATGGCCGCAAGCTGGTATTCCTCGACAGTGCCGCCTCCGCGCAGAAACCGCGCCAGGTGATAGATGCGATGGTGTATGCGATGGAGCATCAATACGCCAATGTGCATCGCGGCCTGCACTGGTTGTCGGAACGCACCTCTGACTCCTATGAAGCCGTGCGCGACAAGGTCGCCGGCCTGCTGAACGCCGCCTCGCGCGAGGAAATCGTTTTTACCCGCAACGGCACGGAATCCATCAACCTGGTCGCCTACACCTATGGCCGCACGGCGCTGCAGCCGGGCGATGCCGTAGCGGTTTCCGAAATGGAGCACCACGCCAACCTCATCCCCTGGCAGATGCTGCGGGACGCGCATGGCGTCGAACTGCGCATCGTCAAAATCACCGACTCCGGCGAAATCGATTTCGAATCGCTGGAAGAAGTTTTCGCCGATGGCCGGGTCAAGCTGCTCGCCATCACCCATATGTCGAACGTGCTCGGCACCTACACGCCCGTCCTGCGCCTGGCGAAATTTGCCCATGATCGCGGCGCCAAAATTCTGCTGGATGGCAGCCAGGCGATCGTGCACCGCCAGGTGGACGTGCAGGCGATCGGAGCCGATTTCTACGTCTTCTCCGGCCACAAATTATACGGCCCTTCAGGCATCGGCGTGCTATACGCCAAGCGGGAGATTCTGGACTCGATGCCGCCTTTCATGGCCGGCGGCGACATGATCAGCTCCGTCTCCTATGAGCGCGCCGTCTGGGCGAAGCCGCCGCATCGTTTCGAGGCCGGTACGCCGGCGATTCTGGAGACGATCGGCCTGGGCGCTGCCGTCGATTACGTGCAAGCCATCGGCTTTCCCGCCATCGCCGCGCATGAACGCGCACTCACCGACCACGCGCTGGCCAAACTGTCGGAAATCGCAGGCCTGCGCATTTTCGGCCAGGCGCAGGATCGCGGCGGCGTTATCTCCTTTACCATGGAAGGCGCGCATGCCCACGACATCGCCACCTTGCTCGACCGCCAGGGCATCGCCGTGCGCGCCGGACATCATTGCGCTGAACCGCTGATGGGCCGGCTGGGCGTCATCAGCACGGCCCGCGCTTCCTTCGGGCTGTACACGCTGCCGGAAGAAATCGACGCGCTCGCCGCCGGCCTGATCCGCGTCAAACAGGTGTTCGGCTGATGTCCGACCAGCTTTACCACGATCTAATCATGGACCGTGCCCGCAACCCCCGCCACGCCGGCCGCCCGGAAGCATTCGACGCGCAAGGCCAGGGCGACAACCCGATGTGCGGCGATCGCATCCAGATTTTCCTCAAGCGGGAAGGCACCGAAATCAGCCACGAAGCCCGCGGCTGCGCCATCATGATCGCCAGTGCCGATCTGATGGCAGATGCGCTGAAAAACACCGACTCCAAGCAATTCCAGCAACTCCGCTCGGCATTTGAAGCGGTTGTTAATACCGGCGCGGAAGACCCATCTCTGGGGCAGTTGAACGCCCTGGCGAATGTCTCGGAGTATCGCTCGCGCATCCGCTGCGCGACCTTGCCATGGTCGGCGCTGGAAAAAGCGCTGGAGGGAGGAGAGTAATGGACGAGCCTACCCCAACCCCGATGGTGCCGGTCACCACCTGGACCCCGGATGGAGAAACCAAGCCGCGCATCGGCGAGGATGCGGTGATCACCGCCATCGCCACGGTCTACGATCCGGAAATTCCGGTGAACATTTACGAGCTCGGCCTGATCTACGCCGTTGAGATTGCCGATAGCGGCGACGTAAAGGTGGAAATGACCTTGACCGCGCCGGCCTGCCCCTCGGCGCAGGAACTTCCCGTCATGGTGCGCGACGCCATTGCGCAGATCGACGGGGTTGGCGAAGTTACGGTCGAGACCGTGTGGGACCCGCCCTGGGATCCCTCACGGATGAGCGAAGACGCCCGGCTTTCCATGAACATGTTCTGAGAATTGAAATCATGAGCACATCCACCACCCCACCCGTTAAAGCCCGCCGCGCTTTGCCGCCGCTGATGCAGCTGACGCAAGCCGCTGCCGAGCGCCTGTCCACGCTCTATGCCGGCGGTGAGAACGGCAAATTGCTGCGCATTGCCGTCTCCACCAAAGGCTGCTCCGGCATGTCCTACGAGATGAACTGGGTCGACGCCGCCACGCCACAGGATGAAGTGGTCACCAGCCACGGCCTGACGGTCCTGGTGGACCGCAAAGCCAGCCTGTTCCTGATCGGCACCACCATGGACTACAAACAGGACAAGCTAACCGCCGGCTTTACCTTTGAAAACCCAAACGAAAAAGGCCGCTGCGGCTGCGGCGAATCCTTCCACGTGTAAGACAGCTGCGCCTTTTAAAAAAAAGCGGCGCAAATTTTTGAATCCGAGCCTCGGATAGTTGCGGCCTAGTGTCCCGGATCTGACATATCCCGTTATGACGATGCCGGCTCGGAGATCAGCAGCCGTAGCGAACCGTCGAACCTGGGCTGGTGGGTAGATGCGCATGCTGCCCGTCCCATTCGCCGCTTTCCAGATCGCCCCGCAGATGCTTGACATAGGCCTAGGTGCTAACCTCGCTCACAAAACTCCACGCGGAACACGCCAGGCGCGCGTAGCGGTTGGAAATGTATTCCTGTATGGCGGAATAGAGCATTCAACTCGCCGCGGGTTACCGATCTAAAAAACTTTCGGTCATAACGTGCGAAATTCTCAAAAGTCTTGAAATTTCATCTGTGGCGCCTCACCTAAAACTATGCCGGCACGCCTCATTAAGGGTTTCGGCAGCTAACAATGGAAGCCAGCCAAATGGTGGTTTCCGCGTATTTCGACCTTGCTTTTCTTTTTAGGAGGTTTTTGAACCATGTCTCACGATCTTTCTCCCCTGTTCCGTACCGCGATTGGTTTCGACCGTCTTGCCCGTCTGGTTGACACCCTGCCGGACAATGCGGCCGCCGCTTACCCGCCCTATAATATTGAGAAGGTTGGCGATGATTCCTACCGGCTTACGCTCGCCGTTGCTGGTTTTTCAGCCGACGACATCGAGCTGACCGTTAAGGAGAACGCCCTGATTGTTGCCGGCCGCGTCGCCGGTGAAAACGGCAAGCCCGAATACCTGCACCGCGGCATCGCCGCACGCGCCTTCACCCGCCGCTTCGCCCTGGCCGACCACATGGTCGTCGAGAGCGCGGAAACCGCAAACGGCCTGCTGCACGTCACCATCAAGCGCGTGGTGCCGGAAGCGCTGAAACCCCGCCGGATCGAGATCAAAACCGCGGCGGCTCAGCCGAAGGTTATCGAAGCGAACAACGACACGCAGCTCAGCCAGGCTGCGTAAACAAGAAGCCGCTTTCTTGAAAAAAGGCGGCGCAAAAAACTTCTGCCAAATTGGACCATGGGTTTTGTCTTCGACAACGCCCATGGTCTGAACGGATAATTGCCTACCTCTCGCTCAAGGGGCCCGCAGGAGGTCCTTGCCAAGCAATACGGGGATCACCAGCAAAGTCTGACCTTGATCGACGACCGTCAGCGCAGGCGCCGGCTGAATCGCCTTGAAGTCGGAGCGGTACTGCGCGGCAATGGCGCTGATGTCGCCCGGCATAGCGATGATCAGCACGTCTCGGCCTAGCAGGGCTAAAGGCGGCTCTGAAATCCCAAACTGATGCGGTTCCGCCCCAAAAACCGTTACGGGCATTTCGCCGCGCAACGCGTAGCCGATCTTTCCGGCGTCGTACCAACGCAACGCGGCGATCGCCAGAAGCGGATTACCGGTTGCGCCGCGCTGCGCCAATTCCAGACGCAGCGAGTCCCAGTCGATCGCCTGCAGCAAAGGCGACTTGCCCGGCGGGAAGAACTGATTGATGCCGGGGAAGGCCGCAAAGCCCAGCTCGGCAATCATCAGCCCCACCGCCGCGGCCAGTAGCAGCGCCGTGGCGCCTGCGATATTGCGCGTCCAGCGCGCCGCATTTTCCGTCAGCCGCGCGGCCCAATGCCCCAGTAGCGGAAACAGGAACAGATACCCCGGTGCCGCCCAGTGATACAGAATATGGGCGGAAGACCAGATGCCGATCACCGCGAACAGCAGGACCGGGAAAATCGCCAGCATTGCCAGCAGCCAACTCCGCCGATCGCCTGGCCCCCGCCGCAGCGCGCCGATCAGCAGCATTATTTGCGGCAGCCAGATCCAGGGCAGCACGAACAAGGCCTCGCCGCCCCAGATGCGCAACGGCGCCAGCAAATGCAGCCGCAGCCCCGCCGCCCGGCCGCCCTGGTAATCGAAGGATTGCCAGCCATGGGCAAAATTCCAGTACATCACCGGCATGAACAGCAAGACCGCGAGCATCCCACTGGCCCAGGGCGAGATCGTTTTCAATTGCCGCCGCGCAACCGGCTCGGTCAGGAGCAAAACCACCGCGCCGGCCAGTGTCAGCGCCGCGTTGTATTTGGCAAGCAGGGCAAGGCCGGCGCAAAGCCCCGCCACGCCCCACCAAGCCGGTTGCGGCTCCGCTTCCCGCTCCGCAACGCCGAGCGCCCGGCTCAAGCCATAAGCGGCAGCCAGCAGAAAGAAATCCAGCGGCCCATCCGGCAATACCCAGCTGCCGAACGCCAGCGAGAATACCGGCGAAATGCTGTACGCCGCCGCCGCCCAGAACGCGGCAGGTCCGCCGTACAGCCGTCGGCTAAGAACAAAAAGCAGCCAGGAAGTTGCAGCTGATAACAGGATAAACGGCAGCCGCACAACGATCGGCGCCATGCTGCCGAACAGCCACCGGCTGCCCAGCTCCAGCCACCAGGAAACCGGCGGATGATCGAAATAGGAAGCGGCCAAATGGTTGGAGGCCGCCACCATGTAGCTCTCATCAATGCCAAGCCCGGTAAACGCCCCCAGTGCCAGCCGGAACAGGCTGGCTAGCAGCACAAGATTTAAAGTCGCTTTTTCCGGCGTCATGGCCGGTTGCATGGCGTGGCCGGGATCGTCGGTCAATCAGCCCGCGCGGCAGTCTCAGCCTCTACTTCAAAAGCCTCATCGTGCGGATCGCCGGCCGCGACGGGCGTGAATGCCAGGCTGATCGATTTGCTGCTCTTCTCGCTCGGCAAAGGCGTCGCAGGTTTGGCCGGCGTCATTTTGGCGCTGCTTGGCACAGTAACCCCAGGGTCCGGCAGAGCTATATCGTGCCAGCCTTCTTAGTGGCCATCCCCGACGGCCTTTACCGACAAGGCGCCAAAGGCGGATTCGCAATCGCTCAAAACATCCTTAGCAAAGTCGGCCTCATCGACCGGCGCCTCATCGCCGCCGATCTTCTTATCCTGGCCGCCGCATGGCCAGATCGTCTGCGATGCGACGCTGCTTATGAAGCCGCGGACGAGGTGCACTCGCACCAGTATCAGATTAAGAGAAGGATGTAAGCTATTTGTTTATGAGGAAAAACTTAGAAAGATTTCTGGTTGATCTGCGTTATCGATGATGCAAACTTGGCTGTTTACTAGCAGCAAAAGCTTTTTCGTCACTTTTTCGAAAAAAACGGTTGCTTTAGAGATCTGTAGCCCCCATGAATTTCTCGTTAGAAAGAACGATTGGGACATTGTGTGGTTGAATTGCATCAAAAATAAGTCAAATTGAACGAGACAGTGAACGACATCGCATAACGCCTTGTGCGGAAGAGCATCACTAGCCGTCGGCGTCCGTTATTGACCAAGACCCGCCTAGGAGGAGCTACACCATGAGTTACCTTGAAGGTCCGAAATCTCGACCTACAAGCATTGCCTCCGCACTTGCAACAAGCGCGTCGGCGACCACATCGCATCGTCTGCAACCTGGCTGCGTGCAATGCGGCAGTTTACTGGACGTATCCGAGAAAAAGAAGAATTTTTCGGGTAAATGCTTCAGTTGTGAAAACTGGGTATCCGACGAAGAGGATTTCATCGAAGATCTGGAAGAGTAGTCGAGGATCCGGAAGAGTAATCGAGGATCTGGAAGAGTAATCGAGGATCTGGAAGATTAGCCGACGCCTGTTGCAGGCCGGGTCCAATGTGCGCTGTTGCTTTAGGGTGTCGCTGCAGGCGCGCTATCCCGGTGGCTATCTGATCGCCGACGACATATCATGAGTCCTGTGTAAACGGCATACTTCGCCAAAACAGGAGCCGTGACAGCCCCATGACCAGCCGTGTAATTCCTGTTGCTCCTTTCGTCCTGTTGGTTTTCGGCGCAACCGGCGATCTATCCCGGCGCAAATTGCTCCCCGCCTTGTTCCATCGTGATCTAGCCGGCCAGCTACCGGAAGATGCCGCCATATTCGGTGTCTCGCGCGGGCCTTCCTCCAAAGAGGCGTTTGTCGCGTTGGCGCGAAAGGCGATTGAGGAGCATGTCGCTGCCGCGGATTTCTCCGAACCGAAACTACAGCGCTTCCTGTCCCGCCTGCATTACCTCGCTGTCGACGCTGACCGGGATGGCGGCTGGGAGGAATTGACGGCAGCGCTGGCGCCGTATCGGGATCGCATCAACGTTTTCTACCTCGCCACCAGCCCGGAGTTGTTCGGCCCGATCTGCGGCCGGATCAAGAGATTTGGCTTAGCGCACGATAATGCCCGGGTGGTGGTGGAAAAGCCGATCGGCAAAACGTTGGAATCCGCCCGCCTGGTGAACGAGGCCGTGGGCGCGGTGTTCCCGGAAGACCGGGTGTACCGCATCGATCATTATCTGGGGAAAGAGGCGGTTCAGAACCTGATGGCGCTGCGCTTTGGCAATGGCTTGTTCGAGCCGCTCTGGAATGCCGCCCATATCGACCACGTGCAGATCACGGTGGCGGAGAGTTTGGGAGTCGAGGGTAGGGCGGGGTATTATGACACGGCCGGCGCGCTGCGCGACATGGTGCAGAATCACATGCTGCAATTGCTCTGCCTGGTCGCCATGGAGCCGCCGGCGCAACTGGATGCCGATGCGGTACGCGACGAGAAGCTGAAAGTGCTGCGCGCGCTGAAACCGATCTCTGACGCACTTTCCACCCATACGGTGGTGCGCGGGCAATACCGTGCCGGCGCCTCGGCCGGTGGCGCGGTGCCGGGCTATCTGGAAGAGCTGGGCGCCGATACCAGCATCACCGAAACCTTCGTCGCGATCCGTGCGGATATCCTGAACTGGCGCTGGGCGAGCGTGCCGTTTTTCCTGCGTACCGGTAAGCGCCTGGCCGAGCGGGTTTCAGAGATCGTCATCGTCTTCCGGCCGATCCCGCACTCGGTGTTCGACGCTTCTGCCGGGCCGATCGCCGCCAACCGGCTGGTGATCAGGCTGCAGCCGGATGAAGGCGTGAAACTATGGCTGATGACCAAGGACCCGGGTCCCGGTGGCATGCGGCTGCGCGAAGTGCCGCTCGATATGAGCTTTGCGAGTGCCTTCGGCAGCCGCAACCCGGATGCTTATGAGCGACTGGTGCTGGATGTGGTGCGCGGCAACCAGACTTTGTTCATGCGCCGCGACGAGGTGGAGGCGGCCTGGACCTGGATCGACCCTATTCTGGAAGCCTGGAGCAATTCGTCGGAGCTGCCGAAGCCCTACACCGCCGGCACCTGGGGGCCTTCCGCCGGGGTCGCCTTGATCGAACGCGAGGGCCGCACCTGGCTGGACGGCGGCACTTGATCCATGAATATCCGGATGCGCCTGCGCTAGCGGCTGCACTGGCTGAATATGTCGCCGCCGCGATTGAGCGGCGGCTGTGGCGTGACGGAAAGGCCGCCATCGCGCTCTCGGGCGGCACAACGCCGGTAAAGTTCCTTCAGGCCTTGTCGCGCCGGGAACTGGACTGGAAGGCCGTGACCGTGACGCTGGTCGATGACCGTTGGGTGCCGGCCACCTCGCCCCGCTCAAACGCAAGCTTGCTCGGTGCCAACCTGCTGCAGGGGCCGGCCGCTGCAGCAAAGTTTGTGCATTTGGTCAACCAGGCGGAGACGCCTGAGGCAGGGCGTGCGGCTATCGAGGTGGCCATTGCCGGGCTGCATCTGCCTTTTGCGGCGGTCGTGCTGGGGATGGGCGCGGACGGCCATACGGCTTCCTTCTTCCCCGGCGGCGATCATCTGGCCGAAGCGTTGCAGCCGGCCGCCGGCAGGCTGGTTGAAACCATGCATGCGACGGCAGCGGCCGAGCCCAGGATTACCTTGACGCTGCCTATCATGCTCGCCGCGGATGCAATCGCGATACATATCGAAGGGGCCGCAAAGCGCGACGTTCTTGCAGCGGCGATGCAAGCCGGCCCGCTCGAGGAGATGCCGATCCGCGCTGTCCTGGCGCAGCAGCCGGCGCCGGCAATTTTCTGGTGCCCATAGCGCTCGGCTGAACTCATTTAGGCAGATGGGCGAAAGACTGCTTTTGTGCCCGCATTTTGCCGCGCATCTCGATTCATAGCATTAGGAGCAGGAAAGCCGCCGGAAGGCAGGGCCGATGCGCATTGGTGCCGCATCTGCGGATCGAGGCGAACTGATCCGTCTAACGCGCGTTATCTGCTAGGTTTCAAAATCCAGGCCGATATCCAGTACTTTTGCGCTATGGGTGAGCCAGCCGGCTGAGATGATATCTACGCCGGTTTCCGCAATCGCCGGCGCGGTTTTCGGGGTAATCCGGCCGGAGGCTTCCGCCACGGCCCGGCCGCCTATCATTCCAACGGCTTCGCGCAAGGTGGCAAGATCCATATTATCCAGCAGCACGGCGTCCACGCCCTCCGACATCGCCTCATGCAATTGTGATAAAGTTTCGACTTCGATTTCTATTTTCACCAGATGCCCGGCGTTGCGCTTTGCGGCCTGCAGGGCCGGAAGGATGCCGCCGGCGACGGCGATGTGGTTGTCCTTGATCAGGATCGCATCATCCAGGCCGAAGCGATGATTGGCGCCCCCGCCGCACCGGAGCGCGTATTTTTGTGCGAAGCGCAGGCCGGGTGTGGTTTTGCGGGTGCAGGTGATACGCGCCTTGGTATGCGCAATGGCGTCCGCGATGCCGCGTGTGGCGGAAGCGATGCCTGAAAGCGGCCCGAGAAAATTCAGCGCCACCCGTTCCGCGGTTAAAATTCCACGGGCGGAACCCTCAACGATGGCAATCCGGTCGCCGGGCGAGACGCGCGACGCATCCGGCAGCAGGGCGTTGAAACTTATCTCTGGGTCGATCAGCGCAAAAGCCGAGCGCGCAAACTCCAGCCCTGCCACCACGCCCGTTTCGCGAGATGCAAGCACGCATCGGGCAAAGCTTCCCGCCGGCACGACGGCGGCGGAGGTGATGTCGCCGGCGCGGCCCAGATCTTCGAGCAAGCCGGCTTTTACCGCCTGTTCGACCAGCAGATGGGGCAGGTTCATGCGGCGATCTTCAACCCGTGGCGCACCGAGATATCAAAGCTGGAATGAAGCGCGGCTGCAGCGAGCGCCGGAAAATCGCTGCGAAAATGCGCGCCGCGGCTTTCCTGCCGTTGATACGCCGCCTGCGCCATCATAAAGGCAAGCAGGGCAGCGTCCGATCGCTCCGTCAGCGGCTGCAATTGCTCGATCGCCGCGAGCAGGCCCTGGGCATCGCGCAAAATCCCAAGATGTTCGCCGCAGATTTTGCGGATTTTCGGCAGCATGTCGGAGCGCTTTGCATGTTGCGCGGGCGCCGGTTGGGGCAAGTCGCGCGCCAGCCGGCCAGCGCAGGCTTCGGCAGCAAGGCGGCCGGTGATCAACGCTTCCAGCACCGAGTTGCTGGCCAGCCGGTTGCCGCCGTGCAGCCCGGTCGAGGCGGCTTCGCCGATGGCAAACAGGCCACGCACGCTGCTCTCGCATTTTGCATCCACCGCGATGCCGCCCATATGGTAATGCGCGGCCGGCCGCACCGGAATTGGCTGAGTCCGGGGGTCAATGGAGCTGGCTTCGCAAACCCCAAACATGCCTGGGAATTTGTGCGGCGGGACGTTTCGCGCATCCAGAAAAACCTGTCCCCCTGCAAAATATTTCGCGGCCACTATGCGAGCGACGATATCGCGCGCCGCCAGGTCGCCGCCTTGCATGAAGGCCTTGCCATGTTCGTCGACAAAGACCGCCCCTTCGCCGCGCACCGCTTCGCTGATCAACGGCATCGGGTCTTTCCCGCAAGCCAAAGCGGTGGGATGAAACTGCACGAACTCGATATCGCGCAAAACCGCCCCGGCGCGCGCCGCAATGACTAGGCCGCTGCCCGTGGCGCCAAGCGGATTAGTGGTATGTTCGAACAATCCACCAAGGCCGCCTGTTGCCAGGATCACCGAAGAGGTGGCGATGCTGAACAGGCTTTTTCGCGTTACGGCATGCAGCCCTTGCACGGCATTATCCCGCACCACCAGCTGCTGCAGCCGAGCGTTTTCGATCATCGTGATGCTCGGTGTGCGGCGTACCGCTTCGATCAACACCCGCATCACTTCCGCACCGGTCGCATCCGCCGCATGCACAATCCGCCGTCTGCCATGCGCGGCTTCCAACCCTAGTTCCAGCCGCCCATGGCAGCTGGCAAATTCCGCCCCATGGCGGGCCAGAAAAGCGATCGCCCATGGCGCGTGTTGCAGGATCCGGGCAACCGCTTGGCTGTCGCAAAGCCCGGCGCCGGCGGCAATCGTATCGGCGGCATGCAGCGCGGCAGAGTCGTCCCCGCCAACCGCCGCCGCGATCCCGCCTTGCGCCCAGCCGCTCGCCGTCGCCGTGCCGAGCGCACCGGCGCAAAGCAGCGTGACCGGTTGCGGCGCCATGCACAACGCCGCCGTTAAGCCGGCCGCGCCGCCGCCGACGATAACGGCTGAATTCATCGCACCGCCAGAACACCTACTCATCGTACCGCCAGCATCCGCTCCACCGCCATGCGGGCATTTTCGCTGATTGCCGGATCGATCGTCACCTCCGTCTGCAGCGTCTCCAGGCATGCGCGGATGTTGCCAAGCGTAATGCGCTTCATATGCGGGCATAGATTGCAGGGGCGGATGAACTCGGTTTGCGGATGACTTACCGCGATATTATCGCTCATCGAGCATTCGGTGATCAGCACCACGCGCGCCGGTTTTTCGCGACCGACATAATCGCCCATCGCCGCGGTCGAGCCGGCAAAATCCGCCACCGCAACAACCTCGGGCGGGCATTCCGGATGCGCCAAAACCGAAATACCGGGATACGATTTGCGCAGCTCGAAAATCTCCTGCGCGGTGAAGCGCTCATGCACCTCGCAATGCCCGGCCCAGGCGATGATCCTCACATTCGTTTCGGCGGCGATATTCTGCGCCAGATATTCATCCGGCAGCATGATTACCTCAGGCACGCCAAGGCTCTCGACGATCTTCTTAGCATTGCCGGAAGTGCAGCAGATATCCGATTCCGCCTTCACTGCCGCGGAAGTGTTAACGTAGGTAATCACCGGCACGCCCGGATAACGCTGCCGCAGCAGCCGGACATCTTCCGGCGTGATGCTCTCCGCCAGCGAACAGCCGGCACGCCGATCGGGGATCAGCACTTTCTTCGACGGATTCAGCAGCTTTGCCGTCTCCGCCATGAAATGCACGCCGGCCAGCACAATCACCTCAGCCTTTACATGCATTGCCTCGCGCGCCAAAGCCAGGCTGTCGCCGACGATATCGGCAACGCCGTGGAAGATCTCCGGGGTCTGGTAGTTATGTGCCAGGATCACTGCGTTGCGCTCGCGCTTCAGGCGAGTAATCGCCTCGATATCGGGGAGGAAAAGCTGCCATTCCGGCGACGGAATAACACTGGCGACGCTCAGGTAGCGCTCGGTCAGGTCAAGCGGCATTTTTCCTCCTAATGCTCAAGCTGAGCATATTTCGCATGAAGAAGGTCTTCGCACGCCGTCTTCAGCGCCGCCTTATACTGCCCATGAGTATAAGCCTGTCAAGAGCGGCCGAGCGGCGGCTTGGTGCCGGCGTAGGCGCGCTCCTGCAGAATATCCGCCCGAAAGCGAAATAGCTTTGCCGGCCGGCCGCCTGTCGCTTCCGACATCAGGCCGGTTTCTTCAACCAATTCCTGCTGTTCCACTAGCCTCCGGAAATTCTGCTTGTGTAGCTTCCGCCCTGCAAGCGCCTCAACGCTGCGCTGCAAATCCAGCAAGCTGAATTGCGGCGGCATCAGCTCGAATACCACCGGCCGGTAGGTGATCTTGCTGCGCAGCCGGGCGATGCCGGTTGCCAGAATGCGCCGGTGATCCTGCCGCATGGCGGTGCCCAGTGCCAAAGCCGCGGGGTCGGTAACGCCGGCGATGCCGTCGCGGCCGGCTTCGGCCACCAGCCCTGCTTCATACAGCAGCTCATAGCGCTGCAGCACCATCTCCTCGTTCCAGCGCCGGCCTTCCAGTCCGAAGGAAATGGCGCCGCGCTGCCGGCGCGCCTTGCGTTCTGCCGCACTCGGCGCCGCCTGCGCCCAGGCCCGCAGCGCCCGGGCAAGCGGCTGATTCCCGATGTCCTGCCCGCGTTTATCCTCCCAGGGAAAATACTGGTACCAGCCGCGCCACGTCGCAGCTTCATCCTGCCGGCTGGCTTGCTCGCGTGTCAGGCCGAGATAAGAGATCGAAATTGCCCTGCCGTAGCTGCCATGCGCGGCGTTCCGGTCGTTATCTGCGAAGGTATAAAGCTGTTCCACATAGCCCAGCGGGTGATGCGTCTGCCGCTCCACCCATGCCCGCACGCCGGCCTGCAGGCTGCGATGCTCCGGCGAAAGCGGACCGGAGGGCAAGGACGCGCCGTCGCCGATCGTCAGCACCAGCGGCACCGCCGCGGTTACCGCAACCAGCACCGCGATCAGCTCAGCGTTTACGGTGCTCGCCCGGTTCTCCAGCATTGCCGCATTTCGCAGATCGTGGCACTACAAAGCAAGCGGTTACAGTTACATGTCGTGTGGCGACAGGGGGCGCATGGACTGGCAACATCCGGTATTTACCTTCCCCAACTATACGGCGGCGGAACGCGCGGCAGACCGGGCCGTTCATTTCATCGGCGTACCGCTTTGTGTGATTGCCGCGATCGTGCTGCTCTACCGCACCGCCGCCATGGGTGTTGCGGCCGTCACAATCAGCGTGGCGATCTATGCCTTTGGCCTCGCCGGCATGGTGATCGCTTCGGCAGCCTATCAACTATCCCATCCAGGCCTGCTGAAGGAACATCTGCGGCGGATTGATCGGGCGATGATCTTCGTGATGATCGCCGGAACCTACACCCCGTTCAGCATCAACGTGTTCCGCGCCCAAGGCGGCGCCTGGCTTTGCGCCTTTCTCTGGGGATTGGCGGCAATCGGCATTTTCGCCTGTGTGCGCTATCCCCGTCGTTTTGAGCGGTTGATCATGGCGCTCTACCTCATCATGGGCTGGATGCTGCTGGCGCTTCTCCGCGAATGCCTTGCGGTGCTGCCGATCTCCATCGTCCTGCTGCTGGTCGCCGGCGGCCTGGTCTACACCATCGGCGCCATCGTCCAGGCCCAGACCAGGCTCAAATTCCACAATCCCATCTGGCACGCGCTAATCCTGTGCGCGGCCTCGCTGCAATACGCCGCGATCAGCCTGAAGCTAACTGGCAGCATCCTTTAAAAAGCTAAGGAAGAAGCCGCTGTTTGAAAAGCGGCGCAAAAACTTTTGTTACTCTTGAGCCGGGATGTTCGGGCGCCTGAGGCCCGGAATGAAGAAGTCTTTTTGCTGCTTTTTCTGCAGAAAAACACGTGACTTTTTCAGTGCAGCGCCAGGATCTCGCTGCCCGGTTCCGTCTGCTGCCTGAACAGCTTCCCGCCCTCGGTCACAAGAACAATTGCCAGCGTGATCAGGCCGCTCGCCATAAAGCCGAGCGTCAGCGGCACATCGGTGCCGTTAAAGCTCTGCCCGATCAGCGCGCCGATACCAGCACCCAGGATGGTCGATAGAAAACCCTGTGACGAGGCGGCGGTGCCGGCCATGTGTCCCACCGGCTCCATGGCGATCGCGCCGAAATTGCCCATCATCAGGCCTAAGCAGAACATCATCGCCGACTGCAGAACGGCGAAGGTCACGATCGTCTCGAACCCGAAATACGCCACCGATGCATGCAGGCAGGATATCACGATGAACCCCAGCAATGCGGAATGCGAAAGCTTGCGCATCCCCAGCCGCTCCACCAGCCGCGCGTTCACTAGCGAAGCGATGCCGATAAAGCCCGCGCACAGCGCGAAAACCGAGGTGAACAGCAGCGGCGCCTTGAACACGTATAAGAACACCTGCTGCGAGGAATTGATGAACCCGATCATGGCGCCGAACACCATCGACATCGCGGCGGTATAGCCAAGCCAATACCGGTCGGTGAAAACCAGCCCAAAGGTCTGCAGCATGCTTCGCAGGGCGATCGGCCGCCGGTCTTCCTCATGCAAGGTCTCCGGCAGCCGGGTCGCCGCCCAAAGCAGTACGAACAACCCAAACGCGGCCAGGGCGACGAAGATCCAGCGCCAGGGTGCCACCAGCATGACCAGCTGCCCCAGCGTTGGGGCAAACACCGGCACGCCCATGAACACGATGAAGGCCAGCGACATCACCCGCGCCATCAGCCGTCCGGCATAGCAATCCCGCACGATGGAAACCGCCACCACGCGCGAAACCGCGGCTGCCACGCCCTGCAGCGCCCGCCCCGCCAAAATCAGCCCAAATGAGGATGAAAATGCCACCGCCAGGCTGCACGCCACATAGCCGGTCATGCCGAGCAGCAGGATGGTTTTTCTGCCATAGCGGTCAATCAAGGGACCGTAGACGATCTGCGAGATGCCAAAGCCCAGCAGATAGGCCGTGATGATCCACTGCTTTTCGTTGGCGTTCGTCACGCCCAAGGCGGAGCCGATCTGCTGCAAGGCCGGCAGCATGGTATCGACGCCCAGCGCATTGGTCGCCATCAGCGCCGCGATCAGGCCGACAAATTCCTTGAACCCCATCCCCGGGTGCGGGTTCTGCGCGTTACTCATTCAAACGCCATTGCCATTGCCGTATCGAGATATGCAGTTTCATGCTGCGCTGCAAACGCCGATTGCGCATGGGGCGCTGCTAGCGGAGTGTGGCGTTAAGGAAACAGCCCGCGCAGCTGCTTGGCCGCGAAGACCTTTTCAACCCCGATCGCCATCGCCGCGGTCCGGCTGACGACGTTATCCTTTGCCATTCGCGCGCTCACCTGCTCGAACGCCCGGTCCAGAATATGGGTCAGGCGGGTATTCACCTCATTTTCTTCCCAGAACAATTGCTGCAGATCCTGCACCCACTCGAAGTAGCTTACGATTACGCCCCCGGAATTGCAGAGAATGTCCGGGATCACGTAGATCTCGTCCTGCCGGTCGGCCAGCACCAGATCGGCATCCGGCATGGTTGGGCCATTCGCCGCCTCCGCCAATATCCGGCATTGCAGCTTGCGCGCCATCGGCCCGTCGATCGCCCGTTCCAGCGCCGCCGGCACCAATATGTCGCATTTCTGCGCCAGCAGCGTCACCGGATCGGCCGCCGCCTCCGCCGAGAAGCCGGCGAGCACCTTGTTCTCCGCCACATGCTGCAGCAGCCTGTCCACCGGCAAGCCGGCGGGGTCGTACAGGCAGGCGGTATGATCGCTCACCCCCACCACTTTCACCCCGCGCAGCGCCAACTCCTGCGCGGTCACCGAGCCGACATTGCCGAATCCCTGAACGATCGCCGTCGCACCCTGGGCCTGCAGCCCGATCTGCTCCGCCGCGCGCATCACCAGATGCACCACGCCGCGGCCGGTGGCTTCCCGCCGCCCCACGGTGCCGCCGGATGCAACCGGCTTGCCGGTCACGATCTCGGTCACCGTATTGCCTTGATGTGTGGAGTAGGTGTCCATGAACCACGCCATCACCTGCTCATTGGTGCCCATATCCGGCGCCATGATGTCGGTATGGGGCCCGACGAAAGGGATCATCTCCTGCATATAGCGGCGCGATAGCGCTTCCAGCTCGCGCAGGGACAGGGAAGGCGGGTTTACCGTCACACCGCCCTTGGCGCCGCCATAGGGCAGCCCTGCCAGAGCGCATTTCCAGCTCATCCACACCGCCAGGGCCGCCACCTCGCCAATATCCACGGTCGAGGAGAACCGCGTGCCGCCCTTGGTCGGGCCCAGCGTGAGGTGATGCTGCACCCGGTAGCCCTCGAACACCGCCGTCGTGCCGTCATCGCGATGAATCGGACAAGAGACGGTAATCGAACGCTTTGGGTAAAGCAGCCGGTCACGCTCATCCTCCGGAATGCCGAGATGGTCTGCGATAACCTGAAATTGCTGGCGCGCCATGTCGAATACAGGGCCGGAATAGATGCTCATGAATGTCTAGATAAGCGGTTCTTTTTTGAAAAAAAGAACCAAAAAGATTTTGTGACTGGCGCGTTTCAAGCGGCTCGGATCACTTCGTGGACAAAGGTGCGGCGATTGATTCCAGGGATTTTTGTTCCGCGTCCACGCCGAAAAAACCTGCGACAACCGCGGCTACCAACATCAAGCCTGAAGCAAGCAAATATCCGTAGAAAATATACCAGCGCGATCCGGTGCCAATCAGATCGCCGAACAGCAAAGGGCCCGCAATCCCGCCGGCCGCGGTGCCAAGCGCATAGAACACCGCTATCGCCATCGCCCGCATCTCCAGCGGAAAGACCTCGCTCGCGGTCAGATACGCAGAGCCCGCGGCGGCGGAGGCGATGAAGAAAATCGCCGACCACGCCAGCGTCTGCGTCGTCGCGCTGAAGGCGCCATGCACAAACAGATAGCCGGTACCCGCCAGCAAAATGCCAGCCAGCGCGTAGGTGCCCGCGATCATCACCCGCCGGCCGATGGTATCAAAAAAATGCCCCAGAATGATCGGCCCCAGAAAATTCCCCGCCGCCAGCGGCAGCAGAAAATACCCCGCACTTTGCTGCTTCACGCCGTAGAAGCGGATCAGCACCAGCGCATAGGTAAAAAACAACGCGTTGTACAAAAACGCCTGCGCCGCCATCAGCACCAGCACCAGCATCGAGCGGACGCGGTACTCGCCGAACATCACGCCCAGTACCAGCCCCAGTCCAAATGTTTTACGCGGATGGATCGTCAGTTTCTCATGCACCGGCTTCAGCTTGATGGCGCTTTTGCCCACCACGCGCCGCTCGATCTCCTGCATCGCCGTTTCCGCGTCTTCAGGCCGGCCATGGGTGATCAGCCAGCGCGGACTCTCCGGAACGACGCTGCGCAACAGCAAAATCCCGGCGCTCAGAACCGCGCCGATGCCAAAGCCAAGCCGCCAGCCCAAGTTGATCGGAAAAATCTCCGGATTCAGCAAAATGATGGTCGAACCGGCGCCGATCACAGCACCTGCCCAGAAGCTGCCATTGATCGCCAGCGCCAGCCGCCCGCGCAGCCTGGCCGGCATCAGCTCGTCGATCGCTGAATTCACCGCTGAATATTCGCCGCCGATGCCCGCCCCGGTAATGCAGCGAAAACAGGCAAAGCTGACAAAGTTCCAGGAAAAGGCGGAGAGCAGCACGCCCAGCAGATAGATCCCCAAGGTGACGTAGAACATCTTCTTGCGGCCGAACCGGTCCGTCAGCCAGCCGAAAATCAACGCGCCGATCACTGCGCCGGTGACGTAGCAGGAAGCCACCGCGCCGACCTTGCCGGCAGAGAGATGCAAGGTCCGAACATCCCCCAGCACCCCGCCCATGGCGCCGACGATCGTCACCTCCAGCCCGTCCAGCATCCAGGTGATGCCAAGCGCGGCGATAAGAAGGACATGAAAGCGGCTCCAGGGCAGACGGTCCAGCCGCCCGGGAATATCCGTCTCCAGCGTCGTCGCGCTCAGCAAGCGGTGCGCATCACCCGACCAGGCTCAGCCGGGCGCGCTTCGGAACGACCAGGGACTCATAGGTCGCCACATAATCCTCCGCCATCCGGCGCGCGGTGAAGCGTTCCTCGAACCGGGCGCGGATGGCACCGCGATCCAGCGTGCCGATACGTTTGAGTGCGCGGATCGCTTCCGCCTCGTCGCTGACGATGAAGCCGGTCACACCGTCTTCGATGATCTCCGGCACCGAGCCATGGTTGAACGCGATCACCGGGGTGCCGCAGGCCATCGCCTCGATCATCACTAGGCCGAACGGCTCCGGCCAGTCGATCGGCATCAGCAGCGCCTTGGCGCCGGACAGGAAGGTGGATTTGGCAACGTCATTGATCTCGCCGATCATCTCCGCCTCCGGCCCCAGCATCGGCTGGATGGTGGTGGTGAAATACTCCAGATCGACCTTATCGACCTTGGCCGCCAGCTTCAGTTTCTCACTGGCGCCATGGGCGATCCGAATGGCGCGGTCCGGGCGTTTTTCCGGGCAGATCCGGCCCAGGAACGCCACGTAGCTCGGCGCAACCGGCGAAGGCCGCAGCAGATCCACCGGCAGGCCATGCAGCACGGTCGCCACGAAATTCGCCTCATGCAGCGGCGTGCGCTGAGAATCGGAGATCGAGACCAGGTTTTGCTCCGGCAGCCCGGCGTAGACCGGCCGCAGCTCCGGCAGGTCCAGCCTGCCATGCAGGGTGGTGATGAATGGTGTGGATTGCCGCTTGAACAGCGAGGCGGGAAAATAATCGACGTGGAAATGCAGGATGTCGAACTGGTTCGCCATCTCGAACACGTGCTCCATCAGCAGCATCTGCGGCGCCAACGTGTCGCGGATGGTGTTGTCCAGACGCAAAGCCTGCGGCCATGCCGCTTCCAGTTTCGCGTTCGTTACGGAATCGCCGCTGGCGAACAGCGTCACGTCATGCCCCATTGCGACCAGTTCTTCCGTCAGAAAAGAAACCACGCGCTCGGTGCCGCCGTAGAACTTTGGCGGAACAGCTTCGAATAATGGCGCAATCTGGGCAATCTTCATTCAACCGATCCTTCAAACGGAGATGATGTGCAGTGCACAAGATTGGAACTTGATGTGGCAGGAATGAGGCACAGATAACGTCCACAGGAGATTTCGCCGGCGATTCCCGAAACTGACGGAGAATTAAGATGTTCGATATTCACAAGGTCGAGGTCAACCTCTGAAACCGCAGATGCAGGCGCTGGAACAGCGGCCGCTCTGGTTCGTGCTGAAAGCCGCGGCGCGGCATAAATGGGCGCATATCGTCATCCTGATTTCGGTCCTCACCGGCGTCGGCTGTTCCGTCACCTCGCAATATGCGGTGAAGCATGTGGTCGATGTGCTTTCCCGGCATGATGTGGCGGGCGTCTGGGCGGCCTTTATCTGGCTGGCGGCGCTGATTGCGACCGATAACCTCTCCTGGCGCGTCGGCGGCTGGGTGGCGGCGCATATTTTCGTCACCGTGACAGGCGATATCCGGCAGAGCCTGTTCGACCACACGCTCGGTCATGCCCCGGGATTTTTCACCCGCAGCCGCGCCGGTATGCTGGCCGGGCGCATTTCCGCCACCGGCAACGCCGTGTTCCGGATCGAGAACATGACGGTGTGGAACGTGTTGCCGCCGATGCTGGCTGTGATCGGCTCCATCCTGATGATTGCGCTGGTCGATCCGCTGATGGGTGTCGTTCTGATTGTGGTTTCGGGATGTCTCGGCACCGTGCTCGGCATGCTCGCGGTGCGCGGCCGCAGGCTGCATGAAGGCTACGCGGCGGCCGCTTCCTCGGTCGATGGGCAGCTGGTCGATGTCATCAACAATGTCACCGTGGTGCGCGCCTTCGGCGCGACCTTTCGGGAGCGGCAGCGCTTCGCCGCCGATATCGGGCAGGAAATGGCGGCGCGGCAGATCAGCCTGCGCTACCTTGAGAAAATCAGGCTGATCCACGCGGTCTTTACCGCGATCCTGACGGCCTGCCTGCTGGCCTGGACGCTCAACCGCTGGCAGCATGGCCATGCGACGCCCGGCGACGTGGTGCTGGTGATTACTTTGGGCTTCACGGTCCTGCACGGCACGCGCGACCTGGCGGTCGCACTTGTAGAAATGGTGCAGGATTGGGCGAGGCTGGGCGAGGCGTTGCGCGCATTGCTGGTGCCGCACGACATGCCGGACGATCCCGCCGCCAAATCCTTGGCCGAGCCGCGCGGCGAGGTGGAATTCAGCCATGTCGCGTTCTCCTATGCCGAGGCAATGGAGGCTGATGCGCGGCCGGTGCTGCATGACGTAAACCTGCTGGTGGCGCCGGGCGAGCGGGTAGGGCTGGTGGGCCGCTCGGGTTCCGGCAAGACCACCATGCTGGCGCTGCTGCAGCGGCAATATGACATCGCCGGCGGCCGCATCACCATCGACGGCGCCGATATTGCCACCTTGAGCCGGGACAGCCTGTCCGCCGCCATTTCCGTGGTCAGCCAGGATGTGCAGCTTTTTCACCGCTCCGTGATGGACAACATCCGCTACGGCAGGCCGGAGGCGAATGATGCGGAGGTGATCCTGGCGGCGCGCGCGGCCTTTGCGGATGGGTTTATCCGGAATCTGCCGCAGGGTTACACGACGCCGGTTGGTGAGCGCGGCCTGCGGCTCTCCGGCGGGCAGCGCCAGCGTTTGGCGATCGCCAGGGCGTTTTTGCGCGACGCGCCGATTTTGCTGCTGGACGAGGCGACCTCGGCGCTGGACTCGGAGTCGGAGGCCAGCGTGCACGAAGCGTTGAACCTGCTCGCCGCCGGGCGGACGGTGATTGCGGTTGCGCATCGGCTTTCCACGCTGCGGGATTTCGACCGCATCGTGGTGATGGAATCCGGACGGATCATCGACCAGGGCTCGCCCGAGGAGCTCGGCAGCCGCCCAGGCCCGTATCTAGACTTGCTGCATTTCCAGAACCAGCATGTTGAGGTGAGCGTTTAGGGCCGGTTTTGTTTCAGCCGGCAAGCGCCTGACGTTTTACTCACGGGGTGGAAATGACAACCATGCGATATCGCGTCTCGATGTAGTGGCTGGCGATCCTGCGCCCTCTTCATCGGAACCGGTGCAACGGCTGGTAACATTACGGCAAATCTGCTGTTACAAAGAGCCGTCAGCCTGACATAACTTCATCTTGGGAGCACAAAGTGACATTTCGACTAGTTTGCTCGGCGGCGCTACTTGTCGCATCGCTGGTGCTGGCCGGCGCCGATCTGGCTGACGCCGGGCAATGGGTGCCCCCGACCCCGGTGATCACCTCGCCCGACGCAGGCGCATCGGTTTCCAGCCCGGTCACCGTGACCTTTGGCCTGCAAAAGGCCGGCTCGGACGCCGTTAAAGCCGGTAATCATCCCAAGATGCATGCTTTACTGGTGATCGATAGCCCGCCGCCCGCGCCGGGTTCCAGCGTCCAGGCGGATGCGGAGCATGTCGCTTTTCCAGCCGGGCAGTTGCAGCTCAGCGTTCCGCTAACTGCCGGCAAGCATCAGCTGCAGGTGGTGATCATCAACAAAGCCGGGCTCGTCGCCAAGCGCGTCCCGCCCAGCGCCGCGGTCAGCATCTCCGTTCAGTGACGCCGGCTGTTTCAACTTTGCATTCCAAGGCGTAGTCCATGAAGCGCCTTCTGCTCTCTTCCGCCCCGGTGCTGGCACTCGCCGCGGTTGGCGGCTATGCCGACACCGCCGCGGCCGATACCGGTTCCGCTGCCCCGCCAGCCGGGCCAGGCCTGACGCCTGGCGGCCGCCCGCCTGGCCAGCCACCCGGCCCCTGGGGACACCTCCATGACGCATTCTCGCTGTTCGCGCATTTGCAGAGCGCGTCAGCTGACGCGCCGAATCCCGGTACGATATCCCACTGAGTGGCGATAGCGCTGGTGCGGGTCGGGGGAGTTGAACCCCCACGGGCCTTGCGGCCCAACGGATTTTAAGTCCGGTGCGTCTACCGTTCCGCCACACCCGCAAGAACGCTCCTGAAAACCCTACTAGGCTGGCCGCCCGGCGCCTTCTGTCTCGCGCTCCGGTGCTCGACAAACGGCGCCATGCGATCAGCCTAACGGGTTTTGAAGAGCGTTTGACCAGGCCGCCGCGCTCTATAGGTGGTTGCCGGAGCTTCGCCAATATCGCGGGTGGTTGACCCGGCGCGGGGGGAGGCGGGAATTGAGGGCATGGCACGCCTACAGCCCTTGTCCCAGACCGCGCCGAGGATGGACAAGGCGCGAGAAACCGTGCGGCGCGCCGGGCTTGCGCTGCGGTTTGCAACGATCGGCGCTATTTGGGCCGCGGTTGGGCTGTTCTTTGTCGCCCTCTGGTTCACCTGGGACCTGCCGAACCCGGCGCGGGCGGTGACGCAGGCGCGGCGGCCGGCGATCTTGCTGCTCGACCCCGCAGGAGAGATCGCCGGCCGCTTTGGCGATGTCGCCGGCAAAGTGCTGCTGCCCGGCCAGCTGCCGCCTTACGTGCCGGCCGCCTTCATCGCCATCGAAGACCGCCGCTTTGCGGACCATGGACCGTTCGATGCGCAAGGTGTGCTGCGTGCGGCAGTGCTGGATCTGGCGCGCCGGCATGTCGTGCAAGGCGGCTCCACGCTGACTCAGCAGGTGGCGAAAACCCTGTTTTTGTCCAACCAGCGCACCTATCGCCGCAAGGTGCAGGAGGCGCTGCTCAGCCTATGGCTGTGGAAGCATTACCGCCGGCAGGAGATCCTCGCCATCTATCTCAACCGGGTCTATCTCGGCGCCGGCGCCTATGGCGTCGATGCCGCTTCACGGTTGTATTTCGGGCATTCGGCAACGCAGCTCAGCCTGGCGGAGGCCGCCATTCTGGCCGGGCTGCCAAAGGCGCCGTCTTCGCTCAATCCGCTGGCCAATCCGCAGGCGGCGCAAAATCGCGCGCTGCAGGTGCTGGCCGCCATGGCCGCCACCGGCTCGATCAGCGCGGATGACGAAGCCCAGGCCAAATTGCAGCTCGCCGGCGCCGCTTCGCCCAGCTCGCACGCCTCCTGGTTCGCGCTCTGGGCCATGCAGCAAGCCGGCGTGCGCATCGGACAGGGGCAGGACGCCACCCTGTCGACCACTATCGATCCCGGTTTGCAGACGGTGGCCGAAGCGGCGCTGACCGGCGCCGTCCTCGCCCAGGGCAGCGCGCTCAACATGCATCAGGGCGCGGTGGTGGTGCTGGATTATGCCACCGGCGCCGTCCTTGCATTGGTCGGCGGCGTGGGTGACCGGGAGGGCTATGATCGTGCCGTGCTGGCCCGCCGGCAGACCGGCTCGGCCATCAAGCCCATCGTCTGGCTGGCCGGCCTGCAAGCCGGGATGCAGCCGGATGACGTGGTGTACGACGCGCCGCTCAGCCTGCACGGCTACCACCCGCATGACTACGACCGCGCCTATCGCGGCGAGGTGACGATGACCGAGGCGCTGGCGGATTCCATGAACACCGCCGCCATTCGCATCCTGTTGCGCGCCGGCGGCGCCCGCCGCGTCATCCGCGTCGCCCGGTCGCTGGGGTTGAACGACAACCTGCCGGACAACGCGTCGCTGGCGCTCGGCACCGGCTCGGTCGGGGTGATGCAGCTCGCCGCCGCCTACGCGCCGTTCTTCAATGGCGGCAACCAGGTCATCCCGCATGGCATCATTGCCATCAACGGCGCGCCGATGGCGCTGCCGCCCGCCGTGCCGGTGGTCGACCCGGAAGAAGCGGCGGAGATGCGAGAGATGCTGCGCGCCGTAGTCACCGGCGGCACCGGCACCGCCGCCTATATCCGGGGGATCTTCACCGCAGGCAAAACCGGCACCACGCAAAACTATCGGGACGCCTGGTTCGTCGGCGCCGCCGGCGCCGACATCATCGCCGTCTGGGTTGGCAATGACGACAACAGCCCAATGAACAAGGTGCTCGGCGGCGGCGTGCCGGCGCAGATATTCCGCAACATCGCAGCCGCGGTGGCAGGGGGCTGATTCTCCTTGGCTGCGGCAGCCGAGCTGACTTACAAGACAAAAGGCTAACGCCGGCCGGAGATTGGATGAACAAAGAGGTCTGCGCCTTCCTCGACTGCGCCAGATTGTTCTATGCCATTCTGGTGCTGCTCGCGCATGTGGAGCTGAACTGGGTGCCGGGCGTATGGCGTTTTTTCACACCGCTCGGCAATGAGAGCCTGGCGGTTCTGTTCGTCCTCAGCGGTTTCGTGATCGGCTATGTCAGCGACAGCCGGGAGACAACGCTGCAAAGCTATCTCATCCACCGCGCCGCCCGCGTCTATTCGGTTCTTATCCACTGCGTGATTCTTGGCTTCCTGCTCGATTGCGTCGGCAGGCATATCCACCCGCATTACTACGCGCAAGGCAGCTGGCCGCCGCTGCATTCGAATTTCGTCGATGCGCTGATGTCGCTCTTCAGCCTCAGTTTTGTCGGCGAGGCGTGGAACGGCAATCTGTTCCCGGGCAGCATGGCGCCGTATTGAACGCTGCCGCTGGAGGTCGCGTATTACCTCATTTTCGGTACGGCCTGGTATCTGCGCGGCCGCTGGCGGCTGGTGCTGCCTGTGCTCATCATCGCCCTCGCCGGGCCGCCAATGATGATCTTTTTCCCGCTCTGGCTGCTCGGCATGGGGATCTACCGGCTGTCGCATCTCTGGCGTTTGAGCGCCGCTGCGGGCCGGGCGATCTTTTTCACCGGCGTGCTGCTGTCGCTTATTGCCGAAGCGTATGCCGCCCATATTCACGCCGGTTTCGGCTTCGGCAGCCAGGACTACCCGGAATTATGGCCTCTGTATGCGGCGGGCGTGATGTTCGCCGTCATCACCATCGGCTTCTGTTTCGCCGATCTTCCGATCAGCCGCCGCACGCGCTCGGCACGCTGGGGGGCTGGCGCCTCCGCCACGCTGTACCTGCTGCATTTTCCGCTCGGCCGGTTCATGAACGGAATAATTCCCAATAGTTTTCCAAAGGCCGAGCGCTGGTCGCTGATCGTTTTCTCGATCATCGTCATCACCCTGCTGGTCGCGCAGGTGACGGAGCGGAAAAAAGCGGCCTGGCGGCGCGCCATCGAAGCCCGCATCGCCGCGCTTGAAGCAAGAAAGCCTTTTTTCTCTAGAAAAAGTGGCAAAAAGACTTTTTTGATTCCGGGCCGCAAGCGTTCAAGTTCCCGTCTTCAAAGTAAACAGCAGTCTTTAAATCTGGGCCGTGGGCGTTACCAGCTCCGGCTCAGAGCAGCAAATTTTGCGCCGTTTTTTTTCAAAAAAAACGGGTTCTTGCTTCCTTCAAGATTCCAGCATCCGCCGCAGCAGCTCCACATCCTCTGCGAATGACACGTCCGTACTGATCAGCGCCGTCACGCGGGAGACGGCATGCATCACCGTGGTATGATCGCGGTCGCCAAAATGCCGGCCGATATCAGGCAGGCTTTTGCTGGTCAGTTGCTTTGCAAGATACATCGCCACCTGCCGCGGCCGTGCGATGTTGCGGGAGCGGCGGGCGGAGGACATCTCGGCCACGCGGATATTCCAGTGCTCGGAAACGCGCTTCTGGATTTCCTGAATCGTCACGCGCCGGTCGAAGGCGCGCAGCACGTCGTGCAGGACCTCATGCGCGGTCTCCAGCGTCACCGGCCGGTCGAACAGATTGGCGTGGGCGACGAGGCGGTTCAGCGCGCCCTCCAGCTCGCGAATGTTGGAGGTGATCTTATGCGCCAGGAACTCCATGACCTTTGCCGGCACTTCGACACCGGCGCGGTTCGCCTTGGCTTCCAGAATGGAGATGCGCAGCTCGTAGGTGGTCGCGTGCAGATCCGCCACCATTCCGCAACCGAGACGGGTTCGCAGCCGGTCCTCAAGCCCGGAAAGGTCGGAGGGCGACTTGTCAGCAGAAATGACGATCTGTTTGCCGGCGTCGACCAGCGCGTTGAACGTGTGAAAAAACTCTTCCTGAGTGTTGTCCTTGCCGATCAGGAATTGCAAGTCGTCGATCATCAGCACATCGACGCTTCGCAGCTCGTTCTTGAACTCCAGTGTCGACTGGTTGCGCAGCGCGTTGATGAACCGGTACATGAATTTCTCGGCCGACATATAGGCCATGGTCACGGGCCTGTTGCCGCTCGGCTTCGAGGATAGTTCCCAGGCAATCGCGTGCATCAGATGCGTCTTGCCAAGCCCGACGCCGCCATACAGGAACAGCGGATTAAAGCCCTGCGTCGCCGGCGATTCCGCGACACGCCGTGCGCACGCATAGGCAAATTCGTTGGGTTTTCCTACAACAAACGTATCGAAGGTAAATCTCTGGTCGAGCGGCGCGCGAACCTCCGCACGTTGTTCAACGCGCGCATCATGGCGTTCCGGCTCTGCCGCCGCCTCATGCGGCGCGCCGTTTGCCTGATGCGCCACCGGCTCCGCCAGGTTCGGCGCGGTGCCGCGGGAAGGCTGCGCGCGAATGTCCACCGACCGCACTGCCGGGTTTTGCGTCTGCCAGATGGATTCGATCAGCGCGCCGTATTCCTTGCTCACCCAATCGCGTAAAAAGCGCGTCGGCAGCATCAAGGTTAGCTCGTCGCCGTTCAAGCCGCCGAGCGCCACCTGTTTCAACCATGTGCGATATTCCACATCGCCGACCTCAAGCTGCAGCTTTGCGCGTACGGCCGCCCACTGATTGACAATACTCCCATCAGACGAGGGTTCTGTTGAAGACCGGGCCATTGTTTTACTTTCCCGCGCAGCATTCACCCCGAAAGTCATTCCCAGCGTTGCTCCACTGATCCAACATCCGGATTTATCAACACCCGCCCGCAAAACGCCATCGAAATCGGCGCAATCCGTACGGACTTAGAATGAATATCCGGATCGTTTCTAAGCCGCGAACAGTAGGTCATCACGACCGGCAGGTGCAAGCGTTCAATTTGTTTAACTCCGATGGCAAGCTACTGACAGGAATGGAATAAGCCGCAACTTCAGGAGGATTTGCATTCGATTAAAAATTTTCATGTACGCTGAGCGAACGAAAAATGGCGCCGAACCGCTCCGCACACGGAACAGCTTGACGCCATTGTCAAAGTCCAACTAACAAGGCCGCCGGCCGTCGCGGCCGGCAATCGATCAGGCGGCGTGAACCGCCTTCACGCGCGCGGAAAGGCGGGAGAGCTTGCGCGACACCGCGTTCGCCTTCAGCACGCCTTTGGTGACAGCGCGCTGCAGTTCCGGCTGCGCCACGCGGAAAGCCTCTTGCGCCGCCTGATGGTCGCCGCTGGCCACCGCTTCCTCGAGCCTGCGGATCGCGCCATGCACGCGCGACTTGCGCGCCTTGTTGCGCGCCGTCCGCTTGACCGTCTGCCGAATGCGCTTCTGCGCCGATGCTATATTCGCCATAATTTCCGCCGAAAACCCATGAAAAGAAGGGCGGGGTCTAGACGCCGGCCAGCCTGCCGTCAAGTGGTTCGCGGCCGCGTCAAGCGCGGCCCAAGCGGCAGCCGGCCTAGCGTTGGGTCAGCGGACAGTAGAAGGAGGCGCGGCCGGTCTGCACCAGCCGGCGTATCCCGTTGCAGGCGGGCAGCCCCGGACATCGCTCGCAAGGCTGGCCGGCCCGGTCGTACACCTTCCAGGCATGCTGGAAATAGCCAAGTTCGCCGCTGGGCTGCACATAGTCGCGCAAGGAAGACCCGCCGGCCGCGATCGCCTCCACCAGCGTGTCCTTGATGGCCGGCACCAGCCGTTCGACGCGCAGCCGGCCAAGCGCGCCGGCCAGCCGGCGCGGGCTGATCTTGGCGCGGAAAAGCGCCTCGCTGGCGTAGATATTGCCGATGCCGGCGACGATCCGCTGGTCCAGTAGCGCCGATTTTACCGGCGTCGCCTTGCCCGCTAAAGCCTGCAGCAGCAGGGGTGCGGAAAAATGGTTGCCAAGCGGTTCCGGCCCCATTTCGGCGACCAGCTTGTGGCTGTCTTCATCCGCGCTTGCGATCAGGTCCAGCGACCCGAAGCGGCGCGGATCGACGAAGCCGACTTTGCCGCCGTCATCCGTCTCGATCGTCAGATGTTCGTGCCGCGCGAAGGGCGCATTGATTACCATGCGGCCGGACATGCCCAGATGCACCAGCAGCGAGACACCGGAATCAAGACGCATGAAGAAATATTTGCCGCGCCGGCGGAACCCCAGCACCGCGGCGCCGGTCAGCACGCGCGGCAGCTCCGGCGGGATCGCCCAGCGCAGATCCGGCCGGTGCAGCACCGCGCGCGTGATCACGCGGCCGGTCAGATGCCCGTCCAGGCCGCGCATCACTGTTTCGACTTCGGGGAGTTCCGGCATTTGCGGATTTGAGGCTATAGAGGGTCTATCATGAGCAGCAACCCCCCAAGCAGTGTGGATCCCGGCACCGATCCCGGCGTGGATTTTGGATTTCGCACCGTCGAGCGCGAGCAGAAGCGCCGGCTGGTGCGAGGCGTGTTCGACAGCGTCGCCGCCAAATACGACGTCATGAACGACCTGATGTCGCTTGGGCTGCACCGGCTTTGGAAGCGCGATTTTATCGAGGCGCTTGGCCCACAACCCGGCTACGAGTTGCTCGACCTGGCTGGCGGTACCGGCGATATCGCCTCAGGCTGGCTCACGCGCGGCGGCGGCCCGGTAATTCTGTCCGACATTAATTTCGCGATGCTGAGCATCGGGCGCGACCGGATCGTTTCACGCGGCCTGATTGCCGACGTCGCGTTGCTGGTGACGGATGCGGAAGCGTTGCCGCTGCCGGATCTTTCGGTGGACCGGGTATCGATCGCCTTCGGGCTGCGCAACTGCACGAACAAGGATCAAGTGCTGCGCGAGGCACGGCGCGTGCTGCGGCCAGGCGGCAAATTTGCCTGCCTGGAGTTCTCCAGGCTGCAGGTTTCGGCGTTCGAGAAGCTCTACGAAGCCTGGTCCTTCAAGGCGCTGCCGCGTATCGGCCAGATCGTTACGAAAGACGCGGCAAGCTACCAATATCTGGCGGAGAGCATTCGCATGTTTCCGGATCAGCAAGCATTGCAGGCGATGATGGAGGCGGCCGGGCTGGAACGGGTTAGCGTGCGCAACCTGTCCGGTGGCATCGCCGCCATCCATCAAGGCTGGCGGCTGTGAGTATTGCTAACAAAAGCGTATTGCTGATCGTCTCCGGCGGCATCGCCGCCTACAAGGCGCTGGAGCTGATCCGGCTGTTAAGCAAAGCGGGATGCGGCGTGACCTGCGTACTGACGAAATCCGGCGCGCAGTTCGTGACACCGCTCTCCTTGCAGACTTTGTCCGGCGAGAAAGTATATACCGATCTGTTCTCGCTGACCGATGAGAGCGAGATGGGGCATATCGAGCTCTCCCGCGCCGCCGATCTGGTCGTCGTGGCGCCAGCCGGCGCGGATATCCTGGCGAAGATGGCGGCGGGCATCGCCGATGACCTGGCGACCACCCTGCTGCTGGCGACCGATAAGCGCGTGCTGGCAGCACCTGCGATGAATGTGCGCATGTGGCAGCATCCCGCTACCGAAGCCAATCTGGCGAAGCTCTCCGGCCGCGGCGTGCTGATCGTGCAGCCGGATGAGGGCCCGATGGCCTGCGGCGAGTTCGGCCCAGGCCGGCTGGCGCAGCCGCCGGCGATTTTAGACGCCATCGCCCAGGCTCTGGGCGCCGGCGGTCCGCTCGCCGGCAAACATGCGATCGTGACCAGCGGCCCGACGCATGAGCCGATCGACCCGGTCCGCTATCTTGCCAATCGCAGCTCCGGCCGCCAAGGCCATGCCATCGCCGCGGCTTTGAGCGTGCTGGGCGCCAAGGTCACCTTGGTCAGCGGCCCGGTCGCCATCGCCGATCCGCTCGGGGTAGCGACCATTCATGTGGAAACGGCGGCGGAGATGCTGGCGGCGGTGGAACACGCTTTGCCCGCCGATATTGCCGTCTGCGCCGCCGCGGTTGCAGATTGGCGCGCGGCATCCGAGGCGCCGCACAAGATCAAGAAGAACGGCGACGCGCCGCCGGCGCTGACCTTGCAGGAAAATCCCGATATCCTGCGCCGGCTTTCGGCGCCCGGGCCGGCGCGGCCGAAGCTGGTGGTGGGCTTTGCCGCCGAGACGCAACATCTTGAGGAAAATGCCGGAGCAAAACTGGCCCGCAAAGGCTGCGACTGGATCGTCGCCAACAATGTCGGCGGCACCGGAATTATGGGCGGCGCCGACAACCAGGTGACGCTGATCACCCGCGAGGGCGCCCAAGCCTGGCCCAAGATGGATAAACAGGCGCTGGCCAAAAAGCTCGCGGCAAAAATCGCGGCGCAGATGGTTTGAACACCTGCCAGCGCCAAGCGTGAATCGAGAAGGATGATCCATGGCTCAGATCAAGTTCAAGCGCATTGCTGGCAATACGGATCTTCCGCTGCCAAGCTATACGACCCACGGCGCTGCGGGCATGGATATGAGGGCATTCCTGCCTGAGGGGCCACTGGTTTTCGAGCAAGGCGACTTCAAGATGGTTTCCATGGGCTTCTGCGTGGAGCTGCCGCCGGGCACCGAGATGCAGATCAGGCCGCGCTCCGGTCTTGCGCTCAAACATGGTTTTTTAATTCCGAACAGCCCCGGAACGGTAGACGAGGATTACCGGGGCACGCTGATGACCGGGCTGCTGTATTTCGGCAAACGCCCATTTACGATCAATCACGGCGACCGCATCGCGCAGGCGGTGATCGCCGATGTTCGACGCTACCCGACGATCGAGGTTGAGGAGCTTTCCGACACCGAGCGAGGCGCCGCCGGTTTCGGGTCGACCGGGCTGGCGTGAAGGCCGGAACACGCGCGATCTAGCTTGGTTTAGCCAGGCGAAACCACGGCCTCACGCGCTACATCTGTTTGCCAGAAATGGATAGCTTACGCGGAACACGCCTGGTTCCTTTGTCCGGCTGTTTGATGAAATTACTTCAAACTACTCGCATTCATCCGTGCGCGTCCAAGATGCTGTGGCAGAACGAATGGCGCATGCGAAAATCAGCAGCAAGGACCAGATAATGAGCGATGCGGTGGGGGAAGATCAAGCGGTGGCGGACAGCAATTTCACAGACAGCAATGTTACAGATAGCAATGTTACAGACAGCAATGTAGCAGACAGCAATTTCCCAGATAGCAACGTCACATCAGGCACGCCGTTGCGCGACGCCGGCGCGCGTGCGCAAGCCGTAGGCGCACAGGCCGCCGGTGCGGCGCACGACCTGCTGGAAGAAGCCAAGGCGCAAGGCGCTTCTGCAACCGATAAGGTCAAAGAGCGTGCCACTTCCGCGGCCGAGCAGCAGAAGGAATCGCTTGCTGACAAGATCGAGGACGTTGCGAACGCGGTGCATCGGTCCGGCGAACAGCTGCAAGGCCATCAGGACATCATGGCCCAGCTGGTGGAGCGCGGCGCCGATGAGCTTGGCACGCTGGCGCTGACCTTGCGCAACAACGACCTGCAGGGGCTGCTCGGCAACATCGGTAGCCTGGCGCGGCGGCAGCCGGCGCTGTTCGCGGGCATGGCGATGGCCGCCGGTTTCGCTTTGACGCGGATCGGCAAGCTGGCGGTTGCCGGCGCCACCAGGGATGATCTGCCAAAGCTGCCGGAGGTCGACGATGGACAAGGATAGAAGCGTGAGCACGCATAGCCTCGGCGAGGTTGTCGGCGGCCTTGCCGGTGACGTTCAGGATCTGGTGCGAGGCGAGATCGCTCTGGCGCGCTCCGAACTGGATCAGAAATTTCATCGTGTACTGCTGGCGGCGATCTGGCTTTTGGGCGGCGCGTTGCTCGCGTTTGCCGGACTTGTCGTGGTGCTGCAGGGAGTCGCCTTTGCCTTGGCGATTATGCTGCCCGCCTGGGCGGCATCGCTGATCGTCGGGGTCATCATCGTGGCGATCGGAGCGCTGTTCGCGCGCTCCGGCCTGGCGATGCTGTCACTGAAGCAGCTGAAGCCGGAACGTACGGCCGCTAATCTCCAAAAAGACGCAAAACTGGTGAAGGAACGCGTATGATGTCCGAAAATATGGAACAGGATCGTATCGAGGACAATCTGCGGCAAACGCGCTCGCGACTCGACGGACGGCTTGGCGAACTGCAGGAAAAGCTGGCGCCGGGTCAGGTGGTGACGGATGTGCTGGATTATGTCCGCGGCCATGGCGGCCAGGAATTCGCGACCAACCTTCTCGCCAGTGCACAGAAAAACCCGCTGCCCGCCGTCGTTGCCGGTGTGGGTCTGGCATGGCTGATCGCCGTGAATTTTCGCGGCCCTGCCACGGCCACGACGGAGTACACGTATGGCCAGGCTTACAACGGCAATCTGCATCAGCGGGTGCGGGATGCCGAGGCCGGAGTGATGCGCGGGCCAGACGAAGATGAGACCAGCTACAGCAGCCGCCTGAACGATGTACGCGGCAACGTTCTTGGCGTTGCACGGCAGGCGCAGGAGACGGCTTCATCCTACGCGCAGCGTGTGCAGGACGTATTCAGCAGCGCCGCCGCCAGTGCCGGACAAAGCGCCCATGATCTGCGGGATCAGGCACGCGGGGCGGCGGGCCAGATTGGAGACGCCGCCGCGCAAGGCCGCGACCAGCTGTTGCAGAGCTCCGCGGCAGCGCAGGACGCGGGCAAAAAAATGCTCGCGGCCTTGACCGATAATCCGGTGGCGCTGGGGGCGCTTGGCCTTGCGGCAGGGGCACTTCTGGGTCTGCTGCTGCCGTCTTCCGACCAGGAAGAGGCGGCTCTTGGCGGTGTTGCCGGGACCGCGCGGGAGACCATCCGCGGCGTCGCGCAGGACGTTGTGGACCGGGGAAGCGGCGTCGTGCGGGAGGTGATGGACAAGGCGCAGCAGAGCGCCGCCGCGAAGGGCTTCACGACGGATCGGCCCTTGGAGGAACTTACCGGCGATCTTGCCAGCGGGGCGATGGTGGATGATGCAACCGCGCTGGCGCGCGACGTAATGCAGGCCGGCAAGGAAGCCCTGCACAAGGCGGCAGCCAACGGCGCCCAGAAGGAGGATGCGTAGATGGCGAAATCCACCCGCACATCCGGCAATGATCGGGTTGCCGATCCAGGCGGAACGCGACCGAAACCCGATACAACGGGTACGGCCAGTCAAAAAGTCAAAAGCGGCGATCGCAATGACAAACCAACCAAGCCATCGACGCGTATTACCAAGTAGCACCCAAGCTGTTCCGCACCACTTAGCGAGCTCAGTCACCTCGCTGCCGCGCAGCTTTAGAACCGCCTGCAGCAAATGCAGTCCGCCTTCGAAGCCCACGCACGCTTCGCCGAAATGGCCGATGTCGTCGGCCGCCGTATACGCACCCTGAAGGTCCTATCCCGGCTGCCGTTGCCGCGTTGCCCTCAGCGGAGTTTTTTGTCCCCATCCCAACGCCGCCTCGAACTCCGCGGCGCGGTGGAAAGCGGTGTGCTCCGACAGGCAGCGTGCGTGCGCGGCGGCGGCAATCTGCGCGCGTTTTGGCTCAGGCAATGCCAGCGCCGCCAGCACCTCGGCCGCACGCGTTGCGATGCAGATCTCGCGTTCCGGCGTGAAGCAGGTCTGCAGCCCTGTCCAGGCATCGCTGATCAGCGGCACGCCGCAAGCAGCGGCTTCGAATAGGCGCACGCTTGGGCTGTAGCCGGCTGCAATCATGTCGGCGCGGGTGATGTTCAACGTCCAGCGTTGCGCGTTGTAGAAAGCTGCGTGCTGCTCAGGCGGCAGATGCTCAATCCGCTCGACATTCGCCGGCCACTCGACATCGGCAGGATACATCGGTCCGGCGACGACGAATTTTTTATCCGGGGCCAGGCGCGCCGGTTCCAGCAAAAGCCGCTGCAACGCCGGCTGACGGTCTGCACTATAGGTGCCGAGATAGCCGAGATCCCATTGCATCTGCTCCGGCAAAGGCCGGTAGCGTTTCTCATCGACGCTGCAATACAGGGCCAGTGCGCGCTGCGCACCGTACTTGGTTTCCAGACGCTGCAGCGTTGGGCCGCCGGTAAAGGAGAAATAGATGTCGAATAGCGGTATCGTGTCGGAGCCGACATAATCGATTGCGCCGGTGTCGAGCTTGGCAAGCGTCACCGGGGTATCGATGTCGTAGAAACAGAAGCTGCCCGTGACCCATTCGGCAAGTTGCCTGGTGATCAGCCGCCCCTCAGGCAGATAGGAGCCGATAAGCACGGCATCGGCCGTTGCGATTTCGTGCCGATAGCCGCCAAGCGCGCCACGATCGTTGTAGATTTCCAGGCTGCAGAAATCGGGCTGCGGCAAATCGCGGTTTGCCGCGTACCAGGGCTGTTCGCGTTCCAGAAACAGAATCTTGTGCCGCTTGCCGAGTTCGCGCAGCAAGGCCCGGTATGTCGTGGCATGGCCGTTGCCCCAGGAGGAGCTGAGGCTGAGGCCAAGGACCACAAGTTTCATGCGCCGTGCCTCACGCCGCCCGCGAGCCGCGGCGTTGCTGCAACGCCTCCAGCAGGATTTTTTCCACCAGAGCCGCCCGAAGTTCATAGGTATGCTCGGCCAGAACCCGCGCCAGCGCGCGTTTGCCGATTTCCCTGGCGCGGCCGGGGTCGAGCTCGCGCAAATGCCTGACCATGTCGGCGCCGTCACGCGCGACCAGGATCTCCTCATCCGGCTTTAGAAAAACCTCAATTCCTTTCCAATAATCGGTGATGATGCAGGCTGCGGCGCCCGCTGCCTCGAAGATGCGTGTCGCCGGCGAGAAACCGGTTGAGGCCATGTTATCGCGCGCGATGTTCAGCACCGCGCGGGCGGAACAATTCAGCGCATTATGCTGCGCTGTGCCGACATGTCCGAGCAGGCGAACATTCTTCGTCAATTGCTTATCCGCCCAACCGGAGCCGGCAAGTAGAAATTCCAGCTGCGGCAGCTCTGCGGCCGGCTTTAAGAGAAACTGCTCAACCCGCGCCTCGCGATCGGGCAGCCGGTTGCCGAGGAACACCACATCCGTCTGCAAGGCAGGATCCGCCGGCACCGGAAAATGCGTTTTCGGGTCGAGCGCGTTGTAGATGGGAATGCATTTATTTGCCCCGAAGGCGGTGTAGGCATCGATGACCGGTGCGCCGCCGCCATAAGTCAGCACTGCGTCGAGTTGCGGCAATGCGTTCCTGATCGCGTGCGTCGCGTCGGCGCTGATTTGTGCCAGCGTGGCCGGCGCATCGACATCCCAGAAGACCCGCACGGCATCCGCCCGCGCCTGGGTGAGGATGCCGTCCAGCAATGCGTCATCATATACGCCAACGCCGCTGGCCTTAACGACGATATCGGCCTGCGGCGCGCCGGCGAGTGCGCATTGCAATCCGTCATTCGTGGCGGGATAGACCACAACCTGCGCCCAATCGGGTGGTGCGATGTCGCGGTGCGATTGCCGGTCGAAGGCGTCGGGCTCATAGAATGTGATGGCATGGCCGCGCGCCGCCAGCGCCGATAAAAGCCCTCGGTAATAGGTTGCGGCGCCGTTCCAGTAGGAGGATAGCAGGCTGGAGCCATAGAAGGCGATGCGCATCATGCGGCCTCGGATTGCGGCTGGTTGCGCAGCGTTTTGGTTATCTCCAGAAGTTCCTGGACGCGATGCATGCAGGTGTGGCGCGCAAGAATCGTTTGCAGCCCGTGCGCCGCCAGCGCCGCGCGAAGGCCCGCATCGTTAGCCAAATCGCGCATCAGCAAGGCCATCTCCTGCGGTGTCCGGGCCTGCAGAAAATCCTCGCCTGGCGTGAACAGCGCCTCGGAATCCCGCCATGGCGCGCACAGCAATGGCAGGCCGCATGCCAGCGCCTCAAACACCCGGATGGTGGGTATTCCCGGAAGATGAGTCACGTAGAACCGCCGGGGTACATGCAGGGTGAACAGATGCCTGGCGAAGATCTCCGGCGCGCGCGCATTAGGCAGCCAGCCGTGATACTGCACGCCAAGCCGCTTCAGCTCCGCTTGCGCCGCTTGCGGATAACGCACCCCGTAAATATCGAGCGGAACGCCCAAGGCGCTGACCGGCGAGAACATGTAATCGCGCAGTTCCTGGCTGCGTTCATCATCGCCCCAGTTGCCGATCCAGACTGCGCCCCGGCGCTGCCCTTCGACCGCCGGCGGGTGGAACAGGGCGGTATCCGCCGCCTCATGCCAGGTAAAAACCTGCTTGCCCCAGCCTTGGCTGCGGTAGGCCTCGGTGAGGCTTTCGCCGAAGGCCAGAACGCCGTCATAGGCGGAAAGATCGTAGCGGGCCATGGCAGCGGCTTCGCTTGCCATGCGGTGATGCGTATCGTGAAACAGCAGCAGGAAAGGCGCGCCCAGTTTTCGCTTCTCGCCGATATGCGCCACCAGCACAGGCTCATTCCATTCATGAACCAGCACGAGATCAGCTTCGTTCAAGGCTTGATCCACTTCCGCGCCTTCGTTGGTGCTGAGGAAGCGCACAACCGATGCAAGCTCTGGGAAGTTCAAATCGAATGCACTAACGGCCTGTTGCCCAGCCTGTGCAACCAGATTCTGCCGGCTCCAGCTCTCCATTGGCTCGTAGACGGTAACGTCATGTCCGAGCGCCAAAAATTCACGAACCACGCCGCGCAGAAAATGCGCGTTGCCGTGGTTCCAGCACGAGATGAGCGAGTGGCTAAAATAGACGATTTTCAAGCCGGAATCCTCATGCCGCGTTCGCGTGGGGCGCATCGTTTAGGGCCACGGCGTCGGGCGAAGCAGGGCCGCATGTCGGCGCCGCAAGCAGTTCCTGGTAAATGCCGCGCATCGCTTGCGCGAAATGCTCCGTGCCGTATCTGCCGGCATGTGCACGGGCCTGGGCGCCACGCGCACGGCATTCGTCCGGCCTGGCATGCAAAGCGGTCAGGCTCGCCGCCCATAGGCCGGGATCCTCGGGATTTAGAAAAAGCGCAGCGCCGTCCCATAGCTCCCTAAAGGCTGGAATATCCGCTAGCACCAGCGGCAAGCCAGCCTGTGCCGCCTCCAGCACCGCCAGCCCGAACGGCTCGTAAAGCGCGGGCGAGGCAAAAATGCGGGCCGAGCGCATGGCGGCGTGCAGATGATCCGGCGGCAGCGCGCCAAGGTGGCGGATCGTATGCAGCGTGAGGCATGCCCCGTTCGGACCCGTGATCGGCCCCGCCGCGGATACGGGGACGCCGTTCATCAGGCCTGCAGCCTGCTCGAGCACGGCGATGTTTTTTGCAGCATCCCAAAGCCGCCCGGCCGCCAGTACGCCGCAGCCCTCCGGCGCCGGTTGCGCATCGGCCGACGGGCGACGGCTGTTGTAGACGGTTTGGATCGGGCGCTGCATGCGGTAGATCGTTTGCGCGGCCTCGGCCAGCGCGTGCGACGGTGCAACGATGCGGTCAGCGTGCTGCAATCCAGCCTGTACTGCGTTCATTCTCCATACGAAATCATTGGGCGGTGCAAGCTCGCCATGCATGGCATGCCACCAGGTTGCTACGCAGGAATGCAGAACCGCCAGCACGGGCGCCGGCCAATTTACATCGCCCAGCAAAGCCGGCGTATGCAGCTGCACCAGATCGACGCGCCGCCGCCTAGCCAAGGCAGCCAATTCGCGCGATGCATCTGCCAGCGTTTCAGGCTGTTGCGCGGTCCAATCCAGCGGCAGATTAGAAACATGGATCCTGGCGCCGGCGGCGCGCGCGCACTGCAACTGCTGCGGCGACGGCGCCGGGCCCAATACCGCGAATTCAAATTCATATGCGGGCTTAAGCGCCGCCGCCAATTCAAGTGTGTAAACCCACACGCCGCCGACAGCATCGGTGGAGAGCAGAACCCGTTTCGGGCGCTGCGCCCTCACGCCTGCTCCAGCGCGCTTAGCGGTAATGGCTTTTCTTCCTGAATATCACTGAAGGAATTGAATTGCCCCAGATAATAATCCAGCGCCCGTTCCCACGCCTGATCATCCGGCGCACCCCAAAGACGGCGGTATTCTGGCGCGCTGGGGTAGGGGAAAAGCGGCACCGGATCATTTGCCCAGACGCCGTGCTGCTCCATCTCCGACCGCCAGGCCGCGACCAGCGCCATCTCGTTCTCTTCGGCGCGGATGAGGTTGGCCTGCACGAACGGCACGCTGCGCCGGGCGTGGAAGAGCAGGGCGCTCAACGCATCTGTATCCAGCTTGCATTTCTTGGCGAGCAAGGCGCGGCCTTCCACAGTCAGGCTTTCCACCCCTGCCTCGATGGAAACGCAGCCCGCCGCGCCTAGCAGGTCGAGCATCTCCGGTTTCCACAAATCGATACGCGTCTGAATGCCGAACTGAACATTACGGAGACGCAACGACTGCAGCAGGTCGAGGCGTGGCAGGAAAATCTCGTCGATGAAATAGATGTAGCTCACGCCTTGCGCGATCAGACCGTCGATTTCCTGCAGCAGCACGTCCAGGTCGCGCTTGCGGTAGCGGTCGCGAAAATCGATTTTGGCGCAGAAGGTGCAGGCATAGGGGCATCCGCGCGATGCCTCTACTTCGGCGCCGGGGCCCGATGCAGCGCTGCCATAACGATGGTGGTGATGTTCGTGCCGGATCACCCAGTCATCGGGCCAATGCAGCGCGGGCGCATCGGTGAAGCCGGCCGCCGCCGGCTCGCCGACCACTTGCAGAACGCCGTCAGCGTCGAAAAACGCAATGCCGGGGATGTCACGCCGTTGCGGCGCTTCAGCGATTGCGGCAATCACCTCTTCGCATTCGCCGCGCACGACGATATCCGCGCCAAGCTTACGCAGTACCGGCGCCGGCGTGGCGGAACCATGCGGTCCAACGGCCAGGATCAGCCCGGCGGCGCCGTGCAAGGCGGTCAGCATCTGCTGCGGCACACGCAGCTCCGGCGGCGCGCAACGCCAGAACAGATAGCTCGGCGCCGTCGTCACCACGGTCATATCGGGAGCAAAGCTTTTGGTCTCCGCCGCGATCTGCAACATGTCCTTACCCTGGATCTGGCCGTCCAGCATCAGCACCTCATGCCCCGCTTCCTCAAGCAGAGCTTTGGAATATCCGAGCTCCAGCGGCAGATGGGCGGCGCGGCAGCCAAAGTAAATGCTGTTGCGGTACTCCCATGGCGGATTGATGAGGGCGATTTTCACGCGATCACCCGGGGTGGCGCTGCGCTGCGCAATGTCGGCAGCGTCTGGCCGAAGCGCCCTGCGATTTCCTGCAGCAGCATGGCCGTGCCTTCACGCCAAGGGGTCGGCGTGGGCAGGCCAAGCACCGCCCTGGCGCGGCGGTTATCGGCGACGAAATAACGCTGATCATGCGGCCGCCAATCCTCGAATGCCACGCCGACCGGCCGCCCCAGCCGCGTATCAAGATGGCTGATCAACTGCAGCAGACTGACGGCATTTTCCGGACCGCCGCCAAGATTGAAAGCCTGACCGGTAACTTCCCCGATACGCTTCCAGGCATTCACATAAGCCGTGATGGCGTCGGTAACGTAGAGAATATCGCGCACCTGCCGGCCGTCGCCGAACAGGGTGACCGGCTGATCCTGCACGGCGCGCAGCATGAAATGCGCGACCCAGCCCTGGTCCTCGGTGCCAAGCTGGCGCGGACCATAGATACAGCTCATCCGCAGCACGCAGGTCTTCATGCCGAAACTATGCGCGTAGTCCAGCACGTACTGATCGGCCGCACCCTTAGAACAGCCATAGGGCGTGGCAAAGGAAAGCGGAAAATCCTCGTTCAGGCCGAAGTTGCGCAGCTTGGCGTCCCTCGGAACCCAGGCGCCGTCCTGCACTTCCAGCCCCACCTGATCGAGATTGCCGTAAACCTTGTTGGTGCTGGCGAAAATGATCGGCGCTTTGCCGCCGCACCGGCGAAGGCTTTCCAGCAGGTTGAAGGTGCCTTGCACGTTGATGTGCAGATCCTCTTCAGGATCGTCGAAACTGGTAGTAACCGCGACCTGCGCCGCCAAGTGGAAAACCGCGGCAGCATCCTTTGTCGCCTGGTCCAGCCCCGCGCGCTCGCGCATATCGCCCAGCGCGAAGCTGATTTTTGCCGGATGCAGCCGGCGCAGCCAGGTAAGATTCTGCTCCACGCCGGGGCGCGCCAGCGCATCGTAGAGCAGCACATGTTCGCCCTCCGCCGCCAGCCGCTCTGCGAGATTGGTGCCGATAAAGCCGGCACCGCCGGTAATAAGGATTGGTTTGATCGTATTGGTCGCCGGCGCAGCCACCATGGCGGAGATATCGCGCACCGCATCCCAACCGCCATCACGCAGCAGGCGGCCGAGCAATTTCGGCCTGCCATCCGCCCGGTCGGCACCGAAATGATAATGCCGTTCGTCGAAGTGGAGTCCCTCCTGAACGACCACGTCTTCCGCCAGATCACGCAATCCATACCAATAGACTCTGGAAACCGGGGCCTGCATCGCAGCCGTAAAAGCCTGCAGCTGCCGCGCCGGATCCTTACGCCAGGTCGAATACCCGGTCTCTGTCACCCAAAGTTCCAGTTTGGGATTGAATGGTTCAACCGTTGCCGCGATTTGAGCTGCAATATCCGGCCAGCCGCGCCAGATGCCGGCATGTTCGGATTCCCAGGTATTGGGAAAACCGTGTATCCCGACGGCATCCACAACGTTTAGAACGCCGCGCTCGCCCATCAGGCGCAGCCAGTTCGCATCTGTTGGGCAACTCGCCGGCAGCACCACGCGCTTGCCGCGCTGCTGCGCCCAATAGGCGGCGCCGCCGAGCATTTCCGAGAATTTCAGCCAGTCGCCGTCCAGCCGCCAATCCCAATCCAGCAGATTATTCGGCTCGTTCCACAGCTCCAGCCATTCAAAATATTCGCCGTGCCGGTCGATCACCGAATCGACGAAATCCGCAAAGGATTTCAAATCCCGCGGCGGCCCCGAGCTGCGGCCGTTTTCAGACAAATTGGGCGGCGTGTAGTGCAGGCAGGGCAGCAGGTCGAAACGCTGGCCCAACATCTCCAGCAGCCAGTCATACCAGTCCTGACCGCCGACGGCCAAGTATTCGGCCCAGGAGAGATGGGTGCGCAGATTTCGCACACCCATCGCATCAAGTGCGTCGGCTGCCTCGAGTGCGTGCTGGCGGTCGCCGGGGCGGAACCATTCTACAAAACCAAGGGCGGGTGCACCAAAAGGGGAAGCCGTCACGCGACCAGACCCCGCGCCTCAAGCTCCTTTCGCGCATCCAGTACCCGGTCCGTCGCAGTTTGGCGGGTCAGCCACTCGGCCAGTTCCGGCACGCCGTCGGCCAGGCTGCGCCGCGGATGAAAGCCCAATACCCGTTCCGCGTTCGAAAGGTCTGCGAAACAGTGGCGGATGTCGCCGGCACGCGCCTTGCCGACGAATTCCGGCTTGAGGTCGCGGCGCCCCATCGACTCGGCCAGCAGCAACGCCACCTCCTCGACGGTGCGGTGCTCGCCGCTGCCGACGTTAAAGACGCCGCCTGCCGCCTGCGGCACTTCCAGGGCCAGAACAAAGGCCCTGGCGATATCCTCGACATGGACAAAATCGCGCTGCTGCTGACCATCCTCGAAAATCATCGGCGGCTGGCCGTTCAATATCCGCGCCGCGAAAATCGCCAGCACCCCGGTGTAGGGATTGGAAAGCGCCTGGCCGGCGCCGAACACGTTGAACATGCGTAGCGCAACACTCTCCATGCCGTAAGCCGGCAGGACATTCAGGCAAAGCCGTTCCTGCGTGTATTTGGTGATCGCATAGACCGACGAGAGCACCGGGCGCTTCCATTCCGGGGTGGGAACGGGCTGCAAAGGCACACCGTCTTCATCCTGCGGATTCCAGCCGCCGGATTTCGGACGCTGGGCTTCCTCGATCAATCGCCCATCCGCGGATTTGTACAGCCCTTCGCCATAGATGCTCATGGAAGAGGCAACCACCAACCGTTGCACCGGCTGCGCCAGCAGCGCCTTCAGCAATATCGCGGTGCCGAGATCGTTGACGCCGACATATCGGTCGATTTCATACATGCTCTGGCCAACGCCGACTTCGGCCGCCAGATGCACCACTTTGTCGACGCCGCGCAGCGCCTTTGCAACCGCTTCAGCGTCACGAATATCGGCGTTGACGATCTCGACCGACCTCAGAACAGGATCCTGCGGCATGGTGCCGCCATGAACCTGCTCGATGAAATGATCTAGAATTCGAACCTCATATCCTTCTGCGAGCAACGCCCGGCTAAGATGGCAGCCGATAAAGCCGGCGCCTCCGGTCACAAGTACCTTCATTGGAGGCCTTTCAATTGCCCAAAAACCTGTGGAAATTCAGTGCGCGAGAAGTCGTTTTGCACGAGATGACATGATGAAGACGCTGTTGAAGATGAAGTCGAGTGAGAAATGTTTAATGACCGAGATAACGGTTACGAATCCATTCTGAGCTTTTGAATCATGAAGTTAAATAGATTAAACGCCTTGTGCGCCCTCAGGTTGCAGAGATCGGCATCGCCGTTTTATGGGTTCGGCTTCGAAACGGCAGCGCCCGCAACCTGATCTATTGCGGAGGCGGCACGGGTCGCGGCTTTCCGGAAAATCAAGCCAGAGGGCTTTCCAGTGCTCCCAGGTTGCTTATGGCGAGCCGCACGCTATCGCCGGGCTGCAGATAGCGCTGCGGGTCGAAGCCGATGCCAACACCTAACGGCGTTGCCGGTCCCATTACCGTCTCCGGCGCCTTGGTAAGAGGATCGGCGCCTTGCGGATATAGTCGTCCTTTGCCTCGGCGCTGCCGTCGAAACCGCTGCGGCAAAACTCTTGCGCATGCGCCTGACCCGGCTTGCACGCGGTTATTAAAACTCGACATTCCCGGCTGTTGCGCAAGATTGCTCAGGCAAAACCTGTCACGGAACCGCCACGCAGCGCCGGGGTGACAGGCGGATGAGCCTAGGCTAAGGGCGGTGGCAGACCCCAACCGCCGTTAACGCTAGGTGAACCCATGTCCAGTTTTGCTGCTCCTGCGCTGGCTACGGGCCGCCGCATGCCAAACCGTTGGGATGGCATCGCCATGCTGCTGGTCATGGGCCTGCTGATCGGGCTGGTCGATGTCGGGCGCAGCACCTTGTTTACCCCGCTTGCCGCCGGCCAGGCGGCGACGATTCACCTCGACCCATGGTACCTGCCGTCTTACGCCTTGCGCACCACCGCGCGCATGTTCGCCGCACTTTTCGCCTCGCTGTTTTTCACTTTCACCTTCGCCACGCTGGCGGCGAAAAGCCGGCGGGCAGGGCTCATCCTGATCCCGATCCTCGACATTCTGCAATCGGTGCCGATCCTCGGCTTCCTGTCCTTCACGGTGGTGTTTTTCCTCAACCTGTTTCCCGGCCGCGTCTTCGGCGCCGAGCTTGCCTGCATCTTCGCCATCTTCACTAGCCAGGCCTGGAACATGGCGTTTAGCTTCTACCAATCGCTGACCATGCTGCCGGCCGATCTGGTCGAGGCGTCGCGCGCCTTCCGCCTCTCCGCCTGGCAAAAATTCTGGCGCCTGGACGTCCCCTTCGCCATGCCAGGGCTGGTATGGAACACCATGCTGTCGATGTCAGGCGGCTGGTTCTTCGTCGTCGCGTCGGAAGCGATTACCGTCGGCAATACAAGCTTCGCCTTGCCCGGCATCGGCTCCTACGTCGCCCTGGCGCTGCGGCAGAAGAATTTGCTGGCGATCTTCTACGCCATTATCGCCATGCTCATCGTCATCCTGCTCTACGACCAGCTGCTGTTTCGCCCATTGGTCGCCTGGTCGAACAAGTTCCGCTTCGAGACGACGGCCGCGACCACCGGGCCCGATCCCTGGATGCTGAAGCTGATCCGGCAGACGCGGCTGTTCCAGGAGATTTTCGACACGGTCGGCGGCGCGGTCGGCAAAATCTTCCGGCTGCGGCTGGGTGCGAATGTCTCGGTCCAGGTCGATGAAAGCAGCAAGCCGTCCCGCATCATCGACATCATCTGGTACGCCATCATCGCCGTCCTGGCCTGCTACGCGCTGTGGCGCATTGTCGGCTTCATCGCCGGCTCGCTGCATTGGAGCGATCTTGGCACAGCGCTGCTCATGGGGTGCTACACCATGATCCGCGTAATCGTGCTGATGGCGATCGCCGCCTTGATCTGGGTTCCGATCGGCGTTTGGATCGGCCTGCGGCCCAAGGCGACGCGCGTCGCCCAGCCGATTGCGCAGTTCCTCGCAGCGTTTCCCGCCAATCTGCTGTTTCCGCCTTTCGTCGTTGCAATCGTGTATTTCCATGTCAGCGCCAATATCTGGCTGACGCCGCTGATGCTGATCGGCACCCAATGGTATGTGCTGTTCAACGTCGTCGCCGGCGCCGCGGCCTTTCCGGGCGACATGCGCGAGGCCGTCGCCAATTTCCGCATCCGCGGCGTTTTGCGCTGGCGGCGGGTGATGATCCCCGGCATCCTGCCTTATTTCGTTACCGGCGCCATCACCGCCAGCGGCGGCGCCTGGAACGCCTCCATCGTCGCGGAGGTTGCAAGCTGGGGCAAAACCGATCTGCACGCGCAAGGCTTGGGCGCCTATATCGCCCAGGCGACGGCGGACGGAAGCACGCCGCGCATCGTGCTTGGTGTGGCGGTGATGTCCGCTTTCGTCATCACGTTTAACCGGATTTTATGGCGGCCCTTATACGCCTATGCAGCGCGCCGCACGACGATGGGCTAAGGGGACTACAAAATGGATCAGACGACGATAATCGGCGCCCCGCTCATCAGCGTCCGCAATTGCCGGCAGGCCTATCACAAGGACGCCAGCACCGATCTGATCGTGCTGGACGACGTCAATCTCACCTTGCAATCCGGCGAGATCGTCGGCTTGCTCGGCCGCTCCGGCTCCGGCAAATCCACTTTGCTGCGCATCGTCTCCGGCCTGCTGAAGCCGACCGCGGGCGAGGTTATGTGGCGCGGCAAGCCACTCACCGGCCCGGCGGCGGGTGTCGCGATGGTGTTCCAAAGCTTCGCGCTGTTCCCGTGGCTCACGGTGCAGGAAAACGTCGAAATCGGGCTGGAAGCGCAGGGCGTGAAAAAGGCCGAGCGCGAGGAGCGGACGGAATCGGCAATCGACCTGATCGGCCTCGGCGGCTATGACAGCGCCTACCCGAAGGAGCTCTCCGGCGGCATGCGCCAGCGTGTCGGCCTGGCGCGGGCGCTGGTGGTGCATCCCGATCTGCTGCTGATGGATGAGCCGTTTTCCGCGCTCGACGTGCTGACAGCGGAAACCCTGCGTACCGATCTCATCGATCTTTGGACCGAGAAAAAACTGCCGGTAAAATCCATCCTAATGGTCACCCACAACATCGAGGAAGCGGTGCTGATGTGCGACCGCATTCTGGTGTTCTCGTCGAACCCCGGCCGCGTCGCGCAGGAGCTGAAAGTGCCTTTCGCGCATCCGCGCAATCGTTTCGATCCCGCCTTCCGGCAGATGGTGGACGACATCTACGGCATCATGACGCGGCGCCGCGCGCCGGTGGCACAACCGGCCATCGCGGCCACCGGCTTTGCCACCAAACTGCATCCCATCAGCACCAATATCATGGCCGGCCTGCTGGAAACTTTGGAAGGCAAACCCTATGACGGCCGCGCCGACCTGCCGGCGCTGGCCGCCGCTTTGCAATATGAGGCGGATGAGCTGCTGCCGCTTGGCGAAACCCTCAGCATGCTTGGCTTTGCATTGCTCGAGGAAGGCGATTTGCAAATCACAGATACCGGACGCCAGTTCGTCGATGCCGATACCGAAGAACGCAAGCGGATCTTTGCCAGAATTCTGCTCGCCCACGTGCCCCTGACCGCGGAAATACGCAAAGTCCTCGATGAGCGCTGGAACCATCGTGCCTCCGCCGTACGCTTCCGGGACGAGCTGGAGGACCACATGTCGCCGGAATACGCGGAGGAGACTTTGCGCACCGTGATCGCCTGGGGAAGATATGCGGAGCTTTACGAATACGACGAAGAAGCGCAGCAATTCAGCCTCGAGGAAGAAGACGAGGAAGACAGCAAGTAGCCGCTTTTTGAAAAAAGCGGCGCAAAACTTTTACTTCTTTTTATTTCAGAAAAAGCAGTGCTTCCTTACCTTATCTACTACCGATAACCTTCCCGATGGATCGCCGTATGCGGCACGCCGTCCTCGCCCACATAGCCGCGATACATGCCGGCGGAGTTGAACGGCAGCACCGGCAGACCTTCCGGCCCTATCGCGATCAACCCGCCATCGCCGCCGCGCTCGGACAATTCCGCGACCACGTCATAGGCCGCCTGCCGCAAATCCTGCTTGCCGTGCCGGATGCGCGCGGCGATTTCCGCGGCTGCGGTGTAGCGGATGAACACCTCGCCGGTGCCGGTCGCGGAGATCGCGCAGGTGGCGTTATCGGCATAGGTCCCGGCGCCGAAGATCGGCGTGTCGCCGATGCGTCCCGGCGCCTTGGCGGTGATGCCGCCGGTCGAGGTGCCGGCGGCGAGATCGCCGAAAACATCGCGCGCCACGGCGCCAACCGTGCCATGCCGGTCCGCATCCGATCTTGTATCCTGCCCGCCTGCTTCACGCCGCTCCAACTCCAGCCGCAGCGCCTGCAATCGGCGCTCTGTCGTAAAATATTCAAGCGGCATGAAGGTAACGCCATGCGCGCGTAGAAAATCCTCGGCGCCGTTTCCGGTCATCAACACCGCGCTTGATTTTTCCATCACCGCCCGTGCCGCCAGGATCGGGTTGCGCGGACCGCAAATGCTTGCCACCGCGCCGGCGTCGCGCTCCCGGCCGGACATGATCGCGGAATCCATCTCAAGCTGGCCGGCCGAGGTAAAAACCGAACCGCGCGCGGCGTTGAACAGCGGATCGTCCTCCAGCTCCATCACCGCCGCGCTAACCGCATCCAGCGCGCGACCGTGCTGGCGCAGGATGTTCCAGCCCGCGAGCAAAGCTTTTCGCAAGGCGGCATGATATGCCTCCGCGTCGCCGGCATCCAGCGCCACCTCCGGAATCGTTCCGGCGCCGCCATGGATCGCGATGGAAGGTTTCGAATTGCTTGCTATATTGTGTCCAATTTCTTTGCTTCAGCCAGCTTGGTCAGGATATAAAAAGCCGCGATCGGGCAAAATTAGTTAGCATTCGTAACGCGCCTAGGCGCAAATCACCCTTCAAAATTATCCGCGACCAGCCGATCCAGCAGCCGAACGCCATAGGCCGACGCGCCTTTCGGCGTCACCGGCCCATCCTTGCCGGCCCAAGCCATGCCGGCAATATCCAGATGCGCCCAGGGCTTGCCGTTGACGAAACGTTGCAGAAACTGAGCGGCGGTGATCGATCCCGCGCCCTTACTACTTCCTATGTTCTGCACATCCGCGATAGGCGAATTTAAACTTTTATCATAACTCTCGCCGACCGGCGCCAGCGGCATCCGCCAAAGCAGCTCGCCCGTCGCCTTGCCTGCCGCCAGCAGCTTTTCGCTCAATAAATCGTCATTGCTGAACAAGCCGGCGCATTCCTGGCCTAGGCTAACGATGATCGCGCCCGTCAGCGTCGCCAGATCCACCATGTATTTCGGCGCAAAACGTTCCTGCGCATAATATAGCACATCCGCCAGCACCAGTCTTCCTTCCGCATCCGTATTCAAAACTTCGATGGTCTGGCCTGAATAGGATTTTACCACGTCACCCGGCCGCATAGCGGTGCCTGACGGCATGTTCTCGACCAGGCCGATCAGGCCCACCGCATCCACCTTCGCCTTGCGTCCGGCAAGGGCGGCCATCAACCCGGTCACGGTGCCGGCGCCCGCCATATCCCATTTCATATCTTCCATGCCACCAGCAGGCTTGATCGAGATGCCGCCGGTATCGAAGCAGACGCCCTTGCCGATAAAGGCGATCGGCTCCTTCAGCTTTTTGGCTTTCTTGCCTTCGTCCTTGCCGCCGGAAGCGCCGAGCCACTGCATCACCACCATGCGCGATTCCCGCGCGCTGCCCAGGCCAACGCTCAGCAACGACCCAAAGCCGAGCTTCTCCATATCCTTCTTGGTGAAAATCTCGACCTTGACGCCGAGCTTCTTCAACGCCTCCGTCCGGCTGGCAAATTCTTCCGGGTACAAAACGTTCGCCGGCTCGGTCACCAAGTCGCGCGTCAGCTCCACACCTTCGGCGATCGCCGCCAGCGGGGCGTAGGCCGCATTCGCTTTGGCTGCGTTCTTTGCCAGAATGTTGAGCGAAACGAGTTTTGACTTCTCGTCCTCTTTCAGCGTCGTGCGGTATTTGTCGAACTTGTAGCTGCGCAGCCTGGCGCCGAGGCCGATATGGGCGGCCAGCGTCTCGTCCAGCAAATCCGCTAAAATCGCCGCCGTTTCCTCCTTTACCAGCGCCACCTGCGCCGCGCCGCCAAAGGCCTCGGCGGCCAGCGCGTTCAACGCATCTTGCTTGCCCAGGCCCAGCGCCAGCACCCGTTTCAGCCCGGCGCCCGGCGAGGCCAGGCTCAGCGACTGGCCCTTCTTGCCGGTAAATTCCGCCGCCTGCATTGCCTCGGCCAGCCTGCCGTCCAGCGCCTTGTCGAGCGCCGCCGCCAGCCCCGCCAAAGCGGCGCCTTCCGCCAGCGGCACCACCAGCACGCCGTTTTTTGGCAAAGCCGCCTTGGCAAACGCGATTTCCAGCATCCGTCACTCCCGAATATGTCCTTAAGGCTTACCATAACAGCGCTGCGGCTCTTGGCGAGGGGGTCGGAACCGCCTAACACGCTGAATTTATGGATGACATTGCGCTGGCCCAGCTTGCGGTCACTCTGGTCGCGGAGGCCGCGGCGGAAATCCTCAGCATCCGCGCCGCCGGCTTCATTGTGCAGAGCAAGGCCGATCAGACGCCCGTGACCCTGGCCGATACGCGGGCCGAACGCATCATCGTGCAGGGCCTGCGCGCCGCCACGCCGCACATTCCCGTGATCGCGGAGGAGGAAGTCGCCGCCGGCAAGATCATCGCGACGGCGGCTGAGTACTGGCTGGTTGATCCGCTGGACGGCACCCGCGGCTTTGCCGCCGGCGGCGACGATTTCACGGTCAATATAGGCCTCGTGCGCCAAGGCCGCGCCGTGATCGGCGCCGTCGCCTGTCCGGCAACGCAGGAAATTTTCTACGGCATCGTCGGCGCCGGCGCCTGGAAAACCATCTCCGGCCGTACGACCCGGATCACGACCTGCGGGCCGCCGCCGGAAGGTCTGCGCGTCATGGCATCGCGCCATTACCAGCATGATCCGAAACTCTCCGATTTTCTCGCCGGCTATAAAATCAGCGCCCTGACAAATATCGGCTCGGCCGAGAAATTCTGCCGGATCGCAGAAGGTGAAGCGGATTTCTATCCGCGGCTCGGGCGTACCATGGAATGGGACACCGCCGCCCCGCAGGCCGTGCTGGAAGCCGCCGGCGGCAGTACCCGGACCTTCGAGGGCCATACCCTGACCTATGGCAAGCCCGGTTTTGCAAACCCGCCTTTCCTTTGTCACGGCCGCGCGGCTTGACCATCAGCTCAGTCTCTGTCCGAATCGGGGTATGACAGAGACAAACCCGTTGCTTGAGACCTGGTCCACCCCGTTCGGCCTGCCGCCCTTCGAACGCATCGCGCCAGGGCATTATTCACCCGCCTTCGAACAGGCCATGGCCGAACACCTTGCCGAGATCGCGGAGATTGCCGAAAATCCAAAGACCCCGGATTTTTCCAACACCATCGAGGCGCTGGAGCGCAGCGGCAAGCGCCTGCGCCAGGTCTCCGCCGTCTTCCATAACCTTGCCAGCAGCCTGGGCGGGGAGGCTCTGGAAAAGCTGGATACGGAATTCTCCCCGCTGCTGGCTCGGCACTGGACGCAAATCGCCCTGAACCCGGCCTTGTTTCAGCGCGTTGCCGGCGTTTTCGCGCAACGCGAAATCCTGCAGCTGCAAGAGGATCAGTCCCGTCTGCTGCAGCGGGTGCATCTTAATCTGGTGCGCGCCGGCGCGGCGCTTGCGCCCGATGCCAGGGCGCGCATGGCGGAAATCTCCGAGCGCCTTGCGACATTGCACACGCAATTTGGCCAGAACGTGCTGCATGACGAGCGGGAATGGGTGCTTCCTCTGACCGATGCCGATCTCTCCGGCCTGCCGGGTTTCGTCATCGAAAGCGCTGCCCAGGCGGCAGCCGAGCGCGGCGTACCGGGCTACGCCATCACCTTGTCCCGCTCGCTGATCGAGCCTTTTCTGACCTTTTCCAGCAGGCGCGATCTGCGCCAGCTGGCCCATGCCGCCTGGATCGCCCGCGGCGCCCATGCCGGCGCGCATGACAACCGGATCCTCATCCCAGAGATCCTCACCTTGCGCGCGGAACGGGCAAGGCTGCTGGGCTATGACAGCTTCGCCGATCTGCAGCTGGCCGACACCATGGCCGGCACGCCACAGGCCGTGCAGGCGCTGCTGGCAGAAGTGTGGGAGCCGGCCAAGACCAAGGCCGCTATCGAGCGCGAGCGCCTGGCGGCTGCGGCGCACCGGGAAGGTTTCAATGGCGAGCTGCAGGCCTGGGACTGGCGCTATTATGCGGAGAAAGTGAAGGCGGCGGATTACGCGCTCGATGAGGCGGAGCTGAAATCCTATTTCACCCTGGAGAACATGCAGGCGGCCGCCTTCGAGACCGCTTCGCGGCTGTTCGGCCTGAGCTTCACGCCGCTCCCAGATGCGCCGGTCTATCATCCGGACGTGCGCGTCTATGAAGTGCGGGAAGCCGATGCGCATCTCGGCATTTTCATCGCCGATCATTATGCCAGGCCGGATAAACGCTCCGGCGCCTGGATGAGCAGTTTCCGCGACCAGGAAAACCTGGACGCGCCGATCTCACCGGTCATCATCAACAACAATAATTTCGCGAAGTCCACGCCGACCTTGCTCAGTTTCGACGACGCCACCACCTTGTTCCACGAATTCGGCCACGCCTTGCATGGTCTGCTGAGCAAGGTGCGCTATCCCACCCAGTCCGGCACTTCGGTCAAACAGGATTTCGTCGAACTGCCCTCGCAGATTTACGAACACTGGGCGGAACTGCCGGAGACCTTGCGCAAATATGCCCGGCATTACGAGACCGGCGAGCCATTGCCGGAAGCGCTGGTTGAACGCCAGCTGGAGGCCCGCAATTTTAACCAGGGTTTCGGCACGGTGGAGTACGCCTCCGCGGCGCTGATCGACATGGCGCTGCACGAAGTTGCGGACCTGGAACATCTCGACATCGACAAATTCGAGGAAGAATTCCGCAGTCGCGCCGGCATGCCGCCTGAAATCCTGCTACGCCACCGGCCGGCGCATTTCCAGCATCTGTTCGCTGGCGATGGCTACGCCGCCGGCTATTACTCCTATATGTGGGCCGAGGTGCTGGATGAAGACGGCTTCGACGCTTTCCGCGAAGCCGGCGATCCATATGACGCGGCCACCGCCGCCAGACTGAAGAAGCTGCTCAGCGCCGGCGACACCCGTGATCCGATGGCGCTCTACGCGACCTTCCGCGGCCGGCCGCCGAGCAGCGCGGCCTTGTTGCGCGGCCGCGGCCTGTTGCCGGCATAATGGGCGCGGATGCCGGGGCACCGCCCGGCGACACGCCGGTACCGGCCCGCATGATCGCCGCCGCCTCCATCGGCAATGCGCTGGAATTCTACGACTTTATCATCTACGGCTTCTTTGCCTCAGCCCTCGCCGCGACGTTCTTCCCCGGCAAGGATGCGACGACGAAATTACTGCTTACCTTCGGCGCCTTCGGCGTTTCGTTCTTTGCAAGGCCGGTCGGCGCGCTGGTGCTGGGCATTTTTGCCGACCGCAAGGGCCGCGTCGCCGCAATGATCCTTTGCGTCTGCCTGATGACGCTCTCCAGCGCCACCATCGCGCTGCTGCCGGCGCGCGCCGTGATCGGGCTTTATGCGCCGTTCGGCATTTTGCTGGCACGGCTGATCCAGGGTTTTGCGTTGGGCGGCGAGTTCGGCAGCGCCACCGCTCTGATGATCGAGCATTCCACCGGCAGCGAGACCCGCGCCGCCAGCTGGCAGGGCACCAGCCAGAATTTTGCCGGCCTGTTCGCCTCCGGCATCGCCTGGGCTCTGACCGCCGACCATCCCGCCATCTTCCACATCATGCCGTTCCGCATCGCCTTTGCCATCGGCGCCCTGGCGGGACCGGTCGCGCTGGCGCTGCGCGCCGGATTGCGGGAAGCGCCGGCTTTCCTGGAACAGCGCAATCGTCCGCGTCCCGATAAGGAACATCCAACCCCAAGCGGCGTGCTGATCGCCGCCGGCATGGTCGCCATCGGCACCGCCCAGACCTATCTGGTGATCTATCTTCCCACCTACGCCACCGCGCAGCTGCATATGCATGCCAATAAGGCGCTGGGGGCAATCTTCCTCAACTACATCGTGACACTCGCTCTGGTGCCCTGGCGCCTGCGCATTGCGCAGCAATTTGACCATTCGCATCGCGCCCGGGCGATGCTGCTCTCCTGCCTCGCCATGCTTGCCGCCGGCTATCCAGCTTTCATTCTGCTCGCTCTATGGCCCGGGCCAATAATGCTGTTCCTGCTGCCGATCGGCTTTACCGTCATCGGCATGTTCTACAACGCCCCGCTTTCCGGCTTCATGGGCATGGTGTTCTCGCTGCGGCATCGCGGCGTCGGCCTGTCGATCGGCTATGCCTTCGGTATCGCGCTGTTCGGCGGCTCGGCGCCCTTCATCAACACCTGGCTGGTCTCTCGAACCGGCGATCCGCGCGCGCCCGGCCTGTATCTGGTCTTCGCCAGCGTCATCTCCATCACCGCAATCCTGGCGGCACAACGCCGCCTGCCGCAGACGCTGCTCACGCGTAATTGAAGCCTTCCGGCGCGTTCATTTCCAAGCATGAAGATGCCGAAAAACCGGCGCTTCGCAGGATCCGGCGGCGAAACAGGTGCTGGATCCGTCCTATGAAACCTCGGATTTCGTTAGAAACGGTAGCGTGATGATAATGTTGCTGTAAAATAACGACTTATGGTTGGGTAATCGGTGCAACCTGGTCCGCATCTTGATTTTGCTGGACATGACGGCTTTATTACGATTGTTCTGGTTGCGCGACGCCGCTGCCGGACGCAGGGAGCTGCAGTGCAGAAACACTACATCATCGTAATATTGTAGAATTGGATATTCATGACGTACGAACATATCATGATCACCTGCCCGAACACGCAGATGCCGGTCAAGACCGGTTTCAGGTCCCTGCCTGGCAGTTCGCTGGACGGGCTCAAAAATGTCAAACTCAAGCGCTGTTCGGCCTGCCTTGAAGAACATGTCTGGAATGGCAGGGAAGCCTATTGGGTAGAATATGTCCTCCAACCGTCCCGCCGTTCGGGCTTGCGCCAGCTTTGGCAGGGGCTGCTGCACCCTAAGACGCAAGGCTCCGTAGGAAGCGCCCGGCCTTAAAACGGCTGGAGCATCATCCGACAGAATGGATCATTTGATCGGATAGTTTGCTCGATAAACAAATGCTCTGGTTGGCGATTTGGCGCCGCCGCAGCGGTGATCTGCCGGCATTTCCGGCAGCAGACCAGCCGCCATTATCCGCGCCGCATTCAGATTTCAAACCGCGCTGCTCCGCCGGATGCTTGGCAATGCGCGTGTGCCATGCCGCGATTTGCGGAAAATCCGCCAATCCTTTGATATTTCCGTGGTACCGGTCAATCCAGGCCCAGGACGCGATATCCGCAATGCTGTAGGCGCCGCAATAAGCGGCCAGCTACGCGGCCGCGGCATTAAGCGGCGAGCGGAGCCGGGTAGCTTGCTCCCTGTTCCGCATGTCCGGGTCGAATATCGACGTTTGCCATGTTCCGCCGTCTCCTCGGACGCTCGCAGGTTTGGCCGGAAAAGCCAGTGCGCAACGCGGCGCGCCATCGCATCGGCATCGATCGAATGGATTCAGGCCTGATTTGGTTGAGGCCGCATTCTGGCTACTGCAGGCGCCTCGGAAGCCGCCTTTGCCCTGGCTTGCAAGAATCGGAACGGCAAGGCCTGTATGAGATGCTATGTTACAGTTCAATTACCGTATCTTCCCGCTAAAAACCTATATGGCGTATGTTTGAGTAAATGAGGGAGCTAATGAGGGTTATCGGCTATTACGCGGATTTCGTGGTGTTCCCGATCGTGCTGGTCGGGCTGATGTTGCTCGCCCACGGCTTTGGCGGCGAGATACATCCGGTCGCCGCTTTTGCGGTGATGTTCGGAGGCATGTTTTTCTGGACCTTCCTGGAATACGCCATTCATCGCTTCGTCCTGCATAACGGCATGGTATTCTCAAAGGACCATGAGGAGCATCATGCCGCGCCGAAAGCCCTTATTGGTACGCCCACCTGGCTGACCTTGCTGATCATGGTTTTCGGTATCTATCTGCCCGCAATTTCCGCCCTCGGCGTGGGTCTCGGCCTGATCTTCGGCTTTGGCGTGACCTTCGGCTACTTGGTCTACAGCTTCGCCCATTTCAGCCTGCACCAGTGGAATTTTGCCGATGAGGGGATCTTCTACCGGTGGAAGCGGCTGCACGCCTTGCATCATTTTGCCGGCTCAGACGGCAATTTCGGCGTCACCAGCAGCTTCTGGGACCACGTCTTCGGCACGGCAATGCGCCGGAAGCGCGCCCGCGTGCTGTCAAATCATTGAGTAAGAAAGCGCTTCTTTTTCTGAACAAAAAGAACCTGGCCGCCGGTGCAGCAAAATGATTTCTATTAATCTGGGCCTAAGCGGTCCAAACTCCCGGCCTTTGTGGATTTTTTTCGCGCGGCCGCTCCGCCAGCCCCGCGCGCAATACCAAGGTAGCTAGAGTTTGTGCCGCTTTTGTTCAGAAAAGCGGCTGCTTCTTACGCTAGAACCTTTGCGGCCCCTCTAATCCCTGCCGCCAATGCGGCCACGTCCTGGAGCACCAGGCTAACGCCTTCGCCGGCCGCCTTCGACTCGCAGAGCCTGTCGATCAGCGCGGAGGCAACGATTGCCGCGTCGGCGTAGCCGGCGATCGTCGCGGCCTGTTGCGGGGTGCGGACGCCGAAGCCGACCGCAATGGGAAGCGAGGTTGCGCGGCGAATGCGTGGAATGTCGCGGGCGAGATCCGCGGCGGTTGCGGTGCGGGTGCCGGTGATGCCGGTGATGCTGACATAATAGACGAAGCCGGAAGAACCGGCGAGCACCAGCGGCAGCCGCGCATCGGAGGTGGTCGGCGCGATCAGCCGGATAACGTCCAGTCCGTTGGCGGCGGCGTCCGGCAGCAGCAAATCGCATTCCTCGGTCGGCAAGTCGACGACAATTAGCCCATCCACGCCGGCCTCTGCCGCGTCACGCGCAAAGGCGCTGACGCCGTAGGAGAGGATTGGGTTCAGATAGCCCATCAGCACCAGCGGGGTGTGATTGTTGCCGGCGCGGAACTCGCGGACAATGCCCAGCACCCCGGCCAGGCAGGCGCCGGCGGCCAAGGCGCGGCGGCCGGCGGCCTGGATGGTAGGCCCATCCGCCATCGGATCGGTAAAGGGCACGCCGATTTCGATGATATCGGCGCCGTTCTCCGCCATGCCATGCAGCAGCTCCAGCGTCGTATCGCGGCTTGGATCGAAGGCTTCGACAAAGGGGATCAGCCCGGCGCGGCCGGCCTCGCGCAAAGCCGCAAAGGTTGCGGCGATGCGACTCACAGGCTGACGCCTAGATGTTCGGCGACGGCGAAGATATCCTTATCGCCGCGCCCGCAGAGATTCATCAGAATGATTTGCTGCGCGTCCATCTCCGGCGCGATTTTGACGATATGGGCCAGCGCATGGCTCGGCTCCAGCGCCGGTATGATGCCTTCGGTGCGGGTGCAGAGCTGAAAAGCCTCGAGCGCTTCCATATCGGTGATGGCGACGTACTCCACCCGGCCGATCTCGTGCAGCCAGGAATGCTCCGGCCCGATGCCGGGATAATCCAGCCCGGCGGAAATCGAATGCGCCTCCAGGATCTGGCCGTCGGCGTTCTGCAGGAGATAAGTGCGGTTGCCGTGCAGCACGCCGGGCCGGCCGCGCGAGAGCGACGCGGCGGTCAGGCCGGAATCCAATCCGTGGCCGGCGGCCTCGACGCCGATCAGCCGCACTGAGCCATCATCCAGAAAGGGGTGAAACAGGCCGATGGCGTTGGAACCGCCGCCGATCGCGGCGACCGCCACATCCGGCAGCCTGCCTTCGGCTTCCTGAAGCTGCGCCTTGGCTTCATCGCCGATGACGCATTGAAAATCACGCACCATCGCCGGGTAGGGGTGCGGCCCGGCGGCGGTGCCGATCAGATAAAATGTGTCGCGCACATTGGCGACCCAGTCGCGCAGCGCGTCGTTCATCGCGTCCTTCAGCGTCGCAGCGCCGGATTTCACCGGAATGACCTCGGCACCCAGCAATTTCATGCGGAATACGTTGGGTTTCTGCCGCTCGACATCGACCGCGCCCATATAGATCGTGCAGGGCAGGTTGAACAGGGCGCAGACGGTGGCTGTTGCGACGCCGTGCTGGCCGGCGCCGGTTTCCGCGATGATGCGGGTCTTGCCCATGCGCCGCGCAAGCAGGATCTGCCCGATGCAGTTATTGATCTTGTGCGCGCCGGTATGGTTCAGTTCATCACGCTTGAAATAGATTTTAGCGCCGCCAAGTTCCCGGGTCAGCCGTTCAGCGAACCAGAGCGGGCTGGGCCGGCCGACATAATGTTTCAGGTAATAGTCGATCTCCGCCTGGAATGCCGGATCCGCCTTCGCCGCCTCATAGGCCGTTTCCAGCTCCAGGATCAGCGGCATCAGGGTCTCGGCGACGAAACGGCCGCCGAACTCGCCAAAGCGGCCTTGCCCATCCGGGCCCGAACGCAGGGTGTTTTTAAGAACTTCGTTCATGGTGAGGCTCTAGCGCAGGCAGATGGCGGGATAAAGGCCAAGCCCGGTGCAATCACCTGCCTAAACCAATTTACCTACCACAAAGCAATCCGGCCTCCACCGAAGCAGCCTTGATTGGCGCTAGTCCGCGGGCTCGCTGTCATGGGCTCGCTGTCATGGGCTCGCTGTAACGGCCTTGATGGAGCGCGATATTGCGGCGGCGGCGGCGATAGAACCGCGCATCGCCAGGGTAGTGGTTCATCGCGATCTGATTTCAGCTTCAAATCGTACCGTCGTGTGTAACGCTGCCACGCCAACTGTCACTGCGGCAAAAACGCAAAACGGCATGAAAAGCAGGAACGGAATTCCTGCGCAAAATTCGGCATTATCGTCTCCCAAGTTTATTATTTCAAATACCGTTCTGGAACTTGTATAAAATGTCCTCCTGGGCGCTACACACAAATTTTTAATGGCCCACAAGCAAAATTAGCCACACGAAAACGACCACGCCATGCAATGCGCGAAAGGTCGTTGCCGCGCCGTTGCTATACGGACGGATTATTAATGCACGGTAAATATGCGGCCCGTTTTGGCATTGCGTGACTTCAAGCGGCGATGGCCGGCGGAACACAGACGGATCGGCTGCCGGTTTAGTCGTGCCTCGTGTTCGTGATCGTCGTCATCAATCGCCTGAACTGCGCCATTGCTCTTTCTGCGTTCGGGTACCTCAACATCGGACCGCGTCAGCGGATTTCGCCAGAGGGCGGCAAGCGCCGTTTGGCGCCGCCCCTGCGGGTTTCATGGCTTTGCAGGGCTATAGCGGCGAGCGAACGGGGTATGGGATGAAATTGCCACAGTTCCGGTAATCCGCGCTGCGTTGCGTAAAAGCACTAACCTTTTTCCAGGATTGCTGTATTAAAACCGTTGGCCGTTCGAGTCGGGCGGCCCCAGTCATGTGCTTCAATGCAGCAGTCAGCGGAACCCCGCGTCTGATAGCTTGCGTAAAGGGTTTTTGCTGAATGCCGACGCCGTACGCTACCGACGATTTAGAGCAGGTCTTTGACGCGACCTTAATTCGGCGTGGCCGCACGCTGATTTTTTTCGACGCCGTCAAGGTAAGCCTGAGCGGCGATATGATTACGGGTATCGTGGACGATAAAGGCACGCAGCGGCGCGTGACGATCGAGCCGACCTTGTACCATAGAAAGATTTCTTTTGCGGAACGCGAGTGCAGCTGTGGCGAGTACAAATGCGGCCATATGGCCGCGACCGCCCTGGCTGCCATGATGCGCTTTCCGGAGTTGCGCAAGCCGGAGCAAAAACCGGAAGTGATCGTGCCGGCTTACGATCCTACCCAGCCGCGCGTGCAGGCGCCGCCGAAGATCCGTCCGCAGGGACGCCGCGCCAAGCCGGCGGTGATCGTGCCGGAACTGAGCGTCCCGGAAGTGAACGGCGTGGTGCTGGAACGGCCGGTGACGCCGGTGCTGAACCTGCGCCGCGTCTACGCGCCGGACGATCTCGGCCGGCAGCGGCTGATCGACGTGCTGACGCTCGACTTCGACTATGGCGGCGTACGCGTCGATGGCGCCGACGATACCGCCTTCATCCGTGGCAAATCGGCCAGCGGCCCGGTCTTCATCCGTCGCAACCCGGCGGCGGAGACCGAAGCGCTGGAAGCTTTGCGGCCGGATAACTTCGTGCAGATGCGGGTGAATGACGGTAAATCCGCCCGCGGCCAGCGCGTGCTGGTGTTCCGCGGCCAGGATGCCGCGGCGCAATGGCACCATTTCGTGGCGGTGCGCGTGCCGCAGCTGCAGGCACAAGGCTGGCAGAGCAACATCGACGATAATTTCGGCCCGCGCATGGTGGAAACCGTCGGCGCGCTCGACGTGCAGGTCGAAGATGCCGAGAAAGGCTCTTTCTCATTGGAATTCGGCATCGAAATCGATGGCGAGCGGCATCCGCTGCTGCCGATCCTGGAACAATTGCTGGCGCGCGGCGGGATCGAGGCGGCGCAGATCGTCGGCGACGACCTGATCACCAGCCTGGATGACGGCCGCGTGTTGAAGCTGCCCGCCGAGCGCATCAAGCGCCTGCTGGCGGTAATGGGCGATTTGATCGAGTCCGCCGGACGCAGCATGGAGAAAAACCTGGTCCTGCCGGTCGGCGCCGCGCCGACGGTGCTGGAGCTGGAAGACGTGTTGACCACCAGCTGGCAGAACGCCGCCGCGATCGAGGCCTATGTCGAGCGCTTCCGCGACGAGCCGGAGATCCTGCCCGTCGAGCTGCCGCATCAGTTCAAAGGCGAGCTGCGGCATTACCAGCATGACGGCGTCAACTGGCTGCAGCATCTGGCCAGCCACGGCCTGGGCGGCTTCCTGGCCGACGATATGGGGCTTGGCAAAACCGCGCAGACCATCGCCCACATTGCCGTGGATTATGCCGCCGGCCGGCTGACCCGCCCGGCGCTGATCGTGGTGCCGACCAGCCTGGTCGCGAACTGGACCGCCGAGCTAACCAAATTCGCCCCCAGCCTGAACGTCGTGGTCCTGCACGGCATGGACCGGCATGAGCGCCGCGAGCGGCTGGATGACGTGAATGTGGTGATCACCACCTACACGGTGTTGACCCGCGATATCGAGGAGATGAAGCTGATCCCCTGGCACCTTGTGGTGCTGGACGAGGCACAGGCGGTGAAAAGCCCGGATGCGCGCGCAACCCGCGCGGTCTGCCAGCTGGATACGAAAAACCGGCTCTGCCTGTCCGGCACGCCGATTGAGAATAATTTGGACGAGCTGTGGTCGCAATTCGCTTTCCTGATGCCTGGCCTGCTGGGCGATCGCCGCGGCTTCGCCAAGCGCTTCCGTACCCCGATCGAGAAAAACAACGACCCGGTCTGCCGGGCGCAGCTGATCCAGCGCATCCACCCCTTCATCCTGCGCCGCACCAAGGCGGAAGTGGCGACCGAATTGCCGCCCAAGCACACCATCCTGCGCCGCATCACGCTCACCCCGGACCAGCGCGAGCTGTACGAGACCATCCGCGGCACGCTGTACGAAACCGTGCGCGAGCAGGTGGCGGAACGCACGCTCGCGCAGAGCCGCATCATCGTGCTGGACGCGCTGCTGAAACTGCGTCAGGCCTGCTGCGACCCGCGTCTGGTGAAGCTGAACTCGGCGCGCTCGGTGGAAGGCTCCGCCAAGCTGGAGGACCTGCTGGAAATGCTGCAGGAACTGATCCCGGAAGGGAGGAGAATCCTGCTGTTCTCGCAGTTCACCTCGATGCTTGATCTGATCAAGCCGCGTCTTAAGGAAGTGAACATCCCATTTGTCGAATTACGCGGCGACACCCGCGACCGCGCCGATCCGGTGCGCCGCTTCGAAGCCGGCGAAGTGCCGCTATTTCTGATTTCGCTGAAAGCAGGCGGCCGCGGCCTGAACCTTACCTCGGCCGACACGGTGATCCATTACGATCCCTGGTGGAACCCGGCGGTGGAAAACCAGGCCTCCGACCGCGCGCACCGGATCGGCCAGACCAAGTCGGTCTTCGTTTATAAGATGATCGCAGTCGATACGGTAGAAGAACGCATTCTCAAGCTGCAGCAGCGCAAGGCGGAGCTTGCCAGCATCGCCTTCAGCGAAGCCGGCAGCGGGATCGCCTTCGATCTGGACGACATCAACTTCCTGTTCGGCGCCGATCCGCAGAACCAGGCGCAGGCGGCGTAAAGACAAAGGAAGCACCTCTTTTTCTGAAGAAAAAGAAGCAAAAAGACTTTTGTTTAATCTGGACCTCGGGCGCCAATTCCCTGCTTCGGGGGCTGGAGCGGGTGCAAGTCCCGCTGCTCTAGCGCTGCTCGTCTTTCTTATGCTTCTCAGCGGTCTTATGCTTCTCAGCAGTCTTTCATGGGCCGTTGACCGACACGAGGCGAGCGCGATGAAAAACAGCGTGGGAAAATCTGCAGCTGCGAAGCTCAAGATCCGTAGGGCAAAGGATCTAACTGCTTATCTTACGACATCCGCGGTCTATATCTTCAAAACATTATGGACGATCGGCACCGGATTGGCAGCGGCGATAGTCCGGCTCCACCATTCTGCCACGATGAAGGCCAATTTGATGGATTCACTTTTGCTAAAGCTAAACTCTGCGGAATATCTTCATGCATCGGCGTTTCGTCGGAATCACCAGATTTATGAGCTTGTCAGCTACGTGAATAACCTGATCGCCTGCAAACTGAGTGAAAACCACGATGGACTAAGTTTGTTCAAATCAAGGATTTTGGAATATACCGCTTCCCATCCGCCTGCGCCGGATTCCGAGAAATATTATGAGTTAATCAGGACCCTTGTCGAAGGAATTGATTGAATCGCTCCCGTCGCCGTGATCCTCGCGCGTTGCGTCGCCCCCGTAAAGGACGCTCGCTATGCTCGCGCCGCTGCGCGGTCGCCTTCGGCGCTCCTTGACGGGTTCGATGCCCCGCGCGGTTCTGAATTTGGCCGGGGCGGGGAAACGGCCATTCAACCGAACTGGGAAACATGCCCAATGCCGCTCTCGACCCACGAGGCGGCCCGGCGTCACGACCCCCCGCTGCCATTACGCCTGGCACAATGACCCAAAGAAATTCCCTCTCCGAATGCCGAGGCAGCTTGGAGACGGCAGAACCAGACTTGCCTACTACGCCCAACACGGCTAAGAACCGGCCCCGGTATGGGCGCGTAGCGCAGCGGTAGAGCACCACCTTGACATGGTGGGGGTCACAGGTTCAATCCCTGTCGCGCCCACCAATAGCCTGAGGCAATCCAGTGTGGCATTATGCTGGTTTACCATGTCGCCTTCCTGTTGAACTTTGCGCCTGTTGAAATTTGTGCCCTACTGAAATCTGCGCAAATTTTAAAATCAATGCGTGATATGCATGCTAAATTGCAGCGTCGGAAGGAAGATCGGATTTTATCCGTGACTTCCTGTTAACCGCCTCTTAGCGATTAGGCCTCACAAAGGCCGAGGAAAAACTCCCCTGCTCCGGCAAAATCCGAAAATTCGAATTGCTTGCAATCGCCGCCGGGCGAGATTGGAATTTTTCCGATGCTGGACTCAACCTCACTCCTGTCGGATGCCAGCGCTGGGCTGGTTGACAAGTTCGGCGACGGACTCGTCTCTGACGACGCCGCGCAGTTTTTTCAGACCCCTTCGGCTTTGGCGGCATCGTCGCAGTCGCAATGGTATATCGCGCAATGGGGTCAGCCGGTTGCGGTCAACTCTGCCGACTACACCGTTGCCAACCCGGCCGATTACGATGCGGTGTATGGCGATGCGCTGTATTCCTGGGCGACGCCGGGCGCCACTTCCGCCGTTTCGATCTACCAGAACACAAAGGCGCTGGGCGGCGGCGATGTCTATGATCTGACAGGCGGCAACACCGACGCCGCACCTTCCTCTGGTGCGACGGATGAGGCGGACATGTTTCTCCAGTCGCCGGCCGCAACGAATGCCAACCTGGCGCACCCGATCACGCTTTCGCTGAACGCCAAACTCGCGCAGTCGCTGATCCAGTTCGCAACGCCTGCTTTGGCTTCCCAATATGCCACATCCGGAACCGTGTTCGGCACCTTCGATATCGGCCTTACCATCAATTACGACGGCGCCGGCGGCCTGCCGGCCTATAGCGGCTACGTGCAGATCGTGCCCTGGACATCCGATTCCGCAGCGGCCGCAGATTATTACACCGCGCCGCTTAACCCGGGCAATGCTTCCGCACAATTCATCTCCTCGCTGCTGCTGCCAGGCGATCCTGGGCTTTCTCTGCTGTCGGCGGATGCCGGCGCCAACCCGGATACGCTGAGCTACACCATCAACAAATATGTGTACCAGACGCTCACGGAAGCATTCTCCAACTTCTCGCCGGCGGAGCAGGCGCGGCTTCTCAACATGTCGAATTGGACGCTCGGCAGCGTTTATGTCGGGCCCGCAACCAATGACGCGCAGACCGCAAGCGCCAATGGCACGACCGCCATCGTTGCAAAGGAAGCCGTCGGCCTGCAGCTATCAAATATCAGCGTCACCAGCAACGAAACGACGCTGTACAATCCCGCAACAACGGCTGCCGCCGGCACCGGGATCGACACCAACCCGCAAATCAGCTTCTACGACAACACGATCGGCAGCGGCGGCACCGCGGATGGTTCGGTGTATGATGGCAGCATCGCCGGCATCGCCGACAAATACATCTATACCGGCGCTGATAGTGTCAGCCTCACCGCCACCGCGGGGGAGAATTGGGAATTTGGCGGCGGCTCCGGCCTGACCGAACTCACGGCGATATCCGGCGACAACATTTTCGTCGCCAGCACCGGCAGCTCCTACATGGTTGGCGGCACCGGGGCCGATACCTTCGATATCCCCGACGCCAACCTCACCGGCATCGGAACCTGGGATTCAATCGAGAATTTCCACACCGGCGATGTCGTCTCGCTGGCCGGCGTCGGCGGTTCGGGCTGGAGCTATAGCTGGTATGCCGGCCTGAGCGTGGACGGCAATAGCGGTCTGACATTGCTGGCCACCAGCACCACCACGCCTGGGCTGCACGAGCTGGTAACGCTGGCCGGGCTCTCGATCAGCGATCTTTCCTCGCTGCAGATCGCGCCGGACATTTCCGGCAGCGGCGCGCTGGTCATCAGCCGCGTCGGTCCGCAGATGCAATCCTACGATCTGGTCACCGGAATTTCCAGCACGCTGACCGGCAATACGACCCCGAACATCGCCGGCATCAATTCGGAGTATCTTTACTCCGGAACGGATTCGGTGGCGCTGACCGCGCCCAAAGGCTCCAACTGGGAATTCGGCGGCGGCTCCGCCTTCAGCGAGTTGACCGCAATCTCCGGCAACAACGTGTTCATCGCCAGCACCGGCGGCTCAAACATGCAAGGCGGCAGCGGCAGCAATACGTTCGTAATACCTGACGCCAATTCCACTGGAGTTTCGGTCTGGGACAATATCGCGAATTTCCACTCCGGCGATCAGATCTCGCTGGCCGGCCTTGCCGGTTCCGGTTGGACAACGAGCTGGACCGACGCCTACGGCACCGCCGCCAACCCGGCGCTGACGTTGCAGGCGACCAGCGTGACGGATCCGGGTGTCACGGAGCTGGTGACCATCACCGGCCTCAGCATGAAAGACCTGCCCGCGCTCTCCATCAGCCACGGCAGCGGTGCTGATGCCAACACCCTGGTCGTGACGCATAATTAAGGCAAAGAAGCGCTTCTTTTATGCTGAAAGAAGCAAAAGACTTTTATCAATTTGTGCCTGGGGCGCTCGTAACTCCCGGCTCCAAAGCCACCGAAAGTTCTTGCGCCGCTCTTTTCAAAAAGCGGCTTCTTCAAACGCCGTTATCGTTGCTTATCAGGATGGAACTGCCGCCAGCAGGGCGCTTGTTTGCGGTAGGATGCGCTGCATTTAGGACTCTCCGGTGTTCAATTTGGCCCTGTGGAAGGCTTTGGTTTTCGCTCCCAGCGCGGCGATGGCGGCTGATTTTGCCCGTCAGGCAAAGCGGCCGGGCGCCGGTCCGCCGGGCGCAGGTACGTCGGCCGCCGGTCCGCCGGCCGCCGGTCCGCCGGCTTTCGCCGCCTCCTCCGCCACCAGCTCCTTCTTCGACAATTTGCCGACCATGGTTTTGGGTAGAGTCGCACGTATTTCCACCTCGCGCGGGATCTCGATCTTGTTCAGATGTTCCCTCAGGAATTGCATCAGCGCCTGCGGCGAAGCTTCACTGTCCGGCCGCAAGGTGACGAACAGCTTGGCCGCCTGGCCGCGATAGGCATCCGGCACCGCAATGGCGACCGCGTCTTGCACGGCCGGGTGCTGATAGGCGGCTTCCTCGATGGTTCTGGGATACACCTTGTAGCCGCCGCAGATGATGATGTCCTTGATGCGGTCGACGATGAACAGGTACCCGTCTTCGTCAAGATACCCCACATCGCCGCTGCGGAACGCGCCGTCCACGAAGACAGCGGCGGTTTCCTGCGGATGGTCGTGATAACCCAGCATCACCTGCGGGCCGCGAATGCAGATCTCGCCGCTGCTGCCAACCGGCAGAACGATTAGCGGATCAGCGAGATCGCGAATTTCGATCACGGTGCCGGGCAGCGGCACGCCGACTGATCCGGGCCGCACCGCCCAAACCGGATTCAAGGTCGCCACCGGCGAGGTTTCGGAAAGGCCGTAGCCTTCCAAAATCCGGCAATGCGAGGCGCGTTCGAAACGCGCTGCCGCCTCGATGGGAAGTGCAGCGCCGCCGCAGACGCAGAATTTAATGAAATCCAGCTTTCTGCCTGCGGCTTCGGCGGCGTTGCTGATCGCGGTGTATAGGGTCGGCACGCCGGGCAGGATGGTCGGCCGTCTCCGGAAGATGGCGCGCATCAGCTGCTTCAGATCCATTCTTGGAAAAAGAATAAGCTCCGCGCCAAGGCTGGTCCCGAGATTCATCACCCCTGTCATGGCAAAGACGTGGAAAAACGGCAGCACGCCGATGATCCTCTCGCGCCCGGGGGTAAAATTTTGCCCGGCGCTCAGAATTTGTTGTACATTCGCGACGATATTGCCGTGGCTCAGCATGGCGGCTTTGGGAACGCCCGTAGTGCCGCCGGTGAATTGCAGCACAGCGATATCGCGCTCCGGGTCGATCTGCGCCGGCGCCGGCGCAGCCGCGCCGGCGACCAGCGTCTTGAAGTGGATAAAGGGCGCCCGGTCCGGCACGCGTGCCAACTCCTTTGCCTTGAACAGGCGGAACAGCACGGCCTTCGCCGCCGGCAGGGCCGCCAGCATCGAGCAGACAATGACAGTATCGAAGATTTTCTCGGCGGCGAGCTTGGCAATCTTGCCGTGTATCATGGCAAGATCCAGCGAAACCATAATCAGCGTGCCGGTGGCACGCGCCTGCTTTTCAATCTCGTCTGCGGTGTACAGCGGATTGAAATTCACCACCGTGCCGCCGGTCTTCAGGATGGCGTAAAACATGATGATGGAATAGGGCGTGTTCGGCAGACACAGCCCGACTTTCACGCCTTTGCCGACGCCCAGGCGCTGCAGCCCTGCGGCAGCGCGGTCTGCCAGCTGGCCGATCTTTGCCCAGTTCCAGCCTTTGCCCATAAAATCGATTGCCGGGCGGCCGCCAAACTGGCGCACCGCATCATCGAGCATCGCATAAGCCGGCCTTGCCACAAATTCAAAAGGCCGAATTTGATCGGGGGCGGGACCATCCATTGCTTCCTCCATCTCCGTCGCTTGTGCCAACGGTAGAATCGGCAATCTAGGCCCGGTTCGCCTGGAACGCCACCCCAAACAGAAGCAGCCCGCCGGCTCGAATTAAAAACGGGGCCAAAGGCCCCGCATGAGTTTCATCCCCGTTTTATTTTCTGAATTCTCCGGTTCAGACGGCTTTCAGGTTTATGGCGGCAGCCTTACCACGTTCCATCGCAATATCAAAGGTAACTTTCTGGCCCTCGTTCAGGCCGCGAAGCCCGGCCGATTGCACGGCGGTGATATGCACGAAGACATCCTTGCCGCCATCTTGTGGTACGATAAAGCCATAACCCTTCGTGGTGTTGAACCACTTGACAGTGCCGGTAGCCATTGCTGCGTCGTCGCTCCTTGCTTCACCTTGCCGCACGCCTGCCGCACGACTGAAAGGGCAACCGGAGTGGAAGTCTTGTTAGGCGTCCGGCGGTAAGGAGCGCGAGCCAAGTCAAGCCAATTCGATTGTTGTTAAAGTGGCGCAGAAACGTGCGGAAATGTCAACGACTAGATGACCGTTGCAGCTTCATCATTTTGCGCAACGATCGGCCGGCGCTTCAGCTGGTTGCGGCCATCAGCGTGCCGTTGGCCAGCCGCCAGATGCGGTCAAGCTGCTCGGCCCCTGTCAGCCGGTGGACGATGAGCAGAACCGTCCGGTTTCTCGTCGCCGCGTTCAGGGTCTTCAGGAATTCGATCTCGGTCGCCGCATCCAGCCCGGCGCAGGGTTCGTCGAGGATCAGGATCGGCGCCGGCGAGAGCAAGGTGCGGGCCAGCGCGAGGCGCCTTGCCTGGCCGCCGGAGAGCGTGTTTCCGGATTCGCCGAGCCAGGTGTTCAGCCCGTCGGGCAGAGCGTGGATCGTCTCGGTTAGCTGCGCGGCGGCCAGGGCCTCCCAAAGTGCGGGGTCATCGGCGGCGGGATCGCCCAAGCGCAGATTGTTGCGGATCGTATCGGCAAACAGATGCGTCGATTGCGAAAGATAGGCGATGCGGCTGCGCAAAGCATCGGCCGGCAAGGCGGCGATATCCGTCGGCCCTAAGCGGATGCGGCCCGATTCTGGCGCGATCAGCTTGAGCAGCAATGCCGCAACGGTCGACTTGCCGGCGCCCGAGGGTCCGAGGATCGCGGTATGCGTGTTGCTCGGCAGCTGCAGCGAAAGATTCTGGAAAACATGAGGCAGGTTCTGCGCATAGCGGAAGCTGACATGTTCGAAGGCGATCGCGTGGCTGGCCGGCAGCGGCGCCGCCTGCAGCGGATCCGGCACACGCGGCTCGGCCTCGGCGGCGGCGACCACGCGCGTCGCCGCAACCTCCGCCTGGCCGAACAGCATGCCGGCGCGCGGCAGCGCCGCGGTGGCCTCAAACGCGAAACCCAGCACCAGCACGGCAACAAGTGCTGCCACCGGCGAGGTTCCCGAACTGCCCAACGCGAGCACGATCGCCAGCAGGATGGCGATCTGCGCCGCCAGAAAAGCCGCGCTGTTCAGCAGGCTGGCGTTGCGGTTGAGCTCGCGCTGGGCGCCGAGATAGGCCGCTTCCTGCGCCTGGATCTTCGCCAGCATGCGGCCTTCCGCCGCAAAAATTTTGACCTCGCGGCGGCCGGTCAGCGCATCCAGCGCAAAGCTGCGCAGGCCGGACATGGCCGCCGCCGTCCGCATTGCATTCGCGGCCGCCAGGCGGCCGGCGCGAAACGGCAGAAAGAACGCGGTGAAAATGAAAATCGGCAGGATCAGGAAAACGGCCCAGATCGTTTCGTGCCACAGAATCACCGCAAGGATCGGCAGCAGCAGGATCGCGCCGAGCAGCGGCACGATGATCCGCAGATACAGCCCGTCAAGCGCGTCCACATCATTGACCAGCCGCGCCAGAACATCGCCCGCGCGTCGCAGCCCCAGCCCGCCGGCAGCGCTATGCGCAAGGCCCGAGAAAAACCAGATGCGAATGCGGGTCAGCGCCCGGAACATGGCGTCATGCGCAACCAAGCGCTCGGCGTAACGCAATACAACGCGGGCAGCTCCGGTTGCCTGCAGCGCCGCCGGCACCAGCAGCACGCCCCCCACAACCGCAACGCTGACATAGCGCCCGGCATTTGCCGTCAAGGCAATGCCGGCCGCCAGCGCCGCCAAAGCGAGCAGCGCGCCGAGCCCCAGATAACCGGATTCTGCCCGCCAGAGGCTAAGGATTTTGCGAATCGAGCTCACGCGACGCCCCGCAGCCTGGCCAGCCGTACAGCGTCCAGATCCAGCCTGCGGGCGCCGGTATCGCGGCCGAATTCCTGCGCCAGCGCCGAATGGGTCGCCATCAGCACGGTGCGGCCAATGGCGAGCCGCTTGATGCTCTCCAGCACGTCGCGCTCGATTGCGGGATCGAGATGCGCGGTCGGTTCATCCAGCAGCAGCAAAGGCGCGTCCTTGAGAAAAGCCCGGGCGATGGCGATGCGCTGCGCCTGGCCGCCGGAGAGACCAAACCCGGCCTCGCCGATCGGCGTCTCCAGTCCCAGCGGCAACGCCGCAATCACCTCGGTCAGCCTGGCGCGCTTGATGGCGTCGCTAACCTCGCCTTCGCTCGCCTCAGGCCTGGCAAATCGAATGTTTTCGAGGATGGTGCCATTAAAAATCATCGGGCGTTGTCCGATCCAGCCGATCAGCTTCTCGCGCGCCGCAGGCACCAGCGATTTCAGCTCCGCGCCGTTGAACGTGATCTTGCCGGTGGCAGGCTCGATAAAGCCCAGGATCAAATCGATAATGGTGGACTTACCGGAACCCGATGCGCCGGTCAGCAGCATGGTATCGCCCGCCAGAACCCGGAAAGAGAGATGCTGCAACACCTCGCCACGCGCTTCATCCCAGGCGAAGGTGATATCCTCGAACCCCAAGGTGATCCCATGCGCGGCGACGTTGCGGATTTCCAGCGCCGCCTGCGGCGGCGGCGGCGGCGGCAAATGCGCGAAATCCTCTGCCGCCGCTTCGGCCGCCATGCGGTCCTGATAGACGGCGGCGAAATTGCGCAGCGGCGTGAAGAATTCCGGCACCAGCAACACGACGAACAAAGCGGTATAAACGGCTTGGTCATGCTGGCGGAGCAAAAAAGCGAAATGGATGACGATCAGCACAAGTGCTGCGGCCAAAGCGAGATCGAGCGCCGTGGAGGAGAGAAATGCCATGCGCAGCACCCGCATGGTGCGTTGACGCAGTTCATCCGCCGCCGCGGCCAGTGCTTTCGCCTCATCTCCGGCACGCCCTGCCAGCACGATGGTGGAAATACCGCGTATGCGGTCCAGAAAACGCACCTGCAGCCGCGTCATCGCAAGGAATTGCCGTTTCGCGGCAACCGCCGCGCCGATCCCCGCCACCGCCATGGCAAAAGGCACGAACAGCCCGGCGATCGCCAGGATGACGCCGGAGCGCCAATCCACCGGGAACACCGCGAGAAAGATAAAGACAGGACCGAGCACCGCCAGAATCGTCGCCGCCACCCAGCGCGAATGGAAACCTTCCATCGCCTCCACCCGGTCGATCGCAATCGTTGCCAGCTCCGCCGAATGTCGTCCTTGCAAACCAACATGCGGGCTCAGGCTCAGCAGGCTCAACAGCACGTTATTGCGCAACCGCCGCCTTGCCGCGGCACCCGCCTCGAAACCCGCCAGCGCGGCCCGGTGCAGGCACGCGGCGCGCAGACAGGCAAAACCCGCGTAGCCGGCAATATCAGCGAGTATTTCAAACCAATGCCTCGCGCCAGGCAGCAGGACCGCGGCCAGCAGATGGGCGGCACAAAAAACCTGCGCGATGGCAGCCAGAATCTGCACGAGCCCCAGCGTCACCGGTAAAACCGCGGCCCGCATGCCGCGCTTCTGCTCGGCCGCGACCCATGCTTTGGAAGTTGCGCTCATACCTATCCGGTCGCTCCGCTTTGCCAACCACCTCTAGACGTCAAGCCGAAATTCGCGCAAGGGCGGCGCGATGCTGATCGCCAGAACATTGCCGCAGCTTGGCACTGCCCGCGAAACACTGGGTCCGCCGCTTGGGCTGGTGCCTACCATGGGCGCGCTGCATGACGGGCATCTGGCTCTGGTCACCGCCGCGCGCGCCCACAGCGGCGCCGTCGCCGCCACGATCTTCGTCAATCCGCTGCAATTCGGCCCGAACGAGGATTTTGCCCGCTATCCGCGCGAAGAGACCGACGATCTCGCCAAACTCGAAACCGCCGGTTGCGATCTGGTATGGCTGCCGGATGTGGCGGACATCTATCCACAAGACGCGGCAACCACGATCACCGTCGGCGGCCCGTCCGAGCTTTGGGAAGGTGCGGCAAGGCCCGGCCACTTCACCGGCGTCGCCACCGTGGTGGCAAAACTCTTCGGCCATGTCCGTCCGCAGTCGGCTTTTTTCGGCGAGAAGGACTGGCAGCAGATCCAGGTGATCCGCCGGATGGTAACGGACCTGGCCCTGCCGGTTGACATAAAGCCGGTGCCGACGGTCAGGGAAAAAGACGGCCTGGCAATGTCCTCCCGTAACCGTTTTCTCGAACCCGCGCAGCGCCAGGCTGCGCCAAACCTTTACGCTGCCCTCATCGAGGCCGCCGAACGCATCGCCGGCGGCGCCAGCCTCGCGGATGCCCTGGCGCAAGCCGAAGCCAGCATCGCCGCCGCCGGCATGCAAAGTGACTACCTGGCTTTGGTGAACGCGCAATCCCTGAAGCCGCTGCAAAAGCCAGCGCCCGCGTCACGCATCATCGCCGCGACAAGACTAGGCCGCGTAAGGCTGCTGGATAACGTGCCAGTGTAGTGCAAGTAAGCAGCCGCTGTTTGAAATAAGCGGCGCAAGAGCTCTTATGGCTGCAGGTCAAGGGCGTTGACGTCGCCATAGAACCTTACCCCGGCTCAGAGAAGTCTTTTTGCTTCTTTTTCTTCGGAAGAAGAAGCGCCTACTTACTTCTCTTCCTTCTTGAACGGCTTCGGCAGTCTTGCCTCTGTTTGCCGGTCCAGCATCCAGCCGGGGTATTCCCGTGGCAAAGCACTTACCTCATCCAGCCTGGCGATTTCGTCCGGGCTCAAGGTCAATTCCGTGGCGGCCAGGTTGTCGTCCAGCTGCGCGACCGTTTTGGCGCCGATGATGATGCTCATCACGAAAGGCTTCGCGAGTACGTAGGCCAATGCGACGCGCGCGACGGAAGCTCCGTGCGCCTCGCCGATTTCGCGCATTGCAGCGACGCAGGCCCAGGCCCGGGGCCGGTCCACCGGCGGGAAGTCGAAGCTGGCGCGGCGCGTTCCTTCCGGCGCCGGCGTGTCGGGTCCGACTTTGCCGGAAAGCAGCCCGCCGGCCAGCGGCGACCAGACCATCAGGCCAAGTTTTTCCTCCTGCAGCATCGGCACCAGTTCGCGCTCCAGGTCCCGGCCGGCGATCGAGTAATAGGCCTGCAGTGTCTCGAACCGCGCGTAGTTCTTCAGCTCGCTGATCCCCAGCGCCTTGGCGATCTTCCAGGCAGCCCAGTTGGACACGCCGATATAACGCACGAGCCCGTGCCGGGTCAGGTCGTCCAGAGCCCGCAAGGTCTCGTCGACCGGCGTGATCGTATCGGTGCCGTGGATCTGGTACAGGTCGATATGATCGGTCTGCAGCCGTTCCAGGCTGGCATGCACCGAGTCCATGATATGGCTGCGCGAGGCGCCGCGATCGTTCGGGCCTTTGCCCATTTCGCCGAACACTTTGGTGGCGATGACGATATCCTTGCGCTTCACCCCAAGATTTTTCAGCGCCTGACCGACCAGTTTCTCCGAGCTGCCGAAGGAATAGACATCGGCGGTGTCGATAAAATTGACGCCAGCCGCCAGGGATCGGCCGATCACCGCTTCCGCATCGTTTTGCCCAAGCTGTCCCATCGCGGTCCACATGCCGCCTTCGCCATCCCCGAAGGTCATGGCGCCAAGGCAAAGCTCGGAGACGAACAGGCCGGTGCGGCCAAGCTGCTTATATTTCATGAACCGATCCTCTGCGTTGCTAACCGAAGTTAACCGGAAATAAGTCTTTCCGCCGCAGATAAAAGGCCGCCTACGGCTTCCTTAAAACAAGGAAATTCGCCGCCAGGCTTATTATTGCCGGTTTTCCGTTAAGTTTGCCGAAACGGTTTCGGTCTAGCTTAGCCTCATGTCGATCTCCCTCACCATCGCCAACATTCCCGGATCGCTCCGCCAATCTGCGGCGGTCACGGCAAATGCCGGATCGGCTTACGACACATCCGCAGCTTCCGGTTCCGCGGCCAAGCACTCTGCATCGGCCACCCAAGCGGTATCCGCCCAGCCGCTCTCCGGCCAGTCTCAGCTTACCCCCAGCTTCTCAGTCGTTGTGCTGGAGCTTCTGAATGATAAGGGCGCGGTCATCGCCACAACGCCGACCGCCCAGCAGCTTGCCGCCTATCGCAACGGTACCGCAACGCCGCCTTCCTGATCGGCGCGTAACCTAACCGCATCTCTTCCGAAATCTCCCGTTCTGCGGCATAGTCGCCGCAAATGCCGTATTGGCTGGTTGTTCCAGATCAAGGACAACCCGTCCGCGCATGGCAAAAAAGAATCAGCTGATAAGAATCAGGAGAACGCAGATGTCGGATGCCGATATTATCGCCATCAAACAGGAGATTGCTACCCACGCGCTGGTGAACGCCGAGCAATACAAGGACATGGTCAAGCGCGCGGCCGACGCGCCGGATGTGTTCTGGGCCGAGGAAGCCGGCCGCCTGGACTGGATCAAGCCGCCTTCCAAAATCAAGAACACCTCCTTTGAAGGCGATGTCTCGATCAAATGGTTCGAGGACGGCACGCTGAACGCCGCCGCCAACTGCCTGGATCGCCATCTGGCCGAGCGCGGCGAGCAGGTCGCGATCATCTGGGAAGGCGACGATCCGAAGGATTCTCAGCACGTCACTTACCAGGCGCTGCATGAAAAGGTATGCCGGCTGGCCAATGCGCTGACGACAAGCGGGGTCAAAAAAGGCGACATCGTTACCATCTATCTGCCAATGATCGTCGAGGCGGCGGTGGCACTTCTGGCCTGCGCGCGGATCGGCGCCGTGCATTCGGTCGTATTTGCCGGCTTCTCGCCGGACAGCCTGGCCAACCGGATGCAGGACTGCAATTCCGTCGCGCTGATCACCGCCGATGAAGGCCGCCGCGGCGGTCGCAAGGTGGCGCTGAAGGTGAACGTCGACGAAGCGCTGAAAACATGCCCCACCATCAAATCCGTCTTCGTGGTGAAAAACACCGGCGGGGAAATCAACATGCAGGAGGGCAGGGATCTCTGGTACGACGACGTCATTGCCAAGGCGTCGCCTGAACACCAGCCGGCCGAGATGAACGCCGAGGATCCGCTCTTCATCCTCTACACTTCCGGCTCCACCGGCAAACCCAAAGGCGTGCTGCACACCACCGGCGGCTATCTGGTCTGGGCGAGCTTTACCCATGAAATCGTGTTCGACTATCGCCCCGGCGAAATCTACTGGTGCACCGCCGATGTCGGCTGGGTTACCGGCCACAGCTATATCGTCTACGGCCCGCTCGCCAACGGCGCCACCACGCTGATGTTCGAGGGCATTCCGAACTACCCGGACAGCTCGCGCTTCTGGCAGGTGATCGACAAGCACAAGGTCAACATTTTCTACACCGCACCAACCGCCATACGCGCCTTGATGCGCGACGGCGAGCCGCCGGTTAAGAAAACCTCCCGCAAATCGCTGCGGGTTCTGGGATCCGTCGGCGAGCCGATCAATCCGGAGGCCTGGATGTGGTACTACCGGGTGGTCGGCGAGGAACGCTGCCCGATCGTCGATACCTGGTGGCAGACGGAGACCGGCGGCATCCTGATCACCCCGCTGCCCGGCGCCATCGCCCAAAAACCCGGCTCCGCCACACTGCCGCTGCCGGGCGTGAAACCGATCCTGGTCGATGCCGAAGGCAAGCAACTGCAAGGTGCGACCGAAGGCAATCTTTGCATCACCGATAGCTGGCCGGGGCAGATGCGCACGGTCTATGGCGACCATGCCCGCTTCGTACAGACCTATTTTTCCACATATAAAGGCCTGTACTTCACCGGCGACGGCGCCAGGCGCGACGAAGACGGCTATTACTGGATCACCGGCCGGGTGGACGACGTGATCAACGTCTCCGGCCACCGCATGGGCACGGCCGAGGTGGAATCAGCCCTCGTCGCCCACGCACAGGTGGCGGAAGCCGCCGTGGTCGGCTACCCGCACGACATCAAGGGCCAAGGCATCTACGCCTATGTCACGCTGGTCGCGGATGCCGACCCCTCGGAAGCATTGCGCAAGGAGCTGATCACCTGGGTGCGCAAGGAAATCGGCCCGATCGCCGCACCCGACGTGATTCAATGGGCGCCGGGCCTGCCGAAAACCCGCTCCGGCAAAATCATGCGCCGCATCCTGCGCAAGATCGCCGCCAATGAAACCGACAGCCTAGGCGACATCTCAACCCTCGCCGATCCCGGCGTCGTCACCGATCTGGTCGAAAATCGGTAAAAGGATGAACTTCTTTTTCTGAAGTGCATCGGCCCGGCCCGTTGCCAAGCGGCATGCCGGTGCAGGCATGACGTGGTGGGCGTTCGCACATCCCGGTTATAAACATTGTCTGCGCCGCCCGCCGGGCGCGTCGCTCGCTCTTCAAAGCTCGCGCTTCGAAAGCGGCGGCTTTCTCAGGCTTTTACAAAATCGACAAATGCCCGCAGCGGTGAGGGCAAGTGCCGGCGGCCAGAATAATACAGGAACGGCCCGGTAAAGCTTTGCCACCACGATTCGAGCACGGGCTCCAACGCGCCGCTCGCCAGATGCGGCTGCAGCCAGTCCTCGAACAGGTGGATAATGCCAAGCCCGTCAACCGCGGCGGCGATGGCGAGGTCCACCGCGGCGCCCAGACGCACCAGCAGCGGCCCGCTGGGATCGACCCGCAATATCTCGCCGTCGCGCTCGAATTCCCAGATCGGGATTGTTCCGCTGGCGAACTGCCCGCGCAGGCAGGAATGCTGCAGCAGATCGCGCGGGTGCTGCGGTCTGCCCCTGGCGTCCAGATAAGCCGGCGAAGCGGCGGTGGCGAACCGTTGAAAGCGCGGGCCGATCGGCACCGCGATCATGTCCTGCTCGAGCCGCTCATCGTAGCGGATGCCGGCGTCGCAACCGGCGGCGAGCACATCGACATAGCTATCCTCCACCACCACTTCGAGCCGGATGTCAGGAAAGGCTTGCAGAAACGGTGTGACAATCGGCGGCAGAACCAGCCGGGCGACGGTGGCCGGGACGTTGAGCCGGAGCGTGCCGGCGGGACGGTCGCGAAAGCTGTTCATCACATCCAATGCGGCTTCCACTTCGCCTAATGCCGGCACCAGCCTTTCGGCCAGCCGGGCGCCGGCTTCCGTCGGCGTAACGCTGCGGGTGGTGCGGTTGAGCAGGCGAACGCCCAGCAGGGTCTCCAGCCGCCGTACCGATTCGCTCAGGCTGGAAGCGGGCACCGCGCTCAAACGTGCGCCTTGTCTGAAACCGCCGGCTTGCAACACCGCCAGAAAAGCAAAAATATCCCGGAAGTCGCGTTTCATTGTTCGTAATCCCGTACAGGCTGTACCGATATTATAGGATTATCGAACGCCGTACGAATGGGCATATGCTTCTACAGGTAATTAACGGAGAAACAGATGACCGATCTTGTCGAAACAGGCTTCTATACCCTGGGCGACCGCAAGGTGAAGCGAATGGGCTACGGCGCGATGCAGCTGGCCGGCCCCGGCGTGTTCGGACCGCCCAAGGATCGCGAAGCGGCGCTGGCGGTGCTGCGCGAAGCGATATCCGCCGGCGTCGACCATATCGACACCAGCGATTTCTACGGCCCGCACGTCACCAACCAGCTCATCCGGGAAGCTTTGCATCCCTATCCCAAGGCGCTGACGATCGTGACCAAGGTCGGCGCCGTGCGGGGCGATGACGCTTCCTGGAACCAGGCGCAAAGCCCGGCAGAACTGGCCAGCGCCGTGCACGATAATCTGCGTAATCTTGGCGTCGATGTGCTGGATGTCGTTAATCTGCGCATCATGGGCGACACCCATGAGCCGACGGACGAATCGATCGCGGGGCGGTTCGCTGCCCTGGTGGAACTGCAGAAACAGGGACTTATCCGGCATCTTGGCCTCAGTAACGTAACCACCGCCCAAGTGCGGGAGGCGCAGGAGATCGGCCCGATCGTTTGCGTGCAGAACCACTACAACATCGCGCACCGCAAGGATGACGCGCTGATCGACGAGCTTGGCCGTCAGGGAATCGCTTATGTGCCGTTCTTCCCGCTGGGCGGCTTCACGCCGTTGCAGTCAAAAGAGCTCACAGCGCAGGCTGCCGGGCTTGGCGCAACGCCAATGCAGGTTGCACTCGCCTGGCTGCTGGCCCGCGCGCCGAACATCCTGCTGATTCCCGGCACCTCGTCCTTGGCGCATCTGCGGGAAAATCTGGCGGCGGCCAGGCTTATGCTGGGCGAGGAAACGCTTGTCGCGTTGGACAAGATCGGCGAGGCGGCCTAGCCCAGCTGCTGCACGAAAAAGCGCACCACGTCGGCATTGAACTGTTTGTGAAAGGCGGCCCGGTCAAACCCGGGCGCGCTGACGCAGGCCGGGATATGCTCGAAGCCGGCAACGCAGGGCGCCACGAAATCAAGATGGTTGGCGCCGGGCACGTTGTGGAACTCCGGCGGCGCAGGCAGATCAGCCCGAACGGCGTCGGCGTAATAGGGTGCCGGCAGGACATGGTCATCGCCGGCCCGCCAAAGCTGCACCGGCACTTTCACGGCGCTCAATCCTCCGCGGCCGAAGGTGAAGCCCAGGGCAGGTGCCGCCACCACCAGCGCCCGGATTCGCTTATCATGAAAACCGGGCCATGGCGCTGCCGCCTTTAAGCCGGCCTTGATCAAACCGCAGTCGTAGAAATTCGGGTGCGCGGCACAATGGCTTGCCATCAAAGCGAGGTCCGGCTTGCCGCCGGCCGCGGCGAGCACGCTAAACCCGCCGGACGAAAAACCGAAGGCGCCGATCCGCGCCGGATCGATCACCCCGTGATACCGCCACTGCCCAAGCATGAAGTCGATCAGCGCCTCCAGCGCCGCCGGGCGTCTTGCAATATTGATGGTCTGTGACTGATCCTGCCAGTTATCGCCGGGGTGGGTGAGCGCCGCGACCACGAAACCGGCTCGCGCGAGCGCCATGGCAGTGTCGACATGTTCGGCAAAAGACCCGCCGCTGCCATGCGACATGACGATCAGAGGCAGCTTGGAGCCGACCGGCGTCGTTCCGGGCACCGTCTCCTGCGCCCAAAGGCCGAGCACCTGAGAAACCGGTTTGCCGCTGGCCGGATACCAGACACCAACTTCCGTTCCGTCCGGCAGGTGCAGATAGTCAAAGCCGATAGCTGCCGGAACAAGGGCGGCAGGGGCGAGCGAGGGCATGGAAATCATCGTAGCCAGCATCAGGAAAAGCAAAAACCGCCGCTGCATTTAGGAAACTTTCTTGATTGTCCAACCAGTGTGGCGGCAAGGCTGCTGCAAGGCCAGCGCTTTCACGCAGCCGTTCCGGCTTTGCCTGCGACGCGGCTACCTTACCTTGGCCTCGATCTTCTCCCAGATGACGGCGGCCAGGTTGATGCCGTCGAAGCGGGCGATCTGCTGCAGGCCGGTGGGGGAGGTGACGTTGATCTCGGTGAGGTAGTCGCCGATCACGTCGATCCCGGTGAATAGCAGCCCTTCCGCCTTCAGCACCGGCGCGATAGTGGCGCAGATTTCGCGCTCCCGGGCGGTGAGCACGGTCTTCTCCGGCCGGCCGCCGGCATGCATGTTGGAGCGTGAATCGCCCTCCGCCGGCACCCGGTTCAAGGCTCCCAGCGGCTCGCCGTCGATCAGGATGATGCGCTTGTCGCCTGCCCGCACTGCCGGCTCATAGCGCTGGATCATCAGCGGCTCGCGGTTCTGCGCGAAGAACATGTCCAGCAGCGAGCCGAGATTTTCATCCTCCGGCTGCAGACGGAACACGCCGATGCCGCCATTGCCAAACAGCGGCTTGATGATGATGTCGCTGTGCTTCGCCCGGAATTCCCTGATCGCGGTTCTGTCCCTGGCGATCAGGGTCGGCGGCATCAGCTCCGGGAAACGCATGACCAACAATTTCTCCGGCGCGTTGCGCACGGCGGCCGGGTGGTTCACCACCAGGGTTTTCGGGTGCACATGCTCCAGTAGATGGGTGGCGGTAATATAGCCCATGTCGAAAGGCGGGTCCTGGCGCATCAGAACCACGTCCAGCTGTCCAAGATCGAGCACCGCCGGCTCGCCAAACCGGTAGAAATCGCCCTGCTGCCGCCGCACGGTGACAGGATGCGCGCGCGCCTTCAGAGTCGCCCCATCCAGCCACATGGCGGCCGTCTCGTAATGCCAGAGCGCGTGGCCGCGCGCCTGCGCTTCCAGCATCAGGGCAAAGGTCGAGTCGCCTTCGATATCGACGGTGATCATCGGGTCCATCTGGACCGCCACGTTCAGGCCCGGCATCTTTGCTCCCCATCTGGGTGGAATCGGTTGAGCCTGCATCGCCGGATTGGCCGGCGATGGCAATCTGGCAGGCTTTGCATCGCGCGACGCGGCGCCGGAAGCGCAAATACCGGCCGCGTGACATCTGACAAGCAGAAAAAGTTAACAAATCCCTATTTTTGTGTGGTGCAGCATTTGTTCTTGTGCCTTAATGATGATCAAGACCTGCCTGAATTTCGCCGTATCGAACCTGCAACTTCGGAACATCAGAAGTCTATTGCGACCCTATAGCCCGGAGGCCCGAATGCTCAATACCATCGCCCGTGAAGCCGAACTCCGCCGCAGCGTCATCGACCGCCTGATCACGGCGAGCCTGAACGACGCGACGCCGGCGCGGGAGCAGAATATGCAGCGCTGGCGCGGCTTGAAGACCGCGCGCAACGAGTTGCCTGGGCAGGCTGAGATAAGCGCTGTTTAAATCGCAGCTTGACGCCTCTGCGCGATCCTAAAGCTTAGCCGCCCTCAGCCACCGCCCCTGTAGCGGCGGATTAAGGCACCGGCAGCAGCGGCCGATATTGGCTCGCATTACGCTCGGACAAATCCCTAGCTGTTATATTGTTTCTTAACCCCATCTTTACCGTGGGCTGTTGAACTGAACCCGTATCCCGGGGGACAGCCCTTCCGGCTCCGCTGAGACCAAAACGGTCAACGACGTTGTAATCCCCAACAGACGGGAAACGGACCTTGACCCTTCGCAAAAACTTCCTCAACTGGGCGGTGGCGCCACGCCAACGCCAGTTCCAATTTCTGATGCCATCGCGCAGCGGCGCCGCCTTGGCGCAGGAAGCGGACATGCTCCGCTACCATCTGCGTCACGACGAAGTAACGGGGCTGCCGAACCGGTTGTTTTTAAAAGAACGGCTGGCCGTGGCGATGACGGCGCCGGAGGCCAGGCGTAATCTTTGCGTTCTGCTCATCGATCTGGACAGGTTCAAGCCGGTCAACCAGCTCTGCGGCAAGGAGGCTGGGGATTTCCTGCTTCGGCAGGCGGCCCTCAGAATTCAGAACCTGATCGGCGCGGCGGACAAGGCGGCGCGGATCGGCGGCGATAAATTCGCTATTCTCCACTACGCCGCGGTACTTCCCGCCGGCGCCATCGCGCTGGCCGAGCAGGTCATCCAATCGCTTTGCGAGCCCTTTATCGTGGACGGCCACTCCGTCGCGATCGGCGCCAGCGTCGGCATCACGCTCTATCCGGAGGAAGGCGCGATCTCGGAGGCGGTGCTGCAGGATGCGGAGACCGCGCTGCTGCACGCCCGCGAGCTCGGCGGCGGCCGGCCTTGCCTGTTCGAGCTGGATATGCGCCGGCAACAGGAAAACCGCCGGCAGATGGAGCACGATTTCCGTCAGGCAATCGAGGACCGGCAGTTTCTCGTTCATTATCAGCCGCTTTTTGATTGCACCGGCATCGCCCTGAGCGGCTTTGAGGCTTTGGTGCGCTGGCAGCACCCGACGCGCGGCATGGTCAGTCCGGCGCAGTTTATTCCGATGGCCGAGAAATCCGGCCTGATCACCAAGATGGGGCTCCTGGTACTGGAAACCGCCTGCGCGGAAGCGGCGAAATGGCCGGAGCATCTAAGGATTTCCGTCAATATCTCGCCCGTTCAGCTGCGCGCCGGCGATCTGGTCGACGCGGTGAAGGCGGCTTTGGATCGAACCGGTCTGCCTGCCTGCAGGCTTGAGCTTGAAGTGACCGAGGGCGCCTTGATCGAGAAGCCGGAACAGGCGCGCGCCGTGCTGAGCCGTCTGAAAGACATGGGCGTGCAGATCGCGATCGACGATTTCGGAACCGGTTATTCCAGCCTGAGCTATCTCCGGCACTTCCCCTTCGACCGGATCAAAATCGACCGGTCCTTCATCGAACATCTGCAGCGTGATTCCGACGCCCTGCTGATCGTGCGCGCGATCATCAATCTCGGCCATTCGCTCGGGGTCGGGGTTCTGGCCGAAGGCATCGAGACCGCCGAGCAGCTGCAGCTTCTGCGCGAACAAGGCTGCGATCAGATCCAAGGCTATCTGCTGGGCCGGCCTGCCCCCATTGCCGGCGCCCTGGCCGTAATGGAAACCGATAAAAATGCGGCACGGCAATTTGCCCCGGCACGGCTGCTGCAAAGCCCGTAAGCCCTCTGATCGCCCTTGCGCTCCGCGGGCTTGGGTTCGGCCCGCTCCGCGGGCTTGGGTTCGGCCCGCTCCGCGGGCTTGGGTTCCGCCCGCTCCAGGGGCTTGGGTTCGGCCCGCTCCGCGGGCATGGGTTCCGCCGCGCTTAGGCGCGTAAGCCGGCGGCGGCGCTTGCCGTCGCTGGCCGGAATGTGTTGAGCTGGCCAGACTATTCCCAGGCGGCCCTAAATAAAGTTTTCTCCTGAGCCGCAAACCTTGGCGCTCCGGCCTGTGATGCTATAGCTGGTGTAGCGCTAGCGCCGGCCTCAAGGCGCCCGCGTTGTTCCGGTAGGGCAGATGGGTGTAGCTTGGCGCTTCGCGATAAGGTTTTATGTGTAAAACAGTTTATTATGTGACTTTATACAACTGTTGAAGCAGATCTTGCGGGGCCGAATTCGCGCTGGGTCGGCCGCGCAGCAGGCAAAAGGATGAGTATGCAGTGGAAACTGAAGTAATCGATCGAGCAGATATGGTGAGAACCGGAACGCAAGGGATTTCTCTGACCCATCTCCAGCGCCTGGAAGCTGAGAGCATCCACATCCTGCGCGAGGTCGTGGCCGAGACCGAAAAGCCGGTGATGATGTATTCCGTCGGCAAGGACAGCGCCGTGATGCTGCATCTGGCGCGAAAAGCCTTCTATCCCAGCCCGCCGCCATTCCCGCTGCTGCATGTCGATACCACCTGGAAGTTCAAGGCAATGTACGAGCTGCGCGATCGTATGGCCAAGGAAAGCGGCATGGAGCTGCTGGTCTACCAGAACCCGGAAGCCAAGGCGCGCAACATCAACCCGTTCGATCATGGTCCCTTGCACACCGATATGTGGAAGACCGAGGGCCTGAAACAGGCGCTCAACCTATATGGATTTGACGCGGCTTTCGGCGGCGCCCGGCGCGATGAGGAGAAATCCCGCGCCAAAGAACGTATTTTTTCCTTCCGCTCGGCCAATCATCGCTGGGATCCGAAAAGCCAGCGGCCGGAATTGTGGCATTTGTACAACGCCCGCAAGGCCAAGGGCGAGAGCATCCGCGTATTCCCGATCTCGAACTGGACCGAGCTCGATATCTGGCAATACATCCATTTGGAAAATATCCCCATCGTGCCGCTATACTTCGCCGCCAAGCGGCCGGTGGTGGAGCGCGACGGGCTGATCATCATGGTCGATGACGAGCGCTTCCGCTTAAACCCTGGCGAAGTGCCGGAACAGCGCAGCGTGCGTTTCCGCACGCTCGGCTGCTACCCGCTCTCCGGCGCTGTGGAGAGCGAGGCGAAGACCTTGCCCGAAGTGATCCAGGAAATGCTGCTCACCACCACCTCCGAGCGCCAGGGCCGCGTGATCGACAAGGATGCCGGATCGGCTTCCATGGAGAAGAAGAAACAGGAAGGGTATTTCTGAAGATGTCCAGCGTTACCGAAGACACCTCCTACGAATACAAGGCCGATGACCTGATCGCGCAGGACATCGACGCCTATCTGGTGCAGCACCAGCATAAATCCTTGCTCCGCTTCATCACCTGCGGTTCGGTCGATGACGGCAAATCCACGTTGATCGGCCGATTGCTGTACGATTCGAAGATGATTTTCGAGGACCAGCTCGCCACCTTGGAAGCCGATTCCAAAAAAGTCGGCACGCAAGGCCAGAATATCGACTTCGCGCTGCTGGTCGACGGCTTGGCGGCGGAACGCGAGCAGGGCATTACCATCGACGTCGCCTACCGATTCTTCGCAACCGAGAAGCGCAAATTCATCGTCGCCGACACCCCCGGCCACGAGCAATATACCCGCAACATGGTCACCGGCGCCTCCACCGCCGACCTTGCCGTGATTTTGATCGATGCCCGCAAAGGCGTGCTGACGCAGACCCGCCGGCACAGCTACCTCGCGCATCTGATCGGGATCAAAAACCTGGTGCTGGCCGTCAACAAGATGGATCTGATCGGCTACGATCACGATAAATACGACGCGATCGTTGCCGATTACCGCAGCTTCGCCAAATCCATCGGCATCGAGTTTTTCACGCCGATGCCGATCTCCGGTTTCATGGGCGACAACATCACCATCAAATCGGAAAATACCCCTTGGTATTCCGGGCCGACTCTGATGGAGCATCTGGAAAACGTCGAGTTGGACGTCACCGCGGACCAGGCCAAGCCATTCCGTCTGCCGGTGCAGTGGGTCAACCGCCCCAACCTGGATTTCCGCGGCTTCTCCGGCCTGATTTCCACCGGCAGCGTCAAGCCAGGTGACGCCGTGCGCGTGCTGCCTTCCGGCAAAACCTCCACGGTCAGCCGGGTGGTGACGCTGGATGGCGATATGGACAACGCCGTCGCCGGCCAGTCGATCACGCTCTGCCTGGCGGACGAGATCGACTGCTCGCGCGGCGATGTTCTCTCCGTTGCGGATAATCCGCCGCAGGTTGCCGACCAGTTCGAGTCGACCATCGTCTGGATGTCCGATGAGCATCTGCTGCCGGGACGGCCGTACTGGCTGAAGCTCGCCACGCAGACCGTAAGCGCCACCGTCCAGCACCCGAAATACCAGGTCAACGTCAACACGCTCGAGCACACGGCCGTGAAGACGCTGGAGCTGAACGCGATCGGCGTCGCCACCCTCTCCACCGATAAGCCGATCGTCTTCGAACCCTATAGTTCGAGCCGCGATTTGGGCGGCTTCATCCTGATCGACAAGATCACCAACGCCACCGTCGCCGCCGGCATGCTGCATTTCGCGCTGCGCCGGTCGCAGAACGTGCACTGGCAGGCGCTGGATATCAGCCGCGAGACGCATGCCAATTTGAAGAACCAGAAGCCGGCGGTGCTATGGTTTACCGGCCTCTCCGGCGCCGGCAAATCCACCATCGCCAACTTGGTGGAAAAGAAGCTGGTGCGGATGAACCGACATACCTTCCTGCTGGACGGCGACAATGTCCGGCATGGGCTGAACAAGGATCTCGGGTTCATCGAAGAAGACCGGGTGGAGAATATCCGCCGGGTGGGCGAGGTTGCCAAGCTGATGACCGATGCCGGGCTGATCGTCATCTCCTCCTTCATCAGCCCTTTCCGGGCGGAACGGGATATGGTGCGTCAGCAAATCGCGCAGGGCGAATTTTTCGAAATCCATATCGATACGCCGCTGGTGGAAGCCGAAGCGCGCGACGTGAAGGGGCTCTACAAAAAAGCCCGTTCGGGCGAGCTGAAAAACTTTACCGGCATCGACAGCCCTTATGAGCCGCCGACCGATCCGGAAATCCGCATCGACACTACCAGGATGTCCGCGGAGGAAGCCGCCGATCTCATCATCTCGAAGCTCATTCCATGAGCGTGACGACGCTTGGTTTGTCCGATGTCGGACTTTCGCGGCATATCGCCGAAGTTGCGGGCCGCATCCTGCTGGAATTGCAGCGATCCGGCCTGTTCGAAGGCAAGACGCTGGGAAAGGCCGGGGACCGTACCGCCAATGCCTTCATCATTGAGGCGTTGAAGACCAACCGGCCGGATGACGCTTTGCTTTCCGAAGAGGAGAAGGACAATCCGGAACGGCTGCAGGCAAGCCGCGTCTGGATCGTCGACCCGCTGGACGGCACGCGCGAATACGGCGAGGCGCGCACCGACTGGGCGGTGCACATCGCGCTCAGCATCGATGGTGAACCCAGCGTCGGCGCGGTAGCGCTGCCGGGCCTGAACCTGACCCTTTGCTCCGGAACGCCGCAAACGGTACCGCCGGCGCCGAAAAAACTGCGTATGCTGGTCAGCCGCACTCGTCCGGCCGCGGAAGCGGTGGCGGTGGCAAAGGCGCTGGATGCCGAGCTGGTTCCCATGGGCTCCGCCGGCGCCAAGGCGATGGCGGTGCTGCGTGGCGAGGCCGATATCTATTTGCATACCGGCGGCCAATATGAGTGGGATAATTGCGCCCCGGCTGCGGTCGCGCTCGCCGCCGGCCTGCACGTCTCCCGCGCCGACGGCTCGCCGCTACGCTACAATAATGCCGACACCTATCTGCCGGACCTGCTGATCTGCCGGAAAGAACATGCGGCGCGGGTCTTGCAGGCAATGCACGAGGCCGAAACGGTGAAGGCATAAAGGAAGCGGTTCTTTTCTAAAAAAGAACCGAAAAACCTCTGAATCTGGGTCTCAGGGCGATAATCCCGGCTCAGAGTCAAAAAGTTTTTGCGCCGCTTTTTTCAAAAAGCGGCTGCTTGCTTGCCTTAACCAAACGCCAATCTATCATCGGCTTGCGGCTTGCGGCTTGCGGCTTGCGGCTTGCGGCTTGCGTGAAGGGAAGGCGGAATGACGAAGGATGGGGTGATCGCCGTGATCGGCGGAACCGGTAATCTGGGCGCGGCACTGGCGCGCAAGCTGGCAGAGGCGGGCCGGCACGTCATCATCGGCTCGCGCTCGGCCGAGAGCGCGGAGCGCGCCGCAAAAGAATTCGGCCTCGGGCTGACCGGCCTTGCCAATGAACGAGCCGCCGAAGCCGCGGAACTCGTCATCGTCACCGTGCCGTTCGCGGCCCAGGAAGCCACGCTGGCCGCGATCCGGCCGCATGTCGCCGGTAAGATCGTGGTCGATACCACCGTGCCGCTGGTGCCGCCCAAGGTGATGCGCGTACAGCTACCGCCGGAAGGCAGCGCCGCCCAGCGCGCCCAGAAACTGCTGGGGGAGGGGGTTACTGTCGTCTCCGCCTTCCATAACGTCGCGGCGCATAAGCTCGCGACCGGTGAGGAGATGGGCTGCGACGTGCTGGTATTCGGCGATGACAAGGCGGCGCGCAGCAAGGTCATCGAGCTTGCCGGCCTAGCCGGAATGCGCGGCATTCACGCCGGCGCCCTCGCCAATTCCGCCTCGGCCGAGGCCCTGACCTCGGTCCTGATATTCATCAACAAGAACTACCAGGTCGACGGCGCCGGGTTGAAAATCACTGGCGCGTTGAAAGAGTTAAGCCAATAAAGCAAGCGATTCTTTTTGAAAAAAAAGCAAAAACGCTTCTCAAAAAGCGGCTACTTTCTTTATGCGATAACTTGGATCGTCGTCAGTCCCGCCTCCAGGCACGCGACGAGATCTTGCTTGGACAGCGCGATGCAGCCAGCCGTCGGCGCGTAATCGGGCGTAGCGAGGTGCAGAAAGATTGCCGAGCCGCGATGCGGGACGATCGGATGCGTATTCCAATCCAGCACGCCGATCAGATCGTAGATTGCATCCTCCCGCCAAAGCGCTTCGTGACGCCCGGAATGGGGCAGCCTGACCTTGCGGTTATAGGCTTTATCGTGCGGATCGTCGCACCAGCCGTCATCCGGCCCGATCGGCTCCACCGGCTTGGCGCAGCAAGGCGGGCGCACTCGGCCGGCGCGGTACATCACGCGCAGCAGGCGCAGCGGACCGATCGGGGTGGCGCCATCGCCTTCATGTTTTTCCGCGGAGCGCCCGGCGCGGCCGATGGCGGCCCGGCAGCGCAGCCCGGCGCCGGTGAGGATACCATGTTTCAGGAGCAGAAACTCAGTCAAACAAATGTCCGAATCGCAAAGCCTTGGTGGAAAGATAGGCGTCGTTCACGCCGTTGGGCTCGAAAACATGCGGAACGCGCGCGCTTATTTCGATCCCGCAGGCGGCCAAGGAGGCAAGTTTCTCCGGGTTATTGGTCAGCAGCCGAATGCGCGGCATGCCCAGCTGGCGAAGCATCGCCGCGGCGATGTGAAAATTCCGTTCATCGGCCTGCCAGCCAAGTGCCCGATTGGCATCCAGCGTATCCAGCCCAGTATCCTGCAGCGTGTAGGCGCGTAATTTGTTGATCAGCCCGATGCCGCGCCCCTCTTGGCTGAGGTACAAAACCGCGCCCGTGCCTTCCGCGGCCATGCGCAGGATGGCGCCGCGCAGCTGCGGGCCGCAATCGCAGCGCAGCGAGCCCAGCAGGTCGCCGGTGAAGCATTCGGAATGGATGCGCACCAGCGGGTCGGCCTGGGCGGCGGGATCACCGACCAGAATGGCCATATGTTCGATGCCCTGGTCGAGCGCTCGGAAGGCGATCAGCCGGGCATCCGGCGCGCCGTCCAGCGGCACCGCAACCTCGGCCACTTTGGTCAGCGACGCCGCCAGCCGGCCCGGATAGGCCAGCAGATCATCGGCGGGCACGGCAAGCAGGTCGCCGCCGGCGGGCAAGCCGGCCCAGCCTGGCCGCACCGGTGCGACGACCATGGCCGGCAGCAACCGGGCGAGCTTGCCGAGCGCCAGCGCCGCAAGTGCTGCTTGCGGTGGCGGGACGCGTTCAAAATCCGGCAGGATTTGTTCCATGGTGGGATCGGCGGCGCGGCGTAAGGTGGCGGCGTCGATCAGCGGGCGGGCAAGCTTAAGCGCTATGGCGTCCGCCTGCTCTTCCAGATCGTGCTTCAGCACTGCGGCGGCGCGAGAGGGCGCCAGCAGCAGGCTGGCCTGACCGTTCGACAGACGGTCGATCAGATGCAGCCCCTCGGCGCCGACAGTTTCCGCCGGTGCGACGATCAACGGGTGACGCGCCGCCAGCACCACCGGCACGCCACGTCTGGCTTCGCCGATTGCCCGGTGCACCGCCCGCGTGCGAGGCGGCCCGAGACCGGCCGCGCTCAAATCTAACTTCGCTGTCATTCTATCGAGATAAGGCGTCGATCGTACCAAAGCTAGTCGCGTTTAAAGCTGGCGCCGCATGGCATATTTGCGTTGCACCAAAAGCGTTCCAGCGTCTCTCGCAACTCTGTTTAGCTCTCGTAAGGATTTTTCAGATTTTGAGGGTTTTGCGGTTTAACCCAGCGGCTTTTCGGCGCTTACTCCGATTGCTATTACTAGAATCTTAAAACCCCGTATAATCACCCCTGACTGCATGAGGCGCCGTTTAATGTCGAGCCAGCACTTTATTCTTGTAATCGACGACGACGCGGCGCTGCGCAGCGAGCTCATCGAGCAGTTGCAGTCGAATGGCGAATTTGTTCCGGTGGCGGCCGGCTCGATTGAGGAAGCTTCGGCGCGGCTGGCCAAAGGCGAGACCCGATTCGATGCCGTGCTGCTGGATGTCGGTCTGCCGGATGGCGACGGCAGGGATTTCTGCAAGAAGCTGCGCCAGGACGGGTTGAAAGTCCCGATCATCATGCTCACCGGCTCGACCGGCGAGGGCGATGTGGTACGCGGGCTCGATTCCGGCGCAAACGACTATATCGCCAAGCCATTCCGGTTGAACGAATTGCTGGCCCGGCTGCGGGCGCAGCTACGCACGTTCGAGAACAGCGAGGATGCGATTTTCACTATCGGGCCTTACATGTTCCGCCCGGCGGCGCGGCAATTGCTGGACCCGGCGAAGAACAAGCGTATCCGGCTGACCGATAAGGAAGCGGCGATTCTCAAGTTCCTGTACCGCGCCTCCGGCCGGTCGGTGGCGCGCCAGGTGCTTCTTAATGAGGTGTGGGGCTATAACGCCGCGGTCACCACCCATACGCTGGAGACCCATGTTTACCGGCTGCGGCAGAAGATCGAGCCGGAACCGGCGGTATCGAGGCTTTTGCTGACCGAAGGCGGCGGCTACCGCCTGGACCCGGAAGCCGCCTAAGCCAGGCTGCAGGGAAGCAGTTTATCCGTGCCGCAAGATCGGCTATAGGGCGCTTAAGCGCTGTCTCCGTAGCTCAGCAGGATAGAGCACAGGATTCCTAATCCTGGGGCCGTGGGTTCGAATCCCGCCGGGGACGCCAGCACCGCGGCGAGCTGCGGCTTCGCCGCCAGCGGCCGCGCCGCGCCTGGCGTCTCATCCTAGTTATTCCGGCTCAAAATCCAAGATCAGTAACCGGTGCGTCGAAACCGCTATTCACGATGCGTGAGGCGCTGGCCAGCGTCTCCGGCGCGAGGCCGGCCAGGTAGCCGTCCACCAGCCGCTGATAGTTGCTGATCAGACCTTCGACCTTGTTGGACAGCCGCATGAACTCAAAGCCCTCGGCATGCAGCCCAAGCTGCTGCAGCGGCAGGTTGGCATAATCCTGCCGCGGGATTTCCGGAAATTCCTCGCTCTCATACGGCATCATCTTCGGCCGTACCGGTTCGGCCGGCTCGCCTTCCGGCAAATGCGCAAAGGACCAGAGTTCGAACAGGCAGGTCTCCGGCGTCAACGGGCGGATGCGGTAGCCCGACATGGCGCTGAAGGTCGGCAACAGGAAGTAATTGGGGAAGATATACTCCACCGCGTGAAACGGATGTTTCTGCGCCAGCTCCAGCAGGTCCGGAACATCGAGCCCGCGGGCGCGGCCGCGGCTGGTGATCTCCTGCATCAGCTTGACGTTATAGGCCGTGTAGGCCTCGGCGTTATCCTCAGGCAGCTCCATCTCCGCCAGGTCGCGGGCGATGACCATCTCGTCGCGATGCACCATGCCGCCCATGCCGTCGGACAGGCGTTGCAGGTTATCGATCGTCGACTGGATCATCTCGGCGGTGGAAGCAAAGGGCACGCCGGGCGGGTCATTGACGTCGCCGCCATACATCGTGACGGTGGGGCCGCCAGGCACATGCAGCTGCGGATGCGTGCGCATGACGTGGAAGCCCTCCATGAAGGCTTCCATGGCGAGCTTCCAATTGGTCGGCAGTACGGTCTGGACCCACCATTCCATTTTCAGCTGCTCAACATGGCGGTCGCTCATGCGGTTCGCGACATCGCCCAGCGACTCGCGCAAAGCGGGAGCGTTGTTGTCGAAATTGATGAAGGCGCAGCCGCCCCACAGCTCAACCCGGCACTGCACCAGGTTGATGTCTGCCTTTTCCAGGTTTTCCTCTTCAAAGACCCGGCGCGCATAGACGAAGGTATTCTCGCCATCCATGTTCCAGCGCCAGCCATGGAACGGGCAGATCAAGCCGGAGGTGCGGCAATTGCCGTTTCCCGTGACAAGCTGAACGCCGCGATGCCGGCAGCTATTATGGTAGGCTTTTACCCCGGCGCGGGTGCGCACGATGATCACGGATTTGTCGAGGATGCGGTATTCGGTAAAGTCGCCAACCTCCGGGATCTCCTCCAGCCGGCAGGCCATCTGCCAGACGTGTCGCCACAGATGCTCGCGCTCCAGTTCAAAGAATTGCGGGTCGTAGTAGCGCCGAGCCGGGATGCGCGATTTGTGGGTGATCCGCAGCGGCACTTTTTCCAGCATATCCTGATTCTCGGTCATCGTTCCTCCTGAATGCCGCTTTGCCGCGGCCCCAACCCTGATCCTGTTCTAGCATGCGTGCTTGGACTGCACCATGCTGAAAGCAGCCGCAGGCACCGGTTTAACGCGCGTGTTGCACCGGCGCGACTGCGGCTGGGGCGAGATTTACCAAGCTTTAACCGGGGAAAATCTAGATTGAAGAGCCGCGGCGGGACCGCAAAACTTTGGATGCCGCCGCTCAAGGAGAAGGGACTATCCGGTATGACAGCTGCAGTCGCTGCTAAGGTGGGACAATTCATGGCCGGCTTGCGGATGGGCGCTTGAGAATGGGCGCTTGAGAATGGGCGCTTGAGAATGGGCGATCGGCGCCTGCGGGCGCTGGCGGAGCGCATCGGCAGCTTCACCGGCGGCGAAGCCATCCACCGGATCAGCCAGGGCGCCGATGACGACAGCGTCATCGATGACGAAATCTGCTTGATCTCCCGGGCCTTCGAAGACATGGCCGCCAGTCTGGAGCTGGCTTTGGACCGCCAGCTTCTGCATGAGGGCATGATCGCCAATTCCTCGGTCGCGATCGTCAGCAACACGCTGGATGGTGTCGTCACCGGTTGGAACCCCGCCGCTGAGCACATGTTCGGCTATACGGAAGCAGCGATGATCGGCCAGAAGCTGACCCACTTGATCCCGGAGGACCGGTGGGAGGAAGAGGCGGAGATCCTGCAAAAGACCGGCCGCGGCGAACCGGTGGAAAGTTACCAGACCCTGCGGCTGCGTAAGAACGGCGAGGTCTTTCCCATTTCCGTCATGATATCGCCGATCCGCGACCGGCACGGGAAGATCGTCGGCGCCTCCAGATTCGCCAGCGATATCTCCGAGTCGGTGAAGGCGGGGGAGGCGCTGAAGCGCGCTGAGGAACGTTACGCATTGGTCCTGAAGGGGATGAGCGTCGGGGTCTGGGACTGGGACATGCAGAGCAACGAGACCTTCTCCTCGGAGCGGCTGCGCTCGATCGTCGAAATGCAGCCGGGTGGTTTCGCGTCGCGATATGAAAAGCTGATGGGTCAGATCCATCCCGACGATCGCAGCCAGGTCGCCGAACGGCTGCGGGCGCATCTGGAGGCGCGCGAGAAGTTCGATGTCGTGTACCGGCTGCAAGCGGGCGATGAATATCGCTGGATTCACGCAACCGGCCAGGCGGTCTGGGACGAAGCCGGCAAGCCGGTGCGTATGGCCGGTTCGATCGAGGATATCACCCCGCGCAAAAGGCTCGAATCGGAGCTGGTGGAGCTGGTCGACAAGCTCAGACAATCCAACAAGGATTTGGACGAATTCGCCTATGCGGCGTCGCATGATCTGAAGGCGCCGCTACGGGTAATCGACAATACCTCGCAATGGCTGCTGGAAGATCTGGAGCCGCATCTGACGGTCGAGACGCGCGAGAACATGATGCTGTTGCGCAGCCGGGTGAAACGGATGGAGAAATTGCTGGCCGACCTGCTGGAATATTCCCGCATCGGCCGCACCCAGGATGAGCGGTTTGCCGAACGGGTGAGAGGCCGCGACCTGCTGGACAATATCCGCGAACTGCTTTCGCCGAAGCCGGGATTTTCCATCACCGCGGATGCCGCCTTCGCGGCAGCCTGGGTGATGCGCATGCCGTTGCAGCAGGTGCTGATGAACCTGATCGATAACGCGATCAAGCATCACGACAAACCGTCGGGCGTGATCAAACTCGGCGTGCAGGATGCCGGCGCAATGGTTGAATTCACGGTCGAGGATGACGGGCCAGGCGTGCCGCCGCAATTCCACGACAAGATTTTTGAGATGTTCCGTACCTTAAAGCCGCGGGACCAGGTTGAAGGCAGCGGGATGGGGCTGGCGATGGTGCGCAAGAATGTGGAGATGTTCGGGGGCGCCGTAAGTGTGCACTGCAGTAGCGGGCGCGGCTGCCTGTTCCGCTTCACCTGGCCGAAAATGCAGCCCGTGCGGAGATGGGATCCATGATGGAGCAACGCGGACCTTTAACCATACTGCTTGTTGAAGATGATGATGGCGATGCCAAGGCGGTGCGGCGCGCGTTTCGCGTGGGGCATGTGAATAATCCGATCCGCCGGGCGATGGACGGGCTCGAGGCGCTGGAAATCCTGCGCGGCGAGAGCGGGGCCGAGAAGCTCAGCCGGCCCTATTTGCTGCTGACGGATTTGAACATGCCGCGGCTGAACGGCGTCGAGTTCATCCGTTCGCTGCGCGACGATTCATCGCTGCGCGATTCAGTCGTGTTCATGCTGACCACCTCCGACCGGAAGGAGGATCGCGATGCTTGCTACGCTTTGAACATCGCAGGCTATATCGTCAAGGAAACGGCCGGCGCCGATTTTACCGAACTGGTGCGCATGCTCAGCGCCTATTCGCGCGTGGTGGAGATGCCGTAATGGAGCGAAAATTCAGCAGCGGCGACATGACGCCAACGGAACAGCCGGCGCAGCTGCAGCTTCTGCATGTCGAGGATGATGACGGCGACGCGAAGTTTCTGCAGCGCGCCTTTGCGCAGGAATTCGACAAGGATTCCTACATTATCCTGCGCGTCTATTCGTTGCAGGAGGCGCTGCGGGAATTGCGCCATCGCGAATTCCACGCCGTCCTGCTCGATCTGGGCCTGAACGACGCCAGCGGCCTGGACGGGTTGAACGCGATCAAGGAGGAGCATCCGGATCTGCCGGTGGTGATCCTGAGCGGCTATAACGATAGCGATACGGCCTTGAAGGCGGTGCGCGGCGGCGCGCAGGAATACGTCGTCAAGGCGCATAGCAATAGCCGCATGCTGGCGCTCTCCGTACTCTCCTCGATCGAACGCAAGCGCTACGAGCGGCATCTGTTCCGGCTGGCAAACCACGATGCGCTGACCGGATTGCCGAACCGGCGATCCTTTCTTGAGTATATCAAACGCTGGCTGCTGCGCGCCGAACGCTGGCAGCGGACCGAGGCGATCATGTTCATGGACGTGAACGGCTTCAAAGGGGTCAACGACACGCTGGGGCACGATATCGGCGACGAGCTGCTGATCCAGATCGCGGCGCGGCTGAAGATCGGCCTGCGTGCCAGCGACATGCTGGCGCGCTATGGCGGCGACGAATTCGTCGTGCATCTCGATATGGGCGCGGAAATCGACCGCAATAATTGCGCCGAGCTTGCGGAGAAGGTTGCCAGGTTGTTCGTAGAGCCGATCAATATCGCGGGGCACAGCATCGCAACCGGGATCAGCATCGGCATCGCCTTCTACCCGAATGACGGCAGAACAGCCGCGGAGCTGATCCGGCAGGCCGATGAGGCGATGTACATCGCCAAACGGCAGCGGGAGCCTTATGCGTTCACCCAGGCGATGGCCGAAGCGGTGCCCGTGCCGGAAAAGGACTGATGGCAGACAGCGAGGAGCTTACCGGCGTCAAGGCCGAAACCGGCTGCGAACGCCGGCGCGGCCGGCGGCGGCGGGTGCTCAAGCGGGCGCAGCTTATCTTCGGCCAAGCCGGCTCGACGATCGATTGCCTTGTCCTCGACGAAACGCCTTTCGGCGTGCAGCTGGAAACGCCGGTGATGACGCTTGTCCCGGAACACTTGCGAATCCGTTTCGCCGGCGGGGAAACCTTTAACGCAATTCGCCTCTGGTCGATCGGAAACAGAATCGGTCTCAATTACGTCGGCTCGCGCATCTATGACGAGGAGTCGCTGCGCCAGAGAAAAGCCGTCAGGCTGACGCTTGAGACCCAGGGCCTGCCGGAAGCGGTGCAAATGCTACGGGATCTCGAATATTTCCGAAGCGACGATCTGCGCGACGCAGCAAAGGCGTTGGAGCTGGCGCTGGAGCGGCTGAGCGCGCTGCTGGAATAGCCGCTCGACGCCGGCGTCGGAATGCTTTTGGGCAGCCTTGCCATCACTGGTGACCCGCCTGAGGCCTTTGAAACCGCAGGCTTTGGCGGAAGCCCATTTGCGGATAGACTGGCCCCAGCATGCAGTATTGCCCGCATTTTATGTCCGTTCAGCGTAATGGGCAAAAAATCTCGTTCTCCAGAAACTGAAATCTACCCACCCGGAAGACGATGCTGCTCCGGCAAAACGCGGCATCAAACGGTCCTGCAGCAATGCCGGCGGCGGCGCGGAACCTAGCGAGGCCGACATGACCGTAAAATCCGTCGCATTTTGGTCCAAACGCCCCGACATCGGCGGCTGTCACATCCGCTAACCCAGCGCGGCTTCCGCTTGCCCGATCACCGCCGCCAGCACGCCCGGCTCGAACGGCGAGACAAGTTTCGCCGACGCCACCAGGTCCTGGAATGCCGCGGAGCCGCCGCGCGCGCAAAGCGCCAGATAATCATCCAACGCCGCACGCGGATCGCGTTTGGCCGCCACCCAAAATTGCAGCGCGCAGCACGCTGCCAAAGCATAGTCGATGTAGTAAAACGGCACCTGAAAATAATGCAGCACGGCCTGCCAGGCGCCGCCTGACTCGCCATAGGCGATGTCGCCGTAATTGCGCCATGGCATGTAGCGGCGTTCCAGTGCGCGGTACATGGCGTGGCGCTCCGCCGGCGTCGCATCGGGATTGGCGTAAACCTCGTGCTGAAAATGATCGCCCAGCGCGCAGCCCACCAGCAGGTTCAGAAAAGTTTCCAGATGCATCTTTTGAAACCGCGCTGTCGCATCATCGCCCACCAGCAATCCCATCTGCGGATAGGTCAGCATCTCCAGCGACATGGAATGAACCTCTGCCGCCTCCATCGTCGGAAACAGCGTGTCGAGATTGCCGATATTGCGGCTCTCATAGCATTGCAGCGCATGGCCCATCTCATGCGTGAACACGCCGATATCCTCGTATGTGCCGTTGAAGTTGGCAAAGATCACGGGCATGCCCGCCATCGGCAGCGCATCGCAAAACCCGCCGGGCGCCTTGCTGGGGCGCGTCTTCAGGTCGAGAAACCCGCCTTCGTTCATCAGCCGGAAGAATTTGCCCAGCCGCTGATCCATGCGGTCGAACATCTCCTGCCCGGCGGCGACCAGGCTGTCGTGATCGCCCTGCGGCGAGGGATTGCCGAGCGGGTCGATCAAGGGCTCGTCCCACACATAGAGCGTGTCCCAATGCTGCGCCTGCCGCCGGGCTTGCAGCCGGCGCGCCAGCAGCGGCACCACCTTGTCCAAGATCTCGTCGCGGTAGCGCGCGACATCGGCAGCGTCGTAATCGATCCGCCGCATCCTGGCGTAGCCAAGCTCGATGAAATTCGTGTAGCCGAGGTCGCGGGCCATCGAGGTCCGCAGCTTGACCAGCCCGTCATAGATGTCATCGAGCGCGCCGCCGTTCTCTTCGAAGAACTTCCAATGCGCCTGCGCTGCCTCCCGCCGGATCGCCCGGTTGAGATGCTCTGCGAAAGGCTGCACGCCCGATAGGTTGACGATTTGGCCGTCGATCTCCAGCCGGGCGGACGCCGTGAGTTCGGTGTATTCGGCGGCCAGCTTGCTCTCCTCCTCCAACCGCGCAGCAATCACCGGATCGAAGGTTGTGACATCGGCTTCCCATAATCGCGCGACATGCGGCGTTACGGCGGTCTCCAGCCGCGTCCGGTCGCCGGCTAATAGCCGGCGCTTGATCGCGATCTCGTGGCCGGTGGCGACCGGGCCCAGCGCATCGGCACGCTCCCGCGTGGCCTTTGCCGGCGCATCCGCCGTGTCCTGCTGGAACCGCAACTGCGCGAGCGCGAACCAGGTGGCGTATTCGCGGCGCTGCCGATCCCACAGCGCAAGTGCTGCGTCCAATTCCCCTTCGTCGAGCAGCGCGGCGATCGCGGCATGTGCGGCGGCCAGACTCTCGGCCGATGGCTCAGGAGCAAAAATGTCCGTCAAGCGTATTGTCATGGCCTCGCACCCTTTCGTTGACCTCGCCGATCAGGCGGGCGACGAAGTCTAGCACGTCCTTGTGGCCGATGGATTGCCCAAAACTCGTTTCGATACCGTTTCGATACCGTTTCGCTACCGCTTCGATCAGATCGCGGCGCGCAACGGCGCCATAACCCGTCGCGCGCATGAGCGCCTGCGCCGCATGGATGTCATTGGGCTACTCCTGAGAGAGCAAGCAGCCGCTTTTTTGAAAAAAAGCGGCGCAAAGAACTTCTTTATGCTGGAGCCGGTATGCTGAACGCCGGGGATCCCGATTTAAGAAGTCTTTCTGCTTCTTTTTCTTCAGAAAAAGCAGCGGTTTCTTCCCTCAACCCCGACTACGCGGCATACCCAGACGGCGTTCCGCCACCATGCTGCGCATCACCTCGCTGGAGCCGCCGTAGATCGTGGTCGCGGCGGCGTGGCGGTAGCCTTTCTCCACCAGGCCCAGCCCTTCCTTGCCGCGCAGCAAAGAGCGGGGTGCTGCGAGGTCGATCAGGTCGGCGGCGTCGGTGATGAAGGCCTCGGTCGCGAAGATTTTCGAGGCCGGCCCGTAGGCGAGGTCGGGATCGCCGTTCAGCCGGGTCCAGAGCACCTTGGCGGAAAGCCCTTCGGAGACGCGCGCATCGACATGGGTTTTGGCCAGACGGGCGAGCGTATCGGCTTCCTCGATGATCTTCCGGCCGTCGCGTTCTTCTTCCCTGGCCCAATCCAGCACGGCATCCGCCATATGCTCGATAAACAAGTGGAAATAGCCGCCGCCATGTTCCTGAGTCAGCGCCGCGGCAAGTACTTTGGCGCCGCCGTTCACCGGGCCCATGCGGTAGCGGTCCGGAATGCGCACGTCGGAATAGAAGGTGGCGTTGGTCCGCTCATCCATAAAAGTGTGCACGGGGTGGATTTCCACACCGGGCACGTTCAGCGGGCAGAGGAAGATGGTGATGCCCTTGTGCTTCGGCGCATCCGGGTCGGTACGGGTGATCAGGATGACGTAGCTGGCGTATTCGGCGCCGGAGGTGAACATCTTCTGGCCGTTGATCACCCAGTCGTCGCCGTCCTTCACGGCGCGGGTCTTGGCGGCAAAGGCGTCGGAGCCGCCGGAAGGCTCGGTGTAGCCCAGGCAGGCGCTGATCTCGCCGCGGCCCATGCGCAGCAGCACCTCGTCCTGCAGCTCCGGCGTGCCGAAGACCTGCACGATATGCCCGATCATCGCGGTGGTGCTGCGCGGCAGGCCGGCGTAGCCGACCTCATTCCACACGCCAAGCGCGGCGCGTACCGAGTCCGCATCGGCGCTGCGGCCGCCCCATTTCTCCGGCCAGCTGGGGTACAGCAGCCCGGCCGCGCCGAGCGTGCGGTGCACTTCCCAGTCATGCGACTCAAAATTCGCTTCACCCAGGCGGTGCTTGGTGGGGTCAAGGATAGATTTGAACGCCGCGCGGGTTTCCTCGGCCAGCGCCTCGCCGCCCTGTGGCGGTTCGAAATCCAGGTCGACCAGGCCGGGATCGGGCAGGCTGGCGGTCTCGCCCAGATACAGCCGGCGGCCGGCGCGGATCAGCTCCTGCTTCGGGTCGCCCAGGGTCAGCGCCCAGGCCTTGGCGCGGCGATGGTAGAGCTGCAGATCGTACTCATTGGTCAGGCCGTAGCCGCCGAAGGTGTGCAAGGCATGCGCGGCGGCGTTGGTGGCGCAGCGGCTGGCGAACCAGAACAGACCGGAGATATTGCCGCCGGCATCCGGCGTCTTATCGGCGATGGAGCGCAGCGTCGACCACAGATACATGGCGGCGCCATCGGCATCGACAATGTCATTGGCCAGCGGATGGGAGATGCCCTGATAGGTGCCGATCGGCGCGCCGAAGGCGAGACGGTCGCAGGCATAGGCGGCGGCCATGCCAAGCACTTCACGCGACAGGCCTATCAAGGCGGCGGCAGTAAGAAGCTTGTACTCTTCCAGGCCGGCAGCCCAGATGGCGGCGGTATCGGTATTGCCGGTCAGCACCAGCCGGTCACCCCGACCTGGCTTGAACACGCCGACGGCGGAGCCGCCAAGTGTGGCGGGCGCCTCGAGCGCAGCACCCGGCACTTCGATCGCGACCTGGTTGCCGTCGAAGGTGAGGATGCCCTGCGCTGCGGCGCCGCCGGGCACCAGCTGCACGCTGCCTGGCTTGGCTTCGTGCGGCGCGATGGTGAGCACGGTTTCGCCGCTGCGCACCTTCTCGATCCATTCGCGCGCCGTCTCGCCGCCGATATCGCCCAGGATTTTCAGCGCCACGACGGCTTCCGCCAGTGGGGCAGAGGCCAGGCGCCGGCCGGCCTGTTCCATCATCAGGCAGGTGTCGAACAGGCTCATCTCGCCGCCGCCGGCATCGGCGGAAAGCCGCATGAAGGGGGCGTCAAGCGCCACCAGCTCCTTCCACAGCTCAGGATCAAAGCCGACGGGTTCGGCTGCCCGGACCCTCGCCGAGGTTGATTCCGTCGCAAAGAATTTCTCGAACATTTCTTTTACAGGAATGCTGTCGGCTGGCAGGCCAAGTTTCATAACTCGCTCCTAGATGTCTGTCCCGGAATTTTGTCGCGCCAATTGTTTTCAGTCTTTGCGGCGGCTTTGGCAAGGGATGCGGCGTTTCGCCCAATCGCGATCCAATGCCGGATCAGGTCTTCAATCCGCAGGCAATGTCGACCGCCTCGTCTTCCTAAGGAAGCAGGTCTTTTTCTGAAGAAAAAGAACCAAAAAAACGGTTGTTAAAACCACACCGTTGTTAATCTAAGCCAGTGGCCTTCAAGGCTTCCGGCTCAGATCCTCAAAAGTTTTGCGCGTCGCTTTTTTCAAGAAAGCAGCTTCTTTTTCTGTTTGCTTCAGGCAACTGCGAGGGCTTCTTCGCCGACCATGTTGCCGGCGCCTGCGGCGTGGGTCGCGGCGACGAAGCCCCAGACAAAGGAGGGCCCGACGCTGGAGCCGGCGCCCGGATAGACGCGGCCCATGACCGAGGCGGTTGAGATGCCGGTGGCGTAGAGGCCGGGGATTACGGAGCCATCCTCGCGCAGGACTCTTGCATTCGCGTCCGTCACGACGCCGCCATAGGTGCCGACATCGCCTGGCACGATCGGCACGGCGTAATACGGGCCTTTCTCCAGCGTGCCGAGGCTGTTGGAGGGTTTGTTATAATGATCGCCGAGGAAGTTGTCATAGGCGCGGTTGCCGCGCTGGAAATCATCGTCGCTGCCTTTGGCGACAAAGCCGTTGAAACGTTCGATGGTCGAGCGCAGCTTCGCAGGCTCCACGTTGATCTGGGCGGCGAGGCCTTCCACCGTATCGGCTCTTTTGAAGTAGCCGCTGGCGACCCAATCCTTGAGCTTCCAGCCGCCGGCGATGCGGTTCGCAAGGCCGTATTTTTCCACATACTGGCTGTCGAAAATCCCCCAGCTCGGCACGGCGCCGACGGTTTTGTTACGCGCCAGCATGTTCTGGCAATACAGCATGTAGGAGCCGCCTTCGTTCATGTAGCGCACGCCGCTCTGGTCGACCAGGATGACATGCGGCGCGGCGGTGAGGCTCTGACCACTCGGCTTGACCATGTTGTTTTCGGTGCCGGGTGGCTCGAACAGCTGAAAGCCGACCATTTCTTCCATCTGCGCAATGGCGGCGCCGTGGCGCATCATCTCTTCGATCATCTCGCCGGTATCGCCGGCGGGAACCTGGCTCCATTTCGCCTGGGTGCCGGGCTGGTATTTGTCGCGCATGCGCTGGTTGTGGGAAAATCCCCCGGCATTGATCAGCACACCGCTTTTGGCGCCGATCCGCCAGGGTTTGCCGTCCTTGGTGGTCACGACACCGGTGATAGCGCCATTCTCCTCGATCAGTTCAGAAACGCCGGAATTGATGCGGATATCGACGCCGGCCTTCAGCGAGGCCTGCAGCATGCGGCCCTGCAAGGCGGCGCCGGCGGTGACGTAATGCTGGCCGCGCGCTTTCGCTATGGCTATGCGCGCGGCTAGTTTGACGAACCATTTTTTGCCGATCCAGGACTGTTTCAGCGACCTGATATGCATGGCGTCGGTCATTGCCGCCGGCACCTGCAGGAACCCCGGCTGCAGTTTTTCGCGCCATTCGCCAAGTTCGTTGGTATTGAAATATTTCGCGGTCACGGTGCGGCCCTGTTCCGAACCGCCGGGCAGGTCATCGTAATAATCGGGCCAGTAGGGCTGGCGCTCGAGCTCTATGCCCTGGCGGATCAGGAAGTCGATCATGCGCGGCCCCTGCGTGAGATAGGTGTAGCGGCGCTCGCGCGACGCGCCCGGCGTATCGTCATGGTCGCCCACGGTGTTGTCGAGATAGGTCATAGCCTTTTCCAGGCTGTCCTCGATGCCGGCTTGCTTCATGAACGGATTGTTTGGGATCCACATCACCCCGCCGGAACGCCCGGTGGTGCCGCCGACATATTGCATCTTTTCCAGGATGACCACGGATTTGCCGAGCGATCGCATGAACAACCCGGAGCACATGGAACCGCCGCCGCTGCCCACCACCACGAAGTCGAATGTCTCGTCGAAATCAGCCATTTGCTTTCCTATCCCGTATATTTGCCTAGGCTTTATCGCCGGCAGGCTATGCGCTTTGGCAATAATTCTGGGCTTTATCGGCGGGATTTGTCAATCACCGCGGCCATGCTGACGCTGGCCTGCACCGCGGCCATGCTGACGCTGGCCTGCACCGCGGCCATGCTAACGCTGGCTTGCACCGCGGCCATGCTAACGCTGGCTTGGCATCAGGCCGCGAGAGACCCGGGGTCGGCCAGCGCCTTGGCGATGGTGACAAGGAAGCGGGCGGCATCGGCGCCGTTAATGGCGCGGTGGTCGTAGCTGAGATCCAGCGGCAGCATCAGCCGCCAGTCTAGCGCATCGTCCGCGCCGCGCTGCGGCGCCCAGCGCGATTTGGTGACGCCCAGGATCGCGAGCTCCGGCGCGTTGATGATCGGCGTGAAGGCCGTGCCGCCGATCCCGCCGAGCGAACTGATGGAAATCGAGCCACCCACCATGTCCTTCATCGGCAGGCCCTTGCCGCGCGCCCGCTCGGACACCGTGGCGATCTCCTGCGAGATTTCGTTGATGGATTTGCTGTCGGCATTGCGGATGACCGGCACCAGCAGGCCGTGCGGCGTATCCACCGCGATGCCGATATTGAAGTATTTTTTAAGGATCAGCGCATTATTGGCGATGTCGAGTGACGCGTTGAACTGCGGATGGGCTTTCAGCGCAACGATGATGGCCTTGACGAAATAGGCCAGCGGCGTGACACGCGCTTCCCCATTGGCGGCATTGGCCGCCTTGCGGTGGCTCTCGAGGTCGGTGATGTCGGCTTCGTCATGATGCGTGACATGCGGGATGACCGCCCAGTTGCGCGCCAGCGTGGCGCTGACGAATTTCTGCAGCTTCGGCAGCGGCCGGGATTCGGTTCCGCCAAAGGCGCTGAAATCCAGCTCCGGCCAGGGCGGAAAATCGGCCCCGAAGGGCCGCACTTCTGAACTCATGGCTACTCGATCTCGGCGACGAGATCACCCACTTGGTACATCGTGCCGGGCTGGCCGATGATTTTGATTACCCCCGCGGCGGGGGATTCCACCTCTTCCGTCGCCTTTTCCGTCTCCAGCGCGTAGATGGTCTGGCCTTCGGTAACGGTTGTGCCGTCAGCCACCAGCCATTCGGCAAGGGTGCCTTCGGTCATCGAGAAGCCGATCTTGGGCAGCAGCACGGGTGTGGGCATGGAATGAGCTTCTCCAGGTTTTCGTTCTGCAAATCTCTTACTTAGAAACCAGCACTCTCAGCAAGGGGCCGCCAAACGCATTGACAGGCGGGGCGGATGGCATTCCTTTCAGCCGGTCAAGATGGCGGGAGGCGAGCAATGCGTGCAATCGGATTCACGGAATACGGCGCCAGCGATGTGCTGCGGCCGATCGAGGTGGGCAAGCCGCAGGTGCAACCGGGGACGGTTCTGGTCCGCATCCAGGCAAGCGGGCTGAACCCGGCGGATTATAAGTGGCGCAGCGGCATGATCACCGCGATGATGCCGAACCTGCAGGTAACATTCCCGCATATCCTGGGCTACGATATTGCCGGCACAGTCGAGGAAATCGGCGCCGGGATCACCGGTATTGCGCCCGGTACGCGCGTGGTAGCGATGCTCGATCATGTGCAGAAGGGTGGCTACGCCGAGTACGCATTGGTGCCGGTGGTGAATGCCGTTCCAATTCCTGAAGCGCTGGATTTTCCAACCGCGGCTGCGCTGCCCTGCGCCGGTCTGACCGGGGTGCAGTTGATCGAGGAATTCGTCAAACCCGCCGCCGGTGAGACGGTTCTCGTAACGGGTGCCATCGGTGGCTGCGGCCGGTTTGCGGTGTTTGCGGCGCTGGGACTGGGTGCGCGCGTGATCGCGGCGGTGCGGGCCTCGCACATAGCGGAGGCGAAAGCTTTGGGCGCGCCGGAGGTCATCGTGCTGGGTGAGGAAGATTGGTCCGGCGCGCCGTTCGACCATGTCGCCGATACGGTGGGCGGCCCGGAGGTTGCGAAACTTTGCCGGCACGTCAAGCCGGGCGGGCGGATCAGGACGGTGGCGACCACGCCGATCGACGGGGAAGGCCTGCCGAGCGAGCCGGTGTTCGTGGCGGTCCATAATGATCCTGCGCGGCTGGCGGCGCTTGTGGCAAGTGTTGCCGCAGGCGAGCTTAGGGTGCCGATCGCCCGCGTTCTGCCCCTGGGGCAAGCGGCGGAGGCGCATCGGCTGCTGGAAGCTGGCGGGGTAGGGGGCAAGCTGATTCTGGAGCCTTGATCAGCCCGGCGGGCTGATTCTGGAGCCTTGATCAGCCCGGCGGGCTGATCCTGGAGCCTTGATCGGCCCGGCGCCACCTTCTATTGGCTGGGTGTTGGAAGCGATTGGAGTCTGGTGGCTTCCCTGGTCTTCAAAACCAGTGGCCCGCGAATAGCGGGCGGTGGGTTCGATTCCCATCCGCTTCCGCCGATTTCCGGCGATCTCACTTCGACCCTGTGCGAGGCTGCCACCGTGCGGCGACGGCATCAAGGACGCTGTCGCGCCGCTGACGCGGTGGATGATTTCGGAGAATGTTCCCAAGCGGCCGCATTCGGCGCGACCTATTCTAAACGGGAAATTCCAACCGGGAAATTCCAACCGGGAAACGGTTGCTTCGGTTAACGAAAAAGCCGCCGGGTCGGCCCCTTCAAGCTGCCGGGGGAATCAGGCGACCTCTTCGAAGCCCGCGACGGAGGTGCGGTGCATCATGCGGCCGGATGCCTCGTTATAAGGGATCACCCGGTGCAGCGCGCCGGTGTTGTCCCACACCGCCAGATCGCCTTCGCTCCATTTGTGGCGATAGGTGAAGCGCGGCTGCGCGGTCCATTCCAGCAGCCGCGCCAGCAAGGCGCGGCCTTCCGGCTTCGGCATGCCCACAACGTAATCGGCGGTGTAGCCGACGAGCAGGGATTTACGGCCGGATTTATGCGTCCAGACCAGCGGATGCTCGTGCTTGAAGCTGGCCTTGATCGGATCGATGTCCTTGGCGTCCGCCACTTCGCGCACCGCGGCGACGACGCTGTGGACGACCCGCAAACCTTCAAGCTCCGCCTTCTCGTCTTCAGGCAGCGCGTCATAGGCGGCATAGGTGCTGGCGAATTCCGTCTGGCCGCCTTTGGGCGAGGTGCGGCGGCATGAAAGCACCGAGGCTTTCGGCGGGTTGATGCCGGAAGTGATGCCATCGAGATGCCAGAAGAACGTGCCGTAGACATATTCCGGCTCGGCATTCATTTTCTTGTCGAGCGTGATGTTGTAAACATCGCTGTTCGGCGAACCACCCGGAACGGCCTTGGTAAAATTGATGCGGTCGCCGAGCATGTCGGTAAATGCAAGCTGTTCCTCATCGCTCAGATCAAGACCGGGGAAAATTAGCGCGCCATGTTTCTCCAGCAGGTCGAGGTATTCCTGCCGGTCGTTCTTATCGAAAATCTGCGGCCGACCGACATGGACGATGGCGCCGATATCCGGCTTGATGATTTGTATGTTCAAAGCCAAGCTGTTCCCCCTTCTCGAAAAGACCTTTCTGCACCCGAGGCAACGCTTGCAGGCATCCGGGCGTTGATGCTGAACAGCTTATTAGCATGGCGCCATTATACCGGTCAACCATGGCTCAGCACCGGCGCCTTTGCAGCCGTCAACGGCGCCGCCTCGGCTGCGTCCAGCAACTCCAGCATATGCTCGACGATCGCTAATGCTTCCTTATGCCCTTCGGTCAGCCCCAACGCCGATTCGGTGACGATGGTGCGGGCCAGCGCAATTGCGATCATCACCATCCCGGCGGCGGAGCGCTGCACGCCTTGCCGTTCCGCCAGCCGGCTCGTCACGGCTTCGATTTGAAGTACCCGGAATTGCTGGGCGAACTGCACGATTTCGGCGCGGATCGCCTCGCGATGGCTGGCCATGGAGCTGAGCTCGCTCGACATCACGGCGCCCGAAGCGTCGGTGTTCAGCTCCCACATGCCGCGCAGCGGGTTCGGCGAGGCCATGACCTCATGGAATCGCTGCAGGCGCCGCTCATTCACCCGCCGGACCAAAGCCAGGATCAGGTCGTCCATGGTGCGGAAATAATAGTAGAGCAGCTGCGTCTTCAGCCCGGCCTTGGCCGCAACCTGGCGGGCGGTGAGGCCGAGCAGACCTTCATCCTGCAGCAGCGCCTCTGCCGCGTCGATGAAGCGTCCGCGCTGCTGCGAGCCTTCCACACCCATCCTGCGGGTCTGCGACATCAAGTGCATCCGTTGCTGTTCTGTGGCTAAATTAGAATAATATGGCGTGGAGTCGACTCAGTCCGTGCCGCCGCGCAGCCGGCGGTCGCCGGCGCGCTGGGTGAAGCGGATGCTGTCCAGGTAATCCAGCAGCGGCATGCTGTATTTGCGGGAAACCCCGAGTGCGGCGCCGATTTCGGTCACCAGCAGGCCGGGTTGCACCAGCAGCGGCGCCAATTGCCGCTTGGCCTGCTCCACTGCCTGGCTGTGGAACAGGATTTCCCGGTCCTTGCCGCGATCGACGGCGCGGATCACCACGCCTTCGCGCAACAGCCGGTCGACGGCGCGTTTGGCTGGCAGGCTGGTGACGATCGCCTTCGGGTCCGGCGGCGTCAGGCCGGAACGCTGCAGGAGTTCGGCGATCTGGCCGGCGAGCTCGGCCTCGCTCTGGGCGCGCTGGCGGTCCTGCTCGGGGCGGGGGGCCGCGAACATGCCGCCGCGTTTGACGACCAGGTTGCGCGCGAGCAGCCGGCCGATCGCCTCGTCCAGCACGGGGGCGCTGATTCCGGGCAGCCCGGCCAGCAGTTTTTCACGCGGCAGGCCATCCGGTTGCGGCGCCAGCAACGCGGCGAGCTGTCGGCAGGTCGCATCAAGCTCCACCTGCTGCACCACCAGCCCGGCGCGGGTGACGGCGACCGCCAGCTTCTGCAGCGTTTGTGCAACCTCCGGCGGCGCCAACGCGGTGATCTGTGATAGCCGACGCAGTGTTGTCCCGGCGCGGCCGGCGCGTTTTACCTCCGCCGCCAGCAACGCAGCGGGCGGCAGCTTCTGCAAATCCTGCAGCCGTTCCAGCACCGGTGCATAATTCCGCCGCTGCCGCCGTATCTCGGGTTCCAGAACGACGCCGCCTGCCACGGTCTGCGCCAGTGCGGCGAGGCGAAGCACGACATGTTCGCGGGCAGGGGTGCAGACAGGTTCGGCACAGTGCAATTGCGCGAAGCCGCCGGCGCCGGGCTGCAGCACGTCGCGGTCGAGCAAACGCAGCCTGGCGCCAAATTCCGCAGTGCCCAGCATGGCGCGTAGCAGAATCCCGTTCTTCAGCGGCGGCGCGCTGTCGACGGCGCGGATCGCCAGGGTCAGCCAGTCGCTGGGGGCAAGCGTTTGCGGCGCTGCCAGCGCCATGCCGCGCCGCAGCTCCGCCAGCTCGACATCGCGCAGGTTCAGCGCGACCCGCTGGCCGGGCGCCGCGATGGCGGCCCGGACATTATGCAGCTGCAGCCCGCGCACCCGCGTGGTTCGAAGCGCCGGCAACAATTCCAGCGTGTCGCCGACGCTGATCGGCGCGCCGCGCAGCGTGCCGGTGACGACGGGGCCATGGCCGGCGATCGGAAACGCCCGGTCGATGGGAAAAAAGGCAATGCCGTTGCAGGCGCGCTGCGGCTGTGCGGCCGCCAGCGCGTACAGCGTTGCGCGCAGAGCCTCGATGCCGGAGCCCTGCAACGCCGAGGTCATCACCGGCGGCAGCGCCTGCAGCCCGGCTTCGGCCAAAAGCGAAGCCGCCTGCGCCGCCACCTCCGCGATGCGTTCCGGCGGCGCCAGGTCGGTCTTGGTGACGGCGATCACCGCCTGGGTGATGCCGAGCAGAGAAGCGATGTCGATATGCTCGATCGTCTGCGGCTTGACGCCCTCATTGGCCGCCAGCACCAGCAGCACCGCATCGATTCCCGTGGCGCCGGAGATCATGGTGCGGACAAAGCGCTCATGCCCCGGCATGTCGATCAGGTCGATCGCCAGTTCAGGCGTGAGCAGCCGCGCGAAGCCCAGCGCGATCGAGATGCCGCGCTGCTTTTCTTCGGCAAGCCTGTCGGTATCCTCGCCGGTCAGCGCGCCGACCAAGGTAGTTTTGCCGTGATCGACATGGCCGATCACGCCGAGCACCAGGGTCTTCACGCCAAAGCGGACCTCACCGCCGCCGCCAGCTCCGGCAGCTCCGCATCGGCGACGGCCAGCATATCGAGCAAAATCCGGCCTTCGAAAATGCGGCCGACGACCGCGGGGGTGCCGGCGCGCAGCAAGGCGGCGGCGCGGTCGACGCCGATGGCGGGGGAGAGGGCGACGGCACGGCTGGTTTTTTGCTCCTCCGGCAGCGAGCCGCCGCCGGCAAAACCATGCGTCGGCGCAATCGCGCCTTGGCCGAGCAGCCCGAGCAAGCTCTCTGCACGTTGCTGCAATTCCGCCTCGCTCTGGTTCAGCATGGCGTGCACCGGCACCCGCTCCGGCATGTCCCGGTGCAGAAGCAGCGTCGCCTCCAGCGCCGCCAGCGACATCTTGTCCAGCCGCACCGCCCGCAACAAAGGATGCTTGCGGATGCGCTCCAGCGCGGCGGCCCTGCCCAGGATCAGCCCGGCCTGCGGACCGCCCAGCAGCTTGTCGCCGCTGCAGGTGAGCAGATCGGCGCCGGCGGCCAGCGCCTCCCGCAGGCTCGGCTCCGGCGCGCCTGGCGCGGGGTGCAGCAGGCCGCTGCCGAGATCGGCCACCAGCAACAAGCCGTGTTCGCGCGCTAGCCCGGTCAGTTCGGCGATCGCGGTTTCCTGGGTGAAGCCGATCGTGCGGAAATTGCTCTGATGCACCTTCAGCAAGGCGCGCGTCTGCGGCGTGATCGCGGCGCGGTAATCGGCAAGCCGGGTCTTGTTGGTGGCGCCGACCTCAACCAGCCTGGCGCCGCCTTGCCGGATGACATCGGGGATCCTGAAGCCGCCGCCGATTTCCACCAGCTCGCCGCGCGAGACGATCACCTCGCCGCCATCGCACAAGGCAGCGAGCGCCAGCAGAATGGCGGCGGCGCCGTTATTGACGGCAAGCGCCGCCTCGGCGCCGGTGAGTTCGCGCAACAGCGGCTCCAACGCCTGGGTGCGCGAGCCGCGTTTGCCGCTGACGATATCGAATTCCAGATTGCAGTAGCCGGCGGCGACGTCGTTGACCGCCTCGATCGCTTCCGCCGCCAGCTTCGCCCGGCCGAGATTGGTGTGCAGGACGATGCCCGTGGCGTTGATGACGCGGCGCAGGCCCGGGCGGCGGCGTTGCGCGAGAAGCAGCCCAGCCTCGGCCAGCAGCGCCGCCGGCGTCGGCACTTCCCCGGTTTCCGCTGCCAGGATACGTTTGCGCCAGGCCGCCAGCGTCTCCCGCAGCCATGCGATCACCGCCGGTCGGCCATAATGCAGGCAAAGCGCTTCGGTCTCCGAGCGCTCAAGTAGAAGCTGCACCGGCGGCAGGCGGCGCAGCAAGTTCTCGGCGGTTTGAGAGGGTTGCGCCAAATTCCAACGACCTTAAGAAGCGGAAAATCCAGTCCCATGAACAGGTTGTTCAGGCAAGGGGCAAGCCGCGCCGCATCGCCGGGCGGCGCTGCGCCAGGCCGCTTCAAAGCCGGCCGGACGCGGCCTATGTTCCCGCGGCAACCGCTTTGGAGAGGATGCATGACGAACAGCGAACCACGCCTCACCGCCCTGGCGCATGGCGGCGGCTGCGGCTGCAAGCTCTCGCCGGCGGTGCTGCGGGAGCTTCTTACTGACATGCCGGCGGCAAAGCTGTTCCCCGATCTGCTGGTCGGGATCGAGACCGGCGATGACGCGGCCATCTACCGGCTGAACTCGGATCAGGCCGTGGTTGCAACAACGGATTTCTTCATGCCGATCGTCGATGACCCGTTCGATTTCGGGCGCATCGCCGCGGCCAACGCGCTCTCGGACGTGTACGCCATGGGTGGCCGGCCGATTTTCGCTTTGGCGATCCTCGGCATGCCGCTCGGCAAGATCAGCCCTGAAACGACGCGGCAGATCCTGAACGGCGGCGCCGCCATCTGCAGCGAGGCCGGTATTCCAGTGGCGGGCGGGCATTCGATCGATTCGCCGGAGCCGATCTATGGCCTGGCCGTGATCGGCCTGGTGCGGCCGGACCGCATCCTGCGCAATTCCGGCGCCAGGCGCGGCGACCGGCTGATCCTTAGCAAGGCCTTGGGGGTTGGCGTTTTCAGCGCGGCATTGAAGCGCGGCGGCCTGGAACCGGCGCTGCAGGATAGCCTGTACGCGGCGCTGATCGATAGCACGACGCGGCTGAACGCGGTGGGGCACAGCCTGGCGGAGGATCCGGCGGTGCATGCGATGACCGACGTGACCGGGTTCGGGTTGCTTGGCCATGTTCTGGAAATGAGCCGCGGCTGCGGGATCGGTGCGCGGCTGCGTTTCGATGACGTTCCGCTGCTGCAGGCGGCGGCAAGCCTGGCGCGCGATGGCGTCAGGACCGGCGCCGCCGATCGCAACTGGGCCAGCTATGGGCAGGAGGTTGCGCTCGGCACCGGGCTTGGAACATGGCAGCGCGATTTGCTGTGCGACCCGCAAACCAGCGGCGGGCTGCTGATCGCCGTGGCGCCGGGCGGCGAGAATGCGGTTCTGCGGGAATTACATGGCTCGGGTTTCGCGCAGGCAGCGGTCATCGGCGAAATGACGGCGCAGGCGCCGGGCATCGAATTGGTCTGATGGCGATTGCGGCATAGATTCGAAACAAATTCGCTAAATCGTCAAACTCTATTAACTTATTCGCGCGACATATCCTGCAGGCTCTTTTGCCGAGTTGTCTTGAAACAGGAGATGGACTTGATGCTGGTAACTTACCTTCGTACTGCGCTCGCCTTGAAGACGGACCAACGCGCGGTGACGGCTATTGAATACGGACTTATCGCCGCGCTGGTGGCGGTTGTCATCATCGGCGCGATTTCGCTCGTGGGCACCAATCTTAGCGCGACCTTCAACAAGGTTGCTTCCGAGCTTGGATAAAACGAAACGCCTGAAAATCCTCCGCTAGGCGGCCGGCGACAATTATGCTGGCCGTTTATCACCCGCAATTTGCTTGAAGCGTCAAGTTGCGGCGCCGGGTTCGGCGTGATCGATTGGGAGATATCCGTGAATCTTTGGCTGGCTTTGTCGTTTTTGCTGACAGGCTGCGCGGTTTTGCTGCTCCTGTGGGCGGCGCTGCATGATCTGGCGGCGCGGACGGTGCCGAACCGGCTGGCTGCGGCGGTGTTTGCCACCGGGTTCTGCGCGCGGCTGGCCGATCACGTGGTGGCCCCGAGTCTCGCCGCCGCTTTCGTTACGTTTGCCGGGCTGTTTTTGCTCTGGCGTCTGGGCGCCATCGGCGGCGGGGACGTCAAGCTGTGGAGCGCCTCGGTTCTGCTGGTTCCCGCCCATTGGCAGACGGAGTTTACCTGCTTCACCCGCATCCTGCTGGCCGGCGGGGTTCTGGCGCTGCTTTATATCGGGCTGCGGAGGGTGGTGAAGCGGCCGCCTGGCCGGCAGCCGCGCGGTCTGCCCGCCCGGGTGCTGCGGGCGGAGGCATGGCGGATTTCCCACAAGGCGCCGTTGCCCTACGCCGTCGCCATCGCCGGCGGTACCATCGCGACCCTTCTGCCGGCTTCCTTTTCAGTGCTGAGGTGACGGCATGGCGCTGCGCATGGGGCTGTTCTTCGTTCTGATTGTCGCGCTGATCGTCGTGTCGTTTTCCGGCATGCGGATCATGGACAAGACAACGCCGCACCCGGTGGCGAGCGCCCCGGTGACGGAGCAGATTCTGGTCGCCGGCGACCTGCTGCAGGCCGGCAGCCTGTTGCAGCCCAGTGACCTTGCCGGCAGCGCAATGACCGTAAATGCGGCGCCCCCGGGAACCAGTTTGGATACGCCGGCGGACCGGTCTTCCCTGATCGGCTCGATGATACGCATGCCGGTAAGTCCCGGCGCGCCGATACTGGAAGATGCGATCATCCGTCCAGGCGATCACGGTTTCCTGGCCGCGGTGCTCTCACCTGGAATGCGCGCCGTCACCGTCGGCGTGGATGCGATCTCGGGCGCCGCCGGGTTGATCTGGCCAGGCGATCATGTCGATGTTTTGCTGACGCAGACGCTGGACGATCCGACGGTGCCGCTGGGCCAGCGCATCGCGGCGGAGCTGGTGCTGGTGAATGTACGGGTCATCGCAACCGGCCAGCAGCTGGTACAGGGAACGGTAACCGCCTCCGGCGCCGATAAGCAAGCCCAGCCTGCGGCAACCACGGTGACGCTGGAGGTGACGCCGGATCAAGCCGAGCGCTGCGAGGTTGCCACCCATCTCGGGCCGCTGGCCCTGGTCGTGCACTCCTCGGAGTCGACGCCGCAGGAAAAGCTCAGCGCAGCGCTGCCGGCGCCGGTTTGGGCGGATCAGGTCTCCCCTGCGCTTTCAAATCTGCATCCGGTTCCCGGCAACATATCGACCGTGCATGTGTTCAATGGCGATAGCGGAGGAGAGGATTTCAAATTCTGATGCGCAAGTTTGAGGTAGAAAAATTCTATCCGCGTGCCGGCCGCAAGCTGTTCGGCGTCCTGCTGTTTTTGCTTCTGCCATCCGCTGCGGTAGCGCAATCCGCGCCGACCCCAGGCGCCAGCGCCGCGAAACCGATTCTTGGAGCGCTCAGCGTGGCGGAGGGCAGCGGCGAGATCGTGACGCTGAAACAGCCGGTATCCAGCCTGTTCGCGGCCGATCCCAGCGTGATCGAGGTGCATCCGGCAAGCCCGACATCGCTGTTCGTTTTCGGCAAAGGGGTGGGCGAGACGACGCTGGTTGCAACCGATGCGAACGGCAACCAGGTCGCGCAGTACCGGATTTCCGTCACGCCTTCGCATTACGCGGGCGATCGCCTGGCGGGCCAAGCGCGGTCATCCGCGCCGGGCGGCGACGTCTCGGCGGAAAACGAGCCGGGCGGCATGATCCTGCGCGGCACGGTGCAGACGCCTGAGCAGGCGGAGAGCGTGCTCAACCAGGCCAAGCTCATTTTGCCTTCGGGCAACGTGATCAACCAGCTGCAGGTGCAGGAGCCGATACAGGTGCAGCTGAAGGTTCGCATCGCTTACATGTCGCGCGACGTGACCCGCCAGCTCGGGGTGAACTGGGGCGCGGTGACCTCGACCGGCTTTAATATCGGCAAGTTCCTGATTACCGGCAGCACCGCAACCGAAGCGCCTTCGGTCTCCGGCACGGCGCCGGCGAGTCTCGGCGTTACCTTCCCGGGCGGCACCTTCGAGGGGGTGATCGATGCGCTGGCGACCGACAACCTGGCGCATATCGTCGCGGAGCCGACATTGACGACGCTCAGCGGCACCCAGGCGAGTTTTCTGGTGGGCGGCCAATTTCCGATCCCCGTCTCGGAGCAGAACAACCAAGTGACCATCGAGTTCAAAAGCTACGGCGTGCAGCTGGTCTTCACGCCGACGGTGTTCTCCGATGGCCGGATCGCGCTGCAGGTCAGTCCCACGCTAAGCCAGCTCAGCAGCGCCAATTCCGTCACGCTCAGCGCCTCCGGATCGTCTTCGGCGGTCACCGTGCCGTCGCTGATCGTGCAGCAGGCGTCCAGCACGGTGATCCTGGGCAGCGGGCAGGGAATGGCGCTGGCCGGACTGCTGGAGGATCAATCCAACGAGACGGATAACGCCGTGCCGGGAATCGGTGAATTGCCGGTGCTCGGCGCCCTGTTCCGCGGCGATGCGTTTCAGCGCCAGCAGCAGGAGCTGGTGATCACGGTAACGCCGTATCTGGTCAATCCGGTCAGCGATCCGGGCGTGCTGGCGCAGCCGGATGACGGCTGGACGCCGCCGAACGATCTGCAGCGCATCCTGATGCTGCGCGACAGCGGAACGCTTGCCGCGAATACGATGATACCTGGCGATTCAGGATTTATGGTGCAATGATCAAGCTTTCCTGCATGCGGCCAGGCGCCATTGCGGTTCTGCTTCTGGCGCTGGGCGGATGTTACGCGGACCCGTACAAGAACCCCAATGACTGGTCGATGACCGGCGCGACGCGGGAGAATATCGCAGTGCAGGTTGCGGACCCTTCCGACCTGATCAGCGGCAAGTCCAGCGCCTATGCCAATGGCGTGGCTGCAAGCGCTGGCATCGACAAGGCGATAGGCGGCGCCGCAGGCACCGGCGCCGGCTTGCTGACGGCGCCGCCACAATCTTCATTGAATATTACAGGCGGTTAAAAGGCCGCTCTTGTGAAAAAAAGCGGCGCTAAAAACTTTTGTTAATCGCGAGCCGAGCGTTTGAACCGCCTGAGGCGCCAGTCAAGAAAAGTCTTTTTGCTGCTTTTTCTTCAGAAAAAGAAGGCCTTCCTTCCCCTCCTTTCCCGCCGACAACCGGACGTCAATGAGCCAGGATCTAGCAAGAAGCAGCGGGCCAAGTGGCGAGGCGGTAAGCCGTTCAAACCGGGTGAGCGTTCTTGCGTTCCTCTCCGAGCCGGTGAGCGAGCAGGTGGTGCGCGACGGGTTGGCGGATGTGGTCCTAAACGGTCTGGACCTTCGACGCGGCACAATACGCACGGCGATCGGCGCGATGGCAAAGCTGCCGACGCCGGAGATGCTGATCGTGGATCTCTCGGGAGAGGCCCAGCCGCTGCAGGCGCTCGAAGAGTTGTCGGAGGTCGTGGAGCCAGGCATTCATGTCCTGGCGATCGGTGAGACCGATGACGTCGATTTCTACCGGCACATCACCCGGACATCGGGCGTGGCGGAATATATTTTCAAGCCGATCACCCGCCAAGCCATTGCCCGGCATTTCGCGCCGCTGATCACCCGCAAGACGATTGGCGAGGAAGCCAAGCGCGGCGGCCGCGCGATCGCGGTTATCGGTGCGCGGGGCGGCGTCGGCGCCACCTTGATTGCCGCCCATCTGGCCTGGTATCTCGGCGTTTCGGCAAAGCGCCATACGGTGTTTGTCGAAACCGATCTGTACCTCGGTTCCGGCGCCTTGCTGCTGGGCGGCAGAACCGGCCCCGGCTTGCGGGCGGCGCTGGAATTTCCCGACAAAATCGATCCGCAGTTCACCGGGCGTGCGGCGCAGCCAATTTCCGAGCGGCTGCATCTATTGGCGAGTGAGGAAAGGCTGGACGATCCGCTGCACTATGCGCCTGGCGCCGCCGCCAGGCTCATCGAGTCGCTGCGCGGCAGATATAATTTCGTCATTCTGGATCTGCCGCTGCTGGCCGCGAACTTCAACCAGGAACTGCTCGGCCTTGTCCATCATCGCGTCATCGTCATGGACCCGACACTGGCCAGCGTGCGCGACTGCCTGCGCATGCTGGCATTGCCGAACGGGCCCTGGCAACCGCAGAGCCCAACGCTGATTCTGAACAGGCTGGGACGGCAGGGCGGACTGACGCGCAAGCAGATCGAGGAGGCGTTGCAGGTCAAAATCGATATCGTCGTGCCGGATATGCCGAAGCTGCTTGGCGAGACGGCGCAGCACGGCGAGCCCATGCTGCGCCAGCACGCGGCGTTGCAGCAAATTATCAAGGCGGTTTCGCGCGAAATCGGATTTGTCGGCGCCGGGGAGCAAGTGGCGGCGCCGAGTATCCGCACATCTCGTCTGGCGGCGTTGTTTAGCAGGATCGGTGCAAAGCATGGTTGATTCATTGACGGACAAGCCACGGGGCGCACAAATGCCGGTCTTCGGACGCCGGTCGCGCGAAGACGCTGCAGCGCCGGCCGGTCCAGCAATGAACTCGGCTGCTTTATCCCAGGTCGCCGACCGGAAACCGGCCAAGGAACCTCCCTTGGCCGCACCGGAGCTTAAAAATGCGGCCGAACCGCCTATGCGGCCTGCTTCCGTCGCAGCCCCTTCGACAAGGGCGGAGCTGACCGAGCTTCGCACCCTTTGTCTCACCAAGATGGACGCCACCGCCGTGGCTACCCTGCAGCCGGAACGGCTGCTGATCGAGGTTGAGCGGCTGATCGCCGATCTGGCAACCGAACATCGGGTGCAGTTGAACGGCAAAGAGCAGCGCCAGCTGGCAAGCGAACTGGTGGACGACATGCTGGGGCTGGGTCCGCTGGAGCCTTTGCTGCTGGACGAGACCATCAACGACATCATGGTCAACGGGCCGGAACATACCTTCGTCGAACGTAACGGTAAGCTGGTGCAGGTGCCCGTGCATTTCCGCGATTGGCAGCATCTCACGAATATATGCCAGCGCATCGCGGCATCGGTCGGCAGGCGTGTCGATGAAGCGAGCCCGATGGTGGATGCGCGGCTGAAGGACGGCTCGCGCGTCAATATCGTGCTGCCGCCGCTGGCGCTCGACGGGCCTTCCATTTCTATTCGTAAGTTCAGCAAGAAGCCGATCGATTTTCAGAAGCTGATCGCCTATGGCTCGCTGACCGCGCCGATCGCGCGCATTCTGGAAATCGCCGCCCGCTGCAGGCTGAATATCATCGTCTCCGGCGGCACCGGTTCCGGCAAGACGACGATGATGAACGCCATGAGCCGGTTCATCGACTCGGCTGAACGCATCGTGACGGTGGAGGACGCGGCGGAACTGCAATTGCAGCAGCCGCATGTGGTGCGGCTGGAAACCCGGCCGCCAAGCCTGGACGGCAAAGGCGAGGTGAATGCGCGCGATCTGGTGCGCAACGCCTTGCGTATGCGGCCCGACCGCATCATCATCGGCGAGGTCCGCGGCGCCGAAGCCTTCGACATGCTGCAGGCGATGAATACCGGCCATGACGGCTCGATGTCGACGATCCACGCCAACAATACGCGTGACGCACTCTCGCGTGTCGAAAACATGGTTCAGATGTCCAGCATGGGGCTGTCGGCCAAGGCGATCCGCACGCAGGTGGTGGCGGCGGTCAACATCATCGTGCAGGTGGAACGCCAGCGCGATGGGGGCAGGCGCGTTACCCAGGTCACCGAAATCGCCGGCATCGAAGGCGAAACCCAGCTGCTGAACGACATCTTCAAGTTTCAGATGACGGGGGAAACGGCGACGGGGAAGATCGCCGGCAAATACGAAATCAGCCGCATCCGCTCGACCTTCAACGATCGCCTGCAATATTTCGGACTCGACAGAAGCTGGAACGCCGCGCTGAACGAGATCGAAGGATGAGCATAAGGCTGGCGGTGCTGATGCTGGTCATCACCGGACTCGCCGCGGCCTCGGTGGTTACCATGATGTCGATCCTGCGAAACGCGGAGCGGGACAAGAAATTGCAGGGCCGGATGGATTCTATCGCCGCACCTCTGGCGCGGGTGGTAGAGCCGGCGGATGCACAGGTTTCGCTGGCGAAGGCGACGCAACAATCGGCAAGGCTGAAGGAGATCGCGGCCGAGCTTGTCAATGTCGATCTCAATCAGGCTGAGACCTATCCGATAAAATGGTGGCTGATTCCACCCATCACCTGCGCATTGAGCTGGGGGATCATCTGGGTGGCCAGCCACCCGCTCGGGCACAAATATTTTCTTGGCGTTGTCGGCTGGCCGCTATGCTCGCTATTCGTAACCAAATTCGTCTTCAACCTGCTCAACAATAAACGCAACAGCAAGCTGCTGGAACAGTTTCCTGATGCGCTGAACAGCATTGTACGCGCCGTGCGGGTTGGGATTCCGATGGCCGAGGCGTTGCGCACCGTCTCCCGCGATGCGCAGGAGCCGACCAAGGCGGAGTTTTTGATCCTGGCCGACAAGGTCGCCATCGGCATCCCGCTGGACGTCGCGCTGCGCGAACTGGCGATCCGCATCAGGCTGACCGAGTACCAGTTCTTCGCAACCGCGTTGACGCTGCAGGCGCGCTCCGGCGGCGGCATCACGCAAACGCTGGAGACGCTGGCGGACGTGATCCGCAAGCGGGTCGGCCTGAAAGCGCGCGGTTATGCGCTGACGGCGGAGGCGCGTACCAGCGTAATGATCCTGGCACTTCTGCCTTTTGTCGCCGGCGGCGGCATTTTCATCATGCAGCGGCCCTACGCCATGCTGCTGTTCGATACCAAAAGCGGCCAATCCTGCCTGGGCGCCGCTGTCCTCATGCTGGGGGCCGGCATCGGCGTAATTCAATACATGATTAATAATGTTTTGAAATAACACTCATATGCAGTCTTTAGAAACTTATGGCCTGATCGGCGCGGCATTTCTCATCATCCTGGTTGCAGGCGGTTTTCTGGTGAGCGACGCGCTGCAGCGTGGCAGGTTGGCGACGCGCATTGCCGTGGCGACGCGGGGCGCGCAGAGCACGGCCGTGGAATTACCGCCGGAAGGCTCGCCGATCCTGCGTCTGGTCTCAAAAGTCGGGCTGCTGGTCGCGCGCAGCGGCATGCTCTCCACCAAAACCCTGGCGGAAATGACTGCGACTTTGGAGGCGGCGGGATTTCGCGGCGGCAGGGGGCTTGGCCTGTTTATCGGCGCGAAAATATTGCTGATGCTGGTGCTGCCTCTGCTGTTTGCAATTCTGCTCCGCCATGTCGGCCACGGCATGCTTTTTACGGCTGCAAAAATCGGTGCCGGGGCAGTGATCGGCCTGCTGGCGCCGGAGACGATCGCCAACCGGATGCGGGAAAACCATCTCAAAAAAGTTGAGGCCGGCGTCGCGGATTCGTTGGATATGCTGGTCATCTGCGCAGATTCAGGCCTGGCGCTGGAAGCTGGGCTGGCGCGGGTCGCGCAGGAGCTCAGCATTCTCAACCCGGCCTTGGCGATGGAGCTGACGCAGACATCGCGCGAATTGCAGATCGGCTCTGATATGCGGCGCGCCATGGAGCAGTTGGGCGAGCGCACGGGTCTGGTAACCTTGAAGCGGCTGGCGACGACCCTGGCGCAGTCCCTGCAATTCGGCACGCCGCTCACCCAGGCGCTGCGCACCTTGTCGGCGGAACTTCGCCAGGAAGCTTTGGTAAAGTTCGAGGAGCGGGCCGGCAAGTTGCCGACGTTGATGACCGTTCCGATGATCGTCTTCATTCTTCCATGCGTGTTCATGATCGTTGCTGGACCGGCAATGATCAACGTCATGGCAACGATGCATCATATGAAATGATATGACATGAAACAGCTTGCCGTTATCTTCGCCGCGCTGCTGGCGCTGGCCGCCTGCACGCAGCAGCCAAGCGCCCCGCAGCCGCGCGCGCAAGGCCCGGATACGCTGAACGTGGCGGATGCCGCCATCGCCGGCGGCGATCCTTCCATGGCGCTTAGCGTCAGCCAGTCCGTACTGCAAAACGACCCGCGCGACGTGGACGCGCTGATCCATGAGGGCGATGCCTTTTACGCGCTGCAGCGCTGCCCGGATTCCATCGCCGCCTACACGCTGGCCCTGAAGGCGGATCCCGCATCCTCCACGGCGGAAACCGGGATCGGCCGCTGCCTGCTGAAGACCGATCCCAAGAGCGCGGAGGCGGCTTTATGGCGGGCGGTTCAGGACGACCCGGGCAACGCGGCGGCGCTGAACGATCTTGGCATCGCGCGCGACCTGCAAGGCAATTTTGCCGGCGCCATCGCGCCGTACCGGCAGGCCTTGCTGGCGCAGCCTGGCACCATCGCAACCGAGGTCAATCTTGGCTTGTCCTTGGCGTTATCGGGAGAAGCGGCGCAGGCGCTGCAATATCTGGGGCCCTTGGCGACCGGGCCGGACGCCACTGCCAAAATCCGGGAAAACTACGCCGCCGCATTGATCGCCGCCGGCCGCGACCAGGAAGCGCGCGAGGTGTTGAGTGTCGATCTGGCGCCGGATCAGGTGAACAGCGCCATGGCCGCATTCACCGCCATCCTGAGCAACGCCCAGCCGCCTTTGGCCGTCGGCGAGAACGGCAGCAGCCAACCGCCAACGGCGCAAGTTGCAGAAAGATAAGCAGCAGCCGCTTTTTTGAAAAGAACTCCGCAAAAACTTCGCAAAAAGTTCAGTGACTTTGAGCCGGGATTCTCAGGCGCCGGTGGCCCGAAAATCAAAAGTCTTTTTGCTTCTTTTTCTTCAGAAAAAGAAGTGCTGGTTTCCTGCTACTTCCTTCCTTCAAGTCACAGCCCGCAAGCGCGCGATCGTTTCTTCCCGGCCCAGCGCTGCAAGCGTAGCGTCGATGCCCGGGCTTGTCGTGCTGCCGGTGATCGCGGCGCGCAGCGGCTGCGCCACCTGGCCCAGTTTCAGGTTCTCGGCCTGGGCGAAAGCACGCAGGCTGGCGTCAATTCCGGCGGGGGTGAAGTCGCTGGCTTCGAGCAGGGGGATCAGGCGGCCCAGGGTTGCCCGGGCCTGCGCGGTGAGCAGCGCTTCCGCCTTCGGTTCGAAGGGCAAGGGCGTTTTCAGCGCGAGGAAGGCGGCGGACTGCGTCAGTTCCAGCAGGTTCTTGGCGCGTTCCTTCAAGCCCGGCATCAGCGCCAGGATGCGCGACTGAGCTTGGCGGTCGGCGGTCACCCCGCATTGCACCGGCAGCCGGGCGGTGACCTCGGCAGTCAGGCGCGCATCATCGGCGGCGCGCAGCCAGACCCCGTTAAGATGCGCCAGTTTCGCGTAATCCATTCGGCTCGCTGCCCGGCCGACGCCTTCCAAAGTGAAAAGCTTTATCTGCTCCTCGCGTGTCAGAATCTCGGCATCGCCATGGCCCCAGCCCAGACGCAGCAAATAATTGCACAAGGCTTCCGGCAGAATACCGGCCGCACGGAATTCCAGCACGCTGACCGCGCCGTGCCGCTTGGAGAGTTTGGCGCCGTCGGCGCCGTGGATCAGCGGGATATGCGCAAAATTCGGCAATCCCCAGCCCATGGCCTGATAAATCTGCGCCTGCCTGAACGTGTTGGTCAGATGATCGTCGCCGCGGATCACATGGGTTATGGCCATGTCGTGGTCATCGACGACGACGGCGTGCAGATAGGTCGGCGTGCCGTCGGAGCGCAGGATGATCATGTCATCCAGCTCGCTATTGGCAACCCGCACAATGCCCTGCACCAGGTCCTCGATCACCGTCTCGCCGGTGCGCGGCGCCTTCAAACGAATGACAGGATCGATGCCGGCGGGTGCCAACGCGGGGTCACGATCGCGCCAAAAGCCGTTATAGCGCGGTGGCAGGCCGGCCTTCTGCGCGGCCTCCCGCATTTCCCGCAATTCTTCCGGCGTGCAGTAGCAATAATAGGCCTGGCCGCGCGCCAGCAGCTCGCGGGCGATTTCCGCGTGCCGTGCCTCCCGCTTCGACTGAAAAACCGGCTCGGCATCCGGCTTCAGCTCCAGCCAGGCGAGCGCGTCGAAAATCACATGAATCGCCGCCTCCGTATTGCGTGCTTTATCGGTGTCCTCGATGCGGATCAAAAACGCGCCGCCGGTGTGGCGCGCGAACAGAAAGTTGAACAAGGCGGTCCGGACGTTGCCGAGCTGCATCATGCCGGTGGGAGAGGGCGCAAAACGGGTACGTGTCGTCATGGCGCGGCTCTAGCACTTACCGGACTGGCCTGAAACCGCCCAAGCTGGTAGCCCCATTGCTACCGGAGGTAGCAATGGGTTTTCTGGCGGACTGGGTAGAGGCGGAGCGCGGCTGCTTCCTGCTTTGGCTGCCCGTCGCCATGATTGCCGGTATTCTCGGCTATTTCAGCCTGACCGCGGAGCCGCCGCTCTGGCTGGGTTTGGCGGCTAGCGGGCTGGCCGCCTTGGGGTTGCGCCTTAGCTGGCGGCATATCGGCTGGCGTTTCTGCGCCGCCATGCTGCTCTCTGCTTCCATGGGCTTTGCGCGGGCAGAACTACGGACGGCGACCGAACCGCCGCTGACGGTAATTCCTTGGGGCGCCGTGATGATTACCGGCAGGCTTGCCGCAGTGGAGCCATTGCCCAACGGCGAGCGGGTCACCATACGGCCAGCCAGCCTCGACAACACGCCGATCGCTCGCGCCATCAGGGTTAAGCTTCGCAAGACCGATATGACCTTGCTGACGGCCGGCGAGGCCGTCTCGATCCGCGCTTTGCTGTTCAAGCCGGACCGGCCGGCCTACCCGGGCGCCTGGGATTCAGGGCGCGACGCCTTTTTCAGCGGGCTTGGCGCCTCCGGTTTTGCCATCGGCGACATCAGCATCACGGCGCCGGCAAAGGATGAAGGGATGACGCTCTGGCTGCTCGGCCTGCGGGAGCGCATCGCCGGCAGGATCATGGCAATACTGCCGGTGAGTACCGGATCGGTGGCGGTAACCCTGCTTACCGGCTTTCAGCTGCAGATGCCGGCGCAGGAGCGGCAGGATTTTATCGCCGCCGGCTTGGCGCATCTGCTGGCGGTTGCCGGGCTGCATGTCGGCATCGTGATGGGCCTGTTTTTTACTGCTTCGCGCTTTTTGCTGACCCGGTTCGAGCATACGGCGCTGCATCTGCCGAACAAGGCCATCGCCTCGGTAATCGCTTGGTTGGCCGGCGCGGCGTATGCGGCGCTGACCGGGGCGCATCTGCCGATCGAGCGCAGCCTCGCCATGGCCAGCCTGGTGACGCTTGGCGTGCTGACCGGCAGGCGGGCAGTATCGCTTCGGGGGTTGGCGCTGGCGGCGGCGATCATCATGCTGATGACGCCGGAGGCCGTGATCGGGGTGAGCTTTCAGATGAGCTTTTCCGCGGTGGCGGCGCTGATCGCCGGCTACGCCGCGGCAAATATCTGGTTCTCCCGGTGGCGGAAGCAAGATGCGGGGTTCCATTTGGCAAGGCATTCTGCCGGGCTTTTCTATACCAGCCTGCTGGCAGGTGCTGCCTCCATGCCGTTTGCGGCGTATCAGTTTCAGCAAATTCAGCCCTACTGGATACTGGCGAACCTGATTGCGGTTCCGCTCACCGCGCTGTGGGTGCTGCCGCTGGGGCTGCTGGCGCTTGCGCTGATGCCGATGGGGGGGGCCGGGCTCGCCTTGATCCCGACAGGGTGGGGCATCTGGATCATCGTCTGGATGACGCAGCACATCGCCGCCTGGCCGGACGCCATGCTTTCCATTGCGCCGGTGAGCGGGCTTGCGATTCTCTGCTTCGCCTTCGGCCTCGCCTGGCTGTGTCTCTGGCGCTCGCCGCCCAGATTTGCCGGGATCGGGTTCATGCTGGCAGGGCTTGCGGTGTACGCCAGCTATCGGCCGCCGGATGTTCTGGTCTCCGCCGATGCCAAACTCATCGCTTTGGCCTCGCCGCCCACAACGCTGCTGATCCGTCAGCCGGGCGCCGCTTCGTTCGTGCTATCGCAATGGCGGCCCGTCTGGGCGAATACACCGTTCACACCGTTCGATGCGCTGCAATGCGCAGGCGCGGTCTGCCGGCCGCCTACCCGCTACAACAATGTCGTTATCGCGATGTCGCCGCCGCAGTCAGGCTGCCCGCCGGCGGCGCTGCTCGTTTCACCCATGCCATTAAGGGCGAAGTGCCAAGGCAGCTCCAGCCTCGTCATCGACAGGTTCACGGTCTGGCGGAACGGCGCCATCGCCGTCTGGCTCAACGGGGACCGTGTGCAGATGCTGACGGACCGGCAGGTACAAGGCAGTAGGCCGTGGGTGCTGCCTTGGCCGAAACAGCCGTCCTTTCAAGTTAAGCCAAAAACAACTTTAGATTGACAATACTGTCTATTTAACGTTGTCTTATTCATTTATGCAAACCGCGTTTCCCGTTGCCGCAGATTCGTCTGCCGGATTGCCGGCCTGGCCGCAATCGCGCGCCGGGACCAGCCTGTTCGACCAGCTGTTGGCGTTTCGCCGCCGCTGGAAGATGATCCTGATCCTGACCCTGGTTCTGCCCGCTTTGACGATGCTGGCCCTGTCGCGCATGCCGCCGCATTATACCGCGACCGGAATTTTGCTCTACGATCCGGCCGATAGCGCGCCGCCGGGCGATCCGCTCAACCCTGATGTCGACGCACTGGACCAGGATGCGGCCGCCGCCAGTCAGGGCGCCATCATCACCAGCCTGCCTGCGGCGAGCAGTCTGGCGGCACGGCTACGGCTGTCGGCGTTGCCGGAATTTAATCCGGCGCTGCGGCCGCCGCCGCTTCTGATCCGGCTCGCGGCTCGCTTGCGCGATTTCAAGCCAGCGCCGTCGTCCGGCCAAGTCGCGCTGACGGCGCAGAAGGCGCTTGGCGTGAATATGCTATCCGGCTCTCGCGTGCTTGCGGTCAGCTTCACCAGCCTCAATCCGGCTTTGGCCGCCGCCGGCGCCAACCTGGCCATGCAGATCTACTTGCAGCATGAGCGCAGCCAGTCCTTCGACGATCTTGCGGATGCGCAAGGCTGGCTGGAGGGTAATGCGTTGCAGCTGCAAACCCAGCTCGACCGAACCGAGACCGCGCTTGCCGAAGCGCGGGCCGCGGCCGGGATCGTGCCCGGCGCGCAAGCCAGCCTGACGACCGAAACCGCGAGCCGCATTACCGCATCCCTGGTCGATGCGCAGGCGAGACTTGCCATGGCGCAGGCCCGCCTGATTTCGGCCGCTTCCGGAGACGCCGCCGCCGCAAACGCCGCAATCGCCCCCAGCCTGCAGCCTTTGCGCAAGGAACAGGCGGATATAACGGCGCAGGTGCAATCGCTGGAAGATGAATTCGGGGCAGATTATCCCGACCTGGTCACGGCGCGCACCTCGCTGGCGGCGATCAATGCGGCCATCGGCGCCGAGACGAGCCGGGAGCTGCAGGCGGCGCAGGCGGAGGTGGCGGCCGATCAGGCGCAGGTGGCGGCGCTTTCCGCCGCCTTGCGCATGACGCGCGATGAGTCGCAGGCGCAGGATGTGGAATCGACCCCGATCCGGGCACTGGAACAGCGTGCCAATGCCGAGAAATCCATGCTGAACAGCGTGACTCTGCAAGCTAATCAGCTGGCGCAGCGAGCGGCCCTGACGAAGCCCGATGCGCGGCTGTTATCGGAGGCGCCGCAGCCGGAGCAGCCCAGTTCGCCGCATCGGCTGCTGCTGCTCGGCGCCGCCACTGTTCTGGGCTTCTGTTCGGGCTTGCTGCTTGCGGGGCTGGCGGATGCGCTCGATACCAGTTTCCGCAGCGGCGGCGATCTGCGGCTGGAACTCGGCCTGGCCTGCCTGGCGCTGGTGCCGGAGGTAAAGGCGCCGCGGGATGCGCCGCTTACGACGCCGTTTTCCGTCTTCTCCGAGCAGATGCGTGCCTTGCGGATGGAATTGCTGTTGCGCAGGCAAGGTGACGCGCCGCGCGTTGTCGCCATTACCGCTGCCCGCCCCGCCGAGGGAAAAACCACCCTAACCGTGGCACTTGGCCGGGCGATGGCCGGCAGCGGCATGCGGGTGCTGGCAATCGACGGCGATATCCGGCAGCCAAGTTTTGATGCCATCTTCTTCGCCATGGGCGCGGCGGGGCTTACCGATCATCTGGCCGGATTATCTTCGCTCGAGGAGATCATTCTACGGGATCGGCGCAGTTCGCTGCAGGTGATCGCCGCGGGCACGCAGGGCAAGGATGCGCTTTCCTTGTTTCTGTCACCGCGCTTTCCGGCAATGCTGAACGAGTTGCGGGATCGTTATGACATCGTGTTGCTGGATGTGCCGCCGGCATTCGCCTTGGCGGAAGCGCGGGTACTGGCCCGGGTGGCCGATACCGCGCTGCTTTGCATACGCTGGGCAAAAACGCCGCGCCGCGTGGTTCGCGCCGCCGTTACATTGCTGCAGGATGCCGGGGTCGATATCATCGGCGCGGCGTTGACGCGGGTGGACGCGGCGCGGCATGGCCGCTCCGGCTTTGCAGATGCGGAGATCTATCAGCCGCGCTATGGCGGATATTTCCGGAGCTGAGTTATTCGCTAACCCTCGGCCCGGTGCCGATCGCGGCCTGCGAGAACCACCAGATAGAGTTTGATAAACGGCAATTCGATACGGGCGCGCCAGTCGATCATGTGGCGCATTCGGTAGCGCATGCCAAAATGCATCTCCACGGCGGCGAGCTGTTCGCCGCTGAAGCTGTCTGCGAGTTCCGGGTTCAGGCGACCCAGGAACCGCAAAATGACCGGGCTCAACGCCACGGCTATCTCGTATGACGGTCCATTGTCCTGACACGCTGCAGAACCATGCGCTTCAGCAGTATCGGCCCGAGACTGCCGGAGGTCATCAACACGGCCGCAAAAGGCAGAAAATGGCTGCCGTTCCAGTCCGTCAGCCGGAGTAGCGCGCCTTTGGCAAGTCCAATGCAGATCGTATTGAACAAATAGATCATGAAACTGTTCTGCCCCAGTCTGAGAAATACTGGGGCAGAACGTAACGGAAGATGTCTTACCAAACCATGAAGTGCAGGCATGGAGATGATGCCGATCGGCAATAGTTCCAATCTGACCGGCCAGTTCGCGCCAAAGCAGGCGACCAGGATCAAGGCGGTAAACAGCAGCAGCGATGCATTGCGCCAGGTGGAGTCGATAAACCGGTTCCACGCCTCGCCTTGCCTTGCCGCAAAGGCGCCGATTGCGAAAAATACCGCATATTTTCCGATATGATCCAGATACAGATATTGTGGCAAAGGCAGGAAATAGAGGAGAAGGCCAGCTGCGAGCAGCAAACGCAGCCGGCCGCGATCCGCCCAAATAAGGATCGGCGCCGCGAGGCTGATAACGAAAAGGACGAAAAGATACCATATGGAGAGCGCCGGGCTGCAAGCGGTATGCCATAGCAGATCGCGCAGTCCACTCGCCAGACTTGCCGGCCGGTTGTCGACGAATATGAAATACCCCGCGAATTGCTTGCCCAGCACCGTCAACATCCCAAGCGCCAGAAACGGTAGCAGCAGGCGCCGGGCGCGCGCCTGTGCCAAACGGCGCCAATGTTCCGGTGGCGTAAGAAGCGCGCCTGAGAGCATGGCGACCAGACCGCTCAGATACAAAAAGAACGGCATGTGAAACGTATAGATCGCGCGGCGGAGCGGCTCGTACCAGGCAACATGCAAAGGGTCCGCTCTAGCAACGATATGCCCGAAAACGACGAACAGGATCGCCAACCCTTTCGCCCGCTCGATGTCCTCCCGCCGGCCGAATGATAATGCTATCACAAACGCAACTATAACGGGCTATTTCTGAAAATACTAACTTTAAGTTGTGGTGGTTTAATGCTAGCGTCGGTACTTGGCCGACCGATGTCTACTCCTCACCTGCATCTTGCTCGGCGCGGCCGCTGGCGATGCTTTCGCGATGGAGTTGGATACATTGTTGCCCACGGATCTTCCAGGCTACGGCGGCACTCCGTTCATCAGTATTCTTGACCGTCCGCACCCCGAATACACGCCGATCGACATCGATCTGGGGCCGGTTACGCTGCAGCCGAAAATCGCCGCCGGCGCCGGCTATGATTCCGATCCGAATGGCGTCGGACCTGAGTCGAGCCTGTTCAGCTTCGATCCCAGCCTGATCGCGCTGGATCGCGTGCTCGGCCTTGGCGTCTTTATTGCTGGAAACCTCGCCGCGTATCCACAGGCCTCGCAGCAAAATCTCGCAGGCTATACCCTGGCCCTTGGCGAGCACGCGCTATTGCCGGCACAGACCGTCGATCTGGCAGCGGCTGTGCTGCAGGCGCAAGAAACCGGATTCGGACTGAATACCGTTCCCGCCTCGCAACCGCTCAGCGTTGGCGCGAAAGTCATCCAGGGCAGCGACGCCGTGGTCTGCAGCATGGTCACGCTGAAGCCGGAACTCTCGATCAGCAATTACCGGTTCTCCGAGTACGGCAATCAGAACCGCACCGATTACCGGCAGGCGATGGATGCAGAATTCAATGCCGGCGGCCCGGCCAGTTTCGTTACGCTGACCCACGCAACCGAGTCGATCTACGCCGATCCAGTCTACAACGCCGATACCTATTCGGCGCTTGCCGGAGTCGCTGATGAGGCCGCCGGACTTTGGAACATCCGCCTGCTGGCGGGCGCGGCAACCCGGCAGCCCGTCACAGGCGATGCCGTGACCGCACCTGTTCTGGAAGCCTCCATTAGCTGGATGCCGGGCGAATTGGACAGCCTCCAGCTCAATCTGGCGCGGGAGATAGATGATCCTGATCAGGAGAGCGCAGGCGGATACACCTTGTCGGAAGCGGAGGTTTCGGTTGCGCATGAATATCTTCGCAACGTCATCATAACCGGTTCATTCAAATTCGCGCATGCTGCCTATTTCGACTCAGGCCTCATGGAATCCCTCTACAGCAGCAATATCGCGATCGTGTGGCACTTGAACCGGGCTCTGGGGCTCGACGCCGACTATGCCTTCAACGACCGGCAAGCGAATTTTCTGCGAGCCGCCAATCAACATGTTTTCACTGTGGGATTCACATGGTCACCGTAAACCTTCTTGGCCTGAGCTACAATAATATCAACGTGCATGAAACGGTAAGCCGTTTGCTGGAACGCTCTCCGGGGGCGCCGTTTGCGTATGTGGTGACACCGAACGCCGACCATATTGCGCGGCTGCGCAAGAAACCGGGGCTGGTTTGGCTCTATGAAGCGGCGTGGCTTCGCCTGCTGGATTCCCACGTCATCTTCAATTTCTCCCGGCTGCTGGGGGTGGCAACGCCGCAGGTGGCGACGGGAACCGATGTCACCGCGCTGCTGCTTGCCTCGCTGCTGGCGCAGGATGTCGCGATCATCGGCTTCAGCGCGGCGCATCTGCAGGCTTTGCGGATGCGCTGCCCGAACGCAAATTTTATTCTGCACACGCCGCCGATGAATTTGCTGCAAAACCCCTCGGCCTTCGCGGCGGCGCGGGATTTTGCCGTACAGACCAAGGCGCGCTTCACCTTGATCGGCCTGGGCTCGCCGTTGCAGGAGATGCTGGCGCAGGCGATCGCCGCGCAGCCCGATGCCACTGGCGTCGGGCTGTGCATTGGCGCCGCCCTGGAATTTTGCGCCGGCGTGAAGCCGCGGGCGCCAATATGGATGCAGCGGGCTGGGCTGGAATGGTTTCACCGGTTCAGCCGAAACCCGTGGCGACTTTCCCGACGCTATTTGATCGACGATCCACCGGTATTGCTTTCGCTGCTGGGTGAATCCTTCAAGCCCTACTGGCCGGATATCGCGCCGCACCGCCAGCTCAGCCAGGAAACCGAGGGCAAGCGGGAATAATGCATCGCCCGCAGGCGCATGACGCCGGCTTTGCGGAAACTTATTTTGAAGGCGCCTGCCGAAATTTTAATTTTACGCGCCTCCCGGATTTATTTCGACGCGCTTGCCGGATTAATTTCGACGCGCCTTCCGGATTTATTTTGACGCGCCTTCCGGATTTATTTCGACGCGCCTTCCGGATTTATTTTGACGCGCCTTCCGGATTTATTTTGACGCGCCTTCCGGCGCGTGCAAGTTTTTGCCCATGCCAGAATTGATCGGCCAAACCAGCCCGGATAGTTCGCTTTGGGCGGTGGTGGCGATCATCGGCAAGATCATCCGGATCGCGGAAATCTACCCAAGCCGGAACGCGGCCTTGGCGGATCAGGCTTGGCGGGAGCAGCAGGTGCGCGCCTATGCCGGGTTCCTGGATTCCGCTTCGCAGCCCTTTCCGCGCTACGCCGTCCGGCCGATCCGCCGCTCGGACCTGCCGCGCCGCTGGAAACCTCTGCCGGCTTTAGGGTTTTTGCGCGGCCAGATGTTTTAATGGCCCCCGCCGATCCCCATTTGAAGTGTCATGGATACGCCGCACCCACAGGCCGGAACAACCCGCACCGAGCATGACGCGCTGGGCGATGTGCAGGTCCCGGGCGACAAGCTCTGGGGCGCGCAGACGCAGCGCAGCCGGGAACATTTCCCCATCGGCACCGAACGCTATGTGTGGGGCAGGGAGGTTATCCGCGGCTTCGGAATCTTGAAGAAAGCCTGCGCTATGGCCAATCTTGCCTTGGGACAGCTGCCGGCGGAAAAAACCGACCTGATCATTCGCGCCGCGGAAGAGGTGATCGACGGCAGGCTGGACGCGGAATTTCCCCTGGTGGTGTTCCAGACCGGTTCCGGCACGCAAAGCAACATGAACGCCAATGAGGTGATCGCCAACCGCGCCATCCAATTGGCCGGCGGCGTGGTCGGCAGCAAAAAGCCGATCAACCCGAATGATGACGTCAATCACAGCCAGTCCTCCAATGACACCTTTCCGGCGGTGATGCATATCGCCGCCGTCGAGGTCATCGAAAACCGGCTGCTGCCGGCGATCGCCTGCCTGTGCGACACCTTTCGGGAGAAGATGGTCGAATTCGACACGGTGGTGATGACCGGCCGGACCCATCTGCAGGATGCAACGCCCATCACCCTCGGCCAGGTGATATCGGGCTGGCTCTCTCAGCTGGAAGCCGCGTCTGCAGGCATCAATAGCAGCCTGACTGGGCTGTATGAGCTGGCGATCGGCGGCACGGCCGTCGGTACCGGGCTGAACGCGCACCCTAATTTCGGCGCAACCGTCGCGGAATTCGTCGCCATGGAGACGGCCAAGCCATTCCGCACCGCCCCCAACAAATTCGCGGCACTCTCCGCGCATGACGCCATGGTTACGGCATCCGCCGCGCTGCGCACTTTGGCGGGCGCCGCCATGAAGATCGCCAACGACGTGCGCTGGTACGCCTCCGGCCCGCGTACCGGCATCGGCGAACTCACCATTCCGGAGAACGAACCCGGCTCCTCCATCATGCCCGGCAAGATCAACCCGACGCAGTGCGAGGCGCTGACCATGGTCGCGGTCCAGGTGTTCGGCAACGACCACGCGGTCGCCTTCGCCGGCAGCCAGGGCAATTTTCAACTCAACGTGTTCAAGCCGGTCATGCTGCATAACCTGCTGGATTCGGCGGAACTGCTCACCGAGGCGCTGCACGCCTTCAACGATCATTGCGCCTTGGGCATCGAGCCCAACCTGCCGCGCATCGCAGCCCATCTCGGCGACAACCTCATGCTGGTAACTGCGCTGAACCCGCATATCGGCTACGAAGCCGCCGCCAAAACCGCGCTGCTGGCGCACCGGGAAGGCCTGTCACTGCGCGACGCCGCGCTGAAGCTGGGTGTGACGACGCCGGAACAGTTCGATGAATGGGTGAACCCTGAAGCGATGACGAGGCCGCTAAGGGTTTAAAAGGAACCCCTTTTTCTTAAGAAAGATAAACAAAACACTGCTATCAATTTGGTCTTAGGCGGGGCGAAACTTCGGCTCCAGTTTAACAGAAGTTTTTTGCGCCGCTTTTTTCCAAAAAGGCGGCTACTTCCTTTGCTTCGGAATGTTGTAATGTTTGCAGACGACTTGTTTGGATGGCGGATATGATGGATGGGGGCGCCGAGTCGCGGCGGATAACGATACACCAACCGGCGGATTTCGCGCCGATGCGTGCCGCCGGCAGGCTGGCCGCGGAGACGCTGGACATGATCGGGCCGCATGTTGTTCCCGGTGTCACGACCGAGGCGCTGAACACGCTCTGCCATGATTTCATCACCGCGCATGGCGCCATCCCGGCGCCGCTGAATTATCGTGGTTTCCCTAAATCCATCTGTACCTCCATTAACCACGTGGTCTGCCATGGCATTCCCGGGGAGAAGAAGCTGCAGGACGGTGACATCGTGAATATCGACGTTACCGTTATCCTGGATAGCTGGTACGGCGATACCAGCCGCATGTACGTGGCGGGTGCTGCCAATACCCGGGCAAAGCGACTGATGGATGTTACCTATGAAGCGCTGATGCGCGGCATCGCGGTGGTGAAGCCAGGTGCGAGCTTTGGCGATGTTGGCAACATAATTCAAAGCTTTGTTGAGGGGCAGCGTTTTTCAGTAGTGCGGGATTTTTGCGGCCATGGCATTGGCCAGCGCTTTCATGAACCGCCGAACGTATTGCATTTCGGCCGCAAAGGGGAGGGACCGGTTTTTGTGCCCGGCATGTTCTTCACCATCGAGCCGATGGTCAACGCCGGCCGGCCGGAAGTCAAAATTCTGGAAGACGGTTGGACCGCCGTCACCCGCGATCGTTCGCTCTCCGCCCAATTCGAGCATATGGTGGGGGTCACCGAGACCGGCTGCGAAATATTCACGCTCTCGCCGGCTGGCTACACCGCCCCGCCTTACCGGTGATCCACTCTTTGGGCTCGTTACACACCCACAGCCCATCTTTTAGATGACCCAGCGGTCGTTCTGTGTCTGCCCATCTATCAGGAAGGTCATGCGGCGAGGCTGCTGTCCACGCCAGACGCCAAGCCGCGAAAAAACCTGCCGAAGCTGATCGGGAGGGACAGGAGGCGGCAACCACCCTGCTGCTCGCACGCAGGCCAGCCGTAACGTCAAATGCGCTTGCGCTACATGCGGCTACGTCGTCCGCACGCTCGCGACTTGCTGGTGAGGTCGGGCGCAGCTAGACTCGCCAGGACCTGGATCATCCGCAAATTGCCGCGGCTCCTGGACCGGCCTGGCTCGGATCAGCCGCGTACGCATCGAGGAACTCTTCTGAAGCAATCCTGTCGGCCAAGCCCCTGAGTTTCTCGGTCGAGGCTGCTCCGAGAGCCGCTTCAACGCGACTATTGGCGTCCATCCACAGTTCGAGCATCTGCTTGTGCCGCGCTTTGCCCAGCGTGGTCATGACACTGCGTTTCGCCCGCCGGTCTTGATCATCCTGGCGAACCTCGACAAGGCCGTCGCGGACCAAGGGGCGCAGGGCGTGGGTCAAAGCTGAAATGCGAATTGCCAACCTGGCGGCCAGAATCCCCAAAGTTGGCCCAGCCTCGCCATGGAATGCTTTCAGCGCGTCGATCTGCGCCAACAGGAGGGCTTGCGATGACGTCAGGCCAGTCGGGGCGAGTGCCTCGTCATATAGATGGCCCAGCCGGCGCGCCGCGCGTCTGAGGGATGTATGGGTGCAAACAAGGTCGACTGGCCCGATAGGGGGTTCGACACAAGGCTGGCCCTCAACTTTGATCATTTGCAACGCTGTCGATTTCACCATTTTATTAAAATAGTTGAGTGCTACACAATTGCAAAGGATTTTGATCCACCTATTTAGTTGAGTATTCAACCAATAGGAGATACTACCATGTCATCCAGTTTTAGCAGGCCCATTGCCGTTGTTACCGGAGCGTCTTCGGGCATTGGCGCCGTGTATGCCGAACGCCTTGCATCTCGCGGCTTTGATCTCATCCTCGTAGCCCGGCGCGCCGAACGCCTGCAGGCGCTTTCGGCAAAGCTGTCGCAAGCCTGCGACGCCAGCATCGAGGTGATCAACGCGGACCTCACGAAGGAAGCGGATCTGTCGCGTGTTGCGGGCCTCCTTGCCACCAATCCCCGCATTACCATGCTCGTGAACAGTGCAGGCAATGGCAAGCTCGGGTCCACGGTGGACATGTCTGCGGAAGACACGGCTTCAACAATCGCGCTCAATGTCACGGCGCTGACACGCCTAACCCGTGCGATTTTGCCGGCGTTTCTCTCGCGGAACGTCGGTGTTATCATCAACATCTCCTCAGCCGTGGCGCTGCAATCGCTCGCAATTAGCTCCCTCTACAGCGCCACCAAAGGCTTTGTGCTGAACTTCAGCCGCGGCCTGCAGGAGGAATTGTTAGGCACCGGCGTGAGAGTGCAGGTGGTGCTACCAGGGGGCGTGGCCACGGAATTTTATGACCATGCCGGCATGCCGCTCTCAGCGTTCGACCCGGCAGCCGTCATGACCACAGAAGATCTGGTCGACGCCGCACTTGCTGGCTTTGATCAGGGTGAGGCCGTCACGCTGCCATCCGTCCATGACAGCAATCTGTGGATTGCCTACGATGCTGCCCGTGCCGCGTTGTTTGGCGCCACCCAAACGGGTATCCCCGCTTCACGCTATCAATCGGCCGCGCGAAAGCGAGCCGCCTAAGCGCGACGAGCTGTCCTGGCGGCATCGCCCGCCTGAGCATCAGCGGGGCTTGCCGGACCCGCCGTTTGGGTGCGTTAGGCCCTGTCGAATTGCGGCACTGTGCGGGAACCTTGGATTGGGGGTTCCCGCACATGCTGTTGCCTCAGGACAGCTAAAGTGATGATAGTGCAACGACGTTGCAGCCAGTAATTGTCGCATAGAAGCGCATCGGGTTTTACCTTTTCCGGCAACGGGCCTATTGAACGCACCGCACCTGTGCGATCTTCGGAGTTCACCATCATGCCCGCCTTGCGTTCCCGAACCACCACCCATGGCCGCAACATGGCCGGCGCGCGGGGGCTTTGGCGCGCCACCGGCATGAAGGATAGCGATTTCGGCAAGCCGATCATCGCCATCGCCAACTCCTTCACCCAGTTCGTACCCGGCCATGTGCACCTGAAGGATCTCGGCCAGCTGGTCGCGCGCGAAATCGAGACCGCCGGCGGGGTTGCCAAGGAATTCGACACCATCGCGGTCGATGACGGCATCGCCATGGGCCATGACGGCATGCTGTACTCGCTGCCTTCGCGCGATCTGATCGCCGATAGCGTGGAATACATGGTCAACGCGCATTGCGCCGATGCGCTGGTCTGCATCTCCAACTGCGACAAGATCACGCCCGGCATGCTGATGGCCAGCCTGCGGCTGAACATCCCCACGGTCTTTGTCTCCGGTGGCCCAATGGAAGCCGGCAAGGTCACCGTCAAGGGCAAAACCCGGGCACTTGATCTGGTGGACGCCATGGTCGTCGCCGCCGATGACAGCTATTCGGACGCCGAGGTCGAGGCCATCGAGCGTTCCGCCTGTCCCACCTGCGGCTCCTGCTCCGGCATGTTTACCGCCAATTCCATGAACTGCCTGACCGAGGCTTTGGGACTTTCGCTGCCCGGCAACGGCTCGGTGCTGGCCACCCATGCCGACCGGGAAAAACTGTTCCGCGAAGCCGGGCATCTGATCGTCGATCTTGCCCGGCGCTGGTACGAGCAGGACGATGCCACCGCCCTGCCGCGCGGCATCGCGACATTCGGTGCGTTCGAAAACGCCATGACCCTGGATATCGCCATGGGCGGTTCTACCAACACGGTGCTGCATTTGCTGGCGGCGGCGCATGAGGCGGAGCAGAAATTCACCATGGCCGATATCGACCGGCTCTCCCGCCGCGTGCCCTGCCTGTGCAAGGTCGCGCCTGCCAAGAACGACGTGCATATGGAAGACGTGCACCGCGCCGGCGGCATCATGTCCATCCTGGGCGAGCTGGAGCGCGCCGGGCTGATCGATTCCACGCTGCCCACCGCCCACGCCAAAACGCTGGGCGATGCGCTGAACCGTTGGGACATCACCCGCACCAACAGCGAAGACGTGAAAACCTTCTACCGCGCCGCCCCGGGCGGCGTGCCGACCCAGGTGGCCTTCAGCCAGTCCGAGCGCTGGGACGATCTGGACACCGACCGCGAAACCGGCGTGATCCGCGCCGCCACCCATCCGTTCTCGAAGGATGGCGGCCTCGCCGTGCTGTACGGCAACCTGGCGCCGGAAGGCTGCATCGTGAAAACCGCCGGCGTGGATGAGAGCATCCTCACCTTCCGCGGCATCGCGCGTGTGTATGAGAGCCAGGATTCCGCCGTCTCCGGCATCCTGGGCGGCCAGGTCAAGGCCGGCGACGTGGTGGTGATCCGCTACGAAGGCCCGAAAGGCGGCCCGGGAATGCAGGAAATGCTGTACCCGACCAGCTACCTTAAATCCAAGGGCCTGGGCAAAGCCTGCGCCCTCATCACCGATGGCCGCTTCTCCGGCGGCACCTCCGGCCTTTCCATCGGCCATGTCTCGCCGGAAGCGGCGGAAGGCGGCCTGATCGGCCTGGTGGAAACCGGCGATGCTATCCTGATCGACATCCCGAACCGGGAAATCACCCTGCAGGTGGACGACGCGCTGCTCGCGCAGCGCCGCGTTGCCCGCGATGCCAAAGGCTGGAAGCCGGAAGAAATCCGCAAGCGCCAGGTCTCCCCCGCCTTGCGCGCCTATGCCGCCATGACCACCAACGCCGCCCGCGGCGCCGTGCGCGATGTTAGCCAGATCGAGAAGTAAGTAAGACAACCGGTTCTTTTCTGCAGAAAAAGAACCAGTCCGCCGGTGTGGCGAAAAGACTTTTGAAACTGACTCTCTGGCCGTTCCACCCGCATGTCGTGCCGGCACAGCCCGGCATCTTCGTCTTTACGACGTCGTAACGCTACGCTTCTTCAGGTCAATAACGAACTGATCTTCCGCCGTCGCCGCCGGCGGCGCGGTCACCTGATACGGCGCGGCATAGAAAATCCCCGTAATGCTTTCCTTGCTGACCTCGAACCGCATGAAGCCGAAATTCTCCTGGTCGTAGCTCTCCAAACTCAGCGTCTTGGTCAGAGTCATCGGCGCCTCCGGCGGTGCGCCATCCACGTTATGCAGCGTGCCGAGCTTGGTATAACCGCCATCCCCGGCAACCACGAAAACAACCTCGGAATTGCTGTCCGCGCCGGATTTCCCGACGGTGAAGCGTTGATAATTATGCACATGGCCCGAGAGCACGAGATGCGGATAAACGCCGGTTGCGGCAAAGCTCTCGAACAGGATTTGTTCCGCCACCGAACTGCCCGCATGCTCGGTATCGCCCGAGTACGGCGGATGATGAATGGCGACGATCAGCGCCTTGTCTGCATCGGCCGCCATAAGTTCGGCCTTGAACCAGTCCACCTGGTCCTGGTGGATCTCCGCCTCCGTCTCGCTGACATTGGAGAACAGGCCGATGATGGTGGCAAGCGGCGTGGTGAAGGTCCAGTACACGTTCGGCAGATCCATCTGCGTGCGGGACGAATTGGTCTTCAGCGAGCCCAATTCGCCGGGCGTCGGCGACATGAAATTCTGCACCCAGCCATCCAGCGGCTTTTTGTCAGGATCGACGGGCCCATCCTGCGGATCGTCCGGCTGGCAATCATGGTTGCCGGGAATGGAGACGATCAGGCCCGGATATTCGGAATAGGTCTCGTAGAAAGTCTCGCCATATTTGTCGATGTCGCCGGCGAAGTAGACCACGTCGCCCAGATGATAGAAAAATGCCGGAACTTCGCCTGCCGCGCTCTTGTCGTAATCCTGCGTCATCATGGCGGCGACGAAATCCATCTGCCTGCCGCGTTCATCGCCGGTATCGCCGACGCTGTGAAACACCAGCTTGCCGGCCTTGGTGATTTTGGCCACCTCATCCGCATGCAAAAGCTGGCTCAGGTCGAAGCGATACGGCGCCTTGCCCAGCGGCGCCGGCAGCGGTTGAAACGGATAATGCGGGGCGACGAATTTCTTCGACTGCACAGGCATTGTCGCGCCGGCCGCGTGCGAGGTGAAACCGCCGGCCGCATTGGCCTCGGCGTCCGGATGCTGGTGACGGTTGCCGGCACCGCGGCCGGACGCAAGGATGTGGCGGCTCATTATACCTCCTGAAATGGTAGCTGCCAAAGCTTAGCAGTTCAGAGATGCGGGCAATCGTGAACTGTTGATGGCAGGCAGCCAGAGCCTTCTTCACAAGCCGGCGCGATGACAGCGGCGGAAAATGTGCCGTCGCTGCCCGCTAGCTTATACTCTAGAACGGCGAGAAGGTCTCGCGGGCGATGAAAGAGGGGAACGTATCTGCCTGCAGGTCAGCGCCCAGGATCGCCTCCAGCCCTGCCTGCATCAACACCCGGTTCTGCGCGGCCGTCAGTGTGGGCAGTCCGCGCAGCCTGATCGTGCGCACGAAGTTCGTTACGGTTTCGCCTTTGCCTTCGATCAGGCGCGATTCAGCGACCGATAATTCGGCGCGGCCGAAGGTTTTGACCACGCCCCCGGACGCAGCATCCAATGCAAGCCCGCTCACCGGCGGGTGTGGCGATTGTAGAAGAAACTCCAGAGGGTAATGCCGGCTGCCAAAATCGGACGACCTGAAAACGGATTGCGCCGCCGTCGCGGAGATCACCTCTTCCGTCAGCAGATGATCCAGAAACAGCAGCGTATTGAAGATCTGCCCGGGCCGGCCGATGCGCGCCAGCAATGCCGCCACCGACCGCCCGGTAGAGATGCCATCCACCAGGACGCAGTCTTCCGGCAACACGGCAGAAAACTTTGCGTCATTGCCCATGTCGCGCATCAGGCGGCGGGAGAGGTCGATATCGAAGGACCGGATGGTTGGAAAAAGCGCCCGGAACACCCTGCCCAGATCATCACAATCGCGGCTCAGAAAACCGAAGCTGCCGCGCTGGCCAGATTTGCCGGCGAGATATCCGGCATATCCCGTGAGCAGGCCAAGATACGGCCCGGCGGCGAGTTTTTCATAAATCCCGGCACCCATCCGCAGGCTGCGCAACCGCGTCTCCCGCTGGATCAGGGCGAGCTGACCCAGCCCCATTTGCGCCAGCTTCTTCTCCCATCCGGTCAGGTCGATATCGCGCAGCAGCACCGTTTTGATGCCAAATCGCCGCGGCACCGCTTCGTCCGCATGGGCATTATCGCCGTAATGCGTGCGGATCACGTATTGCTCGAGGATTTTCGGCCAGATCGTGCCGGTGCTCTTCCCCCAGTTGCTGCGTATCACCGGCAAAGCTGCGCGCAGGTCGCAAATCTCCGCCAGCAGCGCCGCGATGATCTCGCCAGGCAGATACATGTCGGAAATCAGCAGATCTTCCGGCGTCACCTGTTCCACCGCGCTGCGGACGGGGAGCATGCAGGCCCGCTCCGTCGCAAGTTCTTCCGCCAGCAGCAGCTTTGCGTTCTCCGGCGCCAGGCCGGCCTGCACCATCTGCCCGTAGATATCGTGGATCACGTAAGGCTTGCCGATCTCATCCAGAGCGGCTTGCGCTTGCCGGCGGCGCTGCATGAAATCAACGCCCGGATGCCGCCGGTCGATCAGCGCGAAAACCTGCAGCGGATCGACGACGAAGCGGGTCAATAAAGTGTCGAAAACATCCCAGCTATTTACCAGTGGTTTGATCGGCACCATCGTCTCAAGCGATACGCGCCAGCGCCGCATCCAGCCGCGCGATCTCGGCAAGGAAAATTTCGCGCCGCTCCTGGTTTTCCGCGATGATCGCCTCCGGCGCGCGCGCGACGAAATCGGCGCTGGCGAGTTTCTGTTGGACTTTTTCCAGTTCAGCGGCGGCTTTTTTGCACGCCGCCGCCAGCCTCGCGCGCTCGGCATTCAGGTCAATCAACTCGGCCAGCGGCAAGACCACCGTCGCTTCATGCAGCACAACCTGCGCCGACCCGCGCGGCACTTCGCCATGCAGCGGACCGATCTCGCTGGCCCGCGCCATGCGAGAGATCGCTTCCCTCCAGCGCTCTGCCCGCGCCAGGCTTGTCGACGAGGCGTCCTTCAACAGCACCGGTGACTTGATGGAAGGCGGCACGTTCATCTCCGATCGCACCGTGCGGATTTCCGAGATCAGTTTCTTTGTCCAGGAAAGCTCCGCCCGCGCCGGCGCGGCATCCTGCACCCGGATCGCTTCAGGCCAAAGCGAGCCGATCAGCGAGCCGGCCTCGCCAAATCCGAAATGATCCCATAATGCCTCCGTAACGTATGGCATCACCGGATGCAGCAGCCGCAGCAGGACGCCGAGCACGTAGCCCGCAACCTCTTTCGTTTCCGCCGCATCGTCGCCGGCGAATGCCGGCTTGGCCAATTCCAGAAACCAGTCGCAGAAATCGCCCCAGACAAAATGCCAGCAGATAGCGGCATAGTCATTGATCCGGAAGGCATCCAGCGCGGCACTCGCCTCGGTGACCGCCGTATCGGCGGCATCCAGAATCCAGCGCGAAAGGGCCAGGCGCGCATCCTCCGGTTTGAATCGCGCGTTCGGCGTCACGCCGTTCATTTCGCAGAAACGCGCCGCGTTCCACAGCTTGGTGACGAAACTGCGATTCGCCTCCACCTTGGCGGCTCCCAGCTTTACGTCGCGCCCTTGTCCCGCCGAGGCCCCCACCGAATAGCGCAGCGCATCCGCGCCATAGGCTTCGATCAGGCTCAACGGATCAACCACATTGCCCTTGGATTTGGACATTTTCTGCCCGCGCTCATCGCGCACCAAGCCGTGAATATACACCGTTCGGAACGGCACATCGCCCATGAAATGCAGCCCCATCATCATCATCCGCGCGACCCAGAAAAAGATGATGTCGAAGCCGGTGACCAGCACATCGGTTGGATAATATTTCCGCAGCTCCGGCGTCTGCTCCGGCCATCCCAAGGTGGAAAACGGCCAGAGCGCCGAGCTGAACCAAGTGTCCAGCACATCCTCATCCTGACTCAGCTTCTCTGTCTTGCCGTAATGCGCATCTGCCTTCGCCTGAGCGCCGGCTGCATCATGCGCCACGAACACGGCGCCGTCCGGGCCATACCAGGCCGGAATGCGGTGGCCCCACCAAAGCTGGCGGGAAATGCACCAGGGTTGAATATCCCGCATCCAGGCGAAAAACGTATTCTCCCATTGTTTGGGCACGAACTCGACTTGGCCATTCTCCACCGCGGCGATCGCCGGCTGCGCCAGCACGCCGGCATTGCAATACCATTGCACCGTCAGCAGCGGCTCTATCGGCACATCCGAGCGATCACCATGCGGAACCTGATTCACATGCGGTTCAATTTTCTCCAGCAGTTTCAACCGATCCAATTCCGCAATGATACGGCGCCGCGCCTCGAACCGGTCCAGCCCGGCAAGGCTGCCCACAAATTCGCCGCCGGCGCCGATTTCATCCAGCGTCACCCGGCCCTGGCGGTCAAGCACGGAAGGCGAGGGCAGGTCGTGCCGCCTGCCGACCTCGAAATCATTGAAATCATGCGCCGGCGTGATCTTCACCGCGCCGGAGCCCTTTTCAGGGTCGGAATAGGTATCCCCGATGATCGGAATTCTGCGCCCCGTGAGCGGCAGAATCACAAACCTGCCGATCAGATCGGCATAGCGCGTATCCTCCGGATTAACCGCCACCGCAGTATCGCCCAGCATCGTCTCCGGCCGCGTCGTCGCCACGATAATCTCTCCGCCGCCCTCGATCGGATAGCGCAGATGCCAGATGCTGCCCTTCACCTCGCGCGTCTCGACCTCCAGGTCGGAAATCGCCGTCTGTAGTTTCGGGTCCCAGTTCACCAGCCGGCGGTCGCGATAGATCAGCCCTTCTTCGTGCAGCCGCACGAACACCTCGCGCACGGCTTTGGAGAGCCCTTCATCCATCGTGAAGCGCTCACGCTCCCAATCCGGCGAAGCGCCGAGCCGGCGCAGCTGCTGGCTGATATTGCCGCCCGACTCAGCCTTCCATTGCCAGACCCGCTGCAGAAACGCCTCGCGGCCGATTTGCCTGCGGGAGGTCTTCTCCGCATCCAGCAGCCGTTCCACAACCATTTGCGTCGCGATGCCGGCATGGTCGGTGCCCGGCTGCCACAGCGTGTCGCGGCCCTGCATGCGGCGGTAGCGGATCAGGATATCCTGCAGCACGTTGGTTAGCGCATGCCCCACATGCAGGCTGCCGGTGACGTTCGGCGGCGGGATCATGATGGTGAACGGCGCCGCGTCGCGTTCAGGCGCCGCGGCAAAGGCGCCGGATTTCTCCCAGCCCGCGTAAATCCGCAGCTCCGCGCCGGCCGCGTCGAAATATTTATCCAGTGGCTCGGTCATGGCGCGGCGATCCCGGTTTGTCGAAGGCGCCGCATTTTTTAAAAAAGCGGCTTAAAAAAACTTCTACTAATCTGGGCCATGGTCGTTGCCGCCGACAACGCCCGTTACCCAGCGTCAAAAAGTCTTTTTGCTTCTTTTTCTTCAGAAAAAGAAGCGCTCCCTTAAATATTACTTCGTTCGACCACGCGCTGGATCTCCGCCCGCACAATGCGTTCCACCAGGCTTGGCAGATTGGAGTCCAGCCAGGATTTCAGCAGCGGCCGTAATTCCTCGCGCACCAGGTCTTCCAAGGTCAGCCCCGGCCGGCCGATCGCGATCGAGCGTTCCGAGCTGATGCTGCGGATCAGCGAGCCGATGGAACTGGCCGCGGCATGGCTCGCCGCATCGCTTACCAGGCCATCCGGCGAGCGGACGTTTTCCCGATCATGCTCCGGCATGAATATTTCTTCCGCGGTGCCGGCCACGCCGGTATCGGTCAGCACGACCGCCGGCTCTTGCGTCTCTTCCATGCGTTCCTCGGTTTCGGGTGCGGGTAGATCGAGCGTCTGGTTTTCCACCGCCGGAAAATCCAACGCGGCCGGTTGCGATGTCAGATGCGCCGGCGCTGCTTCCGCCGGCTTATAGCTTGTCTCGGCAGATGCCGCCTCGGCGCCCGCCGCATCGGGCGGCTCGGCCGCTGCGGGTTCGGAGGGCGCCGGCATGGGCCTGACCACCATCGAGGAATCCAGCACCAGAATGTCCTCGTCCTCCGGTTCGGCCTGCGGGTTCGGTTCGCCGGTTTCCTCGTCGCGCAGGATACGGCGGATCGACGCCAGGATCTCCTCCATCGACGGCTCGCCGCTGCTGCCTGGCCCCTCCGTGTTGGTTATCTCATCATCCGAACCGCTCATGCCTGGTCCCTAATCCTTCAAGGCTGATCAGCGGGGGGCTGTTCCGCCGGCGTATCAACATTCAGCAAGCTGCCGTCAGGCGCGATGCCGGCCTTTGCATCGGCCGACTCCCCGGTCCCAAAACCGGCATATTTGACGGAGTTATAGTATTTCAGATCGTCATACTGGTTGATTGGCAACCCTAAATCGGTCGCCGTCAACCGCCCGATCGCGGAAGCCACGGTATAGGATTCGGTCACCAGATTGCCGATATTCTGCACCTGCTGGTCCTGCGATTGCAGCAGGAGCTGCTGCGCGTTCAGCACGTCCAGCGTATCGCGGGTGCCGACGATTTCTTCCCGCTCGGTCCCGTCCAGCGCGATCGCGTTCGCCCTGATCTCCAGATTGGTGCTCACCACCGCGGCACGTGAGGCAACGAACCCTTCCCAAGCCTGCGTCGCCTGCGCATAGGCGCTGCGCTGCGCATCGATGATGCCGGCGAAGCTCTGCTGCGCCTTGGCGCGGGCCTGCCGGATTGCGGCATATTCCTGCCCGCCCTGATACAGCGGCACGGTCAGCTCGCCCAGCACCGAGCCGCCGCTAAGCCGGCTTTTGGGGCCGTTGGGGTCGGATTCCGAGTAACCGGTCGCCTGGATCGAGACCTGCGGCAGCAAGTTCGAGAAGGCGACGTCGACGGCGTCTTCATTGGCGGCATTGTTGAACTCCGCGGCGATGACGTTCGGATTGTTTTGCTGCGCCTGCTCGCCGGCTTCGGTCGTTGAGGCAACGGGCAGTGCCAGCGGCTGCGGCGGCGTCAGATCGCCCGGATACTGGCCGACATCGTGGCGAAAATTCTCCTGCGCGATCTGCAGATCGCCGGTTGCGATCGCCACCTGCGCCAAGGCCTGCGCCAGCGCCGCCTTGGCCTGCGCGACGGATGTTAAGGTAATGTCGCCGATGTTGAACTGGTCGTTGGTTGCCTGCAGCTGGCGCCGCAGCACCTCGACGTTATTCTGGTCCAGCGCCAGCAGATCCTGGTCGGTGATCACGGTGACGTAATCATTGACGACATCGAGGAACACCGTCTGCTCGGAGGCCAGCAGCTGGGCGCGCTGCGCGTACACTGTGTTCTCCGCCTCGCGGGTGGAATCAATCGTTTTCCCGCCGCTGTAAACCGGCTGGGTCAAGCTGGCCTCGCCCAGCGCTTCGTTCCGGTTTTGCGGAATGCTCTCGGTCGTTGCGGGTTCTTGAATGCCGAAATCCGTCGAGCCAGGAACTAATTGCGTCGCGTTTCCGACAACGCGGCCGGCGCTGCCTTGCAGCGTAACGGTAGGCCGCCAGCCGGAAATCGCCGCCGGCACGTCCTCATCGGCCTGCCGCAAGGCGGCGCGCTGCTCCTGCAGGGTGGCGTTGTTATAATAGGCCGAGGCAAGCGCCTGCGTCAGCGTATCGATCGGCGGCGGCGCGTTACCCTGCTGTGCAACGCTCTGCGCGGCTGCGGTCAGTGGCAGGCAAAGCGCAAATCCCAGGCCGCCAAGGAGCGGCGCGCCATGGATGAGCCGGCGCAACACGCCTAAAACTCGAACGCGGAGGCTGGCCGCAAGGCGGGCAAAAGCCGGGCGGTGCAATCGAATACCGGGCGGACGGCAAAGCCGTTCAGACCGGGCTCCGCGACCACGATCGCGCCAAGCCCTACGGCGGCGCGGCTCTTCGCCAGAATGCCGACAACTTGGCCCGCCTTGTGAAGTTGGGAAGCCAAAGCGGGCGGTATCTCCGTCACCGCGCCTTCGATCAGGATGGCGTCATAGGGCGCCGAAGCCGGCCATCCTTTCGCCAGCGGACCGGTGACGCAGGTCACGCCGGGGGCGAATTTCTGCAGGCCGCCGGTCTCCAGCCGGGCCTCTTCCTCCAGCGCCACAACATCGGCGCCGACGGCGGAAAGCAAGGCGGCGCCGTAGCCGCTGCCGGCGCCGATCACCAGAACCTTTGCCGGATGCGCCGCCAGCACCAGCTGCGCCATGCGCGCGATAAGCATCGGGGCGAGCAGGAAGCGGCCGCCGCCCAGCGGTATGTCGATATCGGCGTAGGCATTGGCGCCATCCGGCGCAAACGCCTCGCGCGGTAAGGCCCGCATAGCCATGATCAACCTGCCATCGCTGACCTGGTTAGGCCGAATTTGGGATTCCACCATCGTAGCGCGGGCGCGGCCGGCGGCGGTAGCTTGCATGTCGATCATTATAGCCTTCGATCCGCTGTCACTCGGAGGACGTTATAGCGGCGTGACGGCGCCGAACTCAACCACCGTTGCAGGTGCAAAACCCCTTGACCGGAGGAACGGGTAAGGAGGATACAGCCGCTGCCCATCGTCTAAGGTCCGGTGGCAGAGTGGTGATGCAGCGGACTGCAAATCCGCGTATGCCGGTTCGATTCCGGCCCGGACCTCCAACGACCTTAAATAAGCCGTTGAATTTGCTACCGAAACCTGGCTTTCCGCCGCTGCTTCCTGCACTTTTTCCTACACTTCGGCCTGGGCCTTGTCTGGAATGGATCGCGCGCGGGTATCACTAAAATGTGTCCGCGTGCGCCTAAGACTCGCGCGGCCGCGCGCGGACCATTTCACATGAGAGGCAGGTCAGCTAGGAATATAGTCCTATGACGCGCGCGGAATGCCAAACCTGCATTGCCATAGAACCTGTGCCGAAACGTCGCCCTTGCGACGGATTGCTGCAAGTTGGGTTGCCGGGATGGCTTCTTTCGCCGCCCGGATAAAACTTGCCTCTTTTGCCACCATGGCATTAAATCTGGACGGGCGCGGTGCGCGCGGAGATATTCTGCCAACCGCAGGCCGGCCAAGTAATTGGCCGTGTCTATTGTGGGGTTCCCGGCAGGCCCCATCACCGCGCCCGCGGGTTGCGGCGTTGATGCCGCCTTGTGGTTGCCCTCTCCGACGCGGAAAAAAGGCGCAAGTTGCGCCTTTATTCGTTTCATCCGTAAGCCTAACCCACTCCGCGAATTGCTCCGCCTCGGTCATGGCGATGGCGCGATCCGTGGTTCGATTGCGTGCTCTGGCCTCGGATGCTTCCCGCTCCCGTTTGATAGCTGCGAGTTGGGCGGATGGGTCCGACTCTTTCGCAACCCGAAGCAAGGCGGCTTGGTTGTCGTCTATGCCGGCGGTGATGGCTTCCTGTTTCGCTTCCGGAGAAATTGAGGCGATCTTCACGGCGCGCTGGGCTTCCTTTCGTTCTATGCCAAGCTCGCGGGTTGCCGCGTTGATGCCTCCTGATGGACGGCCTTCACCCTCTCGGCCACGAACCGAGAGTTTCGGCCCAACTTGGGCCGAAACTTCTTTGGAATCCGTCAGCCTAACCCACTCCGCAATATGCTCCGCCCGCTCCTGCACGGTCAGTTCGGCCCGGTGCAGGTTTTCGGCAATTTCCCAAAGGCGTGCTTCGGTTTCGCTGCCATCGAATATTGCACACTCAACGAGGATTCCAAGATCCCGGCAATCGAGTCCTGCCGCTCTTGCGGATCGCCGGCAGAACCTCACAGGTTACCCATTTCTTGAACCGCCGAGCTTCCGGCTTCCGGCTGGTCAGCACCAGGGAGTAGAGGCCGGAGTCGTTGATGATGTTACGGATTGTGTTCAGATTCCCGCAATCGGTAATAGCGATAGTGGATTTCTCGTCCTCATCAAGCCGGCCCATGGCATCCGGTACATTCCTAATGTCGAGCACCCTGGCAACATCCGCCGCCACAAACCATGGCAGGCCGTCCCGTTCGATCACCAATCAGGATTTCTAGCCGGCCAAATCTTTCTCTCTTTTTTCTCTCTTTTGCTTGATGCGAAGCATCAAGTTTTCTCTCTTTTTTCTCTCTTTTCTGCCGGCCGCCTTTCCCCCCTGGCGGGGGACGGCGGCGCCGGGAAGCGGAAGTCCCCCGGCGCGAAGCGGCGGCAGTTCTGCGGCTGGGCCTGCATCTGACTCTGCTTCTGCTTCTAGTTAAACCATAGGGTTAACCCCCTAGCGCCGGTCAGTCGAAGCTACTGCATTGTTTTAAAACAGGATTTCCGCCTTTTCGTCCGTTTGAAACGGCGGATAAAAACGCTTCATGGTCTCTCACCATGCGCCGGGAGTATATCGTGCCGGCTTCCGTTCGGCTGAAAACGCCGTTTCTTTCCAGCTCCGCCAGCAAAGCTTTGACGGTTTTGATGGAGCATCCGGCGATGGCGGAAATCTGCTTGTCGGTTGGTTGATTGCCGTTGATGGTCAGATGGCCGGGCGGATCGCCTTCATGCGCTACCGCCAGCATTTCCATCCACAAGCCGCGTGCTGCCAGCGTACAGCCGCGCAAGGCGGGGTCACGCTGCCAGTCCTGCCACCAGAATTTTGACCATGTGTTCTTGCTCATTCTGCCACCCCCGGCAGCGGCGTCTCATCGCCAAGTATGAGTTGCAGCCGCGCGGGCTTACCGGCCGGCATGTCGAGCGCCTGACGAAGCGTTGCCAGGCCGCCACGTATCTGCGCCACAGCCTCCCGGATGCGGATTTGCGTTTGTCCGTGCATGCTTTCGGATTCTTGAAAAATTCGTGCGGCGCCGGCCGCAATCTTATCCAGTGGATTCATCAGCTTCTCCTTAATAACCCGCGCCGGCTTGTCCCGGCATGGGCGGCGTTTGCCCCGGCAGGGAAAGGGTGGGCCCGGTCGGCATTCTGGTCTCGTATGGCACCGCCCGCCCTTTGATGATGGCGGCAACAATCGCTTTAGTTTGCCGTTCGAGCGCGGCAACAATGCCCGGAACGATTTCTCTTGAGAGTGCCTGCGGGTCGGTCATCCAGCCCGGCAGCCCGATGTCTTTGCCCCATGCATCCATCCGCTTTTCTGATCCAGGGCCGGCGGTGTCATAAAGCGTCTCTGCCCATAGGAGGGGTTCAAAAAGCTTGCCCATGACATCTGCCACCGGGCCCACGCCTTTTATTCCGGGCCAGTGCGCTGCACCCTTCAAGGCGCCCCATAGCGCGCCATAGCCGGCATCGGCCAAGCCCATCAGCGTTTCGGTCGGATGGGCCGTTGCGGAGTTTGATGCCTCGTTTGCCAGGTTGGTGCCCCAGCTTAGGAGCGTTTTCAGCGCGGCCATGGACTCATTGCTCAGCGTCACCAGCAGCGCGTTGCCGGCGGCCTTCGCACCGGCCGCCGCGCCGGTCGGGGTCTGGTCAAACTCCGCCGCCAGGTCGCCCAGCGGCGCCAGATGTGACGCGCCTGTCAAATAGCGCATTAACAATGCGTTCTGAAATATAGACTCGGCAACGACTCGTGACCCCTGCACAGTGCCGCTGCTGGCATAGATTGTGCTAATTAGTTTCTGCCGATCCTCTGGCGTGTCGGTGGAAAGCGCGCCGCCGATGTGCTTGACGAACCACGCTTCGGGATCGGCTAAAAATGCGGCTTCGTCCACCAGCGCGCCCGGCCCCATCTGTACGTAGTCCGCACTGCGCCCCACAACTGCGTGCGGGTTGATGATTCCCTGCTTAACCAGAAATTCCTCTAGCGCTTTGGATTGTTTGCCGCCGGCAAGTTCCTTGAACATTTGGTTAATGCCAGTGCCGGTTTTGAGCTGGCCCAGCGAGAGCGCCATCAGCATTGTTGTGCCGAGTCCCTGCTCATCCATGCTCAGCGCCGCCGGTCCTAGATTTTGAAACAGCCGCACCATCTGCGATGGCGAAACCGCGTCACCCGTCGCCAGCTCAACATCGGTGAACGTGTCGATGAACTTTTTGAACCTGGCGAGATCCGGCTGGCCGTCTTCGCCTTTGTCGTTCAGCAGGCCGGCAAGATCGCCGGAACGCATTAGGTCAAACATCTGCGCCTGTATACCGGCATTTCCGATACCCTGCAGGACGGTCGCCGCGTTTGCCATCTCCGGCAGGATGCCTTGCGCTTCGGCTACGTTTCGGGTCTGCAAGAAGCTGCCTTGCAGTATCCCAAGCAGGTCATCAATCGTTAAGGTTTTGTACTGTGGATCTTGCTGCATCCGCTGCGCTAGGACGTAGCTGCCATGCGCCTCGTCTGCTGACATTCCGTTAGCGCGGAGAATGGCAAGCTTTTGATCCACCGTCGCGGCGGCATCGAACGGGGCGCCGATGACATCCTTGCCAATTTCCAGGGCCATCGAGCCAAAAAAGTAGCCGTCCATGAGGCTGCCGCCGCCCCCGCCGGTCGATCGGCCTTGCTGTCCAGGATAGAACGGCACAGGGCCGCCCCCAGCGCCCTCAGGGGGCAACTCCCCGCCACCGCCACCGCCCGTCGTCCAGTTCGGCGTGTAGCGGTCCCCAGGCTCTGGCGAGCCTGGCAGATAGATTGGGCCGTCACCACTGCCCCCGCCACCCCCAGCTCCGCCAGCGTGCGCCCCAGCCGCCGCGGAGGCCATGCGCTCTGCAGCGTCGGCCGCCTGGGTCCAGCCCGCCGCCAGGCCGCTCGTAGCGCTGGCAACGTCCGCGATGGATGCCCGCGTGTTCAGTAGCTCGGCGTTAATCTTCATAATCGCTTCGTCAATGACGGAAAATTGCTGTGTCACCCCGTCCAAGCCGGTTGTGATTCCGTCATCGAGCATCAGCGAGACGCCAATCTCGTAAAGATCAATCATGTCAGCCCCAATGCCGCACCGATAGCTCGCACCATCTCCCGGCGGCGTTTTTCTTCGATTTCCTGCGCCACAATTATTGCCGCCGCACGCATCACCTCATCCATTTCAAGCGCCGCCTCGATCGAAGGCGCGGCGCCAGTCATGGCGAGGTACACGCAGTCACGCATCAGCGTGCGGCGACTCAGTTTTTTGCCGCGGCCTGCTTGTCTGTGGCAGCGGTGCGGGCGGCGTTGACGTGAGCAACGAGGAACGCGGATGCAAGAGTCATTCCGGCGACACCCAGCCGTTCAACCAGCGCCTTGATTTCCGCCTTCGTGGTCGGAAATGCCACCGCCTCGCCGTCGATCTTCCGAACCTGCGCGGCAATGTGCGCCGGCGCCACCCATCCGGGAATCGTCTCCAACTCCCCGATGGCAGCCCAAAGGCGCAGCGTTTCAACCGGAGCGAGCTGCGCCAGGTCCAGGATCGGGGCCGGCCGATCGTCAGCCGGAAACTTCGCGCCGGCAATTGCCGCCAGATCGGCGCGCGAAAACCGCGCAACCAAACCTTCAACGTGTTTTTCGTGCGTCGGCGCCGGCAGGGGGATGCCGTCAATGGTGCGGATGGCCGCCACCGCCATCGCCGTTTGCCACCACTGGCGCACCCCGCTTAAATCCCGGCATCCCTCCGCAATGTTCATCGCTTCATGCGGTTCAACCGGCGCAATGCCCAGCTCCCGCCCGTCATCCAGTGCAAGCTTAATCATAAAATCTTTTCCTTTAAAAAAGGGCCGCCAGGACTCCCCAGCACCAGCGGCCCGCGCGAATGACGCGAAGTTAGAGAATCTTGGCCGAAGCAACCGGCGAGCTGGCAAACTCGCTCCACCCCCCGGCCGGATAAAGAAACGCCTTTAGCTCGGCCGGCAGCAGCTTGGGCAAGCGTCTAATCACCGGATCGTCAAACCCTTCGGTGGCGATCCGCGCGCGCAAAACAGCATTAGTTGCGCGCCTGGCCTCCCTCTGCCCGTTAAAAAGATTCGCGGCGGCCAAGGTCGCGCGCAGCTCGTTGCCGGCAAGCTTGTGTTTCTCCAAAAGATTCCGAACGGCGGCCATCTGTTCATCTACCGCCGCGCCGGCGGCCAGCCGCGCCTCAATCGCGGAATCAATCGCTCCCTGTAGTTCGGCGGCCTCGTCCTGCCAGGCGTCGATCTGCGCTTTTTCACGCAAACCGAAAGCCGCAGCCAGCACGCGCCCCGCTACTTCTGCATCAATTTCCGCCCGCCGCGTGGCTTCCTCGGCTTGGCGAATTGATTGTGCCGGTATCGGCTTGCCGGCCGCGGCATCCGTAATCATTGCCTCGCGGGCGCCTTGGGCGGTGCAAAGTGCTGCGTTAGCACTATTGAACGCTTCGCGCGCATTCGTCTCGTTCTGCTGCGCCGTCGCCAGCGCGGATTTTGTGTCTGTCATTCAAACTCCTATTTGTGTTTCGCATACTTGCGCGAAAGGCGGGCAATCATCGCCGTCTGAACGGCGGCCTGCCTTTGCTTTTCGCCGTCGCGTTTGATGCTTCCCAACGCCGCGGCGAGTTCCGCCGCGGTCATGTCGAGCGCGGACTTCTGGAAGAAATGCGGCTTTTCTGCTCTGAGTTTTGCCACCGCATCAGCAGGATTTACCATTTCTGCCGGCGGCACGAAAAACGGGAACGATTCGGGGTCAATCGCGCCAGCAGCGCGCGCGGCTTTGACGATCGCAGCGGCCCGGTCGGGCGTGTGTTCGCTCATGCCGCCTCGGCATTGGAATACGGCCGAAATGTTGCCGCCGGCTGCGCAGCGAGCCACGCCAAGCCGTGTTCAACGTCAACCAGCGATTTATTGCCCAGCTTTATGGCTCGCATCAACCCGGCAGCCAGCGCATTATAGGTGCCCGACTTTGACATGCCGGTCATTTCGCACCATTTCTTGATTGTTGCGTATTTTGGATTCATTTGTCCTCTCACTGTTAATTGTTCACATTCTGCGCGTTTTATCTACCGAACAAAATTCGGTTTATTCTGATTCACGTCATCAAAGAGCATCGTTCCTGTGCCCACACGGGCACCGGTGGAACAGGACACTATAAATTAAATCAAAATTTCGTCAAGTGGCCGGAGGCAACGCCATACCAAAAAAACATAGGCATATCCGGAAGTTTTGGCACTCTGTGCCAATCGTCCGTGTTAGAATGTCACTTCCAAGTAAGAAAGCGAAACGACAATCCGATGCTATTTCAATATGTTATTTGATCGGTGTGGCTCCCTAATCAGCGGGAGTAGTTTCAGGGGAGATTCGGGAAAATTTTTTTTGGTTGTGTGTGGGGTGGGCGGAGGGAAAGACTACTCAGAATAAGTGGTACCCCCCCCTAGCCGGGAGTCTCGGTCGGCCGGCGTTAGCACCCATCCCCCTGGTCCACTCCCAAGGCAGGACACACATGGAGCTGGCAAGGCGCCGGAAACTATTGGGGTTACCGAGGAAGTTTTCTTTTGTCACTTCGTTTGTCACTTGCCGGCGAAACCGGAAGTTGCCGCGACGATACAAAAAGGCCGGGACATGCCCGGCCCTTCAGTCATGCTGCCAGCATTGGCATGGAAGGCGGATAGGCGTGCCGTTCAAGCGCCAATGTCAGCGCAACCAGTTCGTCGGCAATGTCCTGAGCGACCACCGGGCAAAGCTCGGCGCGGCCGGATATGGCGCCAGCGGACATCGCTTGCAGACTGACGGCCAGCAATCGGTATTTCGTGTGCAGTTCTTCGAGTTTCATGGGTTAGCCTTCCTGTTGTGCCCGGAAGCCGCCGGGCGGCGGGTTTAAGCGCGACGTAGCGTCGTGACTGTGGCGCCGATTGCCGGCGCGGCTGTAGCGTGGTTGGCCCAGGCATCCATCAGCCGCGCGCGTTTTTCAAAATGATCGCCGCGCAAATAAGCTGCCTCAACCTTGTTAGTGTTCGCGTGCGCCAGGGCGGCCTCGCAGATTTCGCGCGGAAACGCCGTTGATTCGGCCGCCCAATCGCGGAATGTGGAACGCAGACCATGCACGGTGAAGTCACCAGCGCCCGCCGTGCGCAGCGCCTTCGCCAGCGCCACGTCAGACAGGGGCCGGCCTACCCTGCCACCCGGAAAGACAAGGCCATCCACGGGCTTCTCCGTGGCTTCTGGGGGATAGGCTGCTTTGACAGTCGCCAGGGCGGCATCTGATAGCGGGACGCGATGCGCCTGGCCGCCCTTCATTCGATCCGCCGGGATCGACCAGACCTTCGCTGCGATATCAATCTCTTCCCACCGCGCGCCCCGCGCCTCGGCTGACCTTGCGGCCGTAAGTGTCAAGAAGCGCAAACAGGCCGCGGCAGCGCCCTTGCTACTGGCAAGCTGTTGCGTGACGGCAGGAAGATCCGCCCAGGGCACGGCAGGATAGTGGACTACCGGCTGTACCTTCTCCGGCGCCGGCAAGGCGTACTGCAATCGGCCGCGCCAGCGCGCCGGATTCTCGCCCGACGCCCAGCCCCGCGCTGCGGCATAATCCCAGATGTTTTCGATACGAGAGCGGACACGCGAAGCCGTCTCGGTTTTCGTGGTCCAGATCGGCCGCAGCACGGCCAACACTTTCTCCGCCGTTAGCTGGGCTATCTGGACCTCGCCTATGGTCGGGAAGGCGTATAGTTCAAGACTCCGCCGCCATTGCGGCGCTTGTTTTGGGCCTCGCCACTTTGCCGCGTGATCGGTGATAAACAGCTCGGCCACCCGTGCGAAGGTTCGTTCCGCTGCTTTAAGCGCTTGCCGCTTGGCTTCCCGTTTCTGCTCAACGGGGTTGCCGCCGTCTCGCACTTGCTTTTTTGCCTTCCCGGCAGCCAGCCGGGCATCCGCTAGGCCGATCGCTGGGTATGAGCCAAGACCAAGCCAGCAAGTCTTTCCGGCCTTTTTGTAGCGAAACAGCCAAGACCGGGCAGTGCCGGCGCCAACCGAAATGTAAAGGCCGCCGCCGTCGCCAAAGACGCCTTGGCCAAGCGATTTGACACCCTTGTCGGTGAGTTTGCCCATGCAAATCCGGCCTCTTTCCTACACTTTCTTTCCGACACTTTGTCCTACACTCTGGACCCCGTGTCCGCACTTTTTCCTACACTTTGGACCTGGATTTAGTCAATCACCTTGAAACGAGTTTGGAAAAACTTTCGAATCTTGCAGGGTATATGATGATCCGTCTGGACCCCATAAAACCAGTCTGGACAGAGGTTCGTAGGTGGCCCGGACCTCCAAAATTTGCTTGAAAATGCTACTCCGGCGGGTCATTGAGCGCGCTTTTTCGCGGCTGCGGTGCTCGCGTACCCATATACGCTGCGCTCCTGGCTCGCGAAAAATCACGCTCACTAACCCACCGGAGCGCATTTTGAAGCAAATTCGACGCCGGTGCCACAAAACCGTCGGGCCGGCGCAGGCCGAGGAGCCGCTCTTGTTCAAGGGGCGCGATTTTAGCGCGACGGACATCGAAGCAGCATGGCCGCTGGTGAGCTTGCCGCCGATTCGTGACGGCTTTGCAGGCGTTCCGGCCTAACGGGTGCATGCGGTTGAAAGCGGGATCCAGGCCTCAGCTCACCGCGCCCAATTCCCCCGGCGTCAGCGTCAGATGGCGCGCCGGCTGGGCGTCCTGCGCGCGGTGGGCGATGGCGACGATCGTGGTTTTCGGCAGCAGCCGGCGCAAGGCAGATTCTACGCGGGCCGCCATCGGCGCATCCAGCGCCGATGTCGCTTCGTCCAGAAATAGCCAGTCGGGTTCTGCAATAATGGCGCGTGCGAGGGACAGGCGCTGCTGTTCGCCGCCGGAGAGGATCTGGCTCCAGTTCTCCACCTCGTGCATCTTCTCCGCCAGCGGCGCCAGCTCGACCGCGGTCAGCGCGTCATTGACCACCTCGTCGGCAAGCGCGGTTTCCGAGCCGGGATAGGCAACCGCGCGCTTCAGGCTGCCTTGCGGAAAATACGGCTTTTGCGGCAAAAACAGCGCCGAGCCGCTGGGCCGGGTGATGGCGCCTTCCCCGAACGGCCAGATCCCGGCGATTGCCCGGAACAAGGTGGATTTTCCGGATCCGGAAGGGCCGGTCAAGGTCACCGGCAAGCCGGGCGGCAAGGTCAGGCTGGCGTTGTTGAGCAGCTTGCGGCCATCCGGCAGCGTCAAGGTGAGGTTTGCCAGGCTGAGCGCGCTGCCGGCCGTGCGCAGATGCGGCCCGGCGAGCGAAGCGGCGCGCGCCGCGGTCACCGCCTCCTTGAACCCGTGCAGACGCGAGACGGTGGCGCGCAGATTGACCAGATCGGTATAGGACGTCACCACCCAGGAAAGCGGCGCCTGCACATTGCTGAAAACCTGGGTCAGCTGCACCAGATCGCCCAGTTGAATGGCGCCGGCGAAGAAGCGCGGCGCCGCCGCGATCAGCGCGAAATTCCCCGCCACGGAATTAAAGGTGTTGGTGAAAAAGCCCAGCAACTTGGTCCGCCGCATGATCGCCCACCAATTGTCGCGAACATGCGAGAAACGCTCTTTTAACGAAATCAACTCGTCGCCTTCGCCGTGCGACAGGGCGATGGCCTCGGTATTCTCCCGCACCCGTATCAGGCTGTAACGAAAATTCGCCTCGACCTTCTGCTGGTTGAAGTTCAACAGGATCAGCTTCTTGCCGATCAGATGGGTGACCCAGGTCCCCGCGACGGAATAGATGATCGCCAGCCACAGCATGTAGCCGGGGATGGTGATGCCGAACAGCTTCAGCGAACCGGAGATGAAGTACAGGACGGTGACGAAGCTGACCAGCGTGACCAGGTTCGACATCAGATCGAGCCCGAGCGCCAGCGTGCTGGTGGAAAAAGTCGAAAGGTCGTCGGAGATCCGCTGGTCCGGGTTGTCGATCCCGACGGTTCCCGCTTTCGCCAGGCTGATATTGTAAAAAGCCCGGTCCGCCAGCCAGCGCTCGATGAAGTCGCGCGTCATCCATTGCCGCCATTTGATCTGCAGCATCTGGTTGAGGTAGAGCGCGTAAACCGCAACCACCGTGAAAATGGCGGCATATTCCACATAGCCGATGATGAAATAGGGAAATACCGGTACGCGCTCATAAAGAAATATCAGCTTCAGGAACGCTGAAAAATCCTTGTTCTGCAGCGAATTATAGATGTAGCGCGTCCAATAGGTGAACTCGACATTCAGCTCCGTAAGCAGAAGATTGAGCAAAATGACGGAGACCAGCAGACCTATGGCAGCCCAGCGCTCTTCGGAGGAGAAATAGGGTTTTGCCAGCGCCCAGCCTTCGCGCAGGCCGGTGTACAAATTGCTTATCGAGCGCCGCATCAATCAACTCACTTTCATCTTGGTATTACCCGCGGGGGAGCCTGGCGATTCTACTGCGCGCCGGGTGTTCGCAACCTGATAACGCCGCGCGCATTCTCCGGCGCAACCGGTTTGCCCTTGCGCAGGATATCGATGCGTCCGGCACGCGCCAGGCGCATCACCGCCAGACGGATCGGCGCCAGGCTGCGCCGCCAGCTGTCATCCTGCGGATCGCCGGCAAGCGCGCGCGCCGCATCGACCGGGGAGATGGAACCGCCGGCGCGGCGCTCAAGAAGACCCAGAATGGCTTGCTCGGCAGGATCGGTGACTGTCATGCGGCAGCATTATGCCTAAACCGGCGCCCCGCGGCTAGCGCAGCCGGCTAGGCTCGAACCAGCTTCTCGCTCAACGCCTCGAATGCGATCGGCGGATTTTCAAGCCCGCCTTGCGCGAAATCGCAACCCAGTTCGCTCAGCATCCGCCGCTGTCCCGCCGATTCGACACCGTCGGCGATCACGCCAATGCCAAGCGCATGCGCGGTATCGATGGTGGCCCGCAGGATCGCGGCGTTCTCATGCGCGCCTGGCAGCCCCGCGATCATCGTGCGGTCGAGCTTCAACATGGTCAGCGGCAAACGCTTCAACAGGCTCAGGCTGGCGTAGCTGGTTCCAAAATTGTCCAGCACCAGCCCCACGCCCAATCCGCGCAGCGCCTTCAGCGTAAAATCCACATCCTCGTTCTCATCGATCAGCACGGTCTCGGTCAGCGCGAACTCCATGTGGCTTGCATTCACATTGCAGGCCGCCAGTGCCTCGATCACATGCTTCACCACCCGGCCCGCCAGCAATTGCCGGTTTGAAACCGGCACGGTGAAGCGGAAGCTGCGCGTGCAAAGTGCTGCATCCCTACAAGCCTGCGCAATCGCCCAACCGCCGATTTGCGTGGCGATCTCGCTATGCTCAGCCGCAGGCATGAAATGGTTCGGGGAAATCAGCCCGCGCCGGCGGTGGCGCAGACAGATCAAAGCCTCGGCGCCCCGCGGCAAGCCCGAGTGCAGGCTGGTTTGCAGTTGATAAAGCAGGGTAAAATCCTGATGCTCCAGCGCTTGCCGCAACCGCGCGATAATCCGGCGATGCTCCGCGGCGTTGTTCCTGTTCGCCTGAGCACGTAAATCTTGAACCGTGCTGGCCGTCGCCGTTTTATCTGGCTGTGGCGTAGCCGTTATCACGGATCTCGAAGAAGGCATGCATTCATCCGACGCGGTAATTCGCTGAGGATATGCGGAGCAAATGTTTAATTTGGAGGTAATTTGGAGGAGATACGGATGATCGCGTTATGACGCTGTTCGAGCCTGCGGCGATCCTGATCTAACTGGCGGAAAAAGCCGGCAACTTCATCCCGGTCGAGCCCGCCGCCCGCTATATCTGCCTCAGCTCGCTGATGTTGCAGACCGGCGGCATCGGCCCGGCGTTCAGCAGAACGGGGCATGGCGCTGATGCGGGAGTTGGAAGTTTCAGGGAAGAACCTCATGCCCCGCGGCAAATCTATCGGACCGGCATGTTCAGGGCTGTTTGCAGTTCCGCGAAGCTGGCAGCGATGCTGTAATGTCGCGCGACATACTCTAGCGCCTGGTTCTCGACGGCCGCCTGCCTTGCGTCCAGCGCCGCCGCCACAGCCTGTGCAAACGCATTGGCATCGCCGACGGCAACGAACGGCGCGTTTGGATCCTGAGCTAATCCTTGCACGCATTCCAGGGTTGCGACCGTCATTAGGCCGTGGCGCGCGTAGTCCAGAAGTTTAACCGAAAGACCAGAGCCAACCCGTAAAGGCGCAATCGCCAGCGCCGAACGATGCAGAATCGGCGCCAGATCCTGCACCCGGCCGAGCCGCGTAACCCCTGCCGGCAGCAATTGCAAAGCGCTGCCGCAGTCGCCGGCCAGATCAAGCGTCACCTCCGGATATTGCGTTTTCAGGCGCGGCCAGACCTCGGCAAACAGCCAGCGCAAGCCGTCCAGGTTCGGAAGCGTCGCGCTGCCTACGAACACCAGCCGGCCTGGGATTCGCTCGATATCGTCCGGCCGCCGGCAGGGCACGGCCGGCATCGGCACCGTGCAAACGGTTTTAGCCGGACACATCTCCCGGATCAGCGCAGCTTCCTTCGGCTGTATCGCCGCGATGACATCCGCCAAGCCAAGCAGCCGCGCCTCGGTCTCCCGGTCGAGTTCGGCCGGATACACTCGATAGCCCGCGCCTCGCAAGGCACGCTGCCGGAGAAAAAAGACATCATGCGCGATGATGACACTGCGGATACCTGCCAGCCTTCGATCAGCTAGGAGCTGCGCGCGGAAGATCGTGTCGATCAGCACTGCGTCAGGCGCTATTCGCAGCAGCCGCTCCAGGCACCATGTACGCTGCGCGGCCGAGGGATAGGCGCCGAGCACCGCATCGGCTTGGCCAAAGCGCAGCTTGCGCCAGAAGCTTTGCAGGGCTGCCGCGGCAGGTCCTGCCGGTAATGCGGCAAAAGCTTCGCGGGCGAGAACAACCAGCGCCGTGAGCGGATTCTTGGGGAAAACATAGCCGCGCCAGACGCCAAAACCGTTACCAGCGACCGGCGCAATATCGTAGCGCTCCCAAATGGATGGAAGGCGCGCCTGCGGCAGAAGCACGGTCACTTCATGACCACCGGTCTGCAGCCAGGCGATGATGGCGTGGTTCATTGCCAGATGCCCCGCCAGCCCGGGCCTTGGCAGTTCATCCGTTACAAAGGCAAACCGCGTCAAAACACTGACATAAACGAGCGGGCCTGAACCCGGGCGCCGTAGCGCAGGCTAAGCGGCGGCGTCCTGCGAAATGCCCTTATCAGCGAGCAAAGTCTGCAGTTCACCAGCCTGGAACATCTCCGTTACGATGTCGCAACCGCCAACAAACTCGCCCTTGACGTAGAGCTGCGGGATGGTCGGCCAATCGGAGAAAGCCTTGATGCCGTCGCGAATTTCCGGGTCTTCCAATACATTGACGGAAGAGAACACGACGCCGGAATGCTTCAGGATCTGCACCACGCGGGCGGAAAATCCGCATTGCGGGAACATCGGGTTGCCTTTCATGAACAGCACTACCGGGGACGCGTCGATTTTTGCCTGAATGCGGTCGAGAACTGGATTATCCATGGAAATCAATCTCCTTGATCGGGGGCTGAGGTCTGCAAAGCGAGCGCATGGAGTGCGCCGCCCATATTTCCTTGCAGCGCCGCGTAAACGAGCTGGTGTTGGCGAACGCGGGAGAGCCCGCGAAAAGCTTCGGAAACAATAGTGGCTGCAAAATGGTCATTGTCGCCAGCCAGATCTTCAATGGCGATCTGGGCGTCGGGAAACGCCGATTTGATCAGGGCCTCGATCTCACTGGCCGGCATAGCCATAGGCTAAATCTGCTCCTTCAGGCGAACCAGTTCGGGAAAAACCCCTCATGAGCGTCGCGTAGCTGATTGAGAGATATGGAGATAATGCCGGAGTGAGTCAAATGCGCGCCTTCCGCAAAGCCAATTGGCTGTGCAGCTATGCCATCCGCGTATGCTTCCGACAAGATTGCCGCAACATCAGCAGGTTGGACGGCGAGAATGTAGCGCGACTGATCTTCGCCGAACCAGTATTCGTGGGCGGTTTGGGCGACGGACAGCCGTATGCCGATATCGCCGGCCAGCGCCATTTCGGCCGCGGCCACCAGCAGGCCGCCATCCGAGACATCATGACATGCAACCACCGTTCCGGCGATGATCCGGCCCCGCACGAAGTCGCCGTTCCTTCGCTCCGCCACCAAATCGGGCGCCGGAGGCGCGCCTGCTTCCTGTTCCAGCACCTCCCGCAGCCAAAGCGATTGCCCAAGCTGGCCTTTCGTCTCGCCGATAAGGATCAGTTCAAGCCCCGGCTTCAGGCCGATGCCGACGGCCTGGGCCGCATCTTCCAGCACACCGACCGCGCCAATTGCCGGAGTCGGCAGAATGGCCTGACCCTCGGTCTCGTTATAGAGCGAAACATTGCCGGAGACGACCGGGAAATCGAGCGCGACGCAGGCCGCGGCCATGCCCTGAATCGCCGCCGCGAATTGCCCCATGATCTCCGGCTTTTCGGGGTTGCCGAAATTCAAATTATCCGTCACGGCCAAAGGCTTGGCGCCGGTTGCGGTGATGTTGCGCCAGGCTTCCGCCACCGCCTGGGCGCCCCCGGCCCAGGCATCGGCGGCGCAGTAGCGGGGCGTGCAATCTGTGGTTATCGCCAACGCCCGCTTGGTGCCTTCCAGCCGCACGATAGCGGCATCCGCGGCGCCTGGCCGCTTGACGGTCTGGCCGCCGACGGTGGAATCGTACTGGTCCCAGATCCAGCGCCGCGAGGCGATGTCCGGGCAGCCGAGCAGCTTCAGCAGCCCGGCCTGCAACCCGATCGGATCGGTGGTTGTCCCAAGCGGCGGCGGCTCTGGCGTCTCAGCGATCGGCCGGCGATACAAAGGTGCCGCGTCGGAGAGCGGCGCCAGCGCGATATCCGCCTCGATCTTGCCCTTATGGGTGACGACGATGCGCCCGGTATCGGTGATCTTGCCGATCACCGCATAATCCAGGTCCCATTTCTCGATGATCGCGCGCGCCACCTTGCGCCGCTCCGGCTTGATCACCAGCAGCATGCGCTCCTGGCTCTCCGAGAGCATCATCTCATAGGCGCTCATGCCTGTCTCGCGCTGCGGCACGTCGTCCAGCGTCAGCTCGATCCCAACCCCGCCTTTGCCGGCCATCTCGACCGAGGAGGAGGTGAGCCCGGCGGCGCCCATATCCTGAATGGCGACGATCGCATCGGTCTGCATCAGCTCGAGGCAGGCCTCGATAAGAAGTTTCTCGGTAAACGGGTCGCCGACCTGTACCGTCGGCCGTTTCTCGGCGGAGTTGGCGTCGAATTCGGTGCTGGCCATGGTGGCGCCGTGGATGCCGTCGCGCCCGGTTTTGGCGCCGACATAGACCACCGGATTGCCGATCCCGGCCGCGGCCGAGAGGAAGATCTTGTCGGTTCTGGCGATGCCGACGGTCATCGCGTTGACCAGCGGGTTGCCGTTATAGGCGGGATGAAAATTCACCTCGCCGCCGACGGTCGGCACGCCGACGCAATTGCCGTAGCCGCCGATGCCGCGCACCACGCCGTCCACCACGCGCTTGGTGACGGCGAGCTTGGGATCGCCGAAGCGGAGCGCGTTCAAATTCGCAATCGGCCGCGCCCCCATGGTGAACACGTCGCGCAGGATTCCGCCGACGCCGGTCGCCGCACCCTGATAGGGCTCGATGAAGCTTGGGTGATTATGCGATTCCATTTTGAAGATGGCGGCCAGCCCATCGCCGATATCGATCACACCGGCATTCTCACCGGGGCCATGGATCACCCAGGGCGCCTTGGTCGGCAGTTCCTGCAGCCACACCCGCGACGATTTGTAGGAACAATGCTCCGACCACATCACCGAAAAAATGCCAAGCTCGGTGAGCGACGGCAGGCGGCCCATAATCTCCAGAACCTTGCCGTATTCCTCGGCGTTCAGCCCAAAGGATTTCGCCAGCTTTGCGTCAATGAGCTGGGTCATGCAGCGGCCAGCGAATCGAAGAGCGGCTTGCCGTCGATGCCGCCCATCAGCGGATCCACCAGATCCTCCGGATGCGGCATCAGCCCCATGACACGGAGATTTTCGGAATAGATGCCGGCAATTGCCCGCGCCGAGCCGTTATGGTTTTCCGCGGCGTAGCGGAAGGCGACGCGGCCTTCGCCTTCCAGCCGGTCCAGCGTCGCCTCGTCGGCCGTGTAATTGCCGTCGCCATGCGCCATCGGCGCACGAAAGATTTCGCCTTTTTGATAACGTGAGGTGAACACGGTATCCGCCCGCTCGACCCGCAGCATCGTGTCCATCGAGAGAAAGCGCAGGCCGGCGTTGCGCAGCAGCGCGCCGGGCAGCAAGCCGGCTTCGGCCAGGATCTGAAAACCGTTGCAAACCCCAAGCACATAGCCACCGCGCGCCGCATGCGCCTTCACGCTCGCCATCACCGGGCTCTGCGCCGCCATGGCGCCGCAGCGCAGATAATCGCCGAAGGAGAACCCGCCCGGGATGATCAGCAGATCGAACCCGGAAAGCTCGGTCTCCTTATGCCAGATCATGCGGGGTGAAATGCCGAAACTGCGCTCAACGGCGATCGCCATATCACGCTCCCGGTTGATGCCGGGGAAGAGCAGGATTCCGGTTCGCATCATGGCGCCAGCTTTTGCATTAAGCGGACCATTTTGCATGAAGCGGACCATAAGGTAAAGACTCCCTGGCGTTGCAGCACTGCGACAGCCACCAAAGGTCGTTTGTGACCTGCATCGCATGGCGCATTTGGCGATCTTCATTTGCCAAATGTAATAAAGCAGCCTTCGAAGCCGAACAAATGAAGGTTATCATGGTAGGCCTGCTGACGTGTCGCTTGTATCCCGAGCGGCGGAAGGCGCTTCGCTTTTCCGCCCTTCGCCGAACTACTAGCTCGCAGCCTTGCCTAGAGTTTCTCGCGGCCGGCACTGGCGCGGCCGGCACCGGCGATAGAGCCGGATCTGGTTCAGCCAGGTTGTTGTGTAGCCAGGTTGTTGTTCAGCCAGGTTGTTGTGCAGCCCGGTCGGGTCGCTAACCCTGCTGCGGCTTTACTTCCAGAAATCGGTTCAGCAGCATTTCGCCGTCGATTTTTTCCTCGGTCAGCGCCATTGCCAGCAACTCGCCGCCAAACACGGTTGGCGCCAGAATGATGTCCGGCTGCACGCGGCGTACCCGGTCGAGGTTTTTGCGCCGGCTTACGGCGGCGATCTTCTTCGCATCCGTCTGCAGCTCCCGCAGCGCCAGAATCACGAAGGCGTTCTCCGCGTCGTCCTCCGACAATGCCAGCACCGAATCCGCCGTCTCCGCGCCGGCCTTGCGCAGTACGTCCAGATCGGTCGCATCGCCCACGACCATCTCCGCCTCGCCGAAACGCGCATCCTCCTCATCCGTGATCACCACCACCGCGCGATCCCGGAGCAGCAGCTCCCGCGCGGTATTCAGCGCCAGCGAGCCATGGCCGATAATGATGAAGTGATTGACCCTTTTCATTTTTTTCCTCCCGGGATTGATAATCCGGTTCAATCGTCCTTGCAGCAACGGACCGATAACGGCGGTGATCGAGGTCACAAACACGGTGAGCCCCAGAATGATCAGCGAAATCACGAACAGCCGGGCATTGTCGGTTTTCGGTGAAATGTCGCCATAGCCGACGGTGGACATGGTCACGACCGTGAAATACATCGCCTGCGGCAAGGTCACGATCGGCGGCTCGAAGCCTTGCCCTAGAATCAGCGATCCAAGCAGGCCGTAGGCCATCACCAGCAGCAGCCCCGCCACCGCGAACAACGTGCCTGCAGCCAAAGAAGACTGCCGGAAGACGTGGCGGAACAGCAGCAGCGTGACCAGCAGCGCGCCCAGATAAAGGACCCCCGGCGAGTGCCACGACTGATGGCTGTACCAGATCGCCAACGCCAGCTGGGCGCCGGTCATCAGCAGAGAGGAAATCCAGGCCAGGCGGGAGCGCGAAAGCAGCCCGATTGCGATGAAGATCTGCAGCGCGCCGACAATCGCCGTCGGCACGCCGCGCAGCATCAGTTCCGGCACCTGAACCGAGAGCGGATGCAGCGCATCGAACAGGCCGGAAAGCTGCAGATGCAGATATTCCTGCAGATATTTTCGAATGACCGGCAGCAGCGCCTCGACGCCGGCGCCCCCCACGGCGATTGCCATGGGGATATGCGGAAACCAAAGATCGAGCCGGGCGCGCCGGTACACCCGGAGCCAGCCGGGTTTTAAACGATCAAATCGCGCCAGAACAGACTGAAGCCTGAGCCAGCCGCCCCTCAACCGGCGATCTCGACCTTGAAACTCTCGATCACGGTGTTGGCGAGCAGCCTGCGCGCCATCTCCTCGGCGGCGGCCTTGGCGGCGGCGGCATCGCTCCCGCTCAGCTCAAGCTCGATGATCTTCCCGGCCCGAACCTCGCCCACCTGGCCGAAGCCAAGATTATTCAGCGCGTGGCCGATGGCTTTGCCCTGCGGATCAAGGACGCCGTCTTTCAGCATAACGGTCACAATGGCCTTCATCGCGCATCCTTGCGTAAGAAGTTCTTTTTCTGAAGAAAAAGAACCAAAAGACTCGGCTCCTGCGGGCGCTGTCGGCGGCGACGCCCATGCCCCGGCACCCAGAAGCTTGTTGCTGCTTTTTTTTCAAAAAAGAAGTGCTTCCTTGCCCTTACTGCATCATCTCCGGACCCTTCATATCGCGCGTCCCGGCCTCGGGCAGAATCCCCAAACGGCGCGCCACTTCCTGATAAGCCTCTTCGATCTTGCCGAGGTCGCGGCGGAAGCGGTCCTTGTCCATGATTTCGTTGGTCTTGCTGTCGCGTAACCGGCAGTTATCTGGGCTGATCTCATCGGCGAGTACAATCCGCATATCCTCGTTCTCGAACAGCCGGCCGAACTCGAGTTTGAAATCCACCAGGTTGATGCCGATGCCCAGGAACAACCCGGTCAGGAAATCGTTGATCCGCAGCGTCAGGTGCACGATGTCGTCCATGTCCGGCGGCGTCGCCCAGCCGAAGGCGGTGATGTGCTCCTCGGTTACCATCGGGTCGCCAAGCTGGTCGTTTTTGTAGTAATACTCCACGATCGAGCGGGGCAGGCGGGTGCCGTCGGCGATGCCGAGGCGGGTCGACAGGCTGCCTGCGGCGATGTTGCGCACCACCACCTCGATGGGGATGATCTCGACTTCCTTGATCAACTGCGAGCGCATATCCAGCCGGCGGATGAAATGCGTCGGGATGTTGATCTCGGCCAGCCGCATCATCAGAAACTCGCTGATCCGGTTGTTCAGCACACCCTTACCGGAGATCGTGCCCTTCTTCTGGGCGTTGAAGGCGGTGGCGTCATCCTTGAAATACTGTACCAGCGTGCCGGGCTCCGGCCCCTCGAACAGGATTTTCGCTTTACCTTCGTATAGCTGCCGGCGGCGGGCCATGATCTTCCTCTGGCTGTTCACTGAATGGCGGTCTATACCAATCAACCCGACAGAGCACCATGGCTGGGCTGCTTTGCTGCTATTCCCGGGCAAATCCGGCTGGCCTAACGCTGCCGGTCATGGGCGAGTTTCCTCTATACCGGGCCGCGTTTTCCGGCCTGCTGGCCATGCTGGTCGGCATCGGCATCGCCCGCTTCGGCTACGCGCCGCTTATACCGGCGTTGATCGCCGGGCACTGGTTCAGCACCAGCGCCGCCTTCTGGCTGGGTGCTATGAATTTCCTCGGCTATTTGCTTGGCGCCCTTGGCATGCGCTCCTGGCGCGGGCCGATCCACACGCGCATGGGGGTGGTGGCGCTGATGGCTGTCACATCGCTTTGCCTGCTGGCTTCGGCCTGGAATGCCGGCGTGATCTATGCCGCGTTCTGGCGGCTGCTCTCCGGCATCACCGGCGGCGGCCTGATGGTGCTGATGGGCGCCGCGGTGGTCGGCAGGGCGCCGGCCGCCAAACGCGGCCAGGTCGGCGGCATCACCTTTGCCGGCATGGGGGCGGGGATGATGCTTACAGGGCTGTTGATCCCGGACTTGGTGCGGCTGGGCCTTGTCGAGACCTGGATCATTCTGGGCCTGCTCAGCCTGGTGCTGACCGGCGTTGTTGCCTTGCTCATGCCGCCGGCCACCATCACGCCGGCGCCGGCCGCGCCCGGCACCCGTACGCTCACCCCGCCGATCGCGTTCCTGTTTATCGGCTACGCGCTGTGCGCGCTGGGGTTCGTGCCGCATGTGCTGTTCCTGTACAGCTTTATCGCCATCGCCTTGGGCAGGGGGATCGCGGCCGGGGCAGGGGTCTCCGCCGTGCTTGGCGTCGCCGCCGCGCTCGGGCCACCGATCCTCGGGCGGGTTGCCGACCGGTTCGGTTTTCTCAGCACGCTGGCGGCGAGCTATTTCATCATGGCGATTGCTGTCGCGCTGCCGGTGTTCTCCGGCAACCCGTTCGTTCTGGCACTTTCCGCTGCCGGCGTCGGTGCCGTAGCGCTCTCTGCGGTGATGCTCACCGCCGGCGCATTGGCGGTGATGCTGCCGGCGAGCCGGCTGGCCTCGGCCTGGGGTCTGGCCACCATGGCCTATGCGGTGACGCAGGCTGCCAGTGCCGCGGCATACTCCGCGTTGTTCCACGCCACCGCCAGCTACCGGCTGCTTTTCGCGATCGGCGCCGTGGCGACGTTTCTGACGGCAATCTGCATCCTGGTCTCGCGCAGCCTTGATAAGGATCAAGGCGGATAGGACTCCGGCCGCGCCTTGGCTATGCTGAAACTTTCGCAGAATCGGAAGGCTGCTCATCTTGCACCAGAACCTGCAAACAAATTGCGAGTCAGCGGCGGAAAATCGCGAGCTTGAGCTGAAATTCCTGACGACACCGGCCGGCTTCAAATCCAGCCAGCAATGGCCGGTTTTGGACGATGCCTCGCCGCCCAGTGTGCAGCGCCTGTTCACCCGCTATTTCGATACGGAGCAGGGCGACCTGGAGCGCCGGCACATGGTGCTGCGGATGCGCAAGCAGGGGCGCCAGCATATCATGACGCTGAAATGGCGTGGCGGATCCGCCGCCGGCATGTTCGAGCGTGGCGAGGTCGAAGCCGCCTCGCCAGGGCCGGAACCTGATCCCGCATTGCTCGGGCCGGAATACGTGGAAATGCTTGTCCAAGTCATCCAGGACCGCAAGCTGCTGCCGATCTATGAAACCGATATCCGCCGCACCACCCGTCGGATTACGGTCAATCGAAGCAAGCTCGAAATCGCGTTCGATACCGGGTTCATCCGCGCCGCCGACCACAAAATGCCGATCCTGGAGATCGAGCTGGAGCTGAAATCCGGCGATCCGGCGGAACTGTACCAGCTTGGCATGTCACTCGCCCAGGCCTTTCCCGTTCGGCTTGGCATGCAGGCCAAGGCCGAGCGCGGGGCGCAGCTGCGCAGCGGTGCTACGCCGCAGGTACTGCGCGCAGCCTCGCCGCTCAGTGGCGCGCCAAGCATCGAGGCGGCGATCGGCAGCCTGATCAATGCCTGCATGGCCCAGTTCACCGGCAATTTCCCGGCCTTCGAGGCGGGAGATGACGTGAATGCCGTGCACCAGATGCGCGTTGCGATGCGGCGGCTGCGTTCCATCCTCAAACTGTTCAACCGCGCGTTTCCCTGCGTCGAATTCGCGGCTTTGAGCGCGCAAGCCAGGCAGATTGCGACCGTTCTCGGGGCTGCACGCAATTGCGACGTGTACCTGAAACTGCTGCGCGACGGCCCGGCAGGCGCCTTTCCGGAGGAGCCAGGTTTCGCGCCAATCTTTGCGCTGGCCGAACAACACCGCGCCGCCGCCTATGCGGCGATCCGCGACCTGCTCGGCGCGCAAGAAACAACCTGCTTTATTCTATCCATCCAGGCCTTCATCGCCCGGCGCGGCTGGCGCAATGCGCTCTCCGCCGAGGCGCTTGTGCGGCTGAGCGAACCAGCCGCGGCTTTTGCAGCAGGCAACATCCACCGCATGCACGGCAAGTTATCCAAGCGCGGCAAGCATCTACAGCGCCTGGACCCGCATCAGCGGCACAATTTGCGCATCGGCCTGAAAAACATTCGCTACGCCACCGATCTGTTCAGCGGTCTGTTCTCACACCCCAAGGAACTACGCGCCTTCCTGCGTCACACCGCCAGACTGCAGGACATGCTGGGTTCCTATAACGACCTGATCACCGCACTCGATCTGCTGACCAAGCTGGACGCCACCGGCCCAGGCGTCGATCATGCCGCAGGCATCATCGCCGGCTGGTGCCGCTTCGGCGCCATTCCGAATGAAGAAGTTTTGCTGAAGGCATGGAAGAAGTTCAGTAAGAAGAAGCCGCTTTTTTGAAAAAAAGCGGCGCAAAAAACTTTTGTTACTCTTGCGCAGGGATTGCTGAACGCTAGGGGCCCGGTTTTAGGAGGCTTTTGCCGCACCGGCCCGGTTGTTTTTCTTCAGAAGAAACGCCTATGCCAAGTCGCTTAGGCTTTGCCCCGGCAGATCCATGACGATGCGAGGCGGCCGGCGAGCCGGGATCAAAGCAGCTTGGTATTACTTCCCTGCCTCAAACTATTTCCGACTGCAGCGCAGGGTAGTCGGTATAACCGTGCGCGCCGCCCGTGTAGAACGTGCTGGGATCGAAATCATTTAGCTTGGCGTTGCGGGAGAAGCGTTCCACCAGGTCCGGGTTGGCGAGGAAGGTTTTTCCAAAGGCCACCGCATCGGCCTCGCCTGCATCCAGAGTTGCCTGCGCGTTTTCCATGGAGAAACCTTCGTTCACGATGTAGGTGCCCCCGAATGCCGCTTTCAGTTTCGGGCCAATCCAGTCTTCCGCCTTGTGTTCGCGCGCGCAGATGAAGCCGATGCCGCGCTCGCCCAGCTCGTGCGCCACGTAGGTAAAGGTGCCGAGTCGGTCTGCATCGCCCATGGAATTCGCATCCATCCGCGGCGCCAGGTGCATGCCGACCAGCTCCGGCCCCCAGACGGAGGCGACGGCGTCGGTGACCTCCAGCATCAGCCGCGCACGGTTCTGCAGGCTACCGCCATAGGCATCAGTGCGGTGGTTCGATGCGTCCTGCAGGAACTGATCCAGCAGATAGCCATTGGCGCCATGGACCTCCACGCCGTCGAAATCCGCCATCTGCGCGTTCATCGCAGCCTTGCGAAAAGCCTCGACGACTGCGGGGATTTCCGCAAGTTCAAGCGCCCTTGGCGTCACGTAGGCCTGTTCCGGCCGCACAATGCTGACATGGCCTTGCGCGGCAATCGCGCTGGGGGCAACCGGCAACTCCCCGTTCAGAAACATCGGCGCCGAAATCCGCCCGACATGCCAGAGCTGCGCGAAAATCCGGCCGCCGGCGGCGTGCACCGCCTGGGTGACTTGTTTCCACCCCGCAACCTGTTCGTCCGACCAAAGCCCCGGCGTATCCGCATAGCCGACACCCATTGGCGTCACGGAGGTTGCCTCGGTGATGATCAGCCCGGCGGCCGCGCGTTGCACGTAGTACTCGGTCATCAGCGCGTTCGGCACGCGGCCGGCGCCGGCGCGCGAACGGGTCAGCGGCGCCATGATGATGCGGTTGGGAAGGCTGATTTCGCCAAGCTTCAGCGGGTCGAACAAAGACGGCATCGGTTGTCCTTCGTCAGTTGGAAAAATGAGTTCTAGCTGACCCGGAAGGTGGTTCTTCCGGAGCGCGTGACAACCACCACGCCATCGCCTGCCGCGATCACCGTCTCCGGCGGCGGGCGGGTAATGGTCTCGCCGGAATGGCGGTTGATCGCCACCACGAACAGGCCGCTCGCGGCATCCGTCTCGACCGCGGCGATGGTGGCGCCGGCCAACGGGCTGTCAGCGGCGACCGCCATGACCTCCAGATCCAGGCCCAGCGTTCGCAACCCGATGCCCAGCGTGCGCATGCGGTCGGAGCCGTCGGTAAAGCTCGAAGTGCGCGGGTAAAGGATGAGCTGCGCGATGCGCTCGGCGCCGATATGGGTGGGCTCCACCACGGCATTGGCGCCCGCCTGCAGCAGCTTGCTTTTGGTGCTCGGCGCCTCGCCGCGGGCAATGATCTCCATTTCCTTGTTCAAGTTGCGGGCCGAAAGCGTGATGAACACATTGGCCGCATCGTTTGGCACCACGGTTGCCAGCGCGCGGGCGCGTTTGACGCCGACCGCCACCAGTACGTCCTCATCCGCGGCATCGCCGCGCCAGCTCGGGTAGCCGCGACCGACCGATTCGTTGAAGCGCTGCTCGTTCATTTCCAGAATGACAAAGTCGGACTGTCCCGCTTGCAACTCATCCGCCAGCATCTGGCCGATCCTGCCATAGCCGCAGATGATCACATGCCCGCTCATCTTGTCGATCTGCGTCTTCATGCGTCTTGTCCCAAGCAATTGCTGAATTTGCGAAATGGTAATGTATTGAACGAAGGCGGCAGCCAAGAAGGCCAGACCCAGCCAGCCCAATATAATGGTCGACATCGTAATCGCCCGCAGCGGCAAACCGATGATCGGGTGGATCTCGTCATATCCCACCGTCCAGATCGTGATGACGACGAAGTAGAAGGCGTCCGCCCAGCTCCAGCCCTGCAGCACGTATGCCCAACTGGCGCCGGCCACCACGGCGACCATGTAGATCGCCCCGCCGATCAGGTTGTGGATCGGCGAGTTGCTTAGCGTTGCGGTCAGAGACCCGGGGGAACGGCCTTTCCTCAGCCGCCGCCAGAAACGCGACCCGATGCTACCTTCCGCGTTCGGAAAGGGCTTATCTTTCCGCGAGGGCGACGTAATCGCGCTGCGCCGCGCCGGTGTAGATCTGCCTTGGCCGGCCGATGCGCTGCTGCGGGTCCTCGATCATTTCCATCCATTGGCTGATCCAGCCGACGGTTCGCGCCAAAGCGAAGATCGGCGTAAACATCTTGGTCGGGAAGCCCATCGCCTTGAGGATGATGCCGGAATAGAAATCGACGTTCGGGTAGAGCTTGCGGTCGACGAAATATTTGTCGTCCAGCGCGATCTTTTCCAGCTCGACGGCAAGGTCCAGCAGCGGCTCATCCTTGATGCCAAGGGCTTCCAGCACCTCGTGGCAGGTGCGCTGCATGATCTTGGCGCGCGGGTCGAAGTTTTTGTACACCCGGTGGCCGAAGCCCATCAGCTTCACGCCGGAATTCTTGTCCTTCACCTGTTTGATGAATTCCGGGATGTTGTCCTTATGCCCGATCTCGCCCAGCATCTTCAGCACCGCTTCATTGGCGCCGCCATGCGACGGACCCCAGAGCGAGGCGATGCCGGCGGCGATACAGGCGAACGGATTGGCGCCGGTTGAGCCGGCCAGACGCACGGTGGAGGTCGAGGCGTTCTGCTCATGATCGGCGTGCAGGATGAAGATACGGTCCATGGCGCGCGATAAAACCGGGTTCTGCTTGTAAGGTTCCGCGGGAACGGCGTGGAACATGTGCAAGAAATTCTCCGCGTAGGTCAGGTCGTTCTGCGGATAGACCAGTGGCTGGCCGACGTTATATTTGTGCGCCCAGGCGGTGATGGTGGGGATCTTCGCGATCATCCGATAAGCGCTGATCTCGCGCTGCTTCGAATCATGGATATCGATGCTGTCGGGATAGAAGGCGGACATGGCGCCAACCACCGAGCACAGCATCGCCATGGGATGCGCGTCGCGGCGAAACCCGTCCCAAAACCGGCGGATCTGCTCGTGCAGCATGGTGTGCATGGTGACGTGATGGGTGAAATCCTTGAACTCGGCTGCTTTCGGCAAAGCGCCGAACAGCAGCAAATAGGCCACTTCCAGAAAGCTGGATTTCTCCGCCAGCTGTTCGATCGGGTAGCCGCGATACAGCAGAATGCCTTCGTCGCCGTCGATATAGGTGATGGCGCTTTCGCAGGAGGCGGTTGCGCCATAGCTCGGGTCGAAGGTGAAGATGCCAAGGTCGTTCTGAATTTTCCGGATGTCCGCGACGGCAGGGCCGATACTGCCGGAGAGCACTGGAAGTGTCGCGCTCTTGCCGTCATAGGAGAGGGTGGCGGTGCCGATTTGTTTGCTTGATGCTGTCTGAACCATGCGAAACTACCTTTGAAACAGTGATTTGCCGGGATAGCTGAAATGGTCCGCCCTCCGCTCGCGGCGCCGTCACAGGTTTTGTCCGAGGCAATGACGGCATTAAATACGCAGGCGGCAAAAAGGCAACCTTCGCGGCTGCAGCATCCCCGCAAGTCTGTGGCGTACTAGCGACCTAGATCGGCGGCCTGAATAAAGCGCTCCAACGCAGCACCCGCGGGGCCCAACTTGTACCACGGCGTCGCGATCATGAATTCGCATAGCGAAGCCGTCGGATAATCCTCGCGAAGCCGGGCAAATTCCGGCGCCGCGGTATCTCCCGCCAGCAGCTGCGCCAGCTCATGAATGCCGGGATTATGCCCGATCACCAGCACGCTGCGCACCGTCTCCGGCATTTCCCGGATGATGTCGCGGATCTGCGTGTGGGAGGCCATGTACAGCCCGGGCAGCGGCTCGATATTCGGCCGGTCCTCCCAAGGCTCCAGCGCGTCCAGCGTCTCCTGCGTGCGCAGCGCCGAAGAGACCAGGATGACATCGGGGGTCAAGCCGATTTTGCGCATCTCCGCGCCCATGGCGGCGGCGGCTTTTTTGCCCGCCTGCGTCAGCGGCCGGTCGTGATCCGAAAGCTCGGCGCCGCCGCGGGCCGCTTTGGCGTGCCGAAGTAAGATCAACTGGTGCATGCAGTCATTCTGCCATGGCGCGCCGCCGCTGTCGCCCCTATCTATGCGCCGGAGTTCAGGATTGCCTGAGGAGAAAGCTGCATGGATCGACGTTCATTTCTGTTGAACGCAAGTGCCTACACGTTGCCGGTTCCCCGCAGCGACAATATGCATTTCCGGGTGTTCCGGAACGGCAATCCCATCGGCGAGCATTTCATGCAGTTCAACACGTCCGGCAATGACTTGACGATCTCCACGCAAGGCCACCTGCTCGTCACCTTCGCCGGGATGACCATCTTCCGCTATGGCGTCAATGCGACGGAGATCTGGCAGAACGGTGTCTTCCAGAGCTTGCACAGCGCGGTGGATTTCAACGGCGAGCCGCTGGAGGTGCATGCCGAGCGAGTCGCCGGCGGGTACATGGTGCAGGGCACGCATGTGCCGCGCTACACGGCGCCGCCGAACCTGATGCCGCTGACCTACTGGAACAAGGCGATGCTGAACGGCACGATTTTGAATATCCAGACCGCGCACAGCTATCCGGTGACCGTGAAATCGCCTGGCTGGAACAATCTGCAGACCGCGAATGCGGGAACGCTGACGGCGCAACGCTTCGATACTGCGGGCAAGCTGCGCATCAGCGTCTGGTACGATCAGAGCGATAGCTGGTCAGGCCTCGAATTCGAGAAAAACGGCGATATCAGCTACGAGAAATATGTCTGATCAAACGGGTTCAGCCGAAACTCGTCTCCGGATGCCGTAAATGCCATAGCCGCTCATGCGCCGCCACCAGGCTCTCAATGCTTTTCCGGCGGTTGGCGTCGGGCGGCACGGTGCGCCGTGTCAGCATATTTTCGAGGATGTGAAGCAGCTGCTCGGCGATTTCGTAATCGGCCTGGTCGCAGGCATGGTGAAAGGAGATCAGAATCTTATCCGAAAGGCGGCGGCTATACCGCGGGGCATTACCGGTTTGCCTGGCGCTATCTCCGTTAGCGTCGTCAGTCCGTGTCACGTGTACAGAACTCCATTCGAATAGCTTTTTGCGCAGTCGGTGATCGGGGATCCCCGTCATGCCGTATTAACATGCTTCTGAGGGTTCGAATAAATCATAACTGAGACGATTCTGTATCAGAAACGTCCGACTTTAACATTCTATATCAGAAACGTCCGACTTTAATATAGCACGGTTCAATTTAATTTTTAGACTGGCAAAAATAACACACGTCATGATTGTAGTGCGCCATCCGGGCTCTCGAAGCTGCGCCGAATCTGCTCCGAAGCTTCCTTCGGCGACGTTCAGCTGCCTTAGGATATATGGGAATTGTAACAATGCATCAATAAGCCGATTCGCAAATTGCCGTCATTCCGCGGGCAATGCGTTGGCGGTTTCCAGGCTGGCAAAATCTGCGAATGCATCCTCCCAACTTCCGGTGGTGGAGGCCTTGCTGTACTCGGTGGAACGGTTTTCGAAGAAGTTGGCGTGCTCGACGGCGTTCAGCATGTCGTCGAGCCAGGGCAGGGGGTTCTTGTCGACATGGAACAAGGTCTGCAGCCCCAGCTGGGTCAGCCGGCGGTCGGCGATATAGCGGATATAGCGCTTCACCTCGTCGGCCGTCAGACCCTCCACCGGTCCAAGTTCGAAAGCCAGGTCAATAAAGGCATCCTCATGATCGACGATCGTCGCGGCGGTCAGATAAATTTCCCGCCGCAGTTCCTCGGTCCAGATTTCCGGATTTTCCTGCACGAAAGTGCGGAAGAGCTGGATGATCGACATGCAATGCAGCGATTCGTCGCGCACCGACCAGGAGATGATCTGACCCATCCCCTTCATCTTGTTGAAGCGGGGGAAGTTCAGCAAAATCGCGAATGAGGCAAACAGCTGCAGGCCTTCGGTAAAGGCGCCGAACGCCGCCAGTGTCTTCGCGATCTCGTGTTTGCTGGCCATGCTGAAGCCATGCATGAAATCGTATTTATCCTTCATTTCCTTGTACTTGAGGAACGAGGTGTATTCCAGTTCCGGCATCCCGACGGTATCGAGCAGATGCGAATAGGCGGCGATGTGCACGGTTTCGATGTTGGAAAAGGCCGAGAGCATCATCAGCACCTCGGTCGGCTTAAAAACCTGCGCGTACTGCTTCATGTAGCAGTTGTTCACCTCGACATCGGCCTGCGTGAAGAAGCGGAAAATCTGCGTCAGCAGGTTGCGCTCCGCCAGCGTCAGGTTCTTGTGCCAGTCCTTCACGTCATCGGCGAGCGGCACTTCCTCCGGCAGCCAGTGCAGGCGCTGCTGCATCAGCCAGGCTTCATAGGCCCAGGGATAACGAAAAGGCTTGTAGACGGGATTTTCGGTCAGCAGGTCCAGTTTAATGGGGAGTTGATCAATCGACGGCACATATGCGCTCATGGAACATCCTAGTCATAAGATTAAAGGCTTTTTCCGGGGGGAAGCATTCCCTTAACAGCCGGAGAATATGAAAATGACCTTCCTCAAGCTGCACCAACGGCACGCCGGAACCTTGTTCCGAAACCTCGTGCCGGGCGGTTTGAGCCGGCCGATTTTAGCAGAAGACATTCGACAACTACCTTCGACTGGAAACTTGATGCGAAATCGCCTGAAGATAATATTGCGGCCCTTCGCCTGAAATTGCAAATGCGAATTCTACAATAGCATTCTCCAATACGCTAGATATTGGCACATCGGAGTATGTTACCGCAAGATGTGGTATTTCGCTGGACTGCCGGCGAACCTGTTCTACTTAGCGCTGCAATCCCCTAGGGCGTATGGGTTGGGCAATCTGATGAATCTGGCAGGCCGTTAACTCGCGGCTTACGCGGCTGTGCAAACAGGTCAGGGGTCACCGCAACCTCGGGAAACATGCTGAGCACCGATCCTGATCCTGATCCTGAGCCAACCGCCGCGGCGCCGCTTCCTTCCGGCAAGCTCGGGTTGTGCAACCGCTTGCGCAGACTGGTGCCGCCCCGCCTGTCGGTCGTCGCGCTCTTCCTCGGCATCCTTATTCCCGAAGCCGTGACCACGCATTTCATGAGCATCAACACGCCTATTTGGGTAACCAACGCGGTCGCTGTCGCCACCCTGCTACGCAACAATCCCCGGGCCTGGCCAGGATTAACCCTTGTCCAGATCCTGGCGGACATTGCCGCTAATCTGTTTGACCACACCGGGTTGACCTTCGCCGTCGGGGCCGCCGTTCTAGATGCGTCGCAGATTCTCGCGGTCGTGGCTGCGCTGCATTCGATCGAGGGCAATGGCACCATCTTCGCCAGCCTCGGACGCATCTCCAAATTTGCCGCTGTCTGCATTGTTGTTCCGCTAACGTCTGCGAGCGCTGGCACGGCGATGCTTCACTTGATCCTGGGCGTGCCTGTTCAGGGCGCCTGGACTAACTGGTATCTAAGCGCCGTCTTCGGGCTTTTGATCGTCACACCGTTTTTGCTGCTCTGGACCGAGCCCAAATCTTTCACCGCTGCGTCACGATGGGCCCATATAGAGATCATCCTGCTCACCATCCTCGTGGGCTGCGTGGGCTGGATAGATTTCACCGTGCCTGTGCTCCCTGGCCTGGTGATGAGTTTCCCGTTTCTGCTCCTGGCGGCGTTCCGCGGCGGTTTGCTCGGGGCTACGAGCGCAGCCGTAACGCTGAGCGTCGTGGCTACCTTCCTGACGCTGACCGGCTATGGCGCGATCGCTGCTTATCCGGGCATGACGGATGCGGACCGCGTCCTCATGCTTCAGTTCTATTTCACAGTCGTTTTACTCTCCTCCTTGCCGGTGGCGGTCATGCTGGAGCAGCGCAAGCTCCTGAGCCAGTTGCAGACGGTAACCGAGCTATCCAGGGTCGCCCGCCACGACCCGCTGACAAGGTTGCCCAACCGGCTGCTTTTCCATGAACGGCTGGCCTGGGCACAGGCTGAGGCGCGGCGGGAGGGCGGCCATACCGCGCTGCTCATGCTCGATCTGGACCGCTTCAAGCCGGTTAACGACCTGCACGGGCATGCGGCAGGCGACCGTCTTCTTGTCATGGTCGCGGACCGGCTGCGGGAAACAGTCAGGGAAACCGATACCGTCGCCAGGCTGGGCGGCGACGAGTTCGCCGTCGTGGCGCATGTCGCCGACCCGGATTTGGCGCAGAATATCGCTCAGCGCATAATCACATCCATTTCCAAGCCGTTCAGCTTCATGGACCTGAACGTGCAGATCGGCTGCAGCATCGGCATCGCCTTAAACCCCCCGGACGAAGCAGATGCTGAAATCCTGGTCCAACGGGCAGACACCGCATTGTACCGGGCAAAAAGTGAAGGCAGGAACAGATACCGCTTTTTCGAGCAAGGAATGGATGACTCGGCCAGGCGCCGGGCGGAGACGGAGGTCGAGCTACGTCAGGCGATATTGCTGGATCAGGTAAAGCCGAAATTCCAGCCGATCGTGGCGCTGGCGGGTGCCAGGATCGTTGGATTCGAAATGCTGGCGCGCTGGGATCATCCGACGCTTGGGCCCATCCAGCCATCCGTCTTCGTGCCGCTGGCCGAGAGCCTTGGACTTATTGGCCAGCTTTGCGAGAATTTGACCCGCCGGGCGTGCCTGGCGGCCGTGACATGGCCGGAGGATATGTTTGTCACGGTCAACGTCTCGCCGCTCCAGCTGCAGGACCGAACCCTGCCGGGTCTGATGCGCTCCATCCTTGCAGATACCGGCTTGTCTCCGCGCCGCCTCGAGATCGAGCTGACGGAGAGCGCGCTGATCACCGATTTCAATCTGGCGCACGAAATCCTGATGGACCTGAAATCGACCGGCATCCGTCTCATACTCGACGATTTCGGTACCGGATATTCCAGCCTTCGGCACCTGCAAAGCCTGCCTCTCGACAAGATCAAGATCGACCGGGATTTCGTAAGCACCATGACGAGCATCTCGGCCAACCGCAAAATCGTCGCGGGCGTGATCGGCCTCGGCCATAGCCTCGGGCTGCCGATCGTCGCCGAAGGCATAGAGGATGCCGAAGCAGCGGCGGCATTGAACCTGCTCGGATGCGATCTCGGCCAGGGCTGGCTGTACGGGCACGCCGCGACCGCCGATGAGGTAACCACGCTCCTCATGCAGAACAAGCTAGAAATGAAGCCGTCTTTTTGAAAAAATTGGCGCAAAACCTCTACCACACTACGGCCGAGCGTTTGATGCCAACGCCATAGCCCAATCAAATGTTTTTTTGCCGCAACGGCCGCCCGGTTTTTTTTCCTCAGAAAAGCAGGGCTTGCTTTTCTTTTGTCACTGAGAGGCCAGGCTCCCTGTCACTGACAGGCCAGGCATTCCTCGTAATTTGTCGAGGCGGCGGCGAGCGGCAGGGGGGCAAGGTGGTTGACCGGGATGCCGGTGAATTCATCCGGGCGGATAGCTTTTTCGGAGACGTTGTCGGCCCGCTGGATCGAGAGCGAACGGCAATAATACAGCGACTTCACGCCCTTCTTCCAGGCCTGGTAGTGGATCTGGTGCAGATCCCGCTTGTTCACATTCGCCGGAACGAACACGTTGATCGACTGGCTCTGGCAGATGAAGGGCGTCCGGTCGGCCGCGTGTTCGATGATCCAGCGTTGATCAAGCTCGAACGCGGTCTTGTAGACGTCTTTTTCGTGCTGGGTCAGGAAATCCAGGTTCTGCACGCTGCCTTTGTTCAAGGTGATGGAGGACCAGGTTTCGTCATCGTCGCGGCCGTATTTCTCCAGCAGCAGCTGCAGCGGCCGATTGCGGACGACGAAGCTGCCTGAGAGCGTCTTCTGCAAAAACACGTTGGCGGCGATCGGCTCAATCCCCGGGCTGGTGTTGCCGGCGATGATGGAGATGGAGGCGGTGGGCGCAATCGCGATTTTATGCGAGAACCGCTCCTCGATGCCATATTCGGCCGCATCCGGGCAGGCGCCACGTTCCGCCGCCAGCTTTATGGAAGCCGCATCGGCGCCGGCGCGCAGATGCCTGAACATCTTGATGTTCCATACCTTCGCCATCACGCTCTCGAACGGGACGTTCTGCTCCTGCAGAAAGGAATGAAAGCCCATCACGCCCAGGCCGACCGAGCGTTCGCGCATCGCCGCGTATTTGGCGCGCTCCATCGAATCTGGCGCCTTGTCGATGAAATCCTGCAGCACGTTATCGAGGAAACGCATCACGTCCTCGATGAACAGCTCGTCCTTATGCCATTCGAACCAGGTCTCCAGGTTGAGCGATGACAGGCAGCATACCGCGGTGCGCTGCCTGCCGTGCTGGTCGATACCGGTCGGCAGCGTGATCTCGGCACAGAGATTGGAGGTTTTCACTTCCAGCCCGGCCAGCTTGTGATGCTCCGGGCGGGCATTGTTCACGTGGTCGGAGAAGATCAGATAGGGCTCGCCGGTTTCGATCCGCGCCGTCAAAATCCGGATCCACAAGGCGCGCGCGGAAATGCTGCGCACCGGGCTGAGATCCTTGGGCGAGGTCAGCATCCATTCCGCATCGTCCTCCACCGCGCGCATGAACTTGTCGGAGACCAGGATGCCGTGATGCAGGTTGAGCGCCTTGCGGTTGGGATCGCCGCCGGTGGGCCGGCGGATTTCGATAAATTCCTCGATCTCCGGATGCCAGACCGGCAGATACACCGCCGCCGACCCGCGCCGTAGCGAGCCCTGGGAGATCGCCAGCGTCAGGCTGTCCATCACCCGGATGAACGGCACCACGCCGGAGGTTTTGCCGTTCTGCCCAACCTTCTCGCCGATCGAGCGCAGATTTCCCCAATAGGAGCCGATGCCGCCACCCTTGGAAGCCAGCCAGACATTCTCGTTCCACAGCCCGACAATGCCTTCCAGGCTGTCGGAAGCCTCGTTCAGGAAGCAGGAAATCGGCAGGCCGCGGTCGGTACCGCCGTTTGAGAGCACGGGTGTCGCGGGCATGAACCACATTTTCGAAATATAATCGTAGAGCCGCTGCGCATGCGCGGTGTTGTCGCCGTAATAGGAAGCGACGCGGGCGAACAGATCCTGGTAGCCTTCGCCGGGCAGCAGATAGCGGTCATCCAATGTCGCGCGGCCGAAATCCGTCAGCAGCGCATCGCGCGAGCGGTCGATATGAACCTGGTGCCGGCCCGGGAGCTGCACATCGTCGTCGATCAGCAACGCCTCGGTTTTGGAAATCATATTCATTCGCCCAAGCCTCATCATGTTCATTGACCGACACACTACATCTAGTCAGCGCGTTGGCAAGCGATACTAAATGAAGTGGCGAAAAATTCTAGCCCCTCGCGATTCTCTCGCGAGTCCCAGCAAGCCGCATATTTTTGGCCGCATAGGTGTTTACGTTATGTTCTTATATATGGCCCGCCGCGGCCGCCCGCGCAAGCATCTCCGAGTCCATTGGCGGGCTCGGCTGCCGCTGCAAACGGGCGGCAACCAGCTTCAAACATGGGTACCGCGCGGCTGGCGCAGAAGATATTCATGGCCCATGTCCGTCACCGCGCCGAGTTATCTTACCCACCCCGAAATCCTGCCGGTTGTGCGCGGCGTCGCAGTTTGCATCCTGCTCTCCGCGCTGGACCAGACGATCGTGGTGCCGGCCGTACCAAAGATGGCGGCCCAGCTGCATGGCGGCCAGCATCTGGCCTGGATCGTCTCGGCCTATCTGCTCACCGGCACCGCCGCCACGCCCGTCTTTGGCAAGCTCGCGGACCTGTATAGCCGCAAGCGGCTGATGCAGCCTTCGGTGATCCTGTTCGTCCTGGCCTCCCTGGGCTGCGCGATCGCGCAGACGCTACCGCAACTGCTGCTGTTGCGAGCCGTCCAGGGCATCGGCGGGGCAGGGTTGATCACCATCGCGCAGATCGCCATGGCCGACGTGATCCCGCCGCGCGAACGCGGCCGCTACCAGATCTACATGAGCGGCATGTGGGGGATTGCCAGCCTGAGCGGTCCGATCCTCGGCGGGCTGCTGACGGATTTTGTTTCCTGGCGCGCGATCTTCTGGATCAACCTGCCTCTGGGCGCGGCCGCCTACGTCATCAGCAGCCGGGCTTTGGCACCGCTGCGCCGGCCCGCGGCGGGAGCAATGAAAATCGACTACGCCGGCGCGATGCTGCTGATGCTCACCATCACGGCTTTGCTGCTGCTGATCTCCGGCCATTTTAACTGGCTGTCTGCGCGGACCTGGATGCTGGCGGCTGCGGCGCTGCTGTTTCTGACGCTGACCGTCGCGTGGGAGCAGCGGGCAGACACGCCGATTCTGCCGCTGCATATTTTCCGCAACATGATCGTTCTCGGCGGTCTGCTGCTGGCTTTTTCCAACGCGCTGTGCAGCCTCGGCGCTATTTTGCTGCTGCCGCTGTATTTTCAGTATGTGCAGAATACCAATGCTGCTTATTCAGGCCTCTGCACCACGCCCTTCATGCTGGCCTTTGTGGTGTTTTCCTACGCCGGGGGGCAGATCTCCCGCATGATCGGCCGCACCAAGCCGACGATGCTGATCGCGATCGCGACCAGCCTGCTGGGCCTGCTGCTGCTGGCAACCATGGGGCACCACACGCCCATCGCATTCTGCATGTTCTATATGGTCCTGCTCGGCGCCGGCATCGGCCTGGTGCAACCCAACATTACTGTTGCCATCCAAAACGCCTCCGAGCGTCAGGATGTTGGGGTCGCCACCGGTTGCATGCTGCTGTTCCGCGCCGTCGGCGGCGCAACCGGTGCCACCTTGACCGGCACCGTTGTGCTGGCGCATGGCTTTCCCGCCGGCTTCGCCGCCTGCGCCGGCTTTGCCGCAGCCTCCCTGGTTGTCGCCGCGTTCATGCGGGACCTTTGGCTGCGATCAGGTGAATAAGTCGTCTCGCAAGATATAATCATCTTTTTAATTTAAAACTAATGGAATCCGATCCATTGTCCTTGCGGAGCAGGGTGCAACGCCAATACGCTAAGGCATCCGGAGAGAGCAGGCAGGCGTTTAGCAGGCGAGGCTTGCCGCCGGCAGTCGAAACTGAGGCTGTAGCAATCCGTTATGCGGTTAGTTAGAGGATATCGGCAGATGATCAGCAGATTTGGCGCCAGCGCAGTGGGCCTTGCCATTCTTGCCCCTGCGATTCTGTCCGCCTGCAGCCCGGCACCCAAGCCGAACCTGGCCCTGAACAGCCCGGTGGTCACCGCTCCGCTCATCTCGGCCAAGCCTGTCAAGCCGCGCGTCTTTACGTTGAACACGCCGGTCGATCACATCGTCGCCGACCCGCGCGGCAAGGCGGTGCTCGACCGTGACGTGCCGGGCCTGATGGCCAGCAACCAGTATCCGATGTTCGAAGATATGAGTTTGTCTGAAATCGCGATGCTCTCGCATGGCAGGCTAAGCAAAAGCAAACTCGATCTGGTGAAGTCGGATCTGGTCCAGATCTCTTATCTCACCCCGGATAGCCAAACGGCTTCGGTCATCGCGCCCGTACAGCAGCCAGCGCAGTAGCCCCGCCGTCGCGCAGGATAAGCTGCGCGGCTTCGGTGATGCCGGTCGCGTCGTGCAACACCAGCCCCGGCCAGAGCTTGTCCGCACCGCGGGCGCCGCGCCTGGCCGCCATCAGCACCAGCCTTGCCGGCAATCCGGCGCGTGGCCAGAGCGGAAATAACTGCAGCGCGCCATAATCCTGCTGCCGCAGCAATGCGGCAGCCTCGCCATACTGCGCCGCAGGCAGAATCAGCGTGAGACTGCCGTGCGGCTGCAGGCTGGCGGTCAGACCTGCGATCCAGCGTGCCAGCAAGCCGATGCCGGCGTGATGCGCCAGGGCCCGCTTGGCATCCGGCGATCTGGTGCCGCCGGAATCATGCCAGGGCGGATTGGCCATGGCATGGTCAAACAAGCCTCCGAGACAATGCTGTTCCACATCGCCGCAGACGCAGGAATATGCGCCCAGGCCGTTGATTGTGAAATTTTCGTCAGCAAGAGACGCCAGGTTCTTCACGATCTCCAGGCCCACTCCGGCCACACCCGGCACACGGTGGGCAAGGCATAGCAAAGCCGCGCCGGCGCCGGTTCCGCCCTCCAGCACGTGCTCGCCCCGCATTGCCGGTACACTCGCCGCCAGCAGCACAGGCTCGAACCCGCTGCGATGGCCGGAAGCAAATTGCCGGTAGCGGATCTGGCCGCCCAGCAACCCGCCTTCCGTTACCGCCTGCGCATCCGCCACGTGTGTCTATCTCCCATCTGCGCCATTGCCGTTGCCTTGACCCTGTTCAAGGCGGACCGATATGGTGGACAGAACCACTCTTTGGCAAGTTGGGACCTGATTTGGACGTAGCGACGCCTGTGACCCCAGACGCTCTGGCACGTCTGACCGCCATGCTGGAAGGCGATCTGCAGGCCACCAACCACGCCATCGTGGCGCGGATGGACAGCCCGGTTGCGCTGATCCCCCAGCTCGCCGCCCATCTGGTCGCCGCCGGCGGCAAAAGGCTGCGGCCTTTGCTGACCTTGGCCGCCGCCAGGCTGTGCGGCTACCGGGGTGCAAGCCATGTGCAGCTCGCCGCCTGCGTCGAATTCATCCATACCGCGACCCTGCTGCATGACGATGTGGTCGATGAAAGCATCCTGCGCCGCGGCCACGCCAGCGCCAATGCGGTATTCGGCAACAAAGCCTCTGTCCTGGTCGGGGATTTTCTGTTCGCCCGCGCCTTTGAGCTGATGGTGGCTGACGGCTCGCTCGACGTGCTGCGCATCCTCTCCGGCGCCGCGGCGACGATTGCCGAAGGCGAGGTGCTGCAGCTCACCACCCAGAACGATGTCGCCACCACGGAACAAAAGTATTTTGAGGTGATCCGCGGCAAAACCGCCGCGCTGTTCGCGGCCGCCTGCGAAGTCGGCGGCGTTACCGCTGGCCGGCCCGCGCCGGAATGCGCCGCCCTAGCCAGCTTCGGCATGGATCTCGGCATGGCGTTCCAGCTGGTCGACGACGCGCTGGATTACTGCGCCGATGTCGAAGAACTCGGCAAAACCGTCGGCGACGATTTTCGCGAAGGCAAACTGACCTACCCCGTGCTGATCGCCATTGCCGATGGCAACGCCGCCGAAACCGAGTTCTGGAACCGCGCCATCGGCGAGGGCGAGCAGACCGAGACCGACCTTGCCACAGCGCTCGAACTCATCGCCCGGCACGACGCGATCAACCGCACCATCGCTCGCGCGCAAGGTTTTACGGAAACCGCGATCCGGGCGTTATCTGTCTTCCCGCCATCGGAGCTGCGCGACACCATGCAGGAAGTCGCCCGCTATACCGCCGCTCGCAGGTTTTAAGAACCAGGCTGCCGGTGCGGCAAACGATCTCTTCTCCGCGATGCGGCATGCCTGTATCTGCGATGCCGGCACGACTGTCTCCGCGATGCCGGCATGCCCGTGGCTGCGTCAAATTCGGTCTGCCACGCCTCCAACCAAGCGTATCCAGCGATCTGCCGACGAAGATCGGCAGGCTGATTATGGCTTGATACGCGTCAGCCGGCCGAGCGATCCGTTACCGCATGCGGTGAGACGCTCACCTTGGTCGTCAGCACGCCGATCCCTGGAATCTCGAGCTTCATGAGGTCGCCAACGGCAACCGGCGCCACATCGGCGGCGCCGGAGAGGATGATATCGCCGGGATACAGCGTCATCGCGGTGGAGGCGAACGCGATCATCTCGGCGGGGCTGCCGGTCAGGTCGGCGAAGCTGCGCTCGCCGCGCAGCTCGTCATTCACCCAGAAGCGATAGGAGAGGGCGGACGGATCGGCGATCTCATCGGCGGTGACCAGCCAGGGCCCCAGCATGCCGAAGCTGTCGAAGGATTTGCAGAAGGCGTAATCCTCCTGCTCGCGCTGCAGCGTCATATCCAGCGCGCAGGAATAGCCGGCGACATAGTCCAGCGCCTCCTCCACGCTGACATTGCGGCAAATGCGGCCGATGACGATGGCAAGCTCCGGCTCGTGCAGCACCGGCCGATCCGGCCAGCCCAACTGCACGCCTTCATCCGGCCCGGCCAGCGCGCTGCTGGCCTTGCCCATGAACCCCATTACGCCGAGCGGCGCGCCATGCTGCTTCCAGTTACCGGCGCCGCAGACAAATTTGCCGGGATTGGCGACCGGAGCGAGCAGCCTGACATGCTCCAGCACAATCGGCGGCACGGAAGCCGCGAGTTCCCGAATGCCCGAACGCAGCGATTGCAGATGGTCGATCAGCTGATCGCCGGGCGCCAGCGGCCAGCGCAGCAGCGGCAGGCTGGCGGTGATATCGGTGACATCGTGGATGCCATCGTCCAGCACCAGGCCGAGCCGCTCGTCTCTTACATCATCCAAGGGCGTGAAACGGCAAATCTTCATTCAGGTCTCCTGTTTGGGGGGCGCTGGCGCAAGCCTATCCGCGGTTCGTGCATTTGCACGAGCCGAGAACTTGCAAGCGTCGAGCGGAAGCCGGTAGATGATCGCACTATAAAAGCGATTATGCACTAGGGCGCGATGCGGTTAAGTCAAATCATTCCAAGGTTTCACCCTCATCCTAAGCAAGGTTTCACCTTCATCCTACGCAAGGTTTCACCTTCATCCTAAGCAGGTTTCACCTTCATCCTACGGTTGATTGGCGAGAGTAGATTAACGCTCTAAATTGAAACGCATTTCGAATCGATCGTGGTAATCCGGTCAGCCCAGCCTTGCGATGATCTGCGGCAGGTCCACCGCTGTTCGTATGCCGGCCGGCGCCTCGCACACATAGGGCACGGCATTGACCGGCCGGTTCGCGGTCAAACCCGGCGTCATTTCGGCATAATCTTCTTCCCTAACGGGGAAGGAGATCGAAACATCCAGCGGGCAATCGCCTTGCAGAACGATGCGCCACCCGGACGGTGTGCGGAACTCCCATTCCTTGCCATCCGTGGTGTTAACATCCGTGGAAACGAACCAGGTCGTGGTGAAGGTCATCAGCGGCTTGCCGCCCCGCATGCCGTGCAGCCGGGAGCGCGTTGCCCCTACGGTGCCCTTGCGCACCAGGCCTGCGGCGATCTGCACATCCTGCCGCACCAGCCCTTGTGCGCCTTCCACCTGAATATCGTCGAACGAGAGGCCCAAAGCGGTTGCGATCAGCTCCAGGGACGGACCAAAGGACATGCGCTTATGATAAAGCTGCGCTTCCGAGCCGCCGCCGCCCGGCGGCTGGCCAAATCCCATCATCTCGAAAATCATCTCCGGTGAATTGCGCGAAGAGCAATCGGCGAATTCCATGATTTCCAGATGATCCAGCCGGCGCTGGATGGAAACCAGCACGATCGGCACCGCCTCGCTGATGAAGCCGGGACTGCTGCCGGTGGCGTGCACAGAGCTGTTGCCCTTTTTGCAAGCCGCCTCGATGCGCTGCCCCATCGCTGGGTCCAGGGCTTTGGGATTTTGCAGCTCCATCCTGGTCGAAACGATATTCGCGCCGGATTCCAGGATGCGGCAGACTTCATCGACATTGTACACATGCGGCATGTACAGGATGCAATCGGCTTTAAGCGCCAGCACCTCCTCGATGCTGTTGGTCGCCTTCACGCCGATCGGCGCAATGCCCGCCAATGTCCCGGCATCCTGGCCGACCTTGTTGGCGCCATGCACCCATACGCCAACGACTTCGAGTTGCGGATGCTGGATTGCATTGCGCAGCGCCCGCGAGCCGACATTGCCGGTCGCCCATTGCACCACACGGTATTTCTTTTGTTCTGAACCGACCATTATCTTCCCCATGTTGTTCTTGGAAGTAGCCGCTTTTTTTGAGAAAAACGGCGGGAAAACTTTGCTGCTATCGCATCAATCTCTGCATCGCGGCGTCCAAGCCCTCCAGCGTCAGGCCGAACATCCGCTCTTCCATGGTTTCGCGAATGAGTTTCGTGCTCTGCGAATAATGCCAGCGTTCCTGCGCCGTCGGGTTGATCCACACCGCCTTCGGGTAGTGCTCCAGCAGCCGCTTGATCCAGCTCTGCCCGCTTTCCTTGTTCCAGTGCGAGACCGCGCCGCCGGGCTGCACCAGCTCATAGGGGCTCATCGCAGCGTCGCCGACGAAGATCAGCTTCCAGCCGCGGTCGTATTTGTTCAGCACGTCCTCGGTCGGCAGCGCATCCGCCGGGCGCATTCTGCCGTCGCTGTACAAGGTCTCATAGGGGCAGTTGTGAAAGTACAGATGCATCAGATGCTTGAATTCGCCCTTCACGGCGGAGAATAGCTGCTCGCATAGCCGGATATGGTCGTCCATCGAGCCGCCGATATCCAGTAGCAGAAGGATTTTAACGGCGTTATGCCGCTCCGGCACCATTTTCAAATCCAGGTAGCCGGCATTGCGCGCGGTCGAGCCGATGGTGCCCGGCAGATCGAGCAATTCCGCAGCACCCTCGCGCGCGAAGCGCCGCAGCCGGCGCAGCGCCAGCTTCATGTTGCGCGTGCCGATTTCCACATCGCCGGCAAGGTTCTTGAATTCGCGCTTGTCCCAGACTTTCGTCGCAGTGCGGTTGCGCCCCTTCTCCTGGCCGATGCGAACCCCTTCCGGATTAAAACCGTTTGCTCCAAATGGTGAAGTGCCGGCGGTGCCGATCCATTTGCTCCCGCCCTGATGCCGGCCCTTTTGCTCCTCCAGCCGCTGACGCAGCGTTTCCATCAGCTTCTCGAATCCGCCCAGCGCCTCGATCTCCGCCTTTTCTTCCTCGGTCAAAACTTTCTCGGCCAGCAGCTTCAGCCATTCCTCCGGCAGTTCGCGCACCTCGATGCCTTCTGGTCCCTCCGGCTTCGGCTGCAGCACGCCTTTGAAGCTCGTCGCGAACACCTTGTCGAACTTGTCGATCAGCCGCTCATCCTTCACCAGCGCGGAACGCGACAGATAGTAGAACGTGTCGATATCATAATCTCCAAGCCCCGCCCGCATCGCTTCCTGCAGGAGCAGAAATTCGCGCAGCGAGGTTTTAATGCCCGCCGCCCGCAACTCGAGAAAAAAGTCGATGAACATCAGCTCTGGCTGCGGCGATGCAGAAAGGCCAGGCGCTCGAACAAATGCACATCCTGCTCGTTCTTCAGCAGCGCCCCGTGCAACGGCGGGATCAGCTTCGCAGCACTCTTCTCGCGCAGCAGTTCCGGGCCGATATCCTCCGCCATCAGCAATTTCAGCCAGTCCAGAAGTTCCGACGTAGAAGGCCGCTTTTTCAATCCTGGCACCTCCCGCAACTCAAAGAACGAGGTCAGCGCCTCGCGCAGGAGAAGATGCTTGATGCCGGGATAATGCACCTCGACGATCTGCTCCATCGTCTCGCGATCGGGAAAGCGGATGTAGTGGAAAAAGCAGCGCCGCAAAAATGCGTCCGGCAGTTCCTTTTCGTTGTTCGAGGTGATGATGATCACCGGCCGCTGCCTGGCTTTGATCGTCTGCCGGGTCTCGTAGACGAAGAACTCCATGCGGTCGAGTTCCAGCAGCAAATCGTTCGGGAACTCGATATCCGCCTTGTCAATCTCGTCGATCAGCAGCACAGGCGCCGCATCCGCCTCGAACGCGTCCCACAACTTGCCGCGCAGGATGTAGTTGCCGATATCGTGCACCCGCGCATCGCCAAGCTGGGAATCGCGCAACCGGGAGACCGCATCATACTCGTACAGCCCCTGTTGCGCCTTGGTGGTGGATTTCACGTGCCAGGAGATCAAATCCTTGCCGAGCGCGCTCGCCACTTCTTGCGCCAGCACGGTCTTGCCGGTTCCCGGCTCGCCCTTGACCAGCAGAGGCCGCTGCAGCGTCACTGCCGCGTTCACCGCCACCTTCAAATCATCCGTCGCTACGAATGATTTCGTCCCTTCGAATCGCGCCACGGTTTTGCTCCTTAAGCAAGAAGCCGCTTTTCGAAAAAAGCGGCGCAAAAAACTTTCGCCATGCTTGAGCCGGGATGTTGCAACACCCCAGGCCCGGTCTCAAAAGTCTTCTTGCTTCTTTTTCTGCAGAAAAAGAAGTGCTTCCTTTTGCTTTTCAGCCTGTCGGGTCGATCCAGCCAATATGCCCGTCGGGCCGGCGGTAGACCACGTTGAGCTGGCCGTTCCTGCAGTTACGGAACATCAGCAGCTGCTGGTAGGCCAGATCCATATGCATCACGGCGTCGCGGACCGAGAGGGTTTCGATCGCCGTATCGGCTTCGGCGATGATTGTGGCGCTGAAACTCTCCTCCTGATGCGCCTGGCCATTAGCCTCGCCGTTGGATCGGCTCTTGCCGTTCAGCGTCGCATCGTCGGGGGGCAGGTCCTCGTCCCGCAGAATATATTGCCGGCCCGGCTCCGGCTTGGCGCGGGCGATTTCACCGCGTGCATGCATGTTCACCCGCTGGCGGTAGCGGCGCAGCCGCTTGGCGATATGCTCGGCCGCATCCTCGAAGGCAGCGCGCGCGTCGGCGGCCTCGCCTTCGCCGCGCACGGTCACGCCGCGTCCGGCGTGCAGGTTGATGTCGCAGGTGAAGAAGCTGCGCGCCTTGCTGAAGGTGATATTCGCCTCAAGCGCATGGTCGAAATATTTCGAGGTGATGATGTCCATATGCTGGGAGACGTGCACGCGCAGCGCGTCCGACAAATCGACCTGTTTTCCTGAAACCTTGAGTTGCATCGTTTTCTTCCTCTTCGGGTTGAGGATTGCTGGCTGTATGCCCGGAAACTGCAAAGCTTCCTGGCCCGGCGCCAGCCCAACACAAATTCAGGCGGCTGACAACTTTTCCCGTTTACGTTGCGCCGAACCGGGAATACGCAAGGCCTCCCGATACTTGGCCACCGTCCGCCGCGCGATGTCTATCCCTTCTTTCTGTAATATTTGGGCTACCGCGTCGTCCGACAGGATCATTTCCTGCTTCTCGGCAAAGATCAGCGCCTGCACACGGTGCCGAACCGCTTCTGCGCTATGGGTATTGCCATTGGCGCCCGACAAGGCGGTAGTGAAGAAGAATTTCAACTCGAAGATGCCGCGCGGCGTCGCGATAGATTTGTTGGAGGTGACGCGGCTAACCGTGCTTTCATGCAGTTCAACCTCGGCGGCAATGTCGCGCAGGGTGAGCGGCCGCAAATGGCTGATGCCGTGGTTGAAAAACCCTTCCTGCCGGCGGACGATTTCTGCGCAAACCCGCAAAATGGTCTGCGCCCGCGATTCCAGGGCTTTGACCAGCCAACTCGCACTTTGCATCTGCTCGCTCAAGAACGCCCGGGTCTCCTTGGAGGCGGAGGTGGTGATGCGGGCGTGAAAGCCGCGCCGGATCAGCAAACGCGGCATGGTGTCCGGGTTGATTTCCAGCAGCCAGTCGGAGATTGCGGCATCGCCGGGCAGCGGCGTGCCCTTCCTTATAGGAACCGGGCGCATCAGCACGTCCGGGATCAGCGGCTGCAAAGGCTCGACTTCATATTGCGCGGCCGGCTTTGGGTTGAGCCGCTTGATCTCGCCGATCATGCCGGCGATGTCTTCCAGATCGACGCCGCAGATATCCAGCAGGCCGCGCATGTCCCGCCGAGCGAGGACATCCAGATTGGCGAGCAGGGCCGACATCGCCGGATCCAGCCGGTCTTTCTCCGCGAGTTGAACTTCCAGGCATTCGCGCAGATCGCAAGCGAAAATGCCCGTGGGATCGAAGCGCATCATGCGGGCGCGCACCGCCTCGACATCATCCAGATCCAGGCCGAGCGCGGCGGCGATGGTCGCCGGCGGCTCCGCCAGCCGGCCGGCCGCATCCAGCCCGGCGATCAGGGCGGCGGCAATGGCAAGATCGGCGCGGCAGGAGAAGGCAAGGCGGGCCTGCTGTTCCAGATGCTCCCGCAGGTTCGGCTTGCGGTCGCTCAAGGCATCGATCATGTCCCAGTCATCGTCCTGCGCCTGGGCGCCGGGGCCGTTGCCAAGGCCATGGCCAAAGCCGCCATCGGCGATGCCGCCGGCATCAAAGCTGTTCGTGATGTCGATGTCGAGAGGCGCTTCGGCAGCGTTCGGCAGCGTCTCCGAATTGACGAAGATCGCCGTATCCGTCTCTTCCGGCGGTTCAGGCAATGGCGCCGGCGATGCCTCGAACGCGGAAGGTCCGCCTTCTGGCTCCGGCGCGGCGTTGTCGTCATGCGCAAGCAGCGGGTTTTTCAGCAGCTCATCCTCGATGAACTGGTTGGTCTCCATATTGGAATATTGCAGAAGTTGAATGGCCTGACGCAGTTGCGGCGTCATCACCAGAGACTGCGTCTGCCGCAGGTCGAGACGGGGACCAATAGCCATGCAGTACTCGTATAACAAATTCCGTTAATGAACAGTCATCAATGGCCCGAAAAATGCATGTAACAAAGCAAGAAGCCCCTTTTTAGAAGACCAGGGCGCCAAGTCTCGCGGGCGGCGCAAAAAACCTTTCACTGAAGCGGAAATTCCAAGCCGCCCAAGGCCGCAGGCTGAAAAGTTTTTTGGCTCTTTTTTCAAAGGAGAACCGCTTGTTTAAAGGCTGAACTTCTCCCCCAGATACACCCGCCGCACATCCTGATGCGCCACCACCTCGTCCGGGACGCCTTCCATCAGCACTTGGCCGTCATGCAGGATATAGGCGCGGTCGATAATTTCCAGCGTCTCGCGCACGTTATGGTCGGTGATCAGCACGCCCAGGCCACGATGTTTCAGATGCGAGACCAGGTCGCGGATTTCACCGACCGCGATCGGGTCGATGCCGGCGAGCGGCTCGTCCAGCAGGATATAATTCGGACCGGTGGCCAGCGCACGGGCGATTTCAACACGCCGGCGTTCGCCGCCGGAGAGCGCCAGCGCCGGCGTGCGGCGCAGATGGGTGATGCCGAACTCCGCGAGCAGCCCGTCCAGCAATGTCTCCCGCCGGTCGCGGTCGGGTTCCACCACGTCGAGCGCCGCCATGATGTTCTGCTCGACATTCAGGCCGCGGAATACGCTGGCCTCTTGCGGAAGATAGCCGATGCCGAGCCGGGCGCGGCGATACATCGGCAGGGATGAGATTTCGGCGCCGTCCAGGCTGATGGTGCCGCTATCGGGCTGCACCAGCCCAACGATCATGTAGAAGGTCGTGGTTTTGCCGGCGCCGTTCGGGCCGAGCAGGCCGACCGCCTCGCCGCGCCGAACGGAGATGGAGACATTGCGCACCACGGGGCGTTTCTTGAACTGCTTGCCGAGGCCCTTGGCGACCAGGCCGCCGGTACTCTCGATCACGCGGAGCGTGTCGGCTTTGATGCTCATTGTGGCGCTCCGTTGGACCGGCCGCTATTGGGAATGACGACGCCGGAGACCTGTCCGCCTCTGCCCGCCAGCAGCGTGGCGACGCCGGTTTTGGTGTTGAACAATGCATCCGCGCCATTCAGCTGGTTGGGGCCGCGAATGATATGGACATCGCCGCCAAGCCGGGCCTGGCCAGCATCCGGCAGGTAGACCCCGCGATCGCCGGCGGCCATTTCCGTCGGCGTGCGGATCACGACATGGCCGATCGCGTCGACCTTTTTCAACTTGCCGCCCTGGTCCAGCATATCCGGCTGCGCGGCGGGGCCGCCCGCCGCTGCGGTCGGCTCAGCCTGGCCGGCGGGCAGCAACGCAGGATCGAAATAGCCGGTCAGCGTGTCGGCGCTGATCGATCTTGCGTCATTGGCGACGATCACCGCGTTGCCGCGGGCGACGGCCATGCGTTTGACCGAGTAGTATTCAATCGCGTCGCGTGCCGTCACGATATCGGTTGGCGTGGTCAGCTTCAGATGCGCGCCGGTCAGGATCAGCACCGCGCTATCCATGTTGTAGACGGCATGGTCGCCATAGGCGTTGTCGGTTGCGGTATAGATATGCACATGACCGACGGCGTCGAGCTGATAGATCTCGGTGCTGCCGCTATCGAGCGCAGCCTCGGGATCGGCGGGCGTACCGGTTGCCGGCGACTTGGCGGTGGGTGCTGGGGCGGCTGCAGCCAAGACAGGCGCGCCGGGTTTCTTGCGGTAATGCGCAATCAGTTGATCCGCGGTGACGGTGACATTGCCGCGAATGGCTTTGGCGTTCCCGGTGGCGATGATATCCTGATCGGCCTGGCGCCATTCGATCCCCTGACTCGCCGTGATGTTGATCGGCACAGGCGCGCCCGAAGCTGCAGGCGCAGTTTGCGCCCGCAATTGCGCCGGCGCTGCGGCAAGGCCAAGCCCGACGCCGCCCAGCAGGCAAAGCACTAGGCGATTCATCGCGTCGCGGTTGGCGTAGATGCGTTGGCGCCGATCAAGGTAAGGCTGACCGGGCCGTTGAAAACCACATCCGTTCCGCGGCCGGTGAGATCGAACCCTCCGGCAGCGTTCAGCGTGCCAAACGGCCCTTGCGCAGTCACCGGATCGGAAGTTTTCGCTGTGCCGTCATGCAGGTTGATAGCCGCTTTCGGTGCGGTCATCACGGTGCCGTCATTGCGGTACAAGGTGACATTGCCGCTGAGCGCCAGCATCTGGGATTTCTGGTTGAACAAGCCGGAATCGGATTTCAGCATCAGCCAGACCCCGGATTTCAGCGTAATATCGCCTTCCGGATTGGCCAGCAGCACGTCATCGGCACCGCGCTCGCTGGCTTCGTCGGCGGTCAGGGTGAAGGGCTGGCCGTGCTGGTCGACGCCGCGATACTGCGCATTCTGCATGCTGGACTGGCCGCCGCCGGCATTGCCCTGCGGGCGGTAGACCACGCGGTCGGTTGCGGGGCCGATACGCAGATTGGGCGCAATTGCCAGAACGACGAGCAGCAGAACCGCCGCGGCCGGCAGCAGGCGCTTGAGCCAGATCACCGCCTGGCTGCGTCGGGCGATGCCGGCCCGCATCACCTCATTGCGATGCTGCCGCAGGCCATCGAGCAGCCGGTCGCGCGCGGATTGCTGGACCGGGCTCATGCCAGGCCTACCCGAAGCAAATCGTGGATATGCAGAATTCCGTGCACCATCTGGGCTTCATCGACGACGAATAAGGCGGTTATGCGGCGCGGCGTGTCGTTCATCTCGCGCAGGGCGTCTTCCGCCAGCGCCTCCGGACCGATGGTCTTGGGCGAGCGTGTCATCACGTCTTCGACGCGGCGCGCCAGCAGATCCTGCCCCATGGCGCGCCGCAGATCGCCGTCGGTGATGATGCCGAGCAACCGGTTCTGCGGATCGACGACACCAAGGCAGCCGAAGCGCTTGGCGTTCATGGTGATCAATGCCTGGTCCATGGTGGTGCCAGGTGCGGCCAAAGGCAGGTCATCGCCGACATGCATCAGATCGCGTGCATGTTTCAGCCTGGCGCCGAGCTTGCCGCCGGGGTGGAATTCGCGGAAATCGCTCGCGGTAAAACCGCGGCGGGCGAGCAGCGCGATCGCCAGCGCGTCGCCCAGCGCCATCTGCATGGTGGTGCTGGTGGTGGGCGCCAGGCCGATCGGTCCCGCCTCCGGCGCCTGCGGCAGAATCAGCGCCACAGTGCTGGCCAGCGCCAGCGCGCTGGAAGTGGAAGCGGTTATGCCGACAAGCGGCAGGCCGACCCGGTGCGCATGCGAGACCAGATCCGCAAGCTCGACGGTCTCGCCGGAATTGGACAAAGCCAGGACCGCATCGCCTGGGATGATCATGCCAAGATCGCCGTGGCTCGCCTCCGCCGGGTGCACGAACAAGGCCGGCGTACCGGTGGAGGCCATGGTGGCGGCGATCTTGCGGGCGACATGGCCGGACTTGCCCATGCCGGAGACCACGATGCGCCCGGTGGCGCCGGCCAGCAGATCGACCGCCGCGCCGAAGCGCTGATCGAGCGCCGCCGCCAGAGCGGTAAGACCGGCAGCCTCGGTCGCCAAAACGTCGCGCGCGACTGTAAGATCGTCTGCCATCCGGACGTTTACCGGAACGGGCCGCAATGCCTGGCTGCCGTTGCTCATAACGATTATATGATCCAGAGCGTCAACACCGGTCAACTCACCCTAATGCAACCCAGTGTAAGCGCGTTCATGACTCAGGTCCTGTCACGGAAATTCGCCTGCGTTTCCATGACAAGCAGGCCAATAAATTTATTGATTCTGCAAGTGTCCATTTTGCATCCTGAAATCTTCAGGATTCAGATGCGCGACATTAGTGGCTGAAAAGATCAGGTTCCTCATAGCCCAGCAGGTCGAGCAAGGCACGGCTCGGCAAAAATTTGTAACATTCCGCCGCGAGATCGAGGCGGCTTTCGCGGCGCAACAGCAGTTCCAGTTTTTCCCAGATCTGGTGCAGAAAAAGCACGTCGGAGGCGGCGTAGTTCAGCTGTTCCTGGCTGAGTTCCGGGGCGCCCCAATCGCTGGTCTGCTGCTGTTTGGAAATCTCGATCCCTGCCAGATCGCGGCACAGATCCTTCAGGCCATGCCGATCGGTATAGGTCCGTACCAGCCGGGATGCGATCTTGGTGCAGATCACCGGCGCGGTGACGATTGCGAGCCCGCTATACAGCGCGGCGATATCGAATCTGGCGAAGTGGAAGAGTTTGGTGACGGCCGGATCGGTCAGCAGCGTTTTCAGATTTGGGCAGTCGGCGCCGCTGCCGCCCAACGCCGGCGGTATGATCTGCACCAGATGCGCCTCGCCATTGCCGGCGGAGAGCTGCACCAGGCAGAGCCGGTCCCGCCTGGGATCCAACCCCATGGTTTCGGTATCAATCGCGACCAACGCGCCGAAATCGAGGCCGGCAGGCAGATCGTGCTTATGCAGGTGAATGGCGCCGCTGCTCATTGGATACGCTTATCATCCCCGCAAGGTGATTCCGAAAGATTGTTTTCAAATAAAATGGTGCCCAGGAGAAGACTCGAACTTCCACAACCTTTCGGTCACAGGTACCTGAAACCTGCGCGTCTACCAATTCCGCCACCAGGGCATGGTGTTCGTCAAAGAGAGGGCGCCGTGTAGCCTTGGCCGCCTGGGGCGTCAAGGCGCGGTACGCGTGGGGCGTCAAGGCGCGGTACGCGTGGGGCGTCAAGGCGCGGTACGCGTGGGGCGTCAAGGCGCGGTACGCGTGCAGCGTCAGGCGCGGCTGCCTTGGCGCTTGCTTGAATTGAACGCGGCAACACGTACAAGCAGTGCAAATCGAAAAAGGTGCGGATCATGGCGTTGACGCGGAAAGTTGCGACGGTTTTCGGCGGCTCGGGCTTTATTGGCCGCTACGTGGTCCAGCGCCTGGCGGCGCGCGGCTTTATCGTGCGGGTGGCGGTGCGCAATACCGAAGCGGCAATGTTCCTGAAGCCGCTGGGTTCGGTTGGCCAGGTGGTGCCGCTCTACGCGCCGCTCGAGCAGGAGGCCGCCATCGCCCGCGCGGTGGAGCAGGCGGATATCGTCATCAACCTCGCCGGCATCCTGGCCGAGCAGCGCAAGGGGGATTTCTTCCGGGTGCAAAAGGAAGGTGCTGCGCGTATCGCCCGGCTGGCAGCCGCCGCAGGCGTGCAGCATTTCGTGCATGTCTCCGCAATCGGCGCCGACCCGCAAGGCCTAAGCGACTATGCGCGCAGCAAAGGGCAGGGCGAGCAGGCGGTACGCGCTGCCTTTCCCCGCGCCGTGATCCTTCGCCCCTCCATCCTGTTCGGCGCGGAAGATCAGTTCTTCAACCGCTTCGCCGGGCTTGCCATGATCTCGCCGGTGGTGCCGATCGTCGGCGGCAAGACCAGGTTTCAGCCGGTCTATGTCGGCGACGTGGCGGATGCGATCGTTCTGGCGGCGGACGGCAAGGCCGCTGGGCAGGTTGCCGAACTCGGCGGTCCGGACATAAAGACATTCAAGGAACTGATTGAATACACACTAAAGATCAGCGAACGGCATCGTGGGATTATAGACATGCCTATCGCATTGGCACGGTTCAATGCGCTGTTCCTGGAGCGCCTTCCCGGCAAGCTGCTGACCGCCGACCAGATTAAGTTGTTGCAGCACGATAATGTTGTTGCAGAGGGTGCACTTGATCTTGCATCATTCGGTATCACGCCGACGCCCATGGATATGGTGGTACCGCAATATCTGGAGCGCTTTCGCAGCGGCGGCCGGCGTCGGGCTTTCTCACTATAGTTGTCAAAACGGCCCTAGTTACCGCCTTCTCGAGCGACGCTATGCAATATCGACGCTTATTTCACCATTTATAGGTCATGTCCGCTGTCCCATCGGTGAAAAACCGCTGGCAATCTGCCGAGATATCGTTAAGACGTGTCTAACGGCGTCGCGTCGCATGCCGCGCTTGAACATCTGTGCCGTAAGGAGCCACCATGGCTGAACGCATGCTGCAATTCACCCATTTGCCGCAGAAGACGCCGCAAAAGCGCATGATCGGCGAGCGCAAGGAAGATTTCGATGAGATCTACGAACGCTTCGACATCCCTGGTGCAAAGCAGCAATCCAGCCGCTGCAGCCAATGCGGCATTCCCTTCTGCTCGATCCATTGCCCGGTCTCCAACAACATTCCCGACTGGCTGAAACTGACGGCGGAAGGCCGGCTGGAGGAAGCGTACGAAATCTCGTCGGCCACCAACACCTTCCCGGAAATCTGCGGCCGGATCTGCCCACAGGATCGGCTCTGCGAAGGCAACTGCGTCATCGAAAAAGGCTTCGAGAGCGTGACCATCGGCGCCGTCGAACGCTTCATTACCGATACCGCCTTTGAAATGGGCTGGGTCAAGCCGATCACCGCGCAGCGCGAACTACCCTACTCCGTCGGCATCATCGGCGCCGGCCCGGCCGGCCTTGCAGCCGCGGAAGCGTTGCGCAGCCGCGGCTACCAGGTAACGGTGTATGACCGGCATGATCGCGTCGGCGGCCTGATGATCTATGGCATCCCCGGCTTTAAACTGGAGAAAAGCATCGTCATCCGCCGCGGCAAATGGCTGACCGATGGCGGCGTGAAGTTCGAGCTGAACGCCGATATCGGCGGCGGCCTGAGCTTCGCCGAACTGCGCGACAAACACGACGCCGTGCTGATTGCCACCGGCGTATATAAGGCGCGCGAACTCACCGGTCCCGGCTCCGGCCTGCCCGGCATCCTGCCGGCGCTGGATTACCTCATCACCTCCAACCGCAAAGGGCTCGGCGATGCCGTTCCGGATTTCGATTCCGGCCTGTTGAACGCCGCCGATAAAAACGTCGTCGTCGTTGGCGGCGGCGATACCGCGATGGATTGCGTGCGGACCGCCGTGCGGCAAGGTGCGAAATCCGTCACCTGCCTGTACCGCCGCGACAAGGCCAACATGCCGGGCTCGCTGCGCGAAGTCGGCAATGCCGAGGACGAGGGCGTGATCTTCGAATGGCTCGCCGCGCCCGAAGCCTTCCTGGGCGAGAATACGGTCGCCGGCGTGCGCGCGATTCGCATGCATCTCGGCCTGCCCGACGCCTCCGGCCGCGCCTCCGTCGACCCCATCGCCGGCAGCGCCTTCACCGTGGAAGCCGACCTGGTCATCAAGGCCCTGGGCTTCGACCCGGAAGACGTGCCCGTCTTGTTCGATCAAAAAGAACTCTCCGTCACCCGCTGGGGCACGGTAAAAGTCGATCCCCGCAGCTTCATGACCTCAATGCCCGGCGTCTTCGCCGCCGGCGACATCGTACGTGGCGCCAGCCTGGTGGTCTGGGCCATTCGCGATGGCCGCGAGGCCGCGGCAGCTATCGACCAATATGTGCAAGTAAGCGCCGGCTTGGCGCAGGCGGCGGAGTGAGGGCAAAAGCAAGCGCTTCTTTTTTGAAAACCAGCAGGAAACTCTTTTTACGCTGGGCCACGGGCGTTGGCGCCGACAAAGCCCCAGGCCCGGCAGAACACCCGTTGCAATGGCTTGATGCGGGTTCCGAGGCGGCAATCCGCCGGCGCCCCTAGGATCAAAAGTCTTTTGCGTGCTTTTTCTTCAGAAAAAGAACTGCTATTTTAAGGGATTACCTGGCATGGAAACCGGAACCGAGTTCGTCGCCTCCTGGTCGCGCAATGAAGCGTTGCTTGCGCAGACCTATGACCGTTCGCAGGAGCATGACGCTTGTGGGGTTGGCATGGTGGCGGCGTTGGATGGCAAGAAGCGCCGGGATGTGGTGCAGGCCGGCATCGATGCGCTAAAGGCGGTCTGGCATCGCGGCGCGGTGGATGCGGATGGCAAGACCGGCGATGGTGCTGGCATTCACATCGAGATCCCGCAAGATTTTTTTGCGGCCGCGGTCAAGCGCGGCGGCGATCGGCTGCGCGAAGGGCCGATCGCGGTGGGCCAAGTGTTTCTGCCGAAGACCGACCTGTCGGCGCAGGAGCGTTGCCGGCAGATCGTCGAGACCGAGATCCTGAATTTCGGCTACCGCATCTATGGCTGGCGCCAGGTGCCGATCAATGTGGAGTGCATTGGCGAGAAGGCCAATGCGACACGGCCGGAGATCGAGCAGATCATGCTGTGGAACGCCCGTGGCGTGGCCGAGGAAGTGTTCGAGCGCGATTTGTACATCATCCGCCGCAAGATCGAGAAGGCGGCGATCGTCTCGCAGATTCCGGAGCTGTATCTTTGTTCGCTGTCCTGCCGATCGATCATCTACAAGGGCATGTTCCTGGCGGCGAGCCTGACGGATTTTTATCCGGACCTGCTGGATACCCGCTTCATCTCGCGCTTTGCGATCTATCATCAGCGCTATTCGACGAATACGTTTCCGACCTGGAAGCTGGCGCAGCCTTTCCGCATGCTGGCGCATAACGGCGAGATCAACACGGTTGCCGGCAACACCAACTGGATGAAGAGCCACGAAACGCGGCTGGCGGCGGAAGGGCTGAACGCATTTCTAGATGCGGTGAAACCGGTGGTGCAGGCCGGCGGATCGGACACCGCATCGCTCGATAATGTGTTCGAGCTGCTGGTGCGCGCCGGCCGTGACGCGCCGATGGCAAAGGCGCTGATGGTGCCCCCGTCGATCGGCAATGACGCGACCATGCCGAAGAAGCACCGCGATCTGTTCCTGTATTGCAACGCGGTGATGGAACCCTGGGACGGCCCGGCGGCGATCGCTGCAACCGATGGCCGGTTCGTGATCGCCGGGCTGGACCGCAACGGTCTGCGGCCGCTGCGCTACTCGATCACCTCCCATAACATGCTGAGCGTCGGGTCGGAAGCCGGCATGGTGCAGTTCGACGAGGAGGATATCGTAGAGAAGGGCCATGTCGGCCCGGGGCAGACGATCGGCGTCGACCTGGATCACGCGAAATTCTACGACGATACCGAAATGAAAGACATGCTGGCGGCGCGCCAGGATTTCGGCAGCTGGGTGAAGCGGATCACGGTAATCGACCATATCGTGAAGACCGACGCGCCGGAGCCGGTGCGCTACGACGCCGAAGCTTTGCGCCGCCGCCAGCTCGCGGTCGGCTTCACGCTGGAGGAGCTGGAGCTGCTGCTCCATCCGATGGTGGAGGACGCATCGGAGGCCATCGGCTCGATGGGCGATGACACGCCGATCGCGGTGCTTTCCGCCCGCTATCGCGGTTTGCATAATTTTTTCCGGCAGAGTTTTTCGCAGGTGACCAACCCGGCGATCGATAGCTTGCGCGAAACCCGGGTGATGAGCCTGAAAACCCGGCTCGGCAATCTTGGCAACGTGCTGGACGAGGATTCCGAGCAATGCGATCTGTTGCAGCTGGATTCACCGGTTTTATCGACCGTCGAGTTCGATGCGATGCGCAAGACCATGGGCGATTCCGCCTGCGTGGTGGATTGCACCTTCAAGGTGATCAACGGCGAAGGGGGCTTGCGCCGCGCCATCGAGCGCATCCGGCGTGAGGCGGAGGAAGGCGTTCGCGCCGGCTGCACCCATGTGATCTTGACCGACGAGGCGACCGGGCCGGAGCGGGCGCCGATTCCGATGATCCTCGCCACCGGTGCGGTGCATACGCATCTGGTGCGGCAAAGCCTGCGCACCTTTACCAGCCTTAACGTTCGGGCTGCGGAATGTCTCGACGTGCATTATTTCGCGGTGCTGATCGGCGTGGGCGCCACCACGGTGAACGCCTATCTGGCGCAGGAGAGCATCGCGGATCGCCAGGCGCGCGGGCTGTTCGGCAAGCTGACGCTCAAAGAAGCCGTCGGGCGCTACAAGAAGGCGATCGACAAGGGCCTGCTGAAGGTGATGAGCAAGCTCGGCATCTCCATGGTCGCTTCCTATCGCGGCGGCTATAATTTTGAGGCGATCGGACTTTCGCGCGCTTTGGTCGGCGAGTTTTTCCCCGGCATGAGTTCGCGCATTTCCGGCATCGGCCTGCCCGGCATCGCGCATAAGGTGCTGGAGCTGCACAAGGCCGCCTGGAACAGCAATGTGATTCCGCTGGAAATCGGCGGCGTGTACCGGTTGCGCCGGCGCGGCGAGACGCATGCCTTCGACAACAATGCGATCCATCTGCTGCAGACCGCGGTCAGCAGCGGCAACTACCAGCATTACCGGCGCTATGTGGACACGGTTCGCAAGCAGCCGCCGGTCGCCCTGCGCGATCTGCTGGATTTTCGCACCGACGGGCTGACGCCGATTTCGCTGGACGAAGTGGAAAGCGTCACCGAAATCCGCAAACGGCTGCTGGCGCCCGGTATTTCCTTGGGGGCATTGAGCCCGGAGGCGCATGAGACGCTCTCGATCGCAATGAACCGGATCGGCGCGCGCTCCGATAGCGGCGAGGGGGGCGAGGATCCTGCAAGGGCGGAGCCGCGCGCCAACGGCGATAACGCCTCGTCGGCAATCAAGCAGATCGCTTCCGGCCGCTTTGGCGTAACCGCGCAATACCTGAACGACTGCCGGGAAATCGAGATCAAGATCGCACAAGGTGCCAAGCCGGGGGAGGGCGGGCAGCTGCCCGGTTTCAAGGTGACGGAGCTGATCGCCAAATTGCGGCATGCGACGCCGGGCGTGACGCTGATCTCGCCGCCGCCGCATCACGACATCTACTCGATCGAGGATCTGGCGCAGCTGATCTATGATCTGAAGCAGATCAATCCGGCTGCCTCAGTCTGCGTGAAGCTGGTTTCGCGCTCCGGTATCGGCACCATCGCCGCCGGCGTCGCGAAGGCCAAGGCGGACGCCATCCTGATCTCCGGCCATGTCGGCGGCACCGGCGCCTCGCCGCAATCCTCGGTCAAATACGCCGGCATGCCGTGGGAGATGGGGCTGTCGGAGGCGCATCAGGTGCTGATGCTCAACCGCCTGCGCCACAAGGTGGTGCTGCGCACCGATGGCGGCATGAAAACCGGCCGCGACGTGGTGATCGCCGCCATGCTGGGCGCCGAGGAGTTTGGCATCGGCACGGCTTCCTTGGTGGCCATGGGCTGCATCATGGTGCGGCAATGCCATTCCAATACCTGCCCCGTCGGCGTGTGCACGCAGGATCCGGAGCTGATCAAGAAATTCGAGGGCACGCCGGAGAAGGTGATCAATTTGTTCTCCTTCATCGCGGAGGATGTGCGCAGCATTCTGGCTTCGTTGGGGGTTCGCAAGATCACCGATATCATCGGCCGCACGGATCTGCTGTATCAAGTCAGCCGCGGCGCCGATATTCTGGACGATCTGGATCTGAATCCGATCCTCGCGCAGGCGGACCCCGGCGGCTATGCACGCTATTGTACGATGACAGAACGCAACGAAGTGCCGGAGACGCTGGACGCGCAGATGATCAAGGACGCTGGTTCGTTTTTCAAAAACGGCGACAAGACGCAGCTGCAATACAACATCCGCAACACACACCGCGCGATCGGTACGAAATTCTCCTCGCAGATCGTCAAGAAACTCAAGCACCTGAAACTGCAGCCGAACCACGTGTCGGTTCGAATGAACGGCTCGGCCGGACAGTCGCTCGGCGCCTTTGCGGTGCGCGGGCTGAAGCTGGAAGTGTTTGGCGACGCCAACGACTATGTCGGCAAGGGTTTATCGGGTGCGACCATCGTCATTCGGCCGGCGCCATCCTCGAAGCTGGTGAGCAACGAGAATACCATCATCGGCAACACCGTGCTGTACGGCGCCACCTCCGGCGAGCTCTTTGCAGCCGGCAAGGCGGGCGAGCGCTTCGCCGTGCGCAATTCGGGTGCTATCGCGGTGGTGGAAGGCATCGGCTCCAATGGCTGCGAGTACATGACCGGCGGCACGGTGGTGGTGCTCGGCATGGTCGGCGATAATTTCGGCGCCGGCTTCACCGGCGGCATGGCCTTCATCTACGATCCCGGATCGCAATTCGAAGTCCGGCTGAACCCGGAAACCCTGCTGTGGCAGCGCGTGAGCAGCCTGCACTGGCAAGGCGAGCTGCAGGGGCTGGTGGAACGCCATGTACAGGAAACCGGCAGCCACTTCGCCGCCCGCCTGCTGAACGACTGGGACCGCGTCCTGCCGCATTTTTGGCAGGTGGTGCCGAAGGAATACGTCAAATACCTGTCGGTGCCGATGGCCGAGGAAGTGCAGGCGGTCAGGGCGTAGGCAAGCGGTTGTTTTTTGAAAAAAACGAACTGAAAAACTTTTTCGATTCCTGAGCCGGGGGGGGCGTCGTCGCGCACAAAGCCCGAGACGTAGGCCGGAAGCGTAGGGCATTCCGCCATCCGAATGTTCCACTGCCCGCCGGAGCATGTCGGGCATCGCTGCCTTCGGTTACAGGCCAACGATCTGATCTGGGCGCCGCAACCGGAAGATGGCGGAACGCGCGACGTGCCGCGCTACGGCTTGCTGATACTGCATGGGAGGAACATTGCGTGGTTGCTATCCTATTCGGCGCGACTGGCGGGATCGGCGCGGCTTTTGCCGACCTGCTTGGAGCGGGCACGTTGCGATATTCCAGGCGATCGACACCGGCCGTCGATATCGAGGACGAGTCTTCCATCAAAGCCGCTGCGGCGGCCGTCGCAGCGCATAATATCGACGCCGATCTGATCATCGATGCCACCGGTTTTCTGCACGGCAGCGGTTTTATGCCGGAAAAAAGCTTCACTGCGATCGATCCAGCCCACATGGCACATGGTTTTGCGGTCAACGCCATCGGTCCGGCACTGCTGATGAAGCATTTTTTGCCGTTGCTGCCGCGTGACAGGCGAAGCGTGTTTGCAACCTTATCGGCTAAGGTCGGCAGCATCGGCGATAACGCTATCGGCGGCTGGTACAGCTACCGGGCGGCAAAGGCGGCGCTGAACCAGATCGTGCACACGGCCGCGATCGAGCTACGGCGAAAGCGGCCGCTCGCGATCTGTGTTGCGCTGCATCCCGGCACCGTGGCGACGCCGCTTTCATCGCCCTTCGCAAAAACCGGTCTCAACGTTCGCACGCCGGCAATCGCAGCGGCCGAAATGTTGCAGGTATTGAACAATTTGACCGTGCCAGATACGGGAAAATTCTTCAGCTACGACGGCACCGAATTGCCCTGGTGAACGATCCTGCCTGGCAACGCCTGCGCCTGCGCGTGCTACTGTCTTGCAGTTAATCACATGATTAGTTGCCGTTGAGCTGCCCTGTCCGATCTATCATAGATATCCGGGCATTTTCGCTCCGATATATGATGACCGGAGCAGAGCATGTTTTTACGCATCGACAAATTGCAAGCGGACATTCCCGAACCCACAGCACCCAATCCGAACGCGGCGGCGGCGTTGCAGGAGCTGCTCGGCGGCAAATACGGCGAGATGTCGACCTTGGGAAATTACATGTTCCAGAGCTTCAACTTTCGCAACAAGAAGGCGATGCGGCCGTTCTACAGCCTGGTTGCCAGCATCACGGCGGAAGAGCTGGGTCACGTCGAACTGGTAAGCAACGGTGTCGCCATGCTCAATAACGGCCCCGGCGATCCGACCCAAGACGTCGATATTTCCCTCGCACCGTTCGGCGACATGCAGGATATCCGCCTGGCCAGCTCCTTTCTATCCAACGGCGGCGGCGCGATGCCGATGAACGCCAACGGCGCCTCCTGGAACATGGATTTCGTTACCACGACCGGTAACCTCATCATCGACCTGCTGCATAATTTCCACCTGGAATGCGGCGCCCGCATCCACAAGCTGCGGACCTATTCGACGATGACGGAACCGACCGGCCGCGAAGTCTGCGGCTATCTGTTGGTGCGCGGTTCCGTTCATGCCCATGCCTATGCTTTGGCACTGAAAAAGCTGACCGGGGTCGAGATCGAGAAGATGCTGCCGACGCCGAATATCGATCTGTCGCGTATCCCCGAATGCCAGAAATATCTGGACGAAGGCAGCCATCGCCGGCTGTATAGTTTCAGCCCGGATGATTATACCGAAATGTCGGGAATATGGAGCAATGACGAAGTCGCACTGCCGGGCGATCCGCCGGGCAAGCTCGAAGTCGTGGAAGGCGCGCCCGAGGGTGGCAAAATCAGCGACATGGCCGGCAATTACGGCGCCTTCGCGCCGGACTACGCGCCGGAGGAGATGTTCGAGATCGCCCAGAAACTGTACAAGAAGTCCAGGTAGGGCAAGCGGTTCTTTTTCGAAAAAAAGATCCAAAAAATCTAATCGAACGCTGGGTTTGGGGCGCCGTCGGCAAAACCCGCCAGGCCTCGAGCCGAAGACGTATTTGGTTCTTTTTCGTCAGAAGAGAACGCACTTACTTCTCCGGCGCGGGCCGCCTTGGCGGCCTGCGGTGAATTCTGGCATAACAAGCCATGCGAGTCCTCTATCATCTGCCGCTATCGCCGTACGCACGTAAAGTGCGGCTGGTTCTGGCGGAGAAGCGTCTGCCGTTTGAGCTGCGGACGGAAAAGGTCTGGGCGCGCCGGCCGGAATATCTCGAAATCAATCCTGCCTGTACGGTGCCGACCTTGGTCGAGGATAACGGCCTGGTCATCCCGGATTCCGCGGTGATCTGCGAATACCTGGATGAGGCCTATCCGGACATGGGGTTGCTCGGCCGCACGCTGGGCGAGCGGGTGGAGACGCGTCGGCTGGTCGCCTGGTTCGACGTCAAATTTGCCAATGAGGTGCTGCGCAATCTGCTTTGGGAGAAAACCATGAAGCAGATGCTGGGCCTGGGCGCGCCGGATGCCGCGGCTTTGCGCACCGGCCTGGCAAACATTAAATACCATTTAAGCTATATCGGCTGGCTGGCGGAGAACCGGAAATGGCTGGCCGGAGCCAATCTATCATTGGCGGATTTTGCCGCGGCGGCGTATTTGTCCTCGCTGGATTATATCGATGCGGTGGATTGGTCGGTCTCGGCGCCGGCCAAGGAGTGGTACGCGCGCATGAAGTCGCGGCCCTGTTTTCGTTCGGTGCTGGCGGATAGGGTCAGCGGCATGGTGCCGCCGCCGCGCTATTCCGATCTGGATTTCTAGTTGCTCCTGATTTTTGGCTTCGGCTATTCGGGTCGCGCGATCGCCAAGCTCGCGAACCGGGCTGGAATGGAGGTCTGGGCGACTTCGCGCGACCCTGATGCCTTGGCGCCGGAGCCCGGGGTGACCCTTATTCCTTTCGATCTGGCGGAAATCCCGATCCGGGCCGCGACTCATATCGTCATTACCGCGGCTCCGGGAGATGAAGGCGATCCGGTTTTGGCCCGTTATGCCGGGCAGATTTCGCAAGCCGCCGAACTGCGCTGGATCGGCTATCTATCCACCACCGGCGTCTACGGCAACCGCGATGGCGGCTGGGTGGATGAAGATTCCGATCCCGCCCCGCAATCGCCGCGGGCACAGCGCCGCCTGCAGGCGGAAGCGGCAATGGCTGCGTTCAGCGACAGGCGCGCGGTCGACATCTTTCGTCTGGCCGGCATTTACGGCCCCGGCCGATCGATGTTCGACGATCTGCGGGAAGGGAATGCAAGACGTGTGGTAAAGCCCGGCCATCTCTTCGGCCGCATCCACCGCGATGATATCGCCGCCGGCGTTCTGGCGGCGATCCAACAGAATTCACCGCCCGGCCGGCGTGTTTTCAATTTCAGCGACGACGAACCGGCCGCCAGCGCCGATGTGGTGGTGGAAGCGGCCGGGCTGCTCGGCGTCGATCCGCCCCCGGTGGTGCCTTACGATCAGGCGGTTGAAAAAATGTCACCGATGGCCCGCAGCTTCTGGGCGGAAAACCGCCGCGTCGACAACGCCAAGACCAAGGCTGCGCTTGGGCTGCAATGGAAATACCCCGGCTACCGGGAAGGCTTAATCGCCATCCTGGCCGAGGAGACGGCGGAGCGCGATCGCCAGAAGTGACAAATCCGCCGCCCGCGAGAGCCGGTGGTCACCATCCTTGATGAACACAAGCTTGACCGCCTGTGTCTGCAGGCATTCCGCAAGCTTCAGGCTGTGCCGCCACGGCACATCCGGATCCGCCATGCCGTGCAATATGGTCACGGGGCAGGCGATGCCGATCTCGCCGCCCAGCAGCAAGTGCTCGACACCATCATCCAGCAGTTTCTGGGTGATCGGCAGCGGGTCGCCGTACTCGCTGGGCGCGTGGAACATGCCCTTCTGCGCCAGCGCCGCCAGATGCGCCGGCGTAAGGTTCGGCCGGATCGACAACTCGGTGAAATCCGGCGCCGGCGCGATCAGCAGCAGCGACTCGACCCGCGCGTTGAAGCGCAAAGCCAGCAGCAAAGCGATCCACCCGCCCATCGATGAGCCTACAAAAGATAATTTTTCATCGCCGGTAACAGCTTCGATCACCCGCGCCGCATCCTCCGCCCAGATGCCGATACTGCCGTCCTCGAATCTGCCACCGGATGCTCCGTGCCCGGAATAATCCAGGCGCAGCATGGCCTGGCCGCGTGCCGCGCAGACTTCTCGTAGAAACATCGCCTTGGTGCCGCCCATGTCGGAGGCAAAGCCAGGCAGAAAAACCACCACGGGCGCGGCACCGGGGAGGTAGTCATAGGCCAATTCCAGGCTGTCCTCGCGCTTTAGCTTCGCAACCCGCATCAGCAAAACTCCCCTTGGTCGCAAAACCGTGATAGCCGCCGCAGCATGAACGCCGCCGGTGCATAAGCAAGATGGGTAGACAGCTTACGGTTCTGCAACTGGTGCCGAAGCTTGATACCGGCGGGGCGGAGCGGGTGGTCGTCGAGATCGCCGAAGCGCTGACCAAAGCCGGACACAGGTCCCTAATCGCCTGCGAAAGCGGTGAGGCAAGCGCCCTGACCCAGGCCGCCTTACGCGCCGGCGCCCAGCTGATCCCGCTGCCGCTCGATACCAAAATGCCATGGAAGATGCGCCGCAATGCCGGGCGGCTGCAGCGGCTGATAAGGGAGCAAAAAGTCGATATCGCGCACGCCCATTCGCGGGCACCGGCTTGGTCCGGCTATTGGGCCACCCGGAAAACCGATGCCCGGTTCGTGACGACCTATCATGGGACCTACACCGAAAACGGCCCGTTCAAGCAACGCTATAACGCCGTGATGGCGCTGGGCGAGCGGGTGATCGCGGTCAGCCATTTCATCGCGGAGCTGATCCTGCAACGCTACCCGGAAGCGGCGCCGAGACTACGGGTAATCCCGGGCGGCGTCGATCCGGTAAAATTCGACCCCGCTACGGTGCTGGGCGATCGCGCCGGCCGGCTGGCGCAGAGCTGGCGGCTGAAACTCGGCGCCCCGACCATCCTGCTGCCCGGCCGGCTGACCAGCTGGAAAGGCCAGAAACTGCTCATCTCTGCGCTCGGCGCCATGCGGCACCAGGATGCGCTGGCGGTGCTGGCCGGCAGCGACCAGGGCCGGGCGCATTACGTGCAGGAACTGATCACCCACGCGCACCGCCTGGGCGTTGCGGACCGGGTCAGGCTCGCGGGCAACGTGGAAGACATGCCGGCAGCCATGATGCTGGCGGATGTGGTGGTCAATGCCTCGACCGACCCGGAAGCCTTCGGCCGCACCATCATCGAGGCGCAGGCGATGGCGCGCATGGTCATCGCCACGGACCATGGCGGTGCCCGCGAGACCATCGTCGACGGCGAGACCGGTTTCCTGGTTCCACCCGGCGACGCCGCCGCTTTGGCCGAAGCCATCGACAAGGTGCTGGACCTGACGCCGGATATCCGAGTCGCCTGGGGCCGACATGTCAGGGCAGCGGTGAGCGAAACCCACTCGGTTGCGGCGATGCAGAACGCGGTACTGCAGGTCTACGCCGAGCTTCTCGAAGGCCAGTAAGCGCTTCTATTTCGCAAAAGAACCGGGCAGCAGGTGCGGCAAAAAGCCTTCCATGGATTTGGGCTACGGGAGCTCGAACCTCCCGGCTGAAGGTTAACAAAAGTTTTGCGCCGTTAGTTTCAAAAAGCCGCTGCTTTCTTAAATCCGTGCTTGCCCGCATAAGACCGCCGCGATGCGTATTCTCTTTATTGCCTCTTCCCGGATTGGCGACGCCGTCATTTCTTCGGGGATTCTGGAATGGTTGCGCCTTGAGCATCCGCAGGCCCGGATCACGGTTGCAGTCGGGGTGGTGGCGCAGGATGTGTTTGCGCATCTACCGCAGCTGGAGCGGCGGATCGTGTTCGACAAGGAGAGGTTCGATTTTCACTGGTTCCGGCTCTGGCTGAAGCTGGTGGGGCATTCCTGGGATATCGTGGTGGATGTGCGGGGCTCGGGCTTGGCGTATTTTCTGCTGGCGAAGCGCCGCAAGAGCATTCGCGGCGGCAGGAAGCCGGGCTGGCGCTATGTGCAGCTGGGCACTGCGATGGGGCTGAACCCGCCGCCGCTGCCGGTGGCATGGACGAACGCGGCGGATGCGGAACGCGCCGCGATGCTGCTGCCGGCGGGGAAGAAACTGATCGGGCTCGGGCCTACCGCAAACTGGGGCGCAAAAATCTGGCCGCCTGAGCGTTTTGCCGCGGTTTTCCGTAATCTTGCCGGCGCCGGGTGGGCCGGAGCACAGGCGGTGGTTTTCGCTGGTCCAGGCGCGCGGGAACTTGAATTTGCCTCACCCGTGCTGGCTTTGCTGCCCGATGCGATCGACCTTACCGGCAAGCTGAAGCTGACCGAGGTTGCAGCCTGCATGCGCCGGCTGGAATTGTTCATCGGCAACGATTCCGGGCTGATGCATCTTGCCGCGGCCTCCGGGACGCCGACTTTGGGCCTGTTCGGCCCTTCCCACGCCAGCCAGTACGCGCCGGCCGGCCGGCTTGCCGCGGCAGCGGTGGCACCTGGTCCTGCGGGAGCAGCCGCGATGCAGGATTTGACGGTGGAGGCGGTACTGGATGCGGTGAAACTTCTGCTGAGCCGCGTTTGAAGATTCTCGTCATCAAGCATGGGGCGCTTGGCGACATTGTTCTGGCCATGCCGGCCTTCGCTGCCATCCTGGCAAAGCATCCGGACGCGGCCATCACATTGCTGACGACGGCGCCGTTCAAGGGTTTTCTGGAACGCAGTCCATGGTTCGATTGTATCGAGATCGATCCCCGGCTACCGTTCTGGCATCTGCCGGCGTTTTTAAGGCTGCGGCGGCAGTTGCGCGGCTTCGAAATGGTCTACGATCTGCAGACCTCCGGCCGATCCTCTTCCTATTTCCGGCTGGCAGGGCGGCCGCCCTGGTCGGGGATCGCCGCCGGCTGCGCCTTTCCGCACGCCAATCCCGGGCGCGTCACCCTGCACACGCGCGAGCGCATCGCCGAGCAGCTCGCCATGGCAGGGATTGCAGATCTACCCGCGCCGGATCTCGGCTGGCTGACCAACGCCGATGTCTCGGGTTTCGATCTGCCTGAGAATTTCGCGCTGCTGGTCCCGGGCGCTTCCGCAACCCGGCCGGAGAAGAAATGGCCGGCAGAACGCTTCCTGCAGCTCGCGAAAAACCTGAACAAGGAAATCGTCTGGGTCGGCGGCAAAGGCGAGCAGCTGCCGTTCGAGGTGCCGGGCCTGAACCTGATCGGCCGGACCGATCTTCTCCAACTCGCCGCCGTCACGGCGCGTGCAACGCTTGCCATCGGCAACGATACGGGCCCGATGCATCTGGCGGCGGTACTGAACATCCCCTGCGCCGTCCTGTTCTCCGCCGCTTCCGATCCCGAGCTTACCGCGCCGCGTTATCCTGATGGCGGCCGGCCCACCATATTACGTGCGCCCAGCCTTGCTGATCTGCCGGTTGCAACGGTTCTTTCATCCCTGCCATAACGCGCTTCAATCTGCTGGAGCGTTTGCGATGCCTGCCATAACCCTGCCCGACGGTTCTGTCCGTGAGTTCGACGGCGCGGTGACCGGCACGGCAATCGCCGCCGCGATCGGCCCGGGTCTCGCCCGCGCCGCTTTGGCGATGGAAGTGAACGGCGCCGAGCAGGATCTGGCACGCGAGATCACCGGCGATTGCCGCGTGAAATTCACCACCCGCAAGGATGACGCGGCCCTCGCCCTGATCCGCCACGACACGGCGCATGTGCTGGCCGAAGCCGTGCAGGCGCTCTACCCGGGCACGCAGGTCACCATCGGCCCCGCCATCGAAAACGGCTTCTATTACGATTTTGCCCGCAACGAACCGTTCACGCCGGATGATTTGCCGGCGATCGAAACCAAGATGCGCGAGATCATCGCCGCCAACGCGCCGTTCACCCGCGAGGTCTGGCCGCGCGCCGAGGCAATCGCATTCTTCCAGGCGCGCGGCGAGGACTTCAAGGCCGAGCTGATCGCAGACCTGCCCGAGAGCGAGACGATTACCATCTACAAACAGGGTGAATGGCTCGATCTGTGCCGCGGCCCGCATATGCGCACGACCGGCGATATCGGCGGCGCCTTCAAGCTGACAAAGACCGCCGGCGCCTATTGGCGCGGGGATCACCGCAACCCGATGCTCAGCCGCATCTACGGCACCGCCTGGCGCGACCAAAAGGAGCTCGACGCGCATCTGCACCAGATTGCAGAAGCGGAACGGCGCGACCATCGCCGGATCGGCAAAGAGATGGATCTGTTCCATATCCAGGAAGAGGCGGTGGGCAGCGTATTCTGGCACCCGAAAGGCTGGAAGCTGTACCGCACCGTGGAATCCTATCTGCGCCGCCGCCTGGAAGCCGCCGGCTATGAGGAAGTGCGGACGCCGCAGCTGGTAGATCGCAAACTGTGGGAGCAATCCGGTCATTGGGAGAAGTTCCGCAAGAGCATGTTCATCGCCGAAGTGGTGGATGAGGAAAGCACGCTGGCGCTGAAGCCGATGAACTGCCCCTGCCACGTGCAGATCTTCAAACAAGGCCTGCGGTCCTACCGGCAATTGCCTTTGCGCATGGCCGAATTCGGCTCCTGTCACCGCTACGAGCCTTCCGGGGCGCTGCACGGCATCATGCGCGTGCGCGCCTTCACGCAGGACGATGCGCATATCTTCTGCACCGAGGATCAGATCACGCCGGAGACGGTTCGCTTCACCGAGCTGCTGGCCTTGGTCTACAAGGATTTTGGCTACGAGAGCTTTGCCGTAAAATTTTCCGACCGGCCGGCGGAGCGCTCGGGGTCCGACGAGGTCTGGGACCGCGCCGAAGCCGCGCTGAAAAACGCTTGCGAGATCGCCGGCGTGACCTATACGCTCAACCCGGGGGAGGGCGCGTTCTACGGCCCAAAGCTGGAATTCGTGCTGCGCGATGCGATCGGCCGGGACTGGCAATGCGGCACGCTGCAGGTAGATTTTGTTCTGCCTGAGCGGCTGGATGCGGAATATGTCACTTCGGACTCCGCCCGCGCCAGGCCGGTCATGCTGCACCGGGCGATCTTCGGCAGCTTCGAGCGCTTCCTCGGCATCCTGATCGAACAATATGCCGGGCGCTTCCCGCTCTGGCTGGCGCCCGTGCAGGCGGTCGTCGCCACCATCGTCTCCGATACCGACGACTACGCCATCGAAGTTGCCGATGCGCTGCGCCGGGCTGGGCTCGCGGTGGAAACCGATCTTTCCAACCAGAAGATCAACGCGAAAATCCGCGACCACAGCATCAAGCACGTGCCGAACATCATCGTCGTCGGCCGCAAGGAAGCGGAGGAAGGCACCGTGGCGATCCGCCGGCTGGGCGGCGCCGCGCAGGAAATCCTGCCCTTGGTTGCGGCGGTGGCTCAGTTGAAAGCCGAGGCGACGTCCCCAGATTTACGCTGAGGTTGTCCTGCCGCGCCGCAGCTTTATGAGAGCCGCGCAACCGCAATCATTGCGTGACGCGGTGATTCTCGACTAAGCCCATTTGCCGTAACTTCTACAGGAGACTTCCATAGCCAGACCGCCAGCGCCGCCCGCCCCGCCATCCCGCGAAGGTCCCCGGGTCAACGACGAAATCAGAATTCCCCAAGTACGCTTGATCGACCAGGATGGAGAGATGCAGGGTGTCATGAGCACCCGCGACGCGATCGCCAAGGCCTTCGCCGCCGGCCTGGACCTTGTCGAGATCAGCCCGAACGCCGAGCCGCCGGTCGCCAAAATCCTCGATTACGGCAAGTTCAAATACGAGCAGCAGAAAAAGCGCAACGAGGCTCGCAAGAAGCAGAAGGTGGTGGAGATCAAGGAGGTCAAGGTTCGGCCGAATATTGACGAAAACGATTACCAGGTGAAATTGCGCGCCATGAAAAGCTTCATCGGCGAGGGCGACAAGGTAAAAGTTACGCTACGGTTCCGCGGCCGCGAAATGGCGCATCAGGAGCTGGGCGTAAAAGTGCTGGAACGCATTCGCGCCGACATGGACATCGACACCAAGGTCGAGCAGATGCCGAAAATGGAAAACCGCCAAATGGTGATGGTGCTAACCCCGCGCTAAGCGGCTAAGGAAGCAGCCGCTTTTTGAAAAAAGCGGCGCAAAAACTTCTTTTACGCTGCATCCTGGGACTTCCGGCACCGTTGCTTCGCACCCGGCGCCCAGCCTTTAACTTGAGGACGGAAAACCATGAAGCACGCCGGCCCAGCAGCGCTCGATGATTTACGGGAGTTGATCATCGCGATCCAATCGCGGGGATTAAAAGAGCGTAGCCCAGGTGTGTTCTATCGGAGTGGCAAGGCGTGGCTTCATTTCCATGAGGATAAGGCCGGATTATTCGCTGATATCCGGGTCAGTTCGGAATGGGAGCGATTTCGTGTGTCGACCACTGACGAGCGAGCGGAATTTCTGGCGCGTGTTGCCCGGATTCTGCGACGGTGCAGCAGCAACCAGTTCCGCTGATCGTGTAGCGTGAGCGGCGCCGCGTCTATCGCGCGTCCGTCTCACCGAGCGTGCGCTGCGTCTCAGCTAATTTGCGTTGAGCAACCGATTTCGTCTCAAATAATCTGCGCCGGAAATGCCCATCTATTGCGCGTCGGACCATTCATCATTGTGCGTCGCTACACATAAGCAGCGAAAGTAGGATCATGCCTGGCACACCCGCACCGCCGCTTCGGATCGCCATCGTCGGTGCCGGGCAGATCGGCAGCGCCTTCGCTTTCCAGCTGGCCCGCATCGGCGGTCATGACGTCAGCGTTGTTGCCCGCCCAAACTCTGCCCGGTTGCGGCAGCTTCAAAGTGAGGGCGCCATCATCGACTCGACAGGCGAACGGGCCGTCGTCTCTGTCGCCGATGCACTCGACGAGACGGTGCCATACGATCTCGTGCTCGTGACCCTCCTGGCGCACCAGACCGGTGCTGTTCTACCGAACCTGCAGCGCAGTGCCGCTGCCTGCGTCCAATTCATGGGCAACACGTTCAGCCCGGAAAAGCTGCAGGCGGCGGTCGGCGCCGGGCGTTGCGCACTCGGCATGCCGTTCGTGCAGGCGATGCTGAACCCCGAAGGAAGGCTCAAAATCACCATTGGTGCGGGCGGTCAGAAGACCATCATGGACCGGCAGCGCTGGGTGGACATCTTCAACTCGGCTGGGCTGCCAACGGCGCTCGAGGCCAACATGCCGCTTTGGCTTCGCTGTCATGCTCCCTTGTGCGTGGCTTTCGAAAGCGTCTCCGTCGCCGGCCTGAGGCGCGGGGGCGGAGCGTCCTGGGGAGAGGCGCTCGTCCTGGCGCGGGGAATGCAGGCGGGCTTCAAGCTCATCGAGGCGCTCGGATACAACCTCTACCCACGCACGAAGCGGCGGATGGCACGCAGCCCGGCGGCGGCGCTGGCCGCCATGCTCTGGTTTATGTCCCGGATCCGGTCGTTCCGCGAACTGCTAGCGACGGGCAAAGCCGAATGCTGCGCCCTGGTGGACGACATGGTAGTGGCGGCGTCATACGCGAAGAAACCAGTCCCTGTGGCGGCTATCGCAGCCATGAAGCCGGCATAGCATCAGGCTCATCGGCCTGCCGATCGGGACCCTCGGGAGAATCCACGATCGGTTCGCCAGTCGGCACAGGTCCTAGAGTTGGGCAATCCTCGGCGCCGAAAGCGACCCGCAAGCCTTGCGACAGGTGCACTAACAGCCTTGTCGGTGAACGCGTCGATCGCCTGCTGTATCGGATGCGGCGGTCGGACTTCGCTGGAATGCAGTTTCGGTTCCGTTGCTACCGGACCCCGGACTCCCGGGCCATTTTCTATTCCTTCGGCGCCGGCTTCACAGCCTTCGGCCGGCCACGCGGCTTGGGCGCCGCCCGCTCAGGCACAGCCGTTGCAGCCATCAGCTCAGCCGCGGGCGCTTCTACCGAAGTGGAAGCCGGTGGCGGCGCATCCGGAATGATCGGAATGGCGCGCGCCTCTACGACGGGGGCGCGGCCGTCCGTCGGGTGGAACTCCGGCTGGGACAAGGTCGCAGGTACTGCGGGCTCGGCAACCGTGGCGGCCAATTCGGCCTCCAGCGCGGAGCTGATATCGATCCGGGTATCGACAACCGGACCTTCCGGCCGCGGACGTTCCTGGCCGTCGTTATTGCGATCGTTGCGCTGAAAATCCGACCGGTTGCGCTGGTCATGCCTGCGCGGCTCGAAAGTCCGCCCCTCATTGGAACGATTTTCCTGCTGGCGATTTTCCTGCGGCCGCGCCTCGATACGCTGCGGTTCGGCAGGGCGGGCTTCCGCTTGTACCGTTGGTTCGCTGCCAAGCTGCAGATCCTGCTGGCGTTCGCCATTCTGCTCATAGCGGCGATTCTGGTTGTTGTACTGGCCGTTCTGCTGACCGTTATGCTGCTGCGGCTCCGCTTCCGGCCTGGCATAGTTGCCATTGCGGTCCTGGCTTTGATGATGGCCGCCTTGGCTGCCATTCTGGTAGGGCTGGCCGTTTTGCCCGTTCGGCTGGGTTTGCGGCGGATGGCCCTGCGCCTGGTTGATGGCGCTGATAATCCGAAAATAATGCTCGGCGTGCTGATAATAGGCCTCGCCGGTGACCCGATCGCCGTTGCTGGAGGCGTCGCGCGCCAGCTGCTGATATTTCTCGTAGAGCTGCTGGGCGGTGCCGCGCACGCGCATCTCCGGCCCTGAGCTGTCGAAAACATGGTTCCTGTTCAAAGGGATGCCGTTTTGCTGGTTGCGGAACCCGCCACCAGAACTCCCGCCGCCACCGCCATTCGGACGGTGGTTGCGGCCACGCATGCGCTTCATATTCATAAGATCTTGTTCATCCTCGTCAGATTGCTGCGCGCGGCCAGGGAATAAATTCACCTTACCCAAAGCACCCGGGATATTTGATGCAAATTACCGGGACTCGGGGCTAACCGCTCCGCACGACCACGTGCTTAGCCGTTACCGCGTCATCTGCCAAATGTTATTTCAGACTGCCAGAAGTTCAAGGCCGGAGCGTCAGCGCCCGGCCGATATTTGCCAAATCCTTGGCGATTGCAGTTTTAAAGCCGGCCGCTTCGGCCATTGCGGCAACCGGCGCCGCCTGGCCGGCGCCCAGTTCCAGCACGGCAACGCCGGAATTGCACAGCAGACCGGGCAGGGCCGCGATGATCGCCCGGTACGCATCCAGCCCGTTCGCCCCGCCATCAAGCGCGCTGCGGGGCTCGAAGCAGGCGACCTCCGGCATCAGTTCCGGCAAATCGGCGCCGGCAATATAAGGCGGATTGCTCAGCACCAGATCGAATTTGTGCCGCAGCGAGGCTGACCAATTTCCAGCGATGAAGGCGCTCCTCCTGTCCAGGCCAAGACTACGGGCGTTACGGGCGGCAAGCGAGGCGGCCGCCGGCGAGAGGTCCACGCCGATCCCGAACGCGTCGGTAAATTCGCTCAGCGCGGCGAGCAGCAAGCAGCCGGTGCCGGTGCCAAGATCGAGAATGCGTTTCACGCGCGCCCGTTCTGCAAATTCCGCCAAAGCCGCATCGATCAATGTTTCGCTGTCAGGGCGCGGAATCAACGTCGCCGGCGAGACCTCGAAATTCAGCCCCCAGAACTCCTTGCGGCCCAGAATATAGGCCAGCGGCTCACGCTTTTCACGGCGGGCGACAAAAGACTCAAATACGCCCTCAGACATTTCGGGCAGCAGAAGCAACCCCGCCGCATCCACGCCATAAGCGCCGGCCAGCAGAATCCGCGCCTCGCGCCTTGCGTCTTCGATCCCAGCCGCGCCGAGCCGTGCCGCGATCTCGCGCACGGCGTCGGCGGTTTTCACGTATCCGCGGCCAGGCGGGAGGCCTGATCCTCGGCGATCAGCGCGTCGATGACGTCGTCCATCTCGCCCAGCATGATGCGATCGATCTTGTGCAGCGTCAGGTTGATGCGGTGATCGGTCACGCGGCCTTGCGGAAAATTATAGGTGCGGATGCGCTCCGACCTGTCGCCGGTGCCGACTTGACCCTTGCGGTCGGCGGCGCGGGTGGCGTGCAGGCTGGAACGCTGCGCCTCGTACATCCTCGCCCGCAGAATCTTCATCGCCTTGGCGCGGTTTTTATGCTGGCTACGCTCTTCCTGCATCGCAACGACAATGCCGGTGGGCAAATGCGTGATGCGCACCGCACTTTCGGTTTTGTTCACGTGCTGACCGCCGGCGCCGGAAGCGCGGTAGACGTCGATGCGCAAATCGCTCTCATTGACCTCCACATCCACCTCTTCCGCCTCCGGCAGCACCGCGACCGTAACGGTGGAGGTATGGATGCGGCCTTGCGTTTCGGTAGCGGGAACACGTTGCACGCGATGCACACCGGATTCAAATTTCAGTTTCGAGAAAACCGATTTGCCGGTGATTTCGGCGATGCCTTCCTTCAACCCGCCGAGCTCGCTCTCGCCATACTCCATCACCTCGAACCGCCAGCCCTGCAGGCCGGCATATTTCTGGTAGGCCTGGAACAGTTCGGCCGCGAACAACCCGGCTTCATCGCCGCCGGCGGCGGGTCGGATCTCCAGGATGGCGGAACGATCATCCATCTCGTCCTTCGGCAGCAAGGCGAGGCGCAACGACATTTCCAGCTCCGGCAGCGCCTGCTTCAGCGTCTCCAGCTCCGCCTCGGCCAGCCCTTTCATTTCCGGATCGGCCAGCAAAGCCTCAGCTTCCTGCTTGGCCTTCTCAGAGTCACGCAATTCCTGAATACGGAGCTCGATCGGTTCCAGCTCGGAGAGTTCTCTCGAGGCCTTTACAAAAGCCTCGCCGCCAAGCGTGCCGGAGAGCATGAAGCGCAGCTCCTCCGCGCGGGTAAGTATCCGGTCGAGTTTGTGGTCGAAGCTCACGAGGAAGGCGAGGGGCTCTGCCCCTCGACCCCGCCAAGGCCGGAGGCCTTGGAACCTTTTGGTTTATTCATATCCTGAACCGGCCGGCCAATTCGCCAGGCTCCACATCCACCTGAGAGCCATCATCCAGATTTTTCAAGCTCACTCGATTGGCGAGAAGTAAAGGGTCGGAGGCAACGATGACGACCCATTTTGCGTTGATCCGATTGGCATATCTTAGTCCATTCTTGAGGCCATTCTGAAACGCGGTTTCAGCTTTTATTCCTTGTTTCCTCAAGTAGTCAGCGATCTCAACGGCCTTGTGGTCACCCAAAACAACGACAGGCGGTTGAGAGACTGGTGTATTACCAAGCAACATCGCAAGACGATCGATCCCCGCACCCCAGCCGACGCCCGAGACATTCGGTCCACCAAGCACTTCAACCAATCCATTATACCGTCCGCCGCCCATCACAGTGCCCTGGGCACCAAGCTTTTTTGTCACGAACTCGAAAGCAGTATGATTGTAGTAGTCGAAACCTCTAACGATGCTCGGATTTTCAACCGGAACAATTCCGATCGCTACCAACTGGGCTTTCAAGTCGAGATAAAATTTCGATGCTTCTGGAGAAAGATGATCGTATATCAGGGGCGCTGCTAACACCAGTTCTATGTCACCTTCATCCTTAGAATCCAAAATCCTTAGAGGATTCTTCTCCAACCTTATTTTGCTATCGGCTGAGAGTTTCCCGACATTCGTTGTAAAATACTCGACAAGGACGGAGCGGTAGTTGTTGCGCGACTCGGCGTCACCCAGGGTGTTCAGGTTTAGCATTACTTCGTCTGCAACACCCAATTCGGTTAGAACATGCCAACCGCACGCAATAACTTCGGCATCCGCCAACGGTATATTGGGGCCTAACAGCTCGATGCCGATCTGATGAAATTGCCGGTAACGACCTTTCTGAGGGCGCTCATAGCGGAACATAGGACCTTGATAAAACACTTTTTGCGGGAGTGTCTGGGTCAGGCCATTACTGATCAAAGCTCGGCAGACTCCAGCTGTACCCTCCGGCCGCAGCGTTATTGAATCGCCACCACGATCGGCAAACGTATACATCTCTTTCGTGACGACATCGGAAGTTTCGCCCAGCGGCCTAAGAAACAGGCCGGTATTCTCAAAGATTGGCGTCTGCCATTCGGAAAAGCCATAGAGCGAGGTGATCCGCCGGGCAGTATCGACCACTTGCGCGTGCCGGGCAGCATCATCACCAATCAAATCCCGCGTGCCACGAACCGGCTGCAAAACGTTTGCCATTCTTATCCAACTGTACAACTGATGGGTTCCCGGGGCCTCAGGCCCCGGCGGGTGCAGGGCAGAGCCCTGCGTCTTACTCAGCCGCTTGCTTCTCTAAAACCTTCTCCGCTTCCAAAGCAGCCGCTTTTTTCTCCACCAGTTCGACGATATGGTTGACCATGTCGCCGCCATCGATCGTATGGTCGGTCTTGCCGGCGGCGTAGATCATATGTTTGCCGTTGCCGCCGCCGGTCAGCCCGAGATCGGTCATCAGCGCTTCGCCGGGGCCGTTGACGACGCAGCCGATGATCGAGAGGGTGATCGGTGTTTTGATATGCGCCAGGCGTTCTTCCAGCGTCTCCACGGTCTTGATGACATTAAAACCCTGGCGGGCGCAGGAGGGGCAGGAGATGATGCGCACGCCGCGGTGCCGAATGCCGAGCGATTTCAGGATGTCCCAGCCGACCAGGACTTCCTCCTCCGGCTCGGCCGAGAGCGAGACGCGCATGGTATCGCCAATGCCGGCCCAGAGCAGGGAGCCGAGGCCGATCGAGGATTTCACGGTCCCCGCGCGTTTGCTGCCGGCTTCGGTGATACCGATATGCAGCGGGTGGTCGCAGACCTCGCTCAGCTGCTGGTAGGCGGCGACCGCCATGAACACGTCGGATGCCTTCACGCTGATTTTGAACTCGTGAAAGTCGTTATCCTGCAGGATTTTGGCGTGTTCCAAAGCGCTTTCCACCAAAGCGTCCGGGTTGGGCTCGCCGTATTTCTCCAGCAGATGCCGCTCCAGCGAGCCGGCGTTCACGCCGATGCGCATCGAGCAATTATGGTCGCGCGCCGCGGCAATGACTTCGCGCACCCGCTCCGGGCTGCCGATATTGCCGGGGTTGATGCGCAGGCAAGCGGCGCCGGCCTGCGCCGCCTCGATGCCGCGTTTGTAGTGGAAGTGGATGTCGGCGACGATCGGCACGTTGACGCGCGGCACGATATGTTTCAGGGCGGCCGTGCTTTCCTCATCCGGGCAGGAGACGCGGACGATATCCACGCCGGCGGCTTCGGCGCGCAGGATCTGCGCCACCGTACCCTCGATGTCGGTCGTCAGCGTATTGGTCATGGTCTGCACCGTCACCGGCGCGTCACCGCCCACTTTCACTTGGCCTACGCTGATCTGGCGGGATTTGCGGCGCGTGATCTGCTGGTATTCGCGGTAGTTCATAAAATCTCCGGAAGGTTCATTGCGTTGCCGGCGTTGGGTTCTTCGGCTGGTTCGGCGGTGTGCTGGCAGGTGCGGCGGCGGCTGGTGCAGCACCGCCCGCGGTGAGCGCGTAGTTGCGCAGTACTGCGCCTGGCGTGCCGAGCGGCTGGCCGGCGGCGCCACTATCGGCGATTTCCGTGCCGCCGGCATTACCCGCCGTCATGGTCAGGCCGGGCAGATCAGGCACCGGCCAGCGATCGCCGGAATGCATCAGGCGGCTGAACAGGATATTGCCGCTGGCGTCCTTGACCTCCACCCAGCTATCGGCGGTCGCCAGAATGCTCTTGCCCGGAACGCCCGGAACGCCCGGAACGCCCGGAACGCCCGCAACCCCCGGCGCGGTCGGTTGCGGCCGGGAGGCGGCGGGGGTGCCGGCAGGGATGACGGACGCGGCCACCCCGGCGCCGTTCGCGCCGGGTGCAATGGCGCCGTTCGCGCCGGGTGCAATGGCGCCGTTCGCGCCGGGCACCATGGCGCCGTTCGCTCCGGGTGCCGTGGCAGGAGCCGGTGGAGCCGTAGCGGCAACGATGTCAGCCTTCACCTGCTGGGGCGCCTGCGCCACAGCAACCGGTTTCGGCGGCACGGCCAGCGGCGCCAGTTGCGCCGGCACCGCCGGCACTGCGGCAGCCGTCGTGCGGTCGTTCTCGGTATGCAGAAACCAGAACCCGTAGCCCAGCAGCAGCAGCACCACACCGACCAGCACGATGGCGCCGCTCGGCACCGCGCGGTCCGGCACCGGCGCCAGAAAACTCAGTTCGGGCTTTTTCGCCGGGCCCAGGCCTTCGGCGCGGAACCGCCGCAAAATCTCATCGCCATCCAGCCCCAGAAGCTGAGCGTAGGAACGCACAAAGCCAATCTGATAGGCAGGGCCCGGCAAAGCCTCCAGATCACCCTGCTCGATGGCGTCCAGATAAGGTTCGCGTATCCGCAACTCCGCCGCCACTTGCGCAAGATGCCAGCCCGCCCGCTCGCGCACCTGCCGCAACTCGGCACCGATGCGGGCCGTGCCGATGCGCGCCGTGCCTACGGGCGCCGTGCCTACGGGCGCCGTGCTTGCGGGCGCCAAGCCTACGGGCGCCGTTCCCGCGGGCGCCGCGCCGGCCTGGCTGGATTGGGGTTCGATCACCTGTGCGAGATGGCTTTCCTGTGCACTCATTGCAAATTCCGTCTTGCCGCTTCTATAGCCGCTTCCCGCCGCCGGTTAAATGGGGCGGGCAGCCAAGACCGGTTTGCGCATCGCCTAGATCGGCAGGTTGTGCTCGCGCGCCCAGGCCGCAAGCGGCTCCCTGATGCTGCCGCCGGCCGCGCCGGAGCGCCGCAGATCCCGCAAAATCGGCCGGAACATGTCCAGATCGGCCTCCGCCAGCAGCGCCTTTACGGGCAGGATCGCATTACCGGCCATCGACAAAGTTGTCACGCCGACGGCCGCGAAAGCAAGCGCATCCAAAGGCCGGCCTGCCGCCTCGCCGCAGATCGAAAGCGGTACGCCCGCCTCCGTGCAGGCCATCACCAGCCGCTCCAGCAGCTCCAGCACCGGGGCGGAGAGCGTGTCGTAGCGGTCGGCCAGTTCCGGCGTGCCGCGATCGGCGGCGAAGAGAAACTGCATCAGGTCGTTGGTGCCGACGGAGACGAAATCCGCCTCCGCCAGCAGGCCCGGCAGCTGGAACAGCAAGGCAGGCACCTCGATCATCGAGCCGGCCATCAGGCGCTCCGGCGCCGGGCGTATCCGGGCGGCCTCGGCGTCCAGCAAGTCCCGGGCGGAGCGGAATTCCTCCACCGTCGCCACCATCGGGAACATGATGGAAAGCGGGCGCCCCTGTGCGCCCAGCAGCAAGGCGCGCAGCTGGCGGCGCAATATGGCGGGCCGGTCCAGCCCCACCCGCAGCGAGCGCCAGCCCATGGCCGGATTTTCCTCGCCCTGGTTGGTCTCGCCCGGCAGCAGCTTATCGGCGCCCAGATCCAGCGTGCGGAACAGCACCGGCCGGCCCTTCGCGCGGTCCAGCACGCGGCCATATTCCGCCGCCTGCGACGCCACATCCGGCACGCCGCCGGCCGCCAAAGCCGCAATTTCCGTGCGGTACAGGCCGATGCCGTCGGCGCCTGTGCGTTCCAGCTGGTCGAGCTCCATCGCCAGCCCGACATTGAGCATCAGCTGCAGGCTGACGCCGTCCTTGCTGGCGGCCGGCCGGTCCCGATAGGCGAGCAGGGCGACGGCGCGCTCGGTTCGCGCCGCCAAGGCCCGCTCATAAACCTGCACCACATCCGGCTCCGGCCGCAGGATCAGCGTCGCACCTTCGGCATCCAGCAGCGCCTCGTCGCCCTCATTGGCGGCTTCCACGGCACCGCGATCCACCTGCAGCGCCGGCAAATCCAGCGCCCGGGCCAGAATGGCGGCGTGGCCGGAAGGGCTCGCCTCCTCGATCGCAACGCCGGCGATACCGCGCGCGTGCCAGTCCAGCAGATCCGCCGGGCCTAGGCGCCGGACCAGCAGAATCGCGCCATCGGCGCGTTCCGGCTTGGCCTTGGCGCCGCCCAAGGCGACCAGCAGCCGGCCGATCATATCCTCGATATCGGCCAGGCGCTCCCGCAGATAAGGATCGCCGATGCGCCGCATGCGCTCGCGCAATTCGCGGGCGATCTTGTCTACCGCGGTCTCGGCGGTCAGCCCGTCATTGATCGCCTCCTTCACCCGGCCCAGCCAGCCGGCGCTCTGCGCCACCATGCGGTAGGCGTCCAGCACGTCGCGCGGCGCGTTGCCGCCGGGCAGGGAGGCGGCAATCAGCCCATCCAGCGTCTTGTTGGCGACATCCACGGCGCGGTCCAGCCGCTTCAGCTCGGCCGCCGGATCGTCGGTCAGCAGCTGGGCGATCGGCGCCGTTGCGCCGTAAGGCAGTATCGATCCGCCGGCGATGCCGGAAGAGAGCACATGGCCGGCGTAACGGCGCGGCAGGCTGTTGGAAAACCCTTCTTCCGGCAGGTTTGTAGCGCCGGCGCGGGCCAGGATCTCCGCCAGCAGCATGGCGACGGTCGCGACCGATTCCACCTCCACCTCGGCAAAAAGCCGCGGCTGCGCGTTCTGGATGGCGATCACGCCCAGGATGCGGCCGGCGCGCTTGACCGGCATGGCCAGCAGCGAGGCGAAGCGCTCCTCGCCGATTTCCGAGCGATAGGCAAAACGCGGGTGGTTCTGCGCATCCGGCAGGTTCATCGCATCGCCGGAAGCGGCGACCATGCCGATAATGCCCTCGCCGACGCGCAGCCGCACACGGCCGACGGCGTTGATGTTCAGGCCGTAGGTTGCCGCCAGTTCCAGCAGCTCGCCGGCGCGGGTGACGTAGATGGCGCAGGCATCGGACGGCAATTCCTTGGCGACCAGGCTGGCAATGTCCGGCAGGCTGGCGGCGCCGGAGGCCAAGGCTTCGCGCAGCCGGGCAAACAGCCGCCTGGTATCGCCGATGCGCGGCTGCCGCTTGGCCCGCGGCGGTTTTGCGCCGGGGGTCACGCTCTGTTCAAAGTCTTTCGGCATATACCGCGCCGGCCCGCGCCTGCAGAGCGGCAATGGCCTGTGCTCTCAGCTCCTGCAGGATTTCTGCCACCGGCTGCACGGCGGTCACCATGCCGACCGATTGCCCAGCCATCACCGAGCCGCCCTCGACATCGCCGTCGATCACGGCGCGCCGCAGCGCGCCCGCCCAGAAATGCTCGATCGCCAGCTGTGCCTGCATCTTGTCCAGCGCGCCGGATTGGAATCTTGCAATCGTCTCCGCCTGGTGCGTCAAAAACTTCCTGGTGCCCGCATTCACCAGGCCGCGCACCGGGATGACCGCAAATCGCTCATCAAGCTGGATGGAGGGAATCGCGTCGCGCGCATTCGCGCGAATAAAGGCGTTCTTGAAATTTTCATGCGCGATGCTCTCGGCCGAAGCCGCAAAGCGCGAACCGAGCTGCGCGCCGGCGGCGCCCATCTCCAGATAGCCCAGAATCGCCTCGCCGCGCCCGAGGCCGCCGGCGACGAAGACCGGGACTTCGCGGATATGCGGCAGGATTTCCTGCGCCAGAACAGTCAGCGATACCGGGCCGATATGGCCGCCGGCCTCGGAACCTTCGATGACCAGCGCATCGACGCCGGATTTGATAAAGCGCTTCGCCAGCACCAGAGCCGGGGCGAAGGCGATCAGCTTGGCGCCGCCATCCTTGACCGCCCGAACTGCCGCCCCCGGCGGAATGCCGCCGGCCAGCACCACATGGCTTACCTTCGCGCGCAGGCAGACCTGCACCAGCTCGTCCAGGTCGGGATGCATGGTGATCAGGTTCACCCCGAACGGTTTATCCGTCAGCGCCCGGGTGCCGGCGATCTCCGCCGCCAGCAGCGCCGGCGGCATCGCCCCGCAGGCGATCACGCCGAAGCCGCCGGCATTGGAAATGGCGGAGACCAGATGCCGCTCGCTCACCCAGCTCATCGCCCCGCCCATGATGGCAAATTCGGTGCCCAAAAACGCGGCGCCACGGGCCTGCAGGGCCTCGAATTGCTGATCTGCGAGGCGGCCTTGCGCCTCGTCGGCCTGGCCGGGGAGCAAATTATTGCGCATCGAGGTCATAGGCGGCATGCAGAGCCCGCACCGCCAGCTCGGTATATTCAGCTGCGATAAGTACGCTTACCTTGATCTCGCTGGTGGAAATCACCTGTATGTTGATGCCGCGCTCGGCCAGCGTTTTGAACATGGTGCCGGCCACGCCGGCATGGCTTCGCATGCCGACGCCAACCACCGAAATCTTCGCCACATCCCGATCGGTGGAGAATTCCGCGTAGCCGATGGCGCCGCGTGCCGCTTCCAGCGTCGCCTGCGCGCGCGCGATGTCGGTCTTGCCGACGGTAAACGTCATATCCGTCGTCCCGTCCTCGGCCACGTTCTGCACGATCATGTCGACATTGATGTTCGCTTCGGCGAGCGGCACGAAGATGGCTGCGGCGATGCCGGGCTTGTCCGGCACGCGCCGGACTGTAACCTTGGCCTCATCCCGCGAATAGGCAATCCCGGCAACGATTTCCTGTTCCACAATCTCATCCTCATCCACAACCATGGTGCCGGGCGCATCGATGAAACTGGACACCACCTGCACCCGCACACGCTCCTTCATCGCCAGCTCGACGCTGCGGGTTTGTAGCACTTTCGCGCCGACGGAAGCCAATTCCAGCATCTCTTCATAGGTGATTTTGTTGAGCTTGCGAGCCTTGGGCACGATTCTGGGGTCGGTGGTGTAGACGCCGTCCACATCTGTATAGATGTCGCATCGATCCGCCTTGGCCGCGGCGGCGAGTGCGACCGCCGAAGTGTCGGAGCCGCCGCGGCCGAGCGTGGTGATGCGGTTATCCGGGCCGATGCCTTGAAAGCCCGCCACCACTGGTACTTGCCCCAGCTGCATGCGATGCACCAGCTCAGCGCCGTCGATGCCGCCGATCCGCGCCTTGCCGTGCTGGCCGTCGGTCTGCACGGCGACCTGCCAGCCCATCCAGGAGCGCGCTTCCACGCCGATGCTCTGCAGCGCGATCGCCAGCAGCCCGGCCGTGACCTGCTCGCCGGTAGCGACCACCGCGTCATATTCCCGCACGTCGAACAAGGGCGAGAGCTGCTCGCACCAGCCGACCAGCTGGTTGGTGGCGCCCGCCATGGCGGAGACCACCACCGCAATCTGATTGCCGGCATCCACTTCGCGCTTGACCCGCAATGCCACGTTCCGGATCCGGTCGAGGTCGGCCACCGAGGTGCCGCCAAATTTCATTATGATACGCGCCATCAACCTGACCTTCTGACCGCGTTTGCGGTTTGCACTGCTTCTGAAGCGCCTTGTTTAAACCTTAAGGCGGCGTCACATAGCCAGAGCAAGGAGGTTCGGCAATGCAGGCGCAACAAAGCTTAAGCGTTTCAAGCTCCATAAAACCGGAGGAAATCGCCCGGTTCGGCGCGCTGGCGGCGACATGGTGGGACTGGTCGGGACCGATGCGGCCGCTGCACATGATGAACCCGGTACGCGCCGGCTGGATCACCAGCCGGATCGCCGCCAAATTCGGCGGCTGCGCCGGCGTCAAACTGCTGGATATCGGCTGCGGCGCCGGGCTGCTTGCTGAATCGCTGGCCAAAGCCGGCTGCGAGGTGCTGGGTCTGGACGCCTCGGCGGAAGCGATCGAGGCCGCCCGGGCGCATGCCCAGCCCCAGGCCTTGCCGCTGACCTACCAGGTTGGTTCGGCCGAGGCGCTGGACGGCGTTAAGTTTCAGGTGATCACGGCGCTGGAGGTGATCGAACACGTCACCGACCCGGCCGCCTTCATCGGCACGCTGGCGAAGCTGCTGGAACCCGGCGGGCTGCTGTTTTTCTCCACCCTGAACCGCACCGCGCGGTCTTACGTCACCGCCAAGCTCGGTGCCGAGTTTCTGCTCCGCTTGCTCCCGGTCGGCACGCATGACTGGAAGCAGTTTATCACGCCGGCGGAGCTCGGAGCCTTATGCCGCGCCAGCGATTTGCGTCTGACCGATGTGGCGGGCTTGAGTTTCTCGCCGCTGCTGGGCAGTTTCCGCATCAGCCGGGATACCGGCGTGAACTACATTGCGATGGCGGAACCCGCTTAGCCGCAATCGTTGCCGCGTAAGGTAAAGCTCACGACCTTGTCGTCCTGCAGCTTGAACGTCGTCTCGCAGCGCCAGACCGTCACGTTCTCCGGGATGCCGGCGCCGTAAAGTCCGCCGCCATAGAACCCGCCGCCATAGGCGCCATACGGTCCTCCGAACGGTCCACCGAAGCCGCCGAGGCCAAGAAACACCGGCTCCGGATCGACCTCCGTGCGCTGCCGCACATAGGCCATGTACTGCACGCCATTCAGGTTGATCTGCTTGTCCGGCACGCCAAGACTTTGCACCAGCGTCTCACCGGAAGCGCCGGTATAGGCGGCCATGCGGCTTTCCAGGCCGGGGCCGGTGGCGCAGCCCGCGACCGCCAGCAGAGGAAGGAGGAAAAAGATGCGGCGCATGAGCCATTCCCATTAATTCACCGAGATGCTCATATAATAGGTAGGCCGCTCGGCATTTTCAGGGTGCGGGCAGCCATTGCACATCGGCGATGCGCGTAGCGCCAGTGGCCAGCATCACCAGCCGGTCGAAACCCATGGCGATGCCGGCGCATTCTGGCAACTGCGCCACGGCCGCCAGAAAATCCTCATCCAGCTTCCAGTCCGGACCCGAGATGGCGTGCCGCCTTGCCCGGTCGGCTTCAAAACGCCGGCGCTGTTCCTGCGCATCGGTCAGCTCCACGAAGGCGTTCGCCAGCTCCAGTCCGCAGCAATACAGCTCGAAGCGTTCCGCCACCCTGGGATCGGCCGGGTCGGGCCGCGCCAGGGCCGCCTGCGCCGCCGGCCAATGCGTCAGGAAGGTCGGGTGCGTGCGGCCAAGCCGCGGCTCGACCCGCTCCAGCAGCAGCCGGAAAAACAGGTCTTCCCATGTCTCGCCGGCGCGCAGAGTAGCGCCGGCCTGAGCGGCAAGGGCAGGGGCGTCATCCGCGGTCGCCAGCACATCCGCATTGGCATAACGTTCAAAGGCTTCGGCGACGGTCAGGCGCTCATATCGTTCCAGCGATATCGCGACGCCGCGCCAGGTTACGGCAGGCGGCAGAACCGCGCGCAGCAGCGCCATCACCTCATCAATAAAATCATCCATCAATGCATCCGGTCGGTACCACTCCAGCATGGTGAATTCAGCCGCATGGCTGTCGCTCGGCGGCTCGTTACGCCAGACCCGCGCGAGCTGGAAAATCCGGCCTGCGCCGCCGGCCAGCAGCTTTTTCATCGCGAATTCCGGGCTGGTGTGAAGGTATAGCAGGGGCGGCCCACCGGCCGGCGGGTTCAAGCCGAACACCGGCAGATGCACTTCCTCTCCCGGCGCTTTCACCGCATAGGGGGTTTCCGCTTCATGATAGCCGCGCGCGCCGAAAAACGCCCTTATGCCGGCCTGCATCGCCTGCCGGCGGCGCAGATACGGCAGCCGATCCGCCAGCTGTTCAGCCTGCCATGTCTGATCCGCGGCTTGAGCCATCAACCCTCCAAGCTTACACGGCCCTTATGCCCGACGGAAACCTATCCCCCAAACCTTTCGCTCTGCGCTCCGTCCAGGCCGTGATCGAGGCTGGCTTTGCCGACCCTTCGACCCGCGCAATGCTGGATGAAGTCGCGGCCCGCTACGCTATCGCCATCCCGCCGGCGCTGGCGGCACTGATCAAGGCACCAGACGATCCGATCGGTCTGCAGTTCATCCCGCACCCTGCCGAGTTGATCACAGCGCCGCATGAATCCGCGGACCCGGTTGCGGACGAGGCCCTTTCGCCGATCGCCGGCATTGTCCACCGCTACCCGGACCGGGCGCTGCTGAAACCGGTATTGGCGTGCCCGATCTATTGCCGCTTCTGCTTCCGCCGCGAGCAGGTGGGGCCAGACGGCGGCATTCTGAGCGATGCGGCGCTGGATGCGGCCTACAATTACCTCTCCTCACATACCGAAATCCGCGAAGTCATCCTGACCGGCGGCGACCCGCTGATCCTCTCGCCGCGCCGCCTATCCCGCATCTTGAGCGCATTAGGCGCTATTGCGCATATCGAGGTTCTGCGCATCCATAGCCGGGCGCCGATCGCCGATCCCGCACTGATCAGCGACCGCCTGGCCGAAGCGCTGGACATCGAAACCCCGCTTTTTATCGCTTTGCACGCTAATCACGCCAGCGAACTCACGCCCGCCGTCCGCGCCGCCCTTGCCAAAATCCAGCAGCGCCGTATCCCCATCCTCGGCCAGACCGTCCTGCTGGCCGGCGTCAACGATTCCGAGGCGGCACTCGCCGAGCTTTTCCGCGCCATGCTGCGCGCCCGTATCAAACCATATTATCTGCATCAATTGGACGCCGCCCCTGGCACCGCCCGCTTTCACGTGCCAGTCGAACGGGGCCGCGAAATCCTGCGCAACCTACGCGGCAACATCAGCGGCACGGCACTGCCCACCTACATCTACGACCAGCCCGGCGGCCTGGGCAAAATTCCCCTCTGAATTATCGATGCGCTCCGGGTATCGGCGGGTGCCTTAACAATGACAGATCCTACGGGCCTCTTCGGATCAACTTCGGAGCAGAAAAGGCCGGTCGAATGGCTTTCTCTCAACCAACAGGTTATAGGGCCCGCGTTGTCAGATAACCGATCCAGATTTCGCACAAAATCTGCGCAATTGCGGAGCTTTGTCCCCCGTCTCCGGGCGCGACGTTCAAATATTGTTGGGACCTGGAAATCAAGCTTCGAAACTTCCATGGGCTGCGGGATTGCACCATTGGATCATCTCCGAGGTCATGCGGTCCTCGGGAGAAAGGGTCCCGTTCACGTCCACGGGACGATGTCTCCATAAAGGTAGAGGCGCAAATTCGGGTAACCATAGCTGACACCCCGGTAGCGAAGCTCCCAACCACAACCTTCCCTCTTAAGCCTTTTGAAGAACCTAAAAAGGGCTGGTAACGCAATGCGACCTAAAAATGCGCGTTCAACTGTATATGGCTCCGCTGCGACATCTGGATCGTCAGCTCATACAACCCCTCCGGCTGCGATATCTCCGCCGAGAAGAAATTATTCCCCTGGCGGGGATTCTTCACCTGCGCCCGCGCCAGGCTGGCGCTGATCAGCCCATCCACGATCACATGCAACGCCAGACTGCCCGGCGCCGCATCCGCCACCACCTCGACCGGAATACACACGGTATGCGAACCGTCGGCGTTATACGCCTCGCGCTGCCCCAATATCTGCAGCTCCGGCGCCCTGATGGGATGCGGCGCCACATTGGCGGAGATGGCGTTGCCGGTGCCGGTGACCAGAATCGGCGACCTGTACGCGTTTGTATCCATGCTCTTTTTTCCTTTTTTTGTCACAGCCCAGCGGCGCAAACCGCTTCGGGGCAGGCATCTAATCACCAAAGCCCGCAGCACCGCCAGTTAATTCTGGCGGCTTGCCCAACCGGCCCGGGCAGCGTAATCCCCGCCCGTCTTTCCAAAATCATTCCAACCTATTGCACATCGAGTATCCCATGAAACAGCAGGCAAACCTTATCCGCGCCGGTCAGGTGATCGAACACGAAGGCAACCGCTGGACCGTGCTGAAACAGCAGATCATCACCCCCGGCAAAGGCGGCGCCTTCATCCAGGTGGAAATGCGCAACTTGAAAACCGGCAATAAAACCAACGAACGCTGGCGCACCGCCGATACCGTCGAACGCCTGACCACGGAAGATAAGGATTATTCCTACTCCTATACCGACGGCGACAACCTGGTCCTGATGGACCCGGAATCCTATGAACAATTCATGGTCCCCGCTGCCATCCTGGGCGATTCGGCCCCCTTCCTGCAGGACAACATGCCGGTCTCCGTCGCGCTGGTCGAAGGCGACCCAGTCGGCATCACCCTGCCGCCCCACGTCACGCTGGAAATCGTCGAAGCCGACCCTGTCGTCAAAGGCCAGACCGCGTCGAGCTCCTACAAACCCGCCAAACTCAGCAACGGCGTCAAAACCCTCGTCCCCCCCTTCATCGAAGCCGGCGAACGCGTCGTCGTACGGACGGAAGACGGGTCATACGTGGAGCGGGCCAAGAATCAGTAAGGCCAGGGGCCGCCGCCCTTTGGCCCCCCCCGCTACGGGCACGGCCCTTGAAACCCTGAAGGGGTGAGGCTGGGCGGGGTCAGGAAACCCTGTACCCCGCCCAGCCTCACACCTAAACAAAGTCAGGATACCGCGCACCGTAGGGCGGGGCTTCAGCCCGCCGAGGCCCCCTCGTGCCATACCAATCTTAGGAGCCGCACCCATGATGCCTCGCCTTTCGGCCCATATGACCGTCATGCACGCTGCCGCCCAGAAAGCGGCAAAACGGCTGCTACGCGACTTCAACGAAGTAGAGAACCTGCAGGTCAGCGTTAAGGGGCCGGGAGATTTTGTTAGCCAAGCTGATCTGCGCGCCGAGGCTTCCATCCGCGAGGATCTTGAAAAGGCGCGGCCCGGCTATGCCATGCTGATGGAAGAAAGCGGGGCTTCCGGGTCCGAAAAATGGGCGTGGCGCTGGGTGGTCGATCCGCTTGATGGCACCACCAATTTTCTGCATGGCATCCCGCATTGGGCGATCTCGATCGGGCTGGAGAAGCGTTCTTCCGATGGCACAACGGAGCTGGCGGCCGGCGTCGTTTATTCGCCCGTGAACAACGAGATGTTCTGGGCGGAGAAAGGGCTTGGGGCTTATGTCAACGACAAGCGGCTGCGGGTCTCGGCGCGCCGCGAGCTGAAGGATGCGGTATTTGCGACCGGCATTCCCTTCGCGGTTTCCAGCAACACCAACCGTCTGGCCTTTGCCCGGACCATGAGCACGCTGATGCCGCAGGTCGCCGGCATCCGCCGCTTTGGCTCGGCGGCTCTTGACCTCGCCTGGACCGCGGCCGGCCGGTACGACGGCTATTGGGAAATCGGCATAAAGCCCTGGGATATCGCGGCCGGCATGCTGATCGTGCGCGAAGCCGGCGGCTACGCCACCGATGCCGAGGGCAAGGACAACATGACGGAGACGGTGGTGGCGGCCAATCCGCATTTGCACGGCAAATTGCTGGAGGTTGTGGCAGACGGTCTGGCGGCTTCGAAAGCTTGACGATAAGGTTTTCGGGTGAAACCCTACATGCTCCTATTCGCCGGGCTTCTGCTTGTCCCCGTTGCCCCGAGGGCGCAGGTGATCATCAACCAGGCGGCGCTCGACCAGCTTGCAGGCAAACCACCGGACACCGCCGAACCGCCGCTGATCTCCGCCCCGCCTGCGATCCGCCAACCGCGCCGGGCGGCCTATCGCCGGGTGGTGCACAGGCATATCGCGGTTGCGCCGGGTCTGGTTTCCAGACCGGCGCCGGGTCTAGTTTCCAGACCGGCGCCGGCGCCGCCGGTGCAAGCGGTGGTAGTCAAGCCGGCCACGCCGCCGGCGCCGCCGAAGCCGCAGCTTCCATCGCCCGCTATTATCGATTTCGCCGCCGGCGGCGCTGACCTGCCAGGCAACATGGCGGCGATGCTCAAACCTTTCTGCGCGCATGCCGGCGGCCTCGTCACCATCGACGCTTATGCGCCGGCCGATCCGGCGGATCCTTCAAGCGCCGCCCGGCTTTCCTTGAGCCGCGCCTTTGCCATCCGCGACGCGCTCACCGCCTGCGGCGTTCCTTCAAGCGACATCATCCCGCGCGCGAACGGCGCGGTCTCCGGCAAGAACCCGGATGCCGCCGAGCTCTCCGTCATTCCATGACCAAGCCGACCAGTTATTTGGTGCGGATGCTGATTTTCCTGCTGCTGGTCTATGGCACCGCGGCGGTGATCTCGCCGGAGCTGGCGCCGTTCTTCCTGGCCAACCCGCTGATCAATTCCGTGATCGTGATCGTGGAACTGTTCGGCGTGATCTGGAATTTGCGGCAAGTGCTGCGGCTTTATCCGGAATCGGCCTGGGTCGAGCATTTCCGCCGCACCCGCCAGCCGCTGCAGCAGGCAACTTCGCCGGTGCTGCTGGCGCCGATGGCGCGCATGCTGGCCGGCCGCGCTGATGGCGAACGGCGCATCACGCTGTCCGGCACCGCGATGCGCACGCTGCTGGACGGCATCGCCTCGCGCCTCGACGAATCGCGGGAACTATCGCGCTACGTCACCGGCGTAATGATTTTCTTAGGCCTGCTCGGCACCTTCTGGGGGCTGCTGCATACCGTCTCCTCCGTCGCTGCGGTAATCAACGGCATGCAGCTTGGCGGCGGCGACGTGAACACCATGTTCGCGCAATTGAAGGAGGGGTTGGCGAAGCCGCTGGCCGGCATGGGAACGGCGTTTTCCGCCTCGATGTTCGGCCTGTCCGGGGCGCTGGTGCTGGGCTTCCTGGATCTGACCGCCGGCCAGGCGATGAACCGGTTTTTCAACGAGCTGGAAGAATGGCTGGCCGGGCTGACGCGGCTTTCCACCGGCGTGCTGGGCGGCGATGGCGAGGCATCCATGCCCGTCTACATGCAGGCGCTGATGGAGCAGACCGCGGAGAATATGGAGGCCCTGCAGCGCGTGCTCTCGCGCGGCGAGGACGCCAGGGCGCAATCCAATACGATCCTGCATGGCTTTGCGGAAAAGATGGGCACGCTTTCCGACACGCTGCGCGCCAACCAGCAGCTAATGGCGAAGGTGGCGGAAGCGCAGGTCACCATGGCGCCCGCGTTAACGCGCCTGGCCAACGCCAGCGGCGAGACGCATGACGATATCGCCCGCGCGCATCTGCGCAACATCGAATTGCTGCTGAACCGGCTGATCGCCGAGGCCGAGCAGGGGCGGGCGCAAACCACCGCGGAGTTGCGCAGCGACATCAAAATGCTCACCCGCACCATCGCCGGCGGCAGCGAAGGCAAACGCGTCTGATGGCGCTGAGGCGGCGCAGCGATAACGGGCTGGACGCCTGGCCGGGCTATGTGGACGCGCTCTCCACGCTGCTGATGGTTACCATTTTCGTGCTGCTGGTTTTCGTGCTGGCGGAAGCTTTCCTGTCCTCCGCGCTCACGGGCAGCGACAACACCATCAACCAGCTGCGCGATCAGATCGCCCAGCTTTCTTCGGCGCTATCGCTGGAGAAAGCCAATTCCGCATCGCTGAACCAGGAGCTGGCGGCGCTGGATGCGCAGCTTGCGCAGGCGAAGGCCGCCAATACTGCATTGACGAGCCAGCTGGCCGCGGCGAATGGCAGCATCGCCGCGCTGAACACCGCGCAGGCCAGCCTGCAGGAGCAGCTATCGGATGCGCAGGCGCAGCTGAAATCGACTGCGGCGCGCATCACCGCGCAGCAATCCGAACTCGGCAATGACAATCTGCAGACTCAGCTTTCGCAGACGCAAATCAAGCTGGCGGCACAGACGCAAATCTCGCAGGCGGCGCTGAACGAGGTCGATTTGCTGAACCAGCAGCTCGCCGCGTTGCGCCTGCAGATGGCAATGCTCAACGCGGCACTTGATGCCGCGCAGGCCGCCGACGCCAAGGATCACGTGCAAATTGTCGATCTCGGCAAGCAGCTGAACGAGGCTTTGGCTCGCAAGGTCGAAGAGCTGCAATCCTATCGCAGCGAGTTCTTCGGCACGCTGCGCGCCATCCTGGCAAACCAGCCGAACATCAAGATCGTCGGCGACCGTTTCGTCTTCGAAAGCGACGTTTTGTTTCCCGTTGACCAGGCGACATTGACCCCGGCCGGCCAGGCGGAGATCGCCGATGTTGCGTCCGCGATCAGAAAAATCGCCGCAAAGATTCCACCCAACATCAACTGGGTGCTTTCGGTCGATGGCTATGCCGATGCGCAGCCGGTCACCGGCGGGCCGTTCCATTCCAATTTCGATCTATCTGCCGCCCGCTCGCTGGCGGTGCTCGACCTGCTGATCAAATACGGCGTGCCGCCCAACCGCATCGCCGCCACCGCCAACGGCGCCGCCAATCCCATTGCCAACGGCGACAGCAGAACCGACTACGCGCAAAACCGCCGCATCGAGTTCCGCCTGACCAGCCGTTAGCAAGAATAAAACGCGCCGCCGCGGAGGCAGAATAGCAGCCGCTTTTAGAAAAAAAGCAGCGCAAAAACTTTGGTTACTCTGGAGCCGGTATGTTCGGCGCCAATGGCGCAGATTAATAAAAGTCTTTTTGCCGCACGGGGCGGTCCGGTTGGTTTTCTTCAAAAAAAGACGTGCTTCCTTTTTCCGTCCTAAAACCCCGCAAGTTCGCGGAATTGTTCTTCCGTCAGGATTGTGAGGCCTAGCGCGACGGCTTTGCTGGCTTTTGAGCCTGCATCCGTGCCGATGACGACGAGATCGGTTTTTTTGGAGACGGATTCCGTCACTTTTGCGCCCAGCGATTCCGCTTTTGCTTTTGCTTCCGGCCGCGCCAGCGTTGCCAGAGTGCCGGTGAAGACGATGGTTTTGCCCGCGAGCGGTGAGGATGCGGCGGCGTTTGTCGCCTCGGTGATGTCGAGGAATTGTTCCAGCGCGTCCAGCGTGTCGAGATTATGCTGTTCAGAGAAAAACCCCGCGAGGTCGGTGGCGATTGCCGGGCCGATGCCGGAAATCGAGCCGAGCTCCAGCCTGGCATCGGAGCCGGCTTCCGTCGCCGCCCGCATGCTGGCGTGCCAGTTCTCGTAGCTGCCGTAATGCCGGGCCAGCAATTTCGCGTTGTTCTCGCCGATCCGGCGGATGCCCAGCGCGTAGATGAAGCGGGGCAGGGGGATCGTCTGTCTTGCCTCGATGGCGGCGCTGAGCTTGGCTGCGGAGGTTTTGCCCCAGCCCTCGCGCTCCATTATTTGCGCCTCATGCTTGGGAAGCTTGAAGATGTCCGGCGGCGATTTCAGCAAGCCGGCATCGTAGAATTCGAGAATTGTCTTATCTCCCATGCCCTCGATATCGAAGGCGCCGCGCGCGCAGAAATGGATCAGCCGCTCGGTGATCTGCGCAGGGCAAATCAGCCCGCCGGTACAGCGCCGCACCGCCGCATCCGCATCGCGCACGGCAATGCTGCCGCAAACCGGGCAATGCGTCGGATATTGATAGGGCTCTGCCTGCTTCGGCCGAAGTTGTAGCAGGGGCCGCAGGATCTGCGGAATCACGTCGCCGGCGCGCTGCAATTCCACCGTATCGCCGATGCGGATATCCTTGCGGTTGATCTCGTCCTCATTGTGCAGGGTCGCGTGCTGCACCAGCACGCCGCCGACATTGACCGGGGTCAGTTTCGCACGCGGCGTCAACGCCCCGGTGCGCCCGACCTGGATTTCAATGTCGAGCAGCGTGGTGGTTGCGCGCTCCGCAGGAAACTTCCAGGCCAGCGCCCAGCGCGGCGCGCGGCCGACAAAACCCAGCCGCGTCTGCAAAGCCAAATCGTTGATCTTATAGACCACGCCGTCGATATCATAGGGCAGTTCGGCCCGTTCGATGCCGATCTCTTTTTGGAAATTTTCTGCTCCTGCTTCGGAAATTTTCTTCGAGAACGGATTTACTGAAAAACCCCATTTCTTTAACTTTTGCAGATAGTCCCAGTGCGTGGCCGCAACGGGCGCCGAAGATTCGCCTTGCGCATAGGCAAACAAAGACAATGTCCGCTTTGCCGTGACGCTGGAATCAAGTTGCCGCAGGCTGCCTGCCGCCGCGTTGCGCGGATTGGCGAATTTGCGTTCCTGGCTTTCGTTCAGCGCCAGAAAATCCGCCTTGGTCATGTAGACCTCGCCGCGAATCTCGATCCGCTCCGGCGCGTCCTTCGGCAAAACCCTAGGCAGGGCCTGCAATGTCAGCAAGTTCTGCGTGACATCCTCGCCAAAGCCGCCATCGCCGCGGGTTGCGGCGCGCAGGAATTTCCGCGCCTCGTAGGTCATCGAGATAGACAGCCCGTCGATCTTCGGCTCCGCCACGAATTCCAGCGGCGCCTCGCTTAAGCCCAGAAACCGCCTGATCTTGGCGCAGAAATCGGCAAAATCCTCCGGTCCAAAACCGTTCTCCAGCGAGAGCATCGGCACGGCGTGGTGCACCTTCTTGAAGCCCGCCGCCGGCGCCGCGCCAAGCTTTTTTAGCACTTCCGCCGCGTCGCCGAATTCCGGATGTTCTTCCAGCAGCGCATCGGCTTCGCGGCGCAGCGCGTCATACGCCGCATCGGTGATCACCGGCGCGTCCTTGGTGTGGTAGGCAATGTTGGCTTCGGCGATTTTCGCCATCAGCAAGTCGAACGCCTTGCGTTCGCCACTGTTCAAGTCGAACGCCTTGCGTTCGCCACTGTTCAAGTCGAACGCCTTCGTTCGCCGCTGTTCAAGTCGAACGCCTTGCGTTCGCCACTTTCGAACTGCTTGGGTGTCGTGCGGCTCACTTGGCCAGCAGGCTGGTCGCCGCCTCGCGCGCCGCGTCGGTGACGAATTCTCCCGCCAGCATGCGGGCGATCTCCTCGCGCCGCTGCCCCGCATCCAGCACGTCGACGCAGGTAGTTGCCCGCTCGCGCGCCATTTGTTTGCTCACCCGCAACTGCGCGGTGCCGCGCGCCGCCACTTGCGGCGAATGGGTGACCACCAGCACCTGCACATGCTCGGCCACCCGCGCCAGGCGCTCGCCCACGGCCGCCGCGGTGGCGCCGCCGATGCCGGAATCCACCTCGTCGAAAATCAGCGTCTCCACCGGTCCGCCGCCGCTCAACACCACTTTCAAGCCCAGCATCAAACGCGATAATTCGCCGCCGGAGGCGATCCTATCGAGCGCGCCGGGCGCATCGCCCGGGTTGGTTGCGATCAGAAAGCGCACCCCATCCATGCCGCGTGCATTCCAGTTCGCCTCGGCAAGCAAAATGCGCTCCACCACGAACCGCGCCCGCTCCAGCTTCAGCGGCGGCAATTCCTTGGCCAGCGCTTCGCTCAACCTGGCGCCGGCCTGCTCGCGTAGCGCCGACAGGGCTTCAGCGGCCGCGACATATTGCGCGCGCTTTGCTGCCGCCTCCCGCTTCAGCTCGGCGATGTCGGCGGCGCCGCCCTCCAGCGCCGCCAGCTTCTCCCGCATCTGGCCCAGAAACTCCGGCAGCAGCACGACGTTCACGCCATGCTTCCGGGCCGCCGCACGCAGCGAAAACAACCGCTCCTCGGTGGCCTCCAGCGCTCTTGGATCATCCTCCGCCTCCAGCGCCAGCCGGTTCAACAAAGTTTCCGCCTCCGCCAGTGCTTCTTCCGCCCGCTCGATCGCGGCCAGTGCCGCCGCCGCCGGATGTTCCTCGCCTTCGGGTGTCGTCAACCGGCTCAAGGCGCGGGCCGCCGCCCGCAGATGCGAGGCAGGGCCTTGGTTGCGGCGGTCTTTCGGCGTCAGCTCCGCCAGCGCGCCGGCAATCGCCTCCGCCCGGCGTTCGCCCGATTGCAGCCGCAGCCGTTCCGCCGCCAATTGCTCCTCTTCGCCGGGTTGCGGGTTCAGCTGGGTCAGCTCGTCCACCGCAAAGCGCAGCAATTCCTCATCGCGCGCGGCTTCGGCGATTTCCAGCTCCGCCTGCCTCAGCCTCGCCGCGGTTTCCTTCCAGGTTTTGTAGCCGGCCGCGACCGCGTTGCGCGCGGAAGCGGGCACATCATAGGAATCCAGCAGCGCCAGATGGTTCGCCGGGTCGGCCAGCCCTACCTGCTCATGCTGACCCTGCACCTCGATCAGCAGCCCGCTGAGCCGCTTCAAAAGTGCGGCGCCGACCGGCTGATCGTTCACCAAAGCCCGCGACCGGCCATCCCGCGACACGATTCGCCGCAGCACGACTTCTTCGCCGCCATCCAGCCCTTGCTCTTCCAGCAAGGCCAAAGCCGGGTGATCCGCCGCCACCGCAAAAACCGCCGCCACCACCGATTGCTCTGCGCCCGAGCGGATCAGCCCGGCATCGGCACGCGCGCCCAAAGCCAGACCGAGGCTATCCAGCAAGATCGACTTGCCTGCCCCGGTCTCGCCGGTCAGCGTCGTCAGGCCGGGATAAAAATGCAGATCCAGCCGCTCGATCAGCACGACGTCGCGGATCGAGAGCGAGCTCAGCATGGGCCCGCGCGCGGGGATGGCGGGGCGGCCGCGCGCCAAAGCAAGACTGCGATAACAACGATCATCCGATGACCGTTGTTATCCGGTCAGAAAATCCCGAGAAAGCCATGTTTCTTGAGCGGCGCCGGCGTCTGCGCATCCGCCACCAGATTATGCGCATGCAGCTTGTCATAGGCGCTCTGGTACCAAGTGCTGCCGGGGTAATTGTAGGCCAATACGGAAGCCGTGCGTTGCGCCGCGTCTGGCAGGCCCAGATCCAGATAGCATTCGGTCGTCCGCTCCAGCGCTTCGGCCGTAAAGGTGGTGGTCTGGTAGCTCTGCACCACGTTCTGGAAGCGGCCGATCGCGGCAGCATAGAGATGCTGTTTCTCGTAATAGCGGCCGATCACCATTTCATGCCCGGCCAGCCGATTGCTCGCCAGCCGCAGCTTGATGCGGGCATCGCGCGCGTAAGCGCTGTCCGGATAGCGCAGGATCACGTCGTTCAGGGTCTGGATCGCCTCAAACGTCGCGGTCTGGTCGCGCTGCACGTCGTCGATCTGCTCGTAATAGCACAGCGCCTTCAGGTAGTAGGCGTAGGCGGCTTCATCGTCGGTGGGATGCAGCGCGATATAGCGGCTGAGCGAGCTGATCGCCTGGTCGTAATCCTGGTCCTTGTACTGCGCGTAGCCGGCCAGCACCTCCGAATGCGTCGCCCAGGTGGAATACGGATAATCGTCGTCGATTTCGTCGAACTTCTTCACTGCTTCATCGTCATCGCCGCGCTGCAAATATTGCAGCCCCTGCGCGTAAAGCTGATCCGCCGGCGGCGGATTGGCGTCGTAATCCTGGAGATCCGCACCCTTCTGCTGGCTGTTCAGCAAGGCCGAACAGCCGCTGAGCGAGATCGGCAAAAAGCAAAACAACAACGCGGCGAACCGGCAAGGCAAGGCGCGGGAGCGAAGCATACGGGCGTGATCCTGGGTCATTGGGGCGGCTTATAGCATGCAGTTCAAGAACGCGAAGCGGGGCGGCCAACGCTGTTATACCGATGCTGTTTTACCCATGCTGTTTCACCAATGCCGTTTTACCAACGCTTTCATAATCGACCGGCGTGCCATGGCTTGATGCCACAGGCTTGATGCCACAGGCTTGATGCCACAGGCTTGATGCCACAGACTTGATGCCACAGACTTGATACCACAGGGTTGGACCCTTGACACACCTGCCATTACGGCTAAACCGGCCCGCGGCTGCAACCTGCTCTCCAAAGCAAGGTTTTTCCAAAGCAGGTTTTTGGCCGTGCTGAACAGCTCCATCCAACCGGGCAATCCGCCAAGCCGTATCCCCTGATCCGGGGCCGCGCATACCACCGAAAAGCGCCCAAAACGCTTTTCCCTAAAGGACTATCCAGCCACATGGCTCCAACCGCAACTGCTCTACGCCACTCCGATTCCCCCGTTTATACCGGCGGCGAAGATTTCGCCGCCCTGCTCGAGACTTCGCTGGGCATCAATGCCGGGTTCGAAGGCTCCGTCGTCTCCGGCAAGGTGCTCCGGATTGATGATGATTTCGTGATCGTCGATGTCGGCCTGAAGAGCGAAGGCCGCGTCCCGCTCCGCGAGTTCGCCCCTGTCGGCGCCAAACCCGAGGTCAAGCCGGGCGACGAGTTCGATCTATATATCGAGCGCTACGAAGACAAAGACGGCTCGATGGTGCTGTCCCGCGAAAAAGCCCGCCGCGAGGAGAGCTGGACCCAGCTGGAGAAATCTTTCGAAGCGCAGACCCGCGTCAACGGCGTTATCCATGGCCGCGTCAAAGGCGGCTTTACCGTCGACCTCGGCGGCGCCACCGCCTTTTTGCCGGGCAGCCAGGTCGATATCCGGCCGGTGCGCGATGTCGGCCCGCTGATGGGCGTGTCCCAGCCCTTCCAGATCCTGAAAATGGACCGGGCGCGCGGCAATATCGTCGTCTCGCGCCGCGCCGTTTTGGAAGAGACCCGTGCGGAGCAGCGCTCCGAGCTGATCCTCGGGCTCAAAGAGGGCCAGATACTCGACGGCGTGGTCAAGAACATCACGGATTACGGCGCCTTCGTCGATCTCGGCGGCGTTGACGGCCTGTTGCACGTGACCGACATCGCCTGGAAGCGCATCAACCATCCAGCCGAGGCGCTGACCATCGGCCAGCCGGTCAAGGTGCAGGTGATCCGCTTCAATGCCGACACCCAGCGCATCTCGCTCGGCATGAAGCAGCTGGAAGCCGATCCGTGGGAGGGCGTGGACGCCAAATACCCGCCCGGCGTCAAGGCCTCGGGCCGTGTCACCAACATCACCGATTACGGCGCCTTCGTCGAGCTAGAACCCGGCGTCGAAGGCCTGGTGCATGTCTCGGAAATGTCGTGGACGAAGAAGAATGCCCATCCTGGAAAAATCGTCTCCACCAGCCAGGAAGTCGATGTCATCGTGCTGGATGTGGATGCCTCGAAGCGCCGCATCTCGCTCGGCCTGAAGCAGGTCTCCCGCAACCCCTGGGAGGAGTTCCAGGACGAGCATCCGACCGGCTCCGTGGTCGAGGGCGAGATCCGCAACATCACCGAGTTCGGCCTGTTCATCGCCATCGGCCCGGAGATCGACGGCATGATCCACATGTCGGATATCTCCTGGGAAGATTCCGGTGAACTCGCCATCGCCAAGTACAACAAGGGCGATGTGGTCAAGGCGAAGGTGCTGGATATCGATGTCGAGAAGGAACGCATCAGCCTTGGCATCAAGCAGCTGGAAGCCGATCCGGCCGCCGGCGTGCTCGACAAGATCCATAAGGGCCAGATCGTCACCTGCGTCGTCACCGCGGTGCAGGCCAACGGCATCGAGGTCAAGGTCGACGAAGTGCTGACCGGTTTCATCCGCCGCGCCGAGCTTGCCCGCGACAAGGCCGAGCAACGCTCCGAGCGTTTCGCCGTCGGCGATTCGGTCGATGCGAAGATCACCTCGGTTGATCGGGCGGCGCGCAAGCTGCAGCTCACGATCAAGGGCAAGGAGATCGACGAGGACAAGCAGGCGGTAAGCGAATTCGGCTCCTCCGATTCCGGCGCCTCGCTTGGCGATATTCTGGGAGCCGCCATTCGCCGCCGCAATTCGCAGACGGACGAGTAGTTCTGGTGCCGCCGGGAGATTAAACTCCTCCTGGCGGCCCTTACTCATTTTGCCTAAAAAATAAACAAAACCGGCAGAATAAAAAAGCCTGATATCCCAATAAGTTATTGACAAAGAAAGCTGTCCTGGCATCTTCGGTCCCGGAGAAGTGGATGACGCGTTCTGAATTGATTGCTGGTTTGGCGGAGGATAATCCGCATCTGACGATCGGCGACGTCGAACGTATCGTCGCCGCTTTGTTCGACGAGATGACGGCGGCACTCGCCCGCAACGAACGCGTGGAGCTGCGCGGCTTCGGCGCTTTTACGGTCAAGCACCGCAACGCCAGGGCAGGGCGCAATCCGCGCACGGGGGAGACCGTGGAGGTCGAGCAGAAATCCGTGCCGTTCTTCAAGGCGGGCAAGGAATTGCGGGAGCGGATCAATAAGCCGGCCGCCGTGGCGGGCGCCAAGAAAAACGGCGGAGCAAAAAGCTGAGATTTTTGCGGGCGCTGCTTGGCCTGGTGGTGCTGCTGGTCCTGGTCATATTCTTGCTCTCCAATCGCGGCTCGATCAGCTTGAGCTTCTGGCCGTTCGGCTTGTCTGCAGCCTTGCCGCTCGGCGCCGTCGTGATCGCTATGCTGGTCATCGGTTTTTTAGCCGGCCTGGCGGCGCATCTGCCAAAGCGCCTCGGCGCGCAGCGGCGGGCGAAAAAGGCGGAACGGCGGGTTGCCGAGCTTGAAAGCCGGCTGGGGGCGCCACCAGCGGGCGATGCCCCGGCGGCGTTGCTAACGCAGGGCGCACCGCCCAGAATACCTGTATGAGTGCGATTCCTAAACGTCTCATCGCGGCGATCGATACCGCCGATGCGGCACAAGCGCGCCGCCTGGTCCAGTCGGTCGCGGCTTATTGCGGGCTTTTGAAATTCGGCCTGGCGTATTTCATGGCGCACGGACCGGCCGGACTGGACGCCGCGCAAGGCTCGGATATTTTTCTCGACGTCAAGCTGCACGATATCCCGAACACCGTTGCCGGCGCGATCCGCGCTCTGCTGCCCTTGAATCTGGCGATGCTCACGGTCCATGCCGGGGGTGGCGCGGCCTTGGTTGCGGCGGCGCGAGACGCGGCGGAAGCGGCCGGTTCAAGGCGCCCGCTTATTCTAGCCGTTACGGTGCTTACCAGCCTGGATGACGCCGCATTGGCTGCAACCGGGGTTACCGGGGGCACCAGCCAACAGGTCCTGCGGCTGGCGCAACTGGCTTTGCGCGCCGGCGCCGATGGCCTGGTATGCTCGGCGCATGAGCTTGCGGCTTTGCGCGAAACCTTCGGCTCGAAGCCTTTGCTGGTGGTTCCAGGCATCCGCCCCGCCGGCGCGGCGCTTGGCGACCAGGCGCGCGTGATGACGCCGCGGGAGGCTGTCGGCTTTGGCGCCGACTATATCGTGGTTGGCCGGCCGATCACCGCCGCCGCCGATCCTGGTATCGCGGCGGCGGAGATCGCCGCTGCGATCGCTGAGCGGTGACAAGCGTAAAAATCTGCGGCGTGAACAGCGAAGCCGCGTTCGATGCCGTGGTCGAAGCGCAAGCGGATTATCTGGGTTTCGTTTTCTTCGAACGCTCCCCGCGCTGGGTGACTGCGCAACGCGCTGCCGAGCTTAGTGCACGGCACGCCGGCGGTCCGCTGCGCGTGGGGCTGTTCGTGGAGCCGCTGCCTGCGGCGATCCGCGCAATGCTGGAAACCGTGCAACTGGATATTCTGCAAATCTATGGAAGTGCTGAACTCTGCCGGCAAATCCGCTCCGAATCGAGCGTCACAACCTGGCGCGCCATCGGCGTTGCCTCGGCCCGCGATCTGCCGGCCGAGGCAAAAGGCCTGGACGGCTTCGTCATCGAAGCCAAGCCGCCGCCAGACGCCACCCGCCCCGGCGGCAACGCCGCCGTAATGGATTGGGCGCTGCTTGACAGCTGGGCCGCGCCCGCTTTCTGGCTGCTCGGCGGCGGGCTGAATGCCGACAATGTCGTGCAGGCGATGGCCGCAACCGGCGCGCCTGGCGTGGACGTCTCCTCCGGCGTGGAGCGTGCGCCAGGCAAAAAATCGCCCGCGCTGATTCGGGATTTTGTGGCGAAGGTGCGAGGCATCATGGCCGAAGACAGAAGGCGGATTTAGAAGATGCATGTTGCGCATACCGGGTTTCAACTCGCTTACACCATCTCCGGCCTGCTGGTCGGGGTACTGGTCGGTCTCACCGGGGTCGGCGGCGGTTCGCTGATGACGCCCCTGCTGATTTTGCTTTTCGGCTTCGCGCCTGCCACGGCGGTCGGCACCGACTTGCTGTTTGCCGCGGCCACCAAAACCGTCGGCACCGCGATCCACAGCGCCGGCAAAACCGTCGATTGGGGGATCGTGCTGCGGCTGGCCAGCGGCTCGGTTCCGGCGACCATCATCACGCTGCTGGCGTTGGCGCATTTCGGCATCAAAAGCAAGGACGTGGCGACGGCGATGTCGTTCACCCTCGGCATCGCCCTGCTGATCAGCGCCGTTCTACTGGTGCTGCGCGACCGCATCATGGCCATGGCCCGGCAGCGCAACCCGGACTGGGGCGCCACCACTTCGTTCACCGCGACCATGCTGGTCGGCTTCATTGTCGGCGTGCTGGTCTCGCTCTCCTCCGTCGGCGCCGGCGCGCTGGGTACGATCGCCCTGTTCTTTCTCTATCCCAGGCTGCAGGTGGTACGCATCGTCGGCTCCGACATCGCCCATGCGGTGCCGCTTACGCTGCTGGCCGGGCTCGGCCACTGGTATCTCGGCGGTATCAATTTCCCGCTGCTGGAAGCGCTGCTGCTCGGCTCCATTCCCGGCATCATCGTCGGCAGCTATGCCGCGCGCTACGCGCCGGAGACCTTTTTGAAATTCGCGATCGCCGCGGTGCTGTTCCTGGTCGGCGTCAAGCTGCTCGCCTGAACAAAGGAAGACAGCCCTTCTTTTTCTGATTTTTCTGCAGAAAAAAAGACGCAAAAAAGTCTTTGCGCCGCATCTTCGAAGAGCGGCTTCTTCGCTTATCAGGGGAGCCGCTATGAAACTGCGCGGAAGTCTTGCCCGCCCCCGATTTCCATTAACCAGGCTTGGAAAGATTTTTGCGGGCCAAAGCGGAGTCCGCACCGGATGGCGGCTTGGCTTGTTCCTGCTGATTTTGCTGGTGCCGCTGGTTTTGGAAGTCTTCGGGTTCTTCGCCTTGGCCCGGCATGCGCCGGCTTTGGTCCGGCCGCCCTATCACCCGTCGCTCATGCTTCTCAACGAGGTCATGTTTCTCGGTCCGGTCTGCCTGGCGACCGCCATTATGGCCTGGCTCGAGGGTCGGGCCTTTATGCGGTTCGGCCTGCGGGACCGCGCATGGGCGCGGCGGCTGGCCTCGGGATTGCCGCTTGGCATTAGCTGTCTGGTGCTTCTGCTTGGGGCGTTGCGGCTGCTGGATGCTGCCTATTTCGGGCAAGGCGGGCTTTCTCTGCTTGGCGATCTCGGATACGGCGCCGAATGGCTGGCGGTTTCGATCTTGGTCGGGATCACGGAAGAATTCATGTATCGCGGCTATTTTCTCGCCACGCTGGGCGGCGGCATCGGCTTCTGGCCGGCAGCGATCGTCAGCTCCGTTCTTTTCGCGCTGACCCATGCTTCCAACCATGGCGAAGCCATCATTGGCCTGCTGCAGATTTTCACGATCGCCATGTTTTTCTGCTTCAGCCTGCGCCGCACCGGCTCGCTCTGGTGCGCCATCGGCGTCCATGCCGGCTGGGATTACGCGCAGAATTTTCTGTTCGGAACCCCGGATAGCGGCGTACGCTGCTACGCCACGCTGCTGAGCACCGTCCTGCACGGGAGCAAGTGGCTTTCCGGCGGCGTCGTGGGGCCGGAAGGCAGCCCGCTGAGCCTGGCCGTGCCGGTCCTGCTGGCGCTGGCGATCGCCTGGATCTATCCGCCAAACATCCGCGCGGATGCGGGGCCTGCCTACAGGTAGATCATCTTGCGGGTCATGCCGCCATCGACGATGAACTCGGCGCCGGTGACGAAGCCGGATTCCGGCCCCAGCAGCCAGGCGGCGAGCGCGGCGATGTCTTCCACCGTGCCGGCCCGGCCAACCGGGTGCTGCGCGTGATCCTCCCGGCTTAGCTTGTCGCCACTGGTGTTGATCCAGCCGGGAGAGATGATGTTGACCCGGACATCCGGTCCAAGGCTGATGGCCAGCGCGTGGCTGAGCGCCAGCAGCCCGCCTTTCGAAGCGGTATAGGATTCCGTATCGGGCTCCGACATATGCGCGCGCGTCGAGGCGATGGTGACGATGCCGCCCTTGGATTGGCGCAACAGCGTCTCCGCCGCCCGCGCGAGCAGGAAGGTGCTGGTGAGGTTGGTGGCGAGCACGCGGTTCCATTCCTCTAGCGTCAGCGCGGCGATGGGCTTGCGGATCATGAAGCCGGCATTGCAGACGATCCCGTTCAGCCCGCCCTCTTCCGTCTCAATGCCGGCGATCAGGCTGGCGATCTGCGCCTCGTCGGCGATATCGCAGAGCACGCTTCTGGCGCCTGCGATTTCCGCCGGTTTGCGATCGGCGATCACCACCTGCGCGCCATCCGCCAGAAAACGCCTGGCGATGCCGGCGCCGATGCCGCCGCCGCCGCCGGAGACGAGAAAAACGCGACGGGTTGGTTGCGGCATGGCTGTCTCCTTCAGTAACGCAATATGGCGTTGCCGCTGCGCTACCCAAGCCGTGGCTACCCAAGCCGTGGCTACCCAAGCCGTGGCTACCAAGCCGTGGCTACCCAAGCCATGGCTACCCAAGCCATGGCAACCCTGGCCGTGGCGAGGCGGTTGCGGCGCGGCCGTTCCGCGTGGCACAAGACGCCATGCTCAGGCGTCTCATGCTCGGTTCGGTTCTTGCTCTTCCAACTTCGACGCTTCTGCCGCATCTGGCGCAGGCGGATGATTTCAGTACCTTTCTGGAAGGTCTGCGGGCGCGTGCGCTGGCCCGCGGCATCCCGCAATCGGTCATCGACGAGACTACCGCCGGGCTGGTGCCGAACGCGGATGTGCTGCAGCTCGACAAGCACCAGCCGGAATTCACCCTGACCTGGGCACAATACAGCACGCGCGTGCTCAATGCCGGCCGGGTGGCGCAGGGCAAGGCCAAGGCGCGGGGCTCGGCCAGCCTGCTGGCCGCGGTCACCAGCCAGTTCGGCGTCGATGCGGCGCCGTTGCTGGGCATCTGGGGCATCGAGACCAATTACGGCACCACGATGGGCGATTTCGACGTGATCGATGCGCTGACCACGCTGGCCTGGGACCGCCAGAGCAGTTTCTTCTCAGGCGAAGTGATCTCCGCCATGCGCATCGTCGCCAATGGCGACGCGCCGGCGGAAAAACTCATCGGCTCCTATGCCGGCGCGATGGGCCAGCCGCAATTCATGCCGAGCGTGTATCTTTCGACCGCAATCGCCTTCACCGGCTCCGGCCAGCCAGATATCTGGACTTCGGATGCGGATACGCTCGCCTCGATGTCGAATTATCTGGTGAAGGCCGGCTGGCAGTCCGGCCAGCCTTCCAGCGAGCCGGTGCTCGCACCCGCCAAATTCAACATCGCGGCGACCGGCCGGCAGAATGTGCAGACCATCGGCTACTGGCTGCGCTACGGCGTGCAGCGCCTGCCCGGCGCCGCGAACCTGCCGCCGGACATGCCGGCCGCCTTGCTGATGCCGGATGGCGATGGCGGCCAGGCTTTCCTTATCTACCCGAATTTCAAGGTGATCCGGCGCTACAACGCCTCCGACTACTACGCCCTTGCCGTTGGCGCGCTGGGCCGCATGTCCTTGCAAGCTTAAGGGCGGCCGATGGATCTACGGCTTGCCATCGCGGGTGCGCTGCTGGCCTTGGGCAGCTGCAGCCACCCGGCGCCGCCGCCGGCGCCTGCCGGGCCACCGAAATTCTTCGTCGGCTATGCCTTCATCTCCGGCGGCAAGTGGGAATACCCGCACGACTTCGCCGATTACGACGAAACCGGCTTGTCGACCGTGCTGCGCCAGCCGAGAGGCGCGATCACCGCCGATAACGAAGCCTATGATCCCAATGCCCTGCAGGCGGCGAGCGCGGTGCTGCAGTTGCCGGCGATCGTCACCATCACCGATTTGGTAACGGGGCGCAGCGTGGATGTGCGGGTGAACGACCGGCTGGCCGATCAGCCCGGCAGGCTGATCGGCGTAACGCCGGCGGTGGCCAGCCTGCTCGGCTTTCCAGGCGACGGGGTGGTCGAGGTGAAGGTGACGCTGAATCTGCAGCGGACTTCCGCCCTGGACGGCGCGCTGGGCGAAGGCCCGAAGCTGACGGCAGCGCCGGAGGCGGGGATCGAGGCGCAATCCTTGGCCGCACCAGGGCAGACGGCGCCCAGCTTCCCGGTGCAGCAGCTTTCCATGCAGGCCAGTTCGGCAAGCGGCCCCGATCCGGGAACGCTTTCCGGTGCCGTGACGCTGACAGCGCCTTCACCGGGACCGCTCTGGGTGCAGATCCCGGGTTTCGGCCGCTCGCGGGATGCGGATGAGACTGGGCGGTCGCTCTACGGCATGCCGGCCGAGATGGTGCCGGTTTTCGGCGGCGACCGCACGCTATGGGCGATCAAGATCGGACCCTATCATTCGGTGGCCGATGCCGACGCGGCGCTGCAGCAGGTGCTGCAGCGCGGCGTATCGGATCCGGAAATCATCGTCAGGTGAACCCTGGCCGCGGCATTTTCATCAGCTTCGAGGGCGGCGAGGGGGCCGGAAAATCGACTCAGGCGCGGCGGCTGGCGGATGCGCTGCGCGAGCAAGGCCGGGAGGTGGTGCTGACGCGCGAGCCGGGCGGCACCGCGGCTGCTGAAGCGATACGCGCCTTGCTGCTGAACCCTCACACTGCGCTGGCGCCCCTGGCGGACATGCTGCTGCATTTTGCCGCAAGGGCGGACCATGTGGCCAAAGTCATTGCGCCGGCGCTGCTGCGCGATGCAGTCGTCATCAGCGACCGCTTCTATGACTCGACCCTGGCCTATCAGGGCTATGGCATGGGCGTGCCGGTCGAGCGCATTCAGACGCTGATCGGCCTGATTGGGCTAAAACCAGATCTGACGATCATGCTGCAAGTCACTGAACGCATTGCAATGAACCGGCTGCAACAGCGCGGCGGCGCGGCGGATCGATATGAACGTATGGATGCGGCGATGATGCAGCGTATCGCCCAGGGTTTTCGGGCAATCGCCGCGGCGGAGCCACAGCGTTGCGTAGTTCTGGATGCGTCGGGCGACCCTGACAGCGTTTTTGCCTCGATCCTGCTGGCAGTGGAAGCGAAGCTCGGGCGGCCATGATCGAGCCGCGCGAAAATCCGCTGCTGGTCGGTCATGAAGACGCCGTTCGGGCGCTGCACGGCGCGGCGGTCACAGGCCGGCTGCACCACGCGTGGCTGATCGGCGGACCGGTGGGCATCGGCAAGGCCACGCTTGCCTATCGTTTCGCCCGCTGGCTGCTGGCGAGCGGCACGTCGCCGGACCTTTCGGTGCCGGAAAATCTGCCTTCGGCACGGCGGGTAGCCGCCAACACCCATGCCGACCTGCTGACCATCGAGCGGCGCTTCGACGACAAGCGCAAGAAAATGCAGAGCGAGATCGTCATCGACACGGTGCACGAGGTCGGCCGATTCCTGCGGCTGACGCCGGGCGAGGGCGGCTGGCGGGTGGTGATCGTCGACGGCGCCGAGGAGATGAACCGCAACGCCGCCAACGCCTTGCTGAAACTGCTGGAGGAGCCTCCGAAGCGCGCCATTCTGCTCCTGGTCAGCCACGCGCCGGGCCGCCTGCTGCCCACTTTGCGCAGCCGCTGCCGCAGCCTGAACCTGTCGCCATTGCGCAATGCGGAGGTCGAGACGCTGCTGCAAAACTATGCGCCTGAACTCGGGCTAGCCGAGCGCGCCAAGCTGGCGGGTTTGAGCCAAGGCAGCATCGGCGCGGCGCTGAATTTAGGCGCGGCCGACGGCATTGAGATCGCGGCGCTGGTGGATGAGGCGCTTGGATCAACCGCTGCATTGCCTGCGGCAAAGGCACAGGCGATTGCCGACCGCATGGCCCGCAGCGAGGACGATTTTTCCACCTTCATGAACCTGCTGCGGATCGGCCTTGCCAACAGCGTGCGGCGCAAGGCGCGCGATGGCGCCACCGCGTCGCTTGCGGGCCGCGTCTCGCTCTGGCAGGAGTTCGGGCGGATGGAGCGCGAGGTGATGAACCTCAACCTCGATAAGCGCGCGGCGGTGATCGTCGCGCTCAGCCAATTGCCGGGTGCCGGATAATACGGATTATGAAGCAGAAATTCTACATCACCACGCCGATCTACTACGTGAACGGGGCGCCCCATCTGGGCCACGCCTATACCTCGACCGCGGCGGATGTGCTGGCGCGTTTCAAGCGGCTGGATGGGTATGACGTGTTCTTCCTCACCGGCACCGATGAGCACGGGCAGAAAGTGGAAGCGGCGGCGCGCGCCGCCGGGCTGGACCCGCAGGCTTTCACCGACCGGGTGGCGGCGGATTTCCAGGACATGGCGCGGCGCATGAACATCTCCAACGACGATTTCATCCGCACCACGGAGCCACGGCACAAACATGCCTGCCAGGCGCTGTGGCAACGCCTGGCAGAAAACGGCGCGATCTATCTCGGCCAATATGAAGGCTGGTACGCAATTCGCGACGAGGCGTTCTACGACGAGGAAGAGCTGATCGCCGCCGCCGATGGCAGCAAGAAGGCACCCAGCGGAGCGCCGGTGGAATGGGTGACCGAGCCCTCCTATTTTTTCAAACTCAGTGCCTTCCAGGACAGGCTTCTGGCGCTGTATGAAGAGAATCCCGGCTTTATCGCCCCCATCGCCAAGCGCAACGAGGTGCTGAGCTTCGTGCGCGGGGGCTTGAACGACCTTTCCGTCAGCCGCACCAGCTTCTCCTGGGGCGTGCCCGTTCCCGGCGATCCCGCCCATGTGATGTATGTCTGGCTGGACGCGCTGGCGAATTATCTCACCGCCGCAGGTTACCCGGACAGAGGCGCGCCGCGCTGGGCGTTCTGGCCGGCCGATCTGCATCTGGTCGGCAAGGAAATCGTGCGGTTTCACGCGGTTTACTGGCCGGCCTTCCTGATGGCCGCGGATCTGCCGGTGCCGGACAAGGTTTTCAGCCATGGCTGGTGGACCGTAGAAGGCGCGAAGATGAGCAAGTCGCTTGGCAACTTCATCGATGTGCGGCCGCTGGTCGACGAGTTCGGCCTCGACCCGGTGCGGTTCTTTTTGCTGCGCGAGGTGCCTTTCGGCGGCGATGGAGATTTCTCTCGCAAGGCACTGATTTCGCGACTCAATGTCGAGTTGGCGAATGATCTCGGCAATTTGGCGCAACGTACCCTGTCGTTCATTGCGAAGAATGCCGGCGCCATTATTCCGGCCTTGGGCGATCTGACCGATCCGGACGTGAAGCTGCTGGACGAGGCGGAGGCGCTGACGGCGAAACTGCGCGATGCGATCGAGCGGCTGGCCTTCAACGAGGCGTTGGAGGACATCTGGAAGGTGATCCGGGCCGCCAACGCCTATATCGACCACCAGGCCCCCTGGGCGCTGCGCAAGACCGATACGGTGCGGATGAACACCGTGCTGCGGGTATTGCTGGAGGTCATCCGCATCATTGCCTTCCTGCTGCAGCCGTTCATGCCGGATACCATGGCAAAGCTGTTGGACCAGCTCGGCGTGGACCAGGCCGCCCGGCAGATCGCCGATCTGGAACCGAAATTGCAGGCAGGCGCCGCCTTGCCGGCGCCGTCCGGCATCTTCCCGCGTTATGTCGGGGCCGCCGCCTGATGCTGGTCGATTCGCACTGCCATCTGGATTATTTTTCCGAAACCGAGCGGCCGGATGTCATAGCCCGCGCCGCCGCGGCCGGCGTCACCGAAATGGTGACCATCGGCGTGACGCTGGGCCAGTCGCGAGAGGCGCTGGCGATCGCCGAGGCGGGCGGCGCAAAGATCTGGTGTTCGGTCGGCGTGCATCCGAACCATGCGGCCGATGAAGGCCCGGTGCCGGCGCCCGAGACGATCGCCGCCATGACCGAGCATCCAAAAGTCGTCGGCATCGGCGAATCCGGCCTGGATTATTTCTATGACAAGGCGCCGAAAGACGTGCAGGCGCAGAGTTTCAGGGCGCATATTCGCGCGGCCCAAATGACCGGCTTGCCGCTCGCCATCCATGCTCGCGACGCCGATGACGATATTGCCCGAGTTCTGGCCGAGGAACGGGCAAAGGGCGGCGATTTCGCGTTCTTGCTGCACTGCTTCTCCTCCACGCGCAGGCTGGCGGAGGCGGCGCTGGAGATGGGCGGCTATATCTCGTTCTCAGGCATTCTGACTTTCCCGAAATCCAATGAATTGCGGGAGATCGCCGCCGATGTTCCATTGGATCGGCTGCTGGTGGAGACCGATTCGCCCTATCTGGCGCCGGTGCCGTTCCGCGGCAAACGTAACGAGCCCGCGCATGCGCGGCATACCGCCAATATATTGGCCAATGTCAAAGGTTTAACGCCCGACGCTCTGGCGGATCTGACGACCGCGAACTTCCGCAGGCTGTACCGGAAAGCAGCTTTGGCTTGAACGGGTTCAGTGTCACCTTTCTAGGCACCGGCGGCTCCTCCGGCCTGCCGCAGATCGGTGGCGCGGATGGCGGCGGCGACTGGGGAGAATGCGATCCCGCCGAGCCGCGCAACCGGCGCTCGCGCCCCAGCATCGTCATCGAAGCGAACGGCAAGCGGCTGCTGATCGACACCGGTCCGGATCTGCGCCAGCAGCTGACCTCCTGCCGTATCCCGCGCATCGATGCGATCCTTTATACCCACTCCCATGCCGACCACATCGCCGGGCTGGACGAGGTGCGCATCCTGAACCGGCTGATCGATTCGCCGATGCCGGCCTATGCCATGGCGGAGACCTGGACCGAGCTGCGCGGCCGCTTCGACTACGCCTTCCGGCCCTGGACCGGACCGGAGTTCTTCCGACCGGTTTTTCAGCCACATGTGGTGCAGCCGGGCGAAACGCAGGCGATCATCGGCCTGCCGGTGCGTCTGATCGCCCAGGATCACGGCTACATCACCTCGCTGGGGCTGCAGATCAGGAATTTCGCCTATTGCACGGACGTGGTGCGGCTGGACGAAACGGCGCTGAATGCGCTGGAAAACCTCGACATATTCGTCGTGGATTGTTTTACGCGGCGCGATCCGCATCCGACGCACGCCAATCTGGCGCAGATTCTGCAATGGGTCGAAAGGCTGAAGCCGAAGCGCACGCTGCTGACCCATATGGGCCCAAGCATGGATTACGCTTCGCTGCAGGCAAGCCTGCCGCAAGGCGTCGAAGCAGCCTATGACGGCCTGGTTCTGCGATCCGAGTTTCCATAATATATCTTCTGCGATTATCAGGCGCTTGATCCGCGGGCGACCAGCTTAGAGCTGACAAAACGGCGGGCGTATGTTCCCACTGAACCTGGCTGACGCTGCAGCGGACAAAAGCCATCAACGGCGCGCCCGCCGCCTTCTGGCACATGCGGCAGTAGCAGACGCTGGAACGATCTCCGGATCCCTCTGCTCGGTAGCGCACGCCGCCGCATTGGCAGCCTCCCCTATATAACGCGCCGGCGCCTTCCTATTTCTCCGCTCGCCGCGCTTCAATCGCGAGCAACTCCTTCGCCAGCGTCTGGAACTGCGCATCCCAGTATTTGCTGTAGCGGTTGATCCAGACCGCGGCCTCCGCAATCGGCCCGGCTTCCAGGCTGCAGCGGCTTACCCGGCCGGTGCGCGCCTGGGCAACCAGCCCGGCATGCACCAGCACCTGAATATGGCGGGAGACCGCCTGTATGGAAATTGCGTAGCCGGCAGCAAGCTCGGAGACGAGCAGCTGGTTGCCGTCCAGCCGCTCCAGGATCGAGCGGCGGATCGGGTCCGACAAGGCGGCAAAGACAAGGTCAAGCCTGTCCGCTGCCGGTTCCAAAACCCCGGCGGCTGCCGGTTCCAAAACCCCGGCGGCTGCCGGTGCCAAAACCCCGGCGGCGGCCCCTGCCCCGATCATTCGTATTTCAAGCGCGGCCGCCAACCCCCCGTGCCGACACCAAGCAAATCCAGAAAGCTCCAGACGATGCAAAATTCATCATCCTGCCCAAGCTCGGTATCGGCGCTTCGAACCACTGCTCCACCCTGCTTTCTAAATACCGAGACACCCGGCATCAGCTGGTCTTGCTGCTTGTACCCCATATCTTCGGCAAAGCTGCTGCCAGCGTGCGAGACCATGGGGAAGCGCCAGCCGCGCGCGACCGCGAAATCCTGCTGCACCTGCGGCGCATCCGGCGAGCTGACCACGAAGGCCGCCCGGTCCTGCAGATGCTGCAGCACGCCGTTGAACCCGTCAGCCCACAAGGTGCAGTAGGCACAGCCTTTGCCCATGTTGTGGATCACGAACAGGTCAGCCTTGTCGCCAAAAAGCTCGGAAAGCAGCTTTGGGCCGGACGGCGTGCCGAAAGCGTAGTCCAGCACCGGCTCCGGCTCGATTGCCGCTTGCAGTTCGCGCATCTGCGTCTTGATCCCGGCGATCTGCTGCCGGTAGGCGTTCAGCTGGACGACAGTATCGGCATAGGGCATCGGCGAAGCTCCTTGGAAACCGCGCCTAGTTACTCAACAGGTTGATTGATTGTCAACTGAATTGTTTACTTTCTCTGCGGCGTTGTACGGCTAGTTGCCGACCTTGATCAGCGCCCGCCGGCTGAACTGGGCAAAGCTGCCGGTGGTGACGCCAGGTGAAGGCAGCGCGCCGGTCGAGATCACGGCGATCCGTGAACGCGCCACGCCATCGGCGACGAGGGCATCGGCCACCACCTGCGCCCGCGTCTGCGCCAGGTCCTGGTTGGCCGATTCTCCGCCAACGGTATCCGATGAGCCGGTGACGACGACCGGATACGTTGGATGCGCCAAGGCGACCTTGGCGGCGATCTTGATGGTGCTGGTCCCGTTGGCGTCGATCGCCGCCGACCAGGGCTGGAAAAACACCGGGTAGTTGGCGGCGGTCTGCGCCAGAGCCGTGCCGCCGGCGAAGCCGATCATGCCGGCCAAAGCGAATGAAGCGAGGATTTTGCGCATTGTTGGTCCCGATTTCCTGTTCTGCATGCGGTTGCACCACAAACAGCCCTCGGTGATCAATGGCTGACCCGGCGCAAGTTGACCTGACCCCTGACAACTGACTACTGACCACTATAATGCAGACACGCCACTTGCTGGGTATTGAGGGCCTCAACCCCGTATCGGTCACGGCCATGCTGGATTTGGCGGAAAACTACGTTCTTCTAAATCGTTCCGGCAAGACACAACGCGACCTGCTGCGCGGCCGCACCCTGATCAATTTGTTCTTCGAGGATTCCACCCGCACCCGCACCAGCTTCGAACTGGCGGGCAAGCGGCTCGGCGCCGATGTCATCAACATGTCGGTCTCTACCTCCTCGGTCAGCAAAGGCGAGACGCTGCTAGATACCGCGGCGACGCTGAATGCGATGAATTGCGACCTGCTGGTGGTGCGTCACAACCAATCCGGCGCACCGGCGCTGTTGGCGCAAAAGGTGGATGCGGCGGTGATCAACGCCGGCGACGGCATGCACGAGCACCCAACCCAGGCCTTGCTCGATGCGCTGACCATTCGCCGCCACAAGGGCAGGATCGACGGGCTGACCATCGCCATCTGCGGCGACATCGCCCATTCCCGGGTGGCGCGTTCCAATCTTCTACTCTTGACCATGATGGGCAACTTCGTCCGCCTCGTCGGGCCGCCTACCCTGATGCCGGCGGAAATCGGCGCACTCGGTGCGAGCGTGTATCACGACATGGCGGAGGGTCTGGACGGTGCCGACATTGTCATGGCGCTGCGCCTGCAGAAGGAGCGCATGACCAGGGGCCTGGTGCCCAGCGCCCGTGAGTTCTTCGCCTTCTATGGCCTGAGCGCGGAGAAGCTGGCTTTCGCAAAGCCGGACGCTCTGGTGATGCATCCCGGCCCGATGAATCGCGGCGTAGAGATCGACAGCGCCGTGGCCGACCACCCGACCCGTTCGCTGATCAAGGAACAGGTGGAGATGGGCGTCGCCGTGCGCATGGCGGTGCTGGATAAACTGGCGCGGAACCAGATCTGGAATGCGTGAATGGTTCCTGATCCGCAAAGTGACGCTGGCGACGCCGGATGGCATGATCGCCGGAGAATTGCTGGTGCAGGATGGCAAGATCGCCGATTTCGGCGTTTCGCTCGGCCGTCCGGACGGCGCCGAGATCATCGAAGCGGCGGGCGCGGTTCTGGCGCCCGGCCTGATCGACATCCGCGCCAGCCTCGGCGAGCCCGGCTTCGAATACCGCGAAACCATCGCCTCCGCCGCGCAGGCGGCGGCCGCCGGCGGCATTACCACCATCGCGGTGCTGCCGGATTCCCGGCCCGCCATCGACGATCCGGCGCTGGTGCGGCTGATCGCCTCGCGCGGCGAGGAAACCGGTTCGGTCACGCTGCTGCCCTACGGGGCTGCGACCCGCGGCTGCCAAGGCGCCGAGCTGGCGGAATACGGGCTGCTCAAAGCCGCCGGCGCGATCGCCTTTACCGACGGCGCGCGGGCCATCGGCTCTGCCAGGTTGATGCGCCGGGCACTGTCCTACGCCAGCGGCTTCGGCGCCATGATCGTGCAGCACCCTGAGGATCCGGAACTGGCCGAAGGCGGTGCAGCGACCGAAGGCGCGCGCGCCACGCTGATGGGCCTGGCCGGCATCCCGGCCGCGGCGGAAGCCATCATGGTGGCGCGCGATATCCGCCTCGCCGAGCTGACCGGATCAAGAATCCATTTCGCGCATATCTCCACCGGCGAGGCATGCGCGCTGATCCGGCAGGCGAAGGATCAGGGAATTAACGTGACGGCGGATACCGCTCCGCCTTATTTCGATCTGAATGAAACCGCGATCGGCGATTTCCGCACCTATGCCAAATTCTCGCCCCCGTTGCGGGCGGAAGCGGACCGGCAGGCAATTCTGGCAGCGCTGCGGGACGGCACGATCGATGCCATCGCTTCCGACCACCAGCCGCGTGACGCCGACGACAAGCGCCTGCCTTTTTCCGAAGCAGCGCCCGGCGGCGCAGGGCTCGCCACCTTGCTGGCGGTGACCCTGGCGCAGGTGCAGGCGAAGCAGCTTGGCCTGGCGCATGCGCTGGCGTTGCTGACGTCCAATCCCGCGAAATGGCTGGGGCTGGAATCCGGTACGCTGCGCAAAGGGGCGCCGGCGGATCTCTGCCTGTTTCATCCGGAGCGTTCCTGGCGGGTCGAAGCCGGAAAGCTGCCGGGCAAGGCGCAGAACACGCCGTTCGACGGCCGTGCGCTGGAAGGCGTGGTGCTCGGCACTTGGAAAGCCGGGCGGCGGGTCTTCGGATGAGTTTTTTGATTCTCCTCCTCTCATGTTATCTATTGGGCGCAATTCCCTTCGGTCTGTTGCTGACGCGGGCGGCCGGGCTTGGCGATATTCGCGCCATCGGCTCCGGCAATATCGGCGCGACCAACGTGCTGCGCACGGGGAGCAAGAAACTGGCGGCGGCGACCCTGGCGCTGGACGGGTTGAAAGGCGCTGCGGCGGTGCTCCTGGTGCAGCATTTCATACCGCACGAGATGCTGTACGCCGGCATGGCAGTGATTCTGGGGCATCTTTTTCCGGTATGGCTGGGTTTTAAAGGCGGCAAAGGCGTCTCGACCGGGCTCGGCGTGCTGCTGGCCTGTTTTTTCCCGGTTGGGCTGATCGCCTGCGCGATCTGGTTGGCGGCCGCCTACGCGCTCCGGTTCTCCTCCGCCGCGGCGCTCTCCGCCTTTGCCGCCGCGCCGCTTTCCGCTTTGGCCTTCGGCCGCGCCCATCTGGCGGTACTGGCTTTGCTGATCGCCGTGCTGGTCTTCTGGAAACATAGCGCCAACATTGCCCGCCTGCGCTGCGGCACGGAACCGCGCATCGGCCGCACGCCCGCCACGGCTTGCCCGCCCGGTCCAAAAACATGAGCGAGCGTCTGGATCGCCTGCGGCTGATCCGGACGGAGGGCGTCGGCCCGCTGACATATCGCCGCCTGATGGCACGGTTCGGCGATGTCGCCGCGGCGATCGATGCCCTGCCCCAACTCGCCCGCGCCGGCGGCCGCGCCACGCCGCTGCAGCTGGCGAGCCTGGACGATGCGGAACGCGAAATGGCGGGGCTGCAGCGCCTGGGCGGCCGAATGCTATTTTTGGAAGATCCGGACTATCCGCCGTTTCTGGCCGAGTTGACGGACCCGCCGCCGGTCCTCTCGGTGCTGGGCGACTGCAAACTGCTGGCATGCCGGTCCGTGGCGATCGTCGGCGCCCGCAACGCTTCGGTCAACGGCATGCGCATCGCCGATCAGCTGGCCGCCGATCTGGCGGATCAAAAACTTGTCGTCGTTTCGGGCTTTGCGCGCGGGATCGACGCCGCCGCCCATAAAGGCGCCATGCGCACCGGCCGCACCGTGGCCGCGCTCGCCGGCGGCATCGACGTTGCCTACCCGCCGGAGCATAAGGATCTGCACGCGCAAATCGCCGCGGCCGGCGCGCTGGTGGCGGAAGCGCCGCTTGGCACGCAGCCGATCGGCCGGCACTTTCCCAAACGCAACCGGGTTATCGCCGGGCTGTCGCTGGGCGTCGTCGCTATCGAGGCAGCATCGCGCTCCGGCACGCTGATCACGGCGAGGCTCGCCAACGAAGCGGGGCGGGAGCTATTCGCCGTGCCCGGCTCGCCGCTCGACCCGCGCTGCCAGGGTTCGAACGACCTGATCCGCCAGGGCGCCAACCTGACCGAGACCGCCGCCGACGTGCTGGCCAACCTGCCGGATCATCCCAGTCGCCAGGGCCTCGCGCGCGATCCGCTGTTCCTGCACGCCAGAAGTGGATTCGCCGAGCCTGCGGCGGAGCTGAAACCGGCGCAAGCCAGCGCCGCCGAGCTTGCCAAAGCCAGGCAATCGGTGCCAGGGCTGGTCGGCGCGGCGCCGGTTGTGGTTGACGAGATCGCCCGGCACTGCCAACTCTCCGTCGCCGCCATCACGGCGGTCCTCCTTGAACTGGAACTTGCAGGCAGGGTCGAAATCCTGCCTGGTAACCGGGTTGTGATGTGTGCAAGCCCATGAATGGAACGGTTGTTGACTGATATCGTCGTCGTCGAATCGCCTTCCAAGGCCAAGACAATCAACAAATATCTGGGCGACAAGTTCACCGTTCTGGCCTCCTACGGCCATGTCCGCGACCTGCCGGCCAAGGATGGCTCGGTCCGACCGGACGACGATTTCGCGATGTCCTGGATTGCCGATGACCGTGGCGCCAAGCAGATGGCAACCATCGCCCGCGCCTTGAAAGGTGCGAAAATCCTTTATCTGGCGACCGATCCGGACCGCGAGGGCGAAGCTATCTCCTGGCATGTGCAGGCCATGCTGCAGGACTCCAAATCGCTGAAAGGGGTGGCGGTCAAGCGCGTCACCTTCAACGAGATCACCAAATCCGCGGTCAACGCCGCGATGGCGGCGCCGCGCGAACTGGACCAGCCGCTGATCGAGGCCTATCTCGCCCGCCGCGCTTTGGACTATCTGGTCGGCTTCACGCTTTCGCCCGTGCTCTGGCGCAAATTGCCCGGCAGCCGCAGCGCCGGGCGCGTGCAGTCGGTCGCCTTGCGGCTGATCTGCGAACGCGAAGCCGAGATCGAGATCTTCAAGCCGCGCGAATACTGGACGATCGAGGCCAGCCTGTTCACCCCCACCGGCGCGCCCTTTACCGCAAAACTGACCCATTACCGGAACAAAAAGCTCGACCAGTTCGACCTCGATGACGAGGCCAAGGCGCTGGCCGCCAAGGCCGCGGTGGAAGCCGGCCGGTTCGAGGTCTCGGCGGTCGAGAAAAAACGGGTCAAGCGCAACCCGCCGCCGCCTTTCATAACCTCCACCTTGCAGCAGGAGGCCAGCCGCAAGCTGGGATTCTCCTCGCAGCAAACGATGCGGCTCGCCCAGCAGCTCTATGAAGGTGTCGAGATCGAAGGCGAGACGGTGGGGCTGATTACCTATATGCGGACCGACGGTGTGCAGCTGGCCCGCGAGGCGGTGACGGCGATACGCGGGCAGATCAAATCCGAATTCGGCCCGGATTACGTGCCGGTGGCGCCGCGCGAATATATCTCCAAATCGAAAAGCGCGCAGGAAGCGCATGAGGCGATACGCCCAACCGACATCACGCTCAGCCCCGCCAAAGTGGCGCGCCGGCTTTCCGCCGAACAGGCGCGGCTCTACGAGCTGATCTTCAAGCGCGCCATGGCCTGCCAGATGCAGTCGGCGGAGCTGGACCAGACCAGCGTCGATATGACCGACGGCAAAGGCCAGATCCTGCGCGCCACCGGCTCGGTTTTGGCCTTTGACGGGTTTCTGAAACTCTACCGGGAAGATTTGGACGACGCGGCGGATGACGACGATGCGCGCATTCTGCCGCCGATCGCCAAAGGCGATTTGCCGAAAACCGGCAAGGTCTCGGCCGACCAGCATTTCACGCAGCCGCCGCCGCGCTTCTCCGAAGCCTCGCTGGTGAAAAAGATGGAGGAGCTCGGCATCGGCCGGCCTTCCACCTATGCTTCGATCCTGACGGTGCTGCGCGACCGCAACTATGTACGCCTCGAGGCCCGGCGCTTCATTCCCGAAGATCGCGGCCGGCTGGTAACCGCTTTCCTGATGAGTTTCTTCTCGCGCTATGTCGATACCGGCTTTACCGCCAATCTGGAGGAGCAGCTCGACCAGGTGGCCGAGGGCAAGGCTAATTGGCGGCAGGTGCTGCGCGATTTCTGGAGGGATTTTTCCGCCGCCATCGGCGAGACCAGGGATTTGAAAATCTCCGACGTGATCGACGCGCTGGACGCCGATCTGGGACCGCATTTCTTCCCACCGCGCGAGGATGGCAGCGATCCCAGAACCTGCCCGGCCTGCGGGATGGGACGAATTGGCCTGCGGCTGGGACGCTATGGCAGCTTTATCGGCTGTTCCAACTATCCGGCCTGCCAGTACACTCGCAAGCTGATCATCGATGGCGGCGAGAGCCCGGAAGATACGCTGAAAGACGGCATGCGGGCGCTGGGCCCGCATCCGGTAAGCGGCGAAGAGATTACGTTAAAACGCGGTCCTTACGGGCTGTATGTGCAGCAAGGCGAGCCCAACCCGGAAGACAAGAAGGCCAAGCCGAAACGCGCCTCGCTCACCCGCGGCATGGATGCCGAAGCGCTGACGCTGGACGACGCGCTGAGCTTGCTTTCGCTGCCGCGTTTAGTTGGGCTGCACCCGGAAACAGGAGAAAAGATCGAAGCCGGCGTCGGCCGCTTCGGGCCGTATGTGAAAATGGGCGCCATCTTCGCCTCGCTGGACCGCGACGACGACGTGCTGCATCTGGGCTTCAACCGGGCGATGGATCTGATCGCCAAGAAACAGGAAAGCATCCGCAGCTTAGGCCCGCACCCGAAGGATGGCGAAGCCGTGATCGCCCGCAAAGGCCGCTTCGGCCCCTATGCGCAATGGGGCAAAATGGTTGCCAACCTGCCCCGCGGCGCCGAACTCGCCAGCTTCACGTTGGATGAGGCGGTGGTCCTGCTGGCCGAGAAGGGCAAAGAATTGGTGCCCAAGGGCAAGAAAATCGCCAAGAAGCCCGGCGTTAAAGCCAAGGCCCCTGCCCCGCCGAAGCTGTCGGCGCCCAAAACCAAGCCACCCGAGACGAAGCCACCCAAGACGAAGCCAAAGATGAAAGCGAAACCGAAAGCAAGGGCGAAGACAAAGATAAAAGCGAAAAGCAAGGCTAAGCCCAAGGCGCAAGCGTCAGCATAAACAACAGATAAGCACTGCTTTTTCTGAAGAAAAACAACCGGGCCGCCGGTGCGGCAAAAAGACCTCTGGTAGAATACTCAAGCGGTGATCCAAAATCCAGGCTCAACATCAAACGTCCCTTATCCGGACCGAACGCCCTGTTCCTCGTCCCGGCCCTGCAACATCACCACTTGGCGGCGCGCAGCCGGGTCAAGGATGCGCGTAGCGCAGCGCGAAGCGGCTCGGAACGCTTCGTTCACGCGGCGAGCACCGTCAGGAGGCTCGAAGCAGAAGCGGGCGGACTCACCCCTTTGACCGACCGTCAAAAGCAAGGCGTGCCGCCTCAACCGCGCCCATATTCTCCATCGTCCAAAAATACAGCGATTTAAACGGCCCCTGCAGCGAACGCCCAAGCTGTGTCATCTCATACTCGACCGCCACGGGCGATGTCGGAATGACACGCCGTGCGATCAGACCGTTACGCTCCAGCCGGCGCAGGCACTGCGTCAGCGCCTTTTGCGTCACCCCTTCCAGATGCCGTTTGATCGCGTTGAAGCGCATCGGTCCGGCATCGAGCACCGTCAACACCATCATCGACCATTTGTCGGCGATCTGGTCGAACAGGATGCGGCTTGGGCATTCGGCCGCGAAATGCTGGGGCAGGCAGTCCGGCATGACTGGTTTCCTCAAATATACTTGGTCGACTTAAAGTGCCTGATTGACGCCAGGTTTACAATGTATACCTTGGCTGCAACTGCTGAGGTTTTAATAATGACCACGACTGACACCGATACATTGTTCCGTCCGTTCAAAATCGGAACGCTCGAACTCGAAAACCGCATCGTCATGGCGCCGATGACTCGCAACTTTGCGCCGGAAGGCATACCTGGCGCCGCCAATGCCGCGTATTATCAGAGACGCGCTGAAGGCGGCGTCGGCCTGATCCTGTCGGAGGGCACGGTGATCGACCGTCCAGCCGCGCGCAACGAGGCGGCGATTCCGTTTTTCTACGGCGAGGCCGCGCTGGCCGGATGGAAGACGGTGATCGACGCCGTTCATACGGCCGGCGGCCGCATGGGACCGCAAATCTGGCACACCGGCTCGTTGCCCGGCATCAGCGGTTGGGATCCCGGCGTGCCGGTGGAAAGCCCTTCAGGCCTCGTTGCGCCTGGCAAGACGCGCGGCGAGGCCATGTCCGAGGCGGCGATCGCCGATACGGTTGCCGTCTTTGCGCAAGCCGCAGCCGACGCCAAGCGGCTCGGCTTTGATGTGGTGGAGCTACATGGGGCGCATGGCTATCTGATCGACCAGTTTTTCTGGAGCGGCACCAATGCTCGCGCGGATCGCTATGGCGGTACGACGATCAAGGAGCGTTCGCGGTTTGCCGGCCAGGTGGTGGCCGCGGTTCGCCGTGCCGTCGGCCCCGGCTATCCGATCATCCTGCGCGTGAGCCAATGGAAGCAGCAGGATTACGCGGCACGTCTGGCCGTAACCCCTGATCTGATGTCCGACTGGCTGCAGCCGCTGGTCGATGCCGGCGTCGATGTTCTGCATTGCTCGCAGCGCCGTTTCTGGGAACCGGAATTTCCCGAGATCGACGGCCAGAACGGCCTCAACTTCGCCGGCTGGGCCAAGAAGCTCACCGGCGCCGCGACGATGAGCGTCGGCTCCGTCGGGCTGTCGGGCGATCTGCTTGGCGCGTTTTCCGGCGAAGGATCGACCAGTGTCGGGCTTGAGCGGCTGATCGAACGTTTAGCACGCGACGAGTTCGACCTGATCGCCGTCGGACGCGCGCTGCTGAGCGATCCTCACTGGGTGCAGAAAATACGCTCGGGCGATCAGGCAGGTTTGAAAGGCTTCAGTGCCGCCGCACTGGCCGAGCTCGTATGAAACGCCTTGGCGGCCGACACTAGGATAATCGAGAAGCAGTGGCCTGCTGATCTGGGGCGGGACAATAGCGCTTGCCGCCACTCGCCTACTTCTTCCCACTCGTCTACTTCTTTACCGACTCGGCAATCGGTTCGATCGCCGCATCCTTCGCCTCCGCAACGCCGCCTTCAAGCAGCACCTTCGAGGCTTCGCCGAAACTCTGCCATATCTCCTGCGAGACCTCCCGCATCCCGGCCAGAAGATGGTCGAACTCCAAAAAATTTGCTTCACTTTCCTGCCCGCGCTGCTCCGGCGCAGCGCCTTTCGAAAATTTCTGCAGCTGCGCCAGATTGAATTGCGTGACCTCCCGCGCCAGTTCCAGCTCGCGGTTCGCCGCCTTCATCAGGCCGTGCAGCATGGTTTCGTTGGCGCGCATCAGGCGCATGGTGTTGAGCTGCCAGAACCGGACAGCCAGTCCAGGGTCGGATAGAATGCCAAGGTGCTTCGTCTTCGAGGTATCGGCGTCGTATGCCATCATGATCTCCCATTTTGCGGAACGGCGGGCAGCACATTAAGTCTGGCAGCACGCGCCGGCTTCTTCAATTCTTAATCTCGATGTTACTGGCGTTGCGGCCGAGGCGGACATAGACAAGCGCGAACTAACAAAAGGGAGAGAAATCATGACACCCGTACCGGTCACCTTATTCGCCAGCGGCATCCTCGGGATACTATGCGTGCTGCTATCTGTTCTGGTCTCGGTGGAGCGTAACCGGGCCAAGGTGCTCCTCGGCGACGGCGGCGGCGATCCGAAAGCAACATCGCTGCTCGCCGCCATTCGCGCCCACGGCAATTTCATCGAACATGTGCCGATCGCCCTGATCCTGCTGGGCGGCATCGAGGTTTCCGGCGCATCGCGGCTGACCTGCGAAATTTTTGCCGGCTTGCTGATCCTGGCTCGCATCGCGCACCTGATCGGCATCCGCCTGGGCAGCCCGCATCCCTTGCGCGCCGCCGGCGCCATACTGACCTGGCTGGTCATTCTCGGCCTGAGCATCGAGGCGCTGCTGCTTTTGCTGGAATATCCTGCTTAACATCCTGAAACTTAATTGGTCCGGCGCGCAAATGCGCCGCATACTCGCCGGATGAAGACAGTCCATAAGAAGTCCAGGCGGGACGCCAGAAGACCGCAACCGCCGGCCGCCTTACCGACCCCCGACGCGCTGAAAGCCTACATCGCCAGGGCGCCGGGCAAAATCGGCTTGCGGGATATTGCGCGCGCTTTCAGCGTCGGGCCGGATCAGAAAAAAGGCCTGCGCGGCCTGATCCGCAGCCTGGAAGGCGAAGGCGCGCTGGAGCGCGCCGGCCGCAAGCAATACCAGGATGCGGGCCAGTTGCCGGAAAACGCGATGGTGCAGATAACCGGCATCGACCGCGACGGCGAGGCGTTGGCCCGGCCGGTGAACTGGGAGGGCAAAGGCCGCCCGCCGATCATTTTCATGCAGGCGGAAGCGCGCGGCCAGGCGGCGTTGGCGCCGGGCGCGCGGGTGCTGGCAAGGCTGCGCCGCGTCGGCCCCGACAAATACGAAGGCAGAACCCTGAAGCGCATGACGGAGAAAACCGGCAGCATTGTCGGCGTGTTCCGTGCGGATGGCCACCCCCCCGAAGGCGCCGGTGCCCACCCCTGCGCGGGTCGCATCGAGCCCACCGACCGGCGGCAGAAATCCGAGTGGGGGGTGCATGCGGCCGACACGATGGGTGCTATGAGTGGCGAGATCGTGCGCGCCGAACCGGCCCCCGGCAACGGCTACGGTCTGAAGCGGGCGCGCATCACCGAATTGCTTGGGCGGGCCGACGACGCGCGCTCCGTCAGTATGATCGCCATCGCCACGCATGAGATCCCGATCGATTTTCCGGAAGCCGCGCTGAAAGAGGCGGCGCGCGCCCGCGCCACGCTTTTGGGCAAGCGCACGGATCTGCGGGCAATCCCGCTGATCACGATCGACGGCGCCGATGCGCGCGATTTCGACGATGCGGTGTTCGCCGCGCCGGAGCAGAACGGCTTTCGCCTGATCGTCGCGATCGCCGATGTGGCGCATTACGTCAAGCCGGGCTGCGGCCTGGACAAGGCCGCGCGCGATCGCGGCAATTCCTGCTACTTCCCGGACCGCGTGGTGCCGATGCTCCCCGAGGCGCTGTCCAATGGCTGGTGCAGCTTGCAGCCGGATGAAGACCGCGGCTGCCTGTTTGTCGAGATGCAGATCGACGCGCAGGGGCGCAAGCACTCGCATCGTTTCGGGCGCGGGCTGATGCGCTCCGCGGCCCGACTGACTTATGAGCAAGTGCAGGCGGCGCATGATGCGGATGCGGCGCAATACGCCGATCTCTATGCCGCCTTCCGGGCGTTGCTGGCGGCGCGCAACGCCCGCGGCACGCTCGACCTCGACCTGCCGGAGCGCAAGGTGGAGCTGGCGCCGGACGGTAGTGTGGCGAAAATCTCGCCCCGGCCGCGCCTGAACAGCCATCGTTTGATCGAGGAGTTCATGATCCTGGCCAACGTATCGGCGGCGGAAGAGCTGGAACGGCTGCATCGCCCCTGCATGTATCGCGTGCACCCGCCGCCGAGCCCGGAGAAACTGCAAAACCTTCGTAATTTCCTCTCGACTTTGGCAATCTCGGTGCCGCCCGGCGAGCAGATCCATCCACGCGATCTGGATCACGTGCTGAAGCTCGTCGCCGGCACCGACAAGGCCATGCTGGTCAACGAGACCGTGTTGCGCAGCCAGTCTCAGGCGGAATACAGCCCGGAGAATATCGGCCATTTCGGACTGGCGCTGGCGCGCTACGCGCATTTCACCTCGCCGATCCGCCGCTACGCCGATCTGCTGGTGCACCGGGCGCTGATCACCGGGCTCAAACTTGGGCCGGACGGGCTGGCCGAGGAAGACCTGGCGCGGTTTACCGAGATCGCCGAACACATCACCGCCACCGAGCGGCGCGCCACTTTGGCGGAGCGTGATTCCACCGACCGCTATCTTGCGCTGTATTTGCAACACCGCGTGGGAGAGTTGTTCGAGGGCCGCATTTCCGGCGTGACGAAGTTCGGCTTATTCGTCACTCTGCCGGAAAATGGGGCTAGTGGATTCGCGCCTATGGCAAGCTTGCCGGATGATTTCTGGTTTCATGACGAGGCAAGCCAGAGCCTGATCGGCAAACGCTCGCGGCTCAGCTTTCAGCTGGCACAGAGCATCGAGGTGCGGCTTGCCGAGGCCCGTCCTGTTACCGGCGGGCTGATTTTCAATATTATCGGTGATGCGCATGCCGGCGCGGCTGCGAAGAAGCCCGGAGGATCACTGCGCAAGAAAGACGCGCGGCACGCCGCGCCTAAACGCCGTTGAGCCGGGCCGCCGTTCTATTCTTCATCTGCATCATCCTGCCGGCGGGAATCGTCAGCCAGCCGGCAAGCGCCGCCTCGGTTTTCGGCGCCGCAACTGCGGCCTCGGTCTGGGCGGCGGCGCTTGGCTATATCTCGCCGCGCTCGCTGCAGCCGTTGAGCATTCCGCAAATGACGATCTGGGGCTTGCAGGGGCTGACCGCGCTGGACCCGGATTTGAGCGCAACGCTGCAGGACGGGCAGATCCGGCTTTACGGGCCCGACCAGCTTCTCATTGCCGTGCCGGCGCCGGCGGCGGATGATTTGCAAGGCTGGGGGCAAGCCGCGGCGGCCGTGGCGGCGGCCGGGTTCGCCGCTTCGCCGGCGCTGCAGCAGGCGGGAACGCAGGGCCTGATCGCCAGCTTCTTCGATGAGCTGTTCAACCATTTCGATACCTATTCCCGCTACGAGCCGCCGGTGCAGGCCGCGCAGGACCAGCTGATGATCACCGGCATCGCCGGCGCCGGGCTGAGCGTGGGCCGGCAGGGCGATAGGGTGGTGATCGCCAGCGTCGCCGAGGACAGCCCGGCTTCCGAAGCCGGGCTGGTGCCGGGTATTCAGGTCACCGCGATCGACGGTAAGCCCGCCTATGTCAGCGAGATCGACAATCTGAACGCCAATTTGAACGGCATTCTGGGCTCTAAAGTGACGCTGCATCTGATCGATCCGGAAAGCGCCGGGCCCGCCGGCACAGCGCCGGGCGATGTTTCGCAGGCCGGCCCGGCCGGCAATGTTTCGCAGGCCGGCCCGGCCGGCAATGTTTCGCAGGCCGGCCCGGCCGGCAATGTTTCGCAGGCCGGCCCGGCCGCCAGCGATGTGGTGCTGACCCGGGCCTTCGTGCCGCCGCAGACCGTGTTTCCGGAAAATTTTCCCCCCATTCCCCACGGCCAGGACTTCCTGTCGCTGAAAATCGCCGAGTTCAACAAGGGGACCAGCGACCAGTTTTCCGCCGCCCTGGTCGCCGGCCTGGCGCAAAGCCCGGCGCCGACCGGTCTGGTCATTGATCTGCGCGGCAATCGCGGCGGCGTGCTGCGCCAGGCGGTGCTGACCGCCGACAGCCTGCTGCCGGGCGGCACCATCGTCATCGCGGCGGGGCGCGATCCGGATGCCGATCAGCGCTTCATTGCCGAAGGCGGCGATCTGACCGGCGGCCTGCCGATGGTGGTGCTGGTGGACGGCCAGACCGCCAGCGCCGCCGAGATCCTGGCCGCCGCCTTGGCCGATAACCGGCGCGCCGTGGTGGCCGGCAGTTCCACGCTAGGCAAGGGCTTGGTGCAGGCGGTCACCCCGCTTCCGGATGGCGGCGAGCTGTTCATCACCTGGAGCCGCGTATTGGCGCCGCGCGGCTGGCCGCTGCAGAGTTTGGGGGTGATTCCGCAGCTCTGCACCAGCTTGGGCCCGGCCCAGCTCGCCGCCGAGCTGGACGCGCTGAAGGCGGGGCAGAATCTGATGGAACAGGCCGACACCCAGGCCAGGCTGGGGCGCGCGCCCATGCCGATCGATGACATCCTGGCGATCCGCAATACCTGCCCCGCCGATATCGGCGGCGATCTGGATATTACCGCGGCCCAGTTCCTGCTGGCCAACCGCGCCGCCTATGCCGCTGCTTTATTGCCGCCGACCGCGCAGTAACGACTGCCATGCGAGCACCTGCCGGGACTTGACCTGCCGGGACTTGACCTGCCGAGACTTGACCTGCCGGGACTTGACCTGCCGGGACTTGACCTGAACGCCTCCGTTGCGCCATACGGCGGACATTGGAGAATCTATCATGGCCAAGTCAAACGTCGTTCAGATCAAGCTCGTCTCGACCGCCGATACTGGTTACTTCTACGTGACCAAGAAAAACGCGCGGGCGCAGACCACCAAGCTGGAAATGAACAAATACGACCCGGTCGTGCGCAAGCATGTCAAGTTCAAGGAAGCCAAGATCAAGTAGCTGGACGCCGATCCGGTCGCTTTATCACGCCGCGCGGTCCGCCGCGCGGTTTTGCATTTGTGGCATAATTCACTAAACTCCGGTCGCCAAACGCATGCCGCTCACGATATTCCGACCTAAGTTCAATTTGCGTGCGCTGCGCATTCGCGGTCTACGGGAGAGCTAATGCGGCTATTCAACTGTCAGTCCTGCGGCGAGGCGATCTATTTCGAAAACCGCTTCTGCGGCAATTGTCGCCATGCGCTGGGCTATCTGCCGATCACCGGCGAAATGGCGGCGCTGCAGCCGGAGGGTGATCACTACATCGCCCTGACGCGCAAGCGGCCGCTGGTACGCTACTGCGAAAACATCGACCATGACGGCTGCAATTGGATGATTCCGGCGGCGCAAGACTCGCGCTTCTGCCTGGCCTGCCGGCATAACCGCACAATCCCCGATCTCTCCGTCCCGCAGAACCTGACCCGCTGGCAGCAGATGGAAATCGCCAAGCACCGGATGTTCTACACGCTGATCGCGCTGAAGCTGCCGATCGAAAACCGCACCGATGATCCCCAGCATGGTCTGGCCTTCGATTTCCTGACCGAAACCGCGGAGGTGGAGAAGGTACTGACAGGTCATGACGAGGGGCTGATCACGATCAACCTGAACGAGGCGGATGACGCCTACCGCGAAAAATTGCGCACCGCGATGGGTGAACCCTACCGCACCTTGCTGGGCCATTTCCGGCACGAGGTGGGGCATTATTTCTGGGACGAGCTGGTGCGCGATTCCGGCCGGATCAACGCCTGCCGGGATCTGTTCGGCGACGAAAGCCGGGACTACAACGAATCGCTGAAGCACTATTACGCCAACGGCCCGCTGCCGGACTGGCAGAACAGCTACATCTCCGCCTACGCCACGGCGCATCCCTGGGAGGATTTCGCCGAAACCTGGGCGCATTATCTGCATATCGTGGACACGCTGGAGACGGCGAGCGCGTTCGGCCTGCGCATCCATCCGGCCTCGACCAAAGCCAAAGCGCTGCACGCCGACATCACCGCCGATCCGCATTACGCGCAATCGGTGCGCGCGATCATCGATGGCTGGCTGCCGTTGACCTTTGCGATGAACAATCTCAACCGCAGCATGGGCTATTCCGATTTGTATCCTTTCATCCTCTCTGAACCGGTGATCGAAAAAATGCAGTTTATTCACGAAATCATTCACGCGAGCCAGATCGAGCGCAAACCGCCGGTTGGCCGGACCGGATTTTTTCGCAGGTCGGCGGCGCCCGCGTTAGCCTCGCCCGAGCAGCCGCCTGCCCCGCCGCCCAGCGAGCCGATCCCGCAGCCGCCGCCTGCCCCGGGCCCGGATATCCCGGACCAGAGTCCGCCGGTGGTGGAACCGCCCCGTGACCCGCTACCCGACACGCCGCCGATCGAGCTGCCGCCGGGTCCCGATGAATCCCCGATCCCCGTCCCTGACGAAGCGCCGCCGATGCAAATGGGGGTTGGATAAAACCGGATGTAGGGTAGGCTTCAGCCCACCATTTTGCGGGAACAAAAGGATAAATGGCGGGTTGAACCCGCCGCACTAAAAATGGGTCCAGCCGGCTTTGCTAAAGCTGATCTTTCGATCAGCTGCATCACGAATATCGATGTCGCTGCCTGTAACAAAGTAACCAATTTTGGTAATCCGCAACCCGCCGCAGGCCTGTTTCAGCGCCGCAACATTCTCCAAGGGCACCGCCAGCAGCAATTCATAATCATCGCCGTCGGTCAGCCGCGCTTCCAGCATCGCATCGCCAAACGCCGACGCCGCGGGCGATGCCGGTACCAGATTGCTCCAAAGCACCGCGCCGAGGCCGCTGGTCCGGCAGACATGCCCTAGATCCTGAAGCAGCCCGTCCGAAATATCGATGGCGGCATGCGCGATCTTGCCCAAAGCCAGACCAAGGCGCGGCGTAGGCAGCAGCGACCGCTCGGTCAGAAACCCGGTCGGGTCTTCCAGCTCGCCAAGCCGCGCCCGCAATCCCAAGGCGGCGTCGCCAATCGTTCCCGTCACCCAGAGTTCATCGCCAAGCCGCGCGCCGTTGCGCCGCAGCGCCTGCCCAGACGCCACATGGCCGATCAGCGTTGCGGTAAAGCAACGATTTGCTAGCGTGGAAGAACTATCCCCGCCGAACAGCAAAAACCCGAATTCGCGCTGATCCGCCTGCAGCCCTTCGGCGAATTGCTGCAGCCACGCGCTCTCAACATTTCTCGGCAGCGCAGTCGTCAGCAGATAGCCCAGCGGGTCCGCCCCCATCGCCGCCAGATCCGACAAGTTCCGGCGCAGCAATTTCCGGGCAATCAGATCCGGCGCGTCACCGGTCAAAAAATGCACGCCCTCATTCATCTGATCGACGGTGAAAACCAGCTCCCGCCCAGGCGGCGGCGCCAGCAGCGCTGCATCGTCTTGCAGCCCCAGCCCTTCCGGTCCGGCCAGCGGCGCAAAATACCGGGCGATCCGGGCAAACTCTCCCTCGGTTTCTTTGCCGTCCGTCAGGTCTGAGGCTCGGCGCTGAATTCGGCCGGGCGCAGCAGATGCGCCACCTTGTCCAGCACGCCATTGGCCAGCCGCGCCTCGTCGCCGGAGAAAAAACCATGCGCCACGTCGAGATACTCGTTGATCACGACTTTCGCCGGCGGCCCGTCGGCCATCCATAATTCGGAGCTCCCTGCCCGCATCAGCGCCCGCAATACCGGATCGATCCGCTCCAGCGGCCAGTTTTCCGGCAGCGCGCTGACCAGCATGCCATCCAGCGTATCCTGCTGCAAAGCCGCGGTGCGAACGATGCGGGCGAACAGGGGGATTTGCGCCTCCGTCACATGCCCGTCATCCAGCCCGCCATGGCCCGGCACATCGCCGAAACGATGCCGCACGAACTGGTCGATCACCGTCTCCGCGCTCTGGCTGCTCTGCTCGCTCTGAAACAAAGCCTGCACCGCGGCGACGCGGGAGAGCGTGCGCGGCCGGGTCTTGTCGCCCTTCGGCGGGTTCCTGGTCCCGCTCATACCGCTTGCAATGCCCGGGCGATGGCGATCTGCTTCAGGCAGGCGACCGCGGCCTCCGCGCCCTTGTTGGCGCCGGTCTCGCGCGAGCGCGCTTGCGCCTGCGCCACGGTATCCACGGTGAGCAAGGCGGTCCCGAGGCAGATGCCGTATTGCAGCGCCACCTGCATCAGCCCGTCCATCGCGGTGTTGCAGATGAATTCGTAGTGATCCGTCTCGCCGCGCACCACGCAGCCCAACACCACGAACCCGTCGAAATGCAGCTTGCCGCGCAAGGCGATGCGCAGCGCCTGCGGCAGCTCAAAGGCGCCGGCGACGTCGATGCTCGCAATCTCCGCCGCCACCGAACGCAGAATTTCTTCCGCCGCCTTGGTCATGCCGTCGATCACGCCGCGGTAATAGGGCGCGCGGATTAGAAGAATGTGCGGCGGGGCGCCCGGCAGCTCCGGGGCGGCGGCAGGTTCGCCATCCGCGGTGCTCATGAAATCGGTTTCACGGCCACGCCGCTTCATCGCCGTCCGAGGTCTCGATCCGGCGCTGTTCGACGACGTTCAGGCCATAGCCCTCGAGTCCCACAATCGTGCGCTCGTGATTGGAAAGCAGGATCATGTCCTTGACGCCCAGATCGTTGAGGATTTGCGCGCCAATGCCGTAATCGCGAAAAGCCGCGTCGGCGCGCGGCCGGTCCAGCATATGCCGCACCCGTTCTGAGATCGCGGTCGGCCGGGATTCGCGGATCAGCACCACCACGCCGCGCTTCTCGCCGGTGAGCAGTTTCATGGCGCCGCGCAAGGACGCCAGATGCTGGCCGCCCATGATGTCGGCGATGGTGTCCACCGCATGCATCCGTACCAGCACCGGCTCGGCCGAGTTGACATCGCCCATCACGAAGGCGACATGCTCCACCTGGTCCACCGAGTTTCGATAGGCGATGATCCGCCACTGCTCGCCGTTGATTGCCATATAGGCGCCCTGCTCCACCCGCTTGACCAGCTTTTCGGTACGCCGGCGATGGCCGATGAGATCGGCGATGGTGCCGAGCTTCAGATTATGCCGCTGCGCGAAGGCGACCAGGTCGGGCAGCCTTGCCATGGTGCCGTCATCGTTCATGATCTCGCAGATCACGCCGGCCGGGATCAGCCCGGCGAGCCGCGCGATATCCACCGCGGCTTCCGTATGGCCGGCGCGGACCAATGTGCCGCCGTCGCGCGCCACCAGCGGAAAAACATGTCCGGGAGTTACGATATCCTCCCGCCCCAGCTCCGGATTGATCGCCACCGAAATGGTGCGCGCCCGATCGGCGGCGGAGATGCCGGTCGATACGCCCTCCTTCGCCTCGATCGAGACGGTGAAGGCGGTCTCGTGCCGGGAGCCGTTAGCCTGGCTCATCAGCGACAAGCCAAGCCGGTCGCAACGCCGGCGGGTCAGCGCCAGGCAGACCAGCCCACGCGCATGCTTGGCCATGAAGTTCACCGCATCGGGTGTCGCGAATTGCGCGGGGATGACGAGGTCGCCCTCGTTTTCCCGGTCCTCGTCATCGACCAGGATGAAAATGCGACCGGCCCGCGCTTCCTCGATGATCTCGGAAGCGGAGGAAATATAGTCATGCAGGCCAGCACTCTTCAGTGTCGATTTCAGCCCGTCCATCGGGAAAACTCCTCAAGCGCAATCTGGCTCGATTGCCGGTTCAACATATAGCCAAAACTTCAGTCCTGCCCGAAATTTTGCAGCCTCGCGACGTAGCGGGCCAGCGTATCGATCTCGATATTGACGTGATCCCCTACGGCGAGATCGGAGAAATTCGTATGCGCTGCCGTATGCGGAATGATGTTCACACCGAACTCGCTCGCTTGCGCATCGTCCTGCACCTGATTGACGGTCAGGGAAATACCGTTGACCGCAATGCTGCCTTTCGGCGCAATGAAGCGGGCCAGTGCCGCCGGCGCCCGGAAAACCCAGCGGGTCGAGCCGTTCTCCGGGATCGCGCTCACCACCTCCGCCAGCCCGTCAACATGGCCGGAGACCAGATGGCCACCCAGCTCGTCGCCCAGCCGCAGCGAAGCTTCCAGGTTGATCTTGCTGCCCGCCTGCCAGGAACCGAGATTTGTCAGGCGCAGGGTCTCACCTGATACCTCGACGGTAAAAAAATCCGCGCCGCGCTCAATGACCGTAAGGCAGCAGCCGGAACAGGCGATGGAGGCGCCCAGCTTGGCGGCAGCGATCCCCGACCATTCCGGGTTGTCCGGCACCGCGATGGTAAAGCGCGCATCCTTGCCGTCGCCGATCGCGCTCACCTCCCGTACAGTGCCGACGCCGCTGATCAATCCGGTGAACATCAGGTAATCGCCTTGAAGGTGCTCAAAATGTCATCGCCCCATTGTTCCTGCGCCGTCAGGGTGAAACGCGGCATCTCGGTTAAATTGGAGATGCCAAAACCCTGCGCCGCCGGCCAGCCATCGCCGCCCATGATGCCAGGGGCGTGAAACCAGGCCAGCCTGTCTACAAGATGGTCGCGCAGCAGGCCGGCCGCAAGCGTGCCGCCGCCCTCCGCCAGCACTCGCGTCAGCCCAGCCGCGGCCAAACAACTCAGTGCCGCAGGCAGATCGACGCCGGCGCTGCCGCCCGGCAGTTCGATCAGCCGTACCCCCGCCTCGTGCAGCGCCAGCTTGCGGGCATTATCGGCGCCGTTGCGGTGCAGCAGCCAGAGCGGCTGTAGCTTCGCTCCGCGCACCAGTTTCGACATCAGCGGCGTGCGCAGATGGCTATCCACCACCAACCGCACCAGCGGCGCCGCGCGAAACCCTGCAATCCGGCAGGTCAGTTCCGGATCGTCGCTCAGCACCGTGCCGACGCCCACCATCACCGCATCATGCCGGCCGCGCATCGCGTGCGCCGCCTTGCGCGCCGGCTCGCCGGTCAGCCATTGGCTCTCGCGCGTACGCGTCGCGATCCTGCCATCCAGGGTCGAGGCAAGTTTCAGCCGCAGCAGCGGCCTGCCGAGGCGCTGCACCGTCGCGAAACCGCTGATCACCGCCGCCGCGTCCTGCTGCAGCACGTTCTCCGTCACCGCAATGCCGGCATCGCGCAGCATCGCGATCCCCTGCCCGTTCACGTGCGGGTTGAGATCGCGGGCGCCGGTCACCACCCGGGCAACGCCGGCGGCGATCAGCGCTTTGGCGCAAGGCGGGGTTTTGCCGGTATGCGAGCAAGGCTCCAGCGAGACATAGGCCGTCGCACCCCTTGCCGCCTCACCGGCGGCGCTCAGCGCCTCGGTCTCCGCATGCGGCCGGCCCCCCGCGGCGGTGCGGCCGCGGCCGATCACCACGCCATCCTTTACGATCACGCAGCCCACCGAAGGATTGGGCGCGGTATCGCCCAGGCCCCGCCGCGCCAGGGTGATCGCGCTGCGCATATGCTGCGCATCGGTCAGGGTATCGGCGTTCATCTCTTCTTCGGCGCCTTCTGGGGATCAAGCGGCAGCTCCGGCTGCGGCGCCCCCAGCTTCGGATCCACCATCCGGTCGAGAAACGCCTCGAAATCCTTCGCCTCGCGAAAATCCCGATAGACCGAGGCAAACCGGACATAAGCCACCGCATCCACTTCCTTCAGCGTCTCCATCACCAGCTCGCCGATCTCGGTCGATTTCACGTCCGCCTCGCCGCTGGCCTCCAACTGCCGGACAATGCCGTTGACGATGCGCTCCATCCGCTCCTCATCCACCGGCCGCTTGTTCAGGGCCACGCGAATGGAACGCGCCAGCTTGTCGCGATCGAAGGCAACCCGCCGCGCATCGGTCTTCACCACGCTCAGCTCGCGCAGCTGCACCCGCTCGATGGTGGTAAAACGCTGGCTGCAATCGCCGCAGAAACGCCGACGGCGAATGGCGCTGCCATCCTCGGTCGGGCGGCTATCCTTGACCTGGGTATCCGCCTCGCCACAAAACGGACAGCGCATTCAGAAGCCGCTTTTTTGAAAAGCGGCGCGCAAAACTTTTGTTGGTCCGGAGCCGGGATGTTGAAACGCCACCGGCCCGGTTTCGAAAAGTCGTTTTAGTTCTTGTTCTTCAGAAAAAGAACCGCTTGCTCTTGTTGGCATCGTTTATCTGTAGATCGGAAAGCGCGCGCACAGCGCCTTGGCTTTCTGCCCTACCACCTGCTCGATGACGTCGTTGCCGCCGTCGTTGGATTTGGCGAGGCCGTCCAGCACCTCGCCGATCATCAATCCGACCTGTTTGAATTCTGCCACGCCAAAGCCGCGGGTGGTGGCGGCCGGCGTGCCGAGGCGGATGCCGGAGGTGATGAAGGGTTTTTCCGGGTCGAACGGGATGGCGTTCTTGTTGGCGGTGATATGCGCGCGCTCCAGGCTGGCCTCGGCGGCTTTGCCGGTGACGTTCTTGGGGCGCAAATCGACCAGCAGCAGATGGCTGTCGGTGCCGCCGGTGACGATGGCGAGGCCCTGCTCCACCAGCGCGGCGGAAAGCGCCTTGGCGTTTTCCACCACGGCCTTCTGGTAGGCGCGGAAATCCGGCCGCAGGGCTTCGCCGAAGGCAACCGCCTTGGCGGCGATCACATGCATCAGCGGGCCGCCTTGCAGGCCGGGGAAGATGGCGGAGTTGATCTTCTTGGCGATATCCTCGTGATTGGTCAGCACCATGCCGCCGCGCGGGCCGCGCAAGGTTTTATGCGTGGTGGTGGTCACCACATGGGCGTGCGGCAGCGGCGAGGGATAAATCCCGGCCGCCACCAGGCCGGAGAAATGCGCCATGTCCACCAGAAAGTAAGCGCCGACCGCATCGGCAATTTCGCGGATGCGCGGGAAATCGATAAAGCGCGGATATGCGGAGCCGCCGGCGATGATCAGCTTCGGTTTTTTGCTCCCCGCCAGCTGCCCCAGCGCTTCATAGTCGAGCAGCCCGTCATCCTTGCGCACGCCGTATTGCACGGCCTCGAACCATTTGCCTGAGAGATTTGGCGCCGCACCATGGGTCAGGTGGCCGCCGGCCGCCAGGCTCATGCCCAGGATGGTATCCCCCGGCTGCACCAGCGCCAGCAGCACCGACTGGTTGGCCTGGCTGCCGGAATTGGCCTGCACATTGGCGAAACCGGCGTCGAAGAGTTTCTTCGCCCGCTCGATCGCCAAGGTCTCGACAATATCAGCCGGCGCGCAGCCGCCGTAGTAGCGCTTGCCCGGATAGCCTTCGGCGTATTTGTTGGTCAGCACCGAGCCTTGCGCCTCCAGCACCGCGGCGGAGACGATGTTTTCGGAGGCGATCAGCTCGATGCCGTCCTGCTCGCGCACCAGCTCTTGCTGGATCGCGGCCGCCACCTCGGCATCGGCGTCGGCCAGAGAGGCGTTGAAGAACCGGGCGTAGGCGGGCGAGAGGCTGGCTTCGTTCATGGATTTGCTTCCCTGTCGGTCGAATTCAGTTTGGCGATGCGCGCGTCGTGGCGGCCGCCTTCATAGGGGGTGCTCAGAAAGGCGCCCAGAATATCCAGCGCCACTTCCTCACCGATGATACGGGCGCCCAGCGCCAGCACATTGGCGTCATTATGCGCCCGGGTCAGCCGCGCGGTGGTCACGTCATGCACCAGCCCGCAGCGGATTTCCGGGTAACGGTTGGCGGCGATCGACATGCCGATGCCGGTGCCGCAGACCAGCAGGCCGAAATCGGCCCGGTTGTCGGTCACGGCCTGGCAGACGCTCTGCGCGAAATCCGGGTAGTCGACGCTGACCGTGCCGTCCGTGCCGAAATCCAGCACCTGATGCCCGCCTTCGATCAGCACGGCGCCCAGGCGGTTTTTCAACCCGACGCCGCCATGATCCGCGCCAATCGCAACTGTAAGGGAACGAGTCATGCGGCTGTTTACCATGCGTGCCTTGTCCTTGAAACAATCCGGTGGAAAATTGCAAGCGAGGCAGGGTTACCGAAAACGCCGCGGAGCCGCCGAAATGACATCAGCCGGAAAAACGCCTAAGCCCGGCGTATGACGCCGCGAAAATTCCCTGCAACCCGCATGCGCCGCAACCGGCATGACGCCTTTACCCGCCGCCTGGTTGCGGAAAACGCGCTCTCCGCGGACGACCTCATCTGGCCGATTTTCATTCACGCGGGCAGCGGCAGTGAAGCCGTCGCCTCCATGCCGGACGTGCTGCGCGTCGGGCTCGACGCCCTGGCCAAACATGTGGAGCAGGCGGCTTTGCTCGACATTCCCGCCATCGCGCTGTTCCCGGCCACGCCGCCCGATCGCAGGAACGCCGAGGCGAGCGAGGCGCTCAACCCGGAAAACCTGATCTGCCGCGCCGCCCGGCTGCTGAAGGCGGAATTCCCGCAGATCGGCCTGATCGGCGATACTGCGCTCGACCCTTATACCGACCATGGCCATGACGGCATTTTGCGGGACGGCTATGTCGCCAATGACGAAACACTGGCATTGCTGGTCCGGCAATCGGTCAACCAGGCCGGCGCCGGCATCGACATCATCGCCCCATCCGACATGATGGATGGCCGCATCGGCGCCATCCGCGCCGGTCTGGACGAGGCGGGCCATATCCATACGCGGCTGATGAGCTACGCCGCCAAATATGCCTCCGCCTTTTACGGCCCGTTCCGGGATGCCATCGGCTCCTCCGGCACGCTGAAGGGCGACAAGAAATCCTATCAGATGGACCCCGCCAATGCCGAGGAGGCGCTGCACGAGGTGGCGCTGGACCTGGCGGAAGGAGCCGACATGATCATGGTCAAGCCCGGCATGCCCTATCTCGACATCATCCGCCGGGTGAAGGAACGGTTCGAAGTCCCGGTATTCTCCTACCAGGTGTCCGGCGAGTACGCGATGCTGGCCGGCGCCATCGACAATGGCTGGCTGGACCGCGACCGGGTCATTCTCGAAAGCCTGCTTGCCTTCAAGCGGGCCGGCTGTTCCGGCATTCTCACCTATTTCGCGGTTTCCGCTGCAAGGCTTCTCAGATCATGAACTTCACCACCGCCGATATGCCCTCGCTCGCCGGCAAATTCGCCATCGTCACCGGCGCCAATAGCGGTCTGGGTTATGATACCGCGCTCGAACTGGCGCGGGCCGGCGCCGCTGTCGTCGTCGCCTCCCGCAACGAGGCCAAGGGCTCGGCCGCCGTCGCCAGCATTGTGAAGCAAGTTCCGGGGGGGCAGGTTACCTTCGAGATGCTCGATCTCGCCAGCCTGGCATCGGTCGCCGGCTTCGCCGCCCGGATCGCTGCGACCCATCCCAGCCTGGATATCCTGGTCAACAATGCCGGGGTCATGGCGGTGCCGACCCGGCAGGTGACGCAAGACGGGTTCGAGATGCAGTTCGGGACCAATTATCTTGGTCATTTTGCGCTGACGGCGCGACTATTGCCGATGCTGCGAAATGCCGCTGCACCGCGCGTGGTGCAGCTCAGCAGCATCGCGCATCGTAACGGCAAAATCGACTTCGCCGACCTGCAGGGCACGAAGTATAAGCCCTGGAAGGCCTACAGCCAGTCCAAGCTGGCGATGCTGATCTTCGCACTGGAGCTGCAGCGTCGTTCCGATGCGCATGGCTGGAACATTCTCTCCACCGCCGCGCATCCGGGCTTTGCCCAGTCCGAGCTGATCGCCAACGGCCCGGGTGCCAAGGGGATCCTCGGGGTGATCTCAAAGGTGATGATCGGCGTGGTCGGCCATTCCCAGGCGGCGGGCGCGTTGCCGACCTTGGTTGGCGCCGCCTCGCCGCAGGCCAAGCCCGGCAGCTATTACGGCCCCACCGGCTTTCAGGAAATGAAAGGCCCGGCCGGAACCGCCGAAATCAAGCCCCAGGCGTTGGACCTGAACACCGCCAAACGGCTTTGGGGGGTCTCCGAGGAACTAACGGGGACGAGGTTTGGGAACTAGATCCCGCCAAAGGCCGCTGCCCGCATGACGGCAAGCCTGTCCCCCAGCCCGCGCGGCCGGTAAGACTTGCCCAGATCCCGTTTTGCAAATACCGCGGGCAGCACCGCCGAACGCGCCTGCCTCGACGCCCTTTGCTGCAAAAGGTTGCGCGCCGCGGCGATAAGCTCCGCCGTCGTGGTTCCATCGGCCGGCAACAGGCTACGGCCGGACGCGCCGAGAAATTCCTTGGCACGCAAAATACCGGAAATTCCGTAAGCTGTACCTAGATCTTCAACCGCGACTTCATCCGACCCGAGCACCTTGCCGCCGATGCGGGCGAGCAGACCTGCCGTATTGCGGACATATTTCATGAAAGCTTCCAAATCAGGAATTTCCGCCTCCGCCTCCGCCTCCCGCGCCTCGATCAGCCGCGCCAGATCGTCGCGCGCAAACCAGCCGGCGTCGAGCGCCACGCCGAGCGGTGTGGCGATTTCGTGCTTCTTGTGAACCCCCTCCACTACCTCGCGCCACCAGGTCAGCCGGATCAAGGCGAGCATTGGCTCGCTCGCCACCTCGCGCGCCCGCGCCAGTTCGTGGTTGAACATGTAGAGCAGCCAAAGCCGCTCCCGCAGGGCCGCCGGCGCAAACAGGCTGCAGAAATACCGGTCCGGATCAGCCCGCCGCACCTGGGCGCCAAGCGCGCTTGACGTCGTCATTGCCAGTCCATAGCTAATCACTAACGCAAATCAAACCCGAACAGGAGACAGCCCATGGCTTTTGAACTGCCCGCTTTGCCCTATGACACCAATTCGCTCGCGGAGCGCGGCATGCAGCAGGAAACGCTGGAGCTGCACCACGGCAAGCACCACCAGGCCTATGTCACGGCGCTGAACGGCTTCGTCGAGAAGAACCCGGATCTGCAGGGCAAGAGCCTCGAGGAGATCGTGCACTTCTGCTACAACAAGCCGGACCTTGCACCGGTGTTCAACAATGCCGGCCAGCATTGGAATCACATCCTGTTCTGGCAGAACATGAGCCCGAAAGGCGGCGCTATGCCGGCCAAGCTCGAGCAGAGAATCACCGAGGATTTCGGCGGCGTCACGCAGTTCAAGGACGCCTTCAAGCAGGCCGGCATCTCGCAGTTCGGCTCCGGCTGGGCCTGGCTGGTGCTGGCGCAGGATGGCAAGTTGAAAATTACCAAGACGCCGAACGGCGGCAACCCGCTCGCTACCGGCGAGGGCAAGGTGCTGCTCGGCATCGATGTATGGGAACACAGCTATTATCTGGACTTTCGCAACCGCCGGCCGGACTACCTTACCAACTGGCTCGATAAAATCGCCGATTACGAATATGCCGAGGCTGCGCTGGCCGCGGCTTGAAGCTGTATCGCCATGAAGGGGCAGCCAAAGGCTGCACCTTTTTACCGCGAGGAAGGGCAGCCAAAGGCTGCCCCTTTTCGAGGCCTTGCCCGCGGGTGATTTCCGGTAACCGCCGCATCCGCGGTTTCCATCCGACATGCCCCTCCGTGCCATTCAGCAACAGCAGGATCATCGAACAGCAAGCCGGCCTATGTCGCGTCAGGCAGATTTCGCCGAACACATCCGCGTCACCATCCTGGAGCCGGAAACCCTGGAAGACGTCACGCCGGGGTGAAAGCGCGGGCGGCCTGCACCATCACCGATCCCGCTGCCGCTTGCGGGACCGTCAGGCGTTCGGCCTGCCTGCCGCCGGTTGCGGCGGCGTCCGCCTCCGGCATCTTGATGCGCGGCATTTCCAGCAGCGCCACGCAAATCTGCGCGATCGAGTGCAGGCGATCGGGGCTGGTGGCGTACAGGTTGAGCAGCGCCTGCGATGCGGCGACAAAATTATTGAGCGCTAGAACGTCGACCGGCGCCTCCGGCGGATGGTCGTGCCGCCAATGCCGCTGCACTGGCACCAGCTGGACGAACTGATAACCGGCGCGATTGGCGCTTGCCCAGCACCTGCGCACAAGCTGCGATGCGGAGTCGCTGAACTTGATGACCGCTTCTTCCGGCAGTGCCAGCGCCTGTTCGGCTTGCACCAGGACCCCGCCATCCGATTGGTCGAGTATATTGCATTGGTAATGCACGTCGCGCAGCACCAGCGCCGCTTCTTGCTGGACCCGCCGCCGGACATGCTGCCGGCGATCGGCGTGGATATCGGCGAAAGCGGCATCGGACATCTGCAACTCCTTGAGACGGGATTGCTCAATTCTGTCCGCAACGTCTTAAGAAAGGCTTCCTGGCAACGCATGGAAGCAGGCGCCTTTTATCGCCGCAGGGTCTCGAACCGCAGCGCAAGGGGAGGTAGAACGAAGCCCCAGAACCGGAGCCGTCATGACCCTGCCCTTCAAGATGACCATTTGCGGAATTTCCGAACTCGGCCTGCATAGCGACACAAACGTGACCCACGTGCTTTCCATTTTGGACCCGGAATGGCCGGTGCCGGAGGCGTTCGGCGCTTATGGCGAACATGTCAAACTGGAACTGCGTTTCCATGACGTGATCGAGGACGAAGCGGAGGAGCTGCCGCCGCAGCCGGCGCAAGTGGCGCAGTTGCTGGAATTCGGGCGCAGCCTGGATGCCGAGCCGCGCCCGCATCTGCTGGTGCATTGCCATGCCGGGGTGTCGCGCTCCTCCGCCTCGCTGGCGCTGCTGGTGGCGCAGGCGGCGCCCGAGCGGCCAGCGGAGACGATCTTTGCCGATATCCTGGCAATACGGCCGCAGATCTGGCCAAATTTGCGCATCATCGAAATCGGCGACGCGATGCTGCAGCGAAACGGCACGCTGTTGCAGGCGGTTGCCGGCATCTACCGGCACCAAATCACGAAAGATCCCCTGCTGGCCAAGGAGTTTCGCGCCGGCGGCCGCGGCCGGGAGGTTGATCTGGGGTTGAAGCCGGAGCGTTAGACGGGCGCGCCTAGCTATGCCGCGAGGTCCAGCAGGTCGGTTGCAACAGCGTCCCATTCCTGCTCCGGCGCCAGATCCGTCTGTTGGCCCGGCCATGTTCGGCGGGGCACGGGATGAAGGCAGTGCGCAAGCCGCAACGGCGCGCCGCCGCATGATCGCTGTTATGCGCCGCGCCGCAAGCCGCTTCGGTCCGCTGCTGCGGACCCCGAAGCCCTGCACCTTGTGCGGCTACAGGAAAATCACGTGTTGATACTTCAAGCCAGCTGCAGGATGGTTTCCTCGATCTCGGCGGCGCGCCCCTGTGCGAAGGAGATTTCCGTTCCAATCGGCCGAAAGCCCGCTTTTTGCAGGACCCGCAACGACGCGACATTGTCGCTCGCCGCACGGGCGTGGATCGGGCGCTCCGGGACCTGGGCCAGAAGCAGGCCCAGCGCCGCGGTTGCGATCCCCTGCCCCCAGCAGACACGATCGAGCCAATAGGTGATTTCGGTCACGCTTTCCGAAGGGAAGCTCGCAATGGTGCCGACCAATTGCTTATCGCAGAGGATGGCCCGCAGCCTGTTCTCAGGCGAGGAGAGGATATCCATCATATGCGCATCGAAGGCATCCCGATCGCTCGGGTCTTCAGCCGTAAACGCCGCCATGCGCACCGCTTCGCGATCGCGCATCTGTTCAAAGATAGAATCGAAATCCTCTACTTCTACAGCACGAAGTGTCACCTGCGACATGCGAAGCCACCTTCTTGTAATCCGGCCACGACGCCTCGAAAGACCCGGGTATAAGGTTTAATGCGTTTTTGCGCCGGTTTTTTCAAAAATCCGCTTCTTGCTTGGCTTGTTTTGCCTCGACGTACTCCCGCTGCAGCCGCGCGATCAGCCCGGCGGCTGGCAACACCGACTTTATCGCGCCAATGCCCTGGCCAGCGCCCCAGATGTCTTTCCAGGCTTTGGCGGCGTTGGAAAGGTTCAGGGCGGCGGCATCGCCTTGGGCCAGGTTGTCCGGGTCCAGCCCGGCCGCGATGATGCTGGGCCGCAAATAATTGCCGTGCACGCCGGTGAAGAGGTTGGAATAGAGGATGTCCTCGGCGGTACCGTCGGCCACCGCTTGCTTGTAGTTCACCGCTGCGTTGGCTTCCTGCGTGGCGATAAAGGCGGAGCCGATATAGGCGAGGTCCGCGCCGCAGATCTGCGCCGCCAGGATCGCCCGGCCGGTGGCGATCGCGCCGGAGAGCGCCAGCGGCCCGGCAAACCATTCGCGGATTTCCTGCAGCAAAGCGAAAGGCGAGATCGTGCCGGCATGGCCGCCGGCGCCGGCCGCCACGGCGATGATCCCGTCCGCGCCTTTCTCGATCGCCTTGCGGGCGAAGCTGTTGCTGATCACGTCGTGCAGCACGATGCCGCCATAGGAATGCACCGCCGCGTTCACATCCTGGCGCGCGCCGAGCGAGGTGATGACGATCGGCGTCCGGTATTTCACGCAAAGCGCCAGGTCGTGCTCCAGCCGGTCGTTCGAGCGATGCACGATCTGGTTGACCGCATAGGGCGCCGCTTTTCGCCCCGGATGCGCGGTTTCCCATGCCGCCAGCCCGTCGGAGATCTCCTCGAACCAGTCTTCCAGCTTCTCTGCCGGCCTGGCGTTCAGGGCGGGAAACGACCCGACGACGCCGCTGGTGCATTGCGCGATCACCAGCTTCGGATTGGAGATGATGAACATCGGCGAGCCGATCACCGGCAGCGATAATCGGTTCCGCAGGATTTCCGGCAGCGCCATTCTGGTAAGGCCCCTAAAGCATGGCCTACCCATTGCCGATCAGCACGCCGGTGGCAAATACCAGCGCGCCGCCCAGGGCGACCTGCAGGCTTGCCCGCACCGGCGAGGTATCCATGAATTTCCAGCGCACCCAGGAAATCAGCGCCAGCTCCACCACCACGACGCAGAAGGCGACGCTGAGCGCCGTCCACAGGGTGGGAATTAAAAACGGCAAGGTGTGACCCAGTCCGCCCAGCATGGTCATGATGCCGGTGATGGCGCCGCGCAGGATCGGCGCGCCGCGCCCGGTCAGGCTGCCGTCATCGGAAAGCGCCTCGGCGAAGCCCATCGAAATGCCGGCGCCGAGCGACGCCGCAAGGCCGACGATGAAGGCGGCGCGGGGATGCCCGGTGGAAAACGCCGCGGCGAATATCGGCGCCAGCGTGGAAACCGAACCGTCCATCAGCCCGACCAGTCCGGGTTGGATGTATTGCAGCAGGAAGGAACGCCGCGCCGTCGCATCTTCCGAGCGCACCGCCTTCGGTGTCAGGTTTTCGACCGACAGCGCATCCGCGCGATGTTCATGTTCCAGTTCCGCCATCGCCAGATCTCCCAGCAATTTGCGGACGGAAATATCCGTCGCCTGCGTGGCGGCGCGGCGGTAGAAGCGCCGGGTTTCGGATTCCATCTCTTCCGCCAGCTTCCGCACGTCGTCGATCGAAGGTCTCGGCAATTGCCAGACTGCTTTGCGGACCAAAAAGCCGCGCACGTCCTGGCGCCGGACCAGCGGGATGTGCTCGCCGTATTTTTCGCGGTATAAATCCAGCAGCCTGTGGCGGTGCTCGGTCTCTTCCGCCGCCATTTCCGAGAAAACCTTCGCGGTGGACGGGTACTCGTCGCGCATCCGTTCCACCAGGTCGGTATAGATCCTGCCATCCTCCTCTTCGGCGCCGATGGCCAGCGCCAGAACTTCGCGCTCCGAAAGCTCGGAAAAATCCCGCATGCACAACCTCCTGCAACGGGCCAGATTTGGCGGTCCGGGGGCGATAGGTCAAGCAATATCAATGTTTTGCGAATGACTTGCAAACACACGGCAAAGCCGCGGCCATGCATTGTCGCTGCCGGTGAAACGTTTCATAATGAAGAAGACGACGCCCGGTTGCATGGAAATCAAAAAGCCCGATGCAGGATAAGGATTTATGCGATTGCGGCAGCGGGCTGCGGAAAAAGCGCTGTTGCGGGCTTGCAGCAGCTTCGCTGCCTGGGCCGGCCAGCCTGGAATTGCTGAACGCCCAGGCGGCGGAAGCCACCAAGCTCTTCAATGACAAGAGGCAAGGGGAAGCCGAGGCGCTGGCCCTGAAACTGCTCGATCTCGCGCCCAATCACCGGGCAGCTCTGCGCGTGCTGTTCGAGATACGCAAGGCCGAAAGCAAGCCGCAGGCGGCCGTGGCACTTGCCAGCCGGCTTGCCGGGCTACCCGCCGACAATCCGGCGCAGGCCAGTGCGGCCAATCTGCAGCTGGCGCAATTGCTCATCGGCCAGGGCAGGCACGCGGATGCCGAGCCGGCGGCGCGGGAAGCGGTGAAAAACGGCCCGCGCGATGCCAATGCGCATCACGTTCTGGGGGTGGTCTTTACTGAAACTGGGCAGTTGCGTCAGGGCGAAGCACATTACCGCAATGCCATCGCCCTACGCGGCCAGCCGGACGGGCTGATGACCGGCAACCTGGCCTGGAATTTGCGCCAGCAGGGAATGCTGGACGAAGCGGCCGGAATGTATGCCCAGGCGCTGGCGGCCAGGCCGGACAACCGGCGCGCCATTGGCGGTTTCGCGCAGGTGGAGACCGGGCGCGGCAATTTTGCCCGCGCCGCCGACTTGCTGGACGGCGGCCTCGCCGGCGAGGCGCCCGACCGCAGCCTGCGCCTGCTGCGCGCCATGCTGGAGATGCGGCTGAACCAGCCGGAGGCGGTCCTGAGCCGTTTGAACGATCCGCCGGATCTGCTGCTGCCGGCCGAGTTTTTGCTTCGCGGCGAAGCGCTGCTGCGGCTGGGCCAGACCCGCGACGCCATCGCCGCCTTCGCCACCGCGAGGCAGAGACAGCGCGAGCGCTACGGTCAGCGCTACCAGCGCGGCGAATTTGTTGAAAAAGCGGAACACTACAAAGAATGCTTTACCGCCGACCGGCTCTCCGCCCTGCCCCGCGCGAGCCGCCGGCAGGATGCGGCCAAACCCCAGCCTGTCTTCCTGATCGGCTTTCCCGGCTCCGGCAGCTCGCTGCTGGAGCAGCTTCTGGCGCAGATCCCCGGCTTTGCCGCGGCGGATAATTTTGCTGCCATCGCCGGCCTGCTGGATTTGCCGGAGCTGGGTGGTTATCCGGAATGCCTGACCGACATGCTGATCGGCGAGCGGCGGCATCTGCCGGCGCAGCTCAGCGAACGTTTTGTGGACCAGATCATCTCGGCCGGCGTTGCGCCGCCTGGCCGGCACTTCGTCACCTTGCGCGCCTCCAACGATGCCTGGCATCTCGGCTTGATCAAATTGCTGTTCGCCGATGCGCCCGTGATCCATCTGCTGCGCCACCCGCTGGATGTGGCGGTTAATAATTTCGGCCGCGACAAGAAACTCGAGGCGAATGCCGGCGTCAGCCTGATGGCGCTGGCTCAGCACTACGATCTGACGATGTCGCTGATCCGGCATTACCGCGGCCAGCTGGCGCTGCGCTATTTGCCGATCCGTTACGAAAACCTGGTGAGCGAGCCGGTTGCCACGCTGCGCATGGTGCAGGATTTCATCGGCGCCGGCGGCGCCACGCCGGCGGAATCGCTGTTGCGCGCCAACCAGGCCGCGCCGGCCGCACGCCGGCCGGGCCATGTCATCGGCCAGCAGCCGATCCATATGCGCGGCATTTTTGCCCATCTTGCTTTCGAGGCGGCGGCGCCGAATCTATTCTCCGAGATCCGGCCGATCCTTAACCCCTGGATCGCCGAATTGGGCTACGCCGCATGAGCGAGGTGCTGAAGCCCGGCCAGCGCCGCGTCAGCCTGGCCGACGCGCTGGCGGAAATCGCCGCCTTCGAGCGCGACAACAGACTGGACGAGGCGGACGATCTCGCCGCCCGCGTGCTGAAGGCCGCGCCCGGGCATCCGCATGTGCTGCACATGGCCGGCATCGTCGCCTATCGCAAAGGCCGGCTGAGCGAGGCGATCGAGCGTATGGAGAAATCCATGCAGCTTGCCCCCAGCGTGGCGCTGTATCCGCGCAATATGTGCGAAATCTATCGCGGCGCCGGCCGGCTGGACGACGCGCTGCGGGTCGGCCTGCGCGCCACCGAGCTATCGCCGGAAGACAGCCGGGCCTTCTTCAACCTAGCGCTGATCCGTTACGAGCGGCTGGAGCTGGATGAGGCTGTCGCCAATTCCGACCAGGCGATCGCCCTGGATCCGGATTTCGCCGAGGCGCATTTTGAAAAAGCCGAAGCGCTGCTGCTGGCGGGCAAAATGCGCGACGGCTGGGAGAGCTATGAGTGGCGCTTCAAGCTGAAACAGGCGGAAGGCATGCTGCCAAAATCCGCCAAGCCGCAATGGAACGGCGAAGCCCTGCCGCCGGGTAGGCTGCTGATCATCGCCGATCAGGGGTTTGGCGATTGCATCCAGTTCTCCCGCCTCATCCCCTGGGTGGTGGCGCAGGCGGCTTTGCCGATCCTGGCCTGCAGCCACGACCTCGTGCCGCTTTTGCGCCAGCATGCCGGGCTTGGCAAAATCATTACAAGTTGGGAACATGCCGGCGAATATGACTGCTACGTTCCGCTCTCCGGCCTGCCGCGTTTGGCCGGCGTCACGCTGGAGAATATCCCCGATAATGGGCCGTATCTTGCCGTCGCACCCGAGCTGGCGGAAAGCTGGCGGCAAAAGCTCGACCGCCTCGTCCCGCCCGGCAAACGCCGCATCGCCCTCGTCTGGGCCGGCAGGCCGACGCATAAGAACGACCGCAAGCGAACGCTGAAGCTTAGCCAATTCACCGCACTCTCCGCGCTGCCCGACATCGCGCTGCTTAGCGTGCAGAAGGGCGAGCAGATCGCCCAGGCCGGATCGTATTACGGCCCTGCGCCGCTGCTCAATCTCGGGCCGGAAATCAACGATTTTCTCGATACGATGGCGATACTGAAAAACGTCGAATGTCTGGTCACCATCGACACCTCGGTCGCCCATATCGCCGGCGCCATCGGCGTACCAACCTCGCTGGTACTGCCCTACGCGCCGGACTGGCGCTGGCTGCTGGGGCGCAGCGACACGCCTTGGTACAGATCGCTAAAACTGTACCGGCAGGAAAAACCCTATGAGTGGTCGGGGGTGATTGAGCGAGTCGCTGCCGACTTGAGAGTTTAAGAGAAGAAACCTGCTTTTCCTGAGAAAAAAGCAGCAAAAGACTTTTTTTTCGGGAGATTTGCAGGCTCGAAAAACAAATCAGCAAAGTAGCAGGTTTTGCTGTCATTAAAATGCCAGATTCGGCTAGGATAATGCCGTTCTTAACGACGCTTGTTTAAACGACGCTTGTTTATAGGTGCTGCAATGGATGACACCGCTTTGGACGATGAGCAGTACAGCGAGAAACTCGACGAACTCGACCATCTGCTGAACGACGCGGATGTGCCGATGGAGCCATCCCGCATCTGGTCGCTGCTCGCCGAGCTAACTCATCACGATCTTTCCGCCCAGGCTGAAGCAAGCTAGGCGAAGATCTCCTCGAGAAAATCCACCAGCGCTTCGAAGGACCGCTGATCGGCGCTGGCGCTGTAGCGCATCGCGTCCGGCATGCCCCTCGAATCCGCTTCCTTGTTCGTGAAGCCGTGCACCACGCCGCCGTATAGATGCATCTGCCAATCCACCTTGCCGGCGGTCATTTCCTCGACGAAACTTTGCCGCGCATCCGGGCCGATCATCGGATCGTCGGCGCCGATGCACACCAGCACCTTGCCCTTGATGTCCTTTGAATCCTCCGGCCGTGCCGTCCCCAGGCCGCTATGGAAGCCGGCCACGCCCTGCACCGCGGCGCCTGCCCGCGCCAGTTCCAGAGAAACCGTGCCGCCGAAACAATAGCCGATCGCAGCGATCCTTGCCGCATCGACTTCCGGCCGGGCGAGCAACGCCTTCATTCCGGCTTCGGCGTAGGCGCGGGTCTTCAGCGGGTCCTGCATCATGGGCACGACCAACCCCATCACCTCCTCCATGCTGCTGACGGTCTTGCTGTCGCCGAACAGATCGTTGGCAAGCGTTACATAGCCAAGCGCGGCCAGGCGCTGGGCCTTTTCCTTGGTATGCTCGCTCAAGCCGAAGGCCTCGGGGAACAACAACACCGCAGGACGCTTGCCGGACTTGCTGTCGTCGAAATACAGGACGCTTTCCATGTTCCGGCCGTTGACCTCGTATTTTAAAACTTCGCTGTGCATTGCAGTTCTCCTCTGTTCGGCCGCACTATCAACCGGAACCCGCGGGCCGGGCAAGTGCCTGGCGCTTGTGACGAACCCTTCATTTGACTATGTGTCGGCGATGAAATCTGCCCTGCTTGCCGCTCTGCTGCTCGCCCCCATCCCGGCCTTCGCCGCCGGTCCGCAATCCTTGGGGACAATCGGGGACTGGATCGCCGCATCCTATGGCTCCGGCGCGTCGGAGGCCTGCTACGCCTTCACGACCGCGAAATCCTCCAGCCTGGCGCTGCCCCGGCGCGGCCCGGTGCAGCTTACCGTCACCCAGCGCAAGTCCGCGCCGGATGAAGTGACGCTTTCGGCCGGCTATACCTATCCGAAATCGCCGACGGTGACGCTGACGATCGGCACCAGCGCGATTGATTTCTACACCTCCGGCGGAACCGCCTTCACGACCAGCGGCGCCCAGGCGATTGCCGCCTTCCAGGCAGGTGCTACCGCGATCGCCAAATCCTCCGGACCCAGGGATACGACCGTCACCGATAGTTTCAGCCTTACCGGTTTCTCCAGCGCTTACGCGGCGATCAAAAAGGCATGTCCCTGAAAATTTATGATGCCAGCCTGAGCGCCGGCGAACGCGATCGTATCCTCGCCAAAGCCGCTTCTTTCGCGCCGCCCGCCAATCTGCAGCCCGACGGCAGGCGCGATCTGGTCGGCCTGTCGCGCCAGCAGCTCGCCGCGGAAATCGCCGCGATCGGCGAACAACCCTTCCGCGCCAAGCAGCTCTGGCACTGGATCTATCACCAGGGCGCGACCGATTTCGCGCTGATGAGCAGCATCGCCCGGCCGCTGCAGCAGAAACTCGCCGAACATTTCGTCGTCGGCCGGCCGGAGATCGCCGCCGACCAGCGCAGCCAGGACGAGTCGCGGAAATTCCTCTTCAAGTTCCGCGACGGCGAAGCGGTCGAGACCGTGTACATCCCGGACCCGGTGGAAGATCGAGGCGCGGTCTGCATCTCCTCCCAGGTCGGCTGCACGCTCTCCTGCCGGTTTTGCCATACCGGCACGCAGCGTTTGGCCCGCAATCTCTCGGCGGCTGAAATCGTCGGCCAGTTCATGGCGGCGCGCGATGCCTACGGCGAATGGCCCAGCCCGAAAGGCGAGACGCCGCGGCTGCTCTCCACCATCGTGCTGATGGGCATGGGCGAGCCGCTGTACAACTACGAAAACGTCGCGACCGCGATGAAGATCGTCATGGACGGCGAAGGCATCGGGCTTTCCCGCCGCCGCATCACCCTTTCAACCTCCGGCGTGGTGCCGATGATGGACCGCGCCGGCGAGGAACTGGGCGTCAACCTGGCAGTCTCGCTGCACGCCGTGCGCGACGATCTGCGCGACGAGCTGGTGCCGCTGAACCGCAAATACCCGATCGCCGAACTGCTGGCCGCCTGCCGCCGCTACCCCGCCGCCTCCAACGCGCGCCGCATCACCTTCGAATACGTCATGCTGGACGGCATCAACGATACGCCAGCCGATGCCCGCGAACTGGTCCGCCTGCTGGCCGGCCTGCCCGCCAAAGTAAACCTGATCCCCTTCAACCCCTGGCCCGGCAGCGCGTATGAAACCTCTTCGCCGGCCGCGATCCGCAAATTCGCCGACATCGTAATGGCCGCCGGCTACTCCTCCCCCGTCCGCACGCCCAGAGGCCAGGACATCCTGGCGGCCTGCGGTCAGCTGAAGTCCACGCAAGAAAAGCAAGCCGCTTTTTGAAAAAAGCGGCGCAAAAACTTTTGTGAATCTGGGCCAGGGGCGTTGGCCGCGCCACAGGCCATCGCCCGGTCGAAGTGATCAAGATAGACCGCATCGAGCTCTCCGGTCTCGAATTGGCTTGCGTAGCGCGGTTGTAATCTGGATCGTAATAGAAAGTGACGGTGTTGCCGTTCTGGTGCCTATTTCAGAATCTTGCCGAGATTGCGACCGACCCATACTGGAACGCCGGGGCCGCGCCGTGGAATTCCGGGGTGGTAAAGATTTCGGTGGCGGACAGGCGCAGGCCGAAGGCCATCATCGCCAGACCCACCTCGGCGTCGCCCTGCAGCGGGTCCAGGCCGACGCCGCGGCTGGAGCGGAAATCGTTGCCCTGCACCAGCATGTCATGCGCCACCAGCCGGCCGGACAGGCCGCCGAAGACATACCAGACGAAACGCTGCGTCGGCGTGTAGGCGTCGGTGCCGGTCATCGCCGGCTGGATCACCGCCGGGCCGAAATCTGAGTCGAGGCCGGAGCCGATGCGCAGAATACCGCCGGCCTGGGCGTAGATTTCGGTATTGCCCACCTGCTCGGTCACCTGCGGCAGAAACTGCACGTCGAGATTGCCGCCGGCGAAACTTGCGATATCATCGCGCCAGATGCGGCCGCCGAAGAAATCCAGCGTCGGTTCGTTATGCAGCTGGTGGTGCCAGCCTTTGCTGGAAGTATCGCCGATGATGGTATGAAACCCGTTCTGGATCGACTGGCCGAGCGAATCCGGCCCGACGACGCCGATGCTGATCTGCGCCAGGTCGCGGGTGGTGTCGGTATCCTGGATCAAGGTGGTGTGCAGCGCGAGCTGGCCGGCATAGGGCCGGTCATGCGGGTTGGGGTCGTAGACCTGCGTATCGACCGGCGTGAAGATCGTGCTTTGCAGGTTGAAGGCCAGCCGCTGCGAGCCTTGGCCGAACGCCCAACTGCCGAAATTGGCGACGAAGTTGGGCATGATCCCGGTCGGCAGAACATAACCCAGGCTTTGGCCGGCGGTGTAATAGCGGTCGGTGGCGGGCAACGAAAAGGCGTCGTTTTCGATCTGCAGGGTGATGATGCTGTCAGGATCGGGCGCCGGTATCCCTGGAGTGGCGGTCTGCGCATGGGCGTGGGGGGTAAACGCCAAAGCTGCGGCGATCACGCCGCAGGCCAGCCCGGCTTTGAGACCGTTTTCCGTCATCTTGTTCTGTGTCAAAGCCCAGACTCCCAGTTACCCAACGCATATCAGGTTGTGGCGCTGGAATAAAAGGGCGCGGCGCTGCAGGCAATCTTCTTTCGCGTCCTGGCCCTGAAAATCCGCCTCAGCCGACCCGTGGCGTGCTGGCGGCGAGCTCGATCAGCCGCTCCAGCACTTCCCCTTCCTGAGCGCCGGCAATCGCGTGCTCGCCGTCGATCAGGAAGCAGGGAACGCCGTTGATGCCGAGCCGGTGCGCGTGCAGGTTTTCGGCGTGCACGTGCTCCGAGCCATCGGCCGTCAGCAGGAAGTTGCAGCAGGCGGTGGCATCAAGCCCGTGCTTGGCGCCGATCGTGCTCAGCGTGTCGAGATTGCCGATATCCCTGCCCTCAACGAAATGCGCACGGAAAATCGCGTGCACGATCTGGTCGGCGACGCCAAATCCGGCGGCGTAGCGTACCAGGCGATGCGCATCGACGCTGTTGGGCGTGCGCCTGATTAGACTGAAATCGAACTGGATACCCTCCGCGGCGCCGAGATTGGTGATGGAGGCGTAGAGCCGCCGGGCCCGGTCTTCGGCGCCGAATTTGCGGATCATGTAGTCGGCGCGGGTCATGCCCATGCGCGGCATGTCCGGGTTCAGCAGGAACGGCCGCCAAGTGAGTTCGACCGGCAGATCCTGCCGGCGGGCGAGGAGGAAATTCAGGCGCTGGACGCCGAGATAACACCAAGGGCACACGAAATCGAAAACGATTTCAATCGATAAACGAACCGGCAGGGGTGCAAGTATGTTCATCTTGGCGATCCTAACCCGATTTCCTAAGCGCCGCCAACCGCATTTGCCGGGGGACGTTTGGTTCCCGGTCCCCCCGGGGGGGGGGGGGGGGGACGTTTGGCTCCCGGTCCCCACAGGGGGACGTTTGGCTCCCGGTCCCCGGGGGGACCGTTTGCCGCCCGGCTTTGGCGCGACTATGATCGTGCCAATATCCGGAGAGCTTCGTTGAATTTGAACCGCCTGCTTCTGGCCAGCTTCGCGTTCTGCGGCATTTCGGCTGCGGCCCATGCCAACCGCAATCCCACGCCGCCGCCTTCGGGAATCGTGGTGCATCTGTTCGGCCCCAACTCCGTGATGTCCGATGTCGTGCCGGATCTGCCAGGGGAGAACGCAAGGCCGGCGGCTCCGCAGGCTTCTGCCGCGCAACCTTCTGGCGCACCAGCGATTGGCGCACCAGCGGCTGGCGTGCACGCGGTTGGCGTGCCAGCGGTTGGCGCGCCGCCCGGCGGAGTGGCTACCGCCGCAAGCGCTTCCAGCGCGCCGCAACAAGCGGATTCCGACAATCCGACATTAGGCTCGGTTTTGCATCAGATGTTCGTGGTCGGCGATCCGAACCATCCCAACCAGCCTTCGGTCGGCCGCATCGCGGATCATCCGCCGCCTGCCGCCGATTGAAAGCAGCGGCAGTTTTACAGCGGAATTACCTGGAGTAGTATTCCACCACCAGGTTCGGATCCATCTGCACCGGGTACGGCACGTCGGAGAGTTTCGGCGCGCGCAGGAAGCGGCCCTTCATCGCCCGGTGATCGACTTCGTAATATTCCGGCACGTCGCGCTCGCCGCTCTGCGTGGCGTCCAGCACCACGGCGATCTGTTTGGATTTCTCGCGAACCTCGATCTCGTCGCCGTCCTTGACCAGAAAGGACGGAATATTCACCTTATGGCCGTTGACCAGCACATGGCCATGGCTGACGAATTGCCGCGCCGCAAATGGGGTGACGGCGAATTTCAGGCGGTACACCACCGCGTCCAGCCGGCGCTCCAGCAGCTCGATCAAATTCTCGCTGGTATCGCCCTTACGGCGCACCGCTTCCTCGTAATACTTATAAAAAGTCTTCTCGCTGATATTGCCGTAATAGCCCTTCAGCTTCTGCTTCGCCATCAGCTGCACGCCGTAATCGGAGGGCTTTTTGCGGCGCTGGCCGTGCTGGCCGGGTCCGTATTCCCGCTTGTTGATCGGCGATTTGGCGCGGCCCCACAGGTTCACACCCAGACGCCGGTTGATCTTATACTTGCTCTCGGTGCGCTTGGTCATGGCGCTTGCCTTTCTTGTTAAAAAATTCCGCCGGTAGTCTCATCTTCCAGAACAAAAATGAGCGGGTGCAAGCCACCACGGCCTGTCCACGTTCCCGGCAACGAGGCTGCTGCCTAGAAGGCCGCAAACCCGAAGTCAACCAGGCGCGGCGCGGCGCCAGCTTTGCGCAACTGCCGTCAGGCGAAGCGTCAGCTCGCCCCGGTGCGGCGGTAGAAAAACCTCGCCGCTGCCGCTCATCCAGATGCCGGCATCGCCTGGCGCCTGGGCGTACCAACCCGACCCTAGGCGCAGACGCTGGGGCTTGGCGCGCGGCTGGCGCAGGCAGACCGCAAGCTCGCGCCGATCGCCGGAATTCGGATCGGTCTCCGCCGGCGCGGCGGTGGGCGCCAGCAACAGCAGGCGCTCGGCGTTTCGCGGTAATTCGAAACCCGCCAGATGCATCGCGCCGCTGATCGAGAGCCGAGGTTCCAGCAAATCGTCGCCGAGGACGGCCTGCAGCCTTGGCTTATGTTCCAGCACAAATCCGGCGGCCAGCGTGATCTCGTGCAGGCGCCGGCGGATGCGGGCCAATCTGGCGCCCCCGGTCACCAGAGGGGCGCAGGATTTCCGGTTGTTGCCGCGGATCCCCTGCTCATGCGTAAACTCGCCGCGGTTATTGGAATCAAGGTAGCTTTCCACCGGCAGCCCCTCGGCCATCAGCAGATCATGCCGGTCCAGCTCGATATGAAAATAGGTCACCGTGCCGCGCCTCGGCTCGCGCAGAACCGTGGCGCCGTTGACCAGGTGCATCACCGGCACCAGCACGCCATCGATGAACACGGCATGCGATGGCGAGAGCCGAACCTGCCGGCTCGGCATGCGGGGCCCCATTGCGCCCGGCAGCACTAGAATCGGCCGCGCATCCTGGCGCGCCTGCAGCCCAAGTTCCATGTTGCGGCGGCCGATCCAGCGCACCGCGCGCCTGATCCCCAGCCGGGTGATGATCGGATCGCCCGGCTTGAAATCCTCAACCGGCACATAGCCGTTCGGGGTCAGCAGCCGCGTGCCGCGGGCGAAGCAGGCCATCTCGCCGCCCAAAGTGATCAATGCCCCGCCTTCGTTGTCAGAAACGAACGTGACCGCCGGCTGCGCTTTTGCCGTGCTCAAGGCAAAGCTGCCCAGGAAATTGCCGCTGCCGTCGGTGGCTGCGATGGTGCCATCGACATCGCTTAACTGGGCGGGCGGCACGCCGACAAGGTCGATGACGTCGCCGGCCAGCATTCCCGTCACCGCGCTGGAATCGAAACTCAGGTCATTGACCGTCAACACCGCCGCCGTGCCGGCGAAGCTGATCGCGCCGCCGGCAGCACCGCGCATCAGATCGAGCGCCGAGCCGCCGGCGATGACGATGCTGCCGCCATTGCTCATCGTCACATCGCCATCCAGCGTCAGCAGCCCGCCGCTCGCCAGGATCTCGCCGCCGGTCAGGGCGATTCGCGACACCGCCACCACATCGCCGTAGCCGGAGAGCACCGCGCCGCTGGCGATCGTCGCCGCCGCGGCTGCGGCAAGCCCGCCGGCGAGGGTGATCGCGCTATCGGCGACCAGATTGCCGGCGATCTGCAAGGCGCCGGCATCGAGCACGCTGCCACCCAGCTCGTTCAAGCCGCTTGCGCTGAGCGACGCGCCCGAGGCCAGGATCAGCGCGCCGCCATTGGCGATGACCGCGCTGCTCAGCCCGCTCAAGGCGGTGCCGCCGCCCAAGGCAAGCTGGCCGGAGAGCACCAGCTGCTGGGCTGTACCCTGTGCCTGATCTCGCAGCGCCAGCGTGCCGGAATCCGCCAGATCGCCAAAAGCGGCGGCGGCGCTGCCGCTGGCGGTCAGGGTGCCGGAGGCGCCGATCGTCGTCTCGATCGCGCTCAAAGTGCCGCTGAGATCCAGCCGCGCGGCCGCCTGCTGTCCCAGCACTATATCGCCCATATCGGTCAAAGCGCCAGTGATCTCCACGGCACTTCCCGCCGCCGCGGAATTGCCGCCAACCACTAGATCGGCATTCTGCGTTGCCGAGCCGATCATGAAATCAGGCGTCACGATGCCGAGCGTACCGGCGCCGCCGGCGCCGCCGATGCTGGCATTGGCGGCCAGGGTGACATCGCTGCCGGCGTCGAACACAGCATTGCCGTCGATCGACAAGGCGGTGCCGCCGATGCCGCCGATCGCCAGCGCATCGGCGAAATCGGCGGTGCCTGACACGTCCACCGCGCCAGGCGCCGCCGGCGCCGTCACCAGCTCCGAAGCCGGAGCCGAACCGGCGAACAGGACCGTCTGCTCATCCGTCGGCGCCGTCGAAAAACTTGAGACCGTGCCGCCGGCGTCGATGGTGATCGGCACGGCGCTGTCCAGCCCGGCGAGAATTCCGGTATTGCTGCTGGCGGTCAGCGTATCGCCGCCGGCCTGCAAATTGGCGGTATAGACCAGGCCGGAGAGCATTGCGTTCAATGCCGCCGGACTGGCCGCGGTCAGCACCAGCGCCGATGAGGGCGTAACCGCGCCATAGGCCAGAACCCCGTCGGCAACGCTCAAGGTCAGGGTCAGAGCCTGCGACGTCCAACCGGGGGCCAGCAGCTGCAAGCCGAGCAGCGTCTGGCCAACGCCGGCGCTGGCGTCGATTTGGGCAGAGCTGAAACTGCTGCCGCCGATAAAAACTTCGTTGCCGGCACTAAGACCGATTTCCGCATCTCCTGCGGCATCCTGGCCCGAGGTGAGCGTGGCGCCGGCCGGGATCGTCGCGTGCAAAGTGAATTGTTCAAGCTGGCCGGAACTGCCGGTGCCGGTGACTTCGAAGGCGCCGGCGGCGACGGTGGACAGGCTCAGATCGCTCAGACCCGGCAGGACCAGCCGGTCCCCGGGCGCGAAACCTTCGATCGTGCCGGGGAAATTCTGCGGATCGTCGAGCACGATGACGCTGCCATCCTGCGCCAGGTGATCGGCAAGACCGCCGGTGATGGGCTGGGTGCCGTAACCAGGCGCAAAATCCAGAACGGCCGAGCTGTCCAGCGTCAGCGCCGAACTGCCCGCCGCGCCGAGTTCCAGCACGCCGCCGCCGGCGGCCACCAGACTGGCGCCGCCGATGTCGCCGGCCAGCACCTGCAGCGTGTCGCCATTGGCCGACAGCAACGTACCGGGACCGGCGATTTTTCCCGCAACCAGCGCGCCGCTGCCCGTCAATACGCCACCCGCCGCCAGCGATGCATTGCCGCCGGCGATCAGCGTGCCGCCGAAATCGAGCAACCCGCCATCGGCGATCGAAATGCCGCCGCCAACGGACTCGCCTTGCGCCAGCAGGTCGGCGCCGGTGACATCCAGCACTCCGACAGTTGCCAGCCCGAAATCCTCGCTGGTTCCGCTGAGCGAAAGCAGGCCGCCCGGCATTGCCAGCGTTCCGGCGGGGGCGACAAAGATGCTGCCGTTCAGCGACCCGATATCGGCGGTCAGGCCGGCCACCTTCAATGCCCCCGTGCCGCCGCCCAGGATGACAATATCGCCGCCGGAGGCGTAGGTGCCATTGGCGCCGGCGCTGCCTTGGGCAACGAGGTTCACATGACCGGAAGTGGCGGCCGGCGCCAAAACCCCGCGCGTGCTCAAGGCGTAGGAAAGCTGGGTTCCGCCGCTGCCGGCATAGGTCAGGCCCGCCAGCGCGGCATTCACCGCAATAAGCTGGTCGGCGGTGAAGCTCAGCGAGACGGTGCCGGTACCTTGCCCCGCGGCAACGATGAAGCTGGACGGACCAAGCCCGGGCAGCAGCAGGATGCCTGTCCCGACGTTGAGAACCAGTTGCAGCGCCTCATTCCGGCCTTGGCCCGCCGCCGCCAGCGCGGTTGCAGCGGGAAAGCCCAGGATCAGCCCCGGCAGCACGGTCAGCGCATTCGGCTGAACATCCAGGCTCGCAGGCGGATTTGCAAAAGCGGCGATGCCGGCTGGCGTGATCTGCACCGCGATGTCTGTGCTGGCAGCCAGCGCCCCTGCCCCGCCGATATTGAGCGACAGCAGATCCGATGCGGCGCCCGAGGGCTCCAGCAATTGCAGGCTGGCCAAAGCGGCGTTTACCTCGGCCGCAGTACCGGCAAGGCCGAGCGTGTTGCCGTTCTCCACCACGCCGGCGCCACCGGCAGCACTTGCGGAGAGCACCGCGCCGGCATTGGCTGCGACCAGCGTCAGGCTGAGCGGGCCGGAGCCTGGATCGGTAACCGATATTCCGTAAGGCGGCAGCGCAAGCAGAGAGGACGAGACGGTGGCGCCATCCACGATGCAAATCGTCGCCGGTGCTATGACATCGATGCGGGCAATCACAGGTTTGGACTATGCAATTTTAACAAGCATGGTCAATTAAATTACAACCCTTAAGTGCAGGTTAGCGGCGCGTTTTGCCGTTTGAGTCGGCGCGCAAAACAACGGATAGTGGCGCATGATCCCGGCCGGACAAAGCTTGCGCGTCATCGGCGACGTGCATGGCGACTGCAAAGCCTTCGCCTATGCGGCGGAGACCGAGAATTTCATCATCCAGCTCGGCGATCTGGTGGATGACGGACCGGATACGCCGGGAACCCTGCAGCTGATGTTCCGGCTGATCGACGCCAAACGCGGGCTTTTCCTTTTGGGTAACCACGAGTTCAAATTGCTGCGAGCTTTGCGCGGCGATGCGGTCCGCAAGAGCCCGCCGCTCGAGCGGACGCTGGCGGAGCTTTCGCCGGAACTGGCCGAGCGCGTCATGCAGGAGATCCGGCGGGCGCCGGGATGGATCGCCTCGGGCAATAAGTTCTTCGTGCATGGCGGCTTTCATCCGGCGATGCTGACGGAGCCGCCGCCGGATTTTCCCCCAGGCCGGCCGGAGGGCCTGCTGGCCAGGGCGATTTACGGCCAGACCACGGGCAGGGTAACCGGCGCCGGCAGGCCCGAGCGGCTGCTACGCTGGGTGGATGACATCCCGGCCGGCCTTACCGTGTATTGCGGCCACGACCGGCGCAGCAGCGACGGCCGGCCACTGGTCAAAACCGGCGCCAGTGGCGGCAAAGCCGTGTTCCTGGACACCGGCGCCGGCAAAGGCGGCCATCTGTCGTGGATAGATATTTGAAGTGCAGTAAGAACTTCTTTTTTCTGAAAAAGAAACCGGACCGCCGGTGCGGCAAAAGACTTTTATGACTTTGGAGCCGCGGCTTTTCAAACCCCGGCACTAAAGTAACAAAAGTTTTTGCGCCGCTTTTTTCAAAAAGCGGCCTCTTCCTTTTATCGCAGAAACGGATTGCTGCGTCGCTCGGCTCCGAAGGTCGAGCCGATGCCGTGGCCACAGATGAAGGCGTAGTCATCGCCCAGGGGCAGTAATTTCTCGTTGATGGCGGCGATCAGCGCCTGATGGTCGCCATAGGGAAAATCGGTACGGCCGATGGAATTGCGGAACAGCACGTCGCCGAGGACGGCGAATTTTTCCGCGTGATTGACGAAAACGACATGGCCGGGCGTGTGGCCGGGGCAGTGCAGCACGGCGAATGCATGGCCGCCAATATCAATCGCCTCGCCTTCGGCGAGCCAGCTTTGCGGCGTGAAGCTTTTTGCCGACATGCCGAAGCGCGCGCCTTGAGCGGCGAAGTCGTCGATCAGCGCCGCATCGCGCTTATCCGGCCCAAAAATCGGCAATTTCAGCGCGGCGGCGAGTTCGGCGGCGCCGCCGGCATGGTCGAGATGGCCGTGGGTGATAAAAATCGCCTCCACTGTCACGCCGGCTTCGTCGATAGCCTGGAGGATTTGGGGCACATCGCCGCCGGGATCGGTGATCGCTCCCTTTTTGGTTTCCTCATCCCAGAGCAGCGCGCAGTTCTGCTGCAATGGGGTGACCGGGATTATCTGAACATAAAGCTTACCCATGGTCCTCGTTCTCACGCGGCGGCTTGCTCCACAACGTAGCGAGCGTCTGGCGCCCGGTCCTCGGCAGGTTAGGGGCTGGGCGCGGCCGTGGCAATCGGCTTGCGGAGCCGGCCTGATATCGTTACGACCGGGAAAAAACATGCAGGCAAAGGAAGGTGGGAACTGAAAACAGCATGACCGGGCTGAGAAGATTTTCCGGCCGCTACGTTCACGAGGATGCCCGCCCACGAGGATGCCCGCCCACGAGGATGCCCGCCCTTGAGGCCGTTCTCGCGCGGTCAGGCAAAAGAGGCGGAGTTGCGCTGCTGCAGCCATTCGATGATCGCCGTTTTGGGGGTTGGCGGTTTCAGGTAATAGCCCTGCAGCAAGTCCCCGCCGGTCTGTTCCAGCCAGTCCAGATCCTCCTCCGTCTCGACACCTTCGGTCACGACCTGAACCTTCATCGATCTGCCGAGATTAAGGATCGCCTGCACTAGAATCTGGTTCTCGGGTGAGCGCGCGACGCCGCGAATAAAACTGTAATCGATCTTGATCTTGCTGATATAGCTCTGCCGCAACGTCGCCAGCGATGAATAGCCGACGCCGAAATCGTCGATTGTGATTTTTACCTTGGCGGCGGCAAGGCGGATGAGCTTGTCCTGCACGGAGCGTATGTCCAGCGCAGTCTCCTCGGTGATTTCGATTTCCAGCATCGAAGCCGGCACATCCAGAACCGCCAGGCCGGCGAGCAAAATCTCGTCGATCGGCAAAGTCGAAATCTCGCGCGGCGAGATATTCATGGCGACGCGGACATGCTGCGCCCCCTGCGACCTCAACTCGGCGATCATCGAACAGACCTGCCTGAAGACGTAGCGCAGCAGGGTTTCCGCCAGCCCCGCCATGGCGGCGACCATGATCAGCTCATAAGGCGGGATCAAGCCGTGGCGCGGATGCCGCCAACGCAACAGCGCCTCGAGGTTGACCAACTCCTTGGTCTTGGTGCTGAAGATCGGCTGGTACCACATCTCCAGCTGCTCTTCGGCCAAGGCGCGTGGCAGGTCGCGTTCCGCGTCGCGCCGCATTTCCGAACGTTCGCGCAGGATTTCGTCGAAAATGTAGAAGCGGTTCCGGCCGTTGGATTTTGCGACATACAGCGCCTCATCCGCGCAAGTAAGCATTTCGTTGATGGTCTGCCCGCGACCTGTGTAGACGCCGATACAGGTGGCCAGACGGCCGACATCGAAGGTCGGGAACGGCACCTCGATCATCGTCACCAGCTGGGTTGCCAATTCGGCCGGCGCGCCGTCGACATCGGCGGTATCGTACAGGATCGCGAACTCATCCGCGCCCAGCCGGGCGATGGTGAACCGTTTGTCCAATGCCTCGCAGAGCCGCCTCGCGACCTCAATAAGGACCTTGTCGCCGGCAAAATGGCCATAGACGTCATTAACCGATTTGAAGCCGTCCAGATCGAGAATCATCATGCAAAACAGCGGCTGCGAATCATCCAGCCGGGCTTCGACTTCCTGCATGAAGCCAACCCGGTTGAGCAGGCCGGTGAGTTCGTCATGGCCGGCGCGATGGGTCATCTGTTTTGCAATGATCAGGGCGTTCGAATGCGCTTGCCGCAGTGAATCTGCGAGGCGCACCGCTTCGTGCTTCAGCCGGCTGCTTTCGCGAAACGCCGCCTCGCTGCCGCTGGCGGAGCGGATCAGCGCCAGGTTGAACAGGAAGGCGGTGACGGCCAGGGCGTCATATTCAAAACCGCCGGCATAGAGCAGGCAGCCCAGAATCGAGACGAGCGGCGGCGTGATGAAGCAGGCCGGCGTCAGCGCATAGGACGTGCTCTGGGTGATGGCGCCGGCGGTGATGCCGGCCAGGATCACCAGATAGAATACCGTCTGCGGCCCGGTATAGCCATTGCAGAAGATGGGAATAAAGGCCCAGGCGCATCCGGATATAAATGCCGACGCGGAAAATAAGCGCAGCCGCCGCTCCACAATTCGCGGATCGGCGATCGCGGCGCCGTTTGACGGTAGCGCAACCCATTGCGCCAGCCGCAGAAGATTTATTCCGGTGGTAACGCCGAACCAGAGCAGCGCCTTGAACGTCTCGCCGTAATGGCTGGCGACGAGGAGGACGACAAAGCCGACAGCGAAGTTGGCGGGAATGGTCGCGCCGACGTTAACGCGCAGCGCAATGAGCTGATCCAAACGGATTAACTGCCGCAATGATCCGTTTATGTACCCGCCATTTTCCGCCAGCTCGACCATGTTTTACCCAAAGATTAAAACATAGGTCGGCAATACACCGTTAACGGTTGATGTAGAAGGCCGAATCTCTATCGCAGGCTGAATTCCGTTTCTATTCCCACTCGATCGTGCCGGGCGGCTTGCTGGTGATATCGTAGGTGACACGGTTGATGCCCCGCACTTCGCCCACGATGCGGTTGGAGACGCGGCTCAGGAAAGACATGTCGAAGGGATAGACATCCGCGGTCATGCCGTCGGTGCTGGTGACGGCGCGCAAGGCGCAGACCTGGTCGTAGCTGCGGCCATCGCCCATGACGCCGACGGATTTGACCGGGAGCAGCACGGCAAAGGCCTGCCAGATGGCGTCGTACAGGCCGGCATTGCGGATTTCTTCCAGGTAGATGGCGTCCGCCTTTTGCAGGATGTCGACGGCAGCGCGCGTCACCGGGCCCAGGATGCGGATGGCAAGGCCGGGCCCGGGAAACGGATGGCGGCCGACAATGGCTTCGGGCAGCCCCAGCTCGCGGCCCAGCGCCCGCACCTCGTCCTTGAAAAGTTCCCGCAAGGGCTCGACAAGTTTCAGTTTCATATGGGCGGGCAGGCCGCCGACATTATGGTGCGATTTGATGGTCACACTCGGGCCGCCCAGGGCGGAGACGGATTCGATCACATCCGGGTACAGCGTGCCTTGGGCCAGAAACTCGGCGCCGCCGATCGTCGACGCCTCCTCGTCGAAGACGTCGATGAACAGGCCGCCGATGATCTTGCGCTTTTGTTCCGGATCCGAGATGCCTTCGAGCCGGGAGAGAAACAGCTCGGACGCGTCACGGTGGATCAGCCTGATGTTGAAACGGTTGCGGAAGACATCCACCACCTGGGCGGCTTCGCTCATGCGCAGCACGCCGTGGTCGACAAAAATGCAAGTGAGCTGATCGCCGATCGCCTCATGGATCAGCGCCGCGGCAACCGACGAATCGACGCCGCCGGAGAGGCCGCAAACCACTCTGGCGCTGCCGACCTGTTCGCGTATCTTGGCTTTTTCTGCCTCGCGGAAGCCCGCCATGGTCCAGTCGCCGGCACAGCCGCAGACATTATGGGTGAAATTGCGCAGCAATTGCGCCCCGTGCGGGGTGTGGGCGACTTCGGGGTGAAACATCAGGCCGTAGAAATGCCTGGAATCGTCGGCGATGATGGCAAAGGGCGCGCCTTCCGATGCGGCGACGGTGCGAAAGCCGGGCGGCGGCGCCGAAATATGGTCGCCGTGGCTCATCCAGACCTGCTCGCGCGCGCCCACCGACCAGGTGCCTTCAAACAAGGCGCAATCTTGCATGACATCGAGATAGGCGCGGCCGAACTCGCGGATATCACCGCCGCGGACATCGCCGCCAAGCTGGGCGCAAAGCGTCATCTGGCCGTAGCAAATGCCAAGGATCGGGATGCCGGCCGCAAAAATCTGTTCCGGCGCACGCGGCGAGCCGGCATCCGAAACACTGGCTGGACCGCCGGACAGGATGATCCCCTTGGGCGCGAAGGCGGCGATCTTCTCAGGCGCCGCGTTGAACGGCCAGATCTCGCAATAGACGCCGGATTCGCGGACCCGGCGGGCGATCAACTGGGTCACCTGGCTGCCGAAATCCAGGATCAGGATTTTTTCTGTGTGCATGTCCGCTTGCAGCATAGGGCTGGCTTAAGAACAAGCGATAAATCCTGAGGATTGGCCTGACCCTGAGCTTGAGCGTGCCCTGATCTTGAACGCGCCCTGAGCTTGATCGGGCCCTGATCTTGAAAGTGCCCTGATCTTGAAAGAGCGTTACCACTGGACTTGACCGGCAGGATGCACGCCATTTCATCTGGCGAGCAACCTGCGACGTGGTCGCCCATCGCAGCGACCATATCATCGCCGGTGTATAGCTGGAAGTCGATGTTCCCTGGGAGATCAGCGCTTCAGCTGTTCTTCGGCGTGATAGGAGATGTCAAACATTGGCGCTTCAGGTCCAAGATTAACCTGAGTGGATAAAATGCTAGAAGGTCCTCAACAAAGCTTAAACCGTCTCGTTGATCAGGCGCTCGATGGGGTCCCAGGCAAAGGCGGTTTGCGGAATGTCGGAACCGCCGACGCGGGTGGTGCTCATGGCCACCCGCTTGCCGCCCAGGCGCTGGTAGAAAAAGCTGGAGGGGTTGTCGCGCAGGACCCAGGCGAAGGCGGATTTGCAGCCCATGGCCGCCAGATGCTGGGCGGAGGCCCGCAGCAGCATGCGGCCCAGGCCGTTATCCTTCCAGTCATCCAGCACATAGAGCGTTTCCACCTCGCCTTCGCCGACCGCGCCGCCGCGATTGCGCCTTGCGGTCGAGAAGCCGACGACGCGGGCGCCGGGCGCTGCCGGCTGCGCGTCGCCAGGCGAGAGCACGGCGACATGCACGCCAAGGCCAATGCGGATCGCGCGTTCATAATAGGCCGTCTGACGGGCGACCGAGAGATTGGCGAGGTATTCATCCGGCAGCACGCCGGCGTAGGTGCTGCGCCAGCTCGAGACATGGACAGCGCCGATCCCAGGCGCATCGGCAGGCCTGGCGCGGCGGATCGCGATCAAGCCGGTCTTTCCAGAATGGCGGCGAAGAAACCATCGGTGCCGTGCTTGCCCGGCGTCAGGCGCAGCGCCGGACCCTGCAAAGCCGACGGCAGCGGCTCGGCCGAAGCGATATGCCGGAACTCCGGATGCCGTGTCAGAAAAGCTTGCACCTGCGCCTCGTTCTCCTCATCCAATAACGAGCATGTGGCATAAATGAGCCTTCCGCCCGGCTTTACCAGACGCTGGGCCTGATCCAGGATCATCGCCTGCTTGGGCATGATCTCGCTTAAGTCGGTTTCCTTCAAGCGTAATCTTGCATCCGGGTTGCGGCGCCAGGTGCCGGTGCCGGTGCAAGGCGCGTCGACTAGGACGCGATCGAATTTTTGTGCCTGCCGTTTCAGCCATTTATCGCCGGATTCAAGCAGATGGCGTTCGGCATTGTGCACGCCGGCCCGGCGCAGGCGCTTGATGGCGCCGTCCAGCCGCGGTGCGGAGACGTCGCAGGCGACGATATGGCCCTTGTTTTCCATCGTCATGGCGATTGCCAGCGTCTTGCCCCCTGCCCCGGCGCAGTAATCGGCAACCCGCATGCCGGGTGCGGCGCCGACCAGCAGCGCGATAAGCTGGCTGCCCTCGTCCTGGATTTCGACCAGGCCGGATTGGAAGCTTGCGCTGGCGGTGACCGATTGCCGACTGGCGAGCCGCAAGCCCCAGGGGCTGTAGGGGGTGGGCCTGGCCTGCAGGCGCTCCGCCGCAAGTGCCGCAATGGCGTCCTCGCGGCTGGATTTCAGGGCGTTGACCCGCAGGTCGAGCGGCGCGGTCTCGCCAAGCGCCCGCATCTCGGCTTCCAGCGCATCGCCGAATCGGGCTGCCAGACGCGGCAGGATCCAGTCCGGAACCTCGTATTTCACCGCGTCCGGCATGTTGGGATGTTCCAGCGTGTGGCCGGCAAATTTTTCCAGCGTCGCGGTTTCCTCCGGCGAGAGCGGCGACGGCCCGTAGCGGCCGGAGGTGAAGGCCATGGCGACCTTATGCGGCGTCATGCCGGTGAAGATCGCCTGGGCGGAGAGCAATAGGCGCGGCGTCGGCTGCGCGCCGAACTTTTCCAGCCACCAGCTGAGATGGCGCCTGGCGCGCAGCACGCCCCAGGTCAGGGTGCTGACCTCGCGGCGGTCGCCTGCGCCGATGAAGCGGCGGTTGCGGAAAAAAGCGTTGGCGACGGCATCCGCCGGGCGGGGGTCGGTTTCGATTTCGCCGAGCAGGTCGATGGCGGCGGCAAGCTGTCCGGCGGGGGTCAAAGGAAGCGCTGCTTTTTTGAAAAGACGCAAAAAACCTTTGATCCGCTGGGCCATGGGCGCGAGGAGGTCAGCGCCGCAGAGCCGGATTTGAAAAGTCTTTTCGCTTCTTTTTCCTTGGAAAAAGAAGTACTTGCCCGCATTGCCTAATCTTGCCTGTAGTTTGGAGCTTCTCGCGTGATTGCCACGTCGTGCACGTGGCTTTCGCGTAGTCCTGCGCCGGTGATGCGGCGGAATTTCGCCTCGGTCTGCAGCGCCTCGATATTGGCGCTGCCGGTATAGCCCATGCCGGCGCGCAGGCCGCCGACGAGCTGGTGGACGACGGCGGCCATGGGCCCTTTGTAGCCGACGCGGCCTTCGATGCCTTCCGGGACGAGTTTGAGGGTGTCCTTGATCTCCTGCTGGAAATAGCGGTCGGCGGATCCCCTCGCCATGGCAGCCACGCTTCCCATGCCGCGATAGGATTTGTAGCTGCGGCCTTGATATAGAAACACTTCTCCCGGCGCCTCGTCGGTGCCGGCAAGCATGGAGCCGACCATGACGGAATCGGCGCCGGCAGCGAGCGCCTTGACCATGTCGCCGGAAGCGCGGATGCCGCCATCGGCGATGGCGGGCACGTCTTGCGCGCGGCAGACTGCGGCGGTTTCCATCACGGCGGAGAATTGCGGCACGCCGACGCCGGCGACCACGCGGGTGGTGCAGATGCTGCCCGGGCCGATGCCGATCTTGATCGCATCCGCGCCGGCATCAATCAGCGCCTTGGCGCCGTCCGGCGTCGCGACATTCCCGGCAATGATCTGCACTGCGTTGGAGGCTTTCTTGATCCGGGTCACGGCCTGCAGCACGCCGTTGGAATGGCCATGGGCGGTATCGACCACCACCACGTCCACCCCGGCGTCGATCAGGGCGGCGGCGCGGGTAGCGCCGTCATCGCCGACGCCGGTGGCGGCGGCGACTCGCAACCGGCCGAGTTCGTCCTTGTTGGCCAAAGGATGCGCCTGCGCCTTGTCCATATCCTTGACCGTGAGCAAGCCGATGCAGCGATAGGCATCGTCCACCACCAGCAGTTTTTCCAGCCGGCGCTTGTGCAGCAACGCCCGCGCTTCTTCCGGCGTGCGGCCGGCGGTCACCGTTGCCAGGTTGTCCCGGGTCATCAGTTCGCAGACGCGGATATTCGGATCGGTGGCGAAACGCACGTCACGATGGGTGAGGATGCCGACCAGGCGGTTGCTGCCGCGCTCGACGACCGGGAAGCCGCTGATCCTGTGGGTCTGCATCAAGGAGCGGGCATCTTCCAGCGTCTGATCCGGGTGGATGGTAAGCGGGTTGACCACCATCCCGCTTTCGAACTTCTTTACCCGGCGGACTTCAGCGGCCTGCTCCTCGACAGAAAAATTTTTGTGAATCACACCGATGCCGCCCTGTTGCGCCATGGCGATCGCCATGGCGGCTTCGGTCACCGTATCCATGGCGGCGGAAACCAGCGGAATGTTGAGGCGTATGTTGCGGGTCAGACGGCTGCCGGTGGTGACCAAGGTGGGCAGCACCTGCGAGTAGGCGGGCACAAGCAGCACATCGTCGAAGGCCAGAGCTTCGAGGACGCGGGTGGAGATGTCTGGGGGCGCCATGGCCGTTGCTTTCAATAAGGACCTTGGCGATTTTTCTTATCTGCCGGGTTGTACGAAGGCAAGGGCCAGCTTGTACGAAGGCAAGGGCCGGGTTTTACGAAAGCAAGGGCCGGCGCGCGCCGCAAGCCAGAGGCGCTAGCGGTCGACGCTGGCCATCATCCTTTCGCTATAGCGCGGGCCGGAAATATTCTCTGGCGCCAGGGCTTCATCAAGCACGTCAAGCTGCGCCTGGGCGAGCGTGATGGAAGCGGCGGCGACGTTTTCCTCCAGATATTGCCGGCGCTTGGTGCCGGGGATCGGCACGACGTCGCCGCCCTTGGCGAGCAGCCAGGCCAGCGCGATCTGCCCAGGCTTGGCGCTCTTGGCGGCGGCGATCTCGCGCACGACATTCGCCGCCGCAACATTGGCGTCGAAATTCTCGCTTTGGTAGCGCGGGTCGTTGCGGCGGTAGTCGTCCTCGGGATATTCCTCAGCGCGCTTGACCTCGCCGGTGAGGAAGCCGCGGCCGAGCGGGCAGTACGGCACCAGGCCGATGCCGAGTTCGCGCAGGACCGGAATAACATCGGCTTCGAGGTTGCGCTCCCAGAGCGAGTATTCGCTTTGCAGCGCCGAGACCGGCTGCACGGCATGGGCCCGGCGGATATTTGAAACGCCCGCCTCCGACATGCCGAAATAACGCACCTTGCCGGACTTGATCAGCTCGCCGACCGTGCCGGCCACATCCTCGATCGGTACGGATTTGTCGACCCGGTGCTGATAAAGCAGGTCGATATGATCGGTGCGCAGGCGTTGCAGCGATGCCTCGCAGGCGCGGCGTATATTATCCGGGTGGCTGTCGACGCCGGACATCTTGCCGTCCGCGATACGGAAGCCGAATTTGGTGGCGATCGTCACCTCGTGGCGCCTGCCTGCCAGCGCGCGGCCGAGCAGCGCCTCGTTTTTATACGGCCCATAGACCTCGGCGGTATCGAGGAAGGTGCAGCCAAGCTCGATGGCGCGATGCAGGGTGGCGATGGATTCGCTCTCATCGGCCGGGCCGTAGGATTGGCTCATGCCCATGCAGCCGAGGCCGATGGCGGACACTTCCAGGCCCTGAGTGCCGAGTTTGCGGGTGCTTAACGTCATGTCGCCTCCTTGGATACGGTCGTTACAACGTAGATGGCGGCAGATTCAGCCAAATACCAGACCTAACGCGGCGCCGCCCGCAAGCAGCCAGAGCGGGTGGACATTGCGGTAGGAGAACACCGCAACCGCGGCGGTGATGGCAAAGGCGAGAAAATCATGATCGGCGGAGCGGATCAGGATGACGCTGGCCGATAGGAGCAGCCCGGCGGTGATCGGCAAGATCGCCGCCTGCAGAACCCGCCGCCAGCGATGTCGGGGAAAACGCTCCCATAGCCGGGAGACCAGGATGACCAGGATACCGGCAGGCAGGATCATCGCCAAGGTGGCGACGATGGCGCCGGGGATGCCGGCGACATGGCCGCCGATCAGCGTGGCGATCAGCCCGTTGGGTCCGGGCGCCGCATTGGCAATGGCGTAGAGCTGGGAGAACTGGAGCGGCGTGAACCAGTGCCGCAGCTCGACCACCTGCTGGGAGATCTCCGGCACGGTGCTGTTCACGCCGCCTACCGCCAGCAGCGAAATGCGGGCGAACACGGCGGCGACGATCAGCAGCGGCGCGATCACGCGCGCCAGTTCAGCGCGATGGCGATCGGCAAGACGATGAGGATGGTCAGCGGCAGCGAGAAATGCGCCAGAACCACGAGCCCAAACGCCAGCGCAGCGATGAGAACCTGCTTGGCGCCGCAAAAGATCGGAACGGCAATCCGCAGCGCCGCCGCCAGCACCAGACCGGCCGAGGCGGCGGCAAGGCCGGTCATGCCGCGCTGTACGATAGGGATGGCGCCGTAGCGGTCGTACAAGGCGGCCAGCACCAGCACGATGACGATGGGTGCGGCAAACAGCCCAGCGACCGCGGAAGCGGCGCCGGCCACGCCGCGATTGCGCGCCCCGAAGGCGAAAGCAAAGTTGACGATATTGGCGCCCGGCATGAACTGGCACAGGCTGAACAAATCGTTGAAGGCGGCCTGGCTGAGCCATTTGCGCTGATCGACGATCATGCGCCGCGCCACCGGCAGCACGCCGCCAAAGCCGATGATGCCGGTGCGGAAGAAACCGGCGAACAAGGCGCGGCAGCCTACCAGCTCGCAGGGTTCGCGTTGCGCAGCAGATTCGCTCGTCATCAAGCTGCAATATGTCCCCGAGCCCTAGCGGTATAAAGCGAATGCGGGCATGGCTGCCGTGTCCGTCTGCGGCGCGGCGCAACCGACAAATGTCACAAAACTGCAATCGAAACCCTGTCGCATTTGCGACATGCTTCGCTTACTCCGGCGGGCAGTGAGACATCATGCGCAGGATGCGCCGATGCCGCTCGCCAAAGACAGGGATATTCGCAAAAAAGGATCTCGCCGTGCATTTTAACGAAAAGCTTCGCCGCTCCACGCTGCTGCGCACCGGCGTTGCGGCACTCGCGTTTACCGGTCTCACCAGCTTCGCAGGCAGCGCCAAGGCGCAGACGACGGTCCCGCTGGTGGAAAGCGGCTCCAGCCTGCTCTACCCGCTGTTCAATATCTGGGTCGAGGACTACCAGGCAGTCGATTCCGGCATCCAGATCACCACCACCTCGACCGGCTCCGGCGCCGGCATCGCGCAGGCGATCAAGGGGCTGATCCAGATCGGCGCATCGGACGCCTATGTATCGAACGGTATGGAAAAGGTGCATCCGACCATCCTGAGCATCCCGCTGGCGATTTCCGCGCAGGCGGTGAACTACAACCTGCCGGGTGTGAGCAATTTGAAGCTCTCCGGGCCGATTCTGGCCGGGATCTATTCCGGGACAATCACCAAATGGAACGACAAGCAGATCGCCGCCGCCAATCCCGGGGTGTCCCTGCCCGCCAACGCGATCGTGCCGATCCACCGGCTGGACGGCTCCGGCGATACCTTTATTTTCAGCCAGTATCTTTCCGCCTCTACCCCTTCCTGGAAGAGCAGCACCGGCTTCGGCACCACGCTCTCCTGGCCGCCGATCACGGGTGAAATTGGCGCCAAGGGCAATGCCGGCATGCTGGCCGCCGCCAAGGCCAACCCGTACTCCGTCGCGTATATCGGCGTGAGCTACGCCGCCAAGGTCGCGGCCGCCGGGCTTGGCATTGCCGAGCTGCAGAACGCTTCCGGCAGCTTCGTGGCGCCCACGCCCGCCAATATCGGCGCCGCCGCGCAAAGCGTCGCAGGAACCACGCCGCCGGATGAGCGGATCAGCATGATCTTCACCACCGGCGCCGACAACTACCCTATCGTGAACTATGAATACGCGGTGGTGGACAGCAAACAGCCGTCCAGCGCCGTGGCGGGTGCGATCCGCACCTTCCTGACCTGGGCGATCAGTGACGGCAACAGCCCGAAGTTTTTGAACCAGGTGAACTTCCTGCCGCTGCCGGCCGCAGTGAAAGCATTGTCGGCTACGCAGATCGCAAAAATTCAGTAGCACGGCTCGCCCTCCCGGTTGGGACGGCGATTTCTTGGATTAGAACATGCAGCTCAAGCCGTTCCGCCTGTCCTTGCTTGGTTTGAGCCTGATGATCCCGGCGGTACTCGGCGCGGTCACCTTGTTTCTGCTGATCTTCTCCTGGCAGGCGATCGGCTTCAACGGGCTGGGCTTTATTACCCGCGTCATCTGGAATCTCGGGGATATGTACGACGATCCGGTGACCACGCGCGGCGTGCTGGTGCCGGCGGGCGCCAATTACGGCATCGCGGTGTTCGTTGCCGGCACGCTGCTGAGCTCCTTCATCGCCATCATCATCGCGTTGCCGCTTTCCGTCGGCGCCGCTATTTTCCTCTCCGAAATCGTGCCGGCGAAAATCCGGCCGGGGCTTTCCATGCTGGTGGAGCTGGTCGCCGTGGTGCCCAGCGTGGTGTTCGGGCTGTGGGGCATCGCCGTGCTGGTGCCGTTCATCGGCACGCAGCTGGGGCCGGTGATGTCGAAATATCTGGGTTTCATTCCGTTTTTCGCCGGCGGTGATTCCGGCGGCGGCTATGGGCTGCTGGCAGCCTCGATCGTGCTGGCGCTGATGATTACGCCGATCATCGCCACCACCTTGCTGGATGCGCTGCTGCAGGTGCCCAAGGAAAACCGGGAATCGGCCTTCGCGCTGGGTGCCACGCATTTCGAGGTGGTCTCCCGCGCCATGCTGCCGATGGTGCGCACCACGCTGATCGGCGGCATCGTGCTGGCGCTCGGCCGGGCTCTGGGCGAGACCATGGCGGTGCTGATGGTCTCCGGCGGCGGCTTGAACATTCTGCCGCACTCGATCTTCAGCCCGATTTCGACCATCGCCTCCTTCATCGTCAGCCAGCTCGACAGCGCGGAGGGCGATCCGACCAATATGGCGGTGCGCAGCCTGGCGGAAATCGCTTTGGTGCTGTTCATCATCACGCTGCTGACCAATGCCGGCGCCAAGCTGCTGACCTCGGGGGGCTTTAATGTCCGCAAGCGCAGCCATTAGCACGCCTAGGCCGAAACGCTCGGCACAGGAGATAAGGCGCGTCATCGCCGGCCGGCTCGGCTGGGTCGCCTGCGGCCTGGCGCTTTTGCTGGTGATCGGCCCGCTGCTCGATATCGTCTGGGTGGTGGCCTATAACGGCGTCTCCGCCTTCTCGCCGCGGCTCTTCACCTCCTCCACGCCGCCGGCCGGGATCGGGCTCTGGAACGCCATCGAGGGCACCGTAATTCTCTCGGTCTTCGCGATGATCATCGCCGTGCCGATCGGCGTCGGCGCCGGCATCTACCTCTCGGAATACGGCAACCACCGGCTCGGCAATACCATACGTTTTTTGTCGGACGTGCTGACCGGCACGCCGTCCATCGTGCTCGGCTATTTCTCCTACATCGTGCTGGTTGGCGGCCTGGGCTGGGGGCTGGCGGCGCCGGCGGGTGCGGTGACCCTCGCCATCCTCATTGTGCCCTACCTGGCGCGCATTACCGAGCTGGCATTGCGCCAGGTGCCTTTGCCGATGCGCGAAGCCGGCTTCGCTTTGGGTGCCACGGAGCCGACCGTGGTGTTCAAGATCGTGCTGCCGACCGCCGCCTCCGGCGTCATCACCGGCGCGCTGCTGGCGCTGGCGATCTCCGTCGGCGAGACCGCGCCGCTGATCTACACCGCCGGTTTTTCCAGCTATCCGCTGGACTGGCACCATCCCGGGCATGCGCTGATCCACTCGCAGATCGGCTACCTGACCTATGTGATCTGGAGCTTTATCGAGCAGCCGGATGCGCAGTCGCACGCGCTGGCTTTCGCAGCCGCCTTTCTGGTGATGATGTTCGTGCTGGCGATCAATATCGGCGTGCGGCTGGCAATCAGACGCAGATAGGCGCCGTTCTCTCCTTGTAACGATAGAGGCGCGTTGACACGCGCCTTCCTAAGCGCGTTGACACGCGCCTTCCTAAGCGCGTTGACACGCGCCTTCCTAAGCGCGTTGACACGCGCCTTCCTAAGCGCGTTGACACGCGCCTTCCTAAGCGCGTTGACACGCGCCTTCCTAAGCGCGTTGACACGCGACGGCCGGCCCCGCTACGGCTTTCCTGTGACGATAGAAACGCTAGCAACGCCCACGATCGCCATACGCGGACGCAGCTTCATGGCGATCGTTTTTGCCCCTGCTTTGCCTCTGGCGGAGTGGTTCACCGCACTCGATCAGCAATTGCGCCGCTCCGCCGCTTTCTTCTCGGATAAGCCGGTGATCGTTAACCTGGCGGCGATGCAGGGCGCTAAGGAAGGGCCGGAGGCGGTGCTGGAAGCACTCGATGAGCGCGGGCTGAGCCTGATCGGAATAGAGGGCATCGAGCCCGCGCTACTCGTAAACACACGCTGGGAAAAACTTACCAGATTAAGCAATTGGCGGCCGACGGCACAAGGCAACAAGCCGGACCGCGCGCTTAGCATTCCCGATGATCCGATCCTTGCATCCGCGCCGAATAAAGCATTACCCGCGCCGGCGGAATCGCTGCTGATCGACCGCCCCGTGCGCTCCGGCCAGTCGATCCTGTTCGCGGAAGGCGACGTCACCATCCTGGGCTCCGTCGCCTCCGGCGCCGAGGTGATCGCCGGCGGCTCCATCCACATCTACGGCGCGCTGCGCGGCCGCGCGATCGCCGGCTTCAGAACCGGCGGCACGGCGCGAATCTTCTGCCAGAAACTTCTCGCCGAGCTGATCTCGATCGACGGCCTGTACTACGCGCCGGAACATTGGAGCGACGGGTTCCACGGCAAGCCCGTGCAGATCCGCCTGGAGTCCGGCGCGCTGAAATTCTCATTGCTTGATTAGAACAAACCGAATCGCCGCGAAGGAGTTTTGCTAGCATGTCGAAAGTAATCGTGGTGACCTCCGGCAAAGGAGGCGTGGGCAAGACAACCAGCTCGGCCGCCCTCGGCGCCGCCTTGGCGCAGACCGGCAAGAACGTCGTGGTGGTCGATTTCGACGTCGGCCTGCGCAACCTCGATCTGGTCATGGGCGCGGAACGGCGCGTGGTCTTCGACCTGGTCAATGTCGTGCAAGGCGACGCCAAACTGGCGCAGGCGCTGATCCGCGACAAACGCATTGAAACGCTCTCCCTCCTGCCAGCCTCGCAGACGCGCGACAAGGACGCGCTGACCGAAGAAGGCATCGGTAAAATCATCGAGGATTTGCGGGAAAAATTCGACTACATCGTCTGCGACAGCCCGGCCGGCATCGAGAAAGGTGCGATGCTGGCCATGCGTTTCGCCGATCTCGCCGTCGTGGTCACCAATCCGGAAGTCTCGTCGGTGCGCGATTCAGACCGAATTATCGGCATGCTGGATTCCAAAACCCTGCGCGCCGAAAACGGCGATAAGTTCGAGAAACATCTGCTGCTGACACGCTACAGCGCCGCCCGCGCCGCCCGCGGCGAAATGCTGAAAGTAGACGACGTTCTGGAAATCCTCGCCATCCCTCTGCTCGGCATCATCCCCGAAAGCCCGGAAATCCTGAACGCCTCCAACCTCGGCTGCCCGATCACGCTGCACAGCCCGGAATCGGCGCCGGCTCGCGCCTATGCGGACGCGGCGCGCCGGCTGCTGGGCGAGAAGATCGAGATCAAGGCAATGGAGGAAAAACGCAGCTTCATGGACCGGCTGCTGGGCAGAAAGGCGGCTTTGGCATGAGCCTGCTCAGTTTCTTCCAACGCAACCGCTCCGCCCCGGTCGCCCGCGACCGCCTGCAGCTGCTGCTCTCGCACGAACGCGCCCTGAACGGCCGCGCCGATCTGGCGGCGGTGCTGCAGGAGGAAATCTTGGCTGTGATCGCCAAGCACATCTCGATCGATCGCGACAAGGTGAACATCAAACTCGACCGCGGCAAAAACTGCTCGACGCTGGAAATCGACATCGAAATGCCCGAGGGTGTTCTGGCAAGGAATTAAGGGAAGCAGCCGCGGCTTGACGATTGTCACCGGCAATCGGCGACAGTTCCAACCCTTTGATGGGCAAGATCCGAAGACCGGGAATAGAGTTCGGTTGCTCAGCGCCCGCAGCGGGCTGATTCTTTGCTCAATGCGGATAAGCGGGCGTGAAAACGGCTCTACATTACACGCGGGACAGGTTTGCAACACTTGTGGCCGCTGCGGCAGAGTGCCATTTCCGCTGCATGACAAATCCCATCAACCCTGATGATCCCATCGGCTGGCACGGCACGACGATCTTGTGTGTGCGCCGCGATGGCAAAGTCACCATGGCCGGCGACGGCCAGGTGAGCCTTGGCAATACGGTCGTTAAAGGCAATGCGCGCAAGGTGCGCCGGATCGGCAATGGCGCCGTGATCGCCGGCTTTGCGGGCGCCACCGCGGATGCGTTTACCTTGCTGGAGAGGCTGGAAACCAAGCTGGAGCGCTTCCCCAACCAGTTGGAACGCGCCTGCGTGGAACTCGCCAAGGACTGGCGGACCGATCGTTATCTGCGCCGGCTGGAAGCGATGCTGATCGTCGCCGACGTTGAGCGCAGCTTTACCCTGACTGGCAATGGCGACGTGCTGGAACCATCGGACGGCGTCGTCGCCATCGGCTCCGGCGGCAATTTCGCGCTCTCTGCGGCGCGGGCGCTGCTGACGGTGCAAGATCTCGGCGCCGAGGAGATCGCCCGGCGGGCGATGCAGATCGCCGCCGATATCTGTATCTACACCAATGAAAACCTGATTGTTGAATCCTTGTGATCGATGTTCCCGTCTACTCTCCCAGAGAGATCGTATCCGAGCTGGACCGCTTCATAATCGGCCAGAACGATGCCAAGCGCGCGGTAGCGATCGCGCTGCGCAACCGCTGGCGCCGCCTGCAACTCCCCGAGGGCATGCGCGAAGAGGTGGTGCCGAAAAACATCCTGATGATCGGCCCGACCGGCTGCGGCAAGACCGAGATCGCGCGCCGCCTGGCCAAGCTGGCGCAGGCGCCCTTCATCAAGGTAGAAGCGACCAAGTTCACCGAAGTCGGCTATGTCGGCCGCGATGTGGAAAGCATCGTGCGTGACCTGGTCGAAGCCAGCATCACCATGCTGCGCGAGCAGAACCGCAAGGGGGTGGAAGCCAAGGCGGAGCTGGCGGCGGAGGAGCGGCTGGTCAACGCGCTGGTCGGCGAAAGCGCGTCTGCCGATACCAAGGTGAAATTCCGCCGCATGCTGCGTACCGGCGAGCTGGAAGATAAAGAAATCGAGATTTCCGTCGCGGCATCCGGCGGCACGCCGATAGGTATCATCGACATCCCGGGCGCGCCGCAGAATGGCGCCATCAATCTCGGCGATATGATGAAGGGGATGTTCGGCAACCAGCAGCAAAAGCGTAAACTGCAGGTGCCGGAGGCACGCAAGCTGCTGCACCGCGAGGAATCGGATAGGCTGCTTGACACCGAGGCGCTGACCAAGGACGCGCTGAGCCACGCGGAGAATAACGGCATCGTGTTTCTGGACGAGATCGACAAGATTTGCGCGAAGACCGAGAACGGCTTTCGCGGCGGTGACGTCTCTCGCGAGGGCGTGCAGCGCGATCTGCTGCCGCTGATCGAAGGCACCACGGTTTCCACCAAATACGGACCGGTGAAAACCGACCACATCCTGTTCATCGCCTCCGGCGCCTTCCACATCGCCAAGCCGGCGGATCTGCTGCCCGAACTGCAAGGGCGCCTGCCGATCCGCGTGGAGCTGAGCCCGCTGACGCGCGAGGATTTCCGGCGCATTCTGACCGAGCCGGAACATTCGCTGCTGAAGCAATACTCGGCGCTGCTGGACACCGAAGGGGTGACGCTGGAATTTGCCGACGACGCGGTGGATGCGCTGGCCGGCCTGGCCTATGACATCAACGACCGGATTGAAAACATCGGCGCGCGCCGGCTGGCGACGGTGCTGGAGCGGCTGCTGGAGGAAATCAGCTTCACCGCGACCGATCGGCATGGCGAAACCGTCCGCGTGGATGCGGCCTATGTGAACGAGAAGGTGGCGCCGCTTGCTGCCAAGGGCGATCTGAGCCGGTTCATTCTGTGACATACCGTATGGCCGGCGGCGTCGTGGCGCTGGCCGCTTTGGCCGCTTTGGGCGTTGCCTATTACGTGCAGGATTTCGACAATCTATACCCCTGCCCGCTTTGCCTGTTGGAACGCTGGCCCTATAGAATCGTTATTCTGCTGGGATTGCTGGCCGTACTTCCCGGCGGGTCCCTGGCGCGCGCGGTCCTGGGACTTGCGGTACTGGCGCTGGCAGCCGGTGCCGCCATCGCACTGGTGCATACCGGCGTGGAATTTCACTGGTGGCAGAGTCCGTTGCCTGAATGCAACGGAATCTTGTCCCCCGGCGCGGCTTTGCCGCTGACGCCGGCAAAGCCTTGCGACGAACCGACCTTTCTGATCCCCCATCTGCCGATCTCGATGGCGGCGCTGAATTTCATCTATGCCTCTGCCTTCGCCCTGCTGTTGCTGGGCTATGTGGCGGCGAAACCGGAGCGAGGCTGATGTCGGACCAGGTGCAAAAATTCATTCGGGTAAATCACGCAGGAGAATTCGGCGCGACGCAGATCTATGCCGGGCAGCTGGCCGTGCTGGGGCGCGGTCCGCACGCCGGGACGCTGAGGCATATGCAAGCGCAGGAACAGGTGCATCTGGAGGCGTTCAGCGCCTTGATTGCCGAGCGCCGGGTAAGGCCGACAGCGCTTCTGCCGCTGTGGCAGGTGGCGGGATTTGCGCTCGGCGCCGCCACCGCCGCCTTGGGCCCGCGCGCCGCGATGGCCTGCACCGTCGCGGTGGAAGAGACCATCGATGCGCATTACGCAGCGCAGGCGGCGGCACTTGAAGATGACGAGGCCGCCTTGCGCAGCACGATCGACACCTTCCGCGGCGAGGAGCTGCAGCATCGTGATACTGCCCTGTCCAACGGGGCGGAGCAGGCGCCCGGCTACCGACTGCTGAGCGCGGTCATCAAGGCCGGTTGCCGGGCGGCGATCAAGCTGAGCGAAAATCTGTAACGATTTGCGCTGCGATTAATGACGAGCAAGGCTGCTTGTCTCCTGCAGCCGCTGCGTTACCTAAATTCACAACGTATAAATGATGCAGGTGGGCTTATGCTGGGACAGCCGAAGGCAAGACGTTTGTTGTGGCCAGCGCTGGCGGGCCTGTTGCTTTTGGATGGTTGCAGCTCGATTTTGACGCAAGGTGCGGGCGCCGGGGCCGGCGTCGGCGGCGCCGCGATCGCCAACGCTGTCCATGCCAACGGCGCGGTCACGACGGGCATCGGCCTTGGGACCCAGGCCGCGGCGATTGCCGGCGTGCAATACTGGCAAAGACGGGTGCATGAGGCGGAGCAGGACGCCATTGCTGGTTCCGCCGGCAATGTAGCGGTCGGTGGCGTCGGCGTCTGGAGCATCTACCACCGTGTGCCGATCGAGAGCGATCAGCATGGCGAGCTTACCGTAACGCGCATGATCGCGCCGGCGGTTCCCGCCGGCGCGGCGGCAGGTTTTGTCTGCAAGGAGATCATCTTCTCCGTCGATATGACGCAACACAAACAGATCAACCGGGATTTCTACACGGCCGATGTGTGCCGCGACGGCGAGTTGTGGAAATGGGCCAGCGCGGAACCGGCAACCGAGCGCTGGGGCGCGCTGCAGTGAGGCCCAAACACCTGCGCTTTGCCCTGGCGTTGGTGCTGCCCGCTCTGCTCGCCGCCTGCAGCGAAGACAGCGCGGTGGTGACCAGTGCCGGCCCCGTCGCCGGCGCCGCGGTTGCCATCGGCCTTGGCGCCGTCACCGCCAATCCGTTCATCGCCTACGCGGTGGGCGTCGGCACGCAGGCAGGCATAAACTCGCTGCAGAAATACTTCTCCCGCAAGATCCATCAGGGCGAGCAGGACAACATCGCGCTGGCGGTCGGCAAGATGCAGCCGGGCCAGGTCGCGGCCTGGCAGATCCGCTACGATTTGCCGATCGGCGACGCGCATGGCGATGTTACGGTTACGCGCGTCGTGACCTCGCCGCTGACCATCTGCAAGGAAGCCGCCTTTACCGTCATCGGCAGCAAAAATCCGCAGGCGCCGCGACCCGTCTATATCACCACTGCCTGCGAACAGCCGGATGGCAGCTGGAAATGGGCGGAGGCGGAGCCTGCCGCCGAGCGCTGGGGATCGCTGCAGTAGCAACCAAGCAAGCGGTTCTTTTTTGAAAGAAGGAACCAAAAAACTTCTGCTACTTGCAGCACGGCGCCGCGCCATCCGGGCGGCAATTTAACGGTTTCTCAAGAAGGGCTCTCTAAAAGATCCAATCACGACCCGTATTTTCATGGGTCGTCTGATCCTGGGTCGGCAAATGCTCTTAAAATATTCTCTACGTATCGGCCTGGCATGCTCCGCTTTGAGTATCGGCCTCTGCAACCTGAATTTACTTCCGGCCGCGCAGGCGCAGACGCAGACGCAGTCAATGCCGGCGACGGTGAAGACGATCAGCGTTTCAATGCGGCCCGGAGCGGCGATCAGCCCGCTGATCTATGGCGCGAATTACGTCTGGTCGGCCACGCCCGAGGATCAGTTCCCAACCTGGATCAATCAGATGACAGGATACGATGCGCAACCATCGGCGGCTGTTTCACTCTTCCGCTATCCCGGCGGTTGGAACGGGGAATATTACGACTGGACCAACAACGAAATGTATACGGGCGGGCCGACCTACACGTTGCCGGGTGAGCCGCCGGATGGATTTCTTGATTACGTCCGTCCCATGTTCGTCGGAACCTTTTCCCGCGCTGCTAGCTTCCTGCTGCCCACGCGGCCGGTTATTACCACCACCACGCCTTCCGACATCCCCACGCTGATCACCCAGCTCGTCCAGAATTATCTATCGATCGTCGGCCAATACCACAACAGCGTCAGCCTGTGGGAGATCGGCAATGAGTGGTGGCTGCAAAATGGCGGCGCCAACAACACGGCGCCGCTATCCGGCAATCCTTTATTGACCAAAAACCTGACGCGCTATGCCGAGATCATTGCAGCGGCCGCACCGGCGATCAAGGCGGCGTATCCAAATGTGAGACTCTATGCTACCGCCGACTGGACAACAGCGGGACTGGATCCCGCGGACGACCAATTCGTGCAATTGCGCAAGCTGGTGGGTCCGGCCGCCTGGGCGCTGATCGATGGCGTTTCGGTCCATACGTATTGCGGCGCGACGGTCGCGAAATCGCTCTGTACCCTGCTTCCGAAACAGATGGCGGCGATCAGGCAGGACACCGGGATAAGCGACATCTATGCTTCCGAATGGTCGCTGGGCGCCGGCCAGTCGACCAATGATTTCGGAATCCGCAACGCCAGCGCGACGGTTTCGACATTTCAGGATATGGTCCTGGCGGGCATCACCAAGGCCGCCTATTGGCCGTCCAGCGGCATCGCCGGCGGCATCGCTTTGGCAAACGGCAGCAACCTGACCGCAACTGGAGCAGTTTTTCGAGCAATGTCGCGCCTATATCAGGGCCAGGCGTTAGTGACGAATGTCACCGTCGATAGCGGAGCCTCCGGACAGACCGTGGCTGTTGCGGCAGCAAACGAACTGCTTGGAAGAAAGGGTGTTGCGATGATCATTCCGAGCAACGGCGACGGCCAGGAGATAATCAATGTGCCGCTCGCAGGGACAGGATTGACCAGGGTTGCCGACAGCTCGGTTTTGTATTCGCAGGACCCCGACGATGCGCCCGAGGCCAATACCGCCTATTGGGTCCCGCTGAAGGTCTCCGTGCTGGATACGCTGAACGGTCTAATGGCGCAGTTCGTGCTCAACCCCGGCACGCCTGGACGGGGAAGCAACTGGGAAATCGCCGTGCTCGAACTGCAATGATGGTTTTCCTGCATATCCAAAGGGCGTAGGGCGGAAGCGCAGGGTTCGGCCAGCTTTGGGCAGGCGTACAAGGCAGGTTCACGCGCCCTCGTTCAGCCCGTGCTTTTTCAGCAGACCGCGGAATTGGTGGTAGCTAAGATCAAGCGCGGCGGCTGCCTGTTTCTGACTGAAGCGGGCTTGCAGCAGCGCCCGCTGCACAAGGTTGCGCTCATAAACATCCACCTGTTCACGAAACCCGCCGGCAAGCGAGGCGGCAGGAACTTCCCGTGGCTCGTCTGGCGGCGGTGCGGCGGGCGGAGCAGAAAACGTCCCGAACGGATCGATGATGATGTCGTGCAGCGGGCTGGCGGGATTTTCCATGCGGTACACGCTGCGCTCAACCACGTTGCGCAGCTCCCTTATATTGCCGGGCCAGTGATAGGCGTTCAGCCGGGCAGCGGCCGCTTCGGAAAAACCGGGGAAGAAATCCCGTCGCAGCTCCGCCGTCATGCGGGCGGCAAAATGCCGGGCCAGCACCATCACATCCCCTGCCCGCTGCCGCAGCGGCGGCGCTAAAATCACGTCGAAGGCAAGCCGGTCCAGCAGATCGGCGCGGAAACCGCTCTGCCGCAGATCGATATTGGTGCCGGCGACGATCCGCAAATCCACCCGAACCGTCTCGTTGCCGCCAACTCGCTCGAACATGCCGTATTCGATCACCCGCAGCAGTTTTTCCTGCACCGCGGCCGAGGCATTGCCGATCTCGTCCAGAAAGACGGTGCCGCCATCGGCCAGTTCGAAACGGCTGGCGCGGCGGCGCACGGCGCCGGTAAAAGCGCCTGCCTCATGGCCGAACAGCTCGCTGTCCAGCACGCTCTCGCTCAACGCGCCGCAATTGATGGTCAGAAACGGCCGATTCCAGCGTGGCGAGAGGTAGGTCAGCCGGTTGGCGATCAACTCCTTGCCGGTGCCGCGTTCGCCCAGGATGAGCACGGGGCGCTCCAGGACGGCCAGCGCCGAGACATGCACCAGCATTGCCTGAACAGCCGGGCTCTCTCCGATGATGTTGGTTGTTTCTGACACTTTCTGGCAAATTTCGCTAATGTTTCGCCTCTGCGTTAGCATTAGCTTCGCATCCTGACGAGGCACCAATTTTTTTCATGATCTTTCAATGGTTTATCGGCGTTCCTGCTACGGCCATGCTTTTGGCACGGCTGATGCAAGGCATGCTGCATCCGGAGCCTCCGGATTGAGAGGATGCAAACGATGACGATTTTCTCCCGCCTTAGCGACATCATCAACGCGAATTTGAATTCCCTGCTCGATCGGGCCGAAGACCCTTCGAAGCTGATCCGCCTGGTGATCCAGGAAATGGAGGATACGCTGGTCGAGGTTCGCTCCGCCGCCGTGCGCACTATTGCCGAGCGCAAGGAGCTGGAACGGCGCATTGCAAACCTGGCCCGGGAGCGCGATGAATGGGCCCGCAAGGCCGAATTTGCGCTGACGCGCGACCGCGAAGACCTTGCCCGCGGCGCGCTGATTGCCAAGGCGCAGGTGGTGCGCGGCCTCGACGATGCGCAGCTGCATCTCATGCATATCGCGCAGGGCCTGGAAGCGCAGAACGGCGACCTCGCCAAGCTGCAGGCCAAGCTGGCCGACGCCAAGACGCGGGAGAAAATCCTGATCAACCGGCGCAACACTGCCGCCGCCCAGCTCAAACTGCGGGGCCGGCTACATGATGGCCGCGTCACCGACGCCTTTACCAAGTTCGAGAAAATCGAGCAGACGCTGGATCAGATGGAAGGTCAGGTGGAAGCCTATGATCTGGGACAGAGCAAAACCCTGGCCGATGAATTTGCCGATCTGGAAGCCGACCAGGCCGTCAAGGACGAGCTGGAGGCCCTTAAAGCCCGCGTTAAACCCGAGACCAAGGAGAATTGATCATGTTGCCGATTTCAAATGTTGTATTATTCGTACCTTTTGCGGTTTTTGCGCTGCTTTTCGTCACCAGCTTCGTGGTGAACAGCCTCGCCACCCAGCGATCGCGCTTGCACGGTCAAAAGGCCGCCGGCCCCCGGGCGCCGAGCCAGACGGCAGCGCGTCCCAGCGCGCAAATCATCTATTTCAGGCCAGGCAAAACCTCGTTACCGTCACGGCTCAGCGCCGGGACACGGTAGACATCCCTGCCGCAATGCGCGTTCGCCGCCCTCGGAGGATGATGACATGCTCGATGATCTGACGACACTATTGATCGTCTTGATCGGTATGGCCGGCGTGGTCGCGCTGCGATACCTGAAATTAAAGTCGCAGACCGCCGGACAGATGAGCACGCAGGAGGTCGCCGCCGTCGAACAGATAGCCGAGCTTGCGCAGCGCCTGGAGCAGCGGGTGGCGACACTCGAACGTGTCCTGGATGCCGAAGTGCCGAACTGGCGCCAGAGCAACGATTTCGGAGCGCATAGCCATGAAAAGATTTAGCAGGTTCTTCAGCCGCCTTGGCATCTACCGCAATGTGAAAGCCGGCTGGATCACAGGCGTATCCGCCGGCATCGCCGCGCGGATCGGTTTGAAACCGATCTGGATACGCATCGGCTTTGTCGCCTTAACGATCGTGGCGCAGGATCATTTCTTCATTCCGTTGATCATCTATTTCGCCCTGGCCTTTTTCATCAAACCGCGCGGCGAGACTGGCGCGGCATCGCCGGCCGGCGTGCAGATGGCCTTCTCCGACCTGGCAGAATCGGTGAGCGCACCTTTGGGAAGCCCTGGCCGGCGGGTCGGCGATCTGAAGACACGTTTTGCCAGGCTGGATGCGCGGCTGAATAACCTGGAAGCGGCGGTGATGTCGGATGAACTTTCGCTCCGCCGCAAATTCAAGGATATTGGCGGATAAACGCCGTGCGAGAAAGGAAGCACTGCTCTTTCTGAAGAAAAAGAACCGGGCGCGGTACGGCAAAAAGACCCCTATAAATCTGGGTCAAGGGCGTCTGTACGCCACGGAACAAGGCCGAGATGCAAAAAGGTTTTGCGCCGCTTCCAAAAAGCGGCTTCTTGCTTGCTTCAGCGCCTCGGCAGTCTTGCCGTCTCCGGCGTCTCGCCATTCTGCGCGCGGTGGCGTAGCAGATGGTCCGCCAGCACGCAGGCCAGCATCGCCTCGCCCACCGGCACGGCGCGAATGCCGACGCAAGGGTCATGCCGGCCTTTGGTGACAACCTCGACCTCCGCGCCGCTGCGGTCGACGCTGCGCACCGGCGTCAGGATGGAGCTGGTCGGCTTGACCGCAAAACGCACGATGATCGGCTGGCTGGTGGAAATCCCGCCCAAAATCCCGCCCGCATGGTTGGCGAGAAACTTTATCTCGCCATCCTGCATCCGCATCTCATCGGCATCCGCCTCGCCCTGCATAGCGGCGGCGGCAAAACCATCGCCGATCTCGACGCCCTTCACCGCATTGATGCTCATCAGCGCCGCCGCGATATCGGCATCCAGCTTGCCGTAGATCGGCGCGCCGAGCCCTGGCTTCACCCCCTCCGCCGTCACCTCGAGCACCGCACCCAGCGAAGAACCCCGCTTGCGGACGCTTTCCAAAATCCCGGCCCAGGCCTCGGCGGCCAGCGCATCGGGGCAGAAGAACGGGTTGCGCTCAATTTGCTCCCAATCCCAGCGCTCCCGCTCGATCCAGTGGTTGCCCAGCGCCACCATGGCGCCGCGGATCTGCACGCCTGCGCCTAGTATCTTGCGGGCAACCGCGCCGGCCGCCACCCGCATCGCCGTCTCCCTCGCGGAAGACCTGCCGCCGCCGCGCGGATCGCGAAAACCATATTTCAGCTCATAGGCGATATCCGCATGCCCGGGCCGGAACTGCGCTGCAATAACGCCGTAATCCTTCGAACGCTGATCGACATTCTCGATCATCAGGCTGATCGGCGTGCCGGCCGTGTGGCCTTCGTACACGCCGGAGAGAATCCTGACCCGGTCCGGCTCTGCCCGCTGCGTAGTGAACTTTGATTGCCCCGGCCGGCGCCTGTCGAGATAAGGCTGGATATCCGCCTCGCCCAACGCAATGCCAGGCGGCGTGCCATCGATCACGCAGCCGATCGCCGGACCATGGCTCTCGCCCCAGGTGGTGACGCGGAATAACTGGCCGAAGCTGTTGAAGGACATGCGGGTCCTAAAGGAGAAAAACAACCAAACTTTTTGATCTAATCGGGACTGATTGCGATGTCGGGCGCCAAGGGGTTCTTCATGCCAACAACATGGTATCCGCAATCGACGTGGTGTATCTCGCCGGTCACCGCTTTCGAGAGATCGGAAAGCAGATACAGGCCGGAACCGCCAACCTCCTCCAGCTCCACGTTGCGCTCCAGCGGCGCATTATACTTGTTCCACTTCAAAATGTAATGGAAATCGCCAATGCCGCTGGCCGCCAGCGTCTTGATCGGGCCGGCGCTGATGCCGTTCACGCGAATCCGCTGGCCGCCGAGATCGGCCGCCATGTAACGCACGGAAGCCTCCAGCGCCGCCTTGGCCACGCCCATGACATTGTAATGCGGCATCACCCGCTCGGCGCCTAAATAGGTCAATGTCAGCAGCGAGCCGCCATCCGGCATCAAATCGGCTGCCCGCCGGCCCACCGCGGCAAAGGAGTAACAGGAAATATCCAGCGCCTGCAGAAAAACCTGGCGCGGCGTATCCAGAAAACGCCCGCGCAGGAAATTCTTGTCGGCAAAGCCGATCGCATGCACCAGAAAATCGATCTTCCCCCATTTGGCGGCAATCGCGGCAAAAGCCTCGTCCATCGCCGCGTCGCTCGTCACGTCGCAGGGGATCACCAGATCCGAACCCACGCTCGCCGCCAGCGGACGAACCCGCTTCTCCAGCTGCTCGCCTTGATAGGTGAACGCGATTTCGGCGCCCTGGGCCGCGACCGCCTGCGCAATCGCCCAGGCAATGGAGCGATTATTGGCGACGCCCATAATCAAGCCTCGCTTGCCCTGCATGAGCGTGCCCTTGACGGGTGAAATCTGGGGGGCAGCGTCGGGCATTGCTGGAATCTCCGGACAAACAGGCTAGATGTTAGGGTGGTGACATAGAGTAGTATGCGCAATCAAGGCGCGAAAGTGCCGATAACCAACGTGTTTCGATCCATAGCATGGAAATCCTGAAACCGCGGGCCTAACCTCAGGCGGCAATACCCGGAGAATGCGCAGTGACAGAGTTTTTGGATGATCCATTCGCAACCTTCGCCCTCTGGTTCGATGAGGCGCGTGTCAGCGAATTGAACGACCCCAACGCCATGACGATCGCCACCTGCACGCCCAGCGGCATACCCTCCGCCCGGATCGCGCTGCTGAAGGAGTGGGATGAACAAGGCTTCGTGTTCTACACCAATCTCGAATCCCGCAAATCCTCTGAGATCAAGCAAAACCCGCACGTCGCCCTGCTGTTCCATTGGAAGTCGCTGCTTCGCCAAATTCGCATCGAAGGCCCGGCCACCCAGGTCTCCGACGCACAGGCAGACGCCTATTTTGCCGGCCGGCCGCGGCCCTCGCGCATCGGCGCCTGGGCCTCCGCCCAGTCCCGCCCGCTCGCCGACCGCGCCACCTTCGAAGCAAAATTAGCCGAAACCGAGGCCCGCTTCCCCGAACAAACCACCCCCCGCCCCGCCTTCTGGTCCGGTTGGAAAATCACCCCCAAGCAGTTCGAGTTCTGGCAGGACATGCCCCACCGCCTCCACGACCGCATCACCTTCACCCGCGATCCTGAAGGCTGGAAAAGGGGCCGGCTATATCCGTAAAGCCAGGCCAGGGGGCGCTGCTTCCTGGACCCTCGCTAAAGGCTGAGCCTTAGGAACCCATTGTTAGGGTTCTAAGGGCTGTGCCCTTGTCGGGGTGCTAGGGGGCAAAGCCCCCTAGCCTTACTTGCGCTCACACCCCAGCCCGTTCCTGGCTTTCCAGAATTGCAGCCTCGGCGGCGGCGCGGTTGGCCCAGCCGGTGATTTTGACCCATTTGCCTTTTTCAAGGTCTTTGTAGTGTTCGAAGAAGTGTTTGATGGTGTCGCGGGTGATGGCGGGGAGCTGGTCGATTTCGGTAATATCGGTGTACTGCGGATGGACTTTGTCGTGGGGGACACAGACGATTTTCTCGTCCTGCCCGGCTTCGTCTTCCATTTTCAGCAGGCCGATGGGCCTGGCGCGGATGACGGCGCCGGGGACGACGGCGACCGGGATCAGGACGAGGGCGTCGGCGGGGTCGCCGTCATCGGCCAGGGTATTGGGGATGAAGCCATAGGCGGCGGGGTAGGTCATTGGGGTGAAGACCACGCGGTCGACGATTAAGGCGCCGCTTTCCTTGTCGATTTCGTATTTGACGCCGGATCCTTGCGGGATTTCGATCACGACGTTGATGTCATGCGGCACGTCGCGTCCAGCGGCAATTTTCGACACGTCCATTGATGCATTCTCCCGGTTGAAGGCCTAATGCGGGTATAGGGGTGGTGGACCATCTTGCCAACGCACATGCCGCCGCTATGTTGCGGCCCGCGCCGCTATGTTGGGTTGGCGGTGGGTTTTGGCGCGCCGGTAGCTCAACGGTTAGAGCGGACCGCTCATAACGGTTTGGTTGCGGGTTCGATTCCTGCCCGGCGCACCAGTCATTTCATGCGTCATTTGATTTTTGTGCGGCGTGAGGCCGGGCTCGGCTTTGATCCGGCAAGGGCATGTTTCGAGTTGCCTTGCAGAACGCTTTCTTCAACAACATCACGTAACGAGTAAGACTTTAGTCGTATCATTTGACCAATAATTCATCCATGGAAGCTTGCGACAAAGGCTTTGCGCGGTTTGCGAACTTCACGATGAGTTTCGTGATCTTTAGTCTGCACGCCACCGTTACCTTCGCGCAGAGCTGTAACAGGCCCGGCGACCAGCCGGCATTTGCTTGTTCACTTTTGAAGCGTTCATTGATGGTAGAAGCACTTTCTTGCCACCAGCCGGATCTCTACAACGCGTTCATGATGCGGTTGCAGTCCGATTGCGGCCGAGCAACATGCGATGGATGGATATTTCAGCAGGATCTATGGGCTGAGCGCGCAGATCCAGGGAGACAGCTATGTGACCGATCTGGCGAACAGCCAGTCGGGGAGCAGTATCCATGCGGGCGCGGGATATTGCTCTGCGACCGGACGATTATTCGAGGAGGTGCTGGCGTCGGAGAGCAGGAATGATTTGCTGCAGCTCAGCCTGGCCAATCGGCCGGCGCTTCCAGTCGCAACCATGCCATGCAAGGGTGGCGGAGCCGGCAAGGCGGTCGATAGCTGAGCAAGTTGAGGCCGCGGCGGCAAGAGGCGCGTTGGTGAGAAATCAACCGCCGGCGCCGGACCGGCTGGTGCAGGCCCAGCCGCTGATTACTCAGAAGCGGCAGGCGGTGATGCGTGTGGCGCATAATGAGCCAGTTCCGCATAAGTCACAGTCTGCAGGTGCAGCGAAGGCTGTGGCGACGATCATTATCCGACTTTTCGGCATAGCGTGGTCCATGAGCTACCTCCTAGCGCGAAATTCCCTAGGCGCTGCACCTATGAGATGTCTGCCACGCCACATCTTCGCTTTATGTTCTTCACGATCTTAGAGTTTCTTCAAAATCTCCGTCTAAACCGGCGTGAATGAGCAAATGCGGCTTGCATAGCTGGCATGATCGATTCTACGGTTTACGGGATGTTCATGATCCGGTCGTAATTCAGCAGCATGAAGCGGTATTTGACGCCTCTGCTATGTGTTGGTCTCGCCGGCGCGTTAGCCGCCTGTGCCGCCCCTCCAGGACAACCAGCCACCGTCACCACAGCCACCCTAGCCACAGCCACCGTCGTCACAGCCAACGTCGCCACAGCCACCTTCATCACAGCCACCGCTGCCGCACCGGCTGCCGCGGCGCCGGTGGTCTTGCAGTCGGCTGCGCCGCCGCCGGTGCTCGCTGCGGCGGAGCCCTCGGTTACCGGCACCGCGTCTTGGTATCGTACCGGCAGACGGCTGCACCGCACCTATTCCGGCACGATGCTGGATAATGACGCGTTGACCGCCGCCTCTTCCGTGCTGCCGATGGGCACCGAGGTTCGGGTCGGCTTGCTGGGCGGCAGCCGATCCGTCGTGGTGCTGGTAAACGATCGCATGCCGCGCAATCACCGACTGATCGATCTTTCGGAAATCGCCGCCAGAGAGCTCGGCCTGATGGGCTGTGGTGTGGCGCAGGTTACCGTAACGCCGATCGTCGTCGCGTCGGCGCCCTGAGGGCTGCGCGATTTTGCGATCGCGGCGCCAAATCCGCTATTTCGGCTGAAACTGCGAATTGCCGATCTGCCAGAAGATAAAAGACAGCTCGTCCGCCCATTCCGCCGCATCCTGCGCCTTGGTGTCGCCGATGCCGTGACCGGAATCGTAGTTGACGCTGAGCAGGATCGGCTTTTTGCTGGAGCTCGCGGCCTGCAGCCTGGCGGCGAATTTGGCAACCTCCCAAGGTTCCACGCGCGGATCGTTGATGCCGGTTTGCAGTAGCACGGCGGGATAGGCAGTGCCGTCGCGGACATGCACCTGGGCCGACATGGCGTACAGGCCGTGAAAGCCAGGCTCGGTGGTGACGGAGCCGAATTCGATGATGTTTGGCGGCCCGTTCGGAGTGAACTCGGAGCGCAGATTGTCGGTCTCGCCATGGCTGTCGATCGCCGCGGCAAAAAGTTGCGGCGCCCAGTCGATGGCGCCGCCGATGGTGATGCCGCCGGCGCTGCCGCCCTCCCCTGCCAGATAGGCAGGCGAGGTATAGTGATGGTCTTCCAGATATTGCGCGCAGGCGATGAAGTCGAACACCGTGTTCAGCTTGGTGAGTTTCATGCCTGCGCGATGCCAGGAATCGCCAAACCAGCCGCCGCCGCGGACATGTGCGAAGGCGATGATGCCGCCGCGCTTGAGCAAGGCCAGCCGGCCGAAGCCAAAATAGGGCGTGAAGGTAATTCCGTAGGCGCCGTAGCCTTCCAGCAAGGTCGGGTTCTTGCCGTCCAGCTTGGTCGAACGCAGCATGATGATGGAAAGCGGGATCTGCGTGCCGTCATAGCTGGTGGCCATGACCTCCTTCGAGATCATCTGCGAGGTATCTACCGGCGCCGGCGGCTGGATGCCGGTATCGGTGATCTCGTTGCCGCCGATGCGATACCAGATATCCGGCCGGGTCCAGGATTGCAGCGACATGACGGCACCTGCCGCCGTCTCGTCGGTCACCAGATAATCCGCATTACCGGCATAGGGCAGGCGGATGGCGGCGGACTTGCCGTTGGCGACGCGCATGACGTCGCTGAAGCCGCCATCGGAGTTGGCCACATACAGCCCGTCGGCGGCGGCCGCGATGTTCCGGACCACCAGATCCGATGGGGCGACCACCGCCCTAGCGGTGGCCAAATCCGGGTCCGACAGGCTGGTTTCGATCACCTTGCCGCGCGGCGCGTCATGATTTGAGAGCAGATACAGCATGCCCTCCGCGGCATCGAAGGCAGTGATGGCATCGGCGGCCGAGCTGATCTGGCGCCAGGCCGGCTTGCCGGCGGCAAGCGCCGCCAGAGGGGTGATATAGATCGCATCGATCGTATCGGCTTCCTCGTTCTCTGTGGCGACGCCGAAGGCATAGGGCGAGCCCGGGATGATAACCGGCAGCGCATCCTGGTTGGCAACGATGTGGACGGATGGGTCGACCTGGTAGCCGAACACCGCGACATCGCCGTCACCGTTCGGGTTTTGCCCGAGGTGATGCAGATAGGCCCGGCTTTTCAGAAAGACGTCGTTTGGGTCGTCCTTCGCACCGAGCTTCTGCATGCGGTAATAAAACAGGGCATGATCGGGCAGCCAGGTGACCGGAAGAAAACCGCGATCCTGCGCATTCGGGTTGTCGCCCTCGACCCGGTCGATGGCCACGCCCTGATCCTGCATCGTCGCCACATCCATGACCCGCAAGGTCGCGGCCTCCGACCCGCCGAGGGAAACGCCATAGGCCAGATAGCGCCCATCCTGTGACGGCGCGAAGTAATTGATCGCGACGGCGCCGCCGTTTTTGGAGAACCCGTCCGGATCGACCAGCCGTTTGACGACGCCGGTTTGTGCGTCGCGCATGTATAGTTTCGCTGTGTTCTGGCCGGGCTGGGTCTGCAAATAGAAATACTTGCCGCCCGCGATCATTACGGTGTCGGTCAGGCTGTTGAGGTTCAGGTTATGCGTGACCTCCGCCAGCAGGGCCGCGCGGCCGGGCATCGAATCCAGTATGGCGCGGGTATAGGCGTTCTGGCCTTTCATATAGGCGGCGAGCTGCGGGCTGTTCGGGGATTCCATCCAGCGGTAGTCATCGGTGACCGGCGTGCCGTAATAATTCGTCACGACCGGCTTCACCGCGGCAACCGGCGGAGCCGTCACGGCATTGGCGGGAAGCGTTAGGCAGAGCAAGGCGGCGGCGGCAATGGCGGGAGGAAATTTGTACATGAAGAAGTCTCACATGTTTCGCCGGAGCCTGCCAAGCTGCATTGGCTTTTGGTGAGGCAAGCATCGCCGCGCCACGGCCTGCGGCGCTGGCTGACCTACGCGCTGCTCGCTCTGCCCGCCGCCATTGCCGCCGCTTCGGTCCTGCTGGCGGCTCTACTCTACGCCACCTTGCCGCCGCTGCATCGAAGCGTCGAACTGCCGGGCCTAAGCGCGCCGGTGCGAATCGCGTTCGACGATAACGGCGTGCCGTTCATCCGCGCCCGAAACGAAAACGACGCGGCGGAGGCTTTGGGTTACCTGCATGCGCAGAGCCGGCTGTTTCAAATGGAAATGATGCGCCGGGCGGCGAGCGGACGCCTGGCCGAGCTGTTTGGGCCGATCGCGCTTGCCAATGACGAGGAGATGCGCCGGCTGGGATTGAGCGAGAGCGCCGATGCCGACCTGGCCAGCCTGTCGCCGGATGGAAAGGCGAAGCTTGCCGCCTATGCCGCCGGCGTGAATGCCTGGATCAATCAGCGCGGCCGGCTGGCGGCGCCGGAGTTTCTGTTCCTCGGCCGGCCGGCGCCGTGGCGCATCAGCGACAGCCTGCTCTGGGGCAAGCTGATGGGGCTCTGGCTCTCCGGCAACGCACAGACCGAGGCGGCGCGGCTGGCCCTGGGACAGACGCATCCCCATGACAAGATCGACGCACTCTGGCCCGCCATCCCCGGCATGGCGCCCGAGGATGCGGCAATCGATTCTCCTCCGCTCGCCGGGGCGGCCGCGAAAATCCTTGTTTGGCTGCGGGTCTTTCCGGAGCCGTTCACGCAGCCGGCGCAGGCTTCGAACGAATTCGCTCTTGCAGGCGCCCGTACGCTGAGCGGCAAGCCGCTGCTGGCAGGCGATCCGCATCTGGGCTTCGGGTTTCCCAGCCTGTGGTATCTGGTGCGAATCGATCTGCCGGGCGCCGTGCTGGCGGGCGCAACGGCGCCTGGCACGCCCTTTGTCGTCATCGGCCATAACAGCAAAATCGCCTGGACCTTCACCACCGCCGGCGCCGATGTGCAGGACGTGTTTATCGAACATCCCGCGCCGAACGGCGAAACCTACGCGACGCCGCGGGGGCCGAAGCCGTTTTTACACCGTATCGAACGCATCCGCGTGGCGGGTCATGCCGATATCGTGCTCGACGTGTCGATCACCAGGCACGGGCCGGTGATGGGCGCGACACCGGATGGGCGGGCGCTGCTGGCGGTCGAGATGGCGAACCTGGCGCCAAACGATACGGATACAGAAGGATTGCTGCTGCTCGATCGCGCGCAATCGGTGGCGCAGGTGAGCCAGGCGGCCGCCGACCTCACCAGCCCGGTGCAGAACCTGCTGGCCGCCGATGCCGGCCATATCGGCTTTTTCACCACCGGCCGAGTGCCAATCCGCAGAGCCGGCGATGGTTCCTGGCCGGTGGACGGCGCCGACGGGCTGCATGACTGGACCGGCTTTGCCAGCGGAGAGAAACTTCCGCACAGCATCGACCCGGCATCGGACGAGCTGGTCAACGCCAACAACCCGAGCTGGGGCGCGGATTTTCCGGTTTTCATGGGTCGCGATGTCTTTGGCGACTGGCGGGCGCGCCGCATCCGGGCGCTGCTGTTGCCGCCTGGGCAGACGGCGCAGAGCTTTGCGGGTATCCAGCTGGACGTCACCAGCGTGTTCGCGCAGGCGATCCTGCCGCAAATGCTGGCGCTGGATCAGCCCACCGGAGATCCAGCGCAGCCGGCGCTGGCGCTGCTGCGCCATTGGCAGGGCCAAATGACGATGGATGCGCCGCAGCCTTTGATCTTCAACGCATGGACCCGCGAAATGGTGCGAATGACGTTGCAGCGGAACGGTTTCGATCCGCAGGCGGCGCCGGTGCTGGACGATAGTTTTCTCTATGCGCTGCTTGGCCCGGGTTCGACCGGAGCCGCACAGGCCCTGTGGTGTGGTGGAGACTGCCGGCCGCTGTTGCGCGACTCTCTGCAGGCGGCCCTTGGCAAACTACGGCAACGTTACGGCGACGATCCGGCGAACTGGCGCTGGAAAATAGCGCATCAAGCGGTCTTCGCGCATCCATTGCTTGGCAGCCTGCCGGTGATCGGCCGCTTCTTCCGGTTCAGCATTGCCGTTCCGGGCGATGCCTCCACCATCGATGTCGCGGCACCCGCGCCGACAGATGCCGATCCCGACGGCTTTACCGCGGTGCACGGGCCGGAATTGCGGGCGGTGTTCGACCTTGCCGATTTGAATCGTAGCCTGTTTATCATGGCACCCGGAGAATCCGGCAATCTGCTGAGCGCTCATGCCGGCGACCTGCTGCGTTCCTGGCGAGACGGCAGGACCTTCATACTGGGTGCCGCGCCGTCCCAGCCCAGCCGCACCATCAGCCTGTTTCCCTGAAGGCCGGAGCTTCTTACATAGTGACAGGATAGTATGGCGCGAGTCCGCTTTCGCGTTTGACCTGTTAGCGGGCTTCGGGCAGTCTTGAACTTGAAATGATCCGCTCTTGCGCCGCCCTCTCGCTCCTCGCTCTGGCCGCCTGCGCCGCGCCGCCGCCTGCGCCGGACCCAAGGGCCGTTGAGGCCGAGCAGGTATATCAGGCACTTCGCCTGCAGCAGGTCGAACATCAGATGCGCACCGATGATGACCGACTGACCTATGGCTTCGCCGCGGTCAGTTGTGGACTGCGCTCGCCGCAATGGTTGGACATGCTGCAATATGTGTATGCCCACGACTACCAGCAGGATTTGCAGCAAAACCCGCTGACGCCGGAGCAACTGGTCGAAGCCAGGGCCTATGCGGCGGCGCATATCTCCAATCCCTCGCCGCCGCCTTACATCTGCGGACGGCTGGCGACGGACAGCACGCTGGCAGATCTGGATTATTCCATTGGGCTCGAATCTCTGATCCTGGCTTCCGAGAAGAAAAAGCAGAGCTGACCTGCCTGCGTCGTAGCGCCGCAGCCTCAATCTGTTTCCCGGCCTGACGAACACCGCCCCACCGCAGTGCGGCTCTGCGCACCGGGCGTCGCGGAAATGTTGCCCGCTTTTGCCCCGCCGCCTATACGCAAGCCAATCGTCACCAAAGGTAGAAGCGCATGGCCAGCTATCAATATGTCTATGTCATGAAGGACCTCACCAAGGCCTATCCCGGCGGCCGCGAGGTTTTCAAGGGCATCACGCTCTCCTTTTTTCCAGGTGCCAAGATCGGCGTGCTGGGGGTGAACGGCGCCGGCAAATCGACCTTGCTGAAAATCATTGCCGGCATCGAAAAGGAGTATGGCGGCGAGGCCTTTGCCGCGGAAGGTGCGAAGATCGGCTACCTGGCGCAGGAACCGCAACTCGATGCGGATAAAACCGTGGGCGGGAACGTGGCCGAAGCCTTTGCCGGGCTGAAGCAGATCTTGGCGCGGTTCAACGCGATCTCGGAAGAATTCGCCGAGCCGATGGACGACTCCAAAATGGAGGCGCTGCTCGCCGAACAGGCGAAATTGCAGGAAATCATCGATGCCGAGGAAGGCTGGGACCTCGACCGCAGGATCGAGATCGCGCTGGATGCGCTGTGCTGCCCGCCGCCGGATGCCGCGGTCGGCCCGCTCTCCGGCGGCGAGCGCCGGCGCGTCGCACTTTGCCGGCTGTTGCTCGAAAAACCTGATTTGCTCCTGCTGGACGAGCCGACCAACCATCTGGATGCGGAGAGCGTCGCGTGGCTGGAACGCACGCTCGCCGATTATGCCGGCACCGTGATCCTGGTGACCCATGACCGCTACTTCCTGGACAATGTCACCAACTGGATCCTGGAGATCGAGCGTGGCCGCGGCTTTCCCTATGAAGGCAACTACTCCGCCTGGCTGGAGCAGAAGCAGAAGCGCCTGGCGCAGGAAGAAAAAGAGGAATCCGCTCGCCAGCGCGCGCTGGCGGAAGAGCGGGAATGGATTTCCTCCTCGCCCAAGGCCCGGCAGACCAAGAGCCGCGCCCGCATCCAGCGCTATGAGGAGATGCTGCAGAAATCGCAGGATCTGGTCGGCGGCGTTGCGGAAATCGTCATCCCGCCCGGCCCACGTCTGGGCGGCACGGTAATCGAGGCGCAGGATCTGCGCAAAGGCTTTGGCGATCGCGAACTGATCGGCGGGCTGAACTTCAAACTGCCGCCGGGCGGCATCGTCGGCGTCATCGGCCCGAACGGCGCCGGCAAGACCACCTTGTTCAAAATGATCACCGGCGTTGACCAGCCGGATTCCGGTTCGTTGAAAATCGGCGACACCGTCAAGCTGGGCTATGTCGACCAGTCCCGCGACTCCCTGGATGGTAGCAAGAACGTATGGGAGGAGATCTCCGGCGGCACCGATGTCATCCATCTCGGCAAGCGTTCGGTGGCGTCGCGGGCTTATGTCGGCGCCTTCAATTTCAAAGGCTCCGACCAGCAGAAGAAGGTCGGTATTTTGTCCGGCGGCGAGCGCAACCGCGTGCATCTGGCGAAAATGCTGCGAACCGAAGCCAACGTCATCCTGCTGGACGAGCCGACCAACGATCTGGACGTCGATACGCTGCGGGCGCTGGAAGAGGCGCTGATGGAATTTCCAGGCTGCGCCGTCATCATCTCGCATGATCGTTGGTTTCTCGATCGCCTGGCGACGCATATCCTGGCCTTCGAGGGCGACAGCCATGTCGAGTGGTTCGAAGGCAATTTCCAGGCCTACGAGGAAGACAAGCGCCGCCGCCTGGGGCTGGATGCGACGGAGCCCCACCGCATCAAATACCGTCCGCTAACCCGCTAAATCCGCCGCCATGCTCTCCCCGTGGCGTCTGGCGACGGCGCGGTTGATCATGACGCCGGTTGCCTCGAACGACCTACGTGATATTGCACGGCTGAAGGCCGATCCGCGGGCTTTCGCGCAGCTTCTTGGCGGCGTGCGTTCCGCCCTGCAATCGGCCGAGGAGCTGGCGCAGGATATCCAGCACTGGGGCGCCTATGGCTACGGCATGTGGTCGGTACGGGCGCGTGCCGGCAACAGATTTCTAGGACTGACGGGGCTGATGCACCGGCAAGACGGGCGGGGCATCGCCCTGCGGTTTTCCTTCTGGCCGCAAGCGCGGGGGATCGGCTTGGCCTCTGAGGCCGCCGGTGCCGCTCTGGTCTATGCGCATGAGATTGCAAGGCTGCAGCGGATCGTCGCAGTGGCGCGGCAGGATAATTTCGGCTCCCGTATGGTGATCGGCGCGATCGGGATGAACCACGTCGACAGTTTCGAACGTGATGGAGTATTACTCCTGGTCTACCAATCCTCTCGCGATATTGACGCAGTAGCTGAATAAAGTCACGCCCAGTTCAAGCCCGCGTGAAATAGCCTCCATGTCCTGGCCATACGCTACTTGCTGCTTGCGGCCCGCGCCGAACACAACCCAAACTACCTACCGGGAGGCAGTTTTGACGCGCGACGAACACCGGGACATCATCGCCTTCATAACCGCGGTTGTGCGGCAAGACGACGAGCTGGTGCAGCCGCCTCTGGATGTCGAAGCCGACGCCATCATTCGCGCGCTTTTCGTCCGCAATCCGGAATCTGCCTATCGCGTCACGAGGCTTGCAATGGCGCAGCGGGACCAGCTGGTGCAGCTTGAAGTAGAGCTTGCCGAGCTGCAAGCCTATCAAAACCGAAGCTGGTTGGCTCGCCTGCTGAAGAAGCGGCAACGGCAGCAGCGCAGTCACCCGCTCGACCCTGATCTTTCGTTGTTTCCGCAGAACGTCCGGAGCCGCTGAGACCTAGCCGACGGACGAGAACCGCGCCGCCGTAACCACGTCATTTACCAACGCTTCCCGCACCGCCGCCTGCCCTGCCGGCGAGGCGAGCACGCGCACCTGTTTAAAAAACGGCGATGTTCCGGTGGCGCGGTCGCGGAACATGCGGGTCAGCGCATCCGCAGCCGGACCGCGCAAGGTGCAGCAGCTACAGCCCGGGGCATGCCCCGCCGCACCGAAGCGCTGCGCCGGCAAGGTGAAGCGGACGGCGTAGCCCTGCGCCGGCATCTCCGCGTCATCCTCCACCAGCCAGGCATCGCCCGGTTCGACCTGCCCGCCGAACAATATCGGAATACGCATGTCAGAGGCTGCATCCATTAACTGGACATGGGGTCGATCCGGTGTATCTGACAAGCATGTCCAAGCCACATCTTCTTGAAATCCTTTCGAACCGCGTTTTGCTCTGCGATGGCGGCATGGGCTCGCGAGTGCAGGCGCTCACCCTCGATATCGAACAAGATTACTGGGACAAGGAAAACTGCACGGAAGTGCTGAACCTGTCGCGGCCGGATCTGGTGCGGGACATCCATCGCGGCTATTTCGACGCCGGCGCCGACATGGTGCAGACCAACTCCTTCGGCGGCTCGCCGATTACGCTGGGTGAGTTCCAGCTGGAAAACCGCGCCTTCGAGATCAACAAGATCGCCGGCCAGTTGGCGCGCGAGGCTGCAGAATCCTTCGCCGATGGCCGCACCCGCTATGTGATCGGCAGCGTCGGCCCCGGCACTAAGCTCCCAAGCTTGGGAAACATCGCCTATGATCCGCTGGAAGACGCGCTGTTCCTGCAGGCGCAGGGTCTGATGGCCGGCGGCGTGGATGCGATCCTGATCGAAACCTGCCAGGATACACTTCAAATAAAGGCCGCAGTGAACGGCGCTAAGCGGGCGCGCGCCGAAGCCGGCAGCGATATCCCCATCTTCGTGCAGGTGACGGTGGAAACCACCGGCACCTTGCTGGTTGGGCCGGATATCGCAGCAGCCGCCGCCGTGATCCATTCGCTGGATGTGCCGCTGATCGGCCTGAACTGCGCCACCGGCCCGCAGGAGATGGCCGAGCATGTGCACTACCTCTCGCAGAATTGGCCCGGGCTGATTTCCGTGCAGCCCAATGCCGGCCTACCGGAGCTGGTGGACGGCAAAACCCACTACCCGCTGGGCGCCGAGGAAATGGCGAGCTGGGTGGAGCGCTTCGTCGTCGAGGATGGGGTGAATCTGATCGGCGGCTGCTGCGGCACGTCCATTCCGCATATCCAGGGGCTGGATGCGATGCTGAAAAAGCTCGGCAACCCTCGGCCCACGCCCGTTCCGCGCAAATCCGTCTGGATCCCTGCGGTCGCCAGCCTGTACGGCATCACGCCGTTGCGGCAGGAGAACAGCTATTTCTCCATCGGCGAGCGCTGCAACGCCAATGGCTCGAAAAAATGGCGCGAACTGCAGGAAAGTCACGATTGGGATGGCTGCGTCGCCATCGGCCGGGAACAGGTGGCCGAAGCCTCCAACGCGCTGGATATCTGCACCGCCTTTGTCGGACGCAACGAGACGCAGGAGATGAACGAGGTGATCACCCGCTTCACCGCCTCGGTCAACGCGCCGTTGGTGATCGATTCCACCGAAACGCCGGTGATCGAAGCGGCGCTGAAGCTGCATGGCGGCAAGCCGATCATCAACTCGATCAACTTCGAGGATGGCGAGCATCTGGCCGCGGATCGGTTGAGGCTTGCAAAAAAATTCGGCGCGGTCATCGTGGCAGGAACGATCGACGAAATAGGCATGGCAAAAACGCCCGAAAGAAAATTTGAGATCGCCGAACGGCTGGTTGATTTCTGTTGCAGCAAACACGGGCTTGCCCAGAGCGACTTAATGATCGATCCCTTGGTGCTCACGATTGCAACTGGCAACGAAGACGATAGAAAACTGGCTCAGTGGACGCTGGAAGGCATCAAGCTCATCCACGATCGATTTCCGGATGTGCAGATTGTCCTGGGGCTTTCAAACGTTAGTTTTGGTTTGAACCCAGCGGCGCGTGCCGTGCTGAACTCGGTATTTCTCGATCTTTCGGTCAAGGCCGGCATGACGGCGGCCATTGTGCATGTTTCAAAAATACGGCCGCTGCATCTGATCGATCCGGCGGAAGTGAAGGTTTGTGAGGATCTGATTTTTGATCGCCGGCACGAAGGCTACGATCCGTTGCAGAAGCTGCTGGAGATTTTTGCTGACCGCAAAGCGGTCGATGCGACCAAGAAGAAACGCAGCGAGACGGTGGAAGGTCGGCTCAAGGACCGTATCGTCGATGGCGACCGCAAGGGGCTGACCAACGAGCTGGACGATGCGCTGCTGACCCACAAACCGCTCGCCATCATCAACAACATCCTGCTGGACGGCATGAAGGTGGTCGGCGAACTTTTTGGCGCCGGCAAGATGCAACTGCCCTTCGTGCTGCAATCGGCCGAGACCATGAAGGCGGCCGTTGCGTACCTGGAGCCGATGATGGAACGCGTCGCCGGCGAGGAGCGCGGCATCATCGTGCTGGCGACGGTTAAGGGCGACGTGCACGATATCGGCAAGAACCTCGTCGATATCATTCTGACCAACAACGGCTACAAGGTGGTCAATCTGGGCATCAAGGTGAAGCTGGCCGATATGGTCGTCGCCGCGAAAGAGCATCACGCCCATGCCATTGGCATGTCCGGCCTGCTGGTGAAATCCACCGTGGTGATGCGGGAGAACCTGGAGGAGATGTCGCGCCAGGGACTGGATATCCCGGTGATGCTGGGCGGCGCCGCGCTGACCCGCAACTATGTCGAGGATGATTGCGTCGCCGCCTATGCCTCGGGCCGCGTCGCCTATGCGCGCGATGCTTTCGATGGCCTGCATCTGATGGACAAGGTGACCGGCAACGATTTCGACAACTACCTCGCCGTCATTCAGTCCAAGCGCAAAGGCAAGGCCAAAAACACCAAGCGCAAGCTTGGCACAGCCGATGTCGCCGCCTTTGCACCCGTCGATGTCAAGGCCGTGCAGCAACGCCGGCACCGGCTGACGCGCGATGTGCCGGTCATCAACCCGCCGTTCTGGGGGCCGAAAATCATCGAGGCGCCGGCCAAGGCGATCGTGCCCTTCATCAACGAACGCTCGCTGTTCCAGTTCCAATGGGGCTTTCGCAAGCAGGGCAAAACCCTGGACGATTTCCTCGGCTGGGCGCGCCAAGAATTGCGCCCGGTGATGAAGCGCATGCTCGATCTCTGCGAGGCGCAGCAAATCCTGAAACCGCAGGCGGTCTACGGCTATTGGAAAGCCGCAGGCCAGGGCAATGACATTCTGATCTTTGCCGAGGACGGCACGACGGAACTCGCCCGCTTCGCCCTGCCCCGCCAGCCGAAGGCGGACGGCGAATGCATCGCCGATTTCTTCCGCGATGTGGATGACGCGCAGCGCGACGTCATCGGCCTGCAGGTCGTCACAATCGGCCAGCGCGCATCCGAAATCGCCCGCGAATGGTTCGAGGAAAACCGCTACCAGGACTATCTGTATCTGCACGGCGTCTCGGTCGAAATGGCCGAGGCGCTTGCCGAATACTCCCATAAACGCATCCGCGCCGAACTCGGCTTTGCGGCCGAAGACGATCGCGACATGGACAAGCTGCTGCAACAATCCTACCGCGGCTCCCGCTACTCCTTCGGCTACCCCGCCTGCCCCAATGTGGAAGACCAGGACCAGCTATTGCGCCTGCTGGAGGCCGAGCGCATCGGCATCAGCCTGTCCGACGAGTTCCAGCTGCACCCGGAACAATCCACCAGTGCGATCGTGGTGCTGAACCCCAATGCGAAGTATTTTTCCGTTTAAAGCAAGCGCTTCTTTTTAAAAAAGCAAACGCAAAAAAGTTTTTTGACTCTGGGTTACGGGCGTTTGCGGGATCGCGGCTTATTGATGGCCGATGCACTCCGAACCGGTAGGACCCTCGCAGGAGGAACCGGCTACGGGCATTTGCGTAACGGTCTTTTCGTGCGGCAGGGCAAAACCGCCGTTGCATCCCGTCAATGCAGACAACGCCATCAAAAGGACAAAGCGTAAACGCATAAAGAAGTGCTCCAGGATTATTTTATTACGCACTATAGGATGCTCGAACGCAGTGCTACCTAACATCTCTAGGTATTGCAAAAGACTTGGATACTCCCTTCAAAGAACGGTGAGTTTCGGAGCGCCGAATAGCGCTTCGCTCCGCCATCGTAAGGCCGCTAGCGTTCAATCATTTGGCGTACCCGTGCTTCAAATGCATCCAGCGCAAACGGCTTCGTCAGCATGTCCATCCCTTCGTCGAGGAAGTCGGCCCTGAATTTACTTCCCTCGACCGTCCATAGGCCAATGCTAATCCAAAGCGATTTTACGGTCACCCGCCTTGGACGGCCGGTTGACCAAATTTGCTCTGCGTCTGGCAATGCAACAAGCTGGTGCGGTTTGGGGCAAACCGCTATATGCATTCAGGACACGAAAGACGGAAATCTCCTTGCGCGGCCCTGCTTTGCCCTATGTGCTGCTCGCCGGCCTCCTTGCCCTCGCCGGCTGCGACCAGGGCTATTCCCCCAACACCTATGCTTCCACGGCCGCGCAGCAGGCGGCGCCGGTGGAGCGTGGGGTGATTATCGGCGTCCGGCAGGTGAGAATAAGTGCCAGCGGCACGATCGGTGCGGCCGCCGGCGGGGCGGCCGGCGGCGTTGCCGGGTCGCAGGTCTCCGGCGGCCCGGTGGTCACCACCCTCGGCGCGATCAGCGGCACCCTGGTTGGCGGCATCGGCGGCACGGCGGCGGCGCAGGCGGTCGCGGATACCAAAGGCTGGGAGTACATCGTCGACGAGACCGGAGAAAAACTGGTTTCCGTAACGCAGACGAGCAAGGCGCCGCTTGCCCTTGGGCAGCACGTGCTGGTCATCTCCGGCGCGCAGCAGGCGCGGATTGTGCCGGACTACACTGTGGAGATCGCGGCAGCACCGGCGCCGGCGCCGGCTAAAACCGCCTCGGATGGTCCGGCGAATACCGAGATCAATATAGGCCCGGTTCCGCCTGCCGCCGAGCCCGCGGCGCCTGTTGTCCCTTTCAACGTAGCGAATGACCCGCCAGCCTCGGGACCAGGTCCCAATGCCAGTACCGCCGCGCCACCTTCGGCGCCAAATGCTACCGCCAAGCCGGCAACGCCGGCGGCCGGAACAGTACGAATTGCGCCGGGCGTATCGATCGCGCTGCCGCCGCCAGGCCGCGCCGGCGCCACGCCCTGAGGATTTTCTTTCTTGGCAATTGCGAGGAGGCAGTCAGGCAAATCTTACCATTGTTGCGCAAAGATGCGGCAAAGGGCTTCCGGTACGCAACCTCGCTAAGGGATTATGATGGAAGGATCGGCTGGCCTAGAGAAAAATGCCGCTGGCGATACGCGGGCACGCCTTCATTACGGCGGATCTGCCGGTTGTTGCCCATGCAGTCGGAGCGTTCTGCAACGGCACCGAAGAGGGCACGTTGCAATTCTCGACGCCATGCTGCCGCATTGCCGTTGCTTTATCGACGCCGGTGCGTATATCGGCCTGCTCAGGCTGTACGCCTCCGACCCGGTCATCGGCGATTTTTTGCTGAAGCCGAAACGGGTGCCACGTATCGCCTCTCTGCAATATGGTTTCGTCGATGCAGCGGGGTTCTCCGCCATACCGCTGCCGTGCATCCACTCCTGATCTTGGCGGCAATTCCCCGCTTCATAGCAAGAACCTGCGAATTGTCTCTATCGTAGGCACGTCCATCAGCGACGGGGCGTGACCGGCATTCTGTACCACCAGGGTTTCGGCGCCCTCGTACTGCATGCGGCAAAAGGTGTCTTGTGTCAGCAAATCGCTGTTCTCGCCGCGGATCGCCAGAACGGGAATTTTCATCAGCGCCCAGAGCGGCCACATGTCGATGTCGAGAGGCACCGAGCTCTTGATGGGCTCGGCGATTTTCGGGTCATAATGCAGCGCGTAGCCGCCGCCGGAGAGCGCGTCCAGCACCGGCCTGGCAGAGAACCGGGCGAGATGCGCCCATTGCGCGTCGGTAAGTATGCCGAACGGCGCGTGGATCAGCCGCAAATGCGCCTCAAGCGCGCCGATCGAGGCAAAGCGTTCCGGCGACTTCGCCATATAGTCGCGGATGCGCGCCAGCGCCGCGGCAGGGATATGCGGGCCGAGATCGTTCAGCACCATGCGGGTGATCGGCGAATTGCCGGCGGCCGCCAGCATCAGCCCGCATATGCCGCCGAGCGAAGTGCCGACCCACGCCACCGGCTTGTTCAGCGCCGCCAGCAGATGCGATAGGGCAACGACGTAGCTCGATGGCTGGTACATCCCGGCATCCGGCAGCCAGTCCGACTTGCCGCGGCCGGCAAGGTCCGGGCAGATCACGTGAAATCGTTCCGATAAAGCTTCCGCCAACGGATCAAAATCCCTGGCGTTGCGCGTCAGCCCATGCACGCACACGACCGCGGGGGCTGCTGGGTTGCCGAACTCGACATAGGCCATGTTGCGAAAGCTGGTGCCCAGAAGGTATGGAACGGAACCGGCGCGCGGCATTCAACTCTCCATCGCTATGTTCTTGGCGTGCAGGCGTAACGCACATGGCAGCATCTTGATTTGTTATTGCATGCTGGTTTTTTCAACGTACGATCAGCGTGCTTCAGCTTCCGTAAAGGGCTGCCGCTTAAGTTGCAGCCGATGTTAGTCAAGCAATTCCGTCTGTTCGATTTCGCCGTGCTAACTGTCTGCGCCTGTGTCAATCTTGCCTTTGTTTTCTGGGCGCTGATCACCCGGCCGGCGCTGAACACCGATTTTCGCGGGCCGTGGTCTTTTGGCAGATTTGCCAGGCATCAGGCGGCGCAGCTCTATCAGCCGGCCCCGCTGCAAGAATTTCAACATCTGCTGTATCCGGGATTTAAATCCTTTTTCCCGTATCAATATCCGCCGGATTTTTTGCTGCCGATCTGGTGGCTGAGCGATTGCAGTTTTGCCCTTGGCCTGACGATCTGGACGCTGGCGGGCGTGATCGCGCTGATCCTCGCAGCCGGAATGTTCTTCAAGCCGTCATGCCGGGGCTTCGCCATCCTGGCGCTGCTGGCCAGTCCGGCCGCGCTGCTGAATGGCGCAGCCGGCGAGACCGGCTTTTTCACCACAGCGATCCTGCTCGCCGGCTTCGCGTTGTTGCGCAGCCGGCCTTGGTCGGCCGGCATCGTCTTCGGCCTGCTCACGTTAAAGCCGCAGCTTGCAATCTTGCTGCCGGTCGCATTGCTGGCCCGCGGCGACATGGCTGCATTGGCCGCCGCCGGGCTCACCGCGCTGGCGCTGATCGCGCTCTCCTGCCTGTTTTGGCCGCCGGAGCTATGGCTGGATTGGCTGCGTTGCCTGCCGCATTATCAGGCGGCCTATCTAGCGGGCGGCATTCCGAATGCGAACACCGCGGTTACGGTCGCCGCCAATCTTGTCGGACTTGGCTTTGGCAACCGCTTCGCCTGGAATATGCAAATGGCGGCTGCCGTCGCGGCTGCGGCCCTAGTGTTTTTGGCTTTCCGACGTGCGCTGTATCGACTTGCGGTAGCTGCATTATGCTCCGGCATGTTCATCTGCACGCCGCATGCTTTTGCCTATGACACCCTACCGCTTACCGCCGCCATGTTGCTGCTGGCGCCGGAATCGCCCCCAGCCATTGGCTTTTGCTCCGCGATCTATCTGGCACCCTATCTGCTCCTCAGCACAAGCAGCTTCTGGTTCTTCTACGCGGTTCCAGAAACCCTGCTCTTCGCAGGCATCATTTATCTTGCAATCGCCCGCGGCCAGCGCCCAAATACGCAAGATGAGCCAGTTCCTGCAAGAGAATCTCACCCGTTCCGGTTCTGACGCGCTGATGACGCGCGGCGTGCTCGCCAGGCGGTTCTGCGCCTTTCTCATCGATATCTTCATCATCGGCGTTATCAGCTGTGTGCTCGCCGTCGTCATTCTGATCTTCGGCGTGCTGACCCTCGGTTTCGGCTGGCTGATGTTTCACATCATCCCTCTGGTACCGTTCTTCTACTATACACTGCTGGCCGGCGGCGGCGGAACGCCGGGGCAGCGGATGTTCGGCATCGCCGTGCGGCAGGATGCAAATCTGCTGCCGCCCAATTTTGCCCAGGCTTTCGTCTGGGCGCTACTGATGTGGGTCAGCTTCTTGCTGGCTTGCGTGCCCTTTGCCCTGGCGCTGGTCGGCCCGCGGCACCGCGCGGCGCATGACCTGTTCTCCGGCCTTGTCGTCATTCGAGTTTGACATTGACGCCGAGACCGCAAGCCCCAAAACTGGATAGCAATGAGCTATAAGCCCGCCCGCCGGCCGAACTTCTTCTACACCACGGCGCCGCTGCCCTGCCCCTATGTCACCGGGCGGGTCGAGCGCAAGGTGGTGACCGAGTTGTCCGGCGTATCCGCCGAGACCCTGCATGATAGGCTATCGCGCGGCGGCTTCCGGCGCAGCCACAACATCGCCTACGCGCCGGTTTGTCCGAACTGCAATGCCTGCGTGCCGATCCGCATCCGCGCGAAGGATTTTCAGCCTAACCGCACACAAAAGCGCCTCGCCAAGCTGAACGCCGATTTGACGGCGGCGGATGTACCGGCGCGGGCCACCGCCGAACAGTTCCAGCTGTTTCAGCGCTACCAGCAGGCCCGCCACGGCGAAGGCGATATGGCGACCATGAGCTTCTACGATTATCGCGCCATGGTGGAAGACACGCCGATCGAGACCTTCATCGTCGAATTTCGCGACCCGCAAGAACGCCTTGTCGGCGCCTGCCTGACCGACCGGCTGGGCGACGGGCTTTCCGCCGTTTACAGCTTTTTCTCGCCCGATTGCGATGAGCGCTCGCTCGGTACCCAGGCGATTTTGTTCCTCATCAGCCGCGTTACCCAGCTCGGGTTGCCGCATGTCTATCTCGGCTACTGGGTGCAGGAGAGCCGGAAGATGGCGTACAAATCCCGCTTCCGGCCATCGGAGGTGTTGCGCCATGGCCAATGGCGGCCGCTGGAGGAGATGCTGAGCGGCAGGCAAATTCAGAGTGCGCTGGAGCCTGCAGGCGCCTGACCCGGCGTAGCCGCGCCCGGCGGCAGCTTCTTTACGATTTCCGCTTCGCCCGGCTGCAAGGTGCAGTGATTCGCGGGCCAAACGCCCGGTTTGAGCGAAACATCAAACAGATCGGCCAAGGCAGTGCCTGGCGGCGATAGCGCGAAGGCCGGACCATAATAGGCGGCCGATGCGGGAGCGGTGATGCATTGGGATAAAGCTCCATCCAGCCGGTGAGATCGAACAGATATTTGCAATAGACCAGTGCAAGAAAATTGGCGTAGACGCCAAAAACCAATAGCCAATAAGACAACCCCTCCCGCTCCGACCACTCTTGCAAAAATGGCCGACCGAGTATTTGAAGATGATAGAGATGATCAGCAGCAGCAGGTAATCAGTGCCCAGCCAGCTGTAGAAAATCAGCGATGCCAGCCCAAGCCACGCCATCGCAAGACGCTAGCGGATACGGCCGAGGACGAAAGAAACACGAAGCGTTGCGGGTAAGAAAAAGCAGATGAACGAAATCGAATTGAACAGCATCCGCTGGCAACGCTTCTCGAAGAGGCTTGGCTCAGCCGGCCTTGATCAGCTTGACCAGATCCCCGGTGTTCTGCGCTTCTTCCAGCGAAGCGGTTTTGAACTTCATGCGGAACTCATGTTCAAGCGCCACAATGATATTTATATGCGCCATAGAGTCCCAGCCCGGAACATCCTGCGCCACCGTATTCATCCTCAACTCGATGGAATCGTCGCCGACGACATCGCGCACGACAGCCGCGATACGCGAGAGAATGTCTTCGTCGGTCATTGTTTCACCTGTGTAAGTTTAATGAACAAGTCTGTTATGACATAGTCGGCAAGATCAAGCGACCAGCTCGTTACGCCGCCAGTCTCTTCCGCCGTCAACAAAAAGCCAAGCTTCTTGTAATGGTCGATCACCATTTTGTTTTTCTCGGTCGGCGAGAAGCGCCCGCGCAGCGACTTGGCACCCAACCCGGCCGCCTGCGCCGCCAGCACGCCGAGCGTGGCTTTTTCCACGCCGCGCCCCAGCACCCGGCAGCTCATCAGCCAGCTATCAATCAGCAGTTCCTCGCCCGATTTATGGCCGATGATGATGCAGATAATGCCGTTATCGCCCAGCCGGTCGACCAGCCGGAAGCTCAGCACCAGCGTCTCCGGGTTCGCCATCATGGCCTGAACCTGCGCCAGATCGTAACGCTTCGTTGTCAGATTGAACTGGTTGGTCTTGTTGATCAGCTGGGTGATGCGCTCGACGTTGACCAAGTCGGCGGCCGCCCATTTCAGATCCATATCGAGATTGCGCAAGTAATTGTCGATATTGCCGCTGCTGGATTTCAGCTTCTCCCGCTCAGCATTCAGCTGGTACTGTGCGACCCGCGCAAAATCATCCGCCGTCAGCGACATCGATTCAAAATATCCGGCCGCAACCAAGGCTTCCGGATAGAAGCTGGGATCTTCGGGCAGCTCCGGCACGCGCACTTCCGGCACGGCGCCGCGCACCTGCTCACGCTCGAACGGGTTGTCGTCGCAGAACACCAGGGCATCCAGGCCGATATTCAACTGCCTGGCGATTTCCCGCAGATTGCTTGCCTTGTCGTTCCAGTTGGCGATGAAACAGGAGATGTCATCGCGCCGCAGCACCATCTCGGGATGCTTCTCGAAGGGCAGCAGCGCGTTCTCCTCGTCGTTCTTGGAGCAGACCGCAAGAATGACGCCGCGTTCGGAGAGCTGCTTGGCATAGGACTGGAACGCGACGAAGGATTCGCCGACGCCGCTACCCTGGCCGAGCTTGATGCCGTCCAACCCGTCATCGCCAATGACGCCGCCCCATAACGTGTTGTCCAAATCCAGCACCAGGCATTTGGCCGTGCGGCCGCGCTGCGCGTCGATCACCTGCAGCACCAGTTCGCCATAGGCCAGACCCGCACCGGGGGGAATTTCCTGTTTCGCGCGATGCCACAAGGCACGGTCATGCCAGGCGGCGAGCCCATCAACCGCCACCGCGTCATCTATCGCCAAAATCGCAAATTTCTCCGCAACCGACTGCTCGCGCAATCGCTGGTTCAACGCAAAGGCCAGCCGCGCCGGCGCGCCGGGCAGCTGGAATTCGTGGTTGCCGACCAGCGGCAGGCCCACGGGCAGAATCGTCTGCTGAATGATCGAGCAGTTGAATTTCTCGCGCGCCAACTCACGCAGATTTTGCAGCATAAAGCTGGCAAAACCGAGTTTGTCTTCAACCGCATCGGCAGTTTTTGCCAACTGCACGGCGCCGAAAAGTTGCGCGAAGGGGTAGGCAATCAGAACGATATCAGGATGAAACGCCGCAAGGCCGGATTCCGGATCGATGAGCTCCTGCAGCGCCGAACCATAGGTATGGGTATACACATGCAGCAAAATATTATGCCGCGCTGCCGCCGCCCGCAGTCCGGCAAGCAGATGCTCGGTGGTCGCCGAAGACAAGATCGCCAGCTTCAGACTCAATACGCCGTCTATGCCGGAAGCCGCTTGCCCGGCCAGCTTTTTAATCAGGCGGTCGAGCTTCAGAACCTCGGTAAAGCCAAGCTGATGCTGCGCTGCGCGTCGCAGTTCTGGCCAAAGATCGGGACCTTCGGCAGAAGAAAAATCTAGCCGCTGCGCCAATTTTGGAAGAAAATCCAGCCGGCTCATGATCTCAGCTCCCGAGAAAGCAAGAGCCGTTTTTTTAAAAACGGCGCAAAAACTTGTTACGCTTGAGCCAGGATGTTGCACCACCCCCGACCCAAATTTAAAAAGTCTTTTTGGTTCTTTTCCTCAGAAAAAGAACTGCTCCTTCCTCAGCTTTACGCTGCCTTTGCCATGCCGCGCAGCACGTATTGCAGGATGCCGCCATGGTGGTAGTAGTTCACCTCATCGGCAGTATCGACGCGGCAGAGCAGTTCCACCGAATCGGTTGTGCCGTTGGCGCGTTTGATGATCAGCTTCAGATCCATCCGCGGCGACAGATTGGTGATGCCGACGATGTCGATCAGCTCATCGCCCTTCAGCGCCAGCGTCTTGCGATCCACGCCTTCTTTGAATGTCAGCGGCAGCACGCCCATGCCGACCAGGTTGGAGCGGTGGATACGCTCAAAGCTTTCGGTGATTACCGCCTTGACGCCTAGCAACAGCGTACCTTTGGCAGCCCAGTCGCGCGAGGAGCCGGTGCCGTATTCCTTGCCGCCGAACACGACCAGCGGAATGCCGTCCTTTTTGTAGCGCTCCGCCGCGTCATAAATCGAGAGTTCATCGCCGGACGGGTAGTGCTTGGTCATGCCGCCTTCGACGCCGTTCAGCATTTCGTTTTTGATGCGGATATTGGCGAAGGTGCCGCGCACCATCACCGCGTCGTTGCCGCGGCGCGCGCCGTAGGAGTTGAAATCTTTCTGCAAGACTTGGTGCTGGCTCAGATACTCGCCGGCGGGGCCGGATTTCTTGATGTTGCCGGCGGGCGAGATGTGGTCGGTGGTGATGGAATCGCCTAAAATCGCCAGGATGCGGGCGCCGGTGATGTCGGCGACCGGTTTCGGCTCCATCGTCATGCCGTCGAAATAAGGCGGGTTCTTCACATAGGTAGAACCGGACGGCCAGGCATAGGTGTCGATGCCGCCAGTGACCTCGATCTCCTGCCACTGCTTCGGCCCTTTGAACACGTCGCCGTAGCGATCCAGGAACATCTCGCGCGTCACCACGGCTTTTACCGTATCGTTGATTTCCTTGTTGGACGGCCAGATGTCCTTCAGGAACACCTCCCCACCGTCCTTGTCTTTGCCCAGCGGCACCGTGGTGATGTCCTCGCGAATGTTGCCGAGCAGGGAGTAGGCGACCACCAGCGGCGGGCTGGCAAGATAATTGGCGCGTACGTTTGGGTGCACGCGGCCCTCGAAATTACGATTGCCGGAGAGCACGGAGACCGCGACCAGCTTGTTGCCTTCGATGGCATCGACGATCGCATCTTCCAGCGGGCCGGAATTGCCGATGCATGTGGTGCAGCCATAGCCGACGGTCTGAAAGCCCAGCGCGTCGAGATCTTTGGAGAGGTTGGATTTGTCGAGATATTCAGTGACGACCTGCGAACCGGGGGCGAGCGAGGTTTTTACCCAAGGCTTCGGCGTCAGCCCCAGTGCCCGCGCCTTGCGCGCCACCAGCCCGGCGGCGACCAGCACGTAGGGGTTGGAGGTATTGGTGCAGGAGGTGATGGCGGCGATCACCACATCGCCATGGGTAATTTCATAATTCGTGCCGGCTACCGCGGCTTTGGTGCCGGCGGCCTCTGCGGGGACGCCCAGGCTTCGGGTCAGCTCGCCATTGAAGGCGAAGGCTGCTTCCTTCAACAGCACGCGGTCCTGCGGGCGCTTCGGGCCCGCCAGCGAAGGCTGCACTGTGGAAAGATCGAGCTCCAGCGTATCGGTGAAGACCGGGTCAGTGGCGTCGCGCCATAGCCCCTGCGCCTTGGCGAAGGCTTCCACCAGCTTGATGCGGTGTTCGTCGCGGCCGGAGAGTTTCAGATAGTCCAGTGTGACCTGATCTACGGGGAAGAACCCGCAGGTGGCGCCGTATTCCGGCGCCATATTGCCGATCGTGGCGCGGTCCGCCAGCGGCAGCTCGTCCAGCCCGACGCCGTAGAATTCGACAAATTTGCCGACGACGCTCTTTTTGCGCAGCATCTGCGTGACGGTGAGAACGAGATCGGTTGCGGTTGCACCTTCCGGCAGCTTGCCGGTCATCCGGAAGCCGATCACATCCGGGATCAGCATGGCGATCGGCTGGCCCAGCATCGCCGCTTCCGCCTCAATGCCGCCGACGCCCCAGCCCAGCACACCAAGGCCGTTGACCATGGTGGTGTGGCTGTCGGTGCCGTACAGCGTATCCGGGTACACGTAGATCTCGCCGTTATTTTCGGAAGTCCAGGCGACCTGGGCCAGATATTCCAAATTCACCTGGTGGCAGATGCCGGTATCGGGCGGCACGACACGGAAATTATCAAACGCCTCCTGGCCCCAGCGCAGGAACCTATAGCGCTCGCCATTGCGGTCAAACTCCATGTCGATGTTCTTCTGCAGCGCGTCCGACGTGCCGGAATAATCGACCATCACGGAATGGTCGATCACCAGATCGACCGGCACCAGCGGGTTCACTTTTTCAGGCTTGCCACCCAGGCGCAGAATACCGTCGCGCATCGCCGCCAGATCAACCACGCCCGGCACGCCGGTAAAATCCTGCATCAGGATACGCGCCGGCTTGAACGGCACTTCCTTGCTGGAGGTGGCTTTTTCCAGCCAGCCAACCACCGATTTCGCGTCCTCCACTGTGTAGCTGCCGCCATTCTCGAAGCGCAGACAGTTTTCCAGCAGGATTTTCAAGGTTTTTGGCAGTGTAGAGATATCGCCCAGCGTTTCGGCCGCCTTGACGACGGAGAAATACTTGTAAGACTTGCCGTCCACGTCCAGGGTTTTCAAGGTTTTCAGCGTATCGTGACCGATGGCCGTCATGGGGCAAAATCCTTCTTGTCCAGCGCTTGCGATTTAGGACGGCTTAAACCATAGCCAGCCCACGCCGTCCATTGATTTGCAAGGGATTTTTGTGCACCTGCTCACAGCCTCCAACCTCGCAGTTTTTCGTGGCGAGCGGCTTGTGTTCAGGGATGTCTCCTTTTCTTTATCCTCCGGCGGATTATTGGTGCTGCGCGGTGCGAACGGCGCCGGCAAGTCTTCACTTCTGCGTGCGGTCGCCGGACTGACATCTTTGGCGGCTGGCGCGCTTGCTTGGGATGGCGAGGATGCGCTGGAGGATTTGGCCTTACATGGCGGGCGCATTGCCTGGCTTGGCCATCTGGACGCCGTCAAGCCGGCGCTGACCGTGCTGGAAAACGTGCCGGCGCCGGACGCCCTGCATGCGCTGGACCTGCAGGGTTTTGCGGAGCTTCCCGCCCGGCTGCTCTCGGCCGGGCAAAAACGCCGGCTGGCGCTCGCCCGCGTGGTCGCCGCCAAGGCACCGCTATGGCTGCTGGACGAACCGACCACCGCGCTGGATGCGGCGTCCGTCAGCCGTTTTATGGCAATCTGCGAGGCGCATTGCGCCGGCGGCGGGGTGATCATCGCCAGCACACATCTGCCCTTGCCAGTTCCGCACACGCAAACCCTTTATCTATGATTCGCCTGGTTACTCATGAGCTGCGGTTCTCGCTCCGTCATGCCGCCGATACCGCCGCCGCTTTGCTGTTCTTCGCCATCGCGGCGAGCCTGTTCGCCTTCGCGTTGGGACCGGATCCCAGGATCCTTGGCGCCACCGCCGCGGCCGTCATCTGGGTCTGCGCCCTGCTAGCCGCCCTGCTGCCGTTGGAGCGGCTATACGGCGCGGATTTTGAAGACGGCTCGCTGGATCTGCTACTGCTCTCTGGCCTGCCGGCCTACGGTATCGCGCTTGCCAAAGCCGCTGCGCACTGGCTGGCCACCGGCCTGCCTTTGCTGGTAATCGCACCGCCGTTGGCGGTAATGCTGCGCCTGCCTTCAACGGATTTGCTGCTGCTGCTGCTCAGTCTGCTCGCGGGCACGTTGCTGCTGTCTCTACTGGGCAGCATGGTCGCCGCCATCACGCTCGGCGCCCGCCGCGCCGCAGTTTTGATGCCGCTGCTAACGTTGCCGCTGATGATCCCGACCCTAATCTTTGGAACTGCCGCGAGCACCGCGCCACACCCCGCGGCGCCGCTACTGATGCTGGGCGCCATGCTGGCCGCTGCCTTGCCTCTGGCGCCGCTCGCCGCCGGCCTGGCACTGCGCAGCGCGGCGGAATAAGTTGGTCGGAGCGGCGGGATTCGAACCCACGACCCCCAGTCCCCCAGACTGATGCGCTACCAGGCTGCGCTACGCTCCGGCCATGCCGCAGGCTCTAGCAAGCTAAGCCGGGTACAACAAGGGAGGCAGCCTTAACGGCTTAGCCCAGCCGCCGACGCAAATCTTCCAACGCATTCAGCGTCTCTACGAGCAGGCTGCGCAGGCGCTCCGCCTCATGATCCGGCTTCGGCCGGGTCAGCACCCTGGTCTGAGCAGGACGAAGATTATCCGAGCGTACCGGTCCCTCGATCGGCGTCAGCCCTGGCATTGGCAGTTCCGGCAACGGCGCTTCCACCCGGCGCTCGGCCTCCTCGAGTGGGATGGCGGAGCGTTCCGCCTCGGCCGCCTGGCGCTCCTCCGGTGATGCCGGCGGGATATTGTCCTGCAAGGCGCCGCCGCCCTCGCGCAGCAATCTCTGCACGCCCTTGATGGTATACCCCTGAGTGTACAGCAGATCCGCCACTCGGCGTAGCAGCAACACGTCCTCTGGGCGGTAATAGCGCCGGCCGCCGCCGCGCTTCAGCGGGCGGACCTGCGGAAACTTGGTCTCCCAAAAACGCAGCACATGCTGCGGAACGTGCAGCTCATCGGCCACTTCGCTGATGGTGCGAAAGGCGTCGGCGCTCTTGCGCGGGCGAAGCCTCGGCTCCGGAATGTGCATTTCAGGGACACGGACCATGTCGTCGTCGCTCCCCGCTCCATCGGTCATCGTGCTCAATGCCCGGCGTGCTGCGGGGCTTTTTCATTGACTGCATCGCGCAGCATCTGGCTTGGCCGAAAAATCAGCACCCGCCGGGGCATAATGGGAACTTCGACCCCGGTTTTCGGGTTGCGGCCGATGCGCCTGCCCTTCTGGCGTACCGAAAAGGTTCCGAAGCCACTGATTTTAACAGACTTGCCGACCGCGAGCGCATCGGCGATCCGAACCAGCATGGCTTCCAGCAGATCCGCCGACTCATTCCGTGACAAACCTACGGTCGCGTAGATCGCCTCTGTCAGTTGAGCGCGGGTCAATGTGTTCATTTTACAAGATTAGCATGCGAACCGGCGCGGTCAACCAAACTTTGTGACTATTTGTTCATAATCTAACAAGGGCGGAGCCCCAGGTCAGGCCGCCGCCAAGTGCTTCAAGAAGAATGAGTTGCCCGGGCTTGATCCGGCCGTCGTTCACGGCCTGCCATAATGCCAACGGGATCGACGCGGCGGAGGTGTTGGCGTGAATATCGACCGTGATCACCACGCGCTCCGGCGCTAAGCCAAGCTTTTTGCCCACCCCGTCGATGATCCGGCGGTTCGCCTGGTGTGGCACCAGCCAGTCGATATCCCCAGGCGTGAGATCATTGGCAGTAAGCGCCTCATTCACCGCGCCGCTCAGCAGGTTGACCGCATGGCGGAACACCTCCCTGCCGTTCATGACCAGATGACCGGGCTTGTCCGGCTGGCCGACGGATCCGTCCACATACAGAATATCCGCCAATGCACCGTCGGAGTGCAGATGGGTAGAAAGAATGCCGCGGCCATCGCGCGTCACATCCTCGGCCTGCAGCAGGACAGCACCGGCGCCGTCACCAAACAGCACACAGGTGCCGCGATCTGAAAAATTTAGAATACGGGAATAGACCTCCGAGCCGATGACCAACGCGGTATTGACCTGGCCGGCGCGGATCATGGAATCCGCGATCGAGAGCCCATAGATGAAGCCGGAACAGGCGGCGGAGACGTCGAAACCGAAGGCGCGCTTGGCGCCCAAGGCCGCCTGCACATGCACGGCGGTCGCAGGGAACGCCTGGTCGGGGGTCGAAGTGCCGAGAATGATCGCATCCACCGCCCCCGGCTCGACCCCGGCCGCGTCCAGCGCCTGGCGCGCGGCGGCAGCGCCCATGAAGGCGGCGGTTTCATGCGGCGCCGCGAAATGCCGCTGCTTGATGCCGGTTCGCTCGGAGATCCAGGCGTTGGTGGTATCGACCCGCAGCGAAATCTCGTCATTGCTGACGATCTTCTCCGGCAGATAATGTCCGAGGCCGGTGATCGTCGCGCGGCGCTGCAAAGGCTCGGCGCTGTCAGAATACTGCGGCAAGATCAATTAGCCTCCGCCGCCGGCTCGCTGGCGAGCATCGCCTGGTCCATCGCCGCCAGGCCGGTCTTGATGCGCTGATTGAAGTCATTGGTGATCATATCCATTGCCACGTCGATGGCATGCGCAAAACCCTCGGCATCTGCACCCCCATGCGATTTTACTACCACGCCGTTCAGGCCGAGAAACACAGCACCGTTATAGCGCCGTGGGTCCAACGTCTCGCGCAGCCGCTTCAGACCACCGCGGGCGAACAGATAGCCCATCTTGGCGAACGGCCCGGCGTTGAAAACGTCCTTGATCAGGCCGCCGACCAGCCGCAGCGCACCCTCGCCGGTTTTCAGCGCCACATTGCCGGTGAACCCATCGGTCACCACCACATCCACCGTGCCGCCGGCGATGTCGTGGCCTTCCACAAAACCATGGAACTGCTTGCCGATCGGGCTGTCGCGCAGAGTGGCGGCGGCGCTGCGCAGCGTCTCGTCGCCTTTGCCCTCCTCCGAGCCGATATTCAGCAGCCCGACGGTCGGCGCCGGCAGGCCGAGCACGACTCTCGCGAACATCTCGCCCATCACCGCAAATTCCACTAGATTGCGGGCATCGTAGACGACGTTGGCGCCCAGATCGAGCAGCACCACATCGCCCTTGGCCGATGGTGCGATCGCCGCCATGGCCGGCCGATCGATCCCCGGCATGGTTTTCAGCACGATTTTAGAAAGTGCGAGCAGCGCGCCGGTATTGCCGGCGGAGATCACGCCTGCCGCCTCGCCGCTCAGCACCGCATCGATCGCCCGGCGCAGCGCGCTGTCGCGCAGGCGAAGTGCGACGGTCGGTTTCATATCGCCGCTGATGATATCGGCTGCATGGAACAGGCTGACCTGCTGCTTCAACCGCTTGGATTTCGGGAATAGCGGTTCAAGTCTGGCGATATCACCATAGACCAGGAATTTGGCGTTTGGATGCCGGACTGCAGCAATTTCGAGCCCGGCGATCACCATATCCGGCGCCTGGTCCCCGCCCATCGCGTCCACGGCCAGTATGTTGTTCCGGCTCATATCATGGGATCATCATGGCCTTTAAAATTTTTCCTACCACATCAGCCAGCGATCGGTTTGCCTCCGGCCGATGCCGGCCCTAGCGTCTCCGCTAGACGCGGATGGCGCCCTTGAGTGGTTTGCCCGAAGCGACAACCTCGCGGTTGTCGTAATGGCCGCAATGGCTGCACACATGGTGCGGACGTTTCAGCTCGCCGCAATTTCCGCATTCGGCGTGGGCTTCGGCGCGCAGCGCCTGGTGGCTGCGGCGCATGCCGGCGCGCGACGGTGATGTTTTACGTTTTGGAACGGCCATAGCTCAATACGCCTTAAAAACTAATTCGGGCTTGAATAAGCGCGCGACGTAGCAGAGCCGCCAGCCCCCTGCAAGTCATAGCAATTATCCGCAGCTATTCCGGATCATTGGCCGGTTTGTTCCGCTCCGCCAAAACCGCAAACGGATTGCCGGCGGAGCCTCCGGCGGCTGCCGGCAATTCGGCGCCAGGCTTGCGCGGATAGGGATCTAGCGCCAAAGCGAGCTGTTCGGCCAAAGTAGCGCCTAGATCGATCACCTCCCCGGCATAGGGAATTTCATCAGGCGCCTCCAACGCCTCCGGACTCAGCTCGGCAATCTCGGCGTCCTCGTGCAAATTCGTGGCCGGCACGAATCGCAGCTGGGCGATCTCCTGCACCACGGTGTCGAACGGCTCCAGCGTGATCACGCAGGTCTGCATTACCCTGGCGCGCAGCCGGAGCTCAGCATCGATGATCCCGCCATGGGTCTTCGCTGACGTCAGAATGAAGTCGCCGCTCAGCTCGGCCATGCCGGGCAGCCTGAAAACTTCCGCAAGGGCGGCGCATTCGCCGTCATTGGCGACGATCTGCCGCGCCACCGGCGCCGCGCCGATGCCTGCCGCCCGCATCTTCCGGCTGAATATATTCGCCAAATCGCCGCTCATCCTGCCTTCCTATCTCATACAATCCTTATATCGTGTGCTGCCACATTGACATCCAGCCTTCCGCCGTGACACCCCAGCCCCGACAACCCCGAATGAAGGACGACCGCGCCTTGAAGCTGACCCTTGTTCCCGGTTTCCGCACGATCGCCGCCCTGGCTGCCTTGCTTGCCCTGCCGGGCTGCGTCATTTTCAGCGACCAGCCGCATTACCGCGGGATCGCCGTCAGCCAGCACGACCTGAACGAGCTCACAACCGGCCTCTCTTCCGAAGCCGACGCGCAGGCCGTGCTCGGACCCCCGACCGTGCAGGAACTCTTCAATAACAACAACTGGATCTATATCAGCCAGGTCACCAAAATGCGCATCGGCCAGACCGAAGGCGTAAAGCATCAGCATGTCGTGGTGCTGACCTTCGACAATAATGGCGTGCTTCAAAATGTGCGCCAGAAAACTCTGAGTGACGCCGTGCAGGTCGCGATGGACAGCAAGCAAACGCCGGTGCCCGGCGGCAAGGCCGGATTCGTGCAACAACTGGTCGGCGGCGTCGGCAGCTACAACCCGCTTGGCTCCGCCAGCGACACCAGCGCCACCGGCGCAAGCGGCCTTGGCGCGGGTGCCGGCGGCCTTGGCGGCGGAGGCGGCCTGTAGCGTCATGCGGCGGGCTGCTTCTACGGGTAGCGTAAGCCGCCGGAGCCTTTTGAGCGGGGTCTGCCTGGCGGCTTTGGGCTTTAACGGCCGCGCTCAAGCGCAGTCCGATCTGGCGGTAGCACTTCCCGGTTCGGCGCCGCCGCCTGCCAGCCCGCAGGCGCCCAGGCTTGATGACACTGTCGGCAGCGGCTTCAGCCGTCTTGTCATCGCACGCTGGGGCGACGGGGTGTTGCCCGGCGCGCCGCCTTTCAACCCAAATAAGCTGACCGGCGATCAGGCCGACTCGCAATTTCCCTATGACGCGGTCATCGCCGGGCTGGTGCCGCCGGCGGCAGCGCAGGATGGGATTGCCCGTCTGGTTGCCGTCTTCGCCAATCCCGATGCGCCGGCACGGATGATTTTCCCCGGCGGGTGGGATAATCCCGACATCGCTGGCCGCCTGCAGGGCGCCACCCTCATCAACCTGCAATTCCTTGGCGGCCGCTGGGTCACCGTCGATGGCGGCTACCAGTCCCGCCGGCTGAATGACGGCACGCTCTGCCAGATCACCGGCCCCGCCGCGGCCGCCATCGGCAGCAATGTGCAAGGCGTGCTGGCTCTGCAAGGCGGCTGCGCCACGCCATGGGGCATGGTTCTGCTTGCCGAAGGCGATGCCGGTCCTTGGCTGACCCGCCTTGTCAATGTCGGCCCCGGCTATGCCGACCCTACCGTGGGGTCCCGGTTCTCTTGGATTATCGAGGTCGATCCGCTCGATCCCTTGAGTATTCCTTCCAAACGCACAGCGCTTGGCCGCTTCGCCCGTTCCGCCATTGCCGCCACACAAACCTCTGACGGCCGGCCTGTCATCTTCATGAGCCAGGATTCCGATCAAGGGTTCCTGTTCCGCTTCGTCGCCGCAACCAATGCAACCAGCGGCACGGCACTGGATTCCGGAACGCTGGCGGTGGCGCAGATCCAGGACAGCAATATCAACTGGGTCAACCTGGGCTCGGACGTTCCCTCTCTGGTCGGCGCGCTGGGCGCCGCGCAAACTGCCGGCGGTTCGGCGTTCGACTCTCCCGGCGGCATCGCCATCGCCGGCGATGGCAGCAACACGCTGTACCTGGCCTGCGGGGGCAATCCTGCGCGGACGCCGGAGCAGACCGACGCGCTCAACCCGCGCGCCGGCGACGATAACGGCCATATCCTCGTCTTCACGCCGCCGGCCGGCGATCTGACCGCGGCCAACTTCGGCGGCGATCTCGCGATCGCCGCCGGCAATCCGGCAACCGCGCAGTTCACCCAGTATACCGATGGCTCCAATTGCTGGTTCCGCAAACCGCGCAGGCTGAATATCGACCCTTCCGGTCAGCTCTGGATCGGCACCGACCAGGGCGGTGAGGTCACAGATACCGCCGATGGGCTGTTCATCATGCAAACCGGCGGCTCCAGCAAATACCTGGTGAGCATGGCCTATCTGGCGCCGATCGGTGCCGCGATCGGCGGCGCCGCCTTCGATGCCGCCTCCAAAACCGCTTTTGGCATGGTTCGCCATCCCGGCGCCACCCGCCAAGCAAGCTTCGACGACCCCGCGACACGCTGGCCCACCCTGCTGCCCACCATGCCGCCGCAGAGCACCGTGATCGGCCTGGCAGCGCAGGATTGAGGGGCGCATGGTTTTAAAGATCGAACAGGTCGCCTTCACCGCGCCGGAATTCAAGCGCTGCTTCCAACTCCGGCTGGAAGTATTTGTGCATGAACAAAATGTTCCGCTGGAAGAAGAACGCGACGCACATGACGAAACCGCCCTGCACTTCCTGGCAACGCAAGACAATGAGGCGCTCGGCACCGCCCGGGTAATTTTAAAAAATAACGGCGCTGCCAAGATTACCCGGGTGGCGGTCATCAAACCCGCCCGCGGCCGCGGCATCGGTGCCGCTTTGATGCGGCACATAGAGCATACCGTTTCTGCCGCGGAATATCTGCTGGATGCGCAGAGCCACGCGTTACCTTTCTACAAACGGCTGGGCTACATCGCCTACGGCGATGAGTTCATGGAAGCCGGTATCCCGCATTTCCATATGCGTAAATGAAGGTGAGCAAGCAATTCTTTTCTCGCAGAAAAAGAAGCAAAAAGACTTTGTTGATCCGGGCCACCGGCGCCCTAACATCCCGCTAGTTAATGAGTAAGCCAGCTTCGCGTCGCCCGCCGCGAACGCGAAGGCGTGGGATGACGATGCGATGTGGGAAAATCTTTCAGCCGAAATGCAGCTTAGCTTTGCTCATGGCAACATCTTCCCGGGATTGAAAATATTCGCCGGATCAAAAGCCTGTTTTAGCGTGCGCATCATCTCCAGCTCGACCAGCGATTTATGCGCCGCCATGCCAGCGATCCGCATCTGTCCGATGCCATGCTCGGCGCTGAAACTTCCCATCCGCTCCATCGCGATCCGCTCTACCGTCTCAGTGATCGCCGCCTTACGGTCATTCAGATCCTGCAGCGTTTGTCCATCTGGCGGCCGCACATTCACATGCAGATTGCCGTCGCCGATATGGCCAAAAATATTCAGCCGGCAATCGGGGAATTCTTCGGCGATCGCCGCCTCGACGGCGCGTATGGTCTGCGGGATCAGCGCGATGGGCACGGAGATATCGTGCTTCAGCGAACCGCCTTCGGCCAGCTCGCCTTCCGCAATGCCTTCGCGCGTGCGGATCAGCGAGTCACGTTCGCGCTCGTTCTGCACGATTACGACATCGGCGATGCAACCTTCATCGAGCGCTGCGTTCAGTGCCTGCTCCAGCAAATCATCGATCTCTACTGTCTCATTCTGCGCCGAAAATTCCACCAGCACATAGGCGGCGGCGGAGAAAGGCCGGCGTATGTTGCGCAGATGCGCCAGCGAGAGTTCCATTGCCGGGCTCGAGATAAATTCGCACATCGTCATTGCATCGCCGGCCCGGGCGGTGAGATGCCGGAACAGTGCGATGGCGTCCTCCAGCGAGACGATGCCAGCCAAAGCGGTCGCGCGGCCCGTGACCGCCGGCCGCAATATCAGGCAGGCCGCCGTTATGATGCCAAGCATGCCCTCACCGCCAATAAAAACCTGCTTCAGGTCGAAGCCGGTATTGTCCTTGCGCAGCCGCCGCAAGCCGTTCCAGATTTCTCCTCGCGCCAGCACCACCTCCAGCCCCAGTACCTGCGCGCGGGTCGAGCCGTAGCTCAACACCTGAAGGCCGCCGGCATTTGTAGCAATGATGCCGCCGATCTGCGCCGTGCCCTCGGCGCCGAAACTAACAGGAAAGAGTTTTGCTCTGGCCGCGGCTGCCTGCTGCACCTCCTGCACGGTCAGGCCGGCTTCGACCGTGATCGTGCTGCCGACTTCGTCGAATTCGCGGATCTTGCGCATGCGACTCAGGCTGAGCACGATTTGCGGCTTGTCCGGCACCGGCACTCCGCCTGCGACCAGCCCGCTATTGCCGCCTTGCGGCACCACCGCCACCCCTGCCGCGGCGCAAAGCTGCACCACTGCCGCGACTTCCTCGGTAGTCTCCGGCAGAATGATGCAGATCGCCCTGTGGCTGTGAATGCGCCGCCAATCCGTCTCATACGGCGCCTTGTCCTCCGGTGCGGTCAGGATTGCCTTTGCAGGCAAAACATTCCGCAGCTTGGCCAGAAAGTCCATCGAGCTCAGTTGATCGCCGCCTGCTTGCGGGCCAGCGCTTCCTCAGCACTTGCCACGCCGCCATGCGCCGCCGACCACGCCATCGGGTTTTCCAGAAATTTCCGCACGCCGGCCAAAGCGCTATCGGAGAAATAAGACTGGTTCTTGCAGGCATCCAGCACATCCCACCAGGTGCAAAGATGATGCAGCGCGATGTCCATTTTCGCCAGCGTCTCGAAGCTGCCGGGAAACACACCGTAGAAGAACACCACGAAGGCGTGGTTGCAGATCGCGCCGGCGTCACGCAGCGCTTTCGCGAACTGGATTTTTGAACCGCCATCGGTAGTCAGGTCTTCTACCAGCAAGGTGTTCATGCCTTCCGGCACGTCGCCCTCGATCATCGCATTGCGGCCGAAGCCCTTCGGCTTTTTGCGTATATAAGCCATCGGCGCGCTCATACGCTCGGCAATCCAGGCGGCGAAGGGAATACCCGCAGTCTCGCCGCCAGCCACGGCCTGGATTGCTTCGTAACCAATGTGCCGGCTGATCTTTTCCACCGCCAGATCGCAGATCTTTGCCCGAGCCCGCGGGAAAAATATGATTTTGCGGCAGTCGATATAGACCGGCGATTTCCAACCGGAGGTGAGCGTGTATGGCTCCTCGGGGCGGAAATTCACCGCCTTGATCTCCAGCAGCAGCTTGGCGGTGGTCAGCGCCGCGTCGCGGTCCCAATCGCTCGCCCAATCGATCCTCGCCGCTATTTTGGTGCCGCTCGACATCATCTGTCTCCAAAATCCTTCGTTAACTTCGCTAGCCTAACCCCTATCGCGCCAGACGGGGACCGTAAATGCGCTTGCGCTGCTCGATGCTGCCCCATCCGTTGCAGATTGCCATGGTCCGTATCGGATGGGTTCCGCCTCTGCCAGCTTGTGACGCCGTCGAACGCCAATGCGTTTGCAGGATGCCCGGCAGACGGGGTCGGGGTTGTCTCGCACCGTCAGGCTGCTAATGAACGCCAGCATATGGAGAGCGAAGCATGGCCAAAATCAAGGTAAAGACGCCGGTTGTGGAGATGGATGGCGATGAGATGACCCGCATCATCTGGGGCTTCATCAAGGAAAAACTGATCCTGCCCTACCTTGATATCGATTTGAAATATTTTGACCTCGGCATCGAGTACCGCGACCAGACCGACGACCAGGTGACGCTGGATGCGGCGCACGCCAACAAGCAATACGGCGTCGGCGTGAAATGCGCGACTATCACGCCCGACGAAGCGCGGGTGAAGGAATTCAACCTCAAAAAAATGTGGCGCAGCCCGAACGGCACCATCCGCAACGTGCTGGACGGCACGATCTTCCGCGAGCCGATCATCTGCAAGAACGTACCGCGCCTGGTTCCTCATTGGTCGGAGCCGATCGTCATCGGCCGGCACGCCTATGGCGATATCTACCGCGCCACCGAGACCAAGATCCCCGGCCCTGGCCTGGTGCAGCTGACCTATCACCCCGCCGATGGCAGCGAGCCTTTGCTGATGGACGTGCATGACTTTAAAGGCCCCGGCGTCGCCATGGGCATGCACAACACCGTCGCCTCGATTTCCGGCTTCGCCCGCGCCAGCTTCAATTACGGGCTGGAGCGCAGATACCCGGTTTATCTCTCCACCAAGAACACCATCCTGAAAGCCTATGACGGCACCTTCAAGGACACGTTCGAAGAGATCTTCAACGCCGAGTTCAAGGACAAGTTCGACGCCGCCGGCATCACCTACGAGCACCGCCTGATCGACGACATGGTCGCCGCGGCGCTGAAATGGTCTGGCGGCTATGTCTGGGCCTGCAAGAACTACGATGGTGACGTGGAATCCGACATCGTCGCGCAGGGTTTCGGCAGCCTTGGGCTGATGACCTCCGTGCTGCTCAGCCCCGATGGCTATACGGTGGAGAGCGAGGCGGCGCACGGCACTGTCACCCGGCATTTCCGCGAGCATCAGAAAGGCCGGCAGACCTCCACCAACCCGATCGCCTCGATCTTCGCCTGGACGCGGGGACTGATCTATCGCGGCAAGTTCGACGGCACGCCCGATGTCAGCGCCTTTGCCGAGACGCTGGAAAATGTCTGCGTAGAGACGGTGGAATCCGGCGCCATGACCAAGGACCTGGCAATTCTGATCTCGAAGGATGCGCCCTGGATGACGACCCAGGATTTTCTGGACAAGATCGACAGCAATCTGCAGAAGGCGATGAAGTAGCGACAAGGGCCGCCGCGCAGGCCCGAAGCAGCAGCTTTCTCAAAAAGGCGGCGCAACAACTTTAATCACTTAAAAGCCTGGAGATCCGAACGCCCAGGCGCAGATTCCAGGAAGTCTTTCTGCTTCTTTTTCTTCACAAAAAGAAGTGGTTTCTTTCCTTCAGCCAGCGTGCTGATCTGGGAAAGCCTGTTCCCAGCCGCCGCCTAGCGCCTGGTACAAGGTGACCAGGTCGTTGGAAAGGTTGGCCACCGCCTGGGCCTGGGTTTGCTGGGCGTTCAGAAAACTCTGCTGCGCGTCGAGCACGGTCAGATAATCCGCCAGGCCCTGCTTGTACTGGTCTTCAGCAAGGTTGAGCGCGATCTGGCTCTGCTGGGTGTCGATGCTGAGCTGCGCCAGTGTGGCGTGTTCCTGATTATAGGCGATCAGCGCGTTATCCACCTGATAGAAGGCGACCAGCACGGTTTTGGCGTAGTTCACGGCGTCTTCCCGCTGCTGCGCCCGGCGCAGGTTAAGCTGGCCGTGCAGCTGGCCGCCTTCGAAGATCGGGATCGAGAGGTTTGGACCGAAGGCGTAGGTGATCGCCCTGAATTCGTTGAGGTTTTTAAGCTGCAGGGCCTGGAAACTGACCGAGCCGGAGAGTGAGAGATCCGGGAAGAAGCTGGCCACGGCGACACCGGTCTCCGCGGTGGCTTCGTGCAGATCGGCCTCCGCTTCTCGGATATCCGGGCGGCGGCGCAGCAGATCCGAAGGCAGGCCGATCGGCACGATGGGCGGCGTCAGCGGCACTGCCTGCGGGTTGACCAGGTTGGCTGGCAGGCTGTCCGGGGTTACGCCAAGCAATTCACCGATTTGGTTGATGTATGAATCGCGTTTGGCGATCAGCCCCGGGATCTGGCTGGAGATCTCCGCGGCGGTGGCGCGCGCATTAGCGACGTCGAGCGAGGTGGTCAGGCCGGCCTGCTGGCGTTCCACCGTTAAATTTACCAACTGGTTGGCGAAGTTCAAGTTCTTCTGGGTGATGTTCAGCACCTTCTGGGCGCCGCGCAGCTGGATGTAGTTGCTGGCCACCTGCGCTTCGACGTTCAGCAGCGAAGCCCGGCGCGCTTCTTCGGACGAGCGCGCGGCGGCGACCGCGGCTTCGACCGCGCGGCGGTTTTCGCCCCATAGATCGAGGTCATAGGTCGATTGCAGGCCGTATTGGTACAGGTTGAACGGCTGGATCAGGGCGTTGATGCCGCCGCCGCCGCTGGCGGTGTTGCTGCCGTTGGCGATCGAGGAGCCAACATTGTCTGCCGCGCCGGCGCCGCCGAAGGCGTTAAAAATGCCCTCTTGGCTGGTGCCTTCGCGGGTGTAGGAGGCAGCGCCCGCTAGGTTAGGGTAGAGCTTGGCGCCGGTGATCTGGGCCTGCGCCTCGGCCTCGATCAAACGCTGCGTGGCGATCTGCAGGTCAAGGTTCTGCGTCACCGCTTCCGCTTCAAGCTGAGTAAGCGTGGTATCGTTGAAGCTGTTCCACCAAGCGGGATCTACCGGGTCGCCGGAAACATAAGGTTGTTGCTGGCTAGGCGGTTGATCGCCGATGAAGCCGGTGGGAACCGCGGCGTGCGGCGTGTGGAAATTCGGCCCGAGCATGCAGCCGGTCAGCGCGGTGCTCAGCAGCATTGCGGCCAGCTGCCTCGGCTTAATGCGGTAACCGTGCCGAGCTGCGGCAGCGGATTTGCAAAAATCCGCGGCCCAAACGGTATCAATGCCCAACGGAAGCTCCTTTTACCGCCATTTTCGGAGGCGATTTTAGCAATAAGACAATCGGACAGATCAGCACCGAAAGTACGGCGATGATGTGAAACAGGTCGAGATAGCTCATGAAAGCCGCCTGAGTTTGCACAAGCGGGGCAATTTGCGAAGCCGTCATACCGTGAAGGCTGCTATACGAAGTGATAGACTCAGCCAGCCTGGCGTGGTGGAACTGGGTTCGCCAGACCAGGATGGTGCCGACGAACGAGATGCCGGTGCTGCTGCCGATATTGCGCATCTGGTTCATCAGCGCCGAGGCTTCACCATTGTTTTTGGGTGGCACCCCGACATAACAGGCCGCACTGACCGGCACGAAGATGAAGGGAAGCGCGATCACCTGCAGCGTCCGGTACCAGGAGATCGTGTTGAACGACACGCCCAAGGTCATGTGCGACTGCAGCCACAAAGCGGCGCTGATTTCCAGGAACGCGCCCAGCATCAGCCATTTGGGCGCGATGTAGCGGCCGGTGACGAAACCGGATACCGGCATCAGCATGATCGTTGCCAAGCCGCCAAGCGCCAGCGCCATGCCAGCAGTCTCCGAGTTATAACCCAGCAGGCTCTGCGTCAGCTGCGGCAGCATCTGGGTGGAGGTGAACAGCACCACCGCCATCATGAACATGATGATATTTCCCACCGCGAAATTGCGGTATTTAAACAGCCGGAAATTCATCACCGGCTGCGGGTGCTGCCATTCCCAGACTGCCAACAGGCTTAAAGCCGAGACCCAGACGCAGAACGTCGCCATGATGAAGGGTGAGGAGAACCCGTCATCCTCGGAGAATTTGTCTAGAAAGATCTGCAGGAAGCCGAAGCCGATGGCGACCAGTGCCAGGCCCAGATAATCCAGCTTCAGGCCGCGCGCCAGCAGCTGCTGCCGCTCCTTGATCAGGATCGGCGGCTCGGTGACGAAAATGGCCATCAGCGTAAAGGCGATCAGCCCGACCGGCAGGTTGATGAGAAAAATCCAGTGCCAGGATAGGTTATCGGTGAGCCAGCCGCCGATGAAGGGGCCGGTTGCCGGCGCCGCGACGATGGTAAAGCCCAGCAGCGCGAAAATCTGCGAGCGCTTTTCTGGCACCACGCTGTCGGCCAGCATGGATTGCGTCACCGGCGCTAGCCCGCCGCCGCCGAGACCCTGAATGACCCTCGCGATCAGCATCATGCTGAGCGAGGTCGAGAAGGCGCAGGCGACTGAGCTGACGGTAAAAATCGCGACACAGATCTGATAGAAACGCTTGCGCCCCAGCACCTGGCTAAGCCAGCCGCTGATCGGCAAGATGATGCTATTGGAGACCAGATAGCTGGTGAGGATCCAGGTGCTTTCATCCTGGCTGGCCGCTAGCGAGCCCGCTATGTGGGTCAGCGATACATTGGCGATGGTGGTATCCAGCACTTCCATGAACGGCGCCAGGGAGACCATGCCAGCAATCAGCCAAGGGTTGTAGTCGCCGGCGGGAGAGCGCGGCAGATCGGGATTCGCCACCCAGTTGCTCATGGATGCGTCGCCTGGATGGTGATGGAAGGCAGCACCGACATCCCTGGCGCCAGCACGTAGTTCTTTACCCGATTATCATCGAAGACGAGTTTTACCGGCACACGCTGGATGATCTTGACGTAGTTGCCGGTGGCGTTTTGCGCCGGCAACAGGCTGAACACCGCGCCGGTACCGTACTGGATGCTGTCCACATGCGCGCTGAAGGTCACACCCGGTACGGCATCCACGGTCACCGTCGCGCGGGCGCCGGGCTGAATGCCGTAAAGTTGCGTCTCCTTGTAGTTCGCTGTGATCCAGACATCGTCGCCCACAAGCGCCAGTAGCCCGGTTCCGGCCGCTACCACATTGCCCGGCTCCACGGTCTTCTGGCTCACATGCCCGGAAGCCGGCGCGGTGATTCTTGTATAGGATAGTTGCAGCCTGGCATTCGCCACCGCCACCTTGGCCGCCATTGCGGAAGCCTGGGCCGCCACCACGGAAGCCCGCATTCCGGCCACCTGCTGTTTCGCCGCATCCACCCGGGCCTGGGAGGAACGGATAGTCGCTGTCGCCGTGTCGAGCTGCTGGCGGGTGATGGCGTTGGGGTTGACGTCGCGGTAGCGCTGATAATCCTGCTGCGCCTGGTACAAATTTGCCTGCGCCACTTCCACATTGGCCTGCGCCTGCCCCTGATTGGCCCCTGCCACTGTAAACTGCGCCTGTGCTTGCGCCGCGTCCGCCACCGCCTTCGCAAGCGCCACTTGCTCATCGCGCGGGTCAATCTGCACCAGAACCTGGCCCTGGTTAACATGTGAATTGTCGTTCACCAACACTTGCGTCACGCGGCCGGAAATCTGTGGCGCGATCGTATAGATGTCGCCGTCGATCTCCGCGTCATCGGTCGTCGCATAGCCGCGGTTGATCAGGTAATAGGCGAAGCCGCCAAGCGCGATTGAGCCTAGGATCAACCCCAGAATGATGAACGGCCGTTTACTGCGGCGGGGCGGCGGCTCGTCCATCGCGTTCTCCAAGGTGAAAAAATGACCGAGCGGTTCGGTCACCTTGCTTTTTGCGCGTTTTTCGCTCAGGTACAACCCCATGCATCCCGCATTAGACCCTCCAGGCGCCGAAGGATTATCACCAGAGCGGCGTGCCCAAATCCTGGCGGGGGCCGCGAAGATCTTTATCGCCGAGGGCTACGAGGGCGCTTCGATGTCGCAGATTGCGGCTTCCGCCAATGTCTCCAAAGGCACCTTGTACAATTATTTCGCAAGCAAACAGGCACTTTTCACGGCCTTCGTGCGGGGACGCTGCAGCGTTTTCGTGCACGAGATTTTCGGCGACCTGCAGCATGATGCGCCGATAGGCCCGGAGTTGCGCCGCATCGGCCAGGCCATGTTGAAGTTGATGCTAGCGCCGACCGGCCAGGCGGTTTTCCGGGTCGTAGTTATGGAGGCTGCAAAATTCCCGGATTTGGCAAAAGCCTTCATGACCTCTGGTCCAGAGGTGATGGTGGATCGTCTCGCGGCGTGGCTGGCGGTCCAAGATCTGGCAGGGAGGCTGCGGACCAGCGACCCGGCTTTTGCCGCCGAGCAGTTTTTTTCGCTGACACAGGCGCGACTGGTTCTACGCTGCCGCTGCGATCCCTTCTACCAGCCAAGCGAGGCAGAGACCGAACAGGTTCTGGATGGCGCGGTCCGCGTGTTTCTGGCCGCTTACCAAACTTCCTAGACGTGTGAGGTGTTTTTCTGGACGTGGCCGGTGCCTATAGCCTTACTCGTTAGCCAACTAGGCAACGAAAACGCACGTAGAATATGAATTGTAGTAATATCAATGGTTTGCCATTTGTGTCGAAGATTTTGGATTAGGTTGTAGTTTTATAGATCATCGAGGTCTGCCGATCTTCACGGATCGACGCGCTGACGTCGAAGATGAATACTTTTAAACGCTGGAAAAAAACCGGGATTACAGGAGCATGCAACACGAAAGTTTTACCAGTTCTCAAAGTTTAATTTACGGCTCCAGAAAAAATGTCTTGCACGTATTACGGTCTGCGATCAACAACTTTAGGTTGTATCTGTGCTTTCATTTGGATTGGAATCCGCTATGCGTATCGCAGCATCCGTCGACGCACTTGTTAGGGCCAGATTGCGCAGCTGGCCAAATCATCCACCCGGCCTGGAAGACGTTGAGATGGGGGCCCGCGGTGCCTGGCTCCGCGCCCGCCCTGGAAATGTCGACGAGTATAGCGATCCATTCCTCAAACATCCCGGCAGCAACCGGCTGCGCACGGTCCCGGATGGGCTGTGGCTTTGCTTTGGCGGCACGGAAAAGGACCCGTATGTCGATGTCTTCGCGGTGGAGGCTTGTTCCAGCTTTACCAATCTGCTGGATAAGCGCTCCCGCTTTGCACCATCGATGCATTCGCTGCTGGCGGTCTGTCCGGTGCGTTGGCTGCAGGACGGCGTAACTCCGAACCACGCTATGCCGCGCTGGCGTTATACCGGGTTGCTACGGAACGAGCCCGCCACGCCGTTGGTCCTGCCGGTGCGCGACATCCGAGTCATGTACGCACTGCGCCAGCGGCATTATGAAGGCTTCGCCGCCAGCCAGATCCCGCACGCGCACGAGTATTTCGCGCCGGTTGCGGCAATTCTAGGGCCCGGCGGCTGGCAGCACCCCATGCTTCGCAGCTTTATTGCGCGCACTTCCAACCGGGCAAATTTCTGGGAATTCGGCAGCGCCGTCGCTGGCTTTACCGCGACCGGCTAAAGGCTGAGCCACAAAGCGATGACATTAAGTGAGACCATTTCTTGATCTCACTTAATGTCTGAATTCCCGCCTTGGTTGGATAAGCACTACATCGTATTCTTTGCCATGCGGCCGGAGGCGCGCTTGCCATAGACGCTGTCGATCCACGCACGGAGCCGCCTGCGGATAATCGGCTCCAGCCAGGTGGAAACAACAAGGGCAATTGCGCTGACCAGGCAGATCGCCGCCGCTAATGCTGCAAGCGGCGACGCGCCCAGCCTGACAAACAGATTGAGCGCCGCCCGCCCTACAGTAAAGTGGATCAGATAGAGCGGATACGTCATCAGACCCAAGGTTCGCAGTATACCCAGCAGGCGGGACGGCAATGCGTTGACCCTATCTTTGCAAGCGACGCTGAACGCGATCATGCCCAACCCAGCCAAGAAGATCAGAATGGGCGTGAGGCTGGAGAAATTATGCCCCACGGCAGCAAGCGTGCGCTTGCTGCCATGCAACTGCCCAATATGAATCTGCATCAGGCAGACGAAAATCGAAAGCACCGGAAGCCACATCGAGCCCGCCCTGAGCCTTGCCTGTGACCAGAGCCACAGGTAAATGCCAATCGCGAAATAGCTTCCATATGCGAAAATCGTATTCCATTGCAGGGCAAAAAATGCCCCAGCATCCCGGTTGTTCGGAACCAGCACAACAACCGCGAGTTCGGCCGCGCTCAACAGCGCCAGCGCGTCCGCAAGCCGCGCGATCCGCCTCATATTGCCCGAGATGATGGCGACGAACACCACTGCGTAGAAGATCATCTCCGTAACGAGCGTCCAATACTGATCGTCGATCTTCGAACCGAAAGGCAGAAGCAACATTGAATTTGCGTAGGTGTGCAGCAAGCCTCTGCTGACACCGTGATGCGCACGAACCAGAAGCGTGATTGATGCACAGACCCAAACCGCCGGGTAGAGCCGCATTAGACGGCCGCGGACGAAGCTGAATCCCGAGGCCGAATGAGCTGAATTGGCAATCACAAAGCCGGAGATCACAAAGAAGAGTTCCACGCCGACCCAGCCGGGCTGACATAGATATTCAATGGCGGGCATCCGATATGCGGAATGAAACAAAGGCGATGCCCAGGAAGAGAAACCCAGATGGAACAGAGTGACCAGCATCGCGCAAAGAAAACGAACGGCGTCGATCCCAAAAATATAAACGGGCCGGACAGCCTTTTCCTCAGCCGCCATCGGCACCCCAAATTCCAAAATCCCGTCAAGCCTTCCTTACCCTTTGCAAGGTTCGGTGCGCATGTAAATGATTTTGGAGCTGCGAGGCATCAGGCTGAGATCACGTCGGCGAGAGATGCGCTACGGAGCATTCCTGCAGTCGTGCCTCGCCTGTACTGCTTCAGCGTGCAGGCAATGCGTTCGCCGCTTGCCGCGCGACGCGCAAGGGTGAAGCTAGACCACGGTCAGCGAGCGGAAAACAAGCGGCGCGGCATCGCGCTCCTGATCCAAATCTTTGCGCTGAATGGTGAAGCCAGAGATGTCGAGATGTTCGATGATGATGTTGGCGAGTATCCGATTGGCGAGTTTCTGTGCCGGAACATCCGCGTCGGTTTTTAGAAACTTCAAACCATCCACCAGGCACTTCAACACGTCCGCCCGAGCAGAGTAATTATCGTCAGGCGATTTGCGGTACTTTGTCATTTCATTCACATCCATAATTAACTCCGTCAACGGCGTCTCTGAAGCGTTGCAGCAGGCGCATCATGAGATGAACGCAACTTCAATCTCTTTATCAACCAGTTAGCAGTTTTTGTTGTAGCAATACTTCGCGACGCTTGGACACAGGTAATGTGTGGGGGTTGTCCTGCAACCATCGCCGCAAAGTCCTAGGCAACCTATTATGGCCATCTCATTTAAAACATCGTAGCTGGAGGCTACGTCTTTTAAACTTTTTACACTGAGCTGAACGACGCTTAATATGTAATGTTTCATGACTAGAACATGAATCTTGCCGGCTGCAAAGGCGTGAGCCGAAGATCGATGTGAACCTGCGTATATCAACTAGTCCGCACTAGTTGTATCTACACAGGTCAGTTCTCGCTGTAGGTGGTAGCGAATTGCCGCAATGCGGCCAGCACCTCCCGATCCGGCAGCAAAACCGGACCGCCTATTGATAAAGACAACACGTAGTGGCGTGATAGTGCTTCCAGCTCAACCGCCGCTAGCATTGCCCCCTCCAGGCTTGGTCCTGTTGTCACAAAACCGTGATTTGCCATTAAACATGCCGTGCGGTCGCGCAAAGCTGCCAGAACCTGATCCGAAAGCTCGGCAGTACCGAACAGCGCGTAGCCCGCGACCCGGATTGACGCTCCGCCAAAGCGCGCGACCATATAGTGGCAAGCCGGAATTTCCCGTCGTGCCATCGCTAGAGCCGTCGCATATGGAGCATGGGTGTGCACGATAGCGCCCACCTCCAGCCGCGCGCTCATGATATCGAGGTGAAACCGCCATTCCGAGGAAGGCCGCTTGGGACCTTCGAACGCGCCATACTCGCCATCGAAAGGCATAAGCGGCAATTGCTCCGGTGTCAGGTCATCATAAGGGATGCCGGACGGGGTGATCAGCATGCCGGTTTCGGTGCGCACGCTGAGATTTCCCGCATTGCCTTGATTGATCCCGAGCCCCGCCATGCTGCGCGCCGCCGCGATCAGTTTTTCTCTTATGTCCATTTCATCCCCTGGTTGTGGTTCAGCGCTGACGTTAGCTTGGTTCTATGGTAAAGGATCCGCAAACTGGAACTTCCGCTTGGCAAAATTCGGCCGCCGTTGCTTTCTCAACCTATGCATTCCCGCCGGCCTCGCCGGCTGTGCCGCAATCGCCGCACCCGGCGCTAACCTGCCGGCTTTGCCAGCAGTCTCGCCGGGGCCATACCGGCTGGGTCCCGGAGATGAGGTCACGATCCGTATCTTCGACCAGTCCCAGCTTTCCGGCAAATACGCGGTCGACGATAGCGGATATGTCGACATGCCTTTGCTCGGCCTTGCCGCCGCTGCAGGCTCCAGCACAGATACGCTGAGCCGCCGTATTACCTTGGCGCTGCAAAGCCGGAAACTCATTCTCGATCCCGTCGTAGCGGTGGAAATTTCACGTTACCGGCCATTCTATATTCTGGGCGAAGTCAACAGCCCGGGGCAATACCCGTTCCGGCCGGAGATGACGGTGCTGACGGCGGTATCGATCGCCGGCGGCTTTACCTATCGTGCAGTTAAAGGCTATGCCGGCATCACCCGCGAGGCCGGCGGCTTGGCTATCCAGTACCGGGCGTCCAGCTTGGCACTCGCGCAGCCAGGCGATGTGATCACGGTCTTTGAGCGGAGATTCTGAGAAGGAAGAACTTCTTTTTCTGAAGAAAAAGACCCGGCGGCCGGTGCGGCAAAAAGAATTTCGAATGCAAAGGCATAAGCGCTGCTCCCGACACCGCCCATGCTATAGGTAACAAACGTTTTGGCGCCGCTTTTTCAAAAAGCCGCTGCTCCCTTCTACGCGTTGAACCTTACGTGCCGGCCCTCAGGCTCGCCCAGCACTTCATCCTCCCGCATGGCGATCTGGCCGCGAATAATCGTTGCCACCGGCCAGCCTTTGGCGCTGACGCCATCGAACGGGCTCCAGCCGCATTGACTGGCGATCCAGGAATTCTCGATCCGCCGGGTTTTCCGCAGATCGACCAGCGTGAAATCGGCGTCGTAGCCCACGGCGATGCGGCCTTTGTTGCGAGCGCCGTAGATCCGCGCCGGGCCGGCGGACATCAGGTCGGCCAGGCGCAGCAGCGAGAGCCTGCCCTGGTTCAACTGGTCCAACATCAGCGGCAGCAGGGTCTGCACGCCGGTCAGGCCGGAGGCGCAGCTCGGCCAGGGCCGCTCCTTGGCGGCACGGCTATGCGGCGCGTGATCTGAGGCGATCGTGTCGACCGTGAAGTTGCGCACCGCCTCCCACGCGGCATCGACATGGCGCTGGTCGCGGATAGGCGGGTTCATAACGGCGTAACCGCCCAGCCGGTCGTAACATTCGGGTGCTGCCTGCACGAGGTGGTTAAGCAGAACCTCGACCGAGCAGATATCTCGGTAATCGGCGATGTAGCCAAGCTCCTCGGCTGTGGAGACGTGCAGGATATGAGCTGGCCGGTTGGTCTTGCGGGCCAAAGCCAGGATGCGGCGGGTGCCTAGGAAGGCGCATTCGACATCGCGCCACAAGGCGTGGCTGGAATAGGGATCGTCGCAGCTGAACAGCGATTTGCGCGCCTGCAGCCGGTATTCATCCTCGGAATGAAAGGCGATGCGGCGGTGGCCGGCGCGCATGACGCGTTCGATATTCGCATCGTCCTCGACCATCAGATTACCGGTGGAGGAGCCGGCGAAGACCTTGATGGCGCAGACGCCGTCGATGCGCTCCATCTGCGCCAGATCATCGGCGTTTTCCTTAGTGGCGCCGGCGTAGAAGCCGACATCGCACCAGGCCCGGCCGGCAATGTATTCGCGCTTGGCGTTCAGCGTCTCGGCATCGGTGCCCGGGGGTTCCGTGTTGGGCATATCGAAGACCGTGGTGACCCCGCCGAGGATGGCGCCGCGCGTTCCTGAGAGCAGATCTTCCACGCCGGAAATGCCGCCGGCCGAGCCATCTGGCATTAGGCCGCCATCACGGAAATGCACATGCGGATCGATGACGCCAGGCAGGATATGCAGGTTCCTGGCATCGAAAAATGCAGCGGCGGGACCGAGATGGGCGCCGATCGCGATGATGCGTCCGCCCTGGATCGCGATATCGGTCTCGGCAACGCCGCCGGGCAGCACGGCGATGCCGTTTTTCAGGATGAGGTCGTAGGCCATGCGCTTCTATAATGCCGCCCGGAAGGAAAGACAGTTCTCATTCCCGCAGCAGCTTCTTGGCAGCGGCGAAAACCGCATCCACTGTCAGACCCTCCATCGCCGCATCGCCGTGCGGTCCCGCCGCGGCGACGGCCGCCGCATGCAGGCCGGCCGGGGCATACTCGTCGGCGCGGCTACGGCCGAAAAGCCCCAGCGTCGGCGCGCCGGCGGCGGCTGCCAGATGCAGCAGGCTGTTATCGTTACCGATATAAAGCCGCAGCCGCGCCATGCAGGCGCCAAGCAGCGGCAGCGACAGGCTGGCGGGCAGGATCATCGCGTCGGGCAGGGCAATTCCCATATCGGCCGCGCTTAGGCGCTCGCAATCGCCGGCGCCTGTAAAGATCACCACCTTGCTGCCGGGCAGGAGTTTTGCGATTTTATGATACGTCTCGATGAAGCGTTCCGCCGGCCAGACCTTGCGCGACAAGCCTGCGGTGGGACCCAGCCCGATGAACGGCGTTCCATCCGCCAAGCGCCGTTCCGCCTCGGCACGGTCGGCGGCAGCGGTCCAAATCACCGGCAAAGGCGGCGGCGAGAACCGCATGGCCTCGCCGAATTGCTTGTAGAGCCGCCCCCCCTTGCGGATGCGAACAATGTAGCGCCGGCCAATTGGCAGGAAGCGGGTGATCGCGGAACCGCGCATATCGACCGCGACATCCCAGAACCGGCTGACCAATCTGGTCCATAACCGCAGGCCATAAAAATCCTGTCCGCCCGACTTGCTGGCGATGATGATTCGCGCGAGCCGCGGCAGCCGGGAAAACAATCCGGCGGAGCGGGCGCCGCAGACGACGGTTATTCTGGCTTTTGGATAGGTGGTGCGTAACTGCTCGAGAACGCCGCAGGAAATGACCGCCTCCGCCAAGCGCGAGGAGGTGATAAAGAGGATACGCATCGGAAACTGGTTATCCGTCTTGCCGTGCTCAAGGCAAGCGCCCAGATTTCGCCAATGACACAGATTTCTTACTTGAGCTGTCGCGGCGTTATTGGGCTGAGCGGGGAGGATCGGGTTTCGTTCCTGAACGGCCTGGTTTCCAATGATGTCGCGCTGGCCGCACCTGGCCATGCTGTGTGGGCTGCGCTGCTGTCGCCGCAGGGGCGCTATATTAGTGATTTTTTCATCTTTGCAGATCGAGGCCGGCTGCTGCTGGACGCGCCGCGTGACGCGGTGCCGGACCTGCTGCGCCGCCTGAACCGCTACCGCCTGCGCGCCAATGTTGAATTACGGGATGAAACGGAATCGCTATGCGTCTACGCCGCCTGGGATGGCATGCCGCCGCCGGTGCCAATGACCGCGCCGGACCCGCGGCTGAAACATGCGGGCTATCGCATGATCAGTACCGAGAAGCTGCAGGAGACCGCCAGCGAGGCGAACTATGACGCGCACCGTCTGAGCCTTGGGTTACCCAACGGGCCGCCGGATCTGGAGCCGGACAAGACATTGCTGCTGGAGGCCGGCTTTGACGAACTGCGCGGTGTCGCCTGGGATAAAGGCTGCTACATGGGCCAGGAGCTGACGGCGCGGACCAAATATCGCGGGCTGGTCAAGCGGCGGCTGGTGCCGGTCACGCTGGATATCGCAGCACCCGCGCCCGGCACGCCGGTGCTGGCGGAAGGGGTCGAGGTAGGAACGCTGCGCTCCTCCGCGGGTTTGATCGGGCTGGCCATGCTGCGGATCGATGCGCTGGAAAAACCTCTTATTGCCGGCAACGCGCTGGTCAAGCCGAACCTGCCGGATTGGTTGAAGCTGACGGCCCGCACGGCCTGACCGCGCTTGGCAGAGCATGATCGCTCAAAGCGATTATGTTCTTGTTTGGTTCATGAGGGCAATCCACGTTTTTGGCTCGCCCAAAGCCTCGACCTAAAGCGATTGCACTCTAGACCTTGTCGTTTGCCGGCGCCGGCGGCGACAGAATGGTGGTGACGGTGGAACGGACGACGCTCACCGTAACATTGGGAGCGATTTCCACGTCGATCTCGGTTGCGGCGTCTGTGGCTTTTTTAACCGTGCCGACAATGCCGCCGGCGGTGACAATCTTATCGCCGCGCTTGAGTGAGCCCAATTTCGTCTTCAGCGTTTTCTGCTGAACCTGCTGCGGCCGGATGAGCAAAAAATAGAAGATGATGACGATGACGACGAGCGGCGCAAACTGCACGAGCGAGCCAATGCTGGCAGGCAAGCCGGAGGCGGCCCCACCAGAGGCAGTTTGGGCGTAGGCGTTGGCGATGAACATGCGGTTTCCTGGTTGTCGTTATACGCGCCGGACCATAGGTTGCGACGCTGCGCAGTCAACTGCGCCGCGACGGATAGCTGACCGGAAGGAGTGGCGATGGATGAGCGGATCTTGCTAAGAATTGCCGAAGCGCTGGAGCGGTTGGCGCCGCCAGCAGCAACGCAACCGGATCTTGGCGCCGCGGACGCCTTTGTCTGGCACCCTGCCCCGCCAAGGCTGTCGCCGGTTGTCAAGGTCTCTCGCGTGGATATCGCGCTGCTGCAGGGTATCGCGCAGCAAAAGGCAATCCTGCTTGAGAACACGCAACGTTTTGCAAAGGGCCTGCCGGCGAACAACGCGATGCTGTGGGGCGCCAGGGGAATGGGAAAATCCTCGCTGGTGAAGGCGGTGCATGCGTCGGTGAATGCGCAAGGCGGCGCGCTAGCGCTTATCGAAATCCATCGCGAGGACATCCGCACCTTGCCCGAGCTGCTGAACCTGCTACGCCCACAGGTGGATGGCAGCCTTGCGCGCCGCTGCCTGATCCTTTGCGATGATCTCTCCTTCGAGCGCGAAGACGCCGATTACAAGGCGCTGAAATCGGTGCTCGATGGCGGCATAGAGGGACGGCCGGAAAACGTGCTGTTCTACGCCACTTCCAACCGCCGGCATCTGATGCCGCGCGACATGATCGATAATGAACGCTCGACCGCGATCAACCCCGGTGAGGCGGTCGAGGAAAAAGTTTCGCTATCGGACCGGTTTGGCCTCTGGCTGGGATTTCACAACGGCAGCCAGGACATGTTTTTCGCGATAATCGAAGGCTATGCGCAGGCCTATCATCTGCCTATCGGAGAGGATGAATTGCGGGCTGCGGCGGTGGAGTGGTCGGTCACGCGCGGCGGCCGCTCCGGCCGGGTGGCCTGGCAGTTCATCCAGGACCTGGCCGGCCGGCTCGGCGTACCCTTGACCTCGGCGTACCCTTGACCGAGTGACGAAAATCGGGGTGAAAGGCGTTGCCGCAGAACGGGCGCAGGTTAAGGAGAGGTGGCCGAGTGGCTTAAGGCAGCGGTCTTGAAAACCGCCGTGCGTTAACGCGTACCGTGGGTTCGAATCCCACCTTCTCCGCCAGGCAGCCGTTCGACCTTACGATCTACTTCAACAGCGTCGGCAACAGCTTGGCGAGTTTGACTGAGCCCCAACCGGTGACATTGTCATAGCCGGTGCCCGCCTTGTAGCCTGTTGCCGTTTTCGTGGTGTTGTTGCCCGTAAGGATGTCGTGGAAACTTGGTAGCGGGTTCGCGGCGTAGAGATTGGTGTTGAAGTAGCCCTCGCGTGCAAGGTTTTTAGCCACGCGGTCGGCGTTGACTACCGACATCATGCCGGCCCAAAGCGGCGAGGACAGGCTGGTGCCGCCAATGGCGATCCACCCGCCCTCATAAGCCGAATAGATCGAATAGCCGGTCGTGGGGTCGGCGTCCGCAGCAAGGTCGGGCACGTTGCGGTAGGTTGCGGAGCCGCCGTTCGTGGTGGCGACCGACGTGCCGTTCTTGACCTGGTAGGAGGGAATTGACCAGTAGGCGCTGACACCGCCGCCGGTAGCACCTTCTTCGTCGGAAAACTTGTTCCAGACCGTCTCGGATTTCCACGCCTCGGTCGAGGTCGTGTTGAGCGTGGTCCCGCCAACGCTGGTGACCAAAGGCTGTGAGCCTGGATCTTCGACATTCTTGCCCTTGCGCAGCGGAATCTCGTCCTCGATCTGGGTGCCGGAGGCGCCGCCGTCTCCGGCGCTTACGAATACGGTCTGGCCTTGGGAGGCGAGCTGGGTCAGCGCCGTGTTTTCCGCGTTGACCGCATTCTGGCCCTGGGATTTCTCGTCAAGGCCGTAGGAAATGCTGACCACAGTCGCGGTATCGTCATCGGCGATCTGGGTAAGCGCGCCGACCAGTGCCGTGGAAAAGCTGCTGGCGGTATCTTCATAGACAAGAATTTGCTTGGTTTTGGGGTTCACCCCGCCGACCGCATCGATATCGAGCGCGGCCTCAACCTGGATCGTATTGTTGGGCGGGGCGGTGGAGGAGCCGTTTACACCGATTGCGGTAACCGGGACCGCGAGCCCGTACTCGGCATCGTAGGTGGAGATATCGGAAGTCTCGTAGCCGCCCTGTTCGAACACGGCGACGGTTTCGGTCGGCGTTGCGCTGGTCTGGGCCGGAATCTCGTAGGCCGTACGAATATCGGTAGGTGCATAGCCCCCGCCCTGGCCGGTGCCGACCGCTGGCCGGAAGACGGCTGGCACGACCTGCAAGAGCGGCGCGTATTGCGCCCGGCTCGCGAGGCCGACGATGCTCTGAACGTAGCCGGACAATGCGGCAGGCAAACGCGGCGTGCTTAACAAGGCGCGGCCCAAACCATGTCCGCGCGTGTCGAAGCTGGCGAATGACGTCGAGAACGCTTTCGCAAAGAGGCTGGCGTTGCCGGAAATGGTGATCGAGGTGCGGGCGGCGGTGCGCGGACTTACGCTAAAGCCGCTGGCGGCCGCCCAGTCGCGGACGTGTTCGTAGGCCGCCTGATCGGCACCAAACCTGGCACCGAATTCGGCCGGGGTAAGATAATGGCGGTATAGCGGGCTTTGCGGATCGGTTACGTTGGCCACAAACTCTACGGCCCCCGCGGCGTCGCGAAGCGGCAGCGTGAATACCACCTCGATTTGCGCACTATCGGCCAGCGGAAACAGTGCAACGCCGGCCGGCGCAGGCAGATCATCCTCAAAAATCGATTGGGCGCGAGCGGCTTGAGTGCCACCAAAGACCAGCAGAGCGGCGATCGGCAGGCTCATACTCAGGGCACGGCGGGAGAATAAATTCGACACTAATATGATCGCTTTCCGAAATGAATTGAAAATGGCTTTACTTCTAAAACAGGATTGAACATCACGAGCACAACCCTAGATTGCGGAGAGCTTTCGCGTGAATTACCGATTTGTAAAGATGCTATCGCAGAGGTGTCAATGCAGAAAATCAGCATTTTTCCGCCGGGCCGCAGTATATCGCGGTCGGCCTCGGCCTGACGAGGTCCGGCGTAAAAGAAGCAAATGTTTTGCTGACAGCAGGCTGCGCGGCCCGTTTTAGAACGCCTTATCTTGCTATTTCAGAACGATCTGGACGCGGCGGTTCTGCGGTTCACGCACGCCGGGGCCGGTGGGTACCAGCAGATGCGTCTCGCCATAGCCGTGCGTTTCGATTTCCGATTGCGAAACGCCGTCCGCCACCAGCTGCGCCGCAACCGCCCGCGCCCGCCGCCAGGAAAGCCCCTCATTATAATGCGGCGAGCCGGAGGTGTCGGTGTAGCCGGAAACGTCGATCGTGGTGGTCTGCGCGGTCTTGCTGTCCGACGCGGCCTGCGAAATGATGTCGAGCGCGCGCGGCGAGAGCGAGTATTTATCCCAATCGAAAAACACCAGATAGGTTTTCGCCGGGGTTGGCGCAGGCGCAGCGACAGGCACCAGCGGCGCCACGGTCGGCGTCGGGGCCGGCGGCGGCGGATTGAAGAGCTGGTAGCGCAGCCCCAGCAGGATGGTGTGGGAGGATTGCTGGCCGACTTTAACCTTGCTGACCGGCCCGTCGTAAATGCCGGGGAACTCCGCCGAACCCAGATAGCCGCGGGCATGCGTGAGCATCATGAAGCGGTATTCAGCGGTGAATGACAGACCGGGAACCATCGGCACAGGAAAGGCCACGCCACCGATGGCGTCATAAGCTAGGCTTCCTTGCGTGCCGGAGGTTGTCAGGTCATTGCCGCCACCGAAATCGGTCGACAGGTCGCGGTTGTAGGTTCCGAGCTGGTAGCCGGCGCCGCCCCCAATATAGGGGTAAATCGGCAGCCGGGTGACTGCAATGTCATAGAAAACATTAACCATGCCGCCGTATTTGCGCTCGGCGCCCGTCGTCCTGTAAATAGCGCCGTCGTTTTCAATATCGGTGGAATGAGCGGTGTTGCGCATATAATCGCCATCCAGCTGGATCCTGAAGCCGTCGCCGAAGCCAAACCCGATATAGCCAACGCCGGCATAGTCCGGCCGGTAATGCGTTTTGCCCGAGACGCCAAGCTCTTCATAGGTGAATTTTTCGGGCACCAGGATGCTAGTGCCGGCGCCAAGACCTACATAGGGCCCGGTCACCGACTGTGCATGCGCGCAAACCGGCAGATTGAGGCAGATGGCGGCGAGGCCAATGCGCAGCTTCATGAATCGCTCCCCGTTAGATTGCTATAGGTCGGAAATGCGACGCCATTTGTTTTGGTCTACCAGCGCCGGCAACGAGACAAAAGAATCGGACAATCGCTGTCCGGAATAGTTGTATTCTCGTAATGTATAGCAGCATTAAAAAACCCTGGCAGGGAACTGCCAGGGTTTTTCGAAGTCAAGCAAATAGTCCCTACTGCAGAACGATTTCGACGCGGCGGTTCTGCGGTTCGCGTACCCCGGGGCCGGTGGGTACCAGCAGATGCGTCTCGCCATAACCGTGGGTTTCGATCTCCGAAGCCGAGACGCCATCGGCGACCAGTTGCGCGGCGACCGCCTTGGCGCGGCGCCAGGAAAGGCCTTTGTTATAGTTGGGCGTACCGGAAGTATCGGTGTAACCCGAAACGTTGATCGTGGTGGTCTGGGCGGTTTTGCTGTCGGACGCCGCCTGCGCGATGATGTTGAGCGCGCGCGGGGTGAGGTTATATTTATCCCAGTCGAAGAACACCAGATAGGTTTTTGCAGGCGCGGGCGCAGGCGCTGCAACCGGCGCGGGCGCCGGAGTTGGGGCAGGAGCCGGCGGCGGCGGGTTGAAAAGCTGGTAGCGCAAGCCAATCAAAGCGCTATGATAGGATTCCTGACCGACCGTTACGACACCAGCGTCACTCGACCCGTATTTCCGGTTTTTCGTAACCTGCATGAAGCGGTACTCTGCGGTCAAGGATAGGCCAGGCACCATCGGAATGGGGAACGCCAAGCCGGCAATCGCGTCATAGGCGAAGCTTCCCTCGGAGTGAAAAATGCGGAGGGTATCGTCGCCGATCGGCCGATCGTAGTCGCTGAACTGGTAGCCCGCACCGCCCCCGACAAACGGATAGACCGGCAGCCCGACGGAAATATCATAGAACACATTGGCCATGCCGCCGTAGTTCCGCTCGGCGCCGAAGATCCGGGCTTGCGGGCCTTCGTTGAAATCCGCCTTATGGACCGTGGTGTGCAGATAGTCGCCATCGACTTCCACCCGGAATCCATCGCCAAACCCGTAGCCGATGCCGCCCATGCCCGTATACCCGGCCTTCCACTGGAAGCGGCCGCCTACGCCAAAGCTCTTAAAATTAAAGTTCGTGGGATTCTCGATTGTGCCGCCGCCACTGAGATTGACGTAAGGGCCAGTGACCGGCTGCGCATGGGCCATAACTGGCATCACCAAGCAGGTTGCAGCGGCGAGTAATGTACGTAACTTCATAAGGCCTCCCAGGCGTGGATGAATATGAGCCTTATATAGAGCGTGCGCAGCGCCGAACATCGGCATTTTTTTTGAATCGATAACATTCTCTTATTGTTGCAAATGGGGCACAGTTTTTCGCCACTATCGAGACTTGGCCAAGGCTTCGGCCGCTTCCCGGTCAACTGTAGCGGGATTTTCAGCCGGCCGGGACGCGCCCAGCGGCCCTGACCCGATGTTTTCCGGTCTACGCGTTAGTGAAACGACGTCTGGCACGGCGCATCCAACCTCGTGCAGGTTCCGCAAGAAGGCGAACCCGACAGAAGGCGAACCGGACAAAAAAACGGCGGCGCCCAGGCGGGCGCCGCCGTCAAATCAGATAGCTGCAGCCTTAAGCGGTCTGCAGATTTTCAGCCGAGACCTTGCCCTGCTGGCCGCTCTGAATCTCATAGCGGATCTTCTGACCCTCATTCAGCGTTCCGAGCTTGGCGCGCTCGACCGCAGAAATGTGCACGAACACATCCTTGGAGCCGTCATCCGGCTGGATGAAGCCATAGCCTTTTTGCGCGTTGAACCACTTAACCGTACCTGATGCCATAACGCATCTCCTAACAAACAGCGAACCCACGACGTGCGGGCCAAAAATTCTCTTCAGTTGTTGGGAAGCGTCGAGCCGCGAAAGCATCGCAAGTAAAGCACGCAAGAACCAGTAACGAAAAGCGCCGTAGTCAAAGTCTACACCCTTTCCGGCCGGGACACCAGCGCTATCCGCCGTAACGATCCAGCCTAGCTCCCGGGAGCCTGCCAGCCGCCGCCCAGGTCTTCGATCAGCGAAACACTGTCCGCCAGCCGGTCCTGCTGCACCGTCAGCGCGTCCTCCTGATCAGTCAGCAGCGTCGTCTGCGCAGTGACGACCGTGGTGTAGACCTGGGTGCCGGCCTCATACTCGTTCAAAGCAATCTGCTCGGCACGCTGGGCGTCGTTCACCGCCGCCTGTTCCACCATTGCCTGCTCCGCCAGGATGCGCAGATTGGAAAGATCGGTCTCGACGTCCTGGAATGCCGAAAGTACGGTCTCGCGGTAGTTGGCGACGCTCTCTTCATAGGCGAACTCCGCGGCCCTCACGGTAGCGGTGCGTGTGCCGCCTTCGAACAAGGTCTCGCTGCCGGTAGCGCCCAAGGACCATAGCGAATTGCTGACCGAGAACAGGCCGCCGATCGGGTCCGCGGCAAAGCCGCCAAGGGCCGAGAGGCTGATCTCGGGATAGAATGCGGCGTCGGCGACGCCGATCTGGGCGTTCTCCTCCGCCATCGTCCGTTCGGCAGCGGCGATGTCAGGCCGGCGCTCCAGCAAAGTGGATGGCAGGCCGGGCGGGATCTGCGGGATCTTGGTCATCAGCCGGCCAGGCGGCACAGTCAGCGCAACGGGCGCCTGGCCGGCGAGCAGCGCGATGGCGTGTTCATATTGCGCGCGCACCGCGCCTTCGTTGATCAGCTGGGCCTGCGCGCCTTCCAGCTGGGTACGCGCGGTCAGCACGTCGGACAATGCGGCGGTGCCGGCGTTGTACTGATTCTCGGTAATCTGCAGGCTGCGCTGATAGGCGGCCACAGTTTGCTGCAGCAGGGATATCTGTGCATCGGCGCCGCGCAGATCGACATAATCGATGGCAAGCGCCGCCTGGGCGGAGAGCGTGGCGTTGGCGAGATCAGCCTGGCTCACCTCGGCCGCCGCGACATCGCTCTCAACCTCGCGGCGGATCTTGCCCCAGATATCGGGCGTCCAGTCGACGCTGCCTTCGAATAGGCCGCTGGTGCGCGGCCCGGAACTCAGCGAAATGCCGCCGGTGGAGATGCCGGTGGAGCCGGTCGCGCCGCCGGTACCGACGATGCCCGCCGTGCCGGTCGCGCCGGTCGTGCCGGTCGTGGCAGTCGCACCGGTTTCCTCGACCACGCTGGCGCTGCCGCCGGAGCTGCCGGATTCGCGGGTGGCGCTGCCGTTCAAGCCGATCGTCGGGAACAGGCCGCCGCGGGTTTCCGCCACGATCTCCTGCGCTTGCTCATAGGCAAAGTAATCGGCCGCCACCGTCTGGTTGGAAACCGCGACCAGCGGTTCCAGCCGGTTCAAATCCACGTCGTTGTACAAGGTCCACCAATCGCCCTTCGGGATGCCGTCTGAGGGATTTGCCTGCGTCCAACCGGGCGCCTCTTTGTAGGCGGCGGCCGGCGGCGCGGCCGGCCTGTAGTAGTCGGGACCCACCAGACAGCCGGTCAGACTGCAGGCGAACCCGAGTGCCGGCAAAAGCCGGACGATGCATTTCCTCATAGGATCTTCGGCGGCCCTTTTCATACCGGCTTCGCAACACTGCCCGCGCGCGGCGCCGCCTTTCTTGCCCGGCCGCGTAGCCTGGTGCCCAGCCGGTCCATGAACACGTAGACCACCGGCGTGGTATATAAGGTCAGCGCTTGGCTGACGATCAGCCCGCCGATGATGGTCAGCCCAAGCGGCTGCCGCAGCGAAGCCCCCTGCCCCAGCGCGATCGCCAGCGGGACAGCGCCCAGAATCGCCGCAAAGGTCGTCATCAGAATCGGTCGGAACCGCAGCAGCGCTGCCTGAAAAATCGCCTCTTCCGGGCTGATATCCTCCTGCCGCTCCAGCTGCAGCGCGAAATCGATCATCAGGATCGCATTTTTCTTGACGATGCCGATCAGCAAAATCACGCCGATCAGCGCGATGATGGTGAGCGGCGTGTTCAGCAGCAGCAATAGCAGCAGCGCGCCGATCCCGGCCGACGGGATGGTGGAGATGATGGTGATCGGGTGGATCGTGCTCTCATACAAAATCCCCAGCACAATATAAACCGCGGCGAGTGCGGCCAGGATCAGCAGCGGCTCGGTGCTCATCGAGGATTGGAACGCCGCGGCGGTGCCGGCAAAGCCGCCATGGATGGAAAGCGGCACATCTAGGCTGCTCATCGTGTTCTCGATCGCGGTTGTGGCGGCGCTTAGCGCCACGTTTTCCGGCAGGTTGAAGCTGATGGTGCTCGCGGTCTCGCCGCTTTGATGATTGACCGAAATCGGCGTCGTTCCCGGCGCAAAGCTGGCGAGCGCGCTCAAGGGGATCATCGTCTCCTTATCGGTACTGACGGAGGCCCCGCTGGAAGCGTTGGCATTGCCGCTAATGCCATTGATCGCCCGATTGGTTGCGGAATCCTGCGCCACCGTCGCGGTACTGGAAGCGGCGTTGCTGCTGCTGGTCGAGGCTAAAACCGTTCCGGCAGCAAAATTGGTTTGCGAGGTGCCGCTGGCGGTGCCGGCGGCGGTGCTGATATATATCTGTTTTAGCATGTCCGGCGTCTGCAGATATTGCGACGCCAGCTCCATGATCACTTCATACTGGTTCAGTGCGCTGTAGATGGTGGAAACCGAGCGCTGGCCGTAGGCGTCGTAGAGCGTGTTGTCGATCTGCTCGGGCGTGATGCCATAGGCCGAGGCGATCGCGCGGTCGACGACCACATTGGTTTCCAGCCCGCCCTGCTGCAGATCGGAGTTCACGTCCAGCAGAACTTTTCGATTTTGCAATGCAGCGACGATTTTCGGCACCCATTGATAGAGCGCCACGCTGTCATCGCTGGTCAGCGTGTACTGGTATTCGGCATTGCCTTGACGGGCGCCGACGAGGAGATCCTGCGCCGGCACCAAAAAGGTCGGAGCGCCGGCAATGCGCCCCAAAGGCCGGCGCAGCCGGGCCACAACCTGCGTCGCGGAGACATGCCGCCTGGCCGGCGGCTTCAAGGTAATGAACAGGAAACCGTTATTGGTGGCGCGGCCGCCGGTATAGCCGGCCACCGATTGCACGGCCGCATCGTCCTTGATCACGGTCTGCAGCTGGACCATCTTCTGCCGCATCAGGGAAAAGGAGATGCTTTGGTCGGCCTGCACCATGCCGATGATCAGGCCGTTATCCTGCTCCGGAAAAAACCCCTTTGGAACCTCGATAAACAGAAAAACGTTCAGGCAGATCGTCAGCAGAAAGCCTAATCCAACGATCACGCGGTGGCGCAGCGCCCAGCCGAGCGAGGATTGATAGCCGGCGAGCAGTGCATCGAAGCCTTCCTCCAATTTGCGCATCATCCAGTTCGGCGGCTTTGCTGTTTTATGCTCATGCCGCAGGAAGCGTGAGCATAGCATGGGTGTTAGTGTCAGCGAGACGATTAGAGAGATTACGATGGTAACGGAAAGTGTCACCGCGAATTCGCGGAACAGCCGTCCGAGCAGACCCGGCATCAGCAGAATCGGCAGGAAGACCGCAATCAGCGAGGTGCTCATCGAAAGCACGGTAAAGCTGACTTCGGCGCTGCCGCGCATCGCCGCGGCATAAGGCTCCATGCCGTCTTCCAAATGCCGGTAGGTGTTCTCCACCACCACCACGGCGTCGTCGACGACGAAGCCGGTGGCGATGGTCAGCGCCATCAGCGAGAGATTGTCGAGGTTGAAGCCCAACAGATACATCGGCCCGAAGGTGCCAACGATGGAAACCGGAACCGCGATCCCCGGGATCAAGGTGGCGCGGCCGGAGCGCAGAAACACGAACACCACGCCGATGACAAGCAAGGTAGCGATGAACAGCGTACGCTCGGTGTCGTTAAGCGCGCCGCGGATGGAAATCGAGCGATCCATTGCAACCGCCATCTTGATGCTGGGCGGCAAGGCCGCCTGCAACGCCGGCAGCAGCGCCTTCACCTGATCGACGGTTTTGATGATGTTCGCACCCGGGCTGGTATGGATGATCACCAGCACCGCCGACTGGCCGTTATACAAGCCGGCGTTATCGACGTTTTCGACCGAGTTGCTGATGGTTGCAACGTCGCTTAAATGCACCGCCGCATTGTTGCGGTAGGCGATGATCAGGTTGCGGTACTGCGTGGCGACGGAGGCGACGTCATCGCTATAAAGCTGGTAGCGAACGCTGTTATCATCGACAAAGCCCTTCGGGCTATCTGCATTGGCTGCTGACAACGCGGCGCGCACATCCTCCAGCCCGACGCCGTATTTGTTGAGCGGGCCTGGCTGCAGATCGACGCGCACAGCCGGCAAGGCGGCGCCTCCAAGTTCCACATCGCCGACGCCGGTGACCTGCGAGAATTGCTGCTCCAGAATCGTATCCGCGGAATCGTAGAGCTGGCCAGGGGTAAGCGTACCGGAGGTGAGCGCCAGCACCATGATCGGCACCTCGGCCGGGTTGAATTTGTTGTAGGTGGGGTTGGCGTGCAAATTCGACGGCAGATCGGCGCGGGCCGCCTGAATCGCCGCCTCGACATCGCGGGCGGCGCCGTTGATGTCGCGGTTCAGAGAGAATTGCAGGCTGATGCGCGTGGTACCGACGCCGCTTTGCGAGGTCATTTCCGTAACGTCGGAGATAATTCCGAGGTGGCGCTCCAATGGCTCGGCGACGGTCTCGGCCATGGTCTCCGGGCTGGCGCCCGCCATCTCCGCCATCACCTGAATGGTCGGGAAGGAGACATTGGGCAGCGGCGCCACCGGCAGCTTGAAAAACGCCAGTGCACCGGAGAGCGCGATGCCGATCGTCAGCAGCGTGGTGGCGACCGGCCGCTGGATGAAGATGCCCGAGAGGTTCATGGGAGAAAAGGAAGGCCTTCTTCTGAAGAAAAAGGCTGGCCGCCGGCAAAAACAGAAAGAGTTGTATTAATTTGGGCCTTGAGCTTTGCCGACGCCAACGCCAACGTCCCAAGCGCAGAATCTATTAAGTTTTTTGCAGAGCTTTTTTTCAAAAAAGTGACCTCTTGCTTTGCTTTCATGCCTTGACAACCTTGGGTCCGAAGCGGCGCGCCAGCGCGTCGAACGCCAGATAGATCACCGGCGTGGTGAATAGCGTGAGCACCTGGCTGACCATCAGCCCGCCGAAAATCGCGATGCCGAGCGGCGCCCGCAGCTCGGAGCCGGTGCCACCGCCGAGCCAGAGCGGCAAGGCCGAGAGCATGGCGGCGACCGTCGTCATCAAAATCGGCCGGAAGCGCAGCATGCAGGCCTCGAAGATTGCATCGCGCGGCGACTTGCCTTCGTTGCGCTCGGCTTGCAGCGCGAAATCGATCATCATGATGGCGTTCTTTTTCACAATGCCGATCAGCAGCACGATGCCGATAATGCCTATGACATCCAGCCCGTCGCCAGCCAGCCACAGGAACAGCAGCGCGCCGATGCCGGCCGACGGCAGTGTCGAGAGGATCGTGACCGGATGGACGAAACTCTCATACAGCACGCCCAGCACGATATAGACCGCGACCAGCGCGGCGATGACCAGAAAGACCTCGTTGCCGAGCGAGTTCTGAAACGCCAGCGCCGCGCCCTGGAAGCTGGTCTGCATTGATTTGGGAAAATGCAGCTGCTTCTCGGCCGCGGTGATCGCATCCACCGCGCCGCCGAGCGAAGCGCCCGGCGCCAAATTGAAGGAGACCATCGTGGAAGGAAACTGCCCGAGATGCTCGATGACCAGCGGCTCCTGCTGCACGGCGAAGGTTGCGATCGAGCGCAGCGGCACCTGGCCGCCGGCGGCGGAGGACGAAGGCAGATAGATATTGTTCAGCCCGGCCAGGCCCAGCGTCATGCTGGGATTGACCGCCATAATCACTCGGAACTGGCTGGTCTGGGTGAAAATGGTGGTGACGATGCGCTGGCCGAAGGCGTCGTACAGCGCATCGTCCACCGTTGCCGGCGTGATGCCGTATTGTGCGGCGCTCTGCCGGTTGATGTTGATATATATCGAGAGCCCGCTGGCCTCGAGGTCGCTGGCGACATCGGTCAGCTGCGGCAGGGTTTTCAGCTTTGCGGTGAGCTGCGGCACATAGGTTTTGAAATCGGCCTGGTTGGCGTCTTCCAGCGCGAATTGATACTGCGTCGGCGCCACCGTCGTGTTCAGCGTCAGGCTCTGCACCGGCTGCATGTACAGGGTAATGCCGGGAACGCCGGCGACCGCGCGCTGCAGCTCCCGGATGATCCGGGTGGCATTCAGGCTGCGGCTGCCCTCCGGTTTCAGATTGATCAGAAACCGGCCTTCGTTCAGCGTGGTGTTGGTGCCGTCGATTCCGATATAGGAGGACAGACTGACAACGTTTTTATCCTTCAGGATCGCATCGGCAAGCGCCTGCTGATGCACGGCCATCGAGGCGTAGGAGGTCGATTCCGAGGCCTGGGTGATGCCTTCGATCACGCCGGTATCCTGAACCGGGAAAAATCCTTTCGGGATAAAAATATACATCAGCACGGTCAGGATCAGGGTCGCGACTGCAACCGCCAGCGTCACCCTGGCATGCGTCAGCACCCAGGTCAGGCTGCGGCCATAGCTGGCAATGAGAGCGGTGAACAGCTCTTCGCTCTTCACCTCGAAGCGGTTCGGCCGCTGATCCTGTTTGCTCTGCAGAATGCGCGCGCACATCATCGGCACCAGAGTCAGCGCCACCACCGCCGAGATGATGATGGTGACCGCCAGCGTGACGGCAAACTCGCTGAACAGCCTGCCCACTACGTCGCCCATGAACAGCAGGGGGATCAGCACGGCGATCAGCGAAATGGTGAGCGAGATGATGGTAAAGCCGATCTGCCCGGCGCCTTTCAGCGCCGCCTGCATCGGCGGCTCGCCCATCTCGATATAGCGCGAGATGTTTTCGATCATCACGATGGAATCGTCGACCACGAAGCCGGTGGCGACGATCAGCGCCATCAGCGAAAGATTATCGATTGAGAAATTGAACGCATACATCGCCGCCAGCGTGCCGATGAGCGAGACCGGCACCGAAATGCTGGGAATGAGGGTGGCGCGGAAATTGCGCAGAAACAGAAAAATGACCAGCACCACGAGTGCCACGCTGAGCATCAGCTCGAACTCGGCATCTAAGACCGAGGCGCGGATCGAGGTGGTGCCGTCGGTGAGGATGCTGACCTTCATGGCCGGCGGCAGGCCGCCGGTCAGCCGGGAGAGCTGCGCCTTGATCGCATTCACGGTTGCGATGACGTTGGCGTTGGGCTGCCGGTCGACATTGAGAATGATCGCCGGCGTGCGATTCATCCAGGCGCCAAGCCCGGTATTCTCCGGCGCCGAGAGCACCTGCCCGACATCGCCCAGCTTGACCGGCGCGCCGTTTTTATAGGCGACCACGAGATCGTTATACTGCGAGGCGTCGGTGATCTGGTCGTTGGCGTTGATGGTGTAGGATTGCGATGACCCGTTGAAACTGCCCTTCGGCGTGTTGACGTTGAGGTTGGCGACGGTGGTACGGATATTGTCGATGGAAAGCCCGTAGGCGGCCAGCGCCAGCGGGTTGAGAACGATGCGCACCGAGGGCACGTTGCCGCCGCTGATCGTCACCAGGCCGACGCCGGAAACCTCGGAGATTTTCGAGGCAAGGTTGGTGTTGGCCAGCGATTCGAGATCGGTCAGGTTCAGCGTTTTGGAGGTGACCGCCAGCGTCAGGATCGGCGCGTCGGCGGGATTGACCTTGGCGTAGATTGGCGGCGCCGGCAGGTCGCTCGGCAGCAGGTTGTTCGCCGCATTGATCGCCGCCTGCACCTCCTGCTCGGCAATATCCAGGCTGAGCGAGAGATCAAATTGCAGGGTGATCACCGAGGCGCCGGCCGAGCTGGAAGAGGTCATTTGATCCAACCCCTCCATCTCGCCGAGCTGACGCTCCAGCGGTGCGGTGACCGATGAGACCATCACATCCGGGCTGGCGCCTGGATAGAACGTCTGCACCTGGATCGTCGGGTAATCGACATCCGGCAGCGCCGAGACAGGCAGGAACTTTAATGCCACCAAGCCGACCAGGACGAAGGCGATCATCAGCAGCGACGTCGCAACCGGCCGGAGGATGAACAAGCGGGATGGGTTCATGGGAACTCAGCCAGCGGCTTTATTGCGGTGCCGGCGAGGCCGCCCCCGATTGCCCCGGATCCGGGCCGGATTGCTGTCCGTGCTTGTGTTTGTATTTATGCTTTTTCCAGTCGCTCTGGCCGGATGCAGCTAAGCCGGATTCTGCAGCCGCGCCGGAAGCACCGGCCGTGCCTGGCTGCGCGGCGATTGAGACCTTCATGCCGTCCGCCAGCCGGTCGACGCCGTCGATCACGACAGTGTCGCCAGGCTGCAGCCCCTTGGTGATGACCGTGTTCATGCCGTCGGCGGGACCGGTCGTGACCGCCTGCACCTTCACGGTGTTGTCAGGCCGGACGATATAGACATAAGCGCCGGGCGCGCCATCCTGCACCGCCGGCGATGGCACCAGCGTGGCGTTTTGCATTGTGTCGACCAGCAGATGGATGTTCACGAATTCATTCGGGAACAGCGCATCGTTGGCATTGTTGAAACTGGCACGAAAATTCACCGTGCCGGTGCTGGTATCGACCTGGTTGCCGATCGCGCTTAAACTTCCGTCGGCAATTTTTGTCGTATCGTCGCTGGAATAGGCGCTGGCGGCAAGCTGAGCGCCGGATTGCGTGCGGGTCAACACCTGCCCAAGCTCGGTCTGCGGAATTGCGAAGATCACGGTCATCGGCGACATGGTAGTGATCACCACGATGCCGGTGGTGCTGCCGGAAGTGACGTAATTGCCTGGATCGACCAGCCGCAGCCCGACCAGACCCGCCACCGGCGCAGTGATGTGGCAATAGGCCAGATCAAGCCTGGCAGAGTCGATATTCGCCTGGTCCACCTGCACGGCGGCTTCGTCCTGCTGCACCAGAAAGCGCTGATCCGCCACGGTCTGCTGGGATATGGAATCCTGGCGCTCCAGAATCTCGTAGCGGGTGAGGTCGGAGCGCGCCTGCGCCAATGTCGCCGCATCCTTGGCCTGCGTCGCCGAATACTGCTCTAGGTCCACCTCGTAGGGCCGCGGATCGATTTGCGCTAGAAACTGGTTTTTTTCGACAAGCTGGCCTTCTTGAAAGCCGACATCGGTCAGATAACCGGATAGCTGCGGTAATACCGTTACGGTGGCGACCGGCGTGACGGTGCCCAAGGCATCCAGCATAATTGGCATGGGCCCGGTTACCGCCCTAGCAACCCCAACCGCCTGCGCGGGTTTTGCGTGCGCAACCTTGGTGCCGGAATGCTTCCAATAGAAAATGACGGCGATGAGAAGAACAATGACGGCGGTAATGATCCACCAGCGGCGGCGGCGTTTGGGAGCAGGCTCGACCACAAAGAACTCCTTGCAGGACAGGCGCCCTGACATAAATCAACGCGCCGTGACTTGCTGCGCACAAATTGTAACTACCGTGAGGGGAGCAAGGTAAGGCCTTCTTTTCATGAAGAAAAAGAAGCAGATAGGCTTTTATAACTAGGTCTCGGGCGGTGAAGCCACCGCGTCATGCCGGCGCAGGCCGGCATCCACGTCTTTCTTCAACACCGTGCAGGCGGTTGCTAAAGTCGTGAATATCGGCCTTCGCCTGCATGACGCGTTTGGTACGTCAAGCCAATGCTACGAGGTACTAGTTTGCAGCTCTACCAATGACCTCCAGCCCGCCCATATACGGCCGCAATACCTCCGGAATAGTCACCGAACCATCCTCGTTCTGATAATTCTCCAGAACCGCAATCAAAGCCCGGCCGACCGCGACGCCCGAACCATTCAATGTGTGTACGAAGCCGACGTTCTTATCCTCCGTCTCCCGGTACCGTGCATTCATCCGTCGAGCCTGGAACGCCTTCATGTTGGAGCAGGACGAAATTTCCCGGTGCATCCCCTGCCCAGGCAGCCAAACCTCCAGATCATAGGTTTTGGCCGCGGCAAAACCGGTATCGCCGGCGCAAAGCAGCATGCGGCGAAAGGGCAGACCTAGCTTTTTCAGCACCGCCTCGGCGCGGCTCGTCATTAGCTCATGCTCATCGCCGCTGGCGTCGGGATGGGTGATGCTCACCATCTCCACCTTGGTGAACTGGTGCTGGCGCAGCATGCCGCGCACATCACGCCCGGCGGAACCGGCCTCGGAGCGAAAGCACGGGGTAAGTGCCGCCACGCGGATAGGCAGATCTGCACCCGGAATGATCTCGCCAGCGACAAGATTGGTGAGCGGCACCTCGGCCGTCGGGATAAGAAATCGACCATCCACCGTCTCAAAAAGGTCTTCTTTGAATTTTGGCAACTGGCCGGTCCCATACATGGTAGCTTCATTGACCAGCAGCGGCACCGCCGTCTCGGTATAGCCATGTTGTGTCACGTGCAGATCGAGCATGAACTGGCCGAGTGCTCGCTCCAACCGGGCGAGCGCGCCGCGCAGTACTGTAAAGCGCGCCCCGGCAAGCTTAGTGGCGCCTGCGAAATCCATCAGACCAAGCGCCTCGCCGATCTCGAAGTGATGTTTTGCGGTAAACGAGAAGCTTGGGCGCTTACCCCATTCCCCTTCCGGCTTGTTGAACTCTTCAGTCAAGCCTTCTGGAACTGCAAGATCGAGCACGTTAGGAATCACTTCGAGTTCGCGCGTGACGGTTTCAGACAGATCCTTTGCGCCTGCCTCCAGATCCTTTTGTATCGATTTGAGTCTTTTTGATTCGTTCTGAAGCTTGTTACGCTCTTCCCGAACCACAGCGAGAAAAGCCTCATCTTGCTTATTTGAACCCACGACACCGGTAAGGTAAGATTCTGCAAGCCAGCTTTTGTGGGATGGATGATCTTGTGGATTTCGAACTAGTGTTCCTATTTCCTCACTTATCTTGTTCGATTTTTGCTGCGTCTCTTGGGCCTCGCGAATAGCCTTTTTTCGCATGTCGTCAAGATGTATCAAATCCTCCGAGCACGGCTTCAGTCCTCGCCGCGCCAGCGCTTTATCGAAGGCTTCAGGACTATTCCTGATCCAATTAATATCATGCATCTTCAACCACCTTCGGCTCGGCCATTTTTACCGCCACCACCGAGAGCTCGTACAAGAGCAGCAGCGGGCCGGCCAGGATGCACATGGTCAGCGCGTCCGGGGGCGCCAGGATAGCGGCGATGATGAAGCAGCCGACATAGGCGTAGCGCCGGTATTTCTTCAGACCCGCGGCGTTGATGATGCCAACCCGTCCCAGCAGCGTCAGCAGCACCGGCAGCTCGAAACTGACGCCGAACGCGAAGATGATCTTCATGACGGTGCCGAGATATTCGCTGACCTTTGCCATCAGCTGTATATCGACGCCGCCATGCGCGGGCTGGGTCTGAAATCCGAGCAGGAATTTATAGATCGTCGGCAGCACCACGTAATAGGCCAGCGCTCCGCCCAGGAAAAACAGAATGGGCGTTGCAACCAAAAACGGCAGCATTGCCCGCTTCTCCCGCTTGTACAGCCCGGGCGCGATGAACAGCCATAATTGCGTGGCGATGATGGGAAAGGAGATGAACAACCCGGCGAACAGCGCCACCTGAATATAGGTGAAAAATACCTCGTACAGCGCGGTGTAGATCAGCTGCGGCTTCTCGCCGCGGGCTTTCAGCGCATGCGCCAAGGGGGCGGCCAGAAAATCATAGATCTGGGGTGCAAAGTAATAGCTCACGCCGAACGCGATGAGCAGCGCCACGCCCGACCAGATCAGCCGGCGCCGCAGCTCCGCCAGATGATCCAGCAGCGGCATTTCCTTGTCGTTGATTTCTTCAGGCGGATCGTTCACCACGTCCATCGCTCAAAAACCCCAGCGCTTGGTGCCGGGCGGGATAAAGGCCGGTACCGCCTGCTTACGCGCGTCATCCGGGGGAATAAAGGCCGGGCTGTCGGGCAGATCCTCCATCACCGGCTCGGGCGTCTTTTTGCCGTAGAGCTCGCTAAACTTGCCGAGCTGCGGCGGAAAATAATCATCCGGCAGTGCTGCCTTTAAGCTGCCATCTGGATCGACATGCTTCTCGACCGCGCCCTTGAAGTCGAATTTGCGGATTTTGTTGATCTCGGTTTTGACATCGGAGAGATTTGCCTCCCGCATCATCTCATCCACATGGCCCTGGAATTCGCTTGCCATGCCGCGGGCCTTTTTCATCATCGCGGTGACGGTGCGGATCGCGATCGGCAAGTCCTTGGGGCCGATGACGATCAACGCCACCGCCATAATCAGGCCAATCTCTCCCCAGGAAAATCCGAACATTCTGGCGCGGTGACTAGCAGGCCTTAAGGCTTCGGCAAAGCCTTGACGATGCGCATCAACCCGGCGTCGCGCATGCCAAGTGCTGCCAGATGCTCGACCGTGTTCTCCAGATACTCCCGGCAGGTGCCAAGATCGCCGCAGCCGGTGGCAATCAGCTTCGCCGTTTCCAGGTCACAGATTTCCGAGATATAGCGCGGATGCTCGCGGTTGCTCACGAAAGTGATGGCGCGCTGGCTCCCTTCCGGCGTTTTCAGCTTGACCCAGCGGGCGTTGTAGGAGCCGCCGAACATCTCGCGGCGCCACAAAATCCCGAGCTCTTGTCGAACCTCCGCCGCGGCGATGCGGAACGCCACCCCTTTGCAGGCGCCGCCACGATCAAGCGCCAGCATCAGCCCGGGTGTTTCCGGCGTGCCGCGCCCGGCAAGCATTTTCAGGCAGAATCGCCGGTGCCAGCCATGCAGTGTCGCCGGAACCTGCGCGACATAATCAAAAGCCGGGTTCCAGATCAGCGAGCCGTAGCCAAAAACATATAGATCCTCGTCGGCTGGATGTTGCGCCAGCGTTTGTTCCAGCAGCGCCGCCATTTCCTCTTCCGTACGGTACATCATGTCCGGAAAGGCTGCCGCGTAGCCGCGGACGCGTTCCAACATGCTGCCATCCAGCAGGCTCTGCCGCGTGATGCGCAGGGTCATGCGCCGGTTTCTGCCGGCGGTTCGGCCGCCATGACCGGGTTAGCGTCGATCAGCAGCTCTTCGCGCTTGGGCAGATCGCGCAGATCGTTCAGCCCGAACTGCGCCAGAAACGCCGGCGTCGTGCCCCACAAGGTCGGCCGGCCAGGGCTTTCCTTGCGGCCTTTCGGCGTGACCAGGCCGTTTTCCAGCAGCAGGTCCAGCGTGTTCTGCGACAGGCTGGCGCCGCGTATCTCCTCGATCTCGCTGCGCGTCACCGGCTGGTGATAGGCGACGATCGCCAGCGTCTCCATCGCCACGCGGGGCAAACGGCGCGGCGACTCCACGATCTTGCGCAAGGCAGGTGCAAGGTCCTCCGCGGTGCGGAATTGCCAGCCGCCGCCGATTTCCGCCAAGCCGACGCCGCGGCCGGCATAGCTTTCCCTCAACACTGCGATCACCGTATCCAGATCGGCAGCTTCCGGCAGCAGATTTGCCAGCGTGCGCGGATGCACCGGCTCGCGGCTGGCGAAGATCACCGCCTCGGCCAGCCGGACGGCCTGCATCAGCGCCGGCTGCGGCAAAGTCTCATGCTCATTCATGGCCAATTCTACTCATGCTCGATTGCCCAAACCGGCCTTCAACAGAATCGGCCCGAACTGGGTCTCCTGCCGCAGGCTGATGGCGCCTCCGCGCGCCATTTCCAGGCTCGCGACCAATGTTGCTGATACCGCAGCGCGGCGCGGCAGACCATCGCTCAAACCTTCCGGCAGGAATGACTCCAGCGTTGACCAGTCCGGCAGGCTGCCAAACAGCAACTGCAGCCGTGCCAGCGCGTTCTGCACCGAAAAATAGGTTATCGGCTTCGGCCGGTATTGCTGTTTTGCGCCTGCACGCCGGCGGGCGGCGAGATAGGCGCTTAGCAAACCGCTCATGTCCAGGCGCAGGCGCGAACGGTCGGTTTCGGTGAAATCCTCCGGCGCGCCGCGGGTAAAACTGTCCCAGCCAAGCTGCGGGCGTTTGCCCATCCAGGCGGCGGCGGCGCGAATCGCCTGCAAATCGATCAGCCTGGCGGCGAGGCTCTCCGCGCCCTGCGCCGCATCATCTTGCTCGGCCGCCGGCAGCAGCAGCCGGGATTTCAGCCAGGTCAGCCAGGCCGCCATCACCAGCCAGTCGGCCGCCAGCTCCAGCCTGACGCGGCGCGCGCCTTCGATGACCAAGAGAAACTGCTCGACCAGGGCGAGGATGGAGATTTTCGCCAGATCGACTTTCTGCGCCCGCGCCAAGTCCAGCAGCAGGTCCAGCGGGCCTTCGAACCCTTCCAGTTGCAGGACCAGCGCGTCAGAGTCCATTTTTATGCCCCGCCAAATGCATCACCGTATTGACCGCCCAGGGCAGTACGGCGTTCAGCGCGTCATTTACCGGGTTGAAATGCAGGCCGAGCTGCTCGAGCGCCAGCGGCAGCACGAACAGAAGCAGCAAAACCAGCAGGATGCCGAATTTCTCGGAACCGGCGAGCCAGCGTGCCGCGGGCAGAGGCAGCAGCCCAACCGCAACGCGGCCGCCATCCATCGGCGGCAGCGGGATCAGGTTGAACAGGCCGAGCACCAGGTTCACCACGATGAAATAAGTCCAGAAATCATCGCCATAAGGCTGATACAAGGCGAGCGCGCCGATGAAGGCCAGGGCAAAATTGGTGAGCGGCCCGGCTAGAGCCACGATCGCCATCAGCCGGCGTGGATTATGCCGGCCGTTGATGCTGAGCGCCGCGGCGTCGATCGGCACCGGCTTGGCCCAGCCGAACATGAAGGCGACTCGGCCGATGGTGGCGAGCTGTGAGATCGCCAGAAAGACCGGCAGCAGCACGGAGCCGAATCTATCGATATGCTTCAGCGGGTTGAGCGATAATCTTCCGGCAGCGCGCGCGGTATGGTCGCCCATTGCCAGAGCGGCCAAGCCGTGCGCCAGCTCATGCAGAATGATCGCGACGATGGTCGCCAGGATGCCGGAGAGCGCCTCATGCAGCATCGGCAATTGCTTCCAGTACCGCGACGTTCCCAGCCATGTCGCCGGGGCAGTAGAGGGCGATGTCGCAGCCCGCCGCTAGCGCTGCCGTGGCACGCTCCGCCGGGCTACCCTGCAAGGCCTGCATCGCCAGATCGTCGCTCACCAGTACACCCTTGAATCCGATTACCCCCCTTATGACGCGGCGGATTACGATGGGCGAGAGGGTGGCCGGCAATTTTGAGTCCAAAGCGGTGTAGAGAATATGCGCGGTCATGCCCCAGGGCAGCAGGTGATTTGCCTGGAAAGGATAAAAATCGGCTGCAAGATCAGCCTCTTGCAAATCGATATGCGGAAGCGACAAATGGCTGTCGACCAGCGCCCTGCCATGGCCGGGCAGATGCTTCATCACCGGTGTCATACCTTCCGAGATGATACCTGCGGCCAGCTTCGCGCCGAGGTTCGCCACAATTTCCGGATCACGCGAGATCGCCCGGTCGGCGATAACCGAGCTGGCGCCAAGATAAGCCAAGTCGAGCACCGGTGCGGCGATGACATCGAACCCGGCTTTGCGGCTCATTGCGCCCAGGGCCGTACCATGCGCAAAGGCCTGCTCGGGGGTTTTCAGGCTGGCCGCCGGCGGCAGTTCCGGCCAATACGGCGGCCGCAGCCTGGCGACGCGGCCGCCCTCCTGGTCCACCATCAGAACCCCCTCCGCCGGCATTTCCGCGCGGATCGATACTATCAATTCAAGCAGTTGCAGCTTGTCCTTGATGTTGCGGGCGAACAGGATCACGCCGCGTGGCCGATGCGCATGCAGCAGGCGGCGTTCCTCGGACGTCAAAACCGGGCCGGAGATTCCGATAATGACCGGCTTGGTCAAAATGCGGCGACCGCGCAGGCTCCGCCTGCAGCTTTCACCGCGTTACAGAACTGCCTGGCCGCTTCTTCATTCGAAAAACCGGCGACGCGCAGCCGCCAGAACTCGACCCCGGCTACCTCGGTGTGGCTGTAGAGCGGGCTTCGGCCGGAAAACAACGCCGGCATTTTGCTTTCGAGCTTCGTCCAGGCGGCGCGAGCGCCGGCTGGATCGACCGCGGCGGCAAGCTGCACCTGGATCTTGCCAGCAACAGCAGGCGTTACCGGCAGTACCGGCGCCAGCGCCGAGGCCGGAATGCGGGCCGGCGCGACGCTGCTTGGCGCTGCGTGAGGCGGCGGCGGCGCCGGCGGCGGGGGAACAAAAGCGGAAATATCCGGCGCCGGCCCGGATGGCGCCAGCGTATCCGGCGCTGCACTGCTCTGCCCGGACATGATCTGCTGGTCCGCCCCCGGCACCGTGATCCCGCCCGGATTGGCCGGTGCGATGCGCAGTGGGCCCGGCGGCGCTTCGATGACCGGCGGCGGACCGAAACTCATGCCCGGCTTCATGCCGCCCCAGACCAGCGCCACGACGATGACCAAGGTCGCGATGCCGCCCGCACCAAAGGCAATCCGCCGCATCAGCGGATCGAACGTCGGCTGCCGGCGGCGCCGGTTGTAGGAAAATTCTGGGATTTCGAATTCTGGATCGGTCAATGCTGGAGCGCTTCAGGTTTAGGTTGGCGCATCGCGCCAACCTAAACGCGCGCCAGCTTCTTGATAAGAGGCTAATTCACGCTTGCGGTGCCGCGCAGAGGCGCGCCAACCTCAAACGATCAGGCTCAGCGCATCTCCTCCACCGGGTTTACACCCAGCACGCCGAGTCCAGAACGGATAATCGTTGCGGTGGCCGCGACCAATGCCAGCCGCGCCTGCGTCGCCTCCGGCTCGGCGGTCTGGATGAAGCGCAGCGCGGAATCATCGCGGCCGGCGTGCCAGAGTGCATGAAAATCGCTTGCCAGATCGACCAGGAAAAAGCCGATGCGATGCGGCTCCCGCGCCTCCGCTGCGGCTTCCACGACGCGCGGCCAAGTGATCAGCCGGCGGATCAAGGCAAGCTCTTCGGGCGCCGTCAGCAGGCTGAAATCGGCAGCTTGCAGCGACGCAGGCTCCCCAGCAGCGCGCAACACGCTGCGGCAGCGGGCATGGGCGTATTGCACGTAGAACACCGGGTTATCCCGGGTCTGCGCCACCGCCGCGTTCAGGTCGAATTCCATCTGGGCGTCGGATTTGCGCATCAGCATGATAAACCGCACCGCATCCGGCCCGACCTCGTCGATCAGGTCGCGCAACTCCACGAACGTACCTGCCCGCTTGCTCATCCGCACCGGCTCGCCGTCTTTCATCACCCGCACGATCTGGCACAGCACCGCATCCAGCCGCGCATCGACGTCACCGGCCAGCGCCTTTACCGCCGCCTGCAAGCGTTTGGTGTAGCCGCCATGATCGGCCCCCAGCACGTCGATCATGGTATCGAACCCACGCGCCATCTTATCCGCGTGGCAGGCGATGTCGTTAGCGAAGTAGGTGCTGGAGCCGTCGGATTTTTTTACCGGCCGATCGACGTCGTCGCCGAACAGGGTGGAGCGGAACAGGGTCTGCTCGCGCGGCTCCCAATCTTCCGGCGTCTTGCCCTTGGGCGGCTCCAGCGTGCCTTCATAGAGCAGCCCGCGCTCCTGCAGGAAATCCAGCGCCCGCCCCACCGCACCTGCCTGCACCAAGGCGCGTTCCGAGGTGAAGACATCGTGCTTTACATGCAAGGCGGCCAAATCCTCCCGGATCAGGTCGAGCATTCTACCCACGGCGAATTCGCGCACGATATCCAGCCAGTCCGCCTCGGGCGCGTCCGCGAATTTGTCGCCATAGTCGCGCGCCAGATCCTGCCCCAGGGGTGCCAGATATTCCCCGCCATACTGCATGCCGCCCGGCACGCTTGCAGCATATTCCTGCGCCGCATCGCTCAGGTTCAGGGCCTGCAGATACCGAACATAGACCGAGCGCGCCAAGGCGATGACCTGCGCCCCGGCATCGTTGACGTAGTACTCCTTGGTGACCGGATAGCCTGCCTTGGCTAGCAGGTTTGCCAGGGCATCGCCCACCACGGCGCCGCGGCAATGCCCGACATGCAGCGGCCCCGTGGGGTTGGCGGAGACATATTCGACGTTGATTTTTCGGTCCTTGCGCGGGCCTTCTCCATAGGCTTCGCCGGCCGCCAGAATCACCGGCAGTTGCCGCAGCAGAAGCTGTGGCCGCAGCGTGATATTGACAAAGCCTGGGCCGGCCGGCGCCGCACTAAATATATCGTTCAGCGCCGCCAGCCGCGCCGCGAGTGCCGCCGCCAGCTCGCGCGGGTTTTTGCCGGCAGGTTTGGCGGCGATCAGAGCGGCGTTGGTTGCCATATCGCCATGGGCGGGATCGCGGGTCGGCGTCAGCTCGATCCTGGCGCGTGCTTCGACCGGCAGCTCCGGCAGCATCGCCAGCACCTCCTCCAGCACCTTCTCACGCAGTTCGGCAAACAAATTCGTACTCACAATCGCATCCAATCTTCCTTCAGGCGGCCACGCTGGGATCGGTGAGCCGCTTATACTCCTCCATGGCGTAGCGGTCCGTCATGCCCGCCACGTAATCGCGCACGGCCGAGGCCGCCTGCGCCGTCGCCGCCGCGCCGGCGCGAATCCTCCAGTCTTCCGGCAACAGCTCCGGCCGCTCAAGCAGCAGGCTACCCAAAGCTTCGGTCACGCCTTGCGCCTTGTGGCTCATCCGGTTGACCCGCCAATGCCGGTACATGCGCTGGAACAAAAAATTCTTGAGGGCGACATTAGCCGCCTCGAGCGCTTTGCTGAAGGCGATCACCGGCGCGTCTGCATCGCGTATCGCATCGGCGTCGGCCGGCTGCAGTGCCGCCAAACGCCGCGCGCTTTCACTGGTCACGTCATGGATCATGAAGCTGATCACCCGGCGCGTCATTTCATGGCGGATGCGCTTCTCGTCCTGGGTGAGTTTTCGCGCTTCTGCCAGCATCTCGCCCACCACCGGCAGGTCCGCGATGTCGTTTAAGCCAAACAGATGGGCGCGCAGTCCATCATCCATGTCATGCGCATTATAGGCGATGTCGTCCGCCAAGGCAGCGACCTGCGCCTCGGCCGAGGCATGGCGGTCCAGATCGAGCGGAAACAGCGCGTCGAACTCGGCGATATAGGCTGGCGCCGCCGCGGTCGGGCCATTATGCTTGGCCAGGCCTTCCAGCATCTCCCAGCTCAGGTTCAAACCGTCGAAGCCTGCGTATCGGTGTTCCAGCAGCGTCACCACGCGAAGGCTCTGGGCGTTGTGATCGAAGCCGCCAAATTCGGCCAGCGCCTGGTCCAGCCCCGCTTCCCCGGCATGGCCGAAGGGCGGATGACCCAGGTCGTGCGCCAGCGCCAGCGCCTCGGTCAGGTCCTCATCCAGCCGCAGAAGCCGCGCGATGCTGCGGGCGATCTGCCCGACTTCCAGGCTATGGGTCAGCCGGGTGCGGTAGAAATCGCCTTCGCGGGTGACGAAAACCTGGGTCTTGTACTGCAGTTTCCGGAAAGCCGAGGAATGCAACACGCGGTCGCGGTCGCGCTGGTACTCGCTGCGCCCGACGGGCGGCGCTTCCGCGTAGAGACGGCCGCGCGAGTTTTCACTCCGCACCGCATAAAGGGCTGACTCCATGCCACCTGGCATACAACAGAAGCGGGCCTTCAATCCAATCGCGCGCCGCGCTATATGGGATGCATGAGTGAAACCCTTGAGACTGAGCCGGCCGCCGCTTCCCCCTTCCGCCTGACCGAGGCCGCCGCCAGGCAGATTGCCGCGATTCTGGCAGCCGAACCCGACGCCAAGGCGTTGCGGGTTGAAGTGCTCGCCGGCGGCTGCAGCGGCTTTCAGTACAAATTCGATCTTACCGATGCCCGCAACGAGGATGATCTGGTGATCAGCGCGATCGGCGCCACCGTCTTTGTCGATCCCGCCAGCCTGGACCTGCTCGCCGGTTCCGAGCTCGACTACAGAGATGCCCTGATGGGTGCGCATTTCGCGGTGCAGAACCCGAATGTCACCTCCTCCTGCGGCTGCGGAACCTCCTTCTCTGTCGATTAAGGTTACCACCTGGAACGTCAACTCGGTCCGCACTCGCGAGTCTCACGTGGCGGATTTTCTTGCCCGCGAGCAGCCGGACCTGCTGCTGCTGCAGGAAATCAAATGCGAGGAGCACCAATTTCCGGCGCTGCGATTTGCCGAGCTGGGCTATAAGTCCGCCGTCTCCGGCCAGAAATCCTATAACGGCGTCGCCATCCTGCATCGGGCCGAGCTGACCATCAATTACCGCAGGCTGCCCGGCATGGGCGAGGAGGACAGCCACGCCCGCTACATCGAAGCCGAATGCGGCGCGGCAGGGGGCGGTGGCCTTACCGTCGGCAACCTGTATTTACCCAACGGCAATTCCGGCGGCGATGCCGGCTACGCCTACAAGCTGGACTGGATGCGCGCGCTCCACGCCCACGCCAGCGCCATGTTGGAAGCCGATCGCGACTTCATCCTGGCCGGCGACTATAATGTGTGCCCAACCGATGCCGACTACGCCCCCGGCGCGCTGCCGAAAACCGACGCCCTGGTGCGCCCGGAAACCCGAGCCGCGTATAACTCGCTGATCTGGCTCGGCCTTACCGACGCGCTGCGCGCCCTGCACCCGACCGAAACCCTGTACACCTTCTGGGACTACCAAGCCGGCGCCTGGGACCGCGATATCGGCCTGCGTATCGACCACGCATTGCTCTCCCCGCGGATCGCCGAACGGTTGCAACGCGTCGCCATCGGTAAAAAGGAACGCGCGAAAACGCAGCCCTCGGACCATGTGCCGGTAAGTGTTTTGATCGAGTAAGCAAGCACTTCTTTTTCTGAAGGAAAACAATCAAAAAGACGTCTTTGAATCTGGGCCATCGGCGTTCGAACTTCCCGACTTCAGCGTAGTAAAAGTTTTTTGCGCCGCTTTTTTTCCAAAAAGCGGCTGCTTCCTTCACCTATGCGTCGGCCAGCGGCGTGCACCCAGCTCCATTGTTCCGGCTTGTAGCGAACCCCGTTTCCCAGTAGCAGGTTTATACCCAGCCAAGCGCCGGCGGCCTGCAGGCGGCAAAACGGATATAATCGTTTCGAAGAGGTGCTGACACCGCCCGGCCCGGCCGGACCTGTTTCCACGCTCGCCACAGCTGCAACTTGACGATCCTGACAACGATAACTCATTGCGATAAGTTCATTAATAGTCTATTTTTTCGCCAATGAAGCTGTTGTTCAAGCTCGTGTTCATACTCTCGTGCATGGCCTATTCTGCCGGATCGGCACAGGCGGGTACAACTTGTCCATTAGTGCTCGCCGGTGCTCTTCCAGTGACCTATATTGATGGGCGAATGCCCGTCATTACGGTCAGGATCGGCGGCAAAGAGCTCAGCATGATGGTCGATAGCGGCTCCGGCCTTTCCGCGATCACCGTAGCTTCCTGGCAAGCTTTGGGCGGACCGCCCTTCCGTGACCTTCGCGGCAGCTACGGGATCGGGGTCGGTGGCGTCGTACAGCTCAATACCGGACTTCTGGAAGATGTGGACACGGGTCATGCCATTGCAAAAGACCAGGCGTTCATGGTCAGCGACCTCAGCGTGATGACGCTTCGCGGAAAGAAGCTGGCCGACGGTGTTCTGGGTTATGATTTTCTTGACAATTTCGATATCGCATTCGACCTGCCGGATAACCGTATAAGCCTGTATTTCATCCAGCACTGCGACAGCCCTGTAGCGCCTTGGGCGGGCGATTTCGACGCGGAAACGCTCAATATCAACCGCACCAGCCTCAACGAAACGATACCCTACGAGATCGATGATCAGAGGCTGCAGGGTATGATCGACTCAGGCGCCTATTCCACCTTGGTGTCGCAGGCGGCACTGGACCATGCCGGCCTCAAACCGGTGGCAAGTTTGAACCTGGCGAAGACCGGCTTCGGCGTTGGCAACCTGCCATTTTCCTATCAGATCGAGCAGTTCGCTAGCGCGGCTATCGGCGCCGAGCAATTCGGCGATGTCTGGCTACGGGTCGGCGGGAGGTCGCTCGCTGATCTCGCCGATGTCATAGTGGGGGAAGATTACTTGTGGACACATCGCGTTTTCATTTCGAACTCAACGCAAACGGCACTGCTCGGATTATACGTCCCGCCGCATAATTGAGTTCAGGAATTGTCCGGCGCCGGCGCGCGGCCGCGGGTGAACTCGGCGATGACGCCGTGCAGCGTGTTGAGTTCCTGGCGGGTTGCCTCGCCGCGCTGGAACAGATGCCGCAAATTGCGCACCATGCCCGGCCGCTTCTGGGCGTTTTTCAAGAAACCGGAAGCGTCGCATTCGCGGATTAGATGGGCCATGAACGTATCGAGCTCGAATTTTGTCGCGATCTTCGCGCCATTGGTCTGCAAGGTTCTGACGGGCGCATCCGGATCGCGCGCGATATACCATTCATAAGCCATGATCATCACCGCCTGGGCGAGGTTGAGCGACATGAAATCCGGATTTAAATCGTAACGGATCAGGCTGTCGGCCTCGGCGATATCGTCATTGTCAAGCCCTGCCCGTTCCGGCCCGAACAGGATGCCGCATTTTAACGCCCGGGCGCCGATGGCGTTGATCTCGGCGGCGGCGCCGCGCGCGGTGAGCATCGGCTTGATAATATGCCGCGGCCGCGGACATGTGGCGAAGACCCGATGCAGATCGGCCACTGCGTCGGCGACGCTTTCATGCACGGTGAGCGTATCCAGGATGCGATGCGCGCCGCTGCCCATCCGCCAGGCGCGTTCCTGCGGCCAGCCATCCCTGGGTGCCACCAGGCGCAGGTAAAACAAACCGCCATTGCCCATGGCGCGCGCCACCGCGCCGATATTCTCGGCCAGCTGCGGGCGCACCAGAATGACGACCGGCGAGGGTTCGATCGGCGCCAGCTCAGCGCCGCCGTTGCGCCCGGTCATGATTTGCGCCAAGCGGTGCCGCCGGCGTGGTCTTCCAATAGAATTCCATCCGCTTCGAGCGATTTGCGTATCTCGTCGGCGCGCGCGAAGTTCTTGGCGGTTCGCGCGGCCCTGCGTTCGGCGATCAACGCCTCGATTTTAGCGGTATCGGCATTGCCGCGGAACCAGTCATCCGGCGCCTGGTTCAACAGCCCCAGAATGCTTCCGGCGGCAAGCAGCGCCGCGGCGGCATCCGCGTCGCCGGCCAATGCCGCATCCGCCAGCTGATGCAGCCCGGCAATCGCGCCTGGCGTATTCAGGTCATCGCAAAGCGGTTGCAGGATCGCCGGCGGGATCGCAGCAGCGGCATTGATGCCGGGATGCGCGGCGATGGCGCGGTAAAACCGGTCCAGCTCCTTTTTTGCCTCACGCAAGGCAATGTCGGTGAAGTCCAGGGTGGCGCGGTAATGCGTGCGGATCAGCAGCAGGCGGATCGCCTCCGGCGGGGCCACGTCCAGCACGTCCCTGATGGTTTTGAAATTGCCGAGCGACTTGCTCATCTTCTCGCCGTTGACCAGCAGCATGCGGTTATGCAGCCAGAAATTGGCGAAGCCCGAGCCCGGGAATGCGCAGCAGGATTGGGCGATCTCATTCTCATGATGCGGGAAGATCAGGTCATCGCCGCCGCCATGGATATCGAAATTCTCGCCCAGATGCCGCCAGGACATGGCGGAGCATTCGATATGCCAGCCCGGCCGGCCGCGGCCCCAGGGCGAGTCCCAGCCCGGGATATCCGGCGTCGAGGGTTTCCACAGAACGAAATCACCTGGCGCGCGCTTATAGGGCGCCACATCGACCCGGGCGCCGGCGATCAGGTCCTCCGGCGTGTGACCCGAGAATTTGCCGTAATCCGGATCGGAATTGACCGCGAACAGCACATGGCCCTCCGCGGCATAGGCATGGCCGCGGGCGATCAGCCGCTCGATGATCATGATCATTTCTGCGATATGGGCGGTAGCGCGGGGCTCGATGTCTGGGGCCAGGCTGTATAAGGCCGCCATATCGGCATGGTAGTCGGCGGTGGTGCGGGCGGTGATGGAGGCGATCGGTTCGCCGGTTTCGAGAAACCGGGCGGTGATCTTGTCCTCCACGTCGGTGATGTTGCGCACATAGGTCACGCGCGGATAAAGCCGGCGCAGCAGGCGGACCAGGATGTCGAAGACCACGACGTTGCGGGCATTGCCGATATGGGCGAGGTCATAGACGGTCGGGCCGCAGAGATAAACGCGCACGTTAGCCGCGTCGATCGGTTCAAAAACTTCTCGAGCCCGGGTGCGGGTGTTATGCAGGCTGAGACTCGTCATACCCGGTTTTCGGCGAGGCGAGGCAACTAATCAAGGTTTTGACCGATGGAAAAGACGGCGGTGGATCAAGTTCTGGCGCGTATCGATGCCGATATCGATCGATCGCTTGAGCGGCTGTTCGAATTGCTGCGGATCCCCAGCATCAGCGCCCAGCCGACGCATCGGCAGGACTGCCTGGCGGCGGCGGATTGGGCAAAGGACGCGCTGCAGGCGATGGGATTTACCGCCCGCATTTCGCAGACTGCGGGACTGCCGGGAGTGGTGGCGCAGCATCACGCCGCCGGGCCGCAGGCCCCACACGTGCTGTTCTACGGCCATTATGACGTGCAGCCGCCGGAGCCGCTGGCGCTCTGGCACTCCGATCCCTTCGATCCGCAACTGGTCGACGGGCCGCGCGGCAAGCGGATCGTGGCGCGCGGGGCGGTGGACGATAAGGGGCAGGTGGTGAGTTTCCTTGAGGCTTGCCGAGCGCATATCGCGGTGACCGGCGGCCTGCCGGTGCGCCTCACCGTGCTGCTGGAGGGCGAGGAGGAATGCGGCAGTCCCTCGCTGCAGGAGCTTCTGACGAAAGAGAAAGAAACACTGGCGGCCGATTTCGTGCTGGTGGCGGACACCAATATGTGGAATTTCGAGACACCGGCGATCACCACCAGCCTGCGCGGCTTGGCCGCGGTGGAGGTAACTGTGAAGGGGCCGAGCCGGGATTTGCATTCCGGGCTGTATGGCGGCGTCGCGCTCAACCCAATCAACGCGCTGACCCGCATTCTCGGCGATCTGCAGGACGATCAGGGCGGCGTCAGGATTCCGCATTTCTATGACGGCGTGGCGCCGATGCCGGATGCTTTGCGGGAGTCCTGGGCCCGGCTGGGTTTCGATGCGGATAGTTTTCTCGGCGAAGTTGGCCTGGCGAGCCCGGCCGGCGAGCATGGCCAGTCGCCGCTGGCGCAATTATGGGCGCGCCCGACGGCGGATATCAACGGGATTTTCGGCGGCTACCAGGGCGATGGCACCAAGACGGTGATCCCGGCGGAGGCGACGGCGAAGCTGACGTTTCGCCTGGTGCCGGGCCAGGACCCGCAAGCGGTGGTGCAAAACTTTGAACGCTTCGTCCGGGACAGGCTGCGCCCGGACGCCAAGGTCGAATTTAAGCATCACGGCGCGGCGCCGGGGTTCGCCATGCGGCTGGACGCGCCTTTCATGCAAGCGGCGCAGGAAGCTCTAAGCGAAGAATTCGGGACGTCGGCGGCTTTGGTGGGATGCGGCGCCTCGATCCCGGTGGTGGAGGCGTTTAAGGTCCAGCTGGGGCTGGACTGCCTGCTCGCCGGATTTGGGCTGGAGGATGATCGCATTCATTCCCCGAACGAGAAATTCGAACTTGCCTGTTTTCACCGCGGCACCCGGGCGCATGCTAGGCTGCTTGCGGCTTTTGCTAATCAGCGCGGATAGCGTCCTGAATATGCTCAACGGCTCCGCCGCAGACGAGCGCGACATCGAAACGTATATTTGGCCGCGCCCAGTCATCATGCTGGGCAAGCGCCGAGTCGGCGGCCTGAAAAAGCCGCGCTTGCTGGCGCGGCAGTACAGAATAAGCCGCCTGTGCAAAGCATTTGCGGGATTTTACTTCAACGAAAACCAGGGTCGCGGCATCGGCTGCGATGAGGTCGATCTCTCCAGCGCCGGTGCGCAGACGCTGCGCCAGTATCGTGAAGCCTTTCGACTGCCAGTGTTTGGCAACAACGCCTTCGGCGACGCGGCCTTGCGTTTCCGCAGCCCGGCGCTTGGCTGAAGCTGGCCTGGCAGGCATGGCATTAGGCGGCACGGCTTGCATACGGCAAGATGTCGCGAAACAGTTAATATATTATTTACAGCCTTTAGCCTGTCATTGGCAGCGCAAGCGGTTTGAAATTCTGCGGCGGCCCTTGCGCGATATTTCGCGCAAGCTGTTAGAAAGCCTGACGGGCGGCTTGGCTTGTGCTTCCAGACTTCGCTGTTGAACGAATCTCTAAAACCATGACAGTTGATTGTATTTGGCTACGTGATCTTGCATAATGCAGATTAGCGGTGAAAATATAAGTTCTGAGATTTCGTCTTTTGTTATGGACAGGGCTGGCGGGCTTAGACTGGAGGTGCAATGCGGTTTAACGAGATAGGTCAGCAATTGCGTGCGTATCGCATGGAGTCCGGGCTGAAGGCAGAGGAGATTTCGGCGCGACTCGGCGTCTCGCGCGCGGCTTTGTACCGTTACGAAAAAGGCGAGGTCATCAAGCTGGACACGGTCAACCGGCTGGCCGAGTTGTTGAAAATCTCGCCGCTGACTCTGCTCGGTATCGGTGTTGAATATTACACCAAACCGGTCGGTTACATGGAGCGGCTGCGCCAGATCGAGGAGACGTCCGACCAGATACTGCAGGTCTTCGGACCCATCAGTTATCTGATCACCTCCGACCGGTTCGACCTTGTGCTGTCGCAGATTTTTGAAGAGGCGGCAGACGCGGCCGGGCCGGAGCGGGGCATGGCCCGTGCGGCCGCCGAACAGCTGCTGGGCGTGATGTATGCCCGCAAGCGCATGTTCGCCACGCGCAAACCCTCGATCATCGGCATTCTCACCTTCAGCTCGATCCAGAAGTTTTTGGAGAAAGGCGTCGCCGGCAACATCGCTGCCTCCGACAAGCTTCGCAATACCGCCAGAGAAGTGGCTTTTCACGAGATGGAGCTTATTGCCCGGCTGATGGAGAGCGAGCCGATCGGCCTGCAGCTGGGATTGATGCCAAATGGCGAGCCGAATGGCCCGTTCACGCTGCTGCGTTCGCGCGAGCGCGCGATTCTGGCGATCAATCCATTCGAGGGAGACTCGGCGCCTTCCGCGCAAACCGGCGTTGCGATGATCACCAGCGCGGAGGACGCGGTGACCGCGCATCAGCGCGTCTCCGAAACTGCGTGGCGGGATGCCATGAAGGGCGCGGGCGCCGCGGATCGAGTGCGGACGATGATCACGGCGGCGCGCGGTTAGGCCTAAGTGAAAAATCTCGTCTCGCCTGAATGGCTGGCGAAGACGCTGGATGGGGCTGCAGGATCGCCCCCTGTCGTACTGGATGCGAGCTTCTATCTGCCAAATGAGGCACAGGATGCAAGCGCGCTTTTCAACGCCGCGCACATCCCCGGAGCTCGGTTTTTCGATATCGACGCGATCCGCGACGATGCAACGCATCTGCCGCATATGCTGCCAAGCCCGGAGGTTTTTGCGCGGGCAGTGGCTGCCCTTGGCGTTGGCAATACCAGCAGAATTATTGTCTACGACCAGCGCGGCATATTTTCCAGCGCCCGGCTGTGGTGGATGTTCCGCGTCTTTGGCCATGACGAGGTGGCGGTTCTGGATGGCGGATTGCCGAAATGGATCGCGGCAGGCGGCCAAATCGAGGCCGGCGCGGCAGTACCGTGCTTGGCCGGCAGTTATAATGCGTTCTACCGCCCGGAAATGGTCCGCCATCTTGGCGACATAATGCGCAATCTTAGCAGCGGCGCGGCGACGATCGTAGATGCCCGAGCCGCCGGACGATTCGACGGCTCGCTGCCGGAGCCGCGGCCAGGCATGAAAAGCGGGCACATTCCGGGTGCGAAATCCCTGCCCTTTCAGGAATTGCTGGAAGGCGGTCAAATGCTGCCGGCGGCGGAATTGCGCAAGCGCTTTGCCAAGGCCGGTGTTACCGGCGGCGAGAAGGTGATCACCAGTTGCGGCTCCGGCGTTACCGCCGCCGTACTCAATCTTGGCATGGTGCTGGCGGGCTTGCCGGAGCCTGCACTTTATGATGGTTCCTGGGCGGAATGGGGCAGCCGGGACGACACGCCGGTTGAGGTTCAGATGGCGAAAAAGTTCGATACGGCTCTCGTTCAGGCCGGCCGATCCGGCACCAAGGCCTATGGCTATGTCAACCCGAAGCTGGTGCGCGGCTCCACCGTGCTATGGCCGGATATCGCCACCAAGCAGGCGCAGGGGACGCGCCGGCTGGAACAGGTGGAACTCTACGGCCTGTACGGCACCGAGACCCATTTCGCGCTGGAACGCGCGGTCGCCGAGATCGAGGGCGGCAGCCACTGCCAGATCGTCGGCTCCGGTCTTGCCGCCTGCACGACGCCGCTGCTGGCTTATCTGAAATCCGGCGACCACCTGCTGCTGCCCGATTCGGTGTATGGTCCCACCAGAAGTTTCGCCGATATTGTGCTGGCGCGCTTCGGCGTGACGACCAGCTATTACGACCCGATGGTAGATGAGGCGCAGGCCGCGTCACTTTTTCAGACCAACACCAAAGTGTTGTTCACCGAGAGCCCGGGCAGCCACACTTTCGAAGTACAGGACATTCCGGCCTTGGCGCGCATCGCCCACGCGCATGGCGCCAGGGTCTTCATGGACAACACCTGGGGCATTCATCACTTCCAGCCTTTCTTGCATGGCGTAGATGTTTCCATTCAGGCGCTGACCAAGTATGTCGGCGGCCATTCCGACCTGATCCTTGGCGCCGTCACGGTGAATTCCGAGGCGGATTGGGCCTGGCTGCGCAAAGGTGCGCTTGATCTCGGGCAATATGCCTCTCCGGATGATTGCTGGCTGGCGCTGCGCGGTTTGCGTACCTTGGGGCTGCGGCTGCGGGCGCATTACCGGGCTGGACTCGAGATTGCCGCCTGGTTCGCGACACGCGACGAGGTGGCGCGGGTGCTGCACCCGGCTTTTTCCTCCTGCCCTGGCCACGCGTATTTTGAACGTGATTTTACCGGCGGCTGCGGCCTGTTCGGCGTGGTGTTCAAGCCGGAATATTCGCTGCAGGCCGTGGTGGCGATGATCGATTCGCTGCAGCTTTTCGGCATCGGCGCCAGTTGGGGCGGCTTTGAGAGCCTGGTGCTGCCGACCCGGCACAGCATCAGCCGCAGCGCCGGCAGCGGCGAATTTGAGGGCGAGATTGCGAGGTTTCATATCGGGCTGGAGGATACCGCCGATCTGATCGCCGATCTGGATCAGGGCTTGGCCGCTTTGCGGGCCGCCATGTGAGCCGGTATATCGGCGCGCTGGATCAGGGCACGACCAGCACGCGATTTATCGTCTTCGACAAATCCGGCCGTATCATCTCGATGGCGCAGAAGGAACATCGGCAGATCTTTCCGCAGCCGGGCTGGGTCGAGCACGACCCGCTGGAGATTTTGGCCAACAGTTATGAGGTGGCCGGCGCCGCGCTGGCGCGCCGCAATCTCGGCCCCGGCGATCTTGCCGCCATCGGCATCACCAATCAGCGTGAGACCACCCTGCTGTGGGACAAGGCGACCGGCCAGCCGCTGCATAATGCGATCGTCTGGCAGGATACGCGGGTGGAGGCGATGCTGGCAAAATATGTTGCGGGTGGCGGCCAGAACCGGTTTCGTGCTGCGACCGGCCTGCCGCTGGCCAGCTATTTCTCCGGCCTGAAATTGCGCTGGCTGTTGGAGCATGTTTCCGGCGCACGCGAAAAAGCCGGGGCCGGCGAAGCGGCTTTCGGAACCATCGATTGCTGGCTGGCATGGAACTTCACCGGACTGCACATCACCGACGTGACGAATGCCAGCCGCACCCAGCTGATGAACCTCGCCACCTGCGCCTGGGACGAGGAGATGCTGGCGCAGTTCGACATTCCGCGCGCCTGCCTGCCGGAAATCCGTCCGTCCTCGACCGTGTATGGGCCTATTCGCCAGTCGCCTTTGCAGGGCGTGCAACTCGCGGGAATGCTGGGCGACCAGCAGGCCGCACTTGTCGGCCAGACTTGCTTTGCCGCGGGAGAGGCAAAGAACACCTATGGCACCGGCAGTTTTCTGTTGATGAATACCGGCATCGCGCCGGTTGCCTCGAATTACGGCCTGCTCACCACGCTCGCCTACCAGTTCGGTGCGCAAAAGCCGCATTACGCGCTGGAAGGCGCCATCGCGATCACCGGCGCGCTGGTGCAGTGGCTGCGCGATAATCTGGAACTGTTCGCCGATGCCGCGGAGGTCGAGACGCTGGCGCGCAGCGTTGCCGATAATGGCGATGTCTATATCGTGCCGGCGTTTTCCGGGCTTTACGCGCCGTACTGGCGCGAGGATGCGCGCGGCGTCATCACCGGCCTGACGCGCTACGCCAATAAGGGACATTTGGCGCGTGCTGCACTTGAGGCGACGGCATACCAGGTGCGCGACGTGGTCGAGGCAATGCAGAACGATAGCGCTATCGCCTGCAAGGAATTAAAATGCGATGGCGGCATGGTCGGCAACGAAATGCTGATGCAGTTCCAAGCGGATATGCTGAATGCGCCGGTGATCCGGCCTGTCGTTACCGAAACCACGGCGTTAGGCGCGGCTTACGCAGCTGGCCTTGCCGTCGGTTATTGGCGGGACGAGGCGGAGCTGCGGGCGAACTGGGCAATCCAGAAAATCTGGACGCCGGCGATGGGCGATGCGGACCGAGCCAGATACTACAGCGCCTGGAAAAAAGCAGTGACGCGCTCCTTTGGCTGGATGGATTGATTCAGGCGCGCCAGAAGGTGATAAGCAAACCGCCGGAGACGATGAGCAGACCGCCGCAATAAATCGGCAGGGCCGGTCTCATTCCGAAGGCCAATAAATTGATCAGCTGCGCCACGACGAAGAACAGCGCGACATAAACCCCGAGCAGCCGCCCGAAATCCCATGGCGGCAGATTGACCGACACGCCGTAGGCGAACAGCACGGCCGCACCGGCAAGCATGAAAGCGATACGCCCGCCATGGTTTGGCGCGTGCAGGCCGGAGCGCACCAGCGCGTCGCCGCCTGCCTCCAGCACCGCCGCCAGTGTCAGCAAGCCTAAAATTCCTAAGTTTCCCACGCAACAAATCCCCGCTCGCCTGCCTTGCGGATGCTGCCCCGGCGCGGCTTTCCAAGCAATCTTGCGGTGTCGAGGTCTTGCCACAAAAAATTATCGCAAAGAATAAAAGTTTATCTTGAAGCTGATTTTTATTCATTATAAGCATAATTCTTAATCAGGCAGAATTATCCTGAGCTTTTTTTGTGTTGTTTCTGGCGGAAAACTATTGGCACGGGATTTGCCTTCCAGTCCTGGGATATTTGTACAACCGCGTGTTTTTTTGAACATATAGAGGGGCCCAATGGCTGAATTACGAAGGAATAGTCTCTCACTTGTTGAGGCAATCGGACAATCGGTTTGCAGCCTTTCCCCCACCTTCACGCCGGCGCTGGGCGTCGCCGTCGTCGGCGGCATGGCGGGCTCGGAGTCCTGGCTGGTCTATGCCTTGGCGACCGTCAGCCTGGTGATCGTTGCAATCAACATCGGCAAACTCGCCAAACGCATCCCAGCCGCCGGCTCCTTCTTCCTGTATGTCTCACGCACTTTGGGGCCATCCTTCGGCCTGCTCTCCGGCTGGGCAATGCTGGTGGCCTACCTATTCACCGCCGTGGCACTTACCGTTGCCACTTCGATCTTCTTCAAGGATTTCGTCGTCGCGATCGGCATCAAAGCTGTGGTGCCGAATTTTCTCATCTACATCGCGGTCTCGGCCTTGATCTTCCTGCTGGCCTATCGCGACGTCAAAATGTCCACCCGGCTCGGGCTTTCGCTCGAGGTGCTCTCGGTCGCAGCAATTTTGATCGTCTGCTTCTTCATCTGGCACAAGGCCGGCTTCAAGCTGGACCCTGAGCAGGTGCATTTGAAGGGCGCTTCCTTCGGCAGCATCGCGCCGCCGATCGTGTTCGCCATCTTCTCCTGGGTCGGCTTCGAAAGTGCCGCAACCTTGGCCAAGGAAATCCGCAACCCGGAAGTCGTGGTGCCGCGCGCGATCATTGCCACCTGCATCATCGTCGGCATTTTCTTCACCTTCACCACCTATATCGTCGTGATGGGTTTCCAGGACAGCGGCACGAAACTCGGAGCCAGCGCTGCACCTTTGAACGATCTCACCTCCGGCATGGCGAGCTGGGTTTCCACCTTCATCTATTTCGCCGCCGCCATCAGCTGCTTTGCCTGCTCGCTGGGGCAGCTTACCGCCTTCGCCCGCATGCTGTTCTCGCTCGGCCGCTACCAGTTCGTGCATAACTCCATGGGCATGGTGCATAAACATCACGGCACGCCGCATCTGGCGATCGGCGTCGGCGTGGTGCTGAACGCGATTCTTTGCATCGTCTTCTCGCATGATGGGGAAATCAATCTGGTCGGCTGGTTCGGCACCATCGCGACCTTCGGCTTCCTTACCGTCTACTTTCTCTGCTCCGTCTGCGCGCCCATCCTGATCTACCGGGAAGGCAAGCTGAAAGCCGGAGACGTCATCCTGGGCGGCCTTGGCGCGATATGCATGGCGGCTGCCTTCTTCGGCAGCATCTACCCGGTTCCCGCTGCCCCGTATAATTACTTTCCTTGGGGCTTTGTGGTCTACATGCTGATCGGCGTGGTCTGGTTCTTCATCCTGAAAAACCGGGCGCCGCAAACCCTGCTCGGCATCGAGCACGACCTCGAGAGCCTCGGCGCCGGCGCCGAATGATAATGCCTTCGCATGGCGGGCACGGCCGCTGTGCGAAGGCCGGGGCTGGGAAGAAGCGGCGCTTCATTGTTAAAGAAAAAGAAGCGGGACCCCGTTGTGGCTAAACGATTTTATCAACCTTTGGCGGGGCTTTTAAAATAGCTCGGCCAATTGCCTAGAACGTCATCCCTCGCAAAGGCGGGGGATCCAAGACTTGCCTTTTTTCCGAATTTGACGCGAGCTATTTGCCGAACTTGGAAAACACCTGGGCATCCCGGTTTTCCCGCATCAGCATCGCAATGCTCGGCACCTTTTCGAAGCCCAGGCCGAGCACGCGCTCGCCGTCTTCATCCAGCGAAACATCCTCGTATTTTGCGCTGGCCACCTTTTCCCATTTCGTCGCCTTACGCACCTCCAGACTGACGACCGTTACCTTGAACGAAAGCCGCACGATCGCATCTTTCGGCCGCCCCGGCTTCACCAGGCTGGGGCAACCCGCCATTATTTGCCAGCCGTTGCGCGTCCCCCAGGCTGTCAACTCCGCCTGCGTCATCGCACGCATCCCCAGGCAACCCGCAAGCCAAGGAGCCTCGGCCGGCATCCTGGCGCCGAGGTTTCCTTGGCGAGCCATTGCACAAAGTAATATTCAAAGCTGATCATCTCAAAACTCTACACGATCACCGCGGCACGCGCGAGCGCTTGAATACGGTGCACGCAAGGGAACGGCTTTCGCCTGTTCTGTTTTACTAACATTGCTGTTAGAGACCCAGAACCATTCGTGAACATTAGCGGAACTAAAAGGTCCGCATTTCGGGTGCTACGGTCAACCCAGCGTGGAGCGCCCCGGCACCAGCCGCCGCAACCCATGCGATGGAACGAGCGTGCCAATGGCGAAGTTACGGTGGTCGCGTTCAGCAGTCGAGCGTGTTCTGCCGTTCCCATTGCGTCAGATGCGCGGCATATTCGTTCCATTCGGCACGCTTCATCTTGGCATAGGCAGATACCAGACTGTCGCCCAGAACCTCCTTCAGGGTCGCCGAGGCTTCAAAAGCCCGCAGCGCATCCAGCAGGTTTAGCGGCAGGCGTTTGGCATCCGTCACCAGATGCCCTTCGGTGTACATGTTGATATCGAGCCGCGCCCCGGGATCCTTGGCTTTGGTGATGCCGTCCAACCCGGCGGCGATAATGCCGGCCTGCAGCAGATAGGGATTGGCGGCGCCGTCGGCGAGCCGCAGCTCGAACCGCCCCGGCTCCGGAATACGGATCATATGCGTGCGGTTATTGCCGGTATAGGTCACCGTATTCGGCGCCCAGGTGGCGCCGGAGAGCGTGCGCGGCGCGTTGATCCGCTTATAGGAATTTACCGTCGGGTTCAGCAGCGCGCATAATGCATCCGCATGTTCTATGATCCCGCCAATGAAGTTATAGCCGAGCTTGGAGACGCCGAGCTCGCCCGCTTCATCTTCGAATGCGTTCCTGCTGCCTTGCCAGACCGAAACATGGCTGTGACAGCCGCTTCCGGTCAGGCCCAGAAACGGTTTGGGCATGAAGGTTGCGCGTAAACCATGCTTCTCGGCGATCGACTTGGCCATGAACTTGAAAAACACGTGTCGGTCGGCGGTTCGCAGCGCCGCGTCATAGGTCCAGTTCATCTCGAACTGGCCATTGGCATCCTCATGATCGTTCTGATAAGGCTCCCAGCCGAGGCTCAGCATGGCGTCGCAGATTTCGGTGATCACCTCATAGCGGCGCATCAAGGCGGCCTGGTCGTAACAAGGTTTCGTTGCGGTGTCAGACGCATCAGCGATGCCGGTACCATCGGGGTTGATCAGGAAAAACTCGCACTCCACGCCGCTTTTCATCACATAGCCAAGGCTTGAAGCCTGCTCGGCCACGCGCTTGAGCACCACCCGCGGGCCCTGCGCCACCGGTTTGCCGTCCATCCAGATATCGGAGGCGAGCCAGCCAACTTCCGGCTTCCAGGGCAGCTGCACCAGGCTTTCCGCATCCGGCATGGCGAACATGTCCGGATCGGCCGGAGAAAGATCCAGCCAGGTCGCAAAACCGGCAAACCCGGCGCCGTTTTTCTGCATGCCGGCAATCGCTGCGGCCGGCACCAGCTTGGCGCGCTGGCTGCCGAACAGATCGGTGTAGGAAATCAGAAAATATTTTATGCCGCGATCTGCTGCAACTTTTGCTAAATCCATTGTTGTCCCCTGTTGAGGCGCCGCATTTTTGAAAAAAGCAGCGCAAAAAACTTTTTTTGAATCTAAGCTGGGCGCTGTCGTCACAACGCCCCAGCCCAGAGATGCAGAGGCCCAGAGGAGCAGAGGAGCAGAGGAGCAGACTCTTTTTGCTTCTTTTTCTTCAGAAGAAGAAGCGCTTATTTACTTCCCTGGAATCCAGCTCGTCCCCGCCAGCGGCACCTGCGCCATTGCCGCGGCTTCGATCGTCAGCGCCACAAGGTCTTCGGGTTCCAAATTGTGCAGATGGCTTTTGCCGCAGGCGCGGGCGATCGCTTGGGCTTCCAGGGTTAAAACCGAAAGGTAGTTGGCGAGCCGCCTGCCCGCTTTGATCGGGTCCAGGCGCGCTGCCAGCGTTGCATCCTGCGTGGTGATGCCGGCCGGGTCGCGGCCTTCGTGCCAATCGTCATAGGCGCCGGCTGTGGTGCCGAGTTTCTGGTACTCGGCTTCCCATTCCGGCGAGTTGTCGCCAAGCGCGATCAGCGCCGCCGTGCCGATCGCCACCGCATCCGCGCCGAGCGCCAGCGCCTTGGCCACATCGGCGCCGTTGCGGATGCCGCCTGAGACGATCAGCTGCACCTTGCGATGCAGCCCGAGATCCTGCAGCGCCTGCACCGCCGGGCGGATGGCGGCCAGGATCGGCAGGCCGACATGTTCGATGAACACTTCCTGCGTCGCCGCCGTGCCGCCTTGCATGCCATCCAGCACCACCGCGTCGGCGCCGGATTTGATCGCCAGTGCGGTGTCGTAATAGGGCCGGCTGGCACCGATTTTTATGTAGATCGGTTTTTCCCAATTGGTCAGTTCGCGCAGTTCCAGGATTTTGATTTCCAGATCGTCCGGTCCGGTCCAATCCGGATGCCTGCAGGCGGAGCGCTGATCGATCCCTTCCGGCAGATTGCGCATCGCCGCGACGCGCGGTGAGATTTTCTGGCCCAGCAGCATACCGCCGCCGCCGGGTTTGGCACCCTGGCCCACCACCACCTCGATCGCATCGGCCTTGCGAAGATCTTCGAGGTTCATGCCGTAGCGCGAGGGCAGATATTGATAGACCAAAGTCGCGCTATGGCCGCGTTCTTCCGGCGTCATGCCGCCATCGCCCGTCGTGGTGGAGGTACCGGCGGCGGTGGCGCCACGGCCCAGCGCTTCTTTCGCCTGGCCGGATAGCGCGCCGAAGCTCATGCCTGCGATGGTGACCGGGATTTTTAAGTGAATCGGTTTGCTGGCAAAACGCGTGCCCAGCACCACATCGGTGCCGCAACGTTCGCGGTAGCCTTCCAGCGGGTAGCGCGAGACCGACGCGCCGAGAAACAGCAGATCGTCGAAATGCGGCAGCTTGCGCTTGGAGCCGCCGCCGCGGATGTCGTAGATGCCGGTCGCGGCGGCGCGCTGGATCTCCGCGATCGAAAATTCATCGAAGGTCGCGGAACGCCGCGGCGGCGTACGGGGAATGTGGGGGCCGGGTGTATCGTTCATGACTAATAGGCGCCTGCGTTGTCGACGTGGAAATGATAGAGCGTACGCGCCGAGCCGTAGAGCCGGAAGCCGGATGTATCCGGCAGCGCGCCGGCGCTGATCAGCAACTCGGCCAGCTTGGTTTTATCTTCGGCCGTCATGGATTTTTCTTCGCAGTCGGCGCCCAGGCTCGCCACCTTGCCTCGCACAAAAATCTTTGCCTCGTACAGGCTATCGCCCAAGGCTTCGCCGGCATCGCCGAGGATGACCAGATGGCCCGATTGCGCCATGAAGGCGCTCATATGCCCGACCGAGCCTTTCACGACGATATTCACGCCCTTCATTGAAATGCCGCAGCGGGCGCTGGCATTGCCGTCGATTATCAGCAGACCGCCATGCGCTGTGGCACCCGCGGACTGGCTGGCATCGCCGCGCACATGCACGGTGCCGGACATCATGTTTTCGGCAACACCCGTGCCGGCATTTCCATTGATGGTGATTTTGGCGCCGGCGTTCATGCCGGCGCAGTAATAGCCCACATGGCCTTCAATGCTGATCAAGACGGGGGCGGTGATGCCGACGGCGATCGCATGCGCGCCGCGCGGATTGAGCACGCTCCAGGCGGTTTCATTGGTCTCCGCCGGTAATCTCTGCAGAACCGTGTTCAGCTCGCGGAGCACGGTCTCGCTCAGGTCGAAGATCGCGGCATCCGCCTCGGCGATGATCGGCAGAACGGCGCTGCTCACGCTGAACGCTCCCAGAAATAGACTTTTGCCGGCTCCGGCTCGAACAGATGGGCTTTAGATATGCCAGGCAAATCCACCAGCGCGCGGTATTCCGATCCGAAGGCGACATAATCCTCCGTCTCCGCCATCACCGCCGGCTTGCAGGCAACGCGATCGCGCAGCACGCCAAAGCCGTTCTCCGTTCCCACCACGAAGGTGTAGAACCCGTCCAGATCATCCAGCGCCGAGGTCAGTGCCGCATCCAGCTTGGCACCGTTGCGCATTTTCCAGCTGAGATAGCCGGCTGCCACTTCGGTATCGTTCTGCGTTGCGAACGTCATATGTTCGCGGATCAGCCGGCGCCGCACGTCGTTGTGATTAGATAACGATCCGTTATGCACCAGGCACTGGTCCGGCCCGGTTGAGAACGGATGGGCGCCTTGCGTCGTCACCGCGGATTCGGTTGCCATGCGAGTATGCGCGATGGCGTGGCTGCCGGACATGCCGGGCAGGCCGAAGCGGGCGGAGACTTGTGCCGGCAGGCCTACGCCTTTGAACAATTCCATCCGGGCGCCGCTGGCGACGATGGCGAACTCCGGCGCATGCAGCGCCAGCCAATCACGGATTTCGGCTTCCCGCGCGGCCGGAACGGTGATGACCGCATGATCGTCATGCAGCGTGATCGGCGCCTCCAGCCCTGCTGCCAGCGCCTGGAAATCATGGTCCTGCGGCCCACGCAGGGTTAGTTTGATGAACCCGGATCTACCCTGGCCGTAGATGGCAAAGCCCGCGCTGTCCGGGCCGCGATCGGTCAGGACCGCCAGCATCCCGGCGGTCAGATTCCCGAGCTCGGGTTCCAGGGAAGGATTTTTCAGGAATAAACCCGCTATACCGCACATAAACTGTAACCTCGCCGTCCAGCGGATGCTACCCCTAGAGATGGAAATCGTCAACCAGCAAGAATAAACAGTTCTTGCAAGGAAACGCAGTTCCCGGCGCGTCGGTTGCCGTCAAGTCGGTTCGCGGCCGTAGGTGATGATCGAGAGATAGGTCATCGGCTTGATCAATAGTTTCTCCGGCCCGTGCGGCGCGGCAGAATCGAATAGCAGCGCATCACCCGGCGTAAGGTGATAGGATTGGTCGCCATGGCGGTACAGCACCTCGCCGGTGAGCATGTAGATGAACTCGGTGCCCTCATGCTGAAACGCCGGGTACGGGGCGGCATCCTTGTGCAGGGTGATCAGATACGGCTCCACAACGACGGAGCCGCCCAAAGCGTGGCCAAGCAGGCTATACTGGTGGCCTGCTTTAGTGCCGCGCCGCTCGATCACGACGCCGGAGCCGGACTTAACAAAGGAGCAGTCGCGCTTTTCCTCGAAGGTGGAAAAGAAGGTGGTGAGCGGCACGTTCAACGCGCTCGCCAAAGCCTGCAGGCTGGCGAGCGAGGGGGAGATCTGCCCGTTTTCGATTTTCGACAACATGCCGCCGGAAAGCCCCGCCGCGGCCGCCAGTTCGGATACCGTAATGCCGACGCGCCGGCGCAGTTGCCGCACCTGCACGCCGATCGCCTGCTCCAAAGTGAGATCCGACACGCTCGCGGCATTCGACCCGGTGGCGTAATCTTCAGCTAATGGCGGCAGCCCCGCCTGGCTCAGAGCCTCCGGCAGTGGCGCCTTCATGACCTTGACGCCTTTGGGTTCGACCAAAGCAACCTCGGCCGACGATGGTTTTTTAACCTGCGTTGATGCCGGCATGCTGGCGAGACTCCCCTGAACAGCGCCACTATGCCCAAATTAGCGCGTAATCCCAACTTAAATGACAGTTCAAAGACCTGTGCAATCTGCTGCCGTACCATGCGAGAGCGGCGCGCCGTCGTCGAAGGGAGCAAGATAATCGACGATGATCTGCCGGTAGCGCCCGGTGCCTTTGTATCCGGCGATTTCCGGGTGCAGGTCGCGCAGCACCCGGTGCGTGCGCTTGGCGAATTTTGCTACCCGCACCAGCTCTTCCAGCCGGATCAGATAGCCGCGTATGCCGAACAGGATGGCGTTGCTGCGAGCTAGCCGCGTCAAGGTTTGCAACTCCACCCGCAGGCACATTTTTGCTGCCACATTCTCCGGCGTTATCGTGGCCTTGTCGGAGCCCCAGAGCGGGTAGTTCTCCGGCGAGGTATCCAGCCGCGGGTTGACCGTCAGCGTCCAGTTCAGCCGCCGCACCGGCTTGCCGAGTTCCAGCCGCAGCAGATATTTCAGCGCCCGGTCGAAGACGCCGCGCTCATGCGCCAGCGGCACCGGCCCATGCCATTCATGGAAGGTCATGCCTAAGTCGAAATTCAGCGACCAGTCGGCCTGGCTGGTCACCATGCCGCCATCCATGAACAGGTTTTCGCTCCGCTGGTCCTGCAGGGTGAAATCGCCTTGCACCTGGCGGGTGATGTATTCGAAGGGCGGATAGGGCAGTGTTTCCGCATTTCCGAAAATGAAGGACTGGTCGATGCCCAAGGGTTGGTTCACCCAGCGCCACGCAGCGCCGTTTTTGGTCAGCTGGAACAGTTCCGGGTAATCCGCGGCAAAACTCTCCATCAGCAATTCCAGCGTATCCCATTCCGCGGCGATCATATGCGGCATTGTCTGGCAGCGCAGCGGATCCTCGATCAATACCAGCGCCCGGTCCCGGCATTCGCCGATATAATGCTCGTCGAGATCGAAGACTGCGTCATAGGCGGCAGATGGGCCGCCGCGCCTATGCGGTTCCACATTCACCTGGTACATGTAGGCATCTTCCGGAAACGGGAAGGGAAAGCGCAGGATCGCCGCATCGGAATTGCGGGCGGTAAAGTCGTCGCGAAAAGTTTCGGCAGATTTCAGGCTGATATCCATGGCTTTAAAAATCCAGTACGAGTTCGGGGGTTTTCGCGCGCGAAACGCAGGTCATGATCGACCGGTTAGCCGCACGCTGCTGATCGCCCAGATAATGATCGTGATGTTCCGGAATGCCGGCCAGCACCGGCAATTCGCAAACGCCGCAGGCGCCGCCGCGGCACAGGCATGGCGGCTGCAAGCCGGCTTTTTCCAATGCCTCCAGAAGGCTCTCATCTTCCGGCACCTGCAGCTCAATACCGCTGCGCGCCAGTTTAACGTGGAACGGCGGCCCGCCGGTGGCGCCGCCGAAACTTTCCAGATGGATCTTGGCGCGCGGCCAGCCGCTTTTCAGCGCCGTCGTCACCGCCAGATCCATAAAATCCTCCGGCCCGCATATATAGAGATGCGTGTGCAGTTTTTGGCTGGCGAGCAGGTTCGGCAGATCGAGCGTGTTGCGGCAGCTGTGCAAAACGATACTGGGCGATTGCGGCAGCAGGGCGTGGAACGCATCCGCTTCGGCCAGCTTGCAGCAATGGTGCAGCTCAAACGACGCATCGGCGGCCAGCAGCGCCGGCAGATAGGATAAAAACGGCGTCAGCCCAATGCCGGCCGAGAGCAGCAGATGTTTTTTCGCTGTTGCTGCGATGGGAAAAAGATTTGCCGGCATGCCGATCTCGATAATCTGCCCCACGCTTGCATGATCGTGCAGCCAGGCGGAGCCGCCGCGGGAGTGCGCGACGCGGCGCACGATGATCTCGTAAAACCTGCGTTCACCGGGCGCCGAGACCAGCGAATAGGCGTTCTTCCAGGCCCTGTCTGGACCGGGTATCTCCACGATGATGTTGGCGCCGGCCGATGCAGCGGCAAATTCCGCCGCATCCTGCGGCAGCAGAACCAGCCGTTTGATGGCAGGCGTTAGAAGCGCAACTTCCGCGATCCGCGCCTTCATGGATACAGCATTTCGATTTCCGGCAGCGCGCCGGGCATCTCCGCATCCACCTGCACGCCCATGAAGGCCGCCAGGCGCCGCGAGAAATGATCACGCACGAACAGGCTGGCGCCGCAGCCGCGGCAGGCAATGATGTTCGTCGCCACATCCTCGTTCATGGTCTTGCAATGCACGCAATACACACGGCGGCGCAGCGTTCCCGCCTGGGCCAAAAACACTTCTTCTCCGCTCAGGCCGGCTTCGCGCGCGATGTTCATCACGTCCCACAAGAACGCCTCGCTGCCGGCGGCATAGACCCGCAGGCCAATCGGCTCGCGCGCCAGCCGGTGGGTCAAATGCGAGCGTAAATCTGCAACGGCGCGGAATCCCCGCGCCATACCGCCGGGTTCGATGGCGATGCCGGGCGCGCTTACCCCCACCACCCAGCATTCGATGTTGGAGAGCGCAAAATCCCCAGCTTCCTCCGGCACCGCGGCGAGGTCGGTGATGAACAGATGCGCGCGGCCATCCGGATCGATCCGCAGGGGCTGATAAACCGGGCGGCTTTTGTTGACTCCCATGCCTTAGCCGATGGCCGTCCGCTTGGTCTTTTTCGGGTCGTCGAACGGCAGCGCATAAGCAATGGCATTGACGCTGCCGGTTTGGCGGTCCACCGAGAATTGCCTGCCCTGCACGGCGAACGCCACATCCATGCGGGCAATCGCCATCGATTTGCCGGTAAGCGATGAGACCATCGGGCAGGTGATCACGCCGATTTTTCTGTCATCCGCATAGAGCGGATCGCCGGGCTCCGCCGCTTCGCTGCCTTCCAGCAGCACGCCGAAAATCCTGAACCGCTCTTTGCCTTTTAGCCGGTAGTGTTCCTCGGCGCCGCGAAAGCCGGTCTTGCCCGGGCTTACCGTGAAATCCAGCCCCAGCTCCCATAGCGTATCGCCGTACGCTTCGTTTTCGAACGGGTACATTTCGGAGTTGTCGTAGGGGTAGAAAAGCAAATAGCTTTCCGTGCGCAGCCAATCCAAGGCTGTGAAGGCGCAGGGGATGATGCCCAATTCCGCCCCTTCTTCCAGAATGGTGTCCCAGATCAGCCCGGCATCCTCGGCTTTGCAGAAAATTTCGTAGCCGCGCTCGCCGGTATAGCCGGTGCGGGAGATCATCACGGATTTTTTGAACAAGGTCGTCTGCATGTGGTGGAAATATTTCAGCTCGCGAATGCCGGGCACGTGCTTTTCCAGGTAGTCCACCGCCAGCGGCCCCTGCAGCGACAGATCCAGCAGATCGTCATCGAAGACCATCGCCACATTGCGCCCAGTCACTGCCGAGCTCAGCGCCTGGTGGCCGGCCCCGCTGCCATGTACGACGAACCAGCTATTCGGGCCGGTGCGGTACAAAATCCCATCATCGATGAACTTACCGGCCTCGCTCAAAAAGCAGGCATAGGCGGAACGGCCGGGCGTGATCTTGGACACATCGCGCGTCGTCAGATAATCCAGCACCGCCGAGGCGTGTTGGCCGACCAGATGCAATTTCTTCAGCCCCGATACATCCATCAGCCCGGCTTTATTGCGGATCGCCGCGTGATGCGACGCCAGATCGGTCTCGTAGGTCCAGGCGGTCGGCATCCCGTTCCAATCTTCCAGCTTCGAGCCCAAAGCCCGATGCCGATCGCCCAGAACCGGGAAGCGCCAGGATTTTGTCATGCAGCCTCCTCGATCCCGGCCTGCCGGCGGGCGGCAGTCACCGTGTTGCGCAGCAGGCAGGCGATCGTCATCGGCCCCACCCCACCCGGCACCGGCGTGATCAGCCCGGCGACGCCTTGCGCCTGTGCGAAGTTCACATCGCCCACCAGTTTGGATTTGCCTTCGACGCCCGCGATCCGGTTGATGCCGACATCGATCACGGTCGCACCCGGCTTGATCCAGTCGCCCTGGATCATCTCCGGCTTGCCAATCGCGGCGACCAGAATATCCGCGCGCCGGCAGACTTCCGGCAGATTTTTGGTCCGCGAATGCGCCATCGTCACCGTACAGTTCTGCTGCAGCAGCAATTGCGCAATCGGCTTGCCGACCAGATTGGAGCGGCCAAGCACGACCGCCTGCAGCCCGGCCATCGCCGGCAGCACATCGCGCAACAGGAGCAAGCAACCGAGCGGCGTGCACGGAACCAGCCCCGGCAGCCCGGCCATCAGCCGCCCGGCATTGACCACGTGCAGCCCGTCCACGTCCTTGTCCGGATCAATGCAGGCGATCACCGCATCGGCATCCAGATGCTTCGGCAGCGGCAATTGCACCAGGATGCCATGCACGCCGGGGTCGGCGTTCAACTGCCTGACCAGCGCGATGAGCTCGTTCTGCGGGATATGGGCGGCCAGCTTATGCTCGAATGAGCGCATGCCCGCCAGCACGGTCTGCTTGGCTTTGCTGCGGACATAGATCTGGCTGGCCGGGTCTTCACCCACCAGTACCACTGCAAGGCCGGGTTGCAGGTCATGGCTTTCCCGTAGCGCCGCTACTTCCACACCAATATCGGTGAGAAGCCCGGCAGCAAACGCCTTACCGTCAATGAGTTGCGTTTGAACCAAAAGGAGAACCCTTCTACATTCTTCTCAGTTAAAGAAGATAATTAAAAAGAACAATACCTGTCAACGCTCAAGCGTGCAGCGTGGTTGCTTTAGACGGGTTTGAGGTCGCGCAAAAGCATGATGCAGAATGCGGGGTGGGGGCGAAATGGCGGGGGCGGAACAGGTTGCAAGGATGTCTTCGCAAATCTTGGCGTCAATTTCATTTCACGACTGCGAAAACACGGCTCAAGTTAGCATGTTAAGGCTGTGGGAAGGCTGATGCCGACCGTGTTGCGCATCGATGGGTATAGATTTTCTTCTACAGTTTGCAGAAACTGTGAGCCGCCGCATGTTTCATTTCGAGCAGGCGGGAATGTTGCAAAATACCGGCTGCAGCCGGTAGAGTTGGCTATGAACGACGGCTTCGCTCGCGTAAGTTGACCCGGCGGCGGCGGCTCGTCATCGAATACAGGATTAAACTTCAGGAAGCATGGAATGTTCACTTCAGCCGCTGAATTCGATCCAATTACAGTTGATGTAAAGTTGAGCGCCAGCCTGCTTCATGTTGTACCGGCGGATGGCCGGGAGCAGGCGGTACCGCTGGCATGGTTTCCCCGTCTCCGTGACGCCACGTAGGAGTTGGAAGCGTCGTGGACCCCTCAAGTGCCGGCGGCGCTTCGGAATTCGAAAACCTCTTCTTCGGCGGTGTGCGGGATGCGGCTTCTGAAAGTTCGAATTATCTTGCGGAGGTGGCCGGGGATGGACTGGTCGGCGGCCTGAGGAGTATCGCCCAAGATGGCAGCTTCGTATCAGGGTTTCTTGCTGCAGGATTTTCCAGTGCAGCCGGCCAGGGTTTACAAGATTTGGGAACAAATGCTGCCGGTATACCCTACGACAATGTCGTCACATCAGCGGTGAGCGGCGGTATCGGCTCCGTCCTCGGCGGAGGAAAATTCGCAAACGGCGCTGAAACCGGAGCATTTGGATATCTCTTTAATCGATGCGCGGCTGGTGGCTGTTTCACTCGCATTTCGGCTTCTATAAGCGCTACTCTTGCGTACTTTGTAGGCGATTCCGTTTCGGTAACTGTTGGGGTTAATTTCCCCAACAACTGGAGTTTGGATGAACTTCAACTTTTTGGTGGTGTTTCAGAAAATCCGATGATCGGTGTGGGTGCGTACGCTGGGATAGGAGCCAGTGCCGGAATTTCGTACGATGCTTCGCTTCTGCCCGTTGGCAGATGTAATGGGGTGAATTTGATACGGGGAGGGCGATATAGGTGCAGGGCCTGGTGGTGGTCTATCGGTAACCGGAAGATCAGCATTTGTCCGGTCGCCTGGCTATAGTTTTACCCAAGATGGCCCGGGAGGTCTGTCGGTTAATCTCCCAGAGTAGGCAACGGAATAGGTTTGTATGGGGGTGCCGGTGTTTCACTAAATTCTACAGCTGCCACGCCCCAATTTTAGGGCAGTGGTAAGAGGTGCTAAGATGCAGAACGGTACAGTAAATGGCATCCTATTTATAATAGGCATGTTCTTGTTATGGGCTCAGTAGGGGTCTTTTTCCCCAGGTGGTTCCAAAGGCGCCTAGAGGCTAGCAGTGGTTCCAGCAATTATGACCGGCTTTGTCGGAAAATATTATTCTGGCCCATATTCGGTTTTTAAACTGCGGTTGGTAGGTTTTTTCATGTACGCACTGGACGAGGTTTTTCTCTTTTACTGGAAGTTCCTCCGGTAACGTTTGGTCCTCCAAGACGTTTCATCGGTGACGCCCTCTCCGTTGGCTTGGATCATCCCTTCATGTGCTCGCCCGCGCAAGGACGCTCGCCATGCTCGCCCTTTGGGCTGCGCGTGGCTGCGCGCCGCGTCGTGCGGAGGCACGCCTTCGCGTGACGCGGTGGCCGCTGGCCGCGGCCATCCTTTGACGGCCTGCGCGCATTCCGGGTTTTTGCTCCCAGGGACGGGGCGAAGAACAGGGTTTTGCCGGTCCGAACAAAGAACATCCGCTTGGCTTGCCTGACCCCACGGCGTTATATGCCCAGTTATAGCCGCCGTTACAGTTCGTGGACGGCTGCCCTGCACCCGGGATACTTTGCCCATGTTGAACCGCCCGCCGCCGCACACCGAGGCTGAGATTCAGACTTTGGCGGAGGAGTTCGCCACCTCGTACCAGCCTGGAGTGACGATCTTGACGGCGTGGTTCGGTCTGCAAGCGCCGCGCATCAATGGGCTGTTGGACGCAAATTGGAAGTGGTCGGAGATCGCCGCCGTTCTGACGCGCGCGGGGGTGATTTACGGGACGGGCAAACCCTGGACGGTGGAGGTTCTGACCGCCGCCTATCACCGGGCGAAGAAGCCGATCAAAATCCCAAAACCCCGTTGGCCTGCTGCTGGTGACGCGCCTGCCCCGTCGGATGAGCCTTCGGCCCCCCTCGTAGAATCGCCTTCAACCGGCTAATTTTGGGTGACGCCCAAACCTATAACGCCCCCTATAACTGGCCGATAACATAGCCGGCGCGTAAGATGCAGCGTCGAAACCGTGCGTCTCTTCTTTAGCTGCTAAGATTTTCGCCCATGCGCCTGGCCTGGTACTTGATGACCATGCCCTCGATCAGCGCTTTGACGATTTGCGATCCTCCTCGGGGAGCTGAGAAACTGCCTCGAATTGCAGCCGCATGTCGTCGCTCGGTCCGCGTTCATCTTCCTCGAAAACCAGGTCGTCGAGGCTGAAATGGAGGCCTTGGCGAGACCGACCAGCGCGTCGAGCGTCGGCTGCGCGGTGCCGGCCTCGTAGCGCCGGACCTGATTGACGTGCAGGCCGTCGTTCTCGGCGAGCCGCTGCCTTCATGTGCTCGGCCGTACAAGACGCTCGCCGCGTCCGGGGCGGGGAGATCTATCAAAACTGACGACGACAGATATGCCGACCCGCCCTCATGCCTTAAAGACTACCGTTTTGCTTCCGTTTAGAATCACCCGGTCCTGCAAATGGTAATATACCGCCCGGGCTAGCACACGGCGCTCGATATCCCTGCCCTTTGCCACCAGATCGTCCGGCGTATCGTGGTGGCTTATACGTTCCACATCCTGTTCGATGATCGGGCCTTCATCGAGATCGGGGGTGACGTAATGCGCGGTGGCGCCGATTAGTTTCACCCCGCGGGTATGCGCCTGGTGATAGGGTTTGGCGCCCTTGAAGCCCGGTAGAAATGAATGGTGGATGTTGATGCAGCGGCCGCCGAGTTTTGCGGCCAGACGGTCGGAGAGCACCTGCATGTAGCGCGCCAGCACCACCAGCTCCGCGCCGGTTTCCTTCACCAGCGACCAGATTTGCGCTTCCTGTTCCATCTTGCTCTCTTTGGTGACCGGCAGATGATGGAACGGTACGCCTGAGAAATCGATATTGACGAAATGCTCGGCGCCATGGTTGGAAACCACCGCAACCGGCAACATCGGCAATTCACCGACACGCCAGCGATACAGCAGATCGACCAGGCAATGGTCGAATTTCGAAACCAGCAGCAATACGCGCCGCAAGGCAGCGGAATCGCTCAGCTTCCAGTTCATTTTGAAGGGTTCTCCAACCGCGCTTAAGCCCGCCCTTAACGCTTCGTCCGGCTTGCCGGCAGCGGCGATGTCGAAGGCAATGCGCGCGAAAAACCTGCCGGTCTGCAGATCGTCGAATTGCTGCGCCTCGCGGATATCGCCGCCGCTTTCGAATAAATAGGTGGCGACCGCGGCGACGATGCCGGGGCGGTTGTGACAAGAGAGCGTGAGAACATAATTTGATTGCGGCATGGTAGAATTCCCAACAGAGCCTGAAGGCGCGCGAAGGCGCGCAACGCGCTGCGATCAACCTCGGCCTGAAGGACTTGTCTGAAACTCCCTGCACGCCTCGCTCAACGCCGCCGACAATGCGCCGGCGAAACTACGAAAACAGGCGAGCTCGAACATATTTTCGGTCCGCCAGATCTGCACGTTGATATGTCCTGCCAGGGTAAGCGCGGTCGAACCTTCCGTGAACACGCCAGGATGCAGATCAATCGGCAACAGTTTCGTCAGCGCAACGCGCGCGGCAGCGCCCTGCACCCGCAAAATCGCCCGGCCGTCGCTTTGCTCCGTCACCGCGGCGCGCCCGGCAAGGCGTACCGCCAGCTTCGCGGCGAAATCTGGATCATCGTTCGGCGCCAGCGCCAGCCAGCTTGCGGGGCCGGACCAAAGGTATCGCACCCCATCTACGGTCAGTTGCCGCCCCGGCAAAGGCAGCGTGCCGCCCAGCACGTCCAGCAACGCCGTCAGCTCATTGCCGTAGAGCGCGATACTCGCCATGCTGCGCGGCGGCGCCAGCGCCACCACGGCATCGCCCTGCTGCAGAGCTTCGGCGAGGCAAGCCGGCGCAGCGCGCAACGCAATCTCACCCATGCAGGCGGCTCCCTTGCGGATCGACGAAGACCGGATGCACAACTTCCGCCAGCAGATCGCCATTGCGCACCGGATCATAAACCCGGATCACCTCGCCGATCCGCGCCGGACCGTTGCGCAGCAGGCCGAGCCCGATCCAACTGCCAAGGCTTGGGCTGAAGGCAACCGAGCTGACATGGCCCTGGTCGTTCTCCGCCGTTGCCGGTACGCCTTGCGGCAGCAGATGGCTGCCCCCGCGCAGGCGCGCCCCGGCCTGTACCGGCTTTAGCCCGATCAGCGTGGGACGCGCTGGATCGGCGAGTGCCGGCCTTGCAGCCAAAGCCCGGCCGATGAAATCTTTTTTGCTGGAGAGCAGTTTTGCCAACCCCAGATCATGCGCCGTGGTCTGCCCGTTCAGCTCATTGCCCGCCGGATGGCCCTTTTCGATTCGCATCACGCCCAAAGCCTCGGTGCCGTAAGGGGTAATGCCGTAGGGCGCGCCCGCCTGCATCAGGCTTTCCGCCAGCGCATTGCCGTAGCGCGCGGGCACTGCAAGCTCATAAGCGAGCTCGCCGGAGAAGGAAAGCCGAAACAGCCTGGCGCGAATCCCGCCGCGGATGGTGACTTCCCGAACGCCCATATAGGGCAATGCTTCGTCGGAAATATCGTAATCCGGGTCAATGACATTTCGCAGCGTGTCGCGCGATCGCGGGCCCGCTATGGCAATTTGCGCCCATTGATCGGTGACGGAGACGAAACTCAAGCGCAGTTCCGGCCATAGCCACTGATGGCTGAATTCCAGATGCTGCATCACCTTCGCCGCGTTGGCTGTCGTCGTCGTCATGACGAAATGCTGTTCCGCCAGCCTGGCGCAGGTGCCGTCATCCATTACGAAGCCGTCCTCGCGCAGCATCAGCCCGTAGCGGGCGCGTCCTACGGCCAGATTGCTCCAGCTATTGGTGTAGACGCATTCGAGGAAACGCGCCGCATCAGGCCCCTGGATATCGATCTTGCCCAGGGTCGTCACATCGCAGATGCCGACAGCGCTGCGCACAACCGTCACCTCGCGTATCGCCGTCTGCAGCCAGTCTTCGCCGGGTTTGGGAAAATACTGCGCGCGCAGCCATAGCCCGGCTTCGACGAAAACCGCGCCCTGCGCGCGAGCCCATTCATGCGTCGGCGTCAGCCGTCTGGGTTTGAAATGCGGCCCGCGATGCGGCCCCGCCAGCGCCCCGATCGCCACCGGCGTATAGGGCGGACGGAAGCGCGTCGTGCCGGTTTCGGGGATGCTTTTGCCGTTCAGCGCCGCCATCACCGCCAGGCCGTTGACGTTTGCGGTTCGGCCCTGATCCGTCGCCATGCCCAAGGTGGTGTAGCGCTTCAAATGCTCGACGGCGGAAAAACCCTCCTGCCGCGCGAGGCGCACATCATTGGCCGTGACATCGTTCTGGAAATCCACGAAGGCTTTGCCGGCGCCGGCGGCAGGTTGCCAAAGCGGCTGAATTGCACCGGCGATATCTCCGGCAGCGGCGCCGATTACCTGCATGTTCGGCGGCAGCTCGCCGGGGACAAAGGCGGCAATCCTGTCATCCCAGACCGGCTTGCCGCCGTGATGGCAGGTGAGTTGAACATTCGGGTTCCAGCCGCCGGACACGACAAGCAGGTCGCACTCGATTTTCACCACGCCGCCGCTTGCCGGAATGATCTCGACGCCACGCACGCCAAGCCGGCCGAGCGCGCGCCGCACCACGCCGCCCGATAATAGCCTTGATCCGTAACGATCGGCCAGCCTGCGAGTTTGCTCCGGATTGCCCGTCCGCGGATCAACAACGGCGGCAACGGCGATACCCGCCGCATGCAACGCCGCCAGAGTCTCTGCCGCTTCATCGTTATTGATGAACAACACGGCCGTTTTGCCGGGTGCGACGCCGAAGCGGCCGATGTAGCTGCGCACCGCGCCGCTCAGCATCACGCCGGGCAGATCGTTATTGCCGAACAGCAACGGACGTTCGGTCGCACCGGTTGCAAGAATGCTGCGCTTGGAGATGATTTTCCAGTAGCGCTGCCGCGGCGCGTGGGCGGCCGGTTTTACCAAATGATCGGAAACCCGTTCGACGGCGCCATAGGTGCCGCCGTCATACAGGCCGAAAACCGTCGTTCGCGGCAAAATGCGCAGCTCCGGCAGGCTCTTCAGCTCGGCAAGCTGCAGCGCGATTTCGGCTTGCCCGCCTTCGCCAAGCGCGCGACCGCCGAGCGCAAAATCCTCATCGCACAGGATCACCCGCTCGCCGGCACGCGCGGCTGCCAGTGCCGCCGCCAGGCCGGCGCGTCCGGCGCCGATCACCAGCACATCGCAAAAGCCGGTGATTTTCTCGTAAGAGTCCGGGTCGGCTACCCCTGCCGCCCGGCCCAGTCCTGCGGCGCGGCGGATCAGCGGCTCGTAAACCTTCTCCCAGAACTTCGCCGGCCACATGAAGGTTTTATAGTAGAACCCGGCGGAAAAGACCGGCGAGAGCAACGAGTTCACCGAAAGCAGGTCGAATTTCAGCGCGGGGAACCGGTTCTGGCTTGCCGCCTCCAGCCCATCATAGAGTTCCGCCACCGTCGCCCGGGTATTCGGCTCCCGCCGCGGCCCGCTGCGCAGTTCCACCAGCGCATTCGGCTCTTCCGAGCCTGCGGTCATAATGCCGCGCGGCCGGTGATATTTGAAGCTGCGCCCGACCAGCCGCACGCCATTGGCCAGCAGCGCCGAGGCCAGCGTATCGCCGGCATAGCCCTGCAATGTTTTGCCGTCGAAGTGAAACGCCCGGGCTTGGTCGCGGTCGATCACGCCGCCGGCCGCCAGCCGGTAGGGTTGGCCTGGCTCGCGTAAGGTGGAGGACGAAATGCGCTCGGCAAGTGAATCCGGCATTATTCCACCGCCCCACGCGCCAGCGCCACGTCGCGCGCCAATTCGACTGCCGAGATCTCGTGATTTCGCAAATCCCGCGTCACTACCAGCCAGGCGTGGCAGCCGGCGGCGTGGTACCAAAGCTCCTTGTGCAAACCCACAGGATTGTCGCGCAGATACACGTAATCGCTCCATACCGCTTTGGGCGCAACGCCGCCATCGCGCGGCCGCTCGACCGTTGCATCGCCGTGATAGGCGTATTCCTCCAAGCCGCGTTCACCGCAATAGGGGCAAGAAATTCTCATTAGGCTAAACCGCTTAATTGTGAAAAGTTGAGCGGCAACAGGTCGTGGATGCCGGCCTGCACCGGCATGACGTGTTGAGTTATCGATGGGTGATGATGAAGTTTTCCTGGCATTACATCCGAGCCGGGATATGCAAACCGCAATTGCCCCGAGCAAAGAAAGTCTTTCTGGTTCTTTGCAGGCGACCCAGCCTTCTTCAGCAAAAGAACCGTTTTTTTTCCAGCGCTTTCCAAGGCTGTCACTAATGCAGGTTCGGCTGCGCGCCGACCCCCTTCTCGTCGATTACGTCGCCGCGGGCAAACCGGTCCAGCCGGTACGCGGCCGCGACCTCATGCGGCTCATCGCGCGCCAGCAGATGCGCGAAGCACCAGCCTGATGCCGGCGTCGCCTTGAAGCCGCCATAGCACCAGCCGGCGTTCAAATAGAGGCCATTGATCGGCGTCGTATCAATGATCGGGCTGCCATCCATCGACATGTCCATGATCCCGCCCCAGTGGCGCAGCAGGCGCAATCGCCCGATCATCGGCATCAGCGCCATGCCGCCTTCGCATACATCCTCGATGGTCGGCAGGTTGCCGCGCTGCGCGTAGGAATTATAGCCGTCGATATCGCCGCCGAACACCAAACCACCTTTATCGGATTGCGAAATATAGAAATGCCCGGCGCCGAAAGTGATCACGTTGTCGATAAGAGGCTTCAGGCCCTCGCTGACAAAAGCCTGCAGCGCATGGCTTTCGATCGGCAGCCGCAAGCCCGCCATCGCCGCCACGCGGGAGGAATTGCCGGCGCAGGCCAAGCCGATTTTCTTGGCGCCGATAAAGCCGCGCGTCGTCTCCACGCCCAAGATCCGCCCCGCCTGCTGCCTTATGCCCGTGACTTCGCAATTCTGGATGATATCCACGCCCAGCCGGTCGGCCGCGCGGGCATAGCCCCAGGCGACCGCGTCGTGCCGCACCGTGCCGCCGCGGCGCTGCAAAAGTCCACCCTGCACGGGGAAGCGGGCATTCTCGTAATCGAGATACGGCGCCATTTTTTTCACCGCCGCCAAATCCAGCAGTTCCGCATCCACGCCGTGCAACCGCATGGCATTGCCCCGGCGCGCGTAGGCATCGCGCTGCGCATCGGAATGGTATAAATTCAACACGCCGCGCTGGCTCACCATGGCGTTGTAGTTGATGTCCTGCTCCAGCCCTTCCCATAACTTCATCGACCATTCGTAGAACGGCACATTGCCCGGCAGCAGGTAATTCGATCGCACGATGGTGGTGTTGCGCCCGACATTGCCGGAGCCGATCCAGCCTTTTTCCACCACCGCGATCCGGCCCACCGCGTGATTACGTGCCAGGTAGTAGGCCGCCGCCAGGCCATGGCCGCCGCCGCCGACAATCACCACGTCGTACGCCGGCGCCGGCGCCGCGTCGCGCCAGGCCGGCTGCCAGCCGCTGCCTTTGCGCAGTGCCTCGCCAAGTACCGAAACAATGGAATACCGTCCAATTGCCATGCTATGCCATCCGCAGCCTTGCCGCCGCCGCTCGGTTATCTAACAGCATACCAGTTTCCAGCAAAAACTATTCCTGTAGATAAACTACCTTACCGGACAGGAAAGTCAACGCTGTCTGCCATATCGCCCTGAACCTTGCGCCTGAGCATTGCCTGCGCCGCCCCGTGCGCCGCCGCGATGGCTGGGCGACGGTAGTCCCAGATCGGGCTGGCATCCGGCTCCAGGATGGCCATCGTCGCGTTTGCCTCGAACAGGATCAGCGAACCATCGCGCCCCAACGCGAAATCCACGCCGGCGTAGTCCAGGCCCAGGGCTGCCTTGGTGCCTTGCAGCGCCGCCATTGCTTTCGGGCCCAGCATGCCTGGCATGTCTTCCAGAAAACGCTGTTCCTGGGCCCGTAACGCTGCATGCTCGGCCATCGCCGAGGTGAAATAATGCACCTTCCAATCCGCCCCGGCCGCCAGGTGCAGCGGATATATTTTTGATCCAATGAACATCGCCCGATATTTCCGCGCCAGGCCATCGGCGCCGCGTGCATCGAGATATTCGATCGCCAGCAGTTCATTGCCCGGGAGTACTGCGGCAGCTTCCTCCAGCCCCGCCGGCGCTTGCACCAGCACGAAATTCTGTCCGGTGTGAAACCCCAGGCTGCGTAATAGAACCGGAAAGCGCAGCCGCTCCGCTCGCAGTTCTGCGCGCCTGGTTTGTTCGATCCGCGGCGTCACAACGCCTGGAATGGCCCTTAATCGCGCCGCGTTCTCGGCACGCGAGGTTTTTGCCACAAGCTCAGGTGGGTTGATCACCGGCGCTGAATTGTTCGCCAGCAGCCGGCTTGCCCGCGCCAACGCCGCGCCGCAGATATCGGCATCGCCAATGGCGTTCAACACCAGCGCATGCGGCGGCAGTTCCGTTCCCTCAAAGAAATCCAGGTATACGGTTGTAACGGTGAAAATCTGCGGGTCGATCCAGCTTTTGCATGGCAGGTTGCCGCCGCGCGCCGCGGCCAGCAGCAGCAGCTTCACAGGCGCGCCGGCACGGCCAGGCTCGATCGCGTGCCCGCGATATCCCGCCTGCCAGTGCGGCTCCGCGCCGTCCTCTCCCAAGGCGCTCAGACAGCGCGCCAGGCCCTGATGCGCCGGCGCAAAATCCGGCGCCGCGGCAAGGGACGCTGCAAAACGGCTTTTCGCATTGCGGTAATCCTCCCGCGCCATCAGCACGTTGCCCAGGCCCGTCAACGCCACCGCATTGGCACGATCAACGCCAACCGCGCGCGCAAACGCCGAATCTGCCGCCTGCAGGTAGCCATCAGCTTGCGCCAGCGCGCCAAGTTCCACCAGCGCCGGCAAGCAATCCGCGTCTTCCCGCAATACCGCTATATAAGCCTCGCGCGCAGCTTCATACCGTCCGGCCGCCGCCAGCGACCGCGCCGCGCGTAAATCCACAGGTTCATACAAAGCCATCGCCGCAATGATGTTCCGAACGCGTAAAGGGAGAGTAAAACGCCGCATTTTGTGAAAACGGCGAAAAACTTTTGCTCCTGAAGAGCCGGAATTCTCAAACGCCCATGGCCTTGAAAAATAGAAGTCTTTTTGCTGCTTTTTTCTTCAGAAAAAGAAGTTCTTACTTACGATCCTTATACTTCCACCACCCCCGGCCTGAACTTGAGCGCCCCTGGCCCGTCATGCCCGACATAGCCGCGCGGCGCCGAGACCAGGCGGATCCCCCCGATCAGGGTATCATGTCGGAAATGCGTGTGGCCGTGAATCCATAGATCCAGTTTGCTGTCATCGAACGCGCCGATGATTTCCGAGGCGTAGCATGGCGCGATCACGCCCTGCCGCCCGCCGAGGGCCGAGGCGCTTGGCGCGTGGTGGCTCACCAAAATGCGCTTCACGCCCGGTTCGGTGCGTTTCAGCCCGGCCGCCAGCCATTGCCGGGAGGCTGCGTGGAATTGCTGCGTATCCCAAGGCACAAGCTTGCTCCGGTTGAGGTTGATGAACCGGTAATCGTTCATCAGCCGATGCGCATTCAGCGCCGCCTCAACCGCATCGCCTTGCAAGGCAAAATCGGTCCAGAGGGTGCAGCCAAACAATCTTACGATTTCGCCGCCGGCTTTGATTTCGACATCAGAATTTTCAAGAAAATGCACCCGCTCCGCCTGCCTGGCCGCTTCGCGCAAGGCGGGCAGCAGGATTGCGGCATCGTGATGATAGTATTCGTGGTTGCCGGCGATCATCACCACCGGCGCATTCAGATATTGCGCGACCTGTTCGGCGTACACGATTCCGCGCAGCCCGTTATGGATGTCGCCGGCCAGCACCACCAGATCCACTTTGCCCAGCTCATCCAGCATCGGCCCGCGCGAAGGATGCCGCAGCACGCGCTTATGCCTGGCCAGAAAATCCGCCCAACCGGGGATCGTCAGGCGGAAGCTCTCCATTTCCAGATGCAGATCGCTCATATAGACAATGCGCATCAGCGCAGCGCCCTGGCCAGCAGAACGAAGAACCCGATCGCAAAGATCGCCGCCGTCGCCTGCCAGATCTGCAATTTGCTCAGCCATGGCAGGCGGCTTTGCCTGGTCTCGTCCGCCATGCCGCTCACCAGCCCGGCGTAGAGCGCCTTTGCCAGCTCGCCGGCATCGGCGAAACGTTCTGCCGGGCCCTGCGCCAAGGCCTGCTGAAGGATGTTTCCCAGCCAGCCCGGCAGATCCGGCCGTAAGCGCTGCAGCGGCACGCTTTCGCGCTGGCCGAACGGATAGGCGCCGCCGGAAAACATCCGGTAGATCGTCACGCCCAGCGCATAAACCTCGCTGCGGGCGCTGGCCTGCACGCCTTTCAGCAGTTCCGGCGCCATATAGCGCAAGGTGCCGCCCGGCTTAACTGCGTCGCGGATATCGATTCCGGGCAGATAAGCCAGGCCCAGATCCAGCAGCTTTATTTCATTCTTCGGCAGCAATATGATGTTGTCCGGCTTCAGATCGCGGTGCACGATCTGGATGGCAGCAAGGTCCTGCACCGCCTCGCAAAGTTTCAGGGCAATGCCCAGGCCGTCGGGCAGCGGCATCAGGGGCGCGCGGTTCAGCCGCTGCTCCAGCGTCTCGCCGCGGTAATAGGGCAGCACGAGATACAGGCTGGAGCGCCGCTCCGGCGGCAGCTCGATATAGCGCGCCACGTTATTGCCGCGAACCGTGCTGCCGATCCAGGCTTCGCGCATGAAGCCGGCGGCGAACACCTCATCCTGCAGCATCGAGGGCAGCGGGATTTTCAGCACCACCTCGCGGTTTTCGATGCTGTCATCGGCGAGCTTAAGCACGGTGTAGCGGCCGTGATAGATCGTCTTGCCGATAACGAAGCCATCCCAGACATCGCCTTCGCGCGGCGCCGCCCGCAGCGGCAGATCCGCCAGCTCGCTACGCCGCGCCGCCGCATCCTGCTCCGGCGCCGCAACGACCTCCAATCTTACGGCGCTCACATCCTTATCGGCCGGCAAATCCAGGCGGAACGCTGCCTTCCCGGCACCGGGCGGCAAGCCGCTGATCAGGAGAAAAATATCGCCCGCCGCCGCATCCAGCGCTTCGTAATCGACCGAAAGCTCCTGATCGAGCCCGATTGCCCGGAACGGCGACCGGCCGTCCGCCGTTTGCACATGCTCGTGCATCAGCGGCATGATCTCCTGCGCTGTGCACCGGTAAGCCCGGCAGGAACCGATTTGCACAATGCCGATCTGCCCGCCGTAAAACAGCAGGGCGGTCAGCGATACCGGCGCCAGATGCCGTTCGCCGTCATTGCGTATCTGCCCGTGCAGCCAGGCGTTGATGCTGGTCAGTGCCAGCTCCGCCGCCCGCTTTGCGCCGAAAGTGCGGCGCGCGCCGAAATAGCCTTCTGCAAAACTATGCACCACAAGCTGCGCCGCCTCCCGCGCGCCTTTGACGCCGGCCGCATCCTCGGCATGGCCGCGGGCTATTGCGGCGATGATGCCGCGCTCGGGGTTGCCGAAATTGCTGCCTTCATACACGGCGTAGAAACGCGGCGATGCTTCGGGCGGCGCGGTTGCGGCGAATTGCGGCGCGATTTTCCAGCCGAAGCTGACAACCGGCGCTGCCGGTGCGACCGGCGCGGCCGGCGCGACCGGCGCGGGCGGCGCCGGACCGTCAGCCGTCACGATTGGCCGCAGGAACCCAAAGCACGTCGTTGACACCTTTGTCGTTAACATAGCGCGACATCACGAACAGCAGGTCGGAGAGGCGGTTGAGATACACCAGCACCAGCCGATTTACTGCCGCATCGGGTTCCGCCAGCATGCCCACCAGAACGCGCTCCGCGCGGCGCACCGCGGTGCGCGCCTGGTGCAGGAACGCGCCGGCCGGCGTGCCGCCGGGCAGCACGAAGGAGTTCAGCGGCGCCAGTTCCGCGTTCATCCGGTCGATCTGGCCTTCCAGCCAGTCCACCTGGCTTTGCGTCACCCGCAAAGCCGGGCGGTCCGGATCCTCGGCGATCGGGGTACAGAGATCGGCGCCCAGATCGAACAGATCGTTCTGCACCCGCGCCAGCACCGCGTCCTCCGGTCCGGTCACGTAGAGCCGTACGACGCCCAGGATGGCATTGGCCTCATCCACCTCGCCATAGCTCGCCACCCTGGCCGAGGATTTTGCGACCCTGCTGCCATCGCCCAGCGAGGTCTCCCCGCCATCGCCGCCGCGCGTGTAGATTTTTGTAAGTTTCACCATGGGCCAATTCAGCCAGCCGGGGGCCGCGCTGTAAACCCTTACCCGCCGACGATTCCACCCAAGAGAATTGCAGGCTGGCGCAAGCAAGCCAGAATTTGCCAACGATCTCCCTGAGGAGACGACGAAACCGCTGCAGGGCGAGCTAGATTCTTCGGATTACCTGGTTCTCCAGCCAGGCAACCAAAATACCCATTGCCGCCCCCCAGGCGACCTCGGAAAGCCGCGAGAGCAGCATGTCCTGGATCGAACCTGCATGCGGCACGAGCAAAATGATGGTGGAGGTGATGCCCGCGAGCTGACCGGCATCGGCCACATTCAGCAGCCGGGACAGCAAGACCGAAAGCACGATTGCGGCGGCATAAACCTGCAGCTGATCGCCAAAGGCAAGTCCCAGGGCCAGCCCTACCGAGCCGCCGATGGCAGCACCGATACATTGCCGTCGCGCGACGCTGGTAGAATCCCGAAACTCCATCTGCGCCACGGCGATGGCGGTGATCGCGCTCCAGAACCCCTGCTGCAGACCGACGAAATGGGTAGGAAGATAGGCGGCGAATGCAGCAACCACCGCAATCAGCCCCTGCCTCAGCCCGAGCGTGAACCGGCTGAAGAAAACGCGTAATATCGCTCTAACCCGCCGCACCTTTGACCCGATCCACCCGCCCTCGCCGGATATAGGCCGCCGTTTTTGATCCGAAACCCGCCGGGAGATTAAATCGCCCGCGCGGCGGTCGGTTGTGTCGGGGCCTTAAGCCTGCTCCACGTAGAGCCGGGTGAGCTTGACCGTGTTGGTGCGCCGCCCTGACCTCAGGCGCAGATTGGTTTCGTGGTCATGGCCGAAGCCGCGCAGATTTAGGTGTAGCGGCCCGGCGCCGGCAGGTCGCTCGGCAGCCGCAGAATATCCCGCATCGCGTCCGGGAAAATGCATGTCGAACGGCGGTTGCGGGGTTGTAATATTTGCTTCTGCATCTGCCGGCCGCGTGCCCGCGTAACTTCGATACCCGTTCCAGATCGGCCGGGGAAATAAATCAGGAGCGTCAAACGTGAAACTAAATCTTTCCCGGATACTATTAGTGTCGGCCGCCTGTGCGGCAATGCCCGCGATGGGTCTTGCGCAATCGATGTCGATGAGCAGCAGCGCCATGTCGCGTTCTGCCGACCCGATGGTCGGCGGTGCTGCCATGTATCCCAGCAAAAATATTGTCGCCAACGCAGTGAATTCCAAAGACCATACCACGCTCGTCGCCGCCGTGAAGGCCGCGGGACTTGTTCCAACCCTGGAAGGTCCTGGTCCGTTTACCGTCTTCGCGCCGACCAATGAAGCGTTCGCCGCCTTGCCGGCCGGCACGGTGACCAGCCTTCTGAAGCCGGCGAACAAGCCGATGCTGACGAAAGTTCTGACCTATCATGTGGTTTCCGGAAAATATGACGTTGCGGATCTGAAATCGCTGATCATGAAGGGCGACGGCACTGCCATGCTGCCGACGGTCGCCGGCCCCGAGCTGACATTCAAGATGTCCGGCATGTCGGTCGAAGTGATCGATGCCAAGGGGGACGCCGCCGATATCACGATCCCGGACGTCAATCAGTCCAACGGCGTCATCCAGGTTGTCAATAAGGTTCTGATGCCCTGAAATCCACCCTTCAAAGAGGCCCCGCTGCGGGGCCTCTTTGGCGCTGGATCTGGCGCCTGGCTCGAGCATAAGGCGACGCGAACTCTGGATGCGAACTCTGGATGGGAACTTTGGCGGACCAGCTTGGACGATACGTCTGGGCGGGACAAGGGATTGCGGCGCAAAGTAGGATGTTGTGGCTTTCCGGTGGAATTGGGTTGTGGGTTCTCGGCTGGGTGATGCAATTCGCTTCAGACATCCTCCACCAGCTCAACCCCCGGCACCATCTTCATCGCCTGCGCCAGCCTTGGCGAGACGTTGAACATTCCCGGCAGCACCACGTCCAGGCTCCGCTCAAGCCCCATTTTCGGCACCAGCGTGACCCTCCCCCTGCCTTTGCCTTCGCGGTCCAGCAGCGCGCGGATATGCGGCAGCGCCTCGGTCCGGTCCAGCCAGATGCGCATGCCGGCCCCTGCGCGCGAAGCGGCCTCATCCAAAGAACACACCTCCTGTGCGGTGATGCGCAAGGCTTCGCCGTCCATCCGCACATCCGCCGTCACCAGCAGCGCCGTGCCGTCGGCGATCAGCTCGCGTGAGCGGTTCAGCACTTCGGAGAACAAGGTTACCTCGAACGCGCCCACCATGTCGGAGAGGGTGACCCACATCATCCGGCTGCCGGTGCGGGTGATGCGCTCCTTCTTCGCCGTCACCGTGCCGGCCAGCTTGATGCGCGAGCCGGTCTGCGCCCAGCGTTCGATCGCATTGCTCGCCACCACGCGGAGCCGCTTCAGCGAAACCGCGTACATATCCAGCGGATGCGCGCTGATGTGAAAACCGATCGCTTCCGCCTCGTAATTTAACCGGTCCATTTGCGGCCAGTCAGGCACGTTTGGTAGCCGCAACGATTCCGGCTGGGCGCCCCCGAACAGCCCGATCTGCCCGGACTCCCGCTGTTCCGCTTGCCATTGCGCGCGCCGCACGATCATCTCCGCGCCCGCGAAAACCTGCGCGCGATCGGCAGGCATCGAATCGAACGCACCGGCCTTGGCGAGAATCTCGATCTGGCCTTTGCTGATCGCGGCGGCATCCACCCGCGACGCGAAATCCGCGATGTCGGAAAATTTCCTATCCGCCCGAGCGGCCACGATCTGCCCCATCGCCACGGCACCAACGCGCTTGATTGCGCCCAGCGCGTAGCGGATGGCGTATTGCCCGTCCGCCTGCTTCTCCACGGTGAAATCGGCGCCAGATGCATTGACGTCGGGCGCCAGAACCGCAATGCCCAATCGCATCGCATCCTGGCGCAGGCTGGCGACTTTATCCGTGTTGGACTGCGCCAGGCTCATGCAGGCGGCCATGAACGGCACCGGATAATTCGCACGCAGATAGGCGGTCTGGTAGGAGACCAGCGCATAGGCCGCGGCGTGCGATTTATTGAAGCCGTAATCGGCGAATTTCTCCATCAGCTCGAAAACTTCGATCGCCTTGGCCTCATCGAAGCCTTTGGCGATAGCGCCGTCGATAAAGATTTTTCGTTGCGCCTCCATCTCGGAGCGGATCTTCTTGCCCATCGCCCGGCGCAGCAGGTCCGCGCCGGCCAGCGAATAGCCGGCCATCACCTGGGCGATCTGCATCACCTGTTCCTGATAGACCATGATGCCGTAGGTCTCGCCCAAAATTCCATCCAGCTCCGGGACTGGCGAGGCCCAGGGTTCGCCGCGCTTGCGGGCGCAGAAGGTGGGAATGTTTGCCATCGGTCCCGGCCGGGCGAGTGCCTGAATCGCCACCAGCTCCTCGAACCGGTCGGGCCGCATCTGCATCAGCGCGCCGCGGAAGAGCTGGGTTTCAAAGGTGAACACGCCACCGGTATCGCCGCGCGAGATCATCTCGTAGGTTCGCGCATCATCCAGCGGGATTTTCGCAAGATCGAGGTCGATGCCTTGCTCCTTCAGAAGTTTTACGGCCCGGTCCATGACGGTGAGCGTGGTCAGGCCAAGGAAGTCGAATTTCACCAGGCCGGCCTGCTCGACATATTTCATCGAATATTGAGTCACCAGCAGGTCCGAGCGCGGGTCCTTGTACAAAGGCACCAGTTCGGTCAGCGGGCGGTCGCCGATCACCACGCCGGCGGCATGCGTGCTGGCGTGCCGGTACAGCCCTTCCAGCTGCAGGGCGATTTCCATCAGCCGCCGCAACCCCTCATCGTTGTCGCGCAGCTCCTGCAGTTTCGGCTCGCCTTCGATCGCCTGGCTCAGCGTCACCGGCTTGGCCGGGTTGTTCGGGATCAGCTCGGCCACCTTGTTCACCTGGCCGTAGGGCAGGCCCAAAACGCGGCCGACATCGCGCACCGCGGCGCGGGCCTGCAGCTTGCCGAAGGTGATGATCTGCGCCACGCGCTCCGCGCCATATTCGCGAGTCACATAGGCGATCACCTCATCGCGCCGGTCCTGGCAGAAATCGATGTCGAAATCCGGCATGGAGACACGTTCCGGATTCAAAAAGCGCTCGAATAGCAGGCCGAACGCTATCGGGTCCAAATCCGTTATCAGCAACGCCCAAGCCACGACCGAACCGGCGCCGGAGCCGCGCCCCGGCCCCACCGGAATGCGGTTCGCCTTCGCCCACTGGATGAAGTCTGCAACGATCAGGAAGTATCCCGGAAATCCCATCGTCTCGATTACGTTTAGCTCGAACGCCAAACGATCCTCGTAGGCCTCGCGGGCGGCGATAGGCATATCCAGGGCGTTCAGCCGATTGATCAATCCTGCCCTGGCCATGTTACGCAAAGTCTCCGCCTCAGTCGCGCCGGGATGCACCTTCGGGCAGCGCGGCAGCAGCGGCTTGCTGGTCTCCGCCATCGCGTGGCAGCTCTGCGCGATGGCGATCGTGTTGTCGCAGGCCTCCGGCAGATCGGCGAAAACCTCGCGCATCAGCTCCGGCGGCTTGAACCAGTGCTCCTGCGTCACGCGCCGCCGGTCCTTCTCCGCCAGCACGCGGCCATCGGCGATGCAGAGCAGCGCATCATGCGCCTCATACATTTTCGGCGTGGTGAAATAGCATTCGTTGGTCGCGACCAGCGGAATGCCGAGTCTGTCCGCCAGGTTGATCATGCCGGGCTCGATCGCCTGCTCCAGACGCTCGCCATGGCGCTGCAGCTCCATCCCGATCCTGTCTGTAAAAGCCTCGCGCAAGCGCGCCAGCCAGGCCTCCGCCTCCGCCGCCAAGCCTTCCGAGAGCAGCCGGCCGATCGGGCCGCGCACGCCGCCGGTGAGCAGAAACAGGCCGTGCGCGTGGCTGAACAATTCCGCCTCGGTGATTTGCGGTTTTTGGCCGGGATCCGGCTGCAGAAAACTCAGCGACGACAATTTTTGCAGGTTTGCAAACCCTGCCGGCGTCTGCGCCAGCAGCAAGATCGGATCGGCGTGGTTTTTATGCAATACGGCGAGCTGGCAGCCGATGATCGGCTGCACGCCTTTGCCCACGCAATATTGCGAGAATTCCAACGCCCCGAACAAATTGGAGGTGTCGGTGATCGCCACCGCCGGCATGCCCATCTCGCGCGCCAGCGCCGGGATGCGCTCCACCTTGATCGCCCCTTCGGAGAGCGAGTAGGCGGAGTGCACCCGAAGATGAACGAATTTTTGGTCCGGCATGACGACTCCGTCTGGGAGGTTTATTTTGACCCGGTAGAACTGCTTTGACCAGAACCGTTAAACCGCACCAGGCCAGGGTCCAAAAAATGGTTGCGCCGCTTTATTGATCTGATCCTTCAGAACAACAGCGGCGGCTCGTAGGTGATCTGCGTGAAGTACAGCCCATCCGGGGGCGCCGTCGGCCCGGCGGCGGCGCGGGATTTTGCCTGCAAGACCTCGGCGATCGCGGCCTCCGGCCACCTGCCCTGCCCGACCAGCTTCAGCGAGCCGACGATGTTGCGCACCTGGTGATGCAGAAAACTGCGGGCTCCGGCAGTGATGACCACCTGCGCGTCCTGCCGCTCGACCTGCAGCGAATCCAGCGTGCGCATCGGCGATTTCGCCTGGCAGGCGGCGGCGCGGAAGGAGGAGAAATCATGGTGCCCGACCAGTGCATTCGCGGCAAGCTGCATCGCCTCTGCGTCCAGCTTCGCCTTTACATGCCAGACGCGATGCAGTTGCAGCGCCGACGGCGCCAGCCGGTTGCAGATGATGTAGCGGTAGGAACGGCTGACCGCCGAGAACCGCGCATTCCAACCCGCCGGCGCCGGTGCTGCGCGCAGCACCACGATGGGGTGCGGCCGCAGATGAAAATTCAGCGCCTCGCGCAGACGCGGCGCGGAAAATTCCGGCAGCTCGATTTGCAGGATTTGCGCCAGCGCATGCACCCCTGCATCGGTGCGCCCGGCGACGATGCTGGCGGGAATGACGCCGCCGCAGAGCTTGGCGGCCGCCTCTTCCACCACTTGCTGGATGGAAAGCCCATGCTTCTGGCGCTGCCAGCCCATGAAGCCGGTGCCGTCATATTCCAGCTCCAGCGCCCAGAGCATGCCTAGTAAATTTTGGTATCAGGCGGAATAGTGTAGCCGCGCAGGAACTCTGCCGAACGCATGGCCGATTTGCCGGCGCGCTGCAGCCGCATCACCCGCAACGCCTGCTCGCCGCAGGCGATGGTAAACTTGTCGTCCAGGATCGTACCGGGGATGCCTTCGGCATCGACAATCTCGGCGCGCAGGATTTTGATCACCACATCCCCCAGGAGGAGCAGGCTCCCAGGCCAGGGATGAAAGGCGCGGATTTGCCGTTCCAGCTCCATCGCCGGCCTGGTGAAATTCAGCCTGGCATCCTCGCGGCTGAGCTTCGGCGCGTAGGTGGAAAGCGCGTCATCCTGCGGCACCGGTTCGTGCGGATGCGCCAGCACCTCGACGATCAGCCGGGCGCCGATTTCCGCCAGGCGGTCATGCAGATCGGCGGCGGTATCGGCGGGTTCGATTTGCGTTGCTTCGGCGCGCAGCATGGGACCGGTATCCAGCCCCGCATCCATCTGCATGATGGTGATACCGGTCTGCGCGTCGCCGGCCAGAATGGCGGCCTGCATCGGCGCCGCCCCGCGCCAGCGCGGCAACAGGCTGGCATGGATGTTCAGGCAGCCGCGTTTGGGCGCATCCAGTATCTCCTGCGGCAGGATCAGCCCATAGGCCGCCACCACCGCCGCATCCAGGCCGAGGCCGGCGAAATAAGCCCGCTCCTCGGCATTGTGGCGCAGCCGCTTGGGCGTGCGGACATTCAGGCCAAGTTCCAAGCCGAGGGCATGCACCGGGCAAGGCCGCTCCTTCTGGCCGCGCCCGGCGGGTTTGGGCGGCTGCGCGTAAACGGCAGCGATCTCATGCCCGGCATCCACCAGCGCGCGCAGGGCGCCGACGGAGAAATCCGGCGATCCCATAAAAGCTAGACGCATCGGGAAATATGCTCGTTCATGGCCCCGTTGAGCCGCTTACGCGCCCCTGCGTCAAGCCAAGCTAGCCTTTGTACTGCGTCTCCGCGCGCCGCCGCAGCGCCGCCGGCGAGACATCTTCGGTAGGCGTGGCAATCCAGATGGTATTGCCGCTCGGCTCAAGGCAGCCGCCGGAGCGGTCGCCGTAAGGCTGGTCCGCCGGCTCGCAGAGCACCGAAGCCCCCGCCGCGATCGCGGATTTGAATACGGCGTCGACGTCTTTCACGTAGAAATACAGCATCAACGGCGTCGCCGGATGCACCTTCGTCGCTTCGCTCAGCATGATCATGGAATCGCCGATGCGCAGTTCCGAATGGCCGATCTCGCCGTTTGGCCGCATCATCTGTTCGGTCAGCCTGGCGTCGAACACGCTCTGCATGAAGGCGATAAATTGCGCCGCATCCTTTACCATCAAATATGGGATTACGGCGGGATAACCATCGGGGATTGGGTTGACCGGCATTCTTGCTCCTTAGCTGAAACTGCAAAAGGCGAAATCGGTGCTGCGCAGCTTAACCGGCTTTGGAGAAAGGTAGAAGCGAAACCTGGCTTGACGGCGGCGTTAAGACTAAGCAAGTCGCAGTTTGCGGCTGGAGAAAAAGATGGACGCGGAGATGGAAGCGGCGATCGTCCTGCTGGTCGAGGCCCGGCGAACCGATGAGCGGATTGCGGCGCTGAATTACGCGCCGGATCCGGCTGAAATCGGTCATGAAATTCAGGACAAGGTGGCGGCGCGGCTGGGCGAGCCGATCGGCGGCTTCAAGGCGAACGCGCCGCCTGGCGCGCCGGCGATCCGCGGCGCGATTTTCGCCCGCATGATCTACGGCTCGCCGGCGCGCATTGCCGCCGCGCTGGTGCCGGACCTAGCAGTGGAGGGCGAGATCGCCTTCCGCTTCCTGCGCGGCCTGCCGGCGCGCGATACGGATTATACGCGGGCGGAGGTGACGGAAGCCGTCATTGCCCTGGCCGCAATCGAGGTCGTCTCCGGCCGGCTGATCGACTGGCGCAGCCGGCCGGCCGGCGAGCAGCTCGCGGATTGCCTGAACAACGGGGCGCTGGTGACGGGCGGCGAGGTTGCCGACTGGCAGCACCTCGACATCGCAAATCTGCCGGTTGCAGCCTTTGTCAACGGCGAGCGAATTCTGCAACAGCTCGGCGGTCATCCAACCGGCGATCCGCTTGGCGTCGCGGTGGCGCTGGCGAATATCGAGCGGCGCAACAGCGGGGTGAAGGCCGGCCAGATCGTCACCACGGGCAGCTGCATCGGCATCCGAAGCTTGCAATCCGGCGATCGTTTTACGGTCACCTTCGAAGGCCTGGGCAGCGCCGAGCTGGTTTTTGCGCCCCAATAACGCGCGCCTGAACCGCCACGGCCTCTCGCTCATTTGCCGCGTTTTTCCTTCTGCTCCTTCGCCAGCTTGCGGAGCAGAATATTGCGCTTGAGCGGGGAGAGGTAGTCGACGAACAGCACGCCGTTCAAATGGTCGATCTCATGCTGGATGCAGGCCGCCAGCAGGCCTTCCGCCTCGATCTCCTGTTTGGCGCCCTGCTCATCCTGGTACCTCGCCTTGATCCAGGCCGGCCGCGTCACGTCGGCGTATTGCTCGGGCAGCGACAGGCAGCCTTCCTCGCGCGTCGCCTTCTCGTCGGAGTGTGCGATGATTTCCGGGTTGACCAGCGTCATCGGCGCCGGAATTTTCTCCGGCGCCAGATCGATCACCACCACCCGCAGCAGCTTGCCGATCTGCGGCGCTGCCAGTCCGATGCCCGGCGCCTTGTACATCGTAGCGAACATCGCCGGGACCAGATCCCGCAGTTCGGCCGCATCATCCGGCGTCACCGCGCGTGCGGTTTTCCGTAAGCACGGGTCCGGAAAAATGAGAATCGGCAGGGTCTTGGCGGCCGCCTGACCACGGCCGGCGGTATCTGTTGCTGACATGCCACGGATTTAGCCGCGGTATGGCTGCGGGGCAATTCTCCTCTTGCAGTCCTTACCCGATCTGACAACATGAAGACGACCAGCAGCCAATCTTGGGGCCGGGTGCCGCTTCGCTCATTTGGGGGAGCCAAAACGATGAATACGCGTGTGTTTACCTCGCCGATGTTTCTGGGTTTCGATCATCTGGAGCAGATGATCGAGCGGGCGGCCAAAACCTCCTCGGATGGCTATCCGCCCTATAATATCGAACAGCTTAGCCCGATCAGCCTGCGTATTACGCTGGCGGTGGCGGGTTTTACCATGGACGATCTGCAAATTACCCTGGAAGATAACCAGTTGGTAATACGCGGCCGCCAGACTGATGATGGGCATGGCAGGGTTTTTCTGCACCGCGGGATCGCCGCCCGGCAGTTCCAAAGGGCATTCGTCATCGCCGAAGGCATAGAAGTTAAAGGCGCCTGGCTCGATAACGGATTGCTGCATGTCGATCTGGTGCGGCCTGTGCCACAGCCGGTGGTGAAGAGCATCCCCATCACCAAGGGCCAGGCGAAAACGCCTGTTGGTACGACTCGGACCGTCGACGGAGAATCCAGCTCGGATTGTTGATGCTGCCCCACGCTGGCGCGCCTGCTGCACAAAAAGAACACAATAAACGCCGATATGACCCCCGGACAGCTCGGAAGAATATTGGCGTAGAAAGGATAGCAAAATGGACGTTAAAACGCATGACGGTTCGGCCCATATCCTGCCCGGAACGGTTTTCGATATCCACAACATCTCGGCTGCGGAGCTCGCCAGCCTGGGGATGGAGGAAATCGCCTTTGTCAAACCGGTCATGACCGAAAAGGGTCCGGCTTTCGCCATCCACGCCGCGGACGGCACGCCGATGGCAATCGCTTCGGACTCGTCGCTCGCTCAGGCCGCAATCATCCAGCACGACATGGTGCCCAACCTGGTGCATTAACCAGCCCGGTGTATTAACCAGCCTGGTGTATTAACCTGGCCTTCCCCGTTGCTTGCGGCTGGCGGGGATCCAGGTTTTTAAACGCCGCGCACGACAACTTCGGTACGAACCGAATTTGCGATGTAGCAGCCCGCATGGGCTTCGCGATGCATAGTCTCAAGCTTACCGGCATCCGGCGCGGCATTTGTCCATTCGATGACTGGACTTGGCACCACCTTGGTGACTGCCAGCCGGTCCGGCGCGATCTCCGCCATCAGCCCTTCGGCATGATCGCGGTAGCTGCGCGCGATATACCCCGCCAGCCGCGCGATATGGAGGAAGGTCAGCATGTGGCAGCTGGAAAGGGCGGCAACCAGCATCTCCTCCGGATCGACCGCCGCCGGGTCCGCCCATTTGCCCACCACATGCGGCGAGGCCGAGGCCGCTAACGTCACCCCGCCATCGAAGCTCACCTGGTGCGCCCGGCAATAGCGGCCTGGCGCGAAATCCTCGTTTTTGCGCAGCGTCCACGAAATATCCGCTGTGTATGCCGCCATCCCAAACCTCCAAGCGTTACAAGCCGTAGCCTTCCGCGAAATCGGTACACCACCGGCACTGTACGACAACGCATTTCCAATGTAGCTCGGCAGACAAATAAACACGGCCGTTTTCCACTTCGGCGGCATTCACAGGAGGGAACAGATGCCAACACCAGGAGAGACACTACGCAAGCTCATCGACAGCGGCGAGCATTTCGTTGCCGCAGAGGCCTATAGCGCGCTCACCGGCCGCATCGTTCAAAGCGTCGGCTTCAAGGCGGCTTATCTGGGCGGTCATGCCTGCAGCGCCTTTCACTACGCGGTGCCCGATAACGGGATCTACAGCCAGGTCGAACAGATCGAGCAGGCGGCGCGCATCGCGCAAGCTATCGACATCCCTCTCATTGCCGATGCCGATACGCTGGGCGAGACGGTGGCGGATGCCTATCACTTTACCCGCCGCTACATCCAGCAGGGCATCGCCGGCTTCCATGTCGAAGACGAGCGCAACCCGAAACACTCGAAACATGTGAACGGCCTGGTGTCGATCGAGGACATGCAGGCGCGGATCGATGCGGCGGCGCGGGCGCGCCGGGATATGGGTGTGGATCTCGTCATCGTCGCCCGCTGCGACGAGATGTATACCAGCGAGATGGGCGGCGGCGGCGGCGGCAGCATGGCCGAGGCGATCCGCCGCGGCCATGCTTATGGCGAGGCCGGCGCCGATGCGATCGTGTTTGTGCCAAGGCCCGATCCGATTCCCGAACTCGCCAAAGCGATGAAAATCCCCACCTGCACGCTGGGCTTCAACATTCCCGGCACGGCGTTCACGCTCTCCACCGGCTGGGGCTGGGTGAGCGCCGCGACCAATCACTTGAAAATGGCAAAGGAGCTGATGGAGACCGGCACGGTTGCCAGCGCCACTTACGCCTTTCCGGAGAAGTACGACCTGCTCGGCCAGAATTTCTACGATGATCTGATCCGGGAATGGGCGGACAAGACCGGCCGCCAGAGCCGGCCGAACCACGCACCCTGAATCCGGGACTTCCGGGCATCGATCAGCGTTTTTTGCCGCGATACCGGATCATGTCGTGGTCGGCCTGGAGCTACCGAAAATGTCCTTGGGGCAGAAGGCTTGGGCCCCGCCGACCGGCTCGGGCCCTTGCGTGCAAGCCGCGCCAAGGCTGCCGCATGGCGAATATTGGCCCTTGCAAGCCCCGGCCGCGGCGGCGCAAGAAAAAGCGACAGGAGGAAGCGACAGGAGGAAGCGTCACCCGGCTACAGATAGGATTGCCCGCGCGGGCGGAGTTCGAGCTCGGTCAGAACGACGCGTTCCGGCAGATCAACGGCGTAGCGGATAACCTCAGCGACCTCGGCCGGCGTCAACATCGCCTCCGCTTCGACGGCCTGGCGTTTCTGCTCAGGCGTTTCCGTTACCATGCCGGATGCAATCTGCCCCGGGTTTATCAGCATGACCCGGATGCCATGCGGAGCCATCTCCTTGCGAAATGCATCGGTAAAGCCGGCAACGCCGAGTTTCGCCGCCACGTATAGGCTGGCGCCGTTATCTTTCACCCGCACGCATAGCGACCCGATATTGACAATCGTGCCGCGCCCGGCGGCTTGCATGCGTTGCCCTGCTTCGCGGGCGCAGAGCATGGTGCCGATCAGGTTGGTATTGATCACCTGCAGGATTTCGGCAGGACCCGCCGAGGCTACGGAGCCGGCGGGCAAGGCAGCGGCGTTGATGAGCACGTCGATGCGTCCGCCGATCCGCGCAAAACCTTGTTCCACCGCCTGCCGGTCGCCGATATCGCAGATGATCGTTTCCGCTTCGGCGCCAAGCCTGGTCACGGCTGCGGCCGTTTCGGCCAAATGGTCCAGCCGTCTCGCCAGCAGCCAGAAGCGGCGTCCCGGCGATGCCAGTGCAATGGCTGCCGCCGCGCCGACGCCATCGCTTGCGCCGGTGATGACGATTTCCAGGCGGCCTGACACTCAGCCCTGCACAATGGGCGGCAGCAGCGCAGGCGGCGGGTTGCGCGTGTCGCCGAAAATTTTGTGCATGTCGTAGGGGTAGCGCACCGGCGGCGCGCTTGCCGCGTCCAGCCTGGCCATTTCCGCGTCGTCCAGCGACCAGGTTGCGGCGGCCAGGTTATCTGTCAGTTGCTCCGCCGTTCGGGCGCCGATCAGTATCGTGCTGACGCCGGCCTTGCGTGCGACCCAGTTTAGCGCAACCTGCGAGGCCGTCGCAGAGGCGTGCGCCGCCGCGATCTCTTCCAGCACGGCGACGATTTTTTGCGCCTGCGCCGTATCGATCTCGGCCAGCCTGCCGCGGCTGTTCAGCCGGGTCGGCGCGGTCTGCGCCTGACGCCGGAACTTGCCGGTGAGGTAGCCTGAGCCCAGCGGTCCCCAGATCAGCGCGCCAACCCCTTCATGCACGCCAAGCGGCAGCAGCTCGTCTTCCGCCTCGCGGTCCAGCAGCGAGAATTTGATCTGCTGGCTAACATAGCGGTTGAGGCCGAGCCGATCGGACGTCGCCAGCGCGCGCATCTTGGTCCAGCCGGCGTGGTTGGAGGAGCCGATATAGCGAATTTTGCCGCCGCGCACGAGATCGTCCAGCGCCCGCAGCGTCTCCTCCGGCGGCGTCAGCAGATCCTGGTTGTGGATCTGATACAGGTCGATGCAATCGGTTTGCAGCCGGCGCAGGCTCGCTTCACAGGCTTTCACGATGTGGTAGCGGCTGCCGCCGGTATCGTTCACGCCGTCCCCGATCTGGCCGTAGAATTTTGTGGCGATCAGAATTTTGCTCCGGCGCGGTCCCAGCATTTCGCCCAGCAATTCCTCCGACTGACCGCTCGAATACACATCGGCGGTGTCGAACAGGTTCACCCCGGCTTCCAGGCACATATCGATCTGGCGCTGGGCGTCGCTGCCTTTGGTATCGCCGAAGCTGGCGAACATGCCGCTGCCGCCGAAAGTCATCGCCCCGAAGCTAAACGCCGAAACCTTCAGGCCGCTGCGGCCCAAATGACGATATTCCATCCCGCTATTCCTCTATTACTTGATTTCTACTTGATTTCAGCTGCGCCCGGCTACTTGATTTCAGCCGCGCCCGGCTGCCCGTTTGCCTGGCGGCCGCGCCCGGCCGCCCGTTTGTCTGGTGGCCGCGCCCGGCCGCCCGTTTGCCTGGGCACTTTCACGCTCAGCCGCAGCCCTTCGGCCACCTGGCCGGCGCTGATGCGCACCGTCTCCGCCAGCTCAGCCAGGCTTGCCGCGCTCCAGCCTTGCCTGATGCACAAGGCGACGATGGCGTGCCGGAATTCACCGCCGGGTCCCAGAATTGGCGAGGCGACGATGTAGACGCCGTTGATGTAATTGCCGTCATCGACCGCATAGCCCTTTTCGCGCACCGCGGCCACCTGGGCCAGCCATTCCTCGTAATCCGGCCGCTGGTGCCAGCGCAGCCGGTCGAACTGCGCCTTCATGCTGCGCGCCGGCGCCCGGGAATAGGCTGCCACACAGCGCCCGGTGGCGCTGACCAGCGCCGGAAACCGGCTGCCGAGATCGACATGCAGCCGGATCGTATTCGGCGAGTTGGATTTGGCGGTCACCACGTAATGTTCCGGCTCGGAAATACTTACCGCAAAGGCGGTGACCAGGAATTTCCGCACGATCTCGTCCAGAAAAGGCTGCGCCTGGTCGGCGATGCTGTCCCGCAGCGCCGCCTTGGCCAGGCGCAGGATTTCCAGCCCCAGCCCGTAGCGCTTGGTAACAGGATCGACCACCACCAGCCCCTCATTGCTCAGGGCGCGCAGGATGTGCAGGCAGGTGCTGGGGATGATGTCCAGATCCCGGGCGATCTGGTTGACGCCCAGCGGCATCGGCGCGTTGCTCAGCAGCCGCAGCATGGCCACTGCCCGCACCACCGCCGGCACGTTGACCTCGCGGATACCCGGTTTCCTGGCTGACGCGGCGCTGTTGCGCAGCATCGCATTTCCCGCCGCGCGGTCCGCTTCCGGCTCAGCCGTTTCAGGCGCTATTTTTTTCGGCATCCACTTATCCGCGGCCGCAAGTCCGATCGCATTGCAACCCCTCTCTTTTCGATAGCGTTTCGGCCTTGTAAGACATTTGGCGATGTCTTGCCACTTGTCCCTGGATCGCGGCCGATCCCGCTGCCTTTCCATCATCGATAGAATTGCGCCGATGCAACGCACCTTGTCGCTGTACAATTTTTCATGTAGCTTCCGCGCGCCATGACCACGCTCGCCACGCTGGCTGACCCGACAAGCGATGTCTTTCAGGCCAATGCGGCGCATAATCTGGCGCTGCGCGATCAATTGCAGCGGCACATCGCCGCGGCGTCGCTGGGCGGCCCCGCCGCGTCGCGTGAGCGCCATGTCTCGCGCGGCAAGCTGCTGCCGCGCGATCGGGTGCATCGGCTGCTCGACCCCGGCTCACCCTTTCTGGAAGTCGGCGCCCTGGCCGCCGCCGGCATGTATGACGACGAGGCGCCGGGGGCGGGCATGATCACCGGCATCGGCCGGGTGGCGGGGCGCGAGGTGATGATCGTGGCCAACGACCCGACCGTGAAGGGCGGCGCCTATTACCCGATGACGGTGAAAAAACATCTGCGCGCGCAGGAGATCGCCGAGCAGAACCGCCTGCCCTGTATCTATCTGGTCGATTCCGGCGGCGCCAATCTGCCGCACCAGGCGGAGGTTTTCCCCGACCGCGAGCATTTCGGCCGGATCTTTTTCAACCAGGCGCAGATGTCGGCTTCAGGCATTCCGCAGATCGCCGCCGTGCTGGGAAGCTGCACCGCCGGCGGCGCCTATGTGCCGGCGATGTCGGACGAAAGCATCATCGTGCGCAACCAGGGCACCATTTTTCTCGCCGGGCCGCCTTTGGTGAAAGCCGCCACGGGGGAAGAAATCTCCGCCGAGGAACTCGGCGGCGCCGACACGCATGGCCGCAAGTCCGGTGTCGTCGACCACGTCGCGGAGGACGACGAACACGCTTTGCTGCTGACCCGCGAAATCGTCGCCCGGCTGAACACGGTCAAGCAGGTCGATATCGATATCTCTGCTCCGGTGCCGCCGAAGCTGGACCCGGCGGAGCTGTACGGCATCATTCCAAAAGACGTGCGCGCGCCCTATGACGTGCATGAGGTGATCGCCCGCATCGTCGATGGCTCGGAATTGCACGAATTCAAGCGGCTCTACGGTACGACTTTGGTCTGCGGCTTTGCCCGCATCTGGGGCATCCCGGTTGCGATCCTCGCCAACAATGGCGTGCTGTTTTCCGAAAGTGCCATGAAGGGCGCGCATTTTATCGAGCTCGCCTGCCAGCGCCGCATTCCGCTGCTATTTCTGCAGAACATCTCCGGCTTCATGGTCGGCGGCAAATACGAGGCGGAGGGTATCGCCAAGAATGGTGCGAAGCTGGTGACCGCGGTCGCCACCGCAAGCGTGCCGAAGATCACCGTGCTGATCGGCGGCAGCTTCGGCGCCGGCAATTACGGCATGTGCGGCCGCGCTTTTTCGCCGCGCTTCCTCTACACCTGGCCGAACGCCCGCATCTCCGTCATGGGCGGCGAGCAGGCCGCCGCCGTGCTCGCCGCCGTGCATCGCGATGCGGGCAAATGGACGCCGGAGCAGGCGGCGGGGTTCAAGGCGCCGATCCGGCAGAAATATGAAGATGAGGGCAACCCGTATTACGCGACCGCCAGGCTTTGGGATGACGGCATCATCGACCCGGCGCAGACCCGCGACGTGGTGGGGCTGTCGCTGTCCGCCACGCTGAATACGCCGATCCCGCAACAGCCGCGCTTTGGCCTGTTCAGAATGTGATGATGGAGTCGGTCTTGATTGCCAATCGCGGCGAGATCGCCCGCCGCATCGCCCGCACCGCCGCGCGAATGGGCATACGCACCATCGCGGTTTATTCCGGAGCCGACGCGCAGGCCCCGTTCGTGCGGGAGGCTGACGAGGCAATCTGCATCGGCCCGGCGCCGGCGCGGGAGAGCTATCTGATGCCGTCCAAAATCCTCGCTGCGGCGCGCGCGACGAAAGCCGCCGCCATTCATCCCGGCTACGGCTTCCTTTCGGAAAACGCCGAGTTTGCCGAAGCCGTGCAGGAAGCCGGCATTATCTGGGTCGGCGCCCCGCCGGCTTCCATCCGCGCCATGGGCGCCAAAGACGCCGCCAAGAAACTGATGCTGAAAGCCGGCGTGCGGGTCACGCCTGGCTATATGGGGGATGATCAGAGCCCCGCGCATCTGCACGCCGAGGCGGACAAGATCGGCTACCCCGTGCTCATCAAGGCCGTCGCCGGCGGCGGCGGCAAGGGCATGCGCCGGGTCGATGCGTCGGAGGAATTTCCCGGATCTTTAGTCAGCTGCCAGCGCGAAGCCCGCGCCGCCTTTGGCGACGAACGCGTGCTGATCGAAAAATACATTACGGGTCCGCGCCATATCGAAGTGCAGGTGTTCGGTGACACCCACGGCAATGTGCTGCATCTGTTCGAGCGCGATTGTTCCCTGCAGCGCCGCCACCAGAAGGTCGTTGAAGAAGCGCCGGCGCCGGGCATGGACGAAGCCACCCGCGCCGCCCTTTGCGCCGTCGCCGTGAAGGCCGCCAGAGCGGTGAACTATGTCGGCGCCGGCACCATCGAATTCATTGCAGATGCGTCGGAAGGCCTGCGCGCCGACCGCATCTGGTTCATGGAAATGAACACGCGGCTGCAGGTGGAGCACCCGGTGACGGAGGCCATCACCGGCCAGGATCTGGTGGAATGGCAATTGCGCGTCGCCGACGGCGAGAAACTGCCGAAGACGCAGGACGAGCTGTGCATCGATGGCTGGGCGATGGAAGCGCGGATCTATGCCGAAAACCCCGCCACCGGCTTCCTGCCTTCGATCGGCAGGCTCGACCATCTGCGCTTTCCGTCCGGCCTGCGCATCGATAGCGGTGTCGAGGAAGGCGGCGAGGTCACGCCCTATTACGACCCGATGATCGCCAAGCTGATCGTGCACGCACCTACCCGCAAAGCCGCCGCCGCCAGGCTCGCCACGGCCTGCGGCGGCGCAGAGATCTGGCCGGTGAAGACCAATGCCGGGTTTTTGTACCGCATCGCCGGGGACGCGGATTTCGTGGCCGGCAATATCGACACCGGCTTTATCGAACGCCATGCCGAACGTCTGATCCCAGGCGCGCAACCCTCGGCGGCCATCGCGCGAGAAGCCGCTCGCCTGGTTCTACCCACCGGCACGAGAGACCCCTGGACCGCGCTGACCGGCTTTCGCATCGCCGCCCCCGCCGATCTGCGCGTCGCCCTGGAAATCGGCGGGGGCACTCGCCTCGTCACGCTGGAGCCCGGTTCAGGCGCCGGCACGAGTGCTGTCATCGGCGGCACTCGAATCCTGTTTCTGCATGGCGAGGCCTGGCCCTATGGACTGGAGCGCGCCGAACCCGCGGCCGGCGGCGTCGGCGCCGGTGATGGCGCCATCCTCTCGCCCATGCCCGGCCGCATCATCGCGGTAAATGTGCAAGCCGGCGACAAGGTGACGAAAGGCGAGAAGCTGCTGGTGCTGGAGGCGATGAAGATGGAGCAGCAGTTGCTGAGCCCCTTCGACGGCGTGGTGAAAACGCTGAACGCCAAGCTTGACGCCCAGATCGCCGAAAATGTTCTACTCGCGCTGATCGAAAAGGAGAGCTGACTTGGGCGGCAGGCATTTCGACGAATGGAATATCGGCGACAAGATCGAGCACGAAATCCGCCGTACCGTTACCGAAACGGATAACCTGCTGTTTTCGGCCATGACCTATAACCCGCAGCCTTTGCATATCGACGCGGAATTTGCCCGCGCCAGCGAGTTCGGCCAGATCCTGGTCAACGGCACTTTTACTTTTGCGCTGCTGGCCGGCTTGTCCGTCTCCGACACCACGCTCGGCACGCTGGTCGCCAATCTGGGCTACGATAAATTGGTGATGCCGAAACCGGTGTTCATCGGCGACACGCTGCGCGCCACCACGGAAATTACCGAGCTGAAGGAATCCCGCTCCCGCCCGCAAGCCGGTATCGTTACGTTCAAGCATGAGATGCTCAACCAGCGGAACGAAGTCGTCTGCCAGTGCCTGCGCATGGCGCTGGTGAAACGCAAGTCCGCGACATGAGACTACGCTCCCTCCTCTTCGTCCCCGGCGACCGGCCGGAGCGCATGGAAAAGGCGCTTACCTACGGCGCCGACGCGCTGATCCTGGATCTGGAAGACAGCGTTTCCGCCGCCAGTAAAGCGGCCGCCCGCGAAGCAATCGGCGGCTTTCTTGGCAGCGCCAAGCGTGATATTCCGCTTTTTGTACGGATCAACCCGCTCGATGGCGACCTCGCCGACGCCGACCTGCAAGCCGTGGTCAAAGGCGCGCCTGACGGCATCATGCTGCCGAAGGCCGAAGGTGCGAAATCGCTGATAGACCTGGATCAGCGCCTGAAATACCTTGGCAATACGCAAGCCGTCATCTTCGCGCTCGCCACCGAAACACCGGCCGCCATCTTCCAGATGGGCAGCTATGCCGGCACCCCCCGCCTCGTGGCACTTAGCTGGGGCGCGGAAGACCTACCCGCCGCCATCGGCGCCACTACCGCCCGCGAGGCCGACAGCAGCTACACGCCGCCATACGAGCTGGCCCGTTCGCTCGCCTTGTTCGGCGCCCACGCCGCCAATGTTGCCGCCATCGAAACGGTCTTCCCCGACATCAAGAACATCGACGGCCTCACCGCCTATGCCGCCCGCGGCCGCCGCGACGGTTTTACCGGCATGATGGCCATCCACCCCAGCCAGATCCCCATCATCAACCAGGCGTTTACGCCGTCCGCGGCGGAGCTCGCCCACGCCCGAAAAGTGGTCGACGCCTTTGCCGCCAATCCCACCGCCGGCGTGCTGCAGCTTGACGGTAAGATGATCGACTTCCCGCATTTAAAGCAGGCGAAACGAATTCTATCCCTGACATAGCCCCTACCTGCATCGTCACCCCCCGCGAAGGTGACGCAAAGGCAGGGAAACCACGATATTTTGGCGTGCGTAGGTTGAGGCAGTTGTATATGGACTTTATTGGACCGCAGCGGAACTTTGTTTGAATGCGGATCAGGCTTGGCTCTCAAGCTAAACCTACGTTTTGCAACGTTTTACGCAACTTTGCAGCCAGCAACTTGCGCTATATCGCGATGTACGATGGCCAGCACGTAGCGTACCCCATCGACAGGCTACGGCTTAAGCGCAGCCTGTCCCGCCTCCGTCAGGCCGCCGCAACGATAAACCGTTCCCGGGCTAATTTGTTTCGCCCACGGGTCACTGTCCCAGGAGAAATAGATCACCGCCGTAACCCGCCCCGACACCGCAAGGTTACGGTAGGTTTGCATCGTCTGCGCAACCAGGGCCGTTCGCGCATCGTCATTTACCGGGCAGCCCAGATCCTTGTTGTCGAAACCCCATTCCGTGACCCAGCAGGGCTTGCCGCCCGGCAGGCCGCATTCGGTCACATCCTGCGCCGCGATCGCCTGGGCGCGGGCAGACGCAGTCTTCTGCCAGGGATAGATATGCACCCCGTAGAAATCGACATATCGGTCCAGCCCATGCGCGCGCAAAAACGTCAATGTCGCGTTGATCGTCACTGCGTCCTCGGCTTTGCCGCCGTGCGGGTCCGTTCGTGCCGGTCCGACGGGGGAAAGCCCGGCGGAGACGATCGGCGTATCGCGGTTCAGGGAAGAGGCGTCGCGCGCCTGCTTCAGAACCGCGAGGATTGTGAGATATCGCAAATAACCGGCGGCGATCTGCCGGGCTTCCGGGTCGCTGGAAAGCTCCGCCAGGTCGAACACCTTGCCTTCGCCGGGGAGCGGGAACTCCGGGTTGAAAGCCGCTCCGTTGATCTCGTTGCCGAGCTCGATCCCGGCCAGCACCACCCCGGCTTCATCCAGCTTGCGGAGCAGCGACCGAAATTCCTGCGCCGAGCGCGCGGGATCGGCAGCACTTAACGGGTGCCCGCCCCACATGCCCGGATATGCTTGTCCTTCGTATGGCCGGCTGGGCGCATCGGGCGCGTATTGCGGTGACACGATGAGGTCGATCCTGATCCCGGCCGCATAAAGCGCCCGCGCAAAGCCGATCCCGGCAGCGTCATCGGTGATGCCGCAGCGGACCATGCGCACGCCCGCCGCCTGCAATTGGGCAATCAGCGCGGCACGTGAAACCGGATTTGCCCGCATCGGGCTGACGATGTTGACGCCGGTCAAGAGCGTGCCGGCCAGTGCCCAATGGTGCGGAATGCCGATCAGCAGCAAGCCAAGCATGCACCAGAGCCGGACGCGCCAGGGCCGCCGCGGAACCCAGCGCGCTAGCACGAGTCTCTCAAGAACCCGCGGCAGTTACCGGCCCAACACGCCTTGATTAGATGCCCCTCCAACTGCATGCCCCTCCGGTCGCTTGTCACCGTCGCCCAGCATAATTGGTGTTAATCGCTCCGCAAGGTCAATTCCTGCCGCGCTCCCTATATTGACCTCTCGTCGGCAAAAGCCGGCGCTCGAACAATTGGAGGACGTAATGAGCGATACGACAATTTCAGGTTCCGACCATCTGGGTGACAAGGAAACAGTCTCCCTGATCGCCGCAAGCAAGGTGAACGGCACCAGCGTCTACAACACCGCCGGTGATCCGCTGGGCCATATCCACGACATCATGCTGGACAAGCGCTCAGGCCAGGTGAAATATGCCGTGCTTTCCTTTGGCGGCTTTCTCGGCATTGGCGAGAAATACCATCCGCTGCCCTGGAACCAGCTGAGCTATAGCGAGCGGCATGGCGGCTATGTCGTCAACCTCGACAGAAACCGCCTGGAAGGCGCGCCGGTCTATGCCGCCTCCGACATGCCGGACTGGTCATCCGAAAAATACTACGGCGGCATCGACGACTATTACGCCTCGAGCATTCTCTCGCCCGCCGGCTAGACGCCGAACGCCCCCGCCGGCCAGGCGCCGAACGCCCCTGTCGGCCAGACGCCGAACACCAATGAAGGCAGTGGCAAAGCTGCCTTCGTTGGCATTCATCCCGGCTGCGATAGGAAGAAGCGCAGCATCTCCCGGCTGGCGTCCGGTCCGTGCGGGTCGGTGAACGAGCCGGCTTTGCTGCCGCCGGACCAGGCATGGCCGGCGCCGTGCAGCACCCATTCTTCCAGTGCCGCCCTGCCCCGGCCGTCCGAGAGCATTGTGCGGGTGTAGCGCATGCCGCCGGCTTCACCTTCGGTGATCTTGCTGCGCAAATCGGCGCTGCCTTTGGCTTGCGCGAGAACCTGCGCCGCATTGGCGATGTTCACTGTCATATCGCGGTCACCGTGGAACACGATGGTCGGAACCAATTTGCTGTTTCGCCTTGGGGAAGCCGAACCGCCGCGCTGCATCGCCGCCATCGCGGAGGACAGATCGCCGGCGGCACCGCAGGCCAGGCCGGAATGCACGCCGATGGCGGCATACAGCTCCGGATAGGCCGAACCCATGATGGCCGCCGCCGCACCGCCGGCGGAAAGCCCGGCGACAAAGACCCGCTTTGGCAGCACGGTGAAGTCCAGCATTATCTGCTTCGTGATGCCGGCGATCAGCGAGGCTTCGCCGTGATCCCGAAGCTGGTTCTCGCCGCTGAACCAGTTCCAGCATTTGGAGATATTGGCGGTACGCGCTTGCGCCGGATAGGCCACCAAAAAGCCGCGGTCTTCCGCCAACTCGTTCATTCTCGTGCCGGCGGCGAAGTCATCCGGTGACTGCGTGCAGCCATGCAGCATCACCACCAGCGGCATCATCTGGCCTTTATAGCCGCTGGGGATAAACAGCTTGTACTTGCGGTTGCCGGCGTCGTTGCCAAAGCTGCGGGCCTCGAACCGCGCGCCTTCCTTGGCTGGCGCCTCGGCCGGCCGCAGCGGCCGCTTCAGCAGGCGTGCGGCATCGGCGCCCAGGCTGTCCAGCGTGCCCTGTAGCGCGTCCTCCACGAATTTCAGGACAGGTTTATCCACTGCCCCCGGTGCCGTGCTTCTGCCGCGCAGCGCCGCCATTGCGTCCTTAAGCCGCCCCTGCCGCGTCAGGCGAAGCGCCCCTGCCATATCAAGCGCAGGAAATTTGTCCATTCGTCGTCCTTCACTCATGAAATCTACCGAAGCCGGCCCTTCAACGCCGCCTTCACCACCGGACTGGCCTGCAGCGCGCCCAGCACCTGCAGCGAGCCGATCGCCGCCTGCGCCAGCTCAGCCGAGACATCGGCGCCGATAATGGCAAGGCCCAGCACCTGAATGTGCAGCACCTCGCCGCGCGCTACCGCCGCTTCCAGATCCGTTTTGCCGTAAACCCGCATACCGATATCCAGCCGGTGCCGCGCCACCGATTGCCGCACGGCCTCGTTCTGCCGGTCGAGCTGGTTGCGTATGGCGGTGCGGATGAAGTCGGTCCGGTTGGAGTAGAACCCCTCCCGCACCAGCAGGTCGATCTGCCCGAGATCGACATAGCCGAGATTGATGGTGATCTTCTCGCTATCCGCCGGCTTAGCCCGCAGCTCCTGCTGATCATTACCCATAAACATCCGTCCGCCATCCACCGAGATGGTATATGGATGCTGTTTGTTACTTTCAAGGGTGCAGGCTGCTGAGCCGTAGCCTGGTTGTTAAACCTGCTGGCGCTCGCGCACCGACTCTGCGGTTCTGTCGCGCGGCACGATGGCGTTGGCCCGCACGATCTCCGCCCGGTTATCGATGCCGGAAATAAGCCGAGCCCGCTCCACATTGCCCTTGGTGCTGACGATCCATACCGGCCCGTTCGCAATATTCTCCAGCCCTTCCCGCGCTACGGTTTCAGGCGGTTCCGCCAGTTCAATCGGCAAGCCGACGCGGGCCATGGCAGGCGTTGCCGTAAAACCGATATTCAGGTGCAGCACATCCACCCCCAGTGGCGCCAGCTCGCCCCACAGGGCCTCGCTGAAGATCCGGCTGAACGCTTTAGATGCGGTGTAGGCGGCCAAAGTGGGCGACCCGAGATAGCTGCTCAACGAGCCACCGAGGATAATGCCGCCGCGGCCGCGCTTGACCATTGCTGCGCCATAATGCCGGGAAAAATTCGCCTGCCCCAGCACCGTGATCGAAATCACCGCTTGCGTGACCTCCTTCGGCAGTTCGGTGAACAGACCGCGGGTTTCATTGGCGCCGGCATTATAAATCAGCAGGCCGATATCTATGTCATCGGTCACTTTACGAACCTGCTCCAGCACATCTTCGTGCGCCAAATTGGCAGAAAGCGTTCTGATTTCGGCGCCTTTGCCGCGCAGCTCCTCCGCCAGCGCCTGCAGCGGCGCCGGCTTGCGCGCCACCAGCACCAGCTTGAAACCATCCGCCGCCAGCATACGTGCAAAGGCCGCACCCACACCCTCCGATCCGCCGATCAACAGCGCCCAGGGGCCGTATTTTTGTAGATCCATTTGATCGTCCCTTCCCGTTTTTTTGTTCTAGCCGTGCTGTCGATCCACCGCCTGATCGCCGTGCAGTTCCGCCCAGCTGGCGCCGACCTGTGCGGAAGAATACCGGATCACCGGCTCCTCCGCGCCGAACACGTCGAGCGTGTGCAGAAAGCGATGCGTGCCGATCATGTGGCCGCAGGTCGAGCCTAGTTCGACGATCTCGGCGGTGGTGAAATGCTCCGCCATGCGGCGGTACAAATCCCTGCCGATGCGGTGATGATCGGTTGCCAGCAGATCGAGAAATTCCAGCGCCAGGCGTTCCCGATCGCTAAGGTCGCCGCGCAGCCCCGGCGTGGCCAAGCAGGCCACCGCCTCCTCGGTCGCACCTTCAACCTTGCGCGAGCCCATGCATGGCTCGCAGCCGCCAAGCTGGGCGCTGCGGATGCGCAGCAATTCCAGCAGCGTGCCATCCAGCAGGTGGCGCGGGAAATTCGGGTGGCGATCGCCATCATCGGGCACGCGTTCATGATCCGCATAACCCAGAATCTGCAGCGGCAGCGCAATGCGAAAAGCGCCCGATGCCATTCCGGCCTCGATCATGGCGCGTTGCGCCGAAGCTAGTTCATCCCAGGGAATTGGCTCTATGCGCGGCATGATTCCTCCAGAAGCAAGCAAGCCGTTCTTTTTCTGAAGGAAAAGAACCAGAAAGACCCTTTTGAATTTCGGCCTCGGGCTTTGACGTCGACAACGCCCGAAGCCCGGAATTTTTTTTGCGGCTTCACGCCTTCTTGCGGCTCTATGCCTTCTTGCGGCTCCACGCCTTCTTGCGGCTCCATGCCCTCGTCTCCCTTCCAAAAATGGAACATGCATTGCTATTTCTGGAATAGTCTGCCTCACTGCCCACCGAGTCAACCGTTTAGTGGATGGTGTACGTTACATGGCGGAGCTTTCGAATCCGACGGGCCGGGTTATGGACGTGCTGAGTTTCCTGGCGGCGCACCCGACCGAGCGTTTTTCGCTGGCGGAGATCGCCCGGCATCTGGGTTTGAGCAACGGCTCGGCGCACCGGATTCTGACCACGATGGCGAGTGCGAAATTCCTGGACCGCAACGAGAAGCGCCGGACCTATTCGCTGGGCATGGCGATGGTGGCGGTCGGCCAGGCGGCGGTGGAGAAGCATCGCGGGATCGAGGTGGCGCGCCGCGAGATCGCCCGGCTGGCGGTGGAGCTGAATTTGCAGTGCAGCGCCAATACCGTGATCGAGGATGAGATTGTCGTTTTGGTAAAGGAAGGAACGCCGCAATCGCATCGCGGCTTAACGCGCGTCGGCGAGCGCCGGCCGCTGGTGCCGCCGGTGGGGCTTTGCCATGTCGCCTGGGGCGGCGATGCGGTGATTGCGGCCTATGTGGAAAAGGCAGCGCCTTATGTAAGCGCGCAGGTGCTGCAGCATCTGCGCGAATCCTTTCCGTTGATCCGCCGCCGCGGCTACGCGATTGCCGCGAACGGGCCGAACCTCAACCACTCGCGCGAGGCGACGGTACTGCCGGCGGATCGGATACGCGACGCGGCTTATTGGGCATCCGTGTTCGACATGGTGGGGCACCTGACTTGCGAGGAGGTGCAGGTTTTTGATCCCGAAGATGCAAAGGCGAGCGGGATCAGCTATATTTCCGCGCCGGTGTTTTCGCCGGCGGGAACGGTGGCGTTTCAGCTTGTGATTACCGGGTTGCCAAGCGGGCTTACCGGCGGCGAGATCGAGCGTTATGCCGAACGGCTATGTGCGACAGCGGCGGCAATTACCGGGGAGACGCATGGGAGAAGTCCTGGGGGATGAAGGTTCTGTGCGAAATCTCCCCAGGTCTGACGTTGGCCGGTAGCGGAAGGTCAGCCTGTTGGAAGGGAATAGTGATTGCAGACATTCGCAACGGACTTCTGCACCTTGTAAGCAACTGAAAAATCTAGCTTAGGCAAATGGTGCATAAATCTGATTTTCGGTAAAGCACGATCGTTTGCCCCTAGCCACCAGTTTGCGGCAAAAAGAATCCCATGAATAACGACCCGCCGACTATCGAGACCGCCCGCCTGATCCTGCGGCCGCCAATCCAATCGGATTTCGTATCCTGGTCAGCCCTGATGGCCGACGAGCATGCAGCCCGCTTCATCGGCGGCCCGCAACCAGCTTCGATCGCTTGGCGCGGGATGGCTACGATGGCGGGGAGCTGGGCCCTCAAGGGGTTCGGCATGTTCTCGGTAATTGAGCGCGAGACAGGGCGGTGGATCGGACGTGTCGGTCCCTGGCAACCAGAGGGATGGCCAGGCCCGGAAGTCGGCTATGGACTGATCCAAGATGCATGGGGCAAAGGTTACGCATATGAGGGAACCTCAGCGTCGATCGATTGGGCAGTCGATCATCTCGGGTGGGACGAATTCATTCACATCATCAATCCCGAGAACGCGGCATCTATCAAGCTAGCTCGCAAGCTAGGGTCAGCAGACAGGGGGCCTGGGCGTGTACCTCCACCTTGGGAGAATGATGTGGTTAACATTTGGGGACAGACAGCCACAGACTGGCGGCGACACCGGGCAGCAAAAACATGACAACGATACGGGAACCACAACAATACTAAATTTGCGCAGCACGCAGCAGCATTCATTGCGTTAAATTTACGGTTATATCTTTCGAAATTCTCGTAAGTCTTGATTTTCGTGCTTTGAAACGTGGTCGCCAGAATGTAAGATGCCGGCATGCCGCCGCCCATCCTCGTCGTTTTAGCGCCCTACGATTCGGGATGGCCAGAAATGGCAGCTGATCATGTCGCTGGCCTGCAGGCGCTTGGGTCAACCTTGGTGACAGTGCATCATATTGGTTCCACGTCCGTGCCAGGGCTGGCCGCCAAACCAATTATCGATCTAATGCCGGTCGTCACCGACTTAGATGAGCTTGATCGAAAGCGCTCGCTTGTGGAAGCACTCGGGTACAGCTGGCATGGCGAGCTCGGTATTACTGGAAGACGCTATTGCGCGCTGTCTAATGAGGACGGGAATCGGATCGCCCAACTTCATTTTTTCACCGCGGAATCGCCGCAGATCGTCCGGCACCTCGCCTTCAGGGACTATCTACGAACCCATCCGAAGGAGGCGCGCGCATACGAACATGAAAAGCGCCGGGCCCGCGACCTGTTCCCTAATGATTCGCATGCTTACACGGATGAAAAAGCGGCTTGGATTGAGCGTGCCCAGGGCGAAGCGCTTGCTTGGTTCGCCACTCGTGAGTGATTAGGACGCCGATACTGCCAACTCATTGCATAAAAATTACGATCATATCTTACGAAAACACCGGAAGTCTTAAATGATGCAACAGGCCTGGCGGGGCGTGGCCATATCTAGCTAATGCAGCAATTTTTTTTCATGAAAGCGTGCATCTGCTGAAATTCTGTATAGTCCTGGTTGGGAACCTTCTGATCGATAACAACCCACATCTTAAACATCACCTGCCACTGCGGCGACAGACTGGGTGGCCCCTTGCAAGGCGGGTGGAGAATGGCTTGTCGTCATCTCATTCGGTCCAGATCGTCAGGACAGACGATGCAGCGGCGCAGAGGACACAATACGGGCCGCGATCCGGTCATGGATCGCTTGCGGAACTGACATTATCTGGAAGTTTCAACCAGCTGGAACCTGCTCGGTCGGATGACCGATGTTGGCCAGCGCCGCCAGGGCTTTACGTAAGCTGCTGACATCTGCTTCTCCAACACAAGCGATCAAAGCCGCATCCACCTTCCTACGCCCTTCCGCCTGCGCGTCCGCGGCGGCGCGGCCGCGTTCGGTCAGGATGATTGTCAGCTTGCGGCGGTCATCCTCGTCCACCGAGCGGGCCAGGTAGCCGCGGGCCACCAAGGTGTCGATCAACTGGCCGGCGGATTGTTTCGACATGCGCAGTTCGGCGATGATCTGGCCGAGCGGAACGTTAGCGCCGAAGGCCAGGCCGCCGATGACGTAAAGGCCGTTCTCCGGTACGTCGTCGTAGCCGCCTGCCTCCAGCGCTTCGCGCATCGCCGCGCCATAGGTGGCGCGCGCATGCCGCAGCAAGGCAGGGATGGAGGCGGCTTCATACCAGGGCGGATTTTCCATGCCAAAACAATAAGTCAATAAAATTTATAGTCACTAATATTTACACTCGCCTGCCGAACGGCGGCATCAGCCGGGCGCCCGGCCGGAATGCGGCACTTCGCCCGGGATCGTCACCCAGCCATGCTTCGATTGCTCCCAGACCGGGTGGACCGGCGCCGGGAAGGATGGCTCGGCGATCGCGCCGACCGCTGCGCCGATGAACGCCGGATGCTTGCCCGATTTCGGGTAAACGGTCGCACCGCATTCGGAGCAAAAACGTCTCGAAGATGTTCCCTGCATCGGTCGAGCGCGCCAAACGTTTCGCGCACCCATGATTGCGACCCGGCGGCGCTGGCAGGCCACGCAGTGGCAGGCGACGACCGAAGGTGTCACGCCCGGCAGATTGGCCGATCGCTGCCCGCATCAACATTGTGCCGCATCATCGACTCCTTTGGGGACGGGTGGACCACCAGATGCCGGCCATCAGGAGGAGCTGAAACGGCAGGCGCAGGATCAACGCCCAGAGCGGGATCGCCGGGTGATGCGCCGCCGTCTGCAGCATATATACGTTTGCCGGCGTTACCGCCGCCGTGAGAAGCAGCAGGCCCCAGCCGGCGGCGCTGCGGGTGAAGCCGATCAGGATACCGGCTGCGCCCAGAAGTTCGAAGACGCCGCTGAGCAGGACCAGGAAGCGGTGATGCGGCAGCCAGGACGGGACGATCGACATCTCGAGGCGCGTGAAGGCGAAATGCGCGATCCCGCCCAGGAAAAACCATAGGAAGACGAAGCCCAGGGTCAGACGCCGAAGGAGGTTTCCGCGCTGGGACATTTTGATTGGCTCCCGAAAATACGCGTTCAGTAGGACTTTGGCAGGTCAAGCACTTTTTCGGCTAGAAAGTTCAGGATCATGTGGGGGCTGATCGGCGCCGTGCGGGGAATAAGAACTTCGCGCAGCAGGCGTTCCACGTGGTATTCCTGGGCGTAGCCCATGCCGCCCAAAGTCAGCATGGCGGTGTGGCAGGCCTCGAACGCGGCTTCGGCTGCGAGGTATTTGCCGGCATTGGCTTCCACCGCGCAATCTTTGCCGGCGTCGAACAGGCTGGCGGCTTTCATCACCATCAGATTGGCCGCTTCCAGCTGCGCCCAGCATTTCGCCAGCGGGTGCTGAATGCCCTGGTTCATCCCGATCGGCCGGTTGAAGACGATACGCTCCTTCGCGTAACGCGCCGCACGCGCGATGGCGACGCGGCCGATGCCGATCGCCTCGGCGCCGATGAGAATTCGTTCCGGGTTCATACCGTGCAGAATGATCTTGAAGCCATCGCCCTCCGCGCCGATGCGGTCTTCCTCCGCCACGAACAGATCGGTGATGAACAGCATATTCGAATCCACCGCGTGACGCCCCATCTTGTGGATCGGCCGAACCTCGATATTCGCGCGGTTCAGATCGGTGTAGAACAACGACAATCCTTGGGTTTTCTTCTCTACCTTGTCCAGCGGCGTGGTGCGCGCCAGCAGCATCATCTTGTTCGCGACCTGCGCGGTGGAAATCCAGATCTTTTCGCCGTTGACCAGATAGCCGCCCTGCACCTTCTCGGCACGGGTTTTCAGCTCCGTGGTGTTCAGGCCGGCATTGGGTTCGGTGACCGCGAAACACACCTTGTCCTGGCCGGCGACCACCGGCGGCAGGATACGCTGCTTCTGCTCCTCGTTGCCGAAAATGGCGATCGGCTGCAGGCTGAATACCGGCATATGCACGGCCGAAGCGCCGCTCATCGCGGCGCCGGATTCGGCGATCGCCTGCATCATCAGCGCCGCCTCGGTAATGCCCAGACCGGCGCCCCCAAACTCGGTCGGCATGGCGATGCCGAGCCAGCCGGCAGCGACCAAGGTCTTGTAGAACTCATGCGGAAACACCGCATCGCGATCCCGCTCCAGCCAGTATTCCGGCGAGAACTGCGCGCATAGTTTCAGAATAGTGTCCCGAATTTCCTGCTGATCCGGCGAGAGGGAGAAATCCAAAATATCCAGTCCTTTGAACGAAAATTGGGACGTTCTTTTGCTGAAGAAAAACAACCGAAAAGACTTTTGCTCCTGCGGGCGCCGGCCACCACAAGCCCATGGCCCAGAGTCGAAAAAGGTTTTTGGTTGTTTTTTTTAAAAAAGAACCGCTTGCTTTTTCGTCTCCACGCCCAGCTCCGCCAGCACTTCTTTTGTGTGTTGGCCCAGCGTCGGCGCCATGCCGGCGACGCTGCCGGGCGTGGCGGAGAACCAGGTGGGCACGCCGGGAAAGCGGACCGGGCCGTAATCATCTGTTTCCACCGTCTGGAAAAAGCCGGCTTCGTTCAGATGTTGGTTTTCGAAAAGGTCATCGGGTATGTGCAAGGGTGCCGCCGGAATATCCAGGCCGCGCAGCAGTTCCAGCCATTCGGCTGTTTTGCGCTGCTTGAAGGTTTCACCGAGCAGGCCGTAGATTTTGTCGATCTGCTTGGCGCGCTGCGCCAGCGTGTTGTAGTGCGGGCCGTTCCAATCGGGTTTGACGGAGCCGACAAAGGCGGACCAGTGCTTGTCGTTATAGATCAGCGCCGCGATATAGCCATCCGCGGTGCGGTACGGCCGGCGGTTGGGGGCGACCGCGCGCGGGTAGAAGGCGGGTCCCAGTTTCGGGGTGAACATCGCGCCGTTGGCGTGCTCCACCAGCATGAACGAGGCCATGGTCTCGAACATGCCGACCTCGACCTCTTGGCCCTCGCCGGTGCGTTCGCGATGGTACAGCGCCATGATGGTGGCATATAAAGCGGTCAGGCCGGAGACCTTGTCCGCCATGATGGTGCCGACGAAATTCGCCTCGCCGGTCAACATCTGCTGGATCGCGGGGATGCCGCATTCCGCCTGGATGGTATCGTCATAGGCGGCAAGCTCGGCATTCGGGCCGGTGCGGCCATAGCCGTAGCAATTTGTGTAGATGATGGAAGGGTTGATGGCGGCAACCTGCGCATAGTCGAAGCCGAGCCTGGCGATCGCCTTGGCGCGCATCGAATGCACAAAAACATCCGCCTTCGCCACCAGCGCCCGCAGCATTGCCTTGTCGGCTTCCTTGCGTAGATCCAGCACGATGCTGCGCTTGCCGCGATTGACATTGACGAACACGCCGGCCAGGCCGGGCCCGGGTGCGACCGAGATGTAGCGGCAATTATCGCCTTCCGGCGATTCCACCTTGATCACGTCGGCGCCCATATCGGCCATGATCTGCGTGCAATAGGGCCCCATCACCATCGAGGTGATGTCGACCACCGTCAGACCCTTCAGCGGGCCTTGTCTCTTAAGCTCGGACATGATTTCAGGCATAATCCTGCGGCTCGCCGGTGCCCATGTATTTGGCCAAATTATAGTGCAGGTTGACCACGCTGCGTTCCATATACGGGTTCGGCTTGGTGCCGGTGAAGCCGACGGATTTCATGCCCTGCTGCACGGCCGCCATATTGTCGAAATCCTGCTGCAGCACCGGCGGCCATTCTTCCGCCTTGGTGTATTCCCACCTCGTCTCCGGCGCCTGGCCTGGCGGAAACAGCTGGTACACCGCGGCTTCGAAGTAGCATTTATCCGGGTCGTTCCGATACGGCCGGGCGCTGTAGCACAGCATGTTGTTCACCGCATGGCCGATCTGGAAATTCGGGAACACCTGCCATGCCGTGCCGCTTTTACCGACATGCTGCGGCTCCACCACCGGCCACACCACGCCCTGCTCGGCATCGGCGCGCTTGGCCGATGCCAGCCAGTGCTTCAGCACCTGGTCCGGCGGCGTGCCTTCCGGCAGCTCGTCTTTCAGCCGCACCGCCGCATCCACCAGCGTGCGCGTGGTGTTGGTGTTGGCGTTCTCCCAGGTAAATACCTGCATCTTGGCGGTGGAGATGCGCGCATCGGCGCCGGAGCCCAACCGCAGTTTCGCAGCCTGGTTCTGGTCCATGTTCTTCGGCGCCTCGTAGCCGATATGGGCGTGCAGCCCGTGGCTGCGGCCCCAGCCGCGGAAATTGCCGAACTGCAGGAATTCCGGATGCGTGGTGTTCACATGATAGGTTTCGCTGAAGGCCTCGAGCGCCACTTTCCAGTTGCAGTCGAAGACGAACCATTTGCGCCAGCGATACCGCATGTTTTCCAGCTGGAACGGGTTCAGCATCTCAGGGACTGGGACCAGGTAGTCGAGCAAGGGCCCGGCTGCGGGGTCCAGGTTGATCCAGATCCAGCCGCCCCAGTCATCCACCTTCACGGTGGATAAATGCGTGTTTTCCTCGGTCAGCGCGCCCTGCCAATCCTGCCGCTCCTGCAGCGCGATGTTCTCGCCGGCAAGGTTGAAGCCCCAGCCATGGAAGCCGCAGATGAAATTGCGCTTCTTGCCAATGGCGTTGCGCTGGCCCGGCGGTGTGTCGATCAGCCGGCGGCCGCGATGCGGGCAGACATTGTGGTAGGCGGAAATCCTGTCTTCCGCGGTGCGGACGATGATGACGGAATCCGTCATGATGTCATAGGTCAGGTAATTGCCGACCTCCGAAATGTCCTCCAGACGGCCCGCCTGCAGCCAGACCTTGCGCCATAATTTGGCCTGCTCGGCTTTGGCGTATTCCGGCGAGATATAGGCCTCAACCGGAATGGTCAGGGGTTCGGATAACGATTCCCGTTGGATGACGTCAACTTTGTTCATGCTATCCTCCTCATTCCGCTTGGACCAAGGCGGGTGAGCCCCGCTGCTTCCGCATATTCGACGCTTCGGCATATTCGACGCTGTTGGCGCCGATCTAGCACTTCGCGACAAGCAAAGTCCAACCTGGAGCGGCGCTCGACATGTCCAGACAGATAGCATGGCTGCGTGCCGCGTCAAAAAACTACCCTGTGTGAGCTAGCTAAATAAGCAAAGGTAAGGTTAAAGTGGTCCGTACAACTGCTAGGATGACTTCGGATCTGGCGAGGATGACCATGAAGGAGCTTACTGCCGAAGATTCCAGGCAGAAACCTGGCCCGCCTTTATACCTGCAGGTGGCGCGCGCGCTGAAGGAGGAAATTCTCAGCGGGGCTTTTCCGGTGGGTTCGCAATTGCCGGCCGAGCATGATCTGCGCCGGCGTTTCTCGGTTAGCCGCTTCACGGTGCGCGAAGCGCTGCGGCAGCTGCGCGAAGACGGGTTGGTGCTCTCCCGCCAGGGCGCCGGCACCGTGGTGGTGCCGAATGCGCCATCGGAGTTTCAAATGCTGCATTCCATGTCGATCAACGATCTGCTGAACCTCACCACCAGCACGCATCTGAAAATCGAGCTGATGAAGCTGCTGCCGCTGGACGGACCGCTGGCCGGGCGCATCGGCGTACCGGAAGGCGAGGAGTGGCTGGCCGTGCATGGCTTCCGGCATGAAGACGGAACAGAATCCCCGGTTTGCTGGACCGAGTATTACATCAACCGGGAATACGCCGCCGTCGGCCGGCTGCTGCCGCGCCATCACGGCCCGGTGTTTCCGCTGATCGAGGATCTGTTCGCGGTCAGCATCGATGAGGTGAGCCAGGAAATCGCCGCGGTGCTGATCTCGCGCGAGCAGGCCATCCGGCACCAGGTGCCGGAAGGCTCGCCGGCGCTGGAGGCACGGCGCGTGTACCGGACGGCCGATGGCCGGATCGTGCAGGTGACGATCAATATCTACCCCGCCTCGCGCTTCCGGCTTTCCATGACGATGCGGCGCATCAGGTCCTGAACCCGGGTTGCCGTGTGCTGCTGCGCCGTCGTACAAAATTACACGCTTTACGCTTATCGCCAGGTTTTAGGATCGCCCGCTGATGCAAGACTCCGCCTCACTTGCCTGGGCCGGCCCGCTTGCAGGGGTGCGCGTGCTCGATTTCACGCGCGTGCTGGCCGGGCCCTCCGCCTCGCTGGCGCTGGCCGATCTGGGGGCGGAAGTGTGGAAGATCGAACCGCCGGAGGGCGGCGACGAGACACGTCAATTTCCGCCTTTTCGCGAAGGGGTCAGCCATTATTTCCTCAGCATCAATCGCGGCAAGAAAAGCATCGTCATCGACCTGAAATCTACAGCGGGTGTCGAGCTGGTGCGCAAGCTGGCCGATCGCTGCGACGTGCTGATCGAGAATTACCGTCCCGGCGTGATGGAGCGGCTGGGACTTGGATATGAGTCGCTGGCGGCCCGCAATCCGCGGCTGATCTACTGCGCCATTTCCGGCTTCGGCCTGACCGGGCCGCTACGCGACCTGCCTTCCTTCGACATCGTGTTGCAGGCGCTCTCCGGCGCGCTGAGCGTGAATGGCGAGGCCGGCGGCCAGCCGGTGAAGCTCGGCATCCCGATGGGCGACCTGGCCGGCGGCATCAACGGCCCGATGGGGGTGCTCGCCGCCTTGTATGAGCGCAGCATCACCGGGCGCGGGCGGCTGATCGATGTCAGCCTGCTCGACGGGTTGATCGGCTTGCTGGCCTATTTGCCGCAGCTGGCGTTCTTCACCGGACAGGATCCGAAACCGCAGGGCTCGGAGCACCCGAACCTGGTGCCCTATGGTATTTTTCCCGCCAAAGATGGCTCCATCATCGTCGCCTGCCTGACCAATGGTTTTTGGAAGCGCATCTGCCAGGCTTTGGAGATGCCGGAGCTGGTCGACGATCCGCGCTTTGTGACGATCGAAAACCGGCGCGATCACCGGCGCCTGATCAACGAAACGATCTGCGCCTTTACCTGCCTGCGCAATGTCAGCGAGCTGGTTGCGCTGTTCACCCGGTACGAAGTCCCGCACGCGCCGATTTTGGGCATTAGCGATGCGCTGTCGCAACCGCAGGCGGTGGCGCGGGAGATGGTGGTGGAGACGGAGCACAGGCTGCTGGGGAAAATTCCGATCGTAAACCGTTCCATCAAATTCCCCGGCAGCGCACAGCCCGTGCCGGCGGCGCCGCCGGTTCTGGGCGAGCATACGGATGAGATTTTGCGGGGTGCGCTTGGGATGAGCGCCGAACAGATTGCCGTATTGCGTGAGAGCAAGATCGTCGCATGAAGATCATCGTTCGGCAGTTGCATTTTTGGGAAAAACCCTGCGCGCTGATAATGGATGCGGCGCCGGCCGGCGAGGCGAGGCGCGGCCGGCCAGGCGCGACCGGCCAGGCGCGGCCGGCCAGGCTGTTACGCTGCGCGCCTCGCACAAGGTAAAAATTCTTAATGCCCTTGCTGCATCGACATTCGTTTTCTGCCAGCATCTTCTGGTATTCTGCTTACCTTGCATGACATCATGCCGGCTTGCGGCGGCCGATTCGCTGCTTGACTCTCTCATGGACAAAGAGAACAAATCAAGAACAATTTTGCTGTTCTGATCGCTGTTCTGAAGGATGCCGGCCAAGTGAAATCATCGCTTGCCATCGACGCTTTGCGCGAAAAAATCCGCCGCCTGGAGGCGGCGGAGCGCCGTGTTGCCGGCGTTCTGCCCTTTGGCTTGCTGGAGATGGATGCCTGCCTGCCCGGCGGCGGCCTGGCCTTGGGTGCGCTGCACGAGGTTGCGGGCGCCGGCGACGGCGCGCTGCACGGCGCCGCCGCGGCTTTGTTTGCCGCCGGCATCATGGCGCGCATGACCGGGCCGGTCCTTTGGTGCCTGCGCGATGCGGATTTGTTCGCGCCGGGCCTGGCGGCGGCCGGGCTTTCACCCGACCGGGTGATTTATGTGGAAGCCGGCAACGAACACAGCTTGCTCGCCTGTTTCGAGGAAGGGTTACGGCATGGCGGCCTGGCCGGGGTGGTAGCGGAAATCGGCCGGCTGCCGATGACCAGCTCGCGCCGGCTGCAGCTTGCGGCGGAGGCCTCCGGCACGCTGGGCATCGCGCTGCGCCGCTGGCGGCGGCAAAGCGACGCCGTGGATTTCGGGCAACCCACCGCGGCGGCGACAAGGTGGCGGGTGTCGGTGCTGCCCTCGGCGCCCTTGCCGGTCCCCGGAATCGGCCGGCCGCGCTGGTGGCTGGAGCTGATCCGCTGCCGGGCCGGAGAATGCGCGGATTTCGAAGTGGAAGGTTCTGATTATGAGGGTCGTCTCGCTCTTCCTGCCGGACTGGCCGATCGAGAGGCACGGCCTCAGCGACAGGCACTGCAAGGCAAACGCCGCGTCTGAAACGCCAGCCCAGCCGCTGATCCAGGCGCAGCGCATCGGCAATCGCCGCCTGGTGCATGCGGTGAATGCGGCGGCACGCGCGGCCGGGCTGAAACCCGGCATGGCGGTGGCGCAGGCGCAGGCGCTGGTGCCGGAGCTGAGCATTTGCGACGCGACGCCGCGGCAGGATATGGCGGCTTTGGAACGGCTTGGCCTCTGGGCGCTGCGCTATTCGCCGCTGGTCGCGGTGGAGCCGCCGGATGGCCTGGTGCTGGATGTGACGGGTGCGGCGCATCTGCATGGCGGCGAAAAATCCATGCTGGAAGACATGGTAGCGCGGCTTGCGCAAGCCGGCATCACCGCGCGGGCCGCGATTGCGGACGCCCAAGGGGCGGCGCATGCCTTCGCGCGGGCCGCGCAAAAGCCGGTTGCCGTGGCGCCGCCGGGCAAGAATGCTGCGTTGTTGCATGCCGTGCCGTTGACCTTCCTGCGCCTGCCGCCGGAGATGGTGGAGCCGCTGCGCCGGCTGGGCTTTGAGCGCATCGGCGACATCGCGGCGGCGCCGCGCGCCCCCCTCGCCCAGCGCTTCGGCCCGGAACTGCACCGCCGCCTGGATCAGGCTTTTGGGCGGCTGCGCGAGCCGATCGAAGCTTTAAGAGCGCCGGACGTCATCGAGGCCAGCCGGCAATTCGCCGAACCCATCTCGGCGCCTGAAACGCTCGCCCGCCACACCGGCAAACTTGCCGATGCTTTGTGTGAGATGCTGCAGGCCAAAGGCATCGGCGCGCGCCGGCTGGATCTGCTGTTCCACCGCGTCGACAGCGCCATCCAGGCGATATGCATCGGCACCTCCCGGCCCAACCGCGACGCCAAACGTTTGACCCGGCTGCTCTGCGACAGGCTGGAGACCATCGATCCCGGTTTCGGCGTGGAGGCGATGATGCTGCGCGCCAGCCTGGTGGAGCCGTATGAGACGAAGCAGATGCGCACCCTGCTGGATGCAACGCCAGCGGATATCTCCGGCCTGATCGATATTTTGGCTAATCGTGTCGGGGAAGCCAGGCTGTATCGTTTGGCACCTGTGGAAAGCGACGTGCCGGAACGCTCGGCGGTCCGGATCGCCGCCGCCGCCGAGGCGATGGGCAAAGCTTGGCCTTTAGGTCCAAGACCTGTGCGGCTGCTTCGCAAACCGGAGCCGATCACCACCCTAGCGCTGCTGCCCGACCACCCGCCGGCCAGCTTTTCCTGGCGCGGCCTACGCCGCCGCGTACGCCGCGCCGACGGCCCGGAGCGAATTTTCGGCGAATGGTGGAAACGCGACGCCGAGTTTGATGCGGTACGCGACTATTTCCAGATTGAGGACGATACCGGCGCGCGCTTCTGGATTTTCCGCACCGGCGACGGGGAGCATCCGGAGACCGGGCCGCAATTGTGGTTTCTGCATGGGTTTTTTGGTTGACGACCTACACATCTTGGGAACCGGACATTCGGCTTACCTCCGGAGTTGGCCGAGCGCGGACTGGCGGCTTTGGATCAACTGGGATCAAAAGCGGACGAGAAATTGGGGATCAATCGAAGTGCCCCGGTCTGTCTATCCGCTGCTAATTTTTCTCTACCTGAGAGCCCCAATTGGTGCGAAGCTGTCTGGCACGACAAGGAGAGGGAGAAGAACTTCCATGAATCCAAACAAAATGCTTTGGGAGAAAGGCGATTTTACCCGAATTGCTGAGTGCATGCGCGAAAGTGGCATAGCGCTGGTCGGCACGCTCGGGGTCACTCAAGGGTTAAAAGTCCTGGATCTTGGGTGCGGCGACGGTACGACGGCAATTCCGGCTGCCATGCTTGGGGCCGATGTGCTTGGGGTCGATATCGCGAGCAACCTGGTCGCGGCCGGAAGCCGCCGTGCCCGGCAGATGGGTCTCACGAACATCCGGTTCGAGGCGGGTGACGCGTCCAACCTCGTCGGGATTGGGGGATGCCAGTTTCGACCTTGTCGTCAGCATTTTCGGTGCGATGTTTGCCCCCAGACCCTTCGATGTGGCGAAGGAAATGGTCCGGGTCACGCGCCCAGGCGGACGGATCGTCATGGGGAACTGGATTGCCAATGATCCTACGCTGGTTGCCCAGATTTTGAAGACCAGCAGCGCCTATTCTCCGCCGCCACCTGATGGCTTTATCAGCCCCATGACGTGGGGGAACGAGGCCGACGTCATCGAGAGATTCTCTGAAGCAGGAATCGCGCCTGTCGATATTTCCTTTGCACGGGACACATGCGAATTTGTATACCCCGATTTGCCGTCGAAACTTGTGGACGCGTTCCAGAATTATTACGGCCCGACGATGAACGCATTTGCCGCGGCAGAAGGGAGCGGCCGCGCAAGCGAGTTGCGGAAGGAATTGGAAACGCTGTTCCAGAACCAGAACAAGAGCACTGCGGGAAAGACCGCCATCCCGGCGACATTTTTGCGTGTAACTGTGGCAGTAAACCTGTAGGTGAACAACAGGCCGGTCCGCTTGGCATCGGCATCGGCATTGGTGCTAATTCGCCCGGGTGACCGGCGCTGTCCGGAAGCGGAATGGCGGGTTAGGCGCATGAAGGGGCAATAACTGCCGTTCTTGCCAAGCTTGGTGCCTGGAAGCGCTCGCTTACCCGCTCCGTCATGTCACTCGGACAACGCAGTCCACGCCCGCTGCGGGCGATACCAGCCAACGTCATGATCCATCCTGGCTCTTCGCAGAGAAAGATAAAACACAGACATACCGGTATCGCTTAATAACTTTCGGGTCGGCTCTCAGGCTCGTCGTTGAACGAACTTGAGATCTTCAACAGCCTGCTAAGCCGAGAGTTCTTTTCGGACGATTTCCGCACCTGCGGCCAAAGCATTCAGCTTGCCTGTTGCGAGGCGGCGGGACAAGGGGGCCATGCCACAGTTGGTCGAAGGATAGAGCTTGTCGGCATCTACAAACTGAAGTGCTTTCCGTAGCGTATCGGCGACTTCCTGCGGTGTTTCAATGATGTTGTTTGCAACGTCAATGGCGCCCGCCATCACCTTTTTACCGCGAATGAGTTCAATTAGATGCATTGGGACATGGGAGTTGTGGCATTCCAATGAGATTATGTCGATATTGGATTTCTGCAGCTTAGGGAAAGCATTTTCATATTGCCTCCACTCAGACCCCAGGGTCTTTTTCCAGTCCGTATTGGCTTTGATGCCGTAACCATAGCAAATATGTACAGCTGTTTCACATTTAAGCCCTTCAATCGCCTTTTCCAAGGTGGCTACTCCCCAATCGTTCACCTCATCAAAAAAGACATTGAATGCGGGTTCATCAAATTGGATGATATCGACCCCAGCCGCCTCTAATTCCTTGGCTTCTTGATTGAGGATTTTGGCGAATTCCCAGGCAAGCTTTTCGCGATTTTTGTAGTGGTCATCATAGAGCGTATCGATCATCGTCATCGGACCCGGCAGGGCCCATTTAATGGGCTGCGTGGTTTGTTGACGTAAAAACTTGGCATCTTCAATAAAAACCGGCCTTGGGCGCGTTACAGCACCAACAACCGTCGGTACACTCGCATCATAGCGATCACGAATTCTAATGGTCTTGCGTTTTTCAAAATCAACGCCATCGAGGTGCTCGATAAAGGTCGTAACAAAATGTTGGCGCGTTTGCTCGCCGTCGCTGACGATATCGATACCTGCCCGCCGTTGATCTTCCAGCGATAAGCGCAGGGCATCTTGCTTGCCCTCAACTAATTCCTCATCCTGCAATTTCCAAGGTGACCAAAGTGTCTCAGGTTGTGCAAGCCAGGAGGGTTTGGGCAAGCTTCCAGCAGTCGAGGTGGGGAGCAATGTTTTCATGATGGATGGCCTTGTGCTTTCGGTTGGATCAAACGGCGTAATTGGCGGACCACTGCTCAAGAATAGCTTGGTATGGTTTGATAAAGTGTTCCTCGGCAAACTTTCCCTGATCAATAGCAAGCCGATTGCGTTCCTCTCGATCATAAAAGATTTGGGTCGACGAATAATCTTGGTGATTCAAATTAGGCCGATAGTATTTTCCTGCTACGGAGTTGGAATTGTAAATCTCAGGCCGGTAGATTTTTTGAAAACTCTCCATTGTGCTGATGATACTGATGAGTTCAATATTTGTATAATCACTGAGTAAATCTCCGTGAAAATAAAAAGCCAAGGGCGCAACGGCATCTCGCGGCATGAAGTAGCGAACCCGCAAGCTCATTTTTTCGAAATATTGATCAGTGGCAGAAAATTCATTTTGCTGGTATTCGACGCCCAATATTGGATGTCGATTTTCAGTCCGGCAATAGGTCTTACTGCTTGAGGCACTCAGGCAGATAACAGGCTTTTTTTTGAAGTTATCTTTGTAAGTATTTGAGTTCAGGAAATTTTGAAATAGCTTGCCATGCAGCTCGCCGAAATGCTCTGGCGTGCTGATTTTGGCTTTATTCTTATTGTGCTCAACCATTAACACACTGAAGTCATAATCTCGGACGTACGAGGAGAAATTATTTCCAACAATGCCATCAATGCGTTTGCCGGCTTTTTTATCAAAGACATTCGTCTTCAATATTTCAATAATCGGGAAGGCATCGCTGCTTTCTTCATTATCAATGCTCATCTCGACGGAGATGATTTCAAGTTCTACAGAATAGCGATCAGCTTTGGCATTATCCCAATCCGCCAGGGCATTGAAGCGATTGTCAATCATACTGATGGTGTTGCGCAAGTTTTCCTTGCGGTTCTCGCCTCTGGCCAAATTGGCAAAGTTGGTCGTAATGCGTGTATTGCCTGAAGGGCAGTAATTTTCATCGAACCGGATGCTCTTGATCGTAAATTTAAGATCGCTTTTATTCATGATCCAATGCCCTGATTTATGAATTGAAGATCGCGCATTTGTTCAATTTTTTCAGGACCCCCCTGGGACCTGATGCAGGGCATCCTCCCCGGTGCCGGCCGGCCCCGCACCGGCGAAAACATTGCCGAGCAAATCGCCAGTGTGGCCGCGCAGGGGGGCAGGCAGGTTGCCGGGGGGTGAAGCTCATATCCAGAGCCTGATCGTAGCGAGCGATCGCCTCACGGGCACCAGGTTTGAGGGCAACCTGGTCCTGCCAGCGGCGCCCGCGCAGGCCGGCACTGGCCTTCCACAGTTCAGCGCGCAACGACTTTCCGCTGCCGCAAAACTCCCGCGCGGAGGTCAGTTCACGATGGGCACCGCTGCGCGGAAAGCCGAGGTTATGCATTTTGGCCATGGAAACTCATCTTAGGAAGGCGGATATCGGCCGGGACCTTAGGGCAATTGCAACCATGAGCAAAAATGATATGTTTTTATCAATCGATAAGTTTTATTCACTTTATGGAGCCTGGCATGTCTATTTTGGAACGGATCCATCTGACCATCATTCAGGAAGTCGCTCGTGAAGGCTCGCTGACAGCAGCTGCCAGCCGTCTTAACCTGACGCAGCCCGCACTTAGCCATTCCATAAGAAAACTTGAGACTCAGCTTGGTGTGGAAGTATGGCGGCGCGAAGGACGCAGCTTGCAGCTAACTCAGGCAGGTGATCAACTGCTGGCGGTCGCCAACCGCGTTCTCCCTCGATTGGTTCAAGCCGAAGAGCGGATCCAGCAATTTGCCAGAGGTGAACGCGGTAAGCTGCGCATCGGCATGGAATGCCATCCCTGCTATCAATGGCTGTTGAAGGTCGTTGCGCCGTATTTAGATCTCTGGCCGCAGGTTGACGTCGATGTTCGTCAGAAATTCCAGTTTGGCGGAATTGGGGCTTTGTTCGGCCACGAGATCGACATGCTGGTAACGCCCGATCCGCTTTTCAAACCCGGATTACGCTTCTCCCCCGTATTCGATTACGAGCAGGTTCTCGTTGTCGGCCCTGGTCATCCTCTGCGAAACTTTGAGTTCTTGCTGCCGCAGCAGCTCGCCGGGGAGACCCTTATCACCTACCCTGTCCCTATCGAAAGGCTGGATATCTACACACAGTTTCTTATGCCGGCAGGGATTAGCCCAAGGCATCACAAGCCGATCGAGACGACCGACATCATGCTGTTGATGGTGGCTCACGGGCGCGGCGTCGCCGCTCTGCCACGCTGGCTGGCTGAGGAATATGCGCCGCGCTTGGATTTGCATCCTATAAAATTGGGCCAGGAAGGCATAGCCAAACAGATATTCCTGGGCCAGCGCGAGGCCGATTCGGGGGTTGATTATATGCGCGCCTTTGTCGACTTCGCAGCGGCTCGCCAGCCGGAATTGTGACAGCCGTTATAGCGTCCGCTTTCGAGGAACGTTTGATGGCCGTGTATGTCCGAGTTCAAGCGCTTTGCGGACTTGACCGCCCTGCTCAATCTCGGCCGATCCGATCCCGCGCATACGGATTGAAAAAGCAGCTCAGGATCGGTTTGAACATAGCAAAAGGCTTCCGGCGCTTGCCAGGGCAAAGCCAGCCTAGCCGCCGTAGCGGGCCAGGGTGCTGCGCAAGGGGTTGGCGCCGGTATTGGAACCTTGCATGTCGATCACGATCTGCCGGGCGCTGAGATCGGTGCCGTAGTAAACCTGTTGCGCACCCGCATCGTTCGATAGCGACGAGCCGGAAATCGTAGCCCCGCCGTACAGCCCCTGGCTTTTTGAGAAGGTCACGATGTCGGTGTTCAGAGCGGTGGACATGCCGCCCGCAACGCCGGTGCCGTAGGTAGCGACGGTGCCGCCGGCCTCGCCGCCGAACTTAACCTGGCTGTCGAGCAACGCGTTGAGGCCCTCACCGGTCATGACCATCATCATGACTTGCGCGTTCTGCACACCGATCTGCGCGCCAAAGGTGCCGCCGCCGAGATTGTAGAACGCCGGGCTCGACCAGGCGCCGTCCGCCGCGCGGGCGGCCATGACGCAGCTGCCGCCCTCGCCACCGAAGACAAAGCCGGCGCGAAAAATGTCGGGGCAGATGATCACGGCTCTGGCGCGCCGCAGATAGGATTGGGCGGGACCACCCTGGGCGCCGTCCATGATGCTTTCGACCGAAAGGGTGGCGCTATCCACCAGGATCTGCGGCGGATCCGCCAAAGCCGCGGTGGGAGCGGCAAGGCCGGCGGCAGCGAAAGCGGCGAGCAAAAAGCGTTTCATAAGATTGCATCTACTACCGTGCCAGGCGGCTGTACACGTGGGTCCCTGCCGAACATCAGCCCTGGATATACATATACCAGCACGTGTATCATGGAACTCCCGATGCAGGTCGCCAAATGGGGTAACAGCCTGGCCGTTCAACTTCCCGCCGCCGTCGTTGAGGCGCTTGAGCTGCGGGAGGGCGAAGCATTGAAATCCACATCGCGGATGCCAAAGCGGAGCAAAATAATCGCTGCCGGCGGGTCCATCAGCGTTCAGGTTTTAGACCCACTTGCCATGTGGCACGCCCCGCTTGCGCGTGATCAATCCATTCCGCGCCGCCGGTTGAGCGGCAACTTGACTCTCTGGAGGGACTAGAACAAAACAAGAACAATGCGCCGCTATGCCGAATTGCAGGTCACCTCGCATTTCTCCTTCCTGCGCGGCGCCAGCTCGCCTCAGGAGCTGTTCGCGCAGGCGGCGCATTTGGGGATCGAGGCGCTGGCGATTACCGACCGCAATTCGCTCGCCGGCATCATCCGCGCCTATGAAGCCGCAAAAACCACGGGAATACGCCTGATCACCGGCTGCCGGCTGGATCTGACCGACGGGGTTTCGCTGCTGGTCTATCCCATCGACCGGGCGGCTTATGCCCGGCTGTGCCGGCTGCTCTCGATCGGTAAAAGCCGCGGCGGCAAGGCGAAATGCCTGCTGCACTGGCCGGATGTGCTGGCGCATGCGCAAGACCTGATTGCCGTGTTCCTGCCCGATGCAGCGGATGAAATGTGCGCTTTCCATCTGCGGCATTTGGCCGAAGGTTTTGGCGACCGCGCCTATATGGCGCTGACCTTGCGCCGCCGCCCGAACGACCAGCTGCGCCTGCATGAACTCGCCAATCTCGCCGCAGCTTACGGCGTGCGCAGCGTGGTGACCAACGACGTGCTGTTCCACGCACCGGAACGCCGCATGATGCAGGACGTCGTGACCTGCATCCGCCATAACTGCACGATCGACGATGCAGGCTTCCGGCGCGAGCGCTACGCCGACCATTATTTGAAAACACCTTCAGAAATGCAAAGGCTTTTCGAGCGCTATCCGGAAGCTTTCGCTCGCACAACAGAAATTATGGAGCGCTGCAAATTCTCGCTGGACGAGTTAAGATATCAATATCCAGAAGAGGCGCTCATTCCCGGCCTGACGCCGCAGCAGGCTTTGCAAAAACTTACCTGGGAAGGTGCGAAAGAGCGCTATCCAGAGGGCGTGCCGGCGAAGGTGATCGCCAGCCTGAAGCACGAACTTGGGCTGATCGAAAAGCTGCAATACGCGCCGTATTTTCTCACTGTCAATTCCATCGTGCGCTTTGCCAAGAGCCGGGACATCCTCTGCCAGGGCCGCGGCTCCGCCGCCAATAGCGCAGTGTGCTACGTGCTTGGCATTACCTCGATCGATCCCGGACTTAACGATCTGCTGTTCGAACGCTTCATTTCCGAAGAACGGGACGAGCCGCCGGATATCGATGTCGATTTCGAGCACGAACGCCGCGAGATCGTCATGCAATGGGTGTTCGACACCTATGGCCGCGATCACGCCGCCCTTTGCTCCACGGTGATCCGCTACCGCACCAAGGGCGCGCTGCGCGATGTAGCAAAGGTGTTTGGCCTGCCTGAGGATATCGTCAGCTTGCTGAACGCCCAGGTCTGGGGCTGGTCGGAAGCAGGCATTGAACCCAAACACGCCAAGGAGCTGAACCTCAACCTCGCAGACCGGCGGCTTAGCCTGGCGATCGACCTGGCGCGGCAGCTGATCGGCACGCCGCGGCATCTCTCGCAGCATCCCGGCGGCTTCGTGCTGACGCGCGATCGGCTGGACGAGCTGGTGCCGATCGAACCCGCCGCGATGAAAGACCGCCAGGTCATCGAATGGGACAAGGACGATATCGACGTTCTAAAGTTCATGAAGGTGGATTGCCTGGCGCTGGGCATGCTCTCCTGCATGAAGCGCGGTTTCGATCTGCTGAAGGAACACAAGGACCAAGCCTATGATCTCGCCACCATTCCGCAGGAAGACCCGCAAACCTATGCGATGATCTGCAAGGCGGATACGCTAGGCACATTCCAGATCGAAAGCCGGGCGCAGATGTCGATGCTGCCGCGCATGAAGCCGAAGACGCTTTACGATCTCGTGATTGAAGTCGCCATCGTCCGGCCCGGCCCGATTCAAGGCGACATGGTGCATCCTTATTTGCGCCGCCGGGAGGGTAAGGAAAAACCTAGCTATCCCACACCCGAACTCGAAAAAGTGCTGGGTAGAACTTTGGGCGTGCCGTTATTCCAGGAACAGGCGATGCGGGTCGCGATCGTTTGCGCCGGCTTCACGGCAAGTGAGGCGGATCAGCTCCGCCGCTCGATGGCGACGTTCAAATTCACCGGCGGCGTCAGCCATTTTCGCGACAAGCTGGTGAACGGCATGGTCGCCAATGGCTACGACGCGATTTTTGCCGAAAACACGTTCAAGCAGCTTGAAGGTTTCGGCAGCTACGGTTTTCCGGAAAGCCACGCGGCGTCCTTCGCGCTGATCGCCTATGCCTCCGCCTGGCTGAAATGCCATCATCCGGATGTATTCTGCGCCGCATTGCTGAACGCGCAGCCGATGGGGTTTTACGCCCCGGCGCAGATCGTGCGCGATGCCGCCGAACATGGCGTGGAAATCCGCCCGCTCTGCGTCAACGCTTCGCGCTGGGATACAACCCTGGAAGCGGCCGGCAATCGCTTTGCGGTCAGGCTCGGCCTGCGCATGGTGAAGGGACTCTCCAACGCCCATGCGGCGAGGCTGATCGCGGCGCGTGCGGATTTGCCTTTTGCCTCGGTCGATGAAGTCTGGCGCCGTGCCAATGTGCCTGCAGCCGCTTTGGTGCAGATCGCGGAGGCGGATGGCTTCCGGCCCAGCCTGAACCAGTCGCGGCGGGAAGCGCTATGGGCGCTGAAAGGCCTGCGCGACGAGCCGCTGGCGCTGTTCGCCGCCACCGCCGCGCGGGAAGCAACCGCCATCACCGAACAAGCGGAACCGCAACTGCAACTGCGGCCGATGACGGCGGGGCGAGAAGTGGTGGAAGACTACGTGCATATGGGCCTGAGCCTGCGCGCGCACCCGCTGAGCTTCCTGCGCAACGAACTTATGGCCAAAAAATTCCGCACCTGCACGCAAGCGATGCAGGCGCCGGATAATACCTGGCTGGAGGTCGCCGGTATCGTGCTGGTCCGGCAGAAACCCGGCTCTGCCAAAGGCGTGATGTTCATCACCATCGAGGATGAAACCGGCATCGCCAATCTGGTGGTCTGGCCGAGCCTGTACGAAAAACAGCGCCGCATCATCCTCTCCGCCGGCATGATGGCGGTCCGCGGCCGCATCCAGCGCGAAGGCGAGGTCGTGCATTTGGTCGCGCAGCACCTCACCGATCTATCGCCCGATCTCGCCGGCATCGGCGACAGCGAAGTTGAATTTTCCATAACCCGCGGCCGCGGCGATGGCGCCAAAACCGGCGGCGGCCCCGACCCGCGCGAAACCCTGGGGCGCAAAGCACGAGAAATCTACATCCCGGACCTGCACATCGACCGGATCAAGGTCAAGACGCGTGACTTCAGATAAGCGCGTAACTTCAGATAAGCGCGTAACTTCAGATTAAGAGCAAGCGCTTCAACGCCCATGGGCCGGAGTGATAGAAGTTTTTCGCGCAGCTTTTTTCAAAGCTGCTGCTTCCTTTCCTTCAAAAGGTCCAATTTGCGGCGCCGGAGATCATCAGGTCATTGCCGTTGGATTTGAACGCCGTGGCCTGCAGCGCTGCCGAGGCAAAGAGATGCGGCGTGATGCCGGCGCTCAAGCCTGCGCCGAACAGGGCCCAGGCCACTGGCTCGGCCGGGTATGTCGTCGTGAGCGAAACCACCGGCTCATCGGTAAAGCTGCTGTCGAACTGGCTGTTATCGCCGGAAAGCCTGGCCTGCAGGCCGGCGGTGGCATAGGCGGCGACGCGCGTATTGCCGAACAGATGGAAGGTGGCTGCTTCCACATCCGCATTGCCGAGCAGCTGCTGATAGCCCTGATTCTCGACCGCCTGGGTCAGCATCGCATCGCCGGTTTCGGTGTATCCTTGCAGCGCGTTGTTCGTATAGCTCAGGCCGGCCTGCGGCGTCAGGCTAAACGCGGGGTTGAGCGGGAACACATAGCCGGCGGCAAGATTGGCGCTGTAGCTGTGGCCGCCGGTTTTGCCGCGTAAATCGCCGCCAAAAACCTCGGGACTTTTACTGTCATACCAATGGTCGCCATAGGCGCCGGAGATTTCCGCATAAAGCGGCCCCTGCACGGCAAGGCCGTAGACGCCGACATTGGCAGCGTTGTCTTTGACCGAGCCACCTTGGTTGACATCGGCATGCCCATTGGTGAGGCCGACCGCCAGGCCGCCCCGGAAATTACCCGAGAAGGCGTAATCCGCCCCCGCCGCCACGGCCGAACTGTTATCGGTAAAGCCCAGGGTCGTAGCCGTATCGTTACGGCCGCCGAAACTGCCGCCGCCGGTGATATACACCGACAATTTCTGCGCCGGATCCGTGCTGGGATCCGCCGGTGCGCCGTAAACGCCGGCCGGGATGTTGTAGGTAAAGCCGGTGCCGGCGGCGCGCAGCGTCTCCATCCGGCTGCCGAGCAGCGACGCAAAGTCCAGCGCATCGGTGGTGCCAAGCCGGCCGGGCACGCTCAGGCTCTCGAAGCCTTTCAGCGAGTCCGCGGCATATTCGGCGACGAGATACTGCGCATGCGTGGTCGGATGCACGCCGTCCCAGAACAAATAGGTGTTCTGCGTCGCAATGCCGCCATCGACGCAGGCAGGAACGTCGATGCAGGCCTGGGTGACGTTATCAAAGCCATAGGCGGCGGGATCGGCAATCGCTTTTTCCAGCAGCAGCTGGGTGTTCAGCACGATGATATTGGCGCCGGTTTGGTTGTGCACCCCTTGCATCGCAATCGGTAGATCCTCGTCATGCAAACTGGTAAAGGCATCGGCGAGTTCGGTGCGCGTCGCGGTTGTATTATAGTCGGGCGTGGAACCCAGGTCCGGAAGATTTGGTACGATCATCGTACGCGCCCCCAGCGAGATCAGGCTGTTGGTATCGGCTGTAAGCTGGGCGATGGTGGTGGCGACGCCGGAAGCGACCAAGGCGTCCGCTTCTGCCCTGGATTTCACCTGAGCGGCATAAAAGAAGTAATTGTTCGCGCCAGCCCACAGCGTGACGACGTCGCTGTTGGAGAAATGGCCGCCGGCATGGGCGAACTCGGCGATCTCCGTGGTCACGCCCGGTAGATCAGGGCTGATGAGATTGGTGCCGCGGTCTCTACCATTCACCACAAGGTCGCCGGTGAAAGCGCCGCCTACGGCATAATCCTGCGATGCGGTGAAATTCAGGCCGGTCAGCCCGGGCAGATATTCATCCCAGATCGGGCCGTTGGAAAAATGCCCCTCGTAATAGGGCGGCGGCGGAACGCTGATAAGTTTGTACAGGTTGCCGTTATCGGAAAGGCTATCGCCAAAGCCATACAGGCTGCCGGCCAGCGCCGAGGGCGCGGCGGCCAGTGCGAGCAAGGCTGTGGCGGCTAGCAGATGCGCTCGGCGCATGGACATGTCCTCCCGTTGTGGCTCGCCGGCTCGCTGCTGACGATTAGGTTATGGCGCATACCAAAAGGGCGCGGCGCCGTGAAGTGTGTTTTTCGCGATAGCGGCTTCCGCCTGGCGGGTAATATGAATTCTCCTGTGGCTGCCACCTCCCCGGCTGCTCCTCTAGGCTGCAGCCGTAACGTTCGCCGGCACCGCCAGCCAAGCCAGGCTGAGGCCGAGCTGAGGCCGAGCTGAGGCGGATGTCGGCGCCCACGCAGGCGCCGTACGCACCGGCTGGTGTCTCGACTGCAAGCTTGCCGAGCAGGCCCCAAGCGATAAAGCCATCGTGAAACCTGCTTAATCTGGGGACATCCTTGTCAAGCAGGCAGCCCGGCTGCTTGTGGGATTTCACGCAACACCTAGATGCAGATCACATCAAGGAAAGCAGGAATGACAACAAAATTGACAGGTCTGTTCGAAACAAGGCAGATGGCGGAACTGGCGGTCGAGCGCCTGGTGCAGGAATATCAGCTCAACCGCACGGATATATCGGTCGCCGCGGCCGGCGATGAGAATACCGCAGGCGAACCTTCCGCTCCAGAACGGCCCGATCCCGACGAGCAGGCGAGGAACGGCAAAATCGCAGTTTCCGTTGCAACGGAGCAGCAGGTTGCAGATCGCATCCGACAGGCTTTTGAAGAATTTCAAAGCAGCGAGGTTGTTGAGGAATAGTCCGTTTCCAGCAGCTTCCTTCGGCGTGCAGCCATCATAAACGATCGCTAATCGGCCGATTACCGATCTGCCGTGTCTGCACCGCAGGCGGGAGTATCTCCATCCGGCCACGTCAATCACCCTGTCGTCTGCCGCTTCGATATTCCGGCCAGGCGATGCAAACGCGAGGATCCAGGCATGAAAGCTCTCTGCTGGCACGGCAAGAACGACATTCGCTGCGACACCGTTGCCGATCCGCGGATCGAAAATCCGCGCGACGCCATCATCAAGGTGACCTCCTGCGCGATTTGCGGTTCGGATTTGCACATCTTTGACGGCGTGATCCCTGGAATGGAATCGGGCGACGTGCTGGGCCACGAGACCATGGGCGAGGTCGTCGAAATCGGCTCCGAGGTCACTAATCTGAAGCCGGGCGATCGCGTGGTCGTGCCGTTTACCATCTCCTGCGGTGATTGCTTCTTCTGCAAGCGCGGGTTTTATTCCGGTTGCGAACGCTCCAATCCCAATTCCAAGACCGCGGAAAAGCTTTGGGGCCACTCGCCGGCCGGCCTGTTCGGGTACTCGCATATCCTGGGCGGCTTCGCCGGCGGCCAGGCCGAGTACCTGCGGGTGCCCTACGCCGATGTCGGGCCGATCAAGGTGCCCTCCACCTTGACCGATGATCAGGTGCTGTTTTTGTCGGATATTTTCCCAACCGGCTACATGGCCGCCGATAACTGCAACATCCAGGAAGACGACACCATCGCCATCTGGGGCTGCGGGCCGGTCGGCCAGTTCGCGATCCGCAGCGCCTTCATCCTCGGCGCCGGCCGCGTGATCGCCATCGACACGGTGCCGGAGCGTCTGGCGCTGGCAAAATCGCTTGGCGCGATCACGATCGATTTCAAGCAGGAAGATGTCTATGATCGCATCCAGGAACTTACGGGCGGCCGCGGCGCCGATGCCTGTATCGATGCGGTCGGCACCGAAGCCAGCGCCACCGCATCGCTCGATTCCGTGCTGGACCGCGTCAAGGTGGCAACCTTCATGGGCACCGATCGGCCGCATGTCCTGCGCCAGGCGATCCATTGCTGCCGCAATTTCGGAACCGTCTCCATCGTCGGCGTCTATGGTGGGTTTTTGGACAAGATCCCGATGGGTTCGGCGATTAATCGCGGCCTGACTTTCCGCATGGCGCAAACCCCGGTGCAGCATTATCTGCCTTTGTTGCTTGAGCGTATCGAGAAGGGCGAGATCGATCCCTCCTTCGTGATCACCCATCATGCGAAGCTCGAAGAAGGGCCGGAGATGTACAAAACCTTCCGCGCCAAGGATGACGGCTGCATCAAGGTCGTGTTAAAACCATAAGGAATTTTGAGGACAGGCGCCTGGCTTGAGTGATTCCAAAAGCGTTGCCCGACCGCTTAAAAAGCTGATCGCCAGACAGATCACGGCGATTTTCAACGATACTTCCCGTGGCGAGACACCTGTGCCGCGCCGCGAGGACGGCATATTTGGTCGCCGCTCCGTTTCCTGGCGCGTCCATGGTGATGTCGGCTGCATGATGGTCGGCGGCGTCGCCGCCTTGCTGTTGCAGATGCTGCACCCGGCCGTTCTCGCCGGTGTTTGGGACCATTCCAATTTTCGCGCCGACATGCATGGCCGCCTGCGCCGGACCGCGCGCTTCATCGCCCTGACCACCTATAGCAGCCGGCCCGAGGCGCAAGCCGCCATCGCCCGCATCCGGGCCATCCATGACCGCGTGAATGGCTTTCTGCCTGATGGAACGCCCTATGAGGCCAATGATCCGACCGCGCTGGCCTGGGTGCATCTCGCCGGCAGCACGAGCTTCCTCAAGGCCTGGATACGCTACGGCGAACCCGGCATGTCCCGCGCCGATCAGGATCGCTATTTCGCGGAACAGGCGGAAATCGCCCTGGCACTCGGCGCTGCGCCGGTGCCGTATTCGCGCCTGGAAGCCGAGCGTCTGATTGGTAGGATGCGCGGCCAGCTTCGCACCGATGCCAGGACGCGTGAAGTCTCGGGCATCGTGCTGAACCAGCCCGCGGCAAATATCATGGCGGAACCGCTGCAGATCCTGACGATGCAGGCTGGCGTCGATCTGCTGCCGGACTGGGCGAGGCGGCTGCACCATCTGTCCAACCCCTTGCTTGCGCGGCCCCTGATTAGGTTCAGCACGCAAAGCGTAGCGCAAACATTACGTTGGGCGTTCAGGTAGCCTCCCATCGCCACGCGTGATGACAGCCTGCGCTCCGAATTGTGAAATCGCTTTTATATCCGGTTTCATGCGGGTTTTCCAAAATCGCACGCCAGATAGGACACCCAGGTGGGCCAGGCGAAGAAGGACGACCCCGCGGAGGTTGCAAAGGCGGGATATGAAGCGCTGATGGAAGGCCGCGGCGATGTCGTCTATGGGCTACAAAACAAGCTCCAGGTCGCGGCTGCAAAGATCATTCCGGATGATCGCCTCGCCGAATCACATCGCGGCATGAGCGAGCCTGGAACCGCCGAGAAGGTGGATTAGTCTTGAACATGCGCCTCCCGCCGAATTATGTCGAAGCCGTTTTCACTGCAGAAGCTGGTTTTGAAAATGCACCGGTTGATGCGCGCGGCGTGATGCATTTCCGCTGGTTTAGCGCAGCCAGCGCAGCCAGCGCAGCGTCAAGCCGCTAGCTGCGTCAACTCATAGCGCCACGCGGGCCTGCGACGCGATGAGCCGGGCCATTTGCAGCATTGGCGGGATCTTCATGACGGTGATCCGGTTGCGGACCACGCCGCCAAAGCCGCTCAAAAGGTTTACGGCGCCGGGCCGAGGGAAGCCGTGAAAATCAAACACCATGCCGCGCCTGGAAGCCAGCTTCAGAGACTCCCACAGCAATAGCTTGATCGAACCGGCGCCTTCGGGCTGTGCGTCATGCGCGGTGAGCAAGTAATACATGACGCCATTGCCCCAAACCAGCATGATGGCCCCGCGCAATACCGCGTTTTTGTCGCGCACCGCCAGCAGGCATCCCGCGTCAGCCTTCCGGCATGCTTCATAAACCCGGATTTTCAGCGCATCGGCCTGCCGTATATGACGTTGCGACCACCAGACCTTGTGGTTCGCCTGGGTGTAGGCGTTGAAAAAGCGGCAGAACTCGTCGATGGCAAGGTCGTGATCGACGTTAAGCCCCCGTTCCGCCTTGCGGATGTCGGAGCGGATACGCGCGCGGATGCCCTGCATCAGCTGGTCCGGCGAAGCCGGCGCCACCTGCAGCGTATATTTCAGGCCGCTGTCGTATCCCAGCGCATATAGCGGCAGAGCATCGGTAAAACTGGGGTCACAGACCTGGTTGAAATAGCCGTGCGCCGGCAACTGCGAAATCAGTTCCGCCAGAAGTTCACGAATCGCCGGCCGCTTGCCGCCCGGCCGATCTTCCCCAACCGGAAGCTGCGGCCCTAGAAGATGCGTCAGAGGCGGCATGCCGATCCCCGTTACACCCAGCAGCCGCTTGGTGATGTAGGGCAGCCGGGCGATGATCGCGCCATCGGATTTAACCACGGCTTCCGACCAGTTGCCGCCGCTCGCCGCGTTCAGCCACCAGGGCTCATGAAACACCGTCTTCAGGAATGCCGCTCCCGGCGCAGCGGAACGCCGGACTTCGTCACGTAAAGCCTCTACGTTTGCCGGCCAAGCCTGATCATTCATGTACAAGTTCTAAGACATTAACAATAAAAGGGGAATTTAATACAGCCCTTATGTCCTTTTTTTAACATAGCCGTTTTGGCTGCTGTCGGCCAATCGGAGAAAGCCGCTGGCGGGTGGCGGATTTTGATGCGCAAAAGCTTGATTGACATGACCGCCGAGCGATCCACTGGCTTACGCCGAAGCCGACAAGGGCTTCCTTAGACCGCTCTGGAGCAGGCAAGACTCCGCCTATGTCCGGCTTGCCGCCGCCACCAAAGGCCTTTGCTGGTAACACGGCGCAAGGCGCCTACGTCTTCCCTGAATACAATGCGCTCCGGTGCGGCCGGGCCTTGGCTTCGACCTCGGATGGCATGGAAGGAGCACGGGCTTGGCTAAAAATATCGGGACCATTCGGATCGGTGTCGGCGGTTGGACCTATCAGCCGTGGCGCAGCAGCTTCTATCCCGACAGGCTGCCGCAGAAGCGCGAGCTGGCATATGCCGCTAGCCAGCTGACCACGATCGAGATCAACGGCACCTATTACGGTTCGCAGAAGCCTGAAAGCTTCAGGAAATGGCATGATGAGACGCCGGACAGCTTCGTCTTTTCGGTCAAGGCTTCCCGCTACGCCACCAACCGGCGCGTTCTGGCCGAGGCTGCAGAGTCGATCGACCGGTTTTTCAAAAGCGGCGTGCTGGAGCTGAAGGCCAAGCTCGGCCCGGTCAACTGGCAATTCATGCCGACCAAGAAGTTCGATCCCGCCGATTTCGAGGCGTTTTTGAAGCTGCTGCCGAAGAGCGTGGAAGGGCGGACCATCCGCCATGTGGTGGAAGCGCGGCACGCGAGTTTCCGCAACGCGGCGTTCGTCGCCATGTTGCGGGAGTATGGCGTGGCGGCCGTGGTGGCGGGTGATTCCGAGTTTCCGCAGATCCCGGATATTACAGCGCCGTTTGTCTATGCCCGGATCATGGGCACGCAAGAGGATGAACCGCTCGGCTACCCAGGCGAGGCGCTGGATCTTTGGGCAAAACGCGCCAGGCTGTGGGCCGCCGGCGACATGCCGGAAGATTTGGCGCGGGTGGATGCGGCCAAAGCGGACGGTAAGGCGCGCGATGTCTATCTCTACGTCATCAGCGGCGCCAAAATTCGCAACCCGGCCGCCGCGCGCGCCTTGATCGAGCGGATCTAGCGCGCCTTACGTATCCAGATTGGCCACTTTCAACGCGTTGGTGACGATGAAATCGCGCCGCGGTTCCACGATATCGCCCATCAACGTGGAGAAGATCTGATCGGTATCTTCGGCATCGGAGATTTTCACCTGCAGCAGCCGGCGCACTTCCGGGTCCAGCGTCGTCTTCCAGAGCTGATCCGGATTCATCTCGCCCAGGCCTTTGAAGCGGTTGATGGTCAGCCCCTTGCGGCCATAGGCCAGCATGATGTCCCAGAGCTGCGCCGGCCCGTGGATCGGCTTCGCCGGTCCGTCCAGCTGCAATGTCGCATCATTGCCGAACATCGCGCTCAGGCGCTGCGTGCGCTCCGCCAGATAGCGCGCCTCGCTGGTGCGCAGCACCGCCGCGTCCACCGTATAGCGCTCGGCCACGCCGCGCACCATGCGGCCCAGCGTTACGCCGCCGGCATCCGATGATACCACCCAGCCGCGCTCCCGCGGCAGCGCCAGACCGTCCAGCCGCGCCGCCAGCGCCTGCGCACGCTGCGGGTCGGTCAGCGCCTCGGGTGAGAACATGCCGGCCACCGCCATCTGTTCCAGGTAGGTCACCGGCAGCAGCCTGTTCAGGGCGTTCAGCCTGGCCACCACCTCCCGTAGCCAGCCCATCTCCGCGCGCAGCGCATCGCCGGCATATTGCGTACCGTCGGACGCGGTCAGCGATGCCTCGCCCAGGGAGCGTTCCAGCAGGAAAAGCTCCAGCGACTCGTCATCCTTCAAATAGCGCTCGTCATTGCCGCGCTTGGCGCGGTATAGCGGCGGCTGCGCGATGTACAAAAAGCCGTGCTCGATCAGCTGCGGCATCTGCCGGTAGAAAAACGTCAGCAACAGGGTGCGGATATGCGAACCGTCGACATCCGCATCCGTCATGATGACGACGCGGTGGTAGCGCGATTTGGCAATATCAAACCCGCCTTGCTCCGGCTCGCCGCGGCCGATGCCGGTGCCAAGCGCGGTAATCAGCGTGCCGATCTCGGCACTGCCCAGCATCTTGTCGAAGCGAGCCCGCTCGACATTCAGGATTTTGCCTTTCAACGGCAGGATCGCCTGGAACTTCCTGTCGCGGCCTTGTTTGGCGGATCCGCCGGCGGAATCGCCCTCCACCAGGAACAGTTCCGACTTCGCGGGATCGCGCTCCTGGCAATCGGCAAGCTTGCCGGGCAGCGTAGAGATATCCAGAATCCCCTTGCGCCGCGTCAGCTCGCGCGCCTTGCGCGCCGCTTCGCGGGCGGAGGCGGCGTCCATCACCTTCTGCACGATCAGCCTGGCTTCTTTCGGATGCGTCTCGAACCAGTGGCTGAGCGCATCGGCCACCGCCGACTGCACCACCGGCTGCACTTCAGAGCTGATCAGCTTGTCCTTGGTCTGCGAGGAGAATTTCGGATCCGGCACTTTTACGGAAAGCACCGCCGTCATGCCTTCGCGCATATCCTCGCCGTTCAGCTCCAGAACTTCTTTTTTGCTCATCCCTTGCGCGTATTTCGAAACCACGCGGGTAAGGGCTGCGCGAAATCCGGCCAGATGCGTTCCGCCGTCGCGCTGCGTAATGTTATTGGTAAAGCACAGCATCGTTTCGTGGTAGGAGTCATTCCAGGTCAGCGCGAACTCGACCCGGATGCCATGTTCCTTCGCTTCGCCGATCGAGGTGATGGGCGATGCCAGAACCGCCGTCTTGGCGCGGTCCAGCCAGATGGCAAATTCGGCGACGCCGCCTTCGTAGAAAAACTTCGCGGATTGTTCGGGCGTGTGCCGCTCATCGCGCAATGCGATGCTCAGGCCCGAATTCAGAAAGGCCAGTTCGCGCAGCCGGCGCTCGAACACCGTGTAGTCGAATTCGGTATGGGTAAAAGTCTGCGCGGAAGGCTTGAAAATCACCTCGGTGCCGTTGGCATGTTCCGCCGGTCCGACAACGCGCAGCGGCTCCACCGTTTCGCCATGCTCGAACCGGATGAAATGCTCGATGCCGTTGCGCCAGATCCGCACTTCCATCCATTCCGACAACGCATTCACCACCGCGGCACCGACGCCGTGCAAGCCGCCGGAAACCTTGTACGAGTTCTGGTTGAACTTGCCGCCGGCATGCAGCTTCGTCAGCACCACCTCGGCGGCGGATATGCCTTCCTCGATATGGATATCGGTGGGGATGCCCCGGCCGTTATCGCGCACCGTCATGCTGCCATCGCCGTTCAATACGGCCTCCACCTGCGAGGCGTAACCCGCTTGCGCCTCATCCACCGCGTTATCGATGATCTCGAAACCCATATGGTGTAGGCCAGAGCCGTCATCGGTATCGCCGATATACATGCCCGGCCGCTTGCGAACAGCATCCAACCCCTTGAGAACACTGATCGAAGCAGCATCATAGACATCGCCGGCATCGGCGTGGGCCTTATCGCCGGCATCGGCGTGGGCCTTATCGCCGGCATCGGCGTGGGTGTCAGCACCGGCATCGGCGTGGAATTTATCGCCGGCATCGGCGTGGGTTTTATCGCCGGCTCCGGCCTGGTTTTCATCTTCTTTGGGTGCGCCTTTCTCGTTTGGCGGCACAGCGGATTCGGTCATAAAAACAGTCGCTCCATCAAGCTCGGGAATAACCGCCTTTATAACCTAATTTACCGCCGAAACCTAATCCTGCTCGAGGCAGGTCAGGCTTGCCCATCCGCTCTCGCTACAAGCCGGTTAGGCCGCTGCGTCGAGCCTCAGGCGGACGGCAGCTCGGCGCCTGTTTCCATGCCCTGGTTCGCGCCGATCGCCTTGGCGATACCTTGAATCGCTTCGCGGAAAACGCCTTTCGCCGCCGCCGCGGGCTCGCCAAAATGCGCCGCCTTCGAAAGCAGCCGCGGCAGCTCCGGAATCACCGCCTGAAACCGTAACCCTAGCGCATGTTCCAGATAATTCTGCGCCAGCGCGCCGGGGCGCCCGGCATTGTTCAGCACCAGAACCTGCCTCGGCGACTGGGTAGGGCTATGCGCCATCCGCGAGAGCTTCTCAAAATTGCGCAAGGCAAGCATTGTGGGATCGATCACGACCACCTTCTGCTGGGCCAGATATTGCAGATCGCGGGCAAATGGCAATTGCCTGGCGCCGACATCGGCGATGACGAAATTATAACGCATGCTCAGCGCCTGGCAAAGCATCGCAGCGCCCCCTTCAGCGTAATGCGCCATGCTTTCCAGCGGCTCCGCCGCGGCCAGCACATGCAGCCGCTCGGCGGCCGGCTGGGCCGCGCGCTCGATCAACAGCTGGTCGACCCGGTCCGGCGATTCCAGCGCCGTCCGCAGGCCCGTGGTCGGCCGCACATTCAACGCCAGCGCCGCCGTTCCGGTATGCAGGTCGGAATCCAGCAGCACGGTGTGCCGTCGCATCTGGCTGCCGATCAGCCAGGCCAGGTTGGCGGCAATGGTCGAGCAGCCCACCCCGCCGCGCACGCCGGCCACCGAGATCAGCCTGCCGCCGCGCGCCTGCGCAATCGCCTCCTGTTCCGATTTTATACGGCTGAGGAAATGCGCGTCGACCATCTCCCGGGTCAGCGGCTTGTGCAGATATTCGCGAACCCCCATGCCGCGGGTCACTTCGCGATAAAAACCCATGTCTCGGTTCTCGCCGATGGCAAGAATCGTCGTGCCCGGCTCCACCACGTCGGCAAGGTCCAGCAAAGCGTTCAAGGGCTGGATTTCGCCAGAAAGGTCGATCAGCACGATTTCCGGCGTACGCATCCCGCTCAACAGATTCAGCGCGGCGCGAAATCCCACCACATGCAACGCATTGCCTTGCGGGAAAACCGGCTCCAAAGCCTCATGCAACAAAGCAGCGCTCGCCTGGTCGCTGACGAAGCCGATAAATTTGCTGCGCCCGGTTCTAAAATGTCCAGCCTGATCAGCCGCCAAGGTCATTCCTTTGTCGCAACCACCGGAGCATCGCGCACCGCGTCCTTTCAGGAAAGCCTAGACCACCGTATTTTCCATTCCGTTAACGATTATGGCGTGATTACCCGGGGCAGCCAACGTTTCGCATGCGGCAGAAGCGCGTCGCCGGGGCTCGTCTCATCCATCGTGATCACCTGAACAAGCCGTGCGGCCGGCGCTTGCAAAATCACCGATGGATCGGGCAGGACCAGCAACGCTGCTTCCATATCAGCCGGTGCATTGCCTAAAAGCTGCCAGGCCGCCCATACGCGGCGCTGATAAGGCAATCCAAATTCCGGCAAGGCCGAATGATAATCCGCGATCGCTTGTTCCCACGAGCCTGTCCGAATTCTCAAACTATCCAGGAAATGCGCGGCAAAACCGGCATTGGCTGCGGGATCGAAGGCGGCATCCATGGAAGCGAAAGCATCCGGGTGGCTCTGCAGGCTGATCTGAAAGCAGCCGACATCCACATCCCGCGCACCTTCGGATTGCGCCAGCAGCGCAAATTCTGCCGCGTCCTGTTCATCGGCGAAATAATGTCCGACGCCGTCCGCATTCACTGTCCACGGCCATGGCGTCACCCGGCCGGTGACGGTATCGGTCCGTCCCGACTCCACGTAGCCGATGGAGAGCAGCATGTTTTGCGGCAGCGCGCCGGCTTGCTCGGCGGCATGGCCAGCCGCATCGCAGGCGAGCCCGGGCGGCAGAGCCTTGGCAATGGCCAGACCTGCGCCGCAGAGCCAGAACAGCAATATCTTCAAACCGCAGTGCAACAAATAGACTCGCCGGGACCTGCGGGTTCATCGCAATTATATGTTTCTGAAACGATAACGTGGGTTTAATGTTTTAGCCAAATCATACCGCTTGCGCAGCTTCCGGCCGACGCCAAATCATTGTCGATACATTAACTGAACTGACGATTTGGAGACCATCATGCGAACGATATGGCTAGCCTCAACCGCCTTGCTGATGACCGCGGGCGTTGCCTGTGCGCAAAGCACTTCCACCTCTCAGCCTTCACCGGCGCCGACCGGCGCGGTGAGCGCGCCGAAGATTGCGCCGAAGGGGGATTCCCCCGGCAATATGGGCACGAACACCGGTACGATGGGCAGCCAGAGCTCCAGCGGATCAATGGGCGGCCAGGCCCCGGACGGCGCCGTCAGCGCACCCGATGTAACCGCAGCGGCGCCGAAGGCAGCCCCAGGCAAAATGGCGCCTGCACCGAGCAGCGGCATGGGCACCGGCGGCACGGGCGGCATGGCGGCGACGCCGATGACGGGCAGTTCAGCCTCGGCTTCGAGCAGCATGGCGATGCCGGTGCATCATCATTCGTCGCACGGCATGTCCGCTATGAGCGGCGGCCTGCCGGCCGACGGCAGCCCGAGCAGCTATCTGAACATCGCCAAGCACGCCATCGCGCACCATGAGATGACGCTTGCCGATGACGCCCTAAGCCACGCCGAAACCCGGCTGCTGGACCGTTCGGTGCCGCAAGGCGGCATCGCCGCCGACGACTCTCCCGCCATCCAGTCGATCGAGAGCGCCCGCATGGCGCTGCATTCAGGCAACTACACCAAGGCTTCGGCCGATACCGCACAGGCTGCAAGCGCCGCCGGCGGCATGTAGCCCCAAGGCCGTTCCGGCCGCTGTCCTTAAACGATAACTAAGGGAATGGGCGCCGCAGGGCGCCCATTCCTTTTTAGGCCTCGCTTTTGCGGCGCAATATGGCTATGCGGGGCGAGATTTTGCTTAAACCTTGATTTGGTCCCCTTCATGCCCGGCCTGGGTGTGCGGGTGCCATTTGCGCTAACTGTCAGGTTCTCCGATGCCCGTGCCGAATATCCGCAACATTGCCATCATCGCCCATGTCGATCATGGCAAAACCACGCTGGTGGACCAATTGCTGCGTCAGTCCGGCGCCTTCCACGCCCACGCCGCCGTGGCCGAACGCGCGCTGGACCGCAACGACCTGGAAAAGGAGCGCGGCATCACCATCCTGGCAAAAGTCGCCTCGGTTGTCTGGAAGGACACCCGCATCAACATCGTCGATACCCCCGGCCACGCCGATTTCGGCGGCGAGGTCGAGCGTATCCTCAATATGGTTGATGGCGCCGTCATCCTGGTGGACGCCGCGGAAGGCGTGCTGCCGCAGACCAAATTCGTGCTGGGCAAGGCGCTCGCCCGGGGCCTGAAGCCGATCGCCGTGGTCAACAAAATCGACCGCCAGGACGCCCGGCCTGACGAGGTCCATACCGAACTCTTCGACCTCTTCGCCGCCCTCGGCGCGACGGACGAACAACTCGACTTTCCCATGCTCTACGCCTCCGGCCGGCAGGGCTGGGCGGTGCAGGGCCTTGACGATCCGCGCGAGAACCTGAACCCGCTATTCGATCTCATCCTCAGCCACGTGCCGGCTCCGGATCTCGACATCACCGCGCCTTTCGGCATGGTCGCCTCCATCCTGGAAGCCGATACGTTCCTGGGCCGGGTGCTGACCGGCCGGGTCGAGCAGGGCCGCGGCTCGCTGAACATGCCGGTCAAGGTCTACCGGCTGGACGGCACCGTCGTGGAGACCGGCAGGCTGACAAAACTGCTCTCCTTCCGCGGCCTGGAACGAGTCGCCGTGGACGAGGTGCATGCCGGCGACATCATCGCGGTCGCCGGCCTGACCGATGCCACGGTGCCGGAAACCATCGGCTCGCCCGATTTGCCAGGCCCCCTGCCCGCCACGCCGATCGACCCGCCGACGCTCTCCATGACCTTCCGCATCAATGACGGCCCGCTGGCCGGCCGCGAAGGCAAGAAAGTGACCTCCCGGCAGATCCGCGACCGGCTGATGGCGGAAGCCGAAGGCAATGTCGCAATCCACGTCGCCATCTCCAGCGAGACCGATGCGTTCGAAGTCTCCGGCCGCGGCGAATTGCAGCTCGGCGTGCTGATCGAACAGATGCGCCGCGAAGGCTTCGAACTCACCATCGGCCGCCCGAAAGTGCTAACCCGCAAAAATCCGGAAACCGGTGAGCGAGAGGAGCCGTACGAGGAAACGCTGATCGATGTCGATGAACCCTATGCCGGCGTGGTGGTCGACAAAATGTCCCGCCGCAAGGCCGAACTCTCCGACATCCGGCCTTCCGGCGGCGGCAAGCAGCGGCTGACCTTCCGGATCCCGTCGCGCGGCCTGATCGGCTATCACGGCGAGTTCCTGACCGACACCCGCGGCACCGGCATCATGAACCGGCTATTCGCCGGCTACGGCCCATGGCGCGGCACCATCGAAGGCCGGCGCAACGGCGCCCTGATCTCATCCGCCGACGGCGAAGCCGTGCAGTATTCGCTGTTCTCCTTGCAAGATCGCGGCGCCCTGTTCGTCTCCCCCGGCGAAAAGGTCTATGTCGGCATGATCCTGGGCGAGCACAGCCGCGAGAACGATCTGGATATCAATCCGATCAAGGAGAAAAAACTCACCAATATCCGCGCCGCCGGCAAGGACGAGGCGCTGCTGCTGGTGCCGCCCCGCAAAATGTCGCTGGAACAGGCAATCGCCTATGTCGAAGACGACGAGCTGGTGGAAGTAACCCCTGGCGCTGTGCGCCTACGCAAGCGCCATTTGGACCCCAACGCCCGCAAACGCGCCGACCGCAAATCGGATGATGCCGCGTAAAGCAAGCAGCCGCTTTTTTGAAAAAAAGCGGCGCAAAAAACTTTTTTAAACTGGGCCGTGGGCGTGGCTGCGCCTCAGCCCCTGGGCTAGATTGCCCGTGGGCTGATTTTCCGTGAGATAGATTATCCGTGAGCTAGATTATCCGTGAGCTAGATTATCCGTGAGCTGGATTAATAGAAGTCTTTTTGCGGCACCGGCGGCCGGTTTTTTCAGACAAAAAGGTACTTGCTTTGCTCGCTCACTGCCTTTCCCTTGTTGCGGAGAAGGTGATTTCTGGGAAGTTCTCCTTCATTCGGTTCAGCTCCCAGGCGTTGCGCACCATGTAGACCGCAGCACCTTCGCGGTCTTCCGACATCGCGTTGCGGTTGAGTTCGATGAAGGTTTTCAGCCGCAATGCATCGGCTGAGAAAATCCAGCGGGCGGTGTCGAAGGGTGCGGCTTCGAAGGCGACGGGCACGGCGTATTCCTGTTCGATGCGGCTGGAGAGCACGTCGAGCTGCAGGGCGCCAACCACACCGACGATCCAGTCGGAACCGGACATCGGGCGGAAGACCTGGGTCACGCCTTCTTCCGCCAGGTCCTCCAGCGCCTTGCGCATCTGCTTGGCCTTCATCGGGTCGGCCAGGCGGACGCGGCGCAGGATTTCCGGCGCGAAATCGGGGATGCCGGTGAAGCGTATTTTCTCGCCGCCTTCGGTCAGCGTGTCGCCGACGCGCAGCGTGCCGTGGTTGGGGATGCCGATGATGTCGCCGGGATAGGCGATTTCCGCAAGGGAGCGGTCCTGCGCGAAAAAGAAGATCGGCGCCTGGATCGCCATCGGTTTCTGCGTGCGCGAATGGATGAGTTTCATGCCGCGGGTAAATTTGCCGCTGCAGATGCGGGTGAAAGCGATGCGGTCGCGATGCTGCGGGTCCATGTTCGCCTGCACCTTGAACACGAAGCCGGTGACTTCGGACTCGCCTGGTTCCACGATGCGGATATCGGTAGCGCGCGGCTGCGGCGCCGGCGCATTGGCGACCAGAGCCTCCAGCAATTCGCGCACCGAATAATCCTTCAGCGCCGAGCCGAAATAGACCGGAGTGAGATGGCCTTCGGCGTAGGATTGGTGGTCGAATTCCGGAAAGGCGGCGCGCACGAGATCGACATCCTCATCGAGCTGCGCCTGTTGCTCCGCCGGAATATGAAAGCTTCGCTGCAGATCCTCCTGCCCTGGTTTTACGGCTGAAACCAGGCGGTTTGCCGCAATATCGAAACAGCCGCGGAACAGCCCGCCCATGCCGACCGGCCAGACCATCGGGCAAATGTCCAGGGCCAAGGTATTGGCGATCTCGTCCAGCAGATCGAAAGGGTTCTGCCCCTCCCGATCGACCTTGTTGATGAAGGTGGTGATCGGGATGTTGCGCAGCCGGCAGACCTCGAACAGTTTCCTGGTTTGCAGCTCGATCCCTTTGGCGGCGTCGATCACCATCACCGCTGAATCCACGGCGGTTAATGTCCGGTAGGTGTCCTCGGAAAAATCCTCGTGGCCCGGCGTGTCCAACAGGTTGAACACGGCGCCGCCGAACTCGAAGGTCATCACCGAGCTGGTGACCGAGATGCCGCGCTGGCGCTCGATCTTCATCCAGTCGGAGCGGGTTTGCCTGCGGTCCTGCCTGGCCTTGACCATGCCGGCCTCGCGGATCGCGCCGCCGAACAGCAGCAGCTTCTCGGTCAGCGTGGTTTTGCCGGCGTCGGGGTGGGAGATGATCGCGAAGGTGCGGCGCGGCGGAATGCTTATGCCCGCTTGGCTGTGATTGAGGGCCTGATCCATCAGGCTCCCCTATCAAGCTTTGCGCCGGAGCACAAAGCTCGGGCGGCAGAACTGGCTGCTTCGGTTTAGTAGTAACGCGAACCGGGCCGCATCGGGGCGCTCAGCCAGCGCACGGAGAAATAGATCAGAAACACCAGCGCGATGGGCAGCACGCCTTGCAGCAGCAGCATGCTGGAGAATAATTGCCAGAAGCCTTCAAAGGCAAAGGCGGCGGAGATGCCGGCGCCGGACCGGTCCGGATGGGTCAGAAAGTACTGGAACTTCCAGTTCAGCCAGAAAAAATACGCTAGCATAAAGATCACGAAATAAATCAGGCCGAAGCCGCATAGAACCCGCAGCAGCCTGGGCTGGCCGATCCGCGTGCCGATGCAAAGCAGCAGCAAACAGAGCGCATCGAGTATCCACTCCATCCTACCGCCACCTCAAAATGCACCGCCGCCATTCATTGCGGTCTAGCATAGGTTAAACTTTTGAACAGTAAAACCTGAAACTCCGTCAGGCGCAGGCTTGCGGCGATTGCATCGCTGCCAGATCAGCTGCCTGCATTGGCCGGCATCGCTGCGATGACCGCTGCGAGTTCCTTTGGCAGATCCTCGGCGATAAGGCCCTGACCCAGCCGGTTGGCCGCTTCGCCATTCAGCCAGACGCCGGCGCAGGCCGCTTCGAACGGCGCCATGCCCCGCGCCAGCAGCGCCGCGATCGTTCCGGAAAGCACATCGCCGGTGCCGCCGGTGGCAAGCCATGGCGGCGCGTTGCTGTTGATAACCGCGCGCCCATCTGGCGAGGCGATCACGGTGTCCGGTCCTTTCAGCAGCGTAACGGCCCGGCTGCGAGTCGCGGCTTCGCGTACCGCGGCCAGTCTGTCGTGACCGATCTCGCCGAAGACGCGGCCGAACTCTCCCGCATGCGGGGTAATCACTGCAGCACCGTGCAGGCGCTCCGGCGCATTGGCGCAGGCGCTAAGCGCGTCGGCATCGACCAGGATGGTCTTGCCCGCGTCGATCAGGGTCTGCAACTTATCACCTGCCTGGGCGACGCCAAGGCCCGGACCGCACACCCAGACCTGGCGCCTTTTGTCCTGCGCCAGTTCGGCAAGCGGCGTGTCGCGCACGATCAGCCCGGCTTCCGGCGGCGCAAAAAGATGCTCGGCGGCGAGTGTCACCATGCCGGCGCCGCAGCGGCGGGCCGCCGCGCAGGCCAGGCGGGCAGCACCTGGCAACGTGCCGGAAAGTACGGTCACATCGCCGCTGCTGTATTTATGCCCCGCCGCCTCGCGCGCCGGCAGCCGCCAGAGCCAGGGCCCGTTGGCCCAGCATTTCGGCCCGACAGATCCGAGCAGGCTGGCGGGCAGACCGATATCGGCAAGCTCGACCTCGCCGCATAAGCCGCGGCCCGGATAAAGCAGGTGGCCCGGCTTGCGGCGGAAGAAGGTGATGGTGAGCTCCGCCTGCGGGGCAAACCCGCGCACGGCGCCGGTTGCGCCGTCCACGCCGCTTGGAACATCGATGGCGACGATACGCCGGGCAACCCGCAACAGATCGGCAACCGCCGGGGCAAGGTCGCGCGTCAGCCCGGCGCCAAAGACGGCATCGATCACCAGATCGGCGCGCGCCAGCTCCGCAACCCTTGCTTCTTCCGGCTTCAGGCAGATTACCGGCCAGCCCGCATTTGCCAGAATCCGCGCCGCCGCCAAGCCGTCGGCGCCGTTATTGCCGGGGCCGGTCAGCACCAGCACACGGCACGGCCGGTATCTTCTGCGCACCGCCCGGGCAACCGCGCGGCCCGCCGATGCGACCAGAACAAAGCTATTGCCCGCCAGCCGGTCCACCTTCGCCATCTCGGTCGGAGTGAGCAATTCATGCATGGAAATAGCTTGCCATAATCAGGGCTTGCGCGGCTACTGGACGCACAGCAGGAGAAGCGGAACGGCCGGTAAAGGCAAGGCGATCGCGGTTGCGCAGCAAAAAGGCGGCGCCGGGAAAACCATGCTGCGGCGCAGCTCGCGGTCGCGCTGGCCAAGACCGGCGATAGCGTGGCGTTGCTGGATATCGACCCGCAGGGCAGCCTGACCATCTGGTACAGACTGCGCGTCGCCGCGTACAAACTGCGCGCCGCCGCGCCGAAACTGCAAGTCGCCGAGCAAACTGCGCTTCGCCGCGCCGAAAGCAAGCGCGAGCCTGGCTTCGCGTCCGTCTCCGGCTGGCGGCTGGCGGCGGAGCTGGAGAAGCTGCGTCGCAACCACGATATCGTGCTGATCGACACCCCGCCGGTGATCGACAGCGACGCCAGGCGCGCGATCCGCGCAGCCGACCTCGTGCTCATTCCGCTGAACCCATCGCCGCCCGATCTTTGAGCAGCCGAGGGCACCATCAAGCTGGCGGCTGAAGAGAAGCTTCGCGCAGCGCTGGTTTTCAACCGGGGGCCGGCAGCCGCAAAACTGCGCAAGCGGATGGAAACGGAGATCGCGGCGCGAGGTCTGACCCTGCCGGGAGCCGCCTTGGCCAATCGCGCCGGCTACGCCGCTGCATTCGCGGATGGTCTGGGCGTTACCGAGGCACGACCCGCCACTGCCGCGGCGGCGGAGCTGCGCGCGCTGACGGCAGCAATACAAGAGCTGCTGTAACAGCATGATCTTCCAATAATCAGGATGATTTTGGAACTGACAAACGTTTCAAGCCCGGCGACATTATGGCTATTGCCAATGCGCGACTTTTAAGCCACATTCCGCGACGTGGCAGATGACGCTGCGTTCCGATCCGGAATCTTATCTCCGATCGAACGGGTCCTCGCCAGCCGCCAAGTTTAGGGAGCCTTTAAAACAAGCGCCGTTTGGTGCGGCCGGTCTCAATGACCGGCCTTTTTTTGTGACCACCGGCGATGCGGGATCAGCCCTTGCGGCGATGGAACCTGGTAATGGAGACTTCGCCCCACACCCCGGCCACCATGAACGGATCGGCCTTGGTGAAGGCCTCTACCTCAGCGCGGCTCGGGCAATCGATGATGAAAAGCGAGCCGATCATGGTCTCCCCGTCATCAGATTGCAGAGGACCGGAGATGACGACGGAGACGCCGTAGCTTTCATCCGTTTCTATGAAGCTGCGATGCGCGGTGTAATGTTCCAGCCGGCGCGGCAAGGCATCTTGCTTATCGAGCGCATGAACGGCAAAAAAGGGCATCGTTCTTGAATATCTCCTGGTTTGCGAACATAGATAGCGGGAAGCTCCGGCTTTGAGATGGCCAATGTACGCCACCCAGCTTTGAGCGAATCGCGCGTTGCAACCTCAAATCTTGAAGAGAATCGCCATGAAATTACTGCGCTTCGGTGAGCCCGGCCAGGAACAATGGGGCGCGGTGGACGGGGATGGCCATGTTCGCAATCTGGCGGATGCGCTGGTCGGCATCACCGGCGATGAGCTGAGCCCCGAATGGCTGGAGCAGCTGACGGCGCTGAATATCGCCGCCCTGCCCTTTCTGAAAACCGAACGCCGGATCGGGGCGCCGATCCGCAGGCCGCTGAACTTCGTCTGCATCGGGCTGAACTACGCCGACCATGCGGCCGAGACCGGCGGCAAGATCCCGGAGGAGCCGATCGTTTTCCTGAAGTCGCTCTCCGCCTTTAGCGGGCCCTATGACAACATTGTGATTCCCAGGGGCTCAAAAAAAACCGACTGGGAAGTCGAGCTTGGCGTCGTGATCGGCACCAAGGCGCATTATGTGCCGGAGCATTCGGCGATGGATCACGTTGCCGGCTATTGCATCGTGAACGACGTGAGCGAACGGGAATATCAGACCGAGCGCGCCGGAACCTGGGATAAAGGCAAAGGCTGCGACAGTTTTGGACCCGTCGGCCCTTATCTCGTCACCAAGGACGAGGTGCCGGACCCGCAAAACCTGAACCTGTGGACCGAGGTTGACGGCGTGCGGATGCAGGACGGCAATACGAAGACCATGATTTTTGGCGTAAGCACGCTGGTAAGCTATGTCAGCCACTTCATCACTTTGTATCCGGGCGACATTATTGCCACCGGCACGCCGCCTGGGGTGGGCATGGGCAAGAAGCCGGAGCCAGTTTTCCTCCGCCCCGGACAGCGGCTAAAACTAGGTGTGCAGGGGCTGGGCGAGCAGCGCTATCGCACTACTTCCGCCGAGGCCGAGGCATGATCACTGAGATCGCCGAGATCGAGGTCAAGCCGGGAATGGAGCAAGAATTCATTGCCGGCGTGGAAGCCTGCAAGCCGGTTTTTCTTCGCGCGCCGGGTTGCCATGGCGTCGCGCTGCATCATTCCATCGAATATCCGCTGCAATTCTTGCTGATGATCCAGTGGGAATCGGTTGCGCATCACATGGAAGGGTTTCGCAACTCGCCTGATTTTGCGATCTGGCGCACGGCGGTGGGCGACTGCTTCGCCGGCGGCGTGAGGCTGCAGCATACGCAGACGGTGGTTGGCTGAAGTCTCGCCTTGACGGCGCTCCGGCGGGATGTCCTTGATCGGTGCCGCCAAGGCGGTGATTTCATCCAGGCTACAGGGCGTCGATACGCGCAGGATCGTAGGCGGCCGGGTGACGGCCGATAAACCGGGGCGGCGCTGCATGGCGGCAGGCCATCCTGCAATTGGCCGCGCGAAGACTTGGTTATGGAAGATCCCCAGGCCTATGTGAAAGAAGTCTTTCTGCCGCACCGGCGGCCCGGTGTTTTTTTACTCAGATAAAGAAGCGCTTGCTTACTTCCTTGCTTTACTGCGCCGGCGCGAGCCCGTTGCGCGCCAACAAGGCGCCCAGTTCGCGGATTACCGGGAAGACCTCCTGGTTCCAGTTGCTCCCTTGCCGGTCATGCGCCGCCTGTTCGGCTTCGACGATAAAGCGGTCTTCCTTGAAGATCCGTTCGGTGAACAGGATCAGAATCGGCCAGCCAGCGCGCAGGGCGGCGTGGCCCAGCGGATTTTTCGGCCGGTGCACGGAGATGAAGCCGAAGGTGCGGATGGTTTTTTGGTCGGCATCCAGCGGGGTGTAGCAGATCCACAAATCGAAGATCGGCTCGCTGCCGCCGCCGGGTAGGATCGAAAGGGTCTGGTACGGATAGACGGTGCGGATCGTCATCACGTCCATGTCGTTATAGTCTTTGCCGCGCTTGCCGCCGAAGATGGCGGCTTCGCCCAAAGGCTGCGCGCCGGCGGTGCGGGCGAAGGTGTACTGCACCTCCAGCCAATCCTCGCCCATGCGGCGGCCGAGATAGCGCGGCCGGACCTGGCCCATGATTTTGCGGTGCATGAACTGGTGGTTCATGTCCATCAGGTTCTCATGCATGAAGCTGTAATGGCAGTTGACCTGCCGGCCGAAGCGGCGGGTCTTATAAACCGGGTTGCCGGCTGCGCCGAGCGAGGGGAAGCTCTCCGGCGTGGCCAAAGCGGGATCGCCGGCGAATATAAAGATCAGTCCGGCTGCTTCCCGGCACGGATAGGCGCGCACGCCATTCGGCAGCTTGCCTTTGCCGAGATAGGGCACATCGGTACAATTGCCTTCGCTGTTATAGGTCCAGCCATGGTAGTGGCAGCGTATGGCGCAGCCGGTGACGACGCCGGCGTCCAGCGGCACCTGGCGGTGCGCGCAGCGGTTTTCCAGCGCAAAGGGGGCGGTGGACGCAGCCTCCTTCTTGGGACGGACCAGCACGATGGGATCGCCGGCAAAATGTACCGCGAGGGTTTTTCCGGCTTTCAGTTCGCGCGACCAGGCGACGGGATACCAGTGGTCCGGGTGGATTTTGACCTTGCGGAACTCGCCGGTCTGGCTTTCGGCGGTGGGCGGAACTTCCAGGTTCTCATCGTTATTGAAGACAATCGAATCCATGATTTCACCTTCGGGACGCAGTATCAGATGCGTTCTGGCAGCTTTGCAGGCTGCTGAACATGGGGAGACGCGTGACGTCGCTTTTAACCGAATGCCAAAAAATGTGAATTTCTAAATTGTTTAGGGCGGGGCATCCCGGTTTTCTTGCGTGGCCGGGCAGGATTGAGCCGTATCGCGGCCGTGACGAAAAACTTCATTACAATCCGCCACCGTAACAACGAAATAGGGACAAGGTTCTGCCCTAATCAAAGCCCAGCTTTGGCGGTATCGAAAGGAGAAACCTCGATGAACCGCTTTATTCCACTATCCCTTGCAGCCGCGATTGCGCTGACCGCGCTGGGCTCCACGGCGGCCCTTGCCCAGCCTTATCCGGGCGGCCTTGCGGGACCGCCGCCTCCGGGATATGGCCACCCGCCCGGCCCCGGCCCCGGTCCTGGCCCTGGCCCTGGCCCTGGTCCGGGCTCGGGTCCGGGTAGAGGCGGTCCAGGCTGGCATCAGTGGCAGCGCGGCGACCACTTCTACGGCAACCGCTATTATGTCCAGAATTGGCGGTATTACGGGCTGCGGCCGCCGCCGCCCGGCTATGGCTGGGTACAAAATGGCGGCCAGTTCGTGCTGATCGGCACGACGACCGGCATCGTCACCGACATTATCATCACCGTACGTTAGAGCATCCGGCTCTAGGGTAAATCTGACGACCCGGTGGGCGTTGCCGCCCGCCGGGATTGGCGTAACGCCGGGGCTGCCTTGCCGCCGTTCAGCTTCAACAAAGCGGATAATTCCATTCAAGCCGATGTTGCTCTAGGCTTTAGCCATGAACGAAATTCGGCCCATTTACCCAGGCATGGAGCGGCTGGAGGCGTTGGCGGCGGTGGAGCGTAAATTGCTCTGGCTCGCCTCCTGGATGATTCACAACGCCAACCATATCCGGCCAAATCGGGACGGGTTGAAGGTCGGCGGCCACCAGGCAAGCTGCGCCTCGGTCATTTCCATCATGACCGCGCTGTATTTCGAAATTCTACGGCCGCATGACCGGGTCGCGGTCAAGCCGCATGCTGGGCCGGTACTGCATGCCATCAATTACCTGTTCGGACGCCAGAGCATCGAGAAAATGGCCGGCTTGCGACAGTTGGGCGGCGCTCAGGCTTATCCCTCGCGCACCAAGGATGGCGGCGAGATCGATTTTTCAACCGGTTCTGTCGGGCTCGGCGTGGCGCTGACCAGCTTCGCCTCGCTGATCCAGGACTATGTGCACGCCCACCGGCTGGTCGATGAAAACATGCCGAAGGCCCGGCATGTGGCGATCGCCGGCGATGCCGAGCTGGATGAGGGCAATATCTACGAGGCCTTGCTGGAAGGCTGGAAGCACGACGTGCGCGATGTCTGGTGGGTCGTCGACTACAACCGCCAGAGCCTGGATTCGGTGATGCCGGACCGGCTGTTCGGCCGTTTCGAAGGCCTGTTCCGGGACATGGGCTGGAAGGTCGTCTCGCTGAAATATGGCCGCCGGCTGCAGGCAGCGTTTGCCCGGCCCGGCGGCGCCTCCCTGCGCGGCTGGGTGGATGAGTGCCCGAACAGCATGTATTCGGCGCTGACCTTTCAGGGCGGCGCTGCATGGCGGCAGGCGATTCTTGCGGATATGAGTAAAAGCCGCGGCGTGCGCGGCATCATTGACCCGTTGGGCGATGATGCGCTGGCGGCGCTGATGACCAACCTCGCCGGCCATGATCTGTGCACGCTAACCGAAGCGTTCCGGGAAGCGGCGCAGTCGGATCAGCCGACCTGCTTTTTGGCTTACACCATCAAGGGCATGGGGCTGCCATTTGCCGGGCACAAGGACAACCATGCCGGCATGATGACCGTCGAGCAGATGGACGTCTTCAAGGCCTCGATGAGCGTGCGATCGGGCCATGAGTGGGACCGCTTCGAAGGCCTCGCCCAGCCGCAGGCGGTTGAGAATTTCGTGGCCAGCGTGCCCTATGCGACGCGCCTGACGCCGGCTGGCAGAAACCTAAGCGCGCCGCCGGTGCCCGTGCCGGCGAGCCTGCCGCAGCCCAAGACCGCGGGCCGGAAAATGAGCACGCAGGCCGGCTTTGGCGAAATTCTCTCCGAGATCGGCCGCGCGCAAGGCGAGACCGCGGCGCTCTCCCGGCATATCGTGACAATGAGTCCCGATGTCGCGGTTTCCACCAATCTCGGACCCTGGATCAACCGGCGCGGCGTGTTCGACCGCCATACCCGGGAAGATTTGTTCCGCGATGGCAAGCTGGCCAGCGCGCAGCGCTGGGGCACCAATCCGGATGGCCAGCATATCGAGCTTGGCATCGCGGAGCAGAACCTGTTTCTGCTGCTCGGCGCGGCCGGCCTGTCGCATGATCTGCTGGGCGTACGGCTGCTGCCGGTCGGCACCGTCTACGATCCTTTCGTCAATCGCGGCCACGACGCGCTGTTCTATGCCTGCTATCAGGATGCGCGGTTCCTGCTGGTCGGCACGCCTTCCGGCATTACGCTGGCGCCGGAGGGCGGCCAGCATCAATCGACCAACACGCCGCTGCTCGGCATCGTGCAGGACCGGCTGGCGAGCTTCGAGCCGGCCTATTGCGATGAGCTGGCCATTTTGCTGCGCCACGCTTTCGACTGGATGCAACAGCCCGAAGGCTCGGCGGTATGGCTGCGGCTTTCGACGCGGCTGCTGGCGCAACCGGACCGGAAAATCGACCCGCAGGCGATCATCAGCGGCGCCCATTGGGTGAAGCCCCCCGAACCCGGCGCGCGCATCGCAGTTGCCTATCAGGGCGCGGTGGCAGCCGAGGCCGAGCAGGCATTCGCGGAACTGCAGGCGGAGGAGCCAGATGCCGGCCTGCTGGCGATCACCAGCCCCGACCGGCTCTACATCGACTGGCGGGCGGCACAGCGCCGGCGACGGGCGGGCGATGCGACCGCCAGCTCATATGTCGAAAAGCTGCTTGCGCCGCTTGCCCGCAACGCGGCGCTGGTAACGGTACTGGATGGACATCCGGCCGCGCATGCCTGGTTCGGGGCCGTGCGCGGCCAAAGGGTCTTGGCACTTGGGCCAGATCATTTCGGGCAGTCCGGCGATGTGACGGATCTTTATCGTGAATACGAACTTGACGCCTCGGCCATATTGGATGCCTGCGCCGAGGCGTTGCTCAGCGGCTAGGTACTACTGCGCCGCGGCAGGTACGCCACCCGGATTAGCCGGATTCGCACCGGTTTCACCCTGGGTTCCGCCGACGCCAGGCGCTTTCGGGCTGAAAGTGCCTTTTTCAGTATTTCCTGTGCCCAGAGCGGCGCTGCTGGCACCGGTGCCGAGATTGCCTGAGTCCGAGCTTGTGGCCGCCATACCGGGCTGCGTCGCAGGGTTGGTTTTGGACGCCGGGTTCATCGAATTATCGGAACTGTTATTGGGCGCGCTCATGCTTTGCGCAAACCCAACTCCGGACCACATCATGCCAAAGCTGAGCGTGGCGGCCATAAGAAAACGTGACATTCGAATGCTCCTGATCTATTGTTGTTGTTCCGGACGAACTGGGCAATCGATCGGCAGTTTCCAGATGGTTGCACAAATATAACAGTTTTTTATAATTAGCAGCCACGCGGTTGGAGCGACCACAAGTCGCTGAAAAGACGGGATAATCGGCGTTGGTTTGGAGGTAACGGGCTCAAGCTGGCCGCAGGAAGGCGATCTCCTGCAGCCGCTCGAAAGTTCTAGCCGATGGGGTTTAGCTGCCGCCGCCGCCTGCTCCGCCACCCGCACCGCCGCCGCCGCCCGCACCAGCGCCGCCGGCACCCGCGCCGCCCGTACCGCCGGAGCTGCCGCTCATGCCGCCGGAGCTGCCGCTCATGCCGCCATTACCTGTTCCGCTACCCATGCTGCCACTGCCGCTGCTGCCCGCGGCGCCGGTGCCCGAGGTGCCGGTGTTGCCCATCGAGCCGCCGGTATCGGTGCTGCTGGTCGAGCCATTGCTCATGGCGCCGCTGCTGCCGCTGGTCATGCCCGAATCGCCTGTTGCGCCAGGGGTGGAAACCATTCCACTATCCGAGGAGCCGGTGCCCGGGGTCATTGTGGAGCCTGGCCCCGACATTCCCGAACCCTGCGCGTTGGTGCCCGGCGCGCCGACGCTGGAGCCTCCGGTGCTGCCTGCGCCAACCTGGGCGAAAGCGAAGCCGGATGCGGCCAGGCTGATACACAGGGTGCTGGTAACCAGTAAGCGTGACATATCGTTCTCCTGAAAAATTTTCTCGGGTGCAGAACCGCGCCGGGCGCTCTAGCGGGCACGCGGCTTGTTCTCCACGGCAACTACGTAAGGTGCCGCCAAGACGGTTCGAGGTGCCAGCGGTGAAACTTTGGTAGGGATGCCGCCACCAGCATTGCTGGACGAAGCGACGACAACGGCCCAGAATGAGGTCAAGGAGTTTGTTATGCAAAACAGCGCGCTGCCGCGGCGCAGGCCAAACACCGCGGATCAACGGCGCAGGCCGATCCACCCCTGGCCGTTGCGGTTGATGCACTGGCTGAACGCATTGGCGATCGTGATGATGATCGGCAGCGGCTGGCAGATCTACGACGCCTCGCCGCTGTTCGGTTTCAGCTTTCCACCGCTGCTGACGATCGGCGGCTGGCTCGGGGCGGGGATCGCCTGGCATCTGGCCTTCATGTGGCTGCTGGTCGTCAACGGAATTTTTTACCTGGCCTGGGGCAGCGCAAGCGGACATTTTCGCCGCAAGCTCTGGCCACTCTCGCCTGGCGCCGCCCTGCGCGAGGCATTTGACGCTTTGCGCCTGCGCCTGCCGCACCAGCTTGGGGTCTATAACGCCGTGCAGCGCCTGCTTTATGCCGGGGTGATCTTCGCCGGTGTGACCGTGGTGATTTCGGGCTTGGGGATCTGGAAGCCGGTGCAGCTCTGGTTCTTCACCGACCTGCTGGGCGGCTACGCCGTGGCGCGCTACGTGCATTTCTTCGCTATGGCGGCGATCGTGCTTTTCCTGATCATCCATGTGCTGCTGGTCGCATTGGTGCCGAAGGTACTGCCGCCGATGCTGTTTGGCGGCAACGCGGAAGGCGGGCAATGATGCGCAAGCTGGACCGCAGTCGCCGCAAACTGCTCGCCCGCGCTCTGGCGCTGGGTGCGATCTCCGCCCTGCCCGCCTGCGACTATAGCGACCCGGCGCATCCCGATCTGGCGGATAGGTTCTTGGGCGCGATGTCGAGCTGGAACGACCGCGTGCAGGCCGCCTTGTTCAGCCGCCACACGCTCGCGCCGACCTTCGCGGCTTCTCAGATCACCAACCCGCCGCGCTTTAACGCGTTCTACGACATCTCCCAGGCGCCGGTAGTCGATCCTGCCAGCTATGCGCTTGAGCTCTCCGGCCAGATACGGGAAAATGCGCCGTGGAGCCTGGCGCAACTGCGCAGCCTGCCGGCCCAGGGCCAGATCACCCGGCTGATCTGCGTCGAAGGCTGGCGCGTGATTGGGCAGTGGAGCGGCGTGCCGCTCGGAGGTTTTCTGCGCCGGATCGGCGCCGACACCACCTGCCGTTACGTCTCCTTCAAATGCGCGGATGGTTATTATTCCAGCATCGACATGGAATCGGCCTTGCACCCGCAGACCATCCTGGCACTGGATTTTCTGAACGCGCCGCTCACCCCCGCCTTCGGCGCGCCGATGCGCCTGCGTATCCCGACCAAGCTCGGCTTCAAGAACCCGAAATCGGTGATGAGCATGAGCGTCGGCAATGTCTATACCGGCGGCTATTGGGAAGATCAGGGGTATAATTGGTTCAGCGGCTCGTGATGAACGCGGATTGATCCCGGCTTCGCGGAATCGCTGAACATTGCCTGGCACGGTATTCGATCCCCGGCAGGTGCTGCAGGCGCGGTAAACAATCGGCAGGTCAGCAACAAATCGGCAAAGCGGCGGATCATTCCGGGCAGTCCTGCAATCGCCCTGGCAAAGACTAGCCGATACAAACCTCGCGGAAGGAAGCTTCTGCTTCCAGCCTCAACGCTTCAATGCGGGATTCTGCGCCGCCGCCATGGCCTTTCCCGCCAGCAGCCGCCAATTCGCCGCGGCAGAAGCGGCCGAGCCGTGCAGCTCTATCGGCTTGATGGCCTGCAATGCCTCGGCGATCCCGGCCGGGCTGGGGTCGCACAAAATGGCACCCGGATGCCCGGCGAGCTGTTCCGGCAGACCCCCGACCTTGGTTACCACCACCACCCTGCCCTGCCCGATCGCCGCCGCCGCAACGCCGGATTGACTTGCCTCACGGTACGGCAGAATCACGGCGTCCGACCATTCGAGCAGATCGGGCAGTTCGGCTTCGCCGATCCAACGGTGATCCACCTGCACGCCGGGCAGCGCGCGCAGCCGAGACAGCTCGGCGGAGACAGGGCCGCCGCCGCAGATCTTCACGTCGAAGCCGGGTTCCGGCCCCAGAGCGGTTAGCGCATCGGCCAGCAGGTCCAGCCCTTTATAGGGCAGCAGCCGGCCGAAGCAGAGCAGCCGCTTCCTGCCGCCATGGCTGAACGCCGGCTGCATTTCGCGGAAGAAAAACGGCGGATGCCAAAGCTTTTCGATATGGCCATCTCGCCCGAAGCCTTGGCGCCGCAGCGCCGCTTCCACATGCGAGGATAGCGGGAACAGCGCCGCTGCATCGCGCAGCAGATGCGGCTGGTCGAGCATGCGGAACCGCAGACCATCGCCAGGATGCGCCGCCGCATCGTGCACAATTACGCCATAGGGAACTTTGCAACGCCGCAACACCCGGATCATGCGTTGGTCGAGCAGTGCCGGCATCGCGCAAATTGCGAAATCCGGCTTCATCCCAAGCAATTTCCCGAGTATGCGGCGATTTGCAAAAGGCAATGCGAGCCGCTGCATGGCATAGCCAAAGGCGCCGTCATAGGTCGGTTCCTGCCAACCGCAGACCAGGTTCTTGTCCTGCGTCAGCAACTCGGCACCCGCCGCCAGCGACAGGGTCACCTGCGCCCCTTCCGCCGCCAGCCCCTGCGCCAAACGCGCGGCGAAGAGCGGCCCGGCGCCGCGCCGGCCCCAATGCCAGACCAGCAGCTTCACGAAATGCCGTTCGCGGCGAGTGCGGCCAGCAGCGGCGCCGCGCCGATAGCTTCTCGCGCATGCGCCTGCCCCGCCTCGCCCATCCGGCCGCGCAGTGCCGCATCCGCGCCCAAACGTTGCAGCCAGGCGGCAGCGTCTTCGACATCCGGCTCCGCCCAGAGCGCGCCTTGCACATCGTAATTGCCGCGGGCATCGACTGCCGGGATCAGCCGGTAGGACACCAGGGCGGAAACGCCTTCATTCATGAAGGTTAGATTTCCTGACCATCCGGTAGCAACCACCGGACGGCCCAGCAGCATCGCGGTTGCCGGCACCAGCCCGAAGCCTTCCGATCGATGCAACGACATAACGATATCGCTCGCAGCGATCAGTCCGCGCAAGCGCGACTCCGGCAGCGTGGCGTTGATCAGCCTGATATTTGGCGCATCGCCGATGGCCGCCGCGATTTGCCGCAGATCGTCCTGGTAGGCTTGCGCCCCAGAGATCTTGATGACGAAAAGATGCTTGGCGCTGGGGCCGAAGGCCGCCTTGAACGCGGCGATGTTCCCGAACGGGTTCTTGCGCTCCATGCTGGAAGCCAGATTGAAAACGGTAAGCACCACCAGCGCGTTTTCCGGCAAGCCAAAATCCGCCCGCGTGCCCGCCACGGCCAGGTCAAGCGCCGCCAGCGGATAGGGCACCACCCGCACCCGGCCAGGCGCAAGCAGCGCCACGGCATCGGCGGTGAACGGCGAAGGCGCCCAGATTTCATGCACGAATTTGGCGCCGTAGCGCCAATCCCGCGGCAGCACCGGCAGTTCCCACGCCCACATGCCGATCACCCGCCTATTGGCCAGAAAATCCCGGCGGTGCCGCAGCAGGCCGACGGGCAGAAACGGCGCGTTCAGCACCGCCAGTACGGCCGCACCCTTCGGCAAATCAGCATGCAGTTTCGGGACCACGCTTGGCAGCCCGAGCGGCACCATGCCGCGCGCCATGCCATGTGCCGCGATCACGTGGTGCAAGATCCGCGCGCTCTCCGCCAGGCCATTCGCACCTTCGGTATCGCCCGCGACCACCACGCCATTGCTGCAGGCAGGCCCCGGCCGGTCCGGCTTGCGCGCAAGCGCCGCGGCAAAGCCGCTCATGCTGCGGCGGCGGAAATCCTTCGGCAATTGCCGCCAGAGCCCATGGCCGAATCGCAAAGCCGCCGCCTTCATGTCACCACCCGCCAAATGCGGCGGATGCTACACGCTGATCCGGAAATAATCGAGATAGGCGGAGAAATGCGGCGCTAGAAGTTGCGGATTGATGCCGAAACGATCCAGCACATAGCGGCGCTCGCCGCCATAGCCGCCGGCCGGCTTTGCCGCCAGCGCAGCGCCAATCTTCCTGGTCGCGGCAGCTGAAAATGGCAGATCGAATTGCGCGTAGATCCGCGCGATCGCGGCCATGGGCGCCGCCGCCAGCTCATCGTAATGGATGTGGATTTTCCTGCAGGATTCGACATCGCCACGCTGGTCGAACTGCACCAGTCGTTTCGCCCCTTCGATCCAGCGCTCCGTCACCTGCGCGCCGATCTCCAGCGGGTCGATATTTTTCAGAAACGGCCGGCGCAGCACCTCGGTCAGATGCGCAACCGAGGCGAAAACGCGTACCGGGTCGCGATGCACAACGACGAAGCGTGCATCCGGATAGATTTTCAATATCGCGCCCAGACAAAAGGAATGATCCGGACATTTCAGCACCCAGTTCCTGCCCGATGCCCCGCATTGCAGGACCTGCAGAAACTTCCTGTGAAACAGAAAGGCTTCGTCGTGGCCGCGCCGGTCGATCCAGGCCTGGTAATCGGGCACCCGGAAGGTGGTGTCGAAGCGCAGGCTCTGGAAAACATGCGAGGTGATCTCGCTGCATTCCTGCGGCCCATCCGCATCGATCGGATGCAGCTGGGAGAACTCCGGCGAGATGCCGCCGAAGAACTTGAGTTGCCGGTTGACGATTTTGGCGCGCCGGTCACAAGCCGGATCGAAATCCGCTCGGCGGGGCTCCGGATGGATGGTCTGCCAGGCCCGCGGCACCAGATTATCCGGATCATGCGCCAGCAGGCCGTGCAGAAAGGTGGTGCCGCTGCGCGGCAGACCCAGGATGAAAATCGGCGCCACGACGGGCGTACCGCGCATCGCCGGATTTCCGGCCAGCGCTTGCTCCACTTGAGCGGCGTTGCGCAGCAGCCGGATGAAATCCCAGTGCACCGAAAGCCGGCCGAACATGGTCAGTTCGGTATCCTCGGCAAGCGAGGCGGTGAGCTGGCGCAAACCTTCGCGTGCCCCGGCAGAGACCGGCACATCCGCCCGTGCCATCAACGCCTCAGCAACAAGCGACGGCAGAAACCTTTGGGGCATCGCTCGTTCGCCCAGCGCCAGCGCCGCCAGAAACAGCTGGAAGGGCAGCCGCACCGGCGGCGCCGCCGCTGGTTCCGCGACCGCCTGCTCCAGCTTCATGCTCAGCGCTTCGGGCAGGTCAGCGGGATTTGCGTTCGACCAGTTCGATCTTGTAGCCGTCAGGATCCTCGATGAACGCAATGACCGTAGTGCCGAATTTTACCGGCCCGGGCTCGCGGCTGATCTTTGCACCGGCTTGTCGCAGCTGCTCGCAAGTGGCGTAGACATCCGGAACCCCAAGGGCGAGGTGGCCGAAGGCCGAACCGAGGTCATAATCATCCACGCCCCAGTTATAGGTCAGCTCCAGCACGGTGTGCGACGTCTCGTCGCCATAGCCGATGAAGACCAGGGTGTATTTGCCTTCCGTGACTTCGGACCGGCGCAGCTCCCGCATCCCCAGCAGGCCGGTGTAGAATTCCACGCTGTCTTCCAGGTTCTTTACACGCAGCATGGTGTGCAGATAGGTAAATGTCTCGCTCATACGCCATCCGATCAAACGCCGATGCCGATCATAAAAAGCCCCGCCGCGTCGGCGGCGGCGACCATGGCCGGCCTGTCGGATAAGATAGTGCCGCCGGCTTCGAATGCGATACCCCGTAACCCGGCTATGCTGGCATTTCTGATGGTGCGCTCGCCCAGGGCCGGCAGGTCTGCCCGCCGGTCCTGGCCCGGCTTGGCGAATTTCACCAGCACACCGCCAGGGCCCGGACGCGCCAGGCCTGGGATACGGCCGAGCATGGCATCCGTGCCTTCCACCGCCTCCATCGCCAGCACGATTCCCTGCTGCACCACGCAGGCCTGGCCGATATCGGCGGGCCCGACGATTTTCAGCACCGCCATACCGCGCTCCACGTCTTCCATCGCGGCGGCATCGGGCGCGGTCCGGGTCAGCAGGCCGATCGGGCCCAGCATGTCGGCCAGTATATCATGCGCGCCCAGCACCTTGAAGCCATCCTCACCCAGCACCCGGATGATGGCGGCCAGCAATCTGTCATCGCCGGAAAAAGCGGCACGGCCGATCTTGGCCAGCAATCTCGCTCCTTCCGCATCCGGCCGCAGCGCCAGCAGCGAGGGGCGCTTGACCGGCCCGATCATCACCACCTCGCCGCAGCCATGCTGGCGCAGCGCGCCGCGTATCGCGCCGATCGCCCCCAGCCGGAAAAACCGGTGCGGAAACGGCGCCACCACCGACGCATCGGCAAAACCTTCAATGGCCGCGATGAAAACATCCCGGCCTTGCGCCAGCGCCGCGGCGGCAACCTGGGCGGGCAGACTGCCGCCGCCCGCGATAATGCCAAGCGTGCCGGCCACGGTATCAGCCCCCCGGCATAGCCGGCAAAATGAACGGCAGAGCCGGCAAGATGAACGGCAGAGCCGGCAAAAGGAACCGCAGCGCCGGCAAAATCAACGCCGATGCCGGCATCATTCGTCTTCGCCGGTCGCGCGAGAGAGCGTGGTGATCAGTCCGTGCCGGCTGGGTGCGGCGATGAAGGCGAGCATGTCGCCGACATATTCGTTGCCGGCAAACTTCTCCTTCGCCGCCTCTACCCTGTCGGCGAACAGGCCGGGGCCGGCGAAGATGAACTTGAAAGCCCGGCGAACCTCGTGCAGCCCGGCTTTGTCCAGGCCGCGGCGGCGCAGCCCGATGCTGTTCAGCCCGCAGAGCCGCGCCCGCGGCCCAAAGACGAAGCCATAGGGCACAACGTCGGCGGTAACGCCGGTTACACCGCCCACCATGGCGCCGGCGCCGATGCGGACGAATTGCAGCACGGCGGCCGAGCCGCCGATCACCACCTTGTCGCCGACCGTGACATGGCCGCCCAGGACCACGTTGTTCGACACGATGACGTTATCGCCGAGCGCACAGTCATGGGCGACATGTACCACCGCCATCAGCAGGCAATCGGCGCCGATGCGGGTGATGCCGCTGCCGGTGACGGTGCCGCGATGGATCGTACAATGCTCCCGCACCACAGTGCGCGCGCCGATCACGGTGCGGGTATGCTCGCCTTGATATTTCAAATCCTGCGGCGCCAGCCCGACCGTGTTGAAGGGAAAGATCTGTACCCCGGTCTCCAGCCGGGTATGGCCGTCGATGGCGACATGCGAGATCAGCTCGACATCGTCCTCCAGCACCACATCGGCGCCGATGGTGCAGAACGGGCCGATCTTCACCCGCGCGCCCAGGCTTGCGCCGGGTGCAACGATCGCCGTCGGGTGGATCACTCGTCAGCCTTGGCGCTGCCGGCTGCGTCGGCGGCCGCGCCGCCGGCCGCTGGATCGGCCAGATCCGCGGCCTGTTGGTTGATGATCATGGCGGTGAAATTCGCTTCCGCAACGATAATGCCGTCGACCTTGACGACGCCGTCGAAGCGCCAGACATTGCCGCGCTTGCGGTTTTTAAGGACATGAACGCGAAGCTGATCGCCGGGAATCACCGGCCGTCGGAACTTCGCGTTGTCGATCGACATGAAGTAGACGATCGGCATCGTCTTTCCCGGCGCCAAAGTCCTGATCACCAGGGCCGCAGCGGTCTGCGCCATACACTCGACGATCAGAACGCCCGGCATCACCGGATGGCCAGGGAAATGGCCCAGAAAGAAATTTTCGTTTACCGAAACGTTTTTGATGCCGACCGCGGAATGACCGAGCCGCACCTCGACCATCCGGTCGAGCAGCAGAAACGGGTAGCGATGCGGGATCATGCTCATGATCTGCCGGGCTTCGATGATCTCGACGTCGATCGGCGGCAGCGTCGGGTCGGGTGCGGGTTTATCGTCCATCGGTGTTATTCCGCCGTATCCGCTTTGGGGGTCCGGCGCTTTGCGCCGGCCAGTTTTCGAAGCGTCACCACTTCGCGGAAAAAATCCCTGGCGGGCTGCGCCGGCGCGCCCAGCACTTCCGTTCCGGCTGCAACGTCATGCATCACGCCGGCCTGGGCGCCGATGCGCGCGCCGGCGCCGATGTCGAGATGTCCGGTAAGTCCGGCCTGCGCCGCGATGATGACCTGATCGCCGATGATCGTCGAACCGGAAATCCCTGCTTGCGCCACGATTACGGCCCCTTTCCCGATTTTAACATTGTGCCCGATCTGCACCAGATTGTCGATGTGAACGCCGTCTCCGATCACCGTATCCTGCGCCGAACCGCGATCGATCGTGCTGTTGGCGCCGATCTCGGCGCCGTCGCCGATGATCACCCTGCCCAGCTGCGGGACGGGAATGAAACCGCGCTTGGTGATGGCGAAACCAAAACCATCCTGGCCGATACGCGCGCCCGGATAGATCACCACATGATCGCCAAGCACGGCGTGCGAGAGCGTGGCGTGCGCATGGATGCGGCAGAATTTTCCAACCATCACGCCATCGCCGATCACCGCCAGCGGGCCGATGACGCTGCCGGCGCCGATGCTTGCGCCAGCGCCGATCATCGCACCGGCGCCGATTTCGGCGCTGGGATCGATAATGGCGCCGGGATCGACGATCGCACGCTCGTGCACGCCTGCTTTGGCGGCAGCCTGCGGATGAAACAAAGCCGCAATCTTCGCCCAGCCGGCATAGGGTTCCGGCGTGACGAGCGCCGCTGCCGCGGCCGGAACCCGCGACAGGAAATCGGGATGCACGATCACCGCGCCGGCGCCGGTGACATCCAGCAGATCCGCGTAGCGCCGGTTGTCCAGAAAGCTCACATCGCCGGGCCCCGCCGATTGCAAGGGCGCGACGCCGTGGATCAGCCGCTTGCCGTCTTGCGTCGCACCGGCCAGTTCCGCATTCGCCGCCTGCGCCAGCACCGCCAGCGCGTGCGGCCCGATGCGGCCGAAAAACCGGGGGTCGCCCGGCTTGGCAGGCGTTTTAGCCGCCGGAGCGCCGGGTGCCGGAGGGCCGGCCGCCGGAGCGCCTGCCGCCGCAGCGCCGGGCGCATCAGCCATGGCGTTCATGCCAGGGATTTATTCGCGCTTTATTGGCCGTCACCCTGAGCCTGATCCTGATCCTGTCCCTCACCATGCTCCTGCGCGCTGACCAGCATGCCCGGCGTCACCACGCTCGGCGGCACGGAGACCGAAGGCAGCAGCTTGTTCAGCTGACTGGCGACATCCCCGGTGATGTCGAAGGCGTTGATGTTCAGCGCCACCTGCTCACGATGCAGGATCAGGTTCATGCCGCGCGCCTGCGCCTCCTGCCGGATCACGGCGATCAGCGTGGCTTCGATCTGCCCAAGCGCCTGCTGGCCGGAATTTTGGATAGACTGGTTGCGCGCCTGGAATTCCGTCTGGGTCTTGGCGATTTCGTTCTGCAGCGCCTGCTCCTTCGCCTCGAGCTGCGCATCGGTCAGCTTCGAACGCTCCGCGGCGATCGCCTGCTGCTGTCCCTGCAGCTTGGCGCGCGCGCGTTCCGCATCGGCTTCCAGCGTTGCCTGACGGCTGTGAATGATGGCCTGAACGCCCTGCGCCGCGGTGGAATGCTGCATCACATCGGGAACGCTGAGCACGCCGATCACGGCAACCGGCGGCGGGCTGCCGGGCGGCAGCGCCGGCAATTGCGGTACCGGCGGCAGCTGCGCCTGGGCACCGGGCGCTGCCTGCGCCTGGGCACCGGGCGCTGCCTGTGCCTGGGCAGCGGACGCTGCTTGCGCCTGGGCAGCGTCCGCTGCTTGCGCCCGGGCAGCGGACGCTGCTGGCGGCGCGTAATGCGTTACATGCTCGGGCGGCGGCGCGGAGGACGCGGTCGGCGGAATAAAATAGCCCGGCGAGGACTGGGCGATGGCGCTGGGCGATGCGCCCGCCAGCAGGCCCGCCGTCAGGCAAAGAAACGTCGCAATACGTGAAAAAAAAGCCACTAGAACCTCGTACCAAATGAGACGCGGAATTGCTGAGTCTGATCGTCTTTCTGTTTCACGACCGGTTCGGCAAAGGAGAGATCGATCAGGCCGAACGGCGTATTCCAGGCGACGCCGATGCCGGTGCCGACGCGGGGCCCGGCGCTGTCATAGACCGGGCCGTTCTTCAGCTCGGAATGTGGAATACCATAGGTGCTGCCGGTATCGACGAAGTAGAAGCCGGTCACGCCGAGATCCGGCGAGACCGGCAGCGGGAATTGCAGCTCGGTCGATGCCGTCCACATGATGTTGCCGCCAAGGCTGTCGCCGCTGGACTGGTCGTGCGGACCGACGCCGCCATCGGCAAAGCCGCGCAGCGAGTCGCCGCCCAGGAAGAAGCGGTCGATGATGTGGTCCTGATAGCCGAAAGTGGGCAGGATGTAACCGCCGGTTGCGGTGAATTTCAGCACCCAGACCTTGTTGCCGAACACCCGCTCGAGCGGAATGTAATAGGTCGCATCCGGGCTGAAGCGGGCGAATTTCGCGGAGCCGCCCAAACCGGCATAATCGGTCGTCAGATCCATCAGCAGGCCGGAGGTCGGCGTCTCGTCATCATTGACATAGTCGAAGGAGAGCGTCTGGCTGATCTGCGACAGGCTGGACACGCCTTCCTCATCCGTCACGTAGAGGCTGGAGCCGGAGGCGACGTCGTACACGTCGCGCTGGCTGAGCGTATAGGTAAAGGATTGCCGCACATTGGCGTTGAAGCGGTAGCCGAGCCGGACATCGGCGCCGATATCGCTTTCCGAATAGGAATAATTGGTATCGGACGAGGTGTAGGAATCGGTCACCGTCCGGAACAGGTCGAAACCGGCGATCAGGTTGCGATCCAGGAAATACGGGTCGGTGACGCCGAGGTTGATCTGGGTGCCGCGCTGCGCCAGCACGGCGTTGATGCTGGTGTTCACCCCGGTGCCCAGAAAATTGTTCTGCGACAGGCCGGCATTGACCAGCGCGCCGAGATCCGAGGAATAGCCGCCGCCCAGCGAAAACTGCCCGGTAGCCTGCTCGGTTACCTTGGCATCCAGAATGACCTGCTGCGGCGTCGTGCCCGGCGAGCTGGTGATGTCTTCATCCTTGAAGTAGCCAAGCGCCTTCAGATTTTCCTTGGATTTGTCGATTTTGCTCTGGTTGTAGCCATCGCCGTCGGCCACCGTCAGCTCGCGCCGGATCACCTTGTCCTCGGTGCGGGTGTTGCCGGTGATGTCGATGCGCTGGATGTAGACCTGCGGGCCCTGCACCACGTTCAGCACGATGGTCAGGGTACGGGTCGCCGGATCGGTATTCACCTGCGGATTGACCTGCGCAAAAGCGTAGCCGAGGTCCTGCGCCTTGTCGGAAACCGCGGTGACGCCTTCGGCCAGCGCTGTACCGTCAAACCAGTCGCCTTTGCCCATCGGCACCAGCGGGCGCAATTGCGCGCCGGAGAGGTTGCGGATGGATGAGGCGACCTGGATGCTGGCGACGCGGTAGCGCGGCCCTTCGGTAAAATTATAGGTCAGATAAAAGGATTTGCGGTCCGGCGAGAGTTCCGCATTGGCGCTGTTCATCTGGAAATCGGCATAGCCCTCATGCAGATAGAACTGCCGCAGCAACTCCTCATCATATCCGACGCGGTCCGCGTTGTACTGGTCGGCGCTGGAGAGAAAGCGGAACCAGGCTTCCTGCCGGCTGGAGATCACCTCTTTCAGCTTACCCTGGCTGAAATGGCGGTTGCCGACGAAAATGATTCGGCTGATCTTGGTCAGCGGACCCTCGGTGATGTTGAAGACCACGTTCACCCGGTTATCGGAAAGCCGGATGATGCTCGGTTCCACGGTCGCGCTGAAATGGCCCTTCTGGGCGTAAAGGTCGAGCAGCGCGCGACGGTCGGATTCGGCCGCAGCGGTGGTAAAGACGGCGCGCGATTTGAGCGAAATCGCCGCCGCGCCATCCTTGTCGGTAACCGCCTTGTTGCCCTCGAAATACACCGCCGCAACGGTCGGGTTTTCCACCACAGAGACCACCAGCGTACTGCCTTGTCGGCCGATGGAGACATTCTGAAACAGGCCGGTGGCGTAGAGCGTCTTCAGGCTGAGATTGATCTTGTTGGGATCGAAAATGTCGCCCTGCTGGATCACCATGTAGCTCTCGATGGTGCCGGTTTCGATTCGCGCATTTCCGGTCACCTGAATCGCTTCGACAATGCCGCCGCTAGCCACTGGCGCAGCCGGCTGGTCCTGATCCAATGCGGGTTGCGCCAAAGCCTTGCCGTAACCCAGCAATGCCGGAGCCAACAGGCTAGGAAGCAGGCAAACGGAGGCCAGTAGAACCGAGCGCGGCTTAAGCAACAAAGAACCTCCCATCGCAACTGCAGGCACGACATCCCATCCGCCGCCGGAGGCGACCGATCGGAGAATTTCAGCGCCGCGGCACCGTACAAGGGCCAACCTTTACCCGCCAGCGGGGCAGCCCGCCGATGCTGTGACAAAGCGCTACGCCCGGGCTTTGGCACGCGCCGCTTCCCGCGGCAAGGCGCCGGCTTTTGTTTTAATGGGTTTCCTGCGATTCCAGCTGGGCATTTCGAATACCAGCGGTCACGAAGAATGACCGCCGGCAGCAGGTCTGTTTCGGCGCGCGGCCGCCCCGTCATCATCGCCAGTGCCCGAGCAATCGCCGCGGCTGGGACAGTCGAACTATGTTGCGATCACGCAAATATTTTGCAACCGGGGTTCTCTTGCTCGAGCTCAAGAAGGTAAAGCTGAAATGAACTCTGCCAGGCTTGGGGTTCTTCTGCGACTACCGCCAATGGTTCTGATTGCCGGCACGGCCGGGCGCGGCAGCGCGCCGCCAGCCCTGGTATCGCCCGCTGCCGAGGCGGCCGGGAACATTGCAGCGGACCACAAAGGCTTGCTGGCCATTTAACCAAGCACGTTGGCAACCCAATGCAGCGCGCCCATTTGTGTCAGGTCGTTGAATGTCGTGAAGGCGAACAGGCTGAGTAGCAGCGCAAAGCCGAAGCGCAGGCCAATTTCCTGCGCGCGGCGCGGGATCGGCTTCCCGTACACCGCCTCGCCGGCATAGAACATCAAATGTCCGCCATCGAGGATCGGTATCGGGATCAGATTGACCAGACCAAGATTGACCGAGAGCATGGCGATAAAGGAGATCAGGCTGGCGGCGCCCAAAGCCGCTACCTTGCCGGAAAGCTGGGCGATGCGGATCGGGCCGCCAAGATCCTGTAATCCGGTATGATGCACTGCGAGGTTCCATAGCCCGGCCACCGTCGCCGACGTCACTTCCCAGGTTTCCGACCCTGCGGCGCCGATAGCGCTGACCAGGGAGAAACGCTGGATGATCTCCTGATCGCCTTCGACGCCAAGAAAACCGATTTGGGCGCCGCCAGCCGCCTTTTGGCCGGTGCGCACCTGCTTCTGCTGCTGCGCTCCGGCGCGGTCCAGTGTCAGGCTTAGGGGCGTATCCGGATGCGACTCGATGACCTGCTGCAGGTCTTGAAAATAGCGGATGGATTTGCCGTCTGCGCTGAGGATCCTGTCGCCCGCCAACAGGCCGCCGATTGCCGCCGGCGATCCCGGCGTGATCTTGCTCAAGACCGGCGCCACCTGAACCTGGCCGACAAAGACGAACAGGCCGACGAACAGGACGAAAGCCAAGATCATATTCGCCACCGGCCCCGCGGCAATGATCAGTGCCTTGGAACCAAGCGTTGCGCCGGCGAACGAGCCTGGGACGGGAGAGTCGCTTTCCTCCTGCCCCATCTTGACATAACCGCCGATCGGCAGTGCCGAGATTCTCCAAACCGTCCCGGCTCTGTCCCGCCAGGATAGCAACGCCGGCCCAAAGCCGACGGAGAAAACTTCCACCACCACGCCGCGGGCGCGCGCCATCGAAAAATGGCCGAGCTCGTGGAAAAAAACCAGCGGGCCGAGCACGACGATATAGGCCAGGATTGAGCGTAGCAATTCGGTCATGCGCGAACCTACAAGTGTTGCGTTAAATCAAGCGGCTTTTGCCGCGCTCAGCCGGGTTGCGGCATCCCGGGCAGCTTCGTCCAAAGCCAGCACCGCGGCAAGGTCATCGGCCGCCGGCGCGCCGAACTGCTCCAGCACGGTTTCGACAATAGCAGCAATGTCGAGAAACGCGATCTTGCCGGCGAGAAAAGCCGCCACGGCGATCTCGTTGGCGGCGTTCAGTACCGCGGGCGCGCCGGCGCCGGCGATCAGCGCCTCACGCGCCAGCCGCATCGCCGGAAACCGCACCTCATCGGGCGGGAAGAAATCCAGCCGCGCCACTTCCGCCAGGTCGAGCCGCGGCGCCGCCGTCGCCAGCCGGTGCGGCCAGGCCAGCGTATGCGCGATGGGAATGCGCATATCCGGCGCGCCGAGCTGCGCCAGTACGCTGCCATCGGAATAATAGGCTAGGCCGTGGATCACCGATTGCGGATGCACCACAACCTCGATCTGCTCAGGCTTTAGCGCAAACAATCTCGCAGCCTCGATGACTTCCAGGCCCTTGTTCATCATCGTGGCGCTGTCGATCGAAATCTTCGCGCCCATCGACCAGACCGGGTGCCGAAGTGCCGCCTCGGGCGTGATGCAGCGCATCTCCTCAGCCGTGTGTTTGCGAAACGGGCCGCCGGAGGCAGTTAGCACGATCTTCTCGACCGATTTATGGTTGCCGTCGGCCATCGCCTGCATGATGGCGTTATGCTCGGAATCGACCGGCAGCAGCGTGGCGCCATGTAAGGCGACCGCGCGCAAAAAAACCTCGCCGGCAGAAACCAGCGCCTCCTTGTTCGCGAACGCAATGGTGCCGCCGTGCTTCACCGCCGCCAAGGTAGGCTCCAGCCCGACGACGCCGGTGATCGCCGACATGGTCCAGTCAACGGGCATGGCAGCGGCTTCCAAAACGGCTGCGCGGCCGGCGCTGCAGGGCAAATCCGTGCCGGCCAGGGCAGCGCGCAGTTCGCCAAGCAGCGCGGCTTGCGCCACTACGGTAATCTCCGGCCGGAAGCGCTTCGCCTGCTCGGCCAGGAGCGCAACATTGCGGCCGCCGATCAGCGCCCGGATGTGATAGTTGTTCGCGTTTTCAGCCAGGATTTCGAGGGTCTGCGTTCCAACACTGCCGGTGGATCCAAGAATCGTTACCGTTTTCACCGCCATTATGGCACCACCCCCTGCGTTATCGGCATCAACCCATGATGCATCAAAACCGCCAATAGAACAGCCACCGGTGCTGCCGCCAAAAATCCGTCCAGGCGGTCGAACAGCCCGCCATGCCCGGGGATCGTCCGGCCGGAATCCTTGACGCCCAATTTGCGCTTTATTGCGCTTTCGAGCAAATCGCCGGCCTGCGCGCAGATGCTCAGCAGCCCGGCTGCCAGCAGCGCCGCAAGCAGCGAGGCTAGCGCAAAATTCTGGCCTGGCAGCCGCCAATTCGCCAGCAGGGCGCCGGCCAGCGCGCCGATCACCAGGCCGCCCAGCGAACCGCTCCAGGTCTTGCCCGGCGATATGCGCGGAGCCAGCTTGGCGCCGCCCAGCAGGCGTCCGGCCAGATAGGCACCAATATCCGTCGCCCAAATGATGGCAAGGAGAGACAGGGTGGAACGCAGCCCGTCATCCGGCTGCAGCCGCAGCCAGAGGATGGAGAACCCGCCAATGCCGATATAAGGAATGCCGAAAGCCGCGAACCAGCCGAACCGCCAGGCGGTGACCAGGGTGAACAGCGCCAGGAATACGGCGCCAGCCGCCCAGCCCAAGGCGACCGCCAGCAGCCAGGCCACAAAAACCGCCGCGTACAAGGCGATATTGCCAGGCTTGAGCCCGCAAAGCCGGCTCCACTCGCCGGCCAGCCCAAGCATCGCCACAACCACCAGCGCCTGCCACACCGCGCCGCCGCGCCACAAGGCGGCCAGCACGATCGGCGCCAGGACCACGGTTGAAGCCAGCCGGATGCCGAAATCCGACCATTTGCCCCCCTTGGGCCTGCCGGGCGGCTTGCCCGCCGGCATCTCAAGGGTGCTCAACTCACTCAGGGCGGGCACCGAAACGCCGCTCCCGCTGGTTAAATTCCTGCATCGCCGCGGCAAAATCCTTGGCGGTGAAATCCGGCCATAGCACATCCAGGAAAACCAGCTCGGCATAGGCCGCCTGCCAGAGCAGGAAATTGGAAATGCGTTGCTCGCCGCCGGTGCGGATGATCAAATCAGGATCTGGCATGCCCGCAGTGTCCAGCAGCAAGCCAAATCGCTGTTCGCTCAGCTCTTCTGCGGAAATCCGCTCCGCGATCGCCCGCCTCGCGGCCGCCACAATATCGGCCCGGCCGCCATAGGAAAGGGCCAGCACCGCCGTCAGCCTTTCGTTATCCGCGGTTTTTGCCTCGGCCGCGTTCAGCTCCGCAACAATGTGGGGACCGAACCTGTTCTGCTCGCCGATCACCTTCAGCCGGACGCCATTCTCATGCATCTCCTGCAATTCGCTGCGCAGATATTGCAGCAGCAGGCCGCGCAGATCGGAGACCTCTTCCTGCGGGCGCTGCCAGTTCTCCGAGGAGAAGGCGAACAGGGTCAGGAATTTTACGCCTTGCTCGATCGCGGCCTCGATCGTGCGGCGCACCGCCTTCACGCCTTCGCGATGACCCAGCGCACGTGGCAAGCCGCGGGCGGCGGCCCATCTGCCATTGCCATCCATGATAATGGCGACATGCCGCGGTACGGACGGAGCGGGAGAAGCTGGCATCAGAGCTGACGCATCAGACCTGACGGATGTCCTTTTCCTTCTCCGCCAGGCTGTCGTCGAGGCGCTTGATCGTGGCGTCCGTCATCTTCTGCACCTCGTCCGACCAGTTGCGCTCGTCATCCTCGCTGATCTCGTGCTTCTTCTGCCAGCTTTTGATCTGCTCCATGCCGTCGCGCCGCACGCCACGCACCGCGATGCGGGCGTTTTCGGCGTATTTCGCGGCCGTCTTGGCCAGCTCGTTTCGGCGTTCCTCGGTCAAAATCGGCAGCGGCACGCGCACCATCTGGCCGTCCGGCTGCGGGTTCAACCCCAGCCCGCAATCGCGTATTGCCGCCGCCACGGAATTGACCATCGAGCGGTCCCAGACCTGCACGGTAATCATCCGCGCTTCCGGCACCGCCACCGTGGCGACCTGGTTGATCGGCATCAACGAGCCATAGGCCTCCACCTTTACCGGATCGAGCAGCGCCGGGCTGGCGCGGCCGGTACGCAGGCCGCCAAATTCGCGCTTCAGCGCATCCAGCGCCCCTTCCATCCGGCGGGTCAAATCCTGTCTCAAATCGTTCAGATCGGCAGCCATTGGTCCCTCTTAATCCTTTTCCGTAATCCGGGTGAACACGCCCTCACCCCGCATCACCGCGGCGAATGCCCCCGGCGCGTGAATGTTGAACACTAAAATGGGCAGCTTGTTCTCGCGCGAAAGGCTGATCGCCGCGGCGTCCATCACGTTGAGATCCTTCGAGAGCACTTCCAGATAAGTCAGCTCCTCATAACGCGTGGCGTCCTTGACCTTGCGTGGATCGGCCGAGTACACGCCGTCGACCTGCGTGCCCTTCAGCAGCGCGTCGCATTTCATCTCCGCAGCGCGCAGGGCGGCGGCGGTATCGGTCGTAAAAAACGGATTGCCGGTGCCGGCCGCGAAAATCACCACGATGCCTTTTTCCATGTGGTGCTGGGCGCGCCGGCGGATATAGGGTTCGCAAACGGAATCCATCGGAATTGCCGACTGCACCCGCGTCGGCACGCCAAGCTTTTCCAGCGCCGATTGCATGGCCAGCGCGTTCATCACCGTCGCCAGCATGCCCATGTAGTCGGCCTGGGCGCGATCCATGCCCGCCGCGGCGCCGGCGATGCCGCGGAAAATATTGCCGCCGCCGATCACCAGCGAAACCTCCACCCCCATTGCCGCCACATCCTGCACGTCTTTGGCAATCGCCAAAACGGTCTCGTTATCCAGCCCGAAATCCCGCTTGCCCATCAGGGCCTCGCCGGAGACCTTCAACAGGACGCGCTTATATTGCGGGGTCGACGTCATGCATTCTCCTCAATAATCCGGCGGAAAAATTAGGGCGGCTCAAGCTAAACGCCAGAGCCGCCCCGAACAAGCACCAATCGACACTTCTGTTAGACGCCGGCGGCGGCTGCAACCTCCGCGGCGAAATCGGAGCTTTCCTTCTCGATGCCCTCACCCAGATGAAAGCGCGCGAAACGGGTAACCTCGGCGCCGGCCTTCTGCACCACCGCCTTCACCTTGCTCTCGCCGTCATGCACCCAAACCTGCTCCAGCAGCACGACATCCTCGTAGAATTTCTTGATGCGGCCTTCGACCATCTTCTCGATGATCGCTTCCGGCTTGCCGGAAGCACGCGCTTGCTCGGAAAGCACGTTTTTCTCGCGCTCAAGCGACGCCGAATCCACCTCGGCGATGGTCAGCGCATCCGGACGGGTCGCCGCCACATGCATGCCGATCTGCCTGCCGAGCGTCTCGATCGCCTCATCGGCTTTACCGGACAAGCCGACGATCACGCCGATTTTACCAAGGCCGGGCTTCAGCGCGCCATGGATATAGCTGGCCGCCACGCCGCCCGGCACCTCCACCACGGCGACCCGGCGCACGGTCATGTTCTCGCCGATCGTCGCCACCAGATGCACCAGCTCTTCCGCAACATTCCGACCGGAACCGGGATACGCCGCGATCTTCAAAGCCTCGACATCCTCGCCGGTGTCCAGCGCGATCTTCGCGACATTCTCCACGAAATCCTGAAAGGCCTCGTTGCGCGCCACAAAATCGGTCTCCGCATTGATTTCGACCATCGCCGCCTTGCCAGGCGCCAAAGCCACGCCGATCAGGCCCTCGGAGGCCACGCGTCCGGATTTCTTGGCAGCGGCGGATAAGCCCTTCTTGCGCAGCCAGTCGATGGCGGCCTGCATGTCGCCACCGCTCTCGGTCAGCGCCTTCTTGCAGTCCATCATGCCGGCGCCGGTCGTCTCGCGCAGGTCTTTCACCAAAGCCGGGGTAATTTCAGCCATCTTTAAGGTCCTTGATTTGAAGCGCTTCTCTTTTGAAAAAAAGACGCAAAGAACTTTTTTGATGCCGGGCCTGGGGCGTTGGCCGCGCCAAAGCCCCAGGTCCAGCTAATAGAAGTCTTTTTCGTTCTTTTTCTTCCGAAAAAGAACCGCTTGCCTGCCTTACTTAAGCTGTCGCTTCAGCCACCGGCTCCGGCAATGCTTCCAGGATCGGCGCGGCGGCGGCGCCCAGGTCGGCGCCGGAGGAGCCGAGTTCGGCGCTGATGCCATCCAGCACGGCGCCGGAGATCAGGTCGCAGTACAGCGTAATGGCGCGGATCGCGTCGTCATTGCCTGGCACCGGGTAGGTGACGCCTGAGGGGTCGGAATTGGAATCCAGGATGGCGATGACCGGGATGCCGAGTTTGTTGGCTTCCTCGACCGCCAGCTTTTCCTTGTTGGTGTCGATGATGAACAGGATGTCCGGCAAACCGCCCATATCCTTGATGCCGCCCAGCGCGCGTTCCAGCTTTTCCTTGTCGCGCGTCAGGTTCAGCACCTCTTTTTTGGTCAAACCCTGCGTGTCGCCGGCCAGCAGCTCGTCCATCTGGCGCAGCCGCTTGATACTGCCGGTAATGGTCTTCCAGTTGGTGAGCATGCCGCCCAGCCAGCGATGGTTGACGTAATACTGGCCGCAGCGCTGCGCGGATTCGGCCACGTAATCGGCCGCGGCGCGCTTGGTGCCGACGAACAGCACACGGCCGCCGGCGGCGGTGATATCGCGCACCGCCTTCAGAGCGCGTTCCAGCGCCGGCACGGTCTGCTGCAGGTCGATGATATGGACCTGGTTGCGCACGCCGAACAGGAACGGCGCCATGCGCGGGTTCCAGCGGCGCGTATGATGGCCAAAGTGAACGCCGGCCTCAAGCAGGCCGCGCAGGGAAACATCAGGTAATGCCATAAGCGATAACTTTCCAAAACATCCGGTTGAACCTCCGCAGGGTCAGGCCTTGCGGCACCGGACCTGAAGCGAACTGAAATCCAGCCGCACTCCAAGGAAAGGCACCCCGCGTGTGAATTACTGGCGCCCGGCGAGCCGCCGCGTCAGCGCGCGCCATATCGCAAAACGGGGCGTGAAAAGCAAGCGGCAGAAAAGGATGGCAGCATCGGAGCTTCCGTTGGTGAGCAAAACAGGCCGCCACGTTGTGCGCCGATCCGATCCGACAACATGGGCAACTAGCCGGCGGTTGGGGGGCAGGAGCGGGTATCTTGCGCCGGTTGCCGCGGGCGCCCCGTGCAGCGATCGCCGCTTGCCTTCAGGTCGGTTGAGCCAACATAGGGCCAGGGGACGCGATATGGACCGATACAGCAAAGTACCGGCCGACCCGGCTTGTCGGCCAATTCAAACAAAAGTCGAAAACGGGCTCTGGCCCGAAATCACATGATCGCGGCCCAGGCTGTCGGCCATCTCAGAATGATGCCGGAACGGGTTTCCACATGGTTTGATCTTGTCGGACGCTACGCCACAGGCGCAAACAAAAAACCCGCCATCACAGGCGTCATGGAGAACCGGCATGTCAGGCATTGCAGGAAAGATCGTCGCGATCACCGGCGCCAGCAGCGGCATTGGCAGGGCAACCGCCGCGATACTTGCCGCTCAAGGCGCAAAACTTGTTCTCGCCGCGCGCCGGCTGGACAGGCTGGAGGAACTGGCGGCCACCATCAGAAGCACGGGCGGCGAAGCGGACTGCATCCGCACCGATGTTACGCAGCGCGCCGATCTTCAGGCGCTGGTCGACCTCGCCCTCGACCGCCATGGCGGGCTGGATGTCCTGGTCAGCAATGCCGGCATCGCGCCCATCTCCCTCTTCGATGCGCTGTGCGTGGCAGACTGGGAGGCAATGATCGATGTCAACGTCAAAGGCGTGCTGTACGGCATCGCCGCCGCTTTGCCTGTATTCCGCCGCCAAGCGAGCGGACATTTCATTAACATCGTCTCCACCGCCGGATTGAAAATTGTGCCCACGCAAGGCGTTTACGCCGCCAGCAAAAACGCCGTCCGCACCATTACCGAGGCGCTGCGCCAGGAAGCCGGACCCAAGCTTCGCGTCACCGGCATCTCTCCCGGCTTCGTGCGCACCGGCCTCGGCGATTCGATGACCGACGAGGCCGCAAAAGCCGCCATCGCTGCGCGCATGGACGAAATCGCTATCGCCCCGGAAGCCATCGCCCGCGCCGTCGCTTTCGCCATCGAACAGCCGGAAGACGTCGATGTCGGCGACATCGTCATCCGCCCGACGGCGCAGGGTTAGGGAAGAAGGAAAGTATGGAAAGGAGGAAGGAAGCACTGCTTTTTCCGGAGAAAAAGAAGCAAAAAGACTGTTTTGAATCAGGGGCTTGAGCGTTGCCGCGTCCTGGCTCCAGATGGATAGAAGTTGTTGCGCCGCTCCTCAAAAAGCGGCTGCTTGCCTCCCTTAGGATAATAAAGACGACCAGCTGGGGTCGGAGGCGTCGGACGGGGTGTCGACCAGGCGTTCGTTGAAGCCGTCGATGCCGATCGTTACCAGCCGGGAATCGTGGCCGCTGGCGCTCGGGGTCTGGCGGTAGAACATGATCACGCGGCCGTTCGGGCAGAAGGTCGCACCTTCGACCAGAAACCCCTGGCTCAGGCTGCGTTCGCCGGAGCCGTCGGGCGCCATGACGCCGATCGAGAAGCCGCCGCCGCCCCAGTTGGTGTACGCGATCAGGTCGCCGCGCGGCGACCAGGCCGGGTCGGCGTACTGGCCGTCGCCGTAGCTGATGCGTTTTACGCCGGAGCCGTCGGAGTTCATCACGAAAAGCTGCTGATTGCCGTCGCGGTCCGAATTGAAGACAATCTGCGAGCCATCCGGGCTGTAGCAGGGCGAGACGTTGATGGAGGTGTAGTCGGTGAGTTCATGAATACCGCCGCCTTCGGCGCTCATTTTCACCAACGCCGAGCCGCCGTCGCGGGTGACCGACATCAGCAGCGAATTACCGTCCGGCGAGAAGCGCGGCCCGATCGTCTGCTCGCCGAAGCTGCCGAGCAGGCGCTGCGTGCCGCTTTGCAGCTCGAACAGATAAACCCGCGCATTGCCGCCTTGGAAACTGACAAAGGCGATTTGGTCCCGCGTCGGGTTGAACGCCGGCGTCAGCGCCATTGCGGCACCGTCGGTCAGGAAAATATTATTGGCGCCATCGTAATCCATCACCGCCAGACGCTGCACCGGGCTGGTCACCGGACCGGCGATCGAAGTGTACGCGACACGGGAGTCGAAATAGCCCGGCTCGCCGATCATCTGCTGGTACACCACGTCGCCGATGATATGGGCGATGCGCCGCCAGTTGGTGGTGGTGGTCGTATAGGCGGTGCCCTGCACCTGCTTCTGCTGGCTGATGCTCCAGAGCCGGAACTCCACCCGCAGCTGGCCGCCGCCCTGATCCGCCACATCGCCTGTGATCAGCGCCTGCGCGCCCAGGATATTCCAGTTCTGCCAGACCGGCATGCCGCTGGACATGGAGTTCGGCACGAAGCTGGAAGGATCGATCGCCCGGAACAGGCCGCAATGGCCGAGATCGTCATTGATTACCTGGGTGATTTGGCTGCCGATATCGGAAGGCGCGCCGGAGGGATCGGTGAACACCGGGATGGCGATCGGGATCGGCGCGTTCTGCGCGCCGGAGACGTTGATCGCAGGACCCTGATCCGCCGGGCTGGGCGCAGGCGTGGTGTCGCCGCCGAGCGCGCTCTGCGCCCGCGCCAAGCTTGGCAGCAGCAGGCTGGCCGCGCTGACGCTCAAGGCGCCGCGGCGGGAGAGCACCGTACGCGCCGGACGGGGAAGCAGGGAGGGAGGAGACTTCATGCAAACCTCTGCGTTAAGGATTGAAATTGAAGATGAATGTCTGATTCGAGCCGATCATGGTAGGGGGCAGCGGCAAGGTTGCGCATTGGTAATTCATCACCGCGTCCACGGCCCGCTGTGCATAGGCTGCGAAGATCGGATCGCCGAGCCTGCCTTGATCCTCCGGCGCCACTTCCGCCTCGCGCACAATGCCGGTGGCATCGGTGGTGACCAGCAGGTTGACGCTGAAACCCTGCACGCCGGGCGCGCCGGCATCGATGCTCCAGCAGCGCCGCACATAGGCGCCGATGGCATTGCGGTCCGCACCGGATAGGCGGGAGTTGGCGGTGCTCTGATTGCTGCCGCCGCCATTCGGCGCGCCGCCCTGGTCCGGATTATAATGCGCGGTCGGCGGCGCGGTCTGTTTCTGCAGCGCCTGCAGTTTCAGCAGCGTGTTCAGTACGCTCTGGCTGAGCGGCGCGGGCGTTTTCACCACGTGCTGCTGGTGCGTCGGGCTTTGCGCAGGCGCCGGCGGCTGCGGCATCGGCGGCAGCGGCAGCTTGGGCTGCACCACGGTCGAGGTGGATTTCTGCGGCGGCTGCGGCGGTGGCGGTGGCGGCGTTGGTGCCACGGTCGGGGTTTGCACCGGCGGCGGCGGCGGTGGCGCCGGCGCCGGCGGCTGCGGCAGTTTCGGCGTCTGGATGGGTGCCGGCGGCGGCGGCGGCGGCGGCGGCGGCGGCGCCTCGATCGGCTGCGGCTTCGGCTGGTGCTCCGCCAGGTTGGCGTTGTTCACCGTCGGCGTATTGGCCGGCGCCGCGACCTTGCCAGGCGCATGCGCCTGCTGCGGCGCCGAGGGGCCGACCAGGTCCACATCCACTTCCGTATCCTGCGCCTGCTGCAGCCGCGGCACCGGCAGCACGATCAGCAGGGATAAGATGATCAGCGCGTGCAGCAGGAAAGAACCTATCGCGGCGCGGCGCATGCCTGGATTCACGGCAGCGAGCTTGTCATGGCAGCGAGATTTTCTATTGCCCCGAACCACCGGTCGGCGCCTGGGTCAGCAGCGAGACCTTCGTGAAACCGCCGGCAGTAATGGTCGCCAGCACCTGCGACATCACCCCGTAATTCACCTGGCTGTCGCCGCGGACGAAAATCCGCCGGTCCTGGTCGTTCTGCGAGATCTGCTGCAGCGTCGCCAGCAGGTTCGCCATCTGCACCTGGCTCTTCTGCAGGTAGATCTGTCCTTGCGCGTTGACCGAGATGGTGATCGGCGTCGAATCGGAGTTCACCGGCTTGGCGTTGGCCTGCGGCAGATTCACATCCACCCCCTGGGTGATCAAAGGTGCCGTGACCATGAACACAATAAGAAGCACCAGCATCACGTCCACCAGCGGGGTGACGTTGATCTCCGCCATCGGCCGGTAGCGGCGCCTTCCGCCTCCCGGGCCGCCGATGAGACCGCCGGCCATCTAAACCTTCTCCTCGGTCTGGCGGGACAGGATGGCGCTGAACTCGGCGCCGAAGCCTTCCAGGCGGGAGGCGTAGCGCGTCAAATCGTTGCTGAGCTTGTTATAGGCGAGCACGGCGGGGATCGCCGCGACCAGGCCTATGGCGGTGGCGAACAAAGCCTCCGCGATGCCGGGCGCGACCACCGCAAGGTCGGTATTATGCATGGCCGCGATCGCCGAGAAGGCGTGCATGATGCCCCATACCGTGCCGAACAGGCCGATGAAGGGGGCCGTGGCGCCGACGCTGGCCAGGAAGATCATATAGCGTTCCAGCCGCTCCATCTCCCGCATGATGGTCACGTTCATCGCCCGGTCGATGCGCTCGCGCACCGCGGTATGGCCGACATCGACGCCGGAGATTTTCACCGTGCGGCGCCACTCGCTCATCGCCGCGCCGAAGACGGCGGCGATCGGGTTGGAGGGATCGGCACCTTCGCGTTCGTAGAGTTCCTCCAGGCTGCCGCCGGACCAGAACGCATCCTCGAAAACGTTCGCTTCGCGGTTCACCCGGCGCAGCGAGATCGATTTCTCGATGATGATCGCCCAGACCCAGACGCTGGCCAGCAGCAGGATCAGCATCACCAGCTTGACCACGATATCGGCTTCCAGAAACAGGTTCCAGAGCGACAGGTTGGCCGCCGAGGGTGCCGCCAGTGCCGCCGAATTTACCGTCTGATCCACATCAAATCCTTTCCGTACTTCTTGCTATTCCAGCGCCGCCTGCAGCTTGGTCCGCCAAGCCTCCGGCATGCGCGCTGCCTTGCCGTCGGCAACGCGCGCACAGGCCAGGCTGATTTGCAGCACGACAAGCGATTCGCTGCCCAGTGCGTAACTGTCCCGCATGACGTTTTGACGAAGGGTTGCCGAAGCCCCGCCGACTCTCATGATCCGCGTCTCGACAATCAGCTCATCGTCCAGCCGCGCCGGGCGCTGATAGTCGATGTTGACGTGGCGCACCACAAACATAATGCCATGCTGCCGCAGCATTTCGGCATGCGGTATGCCCAACTCGCGCAGGGCTTCGGTGCGGCCGCGTTCGGCGAAGCTTAGGTAATTGGCATGGTAGACGATGCCGCCCGCGTCGGTGTCCTGGAAATAGACCCGCAGCCTGAGTTGAAAAATCTCGCTCATTCGCCGGAGAGCAAGTCCATCTGATCGGGGCTTTTTGGCGGCGGCCGCAGGCCAAGATGGCGCCAGCCCGTTTCGCCCAGCATTCTGCCACGGCTGGTGCGTAGCAAAAATCCTTCCTGAATGAGATAGGGCTCCACCACGTCCTCCAGCGTATCGCGCGCTTCGGCCAAAGCCGCCGCCAAGGTCTCCACGCCCACAGGTCCGCCGTTATGGTGCTCGGCGAGACGCCGCAAATACCGGATATCCATCGCATCCAGCCCATTCTGGTCGACATCCAGCCGGGTCAGCGCCGCATCTGCCGCCTGCCGGTCGATCACGGCGATGCCGGCGACCGCCGCGAAATCGCGTATTCGCCGGGTCAGCCTGCCGGCGATCCGCGGGGTGCCGCGGGACCGCCTGGCGATTTCCGTTGCCCCTTCGGTGGTCAGGTCGATGCCCAGTTTGGCCGCCAGCCGCCCGACGATCAGCGTCAGCTCGGCCGGGGTGTAGAACACCAGACGCAGCGGAATCCCGAAGCGGTCGCGCAACGGCGTGGCCAGCAGGCCGGAGCGCGTGGTGGCGCCGACCAGGGTGAAAGGCTGCAGGTCGATCCGCACGGTACGGGCGCCCGGGCCCTCGCCGATGATCAGATCGAGCTGAAAATCCTCCATCGCCGGGTACAGGATTTCCTCGATCGCCGGCTGCAGGCGGTGGATCTCGTCGATGAAAAGCACGTCGCGCGGCTGCAGATTGGTCAAAATGGCCGCCAGGTCGCCGGATCTCTGAATAACGGGGCCGGAGGTGGCACGAAAGCCGACGCCCAGTTCGCGGGCGACGATCTGCGCCAGCGTGGTTTTTCCAAGGCCGGGGGGGCCGTGCAGCAGCACATGGTCGAGCGCTTCGCCGCGGGTTTTGGCGGCGGCGATGAATACCGCCAGGTTCTCCCGCGTCGCTTTCTGGCCGGTAAAATCCTCGAGCGATTGCGGCCGCAGCGCCGTCTCGGCAAAATCCTCCGGCGCCCGGCCGGCCGAAATCAGCCGTTCCTCCTCGCTCATTTGCTAAGGCTCCGCAGGCCGGCGCGGATCAGCACGTCCAGCGCGACGTCCTGCCCATGCTCGGCGGCGGCGCGGCCGAGTGCCGCTTCCGCTTCGGCGCGGCGGTAACCCAGATTAAGCAAGGCCGAGAGCGCATCGGCCATGGCGCCGCCGCCGGGCATCGGCGCCGATGAAAGCGCCGCGCCGCCGCCCGGCATGGCGATCGCGCGCTCCCGCAACTCGGTCAGCAGCCGCGCCGCCAGTTTCGGCCCCACGCCGGGCGCGCGGGTCAGCGCCGATTTATCCTGGGTGGAAATCGCCGCGATCAGCTGGTCGGGCGAGAGCGCCGAAAGCATGCCCAAGGCGACCCTGGCGCCGACCCCCTGCACGGTGGTGAGCAGCCGGAACCAATCCCGCTCGGCACTACTGGCAAAACCGTAAAGCGATATCGCATCTTCCCGCACCTGCGTTTCGATCAGCAGCGAGGCGGTGCCAGGCGGGCTGGGCAACGCGCTCAAAGTGCGGGTGGAGGCGAAGACGACATAGCCGACGCCGTTCACATCGATCAGGCAGCGGCCATCCTCGAGGCTGTCCACCGCGCCACGGAGGCGGCCTATCATGCAGGTTGCTTCCAGAGCAGCCGGCTGGAGCGGTGATGGGCGTGGCAGATCGCCACCGCCAGCGCATCCGCCGCATCGGCGCGTTTTTCCACCGCACCGGGCAGCAGCCGGCGAACCATCAGGCCGACCTGAATCTTGTCGGCGTTGCCGCTGCCGACCACCGCCATTTTCACGGTTTTGGCGCCATACTCGAACACCGCGATGCCGTGCCGCGCCGGCGCCAGCAGCGCCACGCCGCGGGCATAGCCCAGTTTCAGGGTCGCGGTTGCGTTGCGGTTGACATAGGTTTCTTCCACCGCCGCCTCATCAGGCTGGAAGCGGAGCAGCAGCTCGGTCAGCGCGTCATCCAGCGCCTTCAGCCGCAGCGGCACGCTCTCGATCGAGGCGGTGGCGATCACCCCGTCGGCGACATGGCGCAGCCGGTTGCCGTCCGATTCAACGATGCCCCAGCCGGTAAAACGCAAGCCGGGATCCAGCCCCAGCAGCCTTACTGCGCTTATCTTCACACGCTCAACTTCTGCATGATCTCGTCGGGGATCTCGAAATTGGCGTAGACGTTCTGCACGTCGTCGTCGTCTTCCAGCACGTCCAGCAGTTTCAGCACGGCAGCGGCTTTTTCCTCGTCCAGCGCCACTGTCATGTTCGGCCGCCACTCGATTTTTGTCTCTGCCGGTGCTCCGAATCTCTGCTCCAGCGCGTCGCGTACCGCAAAGAACCCGTCCACGTTCACCGTCACCTCATGGCTTGAGGAATCGCTCGCCACATCATCCGCGCCGGCCTCGATGGCGGCTTCCAGCATGGCATCGGCGCTGGCGCCATCGGCGGCGTAGCGCACCACGCCCAGCCGGTTGAACATGAAGGACACCGAACCGCTCTCGCCCATCGCCCCGCCATATTTGTTGAACGCCGTGCGGATCGCCGGCGCGGTGCGGTTACGGTTATCGGTCAGCGCCTCGACGATCACCGCCACGCCGCCGGGACCGTAGCCCTCGTAGCGGATTTCCGCGTAATCCTCGCCGGCGCCGGCGCCGGTGGCCTTTTTGATCGCTCGCTCGATGGTATCGCGCGGCATGTTCGCCGCCCGCGCCGCCATGATCGCGCTCCGCAGACGCGGGTTGAACGCCATGTCCGGCAGCCCCTGCCTTGCGGAGACGGTGATTTCCCGAATCATCTTGGCAAAGGCGCGCGCCCGCTTGGCGTCCTGCGCACCTTTGCGATGCATGATATTTTTGAACTGCGAATGCCCGGCCACGCCGCACCCCATCAAACAACGCCAACAAACAACGCCAAGAAATCGGGCTTCTACCAGCCAAATCGGCTTCGCGCCTAGAGGCGGCCGTTCTCCCTTGGGCTCACGGCCGTCCTCGCTCAGGTCATCCAAGCCACCGCCGGCAAAATTTCTGGCTAAGGGCCAGTCGTCAGTTTTTCGGCAATCGCGCAGGCAGTCAGGAAGATTCGGGTGTGGAGCTGCAAATTCAAATGGCTCGATCGTTTGCCCCCAGCTTACCCATTGCTTAATCGAAACGCCAGTAAGATGGCGAGCCTTGAATGCAATTCGCGCGGGCTTGCTTTGCCGGTGTTGCCGCAAACTGTATTTAGCGGTTCACCTCGCCTTTGCTGCAACTCCTGGCTAAACCTGATCCATGGAGCAGCAAAAGAACTGTGTCGTGACGGGGGCAACCGGCGGCATCGGCAAATGGATCGCGCTGGGCATGGCGCAGGCCGGGTTTCAGGTGATCATGGTCGGCCGCGACCGCGGGCGCGGCGAAGCGGCGCGGGCATGGATCGCCGACCAGGTGCCAGGTTGCGAGCCGGAGCTGATCATCGCCGATCTCGCCTTACTGACGGCAAATTCGGCGGTGGCGCGTCAGATCATCGGACGCTACGGTAAGATCGACGTGCTGATCCTCAACGCCGGGGTGTTTTCCAGCCGACGGGAGGTCACGGCCGAAGGCCATGAGAAGGTCCTGGCGGTCAATCATCTCTCGCCCTTCGTGCTGATCCGCGAACTGGCTTCGGCATTGCAGGCCGCCGCACCTTCCAGGATCGTGCTGGTCGGCTCCTCGACCTCCGACCGGGCGAAGATACGGCCGGAAAATCTGGAGCTGGCGCGCGGCTGGGGGATGGTGCGGGCCTATGGCCAGTCCAAGCTTGCAGCGATGATGACCAGTTTTGTTTGGGCCCGCGGCCTGGCGGGCCCGGGCGTCACGGTGAATGTGGTGCATCCCGGCCTGGTCGGCAGCGGGCTGATCCGCACGCCGGGCGTTATCGGGCTGGCATGGCGGCTGATGAAGCCCTTTGCCCGATCCGAGCAACAGGGGGCAAAGACGCCGCTTTTTGCCGCACTTTCAGCCTCACTCGGCCTCACCACCGGGGAGTATTTCAAGGATGAAAAGATCGCGGCACCCAATCCGCGCGCGCGGGACGACGCCCTATGCGCCCGCGTCTGGCGGGCGACCGAGCTTCTGGTGGATCAGTAGATAAAGGCGGCCAGCAATACGGCGGCGGAAACCGCCAGGCTTGCCGGCACCAGGAAACGATGCCGGCTGAGCCACATCTGCATGCTGTAACGCCGCGCCCCGCCGCCGAACGGACCGCGCATGCCGGCTGCGCGCAGCGAAGGCGCGAACAATGTCGGATCGCGAAGTGCTGCCGCCTGCGGGCAGCTCGTCATCTGCCCGGCATAGCCGAGCCGGTATATCGCCCGTTCGATCAGCCGCGGAAACAACTTGCTCATCACGCCAAACAGGATGGTGACGCTGCCCACGGTCACTTCGCGGCCGCCACGCGTCGCGGCGCGGTAAATCCCCTCCGCCACCGGGTCCGGTTGGTAGACCGGGCGCATCGGCCGCGGCGGCCGCTCCATGTAGGTGGGGGCGTGGCTGAAGAACGGCGTATTGACCGCGGGCGGAAACACGATGGCGACGCGGACTTTCGAGCCGTCCTGCCGCAACTCGGCACGGATGGAGTCGGTGAAGCCGCGCACCGCCTGCTTGGCGCCGGAATAGGAGGATAATAGCGGCATGCCATGGAAGGCGATCCCGGAACATACATTGACCACGACGCCGGCATCCCGCGGCAGCATGTGCCGCAAAGCCGCCCGGGTCCCGTTGACGGTGCCGAGATAGGTCACCTCCGTCACGCGTCGAAACTCCTGGTCCGGCACCGAGAGAAACCTGCCGAATACGCCATTGCCGGCGCTGTTGATCCAGACGTCGATCGGCCCGAGCAGCGCCTGCAGGCGGGCTGACGCATCTTCCAAAGCGGCAGCATCCGCCACGTCGGCACAGATCGCGTGGACCACGCCGCCGGCTTGCGCAATCTCCTCGCGCGCCGAGTCCAGGCTCGCTTGCCCGCGGGCGATCAGCCCGACCTGCCACCCGTTCCGGCTGAAGAAGGCGGCGGTGCAACGGCCGATCCCGGAGGAACCGCCAGTAATGACGACCACCCGGCCGTTGCTGGCCGAAGAGATGCCGGATTGCGCCGCTGCTACGGGAGAGAAATGCACATCATCGGCCATACCTCCTGCAAATACGCTACTGGCGCCGCAAATCCACCCGGCGCCGGCCAGAACGATACAATTTGTAAAGTTTTCCAAGCTTGAGCAAGGGATCTGGGCGCTGGCCGCGGCTCAATCGAGCGGCCGGTTGACATCGGCTCCCCAGCCAGCCTATCGGGTGCCCCCGTCCTGCCTATCGGGTGCCCCGGTCCTGCCTATCGGGTGCCCCCGTCCTGCACGACTCGGGCGCGTAGCTCAGCGGTAGAGCATTCGCTTCACACGCGAAGGGTCACAGGTTCAATCCCTGTCGCGCCCACCAGTCCGGCAGGGGTTTGAGCACGCTGGCTGCGGCTGCGGCTGCGGCTGCGGCTGCGGCTGCGGCTGCGGATCGAGGCGGATTTTGTCCGGATCTAGAAGCCGCGGCCGGCGTTCCCCGGTTCCACCCATTTCCACGACGTCACTGTTTCGGCCGCACCCATCGCCGCCTTGGCGTCGAAAACCGGCGCCTCGTCGAACCAGGTCTTGAAGCTCAGCACCACGCTGCAGGATTGCACCCGGATGATCTTATCGGCCACCCTCGGCAACGGAATCCGGGTCCGGAGACAATAGCTGACCAGCAAGGCGCTCAGCGTCTCGTGCGAGATCCGCACCGCCCGTTCCTGCTCGCCTCTGCCGTAGACCGCCTCGACGCTGCCATCCTCGGCATCGAAACGGATCTGCGTCGGCGGCGTCGCGGGCAAATCCAGTTTCTCGGCCTCGCGCGGCAGAACGGTAAGAAAACAGATCAGCGACTCGCCGTCGAATTCGATTTCACGCCTGTCGACCACGCGCATGCCGGCAATCCTTCAGCAGAGCGGACCAGGTTCAGCCATGCAACCGCAAAATTCCTTGGCTTGCGATCAAGCGGATCAAAAGCGCCCGACCCCAGCCGGCTTTTCCGGTTCCACCCATTTCCAGGTCTTCACCGCCTGCACGGTACGAGAGGACGTATCCACCGTCTCCGGCGCCGGCGCCCGATCGAAAACCGTGATCAGTTCGAGCACGATGCCATCCGCTTCGACGCGGACGCGCTTCTCCGCGACGCGTGGGATGGGTATTTTTGAACGAATACAATAGCTTATAAGCAGCGCGCCGAGGGAATTCGCGGCAATCCTGGCCTCGCCCATTGCATCCTTGTTGCCGTAGATCACGTCGACCATGTTTTGGTCCGGAAGGAATCGCACCGTCGTCGGCGGCATTGCCGGCAACCCGAAACCTTCTGCCGCGCGCGGCGAGACACCGAGGCAGTATACCAGCGCGTCGGCGTTGAACATGATCTCGCGCTTGTCGGTAACCGGCACTCAAGGCCCTCACATGCGTTGTTCTGCGCAGGCTATGGGAGCTTCGCTAAGTTCTGGTTAAATCAGCCCGATCAGCACGCCGCAATCGGAAATCGTGGATCATCAGAAGCCGAACATGTGATCGAAGGAAAATCCGCCGGCATGATCATCCAGACCGTGAAAGCCGAATAGCCGGCAGGTCGCGTCGCGGATCAGCACGTAGCCTGCCTCCCCGGCTTCGCGCATCTCATCCCCTGCGAAATGCCGCGACGGATAGACAATCTGCGAACCGGAACAGGCGATCCTTAGCTGCTTCTCTGACAGCATGACGCCGTCAGCGTTGAACAATTGGAGGACGGTGCTGGAATATTCATGCCATTTTGCCGAGGCCGGATAAATCAGCACGCAAAAACTCGCGCGCCTGCCGAGCCCGAGTTTCAGAAACAGCCGGGTGGAAAGCCCGGGCGGCGGCCCGCTATAGCTTTGCGGCTCACCCTTATAGGTCATCAGCGTGTTGAACATATGCGCGCCGAAACTGCTCTCCGCGACGTGACCGCTGCTCCGGTCTTCGTAGCGGAACAGCGCGTGCAGCCAGCCATTGGCCTCACCGCCTTTGCGGAAATCATAGACCAGCTCGGCATGGCCGCCTGCGGCCAGCGCATCGCCGCAAAGCACCGCATCCAGATCCAGCGCCAGGTCATGATTGCGCGGCAGCACGCCGAGGTAATGCTGTGCGACCGGGGCGCCTTCGGGCGAAAAAATATCCAGCCGCAGCGGCATGTCGGTTTCCGCGATCGCCATCGGTGTCGGCTGCACGATGGTGCGGAATCTGTGCCTTGGCAGCACCGGGAACGGCAGAAGAAAACCGCGGCCGAGCCCCGGCGGCAGCGCCCTGATGCCGGGATCGGCGGCCAGGTCGGCGCGTTCCACATTGACATGCGCGATCCGCGTCCGCCCGCTGCGCGTCACCTCATAGCGCGGCCGCATGATGTGCCGGCCGGCACGCAGTTCGATCTGCGCCGGCCACGCCAGTCCGGGCAGAACATCCGCCACATCCACCGCACAGGTTGCGAAGGCGGGGATCTCCACATCCAGCGGCGCCGGCGCCTCCGCACCCATGCGATCCAGCGCCAGCGCGCCGGCAGGGATTGGCACAGCGTGGCTGTTCTGCAGCCATAGCACCACCTGCTCGCCCTTATCAGGCGCCGGCAGGCCGGCATAGCGCTCGCTCGGCCAGGCATTGGCGTCATGCGTGCAGGAGAGCGAGGCGCCGTTATCGGTAGAGAAAATATCCAGCGCATATTTCACGACGTCGTGCCCGGTAATGCCGATTGCGTGCAGGAAGAGCTGGCCGGTGAACGCCGGCAGGCGGAAGCGGGCGCGTATCTCCCCGCTGTCGAGAATTAAGCCGCCGGCCTGCGCGGGCGCCTCCTGCGTCCATTCCGCCAGCAGCTCGCCATCGCCGCCGTACAGGCGCAGGAAAAACTTCACCCCCTTGGCGCCGTAGCCGGCCCAGTAATTTGCCGTGGTCAGCCGGGTGCCGAACCGCCCGTCATCCCGGAAAAACACGAAATTGGTCGCAAAATTTACCGGCTCCAGATAGTTGCCGGCATGGGTCACCAGGGCCGCCGGCAGTTTGGCGCCATCCAGGCTGCCGATTTCAACGCCCAGCGCCAGCGCCTGCAGCCGGGCGATGATCTTTCCCGCGTCGAAACCGGCAACCAGCACCGTGGCAACCCGCGCCTGCGCCAGCTCGGTGAGCGGCCTGGCGATATGTCCGCCGCGGACCTGCCCCACCGCCAGCGCATCGTGTACATAAACGCCTTCGACATCCAGCCACGGGCTCAAGGCCAGCAACGGACCGGCGATGCCGTCGGGGTCGTAGATTGCCACCGGGCCGGCTTCGTTCAGCCGCTTCGCCAGCTTCGCCAGCGCCTCCGCGGCCAGCGGATGCGCCAGTGCCTTGTACACGACATTGCCGCCCTTCAGATTGTCGAAGGTCTCGATATCCAGCATCAAAATCCCAATCGCCAGCGCATCTCGGCGGCAGCCGCCGCCGTGTCATCCAGCGGCGCGGTATCCCACATCTGCAGCCGCCCGGCAAAATCTTGCACCCTGCCATCCGCCACCATCGCGTCCATGAAGGCGCCGATCCGCTCGGACCTGCCCGGCAGCCGCGCCAGCAGAACCGGCGCCGGCGTCGCCACCGCTTCGGAGACCATCGAGACGCTATCCGCCGTCACGACGATCGCATCGGCCGTGCCGAGCATTCCGAAATACGGATTCTCCCCTAGCCCGTCCCAGATCCAGGCGCCGCGCGGCGCCAGCTTGTCGCGCAGAATCTGCATCGCCTGCGGGCCGGTCCGGCGCGACGGCGTGACCATCAGCCCGACTTTGTCCTGATCCATCATCTGCGCCAGCGCGCCGGCCAGTTTGCGAACCGTTTCCTCATCGAAACCGTACCGGCCATTGGCGCCGCCTAGCAGCACCGCCACCCGAGGCCGCGGCAACCCGGCAAAAACGAATTGCCACTGCGCCGCCTCCGCCGCCAGCAGCAGTGGCGTAACCCGATGCAACGCATTGCGCGTCACGATGACGTTGTCGCCGGTGATCCCGTCATGCCGCGCCGCCAGCACCAGATCGAATTTGTTCAGGCGCATGCGCGGATGCTGCACCGCCACCACTTTGACACCCGGACGTCGCAGGCGAGACGCGACCCGGGCGCCGGCGCCGCCGCAGCCGATGATCAGCCGCGGCAACGGGCCTTCAACCGCCAGTCCATCCACCGCCGATAGCGGGTTCAGCCACAGCGCCGGCGGCACGTGCTTCCAGAACGGCTTAAGCTTCAGCAACCGTTCGTCCGGGGCAAACCGGGCGGCCTCGGCCAGCCCCAGCGCCTGGGCGCGCAGGCCCGCCAAATCCGCGCATAGTAGCCGCGCTGTTTCCATGCCGCGCCATTTGCGTGCCGCTACGGCAGGCGTCAATGCCCGCCCGGGTCCGAGTTGCGCTGCAACTTTATGCGGCTAGACTGCCGCAATGGCCGTTCAGCGCAGCACAGATCTCGATCCGCAGCCGCGCTCGGCCGGCCTGGAGAGAACCACGGAATGCGCAATTGCGCAGGATCTTCCGCAGTTTCCGGTGGCGGTCCCCATCCCCGACATCTCCCCGTGGCTTGCCGGCAATACCGGCATCGCCGGTTTCACCACGCGCGATTCCGGGCTGCCCGGCCCGCATGTCGCGCTCATCGCCCTGACCCATGGCAACGAAATCGGTGGCGCCATCGTGCTGGACCACATGCTGCGCATGGGCACCGCGCCCGCCATCGGCAAGCTGACGCTCGGCTTTGCCAATACCGCCGCCTTTGCCCGCTTCGACCCGGCCAACCCGGTGGCCTCACGCTTCATCGACGAGGACCTGAACCGCGTGTGGGACGACATCCAGCTCTTCGGCGTGCGGCGTTCGCTGGAACTCGAGCGGGCGCGGGAAATCCGCCCGCTGGTCGATTGCGCGGATATCGTGCTCGATCTGCATTCGATGCTCTGGCCCTCCGACCCGCTGCTGCTTTGCGGGATCACGCCGCAGGGGCAAAAGCTGGCGCTGGCGCTGGGCACGCCGCCGATGGTGGTGGCGGATCAGGGCCATGCCGGCGGCAAGCGCCTGATCGACTATGCCCGCTTCGCCGAGCCCGCCTGCGCCGCCGCCTGCATCCTGCTGGAAGCCGGCCAGCATTGGGAACCCGCCACCCTCACCCAGATGCGGGCGACCATCGCCGCGCTGCTGCGCCATGCCGGGCTGCTGCCGGAGCTGCCGCCCCCGGCTCCGGCAAAAACCTGCATCGCGGAGGTCAGCCACGTGATCACCGCCAAGACCAACCGCTTCGTCTTCACGCAGCCATATCGCGGCGGCGATGTCATCCGCCGGGCGGGCACGGTGATCGCCCATGACGGCGATGCCGAAATCCGCACGCCCTACCGGGATTGCCTGCTGATCATGCCAAGCTACCGGCCCAGCCACGGCCACACCGCCATACGGCTCGCCAAAATGAAGGCTTGACGAAAGCCGCTGTGTCGGCTGCGGAACGGTTCAGCTACAACCGGACCCAAATGCAGGCGTTGAGACACGCGCTTCCTTTTTGAAAAAAGACGCGCTTTGCTTCCTTTACTGGCTCGCCCAGATTATCCGATGCAGCCAGACCATCTCGTTCGTCATGAAGCTCAGGCTTGGATAGTCCGGGTTCAGGCTGCTTAGCTCGATGCGCGTTGCGGTTCGCCTTGTTAGCAGCTTGGCCATCACGGCGCCGTCCGCCAGGCGGGCCACCACCCGGTCGCCGGCCCGCACCGGGGCGGCGGGTGATACCACGATTATATCACCTTCCCGGTAGACCGGCTCCATCGACTCGCCTGCAATCGATAATGCATAGGCGTGGCTATCGCCGGTCTGCGGCAATTCCACCTCGTCCCAGCCGGCGCCGGCGGGATAGCCGCCGTCATCGAAAAAGCCGGAACTGCCGGCTTGGGCAAGGCCGATCAGCGGGATCTTGCTGCGTGGCCGGCTGCGGGCATCGGGCATGGCGCGAGCGCCCATCACCAAGGCGGAGAAATCGGCGAGACCGGCGCCGGTTGCATTCAAAACCTTGGCAATGCTTTCGGTCGAGGGCCAGCGGCTGCGGCCGTCAACGGTGTTGCGCTTGGAGATGTTGAAGCTGGTGGGATCCAGCCCCGCCTTGCGTGCCAAACCAGATGGCGAGAGCCCATGTTCGGCCGCCAATGTATCGATTGCCCGCCAGACGTCATCATGCCGCATCATGTCGCTTTACCAAAAAAACAGCTTCTTGCACCATTTTCCTTAGCGCTAAAAATGAAAGATAGGAATTTTGTCCGTTTTCACTTGCCAAGGTTGCAACCTCAGGTTAACTTGTTCTTGTTATGTTCAACATCTCCATCTTCGTTTATCCCAGTCTTCCATTGACACAGGATACAACTTTAGATAGTCTTCTGCTACCGACGAGCGCGGGTTACGCTCGCTGTCCGGCAAATCCGGAGCAGGCATTTGCTTATGCTCGCTACGGCCGGATGATTCTCCACTTCCCTGAACGCAACTTGCGGGCCGGTCCTTAAACGGGCCGGCCCTCTTCTTTTCTTTTTGCGTTCGATCATCCGCCGTCAAACAATCCTCCAACCAAGGAACCTTCAATCATGGCATTTTCCCTGCGCAATCTCTCCGTCCTCGCCTACGCCAACGGCTTTACGCTCTGGCACTACAAATCCGAAGCCGATCCGTTGGAGCGCGCATCCGCCAAGGGCTATTTCGCGCCGGCTGCCGACCTGCTGGCGCCGGGGGACATGGTCATGCTTTCCGCCTCCGAAGGCGGCAAGCTGGCGACCATTTCCGGCGCCGGCAAATCCATCACCTTGGCGCCGATGTGCTGAAGCATCCAGCAGAACTCTAACTCTTTTGCAACGACCAATAGGCGGGCTGGCGGCCGGCAGTAATTGCTTTGGCTTCGTAACGGGTTGGCGGCCAACCCTTCGGCCGGGTTTCGGTACGGATGATCAACTTAAATTTCGCCTGCGCGGCGATGACCTCATCGGTCCATTGCCGATAGGTCGGATCATCGGAAGCGATGCGCCACTCGCCGCCCGGCGCGAGCACGCGTGCCACCTCGTTCAACAGATCCGGATGCACGAAGCGCCGCTTGGCGTGCCTGGCTTTCGGCCAGGGATCGGGAAACATCAGAAACAATTTGTTCAGCGATAAATCAGGCATTTCGCGGATCAGGCGCCGCGCATCGTCGGTGTAGAGCCGCAGATTTGGCGGTATCCTGGGCTGCGGAATTTCATCAGGCGCCAGCCGCGACAGCAGCGAGCAGATGCCGGACTCAAAAACCTCCGCCGCAATGATGCCAATATCGGGGTAGGCCAGACTCAGCGCCTGCGCGTGCTCGCCGCCGCCAAAGCCGACTTCCAGCCAGGTCTGCTTCATCTCCCCGGCAAACGGATTTTCCGGCCAGCTCAGCCGCGGTAGAAAATGCTCCAGCAGCCATTCCTGGCGCGGCCGCAGCTTCTTGCCTTTTACCCGGCCATAGAGTCGGTCGGGCGGCGGCTTAACGCCCAAACGCCGATTTCAGGGCTGAACCCAGATCGGTCTTTTCCCAGGTAAAGGTGCCAAGATCGGGGTCCGGCGTACGGCCGAAATGGCCGTAGGCCGAGGTGACGGTGTAAATTGGCCGGTTGAGCTGCAGATGCTCGCGTATGCCGCGCGGCGAGAGGTCCACCAGTTGCCGCAAGACGCGGCCAAGCTTGGCTTCATCGACATCCTTGCCGGTGCCATGCAGGTCCACATAGAGCGAGAGCGGCTGGCTGACGCCGATTGCGTAGCTCAGCTGCAGCGTGCAGCGCTCCGCCAGCCCAGCGGCGACCACGTTTTTGGCAAGATAACGGCAGACATAGGCGGCCGAGCGATCGACCTTGGTCGGGTCCTTGCCGGAGAAGGCGCCGCCGCCATGCGGGCAGCTGCCGCCATAGGTATCCACGATGATCTTGCGCCCGGTCAATCCGGTATCGCCATCCGGACCGCCGATGACGAACTTGCCGGTCGGGTTGGTGTAGAGCTCGTCCTCGGGCGGCATCCAGCCGGCGGGAAGCGCCGCCTTGATGATCGGCCGCAACTGCTCGCGAATGGCAGATTGCGAGATCCCTTCGTCATGCTGGATGGACACCACGACCGAGGTGGCGCCGACCGGCATGCCGTCGACATATTTCAGCGTCACCTGGCTTTTGGCGTCCGGCTGCAGCCCGGCGGCCTGGGCATCGCCGGCGCGCCGCAGCTCGGAGATGCGGCGCAGGATCAGATGCGAATAGTAGATCGGCGCCGGCATCAGCGCCTCGGTTTCGGTGCAGGCATAGCCGAACATGATGCCCTGATCGCCGGCGCCCTCATCCTTATTGCCGGCGGCATCCACACCCACCGCGATATCGGCGGATTGCGCATGCAGATGCACTGAAATCTCGGCATTGCGCCAGGAGAAGCCTTCCTGGTCGTAGCCGATATCATGCACCGCCAGCCGCGCCAGATGCGCCAGATGCTCCTTTGTGATGAAATCGGGGCCGCGGGTTTCGCCGGCCAGGATGATGCGGTTGGTGGTCACCAGCGTTTCGCAGGCAACGCGCGCGTACGGGTCGGCGGCGAGAAAAGCGTCGACCACCGTATCGGAAATCCGGTCCGCGACCTTGTCCGGGTGGCCTTCCGATACGGATTCGGACGTGAACAGAAACTCACCTTTGTCGCGCATCAAAATCTTCCTAAAAACTCGGCACAGCGTGCCGACATCAAAACTCGGCACAGCGTGCCGACATCCGGCAAATTCGGCGCAGCGGAATGGCGGAAACTCCGCCGGGGGTCAAGACCCGGCTGGATAGGGCTTAAATGCCTAAGACATCCCTCATGGAGTAACGGCCCGCCGGGCGGCCGGAGAGCCACAATGCGCCCCGGACGGCGCCGGTTGCGAAACTGCGCCGGTCGAAGGCGTCATGGGTGAGCGAGATTTGCTCATTCGCGGCAATGAAGGAGACGGTATGGCTGCCGACGATCTGCCCGCCCCGCAGGCTGGCAAAGCCGATCTCACCGTCCTTTCGTTGGCCGGTATGGCCGTGCCGGCCAGAGACCATAACATCGGCAAGCGCCACGCCACGCCCGGCGGCGATTGCTGCGCCCAGTCCGATCGCGGTGCCGGAAGGCGCGTCGACCTTCTGGCGGTGATGCGCTTCCAGGATCTCGGCGTCATAGGCGGCGGCCGGCAGTGCCGCGGCCATGCGTTCGGCCAAGGCAAACATCAGAATGACCCCAGGCGAAAAATTCGGCGCGGCCAGGGCCGGAATCCGCGCCGCGGCGGCGTCGATCGCCGCCTCATCCTCATCGTCAAGTCCGGTCGTTCCCAACACCCAGGCGGTTCCGGCCGCGGCCAGGGCGGCGGCATGTGGCCGCACGGTGCTGGCATGGGTAAAATCAATCACCAGATCGCTGGCGGCGGCCAAAGCGGCGATGTCTTCAAAAAGCCTGGCGCCCTTGGCGTCCTCGCCTGGGCGGCACACGCCGCCGACCAGCGTGGCGCCCGCGGCGGCAACCTCCTGCTTCAACATCTGACCCATGCGGCCGCAGATGCCGGCAATCCCGATGCGCAACGTCATGCCGCGTCGCGCATCGGCTACATCCCGCCGGGATAGTTCGGGCCGCCGGCGCCTTCGGGCACCACCCAGTTGATGTTCTGGGTCGGGTCCTTGATATCGCAGGTTTTGCAATGCACGCAGTTCTGCGCGTTGATCTGCAGTTGCGGATTGCCCGCCTCCTCGCCGACGATCTCGTACACGCCTGCTGGACAATAACGCGTCTCCGGGCTGCGAAACTCGTTCCAGTTCACCGCGATCGCCTTGGCAGGATCCAGCAGCGTCAGATGCGGCGGCTGGTCCTCCGCGTGATTGGTGTTGGAAATGAAGACCGAGGAGAGCCGGTCGAAGGTCAGCTTGCCGTCGGGCTTCGGGTAGCTGATCGGCTTGGCGTCCTTGGCCTTTTGCAAATGATCGTAGTCGTTATGGTTCTTTATCGTCCAGGGCATCTTGCCTTTGAAGACGTACATCTCCAGCCCGGCGTTGATCGTCCCGCCATACAGGCCGAATTTGGCAAAGCCCGGGCGGATGTTGCGCACCGCATGCAGTTCGGGCCACACCCAGCTCTCCTTCAGCCGATCGGCATAGCCGGTGACCTCATCCGGCTTGTTGCCGCTCAGCGCTTCGGCGATTGCCTCTGCCGCCACCATGCCGGATTTCATGCCGGTATGCGTACCTTTGATCTTCGCCACGTTCAGCGTTCCGGCGGCGCAGCCGATCAGCACGCCGCCTGGGAAAGTCAGTTTGGGCAAGGATTGAAACCCGCCCTCGTTCAGCGCCCGCGCGCCGTAGGAGATGCGTTTCGCGCCCTCGAAAAACGGCTTGATCGCGGGATGCGTCTTGTAGCGCTGCATCTCCTGAAACGGCGAGAGGAACGGATTTGTATAGTCCAGCCCTATGACAAAGCTGTACGCCATCAGGTTCTCGCCGAAGAAATACATCGCGGAACCGCCATAGACGTCAGGCGTCAAGGGCCAGCCGATCGTGTGCAGGACGAGACCAGCTTTAAAATGTTCCGGCTTGACCTCCCACAGCTCCTTGATGCCGATCGCATAGGTCTGCGGGTCGTTCTCGGCATTCAGATTGTACTGCTTCATCAGCTGTTTGGAGAGTGAGCCGCGGCAGCCTTCGGCGAAAATCGTGTAGGTGGCGCGCAGCTCCATGCCGCGCTGGTGATTGCCGGTGGGCTGGCCATCCTTGCCCACGCCCATATCGCCGGTGGCGACGCCCATCACGCGGCCATCCTCGATCAGCGCCTCCGCGGCGGCAAAACCCGGATAGATTTCGACCCCCGCTTCTTCCGCCTTCTGGCCAAGCCAGCGCACGACATTGCCGAGCGAGACCACGTAGTTGCCGTCGTTATGCATCGTGTTCGGGGTGATCGGAGATTTGATCGCCCGTTTTTCAGTCAGATAGATAAAGCGGTCCTCCGTCACCGGCGTCGCCAGCGGGATCTCCCCGGGGTCGCAATCGGGCAGAAGCTCTCTCAACGCACGCGGTTCCAGCACCGCGCCGGAGAGGATATGCGCGCCCACCTCCCCGCCTTTTTCCACCACACATACGCTGATTTCCGGGTTCAGCTGCTTCAGGCGAATGGCGGCCGATAGCCCAGCGGGGCCGGCGCCGACGACCAGCACGTCGAATTCCATGCTCTCGCGAGGGTCAAGCTGCTCTGACATCTATTTGTTCTCCATGTATGGCGCCCACCCTATAAGGATTGCGATCCACTTGCGTAAAGTATGCGCCGCGTCACTAATCAAGCCGTGGACAATTTCGAATACTTAACTGCGCTGCTCGCCCTGCAAATTGAATGGGGGGCGGATGAAAATCTGCTGGATTTGCCTCAGGACCGCCGCATGGCAGCCCAGCCGGCGCCGAATGCACCGTCGCCCATACGCGCGCTAAAACCGCCTGGCGGAGGCGCCGCCCTGCCCGCCGGCCCGGCCGAAGCCGCCAGCATCGCCGCCGGCTGCAAGACGTTGGAGGCGCTGCGGATCGCCCTTGCCGCCTTTACCGGCTGCGCCTTGCGCGATACCGCGACCCAGCTGGTTTTCGCCGACGGTGCCGCCGACGCGAAAATCATCTTTATCGGGGAAGCGCCCGGCGCGGACGAGGACAGGATTGGCCGCCCGTTTGTCGGTGCCGCCGGCCAGTTGCTGGACAAGATGCTGGCCAGCATCACGCTCAACCGAACCCAGGTTCGGATCGTCAACGTGGTGCCCTGGCGGCCGCCCGGCAACCGCGCGCCGACCGATGCCGAGATTGCACTATGTTTACCGTTTCTACATCGGCACATGACGCTGGTGAAGCCGAAATGTGTGGTCGTTCTGGGTGCCACCGCCGCCAAGGCCTTGCTTCCAGGGGTAGTCGGCGGCGGCATAAGACGTCTGCGCGGCAATTGGCAGACTATTCAAATACCTGATTTAGCTGAAAAAATCCCGTGCCTTCCGACCTATCATCCTGCCTACCTGCTGCGCACGCCAGCGGCCAAGAAGCAAGCCTGGCACGACCTTCTGGCGCTGCGCAACTGGCTTGAAGTGAACTTTTGAACATTAAACTGACGCAATCATGCGTGAAATTTCGCCAGCTAAGTCGTGGAAATGGTTAAGATCGTCTAAAAAAGTGGCATCATTCTTATGGTCAGGGGTTGCGTCACCTTTGGCGGATGTGTACCGGCTCTGCGCATGCGAGGAGCTCTCCAAACGCTCACCCGCCCAGATGCCGCGTTGTTTGCTTTGGCCGCCGCGGCATTCCTAGCCTTGAACACCGTGACCCCCACGGTTGCTTGGGCAGGGTCTCCGGTTTCGGGGGCGGGGCTGGGTACAAATTCTTCAACTGCCGCCCCGGCAATTGCCTCGGACGGGAATGCTGTGGCGTATGCGGTGCCGCGCCATGCGCCCCCAGATGTGGAAGTGGTGCTTCCGCAGCCCTTGCCGCCAAGTGCGCTGGCGCAATATGGCCGCATCCTGGCGCTGCAGGCGAAAGGCCAGTACCGCGCCGCGGATGTGATGATCGGCCGGCTGGACGACGTTACGCTGGTCGGGCCCATTCTGGCGGACCGGTATCTCAGTTCCGGCTATGTCACCTCGGTCGCCGAGATCAGGGCCTGGCTGGCGCTATATGGCAGCCAGCCCGCTGCCCCCGCGATCCACGCGCTGCTGCAGCTGAAATCGCCTGGTGCCGCTAAAGCGATACGCGACCCGCAGCTCTCGCTGCTGCCGGAGATGACCATGACGCCGGCCGGCGCCGCCAAGCCCTCTCCCATTCCGGATAACAGCGTGTGGCGCCACGTGTTCATGCGCGGCGTCACGGATTGGGAGAAAGGCGACCTTGCCGCGGCGCAGCCGCTTTTCATACGCGCCGCGGAGATGAACGATGTTTCCAGCGACGACGCCGCCGCCGCCGCCTTCTGGTCGGCCCGCGTGGCGCTACGGCTGCAGGACCCGGAGGATTATCTGAACTGGCTGCACCAGGCATCCCTGGCGAGCCAGAGCTTCTACGGCATGCTGGCCGGCCGCCTGCTTGGCCAGGGTCTAGGCCCCACCGGCATCGCCGCGACGCTGACGGAAGCGGACATCATCGCGGTGGATGCCACGCCAAATGGCCATCTGGCCTATGCGCTGCTGCAGATTGGGGATACCGCGCAGGCGGAGACCGCGCTGCGCGCGTTGTGGCCCAGCATCCAGAACGATTCCGGCTTCGCCCACTCCGTCATGGCGGTTGCGGCGCGCGCCGGGCTGGTGGATGTGGCAATCGCCATCGCCGGACAGACCACGGCAGCCGACAACGACATCGCCGATGCCCGCCTGCCGATGCCCGCGATGCACCCCACCGGCGGATTTACCGTGGACCCGCCGCTGGTCTATGCGCTGACCCGCACGGAATCCGGCTTCGACCGGAATGCCGTGTCGCCCGCCGGCGCCCGCGGCCTGATGCAGCTGATGCCGGTCACCGCGAATTTCATCGCCCGCAACCAGGGCATTGCCGGCGCCACCAGCGACCCTTCCGCCAATCTCGCTCTGGGCCAGGGCTATATTCACTATCTCGGCCAGCAACCAGGCATAAACGAGAATCTGCTGGCCATCCTCGCCAGCTATAACGCCGGCCCCAACGCCGCCGCCGACTGGTACAGCGCGCTGCAGCAGGGTGGCGACCCGCTGGTCTTCATCGAAACGATCCCGAACGCGCAGACCCGCCGCTTCGTACACCAGGTTCTGGCGGATAGCTGGATTTACGCGGAAGAGATCGGTTTGCGGCCGCGCAGCCTTGACGATATCGCCGAGGGCAATTTTCCGCAGCTCGGCGATTACAACGCGCTTGCCCGCAACTAAACGATGAGCCGGCTGGACCAAACCCGCAGCTTTGTCCCGGTAAACATCGCGGTGCTCACCGTCTCCGACACGCGGGATGCCTCAAACGATACCTCCGGCGATGCCCTAGCCGCCCGCATCACCGCCGCCGGCCACCATGTCGCGGCGCGCGCCATCGTGAAAGATGACGCGGACGCCCTGGAAACCCGGCTGCGCGGCTGGATCGCGGATAGGACCATCGACGTCGTGATCACCACCGGTGGCACCGGCATTACCGGTCGCGACGTGACGCCCGAGGCCTTCAGCCGCGTGCTGGAAAAAACCATCGAGGGCTTCGGCGAATTGTTCCGGATGCTGAGCTATCAGAAAATCGGCACCTCGACGATCCAGTCCCGCGCTTTGGGCGGTGTCGCCGGCGGCACCTACCTGTTCGCCCTTCCCGGCAGCACGGGCGCCGTGAAAGACGGCTGGGACGATATTCTGCTCCACCAGCTCGACATCCGCCACCGCCCCTGCAACCTGGTGGAACTGATGCCGCGCCTGAACGAACACCTTGAAGGAGGTAAGTAACGCTTCTTTTTCCTAAGAAAAAGATGCGAAGAGACTTCTTTAAGTCCGGGCCATTGGCCTGAGAGGCTTCCGGCGCAAAAGCTTTTCGCGCCGCTTTTTGCAAGCAGCGGCTTCATACTTGTCTTAATCTTTCTTAACCCCTTATGGCCGAACCGGTAGCTCCTGGCATGCTGCATCGCGGTGGCGCATGGCGGTGAAGCGCCTTATAAACCTGTTCCAGTAGCAGCACTGAGGACCCGCCATGGACGCAACCGCCCTTACCAGAACCAAAGTCACCGCCTTGCCCGGTGACGGGATCGGGCCGGAGGTTATGGCCGCCACCTTGCGCGTGTTGGAAGCGGCAGAAGCTCCGATCGAGTGGGAGATGGCGGAAGCCGGCGCCGAGGTTTTCAAAAAAGGCCTCATCACCGGCGTGCCGCGGGAGACGCTGGAGAGCATCAGCCGTAACGGCCTGGCGCTGAAGAGCCCGCTGGAGACGCCGGTCGGCTATGGCGGCAAATCCGCCAATGTTACCTTGCGCAAATATTTCGAGCTCTACGCCAATATCCGCCCGGTGCGCGAACTGCCCGGCGTCATTACGCCATTCTCCGGGCGCGGGATCGACATGGTCATCGTGCGGGAGAACGTCGAAGACGTTTATGCCGGTATCGAGCATATGCAGACCACCTCGGTCGCCCAGTGCTTAAAGCTGATGACGGCGCCAGGCTGCGAGCGCGTGATCCGCGCCGCGTTTGCGCTGGCCAAGGCGGAAGCGCGGAAGAAGGTCACCTGCGCCACCAAGGCGAATATCATGAAGCTTACCGAGGGCATGATGAAGCGGGTGTTCGAAAAGGTCGGCCCGGAATATCCGGAGTTCGCACAGGACCACATCATCATCGACAACTGCGCGCACCAGCTGGTGATCGCGCCGGAACAGTTCGACGTGATCGTCACCTCCAACATGAATGGCGACATCATCTCCGACCTCGCCGCCGGCCTGGTTGGCGGCCTTGGTATCGCGCCTTCTTCGAATCTCGGCGACCATGCGGCGATGTTCGAGGCCGTGCACGGCTCGGCGCCGCAGATCGCCGGCAAGGGCCTGGCCAACCCCACCGCGCTGCTCAGCGCGGCCGTGATGCTGCTGCGCCATATCAGCGCCTTCGAGGTTGCCGAGAAGATCGAACAGGCGCTGTTCATCACGCTGGCCGAGGGCAAGAACCTGACCGGCGATCTGTCGCCGCGGGGCCATGGCGTCGGCACCGATGCCTTCACCGACCAGCTGATCGCCAATCTCGGCCGGACCTCCAACCTGCCTTCGCGGCATTATCAGCAGATCGAGCTGACCGCCTGGCCGGAGCTGACCGCGCATACCGAGCCGAACTCGCGCGAACTCGTGGGCATCGACGTGTTCCTGGAAAGCGATTTGCGTTCTGCAGAACTCGGCAAAACCTTGGAGTTGATCGCCGAAGACACCCCCTTCCGCTTAGGCGGCGTTTCCAACCGCGGCGTGCAGGTCTATCCGCCGACCGGCGGGCAGACCTTCCTGGTGGACCATTTCGCCTGCCGCTTCATGCTGAAACATCCCATCCCGCTGACCCAATCCAGCGCCAATGGCCAGCCGGAAATCAGCTACCTGGTGCAACGCATCGGCTCGAAATTCACCTGGATGCATATCGAGAAACTGCAGAGCTTCGACGGCAAGGATGCTTTCGAACGCCCGCAGGGGGAAGGATAATAATAAGGAATAACTTCTTTTTCTGAAATAAAGAAACAAAAGACTTCCTTGATCCGGGGCATCGACGTTCGAAGCTGCCGGCCTGAGAGTAACGATAAGTTTTTGCGCCGCTTTTTCAAAAAGCGGCTTGTTGCCTCCAGATAATGATATTGCGCGCATTGCCGGGACCGCCGCAGCAGCAAATACTCGTTTAACCTAACGCTGGCACTGACACCTTTGCGTGCTAATAGGCTCCCATGCCTTCCGAACTCGTGGCCGCCCCACCGGCCGGCGCCAGAATTCTGCTACGCCATCAGCCTTTTGTCTGTTTCTCCCTCGGCCGGGTCTTTTCCACCTTGGCCTATCAGATGGGCGCCGTCGCCGTGGGCTGGCAGGTCTACGCCATTACCCATAGCGCCTTCGATCTCGGCCTGATCGGGCTTTGGCAATTCATCCCCATGGCGGTGCTGACCTTCGCCGCCGGCCACGCCGCCGACCGTTATGAACGCAAACAGGTGCTGCAGGCCTGCCAATATGTGGAAGCGCTGGTGGCCGCCATTCTGGCCTGGGGCACTTTCGGCAAATGGCTTACTGTGGATGAGATTTTCATAGCGGTTGCAGTGCTGGGCGCCGCCCGCGCCTTCGGCAGCCCGGCAAGTGCCGCCATGCTGCCGGGCGTGGTGCCGGAGGGCCTGCTGCAGAAGGGCACCGCGCTATCCAGCAGCGCGCTGGAGCTCTCCACCATCGTCGGCCCCGCCATAGGCGGCTTTGCCTATGCGATCGCGCCTTTCTCGCCATGGGCGCTGATGGCGGCATTGTGGCTGATCGCCAGCGTTCTGAACGGCGCGGTGCGCATGGACCGGCCTGTGGTGCCGAAGGAGCCGCCGAGTTGGGCCTCGCTGTTCGCCGGCGTCGGCTTCATACGGCATAATCCCGCCATTCTCGGCACCATCTCGCTGGACCTGTTCGCCGTGCTGCTTGGCGGCGCCACGGCGTTATTGCCGATCTATGCCCGCAACATCCTGCATACCGGCCCATGGGGTCTGGGCATTTTGCGCGGCGCACCGGCGGTCGGCGCCTTGCTCGTCACCGTCTTGCTCACCCGCCACGCGCTGAACCGGCGCGTCGGCATGCGGATGTTTCAAGCGGTCATCGTCTTCGGCCTGGCCACGATCATCTTCGGGCTTTCCCGCTGGTTCATCCTGTCTCTCGCGGCACTTTGCATAATGGGCGCGGCCGATACGGTAAGCGTGGTCATCCGGCTATCGCTGGTGCAATTGGCGACGCCGGATGCCATGCGCGGCCGCGTCAGCGCGGTGAACTTCCTGTTCATCAACGCCTCCAACCAGCTTGGCGAGGTCGAAAGCGGCTTCACCGCAGCCCTAATGGGCGCCGTGCCTGCCGTCATCCTGGGCGGCGTCGGCTCCGTCCTGGTCGCGCTGCTATGGATGAAGCTGTTCCCCACCCTTAGAGAAGTCGAGCGGCTGGAATAGCCCCAACGCATCGAACACCGTCATGCCGGCGAAGGCGCCACGGGGCGCCGCGCGGCAGCCACGTCTTCTGCTTCGTCAGAACGGAATTTCGTCATCCAGATCAATATCCGGCTTGGCATCCCAGCCACCACCACCCGCACGTGCCGCCGCCGGCTTGGCAGCCGGGCTGGAACGCGGCGCGTAATCCTCGCCACCGCCGCTATTGGGATTGCGGTCGAGCATCAGGATCACCCCATCGAAGGGACCTAGCTTGACCTCGGTGGTATATTTTTCCTGGCCCGAATTATCCGTCCATTTGCGGGTTTGCAGCTTGCCCTCGAGGTAAACTTTCGAGCCCTTCTTCAAATACTTTTCCGCAACATCGCCAAGCCGCTCGTTCATGATCACCACCCGGTGCCACTCGGTTTGCTCCTTGCGCTCGCCGCTCGCCTTGTCGTTCCAGGTCTCCGAGGTCGCAACCGTCAGATTGACGATCTTCATACCCGCTTGCGTGTTCCGGATCTCCGGATCCTTGCCCAGATTTCCGATCAAGGTAACCTTGTTTAAGCTTCCCGCCATTTTGCCGTTCCTTCGTTCAAAGGGTGACTTTCAGACGCCACCCTACCACTAATTTCCAAGCCGAGTTACCCTGTATCACGCTACATCTCTAAAGCCGCCATTTCACATTCGCAACCTCTAATTGCAACGCGCGCTAGCCGGCGGGTTGCGCCTGGATCGGTTGCAGTTGCGGCTGGAAGCGTCGTATCATACAAGAACATCTCAGGAACATTTTGGGGCCAGAATGGCGATTAAACAAGGCATGGACGAGCCTGAAGCGTTCCCCGCGTCGCCCCGGCGCAAATCAGAGGTCATCCAGGTCCGCGGCGCGCGCGAGCATAACCTTAAAAATATCGACGTTGCGATTCCGCGCGACCAACTCACCGTCATCACCGGCCTGTCCGGCTCCGGCAAATCCTCCCTTGCGTTCGACACCATCTACGCCGAAGGCCAGCGCCGCTATGTCGAAAGTCTTTCCGCCTATGCCAGGCAGTTTCTGGAACTGATGGGCAAGCCCGATGTCGATTCCATCGAGGGGCTTTCTCCCGCCATTTCCATCGAGCAAAAAACCACCTCGAAAAACCCGCGCTCCACCGTCGGCACGGTGACGGAAATCCATGACTATATGCGCCTGCTCTGGGCTCGCGCCGGCGTGCCCTACTCGCCCGCCACCGGCCTGCCGATCGAGGCGCAGACCGTCAGCCAGATGGTCGATCGCGTCATGGCCATGCAAGCCGGTACGAAACTGCTGCTGCTCGCCCCCATCATCCGCGACCGCAAGGGCGAGTATAAAAAGGAGCTGGCGGAGCTGCAGCGCAAGGGTTTCACCCGCGCCAAGGTGGACGGCAAAATCTACGAAATCGACCAGGCGCCGGCGCTGAACAAAAAGCTGAAACACGAAATCGACGCCGTGGTCGACCGCGTGGTGGTGCGCGAAGGCCTGGAGAAACGCCTGGCGGATTCATTCGAAACAGCGCTCGGCCTATCGGATGGGATCGTCTATGCCGAAAATGCCGAGGACGGCAGCATTACCTTGTTTTCGTCCCGCTTCGCCTGTCCGGTTTCCGGCTTCTCGATCGAGGAGATCGAGCCGCGGCTGTTCTCCTTCAACTCGCCGCACGGCGCCTGCCCGGTCTGCGACGGCATCGGCCATGAGATCTATTTCGATCCGCATCTGGTGGTGCCCGATGAGCAGCGCGCTCTGAACGAAAGCACCATCCTGCCCTGGGCGAATGCGCAATCGCCCTATTACGACCAGACCCTCGCCAGCCTGGCCAAGCATTTCAAGATTAAAATGAACACGCCTTGGGAAAATCTGCCGCAGGCCGTGCGCGACGCGATTCTTCATGGCACAGCCAAGGAAGAAGTCGAACTCACCTACAAGGACACTGCGCGCGCCTATACGGTGAAAAAACCGTTTGAAGGGGTGATCCGCAATCTCGAACGCCGCATCCGGGAGACCGATTCCGTATGGGTGCGCGAAGAACTCTCGCGCTACCAGTCGGAGCGTCCCTGCGGTATTTGTCACGGCGCCCGGCTGAAGCCGGAAGCCCTCGCGGTGAAAATCGCCGACAAAAACCTCGCGGAAGTCGCCGAGCTTTCCATCGACAAGGCGCGCGACTGGTTCGCCGGCGTCGGCGATACGCTGACCCCGCAGCGTTTGGAAATCGCCAGGCGCATCCTGCGCGAAATCAACGACCGGCTGCAATTCCTGGTCGATGTCGGCCTCACCTACCTCACGCTGGCGCGGGGATCCGCCACCCTTTCCGGCGGCGAGAGCCAGCGCATCCGGCTCGCCAGCCAGATCGGCTCCGGCCTAACCGGCGTGCTGTATGTGCTGGACGAACCCTCCATCGGCCTGCACCAGCGCGACAACGAACGCCTGCTGGACACGCTGCGGCGCCTGAAAAACCTCGGCAACACCGTGCTGGTGGTCGAGCATGACGAGGACGCCATACGCGCCGCCGACCACCTCATCGATATGGGGCCGGCAGCCGGCGCCAATGGCGGCCATGTCATCGCGCAGGGGACGCCGGCGGAAGTCGAAGCCAACCCGAATTCCATCACCGGCGACTATCTTTCCGGCCGCCGTAGCATCCCCATCCCGGCGCCGCGCCGGCCGGTGCAGAAATCCCGGGTGATCAAACTTATCGGCGCCAGCGGCAATAATTTGAAGAACGTCTCGGCAACCTTCCCGCTCGGCGTCTTCACCTGCATCACCGGCGTCTCCGGCGGCGGCAAATCCACTTTGGTCATCGACACGCTGTACAAGGCGATCTCCCGCCGCCTGATGGGCTCCGGCGAGGTCCCTGCCCCGTTCGAGAAAATGGAAGGCCTGGATCAGCTCGACAAGATCATCGACATCGACCAGTCGCCGATCGGCCGCACCCCGCGCTCCAACCCCGCCACCTATACGGACCTGTTCGCCCCCATCCGCGACTGGTTCTCGGAAATGCCGGAAGCCCGCACCCGGGGCTACAAACCCGGGCGCTTTTCCTTCAACGTCAAAGGCGGCCGCTGCGAGGCCTGCCAGGGCGACGGGCTGCTGAAAATCGAGATGCATTTTCTCCCCGATGTCTTCGTCACCTGCGACACCTGCAAGGGCAAGCGCTACAACCGCGAAACGCTGGAGGTGAAATTCCGCGAGAAATCCATCGCCGACGTGCTGGACATGACGGTGGACGAAGCCAAAATCTTCTTCTCCGCCGTGCCGAAAATCCACGACCGGCTCAGCATCCTACAAAAAGTCGGGCTGGGCTACATCCATCTCGGCCAGCAGGCGACCACGCTTTCCGGCGGCGAGGCGCAGCGCATCAAACTCAGCAAGGAACTCGCGCGCCGCCCCACCGGCCGCACCATCTACATCCTGGACGAACCTACCACCGGCCTGCATTTCGAGGATATCCGCAAATTGCTGGAAGTCCTGCATGCTTTGGTGGACGCCGGCAACACGGTGATCGTCATCGAGCATAACCTGGAAGTGATCAAAACCGCCGACCACGTGATCGACCTAGGCCCCGAAGGCGGCGACGGCGGCGGCCGCATCATAGCATCCGGCACCCCGGAGGACATCGCCGCCGCCGCCGCCAGCCACACCGGCCGCTTCCTGGCATCATTGCTGACGCCAGCAAAACCCGTGCGGGCAAAGCGCAAGGCGGCGAGTTGAGGAAGCACTTCTTTTTCTGAAGAAAAAGAAGCAAAAAGACTTCTATCTGATGGAGTAATGACGTGAAGCGTTTTCTCGGCTTGGCGCGCTGCGCATTGGTGCGTCTGCGTGCACCTATTTAAAGAACGGGTGCATGGTGGGGCATTACTGTTTAATTCCTTTTGGCGGCGGTAGCGTAAATCCCGGCGACTGAACGCCCACGCCCAATGCCATTGGCGCTTTGCCAGCGGTAGCGGCTAGGTGCGACATGTTGGCTCACGGCATGGCTGCCGCTGACGGCGGCGCCTTCGCGGCTGGTAGTCCAGCCTTTGTCAGCGGTGCTATGGCCGATGCGTCGCTTCAGCAAGGAATGAAGCAGAAGGGGTATGTTCAGGATACCATTAACGATTGCATGACCATGAATGGGTTCCAGAGAAACCGATAACAGGTAGCAAGAGTTAGCAGCCACATGGGAATGCCATCGCGCCCGGTCTCCAGCCCGGCCGAATAAACAAGTATTAACTAAACGCAAAGTAACGGTTTTAGCTAAGCGCGGCATCGGTTATGAACGACTATCGATGCTTGCCAGAGGTTGAAGATTATGGACAACTCGCAGATCCTTGCCCCCGCTTTGCCGCCTGCCCTCTGCACGCCCGCCTTGCTGCAGGCGTCGATCCTGGAAAAGCTCAAATCCCATGTCGGCCGGCGGCGTTCCATGGCGACCAAACGGGACTGGCTGCTGGCGACCGCCATCGTGGTGCGCGATTTCGCGGTCGATCGCTGGCTGCAAAGCCTGGAGGCAACCCAGCGTTCCGGCGCCAAGCGCGTCTATTACCTGTCGCTGGAATTCCTCATCGGCCGGCTGCTGTTCGACAATCTGAACAACTTGAACATCATGCCGCAGGTGCGCGAAGCGCTGGCCGCGCTGGGGGTGGATCTGGACGATCTGCGCGCGCTGGAGCCCGACGCCGCGCTCGGCAATGGCGGCCTCGGCCGGCTTGCCGCCTGTTTCATGGAGAGCCTCGCCAGCCTCAACATCCCCGCCTATGGCTACGGCATCCGCTACGAGCACGGTTTGTTCCGCCAAGTCATCAAGGACGGCGTTCAGCACGAGGAGCCGGAGGACTGGCTGACCTTTGGCAACCCCTGGGAATTCGAACGCCCGGAAATGCGCTACCCTATCGGCTTCGGCGGCACCGTGATCGCAGCGCCCGATGGCCACCATATCTGGCATCCGGAGCAAAAAATCATCGCCATGGCCTATGACATGCCGGTCGTCGGCTGGCGCGGCGCCCGCGTCAACACGCTCCGCCTGTGGTCGGCGCTGCCCGGCGATAGCCTCCGGCTGGACCTATTCAACGAGGGCGATCACACCGGCGCCCAGACCCACCGCATGCAGGCCGAAGCGATTTCCAAGGTGCTCTACCCGTCGGACTCTACCCCGGCGGGCGAGGAGCTGCGGCTGCGTCAGCAATATTTCTTCGTCTCCGCCTCGCTGCAGAACCTGATCAACCGGCATATCCGCTCCTTCGGCTCAATCGCCGACCTGGCGGAGAAAACCGCGATCCAGCTCAACGACACGCATCCCGCCATCGCGATTGCCGAGATGGTCCGCATCCTGGTCGATCTGCACGAGGTGCCGTGGGACCAGGCCTGGGCCGACGCCCAGGCGATTTTCAGCTACACCAACCACACCTTGATGCCCGAGGCGCTGGAGACCTGGCCGGTTTCGCTGATGGAACGGCTGCTGCCCCGGCACATGCAGATCATCTACAAGATTAACGACGCCCATCTGGCGGGACTGCGCGCAATCAACCCCGACGATGACGGCCTGGCCTCCCGGCTTTCCATTATCAAGGAGGAGCACGGCAGGCGCGTGCGTATGGGCCATCTCGCTTTTCTCGGCTCGCATCGCGTCAACGGCGTTTCTGCCTTGCATACCGATCTGATGCGCGAGACCGTCTTCAAGGATTTGAACGCGCTGCGCCCCGGCCAGATCGTCAACGTCACCAACGGCATCGCCTTCCGCCGCTGGCTGCACGAGGCCAACCCAGCCTTGACCGATCTCCTGGTCGAGACCATCGGCGCCGAGGTGCTCGACGATCCCCAGACCCTGACCAGGCTTCGCCCGTACGCCAGCGACAAGGGCTTCCAGGCGCGTTTCGCCGCAACCCGCCGCGGCAACAAAATCGCGCTCGCCAAAATAATCCTGCGCGACCTCAACATCGCCGTCGACCCGGACGCGATCTTCGACGTGCAGGTCAAGCGCATCCACGAATATAAGCGGCAACTGCTCAACATCCTGGAAACCATCGCCTTGTACCAGGCGATGCGCGCCCAGCCGGATGTGGACTGGACGCCGAGGGTCAAAATATTCGCCGGCAAGGCGGCGGCCAGCTATCACCGCGCCAAGCTGATCATCCGCCTGGCCAACGACGTCGCGAAAGTCATCAATGCCGATCCGCTAACCAACGACCGGCTGAAACTCGTCTTCCTGCCGAACTATTCGGTCAGCCTGGCGGAAGCCATCATTCCGGCCGCCGACATCTCCGAACAGATCTCCACCGCGGGGCTGGAGGCGTCGGGCACCGGCAACATGAAATTGGCACTCAACGGGGCGCTGACGATCGGCACGCTGGATGGCGCAAATATCGAAATACGCGACCATGTGGGGGCCGAGAATATCTATATCTTCGGCATGACCGCGGCGGAGGTGGCGCAGCGCAGCGCCCGCGGCTTCAATGCGGAGGCCGAAATCGCCGCTTCGCCGGCTTTGGCGGACGCCATCGACGCCATCGCCGAAGGCGAGTTCTCGCCCACCGACCCGCACCGCTATCTCTCGCTGGCCCAGATGCTGCGCTATGACGACCGTTATCTGATCTGCGCGGATTTCGATTCCTACTACGCCACTCAGCGCAAGACCGCCGCCGCTTACCGCCGCTACCCCGAACGCTGGTGGAACTCCAGCATTCTCAACACCGCCGGCATGGCCTGGTTCTCCTCCGACCGCTCCATCAACGACTACGCCCGCCTGGTCTGGGGATTGTCTTGAGCGCGGTTGAACAATTGGTGGATTGCATCGCTGCACCGCCTTAAGCGCCGGGTCAGCCGCCAGCAGCCAACCGCATTCGGGCCGTTGCGCGTCGCAGCCATGAGCTTGGTGGCAATGACTACGGCGTCGCGCTTGGTGAAAGCCTGCAGCGTCCGGCCCAGGATCTTCCCCGCAGCGCTACAGCCTCAATGCCGGCTTGAACCCTGCCCCTTCCTGCCCGGTACGTTGCGCGAAATGAACGAGTCAAACCGGACTTTCCAGTCGGGATGCCAGCGCGAGAGCGCCGGGCGGTTTTGCGTCATGTCCTGCGCGCCCCACAGGATGCGCGCCGCATCCAGTTCCGAAGGCACCATGTTATCCGGGCAGATGATGTAGAAATCGCCGGCCTCCACGCCGGCGATCATGCGCTCCACCACTTGGCCGGGAAGCCATGCGCCCGGCGGCTGCTTGCCATCCGGCGTGCTGGTCAGGCCGGTAAACGTCCAGCCAGGGACGAGCAGATGCGCGCTGACCGCGCTATTTGCCTCGCGCAGGCCATAGGCAAGTTGTTCGGTCAGCGTTTTCACGCCGGCTTTGGCCACATTATAAGCCGGAGCGCCCGGCGGATTGGTGATGCCCTGTTTCGATCCGGTGTTGATGATCGCGGCGCGAGACTCTTGGCGGATCAAGGCGGGCGTGAAGGCGTGGACACCATTGACGACGCCCCAGAGATTGACCTCGATAATCTTGCGCCAGGCTTCCAGGCCGCTCCAATTATCGCTGCCGGCGCCGCCGATCGCGGCGTTGTTCATCAGAACGCTGACGCTGCCGAAGGCCTCGAACGCCGCATCGCGCAGGCGTTCGACATCGGCAATCTGGCTGACATCCCCGGTCATGGTCCGCAGCTCCGCCGACAGGCTGCCGGCCACCGCCGCGAGGCCTGCCGCATCCCGGTCGAACAGGACCAGGCGCATGCCGGCCTGGGCTAAACGCTCGGCGGCGGCGCGGCCGATGCCGCTGGCGGCGCCGGTGATAACCGCGACGTTCCCGGCCGCAAAAAGCGGCGCTTGTTCAAATTCGGACATACGGAACTCCTTTTCCACGTTGCGGCGCGCAAGGTGGCGGGTTGCGCTGCGCATAACCGACGCCCTACAGACTTGAGGCACGAGATAATCAGGCGCCAGCCTTGGATCCCTCGCTAGACCCGATGGCGCCCGCTACGGCAGGCGGTCCATACACGGTTCGGGCGCGTTTTAGAAATGCGTTCACCATCATCCGCACGGCTTCGGTAAAAACCGCGCCGATGGCCTTTTGCAGAATGAAGTTGCGGAATTCGAAATCCACATGGAAATCCACGACGCAGCCGTGCGCATCCGGCGTGAATTTCCACTGGTTATGCAGGAATTTGAAAGGCCCGTTCTCGTATTTTACCTTGATCGCGCAAAAACCGGTGGCGTCCGGGTGTTGCAGGCTGACCCTGCTGGTAAAGCTCTCACGAAACGGCCCAAAGCCGATTGTTAGATCGGCTATCAGCTCGTCATCGGTCCGCGAACGTATTCTGGCGCCCACGCACCAGGGCAGAAAACTTGGATATGCGGCGACATCGGCCACCAGGTCGAACAATTGCTTCGGCGCATAGGGCACCAGCTTGCGTTCGGTGTAGCTCGTCATCGGCCTTAGGCCGCCGCGGCGCGCAGGCGCAGTTTGTTCGCCCGCGCTTCGCGCAGAGCAGCGAAATCGGCGTCGGCGTGGTAGGAGCTGCGGGTCAGCGGCGTGGCGGAAACCTGCAGAAACCCTTTCGCTCGCGCCATGGCGGCGTATTCGGCGAATTCCTCCGGCGTCACGAAACGGTCCACCGCCGCGTGCTTCACCGAAGGCTGCAGATACTGGCCCAAAGTGAGGAAATCCACATCAGCGATGCGCAGATCATCCATCACCTGGCCGATTTCCGGCCTGGCTTCGCCCAAGCCCACCATCAGGCCGGATTTGGTAAAAATCGCCGGGTCCAGGCGCTTGACCGTGTCCAGCAGGCGCAGCGATTGGTAATAGCGCGCGCCCGGCCGGATGCTGGGATAAAGCCGCGGCACGGTTTCCAGATTATGGTTGAACACATCCGGCCGCGCCGCGACCACAATTTCGACGGCGCCGGGTTTGCGCAGGAAGTCCGGGGTCAGGATTTCGATGGTCGTCGCCGGCGCCGCTTCGCGGATCGCGGCGATGACGGCCGCGAAATGCAAGGCACCGCCATCGGCCACGTCGTCGCGGTCGACTGAGGTGATCACCACATGGCGCAGACCCAGGGCAGCCACGGCTTCAGCGACGCGCTGCGGCTCGGTGGCATCCAGCGGGACAGGAACGCCGGTCGACACATTGCAGAAGGAACAGGCGCGGGTGCAAATCTCGCCCATGATCATCATGGTGGCGTGGCGCTGCGACCAGCATTCGCCGATATTCGGGCAGGAAGCTTCCTCGCAAACCGTGACGAGGTTTTTGCTGCGCATCAGCTCCCGGGTCTCGTGATAGACCGGATGGTTTGGCGCTTTGACCCGGATCCAGGCCGGCTTGCGCTGGATGGGATTGTCCGGGCGATGCTGCTTCTCCGGATGGCGGATGCGGTCGGCGGCGACGCGGTCGGCGGCGAAGCGATAAGGGGAGACGGGGTCGGCGGAGACGCGATCCGGGGAGACGCGGTCGGCGGAGACGCGATCCGGGGAGACGCGATCCGGGGAGACGGGGCCGGCGGGGACCCTGTGGTCGATTTCTATTCGGGTGCTCATACGGCTTATCCTAACGCGGCCCAACCTAAGGCATGGAAACGCAGACTAAAAGTGGATAACCTGCCCATAGGCGTCAAGCACCGCCTCATGCATGGTCTCCGAGACCGTGGGATGCGGAAACACCGTCTCCATCAGTTCTTTCTCGGTGGTCTCCAGGTTGCGGGCGATGACATAGCCCTGGATCATCTCGGTGACCTCGGCGCCGACCATATGCGCGCCCAGCATCGCCCCGGTTTTGACGTCGAAGATGGTTTTTACAAAACCTTCCGGCTCGCCCATGGCGATCGCCTTGCCGTTGCCGATAAAGGGAAAGCGGCCGATTTTGACTTCCAGCCCGGCTTCCTTAGCCTTTTGCTCCGTCATTCCCACCGAGGCGATTTGCGGGCGGGAATAGGTACAGCCGGGAATGTTGCCGGTGGTGAAAGCATGCGGGTTCAGCCCGGCGATCGCCTCGACGCAGACCACGCCCTCATGGCTGGCTTTATGCGCAAGCCAGGGCGCCCCCGTCAGGTCGCCGATGGCATAGATGCCAGGCTCGCCGGTGCGGCCGAAGCCGTCCACCACGACATGCGTCTTCTCCACTTTAACTTTGGTCCCTTCCAGCCCGATATTCTCGGTATTGCCGACAATGCCGACGGCGGAGATGACGCGATCGGCCGTGACTTTCTGTTCGTTGCCGCCTGCCTCCACGGTCACGGTGACGCTGTTATCCCCTTTCTCCACGCGTTTTACGGTCGCGGAGGTGATAATTCTGATCCCCTGCTTCTCGAAGGCCTTGCGGGCGAAGGCGGAAACTTCCGCGTCTTCTACCGGCAGGATGCGGTCCAGCATTTCTACCACGGTGACCTGCGCACCCATATTTTGGTAGAAGCTGGCGAATTCGATGCCGATGGCGCCGGAGCCGATGATCAGCAGCGATTTCGGCATCTCCGCCGGCACCATCGCCTCGAAATAGCTCCAGATCAGTTTTCCATCGACCTCGATGCCGGGGATCTGCCGCGGCCTGGCGCCGGTAGCCAGGAGGATATGCTTGGCGCTGAGCGTTGCGAATTTCGCGCCATCCTTGCTGACCTCCAGCTTGCCGCCGGCCAGCTTGCCGTGACCGTCGAACACCGGGATCTTATTCTTCTTCAGCAAAAACGTGACGCCGGAGGAAAGCTGCTTGGCGATGGCACGGGAGCGTTTGACGATCTTCTCCAGGTCGAAGGAAACGTTGTCAGCCCTGAAACCGAACTCGCCCATGTTGCGCAGCAAATGGCTGATTTCGGAGCTGCGCAGCAGCGCCTTGGTGGGAATGCAGCCCCAGTTGAGGCAGATGCCGCCGAGATGCTTGCCTTCGACCACCGCCACTTTCAAGTTGAGCTGCGTGGCGCGGATTGCCGCGACATAGCCGCCCGGACCGCCGCCGACGACGATCAGGTCGAATTCTTGGTCTTCCGCCATTATTCTATCCCCTTAAAGCATCAGACTTAGCGGGTCTTCGATGATGCTCTTCAGCGTCGCCATGAACTCGGCGCCGAGCGCGCCATCCACCACGCGGTGATCGCAGGAGAGCGTGCAGGTCATCATGGTGGCGATCGCCAGCTTTTCCTCCTTCACCACCGGGCGTTTTTCGCCTGCGCCTACGGCTAGGATGCAGGCTTGCGGCGGGTTGATGATGGCGGAGAATTCCGGCGTGCCGAACATGCCCAGATTGGAGATGGAAAACCCGCCGCCCTGGAACTCCTCCGTTTTCAGCTTGCCGGCCTTGGCGCGGCCGCCCAGCTCCTTCATCTTGTTGCTGATCGCCGCCAGGCCGAGTTGGTCGGCCTTGCGGATGATCGGCGTGATCAGGCCGTCGGGAATGGCGACGGCGACCGAGATATCGACGTCTTCATACTGAACGATGGCATCCTCGGTGTAGCTCGCATTCACGTTGGGATGCCGGCGCAAGGCGACGGCGCAGGCCTTGATGAGCAAATCGTTGACCGAAAGCTTGTAGACGGTCGGCCCTTCTTTGGCAGAGCGCGCATTCAGATCGGCACGCAGTTGCAGCAGCGCGTCGAGTTCGAAATGCCCGACGACGTAGAAATGCGGGATCGTCTGTTTCGCTTCCAGCAGGCGCCGGGCGATGACCTTGCGCATGGTGGAGTTGGGGAATTTTTGATGTGGCGCGGTGATGGGTGCCGCCTGCGGCGTCGCCGGCGGTGCTTTGGCCGGCGCCGGCGCCGCTTTGGCTTCCTGCGGTGCGGCCTCCTGCGATGGCGCCGCGCTTTCCGTGGCCGGCGCGGCTTCGGTTCCGGCAAAGCCCGCAATATCCGCCTTTACAATCCTGCCATTCGGGCCCGAACCCTTAACCGAGGCAAGGTCGATCCCCGCCTGCTTCGCCATGCGGCGAGCCAGCGGCGATGCGAAGACGCGATCGCCATGATCGTCCTGCGGTTTATCCGCCGCTTTATCCGCCGCTTTATCTGCCGAAGGTTTTGCCGGCGGTTCGGGCGCTTTGGGATCAGGCCCTGCTTCGGGCTTTGCTGCTTCGGCCTTTGCCGCTTCGCCCTTCTGCTCCACCGCCTCCGGTTTGGCTGCTTCAGGCGCTGGCTTCGGCGCCGCCTTTGGCGCAGCTTGCGCCGGCGACGCCGCATCAGCGGCCGCAGGCGGCGTCGAAACCTCCTGGCTTTTCTCCTCCGTCATAACGCCGATCACGGCGTTGACGGCAACGCCTTCCGTGCCATCCGGCACGACGATTTTGGCCAGGAATCCTTCATCGACCGCTTCGACTTCCATGGTCGCCTTGTCGGTCTCGATCTCGGCCAGCACGTCGCCGGACTTGACCTCGTCGCCTTCCTTTTTCAGCCATTTTGAAAGCTTGCCCTCCGTCATTGTCGGAGAGAGCGCCGGCATTAGAATATTGGTTGCCATTCTCGCCTCCCCTCAGATGATTCGTCTGACCGCATCCACAACCCAGTTCGGCTGCGGCAGCGCCAGTTTTTCCAGATTCGCGGCATAGGGCATCGGCACGTCCAGGCCGGCGACGCGCATCGGCGGGGCGTCCAGCCAGTCGAAGCAATGTTCCGTTACCGTCATGGCTATCTCGGCGCCGATACCCGCGAACGGCCAGCCTTCTTCGACGCTGACGACGCGGTTGGTTTTCTTGACGCTCTTGACGATGGTTGCCACATCCAGCGGGCGGATGGTGCGCAGATTGATCACCTCCGCGCTGATGTTCTGCTCCGCCAGAATATCGGCCGCCTTCATGGCGACATCTACCATCATCGAGAAGGCGACGAGGGTGACGTCGCTGCCGTCGCGCTCGACCTTGGCCTTGCCGATCGGCAGGATGAAATCATCCGAAATTGGACATTCGAAGCTGTGGCCGTACAGGATCTCGTTCTCCAGGAAGATCACCGGATTGGAATCGCGGATCGCGGCGCGCAGCAGACCCTTGGCATCGGCCGCGGACCAGGGTGCCACCACCTTCAACCCGGGACAATGCGCGTACCAGGAGGCGTAGCATTGGCTATGCTGCGCGCCGACGCGTGCGGCAGCACCATTCGGACCGCGGAAGACGATCGGGCAGCCCATCTGGCCGCCGGACATGTACAGCGTCTTGCTCGCCGAATTGATGATCTGGTCGATCGCCTGCATGGCGAAATTGAAGGTCATGAATTCGACGATCGGCTTCAGCCCGTTCATCGCCGCACCCACCGCCATGCCGGTGAAGCCATGCTCGGTGATCGGCGTGTCGATCACACGGCGCGGGCCGAATTCGTCCAGCATGCCCTGGCTGATCTTGTAGGCGCCTTGATATTGCGCGACTTCCTCGCCCATCAGGAACACGTTTTCATCCGCGCGCATTTCTAGAATCATCGCCTCGCGCAACGCCTCGCGCACGGTCGCCGGCTTGGTCTCGCCCCACTCCGGCTCGATTGCCTCCTGCGGCGTCGCCTTTTGCCCGGATTTTTTTGCCTGCTCCGCTTCCGAAGTCTTTGCGTCCTTCACCTTGGGCTGCGCCGGGGCTGCGGCCTTTGGTTCTTCCGTCGGCTCCGGCTGCGCCGCCGGTTTCACCGCATCTGGTTTGCCTGCCTCGGCAGACTCTCCCTCGGCGCCCAAGGTGGCGATCACCGTGTTCACGGCGACCCCTTCGGTGCCTTCATCGACCAGAATTTGCAGCAGCTTGCCTTCATCGACGGCTTCGACTTCCATCGTCGCTTTGTCTGTTTCGATCTCGGCGAGCACATCGCCGGACTTTACCTCGTCGCCGATTTTCTTTAGCCATTTGACAAGCTTGCCTTCCGTCATGGTCGGCGACAACGCCGGCATCAATATTTCGGTTGCCATGGCTCAGACCTCCACCAACACATCGGTCCAAATTTCCGAAGGTTCGGGCTCGGGCGTCTTCTGGGCGAAATCGGCCGCTTCCTGAATGCGGGCCTTGATGCCGTCATCGATCTTCTTCAGATTGGCTTCGCCAACGCCAAGTTCTTCCAGAATTTTTTTAGCGGAATCCAGACAATCATGCTCCGCCCGCATGCGCTGAATCTCTTCCCGCGTACGGTACTTGCCGGGATCGGACATGGAATGGCCGCGATAGCGGTACGTCTTCATCTCCAGCAAAAACGGCCCCTTGCCGGCGCGGCAATGCGCCACCGCCTGGGCACCCGCAGCCTTCACCGCCATCACATCCATGCCATCCACCGCCAGGCTCGGCATGCCCCAGGGCACGCCGTTCTGGGACAAATCGCGGGAGGCCGAGGAGCGCTCGATATTCGTTCCCATGCTGTAGCGATTATTTTCGATGATATAGACATTCGGCAGCTTCATCAGGCTGGCCAGATTGAAACTTTCATATACCTGCCCCTGGTTGGAAGCGCCTTCGCCGAAATAGGTCAGGGTCACGCGATCGCTCTCGCGGTACCAGTTGCTGAACGCGAGCCCGGTGCCGAGGCTGACCTGCGCGCCGACGATGCCATGGCCGCCGAAGAACCCCTGTTCCTTGCTGAACATATGCATGGAGCCGCCTTTGCCGTGCGAATAGCCGGCGGCGCGGCCGGTGAGCTCCGCCATCACGCCCTTCGGATCCATCTCGCAGGCCAGCATATGGCCGTGATCGCGGTAGGAGGTGATGACCTGATCGCCGGTGTCGATCGCATGCTGCATGCCGACCACCACGGCCTCCTGCCCAATATATAAATGGCAGAATCCGGCAATCAGCCCCATGCCATAGAGTTGACCGGCTTTTTCCTCAAACCGGCGGATCAGGAGCATTTTCTCGTACGCCTTGAGCAGCTCCTCCTTGTCCATTGACGGCTCGGGCTTCTTGTTCTTTTTGCCGAGTTTCTCCTGGGTGACGGCCATGCCGAAGCTCCATCGTGATGTGTCGATGACATTAGCTTGGCTTTGCGGCGGCCTGACTGCAAGGGACGCGATAGAAATAACCCAGAGCTGCATTGTAAAAACGCGAATTAACCACTTAATGGTTAACTATGCCCTTAGAGCTTAGCGCCTATGCCTGCGACAGGTAATTATTGCGATCTCATCGCCCGGAACGCAACATAATAAACATCTGACCCTGTAATACGCCTATTTATTAGCGGTATAGCTGGAGAGGTCGAGGATCATATCGCCCGGATTAGCCAGGTTCAGCACTAGCCTGGCTTCCTTGTCCAGCATGTCGCCGGCGATGGACTGCCCGTTCAATGTGGCGATGCGCGCCTCCCATAAATTGCGCTGGGCATCAACCCACGTGAACTCCTGCTGCGTCTGGATGAGTTCCTCCTCCTGAACGTGCTGTGCCTCCAGCCCGCGGCTGCCATGCATGGCGTTCCAACCGAAATACCAAGTGATGCCCAGAAAAAGCACAGGCAGAACCATCACCCGCAGGCGGTTTTTCATCTCTCGAAGCAAGCCAGACCCCTATTTCTTTGCCGGTTTGTAAGATGGCTTTTAACTTTGGCGCAGGTTGCCGCTCTTTCGCAAGAAAAAACTGCGGCATCATTATGTTTTTAATGTATTTTTGCACCGCTGGTCCGACTGAAGCCTTCCGCAACTCCCGCGCGGGCTTCCTGGGCGGTCTGGATCAACTGGCTTCCATCAGGCGCGCCTGCCGCCGTAAGTTCGGTCAGACGCAGGCGCTAGAAGAACGCTAGAACCCGGCCAGCGGTCAGCGCGCCGCTTGCCGATCAGATATGAACGGATCCGGAATTCAGCCAGTTCGGCGACAACGCCGAATGCGGAACCTGCATTCCCGGCACCAGCCGATGCACGATGAGCAGCAGCAACAGCACGATGATCAAAAAGGCGAACACGCCGCCCAGTGCCCGAATAGCAAAGACGATCAGCATCACCGCCACGACGATAAGAACGACAATCTGCAAATTGGGCGGCAGCCCAACCGAGGTCATCAGCGCCGCCAGGAAAGCATCGGCAATGCCGATCGCTTCCAGAACCAGTTGGGCCAGCGTAAGGATAACGGAAACGACGAAGTTTATGGCGTGCTGCAAGGGTTCGGGTCCTCAAAAGGAAGTGAGCAAGAACTTGTTTTTCTGGAGAAAAAGAAGCAAAAAGACTTTTGGGATCGGGCTACAGGTGCTCGAACATCCCGGCGCGGGGATCATAAAAATTGCGCCGCCTGCGGGGCGCCTCGTCCTTTTAAAAAAAGGCTTTTCAGCTTTGGGATTCAATTTCCGCGAGCAATGCTTGTGTGGAAATTTGCCGGCAATAGCCAGCGTTATTGGCAAGTGAATTTTCGTGCCGCACCCGGCTTTGCGTGGCGCAGGCATCGGTTGGCACGGTAACCAGGTAGCCAAAATCGCAGGCGTCGCGCACCGCGGAATCGACGCATTGATCGGTCAGCGCACCAACGATGATCAGCTGCTTGATGCCAAGATTACCCAGGATGTAGTGCAGATTGGTGGAAATGAAGACCGAGGATGAGGTTTTCGGCAGCACGATTTCATCGCCGCGCGGCGCGATCTCCTCCATCACCTGCGCATCGTAGGAATCCTTGTGGCAAAACATGTTGGAGATTTTGTAGTCGAGGCTCAAATCTCGGCCGTCTGCGCAATGGCTGCCGATCACCGTGTAGATCACCTCGATCCCGGCTTTGCGAGAGGCCGCCTGCAGGCTTTGAATATTTGGAATAGCCCGGCCGCGCATTTCGCGAAAGAAATAGCCGTATCGCCTTTCAATTTCATCCGGTTCGATACCGGAATATTCCGCGCCATCTTCCATTGTGTAGTTCTGCACGTCGATGATCAGCAACGCGGTTTGCGCGGGCTTCACGGCTATGTTGCGGTTCAGCCCGAAACTCTTCATCGTTTACGCTTCCTCCAATTCTCTCAGCGCAACCGGCAATAGCCGGCCCAGGCGTTCTGCCCAGGCGGCCTGGCCGGTCTCATCGGCAATCAAATCCTGCCGGATTTCAATTTCCAGATAATCCAGCCCGCCCCGTTCGGCATGTACCGGCACACCATAATCGGTTTGGTCCGAGACGGAATAGGGATCATTTTCGCAAACCCGCAGATCGCCTTCCGCCTGCAGCAGACGTGCCGCGATCCGGGACAATCTTGGATTGCGGTTATACAGCACCGCAACCTGCATCGGCCGGCTGACGCCGAGATACATTGGCGTGAAGCTATGCATTGCGACATAGACCCTGCCGGCTTTGCGCTTTTCAATTTCCGCATGATACGGATCGAAGATGGCGACGCGACGCGCCAGCTTGTCGGCTTCCGTCAGGCTCTCATTGCCCGGGATGGGCGTCGCTTCGCTGATCAGCGGAAAGGCGCTCGGCACCTCCGGATGCCGGTTGCAATCGATGACCAGGCGCGAATAGGTTTGCAAAATCGCCGTCGCATCCAGCGCTTTTGCGAGGCGCCTGGTGACGCCGGCGATGCCGATATCCCAGGCGATGTGCCGCGACAGATCCGGCTCCTGCAGACCAAGATTTTTCAGCGCGCGTGGCATCACGCGCCCGGCATGATCGGCGGTAAATAAAATCCTGTTGCCGCCATCGGGGTTCTCAACCCTGAAAGCGGGCGCTTCGTCCGGCGCCAGCAGCGATGCGGGATTTACGGACGCCAATAAATCATCTCCGGCGCGGGTTGTGTCGGATCGTATGGCAGCACCTCGCCGTTATTGACGGAAATTCCTGTCAGGGAAAGGATAAAAGCCCAGTGGCTGACCAGCAAAGTCGTTTCACGGTCGGGCCGTTCGGCAATCATCGCGCGAAAACGATTGGCGCGCTCGATCGTCGCCTCCGCCGTCTCGCGCACTTTCGGCCACCATTGATCGGGCAGATGATCGAAGCGATGCTGCGGAAAGCGCTCCGCCAGATGGTCGCGATGCCGGCCGATGTCGCAGGCAAAGGCGAAACGTTCCCGCACCTCATGCATCACTTCCACCGGCACCGGATGGCGTTTCAGCATTGGCTCGGCCGTTTGCAATGCGCGCGTGTAAGGCGAGACGATGATTCGGGTGATCTTCTCGGCGCCAAGATATTGCGCCGCCGCTTCCGCCTGGGTGTGGCCGAGCGGCGTAAGTTCGGGATCCTCGATGCCCGGATCCTTGCGGGTTTCGGTGTAGTGCAGGTTGAAAAGACTCTGCCCGTGGCGCAGCAGATACATGAAGGCTCCTTAAGTTTAGGCGCGGCCAGTTGCCGGTTTTGTCCGCCGGACGTATGTCGTGAGCTTCGTTTAGATGCGCCAGGGGGTAGTGTGCAAACCAGTGTATTTCAGAGCGGATCTGGATTGCAGATCGGCCTGGTGATTTTCGGGGCCATTGCCGTCTTCCTGGTGCTCCGCCTGCGCAGCGTGCTGGGCAAGCGCGTCGGTTTCGAACGGCCGCCGGTGCAGCCGGGCAGCAACAGCCAGGGGCCCGGGCAGGCGCCGGGATTTAGTGCAGGACCGGTGATCGAAGGTTCGGCCGTGCCTGGGAATGCCGGCCGGCCAGTGCCCGATCCACGCTCGGCGCTGGGCGAACGGCTTATGCGTATCGTCAATGCCGATTCGAATTTCGATCCGCCGAAATTCCTCGGAGCGGCCGAGCAATCTTTCCGCACCATCGTCACCGCCTTTGCCGCCGGCGATCGCGCCACCTTGCGGGCGCAGCTCAACGACAACGTGTTTCTAACTTTCGACGCAGCGATTACCGCAAGGGAAGCGGCAGGGGAGAAGCACCGCACCGACATCAAGTCGATTATTTCAGCCGTGATCGAAGACGCCGAGCTGATGGGCAATCATGCGGCGGTGATCGTTCGCTTCACCTCCGACCAGATCAATCTGACGCTGGATCAGGCTGGCAATTCGGTCACGGGTACGGAAGCGGTGACCGAGCTGGTCGATCTATGGACCTTTGAACGCGTATTGGGCTCGAAAGACGTGGTCTGGCGGCTGGCGGCGGCGCGGAGCGGTTGAGCGTGCGCAGGCCTGGTCTCACTCTCGGCGCGGTTCTGGCCGGTGCGGCGCTTGGCGTATTGGCGGGCTGCGTGCCGCCGCGGCCGCCGCAGATCGTGCAGCCGCCCGGCGCGCCGCCTCTAGCCAGCATCGATGTGGCGAAGCTGCCCGGCTGGCAAACCGATGATACCTCCGCCGCGCTGACCGCCTTCATCCGTAGCTGCAGGGCGATAGCCATCATGCCGGCGGACCAGCAATTGGGAGGCATCGGGCTCAGCGCGCAGACCGCCGGCGAGGCGGGACAATGGCAGAATGCCTGCGCCGGCGCGCAAGACGTGCAGCCGGGCGATGCGGCCGCCGCGAAAACCTTCTTCGAACAATATTTCGCAGCGTATCGGATTACCGAAAGCGCCTTGATCACCGGCTATTTCGAGCCGGAATATCCGGGCGCGAAAAACCTGGCACCGGGATACAAAATTCCGCTCTATGCCAAACCCGCCGATCCGGATTTGGCAGCCCTGCCGCGCTCGGCAATCGATGACGGGGCGTTGTACCGGCAGGCGCCGGTCACCGCCTATCTAGCCGACCCGGTGGATGCGTTCATGCTGCAGATTCAGGGTTCCGGGCGTATCCTGCTGACCGACGGCGAGACCCTTCGCGTCGGCTTCGATGGCCAGAACGGCCAGCCCTACACGCCGATCGGCCGCATTCTGGTCGCGGACGGTGACCTGGCGTCGAACAATGTAAGCTTTCAGACGATCAGCGCCTGGCTGAAGGCCAATTCCGACCAGGCGCAGGCGATCATGGAGCAAAATTCCCGCTACGTGTTCATGCGCCCGCTTGGGCCTTTGCCCGATGACCAAGGCGCGCCCGGCACCCTTGGCGTGCCGGTAACCGCGGGGCGCACCTTGGCGGTGGACGAGGCCGATATTCCGTTGGGCACGCCGGTTTTTGTCGCGACGACGGATCCGGTCACGCATCAGCCGATCGACCGCCTGACGATCGCGCAGGATACCGGCGGCGGCATTCACGGCGCGCAGGCGGCGGATCTGTTCTTCGGCGCCGGCGCGCAGGCGGAGGCGGTGGCCGGCCGGATGCAGCAAAGGGGCAATCTTTTTCTCCTGCTGCCGAGACCGGCATCGACCTCATGAGCGCAGCACATGCCACCGCTTGCCGGGCGACCGCCAAACGCGGTAAAGCCGTGCGCAATGGCGAAGCTTGCATGACGTTAATGTTCGATTGTAGCTCGCGCTGCCGATGATCCGGCTTTCCCAGGCTAGCTATGAAAGCTGATGCCGACTCGCCCAGGTCGCGGCTTCGCCTGTCCGCACTGGTTGGCGTTCTTGGTGTCGTGTACGGCGATATCGGCACCAGCCCGCTTTACGCCTTGCAGGCGTCTTTGGCCTATTTTCAAAAATCCGGGCTGAAATACGAAGATATCTTCGGCGTGCTGTCGCTGATCTTTTGGTCGCTGGTGATCGTGGTGACGTTGAAATATGTCACCTTCATCATGCGCGCCGATAATAACGGCGAGGGTGGTACGCTTTCGCTGATGGCGCTGGCCGGGCGGGTGGCGCGCAGCGAGACAACCCGCGGTGTTCTAGGCATTATCGGCATCGTCGGCGCCGGGTTGTTTTTCGGCGATGGCGTCATCACGCCGGCCATCTCCATCCTCTCCGCAGTAGAGGGCATCACGGTCGTTTCGCCCGATCTCAACAGGCTGGTACTGCCGGTGGCGCTGATCGTCATTGCCGTGCTGTTTCTGGTGCAGCGCTACGGCACCAACGCCGTCGGGCGCGGCTTCGGGCCCATCATGGTAATCTGGTTTCTGGCGATCGGGCTGCTGGGACTGCTGCAGATTATTCATCATCCGCTCGTCCTGCAGGCGCTCAACCCGTATTACAGCCTCACCTTCATCATCCGGCATCACCGTATCGCTTTCCTGGCACTCGGCGCGGTGGTTCTGGCTGTGACCGGCGCGGAGGCGCTTTATGCCGATATGAGCCATTTCGGCCGGCGGCCGATCCGCGCCAGCTGGATATTCTTTGTTTTACCCTGCCTGGTGCTGAATTATTTCGGCCAGGGGGCGCTGGTGATCAGCAACCCGAGCGCGGTCGATAATCCATTCTACAAGCTGGCGCCGCATATCCTGCAGGCGCCGCTGATCGTGCTCGCGACCGTGGCCACGGTCATTGCCAGCCAGGCGGTGATTACCGGCGCCTATTCCGTCTCCCGCATGTGCGTGCAGCTCGGCCTGCTGCCGCGCATGGAAGTGCGCCATACCAGCGAGCTGGAGCAAGGCCAGATCTACGTACCGCAGATCAACGCGCTGCTGGCGGCGGGCGTGGTGCTGCTGGTTCTAACCTTCAGATCCAGCAACGCGCTGGCTTCGGCCTATGGCATTGCCGTGACCGGCACGTTCCTGTGCGACAATACCCTGGCCGCCTTTGTCTACCGGCGGCAGTTCCGCTGGCCGCGCTGGGCGGTTTTAGGATTGTTTGGCGCTTTCGGCATCATTGATTTTGCGTTCTTCTCCGCCAATTCGCTGAAGATATTCGAAGGCGGCTGGGTGCCGCTGGCGATCGGCTTTTCGATCATCCTGATCATGACCACCTGGCGGCGCGGCCGCGGGCTGATCCTGGCGCGCTGGCAGCAGGATAGCCTGCCGCTCGCATCCTTCCTCTCCCGCATGCCGCAATCGCGCATCATCCGGGTGCCGGGAACCGCGGTGTTCATGACCGGCAATCTGGATTTTGTGCCGAACGCGCTGCTGCACAACCTGAAGCACAACAAGGTGCTGCATGAGCAGGTGTTCTTCGTGAACGTGCGCACGCTGGATGTGCCGCAGGCGACCGCGGCGGAGCGGGCGACGGCGGAGGAAGTGGCGCCGGGCATCTACAAAATTTCCCTGTGCTACGGCTTCATGGAAAGCCCGAACGTGCCGCGTGCCCTGGAAGGCCTGACCGCACAGGGCGTCGAGTTCAAGCCGATGCAGACCAGCTATTTTCTGGGCCGCGAGACGGTGGTGTCCGCATCGCTGCCGAAATTGCGTTTCGTGCGGCGCTGGCTGTTCCTGTTCATGGCGCGCAACGCCGTTTCCGCTACGGAATTCTTCCGCATCCCCAGCGACCGCGTGGTCGAGCTAGGCGTGCGCATCGCCATCTGATGGGCACGGACTATAATCAGATCGCCGGACAAAGCTCTGAACGTCTGGCGGCTCTAAGCGACGGCATATTCGCGGTGGCGATGACCTTGATGGTGCTGGATTTGCATGCGCCGGCATAAACCTGGTTCATGGCGGCGATGATTTATGGCGCGCGCTGGCCGCGCTGGCGCCGAAACTCGCGGTTTACGTCATGAGTTTTCTGACGCTCGGCATCTTCTGGGTCGGCCAGCAGACGCAGCTGAATTATTTGCAGCACAGCAACCGCGAGCTGAGCCGGCTGCATTTGATGTTTCTGTTCTTCGTGACGAAGATGCCGTTTTGCACCGAGCTGATCGGCACGTTCATCGGATATCGCGCGGCCTTGGTGGTCTACTGGGCGAACATTCTGCTGCTGGGCGCCGCGTTATTGTGCGCCTGGCGCTACAGCCCGCATGCAGGATTGATCGACCACGACATGCCGCCGGTGACCCGGCATGGCGTGGAGCGTCGCATCATCATCGCCCAGGCACTTCTTCAATCTGGGCGATGGCGCTGAAAGAGCTTCCGGCTCGAAGTAGCAAAAGTTCCAGCGCCGCTTTTTTCAAGAAGCGGCTACTTGCTTCCTTGCTTTCATCCGCGCTCCTGCCACCATGCCATGCTCAGCAGAAACAGCGCGAGGATCATCATCGGCAAAGGCGGCAGCAGCGGTACGTCGCGCTGGCCGGTGACTTCGGTGGCATGGCGAAGCTGCAACAGCGGGGCGAGCGATGGCGCCGGGTTGCGGCCGAGCCAGATCGTGTTGTCGCTGATCGGGCTCAGGATGGCCGCGGTCGCGGCAAGGTCCTGGTATTCCGGCGCGTTTTCCAACGCTTCCGCCGTGTTTGTGATCAGGCCGCCTTGCCTGATCAGCCAGACGCCGGGCTGGCTTGCAGGCAGGCTGGCGGTATAGCTCCCGGGCGCGGTTTGTTGCAGGGGCAGGCTTGCACTCTGGCCGTTGGGCGCGGTTATCGTGGCGTCGCCCAGATAGGCCGTGCTGAGGGTTTGCCGCTTTACGTTCAGCTGTCCGTTATCGATTTCAGCCGTCAGTGCTTCCGCTTCCAAGGCCGGCTCATCCAGCAGCCAGTGCACGGTACGGCGCAGCAAGGGCAGCGCCGGCCCGGCTTGCGCGCCACCGCGCGTCCATAGCCAGAACTGGTCGGAGAGCAGCAGGCCTACCCTGCCCCGCCCGGCTTTGGCCAGGATCAGCAGCGGGGTGTTGTCGATGCCGGAGAGCAGCACGTCGCCGGCGGTTTGGGTCGCGATCTCCTGCCGGTACCAAGGCGCCATGGCAGCGCCGGCAAACGGCGCGGTAACCGGGTGGCGCAGCCCGACCGGCGTGATGCTTGGCGTGAACTGCTGGATCACCGTGCCGGGCGCCGCAGGCAAGGCGGGAAGCAGCGGTCCAAGCGGGGTAAACGCCAGGCTGTCATCGGCGGCAAATTCCGGGCCGACCTCCACCAGCAACGCCCCGCCCTGCTTCACATGGCTGGCAATATTGGCGAGGTATTGCGGCGGCAGCAGGCCTGAGGCGTCGAACTGGTCGAGGATGATCAGGTCGAACTTGCCGATATCGGTGTTGAACAGCTCTTCCACCGGAAACGGCACCAGCGCCAGCTCGCTGGGCAGCGCGTCCATGATTTCGCCCGGCATACGCAGAATGGTAAAATGCACCAGCTGCACGGCGGGATCGGATTTCAGCAGCACGCGCCAGGATCGCTCTCCCTGGTTCGGATTACCGGAGACCAGCAGCACTTCCAGACGTTTGCGCACGCCGTTCAGGGTAAAGGCGGCCTGGTTGTTGATCGACGTCACTTCGCCGGCAAGCGTTGCGGTCCGCACCGCGATCGTCGTCGGACCGGCATGCAGCACGCGAATGTTCACTGCAACCGGCTGGCCGACAGGCACGGTCTGCGACCAGATCGGCGCGCCGTCGGCATCGATGCTCACCGGAACCTGCGCGCCGGCAGCATTGGCGCCGTGATCGATCACGGTGAAATTCAAAGCGACGTTCTGGCCGACCAGGCCATAGCTCGGCGCGTTGTTGAGCCGCAATTCACGGTCGGTTTCTTCGCCCTTTGCCGTCAGCAGCGCGCTCAACGGCGCGCCGAAGCCGTTCGCCGCCGGCACGTCGGAGATTTCGCCGTCGGTGATCACGATAACGCCGGCGCGTTGCGGTTTCGGCGTATCGGCCAGCGCATCGCGCAGGACCCTGAATAAAGCTGTGCCGCTATCGGCGGCTGGCGGAATAGCCACGATCCGTAGCTGCAGATTTGGAATATCAGCCGCTTGCGTCCTCAGGCTTTTCAAGGCGCGTTGCCCAATTGCGGCGCGGCCACCGATCGCCATGGATTGCGACTGATCGACGGCGACCGTTAAGATGTCCGGCAGGTTTCGACTTGTCTGCACAACGTATTCCGGACCGCTGATGATCGCCAACAGCAGGGCGAAACCCGCGGCGCGCCAGAAGGCGCCGCGCGCCTTGACCATCAATGCCACAACAATCGCAATGGCGCAGAAAACGGCGATGGCGATGCAAAACGGCAGCGCCAGCAAGGGCGAGAAGGTGATCATCTAGCGCCGGCTAGGGTTTCCAGTGGCGCCGCGAAAATTGCGGGTCCGGAACCCTCAAACCAGGTCCAGAGCGAGTTTCTTCAAATCCTTCAAGGCGCAATACTGCAAGGCGCCGATTTCGGTGGCGCGCAGCCAGACCTTCGGCGCAGCGCCGGCGGAAAACGCTTCCTGCCACCGCGGCGCGCACAGGCACCAGCGATCGCCCGGTTTCAGGCCGACGAAGCCGAACCCCGGCATTGGCGTGCTGAGATCGTTGCCGCGGCTTTTGCTGAAGGCCAGAAACTCCGTGGTCATTTCGGCGCAGACCGTGTGGCTGCCGAGATCCTCGGCGCCGGTGGCGCAGCAGCCGTCTCGAAAGAAGCCGGTGATCGGATCGTAGGAACAGGACTCGAGCACCCCGCCCAGCACGTTCAACGAGCGCTGCCGCCGGTCTCCGCCGCTGCTGTCCAGGGGCATGGCATCTCTCCGTTTTTCCCTGGGTGTGATGGGAATCATTTGCCGGCAGCATACCATGGCGTGCAATAAATCTGAATACCTGAAGCGGCGGTTCGCCCGCTTGAGGGACGAAGGCGACTTGGCGGTCATGTTTCCGGGTCGCCCGCTGCCGGGTCGGTAATTTCGGCGCCGGTATCGGCCGGGTTGCCGCAGACATGCAGCCCAGTGCCGTCAAAGCCAGGCGACAAGCCGCGGCAGCTGAAGCCGGCGATCGATGAATGCCATATTTTCTTAACGCTTACATTTGCCTGGGGTCGACCACCGTGCGTACCGGAGACGCTGGGCTGCCCAATTCATGCAAGGCGGCATCCACGCCGTTCAGCCCGATGCGCGCGCCGATCCAGGTCGCGATATCGATCTTGCCTTCGGCGATCGAGCGCAGCGCGAGGTCCAGATCCTGCTGCTCCTCCCCGGCCGCGAAAAAAAGTTTCAGACGCCGCATCTGGCCGGAAGGAACGTAGAGCTGTTCCGGCTCCAGACAGAATCCGCCGATCACGATGCGCGCGCCAAAGCCGACGGAATGCATGATTTCATTCAGCATGCCGGGCTTGCCGACGCATTCGTACACCAGGTTCGGGCGCTTGTTGCCAAGGTCGGGCATTGGCGCGTAAGGCGAGATTTCGCGCGGGTCCACCGCGATATGCGCGCCCATCTTCAGCGCGATCTTGCGGCGCTTGGGGTCGAAATCCGCCGCCACAATCGGCGCGATTCCCATCAGCTTCAGCCCGGCGATCACGCCAAGCCCGATCGCGCCGCAGCCGATCACCAGCGGCACGTCGCCGCGCACCGGTTCGCCGCTGCGGGCATGTTCCAGCCCGACCGCCAGGGGCTCCGTCATCGCCGCCATGTCGTCCGGCAGGCCGCCGGGGATTTCCATCATGACGTTCTCGTCAAGCAACATGTATTCGCCGAACCCGCCGGGGCAGTCATGGCTTTGGCCCACGACCGAATGGCCGCCGGCGACGCGCATCACGGGCAGCGAGGTCACGCGGGCGCCGATTTTGATCGGCCGCTCGCTGCCGGGACCGTAATCGATAACCTCGCCGACATATTCGTGCCCCGGAACAATGACCTGGCTGAGGTCGAGGTTCGAATATGGGCCGCCGAACCGTTTCGAAACATCAACCACCTTCTGGCCCAGATGCAGAAAATGCGCGTCCGACGCACAAAGCCCGCAGGAATGCGTGCGCACCAATGCCTGGCCCTGCCCCGGCACCGGATCGGGCAGCTCCCCGACATGGATCCGGTGGTTCTGCATGAAGGCTGCCTTCATCGCGCTATCCCTTTTCATGATACCCAGCCGGCAATGCCTTATAGGACGGATCCGAAGAATCCCGCCTCCCGACATCATGCTCGGCGATCGCGGTTGCTTCGCGAACCTCGTCGAAATCTTGGACGGCGATCCGCTCATCCAGCCCCCAGCGCCCATCGCGGCGCGACCAGCGATCGACATAGCGGGTCCACACGGTCATCAGCAGCAATTTCCCGCTTTGGCGGATTCGCAGCGTGGCGGTGCAATAGGATTCGGTTCCCGCTTTGTCGCCATCCAGATGAAACAGGATGTTCGTGACCTGGTGCGAATGGCCAAGCGTGTGCAAATGCTGGCCGCAGATCAGGTCGATGACGCCTTTGCCGGGTCCCTGGTAAAACCCGGGGCCGTAATCCGCGACCCCGTCCTCATGCCAGATCGAATGGCCGAGCGGCACATCCAGCCGGTCGACGGAGCGGCAATAGCGGTAGATCAATTCCGCAATCGCCTGCCGGTCCGCCACCTGGCTCACCAGGCCCGCTTCATCCAAGGCCATCGCCGTCACATGCGCGGGATCATCAGCACGCGCTGGCGGCGGTCCGCCGCGGAGCCGGGGGAGAATTTGGCTTCGTCATCCGCCTGGCCCCAGTTATGGATCGGTCCGAACGGCAACCTCTGCAGCCCTGTCGCCGCAACGTCGGCGGGCGCTGCCCAGCCCGCGGGCAAAGGCATCTCCTTCTCTGCCAGCAGCTTGCGATAGGCCGGCGTGTCGGTCTGGCCCAGCACCAGAGTCAGCACGTCAACGCCTGCCGGCTGCAATTCTCCCCAAAGCGCCTCGGCAAAACATAGCACAAACGCCTTGCTCGCCGTGTAGGCGGCGAGGCCGCGAATGCCGCCATAGCAGGCGCCGGAATTGACCAGCAGGATGCCGCCTTTGCCGCGCCCGCGCATCGGCGCCGCGAAATGGTGGCAAAGCCGCATCATGGTCGTTACGTTCAGGCTGACCAGCGCCTCCCACGCCGCGATGTCGCGCTCGAGAAACTGCGAGCCATGGGTATCGGCGCCGGCATTGCTGATGAACAGGCCGATCTCGCGCCTGCCCACCGCTTCGGCAACGCGGTCGCGGGCATCCGCCGCCGCAAGATCGACCGCCGCAATCTCGCAGGCGATGCCGGTCTCCGCCAAGATCTCGTTCCGTAGAGCGGCAAGCGGCGCTTGCCGCCGCGCCACCAGTATTGTCGGCAGGCCGTTGCGCGCCAATTCCCAGGCGAACGCCCTGCCCGTTCCTTCCGAGGCGCCGGCAATCACGGCCCATGGCCCATACCGTTCCAGTAGATTCATGTTTCCCCGCGATTATGGCAATGTTGTCCCTCCTCTAGCTTGTCCTGCCGCCAATCACCATGGAAAATTAAGGCTTGGTTTCCGGATCAACATGGAGCCGGTTGCTAAGGCTGCCGGCTCATTCCCGTCAACCACCTGCCATCAGTGCTAAAGCTACCTCACCTGCAGTTAATCCCCAATCCGCCGCCGCGTGATCTTGTTGGACAGACTTGCTACCCAATATGTTAAGGTGGATCGGCAGAGTGCTTTTGATGAGGAAATGGGTTTTGTCGTGACGCTTGAGAATGCACCGGAAGCACAGCTTGAAGCCACCGGTATCTCCGGGCTTGACGAGATCCTGGGCGGCGGGCTGACGCCGGATCGGCTCTACATCATTGAAGGCACGCCTGGAACCGGGAAAACCACACTCGGTCTAGGGTTCTTGTTAACCGGCGCAGCTGCGGGCCAGCCCGGGCTGTACATCACCCTGGCGGAGACCAAGACGGAGCTGCTCGCGGTCGGCAAGTCGCATGGCTGGTCGCTTAACCTGATAACCATCGTTGAAATGGTGCCGGCGGATGGCCTGGGCGAGGAGCAGGAGCAGACGCTGCTGCATCCAAGCGACGTTGAGCTTGGAGAGACCATACGGACGATTATGAGCAAGGTGACGGAGCTGCAGCCACAACGCCTGGTGATCGACAGCCTTTCCGAGTTTCGCCTGCTGGCGCATAGCCCGGTGCGCTACCGGCGGCAGATACTGGCGCTGAAGCATTTCTTTTCGACCCGCAACTGTACTTTGCTGATGCTGGACGACAAAGCCGGTTCCGCCGACGATCTTCGGCTGCACAGCATTGCGCACGGCGTCATCCAGCTGGAACAATCGCTTCTCGGTTTCGGCGGCCAGAGGCGGCGCCTGCACATCGTCAAAATGCGCGGCATGCAGTATAGCGGCGGCTACCACGATTTTGCGATCGAGCGCGGCGGCTTGAAGGTGTTCCCGCGTCTGGTCGCGGCCCAGCATGCCACCGAATACGACGCCAAGCCGGTCTCCACCGGATCCGCCAGCTTCGACGATCTGCTGGGCGGCGGCCTGGCGCCGGGTACCGCCACCTTGTTCACCGGGCCTGCCGGCGTCGGCAAAACGACCGCTTCGGTACAATGCATGGTCGCCGGGCTGAAGCGCGGCGAAAACGCGGTGTATATTCTGTTCGATGAGCGGGTCGCCACGTTGCTCTCCCGCTCCGCCGCGCTGGATATGGATCTGCAACCCTTCATTGATGGCGGCCAGCTCACCCTGCGCGCCATTGACCCGGCGGAGCTCTCGCCTGGGGAATTTGTCGCGGCGGTTCGCCAGGCGGTGGAACAGGACGGCGCCAGTATCGTCGTGATCGACAGCCTCAATGCCTATCTGCACTCGATGCCGAACGAGCAGTTCCTCGTCCTGCAGATGCATGAACTGCTGACCTATCTTGCACAGCGCGGCATCGTCACGCTGCTTGTGCTCAGCATGCATGGCGTGATGGGAGACATCCGCTCCGATGTCGATCTCAGCTACCTGGCCGATTCTGCCGTGCAGCTGCGCTACTTCGAGGCTATGGGGGAGGTGCGCCAGGCCATCTCCGTCATCAAGACGAGAACGGCCAAGCATGAACGATCGATCCGCGAGTTCCAGATCAGCAAACACGGTTTGGTGTTCGGCCAACCGCTGAAGGATTTCCAGGGCGTATTAACGGGCGTGCCTAGCTTCTCGGGCGATGGCAAGGCTTTGCTGCCGAGCAGTATGTTGGCCGGAATGGCTGACTCCTCCTGATGGAAGAACGTGTTCTCATCCTGGCGCCACGCGGCCGCGACGCGCTGATCGCCGCCGATCTACTGACGAAACACAGCCTGGAGCCTTGCATCTGCGGCGATCTGCATGCCCTGGTTGGCGGACTCGCCCAAGGTGCCGGGGCCGTGCTGCTGACCGAGGAAGCCTTGGCCAACGACAACCGCGCGCCCCTTGCAATTTGGGTGGCGCAACAGCCGCAATGGTCCGACCTGCCTTTCATCGTGCTGGCCAATGGCGGCAGCGCCCCGCGCACTGCGCTTGCTTCCGAAAGGCTCGATGATCTGGGCAATGTGTTGCTGCTGCAGCGCCCTTTGCATGCCGAGGCTATGCTGGGCGCCACCCGTTCCGCCTTGAAGGCGCGGCGCCGGCAATACGAGGTCCGCGCCTCTTCCGCCACGCTGGAACGCGCGGTGATCGAGCGCACCGCCGATCTTGAGGCGGCCAAGGACAAGCTGGAATTCGCCTTGAGCGCCGCCAACATGGGCAGCTGGGATCTCGACCTCGCCACCGGCCATATCGAGCGCAGTCCCAGGCACGACCAGATTTTCGGGCATCACAAGACTCTGCCCGAGTGGAGTGTTGATCTGCTGCTGCAGCATGTGGAGCCGGCGCAGCGTGCGGCGGTGCAAGCGGCCTTCAAGGCGGCTTGTTCCTCCGGCCTTGTCGATATCGAGTGCAAGATTTCCGGGGCCGACGGCACCTCCCGCTGGATCGTGAAAAAGGGCCGCGTGCGCTACGCGCCGGATGGCCGGGCAATACGGATCACCGGCGTGGTTTCCGACATCACCGATCGCAAGGAAGCCGATTCCCAGCTCGCCCAGGCGCAGAAAATGGACGCTATCGGCCAGCTCACCGGCGGCGTTGCGCACGACTTCAACAACCTGCTGACCCCGATCGTCGGCAGCCTCGATTTGCTGCGGCGCCGCCACAAGGAGGATGAGCGCACACAGAAATATATCAGCGGCGCGATGCGCGCCGCCGAGCGCGCCGCCACGCTCACCCATCGGCTGCTCTCCTTCGCCCGCCGCCAGGCGCTGCAGCCCAAGGCGGTGGATGTCGGCGTGCTGATCGAAGGGATCACGGAGCTGATCCAGCGCTCGCTCGGCCCTACCATTCGGATCACGCTGGATCTACCGCGCGGCTTGCCGCCGGCGCGGATCGATCCCAACCAGCTCGAACTGGCGCTGCTGAACCTCGCCATCAATGCGCGCGATGCGATGCCCGCGGGCGGTCAGCTCACCCTCTCGGTGGCTTGCATGTCGCTGGCCGAGAAAAACGCGATCGGTCTGGAGGCGGGCGAATATATCCGGGTCAGCGCCGCCGATATCGGCATCGGCATGGATAAGGAGACGCTGGCGCGCGCCACGGAGCCGTTCTTCTCCACCAAGGAACTCGGCAAGGGCACCGGCTTGGGGCTGTCGATGGTGCACGGCCTTGCCGCGCAATCCGGTGGCACGCTGCGGCTGTTCAGCCAGCCTGGCGAAGGCACCAGCGTCGAGCTTTGGCTACCCGTGACCGCCGCGGTCAGCGAAATCGAGACGATGACGCATGCCGAGCCGGTGGCGGCCCGCCACGCCGCCCGGGTGCTGCTGGTGGATGATGAGGAGATCGTCCGCCAGGCAACGGCTGAAATGCTGCGCGATGTCGGCTATAAGGTGGAAGAAGCCGCTTCGGCCGCGCAGGCGCTGGCGGCCTTGCATTCCGAGCACGAAACGGAGGTTCTGGTTACCGACTACCTGATGCCCGGAATGACGGGCGCCGCCTTGATCGCCGAGTTGCGGGCCGCGGGCTGTTTTATCCCGGTCCTGCTCATCACCGGCTACGCCCCGGCCGGCGGCGACGTGCCGGCGGACGTGCCGCGCCTGAGCAAGCCGTTCCGCCAGGTCGATCTTGCCGCCAAGGTCGACGAGTTGCTGCGCCTCAGCGCGCTTAGGAACCTATCGGCTTCGTAAGGAAGCAAGCAGCGCTTCTTCTGTAGAAAACAACCGGCCCGCCCTGCAACCTTGTCGTCTGAGCGGCCCGGGCCCGCATCCACGACTGACTTCACGAAGGCGAATGCCGCTGGAATTACTGCAGCATTTTCTCCAACAGGATCTGCTCGAAATGATCGAACGGCGCAATATCGCGATGCGCCTTGGACATCAGGATTGCGCCTTCTAGGGCCGAGAGAATGAAACTGGCGGTCTCGTCGACCCGGAAGCGTTCCGGCAACTCCTTGGCTTCGACGGCGGCTCTGAGACAGCCTGCGATACTCTCTTGCATCTCGGTCAAAATCTCCGCCAGGCGGAGCCGGATTATGCCGTCGCAACTGGTCGCCTCGGCACTGAAATTGCCGACCAGGCAGCCGGCTTTCATATCATGCTCCACAATATGGGCTTTGACCGCGCCGATCCATTTGCCGATGCGGGCGAGCGGCAGCAGCGTTTCATCCTGCAATGCACTGAGCATTCTCGCCTGGATATCCGAATAATACAGATCCAGCACCTCAAGTCCGAAAGCCTCCTTCGAGGTGAAGTGATTGGTGAACGAGCCCTGCGGCACGCCGGCGGCGTTGATGATATCGCGCACGCTGGCCCCGGCATACCCTTGCGCGTGCACAACCCGCAGGCCTTCGGTCAAAATGCGATCACGATTTGAGATCTTGCCCATACCGGGATAATACGTTCGTCCATATTAGATGTCAATAAAATTGCGATCTTGTGGTGCACCTGCAAACAGACGTTTAACAGCGGCTGGAGTTGTTATTACCGGGTGGCCGCTGGACCACAGCCGATAGCGGATTAAGGACTTCGAATGCGTGCCGATCTGCAGAAACTTGCCCTGCTCTGCCTCGTCATGCCCATGCTGGCTCTGCCCTCCCTCAGCCATGCCCGCAGCGACGGCGCCGGCCCGGGGCACGGCGCCAACCCGGTTTCGCCGGCGCCGAACCACCCGCATAGGCCGGCCACGCCGGATGGGTTCTGGATGATTCAGCGAAAGGACGCCGTCATCCAGATCGCATCCTGCGGCAATGGGCTTTGTGGCGACATCGCCGGGATGTTCCTCGGCCCGAACGATCCCGCGCCGAGGGATTGGGCCGGCACGTCGCAATGCCGCCTGATCATTATCCGGGCGGCGCCGCGGATTGGCGGTAACAGCCGGCCCATCTGGACCGGCAGGATCATCGACCCGCGCAACGGCAACGCCTACCACGCGATCATCCGGCTGGACGCGCAGAACAATCTGCTGCTGCGCGGCTATATCGGACTGCCGATCTTCGGCGAAACCCAGACCTGGACGCCCTATAACGGCACGGTGGCGCAAGACTGCCGCCTGCCTCCGCCGCTGGGCTAAGTCTTCGGGGCGTTAGCGCTTATTCATCGAATTCGCAGTTGACTAACGGCGCCGCTCGCAACCAAATGCCAGCCAATGGAGATGTCGAAAATGTTGGCAAACCGGTGCTGACAAGGGCAGCAACCGGAAATATCCCGGATGATCTTCGGGAGTGCGAGAATTGCGGCCTCGTCTCCGCGCTTCCAGCCATCCAGCCGGACCGCACCGCGGAATGTTCCCGCTGCGGCCATATCCTGTGGCGCATGCACGGCTGCAGCTTCGAGCTGCCATTGGCCTGCGCGCTCGCCGGCGCCTGCTTTTTCAGTTTCGCCGTGGTGGCGCCGTTTCTGGAAATCTCATCCTACGGCCAGTTCCAGCTCGCCCGGCTGGAAACAGGCCCCGACCAATTGGTGAGCCAGGGTTGGCAGATCATCGGCATATTGGTCCTGCTGGTCACCGTTGTCCTGCCCGGCACGCAGCTTGGCATCATCATCCTTACGCTGACGGGGCTGGAAATCCGCCTGCTGCCCAGGAAACTGCTGAAGGAGGTCTTCCGCTGGTATGAGCCGCTGAAACCCTGGTCGATGGTTGATGTCTACCTATTGGGCTTCCTGGTGGCCTACACGCGGCTTGCCATCATCGCCACCGTGCATCTCGATACCGCTTTGTACGCGCTGATCGGCCTGATCCTGTCGACGGCGGCGGCCAATGCTTTTCTCGACACTGAAGCGGTCTGGCGGGCGCTGGATGAAGGCGAGTGCACGCAGAAATCCTGCGCCTCCAGCTCGGCACCCGGCGCCAAGCTGATCGGCTGCCAAAGCTGCGGGCTGGTGAACCTTGCGCTGCCCGGCGATGTCTGCCGGCGCTGCGATATCATCCTCGACGACCGCAAGCCCGCCAGCATCGCCCGCAGCTGGGCCCATGTCATCGCGGCGGCGATCCTGTATCTGCCGTCCAACATCTTTCCCGTCATGACCATCTCCAGCCTGGTGCATAGCCAGCAATTCACCATCATGGGCGGCATTTTCGAGCTCTTCCAACGCGGACTCTGGCCGCTCGGCGCCCTGGTGTTCTTCGCCAGCATCCTGATCCCAATCAGCAAGCTCCTGGCGCTGAGCTACATGCTGGTCCAGACCCAACTGCAGAGCGAGCAGCATCTGCTGGGGCGCACCCTTACCTTTCGCATTGTCGATTTCATCGGCCGCTGGTCAATGATCGACGTGTTCATGATCTCGATCCTGGTGGCGCTGGTGCGGTTCGGCAGGTTCTACAATGTAAACGCCGAGTTCGGCGCGACCTGTTTTGCCGGCGTCGTCGTTCTCACCATGATCGCCGCGATCTCCTTCGATCCCAGGCTGATGTGGGACCGCGCCGCCGAACACCATGCCAAAGCGACCGCAACCCCCGCAACCGCCCTGGGGGAAGCGTGAGCGAGGACGTTCCATTAGGCGGCGCGCCATCAGGCGGCGCGCCACGGGCGCGGCGCGCCACCGGGCGCCGCGCCTCCGGGCTCCGAACTGCACCCAGAAGCCGCGCAAGCGCCGGCCGCGCCGCCAATGGCGCAGATGCGGCGCCGGCGGTTCTCCTTTGTCTGGCTCATCCCGCTGCTGGCCGCAGGCCTTGCCATTTATCTCGGGTACCGCACCTATATCGAGCAGGGACCGTTGCTCACCCTTTCCTTCAACACCGCCGACGGCCTGAGCGCCGGGCAGACGCAGATACGCTACAAGGCCGTGGCGCTGGGAACGGTGCAGGATATCGACCTTTCTGGCGATAACAGCCACGTCATCGTGCGGATCCGCATGAACAGTGTGGGAAAGCGCTTTCTGACCACCCGGGCCAGGTTCTGGGTCGAAGGCGCGCATATTTCGGTTACCGATCCTTCCAGCCTCGGCAGTTTTGTCACCGGCGCCTTTATTGCCGTCGATCCGGGCGCGCCGGGCGGTCATTACCAGAACGAATTCATTGGCCTGGAAGGACCGCCCGGCGTGCAGTCGGACGAGCCGGGGCGAACCTATACCCTCACCGTCGACAGGATCGGTTCGCTGCGCACCGGCTCGCCTGTTTTGTTCCGCGACGCGACGGCCGGCGAAGTGCTTGGCTACAATATCGGCAACGGCGTGGATCCGGTGAAAGTCAGCATTTTCGTCCGCGCGCCGTATGATGACTTCGTCCGGCCGGAAAGCCAGTTCTGGAACACCTCCGGCATCGCCCTGAACGTAGAGCCTGGACAGTTCAAGCTGGAATTCGAATCGCTGGAGGCGATCCTCTCCGGCGCCGTTGCCTTTAACCTCCCCGCGTCGGGGAGAAACAGCCGGCCCAGCCCGAACAATGCCAGGTTCCAGCTTTATCCTTCCAAGCAGGATGCGGATAATGCGGGCTACGAACAGCTTATTCCCGCCGTCACCTATTTTCACTCCTCGGTTGCCGGCTTGAACCCCGGCGCCGCGGTGGATATTTTTGGTATCCAGGTCGGCGTCGTCACCTCGGTCAACCTGCTGCTCGATCCGGTTACGGGAGATGAGAAGGTCCGCGTCGGCATGACGCTGCAGCCCGAACGGAACATGCATCAGGCGGATTTTGCGACGCTGGGGCAGACTGCCGCGCTGATGGAGAAATTCGTGGACCGGGGGATGCGGGCGGAGCTGGAGACTTCCAGCTATATCACCGGCCAAAAAATAATCGCCTTTACCATCGTGCCGCATCCCGGACATGTGAAACTCACCCTCGAAGGCAACGCCTTTGTTGTCCCAAGCAAGTCCTCCGACCTCGACAGCGCCATGACCTCACTCTCCGATATCGCCGCCAAGATCGACAAGCTGCCCTTCCAGCAGATCGGCAACAACCTGAACACGCTGCTCAAATCCGCCAGCAGCACGATCGGTGGCCCGCAGACCAAGCAGGCCATCGCCTCGCTCGCGCAATCGATGAAAAGCCTGAACGTCACGCTGACCATGCTGAACGAGGATTACGGCAATGATTCGGATTTCCAGCATGATCTGGCGCAGCTGATGCAACAGGCCAACCAGGCTCTGGTCTCCGTCAAGGCGCTGTCCGACTATCTGGACCGGCATCCGAATTCGCTGCTGCTTGGGCGGGGGTCGCAACAATGATTCTCTCCCGGCGGCGCCTGGCGCAAATCTTCCCCCTGTCTGCAGGCGCGGCGCTGTTGCAAGGCTGCCGCAGCGCGCCGCCGGCGCAGTATTTCCGCATCGCACCCGTCGCCGGCGCGCCGGTGCGGCCGCCGCCGGAATCAATCCAGATACGCAACATCGGCATCCCGGAATATCTCGACCAGAACGGCATCGCCCAGCCCAGCAGCCAATACCAGTTCGCGGCATCGTCCAACGATCTCTGGGCGGAGCCGCTGGCGCAGATGCTGCAATCGGTCCTGGTGCAAAACCTCAGCCAGCGCTTGGCGCCGGCCACCGTGACCGCCAGCAGCGGCATGGTCGGTGCGCAGCCCGACCTGCTCGTGGAAATCAACATTCTGCGCTTTGACCCAGACAGCTCCGGCCGCATCGTCCTGACGGCGCAGGCCGCGCTGAAAGCCGCGGCGAATAACCGCTTCCTGACGACCCGAACGCTGCAGTCGTATTTGTCGCCTACCGGCCCGGATATGGCCAGCACGATGGCCGTCATGAGCACGCTTTGGGCCGGTTTTGCGGATACCCTAACGCAACTGATCGCGCAGAACCCAGTCTAGAAAGAAGCAGCCGCTTCTTTAAACAAAAGCGGCGCAAAAAAACTTCCTGTTCGCTTGAGCCGGGAGTTCGCAATGCCCCCGGCCCAGATTATTGAAAGCCGCATCAGTTACTTCGGAAGTGGTCCAGCTCCATCACCTTGCTCCATGCGGCCGCGAAGTCTTCGATGAATTTCGGCAACGAGTCTGCTTCGGCATAAACCTCCGCCACGGCGCGCAGTTGCGAGTTCGAGCCGAAGATCAAATCCACCTCGCTCGCCACCCATTTCTCGGCGCCGGTCTTGGCGTCGCGGCCGGTATACACGCCGTCGTCCTGCGTCACCTGCCATTTGGTGCCGATGTTCAGCAGGTTGACGAAGAAGTCGTTGCTTAACGTCTCGGTCTTTTCGGTGAACACGCCGAGCCTGGTCTGGCCATGATTCGCCCCCAATACCCGCAAACCGCCGACCAGCACGGTCAGCTCAGGCGCGCTCAGCGACAGCAGATGCGCCTTGTCGATCAGCAATTCGGCTGCCGGTCTTGAAATCTCCGCCTTTCTGTAGTTGCGAAAGCCATCGGCCACCGGCTCCAGGACCGAGAAGGAAACCACGTCCGTCAGCTCCTGCGTGGTGTCCATCCGACCCGGGTGGAATTGCACGCTGACCGCATGGCCGGCGTTTCTCGCGGCTTCCTCAACCGCCGCGCTGCCGCCCAGCACGATCAAATCCGCCAGCGAAACTTTTTTGCCGTCGCCAAGGCCGGCATTGAACTCCGATCGCACGTTATCCAGCGTCGCCAGGATGGGTGCAAGCTCCGCCGGCTGGTTCACCTCCCAGTCCTTTTGCGGCGCCAGGCGTAGGCGGGCGCCGTTGGCCCCGCCGCGCTTGTCGCTGTTGCGGAAGCTGGAAGCCGCGGCCCAGGCGGTCGTCACCAGTTGCGAAATCGTCAGGCCGGAGCCCAGGATTTTGGTCTTCAGCGCCGCGATGTCTGCCTCGCCAATGGCCGGATGGTCGAGTTCCGGAACCGGGTCCTGCCAAAGCTGCGGCTCCGCCGGCACTTGCGGTCCCAGCAGCAGCGAATGCGGACCCATGTCGCGATGCGTCAGCTTGAACCAGGCCTTGGCGAAAGCCTCGGCAAATTCTTCCGGATGCGCGTGGAAGCGCTTGGAGATCGGCCCGTAGATCGGATCCTGCCGCAGCGCCAGGTCCGTGGTCAGCATCACCGGTGTGTGCTTCTTCGCCGGATCAAAGGCATCGGGCACGAGATCCGCCCCGGCGCCGTCTTTCGGCACCCATTGCCAGGCATTCGCCGGGCTCTTTGAAAGCTCCCATTCGAAGCCGAACAGATTGTCGAAGAAGCCGTTCGACCATTGCGTCGGCGTTCCGGTCCAGGTGCCTTCCAGCCCGCTGGTGATGGTGTCCGGCCCGGCGCCGGTGCCGAAGCTGTTGCGCCAGCCGAGGCCCTGTTCGGTGATGTCCGCCGCCTCCGGCTCCGGCCCGACATAGCGCCCGGGGTCGGCGGCGCCGTGGGTTTTGCCGAAGGTATGGCCGCCGGCGATCAGCGCCACAGTCTCCTCGTCATTCATCGCCATGCGGCCGAAGGTCTCGCGAATGTCGCGAGCGGAGGCCAGCGGGTCCGGCTGGCCGTCCGGGCCTTCCGGATTGACGTAGATCAGCCCCATCTGCACCGCGCCGAGCGGATTATCGAGCTGCCGGTCGGCCTTGTAGCGCTGGTCGCCGCCCAGCCAGGTGTTTTCCGGGCCCCAGTCGATGTCCTCATCCGGCTCCCATGCGTCCTTGCGGCCGCCGCCATAGCCGAAGGTTTGGAAGCCCATGGACTCCAGCGCGCAATTGCCGGTCAGGATCAGCAGATCGGCCCAGGAGATCTTGCGGCCGTATTTCTGCTTGATCGGCCAGAGCAGGCGGCGCGCCTTGTCCAGGCTGGCATTATCCGGCCAGCTGTTCAGCGGCGCGAAACGTTGCTGGCCGGAGGCGCCGCCGCCGCGGCCGTCACCGGTGCGATACGTGCCGGCGCTGTGCCAGGCCATGCGGATGAACAAAGGCCCGTAATGGCCGAAATCCGCCGGCCACCAATCTTGGCTGTCGGTCATCAGAGCGTGCAAATCCTGCTTCACCGCATCGAGATCGAGCGTTTTGAACGCCGCCGCATAATCAAAATCCGCGCCAAGCGGGTTGGAGCGGAGGGAATGCTGATGGAGAATTTTGACGCTGAGCTGGTTGGGCCACCATTTGTCGTTCGACATCTTCAAGACCGTGGTGGTTTTTTTCTGCTTATCGCCCCCGTGATCGATAGGGCATTTGCTGTCACCGTCCATTGTCGCTGCCATCCTTCCTGGATTTCCAAACCATAGCCTGGCTGCCCAGGCTGTACTCGAGCGATAGGACAGGAAAGAAACTGATAGGTAAATTAGATTTTCCATATAAGTTCGATCGGCACCGCCTATCACTCAGCAGCTGATCCGGGACGCCGGCCGTCTCAGGGGTCCAGGCCCGTAGGCCGCGACGCTGAGCAGGACAGAAATCCGGTCGAGCCGGCCGCCAGATTTCAGGCTCGAAGGCAAAGCGAAAAAGCCGACGATCAGCGCCGCCAGCCCGGTCGGCACATTGACCGCGAACAGCCAGGGCCAGGAAGCGGTGGAGAGGATGGCCGAAGCCAGACTCGGCCCAATGACCGAGGCGATGAAGATGACCAGAGCGTTGAGGCCGACGCCGCGGCCCAGCTGCGACATTGGAAAGATGAAACGCACCAGCGCGCCGTTGACCCTCATCACGCCGGCGGCGCCAAAACCCTGGATCGCCCGCGCCGCCGCGAGCTCCGGCACCGAGCGGGCAAAGCAGCAGGCGATGCAGGCTAGAACGAACAGGAACAGGCCGCTAAGCAATACCCGGCGGAACGTAACGATCTCGCCCAAGGTCGCCAGCGGCAGCAGCGATATGACGATCGCCAGCTGATAGGCATTGACCATCCAGATCGATTCCACCGTCGGCGCGTGCAGATCCCGGGCGATGGTCGGCAAAGCTACGTTGGCGATCGAAGGAATCGATCACCGCCATCAGCAAGGCCAACCAGATCGCCGTCATCGCCAGATCGCGCACCTTGCCTTGCAGACCGTCCGATTTCTCGTAAGCCGTTTTTCCAGCCGGGCTCATGCCGCCTGTCTAGAGCAAGACCGGCTGACATCAATCATCCGCGGCGTCTCGCGCCTGAAACCGGCTGCATCCGGCGGCAGTTTTTCCGCGGTCCAGCCAGAACCGTCGCCCGAAGTTGCAATCGCCCGAAGTTGCAATCGCCCGAAACTGCAATCGTCGAAACTGCAATCGCCGAAACTGCAATCGCACGATTCGAAACTTCGATGTGGATCGGCCAGGCGATTTACAACGTTTGTAATCGAAACAGGAAACGATCTGCGGTAAAAAGCCGTAAATTCGGCTTGTTGGCAGGCTCGAGCCTGGCTGCCGCGGCTTGCACCACCGCCATCCTATCGGCGGTCGACCACCACGGCGCTGCGGATCGCGTCGATGATGCCGGAAAAATCGGTCCCGCCATGACCGGATGAAACAAAATGCTGATAGAGTTCTGCAGCATGTTTGCCGAGTTCGGTTGCCGCCCCCGCACTCGCCGCGGCTTCCTGGCTCAGAAGCAGATCCTTCAGCATCAGCGACGCGGCGAAGCCCGGCTTGAAATCGTGATTCGCCGGGCTTGCGGGCACCGGACCCGGCACCGGGCAATAGGTCGTTAGCGACCAGCATTGGCCGGAGGAAGTGGACGCCACGTCGAACAGCGCCTGGTGCGACAATCCCAGTTTTTCGCCCAGCACGAAAGCCTCGCCGACCGCAATCATGGAAATGCCGAGGATCATGTTGTTGCAGATTTTCGCCGCCTGGCCGGCGCCGGCATCGCCGCAATGCACGATCTTCCTGCCCATCTGTTCCAGCACCGGCTTAGCATGCGCGAAAGCACCGGCTTCTCCGCCTGCCATGAAGGTAAGCGTTCCAGCGCTGGCGCCGCCGACGCCGCCGGAGACCGGCGCATCCAGGCTTTGCATCCCCGCCGCCTGCGCCAATGCGTGCGCGCTACGGGCGCTGTCGACGTCGATGGTCGAGCTGTCGATGAACAGCGTGCCGGGCGCTGCGGCTTCGAAAACCCCGCTATTATAGAGCTGCAGAACGAGTTTGCCGTTCGGCAGCATGGAGATGGCAATTTCCGACTCGCGCACTGCAGCAGCCGCACTCGCCGCGATCGCGATGCCGGCTCTGGCCGCCGCGTCATTGGCCACCGGCACGACATCGTATCCGGTGACGCTGTAACCGGCTTTAACCAGATTGGAGGCCATCGGCAGGCCCATATTTCCCAATCCGATGAACGCGACTCGTTCCGGCATCTTTGATCCTTTAACTATGGGCGCCGTCAGCCATTGCCCAGGCTGCGCGCGATGATCACGCGCATGATCTCGTTGGTGCCTTCGAGAATCTGGTGCACCCGCAGATCCCGCACGATTTTCTCGACGCCGTAATCGGCGAGGTAGCCATACCCGCCATGCAGCTGCAGTGCTTGGTTGGCGATCTCGAAGCAGGCATCTGTAACAAATAGTTTCGCCATGGCGCAGAGCCGCGTTGCGTCCGGCGCTTTGCCGTCCAGCGCCACGGCCGCCCGCCATAGCAGCAGCCTGGCCGCCTCCAGCCCGGTCGCCATATCCGCCAGCCGGAACTGCAGCGCCTGGAACTGCTCGAGCTTGCGGCCGAACGCCTTGCGTTCCCCCAGATAAATCCGCGCCTTGTCATAGGCCGCCTGCGCGCCGCCCAGGGATGCGGCGGCGATACTGATCCGCCCGCCATCCAGCGCCACCATGGCGAGCCTGAATCCCTCGCCTTCCGCGCCGAGCCTCGCGGCAACCGGCACACGCACATCCTCGAATATCACCTGCCGGGTCGGCTGCGCGTTCCAGCCCATTTTATGCTCGTTGGCGCCGAACGAGAGGCCGGGGGTGTCCTTCTCGATGATCAGCGCGGAAATGCCTTTTGGTCCGGCCTCGCCGGTACGGACCATCACGACGTAGATTTCCGCGGCACCCGCGCCGGAGATGAACTGCTTGACGCCGTTGACAATATAATAATCGCCCTGCCGCACCGCGCGCGTGGCAAGCGCTGCCGCGTCCGATCCCGCCGCAGTCTCGGTCAGGCAGTAGCTCGCGAGATGTTGCATGCTGCAAAGCTGCGGCAGGTATTTGCGCCGCTGCGCAGGGTCGCCATGCCGGTCGATCATCCCGGCTACCATGTTGTGGATGGAGATATAAGCGGCAAGCGATGGGCAGGCGGTCGCCAGCGCTTCGATGATCAGTGCGCCATCCACCCTGGTTAGCCCGGATCCGCCATGCTCCTCGCCAACATAAATTCCGCCCATCCCGAGCGAAGCGGCCTCGGCCAAGGTGCCGACGGGAAAGTGCTTTTCCCGGTCCCAGCGCAGCGCATGCGGGGCAATGTGTTCTTCGGCGAATTTGGACGCCAGCTCGCGGATCGCCTGCTGTTCCGGTCCGAGATCAAAGGAAAGAGGGTTCATTCCGATAAAGCACCGCCAAAGAATTAGGCCCAGGTAAAGAGGAGCCGTTCAATATTGCAATGGCGAAGCCGCCATATCATATTGCAATATAACAATTTTATCTCAATTTGTCAAGCGACCGGCCGTTGCTGTTCGTTGCCGAGCAAAGCCTGCTTCATCCTCTTCTCCGCCAACCTCCTCTTCGCCAACCTCCTCTCCGCCAACCGCACGATGCAGCCCGCCGTGCCGCGCGACTGCGCCAGCACCGTCTTGGGCAAATCCGGCAATGGGGATATCAAGCTTGGCGGCAAGGCCTGGCGTCGCCGAGGGGCATTTCACATCGGGCAGGATGCGCGGAGCGGCATCCAGCGAGCGGATCCGGCCCGCTTCGAAATCGGCCGTGGCGGCAAGCCGGGTATTCATGCACCGCCGCCCGGCCGGCGTGCGGCGTGCGGCGTGCTATTTTACGAGCTGAAGCTGCACCAGTTGAACTTTAACAAGGCGGGTGTCCGACCTATCTGTACCTGGATTGTGACAGGGATCGCGCGGCAAATGATCAACTCGATCTGGTTTGCGCGTTGCGAATTGGGGTAAGCGCGTGGCGGATGAAGGTGAGAACGATCAGCAGAAGCAGTCCGATGACGGTCAGGCGGATGACTCGGAGAACCAGAAAGACGACGGCGGCAAGCAGGCCGACGGCGACAAGAAGTCAAAAGACGGCAAAGATGGCAAGGACAATAAAAAGCCGCGCAGCAAGCTGCCGCTCATCATCGCCGGCATCCTGTTCGTCGTCGCCATCATCGCCGGCATCATCTACTGGCTGCTGACCCGGAACCTTGTCTCCACCGACGACGCCTATACCGACGGCAATGCCGTCTCGATCGCCACCAATACATCCGGCTTCGTCACCTCGCTGCGCGTTAGCGATAATGAATTCGTGCATCAAGGAGACCTGCTGCTGATTGTCGATCCGCGCTCCAACCGGGCGCAGGTCGAGCAGGCGCGGGCGAATCTTCAACTTGCGCAGGCAAATCTCATTTCCTCGAAGATCGACTTGCAGGAGGAGCAGGTGCGCGCACCGGCGCAGCTTTTGCAGGCACAGGCGCAGCTCGCCCAGGCCCGCGCGCAATTTGCTGATGCGGATCGCAACTACCTCCGGCAGCTCAACGTCGACCAGCGCGCCACCGCACAATCCGATATCGACCAGACGACGCAGCAGCTGGTCTCCGCCAGGGCGCAGGTGCAGCAGGCGCAAGCGAATCTCGCAATCGCCTCCCTGGTGCAGCAAAATATCGAAACGTCGCGGCAGGAGGTTGTGCAACGCCAGGCGCAACTCGCCCAGGCGCAGGCGAATCTGGATTCCGCCAACACCCAGCTCTCTTATAATTTTATCCGGGCGCCGCAGGATGGCTGGATCGCCATGCGCACGGCCGATCTCGGCACCTATCTGCAAGCCGGCACGCAGGTTTTTGAACTTGTCGCAAATCAGAGCTGGATCACCGCCAATTTCAAGGAGACCCAGCTGAATGGCATGCGCGTCGGACAGCGCGTGACCATCGCAGTGGACGCATTTCCTGCGCTCGATCTGAAGGGCCATGTGCAAAGCATGGAGCAAGGCTCAGGCGCGGTTTTCTCGGCGTTTCCGGCCGAAAACGCCACCGGCAATTTCGTGAAAATCGTCCGCCGCGTGCCGGTGAAAATCCTGATCGATTCCGGCCTGCCGGCTTCCTTGCCCATTTTGCCGCTTGGCATTTCGGTGGAACCGACGGTACATCTCAAGTGAGTGAATCCGGTGCGAAGGGCGGTGATAGCCACGGCCACAACCCTTGGGCGATCGCCCTCATCGTCACCCTGGCGGCGTTCATGGAGGTGCTGGACACCACCATTGTCAATGTAGCACTTCCGCATATCGCGGGCTCGCTTGCCGTCTCGAGCGACGACGCCACCTGGGCGCTAACCACTTATTTAGTGGCCAACGGAATCGTGCTGACCATTTCCGGATCACTTTCCCGCAGGTTCGGCCGCAAGCGGTTTTTTCTGGTCTGCATCGGCGTCTTCACCATTGCTTCTTTCGGCTGCGGTATATCCAGCTCGTTCACCGAACTGCTATTGTTCAGGGCGATACAGGGCTTTTTCGGCGGCGGCCTGCAGCCTCTGCAGCAGGCAATCATTCTGGATTCGTTTCCGGCGGAGAAGCGCAGCCAGGCTTTTGCGCTATCCGCCATCGCCATCGTCGTCGCGCCCGTGATCGGGCCGCTGGCCGGCGGCTGGCTTACCGACAACTACTCTTGGCACCTGATCTTTCTGGTGAACATCCCGATCGGCATCATCACCCTGTTCGGCGTAATGCATTTCGTCGAGGATAGCGAGGAGGTGAAGCACGAGCAGGCCACGGCGGCGCCCTTCGACTATGTCGGCACCGGCTTCATTGCGCTCGCGCTGTCCTGCCTGCAGATCGGCATCGATCGCGGCGAGGATTATGACTGGCTCGGCTCGCCTTTTATCTGCATCCTGCTCGGCACTTCGCTGCTGTGCTTTATCTTCGGCAGCCTGTATCTGCTGTACACAAAAAACCCCGTCGTTGACTTGCGGGTTTTAAAAGACACGAATTTTATCGCCGGCTTTGTGCAGATCGGCATCATGGGGCTGGTGCTGTACTCCAGCGCCGTCATCATTCCGCAATTTGCCCAGGCGCAGCTTGGCTATACGTCGACCTTGGCGGGCCTGGTCCTGGCGCCTGGCGCCGTCGTCCTTATAATCTTTATCCCGCTGGTCGCCCGCGCCATGGTAGTCGTACCGCCGAAATATCTCATCGCGCTCGGCGGGCTGGTTCTGGGAGGTTCGCTGTTCTACTCGATGCACCTGGTGCCGAATGAAGATTTTTACCATCTGATGATCCTGCGCGCAGCGCAGACCATCGGGCTGTCGTTCCTGTTCGTGCCGATCAGCACCGTCGCCTATGTGACGCTGCCGCATGACAAGCAGGGCGACGCGGCGGCCTTGTTTTCCATGTCACGCAACATCTTTGGCGGCATCGGCATTTCCGTCACCACGGCGATCGTCACCGAGCGCTCACAGGCGCACCAGAGTTTTCTTGTCACCCATCTTGCCGGCGGCGGCAATTACCATCTCCTGCTGCAACAGGTCGCCAGGGGCATGTCGCTGTACGGCGTGCCGTTCACGAAAGCGCTGGCGCGGGCGCCGAACAACATCTACCAGACTTTGCAAGCGCAGGACGCCGTGCTCGCCTATATCGACGTCTTCTTCTACACCGGCCTACTTGCTTTAGTGCTGATACCGACCGCACTTCTGATGTCCTCCAAATCCGGCGGGCAAGGTGCGCCTGCATGAAAGTGCCTTTTGTTTCGCTCGGCCTGTGCCTTTGTGTCTCGGCATGCCTGCTCGGGCCCGATTTCAAACCGCCGCCACCGCCCGCTTCGCGAGCTTTTAATCATTCCGCCCCCGGTACCACCGAGCAGACCGACCCTTCGCCCGATTGGTGGGAGGGGTTTCACGATCCGGATCTCGTCTGGCTGATGCGCATGGTCATCGCCGATAATCCGAGCCTGCAGGAAGCCATCTTGCGCGTGCAGACGGCGCATTTGAATACAGTGATCGAAGCGGCGCAGGGGTTACCCACGGTGAGCGGCGCCGGCTCCTACATGCGGGAGCAGGAAGGCCTGAAGGGATTGGTGCAATCCGAGGGCGCCTATAGCCAGCTCGACAAGCTGGCTTCCGACGCCAATACCGTCGCATCCGGCAGCGGCGGCACAGTCTATGACGAGGTGAACGGCGCGGTGGACCAGATCAGCGAACCGATCAATCTCTATTCTTACGAGCTCAGCTCTTCCTGGGAGCTCGATCTTTTCGGCAGGGTGCGCCGTTCGGTTGAGGCGGCGCGCGCCAGCGAAAACGAATCCCGGGATGCGGCACGGGATTCGCTCGTGATGCTGGAATCGCAGGCCGCGCAGAGCTATTTTCAGCTGCGCGCGGCGCAGGCGGCACTGGCGGTGCAGCAGCAGATCGTGCAGGCGGCGCAGCTTTCGTTGCAGCTCACCCTAAGCCAGGCCAATACCGGGCTGGCGCCGCAGGTGGATGTCGACCAGGCAAAGACCGAACTCCTCTCGCAGCAGCAACAATTGCCGAATTACGAGAAGGATGTGGCGCAGATCCTGGATCAGATCGATATTCTAGCCGGCCAGCCGCCCGGCGCTTTGGATAACAGGTTGAGCGATCCACAGCCTTTGCCGAAGCCGCCGGCCATTATCGGCACCGGCGTGCCTTCCGAACTGGCGCGGCGCCGGCCGGATATTCGCGAGGCCGAGGACAGCCTGCATTCGGCCACCGCGCAAATCGGCGTCGCCGTCGCCAGTTTCTATCCGGACGTCACGCTCATGGGAAGCGTCGGCTACCGCTCGCTCGATGCGGCTGATCTCACCAACTGGGCGAACATGTTCTACAGTTTCGGCCCTTCGATTTCCCTGCCGATCTTCGAAGGCGGCCGCCTAAGCGCCGAGCTGAAAACGGCTCGCGTTTCGCAGGCAAGCGCCGCCCTGCAATACCGCGCAGCGGTGCTGAACGCCTTGGCGGAGGTTGAGAACGATATCGTCGCCTATCGCTCCGACGCGCAGGCCAATGAAGACGCGCAAGCGACGGTGCAGGCGGCGGCCGATAATTACCATCTGTCGCAGAGCCGTTACGCCAACGGTCTGGACAGTTTTCTGCCGGCGCTGGATGCGGAGCGTTCGCTGTTCTCGGCGCAGCAGCAGGAAGTGCAATCGCAGGCGCAGCTCGATACCGATGTCGCCTCGCTCTACACAGCGCTCGGCGGCGGCTGGCAGGAAAACGAACAGGCGCCGCAAATGCCGCAAATCAACGGTGCGCCCCCAATCGCCCCCGCCGCAATAGATGCGCTGACGCCATGATCGTCACGGGCCCCACAGCAAGTTTCGATAGTTTTTGGCAGTGGGTTCCTAACCCACTACCTAGTTTTTGGTTGTTCTTTAAAAAATAACCGCTTGCTTGCCTTAGGTAGCGCCGCCCCGCCGCCCGATTGCGGCGCCCAGCCGCAGCCGCAGCGCGTTGAGCTTGATAAACCCGGCGGCGTCCTGCTGGTTGTAGGCGCCCTCGTCGTCCTCGAAAGTGACCATGCGCGTGGAGTAGAGCGAGTTTGGGCTTTCTCGACCGATCACTGTTGCGTTGCCCTTGTAGAGTTTCAGGCGAACGCTGCCGCTGACGGAAGCCTGCGAGGTGTCGATCAACGCCTGCAGCATGCGGCGTTCGGGTGAGAACCAGAAGCCGTTATAGATCAGTTCGGCGTAGCGCGGCATCAGGCTGTCTTTCAGATGCCCGGCTTCGCGGTCCAGCGTGATGGATTCGATGCCGCGATGCGCGGCGAGCAGGATTGTGCCGCCAGGCGTTTCGTACACGCCGCGGGATTTCATGCCGACGAAGCGGTTTTCCACTAGGTCCAGCCGGCCGATGCCGTTGGCTTTGCCGTATTCGTTCAGCCGGGTGAGAATGGTGGCCGGCGATCGTCTTTCGCCGTTGATGCCGATGGGATCGCCGTGTTCGAACTCGATGGTGATGATGGTCGGCTGGTCGGGTGCGGCTTCCGGGGAGATGGTGCGCTGATAGACCATTTCAGGCGGTTCTTCGGCGGGGTCTTCCAGCACTTTGCCTTCGGATGAGGAGTGCAGCAGGTTTGCATCCACCGAGAACGGGGCTTCGCCGCGCTTGTCCTTGGTGATGGGGATCTGGTTCTGCTCGGCGTATTCCAGCAGCTTGGTGCGCGAGGTCAGATCCCATTCGCGCCAGGGGGCGATGACCTTGATGTTGGGGTTCAGCGCGTAATAGGCGAGTTCGAAGCGGACCTGATCGTTGCCTTTGCCGGTGGCCCCATGGGCCACGGCATCGGCACCGACGGCTTCGGCAATTTCGATCTGCCGCTGCGCGATCAGCGGCCGGGCGATCGAGGTGCCGAGCAGATACTGGCCCTCATACAGCGCGTTGGCGCGAAACATCGGGAAGACGAAATCCTGCACGAAGGTCTCGCGCAGATCCTCGACGAAAATCTGCTTGATGCCCAACATCTCGGCCTTTTTGCGTGCCGGCTCCAGCTCCTCCCCTTGGCCGAGATCGGCCGTGAAGGTGACGACCTCGCATTTATAGCTGTTTTGCAGCCAGCGGAGGATGACGGAGGTATCGAGACCGCCGGAATAAGCCAGGACGACTTTTTGAACATTTTCGCTCATCGGCGGCTTGTATTAACTTGCCCTTGTTCTGCCAAGGGCAGACCGAAAATGCTTCAACCCCGCCCATTGCTGCGCAAGGTAGCCGCCGGTCGCCATAGATTCCGGCGCGCGGGCATCGCCGGTGGGCAGATACACGTTTGCAAAATCGGCGGTGCCGAACAGCATGTCCCAATACGGGAACACTGCGCCGTAATTGCACGATGCCCTGCCGGCGGCACGCAGCGCATGGTGCAGGCGATGAAAGCGCGGGCTGATCAGCAACCGCTCGCCCACCGCGCCAAAAGACAGTTTCACATTAGCGTGGCTCAGGCTTTCCATGAAGCGGAGCAAAAGAATCAGCAGCGGAAACTGCAGCGGCGGAATGCCGATGAGCAGCCCGATCGCGGCAAACCAAAGGAAGCTGACGACGTCATCCAGCAGATGGTTGCGGTCATCCGACCAGAAGCTCATCTGCCGCTGCGCATGGTGCAAGGCATGCAAGGCATACCAGCCGCGGAAACGATGACTCAGCCGATGCCGCCAATAATCGGCAAAATCCAGAATTAGCGCGTAGGCCAGGAACGTTACCACCGGATGCCCGAACAAAGGCGGGATCAGCGTCTCCAGCATCGGCGGAATGAAGCCGTTATCGACCAGCACGCCGGTAAACCAGACCTGCAACTGGTAGAACAGCAGGAAATTGACAACCGGCAGCACGCCGACGCGCGAAACCACAGTGTAGAGCACATCCACCGCGACCGCCTTCTTGCTCTTCCAGCGCTCGACCGGGCGCAAAAATTCGAGCGGCCAGCACACCGCATAGGTCACGACCACAGCGAACATGCCGTACACGCAGACAAGCGCCCAATCGAAGGCAAGCTCCTCCCACTCCATCCAGCCAAAATGATACAGCACCGGCAGGATGAGATACTGGTCGAGATCGCCGGCGATGAGGCTGAAAAAGCGGTCTAGGAACATGGACTTCCCGCAGGTTACCGCTAGATCTTAAGCTGTTTTCCCACGCTTGGCCAATGCGACATCGCGATATCGACCATTGCATATAGCTCAGCCTGGCTGGCGCCGTCCCGCGCCTGGATGGCGATGCCCTGCACCAGGGCGGTAAGGTAGCGGCTGAGCGCCTTGATGTCGGTATCGGCGGCAAGCTCGCCGCGTTCCACCGCGGCTTCAATATGCTCGGCAAAGCCATGGCACTGGGCGTTGCGCAGATCCGCCAGGGTGCTGGCCAACGACTGATTCTCCGCGGCGCAGTTCAGCATGCCGGCAACCACCATGCAGCCCGCCGGGTAACCGGGCTCCGTCGCGGCCCGCACGGTGTCGCGCAGCAAGGTTGCAACCTCGTCGCGGTAGCTGCCCGCGCTGCCGAAATGCAGCTGATTCTTGTGCTGCCGGTAGGAATCCAGCGCCTCGCGGTATAATGCCTCCTTACCGCCGAAGGCAGCATAAAGGCTGGGCGGCGAGATGTTCATCGCCTGGGTGAGATCGGCGATGGAAACACCCTCATAGCCATATTTGCAGAACAGCTTCACCGCGATCTGCAAGGCTGTCTCGCGGTCGAATTCGCGCGGCCGGCCGAGGCTGGCAGATTTCTGCTTCATGTGGCTCAAGATAGCCCGTTGCGATGCTGTTTTGAAGCTTTCATTCGGCGGGTACGGTGTGGCGCTTCTCCGCCGTTTGGCCTTTCCGGAACAAGCCGCGCACGACGATGTAGAACACCGGCGTGAAAATCAGCCCGAACAAGGTAACGCCGAACATGCCGAAAAAGACCGCGGTTCCCAGATCCTGCCGCATCTCGGCGCCTGCGCCGGCAGCGGTAACCAGCGGCAGCACGCCGAACAAGAAGGCCAGCGAGGTCATCAAAATGGGCCGCAGCCGGGTGGTCGCGGCCTGGATCGCCGCCTGGCGCGCCGGCAAGCCGGCTTCCTCGCCCTGGCGGGCGAATTCCACGATCAGAATGGCGTTCTTCGCCGCCAGGCCGATCAGCACGATGAAGCCGATCTGCGACAAGATATCGACATCCATGCCCCGCAAATTAAGTCCGGAGACGGCGGCCAGCAGGCACATCGGCATGATCAGCACGATGGAAAACGGCAGCCGCCAGCTCTCGTAATTCGCCGCCAGCACCAGGAAGACGAACAGCACTGAGGCCAGGAAGATGTAGACCGCGGTATTGCCGGCAAGCTCCTCCTGAAAGGCGAGCTCGGTCCATTCAAAGGTAAATCCTTGCGGCAGCACTTTCTGGGCAAGCGCCGCCATCGAGCTCAGCGCGTAGGAGGAGGAGACGCCAGGCAAGGTGCTGCCCTCCAGCTCCGCGGCCGGGAACAGATTGTACAAAGGCACGCGGTAAGGACCGGTGACGTTGGAGAAGCTGGCGACGGAGCCGATGGGGACCATCTGGCCGTAATTGTTGCGCGTCTCCAGGCGGGAGATATCATGGGTATTGGCGCGGTACTGGCCTTCCGCCTGGGCCAGCACCTCGTAGGTGCGGCCAAGATAGTTGAAGTCGTTGACATAGGCGGAGCCCAGATAATCCTGCATGGTGTCGAAGACGTTGGCGGGCGGAACGCCGAGCATCTCCGACTTTTGCCGGTCGATGTTCACATAGATGTCAGGCGATTTGGCATTGTACAAAGTGAACACGCCGACCAGCCCGGGCACCTGATTGCCGGCCATCATCAAGGCATGCACCGCGTTATCCAAAGCCACATAACCTGCGTTGTCGCGATCCTCGACATACATCTTAAAGCCGCCGGAATCGCCGATGCCGGGCACCGAGGCAGGCGGCACGGTGACGATGAACGCATCCTGAATGCCGGAGAGCCGCTGGCGCAGCTGGCCGAGAATTTCATTCGCCGTCTCGCCCTTCGGGTCACGCTCGGAGAACGGCTCCAAGCCGGTGAAGATCGCGCCGAAATTCGAGGCATTGGTGAAGCTAAGCGGCTCCAGCCCGGCGAAGGAAACCGTGTGCTGCACGCCCGGCGTCTTCAGCATGATCGCGGAGACCTCGCGCACCACCGCATCGGTACGCTCCAGCGATGCACCGGGCGGCAGCTCCACCAGGGTTTTCAGATAGCCCTGGTCCAGCAGCGGAATGAAGCCGGTCGGGGTCAGATGAAACTGAAACACGGTTAGCGCCACCAGTCCGGCATAGGCAATCATGACGAGGCCGGTGAGCTTCGTCAGCCGGCCGGTGAGCTTGCCGTAGCGCCTCGACGCCCAGCCGAAGCAGTAATTGAACGCCTCGAAAAACATGTAAAGCGGCCGCACGAGCAGCTTCCGGCGCCTCGCCGGCACCGGCTCCACATGACCTTTGAACAGCAGCGCGCAAAGCGCCGGGCTCAAGGTCAGCGAAATGAAGCAGGAAATAACTGTCGAAGACGAAATGGTGGCGGCGAATTGCCGAAAGAACTGGCCAGGCAAGCCGGAGATGAAGGCCGTCGGCACAAACACCGCGCAAAGCACCAGCGCGATGGCGATAATGGCGCCGCCGACCTCATCCATCGTCTTATGCGCAGCCTCGCGGGGCGTCATGCCGCGCGAGAGATTCCGCTCGACATTCTCCACCACCACGATCGCGTCATCCACCACGATGCCCACAGCCAGCACCAGCCCGAACAGCGAAAGCGAGTTCAGCGAAAATCCTAACGCCGCCATGATGCCAAACGTGCCGATCAACGAGACCGGTATCGCGACGATCGGGATGATGGAAGCGCGCCAGGTCTGCAGAAAAGCGATCACGACCAGCACCACCAGCAGAATGGCGATCAGGATGGTCTTGAAAACGTCATGCACCGATTCCGCAACGAAGCGCGAGGTGTCATAGACGATGTTGTACTGCACGCCCGGCGGAAAACTCCGCGCCAGCACGGCCATCTCGGCCCGGACATTATTCGCCGTCTGGATCGCGTTCGAACCCGGCTGCTGAAAAACCAGCAGCGGCAAAGCGGTCTTGTTGTCGAGGTCGGCATTGGCGCCGTAATCCTCGCTGCCCAGTTCGACTCGGCCGATATCGCGCACCCGGGTCACGCGGCCATTCGCATCCGTCTTCACGATGATATCGGCGAATTGCGAAGGATCGGTCAGCCGGCCGAGGGCCTGCACGTTGATCTGAAAGGCGTTGTTCGTCGGATCGGGCGGCTGGCCCAACTCGCCGGCGGAAACCTGCTGGTTCTGCGCGCGCAGGGCGTCCACCACGTCATCGCCTGTCAAGCCGCGCGCCGCCACCTTATACGGATCGAGCCAGATGCGCATCGCATAATCATGCGCCCCGAAAACCTGCACATCGCCAACGCCGGGCTCGCGCAACAGCGGATCGCGCAGCCGCAGCGTGGCGTAATTGGAAAGATACAGCAGGTTACGGGAACTATTCGGCGACAGAATATGAATCACCAGCAGCAGATCCGGCGATTGCTTCTCCACCGTGACACCCAGCCGCTGCACGGTATCGGGCAGCCGCGACAACGCGGCCGAAACGCGGTTCTGCGTCAGCACCTGGTCGGTATCCACATCGGATCCCTGGCGGAACGTAACGGTAATCGTCAGCTTGCCGTCGCCGGTGGACTGCGCATTCATATACAGCATGTTCTCGACGCCGTTGATCTGCTGCTCCAGCGGCGTCGCTACCGTTTGCGAAACAACATCCGCATTGGCCCCAGGATACTGCGTCGTCACGCTGATCGTGGGCGGCACAATCTCCGGATACTGCGCGACCGAAAGCGTGAAATAGGCCACGCCGCCGGCAATGGTGATGAACAGCGCGACAACAATCGCAAAAATCGGCCGTTCAATGAAGAAATGCGAGAGGCGCATTGAAGTATCCTAAGAAAGCGGCCGCTTTTTCAAAACAGCGGTGCAAAAACCTTTTAAGCTTGGGGCTTGGGGCTTGGGGCTTGGGGCTTGGGGCTCGGGGCTCGGGGCTGGGCCTGGGGCCGGGCCTGGGGCCGTGTCGCGGTCGGCGCCCGCAGGAGCACATGTTTTTTCGGTTTTTTTTCTGCAGAAAAAGAACGTCTTCTCATCCTTAATTTGCTGCCGATGCGGTGATGGCACCAGGTTCGGTGTTCACCTTGGACCCAGGCCAGGCGGCCATCAGGCCGTTGATGATGATCTTGTCCTGTGGTGAGATGCCGCTCTGGATTTCACGCAGGCCGTCCACCATCGCGCCGGGCTGCACGATTTTCGGCACGACGGTGCCGTTCGGCGCCACGGTCATCAGCACCTGGTTGGACTGATCGGCCTGCAACGCGGCATCCGGCACCAGCAGCACCGGCACGTTGTTGGAAACCGGCAGGCGGAGCGAGGCAAATTCGCCGGGCGTGATGGAAAGATCGTGATTTGCAAAACTGGCCCTTGCCTGGATGGTGCCGCTATCCGGATCGATTTCATTATCGATGAAGTCGAGCGAGCCTGAGCGCGGATAGCCGTTCTCGTCGCTCAACGCCGCCTGCACGGTGTTCGTCGTTGGGCTGCCGGGCGTGGCACTTCGCACGTAGTGCTCGTAGGTGAGATAGTCGCTCTCGCTCATCTGAAAAGTCAGATAAATCGGGTCGAGCGAAACCAAGGTGGTGAGCAGCGTGGAGCTCGCCGCGCCGGCGCCCCCGAAGATCAGCGCGCCGACCGAGACGCGATGCGTGCTGATGCGGCCGGTGAAGGGTGCGGTGATACGGCAGAATTCCAGGTTGAGCCGCGCCGCCTGCACCGCCGCATTGGCCTGCTGCAGCGCCGCCTGCCCGGCCGCCGTGCCCTGCACCCGCTGGTCGAGCTGCTCGGCCGTCACCGCGCCGCTGTTCTGCAGCGCGCTGATGCGGTGTTCTTCCTTGTTCGCCAGCGACAGCTGCGCCTCGGCGGTAAGCACGGAGGCCTGCCCCTGTTCCAGCGCGATCTGATAGGGGCGCGGATCGATGACGAAAAGCAGGTCGCCTTTGTGGACGATCTGGCCATCGGTGAAATGAATTTCGGTGAGGTAGCCGGAAACCTGGGCGCGGATCTCGACATCATCCACCGCCGCGAACTGGCCGGTGAAGCTGGCCCAATTTACCGCCTTCGTCGCCAGCGGCGGGCTGACGGTGACCAAAGGCGGCGGCGGCGCCGCGGCGGTGGCGTGGGCGGAACCGCCAGGCAACAATTTGCCGCCTTGCGTCACCAGCAGCGCCAGCAGGATGACGATCGGGATCACCCAGAGGCTGACTTTAACCGATTTGTCGAGCGGCCGGCGATGCACGGTTTGGGACATGTCTTCACCCAGGAAACGGTTGCTGAAACGAAAGGCGATTCCGGCGCTTCGAGCTGTTGGTGGTAAAATCGGCGGACTGCTTGCCAGAGATCAGGTTGCAAGAGATCAAGTTGCGAGAGATCAGGTTGCGAGGGATCAGGCCAGCCGGTACAAGGCGATCGGGCTATGTAGCGAGTTATGTAGCGATCACTACATAAGCTATATCGGCAACGTGTCAAGCGATTAATGCTGCGCTGCGGTGAGAGCAAGCGATGCAGGCCGCTTAGCTCGCCAGATGGCAGCCTACATTGGGAGATGATGAAGCAACGGCAAGAGTGCTCTCCTGCATTTGCTTCTGGCTGCGGCAGACGCAAGATCGCTGCCCCTTCACCGCAACCGGGATCATGCCTATAAAATTCCGCCGCTCGCTAAGCGGCGATGGAACTTAGCAGCAAGATCGGGAATGCAGTGGCAAAACAGCGGGTCGCGATCATCACGGGTGCCAGCTCCGGCATCGGCAAGGAAACGGCGAAGGCGCTGGCTGCGCTTGGCTGGCGCATCATTGGCGTCGGCCGCGACAAGTCCCGCAGCCTGGCGGCGGAAGCGGAAATTCGTGAAGCCGCGCACGGCGTTCAGGTGGAGATGCTGCGCGCTGACCTCGCTCATTTGAACGAGACGCAGCGCCTGGCCGAGGAAATCGCCACGCTGACCGACCGTATCGACGTGCTGGTCAATAATGCCGGCGTGATGTGCAGCGAACAGGTGATCACGCCGGAAGGCTTCGTGGAAAACTTCGCCGGCAATCACCTCGGCCCGTTTCTGCTCACCCTGCGGCTGCTGCCTCTGCTGAAGGCCGCGGCGGCGGACGCGCCTGCCGGCAGCGTGCGGATCATCAACACGTCGTCGGATGCCAGCGAGATGACCAAGGGCCTGAACTGGGACGATCTTCAGCTGAAGCAGAATTTCGATAGCGGCGCGTCCTATTGCAACACCAAGCTGGCGAACGTGATGTTGGCGCGCGGCCTGGCGAAACGGCTGGCGGCCGATGGCATCGTCGCGCATTCGATGCATCCCGGCCCGGTGGATACGAACTTCACGTCTTACGTACCGGAGCGCATCGCCGCCTATATCAAGACCCTGAACCAGCTGACCCCGGAAGAAGGCGCCGATACGGTGGTGTGGCTGGCTACCGCCGAAGAACCTGGCCGAAGCAGCGGCGGCTATTTCTACCAGCGCCAGCCGCGCGCGGCGAACCCGTACGCCGAGGACGACGCAAACGTCGACCGGCTATGGACCGAAAGCGAGAAACTGCTGGCCGAAGCCGGGTTCTAAGCGAGCGAATTCAAGGGGCGTATTTCAAGGAGAGTAAAATGGCTGAAGCCTATATTGTCGCCGCCTTGCGCACCGCCGGCGGCCGCCGCAACGGCCGGCTCGCCGGCGTGCACCCGGCCGATCTCGGCGCCGCATCGGTCAACGCCGTGCTGGCCTATACCGGCATCGACCCCGCCGCCGTGGAAGATGCGATCTGCGGCTGCGTCACGCAGGCCGGCGAGCAGGCCTCCCATATCGGCCGCCATGTCGTGCTGGCCTCGCATCTGCCGCAAAGCGTGCCGGCGGTCTCGATCGACCGGCAATGCGGCTCCTCGCAGCAGGCAGTGCATTTCGCGGCGCAGGCGGTGCTCTCCGGTACGCAGGACGTCGTGCTGGCCTTGGGCGTCGAGTCCATGAGCCGCACACCCATGCGCCTCGCCCACCTTACCGAGCAAGGTTTCGACCAGCTCAGCCCGGCGATCCGTGAACGCTTCAAGGTGCAGGAATTCAGCCAGTTCACCGGCGCCGAGATGATCGCGAAGAAATGGGGTTTCAGCCGCGAAACGCTGGACCGCTACGCGCTGACCAGCCATCAGAAAGCGATCGCCGCCACCCAGTCCGGCGCCTTCAAAACAGAAATCGTGCCCGTGTCGATCACCCTGCCCGATAACACGCAAACGGTGCATGAAATCGACGAAGGCATCCGCTTCGATGCCAGCTACGAGAGCATCTCAGGCGTCAAACTGCTCTCGCCCGACGGCGTCATCTCCGCCGCCTCGGCCAGCCAGATCACCGACGGCTCCGCGGCCGTGATGGTGGTTTCGGAAAAAGCGCTGAACACCCACAACCTCACGCCGCTGGCGCGCATCCATAACCTTACCGTCACCGCCGGCGATCCCATCATCATGCTGGAAGAACCGCTCTACGCCACCGAAAAGGCGCTGAAAAAAGCCGGGCTGCGGCTGGAAGATATCGACCTGTTCGAAGTCAACGAGGCCTTCGCGCCGATCCCGCTGGCCTGGCTGGAATATTTGCACGCCGATCCTGATCTGCTGAACGTCAACGGCGGCGCCATCGCGCTCGGCCACCCGCTCGGCGCCACAGGTGCGAAGCTGATGTCGACACTGGTGCACGCCTTGCGGGCGCGGAAAAAACGTTACGGGCTGCAGACGATGTGCGAAGGCGGCGGCATTGCCAACGTAACGATTATCGAGGCGCTTTAATAAAGGATGGTCCTTTTCTGAAGAAAAAGAAGGCTGACCGCCGGCCCGAAAAGATTTTTGATACTTTGAGACTGGCGCGATATTTAGACCGGGGCTTCAAACTCCAGCGCCCTGAGGCAGGGTTCGGAGCGGCCAACGTCCCAGGCCCGTAGTCAAGAAGTCTTTTTGCTTCTTTTTCTCCAGAAAAAGAAGCGCTTCCTTTGTCGTTTCTTCTACGGCATGATCCCGCCGATTAGAATGTCGGCCAGACGCGCGGCGATCTCATCTGGCTTTAGCGTGCCGTCAGGCAAATGCCATAGCGCGGTCCAGTTCAGCGCGCCGGCGAAGGCGAAGGCGGTGAGTTTCACATCTTCCACCCGGGCGGAGCCGTCCGCCGCCGCTGCCTCGATCATATGCCGCAGCACGCTGTCGATTTCGGCTTTCAGCTTGCGGAACTGCGTCCGGCTTTCCGGCGACAACGCCTCATCGCCGGTGCGCGCGACGCAGCGGCCGAAATCGTCCATGATGCATTCGGCATAGCTGCAAAGAAAGCGCCGCAGCCTGTGGCGCCCGCTGCCCTGCTGCCTTGCCGCCGCCGCCGCCGCTTCGCGCAACTGCTGCAAGCCGTTGCTGACGCACTCGAACAGCACCTGGTCTTTGGTGCCGAGGTAATGATAGATCATCGGCTTGGTCACGCCGAGGCTGGCGGCGACATCGTCCAGCGACGTAGCGTGAAAGCCGCGCTGGTTGAACATCCGCACCGCCGCCAGCAGCACGGCGCCGCGCTTATTGGCGCGGTCCTGCGTCCGTTCCGCTGCGGTGCGGAAAGGCGATGCCGGGGTTGCGATTTTGTCCATTCCGAACCTTGTGCGATTGTGTTGACGGCTATATCAGATTATGCCACTTACTCAAGAGTAAATAGTATACGGATAAGTTAGTGGTCCTCAACGACACGCAGATCGCGATCCAGGATAGCATCCGTGATTTCGCCCAGAACGAGATCCGTCCCAGCAGCGCGGCTTTCGAGCAGGCGAAGGGGTATCCGCCCGGACTTTTTGTCCGCCTGGCTGAAATGGGCCTGTTCGGCCTGACGGCGCCGGAGGAATTTGGTGGTGCTGCCGCCGATTACGTCTCCTACGCGCTGGCGCTGATCGAGCTGGGTGCGGCCGACGGCGCACTTTCCACCATTGTCTCCATCCAGAACAGCCTGCTCATCAACGGCATCATCAAATACGGCACGCCGGTGCAGCAGCGGCGTTTTCTGCCCGGCCTGATTTCCGGCGGGACGATCGGCGCCTTCGCGCTGACAGAGACCGATGCCGGCTCCGATGCCTCGGCGATTGCCACCCGGGCGGTGAAAGTGCCGGGGGGCTGGAAGCTGAACGGAGCAAAACAGTTCATCACCTCCGGCAAGATCGCCGGCGTTGCGATGGTCTACGCGGTGACCGATCCCAGCGCGGTCAAAAGAGGCATCTCCGGCTTTCTGGTGCCGACCGACAGTCCCGGCTATTCCGTCGACAAGGTCGAGCACAAGCTTGGCCAGGCAGCCTCCGACACCTGCGCCATCCGGTTCGACGATCTGTTCGTGCCGGACGAGCTGCTGTTCGGCGAGCAGGGGCAAGGCTATCGCCTGGCCCTTTCAAATCTGGAGGCCGGGCGCATCGGCATTGCCGCGCAGTGCATCGGCATGGCGCAGGCGGCGCTGGAAATCGCCGTCAGCTACGCCAAGGACCGTAAATCCATGGGCAAGATGATCATCGAGCATCAGGCGGTGGGTTTTCGCCTGGCTGATCTGGCGGCGAAACTGGAAGCGGCCAAGCAGCTGGTGCTGCATTCGGCGGCGCTGAAGGATGCGGATTTGCCTTGCCTGAAGGAAGCCAGCATGGCCAAGCTCGTGGCCTCCGAGCTGGCGGAAACCGTCTGCTCCGGCGCCATCCAGACGTTGGGCGGCTATGGCTATCTGGAAGAATACGGTCTGGCGAAGATCTACCGCGACGTGCGGGTCTGCCAGATTTATGAAGGCACGTCGGATATCCAGCGCATGGTCATTGCCCGCGCGCTTTAGCTTGTCAGTTCCCCGCGCGCGGGATCACGTGCGCTTTACGGAGGACCGCAATGTCTGATCAGGTCGTTATCGCCAGCTATGCCCGCACGCCGATGGGCGGGTTTCAGGGCGCCTTTTCTACCGTGAAATCGACCGATCTCGGCGCTGCCGCCATCAAGGCGGCGGTGGAGCGCGCCGGCGTCGGGCCGCAGGCGGTGGAGCGCGTCTATATGGGCTGCGTGCTGCCGGCCGGGCTCGGTCAGGCGCCGGCCCGTCAGGCCGCACTCGCCGCCGGCCTGCCGATTTCCGCCGAAGCCACCACGGTGAACAAGATGTGCGGCTCCGGCATGCAGGCGGCCATCATGGCGCATGACGCGCTGCAGGCCGGCTCTGCCGACATCATCATCGCCGGCGGCATGGAGAGCATGACCAACGCACCTTATCTTATGGCCAAGCACCGCGGCGGTGCGCGCATCGGCCATGACGTCATCAAGGATTCGATGATGCTGGACGGGCTGGAAGACGCCTACACCCAGGGCAAGGCGATGGGCGAATTCGCCCAGGATCTGGCGAACGAATACCAGTTCACCCGCGGCGAGCAGGATGAATACGCGCTGCGCTCGCTCGACCGTGCCAAAAAGGCGATCTCCTCGGGCAGCTTCGTTAAGGAAATCACGCCGGTGAAAGTCTCCGGCAGAGGCGGCGAGAGCTCGGTTGAGATCGACGAGCAGCCAGGCAACGCCAGGCCGGACAAAATCCCGACCCTGAAGCCGGCTTTCGCCAAAGACGGCACGATCACCGCCGCCAGCTCCGCCTCCATTTCCGACGGCGCCGCGGCGCTGGTGATGACCCGCTCCTCGGTCGCCGACAAGCTCGGCCTGAACGTGGTGGCGAAGGTCGTGGCGCATGCCGCGCATGCGCATGAGCCCGCTAAATTCGTCACCGCGCCGATCTACGCCATCCGCAAGCTGCTGACAAAAACCGGCTGGAAGGCGAGCGAGGTCGACCTGTTCGAAGTCAACGAGGCTTTCGCCGTGGTGGCGATGATCACCGCCAAGGAAATCGGCATCCCCGTTGAAAAACTCAACGTCAATGGCGGCGCCACGGCGCTCGGTCATCCGATCGGCGCATCCGGTGCCCGCATCGTCGCCACGCTGATCGCCGCTCTGGAAGCACGCGGCGCCAAGCGCGGCATCGCCGCTTTGTGCATCGGCGGCGGCGAGGCGACGGCGGTCGCGGTCGAGCTGGTCTGAAGGGAGAAGCAAAAATGGAGTTGCAGGGTGTAGCGGCAATCGTCACCGGCGGCGCCTCCGGCCTCGGCGGGGCGACGGCGGAGGCTCTGGCGAAACAAGGTGCCAAGGTCGCGATTTTCGACCTGAACGAGACGCTCGGCGAAGCACACGCGGCCAAAATCGGCGGCAAGTTCTTCAAGGTCAATGTCACCGATGATGAGAGCGTGGCGCAAGCTGTGGCCGCTGCCGAAGAAGCGCACGGCACCGCCCGCGTTCTGGTGAATTGCGCCGGCATCGTCGCCGCGGTGAAAACCGTCGGCCGCGAGTTCAAGGTGCATCCGCTGGGCGATTTTCGTCGGGTGATCGAAATCAACCTGATAGGCACCTTCAACGTGATATCGAAATTCGCCGCCCGCACCGCGACGCTGGAACCCTTGGGCGAGGAGCGCGGCGTAATCATCAACACCGCTTCCGCCGCCGCCACGGACGGGCAGATCGGCCAGGCCGCCTATGCCGCTTCCAAAGGCGGCGTCGTCGCGCTCACTTTGCCGGTGGCGCGCGACCTTTCGCAATACGGCATCCGCGTGATGACGATCGCGCCGGGCATTTTCTGGACGCCGATGATGGCGTCGCTGCCGCCGGCCGCGCAGGAATCGCTGGGCAAGCAGGTGCCCTTCCCCTCCCGCCTCGGCAAGCCGGAGGAATACGCGCATCTGGCGCTCAGCATCATCGGCAACCCGATGCTGAACGGCGAGGTCATCCGGCTGGACGGCGCCATCCGGATGACGCCGAAATGAGCGAGGCGGCCGAACCGGTACTGCTGTTCACGCGCGAAAACGGCATCGCGCGGCTGACCTTGAACCGGCCGAAGGTCGGCAACGCCGTCGACATCCCGCTGGCGCGCGCATTGATGCTGGCCGCCATCGAATGCGACGAGGACGACAGCATTCGCTGCGTGCTGATGACCGGCGCCGGCCGACTGTTCTGTCCCGGCGGCGACATCACCGCCTTTGCCGCGGCCGGCGACAAATTTCCGGATCTGCTGAAGGAAATCACCGCCTATATGCACAGCGCCGTCTCGCGCTTCTCCCGCATGGCAAAACCGATGGTCACCGCGGTGAACGGCCCGGCGGCGGGTGCCGGCTTCAACCTGGCGCTGCTGGGCGATATCGTGCTCGCCGCGCAATCGGCGCACTTCACCACCGCCTATACCGCCATCGGCATGACGCCGGATGGCGGCACCACCTGGCTGCTGCCGCGCCTGGTCGGCCTGCGCCGCGCCCAGGAATGGGTGCTGACAAATAAGCGTGTTTCTGCCGCCGAAGCGGCGGAGGCCGGGCTGATCACGCGTGCCGTGCCCGACCAAGCGCTGGCCGATGAAGCAACGATAATTGCTACCCAACTCGCCGACGGCGCAATTCGCGCTATTGGCCGCGCCCGCAACCTGCTGCTGGAGAGCTTCGGCAACCCGCTGGAGCTGCAGCTGGAGCTGGAATCGCGCAGCATCGCCGCCGCCGGCCGCGATGCGGAGGGTCGGGAAGGTGTCGCTGCTTATCTGGGCAAGCGAAAGCCGGATTTTCGCGCGCGGTGATGCGGGTTAACTGCTACCTCTCTGACTGATACTGCCGCAACGGAGCATGACGATGTCCTATGAAACCCTTCTCCTCGAGACCCATGGCGCGGTAACGCTGGTGCGGCTCAACCGCCCGCAGGCGCTAAACGCGCTGAACAGCCAGGTGCTCGCCGACCTGATCGCCGCCTTCGCCGCTTATGACGCGGACGCCAGCCAGCGCTGCCTGGTGCTGACGGGCAGCGAGAAAGCTTTCGCCGCCGGCGCCGACATCAAGGAGATGCAGGCAAAAGGCTTCGCCCAGATGTTCGGCGAAAACTTCTTCCAAGGTTGGGAGAAGGTGACGGCCACCCGCAAACCCTGGATCGCCGCGGTTGCCGGCTTTGCCCTGGGCGGCGGCTGCGAAGTGGCGATGATGGCGGATTTCATCATTGCCGCCGATACCGCCAAATTTGGCCAGCCGGAGATCAAGCTCGGCGTCGCACCCGGTATGGGCGGCTCGCAGCGCTTAACCCGCGCCGTCGGCAAATCCAAGGCAATGCAGATGTGCCTGACCGGCCGCATGATGGACGCGGCGGAAGCCGAAAAAGCCGGCCTGGTCGCTCAGGTGGTGGCGGCCGCCAGCCTGATCGATGAGGCGCTGAAACAGGCGCAGGCGATCGCGGAAATGCCGCCTCTGGCCGCCATCGCCAATAAGGAAATGGTCAACGCCGCATTTGAGACCGGCCTCGCCATGGGCTTGAATTTCGAGCGCCGGCTGTTCAACGGGCTATGCGCTACCACCGACAAGGCCGAAGGCATGGCCGCCTTTGCCGAAAAACGCAAAGGCAATTTCCGCGGCGAATAGGAGAGACAGGGATGCCGATAAAAACTCGCTTCACAGAATTGCTCGGTATCGAATATCCCATCGTGCAGGGCGGCATGATGTGGGTCGGCCGCGCCGAACTCGCCGCCGCCGTCTCCAACGCCGGCGGGTTAGGCATTCTAACGGCGCTGACGCAGCCCACGCCGGATGTGCTGCGCGCCGAGATCGAGCGTTGCCGCGGCATGACCGACAAGCCGTTCGGCGTGAACCTGACCATCCTGCCCTCGGTAAACCCGCCGCCTTACGCAGAATACCGCAAGGCGATCATCGATAGCGGCATCAAAATCGTGGAGACCGCCGGCCACAAGCCGCAGGAACATGTGGACGACTTCAAATCCCACGGCATCAAGGTGGTGCATAAATGCACCGCGGTCCGCCACGCGCTTTCCGCAGAGCGCATGGGCGTCGACGCGATCTCCATCGACGGCTTCGAATGCGCCGGCCACCCCGGCGAGGACGACATCCCCGGCCTGATCCTGATTCCCGCCGCTGCCGACAAGGTAAGAATCCCGATGATCGCCTCCGGCGGCTTCGGCGACGGCCGCGGCCTGGTCGCGGCACTCACCCTCGGCGCAGAAGGGATCAACATGGGCACCCGCTTCTGCGCTACCGTCGAAGCGCCGATCCACGACAACGCCAAACAGATGCTGCTGCAGAATGACGAACGCGGTACCAACTTGATCTTTCGCAAATTGCATAACACCGCCCGGGTCGGTAAAAACAGCGTCTCCGATAAGGTGGTGGAAATTCTCTCGGCGCCGGACGCGAAATTCGAGGACGTCGCGCATCTGGTGCGCGGCATCCAGGGCCGCGAATTGCTGGAAACCGGCAACCTCGACGCCGGCCTGATCTGGGCCGGCCAGGTGCAAGGCCTGATCCACGATATCCCCACCTGCGCCGAACTGATCAGCCGCATCGTGTCGGAAGCGGAGGAAATCATCAACGGGCGCTTGAAAAGCTTTGTGGAATAGGCTACCAAGAACTTCTTTTTCTGAAGAAAAAGAAGCAAAAAGACTTTTTGAAATTGCGCCATAAGGGTTGCCAACATTCCGTCATGCCGGCGCCGGCATGACATGCAGCTATTTACCGAACGTTTCGGAAATACCGAAAATACTTTTCTAGCTTTTAAACATTTTCAACCTTTCGATATCGGTGGTGGCATGATTACTTGCTATACCGCAACAAAAACCAGCAATCCAGTACAGAAGCAACCTCCTCACTAGAAGGCGATTTCGAAATTCGGGATTTTACGTTCACCCGCGCTTGCTATCTCTGAAACCATCACGATGGGTAAGCCATGTCGCAATCCGTCAACACAGACGTTCTTGCCATCGCTTATGAAGCATCCGGCCCAAAAGACGGCTGGCCGGTCGTGCTGCTGCATGGTTTTCCATACGACATCCACGCCTTCGACGACGTCGGCCCTGCCCTCGCAGCCGAGGGGGCGCGGGTGATCGTGCCTTATCTGCGCGGCTTCGGCCCCACCCGTTTTCTGCAGGCAGAGACGCCGCGTTCCGGCGAGCAGGCCGCACTCGGCGCCGATCTGCTGGCGTTGCTGGACGCGCTGCAAATCGGTTCCGCCTATCTGGCCGGCTATGACTGGGGCGGCCGCGCTGCCTGCGTGGTGGCGGCGCTGTGGCCGGAGCGCGTGCGCGGGTTGGTCTCGTATAACAGCTACAACATTCAGGACCTCGCCGGCGCCATGCAGCCGGCCCCGCCGGCGGACGAGTACGGCATCTGGTACCAGTATTATTTCGGTAGCGAACGCGGCCGCGCCGGGCTGGAGAAGGACAAGGCAGGCTTCTGCCGGCTGCTCTGGCGGCTGTGGTCGCCAAGCTGGAACTTCGACGACGCGATTTTCGGACGCAGCGCCGCCGCCTTCGATAATCCGGATTTTGTCGATGTCGTCATCCATTCCTACCGGCACCGCTTCGGATTAGTGGCGGGCGACCCGGCCTATGCCGCGATCGAGCGGCAGCTGGCGGCGCAGCCGGAGATAAGAGTCCCCAGCCTGACGCTGGATGGCGCAACCGACGGCATCCGCCCCGCCGGCACAGCGGCACATGCCAAACATTTCACCGGCCGGCACGCGCATCGGATCATCGCCGATGCCGGGCACAACCTGCCGCAGGAGAAACCGGCAGCCTTTGTCGAGGCGGTGCTGACGGTGCGAAGCTGGCAGCAGCCTTGAGGCAGCATAGGAGTATCCACGGCGGCAACGCCGAGCTTCTCCCGCAGCGTCTTTCCCTCATACGCCATCCTGAAAATGCCGCGGCGTTGCAGTTCCGGCACGAGTTTCGTCAGAATATCATCGCGCGAGACCGGCGAGACCGCGGTCTGTACGTTAAACCGTCACAGGCGCCGCCCTTCAGCCAGTGTTTATATTATACTGCAATTTTCATGATGAGGCGGCTGCGTTCAATCTTGATCCCGGTTTCGGAGGCTCTGTTGCTGCGTTAGTTCTCATTACCGGCTCAAGCGCCTATATACGGGCATGCTCTACCTCGACGCCAATGCCACCGAACCTTTGCAGCCAGCCGCGAGGAACGCCGCTTTGGCTGCCATGGAAGCCACCGGCAATCCATCCTCGATCCACCGGGGCGGCAGGCAAGCCAGACGGATTTTGGAGGATGCCAGGGAATCCCTTGGCGCCAGATTGGCCACCCGTCCGCAGGACATCGTCTTCACCTCCGGCGCCACTGAAGCCAACGCGCTTGCCGTTCATGCGCTAGGCGCCGGCAGAACGATTTTGATCGGCGCGACCGAGCATGACGCCATCCGCGCCGCGGCGCCCGGCGGCATCATCCTGCCGGTTACCGAAGCCGGTGTTGTGGATCCGGAGGTGCTTGAATCGCTGATGGCAGCACATCCCGGCGCGCTGGTCTGCCTGATGGCGGCGAATAATGAAACCGGGGTACTGCATGATCTGGCCACCGCCGGGGCTCTCTGCTTAGAATACAATGCCTTGCTTCATGTCGATGCAGTGCAGGCCGCCAGCCGTGCCCGGGTGGACTGGTTGGCGCTTGGCGCTGCCTCCTTCGCGATTTCGGGCCACAAGGCCGGCGGCCCGATGGGCGCAGGGGCGCTGATCCTCGCGCCCGCTTATGCGGAGAAGCTGCGGCCGCTGATCAAAGGCGGCGGGCAGGAACTCGGCCGCCGCGGCGGCACGCCGTCTCTACCCGCCATCGCCGGCATGGCGGCGGCGCTTGGCGTGCCCTATAATGTCCGTATCGCGGCGTATTGCAATGAAATTGCGGCATTTTGCGAAGCCGCGGGCGCCATCGTCATCGGCAAGGGCGCGCCGCGTCTGCCCAACACGCTCGGCCTGGCGCTGCCGGGTGTGCGCGCCGAGACCCAGCTCATCGCGCTCGACATGGCCGGCATTGCCGTCTCTGCCGGTTCCGCCTGTTCTTCCGGTAAAGTGGCGCATAGCCATGTGCTGCAGGCGATGGGCCTGGGCGAACTTGCCGGCCAAGCGATCCGCGTTTCATTGCCCTGGAACGTCGAGCCCGATGCAGTTCCAGCCTTCACCGCCGCATATGAGGCTATGAAAAACCGCGCCTTGCGTTTGGCCTGCCCAGCCGTTAGCCAAGCCTGAGCCGCCTGGATTGTTGAAGGTCTGCCGATGCCGAAAATGAATTTTATCGAACGCGATGGAAACCGGCGCGAGGTGGAAGCGCCGCTCGGCCTATCCGTGCTGGAGATCGCCCATAAGCACGATATCGATATCGAAGGCGCTTGCGAAGGCTCGCTCGCCTGCTCGACCTGCCATGTCATCGTCGATCCGGACTGGTTCGGCAAGCTCGCCAAACCGACCGAGGATGAGGAGGACATGCTTGATCTTGCATTCGGGCTTGAGAAAACCTCCCGCCTCGGCTGCCAGATCGTCATCAACGAAGGCCTTGACGGCCTGACCGTGAAACTGCCCAGCTCCGTGCGGGCCTATAAGAAGTAATGAAAATTGTCGTCGCCATGTCCGGCGGGGTCGACAGCTCGGTTGTGGCCGGGCTGATGGCGGAGGCTGGGCATGAGGTGATCGGCGTTACGCTGCAGCTCTACGACCACGGCGCGGCAATCGGCCGTAAAGGCGCCTGCTGTGCCGGCCAGGATATCCACGACGCAAAGCGGGTCGCCGATAAGCTCAACATCGCCCACTATGTCATTGATGCCGAGCAAAAATTCCGCAGCAGCGTTATGTCCGCCTTCGCCGATGCGTACGCCGCCGGCGAGACCCCGGTCCCCTGCATTGCCTGCAACCAGCATCTGAAATTCGGCGATCTTTTGAACATGGCGCGCGATCTTGGCGCCGATGCGCTGGCCACCGGCCATTATGTCCGACGCGTCGAAGGTCCGGGCGGCGCCGAGCTGCATTGCGCGGTCGATGCAGCGCGTGACCAGAGCTGGTTCCTGTTCGCCACCACGCGCGAGCAGCTGGAGTATTGCCGCTTCCCGCTCGGCGACTTCGCTTCCAAGGCCGATGTCCGCAGCGAGGCGGCCCGGTTGGGTCTGCCGGTGGCGGTGAAGCCGGACAGCCAGGATATCTGCTTCGTTCCCAGCGGCTCCTATGCCGCGCTTGTCGGCAAATTCCGGCCGGATGCACTGCAGGGCGGCGAGATTATATCCGAATCCGGCGCAGCGCTCGGGGTCCATCAGGGCATCGCCCGCTACACCATCGGCCAGGCCAAGCGCCTGGGCGATGCCGCCCGGCAGGATGGCGAAGCGATGGTAGTGCGCAGAATCGAGCCCCTCACCCGCCGCATCGTCGTCGGCCCCCGCAGTGCTGGCGTGCGGAGGGTGAAACTGCGTGAGGTAAACTGGCTGATCGACAGGCCGGCTAATCTAATTCGTGCGGAGGTCAAGCTACGCGCCAGGCAGGACATGCAACCCGCCGATATCACGGCAGAAGATGATGCCGCTTCGTTGCTGCTGGATAATCCGGCTTTGGCGGCTCCCGGCCAGGCGGCGGTGTTCTATGATGGCGCGCGCATCCTAGGCGGCGGCTTCATTACCGCCTGAAGGAAGACGCTTTCTGGCAAGCGACGCAGAACTCGGTATCGTTTCGAGCCGGAAGCTCTAAGCGCCCTCAACTTAGATTCAAAAAGTCTTTTTACTTATTTTTTCAAAACGAAGCGCTTCCTTCCGTACAGGATCTCCGGAAAAGTCTCAGCCGCCTTTGCAGTGTCCCAGCGTCCCAGGCCGTAATCGCCCTTGATCGTGGTACGGTGCATGACGCAATGGTATCGCGAAAAGGCGATGCGCCTTGCGCTATCGTAAGCGGAACCGCCTTGCCTACAAGGCATTCCGCCGGCGGCGGCGAGACGCTGAGGCCGATTTCAAGCCATGCCTGGGCGCAGCTCCGGTGCTTCCGGGTTTCCGGTCGAGGCCGGTGCCATCCGAGAAACACCGCGGGAAGCAAAGGAAGATCGAGATGGCGGCCGATGATCAGCCCGGACAGCCCCCAGCAGATCCAGGCAAAGACGAAACTGAAGGCGAGGTAGACGAAGGTAAGGGAAGGCATGGCGCGCTTCACGGAATGTTCCGGTCGAGTAAAAGCCATTTGCGCCGGAGTCGGAACAAAAAAACCGCTGGGGGATGACAGTCAGGACGGATAAGGATCGGCGGCTTTAATCCGCGCCGCCAGTTTGTCGATCGTGTAGGGCTTCTGCGGGAAGGTCACATCGTCCTTCAACTGCGCGATGTTGCGCAGCACGTCCCGCGGATAGCCGGAGGCCAGCAGAGCCGGCAGACCCGGGCGGATGGACCTGGCCTCTTCCAGCAGCTCCAGCCCGTTCAGGCCGTTCAGGCCGTTCAGGCCGTTCAGGCCGTTCAGGCCGTTCAGGCCGTTCAGGCCGTTCGGCATGATGATGTCGGTGAACAAGTAGTCGGTGAAAAGATTGGCGTGCAGCTGCTGCACGGCATCGCGCGCATCTTCCGCTTCCAGCACCGTGTGACCAAGCCCGCGCAGCATCTCGCCCACCAGCGAGCGGATGGCGAAATCGTCATCCACCAGCAGAATGGTGCGATGATCGGCTTGCCGGTCCGGGGCTTCTTCAGAGACCAGCGCCGGCAGCAATATACTGACCGTGGTGCCCGAGCCCTGCACCGATTCGATGATCAGCGTGCCGCCGGATTGCCTGGCGAAGCCGTAGCATTGGCTCAAACCGAGACCGGTGCCCTGGCCGAACTCCTTGGTGGTGAAGAACGGTTCAATCGCCCGCGCCGCGACCGCAGCCGGCATGCCGGTGCCGGTATCGGAGACACTGACCATCACATAAAGCCCCTGCAGCACGTCGAAGGGCGCGGGGTAATTCCGCGCCGCCAGGAATTTGGCGACCGTCGAGATCTCTATGGTGCCGCTCACCGGCATGGCGTCCCTGGCATTGACCACCAGGTTGAGCAGAGCCGACTGCAACTGCGCAGAGTCGATGTAGGCGCGTGGCAGGTCCTGCGCCAGATGCCACTGCACAGCGCGGTTGCCGCCGACCGCCTTCTCGATCAGCACGTCGAACACCGCGATGGTGTCGTTGATATGAGTGGAGATCGGCTTGAGCACCTGCTTGCGGGAAAACGCCAGTAGCTGCGAGATCAGTTTGCGGCTTCTATCGATGGCGACCTTGTTCACCTCCAGCACCCGCGCGATGCGGCTATCGCCGGTATATTTGCCGACCAGCTGATGTCCGGCTTCGATGACGGTGAGCAGGTTGTTGAAATCATGGGCGACGCCGCCAGTGAGCTGGCCGATCATCTCCTGCTTCTGCGCCTGATCGTAATCCTCCTTCAGAACTTCGAGCTGGCGCTGCAGGGTGATGTCACGCATGATATTCACGAATCCGGTCATGTGCCGGTTTTTGTCGTATATCGGGTGCACGGTCACACTGGCCCAGAACCGTTCGCCATTATTACGGACCTGCCAGATCTGGCCTTCGTATCGGCCGGCATCGCGAGCCTCCGCCAGGCTTTGCTGCGGCAGCCCGTCGGCAATATCCTCCGGGCTGCAGAAACATGAACAATGCTGGCCGATGATCTGGGCTTCCGTGAAGCCCATCAGGTTTTGCGCGCCGATATTCCAGGTCTGCACATGACCCTCGAGGTCGAGGCTGAAGATGGCGTGATCATGAATACAGTTGAGAACAACCTCGAGCGAGGACGCGGCAATGGCCGGAAGATCGCTAGCCGGAAGGTTGTTATCTGCCATCGTACACTCCGGAATCAGCGCAGTCTTGTTATGAGAACATATCGACCGGACCTATCCGGTAGGATGAGATTGAACGAAGTTCATCTCGCCCTTCCTTAAGGGTGTTTATGCTTTGAACTGCTCAGTCTAAATTGCCTTAACTTTGGAACGTTTTTCTCTTCCGCGAGCTTTTCAACTTGAAGCGCTGCGATCCAGCATTCGTTTGGCTCACACGCATAAGTATCACCTATTAAAGTTTGGCAATCGAAGCGTGTCAACATTCGGGCCTGTCTTCGGTGCGGCATCGGAGCCGTTGGATAAGGTCCCCAATCGATGCGCATAAAAAGCAAGCACATCTGCTACCGCATTGATTCGCATAGCCGGAATGAGGCTCAGAGCCGCGCGTGCGATAGCATTGTGGATTTGTGAGACATTGAGGCTCACAATCTCTTGATGTAGAAGCATTGCCTTTGGGAGAGGTATTTTCGCAAAGTGACAAGGTGTTCGTCTTTTGTTATGGGATAACATGGATCGGATGCGTGTCTGACAAGCTGACAACGGAAATGGCGGACATCGCCCGGTTCAAGGCGATTGCGGTGCTGCTCGATATCATCTGCCGTTCCACCGGCGTCGGCTTCGCGGCAGTGGCGCGTGTGACCGAGGAACGCTGGATCGCCTGCGCAGCCCGTAACGATTTCGGCTTCGAGTTACCGCCGAACGGCGAGCTTGATATTAAATCCACCCTCTGCAGCGACATACGCCGGAGCCGGCAGAAAATCGTGATCGAGGATGTCGCGCTGGATACGCGCTTCAGCCGGCATCCAGCGCCTGCCCGCCACGGCTTCAAGAGTTATATTTCGGTACCGATCCTGCGCGAAGACGGCGGGTTTTTCGGCACCTTGTGCGCCTTCGACCCGGCGCCGCGCCCGTTGAACGCCCCGGAGACCATAGCGATGTTCGAAACATTCGCGACGCTGATCGGCGCTCACCTGAGCGCGATCGACCGTGAGCGGAAGGCCCAGGACAGCCTGCTGCTGGAGCGCCAGACCTCGGCGCTGCTCGAACGGTTTATCGCGGTTCTGGGGCACGATCTGCGTAACCCGCTGACCGCGATCCTGGGCGGAATGGAGATGCTGCGCAAAAACCCGCTGAACGACCGCGCGACCCAATGGGTTGAAATGGTCGTCACGAGCGCGGGACGTATGGCCGTACTGATAGAACTTGTGATGGATTTCTCCCGCAGCAGCCTGGGCGGCGGCGTTGCGGTCGAGTGCCTGCCCTCCGACTTCGTCGAGCCCGTGCTGGAGCAGCTTGTGGCTGATCGGCGGATCGCCAGCCCGGGTCGCATAATCCAAAGCCGCTTTGCCATCAACGAGCCGGTGAACTGCGACCTGCGGCGGATCGCTCAGCTTGCTTCCAACCTGCTGAGCAACGCCATCAACCATGGCGACCCGGAGCGGCCGGTTGAAGTCGAAGCCAGAACCACGGATGGCTGCTTCGAGATGACGGTGGCCAATGCGGGTGAGCCGATCCCGGAAACGGTTCTGGCACGCATCTTCGAACCCTTCTCCCGCGGCACCGTGCAGCCCAGCCGGGAAGGGATGGGGCTTGGGCTGTATATCGCCAACCAGATCGCCCTGGCGCATAGCGGCTCGCTTGAAGTGCGTTCGATACAGGATGAGACCCGCTTCACCTTCCGCATGCCGCTGGAGCGCGCGCAGGGCTAGCGGCGGCTCTTCTCAAACCCTTTCTGCAGCCACACGGGCGATTTTGGCCTCCAGTCCAGTTAGCTTGGCGCGCAGCATATCCAGCTCCTGCAGCAACGGGTCAAGGCAAGGATCGGCCGGCGTGCCATAGGCGCCGAACCGGGGCTCCGTCGTTTTACCGCCCTGTTCCACTGGGCGGCCCGGAATGCCGACGACCGTCGTCCCAGCCGGCACGGCGCTTACCACCACGGCATTGGCACCGATGCGCGCGTTATCGCCGACGGTGATGGCGCCCAGTACTTTGGCGCCGGCGCCGATGATCACGTTGTTGCCGATGCTGGGATGGCGCTTGCCAGGCTGCGTGCTGATGCCGCCCAGTGTCACCTGATGGTAGATATAAACATCGTCCCCGACCTCCGCGGTCTCGCCGATCACTACCCCCATGCCATGATCGATGACGAAGCGCCGGCCCAGCCTCGCACCGGGATGAATCTCGATCCCGGTAAAAAATCGTCCCAGATGCGAGGTGAAGCGGCCGAGCGTATAGAGGCGGTGCCGCCAGAAGAAGTTTGCGGCGGCGTGAATGGCGACAGCGTGCAGTCCCGGGTAGCACAGAAGCACTTCCAGATCGGATCGCGCTGCCGGATCGCGCTGCCGGTATGCCCGTATCGTCTCGGTTAAAAACATAAGGGCCATGCGACATTTCCGTAGGAAAGCTCCAGGGAGCAGTATATATTGATAAACCCAGGGAGGCTCTGAATCGATTCGCTTGTGGGCGGGGTTACGGCAGGTTTAGGTATCCGAACCGCGTGGGTCAACATTCTGCTGGCTTGGTGCTGGCCGGCACGTGGGACAAGGCACGGGGGAGAAGGCGCGTGCGAGAAGGCACGAGGAGAAGGTACGGGGGAGCAGGCGCGTGCAAGAAAGCACGGGGGAGAAGGCAGGAAAGACTTCGGTATCGGGGAATACCGGTTGAAACGGGCGTCGGCGGTAGCACGCGGCGATGCCGAAGAAGCAACAGTTAGATGAAAGACGAGTGAATGCCTGAAGTTATGTTTGCCGGGCCCGAGGGGCGCCTAGAAGGACGTTACCATCATGCCAAGGAGCGCGGCGCGCCGCTGGCACTGGTTCTGCACCCGCATCCGCTGCATGGCGGCACCATGAATAACCGCATTACCTATTCCATGTACCAAGTCTTTCAGCGCCTTGGCTTTTCCGTCATGCGCTTCAATTTTCGCGGCGTCGGCCGCAGCCAGAGCAAGTTCGACGGCGGCATGGGCGAGATCAACGACGCCGCGGCGGCGCTGGACTGGATGCAGGCCTTGAACCCCGGCCATGGCGGGCTTTGGATTTCCGGCTATTCCTTCGGCTCCTTCGTCGGCATGCAGCTTCTGATGCGCCGGCCGGAGGTCTCGGGCTGGGTAAGCGTGGCCTTGCCGGCCGCCGGCTATGATTTCGGCTTCCTCGCCCCTTGCCCGACCAGCGGGCTGATCATCCACGGCGATGCCGATGAGATGGTGCCGGAGCCTTCGGTGCATAAGCTGGTCGATAAGCTGAACCTGCAGAAGGGTATTTCCATCGATTACCGGGTATTTCCTGGCGCCGACCACGTCTTCGCCGACCATGCCGACAAGATCTCCGAAGCAGTGGAGGGCTATGTCAGCCAGTGCCTGGCCCGCAAGCAAATGGCGCTGGCCGCCGACTAGTTCCGCATTACGGTTCAAAAACGGTCTTCGCTGCACGAGCGGTGAAGGCCGTTTTTGTTTGAGGCGAGTCGAATGCGGTCTGGCGGAATAACATCGCGGTTCTGGGTGGCGATGTTCGTCACCGGCGCAGCCTGCAACATCGCCATTAACGCAGCCGGCTGGCCGGCGGTTTTTGCCGGTCACCTGACCGACCCTGACAGCTATATGCGGCTCGAACGCATCTTGCAGGGCATCGCGCAGGGTCATCTGGTAAACCGCGTGGCGCGCGATGATTCCGGCGCCGGCGTAATGGTGGAATGGAGCCGGCTGCTGGACGGGTTTTTGCTCCTGCTGGCGGCGCCGATTGCAATATTTACCGGCTGGCGGCAGGCGCTGTTCGCCGCCGGCGTAATACTGGGGCCGCTTGGCGTTGGCTGCCTCGGGTTGGCGCTGGCTTTTGCGGCGAAGCCCTTTGCGCAGCGAAACCAACTTTGGGCTGCGCCGGCGGCGGCGGCCCTGCTTCCGGGATTGCAGATTTTCGCCCTGCCCGGAATGGTGCATTACCACATTCTGCTGCTGACGCTGATCGCGTTTACCACCGGCCTGATTGTTCGTGCTTGGCGCGGCGATGCCGGCTGGGCCTTCTTAGCCGGGCTGGCCGGCGGCGGCGCGATCTGGCTGACGCCGGAGACCATGCCCTTTGTGCTGATGGCCTATGCCGCCTTGCTGTTCCGCTGGCTGGAAGAACCGATTTCCGCCGCTTTGGTCGGCTGCGCCGCTGGTTTCCTCGACATGCTGGGGTTTGGCTTTGCGATCGATCCGCCGCAAGGCGGCTATGGCGTCGTCGAGATCGACCGGCTCTCGCTGGTCTATCTGGTCTTGAGCCTCGGCCTGCTGGCGGGCGCGCTGGCGCTCCGGCAAATGAAGAAATGGCCGAACAGGCAGCGCCGCGTGCTCGGCTTGGGTTTGATGCTGGCGCTGCTGCTGGGCTGGATCGCGCTGTTTCCCCAGGTCGCGTTGGGCCCCTACGGATTGATGGACGCCGCGGACCGGCTGGCGTTTTTCGGCGTGATCACGGAACTGCAGCCGGCGCAGAACCTGGCGGCGCTGGCGGGGTTCTTGCTGCCCGGCCTGGTGGCGCTGCTATACTCGGCTGCGAAGGCGGCCCAAGGCGGCCGTATTTGCTGGATCTGGACCTGGCTGTCGATCTGCGCGGCGACGGCGCTTGTCCTTGGCGTCAAATTTCTGCTGTTCGTCGAATTTCCCGCCGGCCTCGCAGCAGCGCTGCTGCCGGTGATGCTGAGCGATCTGAGTTCCCGGCTGAAACCGTTTCGTTGGGCTTCGCGCCTGCTGCGATTTGGCTTGCTTTGCCTGCTGCTTGCGGTGCCGCGTACGGCGACCGCCCTGGGCGGCCGAACCACCGGAGCGCCGCCGGCTTCCTGCGACCTGCTGCATATCAACACTATGCTGGCACCCTATGCCGGGGCGGTGGTGCTGGCGGATGTCAGCGCAACGCCGGAACTGCTCTACCGCACCGGCATCGACACCGTGGGGTCGCTGTATCAGCATGGCGTGCCCGGCTATTTGCGGGCGCGCGCCGCGTGGCGGAGCCTGCCCGGCGCCACGCCGCCGGAGTCGCTCGCAGCGGCCAAAGCGCGCTTTGTCCTGTTCTGCCCGATCGAAGGCCGTACCGACCTTGTGGATGGCCTGCCGCCCGATACGCTATGGGACGCGATCGAAGCCGAAAAACCACCGCTTTGGCTGGTTCTGCGGGCTGAGGATCGCCAGACCGGCTGGCGGTTGTTCGAAATACGCTAGCTTGTCGGCTGCAGCATGTCGGCTGCCGCAAAAGCATGTCGGCTACCGGCGATCGCGCAGTCGTGAAAAATCATGTTATCCGCGATCCCCTCCTCAGGGAATATAGCCTTGTCAAGAGGTTAGCCCTATCCCATAATCACCGCCGAGTGACATCACTGAAGTAAAAATGGGGCAACCGCATGGCATCCGACACAAGGGTAATCCTCCAGAAGCTCAGCCCGATCCTGCAAGACTGCTTCGATGATGACGACATCGTCGCAACCCCCGATCTGACCGCGGATGATGTCGAGGGCTGGGACAGCCTGGCGCATGTTCGCCTGATCCTGCAGATTGAACGCGCCTTCAAAATCCACTTCTCCGCATCCGAAGTCGCGGGCTTCAAGAATGTCGGCGAGCTTGCCGCTGCGATAGGTGCAAAAGTCTAGCGCCGCCGGATCCGCAAATGGACCTTTACGAAAACCTGACCTGGCTGCCGGCGGCGCCGGCGGATTTCAGAAAAAGATGTGAAGCCTTGCTGACAAGATCCGAGGGCTTGGGACAGGCCTTGCGGGTGCTGGCGGCGCATTCGCTGAGCGAGAAGCAGCTTGGGCGGCTATCGCAGACGATCGCCGCCCTTGTTGCGCAAGGGGCCAACCTTGCGCCGCTGACGCCGTTCCGGCTTGGCCTGATCGGCAACGCCACATTAGATATGATTGTGCCTACCCTTGCCGCGAGCGCGGCGCGGCATGGCATTCTACTGGAGAGCAGCCGCGCCGAGTTTGGCCAGACCATTCAGGAGGCGCTGAACCCGCAATCGCAGATCAACGCGTTCAAACCGGATGCCGTGCTGTTCTGCCTCGACCATCACGGCTTTCCGGGGCTGACCGCGCCGGATGGCGTCGGCGACGCGCTGCGCATCATCCGCAACATGCAGGCCGGTTTTAGGCAGAGTTCCGGCGCGGTGAGCATCGTGCAGACCTTCGCGCCGCCGGCCGAGACGCTGTTCGGCAGCCTGGACCGCGCAATGTCGCAATCCATCCGCGGCGCGCTGGATGTGCTGAATCACGAACTTGCGGCCGAGATACCCGGCACCGGCGATTTTCTTCTCGATGTCGCGGCTTTGGCCGAGACGATCGGGCTGGCGAACTGGCACTCGCCTTCGCAGTGGAATCTGGCGAAGCTGCCATTTTCCGCCACCTATCTGCCGCTCTATGCGGAACATGTGGCACGGCTGCTGGGCGCGATGCGCGGCAAATCCCGCCGCTGCCTGATCCTGGATCTGGACAACACCGTCTGGGGCGGCGTGATCGGCGATGACGGGCTAGATGGCATACGCATCGCCCAGGGCGACGCCGTGGGCGAGGCCTATCTCGACGTGCAGCGCATGGCGCTGAAGTTGCGAGATCGCGGCATTGTGCTGGCGGTTTCTTCGAAAAATACCGACGAGGTCGCCCGTTCGCCGTTTCAGCAACATCCGGAGATGCTGTTGCGGGAGAATCACATCGCGGTGTTCCAGGCAAATTGGAGCGATAAAGCAACGAATATCACGGCGATCGCCAATGCGCTCTCGCTCGGCCTGGAATCGATGGTCTTCGTCGACGATAATCCGGTCGAGCGGGGGCTGATCCGGGAGATCCTGCCGCAGGTCGCCATTCCGGAGCTGGGCGAGGACCCGGCGCTTTATGCCCGAACCGTTCTTGCCGCAGGTTATTTCGAGGCCGTCACGTTTTCCGAAGAAGACCGCGCACGGGCGGATTTCTATCAGCGCAATGCCGAGCGTGTCGCCCTGCAGGCGCAGGCCGGCGATGTCGATGCCTATCTTGCGACGCTGAAAATGGAAATCGTTTTCGCGCCGTTCAATTCGATGGGCCGTGCGCGCATCAGCCAGCTTATCAACAAATCGAACCAGTACAATCTGACGACGCGCCGCTATAGCGAGCCGGCGGTTCAGGCGGCGGCGGAGGATCCTGCGGTCTTCACCTTGCAGGTGCGGCTGCTCGACGCCTTTGGCGATAACGGCATGATCTCAGTCGTCATTTGCAAGCCGCGCGATCCGCAGACCTGGGAGATCGATACCTGGCTGATGAGCTGCCGCGTTCTGGGCAGGCGGGTCGAGCACATGGTGCTGCGGGAAATTCTGCAGAATGCCCGGGCGTGTGGGATCAGCCGCATCGTCGGTGTCTATCTGCCGAGCGAGCGCAACGCCATGGTGCGCGACCATTACGACAAACTCGGCTTCAGCCGGTTCGAAGAAGCGCCGCAAACCGATACAGCCGAGTGGTGGGTGATTGCCGCCGGCACCGAAATAGAAGGTGCGCCCATGACCGTGCGCCGTTCGGCGGAAGAAGGTGGATGAGCATTCCGGCTTCTGGGCGACATCTGCCGCGTTACGACTTTTTCCTCCTGCCTTTGTTGAGCCTTTGCACCGCAGTGTTCATGCTTGCGGGCACCGAGATCGGCGCGCGCATCGCAATGCCGCAGCGATTGACCGATAGCTGCCTGGTTGCAGACCCGATACTGGGCGAGCACGCCAAGCCAGACTGCACGTCCAGAACAAAAAGCCCGGAAGGACAATGGGTGGAAAACCGCTACAACGAATGCGGATACCGCTCCGCCACGCCCTGTCACGCTCCGCTGAACGGGGCCCGGCGTATTGCGGTAATCGGTTCTTCGACCGGGTGGGGCCTGGACATACCGACGGACCAGACCTGGTACATGCATACGGCCGCCTTCCTGTCGCAGAACTGCGGTTTAGATTTGGACGTGCAGAACTTGGGTGGGTTGCATAAATTCAACCAGACGGCGGCAACCATCCCTGCTGCTCTTGCCGAACATCCGAGCGTCGTCGTCATGTTCGTGGCACCCTTCGATTTTTATGAGGAGCCGCGAGGCGATTTTTCACCTGCCGTGGCGCAGACCGGGGCCCGACCGGTGAAACGCGGCCTTGCAACGCAGCATCATTTCTCGTTGCGGGACGTAAACGCCTACTTCAAGCAGTCGCGCGCGTTTTTTTTAGCCGAGCATGTCATGTTCCAGCAGCCGACGAGCTATATTCCGTTATACCTTCGCAATGGCGACAAGGCGGATTTTCTAAGGCAACCACTTTCGCCTGCCTGGCAGCACAGGCTGGTCTATGCCGATGCGGCATTGGGCTACATCGCGGCGCAACTGCACCGGGCCGGCGTGCCCTTCGTCGTGATTTTCGCGCCGCAGGAAGCGCAAGGCGATCTCGTCGCCACCGGCGAGCAGCTCCCCGGAATCGATCCCTATACAATCGAAGTCGCAACGCGGCAGATCGCGCAGCGTCATGGCATCATCTTCGGCGATCTGGTGCCGCGTTTTAAAAAGATCAGCGACCCGTCCGACTACTTCATGGTGGTCGACGGCCACCTCAACGGCAAAGGTCAGGCTTTGGCGGCCTTGGTCGCGGAATCGACGTTGACGGCGCAAGGCGCGCCATTTTCCGGTTGCAAGCTGCACGGGGAGACACAGCAATGAATGTTCCTTCCGTACAATTCGCAGAATTTGCGATCATCGGCGCGGTCGCCTTTAATCTTTCGCCGTCGCAGCGCTGGGGAAGCCTGGTTTTTCTGGTCCTGAATATCGCCTTCTTCGCAACCTTCGTGCCGAGCGCCGGCGCCGCGGCGCCATATGTCGGCTTCCTGGCGCTCGGTTATGCCGGGTTCCGCATCGTCACGCGCTGGCCGACGATGCCGGTATTTCTGGCCTTCATGGCCGCAATGCTGTTCGCCTTCTTCGATCTGAAGCATTACGTCTTCATTCCATCGGGCAGTTTTCTACCGTTCCGCTACACTGCGGTCGGGCTCTCCTATGTTTTCTTCCGGGTCTTGTCGCTGATCATCGACGCCAAGCAGGCAGCGGTACCGGGCAAGGTCAGCCCGCTGACCTATTTCAACTACACCATGAATTTCACGGCGCTGGTTTCCGGGCCGATCCAGCTTTATCCCAGCTACAAGGCGACGCGGGAAGACAAGCGCCTGCCGCTCGACCTCTTTTCGATCGCCCGCGGGCTCGAGCGGATGATCATTGGCTACTTCAAGGTGGCGATCGTCTCATTGATCATTCAGCGGGCGCAGCAAGGCTGGATTCTGGGTTATGTCCGGGCGCAAGGTTTCGGCGCGCATGCGCTGTACGGCGCGCTGATCGGCGGCGGCTATCCGCTGTTTCTCTACGCCAATTTTTCCGGCTACACCGATTTCGTCATCGGCGCCGCGCGGCTGTTCCGCCTGGAGCTGCCGGAGAATTTCAAAAATCCGTTTTGCTCGGAGAATTTCATCAACTTCTGGAGCCGCTGGCATATCAGCCTGTCGAACTGGCTGAAGACCTACGTTTATATGCCGCTGGTGATGGGCTCGATGCGGCGGATCCCCTCGCCCACGCTGGAGCCTTATTTCGGTGTGCTGGCCTATTTTGTAACGTTCTTCCTGGTCGGCGCCTGGCATGGCCAGACGGCAACCTTCCTGTTTTTTGGGCTGCTGCAAGGCGGCGGCGTCGCCGCCAACAAGCTGTACCAGATCGTGATGACCAACTTGCTGACCCGCAAAGGCTACCGCGCGCTCAGCGCGAAGGGCGGGTACACGGCGTTGTGCCGGGGCCTGACCTTCACCTGGTTCGCGTTCACCCTGCTCTGGTTCTGGTCGAGCTGGCAGCAGCTCGCCGGCCTCGTCGCCACCGGCGGCCTCGCCGCGATGCTCGCCAGTTGGCTGCTGGTCTTCGTGGTTGCAACCGTTCTGCTGACGATCTGGGTGGCAATGGCCCCGGCCGAGGCCAAGCAGGAAGCAGCGCCGGACGGACCCCCGCGGTCGCGCTACTGGCGGACCATCACCGCAACCGCGATGGTTGTCGTGCTGGTGGCTTTCACCCTGATTTTGAACGGGCCGGCGCCAGACCTGGTCTACAAGAAATTCTAGAGCAACAAGCTAAGGATGAGGAAAGTAGCCGCTTTTTGAAAAAAGCGGCGCAAAAACTTCCTTGAATCTCGGCCATGGGCGTTTGCAGCGCTTATGCGCATGACCCGAAGTCCGAAGGTTTTTTGTTCTTTGTCGAAAAAGAGCCTCTTTCTCAGATGCTTATCAGCCTGCCCCCGGGCATCGGCTGCGGCACGCCGGTGGTGCCCGGCAGCGACAGAGGCAGGCCGTACAGGCTGCGTATTGCGAGGAAGCCGAAGCATTGCGCCTCCAGCGCGTCGCCATCCCAGCCGACCGCTTCCACTGGCTCGACCGGCACGGGAAAGGCAGCGGCGAGCCCGGCCATGATGGCGCTGTTTTTGCGGCCGCCGCCACAGACGAGCACCCGCAAGGGCGGCGCCGAAACCGGTGCAGCGGCGATGGCGGCCGTAGTAAAGGCGGTGAGCGTCGCGGTGCCGTCGGCGACGCAGAGGTCTTTTACCGCTGCCTCGATCAGGCTGGAGAAGGTCAGCCGGTCGAGTGATTTGGGGGCGGGCAGCGCAAAATAAGGATGCGCCAGCAGTTGCGCCAGGCGGTCGCGCTGAACCGTGCCGGCGGCGGCCAGGATGCCGTCCTTGTCATAATTTTGGCCCGTATGGCGGTGCACGAAATCATCCAGCGGGCCGTTGCCGGGGCCGGTATCGCAGGCCAGGATTTCGCCGTTTGGCCCCAGCCAGGTGATGTTGGCGACACCGCCGATATTGACGATGAGCAACGGTTTCGGCAGCGACTGCGCCAAGGCCGCATGATAAAGCGGCGCCAGCGGCGCGCCCTGGCCGCCGGCGGCCACATCGGCGCTGCGGAAGTCGTGCACCACCCGCAGGCCGGATTTGCGGGCCAGCATGCCGGCATCGCCGATCTGCCAAGTGCGGCGTTTTTCCGGCGCGTGCAGGATAGTCTGGCCATGCAGGCCGATAATGTCGGTCCCCTGGCCGATCATGCCGAAGACGATGCAGTGATCCTCCGTCAGCCGGCGTTCGACATCTTTCAGGAACGGATCCTCGGCGGAAATTGTGGGCGCCAAACTGAGCAGGCGGCGCAGATCGGCGCGCAGCTCGTCCTCGTAATACATCGTCACGTTCATCCCGGTTCGGGTTATGGTGACGCCGTCGCTTTCCACCCAGGCGGCGTCTACCCCATCCAGCGACGTGCCGCTCATCATCCCGACGGCGCGCAGAAATTTACCATCCATCCGGCCTGTGGTAGCGGGCGCCCGGATATGCGTTAAGGGGTGTCATGGCTAAAAGTGAGTTTTTAATCGAGGCGCAGGCGCGCGGCTTCGTGTTCCAATGCACCGACGAGGCGGCATTGGACGAGGCTCTGCTGACCGGCCCGGTGGCTGGCTATATCGGCTTCGACCCTACAGCGGATAGCCTGCATGTCGGCAGCCTGACCCAGATCATGCTGCTGCGGCTGCTGCAGAAGCATGGGCACAAGCCCTATGTGCTGGTCGGCGGCGGCACCGGGCAGATTGGCGATCCTTCCTTCCGGGAGGAGGCGCGGCAATTGCTGAACGACCAGCGGATCGCGGCGAATCTGGCCGGCATCAGCCGGGTATTCAAGCCGTTTTTAAGCTTTGGAAATGGCAACGCGGATGCGGAAATCGTCAACAACGCAGATTGGCTGGACAAGCTTGGCTATATCCAGCTTTTGCGCGAGGTCGGGCAGAATTTTTCCATCAACCGGATGCTGTCCTTCGATAGCGTGCGCTCGCGGCTGGAGCGCGACCAAGGGCTGACCTTTCTCGAATTCAACTACTCCATCCTGCAGAGCTATGATTTTCGCGAGCTCAACCGCCGCCATGGGGTAAGCCTGCAAATGGGCGGCTCGGACCAATGGGGCAATATCGTCTCCGGCGTGGATCTGGTGCGGCGGACCGACGGCAAACAGGTTTTTGGGCTGACGACGCCGTTGCTGACCACCGCGTCCGGCGTTAAAATGGGCAAAACGGCCGCGGGCGCGGTATGGCTTACGGCTGAGCATCTCACCCCGTACCAGTACTGGCAGTTCTGGCGGAATACCGAAGATGCGGATGTCGGGCGGTTCCTCAGACTGTTCACCGATCTGCCGCTGCCGGAAATCGCCCGGCTGGAGGCGGTGGCGGGTGCTGCGATCAACCACGCGAAGATCGTGCTGGCGACGGAGGCAACCGCGTTGGCGCATGGCCGAAATGCGGCGGAGGAAGCCGCGGAAACCGCACGCAAGACTTTTTCGGAAGGTGTCAGCGCCGAGGGCTTGCCGAGCATCGAAGTCCCGGCCGCGGAGTTGGCAGGCGGCATCCCGGCTTTCGCATTGTTCGTGCGCGCCGGCCTGGCCGACAGCAACGGCGAAGCCAGGCGCCTGATCCGCGGCGGCGGCGCCAGGTTGAACGACGCGGTGATCGCCGACGAGGCGCAGGTGATTGCCGGCGAAACGGTGCTGAAACTTTCGGCGGGGAAAAAACAGCACGTGTTGGTGCGCCCCATCTTGTAGGGCGGGTTTTAATCCGCCATGGGCGCCAATGGCGGGTTAAAACCCGCCCTACAGACCTCGTATCTGGCAAAAGCCTTTTGCCTGCCGGCCAGCTGCATCCCCGCGATTGCATTGCAAAAGCGCAACCCCCGTGCTGATTGAAACGGCAGCACGCCCGAAGGAGAACGCATGTCCGTCCATGCCGCCATTACCCACCGCACCAGCTACAAATATGACCAGCCGGTACAGTTGGGACCGCAGACGATACGTTTGCGGCCGGCGCCCTATGCACGCACCCCCATCCTCTCCTATTCCCTGAAAGTCTCGCCGCAGCCGCATTTTTTGAACTGGCAGCAGGACCCGCAGGGCAACTACCTCGCCCGCGTGGTGTTCCCTGAACGGGTGACGAGCTTCGAAGTGCTGGTCGACTTGGTTGCCGATATGGCAACGATCAACCCGTTCGATTTCTTTCTGGAACCCAGCGCAGAGACCTACCCGTTCCTGTATGACGACATCCTGGCGGAGGAGCTGGCGCCGTTCCGGTTGCGTAGCGTTCCGGGTGAGAAGTTGCAGGCGCTGATCGAAACCGTGCGGGCCGAGATCGGCACGGCCGAACCGCGCATGGTCGATCTGCTGGTGATGGTCAACCGGACCATCGCCGACCGCATCGCCTATGTCGTGCGGCTGGAGCCCGGCGTTTATACGCCGGAAGAAACCCTCACCCTGGAAAAAGGCTCCTGCCGGGATTCCGGCTGGCTGCTGGTCAACCTGCTGCGCCATCTCGGCTTCGCGGCGCGCTTCGTCTCCGGCTATCTCATCCAGCTCACCGCCGATGTGAAGCCGGTCGATGGCGGCGCCGAAGGCCCTGCCGCCGACTTCACCGATCTGCATGCCTGGGCGGAGGTGTATCTGCCCGGCGCCGGCTGGATCGGGCTGGACGCGACTTCCGGCCTGATGGCCGGCGAAGGCCACATTCCGCTGGCGGCGACACCTTCGCCGTCATCGGCGGCGGCGATCTCCGGCACCATCCAAGGCAAGGCGGAAACCACCTTCGAGTTCGAAATGAAGGTGACGCGCGTGGCGGAGACCCCGCGCGTGACCAAGCCCTACACGCCGCAGCAATGGCAGGAGATTCTGGCGCAGGGTGCGGCGGTAGATCGCGCTCTCGCCCGCGGCGATGTGCGCCTGACCATGGGCGGCGAGCCGACCTTCGTCGCCGCCAGCGATTTTGAAGCGCTGGAATGGAATATCGATGCGCTGGGGCCGACCAAACGGCATTACGCCGGCAGGCTGATCCGCAAGCTCACCCCGCTCTGGAGTCCCGGCGCGGCGCTGACCTATAATATGGGCAAGCATTATCCGGGCGAGCAATTGCCGCGCTGGGCAATCCACGCGCATTGGCGGGCGGATGGCGAGCCTGTGTGGAAAGATCCTTCGCTCCTCGCCTCCGATGACGACACCGGCGACGCCGATCCGGCGGCCGCGGCAGCGTTCGCGGCCGCTTTGGCGGAGCGGCTGCAGATCGACCCTGCGCTCGTCAATTCCGCTTATGAAGACGTGCATTATTATCTCTGGCGCGAACATCGTCTGCCCGCCAATGTCGTTGCACAAGATGCCAAACTGCGCGACCCGCTGGAGCGCGAGCGGCTGGCGAAAGTATTCGGCGAAGGCGTGGCGGCGCCCGTGGGCAGCGTGCTGCCGTTGCGCCGCGGACCGGCCGAGGGTGCGAGCTGGCAGAGCAGCAAATGGTTCTTCCGCGATTCCGTGATGTTTCTGGTGCCCGGCGACAGCCCGATCGGGCTGCGTTTGCCGCTGGAGAGCCTGCCCTGGGCGGACCCGGAAGCCATCGAACAGGATGCCGAGATCGATCCTTTCGCGCCGCGCGAAAAACTGCCGCCGCGCGAAGCATCGCCGCGCGTTCGCGAAACATCCGGCCTGGGCGGCAGCATGGCAGGTTCCCGATCGGTGCCGCAGGATATTCCGGAAGTTGGCCGCCAGGAACCGGAGCTGGTGCGCACCGCACTCGCCGTGGAGCCGCGCCGCGGCCTGCTGCACGTATTCTACCCGCCGCTTTACGACATCGAGGACTGGCTGGAACTGACCGCCGCGGTGGAAGACACCGCCGCCGAGTTCGGCCGCAAGGTGGTTTTGGAAGGCTATCTGCCGCCGGAAGATCCGCGCGTTCTCAACTTCTCCGTCACACCCGATCCCGGCGTGATCGAAGCCAATGTGCATCCCGCAACAGGCTGGGCCGAGCATATCGAGCGCACAACGCAACTCTACCAGGCGGCGCGGGAAGTCGGGTTGGCGACCGAGAAATTCATGCTGGATGGCCGCCATGTCGGCACCGGCGGCGGCAATCATGTGGTCATGGGCGGTGCGTCACCGGAGGAAAGCCCGTTTTTGCGGCGGCCGGACCTGCTGAAATCCATGCTGGGCTTCTGGCATAACCACCCGTCGCTTTCCTTCCTGTTCAGCGGGTTGTTTATCGGCCCTTCGAGTCAGCATCCGCGGATCGACGAAGCGCGCCAGGATTCGCTGAACGAGCTGGAAATCGCGTTCAGCCAGGTGCAGGCGCACAGGCAAACCCCACCCTGGATCGTCGACCGGCTGTTCCGCAATATCCTGACGGACATGACCGGCAACGGCCACCGCACCGAGTTCTGCATCGACAAGATGTACGCGCCGGGTTCGGCCTCCGGGCGGCGCGGCCTGGTGGAGTTCCGCGCCTTCGAGATGCCGCCGCATGCAGAGATGTCCGCCGCTCAGGTGCTGCTGATGCGCTCTGCCATCGCCGCCTTCTGGGAGAAGCCGTACGAGCGCCGGCTGATCCGCTGGGGCACCCGGCTGCACGACCAGTTCCTGCTGCCGCATTACGCCGAGGCCGATTTCCGCGAAGCCTTGGAAGAAATCGGCGCCTATGGTTTTGCGCTGAAACGTGAATGGTTCGATCCGCATCTGGAATTCCGGTTCCCGCAAATCGGCGAGATCGCCGTGCGCGACATGCGGGTGGAATTGCGCCACGCGCTCGAGCCCTGGCATGTGCTGGGCGAGGAGCAGAGTTCGGGCGGCACCGCCCGCTATGTCGATAGCTCGGCCGAGCGGCTGCAGGCCAAGGTTTCCGGCTGGATCGACGAGCGCTACATTTTGGCCTGCAACGGCGCCGCCTTGCCGCTCGCCCGCACCGAGCTGCCGGGCGAGTATGTCGCCGGCGTGCGCTTCAAGGCCTGGCAGCCATTCTCCGCGCTGCACCCCACCATCAACGCGCAGGTGCCGCTGGTGTTCGACGTGTACGACAAATGGTCCGGCCGCAGCGTCGCCGGCATGACGCATCATGTCGCGCATCCGGGTGGCCGCGCCTATGACGATTTTCCGGTCAACGCCAATTCTGCGGAAGCAAGGCGGCGCTCGCGCTTCTTCCCCATCGGCCACACGCCCGGGCCGATGGCCGCGCCGCAAGCCGTGCAGGGGCCGGAATACCCGCGCACGCTCGACCTGCGGCGGTTTGCCTGACCTCACAAATAATAAACGATAGCCGTCTGAGGAATTTTCAACCTAAGGTATATTTTTCGCTTTAGTTACGTCACGAGATCGGTTACAGGTCGCTCGTAACCGATCGAGGCGAGCCATGCGCCTGAAAAATCTTATCTTCGGATGTGCTGCCGCGTGGCTGCCGGCTGCACTGGCCGGTGCGCCGGCGGGGCAGGCCGCGACGCCGGCCGCGGCGGTCAATTCCGGGGCAGTGCACACGCAATATGAGGATAACATCGCGCCGGAGGAGGCCGAAGACCGCTTCATTGCCCTGCTACCGCAGATACGCGGCTGGGATCCGGGCCGATACACGATGTTTGATTATGATTTCGCTGCCGCATCCGGTGCACTCTACGCGTTGCGGCTCGGCGGCGGCGGCCTGCGCCTGGACCTGCCGATTTCTGCCAGCTGGGTGACTTCATTCGACGGCGAGCTTTTCGGCCTGAACGGGATTGCAGGCGGTTTTGCGGGCGGACAAAGTTTCGGCGTCGCCGGCGCGCAGCGCATAAGCCTGGGCCTGGATGACGCTTTCGGCGCCAGACTGCATTTTATCGGAACGCTTTCCTGGCAGCATTCAAGCTATTTCGGATCGAGGCCAAGTTTGGTTGATTTCACTTATATGCCGCACCAGCCGATAAGCACCGGCGCATTCGGCGGCAGCATCGGCATCGCCTATAGGTTCTACTAGCAAGCCGGGGAGCTGCGAACTCCCAAGGCCAGAAAAGTAGAGGTCTTTTTGCCGCACCGGCGGCCCGCTGCTTTTTCCGCAAAAAAGAAGCGCTTGCATTTGCCCTTCGCTTAGTGGAGCTTTGGGCTGCGCCGGCGTATCATGCAGGGCGATGCTGCGGCTTAACAATGTGATTCTTCCTCTGCGCCATAACGAGGGCGATCTGCGCGCGGCGATCCTCGCCCGGCTTGGGATCGAGGATGCGGGGCTCGAGGATTTTAGGATTTTCCGCCGCGCCTGGGATGCAAGGGCGAAAAACAGCATCAAGCTGGTCTACACCATCGACGCCAGGCTTACCGATGAGGCGGCAATGCTGGCGCGCGACGATCCGGCCATCCAGCCTTCGCCCGACACCGAATACAAGTTTGTAGCGCGCTTCACTGGCGCGCCGAAATTGCGGCCGGTGGTGATCGGCACCGGGCCTTGCGGCATTTTTGCCGGACTGGTGCTGGCGCAGATGGGGCTGCGGCCGATCATCCTGGAGCGCGGCAAGCAGGTGCGGGAGCGAACCCGGGATACCTGGGGGCTGTGGCGCCGTTCGGAGCTGAACCCGGAATCCAACGTGCAGTTCGGCGAAGGGGGGGCCGGCACGTTCTCCGACGGCAAGCTCTACAGCCAGATCCGGGACCCAAATCACCTTGGTCGTAAGGTGCTCAACGAGTTCGTCAAGGCCGGCGCGCCGGAGGAGATCCTGTTTGTCGGCAAGCCGCATATCGGCACCTTCCGGCTGGTCGGCATGGTGGAGGCGATGCGTGCGACGATCGAGGCGCTAGGCGGCGAGTACCGTTTTGGCGCCAAGGCGGCCGATCTGCATCTGGATGCGGACCGCCATGTGGCCGGCGTGGCGTTGCAGAGCGGCGAGGTGATTGCGGCAAGGCATGTGGTGCTCGCTGTCGGCCATAGCGCGCGCGATACGTTCGAGATGCTGGAACGCAACCAGGTGCATATCGAGGCGAAGCCGTTTTCGATCGGGTTTCGTATCGAGCATCCGCAATCGATGATCGACCGCCACCGTTTCGGCAGCTCTGCCGGCGATCCCATACTGGGGGCTGCCGATTACAAGCTGGTGCACCACGCCGGCAATGGTCGCTCGGTGTATAGTTTCTGCATGTGCCCCGGCGGTACGGTGGTTGCCGCCGCTTCCGAGCCCGGACGTGTGGTGACCAACGGCATGAGCCAGTATTCGCGCAACGAGCGTAACGCCAATGCGGGCATTGTGGTCGGCATCACGCCGGAGGATTATGCCGCGGCCGGCCAGGCCGGCGGCAACCTCGCCGGCATCGCGTTTCAGCGGCATTGGGAATCGGCGGCCTATCTGGCGGGCGGCGAGAGCTATGCCGCGCCTGGCCAGCTGGTCGGGGATTTCATTGCCGGCCGCGCCAGCACTGCATTCGGCGCTGTGCTTCCATCCTACCGGCCCGGCGTGCATCTGACCGACCTGGCCGCTTGCCTGCCGGATTATGCGATTGCCGCCATACGGGAGGCGCTGCCGGCGTTTGAGAAACAGATTCCGGGTTTCGCGCGACCCGATGCTGTGCTCACCGGCGTCGAGACCCGCACCTCCTCGCCCATCCGCATCACCCGGGGCAAGGATTTGCAAAGCCTGAATACCTCTGGCCTGTTTCCCGCCGGCGAGGGTGCGGGCTATGCCGGCGGCATACTCTCAGCCGGGGTCGACGGGATCAGAGTTGCCGAAGCGGTGGCAAGGCAAATGCTAAACTGCAAATTCTAAACGGCAAATGCTAGAGAATGGTTAGCGCCACATCCGTTGTAGTTCCGGATGCTTCTCGACAAGCTGGTGCTTCAGCGCGCCTAGTATGTGCAGGCCTAAAACGGCGTAGAGCGTCCAGCCGAGATAGAGATGGATCTGCCCGAACAGGCCGTGGATCATCTCCTTGGTGGCCGGGTTCAGCCCGGTGATGAACCCCAAGCGGAACCATGGGATCACCCAGAAAAGCTGCATCGGATGGGTGGCGGCCTGGTTCCAGGCGGAATCATGTATCCAGCCGGTGATCGGCATGGCGAAAATCAGCACGTAGAGTGCAACATGCGCCGTATGCGCCAGATAGCGCTCCCATCGCGGATACTCTGCCGGCAGCGGCGGCGGCGTATGCGTGAAGCGCCAGAAAAACCGGACAAAGGCGAGCCCGAGCACGGTAATGCCGATAGATTTGTGCAGGTCGATGTCCGGCCGGATATCGGCGTCGGGGAGGAAATGCGACCCCCATCCAAGGGCGATATTGCCCAGGATGAGAAAAGCGATAAGCCAGTGGAGCAGGACCGCGGTTTTCGTGTATCTGTCGGCAGGCGTCATGGCATAGCTCCAAGTTGCGTCTTTGTTAACATGCCTTAGCCGCGCGTCACCATATAGGACGAGACGCACCATGCTGAACCAGATTTCCTCGAATGCGCGGGTGGGCGGCAAGCTGGAAGCGGCTTTGCATGCGCACTCGCCCCGCTTCACCCCGCCCCCGACGCCGATGGCGAGCGTGCTGATCCATGGCGTCGTGCTGCTGCTGTTTCTGGCCCTGCTGGTTCAGGCTTTTTTTGGGCATGGGATCGCCGGCTGGTCGGTCGGCATCGTGTATATCGGCTATGACAGCATCCTGCTGGCTTTCACCTTCTGGCAAACCTGGCCGCTGCGCCATGTCCCTGCGGTGCCGGCGGCGGTAAGTGAGCCTTCGGCGCTGACCGTCATCATCGCCGCCTATAACGAGGCGACGGTGCTGGCTTCCACGATTGCCGCGCTGACACGTCAATCCAGTTCGCCGGCCGCCATCATCATCGCCGATGACGGCTCGGTGGACGGCACCGGCCGGCTGCTGGAGCAACAATTCGGCTTGGCCGCGCAGCCCGGCGAACTCAGCTTTCCGAGCCCAAACCTGCCGCAACTGCGCTGGCTGCGTCTGCCGCATGCCGGTAAAGCCGCGGCGCTGAACCAGGCGCTGGCGCATGTGCGGACCGAATTATTCGTCACCGTGGATGCCGATACCAAACTGGCGCCGGATGCGCTGCTTGCCATGCAGTCCGCCTTCGCCGCGCGCCCAAGGCTGGTCGCCGCGACCGGCGTACTCACGCCCGTCTGCGCGCCGGATTTTGCCGGACGCTGCTTTCAATGGTTCCAGACCTATGAATATGTCCGCAATTTTCTTTCGCGCTACGCCTGGGGCAGAATGGACGCGCTGCTGCTGATCTCCGGCGCCTTTGCCGGCTTCCGGCTGGATGCGGTGCGAGAAGTCGGCGGTTTCGATCCGGATTGCCTGGTTGAGGATTACGAGCTGATCCACCGCCTGCGCCGCTTCGGCTATCAGCATGGCCGCGGCTGGCAAAGTGCTGCCATTGGCGCTGCGCGCGCCACCACCTCTGCGCCCGGGCGCACGCTCGGGTTCCTGCGGCAGCGTCGGCGCTGGTTCGGGGGTTTTTTGCAGACCCAGTTCTGGTACCGCGACATGGTCGGCAACCCGGGATATTCGCGGCTGGGCAAGTGGATGCTCACCGTGAAGGCGGCCGACACGCTGCAGCCGGTCTACGGCCTCTGCGCCTTTGCCCTGCTGCTGTTCTATATCTTTACCGGCCGGGCTTCGCTGCTCATCCCGGTTGGCGGGTTCATTATCGGCAAGATCATCCTAGACCTGGCCTTCCACGCCTGGTCCATCCAGCTCTACCGCAACTGGGCCGGCGGTGAGGCGAAGATCGGCTTCGGCCCGGCGTTGCTCGCGGCCATCATCGAGCCCTTCAGCTTCCAGCTCCTGCGCCATCTCGGCGCCTGCTGGGGCTGGGTGAGGTTTCTGACCGGCAGCAAGAGCTGGAGCTAGAGCCGCCGTTGCGGCAAAAAGACGTCCTGGATCTTGGCCATAGGCGCCGAAACCTCCCGGCTTTGGCGTAGCGAGAAGTTTTTGCGCCGCTTTCAAAAAGCGGCTTCTTTCTTTCCAGCTCTCATGGGCCCAGGTACCCGCGAGCGCGCCGCTTGCATCGGCTAGGGTCACGCCGGTTTTTGTCCCGATATCCGCTGAGGAGCCAGAACGACATGGGCAAGCACGACGAACGTAAATCCGCCGCGTCCGGTGCGCGTTACGAGAAGACGCTCTACCGCTTGCAGGTAGAGCTGGTGAAGCTGCAGCGCCACGTGATCGGCAGCGGCCAGAAAATCCTCATCATCCTGGAAGGCCGCGACGGCGCCGGCAAGGACGGCACCATCAAGCGCATCACCGAACATCTAAGCCCGCGCGATATCCGGATCGTCGCCTTGCCGAAACCCTCCGACCGCGAAGCCACGGAATGGTACTTCCAGCGCTATGTTCAGCATTTGCCGGCTTGCGGTGAAATCGTGATCTTCAATCGCAGCTGGTATAACCGCGCCGGGGTGGAGAAGGTTATGGGCTTTTGCACCGCCACGGAATATGACGACTTCCTGCGAACGGTGCCGGTGATCGAGCAGATGCTGTGCGATTCCGGCATTATCATCATCAAATACTACCTCGACATCGATCGCCATGAACAAAGGAAGCGGTTGCAAGCGCGGCGCGACGACCCGTTGAAGCAATGGAAAATCAGCCCGATCGACGATGCGGCGATCGGCCATTGGGATGACTACACCAATGCCCGCAACACCATGCTGCGCATGACCGGCAGCGCCTGCGCGCCCTGGAACGTGGTGCGCGCCGATGATAAAAAAGCCGCCCGCCTGGCCATCATTCGCGACTTGATCACCCGCGTTGACTATAAGGAAGCGAGCAACCTGCCGGATCACGACATGTCGGTGATTGCGCGCTTTGAAGAAGCCTGCCTGACCAACGGAATCCTTGCGTCATGACCGAATTTACCTTCAATGAAGCCGGGCTGATCCCCGTGATCGCCCAGCAGCACGATACCGGCGAAGTGCTGATGCTCGCCTGGATGAATCGCGAGGCGCTGGATCAAACACTGGCGACCAGGCGCGTCTGCTACTATTCCCGCAGCCGCAAAAAGCTCTGGCGCAAGGGCGAGATCTCCGGGCAGATTCAAACGCTGGTGGAGCTGCGGCTCGATTGCGATGGCGATACGATTTTGCTGTTGGTGGATCAGCTTGGCGTGGCCTGCCATACCGGCAGGCGGAACTGTTTCTTCAATGCTTTGCGCGATGGGCAATGGGTAGAGGTCGCGAAGCCGGAGATATCGACCCAGGCGCTATATCCAGGCGCTATATATGGCAAATGAACGTTCTGGATCGCAATCCAACTCATTCCATTCAATCAGAGATTAGCCGCCGCTTTTTTTCAAAAATACGGCGCAAAAACTTAAATACTTCAGAGCCGGGATGTTCGGGCGCCGGTGGTCCAAGCTAAAACAAGTCTTTTTTCGGCGGTTGGATAGCCTTCTTTTTCTTCAGAAAGAGAACTGCTTTCTTCAACTCCAACCTTACCCCCGGTTAAAGCAGGCCCACTTCCCCGGAAGGCTGCGCCATGTCAAACCGAGGCGGATGATTCGATCGAAGACGCGTTGGCAAGCATCCTGCCGCATTCTTTTGCTCTCGGGTATCGGTTTTGCTCTGCTTCGCAGCTTCCACGCTGTCCACGCCGCCGATCCGGTGCAGTACAAAGTCCGGTTCACGAAGAGCGGCGATAAGGAGCTCGATGGACTGCTGAAACAGACCTCCTCGCTTGTGTCACTGGGGAAAAGGCTGCCGGCCGCGCCGTTTGCGCTGGTCGGGCGCGCTCAGGCCGATGCGGCGCAGTTCGTGATCGTGCTCCATAGCCTGGGCTACGATGCCGGCAGCGTCATTATCACGATTGACGGCAAGGTCCTGAACGATCCGGCCTTGCTCGCAACCTTGGACAATGCGCCGGAAAAGCCGGCGGCCGAAGTTGTGGTTACCGCGCAAAAAGGCCCGCTCTATCACGTGGCGAAGCTGGTTTTTTCCAGCTTGCCGGCGGGTTTTGCCTTACCGGACATCATCAAGCCCGGCGATCCCGCCCGCGCCGAGCCAATTCTGGCCGTAGCCCCCGCCATGCTGACGGCGCTGCATAATGCCGGCTACGGCTTTGCGCAGGTCGGGGCGCCTTTTGCGGTGGCGGATGATGCAAATCGCACGCTGACCGTCAGCTACACCGTCACCACCGGCCCACATGTCGATATCGGCCCGATCAGCTTCAGCGGCCTGACCCGGACGCGGGAGAGATTTCTACGCCGCCATATCAGCCTGCGTCCCGGCCAGCCTTATAGTGATTCAGCACTTTCCAATGCCCGCGATAGCCTGCTCGGGCTTGGCGTCTTCTCCTCGGTGACGCCGGTGCCAGCCAAGTCGGCATCGCCGCCGGGCCAGGTGCCCATCATCTTTCAGGTCACCGAGCAGAAGCGCCACGCGGTGACGCTAGGCGGCGCCTATGCCACCGATACCGGCTTTGCGCTCACCACTTCCTGGGAGGATCGCAACGTGTTCCGCAATGCAGAGACGCTTACCGTTACCGGTTCGATCAACGGGATCGGCGGCTCCGACACGCCGGCGCCGGGTTACGAGCTGCAAGGGGTTTTCACCAAGCCGGACTACTTTATTCGCAGCCAGACCCTGACGCTGACGGCTGAGGCTATCAAGCAGTCGCTGACTGCCTATAACCAAACCGCGATCCTGGGCAATGCGATCCTTTCTCGCCCGCTGATCAGGCATGTCACCCTCAGCTACGGCGTCGGGTTTATTACCGAGAATATCGAGCAGGAGGGGGTCAGCCGCGATTACGTGCTGCTGCAACTGCCGCTGACGGCGGCCTATGATTCGACAAATTCCGTTTTCGAACCGACCCGCGGCTACCGCGTCAACCTCTCGCTCACGCCGACCAAGGGGGTTGCCGGCTCCGGCGGGTTCTATGTCATCGCCCAGGCCACCGGCTCGACCTATCTGGCGGTCGAAGCTGGGGGGCGCGGCATTATTGCCTTGCGCGCGCTGATCGGCTCTATTTTCGGCGCCAGCCAATTTCAGGTGCCGCCGGATGAGCGCTTCTATGGCGGCGGCACCGGCACGGTTCGCGGCTATTCCTATGAGACGATTGGGCCGCTATTTGCCGATGACAAGCCGGAAGGCGGCACCGCGATCGATGCCGGCACGATCGAGTTCCGGCAGCGCGTGTTCGGCAGTCTCGGCATCGTGCCTTTCGTCGATGCCGGGCAGGTCAGCGCGCATAGCCGGCCTTTTGCCGGTTCGGTCAGCATCGGCGCCGGGATTGGGCTGCGCTATTACACCGGCATCGGCCCGATCCGGGTGGATTTCGCGGTGCCGATGAAGCGCACGCCGGGCAGCAGCTCCTTTGCGTTGTATATCGGCCTGGGCGAGGCGTTTTAGATGCGGCGCGCTGTTCGCTGGCTGCTGACTCTGCTCCTCCTGATCGTGCTGATCATCATCGCCATGCCGGTTGGCCTGGTGGTGGCGCTGAACAGCAAGGCGGGTCGGGATTTTGCGGTGAGGCAGATCAACCAGCGCAGCGGCGGCGAGATTTTCGTGACCGGGCTTGGCGGGCATTTTCCGGCCGATCTGAAGCTTGCCAGCGTCACGGTCGCCGATCAAAAAGGCGTGTGGCTTACCGGCAGCGATCTGGAACTGCGCTGGCAGCCAAAAGAGATTTTCTTCCGCAGGCTGCATATCGTTTCGCTGACCGCCGATACGATCGATGCGGCACGCGCGCCGGTCAGCAACGGACCTTCGAGGAAATCCTCCGCTTCGCTCAACCTGCATCACTTCACCGCCAAAGTTGACCAGTTGAGCATCGGCCAGCTTGGTATCGGCGCCGCTTTGGCGGGGCGGCCGGTCAGCTTGGCGGTTTCCGGCAACGCGAAATTGCTCAGCCTGACCCTGGGCAGCGCAAAGCTGAACGCCATTGCCGCGAACAACCAGGGCAGTTATCAGGTTGCCGCCGCCGTCGACGACCAGAACGTCAATGCGATTGTCCATCTCGCCGAGCCGCCGGATGGGCTGCTCGGACATTACGCCGGACCGCGGGTGCATGCGCCGTTGCGGCTGGATTTGCGGCTTGCCGGCCCGCTGGATAACGCCGCGTTGCGTTTCTCCGCCGCACTGGGCACGGCGGAGCTGGATGGCGCCGGCGTGCTCGGCTTGAACCCAAATGCACCGCGCGCCGATGTCGTGTTCACCGTCCCTTCGCTGAGTGGCTTCGGCCAGTTGGCGAACCAGATTATTGGCGGCAGCACGAAATTGCATGTGGTTGTGGCGCAAAACGGCAAAAGCACCGAGCTCAATGTCGATGGCGATGTGGCGCTCGATCGGGCGCCCGGGCCGGCGGCGAAGCTGGTTGGAAGCAAAGGCCAACTCTCCTTGCGCCTCAGCCTGGCGGACGATGTAGCAACGGTCCAGGCGCTCTCCATCGACGGCGCGGCGTTCAATGCCACCGCCGCCGGGACGGTTGCGCAAGCGGGCACGAACCTCAAAACCCATCTCGCTTTGGCTCAGCTCGCTGTTCTTTCTCCTGCAATCTCCGGCAATGTCACGACCGATGATGTCATCACCGGGCCATTCAAGGACCTTGCCGTGCATGCGGTGGTCAGCGGCACCATCAAGGAGAAGAAAATCCCGTCCGGCCCGTTCAGCCTGACGCTGGATGCGCAGCATCTGCCGAGCACGCCCAGCGGCACGATCAAGGGCAGCGGCCAGCTGGAGAATGGCGCACTGGCGCTGGCTGCGGCTTTCGCCCGCGACGCGGCGGGTGCTGCCAGCTTAAAAATCGCCAGCGCCACCTGGCGCTCGATCGATCTGAAGGCTGACCTGGCGCTGGCCGCGGGCGCCAAGCTGCCGACGGGGACCGCGCAGTTTTCCATCCGGCGGCTGGCCGATTTGGCGGCGTTTTCACCGGTGCCGCTAACGGGGGGCATCACCGGCGATTTCGCGCATCGTGATGCGCGGAATTTCGTCCTGCATATCGCCGCCAGCAACCTCAATGTCTCGCGGGCTTTAGGCGCGATCAACGGCACGATTGCCGTCAGCGGGCCGATCACCCGGCTTGGCGTGCAGGTCGATGCGAGCCTCGCCAAGCTGCAGGGCGCGCCGCTGACCCTTGCCACCGCCGGCACAGTGGATGGCTTTGCGCAATCGGCGAACCTGTCCAGCTTCACCGCCGTCTGGAAGACGCTGAACGTGAAGCTGCTCGGTCCTGCCGGTGTCGAGACCAAGCCGGATATCGTCGTTGAGCATCTGGCGCTTGCGGTGAATGGCGGCACGCTGCGACTGGACGGCAAGCTGACGCCCGATCTCAACCTCGATCTCGCACTCAGCAACCTGCCGGCCAGCCTGGCGCGGATCGCCTCGCCCGGGCTCGATGTCAGCGGCAGCTTGAACGCTACCGCCCAGATCAGCGGCAGCACCAAGGCGCCTTCCGGCAAGATCACACTCGATGCCAATCAGATCATGCTGCATGCCGGCGCCGGCAACGCGCTGCCGCCGGCCGATCTGACCGCGAATATCGCGCTGGCCGGCAGCGCCGCGCACCTGACGGCCAATTTGCAGGCCGGGCCGGATGCCGGCCTGGAGGTGAACGGGCTGGTGCCGCTGAACCAGACCGGCATGATCGATCTGCACCTTGCGGGGATGGCGAATTTGAAGATCCTGGACCCGATCGTCGCCGCGCAGGGCACGCAAATACGCGGGATTTTGACGCCGGATTTCACTGTCACCGGTACGCCAAACGCGCCTGCCGCCAGCGGATCGATAAATTTGGCGAATGGTAGCGTGCAAAATTTCGGCTCCGGACTGGATCTGCAGGACATCTCCGCGGCAGTGACCGCCGCCAACCGGCTGGTGACATTGCAGAAGTTTTCCGCCAGCGCCGGCAAAGGCAGCATCACCGGCCATGGCACTGTCGATCTCAGCCAGCCCGCGATCCCGATCGACATCGTGATCGACGCCAATAATGCGACGCCGGTCTCTTCCGACCTTGTCACGGAAACGTTGAACGCGGCTTTGAACATCAGCGGCGCGCTGCAATCCGCGATGAAGCTCGGCGGCAGCATCGACATCCTGAAGGCAAATATCAACATCCCGAAATCGCTGCCGCCCTCGGTCGCCAATCTGCGGATCTACCGGCCGGGGCAAAAACCGCCGCCGCCGCCAGCACCTGTGCCCGATATCGCGCTCGATCTATTGATCCATGCGCATAATCAGATGTTCATCCGCGGTGACGGGCTGTTTGCCGAACTCGGCGGCAGGCTGAGCATCGGCGGCACCGCCGCCGACCCGATCCCGAGCGGCGGCTTTACCCTGATCCGCGGCTCGTTCGCGCTAGGCGGCAAGACGCTGCAATTCACCAAAGGCGTGGTCAGCTTCAACGGCGCCGGCTTCATGCCGACGCTGGATCTGGAAGCCACCAGCTATATCACCAATAACGGCACGGCTACGCTGACCATCGGCGGCACCGCCGCCAAGCCGACAATCACACTCACCAGCTCGCCGGCTTTGCCGTCGGATGAAATTCTCTCCCAGTTGCTGTTCGCGCAGAGCGCGCAGAGTCTCTCACCCTTTCAGGCTGCCTCGCTGGCTGCGGCTTTGGCTTCGCTATCGGGCATCGGCGGCAGCGCGGTCAGCGATCCGCTGGGCGGAGTGCGCAATGCGCTGGGGCTGGATGAGCTTTCGCTGGGCGGCGGTTCGACCGGCGGCGCGCCTTCCGTGCAAGCCGGGCGCTACGTGGCGCCGGGAGTGTTCGTCGGCGCCCAGCAATCCACCTCCGGCGGCGGCACCCAGGCGACGGTGGAGATCGATCTGTATAAAGGCCTGAAACTGCAGACGCAGACCGGCACTTCCACCAGCGGCAGCGGCAATGCCAGCAGCGTCGGGCTGACCTACCAGTTCAATTATTGAGCAGGCCCAAAACCCGGTTAATCATGGTCAGATGGTCGGCGATGCCGAAATCCGACACCGTCAGATCGGCGATGCGGAGGATGCGGACGCTGCCGGCATCGTCGCCGGCGTGCAGGCTGATCTTGTTAAAATCGCCCGGCAATTTCAAGCCGACGCCCTGCGTCGGGATCATCATCACGTCGCCCTTTTTGATCTCGGTGCCGGGCAAATCGTTATAGGCGATGCGGATATCGCGCGGGCGGTCGTAGAGCCGCGGCAGCACGCCCAGGGTTTTTGCGGTGGCAAGCAGGCTCTCCGAAATGCCGGTCTCTTCCATCGCTTCGCGGCGGGCGGCCTGCTCGGCGGTCTCATCGCCGTCGATAAAGCCGCCGGGCATGGCGAGCTTGCCGATGCCGGGCTCGTTCAGCCGGGTGATCAGAATGCATTGACCGCAATCGTCGATTATGATGGCGTCCGCCGCATGACGCAGATAGAGGCTGACGGTCTGGCCGTCGGGCAGGGTGATCGGGCCGAGATACTCGGCCGGCTGCACGGCTGGATCCGGATCGTGGTCGCGCAGGATGCGTGCGATGATGCTACGCTGCAGAACCGGATCGATAATGTGATGATCTGCGACATAATCGGGCATTCGGGCAGCCTAGGCTATAGGTTGTTTGGATGAAAGCCGCGCCCGGGCTGGCGATGCCGGACAGCTCACCGCGCGTATATCGCGCTGATCCGAGCGGTGAATGTCGGCGGGACCGGCAAGCTGCCGATGGCTGCACTGGCGGAAAGTTACCGGCAGGCAGGGCTCGTAAACCCGCGGACCTACCTTGCGGGCGGCAATGCCGTCTTCCAGAGCTAAGCTTCAGGATCCCAGCTTCGCGCCGCACTGGAACGCCAGCTCACAGCCAGCATGGGTCGATCCGCCGCTCACCATCGCGGTTGCGACGGAAGGCCAGGACCAGTCACTGGCGGAAGAAATCGTGCTGGCCTTGGCGAAAGCTGCGACTCCGCAACGACGAATTTATCGGGCGACCGGAATAGGCGGCCGCACGATTGTGGGACAGGTTCGTATATATTCGATCAACCGCATCCTGCTGAAAGGCTTGACCAGAAAACCCCTGGCGCCGTGCTGATGCGTCCATTTAACATTTTCAGGGGAACTATCACCGCTAAGCATAATGACATGCGCCGTGGGATCGACCGATTTGATCTGGTTCAAGACCATCTGTCCACTCATCCCCGGAAGGTGAATATCGAGTAGAACCACGTCCGGGTTATATCGCTCATAGGCTTCCATCACCCTGGACCCGTCGCCGACTTCAACATGAATGCCCTCGCCTTCCAGCCCGGCTTTCACAAGCGCCCGCATGAACGTATCGTCGTCGGCGATCAGGAAGATGTTCTCCTTGCGGCGGGCCCGCACTGCATAATAACCATTGCTCATGTCGGGCGGCGCGATCGTCAGCACCATCCTTCGCAATCCTTCCGGCGTAAGCGGGGAAAACTTCGTCTCACAGCTATTTGGCGGCAAGCCCGCCTGGACCAGGTTTACAAGCTTTTTCGGATCGTTATCCCTGCCCCAATTCATCAGCAGCAGAACCTGGCTCTCATTGCAAATGATGGCGAAGCCGTCATAGGTCCCGCAGATGCTGCGAATCATTTCCGCGATTGCGGTGCTCGACGTTATATGTTTCGCCGTCTCCAGAATCTGCACCTCGACGCTTAGCCAATCCTGCAGGTTTTCCTTGATGAGCTCGATCTGGCTGGTGAACAGGTTGCGATTCGCCGAGGTAATGATTTTCATATTGTTTATTTCTTTGAAATGCGGGTCATCCCAGCAGGCCCTCGCCTCTTAGCGCGTATTTTACATTGGCGTAGGCGCTATCGATCTTTCGGAAACTCTCCGAGCGCGCTTGCGCGTCGGCTCTTTCCATGGCCTGCGCAGCCTCGCAAAGCCGGCGCAATTCTTCGGCGCCGATGCTTGCCGCGCCGCCCTTCAGCATATGCGCCGCCTCGACCCATTCCGAACACACGCCGTCCGCCTGGTTGCCGGCCAGGGCGGCGATATTGACTTCCGACTGGTCGACGAAAAGCTTCACCAGGTCTTTCTCCATGGCCTTATCACCGTCGGTGAAGCTGCGCATCTGGCCCAGGTCAAAGCAGCGCGCCTGGCCGGCTTGCGCCTCGCGCGGCCCAACCGCAACGCCCTCAAGATCGATCCATTGCCTCATCAACCGGGCCAGCACCTCGATCACGATAGGCTTGCTGATGTAATCGTCCATGCCGTAACGCAGGCATTTTTCGCGGTCGCCGATCATTGCATTGGCTGTCATCGCGACGATGGGCACGTGCTGCCGATTATGTTCCTTCGCGAGCGCGCGTATCTCGCGGGTGGCGTCGTAGCCGTTCTTCAGCGGCATGTGACAATCCATTAGAATCATGTCCCAGGGTTCGGCGGCGTAAACGCTGACCGCCTCGGCCCCGTCGCCGACGATCCGGATGTGTTCGACCCCGAAACGGCACATCAATCTGCGGATCAGCACCTGGTTCATCGGATGATCTTCGGCGATCAGAACCCGGGCATCCTGCGGCCGTATCGCGCTGCGCCGCGGCAGCGCACATACCGGGCCGCTTTCCCGGTAGAGTTCGGCGGTGGTGAGAAACCCGATTTCAAACCAGAAATTCGAGCCTTGTCCGATCTCGCTTTTTACCCCGATTTCACCGCCCATCAGCTCGATCAGCTGCTTGGTGATCGCCAATCCGAGGCCGGTGCCGCCATATTTGCGCGTTGTGGAACTGTCGGCCTGGGTGAATTTCTCGAAAATGCGGGCATGTTTTTCGGGTGGAATGCCGATTCCGGTGTCGATGACCTCGCAACGATACAGGATATGGTCCTGATCGGATGGCCTGCACTGGACGACCACGCGGACGTTGCCGCGATCGGTGTATTTGATCGCATTGCTGATCAGGTTCGTCAGGATGCGCCCGAACCGCGTCGGATCGCCGATGACGTAGGGAGTCTCCGTCATATTGTCGATCGTCAGCGCCAGGTTTTTCTCGGCCGCGAGCGGCCGCAACCGGTCCCCGACGCTCATCAGAAGGTAAGTCGGATCGAAGCCGATCTGTTCCAGCTGCACCGCGCCGGCTTCGATTTTCGACAAGTCGAGGATGTCTTCGACGATTTCCAGCAAGTTTGCCGAAGACATCGCGACCGTCTCCGCCAAGTCCTTTTGGCCGAAATCAAGGCCCGATTCCTGCAGCAGGCGAATGGTGCCGAGAATGCTGTTGAGCGGCGTCCGCAGCTCATGGCTCATATTGGCGAGGAACTCCGACTTCGCGTGATCGGATTTCTCGGCGCGTTCTTTTGCCAGCCGCAAATCCTCGCTGACGCGCATCCGCTCCGTCACGTCTTCCGCCATGCCAAGCAGGATATGCGGCCGGCCATCCGGGTCGTAGACCGGAACCTCGATCGCGTGAACGGTGCACTCGCCCTTCGGCGTCATGATGGGCGCGGCCTCGATATCTACAAGTTTTCCTTCGGCCATGACGCGTTGGTCGAGTGCCGAGAAAAACGCCGCTTCTTTCGGCGGAAAAAGTTCATTATCCAGCCGGCCGACCACATCCTGTGGAAACTCGAACATTTTCTGCGCCTTGCGGTTCAGGTACATCCAGCGGCACGAATTGGTCGCGTCCTTGACGAACATCGCCAGCGGCATGTTGTCGATAACGGTGCGCAGCAGGCTTCGATTCTCCCGCAGCTCGCGCCGCCAGACCCGAATGCTGCGCAACGCCAGATACCAGGTGCTTGACAGCAGACCGGCAAAAAGCCCCGCCACGAGTGCGATCGCATCCAGGCTGCGGGAAATCCGGTGCTCTTGCGCGGCGCGGAAGGCGGAAGCGGTGATCAGATGGCTGCTATAGACGCTGTAGCCGCACACCCAGATGAGAACGCCGAACGTACCGGCGACCGCCAGGGACAGCAGCTTGGTGGGAAAGGGCGAGGCGCTTTCCGCCGCGTTTTCCTTCTCATCGGCGTTGATCGTGTAATAGATCGTCACCGGCAGCACGAAACACAGCACGAGGCCGATCAGGCTGACGCCCAAGGTGATGCCGTTCGAGTTGATCCCCGAGGCCGCCTTGTGGCTGCCCATCTTCGGAATGAACACGGCAGCCGCCATCCCGGTGTAATGCATGCCGCAGATCGCGGTGGCCATCACCAGCGATGCAAGCCCGTCGAGATAATGCCGGAACCTTCCGTGATGCCGGGCGAGGGTAAAGCAGATCCACAGCGCCGCGGCCGAGGCTGTCACCGCAATCACGATGGACAGGATGAAAATCCCGGGGCGGTAGAGCATCACCGCATCGGTCACCATCGCCTTCATGCCGATATAATGCATGCTGCTGATGCCGGAGCCGATCAAACCCGCGCCGCCGAAAATCTGGATTGGCGTCAGCTGCGGCCGGCAGATCAGACTCAGCATGCAGAACGCGCTGGCGATGGCGACCAGCAGCGACCAAATGGTCAGGCTGGGGTCGTAGCTGACCTGCATGTTCATGTTAAAGGCCAGCATGCCGACGAAATGCATCGCCCAGATCCCGGTGCCGAGCGTCAGAGCGCCCGCCGAAAGCAGCATCGGCCGCCAGTCCTTTTGTTTGGGCGTGATCAGCTGCTTGGCCAGCGCCAGCGCTAGATAGGACGCTGCCGCCGCCACCAAATAGGAAAGTGCGACATAGAGCAGGTTATAGCTGCTGCTCATGGCGATTGTCGGCGCAGGTCCATCGATGAAGAATCCGTTCGATGGCGCGAATGCGGCGATTGAGGAAGAGAACATGCGTGGCAGCATATTGACGGGGGAAATTAAGGATTGGTTTAAAGATGATCTACGATCCAGCCTCGCGTCATGCGCCATTTTTCGTTGCGCCGATCCTGCAGACTGGCGGCGCCGGGTCGGATGCGGCAGATAGAACAGCATGACATTGCGCGCCGGCAAGCCGCTATTCTCCGCGCATGGGCTGGATGCGTTTGTCTTGACTGAGAAGGACGCGTCGCTGCTGCAAAAGCTGCTGGAGCGCTGCCAGGATTATTTCGAATTGGTGGAGGGGCGGCGGCCGAAGGCGGATGCGGCGCTGCGGGAGATGCGGACGACGCCGCCAGGCGTGAAGCTGGAACATCTGATGCCGCTCGGCTTGTTTGCGTTGAACGGCGCGCTGGTCGGCATGGTCCTGGCCTTGCGGCATTTCCGGCGGGAAAATCAGTGGTATCTCAGCCTGCAATTGCTGGAGCCGAAATGGCGCGGCCGCCGCGTGGGGGAAGAGATTTTTTTCGCCTTCGAGGAATGGGCGAAAACGGAAAAAGCCGATTCCATCCTGCTTGCCGTGGTCGGCGCCAATCACCGCGCCTTGCATTTCTGGGAAAAACTCGGTTTCGGGCTGCCGCGCTGCTACCCGGCCCAGGCTTTCGGGCGCAAGCGGCATGTGTTGATCGAGTACGAAAAGACTTTGACGCCGTAGATGGCTTCTACCGAATCGGCGCCGCTTCTAGCCTTCGGTACGCATCAGTATCGAGACCCGCTTGCGCCTTTTGCCGATCCTCGCATCACTGTTCCTCCTCAGCGCCTGCGCCAGCCCCTATGCGCGGTATGGCACGGCCACGCCGATGACCTGCGTGCCCTATGCCCGCGCAACCTCGGGCATCGAGCTCGACGGCGATGCCTACCAATGGTGGGACGAGGCGGCCGGGCGTTATCCGCGCGCCAGCCTGCCGCAACCGGGCGCCGTGCTGGTTTTCAAGCCGCATGGCTCAATGACCGCCGGCCACCTTGCCGTCGTCACCGCCCTGATTTCGCCCCGGCAGATCGAGGTCACTGAGGCCAACTGGCTGCCGCACCGCATCGAGCATGACCAGCCGGTGATCGACGTTTCCGAAAATAATGACTGGACGCAGGTGCGGGTGTGGTACGAGCCGGTGCGTGCCTTGGGTGCGACGACCTATCCCACTTACGGCTTTATCCTTCCGCAATAATGCTTTAGCTCAAGGCGCCATGAGTTTTCCCGCATGCTGAAAGGCGCGTTTACGGTCGGCATGTGGACCATGGCGAGCCGCATCCTGGGCTTTGCCCGCGACATGCTGATCGCCGCAATCCTGGGCACCGGCCCGATTGCCGATGCCGCCTTCGTGGCGCTGCGGCTGCCCAATCTGTTCCGCCGGCTGTTCGGCGAAGGCGCCTTCAACGCCGCCTTCGTGCCGTCGATCTCGCATATCCTGCATACGGAAGGCCTGGAGGCGGCCACCGGCTTTGCCGAGGAGGCCAGCGCCGTGATGGTGTTCTGGCTGGGCTCGATCACCGCCATCGGCGAGATCTTCATGCCCTGGCTGCTTTATGTCCTGGCGCCGGGGTTTGCCGGCGATCATGCGAAATTTCAGCTCGCGGTCACGCTCACCCGCATCATGTTCCCGTATCTGTTTTTCGTCTGCCTGACCGCGCTGTTTTCCGGCGTGCTGAACGCGATGGGCCGCTTTGCCGCCGCCGCCGGCGCGCCGGTGCTGTTCAACATTTTCTCGATCGCTTTTCTCCTGGGCCTAACGCCGTATGTGAAGAACGCCGGCTTTTCGCTGGCCTGGGGGGTAACGATCTCCGGCATCGCCCAGCTGCTGCTGCTGCTGTTTGCCATACGGCGCGCCGGCATGCGCATCCATTTTCCCAAACCTCGCCTGACCCCGCGCATGCTGGCGTTGTTCCGGCGCATGGCGCCCGGGTTGGTCGGTGCCGGGGTGACCCAGCTCAATGTCTCGATCGACATTATCATCGGCACGCTGCTGCCCGCCGGTTCGGTTGCCATTCTGTATTACGCCGACCGGGTGAACCAGCTGCCGCTCGGGGTGATCGGCACCGCCGCGGGGACCGCCTTGCTGCCCGTAATCGCCCGGCAGATCGCGCTCGGCGAGACCGCTCAGGCGCTCGCCACGCTCAACCGGGCTTTGGAATCGGTGCTGATTCTCACGCTGCCCGCCGCCATCGGGCTTTCGGTTGCCGCCAAGCCGGTGATCGAACTGCTTTTCCTGCGCGGCGCGTTTGGCCTGCATAGCGCGATCCTGACCGCGCATTCGCTCGCCGCCTTTGCCATCGGCCTGCCGGTGTTCGCGCTGGTGAAAGTGCTCACGCCCGGCTTCTTCGGCCGCGGCGATACGGTGACACCGCTTAAAATCGGCGTCGCCGCGGTGGCGCTGAACCTGGCGATGAACCTGGTCTTCATGCATCCGTTGAAAGCCGTCGGCCCGGCGCTGGCGACCAGCCTGGCCTCGGCCTTCAACGCCGCCATGCTCGGCTTTATCCTGCACCGGCGCGGCCAGTTTGCGCTGGATGAACATGCCAAACGCCGCCTGCCCCGCATTCTGATCGCCGGCGCCGTCATGGCGGCCGCGTTATACGCCACGGAGCGTCTGCTGCCTGCCGGCAGGACCAGCATCCTCGACTTCTTGGCGCTCACCGTGGTTGGCGGCGGCGCCTATCTCGGCAGCGGCATTTTGATCCGGGCCTTCGATCTGACCGAGCTTCGCGCCATCCTCGCGCGCCGGCGGAAAAAGCCGGTGCCTGAGTTGACCTTACCCAAAACCCCGGCGTAACCAGCCGCCATGGCACGCGTGTTCTCCGGCATCGCACCTTCGGGTGTTCCCACCCTTGGCAACTACCTCGGCGCCTGGCGCAACTGGGTGCGGCTGCAGGAAGGCAATGACTGCATCTATTGCATCGTCGACCAGCACGCGATCACCAATTTCCAGAACCCGGCCGAACTGCGCGAGAACACCCGCATCATGGCGGCACTGCTGATCGCCTGCGGCGTCGATACGCGACGCAATATCCTGTTCCATCAATCCGCCGTTTCAGCGCATGCCAGGCTGGCCTGGATTTTCAACTGCATTGCCAGGGTCGGCTGGATGAACCGGATGACCCAGTTCAAGGACAAGGCGGGCAAGGACCGCGAGGCGGTCTCCGCCGGACTCTATGTCTACCCCAACCTGATGGCGGCCGATATCCACGCCTATCATGCGACGCTGGTGCCGGTCGGCGACGACCAGCGCCAGCATATCGAGCTGGCGAACGATATCGCGGAAAAGTTCAACCATGATTATGGCGTGGACTTCTTCCAGCGCATCGACGCGCTGGTGCCGGCGGCGACCGGCCGCATCATGAGCCTGCGCGACGCGACCAAGAAGATGTCAAAATCCGACGCCTCCGACCAGAGCCGGATCAACCTGATGGACGACGCCGACAGCATCGCCCTGAAAATCCGCCGCGCCAAAACCGATCCACTGCCGCTGCCGGAAAGTCTGGACGAATTGCGGGACCGGCCGGAGGCGATCAACCTGCTCGGCATCTACGCTGCCGTCAACGACGCTACGCCGGCTCAGGCGCTGAGGGAATTCGCCGGCTCCGGTTTCGGTCCGTTCAAAGAAAAACTGGCGGAGGCGCTGATTGCGCATCTGACGCCGATTTCGGCAGAGGCGAACCGGCTGCTCGCCGATCCGGCGCAGATCGACGCCTTGCTGCAATCCGGCGGCCGGAGGGCCGGTGCTATTGCCGATCCGGTGGTCGAGGAAGCCGAGCGTATCGTAGGCTTTGTGCCGCGCTGACGCGTCGCGCAAAAAGGCTTCAAGTCGGACCGTGGACCCCGGCTTAAAGCCTCAATTGCCATCCGGCTCAGCCGGCACAGTCTAGATTAGAGACTGGATCGTTTCGCGATACAATCTACAATCTTCCGGCATCAATTCAGCCGCTGCAGTTCCACCGCGGCCACCCGGCCTTCCCGTTGCTGCAGCGCAAAACGAATACGCTGGCCTTCGGTAAGTTTTCGCAAGCCGGCGCGTTGCACGGCGCTGATGTGAACGAAGATATCGTTGCCGCCCTCTTCCGGCGCTATGAAACCATAGCCCTTGCCCGGGTTGAACCATTTAACCACACCAACATGCGCTTCAGAGCCGGATGGGTCGATGCCAATCTTCTCTGCGAGTACCTGCGCTGTTTCCATTTGCGCCACCTTTCTTGAAGCCCTTATCTGGGCGTTAACCATTTCCTCACCGGCTTGTTTTACCGGCAACGAAAAGCATAATCCTTAAAATACGGTTTCAGCAATGGAAAAGCGCCGGGAAACCGGCAGCTCGTGCAATTTCGCAATGCACAAAACTCTGCGCCATAGCTTGAACGATTGATAATCGGTGCAAACGCCGCAAGGCACCGGCGGCTTTGAAAACGCGATTACGCGCTACACGTTCTTGCCAGCCTGGTCATTTTAATCGCGCCGGCCGCAAAGCGTGAACGTGACCGCGCTGCGAGGCAGTCTAGGCAGCGTCCTCACGCCGATCGCGAACCCTGACATAGGCGATGGCAGCATGCGCCTCGCAATACGGCTTGCCAGGCAGCGAACCGGCGTTGCAGAAATGGAAGCTCGGCTTGCCCGGCTCGCCGATCGGCCAGCAGCAGGGCGTCGCCCGCAAAGTCTGCTTCGGCGGCGACATGATCGGCCGCAAGGCCGGCGCCGGTCCGCCCATGGAGGCAGCCAAAGGCGGCAAGGTCGGTCCCTGCATCCGGCGCGGCGCCTGCGGCCGCGGCGAAGCTCCACCATCCAACCCGCGGCGGATCGGCGACGGCCGCGGCGGCAGGTTCAAGCGGTGCGCCTTACCCACCACGGCGTTTTTGGAAATATTGAGCCGCCTGCCAATTTCCGCAGTCGAATGACCTTCGCCCCAAAGGGTTCGGAGCTTGATGATAACCTCTTCCGACCACTCCATATTGTAGGCCTCCCAGTTTCAACTACAATATCGAGTAGCCTACACTGGTTCAAATCTCAATCTGTTGTGGCTGGTGGCGGCGTCGGTTTTCTGTGGACAAGTTCTGGCTGACCATTTCCTTAACCGACTTTAATGTTCTTCCACCACCTCATCGGGAAAGGCGCCCCAGAAATCTTCCCTTGCCAGATAACCCGTCACATGACCGGCGGCTGCCTGACACCAATCGGTCGCGGCGTCGCAACGCAGCAGGCTGCCGGAGACGCCGAAATTTAACAAAGCGACGATCGAGGCGCCGACATTCGGGCCGGCCCGCAGGCTGGCCTGCTGGCTGACGACAATAAAACTGCGATGCGCCCGCAGCGTCGCCTCATGTACCCAGCCGGTGCCGCCATCCGGCGCCAGAATTTGCCGCCAGACGTCGAACTCGCCGATCACCTCAACCGGCAGATCCTGCCGCTGGTAAACCCACACTACCGGGTATTGAAAGCCCGGACCGGCCCGGAAATTAACCTGGTCTGTCCGTAATGAAACGAAACGCGGCAGCGGAAAACCATCCACGCTACCAAGCGCCGGCCCTGGCCCGGTGCCGACCTGCGCCGGCGCCCAGCCGCCCAGCAGCAGACAGAGCAACAGCGCCGCCGCGCGTTTCAAATCGCGCCCTCAGGCGCATCCGCTCTCAAGCCGCCCTCGCCACAGACCAAACACGCCGGATCACGCCGCAACCTCACTTTTCTAAACTCGGCGGCAAGCGCGTCCCAGATCACCAGCCATCCGGAAAGCGACTCGCCGATGCCCATAATCTCCTTCAAAACCTCGGTCGCCTGCAACGTTCCCATCACGCCGGTGACGGCGCCCAACACCCCGGCCTCGCTGCAGCTTGGCACCATTCCCGGCGGCGGCGGCTCCGGATACAAACAGCGATAGCAAGGACCTTGCGGGTCGGCATGCGGCTTGAACGTCGATAACTGCCCCTCAAACCGCAATACCGCGGCTGAGACCAGCGTGCGGTGGGCCGCCACGCAGGCATCGGCCAGCAGAAACCTGGTCGCGAAATTATCCGTGCCGTCGCAGACCAGATCATAGGCCGCCACCAGCCGACGCACGTTACCCTCGTCCAGTCGCTCGGCATGCTGCTCGATCGCGATAAGCGGATTGATGCCGCGCATCGCCGCCGCCGCCGAGTGTACCTTCAACTGCCCCAGCCCGTCGGTGCGATGCGCCACCTGGCGCTGCAGGTTGGACAATTCCAGCACATCCGGATCGATAATCCCTATCCGGCCAATGCCCGCCGCCGCCAGATACAACGCCAAAGGCGAACCCAACCCGCCGGCGCCGACAATCAGAACACTCGCCGCCTTAAGCTTGGCCTGGCCAATCCCGCCAACCTCGCGCAGCAGAATATGCCGCGCATAACGCTGCACCTCGGCTTCTGAAAAATCCAAATCCATGGGAGCAGTTTAAGGCAAGAAATCGGAAGAAAAAAGAAGCGCTGCTTTTTTGAAAAAAAGGGAAGAAACATTTGATCCTCTGGGTCCTGGGCGTTGACGCGGCCAGCGCCCATGGCTCCGCTTCAAGTAAGTCTTTGTACCACCGGCGGCCCGGTCGTTTTTCTTCAGAATAGAGGTCCTTCCTTTAAAGCTGCGATCAAGGGCCTACGGCGGATGCCGCCTTAACCAATGCCGGGCGATGTCGATCCGCCGCGCCACCCAGATGCGTTCATGCACCTGCACATAGTCCAGGAAGCGGGCCAGCGCGGCCGACCTGCCCGGCTTGCCGGCGATCCGGCAATGCAACCCGACCGACATCATTTTCGGCTCCCGCTCGCCTTCCGCGTACAGTGTATCGAAGCAATCCTTCAAATACGCGTAGAACTGCTCGCCGGAGTTGAACCCCTGTGCGGCGCAGAACCGCATATCGTTCGCATCTAGAGTATATGGCAGGATGAGCTGCGCCCTGCCGTTGGCGCGATCGTAATAGGGCAGGTCGTCGGCATAAGAGTCTGCATCGTAGATAAACCCGCCTTCCTCGGCCACCAGCCGCGCGGTGTTCGGGCTGGTGCGCCCCGCGTACCAGCCGAGCGGCCGTTCGCCCGTCAGCTCGGTCTGCAGCGCGATTGCCTGGAGCATATGCTGGCGCTCGATCGCTTCCGGCACGTGCTGATAGTCGATCCAGCGATAGCCGTGGCAGGCGATCTCCCATCCTGCTTCCAGCATCGCCGCAACCGCCTCCGGATTGCGCGCCATCGCCATGCTCACGCCGAACACCGTCAAGGGCATGTTGCGAGCTGCGAAGATTTGTCGCAGCCGCCAGAAGCCGGCGCGCGAGCCGTATTCGTACAGGCTTTCCATGCTGATATGGCGCTGCCCCGCAATCGGCTGCGCGCTGATGATTTCGGACAGAAAAGACTCCGAAGCGGCGTCGCCGTGCAGGATGGAATTCTCCGCGCCTTCCTCGTAATTCAGTACGAAGCTGATCGCGATCTTGGCGCGTCCCGGCCAGTCCGCGAAGGGTTTTGCGGCGCCGTAGCCAACCATATCGCGCGGATATGCCAGTTCAGCCGCCGCGATAGGTGGAATAGCCGAACGGCGAGAGGATCAGCGGCACGTGGGTGTGCAGGCTGCTGTCGGCCACGACAAATCGTACCGGTATGATATCGAAAAAGCCGGCGCCCTGATATTCGCCGGCGTGGAACAGCAATTCATAGCCGCCGGTCTGCAGCCTCTCCGCCAAATTGCCGCGGCCGGTTGCATCGAGCGCCAGATCCTTCACCAGCTCGCCGCCGCGCCTTAGTTCCACACGCATGCCCGCCGCACCGCTGCCGCGCACGGTATCCAGGACATGCGTCGTCAGTCCGGTCAATGCACGAACTCGGCTTCCGCATAGGCCAGGAAATCGCGCAGGATTTCTTGCGAATCATCGCTGAACAATTGCCGCGTAATGCCCGACACCACCTTTGGCGCCGCGAACTTCAGACCGGAAAGTGCCGCTGCCGAAAGGCCGAGGCTGACCAATGCCGAGTAATTGAACACGAACAGGCCGTGCAGCCTGTCTGCGGCGTCCGGCGTCTTCGGCAAGAACTCGAATGAGGAGCCGAGGTAAGGGTGATCCTCGATCAGGCGGTTCATCTTGCCTTCCGGCGGGGTGTAGACATCCCGCCAATGCGCGATATCGCCTGCCACTTCGGTAAGCTCCGGCCGCAACGCCACGTTTGTTAAAAGTCCGGTGCTGGCGATGACGAACGCGTAATCATGCATCCCCTTGGGCGTGGTGACGCGCACGCCTTGCGCAATTTCCTCCACCTTGGTCCAGGGTTCGCCGAGATGCAGGGAAAACCCGGGATAGGCGGCAGCGCGCGTAAAGGAGTCATTGGTCGGCGGCTGGCTGTGATTGAGGAAGAAATCCATGCTCGCATATTTCACCGCATCGGGCAGATCGGCGAAGTGCCGCAGGAAGCCGGCATTTTCCATGAAGCGGATCGGGTTGATCCGCGGCATCTCGGCGCGCCGCATGAAGACATGCGCTTCTGCGATGCCCAGCCCCAGCGCGTATTGCGCGTTATCAAAGGCCGAAGCGCCGCCGCCCAGAATCCCGATGCGCTTGCCGATATAGGGGGCGAAATCGATCGGCCCGGAGGTATGTGCGTAGAGATGTTTCGGCAGCGCCGAGGTGATGAGGGAAGGCATGTGCCACTCCCCGCCGCCTTGGATGCCGGTGGCCAGCACCACTTTGCGCGCCAGCAGCGGCGCCTTGCCGCCGCGAAGCTGCAGCCGGAACAGCCCGCGCTCCATCGGCTCGATCACTTCGACCTTGGTATTGTTGCGCACCGGAATTTGCAGCGTGGCGCGAAACCAGCGCAGGTAGCGCATCCAGTCTTCGCGCGGGATTTTACCGACGGTTTCCCAGGCGCCCAACCCATATTGCGCCTCCCAGAAGGAGCGGAAGGTCAGCGACGCCACGCCAAGATCCGGCCCGGTCAGGTATTTTGGCGTGCGCAGCGTGACCATGCGCGCATAGGTCATCCAGGGGCCTTCAAATCCGGCCGGATTCTCATCCACCACCAGAATGTTTTCCACCTTGTCGCGCAACAGCCCAAAGGCGACCGCCAGGCCGCTCTGGCCGCCGCCGATGATCACGGCGTCAAATACATGCTGGCCGGAGCCATGTTTATGCTCGCGCACCCATTGATGCGCGGGGTAATCCAAACATTGCAGATCATGCTGCACCTGCGCCGTCAGCTCGGCCAGCGCGATCTCCGTTCCGTCTTTCGCCGTAGCGCTCATTTTAATGACCCTTCAAGCAAATCCTGCAGCCGCAATTTGGTGATCAGCCCGATTTGCGCAATCGCCACCGCCCGTTCGGTTTCAGCGTCCTTGGCCAGCCGCGCCTCGAACGCCGCAAGGATGGAGGCTTTCGTGTTCAACCTTACGCAGATGATGAACGGAAAGCCGAATTTCACGCGGTATGCGGCGTTCAGAGCGGCGAAGCGCTCGAATTCCTGCGGCGTCAGCTGCTTCAGCCCGGCGCCGATCTGCTCGGCCTGCGAAGCCTCGGTCAGTTCCACCTTGCCCGCGAGTTCCGGATGCGCATTGATCAAACCGAGCTGCGCCTGCGCGCCGGCTTGTCCGACCTCCGCCATGAACGCGGCATGCAAGGCAGCTTCATCTGCAAAGGGACGCTTTTCCCAGGCGCGCTCCACCACCCAAAGCGAGTGCTCGAAGACAGGCCCAAATTTCTCGATGAAGTTCGCCTTGCTCTGCACGGTCAGCCCGTCCATCGGCATCGCCTCAATACGGAATGCGGGAATCGTTGTCTGCCCAGCTTTTAAAGCACGCCCGCGCCTCGTCATGACATTGCGAAACCAGTATTGCCGGCACGGCGCGCTGCTCCGGCGGCAAAGCCAGCTCCTCGTAGAATTTGGCGTCGTCGAAGCCGATCGCCTCGGCATCCTGGGGCGGGGCGCCGTAATAGACCTTGCCGATCCGAGCCCAGAAAATCGCCGACATGCACATCGGGCAAGGCATGCCGTTGACATAGATTTCGCAGCCGGAAAGGTCGAAATGCTGCAATGTTTTCGAGGCGTCACGGATCGCCGTCACCTCGGCATGCGCGGTCGGATCGTTGCTGGAGAGCACGCGGTTATGCCCCTGCCCGACGATCTCTCCGTCTTTAACGATGACCGCCCCAAACGGGCCGCCATGGCCGCCGGCCATGCCCTGATAGGCGAGGGCGATGGCGTGGCGCATGAACCGGGCGGCTTCGTCGCTATCCTGCGGCATCATTGTTCTGTCTCCATCTCCTGGCATACTGTCTTAACGTTTCCCGCCCTGCAACTTGGAATTTGCCGCGCCTCATGTCCCACAGCCTGATGACCCGGCTGGCCGAACTGGCCGCCATCACCGATACGCCGGGCGCGCTCACCCGGCTATTTCTCTCACCCGCCCATGCTTTGGCGATCGCGCTGGTGGAAAGCTGGATGCGCGAGGCCGGGCTGGAGACGCAGCGCGACGCCATTGGTAACCTTGTCGGCCGTACTCCCCACAGCGCCGGCAAGCCGGCTTTGCTGCTGGGATCCCATATCGACACAGTGCGCGACGCCGGCGCCTTTGACGGCAATTTTGGCGTGCTCGCGGCCATTTCGGCCTATGCCGCGACCGGTGCGGAACTTCCCTATGCGGTGGAGATCATCGCCTTCGGGGATGAGGAAGGCGTGCGTTTCCCGCGCACCCTCTCAGGCTCCCACGCCGTCGCCGGCAGGTTTGATTTAGGCGCGCTGGCCGGAGCCGATGCCGCCGGAATATCTTTGGCCGAGGCGCTGCGGGATTTTGGCTGCGATCCGGAACAGATCCCGGACATCGCCCGCGACCCGGCGCTTATCCTTGGCTATGTCGAACTGCATATCGAGCAAGGCCCTGTGCTGGAAGAGAAAGACCTGGCGGTGGGGGTGGTCACCGCCATCAATGGCGCCTCCCGCTTCTCCGTCACCGTCACCGGCGCGGCCGGCCATGCCGGCACCGTGCCGATGGCGATGCGCAAGGACGCGCTGGCCGCCGCGGCCGAACAGATGCTCGCCATTGAAGCCCGCGCCGCCGGCGCCGCCGACCTGGTTGCAACCATCGGCGCGCTATCCGTCCACCCCGGCGCGCCCAACAGCATTCCCGGCCGCGTCACCTACAGCATCGATATCCGCGCGCCTGAAGACGCAACCCGCAAAGCCGCCATCGCGGATATCACCGCTCAGCTGCAGCAGATCGCGGCGCGCCGGCATGTCGAAGTGACTCTCAAGCAGACCCATGACGCCCCCGCCACGCTTTGCGCACCATGGCTGCAGGCGCAGCTTGGCAGCGCCATCGCCAGCCGGAACATCGCACCTTTCTATCTTCCCAGCGGCGCCGGGCACGACGCCATGGCGATCACAGCACTCTGCCCCGTCGGCATGCTGTTCGTCCGCTGCGAAGGCGGCATCAGCCATACGCCGGGGGAATCCGTCACCGCGGCGGATGCGGATATCGCGGTGTCGGTGCTGGTTGAGTTTCTTCGGCATTTTGAAAAAGACAAATCATGATCGACGGAATTCACGACTATATCGCCGGGAACCGCAACAAAATGCAGGAATTCCTGGCCGAACTCGTGAAGATGCCTTCGGATAATCCGCCAGGCGATTGCGCGCCACATGCGGAACGCACCGCCGAGTTGCTGGAAGGTCTGGGGTTCATCGTCGAGCGGCACCCGGTGCCCCCCGAACTCGCGCGGCAGCACGGCATGATCAGCGCCACCAACCTCATCATCCGCCATGTCTTCGGGCTAGGTCCGGTCATCGCACTCAACGCCCATGGTGACGTCGTGCCGCCGGGCGAAGGCTGGGCCAGCGATCCCTACGGCGCCGAAATCATCGATGGCTGGATGGTTGGCCGCGGCGCCGCCGTCTCCAAATCCGATATCGCCACCTATGCTTTCGCACTGGCGGCCCTACGCGACACCGGCGCGAAACTCGCCGGCACAGTTGAGCTGCACATTACCTATGATGAAGAAACCGGCGGCGAAATCGGCCCCGCCTGGCTGCTCGCGCAAGGCCTCACCAAGCCCGACATCGCGATTGCCGCAGGCTTTTCCTACGCCGTGGTGACCGCCCATAACGGCTGCCTGCATCTGCAGGTGACGGTGAACGGCAAATCCGCCCACGCCGCGAAACCCGCAACCGGCGCCGACGCGCTGGAAGCCGCGAACGCCATCCTCACCAGCCTTTACGCCAGCCGCAAAACCCTGGCGCAAACCATCTCCGCCACACCCGGCATCGGCGCGCCGCAACTCACGGTCGGACTGATCGAGGGCGGCATCAACACCAACGTGGTACCGGACCGCATCACCTTCCGGCTCGACCGCCGGATCATCCCCGACGAACAGCCATCCCAGGTCGAAACCTCCCTGCGCTCCCAAATCAACCAGGCAGCTTCAGCCTATCCCGGCATCAGCGTGGAAATCCGCCGCATCCTGCTGGCCGAACCGCTGACCGCCTCGCCGCAGGCGGCCCACCTGACCGAATTGCTTAGCCGCCACGCCTCAACGGTATTCGGCGAGAAGATTACCGCCGCCGGGGTGCCGCTTTATACCGACGCCAGGCACTACGCCGCCGCCGGAATCGCGATCGTGCTGTACGGCGCCGGCCCGCGCAGCATCGAGGAAGCCAACGCCCATCGCGCCGATGAGCGGCTGCCCTTGACGGATCTTTTCCGCGCGACGGAAGTGATCGCCCGCACATTGCAGGAACTGCTGCGGCAAAATTAATAATTAACACCAGGGTCGTTTCAAACGTCCAGCTCGTAAGGATCAAAGTTTTTTGCGCAGCTTTTTTTCAAAAAAGCTGCTGCTTAAGGCTTTTCAAAAGGGCGCTCTTGTCGTGGATCGAGCACCCGCAGATCGCGGTAGATGCCGCCATCCCTGGCCCAATGCCGATTATAGAACGGATCCCGCGCAAGCTGCTCCGGCCAGCGCCGCAGCATCACCTCGTTCTCGCGCATGAAGCGCGCGAGTTTTTCTTCTCCGAAATCATCGCCCCGGCTCAAGCTTTCATGATGCTCCGCCACGCATTCCGGCGTGAACAGAATGCGGTAGCCGGCGTTGCGCAATTTGATGCAGAGGTCGATATCGTTAAAGGCGATATCCAGCTCGGCCTCGTCAAACCCGCCGGCCTCCGCAAAAGCCGCGCGGCGGACCAGCATGCAGGCGGCGGTGACGGCCGAGACCTCGCGCGCGGCGATGGCATGCGCGATGTAGCCGGGCGCCTGCGCCGGCAGCCCGCGAAACGCATGGTCGGCAACGCCGCCGATGCCAAGCACGACGCCTGCATGTTGCACGGTGTTGTTCGGATACAAAAGTTTGGCGCCAACCGCGGCAATTTTGGGATGCGCTAAAGCTTCGCCCAAAAGAATCCGCAGCCAGTCATCGCCGCGCACCAAAACATCGTTGTTCAGGAACAGCAGGAACGGATGTGCCGCCGAAGCGGCGCCAACATTATTGATGCGCGAGAAGTTGAAGGGCTCAGCAATCCGGATCACTTTTGTATCCGGCAGGTTGGCCTGTGCGGCGCAGAATGCTTCCGCCTCCGGAGCATTGGACCAGTTGTCCAGCAGCAGGATTTCGTAATTCACGCCGTGTGTCTGGGCACGAATGGCGTCCACGCAGTTGCGCGTCATCTCAATATGGTCCCGGAATGGAATCAAAATGGAAACGCCGGCCTCCGAGCCGGCGCTGAAAGCGACGCGATAGCAGGCAAGCGCGCCGCGGCGCGTCACCTTCGCCGCGATATTTCGCCGCGCCAGATGTTCGGCGACCGCGCGCTCACCGGCCTTTGCCGCCTGCGGCTTGGCGGCAGCGGAAGCGGCGGTGGAATGCTCCGAAATCCGCCAGTGATACAGGATTTCCGGCACGTGATGGATCGCGTCTTCCGGCAGATGCTCGGTCAGGCGGAGCAGGAAATCATGGTCCTGGGCGCCGTCAAAACCAGGGTTCAGGCCGCCGATCTCGCGCGCCAGAGCGGTTTCAACCATCACCAGATGGCAGATATAGTTCAGCTCCAGCAGAAAGCGGTAGTTGAAGTCGGGTTTCAGGTTCGGCTCCGCGACGCGCCCGGCCCGATTGATCTTATCCTCATCCGAATAGAGCAAAGCCGCGCCGGTGGCGCTGCGCGCCCGCAACATCACTTCCAGCGCATTGCCGTCCAGAACATCGTCATGGTCGAAAAATATCGCAACTTGGCCGCGTGCCTCCGACAAAGCGCGGTTAGTGGCGGTGCTGATGCCGGTGTTCTCATCCGCCGCAAAGGCGCGGATGCGCGGCTCGGCCTTGGCGAACGCGATGATGATTTCCGTCAGGCGCGCATCCTTGCTGGCATCATCGACCAGCAGCAATTCCCAGTTTTCGTAGCTCTGCGCCCGCACACTGTCGATTGCGGCAAGAAAATCCGGCAGGTTCGGGCGAAATACCGGGCATAGGAGGGATACCAATGGCCGGCCCTTAATCTCGCCATAGCGGGCGGCAGCGCGGGCGGCGATTTTTCCGGCGTTCTGCCGCGCCCAATCTTCGTAATTCGCCAGGCTGAAGCGCTCCGCCGGCAAGGCCGCGCGCAATTCCTTGCGCAGATCATGCGCAAATCTGAACAATGCGTCGGCACGCTCGATCAGCCCCAGGATGCGGCCGCGCTCGGACGCAGATGGCAGCGAGATCTGCGCCGGGCTGCGGCGCAGCGCAACCCTTCCCGGCATGGCGTGCACTTCCAGCCGGATGCTGCGGCCGGCAAAAAATGCGGGCGGCAGCGCATAGGCAAAACCGCATAACGGATCGACGTTTCCAGCTTGCGCGACATCGGCCCGGAACTGATCGGCGACAAGCTCGGCGATGGGCTGGCCGTCGACAGAGATGAGCAACCGCAACCCGCCGGTCTTGTCGCCGCTGAGGGGATCGGATCGCAGCGCCCAGCCCTGAATCACCCCATCCACCAGACCGTCCAGCACGCCATCGATCAAGAGCCGGGATCCGATGCTGAAGTGGATCTCGCTGTACAGCCGGTTTTCCAAATCCGGCAGTTGCACCGCCTCGCCTTGCAGCGTGGCCAGCCCCAAAACATGGCGGATGCCATCGTGGAACCTGGCGGGAATCCTGTAGTCGAAGCCGATGCGGCGGGAGGGCAGCGACAGATGAGAAAGATCCTGCCGCTCGACTTCACAATCGACCACCGCGTCCAGACAGCCATCGATCGCGACGCGAAGTTTCAACGGAATTTGCGGGTTCAACCGGTCGATCGCCCAACCCTTGATGCCGCCGTTTTCGATCGTTTCAAGCTGCCCAAGGATCATGTAAGCGATGCAGCCCTCAGGTCTTGCTTTCGGTTTAGGTACCATGGTTCAACCTAAGATAGATCGTGTCCGCAGCCATACGCGAAGCAAAGCTGACCGTCTATCCGACCTCGATCTGGAAATCACTGAAGCGGCAGAAACCTAGTTTAACTCTCACAATTATCCGGCGGCTTGAGCCCGGCGAACCGATCCCTGATCCACGAAGCCGCGGCGCCCGCCGACTTTCTGGCGATCGTCAAATGTCCGACGCCCTGCATTTCGTGGTAATCGACGATGTCATGCCGGGCGCAGGCTTCGGCGACGAAGCTGCGGGTGAAATTGGGCTCCACAGTGCCATCGCTGCTGCCCTGGGCGATGAAAAGCGGCGCCCCAGGCGGCGCGTGGCCGGGGGAGTTTTCGGTAAGCAGTTCCGGCCAGGGCGGCGTGACCTTTGGATCATGGTTACGAAACACCGGGTTCAGCGCGGCAGCCGCGCGGATGGCGTCAACCGCCTGACCCAATGTGCCGATGCATTTCGTCACGACGTGATCGACATTCGGCACCGCCTGGGGATAGACGATGCTCGTCAATGCAACGTGATAGGTTCCGGCCCAGGAATAATAGACATAGGCGGCCAGCAGGCGGCCGGAATCGCTTTGGAAGGGTGCGGTGAGTTCGATGTTCATATCGGTTGGCGGCGCGGCCGCGGCGATTCCGACAAGGTCGAGTTCCGGCGCGTAGGCTTTGCCGATCTGGCCGGCGAACAAAGCCGCCTGGCCGCCTTGGGAGTGCCCCCAGACCGCATATTTGCCGTTGCTATCGGCGCCCGGCAGAGTTTGCGCGGCGCGCACGGAATCGATGATCGAACGTCCCTCCCCTTCGCCGATGAGATAAGGATGCAGGCCGGGCGCGCCGAGCCCCGGATAGTCGGTAGCGGTGACGATATCGCCGGCGGCGATGAACGCATCGAGCCCGGGGATGGATTGCGCGAGCGTTATGGCGCCCAGGCCGCCCGAGCCCAGCGAAGGTGCGCAGCCTTGCGCCATGCCGGTTGTGGGATGCGCCCAGGCGACGACATTGCGGCCCTGCGGCGGCGGCGGCGATAGCGGCACGTAGATGACGCCGGAGACCGCAATGAGCGCGCCGTGCGTATCGGTGGAGGCATAGAGCACGCGATAGACCGCGGCTTTTGGGAATTCAGGCGAATAGGGCTCGACCGCGATCAGCGATCCCGGCTTGGCACCGGGCGGCAGCTTTTGGCTGTAGAAGTCGCCCGCCTTCGGAATGCTGCAGCCGGCAAGCAGCAGAAATGCCATCAGCAGCGCCGGCGGGCAGAACTTCATTCGGCACTTCCTTGTACGATGCTTGCATGCGCGGTTTTCAGCTCAGGCACGAACTTGGCGCCGCGGAGAAAAAGTTTCAGCGCCTGCCAATGGATGGCGGCGACCACTTTAAGCGAAATAAACGGCATCTCCAGCAGCATTTTGACGATTGCTGAATCGGTGAACGGCGTGGCGCTCAGCGCCATGGTGGCGGTCATGCGTCTGACCTCACCGCCATACTGGATGGAGACGTTGAATTTCTTGGCCGGCGCGCAAAGTGCGAAACGGTAGCCGCCTTGCATATCGAAAAACGGCGAGACATGCATGGATTTAGGCGCAGACTGGCGGATGATCGCCTCTGGTCCGGCCGACATCAGGTAGCCGATCTGGCCGCCAAAGGTGTTTTTCACCTGATGCAGGATCGCACCCAGCCTGCCTTGGGCGTCATGGCAGAAATAGAAGCTGATCGGGTTGAAGCCGTAACCCAGCACGCGCGGCATGGCGAGGAAGGTGATCGATGCGCCATATTGGTCAAGCCCGGCTTGCGCCAGGGCGGATTCAACATAGCCGCGCAGCGGCGAACCGTCGCGAAAGCCATGATCCTTGTCGTACAAGGCTGCCAGTGCAAAGCGATTATGCGCAAAAACCTTGGAGTGCGCGGCGAGCGCATCGACCTGGTCCAGATCGAGCGCGAGCATCCAGATCCGGTATTTGAAGCGGTGGCGGAACGGTATGTGCCGTACATGGCCGACATACCCAGCGTATAGCGTCGCCGGTTTCATGCGCCTTGCCAGGGGGCACGGACGCCGAGCGCATTGGCGACGCGCAGGGCCGAGGCGATGCCATCTTCGTGGAAGCCCCAGCCGGTCCAGGCACCGGCGAACCAGTATCCCCGCACGCCCTGGATTTCCGGCAGCCGCGCCTGCGCGTGCAACGCGGCTTGGTCGTATTGTGGATGCCGATAGGTTTTGCGGCGCAGGATTTTCGTCGGATCGATCTGGGCGTCCGGGTTGATGCTGACCAGCAGCGGCTGACGGGTTTTCAGCCCCTGCAGCAGGTTCATCCAGTAGGTCAGGCAGATGGCCTTGCCGTGATCCTGCGGACCGGCGGTCAGGTAATTCCAGGCGGCCCAGGCGCGTTTGCGGCGCGGCATCAGGGCGATATCCTGATGCAGCACCGCGCAATTATCCTGAAAGCGGATCGCCGCCAGCAATTCGACCTCGCGCGGCGTCGCATCGCCGATCAGCGCCAAGGCTTCATCGGCATGGCAGGCGAAGACGACCTGGTCATAAACGGCGCTGCCCGGCTTCTCATGCTGGGTCGCCTCAACCACCACCCCCGCCTCGCCGCGGCGGACCCTTTGCACCTCGGCGGCAAGCCGGACGTTTGCGCCAAGATCGAGCAGAACGCGTTCGATATAGCGTCTGGAGCCGCCAGTCACGGTGCGCCATTGCGGCCTGAAGCTGACCTGCAGCAGGCCGTGATTATGGAAGAACCGGATAAAACTCCGCGCCGGGAACGTCTTGATGCCTTCAATCGAGGCAGACCAGATCGCCGCACCCATCGCCAGGATGTAATCCTCGATAAAGCCGTCGCTATAGCCTTGCGCGATGAGATACGCGCCGAGCGTCTCGTTGGATGTGCCGTTCAGCAGCCCCGGCGCCTGGGCGTTGAAGCGTAACATGTCGAAGACCATGCGCCAGAAACGCGGCCGGAACAGATTTGCCGGTTGCGCCAGAAGCTGGTGCAAATCGCCACCGGCATATTCGAACTGGCCGTGATCGCGGGAAACACTGAAGGACATCGTGCTGGCTTGCGAAACGACGCCGAGCGCGCTGAAAAAACCGGTCAGGTTCGGATAGTTCCGGTCATTGAACACGATGAACCCGGTATCGACCGCGACCGGTTGGCCATCCAGGCTGACAAGCTGCGTATCGGCATGGCCGCCGGCCCGCGCCTGAGCTTCGTAGATCGTGACATCGTAGCGATCCCGCAACAGCCAGGCTGCGGAAAGGCCGGCGATGCCGGCGCCGATAACGGCCAGCCTTGGCTTAGCTTCACCCATCCTTTGATATCTTGTCATACGCGGCGAGTGCGCGTGCCCTGCCCTGCGCAAGATCGACGATCGGGTTCGGGTAATCCCTGCCCAAGGTGACCTTCGCCGCGGCCAGAATGGCTTCATCCGCCTCCCACGGCGCGTGGATGAACTTGTCCGGCAAAGCTTTCAGCTCCGGCACGAAAAGCCGGACATAGGCGCCTTCTGGGTCGAATTTGCGGCCCTGCAGCACCGGGTTGAAAATGCGGAAATACGGCGCGGCATCCGCCCCGCAACCGGCGACCCATTGCCAGTTATTGCCGTTATTGCCCAGATCGGCGTCGACCAGCGTATCCCAGAACCAGGCCTCGCCGTCCTGCCAGGCGATCAACTGATGCTTGATGAGGAAGGAGGCGCAGACCATGCGGATGCGGTTATGCATCCAGCCGGTCTGCCAAAGCTGGCGCATGCCGGCATCGACGATGGGAATGCCGGTTTGGCCGCGCTGCCAAGCGGTTAAACCGGCTTTATCCTCGACCCAGGGAAATTTAGCGAATTCCGGCCGCAGCGGCTGGTCCGGCATGTCCGGATGATGCCAGAGCAACTGCGCGTTGAACTCGCGCCAGAGGATCTCACGCAGGTATGTCTCCAGGCCGGACCCTGATTTCTCGGCGGAAGATGCGGCATGCCAGATCCTGGACGGCGAGATCTCGCCGAAATGCAGATGCGGCGAAAGGCCGGAGGTGCCGTCCTGCGCCGGCAGGTTCCGTGCTTTGGCATAATCCGACAGGCTCTGCTGCAGGAAATTCTGCAGGCGCTCAGCTGCACCCGCTTCACCTGGCACCCAGGCTTTGCGCAATCCGCCGGCCCAGTCCGAGGCGGTGGGAAGCAACTTCCAGTCGTCGAGTTTTTCCGAATGCGCCTGTGCGATGCCGCCTAAATGGCTGGGCGCGGGGATCAGATCTTGGGGCGGACCTATTGCCAGACAGGCGCGCGAAAACGGCGTGTATACGCCGTAGGCGCCGCCGGTTTTAGTTTTAATGGCATCAGGCGCAAATAGCAGCCGGGTGCGGTGCAGGTGAAAGTCGATGCCGGCCGATTTCAACCGGGTTTCAATTTCCTGATCCTGGCGCCGCGCCCAAGGCTCGATGGCGACGCCGGCATGAACCTCAGTGGCTTTCAGTTCGGCGGCGAGTTCCGGAATGATCTTGCCGGCATCGCCGCGGCGCAGCAGCAGCTTGCCGCCAAGCTTGGCGATATCCGCGCCAAGCGACTGCAGTGCGTGATGCAGCCACCAGCGGCTGGCGCCCCCCATCGCCCATTTCCCGGCCGGTTGTTCATCCAGCACAAAGATCAACGCCGTATGTTCCGAGGCGCCCAGCGCAGCCGCGAGGCCGCAATGATCTGCCAGCCGCAAGTCGTTGCGGAACCAGTATATGTTCGTTGTCACCCTGCCGCCTGGCATGGCAGCGTGAAACGGCTTGCTCGCGTCAAGCTTGGCACCTGCAACGCAAGTGCTCAGGCCTGGCCGCAGACGATCGGGTGAACCCGTTCGGTCAGAGCGCATTCACACGATATGGAACATTCACACAATACGAAACATTCACACGATATGGAACAGGTCATGGAACGCCCTCCGATGATTTGCAAACTGGACCAGGTTGATTTCAGCTACGCCCCAGAACCGCTTTTGGATGCAGCATAGATGTGCAGCGGGGCATGATTTGCAAATAAGTTCTTGTCCAGGAAACCGCCGCGATCTGCCAAAGTTCGGTGGCCGGAACGCCGGGACCTGGGGCCGCTATAGCGGCTGGAAGGCCGCGGCGGCGATGATGGGGCCGGTGGGCTGCCCGGTGGGTGAGCCGCCTGGCGGCTCGAGCGAAACCGCGAGCTTTGAGAGCCGGAGGTCGACGCCAGGCGCGGCGGCCGGCAGCGTGAACGATGTTGCGCGGGCGCTGGCCAGCAGGCCCAGCGGCGCCGGCTTTTGGCCGGGTGCGATGAGCCATAATTCGGCCGACCTGCCAGCCGGGATGGTCACTTGCGTGGGGCTGATCAAAAGACGCGTGCCGGTGGAAGTCGCCTCCACGGTGGCGACAAAAATGCCCTGGGCATGGGAAGCCAGTACGGCATTGGCGATCACGGCCGGCGCAACGGGCGGCGGACGCAGCAGGACTGCGACGATCAGAGCCGCGCAGAGGGCGCCGGCGGCGAGGCTGAAGCCGCGCCAGAAATTCAGGCTCCGCCATATTCCAGCGCGCGCCGGTGCCGTCGGCCGGATGGCGCCGGCAATCGCCGACCAGACGCGAGGATCCGGCTGCACCGGCTCCAGCGCTTCCGCCATTGGCAGCAGGCGCAGCTCCCATTGCCGGACCGCCAGATCGAAACGGGCGCTGCCCTGGCGCGATGCCGCCACTTGCGGCAATTGCGCGACGGTCAGCAGACCCAGTACGTATTCCACGGCCAGCATCTCCATCTCGTCATCCGGGGGATCGGTCTCGCTCATGTCTCCAGGCACTGTTTCAGCCGCATCAGGCCGCGGCGGATCAGGCTCTTCATCGAGCCGAGCGGAATCCCAGCCGCCTTCGCAAGGGTGTCGTAAGTAAGGCCGCCGAAGAAGGCGGATCGGATCGCGTTTTGAGCGCGCGCATCCAGTTCCTGCAGGCAGGCGGTCAGCCGTTCCACGCTCTGCCGGGCGGCGAGCGCGGCATCCGCCAGAGGCGCCAGATCAGGGATTTCCGCGGCGTCATCCAAGGCGCTGAAACGCTGCCTTTTGGCGCGCAGGCGGTCCAGCGCCCGGTTGCGGGTGATGCTGATCAGCCAGGTCATGGGGCTCAGGCCCCGCGCTGCGTCGAACTGGTCTGCCTTGTTCCATAGGGTGAGATATACTTCCTGCAAAACATCCTCGGACTCTGCACGGTCGCTCAAGATACGTTTGCACACGGCAAATAGTTTCGCGCTGGTCAGGCCGTACAGCGCTTCCAACCCGGCGCGCTCACGGCGGCCGATGCGCAGCAGACAGTCGGTCAGTGCCGCGCGACCGGCCTCCCGTGCAACAAGCTCAGCTTCTTGAACGATTGTCGCCCCCCATCCTGCGTCTCAGCCAGTGCATAGCTTCAACTGGTTGCCGAAAAATGCCGATCAGGCAAGCCATCCGCGAGCATCGCGGTTCGAATAAGTCCGGCTCGGGAAAAATGGCAAGCGAGGCAAGCGACTTGCATCCTTGCAACGGCCACGAACGTATCTGGGTTGCAAATTGAAAGATCAGCCGGCCGTGGACTGCCTGTCGTGACGCGTATGATCGTTATTTTACTGTCGCTGTTCGCGTTTTTGTGCGTGGTGATGCTGGCGGCGTGGTGGGTGCAGCGCGCCGCCCGCAATGCCGGCTGGGTGGACGTGTTCTGGACGTTCGGCACCGGCGCCGCCGGTGCGGGTGCCGCATTTGCCTTCGAGTTCGACGCCCGTGCCTGCCTGGCCGCGGCACTGGCGCTGCTTTGGGCGCTGCGGCTCGGGCTGTACATCCTGCTGCGTACCCATGGCATTGTGCATGAGGATGCGCGCTATGCGAGGTTTCGCACCGAATGGGGCGAGGCGTTCCAGCGCCGGATGCTCCTGCTGTTGCTGGTGCAGGCAGTCGCGGCGATGCCGCTGGCGCTGGCCGTTGGCCTGGCGGCCTGGTGCCCGGCGCCGCTCAGCGGGCTGCCGCTGCTGGCCGGCCTCCTCATTGCGTTGACCGCAATCGCCGGCGAGGGCCTTGCCGACCGGCAGATGCACGGCTTTCGCCACGATCCCAAAAACAAAGGCAAGGTTTGCGATGCCGGTCTGTGGGGCCTGAGCCGGCATCCGAACTACTTCTTCGAATGGCTCTACTGGCTGGCCTATCCGGCTTTGGCCCTGGCCGGCTTCTGGCCCTGGGGCTGGCTTGCGTTGATGGCGCCGGCGCTGATGTTTTTGCTGCTGACCCGCATTTCCGGCATCCCGATGCTGGAACGCGAAATGCTGGAATCGAAGGGTGATGCCTATCGCGTGTACCAGCAGCGGGTATCGGCATTTTTTCCGGTTCCAAAACGATTATCGCTTCGATAAGGCATTATAATGAAGCTGGCTCAAGCCGCATCGCAACTCGCCGAGCGCCTGCCTGTCCCTGATGCGCTGATACGCGCGGGAATTTCCGGCATGGTGGAGCGCACCGACCGCAGCCTTTGCCAGCAACAGCCCGGCGCCTCGCCGACCGAGGCTTTTGCCCAGGCCATGGCGGCGTATCCGATCGCGATCCACACCGATGCAGCGAATGCGCAGCATTACGAATTGCCGCCAGGCTTTTTCGAGCTAGTTCTGGGATCGCGGTTGAAGTACTCGTCCTGCTATTTCGAAAACGGCGACGATCTGGACGGCGCCGAGGAAAACGCCTTGAGCAAAACCGTGGCCAACGCCAATCTTGCCGACGGCCAGCAGATTCTGGAGCTCGGCTGCGGCTGGGGCTCGCTCAGCCTTTACATGGCGGAGATGTTTCCGCGGGCGCGGATTACCGCGGTATCGAATTCAAATTCCCAGCGCAAACATATCGAGGCATCGGCGCTGGCGCGCGGCCTGAACAATTTGCAGGTGGTCACCTGCGACATGAATGCTTTTGCGCCTGATCAGCTGTACGATCGCGTGGTCTCGATCGAGATGTTCGAGCATATGGCGAACTGGCAGTCACTGCTCAGCCAAATAAAAACATGGCTGAAGCCGGATGGGCGGGTGCTTGTTCATGTGTTTGCGCATAAGGCGGCACCCTACCGCTTCGATGTCGCCGACAAGCAGGACTGGATCGCGCAGCATTTTTTCACCGGCGGCATCATGCCTAGCCACCGGCTGATGCATTGCTTTCCCGATCTGTTCGCGGTGGAGTCGGAATGGCGCTGGTCCGGCACGCATTATGCCCGCACGGCGCGATCCTGGCTGCACAGTTTCGATCGCAATATCGAGGCGATCATGCCGTTGCTGCGCGCCACCTATGGCGCCGATGCCCGGTTATGGAAACGCCGCTGGCGGATGTTTTTCCTGGCGACAGAGGGGCTGTTCAGCCATGCCGGCGGCGAGTCCTGGGGGATCAGCCAGTACCGCCTGAAACCGGCGAGCGGTAATGCCGAACCGCATCTGGCCTGGCCGCGGGCAGGTTGATGCGGCTTTTTGCATTCGTCGAAAATGCGGACAGACTAACCGAAGCCAGCAACAAGATCGCCCTGATACTGACGGGCAATACGCCGTTCTATCCGCTTTATCTGTATTTCATTACCGGCCGCGCCGGCTTGCCGGAGATTCTGTTCACGGCCGCATCACTGCCGTTTTTCGGCGCGACGTTCTGGATCACGCGCCGCGATGCGCTGTGGGGGCGAATTTGGCTCTGCCTGGTGTCGATTGCGAATTCTTTCTACGTCACCTGGCTGCTGGGTGAGGCCTCCGGCACCGCGTTGTTCCTGCTTCCCTGCATTAGCCTGGCGGTTTTGAGTTTCCGCGCAAGCGAGTTCGCGCCGATGGCGCTGCTGGTGGTCCTGCCCTATGTTTCGTTGTATTTTCTGCATGGGCATTTCCCGCCACCGCCGCTGATCTACAGCCAAGCGCAATACCATTCGATGACGACGCTGAGCGCGCTATCGGTCGCTTCCATAACGGCGGCGTTAGCCTACATCTTTTCCCGGGCGCGAGAGAGCGGGAAATGATGTGGCCGGCTCAAGCAAGCGTTTTTTGCACAAGGTAGCCCGCCAGCGCGGCGCAGGCGGTTACCACCGCGCCCCATCCGATATCCATTACGGTAATCGTGGCCGCCCAGTTCTTCAGGATCGCCCAATTTGTCAGATCATAGGCGGCGTAGGTGAAGACGCCAAAGGCGGCGCCCAGGACCAGGGCGCCGACGCCCGAGTTGGCGCGCGATAAAACAAAGACCTGGATTCCCAGCACCTGCAGCAGATAGAACGTGACCGCCGGCAGCAAACGGGGCTTCGCCAGCAGCAGATCGCCAAGCTCGGCGCGATAGAAGCGCACGGTCAGGTTCAGCCACAGGGCATCCATGGCAACGAAAACCAGAAGCGTCGCGAGATAGGGAAGCAATTTGCGCATACACCTATATACGCAACGACCGCACCGGGAGACGCAGCCTCTATTGATTATTTTAACAAGTGTTCGTTATTTTGAGCGAGCTGCATCCGAAGCGCCGACGTCTACGTAATTACTCTTAGCGGCCTGCGAGGTTGGCATGTTTGCCGGAAGCGGTTGGGATCACGTGCGGTATCTCTTATTCGGGAACACTGACAGATGCAGGAATCGATCTTAGACGGCGTCGCGTTGCGGACGAAGCCCCGGGACAGGCGACTGCAGCTCGGCCTGCAGTTGGGACATCTGGTCAGGGTGGGCAATCTGACCATTCAACTACCAGGCGGCGAGATCCATAGTTTTGAAGGCGCCGAGCCGGGTCCCACCGCGACGCTGATCATCAACGACCCCCGCACCATTGCAAAAACGATCTATCGCGGCAGCCTCGGCTTCTCGGAAGCCTATCTGAAGGGCTGGTGGGACAGCCCGATGCTGTCCGACATGCTGTTGCTTGGAACATCCAACGAGGCGAGCTGGGATCTCGCCATCAGCGGCAAGCCGTGGATGCGCTTTCTCTCCAAGATCATGCATCGGCTGCGGCCGAATACGCGCAAGGGCTCACAGCGCAACATCGCCGACCATTACGATCTTGGAAATGATTTCTATGAGCTTTGGCTCGATCCTTCGATGACCTATTCGGCGGCGATGTTCGGCGACGAAACCAACAGCCTGGAGGCGGCGCAGCAGAGCAAGATGCGCCGTGTTTGCGAACGACTGCAATTAGCGCCGGGCAAGAAATTGCTGGAGATCGGCTGCGGCTGGGGTGGCTTTGCCGAAATGGCGGCGCGGGATTACGGCGCGCAGGTGGTCGCCATCACGCTATCGCGTGAGCAGCAAGCCTTTGCGCAAAGGCGCATCGCGCGCGCCGGGCTGGCCGACAAGGTTGCAGTAAAATTGCAGGATTACCGCGATACGCAAGGCAGCTTCGATGCCATCGCTTCGATCGAAATGATCGAAGCGGTGGGCGAGGAATACTGGCCCGCCTATTTCGGCACGCTGCGCGAGCGCCTGGCGCCAGGCGGCCTCGCCTGCCTGCAGGCCATCACCATCGCGGAACGCTATTTCGAAGCCTATCGCAGCGCCGCCGATTTTATCCAGCGCTACGTGTTTCCCGGCGGCATGCTGAGCAGCCTCTCCCGGCTGCAACAGGAAACCGCGCAAGCCGGGCTGCAATGGCGCGAGGCTTTCTGGTTCGGCCAGGATTATGCGGAAACATTGCGGCAATGGCAGAACCAGTTCCAGAATGCCTGGCCGCAAATCGCCAGGTTGCCGGCGAACAAGACCCGCTATGATGCGAAATTCAAACGGCTATGGGAATATTATCTGGCTTATTGCGAAGCCGGCTTCCGCTCGCAATGGACGGATGTAGGACATATACTGATAGCGAAATAGAAAGAAGCCGCTTTTTTGAAAAAAACGGCGCAAAAACTTTTTGATTCGCTTGCTTTAAACTGGCGCGGCAGCCGCGGGCAATTGCATAGGTGAGCCTGCAAATAGGCTGCCGGCAATCTGATAATTTGCGGCGTCCGCAAATAATGCCTGCAACAGCTTGTTGTTCAGCGCGTGCCCGGTGCGGTTGCCGATAAAGCGGCCGATCAGCGGGCCGCCGGCGAGTGCTAAATCGCCAACCACGTCCAGCAATTTGTGGCGCACAAATTCATCCTGCCAGCGCAGGCCTTCAGGATTTACCACCTTGCTGTCTTCCACCACGATGGCGTTGGCCAGCGAACCGCCTTTGGCGAGCCCGGCCTTGCGCAGATTCTCGATCTCGCTTGCCAAAGTAAACGTGCGGGCGCCGGCAAGGTCGGCCGCGAAGCTTTCCCGGTTCAGGCTCATGCTGAAGGCCTGCCGGCCGATGGCGGCGGAGGGAAAATCGATCGCGAGCGACAGATCCAGCCCGGAGGCGGAATAGGCGCCGAAGCTGTGGGGCCGCAATTCGGCAAAAGCTTCCCCGCTTTCGACCCGAACGGCACGACGAATTTCGAATGACTGACGCGCGCCGCCATGCAGGGTCACGCCGGCACTTTGAATGAGGAAGAGGTAGGAGGCAGCGGAGCCATCCAGGATGGGCAGTTCGGGACCATCCACCTCGACCGTCAGGTCATCGATTTCGCTGGCCGCGAGCGCTGCCATCAAATGCTCGATGGTTCCGACGCTCGCCTCCGGCCGGCCTGGCAGGCCGACCATGGTGCAGAGCCGCGTATCGCAGACGAAATCAAACTTCGCGGGAATTAGGCAATCCAGATCGATACGGTGGAAGATGATGCCGTTGCCGGCATCGGCAGGTACAAGGCGCACGCGGACATCCACCCCGCTATGCAGGCCTCGACCGACGCAGTCTATAGCGGTTTTCAGCGTATGGCGGCCTGAATGACCCATTTCGAAGCCGCCCAAATTATATCTGTCTTGCAAAGACGACATCGATTCGCATACCAACCCTGAATATTGATGCTTTATCTAGAGGAACCTCGAAACCTAGGCCAGTCAATCATTATTTCCGATTATTTCCGTATAAACCTTTGATTATGCAATTCTTGTTATGTCTAAATGTAGCGCAAGCTAAGCGTGTCACGGGCTGCGTCGCGACGCAAAAACCCCGGCGGGAAGCTGCCGCCGGGTTGTCGATCAAAACCTAAAGTCAGGTGCTCGAACGGCGCAGGAAAGCGGGGATCTCCAAGCCGATTTCGTCGACCTGTGTCGAGCGGACCGAGGCGCGGGGCGCCGCTTCCCGTGCCGCGGGCTCGCGTGCCGCGTGCTCGCGCTCGGGTTGCATAGCGCCATGCGGTTCGGCCGCTTGGTCGGGCCGATGGGCTGCAGGCGACATCACCGGTTCATGATGCGCGCCGCGCTGACCGGAAGCCGGGGCGGCCGGGGCCGATTCGCCGCCGAAGACCCGGCTGAACAGGCTGGGACGCTTTGGCGTCTCCTGCCGGCGGGAAGTTTCTGCTCCAGCGGGTCGGGGCATGGCGTGCCCGGCGGGGCGCAAAGCGGTTTGCAGGGCACCGGCTTGCTGGCTGGCCATCTTGGTCACCGGCTTCACTTCAGCCGCACGCGCCTCGGACTCGTCCAACCCCAGCTCCGCATCGGATAACGGCGCCTGATAAGCGGCCGAGAGCAGCGGCTTGGCCGGCGGTTGCGGAACATATCCGGCACCCTGGGCAGAAGCGGCGTGCGCGGCCGCGTGACCCATGGCCTGGGGTTCCTGTGTGCCGCGCGGCGTGTTCTGCGTATGCGCCTTTTCCGGAAAGGCCTGTTGAGGAAAGGCCTGTGGAGGAAAGGCCTGTGGAGGAAAGGCCTGTGGAGGAAAGGCAACTGCATCCGCCATTCCGCCGCCGACCACCTGAAATTTCGGCAGCTGGCCGGCGTTGGGGGCGGCGCTGTCGATACCGGTGGCGACCACGGAAATGCGCATGCGGCCAGCCAGGCTTTCATCCAGCGCCATGCCGACCATGATGTTGGCTTCCTCGTCCACCTCCTCGCGGATGCGGTTGGCCGCCTGGTCCATTTCGAACAAGGTGATGTCGGAGCCGCCGGTGATGTTGATCAGCAGGCCGCGCGCACCCTTCATATTGGTATCTTCCAGCAGCGGGTTGCTGATGGCGGCTTCTGCGGCGCGCATTGCGCGGTCTTCGCCATCGGCCTCGCCGGTGCCCATCATCGCCTTGCCCATCTCCGCCATCACGGAGCGGATATCGGCATAGTCCAGGTTGATCAGGCCGGGCAGCACCATCAAATCCGTCACGCCGCGCACGCCCATATAGAGCACGTTGTCGGCCATCTCGAATGCTTCTTTCCAGCCGGTGCGCTCATTGGCCACTTTGAAGAGATTCTGGTTGGGAATAACGATCAGCGTATCGACATAGGATTGCAGCTCGGCGATGCCCTCCTCGGCCAAACGCATGCGCTTCTTGCCTTCGAAGGCGAAAGGTTTGGTCACCACGCCGACGGTTAGGATGTTGCGCTCGCGCGCCATGCGGGCGATGACCGGCGCCGCACCCGTGCCGGTGCCGCCGCCCATGCCGGCGGTGATGAACACCATATGCGTTTGTTCCAGATGGTGCGCCAGATCGTCGGCGGCTTCGTCGGCGGAGGCCTTGCCGATCTCCGGCCGGCCGCCGGCGCCGTTGCCCTGCGTGATATGCGGGCCAAGCTGAATGCGCCGCTCGGCGCGCGAGAGCTGCAGCTGCTGCGCATCGGTATTCGCAACCACGAAATCCACGCCCGGCAGGTTCAGCTCGATCATGTTATTGACCGCGTTGGTGCCGCCGCCGCCGACGCCGATGACGGTGATCCGCGGCGTAAAATCGGTATGCGTCGTTTTCGGGATCGTGAGGTTAAGCGTCATTGGAATTCTCCTTGGCCTATCAGCGTTAGAAAACGCTTCGTTTTCATGTCAAATGCGAAATGCGTGGTTGGATAAATGAAATTTTGAGATACGCGGCTAAACTCGGTCTTTCAGGAAATTGACGAACCGGCCGAACCAGCCGGCGCTGCGTTCTGACTCGAAATCGATGTCGTGCATCGTCTGGCCGTCGCCGGTGGCGAAATGCAACAAGCCCGCAAGGGTTGCGAAATTCGCCGCGGTGGCGGCGTCCGGCAGGCCGATCATGGCGTTCGGCTTGCCGAGGCGGACATTGCGTTCCAGCATCTGCGCCGCCAGCTCCCGCACACCGCCCAGCTGCGAGGCGCCGCCGGTCAGCACCACGCGATTGCCGCCGGCACGCCCCAGGCCGGAGGTTTCCAGCCGGTCGCGCACCATCTCGAAAATTTCCTCCAGCCGCGGGCGGATCACGCTGATCAGCATGCTGCGCGGGATTTTCGCGATCTGATGCTCGTCTTCGCCCACCTGCGGCACCGGCAGCAATTCCCGGTCGTCATCCGGGCTGCGATGCACGCTGCCGTACAGCGCCTTCAGCCTTTCCGCATGCGCAACGGAGGTGGAAAGCCCGCGCGCGATGTCGCCGGTGACATGCACGCCGCCGACGGGCAGTTGCGCGGTGTGCAGCAGCTGGCCTTCGCCGAACACCGCCATCGAGGTAGTGCCGCCGCCCATATCGATGACGGTCGCACCCAGTTCGCGCTCATCGCCCACCAAAGTGGCAAGACCGGAGGCCATCGGTGCCGAGACCAAGGTTGCGATATCAAGTTCGCAGCGCGCCAGGCAGGCTGCCAGCGTACGCAAGGCGGTATTGCCGGCATCGACCACATGCAACTGCCCGGTCAGCGTCTCGCAATACAGCCCGCGCGGATCGGTAACACCGGGCGTCTCATCCGTTGAAAAACTAAGCGGCAGGCAGTGGATGTTTTCGCGGCCGCCGGAGGCAGCACGGTTGCGCGCTTCCCGCACCACGCGCTTGACATCATCGGCCGTGACGGCGCGGCCATCGACCGGCCATTGCACATTGAACAGCCGGCTTTCCGGCTGCCCGCAAGAGAGGTTGACGGTGACGGATTTCAGCCTGGTATCGGCCATATCCTCCGCCTGTCCCACGGCGGCGCGAATCGCCCGCTCCGCTTCTTCCAGATCGACGATGCCGCCGGATTTGACGCCGCGGCCCTTCTGCCAGCCAAAACCCAGCGCGCGCAGCCTGCCGTCGGATTCCGCGCGGCCGATCAGGCAGGCGATTTTGGTCGAGCCGATATCCAGCACGCCGAACGGGCCGGAACGGATGCTGCGCTGACGCTGCGGTTCTTCCGCCGCCGGGATGAGGGGGCGTTCGAGCTTGGGTCCGCGGCGCGACATGTCATTCACGGTAAAGCCTCCATCATGTGTGCTCGCCGGTGCGCGGCGTGTCGGCTTGCGAAGCTGCGCCAGGCGCGGGGGCGGCGCCCGGATAAGGCCGGACGGCCATGCGGCCGGGTAAACGCAGATCGATCACCTCCACCGGCCGGTCGAGCAGCGCCATGCTGGCTTGCATCTGGGCGAGCTCCGCGATCGCCTGCGCCTCGTTCTCCTCAGGCAGTTTCACAACCGTGTTGTTCTGCAGGATGAGATTCCAGCGCAGCCCGTCGATGCGTTCCGCGGCCGCAACATGCGCGCGCACAGCCGGGTACGGGATCAGCTCGTTCATCAGCGTGCCGGCCATCTCCGGCGCGTCCGCGCCGGTGAGCAGCAGCAGCGCCGGGTTGCGCCGCTTGGCCGCCACTGCATCCTGGTTGGCGATGATGTCGCCGTTTTTGTCGATCACCACAAATTTCGGCAAAGCCGCACTGCCGCGGCTTACCTGCGTCTGCCAAACCGCATAGGGCGCGCGTTCAGTCACCGTAACGATCAAGGTACCGGGCAGGGCGCGTTCCACTATTGCGCTCTGAATCGGCCCAAGCTGCTCGATCCGGGCTTCCGCATTCACCAGCGAGAAGCCAAGAATCGGATCGCCGGCGCCAACGCCCAGCGCCTGCAGGATCACGGGCTCCGGCGTCGTATCGGCACCGTTGATCTGCACATTGGTAATCTTGAAGCCGACGGTCGCCGCAGCGGCGCCAAAATCATGCCGCAAGCTGCCGGCCGGGCTGAGCACCGGCCCGATCTCCGGGATCTGCCGGTACAGTTCCGAGCCGATGATCAGCACGAACACGCCGCCCAGAATCCAAAGCCCCGGCTTGATGCTGCGGCGAACGCGGCGGAAGAACAACGCGTGCGCGCTTAAGCGATCCTGCATCGGAACAGGTTTCCTGGTCCTGGCGCGGCGCGGCGCCTGCTGGCCGGCATTCTGCGGCGGGCTCAGTGTGCGAGAGGCGCTCAGGCGCGGCATGCGGCGCGTTCCACCATCCAACGGCAAAGCTCCGGAAAGCTCATCCCCACATGCTGCGCCTGTTCCGGCAGCAGCGAGGTGCGGGTCATGCCGGGCTGCGTGTTCACCTCCAGCAGGATCAGCCGTTTCGTTGCATCGTCATAACGCAAATCCGCGCGGCTGACGCCGCGGCAACCCAGCGCGCGATGCGCCGCCAGGGCGATATTCAAGGCATGCTGGGTGACTTCCGGCGGCAATTGCGCCGGCAGTACATGATAGGAACCGCCGGCGGCGTATTTCGCGTGATAGTCGTAGAAATCCTCGCTGGTGACAATTTCGGTAACCAGCAAGGCACGGTCTTCCAGCACGCAAACAGTCAGTTCGCGGCCCGGGATGAACTGCTCGACCATCGCCGGGCCGTAGCGCCACTCCGCGATGATCTGCGCGGCCCGGTTGCTGCCCGGCCGCACGATCGAAACACCGACAGATGAGCCTTCATTCACCGGCTTCACCACGTAAGGCAACGGCAGCGGATGGTGATCGGCCAGCTCTTCGATGTCGATGATCCGGTGCGGCGCCACAGGCAGGCCGGCATGCGCGAACACCGCCTTCGCCGCCGCCTTGTCCATCGCCAGAGCGGAGGCGCGCACGCCGGAATGGGTGTAGGGAATGCCGAGATAATCCAGCACGCCCTGCACCAGGCCGTCTTCCCCAAAGCGGCCGTGCAGGGCGTTGAACACGACATCAGGTTTCGGCTTGAGCGCGGCGATCAGCGCGTCGAAATCCTCCGTCACCTCCACCGGCCGCACTTCAAAGCCGGCGGTTGTCAGCGCCTCGACCACCTGGGCGCCGGTGCGGAGCGAGATCTCGCGCTCCGCCGACATGCCGCCATACAAGACCGCGACCAGAGTCATGGCGCGATCTCCAGCCGCGCAGCCGGGATGCCTATGCGCTTGATCTCCCAATGCAGGCTGACACCGGAAGTCGCGTGTACCCGCCTGCGAACTTCTTCCCCTAAACCTTCCAGATCGGCGGCGGTGGCGCCGCCGTTGTTCAGCAGGAAATTGCAGTGCAGTTCGGAAACCTGGGCCGCGTTGCGCGCCAGGCCGCGGCAGCCGGCGGCATCGATCAGCTCCCAAGCCTTCATATCCGGCGGATTGGCGAAGGTGGAACCGCCGGTGCGGGCCCGCACCGGCTGCGTCGCCTCGCGGCTGGTTTTGATATCGGCCATGCGGCTGGCAATGGCGCGGGCATCGCCCGGCACGGCGCGCAAACGGGCGCGGCTAATCACTGCATCCGGCGGCAGATTTGAATGGCGGTAGGACAGACCCATTTGCGTCGCGTTCAGCCGCAATTTCTCGCCGTTGCGGGTGATGATCTCCGCCCAGTCCAGAACCTGCGCGATCTCGCCGCCATAGGCGCCGGCATTCATCGCAACGGCACCACCGATGCTGCCCGGAATGCCGGAGAGAAATTCCACTCCGGCAAGACCGGCAGCGGCGGCGTGTTCCGAGACCGTAACATCCAGCGCCGCCGCACCGGCCACGATGCCATCCGTCTCGACCGTAATCTCGCCGAAGCCGCGCGCGAGTTTGACCACCACGCCGGTAATGCCGCCATCGCGGATGATGAGGTTGGAGGCGGCGCCGATCGGCGTGACCGGTATTTCCAGCGGCAATTGCCGCAGTAGCAAGGCAAGGTCATCGTCATCCGCCGGGCGGATTAGAAACTCGGCGGCGCCGCCGACGCGAAACCAGGTGAGCGGCGCCAGAACCGCGGCTTCCTGCACGCGGCCGCGAATTTGCGGCAGCATCGGCGCGATCGAGGCCGCCATCATCGCACCGCTCCGGCGCGCTTGGCCTGCCCTTGCAGAATCTGCAATTCGCCCGGCAACGCATTCGCCCAATGGGTGATGCTGCCGGCGCCGAGGCAAATCACGTAATCGCCTTGCCGCGCAATGGCGTGCACCATTTCCGCCAGATGCGATGGATCGCTAAGCGGCACCACCGAGCGATGGCCGCGGGCGCGCAAACCCTCCACCAGCGCATCGCGATCGACGCCTTCAATCGGCGCCTCGCCGGCGGCGTATACCTCCGCCACGATCACCGTGCCGGCATCGTTCATGCAGGTGCAGAATTCCTCGAACAAGGTGGCAAGCCGGCTGTAGCGATGCGGCTGCACAACCGCCACCACATCGCGCGCCCCGGCCTGGCGGGCCGCCTTCAGCACGGCGGCGATTTCCACCGGATGATGCCCGTAATCGTCGATGATGTTGATGCCGCCGGCACTTCCCGTCGGCGTGAAGCGCCGCTTGACGCCGGCAAAACCGGCCAAAGCCGCCTTGATCTCCTGTTCGTCGATTTCCATCTCGGCCGCGACCGCGATCGCCGCCAGGGCATTTGCGACGTTGTGGCTGCCCAGCATCGGCAGCGTGAACAACCCCATGCGGCGGAAGCGCCCTGTCGCGCGTTCGGCAAAGCGCACCTCGAACGATGCGCCCTTGTTGGTGTAGACAATGCGTTCCGCCCGCACATCCGCCTGCGGCGAAAAACCATAGGTAATCACACGATGATCGGAAAGTGCCGGGATCATCTGCTGCACCGCCGGATGATCGATGCACAAAACCGCGAAGCCATAGAAAGGAATATTGCCGACGAATTGCCGGTAGCCCGCCTCCATCGCCTCGCGCGTGCCCCAATGGTCCAGATGTTCCGGGTCCATATTGGTGACGATGGTGATCACCGGCGGCAGGCGCAGAAAGCTGCCATCGCTCTCATCGGCTTCCACCACCATCCAGTCGCCGGCGCCAAGCCGCGTATTGCTGCCATAGGCGTTGATGATGCCGCCATTGATGACGGTGGGATCGTAGCCCGCACCTTCCAGCACTGCCGCGACCAGGCTGGTGGTGGTGGTCTTGCCATGCGTGCCGCCGATGGCGATCGACCATTTCAGCCGCATCAGCTCGGCCAGCATTTCCGCGCGCCGCACCACCGGAATCAGCTTGGCGCGGGCCGCGACCACTTCCGGATTATCGCGCGGCACGGCGGTGGAGATCACCACCACCTGCGCCTGGCCGATATGGGAAGAATCATGGCCGATGGCGATGGGGATGCCGATCTTGCGCAGCCGCTGCACATTGCCGCTCTCGGCAAGGTCGCTGCCCTGCACCGAATAGCCCAAAGTATGCAGCACCTCGGCAATGCCGGACATGCCGATGCCGCCAATGCCGACGAAGTGAATCGTGCCGATCGAAAGCGGAAGCGCCCTCATAATTTCGCAACCGCAAATTTTTGTTCCGCAATCGCAGCGGTGGTCAGGTCCGCCAGCCGCTCTGCCGCGTCCACAATGCCAATTTTGCCGGCGGCTTGCGCCATCGCGGAAAGCCGCGTCGGGTCGCTCAGCAATGTTTCGATAATTCGCGCAAGTTTCGCCTCGCCTTCATTTTGTTCGACACGTATGGCCCCGCCCGCCGCCGCCAGCGCATCCGCATTGGCACGCTGATCGGCATTGATGGTCAGCGGGATCAATACCGCCGGGCGGCCGATTACCGCGAGTTCGGCAACCGTCGAGCCGCCGGCGCGCGCGATCACCAGATGCGTTTCCACCAGCAGGCTTGCCACATCATCAAAAAACGGCGAGAGCGTGGCGGCAACGCCGCAAGCGTCGAGCGAGCCCCTCGCCTGCTCCAGCAGGGGCGCCGGGCACTGCATCCGCAATACGATTTTTTCACGTAACGTTTTCGGCAGCCGCGCCAGCGCCGCCGGAATCAGCGTTGCAAACAGGCTAGCGCCTAGCGATCCGCCCAGCACCGTCAAATTGATTTTTTGCTCCGGCGGCGCGTAGGCGGCTTTCTCGTGCGCCGCGATCGCCGGCCGTACGGGATTGCCGGTCAACATCGCGGTCGCCCCCGCAGGCAGACCGCCGGTTGCCGGAAAACTCAGCGCGATCTTGTCGGCAAGCTGCGCCAGTAGCCGGTTGGCTTTGCCGAGCACCGCATTCTGATCGTGCAGGAGCAGAAACGGCCGCTGCCGCAGGCTACGTGCCGCCAGCATCGGCGCCACCGCGGGATAGCCGCCAAACCCGACCACCGCCGCCGCCGATAACGGTGCCAGCACCCGGCGCGCCGCCAGAACGCCGGTGCCGATCGCGAATAATCCGGCAAAAGCGCGCCGGGCGCTGCGTCCCGCCACGCCGGCACCCGCGATCACATGGATCTCGCCGCCGCCAAACACCGCCGAATGCTGCGCGGAGGATCGCGCATCGGTCATCAGCACCACGCGTTCGCCGCGCGCGATGAGCGCCGTCGCCAGCGCCTCGGCGGGGAAGAAATGCCCGCCGGTGCCGCCGGCGGCGATCACGATCGGCCGCAAATGCGCACCCCTCATCCCAGATCTCCCTGGTGACGCTTGCGCGTCAGCGCCAGCAAAAATCCCATCTGCATGGAAATCGCCAGCACGGAGCTGCCGCCATAGGAAATGAAGGGCAACGTCATGCCCTTGGTCGGGATCAGCGAAAGCGAGGAGGCCATGTTCACGAAAGCCTGCAGCCCGAAGCCGATGATCAGGCCGCCGGCCGCCAGCACCACGAACAGGTTTGGCTCGCCCAGCAGCCGCATCATCGCCCGGATTACCACCGCGGCAAAAATCAGAATGATAAAGCCGCAGAAGAACAGCCCAAACTCCTCGCCCGCGACGGCGAACACAAAATCGGCGCGCGCATCGGGCAGAAAATGCTTCACCTGCCCCTCGCCTGGTCCCAGGCCCAACATGCCGCCATTGCCGAAGGCGGAAAGTGCCGTGATCGCCTGATAGGCGTTGGTCTTGGTGGGATGCAGGAATAATTCCACCCGCGTATGCACATGCGAGATGAACAGAAACGCGGCGATCGCCGCGACCAGGATCACCGCCGCGGCGACGCCCACCCATTTCATCTCCATTCCGTCGAGATAGAATTGCGCGAACACCACCAGCGTGAACAATGCCGTCATGCCGATATCCGGCTGCATTTTCAGCAGCAGCGCGGTGATGAGGAACAACCCCAGCGCGACGCGCTTGCCGGGAAAGCCCGGCGTTCGGCGCGATTCCGCGATCAACCAACCGCTGACAACAATAAAGGCCGGGCGCAGAAACTCGCTGGGCTGGATGGTGAAGCCGGGCAGCGAAATCCAACGATGCGCGCCATCCACTTCCATGCCGTGCATCAGCGTGAAGCCGGTCAGGACAAAAAACACGATGCCCGAGCCCAAGGCCGCCAGCTTCACCTGCCGCAGTGAGAACATCGACAGACCCAACATCAACGCGCCGCCCAGAGCCAGGAAGATGACCTGCTTGAGCATCGCCATGGTATGCGGGTCGGACAGCCGGCCGGAAAACGCCGGCATCGCCGCCAGCGCCAGCACATAGCCGATGCCGATCAGCCCGCCGAGTGCGGCCAAGGTGACGCGATCGACGCTCCACCACCAGCGGCCGATGACGGAAGTATCCGCTCTGGAGACCGGCATCAGGCTGCCTCGCCATGCAAAGCGTCATGCAGATCGCGCACCAGGCTCGCGAAAGCCTGGCCGCGATGCTCGAAACTCTTGAACTGGTCAAAGCTGGCACAGGCCGGCGAGAGCAGGACCACGTTTACGCCGCTGGAACGCGCTTGTGCGAAGGCCGCGGGCACCGCTGCTTCCAGCCGCTCGACCACGTCGTTTGCAACGCCGTGCCGGTTCAGCGTCGCCGCAAAATCCGGTGCGTCGCGGCCGATCAGAAAGGCTTTGACGATATGCGGAAAAAGCGGCGCCAGCGATTCCGCGCCGCCGGCTTTGGCAACGCCGCCGGCGATCCAGATGAACCGCTCATAGCAGCCCATGGCGCGCGCCGCCGCATCGGCGTTCGTCGCCTTGCTGTCATCGATGAAGCGAATACCAGCGATTTCCGCAATCTCCGCCTGCCGATGCGGCAGGCCGGGGTAGCTGTTGATGCCTTCCGCGATCGCTTCCTCGGTCACGCCCAGCGCGCGCGCCATCTCGCTCGCGGCATAGGCGTTCTGCGCATTATGCTCCCCCGGCAACGCCTTGGCGCCAGCGGCGCAGAATCCCTTGCCTGAGATACGCACCACCCGGCCCGGCTGCGTATCGCGCCAGTCTGCCAGTTCCCGCGACTCCGCATCATCGGTGCCAACCACGGCGGTACAGTCCGCTTCCTGGCGGGCAAAAATCTGCCGCTTGGCCGCGGCGTATCCTGCCATGTCGCCATGACGGTCCAGATGATCCGGGGAGAGGTTCAGCATTGCGGCCACATCAAAGCGGAGTGTGGCGATTCGCTCCAACATGTAGCTTGACATCTCCAGCACATAGACGCCCGAATCGGGCAGCAGCGGCAACGACAACGCGGCCGGCCCCAGATTGGCGCCCGTCGCATTTGGAATGCCTGCGCCGGTGAGGATATGCGCCAGCAGGGCGGTCGTGGTGGATTTACCGTTGGTGCCGGTAATACCGGCGAACTTTGCGGCGCTGCCGGCACCGCGCACCGCCTGATACAGTAATTCTGCATCGGTGAGGATCGGAATTTTTTGTTCCGCCGCCCAAGCCGCTTGCGCGTGCGGTTTTGGCAAGCCGTGGGCGATGCCCGGCGACAGCACCAGCCCGTCCAAGGGCAGCCCGATCTCGCTGGGCGGCTTCAGCGAGAATGCTGCAGCCGCTTCACGAGACGGCGCGGCATCATCCCAGGCGTAAACCTCCGCGCCCATCGCCTGCAACGCGGTCGCGGCCGGCAAACCGGCCTTGCCGAGGCCGAGCACGGCAAATCTTTTTCCGCGAAACACCGGACCAAAACGCGGCGGCGCGTCGGTCATCGGATTTTTAAGGTGGCCAGACCCACCAACGCCAGTATCATCGCGATGATCCAGAAGCGGATCACGATCGTCGGCTCCGCCCAGCCCTTCTTCTCGAAATGATGGTGCAGCGGCGCCATCAGAAACACCCGGCGCCCGGTGCGCTTATACCAGAACACCTGGATGATCACCGAAACCGTTTCGACCACGAACAAACCGCCGACAATTGCCAGCACGATCTCGCTTTTGGTCGAAACCGCCACCGCGCCCAGCGCGCCACCCAGCGACAGGCTGCCGGTATCGCCCATGAACACCGCCGCAGGCGGCGCGTTGAACCATAAAAAGCCCAGGCCTGCGCCGATCAGGCCCGCCAGAAACACCGCCAGCTCGCCGGCGCCGGAGATGAAATTGATCTGCAGATAGCCGGCGAAAATCTTGTTGCCGGCGAGATAGGCGATCAGCGCAAACACGACGGCAGCGATAATGGTGGGCACGATCGCCAGCCCGTCCAGCCCGTCGGTCAAATTGACCGAATTGGATGCGCCCATCAGCACGAACATCGCCACCAAGGGAAATGCAAACCCGAAGGGGATCAGCAGATGTTTGAAAACCGGCACGGCCAGCTCGGTGCCCAGAGGTGCCGGCATCAACGAGGTCATCCAGATGGCGGCAATCAGGCCGATCACCGCCTGTGCGATCAGTTTTACCCTGCCCTTCACGCCCTTGGTGTTGCGCTTGGTCAGCTTCAGGTAGTCATCGGCAAAGCCGACCAGGCCGTACCCCATGGTGACGAACAAAGTTGCCCAGACATAGCCGTTCTGCAGGTTCGCCCAGAGCAGCGTGGACAAGCCAAGTGCGATTAGAATCAGCACGCCGCCCATGGTCGGCGTGCCTTTCTTTTCGATCAGATGGCGCTCCGGCCCATCAAGCCGGATCGGCTGGCCGTGGCGCTGCATGGATTTCAGCCAGCGGATCAGCTTCGGTCCCATCCAGAAGCTTATAACCAGCGCGGTCAGGCAGGCGCCGCCGGCGCGAAAGGTGATGTAGCGGAACAGGTTGAAAAAATGGATGCTCCCGGCTAGCGGGAAGAGTACGGCGTAGAGCATCAGGCGGCTGCTTCCAGCGCTGCCACCACGTCGCGCATGCGGCTGCCATAGCTGCCTTTGACCAGAACCGCGTCGCCTGCGCGGATCGCCGGCCGCAGCAGCGCCGCCAGCGAAGCGGCATCTTCGGCGTATCCGCCTTGCTTGGCGGCCGGCAGCAGGTCGAACAGCAATTGCATCATCGGCCCGCACGCGAACAGCAGATCCGCCGCTTGGCTTACATCCGGCGCCAAAGCCTCATGCTCCTCCCTGGCGTCGTCGCCGAGTTCCAGCATGTCGCCCAGCACCGCCACATGCCGGCCGGGCTGCAGCCCCAGCACGCGCAACGCCGCGCGCACGGAAGCGCCGGAGGCGTTGTAGCTTTCATCCAGCAGGATCGCCTCGCCGCCGCCCACGCGGATCGGCTTGCGCACGCCGCGCCCGGCGAAAGGCACAAAACCTTGCAGGCCGGAGGCGGCTTTTTCCACATCCAGGCGCAGTGCGGCGCAAACCGCCAGCGCCGCCATCGCGTTCATCGCCATGTGCCGGCCCGGCGCCGCGAGATGGAGTTCTATTTTTGCACCGGCGATTGCGCCGGTGACCCGGCAGTCGCCGGCGGAGCTGATTTCCTCGAGCAACCTGGCCCGCGCCGTGGCCGCCGCGCCGAAACCTAGGGTCCGCGCCGCCACCGGCACGAAGCTTTCAAGCTGTTCAAAAAACGTCGAATCCGCCGGCAGAACCGCAACGCCGCCGGGCTCCAGCCCCAGGCAGATCGACGCCTTTTCCGCGGCGATCGCCGCCAGGGAGCCCAGTAGGCCGATATGCGTGCGCTCGATGCTGGTGATGAGCGCCACATGCGGCCGCGCCAGCCTGGCGAGCGGGGCGATCTCGCCGGGATGATTCATTCCCAGCTCAAGCACCGCGAATGCCGCGTCGCGCGGCAGCCGCGCCAAGGTCAGCGGTACGCCGATATGGTTGTTGAAGGAGGCATCGGCCGCATGCACGGTTCCAAAAACCCCGAGCGCCCGGCGCAGCATTTCCTTGGTCGTCGTCTTGCCGACGCTGCCGGTAACTGCGACCACTTTTGCGCTTGCGCGTGCCCGAGCAAAGGCGCCAAGCCGCGTCAGGCCGGCCAGCGTGTCCGCAACCCGCAGAAACCTGGCCCCGCCGCCTAGGTCGCGGGAGACCATCGCCCCGGCCGCGCCTTTCGCCAGCGCCTCGGCGACAAATTCATGGCCATCGCGCAAGTCACCGGTCAGTGCAACGAACAGATCGCCCGGCCGCAGGCTGCGTGTATCGATCGAAACGCCGCTGGCGGCAAAACCGTCAGTCAGGGCCGCGCCGGAGGCAGCCGCCAATTCTTCGGCACGCCATAACATCAGTGCGCGGCGCCACGGGGAAGATCGCCGGTTAAAGCGTGGATGACCTGCACATCGTCGAACGGCACGATGTCGCTGCCGATGATCTGGCCTTGTTCATGGCCCTTGCCGGCCACCACCAGCACGTCGCCCGGCCGCAGCATCTCCAGCCCGGCGGCAATCGCCTCGCGGCGGTCGCCGATCTCCAACGCATCCGGGCAGGCCGCCATGATCTCGGCGCGGATGCCGGCCGGCTTCTCGCTGCGCGGATTGTCGTCGGTCACGATCACCGCATCCGCCAGCAGCGCCGCGGCGGCGCCCATCAAGGGCCGCTTGCCGCGATCCCGGTCGCCGCCGGCGCCGAACACGATTACCAGCCGGGCAGCGTGCGGGCGCAAAGCGGCCAGCACGCGGGTGACCGCATCCGGCGTATGCGCGTAATCGACATAAGCGGCGGCGCCATTGGGCAGCATTGCGGCGCATTCCAACCGGCCGCGCACGCCTTTCAGCTCCGGCGCCAGCTGCAGCGCATCGCGCACGCCCACCGCCTCCGCCAAGGCGGCCGCCAGCAGCACGTTATCGGCCTGAAATCGACCCGGCAGGTTCAGGAAAATCCGCTCCCGCCTGCCGGAGAAATTCACCTCGATGTCCTGCCCGGCGGGCAACGGCACGGCCGAGGCAACGCCGACCAGCCGCAGATCCAGCCCGCGCCGCACGGCGATGCCGGAGAGCTGCTTCAAGGTTTCCTTATCCATATCCGCCATCGCCACGGCGGGCGCGCCGGCGGGCAGCAGCTTCTCGAACAGCCGCAGTTTGGCGCCACGATAGGCCGCGATGCTGCCGTGATAATCCAGGTGATCGCGGGTCAGATTGCTGATGCCGGCGGCGGCGAATTTCAGCCCGTCCAGCCGGCTTTGCTCGATGCCATGCGATGACGCTTCCAAAGCCGCGTGCGTAACGCCGTGATCGGCCAGCGCGTGCAGCGTGTTGGCCAGGGTTACCGGATCAGGCGTGGTCAGCGACTCTTCCCGCGGCACGCCTTCGGCGATAACGCCCAGCGTGCCGAGTGAAGCCGCGCGCCGGCCGGAGAGGACAAAAATCTGCCGCAGGAAATCCACCGTGCTGGTTTTGCCGTTGGTGCCGGTGACCGCGACCAGAACTTCCGGCATGCGGCCGGCGAGTTGCGCGGCGATTTTAGCCAGCCGCATCCTGGGCGCCGGATCCATTAAAAGCGGCAACGGCGGCACCCCCGGGGGCCATTGCGTACCCTCCGGCGCCAGCACGGCGACCGCGCCGCGGGCTACCGCATCGGCAATAAACAGCCGGCCATCCACTTTCGCGCCCGGCAAGGCAGCGAACATGAAACCTGGCTGCACGGCCCGGCTGTCTGCGGTGATCCCTCGAACATCCACGCCCATCAGCTCATCGCTCCGCAAGCTCTTCGTCCGTAGCAGGGCTCAGCGCAGTCATGTGCCGCATCGCCCCGCCGGAAGGCGGCGGATAGACCGGCGCCATGATCCCGCCCGCATTGCGCCCAGGCGCGGCATGCGAGGCGGAGAGCAGCGCATCCCCATCCAGCCGCGGCAGCGCAGCCTGCGGCGGCCTTTCGCCCAGCAGCTCGTACGCGAACATGTTTGCGCCTGGCGGCAGCGGCCGTCCCGGCCCAAGTGCTATCTCGCCGGCTGGCGGATCGGGGTTCATTGGCACCGTCAAGGATGCATCCAGCGCGGCCAATTCATCACCGGTCGCCGGCAGCACGCCCAGCATCGGCCCGATGCGCGCGATGATCCGCCCCACGGTCGGCGCCGCGATTTGGCCGCCGGTGGTGAAGCCGCCGGTGGTCGCATCGGCGTGCGGCTGCAGCACCAGCACGTAGATCACGTATTGCGGGGCGTTCATCGGAAACGCCGCCATGAAGGAGGCGTTGTTGGTGTGCTTCAGATACCCGCCACGCGGACCCACCACCTGCGCGGTGCCCGTCTTGCCGCCGACCACGTAGCCCGGCACCTGCGCCTTGACGCCGGTGCCGGTCAGCACCACGCCGGTCATCAATTTGCGCATAATATCGGAAGTCGATTGGGCCATCACGCGCAGGCCTTGCGGCTGGGCGCCGGCCGGGTCAACCGCCAGCAAGGTCGGATCGTAGCGGATGCCGCCATTGACGATCGGCAGCACGCCGGTGATCAGGTGCAAAGGAGTTACCGCAATGCCGTTACCGAACGACACCGTCATGGTGGTGGCAAGACCCCAATTACGCAGCGGCTGATATTGCGGCGGCTGCGCTTCCGGCAGTTGCACATTCAGCTTTTTGAAAAACCCTTGCTTGGTGTACCAGGCCTGCTCGATCTGCGGCCCCAGGATGGTGGCGATGCGCGAGGCGCCGATATTCGATGAGACGTTGATGATCTGCGGCACCGCCATCCAGGTATGCACCGGCTCAAAATCGGTGATGGTGAAGCGGCCGACATGCAGCGGATGGCTGGTGTCGAAGTAGTCCCACCAATGGATCATGCCGGAATCCAGCGCCATCGCGATGGTCTGCAGCTTGAACACGCTGCCAGGCTCGTAATCGCCGGTGACGCAGCGGTTGAAGCGGGTATTGGGCGGTGCTGTGCCCAAGTTGGCGGTTGCATAGTCCGGCAGGCTGACCATGGCCAGGATCTCGCCGGTATGCGCGTTCATCACGATCGCGCAGCCGCCGGGAGACCTGAACTCCTTGATCGCGGAGGCCAGCTCGTCATGCACGATCCCTTCGATGCCGATATCGATCGAGAGTTTTAGCGGCGTTGGGTCGCTGGTCAGGCGCTGGTTGAAATATTCCTCAACCCCGGCGATGCCGTTGCCGCCGACGGTGATGCCGCCCAAAATATGCGCCGCCAGATCGCCTTCCGGGTAATGCCGCTTCTCGGTATCTTCGAAATACACGCCGGGAATGCCGAGCTGGTTTACCGCCAGCTCCTCATTGGGCATCAGCTTGCGGTCGAGGTAGACGAAATCCTTGCCGGATTCCAGTTTTTGCTCGGTCGCCGCAACATTCAATCCGGGCAGCACGCTGGCCAGCTGATACGCCGCGTCGCGCGGATCGCCCACCTGCCGCGGATCGGCGTAAAGCTGCGCGCCGGGCAGCGAGACGGCCAGGATGGTGCCGTTGCGGTCCGTTATATCGGCGCGGCCGGGCGGCGGCGGCGTCACGTCCAGCATCGGCTGCATGGCGTCCAGCTGCGCCTGGCTGGGCAGGATCGGCCGAATGATGGTTGCAAAGGTCAGCCGGCCGGCCAGCACGGTGAACAGCACGCCGAACACGCAGGCGCAGATCACCATGCGCTTGCGGGCTTGCTCCAGCACGGCGCGGCGCAGCAGGTCCGGCGAAGTAACCCGGACATGCTCCATCCGCGGCACCGCATCGCGATCTGTCGCACCGCGCCGGCGCGCTGGCGGAACATCGTCGGGGCGCAGGGTCAGGGTCAATTGTTGATCCCGTCCTGCTGCAGCGGCTGCGGCGGCGGCAGGTTCGCCGCCATGCCCAACGCCGAGCCGGAATCGTCGCCCGAAACGGGCGGCGTGCCGGGCACAGATTGCGGCGCGGCCGAGCTTGCCTTCAACGACATCGCCTGCGCGCCCATCGGCATGCCCCGATCGGCGGGCGCATAGGGCGCCGGCGCAAAGACCCGGGGTGCGGCATAGCTGCGGGGAATTGAAGCTTCCGCAAGCTGCGAACCGGCCAGGCTGGAATGACTTAGCCGATGCACGAGCCGGACAAACGGTTTTGCCGCCGCCACGGCACTTGCCATCACCGCCGGCGCGGCGACCGGCGCGGCGACCGACGCGGCGACCGGGGCCTGCGGCGGCGGCAACGGCAAGGCGCCGGCGACTTCAACAGCAGACCGCGCTGCAGCCGCCTGGGCCGCTGATTGCGCCAGGGCGTCTTGCAGCTCCGGGGGCACCTGGCCAGGCAGTTCGGGGTTGCTGAGCGGGGGCGGTGTGCCGGGTGCCGGCAAATCGGTTTTCAGCGCCGCCAGCGTCACCAGCTGCGCCGGCTGCATCGGCTGCAGGCCGGTGAATTGCGTCGCCAATTGCTGCAGCCGGGTCGGATCGGTCTCCAGCGCCCATTGTGCCTCCAGCACGCGTATGCGCTGCGCATCCAGCCGCGAGGCCTGCGAGATCGAGGCAATCTGATCGTCCAGCATCTGCGCATGATGCTTCACCGCGAACAGATAGGCGCCGGAGAGTGCGGCCAGGAGCATGGTGATCAAGGTGAAAGGGCGGATCATGCGGCAAGACGCTCCATCGCGCGCAGCCGGGCACTGCGGGCCCGCGAGTTGCCGCGTACCTCTTCCGGTTTCGGTACTTTGCCGTTGCCGGTCAGCAGCCGGAATTTCGGCGCGCCTGGTGCAAGCAGACTTGCCGGGTCGTGCCGCGATGCGCCGGCGGCGCGGCCCGTCGCCTCCGCCATGAAGCGCTTGACGATGCGATCTTCCAGCGAGTGAAAGCTCACCACCACCAGCCGGCCGCCGGGGTTCAGCAATTCCGCCGCCTGGGCGAGCGCCGCTGCGATATCCTCCAGCTCCTCATTCACGGCGATGCGCAATGCCTGGAACGACCGGGTCGCCGGATCGATTCCAGATTTATCGGGCCGCACCACGCTGCGTATTACGTTCGCCAAATCCGCTGTCGTTTCAAATTCTTGCATCGCCCGCCGCTCGACAATCGTTTTTGCGATCCGGCGCGAGGCTTTCTCTTCACCAAACCCGAAAAGGATATCAGCAAGTTCGGATTCGGAAATAGTATTTATCAAAATCGCCGCCGTCATGCCGGTTTTTCCCATTCGCATGTCGAGCGGCCCGTCTTGCCGGAAACTGAATCCGCGCGCCGGATCGTCGATCTGGTAAGACGAGACTCCCAGATCGAACACCGCACCGTCCAACGCCTTGACCCCGCCATCGTTAAGTAGGCGCAATAAAGCGCTGATCCTTCCTTCAACGATATGAAACCGCCCGGCCAGGGCGGCTTGCAGTTGCGCGCCGCGCGCAATCGCCGCAGGATCGCGGTCGATCGCCCATAAGGTGCAATTCGCTGCCTGCAGTATGGCGCGGGCGTAGCCGCCGCCGCCGAACGTGCCGTCGAGATAGACGCCGCCATCGCGCAAGGCCAGCATTGCAACCGCTTCATCCCGCAGCACCGGCTTATGGGACAACCCGGTCATTCGCCCGCTACTTGCCGCATCGGCGCGGCCTGTGAACGCAGTTTGGTCTTCTCCCGCGCTTCCGCAGCCCGCGCCGCCGCCGCCGCCGGCTCCCAGATCTGGAAAATCGAGCCGCGCCCCATGAACGTCACGCTATCCGCCAGCTTGGCATACTCGGCCAGAAACTCCGGCAGCTGGATGCGGCCATCCTTATCGGCGGTCACCGGAAAGGCCTCGGCATAGAACGCGGTCGCCCGGTCCTCATATTCCTCGCTCAGCACATCCAACGCCTCAAGAGATTTCTCCAACTCGTTGAAATGTGCGGCAGGCCATGCTTCGATGCAGGCATAGGAGGTGGAAGGCCGCAAAATCATGTCATAGCCCCCCGAGATGTCCTTCAACGCGGAACGATACGCCGCGGGCACGGAGACGCGCCCTTTGGCATCGAGCCGGTTCTGGTGTTGGCCTAAAAACGGGCTCATTGGCGAAAAGCGGGTCCCCTATGGGATTTGATAGGTTATGGGATTTTATGGGTCGGAATGGGATAACATGGGTGATCGTCGCCCGTCAAAGATATTCGCAACCCCCGGCAGATCTATTCGCTTTCGACACGTTCCCAATCCTCAAGGCGTTAACGCAAGCTTTGCAAAAACGCATGTTGCCGTTTTGTTCCTGTCTGCGCCGATGTTGATGATGTCGCGAAAGAAGCTGATGTACCTCGTTTGTTCAGGCCAGTTAGGTATCTGTTAAAAATTGACATCCAGACGGCCTATAAGCCGGGTTCTGTCCGCTTGCGCTGGACGGCCATTCCTCTGGGACAGGTTTTGCAACCTGCCTCACGCGACCAACCCGGGCGGCGGAACGGGAATGTTCCTGCCTGATCACGATTTCTCATGGCCAAGCCTGCCGCCCCTATTCGGTCTTGCTCCCGGTGGGGTTTACCCTGCCAATCCTGTCGCCAGAATTGCGGTGCGCTCTTACCGCGCCGTTTCACCCTTACCCTCGATGCCTTATGGCAGTTTGGGCGGTTTGTTTTCTGTGGCACTGTCCCTGGGGTCGCCCCCGCCGGCTGTTAGCCGGCACCGTATTCCCGTGGAGCCCGGACTTTCCTCCACTCGGATGTTACCCCAAGCAGCGGCCGTCCAGCCGTCTGGATTTCTGCTCCCTGCGCCTTCAACCGGCGCCGGTCAATGCACGTAGCGCCGCGGCGCGGCCGGCCGTGCGTGCATCCGCCTGGCCGGTAACCTGATCCTGCAGGAAATGCCGCTGAAAGGCGGTAACCACCACGGGGAGCGCGAAACTCAGATCGTAACCTATCGCTGCCAGATCTTCGAAGATATCGCCAGGCGCGGCGAATTCCTCGCTCCACAGCCCCACACCCGCCTCCGCCAGCCGGCCCCAGGCAAACAGCTCCCCCGGATCCTGCTTGCGATCCGGCGCGATATCCGAATGCCCCACCACATTGCACGGCGGAATGGGATGCCGCCGCAAAACGCCAGAACATAACTCCAGCACCGCCGCCATCTGCGCATCCGGAAAGCAGCGATAGCCCCACTCATGCCCCGGATTGACGATCTCGATCCCGACCGAGCGGTCATTCAACCCCCGCACGCCCCGCCAAAAACTGACCCCTGCATGCCAGGCCCGCTTATGCTCATCGACCAGGCAATAGACCGTACCATCCTCGTCCACCACATAATGTGAGGATACCCGCGCCGCCGGATCGCATAACCGCTCCACCGCCGCGGCGCCGGTCTGCATACCGGTATAATGCAACACAAGATGATCGATCTTTTGATCCGGCCGATCGTCGAAATTCGGCGACGGGGTGAAGATGGTTTGGTTCAAGGAAGCAGTGCTTTTTCTGAAGAAGGCGGAGCCGCCTGCAAAGAACCAAAGAAAGTTTTCTGAATTTGGGCCATGGGCGCTGGCGGCCGAAACGCCCATGCCCCAGCTACTAAAAGTTTTTTGCTGCTTTTTTTCAGAAAAGAAGTCCGTTCTTGCTTGCTTGCTTCATAACTTCCGCTCGCGCTTGATTGTGTCGTAGGCGGCGTTGATTCTTGCCACCCGGTCTGAAGCGGCGGCGATGAACTCCGGAGGCACGCCTTTAGAGGCCAGGCTGTCGGGGTGATTTTCGCGCATCAATTGCTTCCAGCGCTCCCGAATCGTGTCATTGGCGGCTTTGCGGTCCACCCCCAGCATTGTGTAGGGGTCGGCTTCCATGCTGGCGGCGAAGCTGCTGCGGCCGGCACGCTGCGCGGCTTCCGGTGCCAGGCCGAAGCCGAGTGCGACCCGGCGCAGATAATCGGTTTCCCGGCCGTTAATCGGGCCGTCGGCGCGGGCGATCTGGTTCAGGCCGGCGAGGACCTGTTCGAGCAGGCCGCGATTATCGGCAAATACCTCGCCAAGCTGTTGAGCGTAGATCTCGAAGCCTTCCGGGCTGTCGCGCGCCTGGTCGAACATGCGGCCGACTTCCCGCACATTTTCGTCCGGGATTTTGAAGCTGCGCTTGAAGGCGTCGATTTCGATGCGGGTGACCTGGCCGTCGCATTTTGCCAGCTTGGCCGCCAGCACCGTCACGTTCACCGCGAAAATCTGCTCCCGCCGGCCCAGCATGGCGGCCAGGTGCGCGGTGTCGAAGGGGATGGCGCTGCCGAGGCGAGAGGCCATATTCGGGATCGCGCCCTGATCGGCGGCGTGTCCCAAGGCGGCGCCGAACAGCGCGCCCACCGGGCCGCCCATCGCAAAACCGGCAACGCCGCCTAAGATCTTACCCCAATAATTCATCCACACCCTTATTTGGCGCGCGGCCGGCCATTCACCAGCCCATATCATGCTCCAGCCGCCGTTTCCAAAGGCCAAACCGGCCGGGCTTGAACGCCTGCCCACAATCAGACATCAACCACGGCAAATCCTTGGGCGAGGTTTATGGCGGGCTGGCAATTCTGGATCGATCGCGGCGGCACATTCACCGATATCGTGGCGCGTGATCCCGGCGGCGCGCTTTGCACCAAAAAACTGCTTTCCGAAAATCCTGCGCGGTATCCGGACGCCGCGGTCGCCGGCATCCGGGAGTTTCTCGGCCTTCAGGGAAATGCGCCGATCCCGCCCGGCGCGATCGACACCGTGAAGATGGGCACGACCGTCGCCACCAACGCGCTGCTGGAACGCAAGGGTGCCTCCGTCCTGCTGCTGATCAACAAGGGCTTTGCCGATCTGTTGCGCATCGGCAATCAGGCGCGGCCGCGTCTGTTCGACCTCGATATCAGGCTGCCTTCAATGCTCTATAGGCGGGTTACGGAAGTCACCGGCCGGGTCGCGGTGGATGGCGGCATCGTAGAGGCATTGAATGAGCCATCCGCGCGGGCGGCACTCGCGGCGGCCAAGGCGGATGGGATCGAGGCGGTTGCCATCGCCCTGATCCATGCCTGGAAATATCCGCAGATGGAGCAGCGCCTGGGCGAATTGGCCCGGGCGGCCGGGTTTTCGCAGATATCGCTGAGCCACGAGGCCAGCCCGTTGCTGCGGCTGGTGCCGCGCGGCGATACCACGGTCGCCGATGCCTATCTGTCGCCGATTTTGCGCCGCTACATCGCCCAGGTCTCCGCCGGGCTGGCCGGTGCGAATTTGTATTTCATGCAGTCGCATGGCGGGTTGGCGGAGGAGCGGCAATTTTCCGGCAAGGACGCGATCTTGTCCGGCCCGGCAGGCGGGATCGTCGGCGCCGTGCGCACCGCCGGCATGGCGGGATTTAGCTGCGTCATCGGCTTCGACATGGGCGGCACCTCCACCGATGTCGCGTTGTTCGACAAGGCGTTCGAGCGCAGATTCGAGACGGAGATCGCCGGCGTGCGGCTGCGCGCGCCGATGCTGGCCATCAACACGGTGGCGGCCGGCGGCGGCTCCGTGCTGAGTTTCGACGGCGCCCGCCTGCGGGTGGGACCGCAAAGCGCCGGCGCCCATCCCGGCCCGGCCTGCTACCGTAATGGCGGGCCGCTCACCGTGACCGACGCCAACATGCTGTTGGGGAAAGTCCAGCCGAAATATTTTCCGGCGATTTTTGGACCCGGCGGCAATGAGGAGCTGGATTTAGCGGTCGTCATCCGCAAATTCGTCGCGCTGTCCGATGAAATTTCTGCCGCCACGGGAACCGCTCGCACGATCGAGCAGATCGCGGAGGGCTATATCGCGATCGCGGTTGCCAACATGGCGCATGCCATCCGGCAAATCTCGGTGCAGAAGGGTCATAACCCCGCCGATTTCGCGCTGACCAGTTTTGGCGGCGCCGGCGGCCAGCATGCCTGTCTCGTCGCCGACGAGCTTGGCATGGACACCATCTTTATTCACCCGCTCGCCGGCGTGCTGTCCGCCTACGGCATCGGCCTCGCCGATTTTCTGCGGCTGGGCGAGCAGGCGGTGGAAATCGCGTTCGACGATGCTGCGATGCCGGAACTGCAGGCACTTGGTTCGAAACTGGCGCAGCAGGAAGCGGCCGGGCTCGCCGCGCAAGGAGTTGCCGAAACGGCGATCGCCACCCGCATTTTCGTGCATCTGCGCTACGCCGGCACCGACACCGCCTTGCCGGTGCACTTCACCACGCTTTTGCAAATGCGCGGCGATTTCGAGGCGGCTCATAAAAAACTATTCGGCTTTATCACGCCGGAGAAAAACCTGGTCGCCGAGACGGTTTCGGTCGAAGCCGCAGCGCCCGGCACGCAGATCGACGAGCCGGAAATTGCGGCCCGGACGGATACGCTGCAGCCAATCGGCATCGCCCGAATTTTCTGCGCCGGCGCGTGGGCGCAAGCCCCGGTCTATGACCGCGACACGCTGGCTGCCGGCGACACCCTCGATGGCCCGGCGCTGCTCCGTGAGGCCAACGCCACCACCATCATCGAGCCTGGCTGGCAGGGGCAGGTGACCTTGCGCAACCATCTGATCCTCAAACGCGTCGCGCCGCGGCGCGACGCAGCGCAAGGCGATATCGGTAGGCCCGATCCGGTGCTGCTGGAGCTGTTCAACAATCTGTTCATGGCGGTCGCCGAACAGGCCGGCATTGTCCTGCGCAAAACCTCGCAAAGTGTGAACATCAAGGAGCGGCTGGATTTCTCCTGCGCGATCTTCGACTCAGGCGGCGGCCTGATCGCCAATGCGCCGCATGTGCCCGTACATCTTGGGGCCATGGGCGCAAGCGTCCGCCATGTCATCGCGTTGCGAGGAGATACGCTAAAGCCCGGCGATGCAGTGGCGCTGAACAATCCGTACGCCGGCGGCACGCATTTGCCGGACATCACCTTGATCACGCCGGTCTTCGATGAGACGGGAGGAAAAATCCGGTTTTTTATCGGCAGCCGCGGCCATCATGCCGATATCGGCGGCCTCACCCCCGGCTCCACCCCGCCTTTCTCCAAGACGCTGGAGCAAGAAGGGGTGGTGATCGACAATTTTCTGATCCTCGCCGAAGGTGATTTTCAGGAGCAGGCGTTCCGCGGCCTGCTCGCCGGCACCAAATATCCGGCGCGCAATCCGGACCAGAACGTTGCCGATATCAAGGCGCAGATCGCCGCCAACGCAACCGGGCTCGCCGCGCTGAACACCATCATCGGCCGCTATGGCTGGGATGTGGTCGATGCCTATATGGGCCATGTGAAAGCCAATGCGGAACGCGCCATCCGCGGCGCCATCGCCAAGCTTGTAGACGGCAGCTTCGATTATCGCATGGATGACGGAACGCCGTTGCAAGTGAAAATCACCATCGATCGCCAGAACAACGCCGCCACCATCGATTTCACCGGCACCGGCGCGTCGCGGCCAAACAACTTCAACGCGCCGCCGGCCGTCACCACCGCCGCCGTTTTGTATGCCTTTCGCTGCCTGGTGGGCGACGATATTCCGCTCAATGAGGGTTGTTTGCAGCCTTTGACCCTGATCATCCCCGAGGGCTGCTTCCTGAAACCGCAGCCAGGCGCCGCCGTGGTCGCCGGCAACACCGAAGTGAGCCAGGCCGTCACGGTCGCCTTGCTCGGCGCATTGCGCGCCTGCGCCTCCGCCCAGGCGACCATGAATAATTTTCTTTTCGGCAATGCGCGCCATCAGTATTACGAAACCATCTGCGGCGGCGCCGGCGCCGGGCCTGGATTTAACGGCGCCTCCGCGGTGCACACGCACATGACCAATACGCGCATCACCGACCCGGAGCTTCTGGAGCTGCGCTATCCGGTGCGGGTGGAGGAGTTTGCCATCCGCAAGGGATCCGGCGGCGGCGGCGCGACCCGCGGCGGCGATGGCGCGGTCCGAAAGCTACGCTTCCTGGAAGCCATGACCGCGACCATCGTCGCCTCCCGCCGCATCATTTCCCCCTTTGGGCTGGCAGGCGGCGGCGACGGCGCGGCCGGCCGGCAATGGGTGGAGCGCGCCGATGGCAGCATTAAAATGCTGGCCGGCAGCGCCGAGGCGCAGATCGCGCCAGGCGACGCCATCGTCATCGAAACGCCTGGCGGCGGAGGTTTTGGCGCGGCATGACGCGCCTGTCTAAAAAACATCTGCTATGGCTGATCCCGCTGGTCCTGGCGGCGCTCGCCGCTGCTGCGGTGCTGGCGCTGCCGCGGTTCGTCGCCTCCGGCTATCATCGCGCCACCATCGAGGGTCTTGCCTCCTCGCTTACCGGCCGGGATGTGCATATCAACGGCAAACTTTCGCTCCGGCTGTTGCCGAACCCGCGATTCATCGCGGACGGCGTCACCATTACCGGCCCGGATAACGAGACCATCACCGCCAAGGCGCTGACCTTGGACATCGCCCCCATCCCGTTGCTGCGCGGGCAGGTCCTGGCGCGCAGCATTACCTTGCAGTCACCGCATATCGCGCTGCCCTGGCCGCTGCCGGGCGGCGCCGCGGCCATCGCGCCGCCGCGCTGGCTCACGGCGCTGCACGCGCAGATCAGCGACGGCGTGGTGAACCTGAGCGGCATTACCTTCACCCACGTCTATGCCGACATCTTCACCGGCTCCGACGGCGCTTTTTCCATCGCCGGTTCCGGCAACATTGCCGGCTACCCGATGAACCTGTCGCTGGGATTTGGCGCGCTTGATGCCGTGGGCAGCACGCCCTTGACGCTGGATATTCAAACCGGCGGCGCGACGCGATTGCAGGCGCATATTTCCGGCACCTATGACTCCTCCAGCACGCTCTCCGGCAAGGCGCGTTTTGCCGCCGCCTCGCTCGGCAGCCTTGATCCCGCTTTGGCAAAACCGCTAAGCGGCAGCGCTGCAATCAGCGCCGATTCGCACCAGGTTACGCTGACCAATCTGGCAATCCGGCAAGGTAGCGCTTGGCTTTACGGCAGTGCATTGCTGCAGCTCTCGCAACCTGTGCTGACCTTGCTGCTGACCGGGCAAAACCTCCTCATCCCCATTCATCGGAGCCCGGCCGTTGGCGTCCTGCCTGTGCATCTGGCGCTCGATGCCGGTAACACCAGGTTCGCCGGCGGCGGTAATGTCATCGCGATCCCGCATCTGCACGCCGTCGTCGACTTCGACGCAAGCGGCGCCGACATCATCGCAATAGATGCCGGACTGAACGGCGATGGCAGCTTTTCCCTCTCCGGCCGGCTGGATGCCGGCGGCACTCTGCGCACCAAGATCGGTTTCCATACGCCGGACATCGCCGCCTTCTTCACCGCCTATGGCGACACCCCGCCGCTGCCCGCAGCCTGGGCCATTGCCAGCCTTGCAGGTAATCTGTCCGGCACGGCGCAGCTTCTGACGCTCAGCAACCTAACCGGGACTCTTGGCTCTACCCGCGTTACCGGCGCCGCCGTCCTGGCGCAGCAGCACGACCTTGCCGGCGCGCTGCATTTCGACCAGCTCGACCTCACCCCGTTCACTGCCATCCTGCGCAATCCGCCCAGCCGCTTCGGGACACCCGGCTCGCCGAGCGGCGATTTCGAGATTGTCGCGGACCGCGCCAGCATCGGCAAAATCCCGCTGCGGCATCTGCTGATCGATGCCTCGCTCGGCGACCAGCTGATCGTCCGCCGGCTGACCGCCAGCCTGTGGGGCGGCATCGCCGCCGCAAGCTTTACGCTGTCAGCAAATCCAGGCGGTGGGGCAGACAGCCCGCAAACCGGCCTCATCAGCTCGGCCCGCGCCATCCTGACACTGCCGTCGGCATTGCCGCTTGCCGGGCTGCTGCCGGCGCAGTTTGCGCTGCCGGCGAGCCTGGCCAAGGCGCCACTGGCTTTCTCCTTCCGCGCCGCCGGGCCCGCCGCGGCATTGTCGACCAGCGCCAGCCTGACGCTGGGCGCCGTCGGCATCACTGCCGCACCGGTGCTCGACCTGCTGCACCAGACCGCCGCCGGCGCTCTCACCCTGCGGCACCCGGACGCGATCGCCGCCTTCAAGGCGTTCGGGTTCAAGGCTGGCCTCGCCTGGCCGGGCGCCGGTTCCATCGCGCTGCGGGCGGATATGGTCGTCTCCCCCACGCAAATGGGACTTTCGGATTTCGTGCTGTCAATGGGCGATCTGACCGCCAATGGCCGGCTGATCTACGGCCCGGGCCGCCAGCTGAACGGCGAGATCAACGCCGATACGCTGGCGCTGCCGCCGGTTCCCGCCAGCTACGCCCCGCCCTGGGCCGAGCTGGCCGGCGCGCAGGGCAAAATCACCATCTCCGCCAATCGCGTGCTCTGGGGCGGCAACCAGATCCTGGGCCTTGCCAACGCCGATCTGACGATCGCGCCGAATAAACTCGATCTTGCCATCGCTCAAGCGAATTTGGCGAGCGGCCTGCTTAAAGCCGAAATCACCGCCACCCAGAGCATTGCCACGACCCCCGCGAAAGCCGCGTTACCGGCGATCGCCGCCACCTTTACGCTGACCGGCGGCAACACAGCCTTGTTCAGCCTGCCGCTCGATTTCCCGCTTACCCTGGCCGGCGGCAGCATCGACGCAGCAGCCGACCTTACCGCCAGCGGCTACGCCGCGCAGGCCTGGCTCGCCACGCTCTCCGGCAGCGCCAGCCTGACCGCGCAAAACGGCACACTTACAGGCTTCAACCTTTCCGCCGCCGTCAGCGCATTGACCGGCAACACCCGTTGGGAAGCGCCGTTGCGTGCGGCGTGTATCTCCGGCGCCACACCATTCGCCCAGCTCAGCCTGACCGGGCGCTTTGACAGCGGCATCTACACCCTATCCTCGGCGGTGCTGCAGGCCCCCGCCGGCAGCGCCACATCCAGTGGCAGCATCGACCTGCCGGATACCGGCCTGCAACTCAACGCGACCTTGCTGCCGAACGTGCCAGCACCACCGCAGCTCGGCCTGAGCATCGCCGGCAGCTGGAAAGCGCCGCGAAAGACAGCAGACCTTAAGCAGGCAATCAGCTGGAAGAAAGGCGAGTAAAAGAAGCCGCTTGTTTGAAAAAGCGGCGCAAAAAACTTCTGCTCCTATTGAGCCGGGATTTTGCGGCGCCCTTAGCCCCGGGTTAAGAGAAGGTTTTTTGCTTCTTTTTTTTGGAAAAAGAAACGCTTCCTTGCTTGCTTGCTTCCTACCGCTCCGTGTCGTCGCTCTCCGGCTGCACGTCGATATCCGCGTCGATGACGTCGGCATCGTCCTCAAGGTCGTCGGCATCCTCGAGGATGTCCTCATCGGCGTCGTCATCCGCCACCTCGACATCATCGGGATCTGCTGGAATAGGTTTGACGACTTTTTTGACCTCATCGGGCAGAGGCGCGGCGCGCTTCAGGCGCGGCTGCTCGGCCGGCTGCTCGATACCGCATTTCGGGCAAGTTGCCGGTTCCTTCCTTAGGTCGAAAAACCGCGCACCGCAGGATACGCAGCTATGTTTCTCACCGAGCTCCGGCTTCGCCATTACACCCTCAATTTTTTGTCGTGAGATCAATAGGGGCGGCGCGATGCCATGACCTGACAGCTATGTCAAACCAGTTCTATCGTGCTAAGCCGCGCCGTCATGGAACTGCCCCATTCGAACGCTGACAACCGGCCTTTGCAGGCCTCCCGCCCGGCCGGGCCGCTGGCCGGCGAGATCAGCGTTCCTGGGGATAAATCCATTAGCCACCGGGCGCTGATGTTCGGCGCGCTCAGCGTCGGGCAGACCCGTATCACCGGCCTGCTTGAGGGCGAGGATGTGCTGCGCACCGCCGCCGCCATGCGGGCGCTGGGCGCCAATGTCGAGCGCGGCGACCGGGAATGGCGGGTCGCCGGGCGCGGCATCGGCGCGCTGACAGCACCGGAGGACGTGCTGGACATGGGCAATTCCGGCACCGCCGCCAGGCTGCTTTGCGGCATCCTGGCCAGCCACGACATCTTCTCGGTGATGACCGGCGATGCCTCCTTGCGCAACCGGCCGATGCAGCGCGTGATCGAGCCGTTGCGGGCCTGCGGCGCCGTTTTCACCGCCCGCGCCGGCGGCCGGCTGCCTTTGGCCATTCAAGGTGCCCGCGACGCGCTGCCGCTGAGCTACCGGCTGCCGGTCGCCTCCGCGCAGGTCAAATCCGCGATTCTGCTGGCCGGGCTGAACGCCCGCGGCGTGACCGAGGTGGAGGAGCCGGAAGCGACGCGCGACCATTCGGAAAACATGCTGCGGCATTTCGGCGCCAAGGTGACGGTGACGGAGCACGGCCGGACCCGCCATATCTCCCTGACCGGCCAGCCGGAGCTGCGCGGCGCCGATGTAGAGGTGCCGGGTGATCCCTCCTCAGCCGCTTTTCCCATCGTCGCCGGGCTGTTGGTTCCCGGCTCAAGCCTGGCGCTGAAGGGGGTTGGGCTGAACAGGCTGCGCACCGGATTGTTCGAGACGCTGCGGGAGATGGGTGCTAAGCTTACCATCCGCGATCCGCGCATCCAGGGCGGCGAGCCGATCGGCGACATCATCGTTGAACATTGCGGGCTGAGCGCGATCGACGTGCCCTCCGGCCGCGCCCCGAGCATGATCGACGAATACCCCATCCTGGCCGTCGCCTGCGCCGCGGCGAACGGCGCGTCCCGCCTGCGCGGACTTTCCGAGTTGCGGGTGAAGGAGAGCGACCGCCTGACCGCCACCGCTGCGATGCTGCGCGCCGGCGGCGTGCGCGTGGAGATCGAGGGCGACGACCTGATCATTCACGGCGCCGCGCGGCCGCAAGGCGGCGGCGTGGTGGAGACGCAGATGGATCATCGCCTGGCGATGAGCGCGCTCATCTTCGGTCAGGTCACCGCTGAGCCGATGGCAATCGACGACTCGCGCTTTATCGATACCAGCTTTCCGGGCTTCGTTCCGCTGATGCGCCAGCTAGGTGCTGCCATCGCCGCGCCATGATCATCGCCATCGACGGCCCCGCCGCCGCCGGCAAGGGCACGCTGGCCCGGCGCATCGCCGAGATCCTGGCGCTACCTTATCTCGATACCGGGCTGCTCTACCGCGCGGTCGGCCGGCGCGTGCTCGACGCCGCCCTCGACCCGGCCGATCCGGCCGCGGCAACCGCAGCCGCCCGGGCGCTGACCGAGTCGGACCTGTCGCGCAACGATTTGCGCGGCCCGGACGCCGACAAGGCCGCCAGCCTGGTCGCCTCGATCCCCGGCGTGCGCGCGGCACTGCTCGATTATCAGCGGCATTACGGCGATACCAACGGCGCCGTGCTGGATGGACGCGATATCGGCACGATCGTCTTTCCGCATGCGGACATCAAGCTTTTCGTCACCGCCAGCCTGCAGGCTCGGGCGCAACGCCGGCACAGCGAATTGCTGCGCCGCGGCGAGCGCATTTCCCTGGAAGCTGTGAAGAAGGATCTTAAGTTGCGCGATGAGGCCGACCGCAATCGCGCCGCCGCGCCTTTGGTCCCCGCAGACGATGCAACCCAGTTCGACACGACTGACATGGATGCCGATACCGCGCTGGACCAAGCTCTTGAATTAATACGGCAAAAGACTTGTTAGGAAGCCAAACACCGGCGCCGGAATGATATCGTTAGGTTTTTCCGGCAAATTCCCCTGGCCCAGCTCAGCCGGATGGTATAGGAATTCCGCAATATCTAACAAACGCCCGAGGGATCGCCGTCCGTCCGCCGCATTTTTACCAAGCTGTTAGTGGTTTGTTTAGAACTTTACCGCTATTTCCGCCTCGACGGGCTAAAATCGCACCGGGATACCTTCAAAAGTAGGTTTCTGTTCATTTTTCGGTCGAGGATGCCATGTCGGTTTTAACTTATCGCCTGCCAGCGGAGCTGGAAAAGAGACTTAACGAAACCCGTGCCGAGGAAGTCCGGGCGCCAGCGGATGCGCTCATGCATGACGGCAAACTTAATATGGGGCCGGCGATCTTGCTTGCGTCGTTGCTCTCCGTCGGCTGCTGGGCTGTTATTTTCAGTGTCGGGTTCAAGCTGTTTCACTAGAGCCGGATAATTCTGAACCGGATCGCTTCGCGATCCAGTTCAATATCCCCAGAGGGCGATTCAGACATTCTAGAGCCAGCGCTAATGCTGCACTGCATCTTGCGGCTTGCGAAAAGCCGGTAGGATTTTGAAGATCCAGCCGGTCACTGCAAAATTTGCCATGGCGGTGAGCAGCAGAATGCCGGAGGCCGTCGGCCAGATGGCATAAAGCCCCGCGGTAATGATCGCCGCCAGGGTCATTGCCAAAGCATTCAGAACATTATTGGCGGCGATCATGCGGGAACGATGCGACGGTGCCGAGCGTTCCTGGCAAATTGCATAAAGCGGCACGGAATAACAGCCGCCGCAAGCCGATAGCAGCAGCAAATCCAGCAGCATCCGCCAGCCTTGCCAGCTATGCAGCACCTGCTGAACATTGTGCAGCGCACCGGCAGAACTCGCTGCAAGCGCAAAATCCGCGGTGAATATCGAGATCCCGATCGAGGCCCATGGCAGCAGCCGCGCGGAGACTTCGCCGCGCAACAGCCGCGCGCAAAACACCGAACCCAGACCGACGCCGATCGAGAATGCCGCCAGCATCAGCGTCACCACGTGCCCGTTACCCTGTAGATTGACGCGCGCGATGGTTGGAAACTCCGCAAGCAAGGTCGCGCCCACCGCCCAGAACCAGCTGATCCCGATCAAGGACAACCAGACCGGGCGGTTCGCCCTAGCTTCGCGGATCAGCCTTACGGTTTCCGTGAAAATATTCCAGCCTGGTTTCGGAAGCTGCGCTTGCCCCGGCGCTTTGGGAACGAACCAGGCCGTAACGATGCCGGCCAGCGCAACCAGTAGCCCGCAAACCGACACAATGCGCGGCCCCGCATGCAGCACAATCAGCGCGCCGCCGGCAACCGTGCCTAGAAGAATGCCGACGAAGGTTCCGGCTTCGATCAGGCCGTTGCCCGCGACCAGCTCATCCTCGTGCAGATGATCGGGCAGAATACCGTATTTCAACGGGCTGAAAAACGTCGCCTGGATGCCAAGGCCGAACAACACCAGCATCAGCGCCGCGATGCTGCCGGCGAGGAACCCCGCCGCCGCCAGCGCCATGATTGCCAGCTCCCAAATTTTCGTCAGCAGGATCAGCCGGGATTTCTCATGGGTATCCGCAAGCCGCCCCGCAAAGGCTGAGAACAGCGCATAAGGCAGAATGAACACGCCGCCCGCCAGCGCCACCAATATCGGACCGCCGGCCGCAAGCCGGTACAGCGCCAGCACCACCAGCGCATTCTTGAACAGATTATCGTTGATCGCCCCCAGCATTTGCGTCGCGAATAACGGCAGGAAGCGCGATTTGCTTAGCAATGAGAGGGTGCTGGTCATGCTCTATTCATGCACGGCAACGCAAGTTAGGCAAAAGCCAGCATTTCTGTTTCTGAAGAAACAGAAGCAAATGATTTTTGGTAATGTGGGCTTGGGGCGTTCGATACTGCCGGCTCCAAAGCAACAAAAGTTTTTTGCGCCGCCTTTTTCTAAACAAGCGGCTACTTCCTATGTGATCACCCCGGCTGCCTTCAGCGCCGCAAGCCGCTCCCAATCCAGCCCCAGCTCCAGCAGAAAGGCCTCGGTATCTTCCGAAGCCTGCGGTGCGCGGCGCAGCGTCTCTGCCTCCTGGTTGAACTGCACCGGGCTGCGGGTGATGCGCATCGGCGTGCCGCCATCGGTTGCCGTCACTTCCGCAAGGATGTCATTGGCCAGCACCTGAGCGTCTTCAACGACATCGAGAAAGCTCTGCACCGGCGCCCATTGTCCGGAGAAGGTTTTCAAATGCTCCCGCCAATAACCGAGTGGATGCTGGGCGAACGCCGCCTGCATAATTTCGCTCGCTGCCTGCCAATTCTGCATCAGCGCCTCGGCGGAGCAAAAACGCGGATCCTCCGCCAGCTCCGCCCGCCCCAGATGTTCGAACATGCTGCGAAAATGCGGGCCCGGCTGCATGGTGAACAAGGCAAGCGTCTGACCGTCCGAGGTTTTGAAATTGCCGATCAGCGGATTGAACGGCGCGCTGCCAGGTTGCGGCATGCGGTTCTTCGGCGACTTGCCGGACAAGGTGGCGGTATTCACCGCCACGCCGGAGGCCCAGCAGGCGGAGCCCAGCAGCGAGACATCCACCTCCAGCGCCTCGCCGGTCTGCCGGCGGTGCAGCAGCGCGCCGGCGATGCCGGCCACGATGTTCATCGCCGCGATGGAATCGCCGAACCCGCCGATCGAGGGCATGATCGCAACCTCGAAATCCGGCGGCGTCATCGACTCGCCAATCCCGCTGCGCGCCCAGAAGGCGGTAAAATCATAGCCCCCGACATCGCGCTCCGGCCCTCGTCCGCCATAGGCGCTGCCGCGGACATAGATGATGTTCGGGTTGACCTCACGCAGCCGCGCCACGTCGATCCCCAGCCTTTCACGCACGCCGGGCAGATAATTGGTCATGAACACATCGGCCGTCTTGGCAATTTCGAACAGCAGCGCCCGGCCTGCATCGGTTGCGATATCGATTTCCACGCTGCGCTTGCCGCGATTGGCGTGTTCGATCACCGGGTTGCGGTCCGGGTTGATCGCCAGCCCGCTGGCCCGCGCCAGGCCGCGCTGGCCGTCGCCGCGCACCGGGTGCTCGACCTTGATGACCTCCGCGCCCCAATCGGCCAGCACCGCAGCCGCCGAAGGCACAAAAATGAATTGCGCCACTTCCAGCACGCGCACGCCCTGAAGCACCTGAACCACTTCATCCCCCTTTTTGATCATTCGCGGCGCCGCTTGCCGCAAGACCGTTTTGGGCTATGAGTTTAGGTGAGGAAACGGAAGTTAAAAAGCCCAGTCCCGCAATGAGCCAGTCCAGCAGCCATCTTGCCAGTTCCGAACTCTCGCCGCTCGCCCGCGTGGTGGTCATGGCCTGCACCATGCTGGCCGTAGTGATGCAGGGCGTCGACACCACCATCGCCAACGTTGCACTGCCCTACATGCAAGGTTCCATGTCGGCGAGCCAGCAAGAGATCGACTGGGTGCTCACCAGCTATATCGTGGCCGCCGCCATCATGACCGCGCCGATCGGCTACCTTGCCGCCCGCTTCGGCCGCACCCGAATGTTCGTGGTGGCCACGGCCGGCTTCACCGTCGCCTCGGTGCTGTGCGGCCTGGCGCAATCGCTGGACCAGGTGGTGCTGTTTCGCATCATGCAGGGCATTTGCGGCGCCGGGCTGATCCCGCTCTCCCAGGTGGTGCTGATGGATATCTACCCGCCGGACAAGCGCGGCGCGGCGATGGGCATCTGGACCATGGGGGTGATGCTGGGCCCGATCATCGGTCCTACATTGGGCGGTTTCCTGACCGCCCATTACAGCTGGCGTTCGGTGTTCTACGTCAACGTGCCCTTCGGCATCGCGGCGGCGACGGGCATGCTGCTTTGCCTGCCGGAGGCTCCCAGCCACGGCAAGGTGAAGCTGGACTGGCTGGGCTTTGTCTCCTTAAGCCTTGCCGTCGGCATGTTTCAGACCGTGCTGGATCGCGGCGAGACGCTGGACTGGTTCGGCTCCAAGGAGATCGTGGTCGAAACCTTTCTCGCCGCCGTGGGATTTTACATCTTCATGGTGCAGTTCCTGTTTGCGCCAAAACCTTTCCTCACGCCGCGGCTTTTCACCGACGTAAATTTTGTGGTCGGAGTCGTTCTCGTCTTCCTGGTCAGCAGCACGCTCTACGCCACCTTGTCGCTGCTCGCACCCTACGTGCAGGACCTGATGGATTACCCGGTTGCCACCGCCGGCTTCCTGCTGGCGCCGCGCGGTGCCGGCTCCATGTTGTCCGCCTTTATCTGCGGCAGGCTGCTTGGCCGCCGCATCGGCCCGCGCGGCATCGTCATTAGCGGCTTTATCATCGCAGCCTACGCGGAATATTGCATGATCTACTGGACGCCGGATGTCTCCGCGGCGACCATCCTCGGGGTCGGCTTCATCCAGGGCATCGGCATCACCTTCATCACCGTGCCGGTCACCACCTTTGTCTTTGCCACCCTGCCGGCCGATCTGCGCACCGAAGGCTCCGGCGTGTTCAACCTAATCCGCACCATGGGCGGCGCCATCGGCATTTCCGTCAGCGGCGCCCTGCTGGAGATCAATACGCAGATCAATCACGCCAATATCTCGGGCGCGGTCACCCCGTTCAACCGCGTCCTGGGCAGCGGCACGCCGCTGCAGTTCTGGAACCCGCTGCGGCAAGGCGGGGCGATGGCGCTGAGCGGCGAAATCGACCGCCAGGGCAGCATCATCGCCTATAGCGATGATTTCAAGATGATGTTCATCCTGACCATAATAATCCTGCCGCTGGTTTTCCTGATCCAGGCTCCGGCGAAAAACGCGGTGCCCGCTGCTGCCGCAACGCCCGCGAAAGCTTGAAGGTGGACGACATCGCCTATAAAGTTCTGACCGCCGAAGAATTCGCCGCCCTGCAAGCCGGCAGCTTTGAAGGCGCGCCGATCGACCTTGCGGACGGCTATATCCACCTCTCCACCGCCGCACAGCTGACGGAGACGGTGGATAAATATTTCGCCGGTAAAACGAACCTGATGATCGCCGCCGTCGATCTACGAAGCCTTGGAACAATCCGCTGGGAAACTTCTCGCAACAACGCGCTGTTCCCGCATCTCTACGGCAGGCTGGAAACCGCTTCGATTCTCGCTGCCTGCCCGCTTGAACGCGCAGAAGATGGCGCAGTTAGGCTCCCGAAATGAACGCTCTAACGGCGCAGCCTGCCGCCAAGCCACTCCCGCAGCGTACGGCTTGAAATAAGCGCATATTGCATGAACGTCGCGCATGGCTTGGTCGCTCAAATATCTGCCGCGTTTGCCGTCAGGCATCCTATATTTAGGTAAGTTTTCCTGTCTTTTATGGATCAGTCTATGAAAAAGATATTGCGACTTTGGGTAAAACCGTTGCGCGGGATTGCCGTAGGCATGTTGTTTGCCGGTCTTGCGGGATGCGCGGTTGGGCCGGGTTATGGCGGCTACTACGGCGGTCCAGGCGGCTATTATGGCGGCTCGCCGTATTATTACGGAAATGGCGGCTACTATGGCGGCGGCTACTTGGTCGGCGGCGGATGGTATGGCCGCGGCTGGGGCGGCGGGCGCGGCTGGTCTGGCCCGGGCGGCTGGCATGGCGGTCCGGGCAGACCCGGTCCCGGGGGTCCGGGCGGACCTGGTCCCGGGGGTCCGGGCGGACCTGGTCCCGGGGGTCCGGGCGGACCTGGGCCGGGCGGTCCAGGCGGACCGGGGGGGGCCGGGCGGTCCAGGCGGAACGGGGCCGGGCGGCTTCCACGGCGGCGCGCCAGGCGGCGCACCCGGCGGAGCTGGCGGCGGCGGTTTCCGGGGCGCGTTGGGCGCCGCGGCTGGCGGAGGTGCCGGCGGTGGCCATGGGTCCAGCCGGTAGAGCCTGGGCCTGACGCGGCATCGCCTTTGCGCAAACTGGAGCATGACCGCATTCTGCCTGCTCCAGCCCGTCACGGCCGGCTATTTACATTAGGCTCCGCCGGTGCCAAAGCCTCGCCACCCCTGCCGGGTCAAGTGGCATCTTGCCCGGCTATGCTCATCCCGATCTTGGGAGCGCCCTGACCCGGGCCGGAGCTGAACCAGCCAGAGGGAGGAGAACACATGCCATTATATGAAACCGTGCTGATCGCACGGAGCGAAATTACGCAGGCGCAGGCAGATGCCGTCGCCGATGCGGCGATCGCCCAGATCGAAGCCGATGGCGGCGCCGTCAAGAAGCGGGAATATTGGGGTCTGCGCGCTCTGGCCTACCGTATCAAGAAAAACCGCAAGGGCCACTACATCCTGCTCGGCCTTGATGCTCCGTCGCCGGCCGTGCTGGAAATGGAACGCCAGCTTACGCTGCATGAGGATGTGCTGCGCTTCATGACCGTGCGCGTGGAAGCCATCTCCGAAGAGCCTTCGGTGATCCTGTCCCGCAAATCCGACGATCGCGACCGCGGCTTCCGCGGACCGAAGCCGGCCGGACGCTTCGAGAGCGGCCGCAAGCGCGGCTATGACGATCGCGAGGAGTTCCGGGCGCGTGACGAGTTCCGGCCCGGCGCCGATGAATTTGCTGTCGAAGAGGAGGAAATCTGATGTCCGACAGTTCCGAACAGAGCCCGGCCGGACGCCGCTCTTCCGTCGGCGCGCGCAAGCCGTTTTTTCGCCGCAAGAAATCCTGCCCCTTTTCCGGACCCGACGCGCCGGTGATCGACTACAAGGATGTGCGGCTGCTCTCCCGATTTCTCTCCGAACGCGGCAAGATCGTGCCTTCGCGCATCACCGCCGTCTCAGGCAAGAAACAGCGGGAACTGGCAAAGGCGATCAAGCGCGCCAGGTTTCTTGCCTTGCTTCCCTACGTGCTGAATTAAGGGGGGAGCGGAATCATGGCGAATGTTGAACTGATCCTGCTCCAGCGGGTCGAAAAGCTCGGTCAGATGGGCGAAGTTGTTAAAGTCAAGCCGGGCTATGCCCGCAACTTCCTGCTGCCGCAGGCCAAGGCCGTGCGCGCCACCAAGGCGAACCGCGAACGTTTCGCACGCGAGCGCGTTCAGCTGGAAGCGCAAAATCTGAAGCGCCGCGAGGAAGCCGAGCGTCTTGCCGAGCGGGTGTTCGGGCTTACCGTCGTGCTGATCCGCCAAGCCGGCGAGTCGGGGAGCCTGTTCGGCTCGGTCAGCGCCCGCGACATCTCGGAAGCCGCAACCGCCGCGGGGCTTACCATCGAGCGCAGCCAGGTGCTGCTGCTGCATCCGATCAAGGCTTTGGGCATCTCCACGGTCCGCGTGGCGCTGCACCCGGAAGTCGCAATCGAGGTGAAGGTGAACGTCGCCCGCAGCGCCGAAGAGGCCGAGAAACAGGAACGTGGCGAGAGCACCGCCGCCGCGCCGGCGGAAGCCCCCGAGCTTGGGCCGCTATTCGGCGAGGAAGAGACGGCCGCCTGAAGTAAGAACTTCTTTTCTCTGGAGAGAAAGAACCCGGCCGCCGGTGCGGCAGAAGAGTTTCTTACCGGGGCTGTGGCGGGGGCGGACCCTGATTACAGCCCAACCGATTCCGCCCTTCAGCTGCGATTCCATGTATTATCGGCCTCATCTCCCGGCTCTTTTTTTGGGATTGACCGAACCCAATTAAGTAATGCTTAATCCTGGATTGGGGGTGGAAGTGGGCCGGGCCTTCAAACAACTATTGCATAGATGCCTCGCTATCGGGATTCGGACCGGTAAGCTCACGCTGTACTGGCCCGACGGATCAAGCTCGGTCTACGGCGATGGCGGGGAAATGCAGGCCGCCCTTGAAGTCCGTGACGATGCAACCGTGCGGCGCCTGGCGCTCAATCCGGCGCTGGCGATGGGCGAGTGCTACATGGATCAGGGCCTGATCCCGATCAACTGCAGCATCCATGACGCGATGTACCTGATCATGATGAACGTCAACAAATCCTGGCATGAGGTTGCGGTTCTGCACTGGAACACGAGGCTGCAGGAATTTCTGCGCCCGCTGGCGCAGGCCAATAGCGCGCTGAAGTCGCGTCGCAACGTCGCCCATCACTACGATCTGAACGGAAGGCTGTATTCGCTGTTCCTCGACCGCGACCGACAATATTCCTGCGCCTATTTTTCGCGCGGCGATGAGACGCTGGAGGAAGCGCAAGCCGCTAAAAAACGCCATATCGCCGCCAAGCTGAAACTGGACCGTCCAGGCCTTTCCGTGCTGGATGTCGGCTGCGGCTGGGGCGGCATGGCGCTGACCCTGGCGCGCGACTTCGGCGCGGAGGTGGTCGGCATCACGCTTTCCGAGGAACAGCTGCACGAGGCGCGGGCCCGCGCCGCCGTGGAAGGCCTCGATGACCGCGTCAGCTTCGAGCTGATGGATTACCGCCGGCTCAACCAGCAATTCGACCGCATCGTCTCCGTCGGCATGTTCGAACATGTCGGCGTGCCGAATTATCCGGAATTCTTCCGGGTGATCAAACGCAGCCTGAAGCCGGACGGTGTGGCGTTGCTGCACTCCATCGGCAGGACGGAAGGACCATCGGCCACCAATCCGTGGATCACAAAATACATCTTTCCCGGCGGCTACTCGCCGGCACTCTCGGAAGTGCTGGGTCCGATCGAGAAATCCGGGTTGATTACGACGGATATTGAGATCCTGCGGCTGCACTACGCCAAAACCATTGCGCATTGGCGCTTCCGGTTCGCCGCCAACCGGGACGCGATATCGGCGCTGTACGATGAGCGCTTCTGCCGGATGTTCGAATTCTACCTGACCGCATCGGAACTTTCATTCCGGCTCGGCGATCATGTGAATTTCCAGATCCAGCTGACCCGCGACCTGAACACCCTGCCCATCTCGCGCGACTATATGGTGGAAACCGAGCGTAAAACAGCGTTTGCACCAACTGGGGATTGAAGAACGAGGTTTTTTTCGGAAAAAAGGATGGCCGCCGGGAATACCAAAAACTTTTTTGGATCCGGACCATGACGCCGACGGCGACAACGCTGCAGGTCTAAAAGTCTTTTGCTTCTTTTTTTCAAAAAAGAAACGCTTACTTACTGAACATGCAATTTAATCCCTGGGGAAAAACCAAAATCCCCGTTGTCGCTTTGCGTGGGGTGATTGCCGCGCGCATGGGCTCCGTGAACCTTGAATCCTGCACCGCGCCGATTGAGCGCGGATTTGCTCTGGCCAGGAAGTCTGGGCATCTGGTTCTGGCGATCGAGAGTCCGGGCGGGTCGGCCACGCAATCCGATCTGATCGGCCAATTGATCCGGCGCCGCGCAGGCGAGACCAAAGTGAGGGTTACCGCCGTGATCGGCGATGTCGGCGCGTCCGGCGGCTACTGGCTGGCCTGCGCGGCGGATGACATCCGGGCGAACCGGCTCTCCATCGTCGGCTCGATCGGCGTGATCACCGGCGGATTCGGGCTGGACAAGTTCATCGAACGCTACGGGATCGAGCGCCGGCTGTTCACCGCCGGCGAGAACAAGGCGCGCATGGAGATGTTCTCGCCGCTGCGGCCGCAGGATGTCGAGTTTACCGAGGAGTTGCTGCAGGAGGCGCATGGGATGTTCAAGTCCTGGGTGCGCGAGCGGCGCGGCGCGCGGCTTGGGCCCGAGGCGGCGGTGTTTGATGGCGGCTACATGCTGGGCGAGCGCGCTAAAACCCTGGGGCTGATCGACGGCTTCGGCGATGTTGATCAGGTGGTGAAGGAGCTTGGCGGGGAGAAGGCCAAGGCGGTCTGGCTTAAGGCCAAGCGGCCGCGCGGGCTGATGCGCCTGGTCACCCGCGGCGCCATGGAAACGGCGCTGGACGTGGCGCAAGAAAAGCTGATCACGCCGTGCCTACGTTGAGGCGGCAGCGCGTTCTCCACCGTTCATGTTGATCGCGCGGCGGGTTCAGGCCGAAGATGCCGATAAGCTTATGGAGATGGCGCAGGCTTTTCATATCGAGGATGGCCATCCGCTGAATGCGGCGGGAGAGCGGTCGATGCACGAAGTGGCGGCGGGCGTGGCGCTGGCGCCGGCGTTTTTTCTGGTCGAGCATCAGGCGGTTGTCGGGTTTTTCGTGCTGTCGCTGGGCTATAGTCCGGAGCATGGCGGCACCGACGGTTTTATCGACGACATCTACCTGATACCGGAAGTTCGCGGGCGTGGACTGGGCAAAGCAGCGATGGCGCTGGCGCTGCAGGAATCGCGCAACTGCGGCATCCGCGTATTACTGCTCGAGGTCGAGGCCTTCAACGACCGCGCCTACCGGCTTTATCTGTCGATGGGTTTTGCAGATACCAACCGCCGCCTGCTGCGGCTGGTGCTGGCCGAAGATCAGCACGATTGAGCCGCGAGATCATTCGATCGGCTTAAAAGCGGCAAAAAGTTCCGCACCTTCCGGCAGGGCGGAGAGCGGCACGTAATCGCACACCTTGCCGAACGCGTGCCATATCTTCTGCACTTCCGGGTGGCTGTGAGCGGCTGCAATGCCGCCCGCCGCCCACTCGAAAATTTCGATAATCACGCCGTCTCTGGCCTGCAGCAAACTGCTTGTGCGGTTGGTGGCCAAGCCAAGCCGCCGCAAATGCGCAACATGTTCTTGGGCGAGTGCAAGCAACGCCTGCGCTTGATCTGCCTTCGGACGATAGGCGACGATGACGATGTCTCCCATTGACTTCCTTCGGACCATGCCAAAAGAAAAGCCGGAGCGATACCGCTCCGGCTTTCAAACGAGCGCGCGTGAACGCATCAACGGCTGTTGCGTTGACCAAACAGCTGCAGCAGAAACATGAACAGGTTGATGAAGTTCAGATACAGCGTCAGCGCGTCGTAAACACTGCGCTTGTTCGCCATTTCCGCGCCGTAGCTGCCGCCATATTGCAGGTAGCCGACCTTGATGCGCTGCGTGTCATAGGCGGTAAGGCCGGTAAAGATCAGCACACCCAGCACGCTGATGGCGAAATAGACCGCCGCCGAATGCAGGAAGAAATTCACCAGCATGGCGACCAGAATGCCGATCAGCCCCATGATCAGGAAGCTGCCGAACTTCGTCAGGTCCGCCTTGGCGGTGTAACCGTACAGGCTGGTACCGGCGAAAGTGGCGGCCGTGATGAAAAAGACTTCCGAGATCGAGGTCTGGGTATATACCACGAAGATGCTGGTCAGGCTGGCGCCCATGCAGGCGCAGAATGCCCAGAACAAGGCTTGCGCCCCCGTGGTGGAAAGCTTGTTGACGCCGAAGCTAAGCACCATGACGAACACCATGGGCGAAAAGATCGCCGCATAGGCCAGAATGCTGGGATGGCGCATCCAGTTGCCATCGGCGGTCTGCACCACCGGGTAGAACGCGTTCATCAGCGCGGTGTGCGAGATCGCAAAGGCGATAATGCCGGTCAGCACCAGGCCGGATGCCATCCAGTTATAGACGCGAAGCATATAGGCGCGCAGCCCCTGGTCGAGCGCCGCGGTGCCGGTAGCGGCATATCCGCCAAGCCCCGCCGTGCGGTAGGAGTTGCTGTTGGGATTATAGGCCATGGGAATCCAGTTCCTTCTCAAGCGGCAAATGGCCGCCTATCATGTTTGGGCAGAATGCAAGCGTTTTCAAGTGGAATCGCTTTTTGCAATCCTGCCAGGGTTTTAGCGCCGCCACCAGCCGCGCTTTTTCTCGGCCGGTGCATCGGCGCCGACGATAACAGGCTTGACCGCGGGTTCAGCCGAAGCGGCGACCGGCTCAGAAGCGGGCTCCGGTTCAAGCTCGGGCTCAGGCTCCGGTTCCGGCTCAGGTCTTGGCGCCTGCGTCGATACAGGCTCCGCCGGCGGTGCGACAGGCTCGAACACGACGTGCGAGACGACCTCCAGCGCGCTTTCCGGAACGAGGATTTGCGGCGCATCCGGTTCGGGTTCCGGTGCGGGTGCCCCCCGCTCGACGACAATATGCGCCTTCACGCGCTGCGCTTCCTCAGCTCGTTCGGCGGCTTCGAAAATATCTGCGATGTCGGTGTAGACGATCTCCGCCTGCGCTACCGGCGCGGCGTTTTCGCCTGCTTCCGCTCCGGCGTCGGCCGGCGCATCGGCGCCAGTGCGGCGGCGCCCGCCGCGGGAGCGGCGGCGGCGCGCGGGTTTGGCGTCTTCGGCCGCTCCTGCTTCTCGCGGATCCGCCAAAGACGGCCCGGAAAACGCTGCTTCCTGTCCGGTGGGATCGCCAAGTTCGGCGGCGAGGACGAGGTCCATCTCGGTCGGCTGGTCCTGCACCGTGACTTCTATCTCGGCCGGCGCCTCGTCGGTGCCTTGCCACGCCGGCTCGGCATCCGCGCCCGGTTCGTGCTGCGGCACGGCGCCGGGTTCGGGACGGCGGCCGCGCCGGCGCCGGCGGCGGCGGCGGCGATGCTCACCCTCTTCCGCCGTCTCGCCAGGCGGCGTCGGCTCGGCGGCCTCAAAACTGTCCTCATCGACATCAGCTTCGGCAGGCAGCACCGGCGCCGGCTCAAAGTTGCGGCTTTCCACGGCAGGGCGGCTTTGGCTGATCTGCGGCGCAGGCGCGGCCACGGCGGGCGGCGGCGTCGTCAGCGCCCTTACCTTCTCGATCCGAAAATTGGCGGCGGTCAGGCTGGCATCGCCGGTGAAGATCACCCGCATGCCGTAGCGGTTCTCGATGGCGGAGAGCCGGTCGCGCTTATGGTTGAACAAATACAGCGCCACATCCGGCGGCAAGGTCACTGCGATCTCGGCGGCGCGGAGCTTGCCGCCCTCATCCTCGACCGCGCGCAAAATGTGCAGGGCGGCACTTTCCGGCGAGCGAACATGGCCCATGCCGGCGCAATGCGGACAGGTCACCAAGGCCGCCTCGGCCACAGAGGGCCGCAGCCGCTGCCGGCTCATTTCCATCAGGCCGAAATGGCTGATCGAGCCGACCTGGATACGCGCGCGGTCGTTCTTCAGCGCGTCCTTCAGCTTGCGCTCGACCATCGCGTTATTCTTGCGGCTTTCCATGTCGATAAAGTCGATGACAATGAGCCCCGCCAGGTCTCGCATGCGCAGCTGCCGGGCAACCTCCTCGGCCGCCTCCATATTTGTGCGCAAGGCGGTGTCTTCGATATTGCGCTCGCGGGTGGAGCGGCCGGAATTGACGTCGATGGCGACCAGCGCCTCGGTCTGGTTGATAACGATGTAGCCGCCGGAGCGCAGCTGCACGATCGGGTTCAGCATCGCGTCCAGCTGCGCTTCCACCTGGTATTTGGCGAATAGCGGCTGGCCCTCGGACCAGAACTGCACCTTTTTGGTGTGGCTCGGCATCAGCATGCGCATGAAGTCGCGGGCGGCGGCAAAACCTTCCTCGCCATCGACGTAAACATCGTCGACGTCGCGGGTATAGACATCGCGTATGGTGCGCTTGATCAGGCTGGCTTCTTCGTAAATTTGCGCCGGGGCGATGGATTGCAGCGTGCGGTCGCGGATATCGTCCCATAGCCGCAGCAGATATTCGCAGTCGCGCTTGATTTCGGGCTTCGGCCGGTTGGCGCCGGCGGTGCGCACGATCAGCCCCATGCCGTCGGGCACATCCAGCTCCGCCACCGCTTCCTTCAGGCGCTTACGATCGGCGACCGAGGTGATCTTGCGGGAGACGCCGCCGCCGGTGGGCGAATTGGGCATCAGCACGGAAAACCGGCCGGCGAGCGAGAGATAAGTGGTCAGCGCGGCGCCTTTATTGCCCCGCTCCTCCTTCACCACCTGGATCAGCATGATCTGGCGGCGATGGATAACCTCCTGGATTTTGTAATTGCGCAGAAAACGCTGGCGCTTGCGGCGCTCGCGCGCTTCGGCGGCGTCGTCGCCGTCGCCGCCCAGGCTCTCAGGTGGCGGCTCCGCCGGCGCGTAATCGCCGCTGGTCTCGATTTCTTCTTCCACGATGCCGCCGGATTCTTCTTCCACGATGCCGCCGGAGGATTCGCCGCCCTCCGGCGCATCAGCGAATTCAGCTGACGGAAACAGGGAAGCGGCGGGGATCGGCTCCGCATCGGCCTCATGGTCCGGCTGCGGCGCTATCTGCCCGGCATCCTCCGGGTCGATCGGCGTCACCTCGGCGGAAGGCATGATGGAGGAAACCGGCAGCGGCTCCGCCGCCGCTTCGAATGGCTGCGGCGCGGCTTCGGGTTCTTCCGTCTCCACCTCCGGCGGCGGCGCCGAGATGATGTCGATGGAGGTGATTTCCAAAGCCTGGGCTGGCCGGGCGGGCGCTTCACTGTGCTCGCCGGGCTCGGGCTCCAGCGCAACCTCGACAACCTCCGGCTCCGGCGCGAAGGCCTCCGCCAGCTGTTCGGGCGCGGGCGCTTCCTGCGCAGGCGCATCCAGCCCTGCATTCTCCTCAGCCTCGACCTCGGCCTCTTCCTCAGCCTGCAGCGCCAGCAGGCGCTTGCGGTCGGCGACGGGGATCTGGTAATAATCCGGGTGGATTTCGCCGAACGCCAGGAAGCCGTGGCGGTTGCCGCCATATTCTACAAAGGCAGCCTGCAGGCTGGGTTCGACCCGGATAACCTTGGCTAGATAGATATTGCCTTTGATCTGCTTGCGGGTCGCAGTTTCGACATCGAAATCCTCAAGCCGGCTGCCATCCAGCACCACCACGCGCGTCTCTTCCGCGTGGCTGGCATCGATTAGAATTTTTTTGTTCATTGAAAGGGAAACTCCGGAATGCGGCGCCCGCGCGCGCAAGCGTGTTCAACGCGGCGGCGGGGCTGCACAAATGGGTGGTAAGAAAGGGTTGGAGGGACCGGAGCCGCGCCATGCCGTAACTGCGTTGGGAAAATTCAGCCGGCAGAGCGGTCATCGGTCCTTTATCTCGAGGGCCGGAATCCGGCGCCTTTAAGTTGTTGTCCCCGGCGATCAGCGAGGCTGGCTGCCGGGCGGGATTTTAAGGGTATGGCAGGCTGCGGACCCGGATTGGCCCAGCAACGCGATGCCTTTGGCACCCTTGAGATATTAAATGAAGCAAAAACTCCGCTCCTGCAAGGGGCAAGGTTGCAACCCGGCCGCCGCCGGGCCGGCCTCGAGCAACCTGGGCTTGTGAAGCTGCACGCCGTGGTAGAACATGCCGGCCGTGACGATGCCGCAATATCAGCACCGCTTTGCGATCGCCGCCTGCGCCAGGTGGGAAAGCCGTTATCTCGCCGAATGGCTGACCTATCATCGCGCCATCGGGTTCGAGCATGTTTATCTCTACTGCAACGACGATGAGCCGGAAACGATGTACCAGGCCGTGCTGCCCTTCATCCAGGGCAGCGAGCCCTTCGTCACCTTCCGGTTCTACCCGCGGCAGGGGGAGCATCGGAAGACGATGCTGGATTTCATTGCCCGCGACCTGCCCCGCGCGGAATGGGTCAGCTTCCTGGACATCGACGAATTTATGCGTCTGCCTGCCGGGCAGCTTCTGGCAGAGTTCATGGCCGGGTTCGAGCCGATCGCCGATTGCGTGCTGTTCAACTGGCTGTGGTTCGGGCCGAACGGCCATAAGACCCCGCCGGCGGCCGGCGTGCTTAGCGCCTGTACCAGGCGGGAGGCGGTGCTGCATCCGTTCACCAAATACGTTGCACGCAGCGCGGTCCTGCAGGATGCCGGCATCTTCCGGAAAGTGACGGATAATGGCTTCGTCCATTGGCTTTCGCCCTACAGCACGCAGCCGATCCGCTCGGTCAACGTGCTGGGCGAGGATATGAGCGGCTATTCCGAGGGTTTTCCGGAAGCCGCGGCGCGCTTCGCGCGCGACCCGGCGCGCCACGACCGGATCATCGAACAGGCGGTGATCCAGCATTATCCCTTCCGGTCCGAACAGGCCTTCATGGAACGCGCGGCGCGCGGGTTGGGTGGCGATCACGCGGGCCAGGACATCTGGAGCGAGCTGGCGCAGAGCGCGGATTTTCAGGGTTATCTGGATGATCTGAACGCGGTCGAGGACCGGCGCCTGGCAAATTTCTGGCGGCAGATGAGCCGGCCTGCCTGGGATACGGATGTGACAGCCAAGATCGACGGCAAGCTCCTCAGCCAGGGCAGGCCAGCGCAACTCGCCGCCGGCCCGTATGCAGCGCCGGCCTGGCAGGTCGATCTTGGCGCGGTTGCGACCATTCGGGAGATCCTGATCTACCGCTCCTTCGAAGGAACCGCATTGCAACCCTGGCGGTTCAGCCTCCTGGCCTCGATCGACGGCGAGACTTGGGCCGAAATCGGCCGCCGGGATGGAACCGGCAACGCGGAGGAGCCGGCTGCGGCGCGGCATTGCTGGGTTGGGCCGGGCATGGCCTGGGCCCGCTTTATCCGGCTGGCCGCGTGGGAGCCTGGGGATGCGCCGGCGCCGGATAAGATCGAGATCTATGGGCAGAGCTGAGCGCCTTGTCCGGCAGCCAGGCGCGCTTACCCTCTTGCGTAAACCTTTTCGCTTCATACAGTAGAGCGGCGGAGTTCAAGGAGCGGGACATGAGCGAAACCAGGACCAATGCCGGCGGATTGAGCATCGCGACTGTGCTCCATGATTTTGTCGACGGCGAGGCATTGCCGGGCTCCGGACTGTCCAGCGACGCGTTCTGGAAGGGTTTCGGGACTCTGCTTTCGGAGTTTTCCGCCCGCAACCAGGCGCTGCTGGCCAAACGCGACGCGCTGCAGGCGAAAATCGATGGCTGGCACGCCGCGCATAAAGGCCAGTTGCATGACGCCGCGGCGTACAAGGATTTTCTGACCGAGATCGGCTATCTGGCCGAAGACCCGGCGCCCTTTAGCGTCGCGACCGACCGGGTGGACGCGGAAATCGCCCATATCGCCGGGCCGCAGCTGGTGGTGCCGGTGATGAACGCCCGCTACGCGCTGAACGCCGCCAATGCCCGCTGGGGCAGCCTGTACGACGCCCTCTACGGCACCGATGCCATCCCGGAGAGCGACGGCGCCGCCAAGGGCCCTGGCTTCAACAAGGTGCGCGCGGCCAAGGTAATTGCAAAGTCGAAAGCTTTTCTTGACGCCGGCGCGCCGCTCGCGCAGGGCAGCTACGCCGACGTGACCGGTTTCACAGTGCAGGATGGCAGGCTTGTGGTGCGCCTGCGCGATGGCGAGAGCGGATTGCAGGAGGATCAAAGCTTCGCCGGCTATAGCGGGGAAGCCGCTTCGCCTTCCGCCATCCTGCTGAAGAACCACAATTTGCACATCGAAATCGTCATCGATCCCGCCAGCCCGATCGGTAGAGACGACCCCGCCGGCATCTCCGACATCATCCTGGAATCCGCCATCAGCACCATCATGGATTGCGAGGACAGTGTCGCCGCGGTGGACGCCGCCGACAAGGTGGAAGTGTACCGCAACTGGCTCGGCCTGATGAACGGCACGCTGGAAGCGCCGCTGGAGAAAGGCGGCAAAACCATCATCCGCAAACTCAATCCGGACCGGCAATATACCGCGCCGGATGGCGGCACGATTTTACTCCCCGGCCGCTCGCTGATGCTGGTGCGCAATGTCGGCCATCACATGCTAACCGATGCGATCCTGGATGCCCAAGGGGCACAAATTCCCGAAACCATTCTGGACGCGGTGCTGACCTCGCTGATCGCCATCCATGATCTGCAGAGCGAAACCGGCATTAAAAACTCCCGCGAAGGCTCGGTCTATATCGTCAAGCCGAAGCTGCACGGGCCGGAAGAGGTGGCGTTTGCGAACGAGCTGTTCGGCGCGGTCGAACAATTGCTGCATTTGGCCCCGAACACCTTGAAAATGGGCATCATGGATGAGGAGCGGCGGACCAGCGCCAATCTGAAAGCCTGCATCGCGGCGGCAAAAAACCGTGTTGTATTCATCAACACCGGCTTCCTGGACCGCACCGGCGATGAAATCCACACCTCGATGGAAGCCGGGCCGATGATCCGCAAGGCCGAGATCAAGAACACGCTTTGGATCAAATCCTACGAAGACCGCAACGTCGATTTCGGTCTGCAATGCGGGCTGCAAGGCAAGGCGCAGATCGGCAAAGGCATGTGGGCCGCGCCCGACCAGATGGCGGCGATGCTGGAGCAAAAAATCGGCCACCCCAAAGCCGGCGCCAATACCGCCTGGGTGCCCTCCCCCACCGCGGCCACGCTGCACGCCACGCATTACCACCAGGTGGATGTATTTGAACGGCAGAATGAGCTGAAATCGCGCGCGCCTGGCTCACTGGACGCGCTGCTGACCATTCCGCTTGCGGACCGGCCGAACTGGAACCCCGACGAAGTGCAGCAGGAGCTGGATAACAACGCGCAAGGCATCCTCGGCTACGTGGTGCGCTGGGTGAACCAGGGCGTCGGCTGCTCCAAAGTGCCGGACGTCCATGATGTCGGGCTGATGGAAGACCGTGCGACGTTGCGCATCTCCTCCCAGCACATCGCCAACTGGCTGCATCATTCCATCACCACCGAAGCCCAGGTGATGGAGACGCTCAAGCGCATGGCGCTGGTGGTGGACAAGCAAAACGAAGGCGATCCGGACTACACGCCGATGGCGCCAGGCTATGATGGCCCCGCCTTTCTCGGCGCCTGCGAGCTTGTCTTGCAGGGCCGCACGCAGCCGAACGGCTATACCGAGTTCATCCTCACCAGCCGCCGCCGGCAAGCCAAGGAAGCAGCGCGATGAGAAACACCCTATTCGCAGCCCTGACACTTGCCGCTTTGGCCTTGCCCGCCATGGCGGCAACCGGCCAAGGCTCGCCCGCCGGCACCACCGATCCGGCTGCGGTGAAAGCGGGGTCATACCAGCTCGACCCGGCGCATGGAAAAATCACCTGGTCGGTCAACCATCTCGGTTTCTCCACCTATATCGGGCAATTTTCCAAAGTCACCGCAAAGCTATCGCTGCAGCCGCTGGACCCGCCGCAATCGAAACTGACCGCCAGCGTCGATATGAACAGCCTCGGCACGTTCAACCCGGCCTTGGACAAAATCCTGAAAAGCCCCGCGTTTTTCGACGTTGCGCAATATCCGATTGCAACCTTCATCTCCACCCGCATCCTGCGCACCGGCAAAAGCACCGCGAACGTGGACGGCAACCTGACCCTGCACGGCGTCACCCGGCCGATCACCCTCGCAGTCACCTTCAACCAGGCCGGCGCATTCCCGATGGAACATACCTACGTCGCCGGCTTCTCCGCCACCGCAACGATCACCCGCTCAGATTTCGGGGTGAGCGCCTACACCTCGATGATCAGCGACCAGATCCCGCTGCAGATCGAAGGCGAGTTTCATCTACAGTAGGGTGGGGTGCGCTTCAGCACCCCATCACGGTCATGACATCGCAGACGCGGGCAATTGTTTCGTACAAATCGCGCGATGTATCTCTGCCGTCAGATTATTGTTGATCTCGATCAGTTGGTGAACTTCGTCCTGGATTTTTAGAAGCGCTTCGGCATCGTTATAGGTTTGCAGTGCCTGCTTGTCGGATGCCGCAGCGGAAACCTTTTGGCCAACCATGATCACCGATAACAGCACAAGCTGCAGGAATGTCTGGGCTACCCACGCAACGAGCGGCGCGACACCGCCTTTTATAGCCTCCGGCAGGCTGATAAGGGCGATCCCTGCAAAGACATACGCACACCACATGGTGCCGACAACATCGGTGATGAGGACGGCAACCCGCCCATTCAACCCAACCTGTTCTTGGTCGGTAACATGAGGTCCATGCAGGGCGCGTTCCTTCAGCCGTAAATGCAGAAAATTTCTCGCGTCCATCGTCGCCTTAACCTCCTTCAAAGGGTTCGTATCCGAGCCAGATCAAGAAACTCCCGCATGGAACATTACGCCGCCAACGTCCTGGCAATCGCCGCCGTCAGCTGCGTCAATTCGCTCTCCCCAATCGTCAGCGCAGGCGTGAGATAGACGATCTTGCCAAAAGGCCGGATCCAGACATTGCGCTCCATCAGTTGCATTCGCAGTTTTGCCGGGTCGGCCAGATGTTCCAGTTCGACAATGCCGATGGCGCCCTTAATGCGCACGTCTTTGACATTTGGGAGCGCCCGGCACGCCGCCAGCTCGGATTGCAGTTGCGCCTCGATCTTTGCTGCCTGCGCCAGCCGCGGTTCAGATTCGAACAGATCGAGAGAGGCGTTGGCGGCGGCGCAGCCCATGGCGTTGGCCATGAAGGTCGGCCCATGCATCAAGGCGTGGCCGGGATCGTTAGAAAGAAAAGCCGAAAACAGGTCGGCGGAAGCAATGGTGGCGGCAAGCGGTAACGTGCCGCCGGTCAGCGCCTTGGACAGCGTGATGATATCCGGCGCTACATCGGCCTGTTGATAGGCGAACATGCTGCCGGTGCGGCCGAAGCCCGTGAAAATCTCGTCGAAGATCAGGCTCAGGCCGTATTGGGTCGCGGCTCCGCGCAGATGCCGCAGCACCGCCGCGTGGTGCAAAATCATCCCGCCGGCGCCTTGCACCAGCGGCTCGACGATGATGGCGGCGAGCGTCTGCGCGTTGACGGCAAGAAACGCATCGAACGCGGCGATGCTTGGCGGATCGCGCGGCAGCGGGATAACGGGGTGTTCCGGCAGCAGCCCGCTGAACAGGCTGTGCATCCCCTCCGCCGGGTCGCAGATCGCCATGGTGCCGAGCGTGTCGCCATGATAGCCGCCGCTAAACGCCAGGATTTTTGTCCGGCCGCGCTCGCCTTTGTTGAGCCGCGACTGCACCGCAATCTTGATCGCCACCTCCACCGCGACCGAGCCGGAATCGGTAAAAAACACCCGTTCCAGCTTCGGCGGCATCAAATCAGCCAGCCGTGTCGCCAGCCGGTAGGCCTGCTCATGCGCCAGACCACCGAACATCACATGCGGCATGCACCCAAGCTGTCGCGAAACCGCCTCGCGGATATGGGGATGGTTATAGCCGTGGCAGGCGGTCCACCAGGAGGCGATACCGTCAATCAGCACCCTGCCATCGCCGAGGTAGATCTTGCTCCCCTCCGTGCGCAAAGCCGCAACGGGCAGCGGCGCCGTCTGCATCTGCGCATAGGGCAGCCAGACATGGTTCCAGCCTTTGCGCAGCCAATCGGGTTCAGGCATTACTCAGCCAGCGGTTGCAGGCCCAGCCGATCGAACAGCGCCTCGTCATGGCTCACCGCTGCGTTCTTCGTCGTGAGCAGTTTCTCGCCATGGAAGATCGAATTGGCGCCGGCCAGGAAGCACAGCGCCTGCGCCTCGTCGGACATCGCCTCCCGCCCGGCGGAAAGCCGGATGAAGGATTTCGGCATGGTGATCCGCGCGGCTGCGATCACCCGCACGAAATCAATCGCATCGAGCGGCGGGGATTTGCCGAGCGGCGTGCCCGCCACCGCGACCAGCGCATTGATCGGCACGCTCTCCGGCGGCACCTTCAGGCTGGCCAGCGTCGCAATCAACCCGGCGCGGTCGCTCGCATCCTCGCCCATGCCGACGATGCCGCCGCAGCATAGATTGATGCCGGCATCGCGCACCGCTGCCAGCGTATCCAGCCGGTCCTGATAGGTCCGGGTGGTGATCACCTTGCCGTAATATTCCGGCGAGGTGTCGAGGTTGTGATTGTAGTAATCCAGCCCGGCCGACTTCAGCCGCGCGCTTTGCGGCGCGGTGAGCATGCCCAGGGTAACGCAGCTCTCCAGCCCCAGCGCCTTCACGCCCTCGATCATGGCGCAGACATTCTCCAGATCATGGTCCTTGGGCGACCGCCACGCCGCGCCCATGCAAAAACGTTGTGCGCCTCTGTGCTTTGCGGCGCGCGCTTCCTTTAACACCTGCTCCACCGCCATCAATTTGCCGGCCTGGGTCCCGGTCTCGTACGAAGCCGCCTGCGGGCAATAGCCGCAATCCTCCGGGCAGCCGCCGGTCTTGATGGAGAGCAGGGTCGAAATCTGTACTTGCGTTGGATCGAAATTCGCCCGATGCGCCGTTTGCGCGCGAAACATCAGCTCCGGAAACGGCAGCGCCAGCAGCGCCGCCACGTCTTCGCGGGACCAGCGCGGCCGGTTAAGCAAATCCATTGTGGCAGCGGACATTCGGCCATCCTTCAGTCGGGAAGATTGCCGGCACGTTAAACGCATGCTTGAAGCCTGCAAAGGGCTACAGCCGGATGACGACGCAGCCGGCTGTAGCTTGCTAGCGATAGGGCGATCCAGATAACGCGCTTGGACAAGAAGTGGAACCCCATGCAGTCACTTGACGGCTTTGCCGCGCAGAAACTGGCGGCGCTGTCCGCGCACGGCCTGAAGCGGGAGCTGGCGGAGGCGGCGCGCTTTGCCGGCGCAGAAGTGCTACGCAACGGCAGCCGGCTGATTTCCTTTTCCTGCAACGACTACCTCAACCTCTCCACGCATCCGCAAATCATTACCGCCGCAGTCGCGGCGACCCGGCAATACGGCGCCGGCGCAGGCGCTTCGCGCGCAGTGACCGGCAATCATCCGCTGTTTGCGGAACTTGAGGCAAAGCTCGCAGCGCTGAAACATACGGAAGCCTGCCTGATATTCGGCTCCGGCTACCTCGCCAATAGCGGGATCATCCCGGCGCTGATGACCGGGCAGGACGTGATTTTCATCGATGCGCTGGCGCATGCCTGCATGTGGGCGGGCGCCAAACTCGCCGGCGCGCGGGTCGAGATTTTTGCTCACAACGACATGTCGGATCTCGCAGCCAGGCTTGCCACCGAGCGGCCCAGGCACCGCCACGCGATGATCCTGACCGAAACGGTATTTTCCATGGACGGCGATCGCGCGCCGCTGACGCAGCTGGCCGAACTGGCATACGCGCATGATGCCTGGGCGATGACCGATGACGCGCATGGCCTAGGCGTAGTTCCGACCGAACCAGCCGCAGGCCGCATTCCGTTGCAAATGGGAACCTTGTCGAAGGCAGCCGGCGGCTATGGCGGCTATCTCTGCGCCGGCGCCGATGTGGTGGCGCTGGTGCGCAACCGGGCCCGCAGTTTCGTCTACACTACCGGCCTGCCGCCAGGCAGCGTCGCCGGCGCGATAGCGGCGCTGGATTTCATGGCGCGCGAGCCGGAATACTGCGCGCTGCCCTTGCAGAAAGCCAGGCGCTTCACCCTGGCGCTGGGCGCCCGGGAGGCGCAAAGTCCGATCGTGCCGATCATCATTGGCGAGTCGGAGGCAGCGATGGCGGCATCAAGACGATTGCAGGCGGAAGGGTTTCTGGTCTCGGCCATCCGCCCGCCCACGGTTCCGGAAGGCACCGCCAGACTGCGCGCCACCTTCTGCGCCGCCCACCGCGACGAAGATATCGACCGGCTGGCAGCGCTGCTGCGGCAATATCTGGCGCAGCAGGCATGAGGGCCGCCTTTATTACGGCGACAGGCACGGATGTCGGAAAAACCTACGTCACCGCCGGCGTCATCCGCGCCTTGGCCAATCGCGGCCTGGCGGCCAGCGCAATCAAGCCGGTTATGAGCGGTTACGATGCGCAAACGCCATGGAGCTCAGACGCTGCGATCTTGCTGGATGCGATGGGCAAGCAGGTGAATGCCGAAACCGTCGCCGCCATATCGCCCTGGCGGTTTTTTGCGCAACTCTCCCCCGACATGGCCGCCGCGCGTGAAGGCCGCGCATTGGCCCTGGCCGATATCCTGAAATTCTGCCGCGCCGCCCTGCGCGCCGCACCCGGCATGCTGCTGGTCGAAGGCGTCGGCGGCGCGATGTCGCCGTTAAATACAAACCACACGATGCGCGACTGGATCGTCAATCTGAAACTGCCCAGCCTGCTGGTCACCGGATCCTATCTCGGCGCCATCAGCCACACGCTCACCACCGCGGAAGCGCTGCTGCGGGCCGGCGAAATCGCCGCCATCGTGATCAGCGAAAGCCAATGCTCGCCGGTGCCGGCGGAGGAAACCGCCGCCAGCATCGCGAGGTTCCTGCCGGGCATCGCACTGCACATCATCCCGCGCCATCTCAACGATTTGTCGTTTCTCAATCTCGCCGAATTCATCTCGGCATTTTAGGAAAGGCAGCACTTCTTTTCTGCAGAAAAAGAACCTGGCCGCCGGTGCGGCAAAAAGACTTTTTGAATTGGCTCCCCGGCGCCTGAACATCCCGGCTCCAGAGTAATAAGGCTTGTGCGCGGCTTTTTTCAAAAGCGCCATCCTTCTCAAGGATCTATGGCGCTCGAGCAGGCATCGGTCGGCGTTGCGGCGGGGTGCCCTACAACCGGAACGATTTTGATCGCGGCGGAAGCCACACGACATGGCGCTGCAAACAGGCCGCAAGCGCTCAAGGACAACGCAAGCGGAAGCAACAAAAGCATTTTAAGCATGGCCAGGCCTTCAGCTTTGCGGAAACACTGTCACCGCTGCCGGCTGATAGAGCGTTGGGAAAAACTTTTGCAGGTTCTGCACTTTCGGCAGATCATTCATTGCAATGTAGGGATAGTTTGGATTGCGCACCAGGAAATCCTGGTGATAATCCTCTGCTTTATAAAAGCCTTTGGCCGGATCGATGCGGGTGACGATGGGCGCGTTGAATTCATGCGCGGCGGTAAGTTGGGCGATATAGCCGGAAGCGATTTGCTTCTGCTCAGGCGTGGCATACCAGATTTCGCCGCGGTACTGCGAACCTGTGTCTGGCCCTTGAAAATTCAGCTCGGTGGGATCGGCGGCGACCGAAAAGTAGATTTGCAGGATCTGACCATAGGTAATGACGTGCGGGTTGAAGGTGATCTGCACAGACTCCGCGTGGCCGGTCGCACCGGTGCTGACGACCTCGTAAACGGCGGTCTCGGACGCGCCGCCGGTATAGCCGGCATAAACCTTTGTGACGCCCCGCACATGTTCGTAGACGCCTTGCACGCCCCAGAAGCAGCCGCCGGAGAGTGTCGCCGTTTCGGTTGTCGCCGGATCTGCGGGGTCGAATTTCGGCGCCGGCAGCGGGCCGTTCGGCTGGTCGGCGAAAGCCGGCATGTGGCGCGCCAGACCGAAGGCCAGGCCGCAGGCGGCAAGGACAGCCAGGGAGGATGTGACGATACGAGTGACGGACACGGGCGGACACCTTTATTGTTTGAGGTACGCAGGTTCCAGCCTATATAGCCTTTCTGAGCGCGAATGGCACGCATCCGCGCACCGCTCAGGGAGCAGCACTGATGAGCACAACCGACACGGCGTTTCCCGTAACCCATACGGATGAGGACTGGCGCAAGCTTCTGACGGAGGAGCAGTATTACGTGCTGCGCGGCCATGGCACGGAGCGGCCTGGAACTTGCGCGCTACTGAATGAGCACCGCCGCGGCGCCTTTTCCTGCGCCGGCTGCGGCCAGAAGCTCTTCGTCGCGGGCGCCAAATTCGACAGCCGCACCGGCTGGCCGAGCTTCAACGATCCGGTGGAGGGTGCGGTTGGCACCTCGGTGGATCGTGCCCACGGGATGATCCGCATCGAGTGTCACTGCAACCAGTGCGGCGGCCATCTCGGCCACGTGTTCGAGGACGGCCCGCCCCCTACCGGCCTGCGCTACTGCATCAACGGGGTCGCCATGACCTTCGCGCCGGAATAGTTTCAAGCCGCGCGAGGCGGCGCACAAGTCTTTTGCTGCTTTTTTTGAAAAAGAAGCCCCTAAACCTTAATCTCTTCCGCCTTGCGAAGCAGCCGTAAAAAATTTCCGCCCCATATCTTCTGCAGCGCTTCGTGGTCATAGCCGCGGCGGGCGAGTTCCTGGGTCAGGCGCGGCGATTGCGAGGCGTTCTGGAAATCGCTCACCCCGCCGCCGCCGTCGAAATCGGTGCCGATGCCGACATGCTCGACGCCGATCTTCTGCACGGCATAGTCGATATGATCCGCGATATCGGCGGTGGTCAGATCCTGCGCGCGGGCGCGCGGACGTAGAAAGTTGGAGACGATGGTGATCTGCGCCAGGCCGCCGGTGTCGCGAAGGGCGTTCAGCTGTTCGTCATCCAGGTTGCGCGGATGGTCGCAGAGCGCCTTCATGCAGGAATGCGTGGCCACAACCGGCGAGCGTGACAGCCGGGTCACCTGCATCATCGAGGTTTTGGAGCTGTGCGAGACATCAACCAGGATTCCCAGCTCGTTCATGCGTTTGACGACGGCGATGCCGAAGGCCGAGAGCCCGCCATGTTCGGCATCCACATCGCCCAGATCCTTGCGCGGAATGGCGGCGTCGCCGATTTCGTTATGACCGTTATGGGTCAGCGTGATGTAGCGCACGCCGCGCGCAGCGAATTCGTCCAGCAGCGAGATGTCCTTGCCGATCGCGTAGCCGTTTTCGATCGCCGGGATGATGGCGGTTCTGCCTGCGGCGAAGGCGGCCTCGATCGCATCGGCCGTGGGGGCGAGCATGCCGCCGGAGCCGTCCACCGGCGCCATGGCGGCGATGGCATCGAGCATGCGCCGTGCGCGGGTGGTGGCCGCCTGGTGGCCGGCTTCGTTGCGGGCGGCCTGCGGCACGTAGGCGGCGAAGCAGACCGCGGCGATTCGGCCGGATTTGAGCTTCGGCAGATCGACGCAGCGGGAGCCGTCGAGAAACGGACTTGGACCGCTGGGCCAGGGAATATCCACATGGGTGTCGATCGCGAGGATGCCGTCATGCGGATCAGGAGTGTTAAGCATTTGCGAAGCTTTCTCCGGCTGCAAGGCCGTCGTCAAGCGGCGGCGCGGCGAGAGCTGCATTCAGGGCTTTGCGCATCACGGAGGGGAGCGGCACCGTGGCGGCCGGCGCGGCAAGTCCTTCGGGCAATGTTGCGATGCGCGCGACATGCACGGTCAGGGTCAGGGCAAAATGCGTGAACACGTGCTCGACGATGCCGGCGACGCGCCAATTCGCCGCGGCGGGCGGCACTTCAGGCAGCGCCAACATGCCGCCGAGCAGGCCGCTATTCGGGCGGCGGAGCAGGAAAACCCGGTCCGATGCGTCGAGCAGGACATAGGCCGAATTTTCACGTTTCGGTCGGGCGGGTTTGGCGCTGCGGGCCGGCAGGCTGGCGGCGATATTTTGCAGGCGGGCCTGGCAGTTTTCGGTCCAGGGGCAGATGGCGCAGGCCGGGCTGCGCGGCGTGCAGATGGTGGCGCCTAGATCGAACAGCGCCTGCGCGAAATCGCCAGGCGATGCCTGCGCCGCGGGATCTGCAAGCAGCCTGCTTGCGGCTTTGGCGATCGCCGGTTTCGCCGTAGGGATAGGCTCGGTGATTGCAAAAATGCGGGCGGCGACGCGCTCGATATTGCCGTCCACCGGGAGCAGCGGCAGGTTGAAGGCGATCGCGCCGATCGCGGCGGCGGTATAAGGGCCGATCCCTGGCAGCGCCAGCAATCCTTCATAATTCTGCGGAAAGCCGCCAAGCCGGCCGACGTCGGCCGCACAGGCGTGCAGGTTGCGGCCGCGGGCGTAATAGCCAAGGCCTGCCCAAAGCCCCAGAACCTCTTCCAAAGGCGCGGCCGCGAGGTCGAAGATTCTGGGGTACGCCGCCAGAAATTTGGCGTAATAGGGGATCACGGTTGCGACCTGGGTCTGCTGCAGCATGATCTCGCTCAGCCACACGTGGTAGGGCTCGGCATGCATCCCGGGCGGGGAGCGCCAGGGCAAATGCCGCCGGTGCTTCGCATACCAGGATAGGAGTTGTTCGGCGGATGGCGGTAAAGCAGGTTCGAGCACCCAAACAGCATGTGCCTGCCGCCGCGGCTGCGCGCAATCCGGCGCCGGTTGCACCTGCGGAGCCGATGCGCAGTTACGCGGCGCGCGGCATTGCCGCCTTGTTGGCGCCGGTTCTGCGCCCGGTCTATCGCAAGCGAGCCCCCGCCGCGGCGCAATTGCTGGCCGACTGGCCGGTGCTGGCCGGGCCAGAGTTGGCAGCCCGCGCCGGCCCCGTAAAGTTCGCCGCGGGAACGCTCACCCTGGCCTGTACCGGACCGGTGGCGATGCAATTGCAGCTTTCTGCTCCTGCCATCATCCAGCGGCTCAATCTCGGCCTGGGCTCGGCGATGGTCGAACGGCTGCGCTTTGTGCAGCAGGCCGCGGCGGCGCCATCGGCGCCCGCAATTTCTGTGCGATCCTGTAAGCCCTCACTGCCACCTGATGATCTGCCCGCAGGTCCGCTAGGTGAAGCGCTGGCCAAGCTTTACCACGGCATCCAGTCCAAGGACTGAGATACGATTCGACTCTTTCACCCCAAATCGACTACGCTAGATGTTGAGGAAAACATGCAGATAACCCGTCGTTCCGTACTAGCCCTTGTGGGCGCCGCTTCCATGACCCCAGCTTTGGGTGGTCTTGCTCTGGCCGATCAAAGCGATCCTAATTCGCCCTTCGGGCAACGCTCGCTCGGCTCGACCACCGCCAAAGTCACTGCGATCGAGTATTTTTCGCTAACCTGCACGCACTGTGCGCATTTCGCGAACGTGACGATGCTGCAGGTCAAGCCAAACCTGATCGACACCGGCAAGCTGCAAATCGTCTACAAGGATTTCCCGCTGGACCAGGTAGCACTCATGGCCGCGCAGGTGGCGCGCAGCCTGCCGGCGGCACAGTATTATCCGTTCATCGAGGCGCTGTTCGCCAGCCAGAATGACTGGGCCTTTACCCCCGGCATCAACTACACCGAGTCGATCTACAAATACGCCGCCTTGGCCGGCATGCCGCGCGCCGATTACGATGCCGCTCTGGCAAACACCAAGCTGCAGCAATTCATCCTGAACGGTCAGCAGGAGGGGGAGAAAATTTACAACGTCGATTCTACGCCGAGCTTCATCATAAACGGCAGGCTTTATCCTGGCGCCCTCGAATATCCGGATTTTGCCTCTGCTGTTAACAAAGCCGCCGCCGCGTAGGGAAGCAAACATTGCCAGCCCGTTTCGCCCGGCTGCGGATTGCCGGCTTCAAAAGCTTCGCGGACCCGGTGACGGTGGAGATCCTGCCCGGGCTGACCGGGGTGGTTGGCCCGAATGGCTGCGGCAAATCAAACGTGATCGAGGCGCTGCGCTGGGCAATGGGTGAGGCGAACGCCCGCAATATGCGTGGCGCGGAGATGGAGGACGTGATTTTTGCCGGCACCGCCGGCCGGGCGGCGCGCAATTTGGCGGAAGTGACCCTGACCTTGGAGGAGACCGCCGGCCTGGCGCCGCCGCCTTTCCATGAGCAGGCGGATCTGGAGATCAGCCGCAAGATCGAGCGCGGTGCCGGCAGCACCTACCGGGTGAACGGCAGGCAAGCACTCGCACGCGATGTGCAGACCTTGTTCGCCGATCTGGCCTCCGGTGCCCGGGCTTCCGCCATGGTGAGCCAGGGCCGGGTCGGCGCGCTGGTGAATGCCAGGCCGGATGAGCGCCGGGCGTTGCTGGAAGAGGCGGCGGGCATCACCGGCCTGCATGTGCGCCGGCATGAGGCGGAGCTGAAATTGCGGGCGGCGGAGCAGAACCTTGCGCGCGCCGAGGATTTGCGCGGCCAGATCGAGGCCCGGCTGAAGGATCTGCAGCGTCAGGCCAGGCAGGCCGGCCGCTACCGCAACCTATCGGGCGCCATTCGCTCGGCCGAGGCGGAACTGCTGGCGATCCAGCGGGCAGTGACGGAAATCGCGCGCGAGGCTGCAAAAGCGGCCTACGCGCTGGCGCAGGCCAATGTGACGCGCGCGGTTTTGGCTGCCGCCGAAGCCGCTGCCGGCGCGGCTGAGACCGAGGCGGACTTGCCGCCCTTGCGGAGCGCCGAGAGCGAGGCGCGCACCGCGCTGGAACGGGCGCGTATTGCCCAGGAACAATCGGCCGAAGTTGAAACCCGCGCTTGCGCTGCGTCGACTGAGGCCGGCTACCGGGTGGAAACGCTGGCCCGCGACCATCTGCACGCGAACCGGCTGGTGGACGATGCCGAGGCTGCGCAGGCCCGGCTGGATGAGGAACAATCCCGGCTGCTGACGGAACTCGTTGCCGCCCCCGCCGCGCTCGAGCAGGCCGGCGCCGCCGAGGATGCGGCACTGGAAGCGATGCGTGAAGCGGAAGCCGCCGCGAATCGATTGACCGAAGATGCCGCCAGAGTCGCCGCCGAGTCGGAATCGGCGCGCCGTGCTTTGACCGACGCTGAGTCACGCGCCAGGCGCGCCGGTGCCAGGCTCGCCGAAACCGAAACTGAATTGCTGCGGCAAAAGGCCACGCTGATCCCGGCGGAAAAACTGGCCGCCGCCGAGGTCGAGCGTGCTGCCGCCGAGGCCGCTTTGCTAGCCGCCCGTAAAGCCGTGGCCCGGAGCGAAGCCAAGCGCGCCGCCGCTGAAACCGCCTTGGCCGCTGCCCGCGCCGAGGCCGCCGCGGCGGAGAGTGCCGCCACCAAGATCACGACCGAATATGACGCGCTAGCCGCGCTGCTGGCGCAGAAATTCGGCCGGGAATCGTCGCCCATCCTGGATTCGCTGAAAGTGCCGCCGGGGCTGGAGACCGCCTTGGGCGCGGCGTTGCAAGAGGAATTATCCGCCTCGGCCGAACCGGAAGCAGCTAGGCACTGGCGCAAACTGCCGCCGCTCGATTTGTCGGTCGTGCCGCTGAAATCCTTTGCCAATCTGGTATCCGGGCCGGAGGCGCTGGCCCGGGCGCTCTCGCATATTCTGTTGCTGCCGGAAGGTGCCAACGGCGATCTCCTGCAGGGCAATCTGACGCCCGGGCAGATCCTGGTATCGCGCGGCGGCGGCGTTTGGCGCTGGGACGGCTATACGGTGCGCGAGGGCGCGGCTTCGGAGGCCGCGGTCCGGCTGGCGCAGCGCAACCGGCTGGCGGCGCTGGAATCGGACCGTCATGCGACTCGCGCTGCGGCAGATTTTGCCCGAGTCGCTCGAGTCGCCGCCGAGTCTGCGGAACGCGAGGGCCGCGCTGCGGAACAGGCGGCGCGCGATGCGCGCCGGCAGGGCGAACAGCGTTTCGACCGCGCCCGCAGCGAGGCGGTGCGTCTGACCGCGGATGCCGAACGGGCTGCAGGCAAGGTGACGGCAACGCAGGCGCAGCATGACCAACTGACAGCCGAAGCCGTGGAGACTGGGACCGCGCTTGCGCAGATCCGCGGCCACGCCCAGGGCTTGCCGGATATCAATGCAGCCCGCGCGGCGGTTGAGCAGGCAAGGCAGCGACTCAGCCGCGCCAGGCAAGCCGAGTCGGCAGCGGGGCAGCATCTCGACTCGTTACGAGCCGCCGATTCGGCAAGGACCAAGCGGCTGGAGATGCTGGAGCGCGAGCGCGGCGATTGGCGGGAGCGCGGCATCAACGCCGCCGACCGCCTGACCGACCTGACCGCACGCCTGGCCGACGCAAAGACGGCAAAGGCCGGGCTGGAAGCAGCCCCCGAAGCAGCCGCCGCCGCACGCCGCGAAGCTTTGGATAGCCTGAACGCCGCTGAGGCTGCGCATCGCCGCGCCGCCGAGGCTCTACATGAAGCGCAAAATGCGGCCGACGCCGCCGCCCGCGGCGCCCGTGCCGCCGAAGCCGCACTTTCGGCTGCCAACGTCAATCTGGTGCGGGAAGAAGGCAGTATCGCCGCCGCGGAGCATGCCTGGGGGACGGTCGCCGAGCGCATTCTGGAGCGCCTCGGCGCCAGCCCGGCGCTGCCCGACCCGCCGGCGGAGCTGAGCCCCGAGTCGGAGGACAAGGCCCGCAAGCGCTGGGACCGGCTGACACGCGAGCGCGAGGAAATGGGGCCGGTTAATCTGCGTGCCGAAATCGAAGCCGGGGAAGCGGAAGAGGCGATCGCCGGCATCGAGCGGGAGCGCACTGAAATCGCCTCCGCCATCGCCAAGCTCCGCGGCTCCATCGGCCATCTCAACCGCGAAGGCCGCGAGCGGCTCTCCATTGTGTTCACCGCCGTCGATGGCCATTTTCAGACCCTGTTCAGCCGCATGTTCGGCGGCGGCAAGGCGCATCTGGCGATGGTCGGCTCGGATGATCCGCTGGAGGCCGGGCTGGAGATCTACGCGCAGCCGCCCGGCAAGAAACTCAGCACGCTGTCCCTGCTGTCCGGCGGCGAGCAGGCGTTGACCGCCCTCTCTCTCATATTTGCCGTGTTCAAATGCAACCCGGCCCCCATCTCGGTGCTGGACGAAGTGGACGCGCCGCTGGACGATGCGAATGTCGAGCGCTTCTGCACCCTGCTGGAAGACATGGTGCAACAGACCAGCACCCGGTTCCTGGTGGTCACACACCACCATCTGACGATGGCCCGCATGGACCGGCTCTACGGCGTCACCATGCAGGAACGCGGCATCTCCCGGCTGCTTTCGGTCGACCTGGCAAAGGCGGTGGACATGGTGGAACCCAGCCACGCGATCGCGGCTGAGTAGAAAAGTAGGAAGTTCTTTTTCCGAGAAAAAAACAAGCCTTGCCCCGCTAAAAAAGGACTCCTGAAATCGAGGATTTGGGCACCTCGTCTCGCCGTAACGCCTCAGGCTGCAACTCAGTGCCGCTGAAACAACTGTTGCTCTGTCCGATCTAAAGGAACCTGTTCCTCCGCCACCACCGGGCATCCGCCGGCCTAGCCAAAGTCGGGGTGAACAAACCGCCTACTTAAAAGCTTCAGCCTCCAGCCCAGCCTTGTAAAGATCCAGCCGCGAATACACGCCAAAGCTGGAGCCGTCATCAAGGAACCCGCCGCCCGGGCCCTCCGTCGCCGTCAAAATCTTATCCGCCTGTTTCAGCGTCAGCTTGGGAAAGGCCGCGGTGAGGATGTACCCCGCTTCCGGCGCCAGCCTGCCCACATCCTCCATTCTACCGGCTGTCGCGGGATAAACCACCGGCAAGCCGTAGGTCAGCGTCCCCTCAAAGAACGCTTCGTTCGCGGATGCGTTGGAAAACCGGCTGGAATCCTGTGTGGCGCAGGCGCTGATCTTGCCGCCGCAGGCGTTTGCCAGCGCCTCGCGCAAACTGGCTTTGGCCGCATGCAGCGCCGATTGGAAGTCCGCTATGGTCATAGTCTTCGGCTGTTTCGCGCCGGTCGGTTCCTTCTGCTCGATATACTCCGGATCATCGGCAAGCAGATGGGCGAGATCGTAAGTGGCGACGCTGCGGCCGCCGATCACGTCCATGGCGTAATGGGCGCCGACGATGATGCGGCTATTGCCGTACTCGGCGCCGCGCGTGACCATCTGCGTAAAACGCTCCGGCAGCATGACCGCGAAAAGCAGCGACTCGGTGTAGCCGTAGGTCGTATGCCCGCTCGGGAAAGATGGGCTTTTCACCAGGTTCTGCACGGGGCCGGTTAGATAATCCTGGTTGTTCGCCGGATCGCCATAAAAATCCGGATCGGCATATCTTGTGACTTTCGGCTCGGTCTGAAACGGCCGCGAATCGCCTAGCGGGTCGGCGTTCTTGCCGCCTGCCGGATCGTCATAGGCTTTGCCGTAAATGTCGGTGGTGCCGCCTTCTGCCTGCAGGATTGCAGCGGCGGCGGCGGAAACGGGCTTGGCTCCGCTTTTGGAAAACACGGTTTCATTCGCGAAGAAGTATTTGGCGGAATTGGAATCCGTACCACTCAACGCGGAGGCGTAGCCGAACAGCGTGGCGAGGCTGGGGGATATGTTGGTGGTGACCGGAAACATGGCGCCGGGCGCCGGCTTGGCGACGCGGGCAAGGTTTCGGTAGGCGCGTCCCAGCATGCTCCCCAGCCCATCGGCCAGACCATAGCCATTGCCGCCGGTGATGGTGGCATCCCTCAGCGCCTGCGCCTGCGCCGCAGCGAACTCTTGCAGACCAGGTTGGCCGGAGGTGCCGTTCTGGATGTCGCCGGTAACGATCAGGTTGCTGATTAGCGCCGCCTTGCCCTGCGGCGTATTCAGCAGCGCGCCGAACGGCGCCAGCATATGCAGGATGTTGAGATTAGGGGCGCTTTGCGCCTGCGCGCCGGCCGGCAGCGCAATGGCGATCGCCGCTGCGGAAAAAATGTGTAAAGGGCGCATGATCATCCTCGTTCAACATACAGACACAGCCCGGCCAGGTTGAGCGTGAAGAAATGATGGCAGCACAAGCCGCTCACGAAGCCTCGCGCAGCAATTCCAGCGCGAGCCAGCGTTCTTCGGCAGCGGCAAGCCGTTTTGCCGCCTCCGCCAGAGCGCTGCCGGCGGCGTTGTAGGCCTTGACGTCCTTGCCGTAGAGGCCGGGCTGCGCCAGAATCCGCTCCTGTTTTTTCACCTCCGCCTGCAGGCCTTGCATTTGCAGGTTCAGCGTTTTCAGCTCGTGCTGCTGCTTGAAGGAAAACTTTGCCGCCGCTGCCGGACGCACCGGGGGTTGCGCGGCCGCGCGGGATTTGGCGCGCTCCGGCGCTGCCGCGGCTTCACCGCGCTGCGCCAGCATGTCGGAATAGCCGCCGGCATATTCCACCCATTTGCCGTCGCCCTCAGCGGCCAAAGTGGAGGTTGCAACCCGGTCCAGAAAATCCCGGTCATGGCTGACCAGCAGGATGGTGCCGGGGTAGTCGCTCAGCATTTCCTGCAGCAGATCCAGCGTTTCCAGATCGAGATCGTTGGTCGGTTCGTCCAGGATCAGCAGATTTGAAGGCTTGGCCAGAGCCGCGGCCAGCAGCAGGCGGCCGCGCTCGCCGCCGGAGAGCGTGCCGACCGGGGTGCGGGCCTGTTCCGGCTTGAACAGAAATTCCTTCATATAGCCGATCACATGCCGCTGCTGCTCGCCCACATGCACCATGTCGCTTTTGCCGCCGGTCAGCGTATCCGCCAAAGTGGTGGCCGGATTTAGCGTAGCCCGCTGCTGGTCCAGCGTGATCAGGCTGAGATTGCTGCCAAGCTTGACACCGCCGGCATCCGGTTGCAGCTGGCCGGTGAGCAGTTTCAACAGCGTGGTCTTGCCGGCGCCGTTCGGGCCGATGATGCCAAGCCTGTCGCCGCGCAGCACCCGGGTGGTGAGGTCCTTCACAATCGGCCGCGGGCCGAAGGATTTCGACACGTGTTCGGTGACGGCCACCAGCTTGCCGGAGATCCCGGCGTCGGAGGCGGCCATTTTCGAGGCCTCTCCCTGGTGGTTATGTTCGCGCTTGCGCTGCCGCAACGTTCCGAGGTCGGCGAGGCGCTTCACATTGCGCTTGCGCCTGGCGGTGACGCCGTAGCGCAGCCAATCCTCTTCACGCGCGATCTGCCGGCCAAGCTTATGAAAATCCCGCTCTTCCTCCTCCAGCACCTGATCGCGCCAGGCCTCGAAATGCGAGAACCCGCGATCCAGCCGGCGGGTCTGGCCGCGGTCGAGCCAGACGATGCTGCGGGAGAGTTTTTCCAGCAGCCGCCGGTCATGGCTGATCAGCACGATGCCGGCGCTAAGCGATCGCAGTTCCGATTCCAGCCACTCGATGGCCGGCAAATCAAGATGGTTGGTCGGCTCGTCCAGCAGCAGCAAATCCGGCGAAGGTGCTAAAGTCCGCGCCAGGGCAGCCCGCCTGCCCTCGCCGCCGGAAAGATTTGCGGGTTTTTCCGCGCCTGTAAGACCAAGCTGCTCGAGCAGATAGCGGGCCCGATAGGCATCATCATTGGGTCCAAGACCAGCTTCGACGTAATCCAGGGTACTGGCATAGGCGCTAAGATCCGGCTCCTGCGGCAGATAGCGCATGGTGGCACCTGGCTGCAGAAATCGCGTGCCGCCGTCAAAAGCGATTTCGCCGGAGGCGATTTTCAACAAAGTAGATTTGCCGGAGCCATTGCGCCCGACCAGGCAGATGCGCTCACCGGCGCCCACGCTGAGAGAAGCGCCGTCGAGCAGCGGCGTCGAGCCGAGGGTGAGGCGAATGTCCTGGAGCAGCAGAAGTGGTGGAGCCATGCGCCTGCTTGTGGCCAAACTTGTGCAAATGCTCAAGAGCGCCCGGCTAGAGCCGGATGATTTGCCTCTGATGTATCCCTGAAGGGCGATTCAGAAACTGCCCGCCAGGGGCGCTTCGCAAGGACCGGCCGGCGAGCCAGAGGCGCCCGAAGCAACAGCCAGAAATGCCGGCACAAAGAAGCTTCATAAGCCACCCTCATTATGAGACGGCAACGGTATCCTTGCCGTTCCGATACTACGCCTCCGCCTGGAATTTACTTTAGAGTAAACTGTTGAGTTTGGTTCGGAATAAGCAGCTCCTCGACTTGACTCCTTTTTTTTGCGTAATTATTTGGTATTCATAACGCGTCTTTTGGATGTGTTACATCCGCAGCGCGGTGTCAAAAACCTCTACGATGCATCATCTCTTTTCACAAAACGGTGAAACCTCCATTTTTTGGTTTCGCGCAGATTGTTGTTGCTGTTTATGAAGCTGCAAACTGGAGCTTCCTGAAAATTGTCACTTCACAACCAACATACGACAGACGCCGTTCCGCATGCAGCAGAACTCCTGTTTGACAATACGGCGATCCTGCGGAATATTCTGCACAGCATCGGGGTTGCGGTTCTGTTGCTTGATCCGCAACTGAAAATAATATTTTTCACGCCTGAGATTGAACCCTTCTTCCATCTTATCGCCAGCGACATCGGCCGGCCGCTCGGTGATCTGAATTACCTTGCGGCCGATCTTCTGCTGACCGAAGATTGCGAGACGGTATTGCAAGACAGGCAGCCGCTTGGCCGCGAAATCGCAATGGCAGGCGGCAAGCAATTTACCAGGCGTCTGGCGCCCTACTTCTCCGAAGTTGGAAAACTCGATGGTCTAGTCCTGGCGTTCAACGAAAGCACTGCGATCGGCAACGGATCGGGCGCGTCTACCAACAATCCCGACCGGAATGAATATAGCGAATCCTATCCATTTCCGAGATTGCCAGCACAAAACACGGTTGCGGCAAATCCGCGTCGGGAGACGGCGCACGAACTGATCCGGCTGATCGGCCAGACGGCCAGCACCCTTTCCTTCATGCTAAACAACTTGCGGGAACGCCGGCCTGGCCCCAGCCGGACCGATGCCGAAGACGCAGTCGCCGATAAAGTCCAGGAACTGCGCGGAGACGCCTCGCGACGGATAGAGAATCTAACGCAGCGTGAGCGGCAGATCATGAAAATGGTGGTCTCCGGCCACGCCAGCAAGATCATTGCCGCCGAGCTCGGCATCAGCGAACGCACGGTCGAGAATCACCGGGCCGCCATAATGCGGAAGACCGAATCTAAATCGCTGCCGGCGCTGGCGCGGGTGGCCTTTGCCTCGGGTCTGAGCAGCATCGGCGAGCCGGAGGTGAACCTCTAGAGTGCGATGCATCGTTCTCTAAGTTCTTTCGCTGTCCTTGGAGTGCGTCCTGTTCTACAAAGCCGCCGCTCCTTGAGCGAGTTCCTTTCGAACGGCGTCGATTGCGGCTTGCCATTTGTCGCCATCCGGTCCGCCGGCCTGCGCCATGCCGCGGTTGCCGCCACCGCCGCTGCCGCCTACCGCACTCGCCGCCGCGCGCACCAGCGCCACCGCGTCGAGTTTCGGCGTAAGATCGGGCGAAACCCCGACGACGATGCTAGCCTTGCCGGCGTTGGTGGCGATCAGCGCCGCAACCCCGCCGCCCTGCTCCTGCAGCACGGCCGTGGCGACCGACTTCAAATCCTTGGCCGAGACATCGCCGACATTCCGGCCGCAGAATTTGACGCCGCCGACCTCCTCCGTCCCGGCTCCGGCGGAACCCATCGCCAGTTTTTTCTGCAGGTCGGAGACCTGGCGCTCCAGCTTTTTCTTATCCTCCTGCAAAGCAATAATTCGCGCCGGCAGTTCCGTCACCGGCGCCCGCAGGGCCGCCGCAGCTTCGCCCAGCAGCCGGGATTCTTCCTCGACCGCCGCAATCGCGGCCTCGCCTGCGAGCGCCTCGATCCGGCGTATGCCTGCCGATACAGCGCCTTCCGAGGTAATGCGGAACAGCCCGATATCGCCGGTGCGGCCAACATGGGTGCCGCCGCAAAGCTCGATCGAATAGGCGTTCTTAAGCGCCGGTTGATCGCTCTCGCCCATCGCGACGACGCGGACCTCATCGCCGTATTTCTCGCCGAACAGCGCCATGGCGCCGAGCTTCACCGCTTCGTCAGGGGTCATCAGCCTGGTCGTCACCTGGGCGTTTTCGCGGATGCGCGCATTCACCTCGCGCTCGACGCCGGCGAGCTCCTCCGGCGTTATTGGGCGCGGCTGCGAGACATCGAAGCGCAACCGGTCCGGCGCATTCAGGCTGCCTTTCTGCGTCACATGGTTCCCAAGTTGCCGGCGCAGCGCCTCGTGCAGCAGATGCGTCGCCGAATGATGCGCCCGGATGTTTCGGCGCCGCGCATGCGCGACCTCGGCCAGCACCGGCTCGCCAAGCCGGAGTGTGCCCGCTTCGACTTTGCCGAGATGCACGAATAAATCGCCCAGTTTCTTCTGCGTGTCGGAGATGGCGATCCGCAGATTATCGGCGCCGGTGATAGCGCCGCTATCGCCGACTTGGCCGCCGCTTTCCGCGTAGAACGGCGTCTGGTTCAGCAGGATCGCAACATTCTGGCCGACGAAGGCCATATCGGCGGGTTGCCCGTCGACAATCAGCGCGGTGATCTCGGCTTCGGCTTTTTCCGTGGCGTAGCCGAGAAACTCGGTGCTGCCCAGCTTTTCCTTGTACCCGTACCAGATCGCTTCGGTCGCCGCTTCGCCGCTCCCGCTCCAGGCGGCGCGGGCGCGGGCGCGCTGCTCGGCCATTGCGGCATTGAAACCTTCAATGTCCACGTCGCGCCCGCGCTCGCGCAGCGCATCCTGCGTCAGATCCAGCGGAAATCCGAACGTGTCGTAGAGCTTGAAAGCGACCGCGCCGGGCAAAGCCTGGCCTTCGCCCAGTTTTTCCGTCTCGTCGTTCAGCAAAAAAATACCGCGCTCCAGCATGGCGCGGAAACGGGTTTCCTCCAGCTTCAGCGTCTCGATGATAAGACCTTCGGCCTGGTTCAGCTCAGGATAGGCCTGCCCCATCTGCCGGGTGAGCGCCGGTACCAGCCGGTACATCAGCGGATCGGCCGCGCCCATGAGATAGGCATGGCGCATGGCGCGGCGCATGATGCGGCGCAGCACGTAGCCGCGGCCTTCATTGCTGGGCAGCACGCCATCTGCCATCAGGAAGGAGGTGCTGCGCAGATGGTCCGCCACCACGCGATGGCTGGTTTTGAACGCGCCGTCCGGGTCCTGGCCAGTCGCTTCGGCGGAGGCGAGGATCAACGCCCGCAGTGTATCGGTGTCGTAATTGTCGTGTTTGCCCTGCAGGATGGCGGCGAAGCGCTCCAACCCCATGCCGGTGTCGATGGAAGGCCGCGGCAACGGCGCCCGTACACCGCCCGCTTCCTCAAGATATTGCATGAACACCAGGTTCCAGATCTCGATAAATCTGTCGCCGTCCTCATCCGGGCTGCCGGGCGGACCGCCCGGGATTTCCGGGCCGTGATCGTAGAAGATTTCCGAGCTTGGGCCGCATGGTCCGGTATCGCCCATGCGCCAGAAATTGTCTTCGGTGGCGATCCGGATGATCTTCTGATCCGGCAGCCCGGCGATTTTCTTCCAGAGCGCCACCGCATCTTCATCGTCGTGATAGACCGTGACAAGAAGTTTTTCCGGCTGCAGCCCGAAATCCCTGGTCAGCAGCGTCCAGGCATGGCTGATCGCCTGTTCCTTGAAATAATCGCCGAAAGAGAAATTCCCGAGCATCTCAAAAAAAGTGTGGTGGCGTGCGGTGTAGCCGACATTGTCCAGATCGTTATGCTTGCCGCCGGCGCGCACGCATTTCTGCGCGCTGGTGGCGCGGGAACAGGACCGCTTCTCCTGGCCGGTGAAGACGTTTTTGAACTGCACCATGCCGGCGGCGGTGAAGAGCAGCGTCGGATCATTGCGCGGTACCAGCGACGAGCTTGGCACCACCTCATGCCCGTTGCGGGCAAAAAACCCCAGAAACGTCGCGCGTATGTCATTGCTGCTGGCCATGCAAGCGGAATTACCCGTAACACCCGGCCAAGCCAAGAGCGGCGTTCGGGTGGTACGGATATGGCTGCCGCCCGGCACGAATTGCCCGGCAAAAAACACCGCTTTGCCGAAGCGGCGAACCGGTTTGCCTTGCAGCGCGCCAGAAACCGCCCGCGAAATCCTGGCCCGGATTTTGCTGAGAGGAAACGCAGGTAAATCGTTTCTGAAAGGATACCAAAATGACGTTATCTATTTCATCCTCGTCCAGCACCGAGGCGAAGGCTTATCAGGCGGCTCGCGCTGCGGCCGATGCTGCTTTCGGCAGCAGCAACCAAGCCGGCAGGTCAAGTACAACGTTTTCCGCTGCCGCCGGCTCCGGAACGCAGAGCCAGGCCTGCAACGGCTCCACGCTCAATTCCAGCCTGCTCAGCGCGCTGCTCGGCATGAACGGCAGCGGCAACATGGGCAGCAGCACGGGCAGCAGCACCTTGGCGACCCCGAATTCCGCAAATGCGGCGGGGAACGGGGTCAATTCCACGACTTCCGCCGCCCATCATCACCGCGGCATCAGCGCCTATATGACGCAGTTGGCGAATTCCGCCGCCAGTACGGTCGCGTCAGTCGCAACCTAGGCCGGCTTACTCGCCGTCCTCGGCTTCCGGTCCGTCGTTGGAAACCATCAGCGACTCTGCGATCGTCGCGGACTGGGAACGGATGCGGCTTTCGATCGAATTGGCCATTTCCGGATGGTCGCGCAGGAACTGCTTGGCGTTCTCTCTGCCCTGGCCGATCCGCTGGCTGTCATAGCTGAACCAGGCGCCGGATTTTTCCACCACGCCGGCCTTGACCCCAAGATCGACCAGCTCGCCCATTTTGCTGATGCCTTCGCCGAACATGATGTCGAATTCCACCTCCCTGAAGGGCGGCGCCATCTTGTTCTTAACCACCTTCACCCGGGTGTGGTTGCCGGTAACCTCCTCGCGATCCTTGATGGAGCCGGTGCGGCGGATTTCCATGCGGATGGAGGCGTAGAATTTCAACGCGTTGCCGCCGGTCGTGGTCTCAGGGTTGCCGAACATCACGCCGATCTTCAGACGGATCTGGTTGAGGAAAATCAACATGCAGTTGCTGCGCGAGACCGAACCGGTGATTTTGCGCAGCGCCTGGCTCATCAGCCTGGCATGCAGGCCGACATGGGTGTCGCCCATCTCGCCTTCCAGCTCGGCGCGGGGCACCAGCGCCGCGACGCTGTCGATCACCAGCACGTCGATCGAGCCGGAGCGCACCAGCGTATCGGCGATCTCCAGCCCCTGCTCGCCGGTATCCGGCTGGCTGATGAGAAGATTATCCACATCCACGCCGAGCTTGCGGGCGTAGGTCGGGTCCAGCGCGTGCTCGGCATCGATAAAGGCGCAAACCCCGCCTTTCTTTTGCGCCTCCGCAATGGCGTGCAGCGCCAGCGTGGTCTTGCCGGAGCTTTCGGGGCCGTAAATCTCGATCACCCGGCCTTTCGGCAGGCCACCAATGCCAAGTGCCAGATCCAACCCAAGCGAGCCGGATGAAATCACCTCGACAGCCTCGCCGGTTCCCTTGGCGCCCATGCGCATGATGGAGCCTTTGCCGAAGGCCCGCTCGATCTGCGCCATGGCCGCATCCAGCGCCTTGTTCTTCTCCAAATCCGCCTTCTTCGGCGGGCCGTCTTCCGCAACCTCGGCCAGATTGCTCACCGCCGTCAAACGCCGCTTCGAAGAAAATGCCATTAATCGTCCCCATGGTTCAACGCCGGAACTGCCGCGAATCGGCGCGATCTAGTTAACGTCACATGATCAGAACATATTAGCAACACGATTTTTAGTAAGTTGTTAATAAACGGTTCTATCTTTGTTCTTGACAACCTTAAGGTGTAACTAATTTCAAATCAAGCAACTTCTGCGGTTGTTACAGACTGATATCATAAAGAAGGCATGGATGTTGGCCTTGCGCGCCGGCAGACCGCCTCTTGCTTCCTTTACGCCGCTTCCAGATCCAGCGCGTAGCCGGCGGCGCGGACGGTGCGGACGATGTCGACTTCGCCGGGACCGTTGATTGCCTTGCGCAGCCGGCGGATGTGCACGTCCACGGTGCGCGGCTCCACGTGGATGTCGCGGCCCCAAACGGCATTAAGAACATCCTCGCGCGAGAATACCCGCTTGGGGTGCCGGAGAAAGAATTCCAGCAGCCGGAATTCGGTCGGGCCCAGATGCAGCGCCCGGCCGTTGCGCAGCACGCGGTGCGAGGCCGGGTCCAGCGAGATGTCGTGGAAGTTCAGCTTGAGTTTGGTCGGCACCGAACCAGAGCGGCGTAGCAGCGCACGGATGCGGGCGATCAGCGCCTCGGTCGAGAAGGGTTTGGTGATGTAGTCATCCGCGCCGGTATCCAGCCCGCGCACCGCATCCTGATCCTCGGCGCGGGCGGTGAGCATGATGATCGGCAGCGTGCGGGTGGTTGGCCGGCGGCGGAGCTGGCGGCAGACCTCGATGCCCGACATGGTCGGCAGCATCCAGTCCAGCAGCAGCAGATCAGGCGGCGATTCGGTGATCCGGGTCAGCGCCTCCCCGCCATCGCCGGCGTCTTCCACCCTGAACCCTTGCTTTTCCAGGTTGTAGCGCAGCAGCGTCACCAGCGGCGCCTCATCCTCGACAATCAGCACGTAAGGCTTGTTCTGCTCGTTCATCGCATTTACTGCCCCGGCGGGGCGTAGATATAGGCGGAAGTGAGGTCGCCTTTCGGCCGGAAATCCGGCAGGCTCTCCCCGGTTACGGCGTAATAGGTCAGCTCCGCGATGTTGGTCGCGTGGTCGCCGATCCGTTCGATGTTTTTGGCGATGAACAGCAGATGCGTGCAGGCGGTGATGCTGCGCGCGTCTTCCATCATATAGGTGATCAGCTCGCGGAAGATGGTGTTGTACAGATCGTCGATCATCTGGTCGGCGCGCCAGACCGCGATCGCCTTCTGCGGATCGGCCTCGCCCACCGCGTCGATCGTGGTTTTTAGATTCTGCTGCACCAAAGCCGCCATTTGTCCAAGGCTGCTAAGCGCGAAGTTCTGCGCCATGCGGTTGATCACCAGGCTGCGCTTGGCGATGTTGGCGGCGTAGTCGCCGATCCGCTCCAGATCCGTAATCACTTTCAGCGCCTGCACCACTTGCCGCAGATCATCCGCCAGAGGTTGTCGCAGGGCCAGCAGCGTTACCGCAAACTGCTCCACCTGGCGCTCCTGCGCGTCGATCTTCGGGTCGTTTTCCACCACCCTGGTGGCGATGTCGGGGTCGTGTGCCAGAAGGGCGACCATCGCATCGGCGACCGCCTGCTCGACCAGTCCGCCCATCGCCGCGATCATGTCCCGCAGCCGCTTCAGATCGGCTTCGAAGCTGCTGACGATATGTTTGGTATCTTCGGCCATGCTGCTGCTCCTCAGCCGAACCGGCCGGTGATGTATTCCTGGGTCCGGCGCTCCCGCGGTGCAGTAAATATCTGGCTGGAAGGCCCGACCTCGACCAGTTCGCCCAGGTAGAAGAACGCGACGGAATCGGCGCAGCGGCCGGCCTGCTGCATGTTGTGGGTTACGATGATGATCGTGAAATCGCGTTTCAGCTCGTCGATCAGCTCCTCGATTTTCAGCGTGCTGATCGGGTCCAGCGCACTGGTCGGTTCATCCAGCAGCAGGACTTCCGGCCGCACGGCGATCGAGCGGGCGATGCACAGCCGCTGCTGCTGGCCGCCGGAGAGACCGATGGCGGAGGTGGAAAGCCGGTCCTTCACCTCGTTCCACAAGGCGGCGCGTGTTAACGCCCATTCCACGCGCTCATCAAGCTCGGCCTTGGAAAGTTTCTCATGCAGCCGGACGCCGAAGATGACGTTCTCATAAATTGATTTCGGAAACGGCGTCGGCTTCTGGAACACCATCCCAACACGCCGGCGCAGCTGGTTTAAATCCTGCCCTGGCTCGATGATGTTCTGGTTGCCGATCAGCACCTCACCCTCGGCGCGCTGGCCGGGGTAGAGATCGTACATCCGGTTCAGGACACGCAGGAGTGTGGATTTGCCGCAGCCGGAAGGGCCGATCATCGCGGTCGTCTTGCGGTCGGCATAATCGATATTGATGTTTCTCAACGCATGCGTGGCGCCGTAGTAGAAGTTCAGATTGCGGATCGAGACCCGCGCCTTCTCGTCGATCAATCTCGTCGTTAAACCGGGCGGTGGACAGGTCTCCGTCATCGTCTGCGGACTCGCTGCTTTCATCTACGCCTGATTAAGCGCCTACCTTCACAAAGCAATGACAGTAATGTGAAGCTTCGATGACACGAGGCCGGTCCTGGCGGAGCCTCAAGAACTGTTCCTTGCCAGGGGGAACAGCCCCCGGGCAATTCCATCAGACCTTATGCGGCAGCTTGGGCTGCTTCACGACGCGCAGATACGGCTTCAGTGTTTTCCAGCCTTCCGGGAAGCGGGTCTTGGCGTCCTCATCCGAAAGCGAAGGCACGATGATCACGTCGTCGCCATCTTTCCAGTTCACCGGCGTTGCGACCTTATGATGATCGGTCAGCTGCAGGCTGTCCACCACGCGCAATATCTCCGCGAAGTTGCGGCCGGTGGAAGGCGGATAGGTGATGATCAGCCGCACTTTCTTGTTCGGGTCGATAACGAAGACCGCGCGGACGGTGACCGAAGGGTCGGCTTCCGGATGGATCAGCCCGTAGAGGTCTGAGACCTTTTTGTCATGATCCGCAACGACCGGGAAATTGACCTTCTGGCCCTGGGTTTCCTCGATATCCTTTTCCCAGCCGCCATGCCGCTCGGCGGTATCGACGGAAAGCCCGATCACCTTCACGTTCCGCGCCTCCCATTCCGGGGTCAGGCGCGCGACCTCCGCCAGCTCAGTCGTGCAGACCGGGGTATAGTCCTTGGGATGGCTGAACAGGATGCCCCAGGACGAGCCGAGATAGTCATAGAACTTGATCTTGCCGATGCTGGAATCCTGCTCGAAATCCGGCGCAATCTGGCCAAGCTGAATGCTCATTTCTGATCCTCCTTATGCCGTGCGACCCCGCTTGGATGTCCACACCGCCGCATTTTGTTTACCCGATAACTAGGTCACGGTTCATTCCAAAGGAACGGTCCGCAACGCTTCCAGCCGCGCTAATGTGTCCTTAACGCCGGGCGAGACCTCGAACAATCCCTTGGCGGAACCGCTTGCAAAGCCGCGTTCGACCGTCTGATCGACCATGGCGACAAAAGGCTGTGCCCAGCCCAGCACGTCGCAAAGAATGATCGCCTTGTTATGCCGGCCGAGCTGCTTCCACGTGAGGATCTCGATGGTCTCGTCGAAGGTGCCGAGGCCACCCGGCATCACCACGAAGGCATCCGCCAGCGCGAACAGCCGGCGCTTCCTGGTATGCATCGAATCCGTCACGATCAGCTCCGACAGGCCCGGAAACTCCACCTCGCGCTGGCGCAGAAAATCCGGGATGATGCCGGTGACATGCGCGCCGGCACCCAAGGCGGCGCCTGCCACCTCACCCATCAGCCCGACATTGCCGCCGCCAAAAACCAACGCCATGCCGCGTTCCGCCAGGCCGGCGCCGAGTTCGTTTGCACTTTGCAGATAGGCCGGGTCCGCGCCGGGGGAGGATCCGCAAAACACCGTGACCGCAAATTTTACCATGATCGCAATTATATCTTTCCAACGTCCGTAGCGTTCACTTCCGGCACCCTGCGCTTCGTGGCAGGGTAGCACGGATCAGGCAAGCAAGGGGAATGAGGCCGGGCATGGAGAACAGGCAAAATGGCCGGACGTAATAAGATCCTTGCCGTCATCGTCGCGGTTCTGGCGGTCGCCATCGCGATCGGCGCCTATCTATATCTGGCGCCACGCGTGACGCCCCCCTCCGCCACAGCGCCGGTAACGGCGCCCTCTGCACCGGCGCCGGTAACGGCGCCCTCTGCACCAGCGCCGGTAACGGCGCCCCCTGCACCGGCGCCGGTTGCAGCCAAAAGCGGTCCCCGTTTCGATGTTCTGCGCGTTGATTCCGCCGGCAATACCGTCATCGCCGGCCGCGCCGATCCCGGTGCCAAAATCATCATCAAGGACGGTGACGAGATCATCGGCACTGTCGCCGCCGATCCCAACGGCCAGTTCGCCTTCCTGCCGGATGACCCGCTGCCGCCGGGCCCGCACCAGCTGACACTTTCGGAAGCCCTGCCGAACGGCCAGATCCTGCAGGGCGAGACCAGCGCAACGGTCGATGTCGCCGCCAATCCCAGCGGCCAATCGCTGGCGGTCATCACCGGTCCTAACGGCTCGCGCATCGTCTCCGGCCAGGGGCCGCTTCCCGGCTCACTCGGCATCGGCTCGGTCGACTATGACGCCAACGGCCATGCCATCTTCTCCGGCACCGCCCATACCGGCGACCATGTTTCGCTGACGCTGAACGGCACGACCCTGGGCAGCGCCATCGCCGGGCCGGACGGCCGCTGGTCGCTGCTCGCAACCGTACCGAAAAACAACGGCACGCTGCAGGTGACAGATACCAGCAAGCCGGGCAGCACGCCGCTCTCCGCCCCTTTCGCGCTGGAGACGCTGACCGCCGCAGTGGCGCAAGGCCACGTGGTGATCGCGCCCGGCCAGAATCTCTGGCTGATCGCGCGCCACATCTACGGTCACGGCACGCTCTACACGCTGATCTACACGGCCAACTCGAAACTGATCCACAACCCGAACCTGATCTTCCCCGGCCAAGCGTTCAGCGTCCCAAAGCAGAAGTAGAAGGAAGAACTGCTTTTTTAAAGAAAAGAACCGGGCCGCCGGTGCGGCAAAAAATTTTGTTGCATCTAAGCCGGAGGCGTTTCAAGTTCCCGGTTCTAGAGTCAAAAAGTTTTTGCGCCGCTTTTTTCAAAAAGCGGCTTGCTTACTCGCTTCCTTAAACTTACTCGCTTCCTTAAAAAGGTAGCGCGGGGGCCAAGGCGCGGTACTGCTCCAGCGGGGGCGTCATTGTCTCGGCGCCGTGGTGCAGGACCTGCAGGCATACATGGTCGGCGCCGGCGTCGAGAAATTCCTGCACGCGGGCTGCGATCTGCTCCACCGTGCCCCAGGCGAACAGATTATCCACCAGGCGATCGGAACCGCTGGAGATATCTTCTTCGGAGAAGCCCAGGCGGCGCCAATTATTCGCGTAGTTGGGCAGCTTCTGGTATACCGCCAGAGCCGCGCGCGCCAGGCCGCGGGCCTTTTCCGGATCGGTTTCCACCACCACGCCGAGTTCGGGTGCCAGAAAGGCATCTGGTCCCAGGATTTGCCGCGCCTCCGCGGTGTGTTCGGTTGAGACGAGGTAGGGATGCGCGCCGGCGGAGCGCTCGCGGGAGAGTTGCAGCATCTTGGGGCCCAAAGCCGCCAGGCAGCGATGCGCGGCGGCGATACCGGCCGCGTCCAGTTCGTCCAGATAGTCGTTCATGGCGCCGAGCGGCTTGCGATACGCTTCGCCGATGACCGGGGCGTGGCTGACCCCGACGCCGAGCAGAATGCGTTCCTTGATCTCCGCCGGCTTGGCGTTCCACCAGCCTGCCACATAAGCGGCATCCTGCTTATAGATATTGAGAATGCCGGTCGCGAATTTGATTGTCTTGGTCGCCAGCATCAGCCGCTCGATATCGCCAAGCACGTCGCCGCCGATGCCGCCGGGGAGCCAGATCGCGCCATAGCCCAGCCCTTCGGCCTCGACCGCGGCGTCCTCGGCCTGCAGCGGATCGCCGAACCGGGCTTCCAGGGACCAGATGCCGACACGGCCAAAACCCCGCGCCCGGTCAGCCTTGTTGTACGTTACCGTAGTGCTCATGACCGTAGGCTCATGACCGTAGGCTCATGACCGTAGGCTCATGATGGTAGTGCTCATGACCGTAGTGCGCATGCGACGCTCCTGGGATAGGTTCAATGACCGTTGCGGCCTTTTTTGCATGCTGCAGGGGCAATCGTCAAAATCCTGAAGCTGCGCGCGCGGTCCGGCATCCGGCCGCCTTGTTTCGCCATCGCACTTACGCAATACGATGCGTATTCGGCGATCTTTCGGAGCCTTTTCCTTGATGAGGCTTTTCAACCATCTTCCTTGCCGGGAACTAATATCAAGCCCGTTCTAATCTCAGTTCCGATGCGCTAAACCCGCCGAATGGACATCGCCGAGACCATCAAATCCGTTATCGCGCCGCCCCACAAGGCGGGCTACCCCTTCATTCTGGGCGGCATCGCCGTCGCCGTGATCGGCCTGTTCCTGTGGATCCCGCTGACCTGGCTCGGCCTGCTCTTCACGCTGTTCTGCCTGTATTTCTTTCGCGATCCGGAACGGGTGCCGCCGACGCGAGCCAATGTCTTTCTCGCCCCGGCTGACGGGCTGGTGGTGCATGTCGATACGGCGATCCCGCCGCTGGAGCTTGGCCTGGGCGCCACATTGCGGCCGCGGGTCGCCGTTTTCCTTTCGGTGCTGGATGTGCACGTCAACCGCGCGCCGGCGGCCGGAACGGTGACGCGCATTGCGTACCATCCCGGCAAGTTCCTCTCCGCCGCCGATGACAAAGCCTCCGACGAGAACGAGCGCAACAGCATCGCCATCCGGCTCCCCGGCGGCCAAGATATCGCGGTGGTGCAAATCGCCGGGCTGATCGCCCGGCGCATCGTCTGCAGCATTACCGCTGGCCAGATCCTGTTCCCTGGCGAGCGGATCGGCATCATTCGCTTTGGCAGCCGGACGGATCTGTATCTGCCCGCAGGCACGCTGCCGCTGGTCGTGGCCGGGCAGCGCATGATCGGCGGGGAGACAGTCATCGCCGATCTGGATGCGGTTTTAATTCCCGATCCAGTGGTCGATACGCTATAAGTCGTTCTCATGAGCGAGTCGCGCAATCCGAACATCGTGCGGATCGGCCGGAAGAAGCCGGCCCGCCGGCCGCGCCTGACCGGGCTGAGCTTCAACAAAATGCTGCCCAACCTGATGACCCTGATTGGGCTTTGCATCGGGCTATCCTCCGTTCGCTTTGCGCTGGACGGCCGGTTCGGCGCGGCCGTAATCGCCGTCGCGGTCGCCGGTGCGATCGACGGGCTGGATGGCCGCCTGGCCCGGCTGCTGAAGGCGACGTCGCGCTTCGGGGCCGAATTCGACTCGCTCGCCGATTTCCTTTGCTTCGGCGTCGCCCCTTCCTTGATCCTGTATCTGTGGTCGCTGGAGGATTGGGGCGCCATCGGCTTTCTGCCGCCCTTGATGTTCGCCTCCGCCATGGCGTTGCGGCTGGCCCGCTTCAACGCGGCGCTGGACACCGCGCCGCCCGCGGCCTTTGCCTATAATTTCTTCACCGGCGTACCGGCGCCGGCCGGCGCCGTACTGGCGTTGTTTCCGCTGTTTGCCGGGCTGGAAGCCGACAAACTGCATTTGATCTGGCTGCGCAACGTCGTCGGCTTTCCGCTGTTCGCCGGCGGCTTCCTGGCCGGCGCGGCCATCCTATGCGTCTCGACCCTGCCGGTCTGGAGCTTTAAGAACTTCAAAGTACCGACCCAGGCGGTGCTGCCGCTACTGCTGGGCGTGGTGGTATTCGTCGCTATTCTTCTGGCCGACCCGTTTCTCGCCGGCGCCATGGCAGGTATCGCCTATATCGCCATGCTGCCCTTCAGCCTGCGCAGCTATCGCCGGCTGGCGCGCGAAGCGGAGTCGCGCAGGGCTTTGAGCGAGTAAGGCAGGAAGCAAGGATCTCTTCTGAAGAAAAAGAACCTGACCGCCGGCGCGACCCAAGTTTTTGCGCCGCTTTGAAAAAAGCGGCAGCTTATCGGTTATCTAAAAGTACGACGTGCCCATCCGGGTCGCGCAGCAGCTGCAGGCCGCCGGTGTCGGCGGCGAAAACCAAGCGGTCGGCGCAGATGTCTGCCGGCATCCATTGGCAGGGGATCGCTTTCGGGCGGCGGTAGCAGAGCAGCTCGACATGCGGCGATGCCTGGAGCGGGCGCAGCGCTACGACATCGACCTGCGCGTCTTCCAAGCCATCCAGTTCATCCTGCTCCGCGCCTTGATTGAGCTGCCTCGCATCCAGCACGATTCCGAGGCGGGCATAGAACGCGACGCTCCGCTCGACATTGGCTACGCTGATGGCGGAATGATCGTATCCAAAGCGCGGCTTCTGGATGAACTCCAAAGGATGGCCGTCGGGGTCGCGGAACTTGACCGCTATGACGCCGCCAGAGGCGGCCGGCAGTTGCACCGGACCGCCTTCGGAGATGGGTTCCGCGCCCAGGCTGAGCACCTTCTCGTAGGCGGTGTGAATATCTGGGGTAAGCAGCGCGATATGCTGAAAATGCACGAGATTGGCATCCGCACGGTCATACGCAGCGCCCGGCGGCATGCATTGCGACAGCTCGATCTCCTGGCCGGCGAAAGCCAGCCGCTGGATGTGGATCTGCTCGACCCGCAGCGCCTGCGCGAGCTGTGGATCCTCGCGTACCGGCCCTGCAGGCTGGAAACCCAGCGCCTCGACGTAGAAAGCACGGGCCGCGGCAAGATCGCCGACATTGCGGGCGATGCGCGCAAGCGCGTTTGCCTGCGCCGGGGGCTCCGTCATGGCACGGCGCAGCCGCGGGTATTGGTGTAGATGGCATACAGGCGCTGGCCGGCGCAGATGAACAGGCGCGAGCGGTAGCGGCCGCCGAAGCAGATATTGGAGACGCTGTGCGGCACCAGGATCTTGCCCAGCAATTTGCCGTCAGGGGCGATGCAGTGCACGCCATCACCGGCGCTGGACCAGATTCTGCCGGCCTCATCGCAGCGTATGCCATCGGCAAAACCGGGGCTGATTACATAGAAGTCGCGGCCTTCGCCCAAGGTTTTCCCATCGCCCCGCACATCGAAAACACGTATGGCGCGACGCGGCTTGGCGGCGAATTGCGGCGCCGTTTCGCAGATATATAGCAACGATTCATCCGGCGAGAAGGCGATGCCGTTGGGGCCCTGAAATTCTTCGGTTACGATCGACAGCGCACCGGAAGGATCGCGCCGGTACACGCAAGGCGGCAGCTCCGGCCGCTGCTTGCCGCCTTCGTAATCCGTGTTGATGCCGTAATGCGGGTCGGTGAACCAAAGGGAGTCGTCGGACTTCACCACGACGTCGTTCGGCGAGTTCAGCTTCCTGCCTTCAAATTGGTCGGCCAGCACGGTGATGCTGCCGTCGAGCTCCGTGCGCGTGACGTTGCGGTGCCGGTGCGAGCAGGTGATCAGCCGGCCCTGCCGGTCGCGGGTCTGGCCATTACTGTAATTCGAGGGCGATCGGAAGATCGATATCCCAGCTTCGGTCCAGCGCATGATCCGGTCATTGGGAATGTCGCTGAACAGCAGCGCCTCGTGATCGGCGAACCAGACCGGGCCTTCCAGCCAGCGAAAATTCTCCGCCAGCAATTCTAACGGGGCATTTGGCAGGACAAGGGATGCGAAAACCTCATCCTCGACGACAAAACCATCCATCGGCTTATTTGAAATGCCCGGGCTTGTGGACCGGCGGGACATGCAGCTGCACGGTCATCAGCACCGCCGGCTGATCGCCATTAACGCCGGAGCGATGGCCCTTGCGGCCTTGCGCGTCGGCGACGCAGCCCTGATCCTCGCCAAGAGAAATTTCGCCTGGCCCGAAATCGATGCGCGTGCCGTCCATCGCCTCCACCCACCAGGAGCCGGAGAGCGGCACGATCCATTGCGGCGCCGGATTCTCATGCCACTCGCCGATCCAGCCGACCGGCTGCACGGTGAACACAACGGTGGATTGCCCACGCGGCTGCTTGTTGTTCCATTGCGGGTCGGCATCGCCGACGCCTTTGAACTCGAAATTCTCCAGTGCCACCTGTTTCTGGTGACTGACACCTTGATCGTCGGTCCAAAGATGCCAGTAGTGGATTTGCGGCGGTGTCGGCATTAGATGCTCCTGTCCATCATTGGTTCGAGGCCGCGATTGGCGCGGAGCCAAGCGGGTACGTAATGATCTGGTGCAGCGGGTAGAAGCTCGAAAGGTCGATCAGCAGCAGCAACCCGCCGACCATGCAGAAATTTTTGGTGAAATCCCAGAAATGGCTGCGGGCGACGCTGTCGCCCTTCGCCCAGAAATCGGGGTAGGCCCAAAAGTTGTGAAACAGCAGCGCAGTGACCGCACAATAGCCCGCCAGGACAAAGGCCGCGGCGTGGTCGTGCCAGGCGAAAATGATGCAGAGCGGCGTGAGAAATTCAATTGCCATGCCCATGCATAGCAGGCAGGCGGGACAGGGCAAAAACGAGGAGCTGGCCTGCTTCATCGCACCGTCCCAGTGCAGAATCTTGTCGATGCCGCTGAACGGAAACATGCAGACCAGCAGAACGCGCGCGACCAATGGCAGCGCGTAGAGATTGAGCCAGAGCATCATGCGCCGAGCCTTTGTTTCAGGTGATCGGCAACCCGCAGCGCGTTGGCGATAATGGTCAGCGTTGGGTTCACGCTGCCAATGGACGGAAAGAAGCTGGCATCGACGACGTAGAGATTATCCAGCTCATGGGCTTTGCAATCGGTATCTAGCACCGAGCTTGCGGGATTGCTGCCGAAGCGGGCGGTGCCGGCCTGATGCGCGGTGCCCGCGATCGGGATGTCCTGCTTGAAATACAGCTTGCGGTCCAGCAGCAGCGGGTGCGCGCCATGCGCCTGCATCAGCTGTTCGAGCTTTTTGCGCAGGCGGCGATGCGCTTCTGCATTCGTCTCGGTCAGTTCCAGCACCACGCGGCCGGTATCGTAGCGCACGCGGTTCTCTGGCAGCGGAATATCTTCCGAGGAGAGCCAGAAATCCATCGAATGCGCGGCCATCGTTTCGAACGGCATTTTCGGCAGCCACTCCAGCCATTCAGGCAGCGCCTCCCCGCGGATCTGCGCAGCGTGGGTGGCGGCGCACATTTGAATCAGGCCGAGCGGATAAGGATAATCATCGGCGCCGAAATAGAAGTCGGAAACCGCCAGGGTTTTCTGAAAGACCGTGTCGTTGCGCTCGCGCATCAGCGCCATCAGCACCGACTGGTTATGGCGCATATAGTTGCGGCCGACCTGATCGGAGCCGTTGGCAAGTCCGCTCGGATGCGCGGAATTGGCCGAACGCAGCAGCAGCAAAGCCGAAGACAGCGCGCCGCAGGCAGAGACGACGATATCGGCAGTGAAGAACTCGGTATCGCCGTGGCGCTCAACCTGCACTTCCGTGACGCGGCGCCCCAAGGCATCGGTGTTCAGCTTGGCGACATAGGCGTTGGTCAACAGGGTGAAGTTCGGATGCGCGGCCCGCGTGGGATCGACGCAGAGCACCTGCGCGTCGGCCTTGCCGTTCAGCAGGCAAGGAAAACCGTCAAAGGCGTTGCAGCGAATGCAGGTACTGGTGGGCGTCGGCTTGCCGTTCTTCTCATCCAGCAGGATGCCGAGCGGCAAATGGAAGGGATGCAATCCGGATTTTTCAAAATGCTCGGAAAGTTCGGTGATTTTTGGCTCATGCGCGACCGCCGGATAGGGGAACTCCGCACTGCGCTGCGGCTCGTTCGGGTCTTCGCCGGCTTTGCCGTGCACGTGGAACAATTTCTCGGCTTCGGCGTAATAGGGTTCGAAGACTGAATAGGGCACCGGCCAGGCGGGGGAGATGCCGTCCTGATGCCGGATGTCGCCGAAATCACGCTCGCGCAGGCGTAGCAGCGCCGCGCCGTATACCTTGGAATTGCCGCCGACGTAATAATGCAGGCCCGGGCTGAAGGCCTTGCCGCTGCGATCGTACCACTGCTCCTTCGCCTGGTAGGCGTTGTTGACGAAAACATGGTTGGCGTCCCAGTTCGCCTGTTCGCGCGGCAGATAATCGCCGCGCTCGAGCATCAGGATCTTCTTGCCGGTCGGCGCCAGACGCTGCGCCAGCGTCGCGCCACCTGGTCCGGAGCCGATAACGATGATATCGTAATGATTAGCCGGCATGCGCGTAAGCCCCCTGCACTTCCAAGGTTTCGCCTTCGTTCGCAGGGCTGGCGCCGGCGATCGAATAGGCGGCATTGATCAGACCAATATGTGAAAAGGCCTGCGGAAAATTACCGATCTGGCGCTTGAGCACGGGATCGTATTCCTCGGCCAGCAGCCCGACATCGTTGGCTAGACCCGCGAGCCTGTCGAACAGCTTGCGCGCATCGTCGAGCCTGCCGAGCAGGACGTAGTTGCCGACCAGCCAGAAACTGCAGGCCAGAAAGGCGCCCTCGCCCTCCGGCAGACCGTCTTTCGCATCGCCGGTGTCATAGCGGATGACGAAGCCCTCGCGCAGCAGATTACGCTCGATGGCTTCCACGGTGCCGGCAACGCGGGGATCGTCCGGCGGCAGGAAACCGACCAGCGGGATCATCAGCGTCGCCGCATCGACATTTTTGCTGCCGTAATATTGCACGAAGCTGTTCAACTTTTTATCGAAGGCCTTGGCGCATACATCGTCATGGATCTTCTGGCGCCACTCCCGCCACGCTTCCAACGGCGCCTTCAGATTGAATTCCTCGGCCGAGCGAATGGCGCGGTCCACCGCCACCCAGGCCATCACCTTGGAATGGGTAAAATGCTGGCGGCCGCTGCGCACTTCCCAGATGCCGTCATCCGGCTGGTCCCAGATCTGCTGCAGATGCCCCAGCAAGGCGCATTGCAGGCTCCAGATCGTATCATCCGCCGGCAGGCCGCGGGTGCGGGCGAAGTACAACGCCGCCATCACCTCGCCATAGACATCGAGCTGCACCTGCCCGGAGGCGGCATTGCCGATCCGCACGGGTGCCGAGTTCTCATAGCCGGAAAGCCACGGAATGGTCCATTCATCCAGCCGCCGTTCCCCGGCGATGCCGTACATGATCTGCAATTGCTCCGGGCTGCCGGCGATGGCGCGGATCAGCCATTGCTGCCAGGCATTGGCTTCCTCGATGAAATTGGATTCCAGCAGCGCATAGAGCGTGAGCGTGGCGTCGCGCAGCCAGCAATAGCGGTAATCCCAGTTGCGGGGTCCACCGATCTTCTCCGGCAGCGAGGTCGTGGCCGCGGCGACGATTCCGCCGGTTTCGAAATGGGTGAGACCTTTGAGCGTTATCAGCGAACGCCGGACGATATCGGTGTACTCGCCGAGCCCGGCGAAACGATCGCTCCATTCGCGCCAGCCTTTATCCTCGATATCGATGATCGCGCCGATATCCAGCGGCGCCGGCATCGGGTGGAAGGATTTCGACCAGCCCAGCGAGAAGTCGATCTCATCGCCGGCGTGTACCTTAAAGGCGCTGTTGGTGCGCATATTCCTGTTGACGATGTCCACACCCGATTGCAGCAGCAGCCGGTCGGGCCCGACGATGAACTGCAGCCGGCCATCATCGGTGCGGGAAACCCAGGGCACCGAAATTCCATAGTCAAAACGTACAACCAACTCGTTTTCCATGTTGACGGTGCCGGTCAGTCCGCGGATGCGCCGCAGCAGGTTGGATTTGCCTTCCGAGCGCGACATGCAGTCGATCAGCATGGCGGTGCCGGTTTTCGTCTTGTAGATGGTCTCGAGGATCAGGCTGCCATCGCGGTAGTGCCGGCTGATTTTTGCGCCCTTCTCCTTGGGGGAGATACGCCAGAACCCATTTTCCTCCGCGCCCAACAGGGCGGTGAAACAGGCGGCGGAATCGAAACGCGGCAGGCAGAGCCAGTCGATGGAGCCTTTCCGGCTCACCAGCGCCATGGTTTCGCAATTGCCGATTACGGCGTAGTCTTCAATCCGGCTTGCCATTGCTTCAGCCGCCCGTGGCGAAGCCGGGATACAGCGTCATGCCGCCATCGACAAACAAGGTCGCGCCGGTGACGTAATCCGCCGCATCCGACGCCAGCCAGGCGATCGCCTGCGCGATGTCATCCGGCTCGCCGATCCGCTTATACGGCACCAGCGTCATCAGCTCGGCGTAGGCTTCCGGCGTGCTCCAGGCAGAGGTGTTGATCGGCGTGCGAATGGCGCCTGGCCCCACCGCATTGACTCGTATGCGATGTGGCGCCAGCTCCTGCGCGATGCTTTCCATCAACAATTTTATGCCGCCTTTGGAGGCGGCATAATTGGCATGTCCGGCCCAGGGAATTTCCTGGTGCACCGAGCTCATCATGATCATTTTGCCGGCCGCCACGGAGATTTTACGGTCGACGCCGCGTTTCTTGAACTCGCGGGCGGCTTCGCGGGTACATAAAAACTGTCCCGTTAGGTTGACGCCGATCACGGTGTTCCACTGCTCCAGCGTCATCTGCTCGAACGGCGCGTCGCGCTGCAGCCCGGCATTGCTGACGACGATGTGCAAGGTGCCGAAATGCGAGATCGCCTTGGCGAACATCGCCTGCACCTCGTCTTCCTTCGACACATCGGCCTGCAGGGTGATCGCCCGGCCGCCGAAAGAAATGATTTCCTGCGCGACTTCTTCCGCCGCCTGCGGATCGCTCACGTAGTTCACCACGACATCGGCGCCGGCTTTGGCAAGACCGATGGCGGTTGCCTTGCCGATCCCCGAATTGGCGCCGGTCACCAGCGCCGGTTGGCCGAGCAGAGATTTGGGGTAGTTTATGTGCGGGAGCTCCGCATTGTCGTCGGCCGGGGCCGTGGCTAATATTGTCGAATCAACCGGCATGCAAGCTCCTGTCCAGGACATTACGTTCTGTTATATATCAAGTCTTATTGGCTGCAAAACACCTGGGCGTTTACCGGATTGATTTCAATGGAAGTGGGTGGAAGACGCAGGGATCAGTCGCCCGCATCCATTCCTCGGAACAGATTCACCACCGCGCGGCTGCTGAGACAATTTGTATCTATTCTTTACAGCAGGATCTAGCTGTTTATCTCCGCCCGTTAGCCAAAACCGGCGTCCGCGGCGCGACTCGGCAAACAGGCGTTCAGGCATTTAGGCATTTAGGCATTTAGGCATTTAGGCGCAGGCGGTAGGTATAGGCGTCGCCGCGGAACAGGCCTTCAATATATTCCACCATCAGCTCGGTGCGCAAATAGCTGCGGCGCTTGATCAGCAGGCATGGAACAGGGGTATCGAAGCCGAAGATGGCGGACTCGGCTTCATTCGGCAGAGCCGCCTCGATCGTTTGGTTGCAATACGCCAGCGCCACGCCGCGCTGCGCAAGCTGAACGTAGACCGAGCATGACATGTCGGCCTGCGCCAGGAAGGGTGCGGTATCCAGGCTGTACCAGGCATTCTCGCAAGATAGAGGTGTGTCGTCGCCATAGCGGATGCGCACCAGCTTGAGCAGCGGCGTCGTGGAAGGCAGGTTGAAAATCGAGGCGATTTGCCGGTCCCGCACCACTTCCTGCTGCAGGATTTTGGCGGATGCTTTGCCGCCAAGCTCTTGCATTTCCTGGGTAAACCCCTTCAGGCCGTCCATGCCGGGCAGCAGCCTGGCGCCGTCGCCTTCAACGATCGAACCGTTGCGGCCATGCGCGCGGATCAGCCGGCGCTCGCGCAAGGTGCTGTAGCAGCGCTGGATGGTGGCGCGGCTGACGCCCAGGGTTTCGGCCAGTTGGCGCTCCGCCGGCAGCGTCGTGCCGGCGGGGATGCGGCCGTCCCGGATCAACGCCGTGAGCTGTTCTTCAAGCTGCTGGTAGATCGGCTTTGCAGTGTCTTGCCGTATGCGAAGCCAGCTTGCGATGGCCGGCTGGCCGGGTTCTTCCGGCTGGGTCGCGAAAAATGAAACGGTATTGGGTTTGGTCAGCTTGCGATCTGCCTTCGTTCATACGGTTTACGGTAATCTTTTAACCATATGTTCGCCAAGATCAACGTGGGGCGGCTGCCGGGTGGCGCAATTGCAACAAGCCGGTTGCGGAACGGGTGACCGTCTGATTTGAGTATCGCGGTTCTGAAGCCTTACATTGGAGTAGCTATGGAAATGCTCGTCACCGGCGGATGCGGCTGTTTTTGCGCGGCGACCTGAGCCATTCTTCAGGCAGCGATGCAATGACCTTCCGGCTTTCAGGGATCGCCAGCCGCCTGCGGCGGATTGCGGCTTTTGCAGCGGCACCGCGGCGTAACCGCTGGCGCAGACCGCAAGGTGCTGCGAAGGACGTCACGGTCGTCGGCTATCTGCGCGCGGCGAGCGGCGTCGGCGAGGCCGGGCGGCAGACTTTGCGGTCGCTACTGGCAAGCGGGCTGGATGCCGAAGGCTGCGACTTCGGGCTGAACGTCTCCTCCGCCCGCGACGATCTCTCCTGTGCCGGGCAGCTGGTGCAGACAAGTTCAGCGCCAATGCAGATTTTCAACCTCAACGCCGACCAGCTTGCGCTTGCCCTGAAGCATTTGAAGCCGCGGCTGCGGCCGGACGCCAGCCGAGTTTGCATCCCGTTCTGGGAGCTGAGCCGCTTCCCCGCGGCTTGGCTGAGCGGGCTGGCAGCGATGGATGAAATCTGGGCGCCATCCCGCTTCGTGGCGCAGGCGCTGCAATGCCTTGGCAAAAAGACCGTTCATATCCCGATTGCGTTGGAATTTCCGGTGCCGGCGCCAGTGGCGCGCGCAAATTTTGGTTTGCCGCAGGCGCGCTTTCTGTTCTTTTTCGCCTTTGACTTTCTCTCCTTCATGGAGCGCAAGAACCCGCTGGCGGCGATTGCCGCCTTCCGCAAGGCCTTTCCCGGGCGTGGCCAGGCCGGCCTGGTGTTAAAATGCACCAACCGCGGCGGCGCTCCGGCGCACGCAGCAGCGCTTGAACAGGCGATCGCCGGTAACTCCGATATTTTCGTGATCGAGGCATCGCTGACGCGGCATGATACACTGGCCTTGATCGCCGCCATGGATGCGGTGGTCTCCCTGCATCGCAGCGAAGGCTTTGGGCTGCTCATTGGCGAGGCGATGCTGCTGGGCAAGCCGGTGATCGCCACCGATTATTCAGCCAGCCAGGATCTGCTGTCTTGCGCCACCGGCTATCCGGTGAATTTTGCGCTCGTCGGCGTGGCGGAGGGGCAGTACCCGCACGCCCAAGGCCAGGTCTGGGCGGAACCGGATATCGACCATGCCGCCGCGCTGATGCGCGCCTTGCAGCGCGAACCGGAGCAGGCCGGCGCCAAAATCGCCGGCGCCAGGGCCCACATGCAGGCAAATTTCAGCTATGCAAGCGTCGGCCGCCTGCAGACGGCAAGACTTCGCGCGCTCCGCCAATAGACCGCAACCTTGGCCGGCGGGGTTTCCAAAATCTCACGCCTTTGATAGGGCGGACGAGGCAATACGCTCACGGAAATTCAAACCGGTTAACGGCTCCGACCCAGTCCTGGAAGTACACGCTGAATGTCGACTAGCAGTCTTGCAATCTTCACCACCTGCTCGAACAATTACATGCCGCGGGCAAAGGTGCTGTTTCAGAGCGCGCGACTGCATCACCCCGAAGCCAGGCTGTATCTTTGCGTCGCCGACAAGATCCTGCCGGATGCCGGCTTCTACCCCAGCGACTGCGAAATCATCGCCGCGGAGACGCTGGAAATTCCCGAGTTCGCGCAGTTTGCCTTTCGCTACGACGTGCTGGAGTTTAATACCGCGTTAAAGCCGTTCATGTTTTTGCAGCTGCTGCAGCGCCAGCATGATGCGGTCCTGTATCTCGATCCCGACATCGAAATTTTCGCGCCGCTGACGCTTGCGCTGCAGAAGCTGGACGCCGGCGCCTCCTTCGTGTTGACGCCGCATTTGCTGCAGCCGGCCGAAGGCGACAGCGATCCCGACGATATCACGATCATGCGCGCCGGCATCTACAACCTGGGATTCCTCGGCGTCGGAGCAACCATCGAGGCGCGATCGGTGCTCGCCTGGTGGGCGCGGCGGCTGCGCTATCAATGCATCAGCGACCAGGACAAGGGTCTGTTCGTCGATCAACGGTTCATGGATTTCGTGCCGGCCTTTGCCGATCATATCTCGGTGCTGCGCGACACTGCGTATAATGTCGCCTATTGGAACCTGGCGCAGCGCAGCCTAACGCAGGAAGGCGGCCAATGGCGCATCGATGGCAGGGCGCTGGTCTTCTTTCACTTCAGCGGGTTCGACTGCGGCGATTTCGATCGCTTGTCAAAATACAGCGAGGCTTTTACCGGCGCCGCAATCGCTCCGCAATTGCGGGCGCTGCTGCAGCATTATGCCGATGCAATGGAAGAAAACGGCAATCAGGCGGCGCAGGATGCACCTTACGCCTATGGCTATTTCGCCTCGGGCGCCGAGATACCCTATGAGGAACGGCAGGTCTTCCGCACCCAGTATGAAGGGTGGCGGGGCAATCCTTTTACCGCGTTCGACAAGCATGTCCCGGTGCTGATTCCACCGCCGCTGACGGCGCCGGAACTGGAGCAGAGGATGCAGCAATTGCTGGCTTCGACCTCCTGGCGGGTCACCCAACCGATGCGCCTGCTGGCGCGCTGGCTGAAGGGCGGATCCAGCCCCAAGCTGCAATAAGTACGGGAACCCCATGGCCAGGCCCGGCGCAGCAAGCGTTCAGCGAAATACTCATCCCGAGCATACGGTCTGGACAGGCCGTCACCGCCCTGAGGGTCATGATGTTGCACATGCAGTAGTTCCATGAACAGCAACGTGGAAGAGCAGGTCGATGTTCTCCAAGCCGAGGCGTTACGCGGCTTTCAGCTCATCATCGCAGTCGCCTTCTACAAAAATGAAGAACTGGTCGAACCCCTGCTGGGCTCGATGATCCAATGCGCCGGTGATCTTGCCGTAATCGGAGCCGAGGTTCTTCTGATCAACGACTCGCCCGATTATCTGCCGCTGCAGGCCGCGCTGGAGGCGATGTTGCCGTCCGCGCAAGCGGCCTTCGCCTGCCGCCTGATCAGAAACCCCGTAAATCTCGGTTTTGTGCAAACCATGAACCGGGCGGTATCGGAAGCAGTTCGCAAGCGGCAGGATATCCTGCTCCTCAATTCCGACACAATCCTGCTGCCTGGCGCGTTGCCGGAGATGGTTCGCATCGCGGCATTCGATGAGATGATCGGTTTTGTCAACCCACGTTCGGACAACGCCACCTTGGCGACGTTGCCCGCCGCGCATCGCCGCCGGTCGCTGGAATCCGGCTTCGACCCGGCGCCCTACGCGGCGCTCGCGGGCCTGCTTCCGGAACTCACTTATGTGCCAACCGCCGTGGGTTTCTGCATGCTGATCCGCTGGCAGATTCTCGCCGAATTCGGCGGCTTCGATGAAATCTACGGGGCCGGCTATAATGAGGAGAATGATCTCGTCATGCGCGCCGGCCGCTGCGGCTATCGTGCGGTGCTCGCGAACCGAGCCTTTGTCCGGCATGCGGGTGAAAAATCATTCAGTTTGGCAGCGCAGGCGAAAACCGTGCTGGAAGCCAGGAACCGCCCCATCCTGGAAATGCGCTACCCGGAATATCCCAGGCTTGTCGCGGAATATGAGGCATCGCCCGAGGCAATCGTCGAGGACCTGCTCAGCACCTTGATCGCTGACGACGCAGGGCGGCTGGATCTGGCGTTCGATTGTTCAAGTTTCATGGCTCGACATACCGGCACCTACAAAGCCGGCTGGCAGCTGATGCAATCGGCGATGCAAGAGTGGAGCGGCCGCTTCAAAATTCACGTCCTCTGCTCGCAGGAAGTATACGATTTTCATGCCTATTCCGAGCTTGGCGTGACGCGGCGAGAGCCGCACGGGCCGGAAAAATTCGCGGTGATTTTTCGGGTCGGCCAGGTTTACGACTGGCAGGCGATGCAGCGGCTTGTTCAGAAAGCCGCGGTGATCGGGATCCATATGCTCGACACGATCTCGCTCGACTGCACCCAGTTGAGCTCGGCAAAGTTATACGACCTTTGGCAATTCTCGATCGCGCATGGGGATTTTTTCGTGACGCCAAGCGCGCAGTCCCTGCGCCAGATCAGACTGCGCTTTCAAATCCCTGAACGGGTGTTGCATGCCACCTCCATGCTCTCGCTGAACCTTGCCGATTACACGCGGGACAATATCACGTCATATCAGGCGCCAAACCCGGACCAGCCGATTCTGCTGGTGGTTGGAAACCACTTTCCGCATAAATTCCTGGTTCCGACCGCCAATGCGCTGGCGGCTGCATTTCCCGACCGGAACATCGTAGCGCTGGGACAATCCAAATCCGAAGAACCGGCCGGCTTCAACCCGTACAGATTGCCGCCGCTAAGCGCCAGCGCAAATCTTACTGGCATCGATGTCGGCCATGTCGAAGATGCCAAACTATCTGCGCTGTACCGCGGTGCCGATGCCGTCATATTTCCCAGCCATTATGAAGGGTTCGGCTACCCGGTGCTGGATGCGCTGGCTGCTCGGCGGCCGGTATTCGTGCGGCCCTTGCCGGTGTTCAAGGAGCTATTCGAGGCGCTGGGATGCAATCCCAATATTCACTTTTATGCCTCGACCAGCGATCTGGTGACGCTGCTGCAAAAAATTCCGCTCTGGCAGGAACCGCAAAGCCCGCCGAGTTCTGAAAACGGCGCCAAGCGGTCCGCGCGCGAGATCGTTGCGCTGGCGGAGGCATGCCTTGCCAGGGTCGATCACCCTGTCCTGGTGGCGCGACTCCGGGCTGTCCATGCCGTGGCCGATCCTGCGAACATTGCCGTACCGCCGGCTTTGGCGCCGATGGCGGCAATCGACCTTGCGGATCAGGTTGCCGGTTTTGCCGCCGCCCGGTTTGAATGGCTGACCCGAAAAGCATTTCGGCTTCCGCCCGTCTATCTTGCCAGCCGCACTTTGTTCAGGGCGCTACGCCCGATGATGCGGGCCGCTAGAAAGGCGCTTCGGACCTTCTCGGGCAGAAATGTAAAGCCTTGAGATGCTCATCTCGGCTTGGCCAGGATGCCTTGACCCATCGGTCATCGAAGCCCGCTGGTCCGTGACATTCTGCAAATTTGATCTCTCCGACGCCTCGGCCCTACAAAGGGTTTTGGCCAAAACCGGCGAATCGGTTGACGCTCTATGTCAAACTGTGTTTCATCCTGGCTTCTTAACCTATAGGGCTGAGGGCGCAGCGATGGATAGGGTCCTTTGCGGCCTCATTCTGGGCGAATTCATACCACGGCGAGCTTTGCGACTTTGAAAATTCTCGTATATTCCAACCATTCCGCCGCCACCGTCCGGGCGGTTTTTGGTGCGCCGCAATATAGTTATCATTTTGTGCTGAAGGGTTTTCTGCCGGCGCTGGAACTGCTGGGCGAGGTCGTTCATGTGCTCGATCCAGAGACCGAGGTGGACGCGATCTACGATGCCTGCCTAGACGAAAAGCAGGATTGCGTGTTCCTGTGCTTCGTGCCGCCGCACCTGGTGCCGGTCACCTTGCGCTGTCCCACCATCCCGATATTCGCCTGGGAATTTACCACCATTCCGCAGCGCATGTGGAACGATGATCCGCGCAGCGACTGGCGAACGGTGTTTCGCCATTGCGGGCGCGCCATCGCCTTGTCCAGGCACACGGCTCGCCTAGTGAAGGAGGCGATGGGGGCGGATTATCCGGTCTTTGCGATACCGACCGCCAGTTACGATCATTTTGCGCCCTTGTTCCACCTTAAAGCCCGCGCCCGCTCGCCGCGCGAGGTGAAGTTTCGCGGCACGATGTTCGACAGCGACCTGGAAGCCCAGCTGCACGAGTTTCCCCTCTGGCCGCCCGTACCCGCAGTTTCGCCGCCACCGCCGCCACCTCCATCACCGCCGGCGCCGCCGCCCGTGCTGGATCTGCCACCGCCCCGCCGGGGCGCGCGGCTTCGGCTGTCGTTGACGCTGGCGCACGGACTAGCGTGGTACCGCGACGTCGTGCGCGATCTGTTGCCCGGAAGGCTAAAGATCGCCATCAGCGCCGCCGGCGGCGCCGGACATCGCTTTCATAAATCCGCGTTGCGGCCTGCGCGCCCGATACCTGTCATCGCCGACCCGCCGCTGGCCAAGCCGGCAGCGGCGCCGGAGCCGGAGCCGGAGCCGGAAGATGCCGTGCAGCTCTCCGACATCGTCTTCGTGACGGTCATTTCTCCCATGGATGGGCGCAAGAACTGGCATGATCTTCTCACCGCCTTCCTCTGGGCCTTCCGGAACGAGAAACGCGCCACCCTGGTGCTGAAAATGCCATACGGCGCTCGGGCGGCTCTCCACGCTTCATTCTACGACGTCCTTGCCCGTTTTGCCCCCTTCGACTGTCGCGTGATGCTGATTTACGGCTACCTTGACGATACCGAATATGCCGCACTGGTTTCGGCAGCGGATATCTACTTCAATGCCTCCTCCGGCGAGGGATTGTGCATTCCGCTGGTTGAATTCCTGTCCGCCGGCGTGCCGGCAATCGCCCCAGACTATACCGGCATGGCGGATTACATCACCCCCCAGATGGCGTTCGTGCTGCGCGCCAGTCTTGAACATAATGTCTGGCCGTTCGACCCGCTCGAGATGTTCGGCACGATGCGGTATCGGCTGGATTGGAGCAGCCTGGAGGAGGCGTTCCGTGAAGCTTTCGAAGTCGCCCTCCTCAAGGGCGGCGCCTATGCCAGAATGGCGCAGGCGGCGCATGAGGCAATGCGGGAATATTGTCCGGTGGAACGGGTAAAAACGCTGCTTGCCATAGCACTGGATACACCGGCGACGCTGCCGGCACGCGAGGCGGCGGAATGATTTTTCTGGTCCATTCCGAAACCAGCACGGGCACGATCGGCGCCAATCTCGGCGCTCCGGAATACAGCTATTATTTTGTGCTTAAGACATTCCGGCCGCTGCTGGAAGAAATTGCGCTGACTGTCGCCGTGCAGGACCCCGGGAACGAGGCGGATGTGGTCTGGCGCAATGCTAAAAGGCGCGGCGAGGAATGCATTTTTCTAAGTTTCGCGCCGCCGCACCGGACCTTCCTTCCGAAGGAATGCCCGATCATTCCCATCTTTGCTTGGGAATTTGATACGATTCCGACAGAAGCCTGGGGCAACCAGCCACTGGAGGACTGGCGGGTAGTGCTGCGTCACGCCGGCCGGGCCATCACGCATTCTCAATTCGCGGCAAATACGGTCAGGCAGGCGATGGGCAAGGATTATGACGTCCTGAGCCTGCCGGCGCCCGTCTGGGATAATTTCGCGCCGCTCTACAACACCGAATCCGTGCATCATCGGTTGGATTCAGCGGCCAAGCAGAGAACACTCAACGTCCGCGGCCGGGTGTTCGATACGCGAGCGCTCGATCTCGAACAATTTGCATTGCCCCGATTTCCCCGCAACGTGATGCCGGTATTCCCCGAAGCAGGCCCGCGCGACCAGGAACAGCAGGTGACTTTGGATGGCGTCATCTACACCACGATTCTTTGTCCGGTCGATGGCCGCAAAAATTTCCTGGATCTGCTCTCCGGCTTCTGCTGGGCGATGCGCGACCACGAAGACGCGACGCTGGTGTTGAAACTTTCCTCTCGCGATTGTGATTCCGAGATCGGCTACATGCTGCGGGACATGTTCAGGTTAACGCCGTTCCGCTGTCGCGTGGTGATCATCGACGGTTATCTTTCGGACGAATCCTATACCGATCTTGCCGATATCAGCCATTATGCCGTCAACGCTTCGCATGGCGAAGGCCAGTGCCTGCCGTTGATGGAGTATATGAGCGCCGGCAAACCGGCGATCGCCCCGCTCCACACCTCGACGTTGGATTACGTGACGCCGCAGAACACATTCATCGTTAGATCCAACCTCGAACCTACCGCCTGGCCGCACGACCCGCGCCGGCTTTTCAAAGCGCGCCGACATCGCATCGACTTCAGTTCCCTGCTCACCGCCTATGAAACGAGCTATCAGCTCGCCAAGACCGATCCTGCTCGCTACGCGCAGATGGCGGAAGCGGCGCATGAGGGCCTGCGGCCGCATTGCTCCCGCGCCGTCTTCCGGACCCGGCTTACATCCTGGCTGCTGCCGCAATCCAGCCTGGCGCTCACGGCTTGAATATCGATGTACGCCCGGCCGTCCTCGACCAGGCCGGCCGGAACCGCCCCAACGCGGCGCGCAACGGCGAGATCGAAGTACTGCGTAGCGTCGCGATCCTGATGGTGCTGGCGCAGCATTTGCCCTTCAACCTGATCTTCTGGCCGTCCTGGTGGTGGGGGCCGCTATATCACGCGGGCACCTGGTCCGGCGTGGATCTGTTTTTTGCGGTCTCCGGCTTCGTCATCGCGCGGCCGCTTCTGCCGCAGCTCGAAGGCATCCGCGATCTTCGCGAATTCCTGCACGTAACCATCACTTTCTGGATCCGCAGGGTCTGGCGGCTCTGGCCATCGGCCTGGTTCTGGCTTGCCGCCCCCCTTATCCTGTGCGTGTTTTTCAACCATTCCGGCGCTTACGGCAGCCTGCTGGCCAATTGGTGCATGGCCGTTGCAGGCCTTTCCAACCTCGCCAATTTCTATGTCGCCCAGCCTGCTTTCGACCCTGGCAGCCACGGAACCGCCTTCGCACAGTGGAGCCTTTCGCTGGAAGAGCAATTCTACGTCCTGCTGCCCTTCGCCGCGCTGCTCTTGCGCCGGCACCTCGCCTCGTTCATGGGCGCTCTGCTCGTCCTGGCTTTTTTCTTGCCGACGGGGCCTGTGCTGCTCAACATCCGCAGCGGCGCCTTTGCTGCGGGCGTGCTGCTTGCCATTGCCAGCCGGCATCCGGCTTATGGCGATTGCGCGCCGACATTCCTGGCGCAAAGCCGCCTTGGACGTATCTGCGTGCTTGTCGGCGGCGTTGCACTGCTCGTCAGCCTGGGGGATAGCTCCTGGCGTATCGTCTCCTTCTTCCCAGGGCCGATCGCCGTCATTTCTGGCCTGCTGGTCTGGGTCGCCACCTACGACCAAGGATATCTGTGGCACCCTGGCTGGCCGCGGCAAATCATGGAGATGATGGCGGCGCGCTCCTACTCCATCTACCTGGTGCACATTCCGGTGTTCTTCGGGATGCACGAAGCTTGGTACCGCATCTACAAACACGCCGTGCCGACCCATCTGCAGGCATTGGAGCTCTTCGCCATCACCCCCTTCGTTCTGGCACTGGTCACGGAACTGAATCACCGCCTGCTCGAGCTGCCTTTGCGTGAGCATGGCAAGCAGGTTGCCAGGCGCTATGCGTCGCGCCGGCGAGCACTCGAGTCATGAATTTCTGGGGCAGGTTTTTCGGCCTCGCGCGTGAAAAATCAGCCGCCCGGCCGGAGCCAGTTGTCCCCACTCCGCAGGACACCAAAGTCCCCCTGAAGGACGCGGTATTGCGGGGCTGGTTCAACAACGGCACCGGAGAGCTATTCGAAGGTTTCCGGATTGGACCGGAGGATATCGTCGCCGATATCGGCAGCGGCGTCGGCGGCAATGCAGAATTCTGTGCGCGAAAAGGCGCCCATATGATTTTAACGGATATTGAGCCGACGAGCGTCGCGGAGGTGGCGGCGAAAATCGCCGCTGTACCTGGCCATGGCCGGATCGAGCATTACGCGAGCAACAGCGACCCGTTGCCGATCGCTGATGCCGCCTGCACCAAGATCATTTGCTCGGAGGTTATCGAGCACGTGGAAAGCCCGCAGCGGCTTCTTGCGGAATTGGCGCGTATCGGTAAACCCGGCGCCCAATATCTGTTCACCTGTCCTGATCCAGGTTCCGAAGAACTGCAAAAACGCGTAGCGCCGTCGAGCTATTTCGCCAAGCCTTTCCACTTGCGCATTTTATCGCATGAGGGATTCGCACGGCTTGTGACAGAGGCCGGTCTCGTCATCGAGCGGCAGCACAGCTATGGTTTCTACTGGAACCTGTGGCTGGTGCTGTTCCGCGCTTGTAACGTGCCGATGGACCGGCCGGAACATCCGCTGCTCCAAAGCTGGGCCAACACCTGGGGCACGTTGCTCGATCTCCCGGACGGTCCGCGCATTAAACAGGCAATGGACGACCTGTTGCCCCGCAGCCAACTCATCCTTGCGCGCAAGCCAGGTTGACCTTGCATTTCGCAGCGTTGCGGGCATTGCACAGAAATCACGGCTCTTGAACGGTCTTCTCGTTCGACTCATGTTGACGGCAGCCTGCTTCACGCAATCGCTGAGGAGACCGCCATGCCCGAGGACGCCGCCATCAAGGACCTGCAGACCAGCCCGCATTCCGCGCCTGGCTTCGAGCCGGCCCCCCCTTGCACGCTGGTCATTTTCGGTGCCGGCGGCGATCTGACCAAGCGGCTGCTGATGCCGGCACTATATAATCTTGCGGGCAGCGGTTTGTTGCCCGATAGCTTCAAGGTGATCGGCGTGGACCGTGTGCAGCAGGGCGATGCCGAATGGCGCGCCGCGCTGACGGAGACCATGCAGTCCTTCACCAAGGACAAGACGGCGGAATTCTATACGCCCAAGCTGGACGAAGCCAGCTGGGGCTGGGTTTCGCAGCGGCTGCATTATCTGCCGGGGGATTTTTCCAAACCGGAAACCTTCAGCCAGATCGGTTCGGCGGCGGGCGCCGGGAATGTTATTTTCTACCTCGCCGTCGCCGCGCGGTTCTTCGGCGACATCGTCGAAGGCCTGGGCAAAGCCGGCCTGCTGCAGCAGCATGACGGCGTCTTCCGCCGCGTCGTGATCGAGAAACCGTTCGGCGCGGATCTGCCTTCGGCGCAGGCGCTGAATGCGCGGATTCTAAAGCAGGCGGATGAGAGCCAGTTCTACCGCATCGACCACTTCCTGGGCAAGGAAACGGTGCAGAGCATTATGGCGGTACGCTTCGCCAATGGCATGTTCGAGCCGACTTGGCGGCGGGAATATATCGATCACGTGCAGATCACCGCGGCGGAAACCGTCGGCGTAGAGCTGCGCGGCGCCTTCTATGAGCCAACCGGCGCGCTGCGCGACATGGTGCCGAACCATCTGTTCTCCCTGTTATGCACGGTGGCGATGGAGCCGCCGAACTCGTTCGATGCCGAAGACGTTCGAAGTGCGAAGGCAAAATTGGCGGAAGCGATCCGGCCAGTGCAGCCGGATGAGGCGGCGCGCGGACAGTATAGCGCGGGACAGGAATTCGGCGCCGATGTTCCGGCCTATCGCGAGGAGCCGAATGTGGCGCCGGACAGCCACACCGAAACCTACATCGCCATGCGCCTGGAAATCGAGAACTGGCGCTGGGCCGGCGTGCCGTTCTATCTGCGCACCGGCAAGCGGCTGGCCGGCCGCCGGACCGAGATCGCCATTGCTTTCAAACCGGCGCCGTACCGCATGTTCCGGAACACGCCGGTGAATGAAACGACCCCCAATATCCTGAAGCTGCTGATCGATCCGGTGCAAGGCATCGAAACCCAGTTCGATGCGAAAGTGCCCGGCCCGGTGATGAGACTTGGCCGCGTCACGTCATCGCTGAGCTACAAGGATTTCTTCGCGGAGAAGCCGAATGTCGGCTACGAAACCCTGTTTTACGACTGCATGATGGGCGATGCGACGCTGTTTCAGCGCGCCGATAATGTCGAGGCATGCTGGGCCGTGGTGCAGCAGCTGCTGGAATCCTGGGGCCGCGGCGAGGGCAATGTGGAAAGCTACGCCTCAGGCACTCAAGGCCCGGCAGGCGCCGATGCATTGCTAACACGCGACGGCCGAAGCTGGCTGCCGCTGTAGGCTGAAGTCAAGGCAGGTAAGCCGCTCTTTGAAAAAAGCGGCGCAAAAACTTTCGTTACGCTGGAGCCGGGATTCGCCAGCGCTGGCCGCAAGCCACTTTCAGAAAAAGAAGTTCTTCCGAAATCTATCGTGGGTTGGCATTGCTATCAAATGGGCTGAAGATCCCGAACCTAAGGGGTGCGCCGTGAGCTTGGATGTGGAAAAACCTTTCGTTGAGGCACGCTTGGCTGCGACAGTGTTGATCGTACGGGATGATCCGTTCGAAGTTCTGATGGTGCAGCGGCACGCGAAAGCCTATTATGCTTCTGCTTTGGTTTTTCCTGGCGGTGTTGTCGAAGCGGAAGATGCCAACGAAGCCTGGTTGCCGCATCTGCATGGCGGCGAGAATTTAAGCACGGAAGAACGCAGCTTCCGTATCGCCGCATGCCGCGAGGTTTTTGAAGAATCCGCGTTGCTCCTTACGGCGCCGGCGATCACGCTGCCGCTGAATGATGCAGCTTTGTCCGGCGTGAACTTCCTGGAATTTATCCGCGACCATAGCCTGAAACTGGATCTGGGCGCGCTTGTCGATTTCGCGCATTGGCTGACACCGGAATTCGCGCCCAAGCGCTTCGACACCCGATTCTTCCTCTGCCGTGCGTCCGCCGGCGATGAGGCAATCAGCGATGGCGTGGAGACCGTCGGCCTGCTCTGGATCTCTCCCAAGGCGGCTTTGCAGTCGGTGGCCTGCGGCGAGAAAACCATCGCCTTTCCTACCCGCATGAACCTTACCCGTTTGGCGGAATCATCGGATTGCGAATCCGCTTTAGCCGCAGCCAAAGCACGGCCTTATTTCAAGGTGATCCCATGGGTGGCGGAAACGCCGAATGGCCGCAGCGTCCGCATTCCTTTGGAAGCCGGCTACGGCGTCACCGGCGACGATCTGGCACCGATATGATCAGGTATATCAAATAGCGTAAATGATCACTCATCATTCACGCTATTTGATATTGCGCGCGGGGCTGGCGGGGGGCCGCACGCAAAGGAAGCTTGCATACCAAAGGTCATTTAGCCCGCGCAGCGTTCCGCCACCGCCGCTTCCCGCATCGAGCTCATCAGCACGAAGGGAAAGCCCAACGCCGCATCGCTGCCCGATCGCTGCGCGCCGCGATCGCCTCTAGCAACTCGGCTTTCGCGAAGCAGAGGCTGCAATTGCGCAGCCGCCTCTTTAGGGCCGGTATGCAAACTTAATCCGCGCATGATCGTAGGCGCAATCTTTAAAAAGCTCATGATGCATCCTGCAACGCAATCGTTGCGGCAGCGCCTGCAGGCGAAGCTGCGCCGCAGGCGAGTCGGAATTACAGCTTGCGCGCCGCATCCAGCGCCGCCAGCCGGGCCGTTACGTCGCCGCGGGCAAACAGCGCTTCCACATCTTGGGCGAGCCGCCGCCGCCAGTTCGGGTGTTGCGCCAGTGCGCCGGGCAGGTTTGGCTGTTCCGGCGTGGCAATCATATCCTCCACCGGCAGCAGCGCCAGCGTGCAGGCGGCGCGCCCAAGATGCGCGCAGGCGGCATCCGCGGCGGCGGCGCCATCCGCATCCGCCGGCTGCGCATCCTGTGTGGCGCCGGAGGCCCGAAACGCCGCCCAAAGAGCGCTACGATCGGCTTGCCGGGCCGCATTGTCGTCTCCGGCTTTTCCTACGCGCTCGCGCCAGTCGATGTCGTTGCCTTGCCACCAGCCGGCGACCGTCGGCAGGTCATGCGTTGTCGTCATCGCAACCGCCCTGCCGGTCCAGTCGGAGGGGGAGGAGAACTGCTCCTCCTGCCGCTCGAACCACATGACGCGCTGGCCGGCGATGCCGGCGGCGTCAAGCAAATCCTGAAAGCCCGGCGGCAACGTGCCAAGATCTTCGCCGACGATGACCGCTTTGTAACGCGAAGATTCCAGCACGACCAGCCGCATCAGATCTTGCGCCGGCAGCATCAAATAGGCGCCATCGGCCGCGCTGAAACCGTGCGGGATCACCCATAGCCGCGCCAGCCCCATCACATGGTCGATCCGCACGCCGCCGCTTTGCCGCAGCGCGTGGCGCAGCATCTCGATGAAGGCCGAGAACCCGCTATTGCGCAGGCCGCGCGGCGAGAATGCCGTGATCCCCCAGCTCTGGCCTTCGCGGTTGTGCAGATCAGGCGGCGCACCGACCTCCAGCCCGCGCAACACCTCATCCTGCCGGCTCCAGCTATGGCTGCCGGCGGGATCGGTGCCCACGGCAAGATCGGCGATCAGCCCGATCTTCATCCCGGCCGCCCGCGCCGCCGATTGCGCCGCCGCCAGCCCGGCATCGGCCTTGTATTGCAGCCAGGCGTGAAAGCTCACCTCATGCGCATTTTCCTGCGCGAATTGCGCGATTTGCAGATTATCCGGGTTCTGATAGGCAGCCGGCCAGTCGCGCCAGTCCGGCGCCGCATTATCAAGCTTGGCGAAATGCGAGGCGAGCGCTTCGAAGATCGCATGGCGCTCCAGCCCGGCACCGCGCTCGCGCCGGAATTGCTCGAGCGCCGCGTCGTCATCGGAACGTTCGTATTCCGCGCGCAGCGACCGCAGTTTCGCGGCGGCGGCGGCCGGCCAGTCGATCAGGCCGTCCTGCGGCTCCGGCGCGTCGATCTCCTGCGCAATATGCAGCACGTTCATCGCCGCCCGGTTGGACGGCGCGTACGGCCCGTAGCGCGTAAGATCGGTGGTGAACATCGCGTGCACCGGACTGATCGCCACAGCATCCCCGCCAAGCCGCGCCGCCTGCTGCACAAATGACTGCAGCGCCTTGAAGTCGCCGATGCCGCCATCGCCCTTGCGTCGCAGCGAATAGAGCTGCAGGGCCAGACCCCATAGCTTCCGACCGCCGCCGGCATCGGCCAGCGTATAGGCACGGAGCGGCGCCACCGCGATGGTCGTGACGGCGCCGTTCAATTCCAGCGCATGATAGCCCGCTTCGCCGATCGGCGGCAGCCGCACGCCGCCTGATGCGTCGGCTTCCGCCATTCCTTCGGCGATTTCACCGGATTGCAGCGTCAGCCGATAACGCCCGGGGTTGCCGGAAAGCCCTACCGGCCGGCCGATCTCGGCGGTGATCAATGGCAGCCAGTTTTCCAGGGTCTCCCGCCGCAGCGTGGCCAGGCTTTCGCGGATTTCGGCCGCCGACCCTGCAGACAAGCCGATCGCCGCCAGCACCGCGCGCACCGTCTTCTCCGAAACGGTTTGCGGGTTGCCTGCGGCATCTTCCCATTCGATGGCGATGCCGGCCTTGCCGGCGAGCCGCTGCAGATCCGAGTCTATCATGCCGCGAATGTGTCACAGCTTCTGATGCATTCAACGGAGAAGTAGAAGCTAAACGCGATTTCATCTAGCAGCCGGAACCAATCCGAATGTAGATCAGACGGCGATGGCGCCCTTCGACCTGATCGTACTGTTCCTGTTCGGCGGCGCCACCCTCTCCTCCATGCTGGGAGGAGACCACTCGCTGGTCGCGACCTATTATGCAACAGCATAGAAGTGGGACCCCCTCAGAAATCGCTTCAGGCCGTTGTATCAAGCCAGAAGTTCAGTCAGGGGCCTCGAATCGGCGCCGCTCCGGACCCGCGCTAAACGCAGATTGCCGCATTCGATAACGCATTGCGTTAGGTTTGGCGGGGGTCCCAGCTCGGCGCCGATGCACAATGAACCAAATATCTCTAGCCAGCGTCATCGCAGAAGATTGGAACGGGCGAGTTCAAACACTTCGTCACCGCGTCCGCTCATGACCGCCTTGAGCATGTAGAGCGTGAAACCCTTGGCCATCTCCGCCGTAACCTTCGGGGGCATCGACAATTCCATCCGGTTGACCACTGCGTCGATCAGAACCGGACCGGGGTGAGCCAGCGCCTCGGCAATCTTTGCTTCGACGTCGGCGGGGTCTTCAATGCGGACGCCGTGGAAGCCGATTGCGTTTGCCATTGCGGCAAAATCCGGATTGTCGAGCCCGGTCCCGGTATCGATGAAGCCGGAGGACTTTTGCTCAAGTTCAATAAAGCCAAGGGCGCCGTTGTTGAACACCACGATCTTGATTGGTAGCCCGAGCTGCTTTGCCGATAGCAGATCGCCCATCAGCATGGTGAAGCCGCCATCGCCTGACAGCGAGATGACTTGGCGGTCCGGAAAAGCTGCCTGCGCACCCAGCGCCTGCGGCATCGCGTTTGCCATGGACCCATGCCAGAACGAGCCAACGAGCCGTCGCTTGCCGTTCATTTTGAGGTAGCGGGCGGCCCATACGGTCGGCAGGCCGACGTCGCAGGTAAAGATTGCGTCCTCCGACGCCAGTTCGCTGATGGCACGGGTTATGTGCTGGGGATGCAGCCGGCCGCCGGGCTTTCCTTTCGCCAACTCATCAAGGTCCTTGCGGGCCGCCTGGTAATGGGTGACGCACGCCTTCAAGTGCCTGTCGTCGCGCTGCGCCTTCAAAAGCGGCAACAGCGCTTGTGCCGTCGCGCGGATGTCGCCTACCAGGCCAAGCTCAATAGGGGTGCGCCGCCCGATCACCTCCGGCCGGAGGTCAACCTGCGCGATCCGCGCGCCCTTCGGGTAGAACTGCCGATACGGAAAATCAGTCCCGAGCATCAGCAATGCGTCGCAACTGCCCATCGCGTAGTAACCCGAGGAGAAACCGATCAACCCTGTCATGCCGACATCGTGGGGGTTCTCCCACTCGACATGTTCCTTGCCGCGGAGTGCATGCACGACGGGCGCCTGCAGCGCGTCGGCAAGCCGGATCAACTCGGCATGCGCCCCTTCGCAGCCCCGGCCGCAGAGCAGAGTCACCCGCTCGCTGCCGTTCAGCATGTCCGCCAACTCAACGATCGCCTGCGGCGGCGGAGTAACGACTGGCACCGGCAAAAGTAGCGCGGCGGCGCTTGGAACCAACGTATCAGAGGCCGGCCGCAGCGCGATGTCGCCCGGGATAACGATCACGCACACGCAGCTTTCAGCCACCGAGCGGCGGATCGCGGTTTCCAGCACCCGCGGCATCTGCGCCGGGCTGGAAACCAGCTCGCAATAACTGCTGCACTCCAAAAACAACTGCTCGGGATGGGTTTCCTGGAAATAGCCGGAGCCAATCTCGGGTGATGGGATATGCGCTGCGATCGCCACCACCGGCAGGCGCGAACGGTGGCAGTCGAATAGGCCGTTAATGAGGTGCAGGTTGCCGGGGCCGCAGCTCCCGGCGCAGACCGCAAGCCGGCCAGTGACATGCGCATCAGCACCGGCTGCAAAGGCGGCCACCTCCTCATGCCTTGTATGAAGCCACTGGATATCGCTTTGGCGCCGAAGCGCATCGGTGAACCCGTTAAGGCTGTCACCGACAATGCCATAGATCCGTTTTACCTTAGCCGCCGCCAACACCTCGACCATCTGGTCCGCAACAGTTTTTGCCATGTCAGTGAAACTCCTTATTCGAGATGCTATCCGAACGGAACGTGGCGAAGCCGGAAACCGACTCACGCTCGGTATGTAATTGGTTGGCTGGCGCCGTCATATCGGCGTAGCCTAGCGACATCCCGCAGATCACCATTTCCTCGTCCGGCAGGCTCAGTTCTTGCCTGATAACCACGTGATAATGCGCGAACGCTGCCTGCGGGCAGGTGTCGAGGCCCAGGCTGCGCGCGGCAACCGCAACACCTTCCAGAAACATCCCGATATCGATCAGTGCGCCGAGCCCCAGCCGGCGGTCCTGCGTCAGGATCAATCCAACAGGCGCGCCAAAGAAACGGAAGTTCTCCTCGTGCCAGGCCAGTGACTTCGTCCGGTCGCCCTTCTGGATGCCAAGCAGACTATAGAGCTCCCATCCGTTGGTTCGGCGCCGCGTGCGGTATGGCTCCGGCCAGGCGTCCGGATAATACGCATATTCCGGAGAAGGCTCATCATTCCGACCCTTCCGGGCTGCCAGTATCGCATCACTCATCTTCTGGCGGGCTGGACCGGTCAGAACATAGACCCGCCATGGCTGCGAATTGTTCCCACTCGGTGCCCGAGACGCAGCCCCGAGGATCTGCTCGACCAGCGAACGTGGCACCGGCCGATCAAGATAGGAGCGGGCACTAAAGCGGCTCTTCAGTGCCTGGAACACCCCGGTTGCTGGAACAGCACGGTCTTTCGCAAGCGGCGCCTCAGACGCCTCAGACGCCTCAGACGCCTCAGACGCCTCAGACAAGATGCAGCTCTTGCGCCGAGGCCATCAGGCCCTCCCGAAAGTCCGGGTGGGCAAGCCCAACCAGGGCCGTCACCCGTTCCGTCGAAGACAAGCCTTTCAGGTTGGCGCGACCGTATTCGGTTACGATCCAATGCGTGTCGATACGAGGCGTGGTCACCGGACCCGTCAGCCTGGCCACAATTCTGGACACCTTGCCATGCGCGGCGGTCGAGCTGGCGGCAATGATCGACTTGCCGCGCCTGGCGGCGTAGGCGCCGCGAACGAAGTCGAGCTGGCCGCCTGAGGCACTATACTGGTGGCCCAGCAAGTGCTCGGAGTTGCAGGCGCCGGTAAGGTCGATCTCGATCGTGCCGTTGATGGAGATGACGTCGTCGTTGCGGGCGATCACGGTCGGATCATTGACGTAGTCGACCGGCCAGCTCTCGACCGATGGGTTGTTGTCAAGGAAGTCATACATCGCCTTTTGACCCATGGCGAAGGTGTAGACCGTCTTGCCCACATTCTGTGACTTGCGCCGGTTGGTGACGTTGCCGGCCAGCGTCAGGTCAACCAAGCCTGGGCACAACGCCTCAGTGTGCACGCCAAGATCGTTGCGGTCCTTCAGCGCTGCACAGACCAGGTTGGGCAGTGCTCCCACGCCCATCTGAAGGCAGGCGCCATCCGGCACCATCTCGGCGATCAGCTTGCTGATCGTCTCATCTTCCGGACCGCCGCCGCGCACCGGAAGCTCGAGCAGCGGGACATCGTTCTCGACGATTGCCGACAGCTCGGAGACGTGGATCTGCGCGCCGGACCCCAGGACGCGGGGCATGTGGCGATTAACCTCGACGATTAGTCTCTTGGCCGACCGGGCGACCTTCGAGGAGTAGTCATTGCCGACGCCGAAGGACAGGTAGCCGTGCTGATCCATCGGCGATACGGTACAAACAAAAGTTTCGATGCCGATGTCGTCGATCAGGAGCCGCGGCGCCTGGTGGAAGTTGTTGGGGACGTAGCGAAGCACTTTCCGCTCGCTCTCGACGCTCCTTTTGATCAGCGCCCGGTCCGCCGCGGTAACGAACATGCAATAAGGTTCGATGCGGTCCGCAAGGTCGAAGTCGAGCACCGTCTCGCCGGCGGTGGCCGTCGCCTCGAAGTAATAGAGCCTCAAAGCCTCAACCTGCCCCGACCGCGCACGATCAGCCAACGCCTGGAGCAGCGCCGGTGGCTGCGCCATGGCCATGCCCATCGCCATCTTGCTGTTGGACGGAATGCTCGCCACTGCGTCGCTGGCCGTGGTGAGCTTGCTCTTGTAGATGTCTGAGAAGTCCATGTCGAAGCTCTCCAATTCGTACTGATCAGTAGCCGGCGGCCTCTTCGGGCGAATGCCCGCGGCGATGAACGAGCATGGTGCGCTCAAAGCTCATCACTTCCTTGCCGTCCTGGTTGAGTCCGCGTGTGGACACGGTGACAATGCCTTGGGTCGGCCGGCTCTTCGACTCTCGCTTGTTGAGCACGGTGCTCTCAGCATAGAGGGTGTCGCCGGCAAATACCGGGTGGGTCGCCTTCACCTTATCCCAGCCAAGATTGGCAACGACCTTTGCGCTTACAGTGCGTACCGACATGCCGGTTAGCAGCGCCAGGGTAAACGTGCTGTCCACCAGCATCTTCTTCCATTCGGTCTTGGCAGCATAGGCGGCGTCAAAATGGACCTGCTGAACATTCAGCGTCAGCAAGGTGAAATAGGTATTGTCCACGTCCAGCACAGTGCGGCCAGGACGGTGCTCGAAGACGTCGCCCGTCATAAAATCTTCCCAATAGAGGCCAGAGGTTTCGCGATACCGGTTCTCCCCAACGCTCTTATAGGCAGGTAAAAGGCCTTCCATGCGATATGTCCTTTCGTTCGAGATTTATTGCTGGTTCAACTTTTCAAAGTTTATTGACCGACGGCCGCCAGGGTTCGGCGCGCTTTACGTGCCACCGCCTCGTCGATCATTTGGCCGTCGACGACACCCACACCTTTGGTATTCGCCGCAAGCACGGCTTTGGCGTGCTCGACTGCTCGATCGGTTGGCGTCAGTGTCTGGTTGATCGGGCCGACCTGGTCGGGGTGGATCGCTGCTTTGGCGGGGAAGCCAAACGCCACCGCGTCAGCAGTTTCCCGAGACAGTCCATCCATATCGTGCACGTCGAAAAACGGCGAGTCGATCGGCGTCGTCCCGGTTAGTGCGCAAGCGAGCACCAGACGGCTACGAACTGCAACAAGCGGTGGCCATGCTGTTGCAATGCCAAGGTCCGCTGCCATGTCGGCTGCCCCCAACATCAGCCCGAACAATCGGGGCGTAGCCGCCGCAGTCGCTTCAACGGCAGCCAGACCGCGCGCACTCTCGATCAAGCCCACCAGCCGGGTTTCAAGTTTCTTTACCGTTAGAAGACGATCGACAATATGAAGATGTCCTGGGCCGTCCGCTTTCGGCAGCACCAGAAAGTCGGGCACGGCATCAGAGGCCAGCAGCGCTTCAAGATCGGCGATACCCGCTACAGTATCGAGCCCGTTGATGCGGAGCGCTCTTGAGACCGTACTAGAAACAGAGCTGGACAAATATTCGATCGCAATACTTCGGGCTTTTGGTTTATCGTCGGTAGATACCGCGTCCTCAAGATCGATGATAAGAACGTCCGCACCGATTTCGGCGGCCTTTGCGAAACGATCCGGGCGCGTGCCCGGCGTAAATAGCCAGCTACGGGTAGGCTTCGTGTCACTATGCATTGTACACCTCCATGACAGTGGCGTGCTGGGCGGCAGGTACTGGGCGGCAGGTACTCGGCATCGAGCCGGACACATGTGGCAACAATAATAACGAACTCATTTTCATAACGACAACGCGTTTTTTATTAAAATTATCTCTGGCGGCCGTTAATGATAAGCAATTCGGTTTTGCCGCCGTGTAATCGATATATCCATTCATATTTGATATGTATATGACGCGGAATAGGCCGTTGCTATATCGCATATACTTTTGCTGCTTTGTGTTAAGGATCGAGTTTTGCGAAATCAGGGTAATCAACAAGACCGCTTCGGTTGTCGGCTACAACCCGTCAGCCGAGGCTTATCCAGTATGTCAACGGAATTAGCAGAAGGAGAGTATCTATGGACGAGAAGCAAGTCACGAGTGAAAACGCACGAACGCTGGTACTCGGATCTTCCGGAGGCGTTGGAGGCGCCGTCGTGCACGAACTCAGCCGCCACGCCGGTGTGGAGGTCGTCCGGGCAACGCGTAATGTGCAGCAGCTGTCAGCGTGGCGGAGCGATGGCAAGTCTGCCGTACATATCGACCTAGATGATGCAAGGACGTTTCCGGAGGCGCTTAGGGGCGTGGAACGCCTGTTCATTATGACCGGTTACACAATCAATATGGTTCATCAGGTCAAGACGATCGTCGACGCAGCCGTTGACGCCGGCGTGAGCTTTATCGTGCACCTGGGTGTCTTTGGGAACGGCAAGTCGACCGATCCGCACTATGCTTGGCATGAGTTGGTTGAGCGCTATATCCAAGGAAGTGGCATCGCCTGGTGCCATCTTCATCCCAACTTCTTCATGGAAAATCTGCTCTCGTTTATGCCGATCAGAAACGGGTTCGTGTCATGGCCGATGGGTGATGGGAAAGCGGGCTGGACGGCCGGAGACGATATCGCGGCGGTCGCAGCTAAGGTATTGGCTGAAGGACCCGAGATACATGCGGGTAGCGATTATTTTTTATCAACCGATATTTTCAATGGGCCCGAACTCGCGGAAGTCATTAGCAAATCGCTCGGACAAGAAGTAAAGGCACAGGTTATCAAGCCGGATGATCTCAGGGAAGCGCTTGAGGCAAAGGCCGTGCCGTTGCCAGCCGGAATGGACGTTCCGTTTTCGTTGAGTATGCTTGAGCTGGTCACACAGGTAGCCGATGGACGGTTGGCTTACGCCGCTACCCGCACGAACACGATTGAAAGACTTCTTGGCCGTGAACCAATAACTTTGGCGCATTGGGCATCTGCGCACGAGAAAGAATTGCTAGGGGGCGGCGTATCGTAGGTGGCCCTTCTAGCGTGCCAGATCTCGCTTCCTGCGCAAAAGTCGCGTGGATTCCGCCCAGAACGATCGCGAGCCGATCCGAGGAAGTGGCCTTGCCCACGCTCTTTGACCTCTGCCATTTGAAGTAACTACAAAATCGCTGGTTTGACGAGCATACGCAAAGAGCCGCCGCTATATATGGTAATGTTCTTTATCCTATCTTTCGGGGCCACAGCGCACCGCCCTTGTGCAAATTTGGCTGACCGGCATAGTGGGCCACTATGGCAAAGCACGCGTTTATTGTTGGCGGCACAGGTCAGATTGGGCGGTCCCTAGCACTTCGGCTTCAGGCAGATGGTTGGGATGTAACGGTTTCTTACCGAGGCAAACGGGGCATCCCGGCGGAATTATTGCAAAGTGGCATTCGATTCGTTGTGCTCGACCGAGAGCAGCCAGGCGCTTTGCATTCAGCATTGAAGGATGGCGCAGATGCGGTCATTGACACAATCGCGTATGACGAGACCCATGCTGATCAGTTGCTAGCGCTTCAGGGTAATCTTGGAGCGATCGTGGCGATGTCATCCATCAGCGTCTATTGTGATGATGAAGGTCGAACGCTGGATGAAGCAAGTGCAACCAGTATTCCGATAATGCCGGTTCCAATCCCCGAAACCCATTCCACGACCCAACCAGGTCCTGCCACATACTCGACCCGGAAGGTGGCTTTGGAACAGAAACTATTGGCCAATGCTCGTGTCCCCATCACGATTCTGCGGCCTGGTGCAATTTATGGCCCTGGAGCGCTCCACCCGCGAGAATGGTGGTTTGTAAAACGCATCCTCGATGGGAGACAACAAATTCCCCTCGCTTATGAGGGAGAAAGCCGCTTTACCACGACATCTGTTGCTAATTTGGCGGCGCTGACTTTAACCGCGCTCAAAATCCCGGGCAGCCGCATCTTGAATGCTGTCGATCCGGAAACCCCTACGGTATATAATCGGGGGTTATCCATCGCGGAGTACATGGGCTCGAGCTGCAGCTTTGTCAGGCTAGGTCCTCAGCCACCGGGATCGGGAGTAGGTCAAACTCCTTGGTCTGTGCGGGCACCGTTCGTCGCGGATGATTCATCGGCTCGGAACTTAGGGTACCTGCCGGTTGAGACATATGCCGAGGGAATAGTCCCAATGATTGACTGGCTGGTGGAGACCCAAGCGCGTGGGGACTGGCGCGAACATTTTCCGGAAATCGCAAGCTATGACCCATTTGATTACGACGCGGAGGATAAAGTGCTCGCTCAATAGCGGGGCACGTTTGCAATCCCTCATTCCTTCCAGCCTTCAGGCGAATTAGCACGTGATAATCCAGTTTATCAGGCGCAGATAGTTTGATACGATTCCCGCATGCCCGAGTCGCACCCCCTGCCCGTTTTGCCTTCCCGTTCCGGCCAGCTCGCCCCGCTCGACGCCTTGGCGATTATTCCCGAGGAAGAAATCTGGCTTGCCAGCCAGAAAAGTGCCCGCACCCGCCGCGCCTATCGCCTCGACGTGCGACACTTCATGCAGGCTATCGGCATCGTGAACCCGGAGCAGCTGCGGCAGGTCGATCACCGCGCGGTCATCGCGTGGGAACGGATGCAGCGCGAGCAGGAAGGCGCGGCCCCGTCCACGATCCGCCGCCGCATGGCCGCGTTGTCCAGCCTGTTCAAGCATCTGGTCCGCCATGGGGTCGCGGCCCGCAATCCGGTTGCCGACGTGACGCGACCGAGGATTAACCGCGAGGAAGGCAGCACTGCCGCTTTTTCAAAAGCGCAGGCCCGCCGGTTGCTCGATGCGCCCCCGGCCGACACGCTGGCGGGGTTGCGTGATCGGGCTATTCTGTCCGTCGGGCTTCAGGTCGGATTGCGCCGCGCTGAAATCGCCGCGCTGAAAGTGGGCGACCTTCACGAGAACCGGGGCTTTGACGCCTTGCGCGTGATCCGCAAAGGCGGCCGCCGCGAAGCGTTGGCGATCAACCCGCAAGCGGCGCAGCGCATCCGGGCTTACCTTGAACATGCGGGGCATGGCGACCAGCTCGACGGCCCGTTGTTCCGGCCGCTGCGAGGGAATGCCAAACCGCTTGCCGCTGGTAATGTCATCGACCCCGGCGCGATCGACCGCCTGATGCGGAAATACGCGGCGCGGATCGGGTTGAAACGTGGCTACTCGGCGCACTCGATGCGGGCGACGTTCATCACCACGGCTTTAGAAAACGGCGCAGCTTTAGAGGACGTGCAGAAAGCGGCCGGGCATCGCGATCCGTCCACCACCAAGCTTTACGACCGGCGCGGATATAACCCGGAAAAAGCTGCCAGTTTTTTTGCGACGTATTAGAATGAGCGATTATATAATCCGCAGTGCCTCAGAAACGGATGGTGGGGTTGTATCCATTTTGGCGCGGGAAGCTGTTGATGAGTCTCAAGGCCCGTACTCCACCCGGCAGCTCGGTTCAGAAGTGCCATCGTCTGCCTTCAATTCAAGTTTTGTGTTTGTTGCAGAAGCTGTAGAGGAAAAACGGCTGATCGGCTTTGTAGTTTTACGAATCACCGACCATCAAAGCGCACTTTTGGTGCAAGCGGGACGCCGTGCTGATGTGACGATGCTGGGGGTAATTTCCGAACGTCGAAGGGAAGGCATAGGCCGCGCTCTTGTGAAACGAGGGCTGCAAGAAGCAAAGGACCACGGCGCAACTTTGATTACGCTCTGCGTTGACGAACAAAACACTAGCGCCATCAAGTTGTACGAAAACTCAGGATGGCGAGTCATCGACAGGATGATGGCTTTTCCACTGTAGTCCTTATTTAGCTGAGTCAGAGCATCATGCCCAGAGATCATTATATAGCGCAGACCTACCTAAATCGCTTCGTCGGTAAGACTGGGTTTCTTCAGGCTTACCGGAAATCAGACGGCAAAACTTTTCCGTGCCGACCGTATGACATCTGCCATGAATGGGACGGCGACATCATTCCGGATTTCATGGAGCAGCCGGATTACCTCGGTAAGTACCGCGCCATGTTCGAGCAAAATTGGAGCGCGGCCGTTGATACGATCGAGGCGCAGTATTGCCCGGATGACGTTAAGCTGGCGATCGCCGGCTATTGGGGCAACCTTCTGGTTTGCACGCCGGCATGGAAGCGGGTCGGCGTCAGCATCTACACGCACCAGACCCTAGATTTCCTAAAGGCGCATCGTGACCTGAAAAACAGGATTGGCAAGCCGGATACGATCATCAACCAAGCTCTAGCCGCGATCGAGGCCGGGAAGGTTACGTTCGAACCCGATCCGAATTACGTTCACGCCGTGAGCGCATCGCATATGCTCGAACATGCGATCCGGCTCTATAATTCGGACTGGATCATTGTCGCCAATGATACCGACATCGATTTTCTAACCAGCGATAATCCTTCGGCGATCGAAGACCCCGGCCGGTTTCGCGGTGGCATCGGCGGGCTATGGCGGTATCTTCCCATCACGCCAAGGCTCTGCATTGTTTGCGAGCCGATGCATCCGCAAATCATGCGCGGCAAGTTCGAACTCACCGATCCGCCGAAGGGTCAGGTACGCTTTGCAACCACGTCAAAAGACCGGATCAAGGAAATGAACCGCACGATCGTGCAGTGCGCGGAGGATTTGGTTTTGTCCTCGGAAAGCTGGCGTCGGTCGAAGCTCTGACGAAAAAGTATGCAAAATTCAGGATGGTTTCGGACTTTTACAGGATGCCCCTTCCCGATGGTCATCTCGGTATTTCCCATACGCGGATTCGGGAAGCGGCCTGACGGGCAGATTCTTATAAAAATGAGTCACCATTCAAACGCGCTTTACTCGGTGTTATTCTGCGGCCTTTGCCACTTCTGGAGTCTTTGCTTCGTCTTCGACAACTGGCGGAGCGGCCCATGGGTCGGGTAGGTTAAAATCATCTGCGCCAATTTCGCCGGCGCGTTCCACCAGGGCGTTATATTTATCCTCTCGCATACCTGGCGTCTTTAGATCATGAAGTCGGCGAATAACGAGATATGGGTTCAGGATAAGAGCATAGCTCATCGCACCAGAAGCGCCGCCTTGGGTATGGATGAACCCCAGATCGGTGAGAGCCTTCATCTTGCTGCGCCATGTCCGTTCGCCGCGCTGCCCGTCGAAGCCCGCATGAAATGCGATTTCGCGAGGCTTGGACAGGGTGACGAATCCCTCGTCGAACGACCGCCCCCACAGCTCCAGATAAGCCATTGCGACGGGTACGCCTGCCAGGTCATCCATAATTGACAGGATGAGGGGCATCGTGCGCGGGATTGTAGTAAAGCCATGGTGATATTGCCGCCGCCAAATATGGCCGTCGGTCATCTCCGGCCACAAGCGATTGCGCAGTTCAACCTGGCGCTGCGCGATCTTCTTGCGAGGTTTTTTCCCGGTAAGAATAGCTGATAAATCGACCAATGCATTCCCTTTCTAAAAGTAGCCGAGTTTGGACCCCGGCCGTCGCCAATCGCCTCCTAGCTGCTCGCCTGCTTGTCTGGAGTGGAACCCAGATTGCTTTAAAGCTCGACGAACAAGAATATGATCTAAGAAGTAAGTAAAATCAATGACTTATATTTCGCTACTCAGTTACCAGCAGGCGGAAAGACGGAAGCTTAACATTTGTGACGCAGGACTCGTGTCCAGCTCAAGAATGGGCTGGCAAATCGGCTTTGGATTTAACTAATTAAATCAGCCTATTAGATCAGAAATGCGGTGCTCGCATGTGATCGCGTGATCGCGCTGCTCACGTGTGCTCGCCTGTGCTCGGCACTTCCGAGCGGGTGGGGGTACTCTCTTATTGAAGTTTTAGGGAGATTACGCTAAATATGTTTCCAACGTACCCGCCCCGCCTCTCCTTGGAAGCGCATATGGGCGGGTTTTTCATGTCTTGGTGTTACCCTGCCGCGCATCCCGTTTAACAAGCCGCCGCTGAGTTTGCCCGATCAGCTTCGTCTTTTGGTCTCGCGCGGTTTAACGGTTGATGATCCTGACATCGCAACCCACTATCTGACCCACATCGGTTATTATCGGCTTTCCGGTTACGCGTTGTCCTTCCAGATTGGCGGCCCTGGCCCCGATAAGCACAATTTCAAACCGGGGACGACCTTTGACGAGGTCCTCGATCGATATGTTTTTGACCGGAAATTGCGGCTACTCGTAATGGATGCGGTTGAGCGTATCGAGATTTCTGTTCGCGCCTCGCTCTCAAACGAAATTGCAAAGCGCCATGGCGCACATTGGTACCAAAACCCGCGTTTATTCGCTCCGAGCTTCGATCACGTGCGTTTCGTCGCGGACGTAAGGGAACAGATCGGCCATGCACCGGGCAACATGAAACGCCGGGATATTTACATCGAGCACTACTATCAGACCTACAGTAGCCCCGACATGCCGCCTTGCTGGATGGTGTTCGAATCCGTGAGCTTTGGCACGATTTCCTTTCTCTACAAGAATCTGACGCATCCCGAATTCCTTGATATTTGCCAAGGTTTTGGCTTGCCGCATCCAGTTCTCAGCTCGTGGCTGCATAGCTTGAACTACATCCGTAATGTCTGTGCACATCACAGCCGCCTCTGGAATCGGGAATGTCGGATCAAGCCTTTGATCGCCCGTGCCTTCACGGCTGAACTGACACCAAACGATCGCGTTTATGCGCAGCTTGTTGTTATGCAAATTCTCCTGGCTCGCATCGCGCCTGGCAACCACTGGGCGGTGAAACTACGCGAGCTGTTGGAGGAGCACCCCGCCATTCCGACGATCAGTATGGGTTTTCCAGCAGACTGGCAGAAGCGGAAAGCTTGGGGACTTCGTGCAAATCTGTGAGGACAATGCTTTTCTAAGCTTCTACTAAGAGTGTTATAACGGTCTTTGCAACATTGTAGCCGTATGATTGCCGTGTGGGGCTTAGACCGGTTCCTGCCTCCTGTAAGCGGCCCGGAGCCACCACAGGAGCGACGCTTGCATCTCAGCCAGCAGGCCGTCCAAGTCCTTCTGGTAAGCCGCCATGACGGCTGCGCTGGGCCGCACTGGGATAATACCTTTGGCTTGGGCGCCCTCTCACCCCTTGCGGGAGAGCGCCTCCCTTAAAGCTTCTTCAAATCGGGTCGGATCGACATCGAACGAGATGCCACACATAGAACCGCTTTCCAGGGACATGGCCACCGCGGCGGCCTGGGCCTGCTCTACGGCCGCTAAAACCACATCCTCGCTGGGATCATGGTCCAGGCCGGCAAGCACGCGCAGGACGATCGCCATCAAGTCGGCAACCAGGGCTATTCTCCGTGTTCGCCGCAGACTCAGGGGTTAACCCTGCTATATCACGGTAATGTTGCCACCCTCGAATTGCGCAACTTTGAACATAGCAGCCGTGACTGGACGCCTTTTGGTACCGCCCCTAACAACCCAAGCGGGAAAATCGCCCAAACGCATTTTTTTCCCATCTGGCCTAGAAAAAACCGCCTTTTTAGTGATCCAGGCTACAGCATGCGTCGGCCCAAGATCAAGCCATTTGCCGTGCATCCAGACGCTTTCGCCATCGGCAGCGACCTTTATGCGAATGCCGGCAGACGACTTCTCCTCCCCTGGCTTAATCCCGAAAAAGCGGGGCATCAATCAGACTTCTTTTTGGCTTCTTCGCCAAAGAAGTCTCCAAAATCAATTGGAACCCCATCACCCTCCGAATGATCAAAAATAACCCCCACAAAGTCATCTTCAATAAACCGGCTTATGGGTGGTTCTTTTTTGATTTCTTTAGGCTTTTGAACGATATTCGGTTTCTCAGTCACCACGCACCTCCACAACAAGTTCCGGGTCTTCTTGTTGTAAGATAGCACTTTCATCTTGGTGTTTCTAGGAAAACAAACCTCTTGATCGATATCGAGGCCTTGGACGGTAATCTCACTCCAAAGCTCACGCTGCGCAAGCAACTCATCCGATGCTGTCAGTCCAACCGCTACAAGTTTCTGTTCGCCATACGTTGGCCGGCATTGCCGGTCAGGCCGATAAAGGTGCCGATCTGGCCCGGGCTGCGGCTCAGCAGCCAGGTGCCGCCGACATCGGGGAAAGCCGATGCCGGTCTCTGGCATCGCCAGCCGCGTCCGCCCGGTGACGATCCGGATGGCGCCATGCGAAGCCAGGCCGACGCCGCCGCCCATGGTGATGCCTTCCAGTACCGCGATATAGGGTTTCGGATAGGCCGCGATGGCAACGTTCATCCGATATTCGGTGGCAAAGAAAACGCGCGCCGAAGCCGGAGCCGTCCGGCCACGGTATTACAGCGCGCGAATATCGCCGCCGGCGCGCAGCCCGCGCTCGCCTTCGCCGGTCACCAATACGCAGCCGATCGCCGGATCCTCGGCAAAGCGACGCAAGCCAGCCGCGATATCCTGCACCATCTGCAAGGTCAGGCTGTTCAGCGCCTTTGGCCGGTTCAGCCGGATGCAGCCGGGTGCTACATGGGTTTCGACCAGCACGTCCTGCGTTTCGGCCATGCCTGTCCCCTCAGCCAGGATTGAGCGTGCGGGCGATGATCACCCGCATGATTTCGTTGGTGCCTTCCAGGATCTGATGCACGCGCAGGTCGCGCACGATCTTTTCTATCCCGTAATCGGTCAAATAGCCGTAGCCGCCGTGCAACTGCAGCGCCTGGTTGGCGATCTCGAAGCAGCTATCGGTGACGAATCGCTTCGCCATGGCGCACAGCGTCGTCGCATTCGCCGCCTTGGCGTCCAGCGCCGAGGCGGCGCGCCACAAAAAGCTGCGCGACACTTCCAGCCCGGTCGCCATGTCGGCCAGGCGGAATTGCAAGGCCTGGAAATCGCTCAGCTTCTGTTTGAACGCCTGGCGGCTCGCCATATAGTCCAGCGTCTTGTCCAAGGCGGACCGGGCTCCGCCCAAAGAGGCGGCGGCGATATTGATGCGGCCGCCATCCAGCCCGGCCATCGCGATCTTGAAGCCGATCCCCTCCGCGCCCAGACGGTTGGAAACGGGAATTCTCGCATCTTCCAGGATCACCTGGCGGGTCGGCTGGGCGTTCCAGCCCATTTTATGCTCATTGGCGCCGAAAGACAGGCCAGGCGTGTCCTTTTCGACGATTAGGCAGGATGTGCCTTTCGGCCCAGGCTCGCCGGTGCGCACCATGACCGCGTAGATGTCGGCCGCACCCGCGCCCGAAATGAATTGCTTGACGCCGTTGACGAGGTAGTAATCACCGTGTCGCACTGCGCTGGTGCGCAGGGCTGCGGCATCCGAACCGGCGGCGGGCTCGGTGAGACAATAGCTCGCCAGATGCGTCATGCTGCAGAGCCGCGGCAGCCAGCGGGCGCGCTGCGCGTCATCGCCGTAGCGGTCGATCATGCCGGCCACCATGTTATGGATCGAAATATAGGCCGCGATCGATGGACAGCCGATCGCCAGCGCCTCGATGATCAAGGCGGCGTCCAGCCGGCTCAGCCCGGAACCGCCATGCGCCTCGTCCACATAAATCCCACCCATGCCGAGCGCCGCGGCCTCGCGCAGCGTCGCCACCGGCAAGAATTTTTCCTCGTCCCATTTGATGGCGAAGGGCGCCAGATGCGTGCCGGCGAAGCCGCGCGCCATCTCGGCGATGGCGGCCTGTTCCTCGCCGAGTTCAAAATTGAGCCCGCTCACGATGCCGGCAGCCCAGACATGGCGCCGCGCCCGGCGCCGTTGCCAGCCAGGCGCTCGAGGATCATGGCGATCCCCTGGCCGCCGCCAATGCACATGGTAACGAGGCCGTAACGCCCGCCGATCCGCTCCAGCTCGTAAAGCGCCTTGACGGTCAGGATCGCGCCGGTGGCGCCCACCGGATGGCCCAGCGAAATACCGGAACCATTCGGGTTGAGTTTAGCCGGGTCGAATCCCAGGGTCTGCGCAACCGCGCAGGCCTGCGCGGCAAATGCCTCATTCGATTCGATGACGTCGATCTGTTGGAGATCGAGGCCGGCGCGCGCCAGGGCGATCGGCACGGCTTTGATCGGGCCCAGCCCCATGCGGTTCGGCTGCACGCCGGCATAGCCCCAGCCGAGGATCCTCGCCCATGGCGCCAGCGCCTTGGCTTGCACCGCCTGTTCCGAGGCAAGCACCACCGCGGCGGCGCCGTCATTGATCCCGGAGGCATTGGCAGCGGTCACCGTGCCATCTTTCTGGAAGGCCGGCTTCAACTTGCGCATGTCTTCGATGCTGGCATCGTCACGCACATGCTCATCGCGGCCGAACAACCGGGTCGCCTTGCGGTCCTTCACCTCGACCGGAAGGATTTGCGCATCGAAGCGTCCCTCGGCCTGCGCCTGCGCCGCGCGCCGATGGCTAAGAACCGCCAGTTCGTCCTGCATCGCCCGGGTGATCTGGTAGTCGGCCGCGACATTCTCCGCGGTGACGCCCATATGGATGCCTTCGAAAGGATCGGACAGAACCGCGAGCAGGGCGTCGACCATCTTCACATCGCCCATCTTCTGGCCGTATCGCGCGGCACTTACATGATGCGGCGCGCGCGTCATCGACTCCGCCCCGCCCGCCACGGCGATGTCGCATTCGCCCAGCGCGATCAATTGCGATGCCGATATGATCGCCTGCAGGCCGGAGCCGCATAGGCGGTTCAGCGTCAGCGCCGGCGCCGCGATCGGCACGCCTGCCTCGACACCGCAGATACGCGCCAGATAGGCATCCCGCGGCTCGCTCTGGATGACATTGCCCATCACCACGTGCTGCACGTCATCCGGCGCCAGATCGGCCCGCCGAATGGCCTCGGCGATGACCAGGGCGCCGAGCCGGACGGCCGGAACATCCTTCAGGCTGCCGCCGAAGTCACCGATCGCCGTTCGCACGGCCGACAAAATGTAAATCGGTTCCATCGCCATGTTCTTCCCCGGTTCGGTATTGGACTAAAGGACCAATGCAGTTTCCGTCCAGCCAGCTTCGGCCTGGCGTGCCAGGACCAGACCCAAGCTGGCGGGCGCCCGGCTGGCGCCTGGCGGCTTGCGCCAGAACAGTGGCGCCCTTGTCAAACCCGGCCCCGCCGGAAACGCCATGCGCCAACACCTGCATTGGCGATGTTCCTAGCCATTCTTGCGCCTGAAGCCGGCCTAGCATTTTCAACAGTTCGGCGGCTTCGGCGGATGGACTACCGTCAACCGTCGAGGCTAATGGCGGCAACGAAACCCGCCTTCCGGCGACGCCCATCCACGACCCACCTTCATGGAGACCAGCATGTCCGCCCCAGGAAGCGACGCCGGCCACGGCGGGAACCAGCCGGATACCGCCGCCGTACTCGAGCATCATCTGGCCGCCTTCGCCGCCGCCGGGCTCGACGCATTGCTGCTCGATTACGGCGAAGCTTCCGTCGTGCTGTCGCCCGATACCGTGTTCCGGGGCAAGGCGCAGATCCGTGGCCTGTTCAAGGGGGTCCTGGAAAGCACCACACCGGAATTCTGGCAGGCCTTCGAAGTCAGGACAAAACATATCGAAAACGAAATTGCCTACATCACCTGGGCGGCGCCGCCATTCGTTCAGCTGGTCACCGATACCATGCAAATTCGTAACGGTATTATCGAGATCCATACCTTCACGTCGCTCGCGACGTAACCTGCACGTCGTCCACGACGTAACCTTCACGTCGTTCACGACGTAACCTGCACGTCGCTCGCGACGTAACCTGCACGTCGCTCGCGACGTAAGCGCCCGCGCGCCGGCGCCGGGCCAACGCGTCAGACGCTGGCGGCGCGGGCCATTTCCCGCAGCACATCCTTTCGTATCTTGCCCGAAGCCGTCCGCGGCAGGTCGGCGACGAAGTGCATGCGCTCCGGCGTCTTCTGGCGCGCCAGCCCGGCGGCTGCGACAAAGGCGGCCAGCTCCTCGAAACTGGGGCTGGCTCCCGGCTGCGGCACGATGAAGGCGCAGATCCCCTCGCCCATCCGCGCATGCGGCATCGCCACGACCGCCGCCTCCGCGACCTCGGCATGTCGGTGCAGCACGTCTTCGATTTCCTTGGCGCTGATATTCTCGCCGCCGCGGATGATCAGGTCCTTCTTGCGGCCGGTGACGACGACGGCGCCAGCCGCGGTGAGCAGACCGATATCGCCGGTTCGAAAGAACCCGTCGGCGGTCAAGGCCTCGCGCGTCTGTCCGGCATCGGCATAGCCGAGGAACATCGAGGGTCCCCGCACCACGATCTCGCCTTCGCCGCCGGCTGGCACCTCCGCGCCCGCATCGTCGAGCAGGCGCACTTGGTAATCGACGACCGCGCCATCGGTGGCGGCCGCAAGATCGGGAAACTCGCTTGCCGGATAGCCCAGCGTCACCAAGGGCGCCTCGGAACTGCCATAGACCCGGAAGGCGCAGGCGGTGTGGAATGTGCGGTTGGCGTCGGCGACGAGTTCGGCAGGCACGGCGGCACCGCCGCAGGCGAACACCCGCAGGCTGGGCAGCCGCGACCCTTTCGCCCGCGCCGTATCCGCCAGCTCCTTCAGGAACGGGGTCGCCGCCACCGTGCCACAGACCTGATAGGTCTCGATCAGCGCCAGCGCCGCTTCTGCGTCCCAGGCTTCCATCAGCACCGTGCGCGTGCCACCGATAAATGGCTGCTCCAGCCCGTTAGAATAGCCGCTGATATGGGTCACCGGCGATGGCATCAGGATCGTCTCGCCGGCGGTGATGCGCCAATGTGCAAAGCTCACCTCCGACACCCTGGCAAGGGTGTTGTGGCTATGCAGCACCGCCTTCGGCTTGCCGGTCGTCCCGGACGTATACAGCAGCAGCTTGACGGCATCCGGGTCGACCCGGCGCGGCGTCAGCGTCCTGGCCCGGCCGGCGGCGAGCAAGCCTTGAAAGCTCAATCCGCGATCCGCATCGCCGCGCAGGGTCACCACATGGGCCAGCGCCGGCAGCGCCGCGCGGATGCGATCAACCATTGCCAGATAGTCGAATTTTCTGAAGACGCCGCAGACAAAGAAAATCTTGGCGCCGCCATCGGCGAGCATCTGCTGCACTTCCATATCGCGGTAGATCGGCACGATCGGGTTGACGACGAAGCCGCCGATGGCCGCCGCCAGATTGATGATTGCGGCCTCGATCCAGTTCGGCATCTGGAAGCTGATCACATCGCCCGCGACCAGCCCAAGCGCTTCCAGCGACGCGGCCAGCGCCTGAGCGTCGGCCAGCAGGGAGGCATAGGTCGGCTGCGTCGGATCGTTCGGAAAAACCACCGTATCCGGTTGCCGCTCGGCGCGTTGCAGGGCGTAGTCGGCGACCGTGCGGTCCCGCCACAGCCCGGCACCACGGAACGCCGCCAGATGGCCAGGAAGGCTCATCGCGGCGTGCCGCAAGCCGGCTGCAACGGCTTGTTGCCGGCAACGCCGGTACCGCCGGTCAGGATCGACCTGCCATGCAAACGCAGCTTTTCGTGCTTCCTCATTTCAACTTCATTTTGCGCCGTGGCCACCCGGAGGCAAACTATGCTTTTGGCGAAGTGACAAGTCGCCAGCAGGCGCCGCCTAACTAAAGTGCTAGGCCGCCGGCACAGCTTCCAGCAAAGCGGGCCGACAAAGCCGAGGTCGCCGCTATCGCCGTTCGATCGCCCAGCTTGACGCCTGGACGCGGCAGGTTGTCGAGATTCCCCGCCCAGTGTAGGATGGAAATCGGGAGGACCTATTCGTGACGGTCCAAAATAAAAGGATAACGCGCATGTTACAGGTAAACCTGGATCCGTTGCGGATCACCCGGCCTTCCGAGGTTCGGCCGGCCGCCGAGCGGCTGAAGGAAATGGCGTGGGACATGGCGGGGCTGCGCGTGGCGATCTGCCATAACATCGCCGTCAAGGCGCCGATGCTCGATGACAAGGGCAATGTTCTGGCGACCGAGGTCTTCGGCTGGACCGATGACGGCAATGACCGCTGGTGGTGCACCCCGGGCCTCGCCCTCGATTCGCCGCTCCCCACCGCCTGCCGCTACGAATGCGAACCGTTTTGGTGCAATGCGGAAGGTTTCCGCACACCGCTCGGCAATCCGCTGCTGGAAGCCATCGACCTGCGCAATTTCGAACGCCGTTCGCTGACGCCGGCCGCCATCGTGGTACCGGTGCATCTGCCCTACGGCCAGATCGGCGCCGCCAGCTATCTGCCCGCCGACCGCAGCAAGACCGACATCTCGGCCGAATTCGCCGCCTATGGCGATATTCTCGGGCTGATCACCCGCACCTTCATCGCCGGCTATGTCCGGGTGATGTGCAACCGCGAGCGGCTACCCGTCGGCACCATCCTCTCGCGGCGCGAAGTCGGGTGCCTGCGCTGGGCGGCGCTCGGCAAGACGGATTGCGAGATCAGCCTGATCATGTCGCGCAGCCGCGCCACCGTAAGGTTTCACATCCACAACGCCTCGATCAAGCTCGATGCCGTCAATCGCAGCCAGACGCTCTTCAAGGCGGCACAGCTCGGCTATATCGGCCCGAATTTCTAACCCGGCCGGATTGCTTACGTTCCCGGGGCTTTCCAAAACCCCGGAACCAGCCTTCGCCCGCGCGCTTATAAGCCGCCAATGGCGGCCGCCGTGGCGGCCTTCGGTCGGTTCATGCCCGTTGCAATAACCGGTTGTAGCGCTGCTGCTCATGCGCCGCATCGCCGAACAGGCAGGCCAGGCGCAGCACCCGTTTATGGGCATGGCCAAGATCAAGGTCGTCCGAAACGCCCATGCCGCCATGGAACTGGATGCATTCCTCGCCCAGCTTGATCGCGGCGGCCGACACATAGGCCTTGGCGCCGGCAATCGCCGCCCGGTCTCCGGCGATCGCGCGGTACATATGCGAGCGGCACTGCTCAAGCGCGGCGTACTGGTCGGCGAGGCGATGCTGGATCGCCTGGAAGCTGCCGATCGTCACGCCGAACTGCCGCCGCTGACGGACATACTCGATGGTCGAATTGAATATTGTGCCGATCAGCCCGACCATCTCCGCCGTTGCGGCAACCCGCGCGAGATCGGCGATCTTGCTGAGTGCGGCAAGATCGCCCGCCATCGGCTCGGCCGGGGCAGCGTCGAAATCAAGCTCTCCGGCGATCGAGCCGTCGATCAGCCGATAGTCGCGCCGGGCGACGCCCGCGCCATCGCCGGCAACCAGGAAGAGGCCAGGCACGCCGTCCTGCAGGGCGGTCACGATATAGGCGTCGCGGCCGCCTTCAACGGCCGTCTTGCCGCCGCTCAGCCGGCCGGCATCGACGCGGGCCGTCACCCGTTCAAAGTCGTAGCGCGCCACATGCTCCGCATAGGCCAGCGCGATATGGCGCTCGCCGGCGAGCATGCCCGGCAGCCAGGCCTGCTTCTGCGCGTCCGTTCCAGCTTGCGCGAGCAGCGCGCCGGCGATGACCATTTCCGCCAGCACCGGCTCCACCACCAGCCCGGATCCGAGAACTTGCATCATCAGGCCGATTTCGGCGGGGCCACCATCCAAGCCGCCATCCGCCGCAGGCACCGGCACCGCCAGGATGCCAAGCTCGGCCATCAGCGACCAGTTCCGCTCGCCATAGCCCGCCGGCTCGGCCCGGTAGGCCGCCCGGTCGCCGGCGCGGTAGCGATCCGTGACGAAGCGCTCGGCGACGTTGCGCACCATCTCCTGATCGCTATCAAAACGAAAATCCACGCTCGTCTCCCATTGCAAGGTTCATCGGCTTAGTATCCCGGCGGCGGCAAGCCGCGTGGCAGGTTCGCGACGCCGTCATATGCCGGCAGCGCCGACATCGATGCGCGCAATGGGCCCTCTGGCGGCAGCCCGCTCGAACAGGCTGCGCGAGCCGCGTTCCCAGGTGATGACCAGCCGGCAGCGGCAGATCTTCCAGCCGGTAGCCTCGCGCCGCAGCCGGTGCGTATAGAACCCGCCCAGCTCCTGTGTTTCGCCATCGAAATAGTGCAGCGCCACCATATGCGCCGTCAGCGTCGCCTCATCGCCATCCAGCGTGATGACATGGTTGGTCAGCATATGCGAGGTGGCGTCGAACGGCGCCAGCGTTGCGCGCACCGAGGCAACCCACGCCTCGGCCGTCCAGATGCGCGCCGGCTCGTGCGACCAGGTTTCGAAATCGACCTCCACCGCATCGGCGAAGATCGAGCGGTAGAGCGGCCAGTCGCGGCGGTCGATGCCGGTGGCGTAGCGCAGCACCGTGTCGCTGATATGCGCCCGGTCGATCAGGTCCTGTAAGGTTTCCGGAAGCGAGGGTGCCGCCATTCAAATCCTCCTTGGCAAAGCGCAACGCTAGAGCGCCTTCTAAAAAGCCGCGCAAGCCAGCGGCCGGTCAGCCGGTCGTGGCCGGCGAGATCGGGATCGGCGCGGCATCGACCGGCTGCAGCTGTTCGGGGTCGCTATCGGCGAAGACCGGGTAGTCGGTATAGCCCTCCGCCCCTTGCGTATAATAGGTCGCGACATGCGGCCGGTTGATCATCCAGCCATTGCGAAACCGCTCGACCAGATCGGGGTTCGATATGAAGCCCTGACCGATCGCGACCAGCTCGGCACCGCCGTCATGCACCGCCGCCGCGGCACTGCTCCGGGTAAATCCGGCAACGAACATGGCCGGGCCTTCGAATAGCGGCCGCAGCGTGGCGTAGACATCCCAGCCGACCGCGAAATCGCCGATCTGCAGATAGGCGATATGGCGCGCCGAGAGCGCCTTGACCAGATGGCTATAGGTGGCGATCGGATGATCGTCGAAGACATTGTGAAACGACCAGCCGGGTGAGATCTTCACTGCGACGAAGCCCGGCTTGGTTGCCGCCGCCATCGCATCGACACAGGCCAGCAAAAACGCGCAGCGTTTGGCAATCGACCCGCCCCATTCATCCTGCCGCAGATTGGTGTTGGTCGAAAGGAACTGCATCGGCAAATAGCCGGAGGCGGCGTGGATCTCCACGCCGTCCAGCCCGGCGCATTTGGCGCGTACCGCGCAATCACGAAAATCATCGATCACGCCGAGAACTTCCGCATGGGTCAGGGCCCGCGGTTGCGGATAGGGCCGCTTCGGGCGCGGACAATTGATGGTGTAATGCCGGGCCAGCGGGTCGGGCTGCACCGCCGAGGCGCCGATCGGCTGTTCGCCATCCAGCAGCAGCGGATCCGACAGCCGGCCGACATGCATGATCTGGCCAAAAATCCGGCCGCCCGCCTGGTGCACCGCATCCGCCACGCCGCGCCAGCCGGCTTCCTGCGCGTCGGTATGCAGTCCCGGCGTGAACAGATAGCCCTTGCCCATCGGCGCCGGGTAGATGCCTTCCGAAACGATCAGGCCGGCCGATGCGCGTTGCCGGTAATGCTCGACATTCAACGCGGTCGGCACGCCGTCCAGGGTCGAGCGCTGGCGCGTCATCGGCGCCATCGCCAGCCGGTTGGCAAGCTTGATGCCGTTGATCTCAATTGGCTCGAACAGCGCTGCAAGCTGATCCGTCATAGGCCGAGCACCGATTTGGCGATGATGTTTTTCTGCACTTCGTTGCTGCCCCCGAATATGGTCCAGGCCCGATTGTTCAGATAGGTGGGGGCGGCGATCTGGGCGGCGGCGTTCAGGATGGGCTCCGGTGCGGCGTCACCATATAGCGGGCGTTCGCGCGGCAGCTGCAGGCCGGCATGGCCCCATAGCCGCATCATCAGCGTGCCGATTTCCTGTTTCAGGTTCGAAGCGATCAGCTTGATCAGCGAGGTCTGCGGCCCCGGCGCATCGCCCTGGGCGATTTCGCAGAGCACCCGCAGCTCGGTCGTCTCCAGCGCCAGCGCCTCCAGCTCGGAATTGCACAATGCCGCGGCGAATAGCGGATCGTCCAGCATGGCGCCGCCGTCATCGGCGGGCGCCTGGGCAGCGCCGGCGCGAACCCGCTTCAGATCCGCGATCAATGAAGGTGCGTGGCAGGCGCCCCCGCGTTCATTCTCCAGCAGGAATTTCGCGATGGTCCAGCCCTGGCCCTCGCCGCCGACCAGGCCGTCGGCCGCCACCTTGACATCCTCGAGAAAAACCGCGTTCGCCTCATGGTCGCCAGCCAGCCCTCGGATCGGCTGCACGGTAATGCCCGGCTGTTTCATGTCGATCAGCAGGAAGCTGATGCCGGCCTGCGCTTTTACATTGGGATTGGTGCGGGCCAGGCAGAACATGTGGTCGGCGAAATGCGCGTGCGTCGTCCATAATTTGCTGCCGTTCACCAGCCAGCCATCGCCGTCGCGCGTCGCCCGGGTTTTCAGGCTGGCGAGGTCCGACCCGGAACCTGGCTCGGAAAACCCCTGGCACCAGTAATCCTCGCCGGAGAGGATGCGCGGCAGATAATGCGCCTGCTGCACAGCCGTGCCGAATTCATGCAGCACCGGGGCCAGCAGCTTCAGGCTCAGCCCGGGAAGCTCCGGCGCGTCGGCTTCGGCGCATTCCTTCTCGAAGATATAACGTTGGATCGGGGTCCAGTTCATGCCGCCGAATTGCGCCGGCCAGAAATACCCCGCCCAACCCTTTTTGTTCAGGATCCTCTGCCATTCGCGGCCGATATCGGGCTCGGCAAAGACGGTAGGCGTCAGCCGCGCGCCCAGGCGCAGCCGTTCATCCAGGTGGGTTGCAAGAAATTCCCTCACTTCGTCTCGGAAACGTTGTTCTTCCGCGGTGAAACTCATGTTCATGTCGGTATTCTAGCGCGTTGCGCCAAGGTGACCGCTCTCCAAAAGATTAGGTAGAGCATCGGCCGAACCGGATTGTCGCAGGTTGATACCAAACCGCGCGATCGCTGCGAATTCAAACCGCGCGATCGCTGCGAATTTCAATCAAACCGCGCGATCGCTGCGAATATCAAACCGCGCGATCGCTGCGATGCGGGCGCGCTGGAGCATGATCGCTTTAAGCGCGATCATGCTCCAGCGTTTTCTCTAAAGGCGATTTACGTTTCGGCTCGCGCAAATGCGCGAACCGCAAACGCTCGCGCTCTAGGCGGATCAGGCTCTGCAAACGCGCGGCGCTGCCGCCGCCGGCCGGTCTACTCGATCGTCGCGATCAACGTGCCGACCTCATAGACCTCGCCGGCCGCACCGATTTGCCGCACCGTGCCGGATACCGGCGCCTCCATCTCATTCGTCGATTTATCCATCTCGAGCGCGTAGAGGATCGCTCCCGCCTCGATTGTCGCGCCATCGGGCACCATCCATTCGGCCAGCGTCGCCTCCGTCATGCTGACGCCGATCTTGGGAATGCGGATTTCAGTCGCCATGATTTTCTCTCACCTCCATGTGTGTCTTTCACCTCATCGTCTTTTCAATGGCAGCCGCGATGTCCTCGCGGCTGTAAAGAAACGCCTTCTCCAGCGCCGGCGAGAATGGCACCGGCGCATAGGCCGAGCCGACCCGCTGCACGGGCGCCTTCAGTAAATCGAACAGCTGTTCGTGGATCACCGAGGATATCTCGGCGCCGGTGCCGAATTTCTTTACCGCCTCATGCACCACCACCGCGCGCCGTGTTCTGGCAACCGATGCCAGCACCGCCGCCTCGTCGAACGGCGCGATCGTGCGCAGGTCCAGCACCTCCACCGAGACGCCGCGCGTTGCCATCTCCTCAGCCACGGCCAATGCATGGCCGATCGCCGTTCCATAGCCGATCACCGTGACGTCATTGCCGGGCCGCGCAATCGCCGCCTGGCCCAGCTTCACCCGGTAGCCGGCCTCCGGCGCCGGACCGGATATGCCGTAGGACGCGGTATTTTCGATGAAGATGCAGGGATCGTCGTCCAGGATGCAGGATAGCAGCAGGCCTTTGGCATCCGCCGGATTGGACGCTGTCGCCACTTTCAGCCCGGGCACGTGCGCGAACCAGGCTTCCAGCATGTCCGAATGCTGGCCGCCGAAGCCGACGCCGGCACCGGTCGCGGTGCGGATGGTCAGCGGCACCTTGGTCTGGCCGCCGGACATGAAGCGCAGCTTGGCGGCGTGATTCACCACCTGATCCATCGCCACCGTAATGAAGTTCATCAGCATGATCTCGGCGACCGGCCGGTAGCCGGCGATCGCCGCGCCGACCGCCGCGCCGATGATCGCCTGTTCGGAGATCGGCGTGGAGCGGACGCGATGCTCGCCGTATTTGCCGGACAGGCCTTTGGTGGCGGTGAACACCCCACCGCCCTGGGTGTCGGCGATATCCTCGCCGAGCAGGATGACCCGGCTGTCCAGCGCCATCGCCTCATCCATCGCCAGGTTGATCGCCTGCGCGAAGTTGAGCTTCGTCTTCACCGTTGCCTGGTGGTTCATGCCGCGATCTCCTCTTCCAGCACGTCGATGCGGACCTCGGAGATCTCCGGATACGGGCTGGCCAGCGCATATTCCGCCGCTTCCGCCACCACCTGCGCGATCTCGCGGTCTATTTCATCCAGTTCGGCCGGGCTGATCTGCCGCTCGATCAACGCCTTGCGGTAGGCCGGGACCGGATCGGCCGCCTTTGCCGCCGCCATTTCCCCGGCCGGAATATAATGGCTGTCATCGCCCAGCAGATGACCGAGGAACCGAAAGGTTTTCGCCTCAATGAAGGTCGGGCCGTCGCCGGCCCGGGCGCGCGCCACCGCTTCGCGCGCCGCGGCGTACATCGCAAAGCCGTCATTGCCATTCACCTGGATGGCGTTGATGCCATAGCCTGGCGCGCGGTCGATCAACTCCTTGCAGCCGGTCGACATCGCCTGCGGCGTATGCTCGCCGTACAAATTGTTCTGGCAGACGAAGATGACCGGCAATTTCCAGATCTGCGCCATGTTCAGGCTTTCATGGAAGGCGCCGATATTGGTCGCCGCATCGCCAAAGCACACCACGGTCACCTTGCCATCGCCTTCCAGCAGGCTGGCGAGCGCCAGACCGTTGGCGATCGGCAGGCCGGAACCGACGATCCCGGTCGTCACCATCACCCCGGTCTCGGGATGGGTAATATGCATCGGCCCGCCTTTGCCCTTGCAGGTGCCGGTGGCCTTGCCGGAAAATTCCGCCCAGAGATCGCGCGGCGGTATGCCCTTGGCGAGTTGATCATGCACGCCGCGATAGGTGGTGACGAGATAGTCGTCTGGGTTCAGCGCCGCCATCAGCGCGCCCGACAGAATCTCTTGGCCGCGCGGCGAATAGTAGATGATCTGCAACTGGCCGCTGGTGATCATGGCGCGAAATTTCTGGTCCGCCTGATAGATCAGGTTGGACCGGCGATAGATGTCGAGCATGACCGCGCGGTCGGGTGCGCTACCGGGCGCGATACTGGGCGGGCTGGTCATTGGGGTCTCCTTGAATTGCGTTTGAAACCTGCGCGGCTTGGCGGGCGGCGGCCTGCCGCCCCCGCCATGCCGCATTCAGGCATAGGCTTTGTGATAAAGTGCCGCGATCTCCTCTGCCGAGGCGGCGCGCGGGTTGTTGCCGGGCGATCCGGAGGCGATCGCCTGCGCCGTCATGATCGGGATCAGCTCGTGATACCGCGCGTAATCGATGCCGTAGCCCGCCGGCGTCGGCACGCCGAGATCGGCGTTGAGCGACGCCAATTCTTCGAGCAGCCTGCCGACCGCCCATAGATCGCTCTCGACCTCCTGGGCGATGCCCATGGCGCGGGCGCATTCGGCGTAGCGCTGCGGCGCGGCAGGGGCCGAGAAATTGGTGATCGCCGGCATCAGCATGGCGTTGGAAAGCCCATGCGGCACATGGAAGAACGCACCGATCGGCCGGCTCATACCATGCACCAGCGCCACCGACGCGTTCGAGAAGGCCAGCCCCGCATGATGCGCGCCGACCATCATCGCCGCACGGGCAGCGGTATCGCCGGGCTCGTTGCAGGCCCGGCGGATCTGCGGGCCGATCAGCTTCATCGCCGAGATCGCCATGGCGTCGGAAAACGGATTGGCGCGTTTGGAGACATAGGCCTCGATGGCGTGGGTGAGCGAATCGATGCCGGTATCGGCGGTCAGCCGGCGCGGCTTGGCTATTGTCAGCTCATAATCGACGATCGCGATCATCGGCAGAAAAGCCAGCCCGGCGCACAGCATTTTCTCCTGCGTCGCCTCGTCGGTGATGATCGTGAAGCGCGTCGCCTCCGACCCGGTTCCGGCGGTGGTCGGCACCGCCACGATCGGCAGCCCGGGCAGGTCGGTCACGGCCGGCGCCTTCAGCGTCGAGATCGGCCGCGGCTCGAGCGCCAGCGCCGCCACCGCCTTCGCCGTATCGATCGGACTGCCACCGCCAAAACCCAGGACGCAGTCGCAATCGGACCGCCGCAGCTTTGCCAGTGCCGCTTCCACTACCGCAACCGTCGGGTCGGGAACGGTATCGGCGAACACGCTCGCCTGGATGCCCTCGGCGCCGAGCAGCGCGGTCAGGCGATCCAGCATGCCGCTCGCCTGCAGAAAGCCGTCAGTCACGATGAAGGGACGCCGCAGGCCGCATTGCCGCAGCACGCCGGGCAGCTCCGCCAGGGCGCCGCCGCCGACCCGGATAATGCGGGGTAGATTGATCGCCGGCATCCTTCCTCCGTTCATCAGGCCGCAGCTTTATCCTGCCGCAGAACGGCGGATCCGGTTTCCTGGCATAAAGGTTAGTTTGCCGTGCCAGGCGCCCGCGCCCTAATGGCCCAGCTGGTTCTGGCCGGAGACCATCATGCATCACCGATCGCCCGCCTGTCATGACTGAGGATGCGCTGCCCCAGGCGCCGGTCTATGAAACCGCCGAACCGGTGCGGGTCGCGCAGGCCGGCGCCGTGGCGCTGGTCACGCTCAACCGGCCGCGTTACGGCAACGCCCAGAACGCCCAGATGCTGTACGCGCTCGACGCCGCCTTCGCCGGCGCCGCGGCGGATCCGCAAATTAAGGCCATCGTGCTGCGCGCCGAAGGCAGGCATTTTTCCTCCGGCCACGACATCGGCACGCCGGGCGCCGATTTCGGCGTCGCCGCGCCCGCGCGTCGCACGCTCTGGTACGACCATGTCGGCCTGCCGGGTGCCGAGGCCAATTACGTCCGCGAACAGGAGAGCTACCTCGAAATGTGCCGCCGCTGGCGCGCTTTGCCCAAGCCGGTCGTCGCGGCGGTGCAGGGCGCCTGCATCGCCGGCGGCCTGATGCTGGCCTGGATCGCCGACCTCATCGTCGCCGCGGACGACGCCTTCTTCCAGGACCCGGTGCTGAAAATGGGCGTTCCGGGTGTGGAATATTTTGCCCATGCCTATGAGATGCACCCGCGCATCGCGCGCGAGTTCCTCTATCTCGGCGAACGGATGCCGGCGGCGCGCGCCTATGCGCTTGGCATGGTGAACCGCGTGGTGGCGCCCGCCGCACTCGACGAGACGGCGCTGGCGCTGGCCGCCAAGGCCGGCGAGGCGCCACGCTTTGCGCTGGCGCTCGCCAAGCAGGCCTTCAACCAGCTGGATGACATCGCCGGCCGGCGCGCCGGCATGGATGCGGTGTTCGGGCTGCATCATTTGGCGCATGCGCATAACCAGCTGACCGGCGACTGGCTGGGCAGCGTCGGCGTTAAGGAAATCAAGAAGCGCTGAGCCGCCAATTGCGGCATTGCGTGCAGTAAGGCATTGGCGTGCAGTAAGGCATTGGCGTGCAGTAAGAAGTATGCGGCCGCTATTGAAAAAGCGGCGCAAAATTTTGTTTCATTATAGCAAGGTTTTTCGAACGCCGCCAGCTAGCCCTTTGCCAGCAGCCAGGCCAAGCCGTTGCCGAGCAGCTGGCGCAGGCCGGGATTGGCATAGGCCGCCTCGCTATCGCCGCACTGAACATACATGATCCGGCTGGCCTGTTCCTGCCGCGTCCAGGCAATCAGGTCGCTGCCCGGCGGATGCGTCCAGCCTTCGTTGCTGAACATGGCACCGCGCATCGCCGCGGCGGCGGAATAAAATTCCGGTGCCGAGAAATCCTGGCCGCTGCGCAGCAACGGGCTGACGCTATCCTCGAACACCTCGAACAGATAAACCTCGTCCTCGATCGTGAAACCCTGCTCCAGCCCCGCCAGCACGGGATGCGCCGCCACCGGCCTTACCCGGTGCGTCACGTTGTGCCGGTAGCCGGAATCCGCCCGCATCTCGCGGCGTAGCTCGGCCGGCTGATACAGGAACCGGCCGCCAATGATTTCGGCGTAGCGCGGCCAGGCCGGCCAGCCGGCAATGGCGTGATGCAGAAACAGCAGCGGCATGCCAGCCAGCAGCAGCGCCTCGAAATGCGCCTGATAGGCAGCACTAGGGGCGATGAAAACCGGCGGTTCCGGCACCTGGAAGTCAATGCCCGGCATGTCGTAGAACAATATTGCATCGAAACGATGCACGAATTCCGGGTGCAGGACGGCTTCCACCGCCGGGTGTTCCACCAGCGTGTAGCGATGGCCGCCGGCCAGGCTCTCCAGCATGCCGGAAAATACCTCCCGCGGGTAAGGGTGGCCTTTGACCGGAACCAGTATTTCCATCGCTACCGTCCGATGATGGTGACGGCGGCGAGGCCCGGCGCGCCATAGACCTGGGTGTAGCCCAGCCTTGGCTCGCCCGGCACCTGCCGGCCGCCACCCTGGCCACGCAGCTGCACCACATTCTCAAACACCTGACGCAGGCCAGAAGCGCCGATCGGCTCGCCGCAGGCCAGGCACCCGCCATCGGTATTCACTGGCATGGCGCCGCCGATCCGCGTCGCACCTTGCGCCAGCAGACCTTCCTGCTCGCCATCGGCGCAAAACCCATTCTCCGCCATATGCATGATCTCGGCGCCGGATTCGGTATCCTGCAGCTGCAGCACATCCATGTCCGACGGCGCCAGCCCGGTCATCTCGAAGACGGCGCGGGCGGCGAGCTGGGCCGGCGACGGACCGCGCTCGATATCGAGGCCGGGCGAAAACACCTCGAACGAGCCGGGCACGCGTGTGCGCATGGCGGCGCCGACCAGCTTGATGGTCGCCGCACCCAGCGCCTTCGCCTTCGCCTCGCTGGCCAGGATCAGCGCCACCCCGCCTTCGGCAGGCGAGCAGAACATGAATTTTGTCAGCGGATCGTTGACCATCGGGGCGTCCAGAATATCCTGCAGCGCCACCGGTTCACGCCGCCAGGCATGCGGCGCGTGCACGGCATTTTCATAGGCTTTTTCAGCCACCAGCCCGAGCGTGCGTTCCGAGATCCCGTAAAGCTGCATGTAGCGCCGGATCTTGGCGGCAAAGAACTGGGTGGTGACCATCATGCCGTTTTCGCCGTACCAATCCGGCAGGCCCATATCCGCCGGGGCCGGGTTGAAGGCGCCGCGCGGATGCTTGTCGAACCCTAGCACCATCGCCAGGTCGAACTCGCCGGATTTGATCGCCCAATAGGCTGAAAGCAGAGCCGAGCCGCCGGTCGCGCAGCCATTCGAGACATTGATGAACTGAATGCCGGTCAGGCCAAGGCGCGGCAATGCCGCATCCGCGTCGCCGGCGGCGTAAGAGCCGCCAAAGGCGCATTGAATGTCGCCCCATTGCAGCCCGGCATCGGCCAAAGCGGCGCGCGCCGCGAACACGCCCTGGTCCAGGCCGGACAAGGCATGGCGGCCGAACGGATGGATGCCGGCGCCGACGATGTAGACCTGGCTCATGCCGGTCGTTCCGCGTCGCGGAAAATATAGGTCGATTGCAAAACGCCATCCTCGCCGTGATTATAAGGGATGATTTCAAGCCGCATGGGCAGGCCGATGCGCGGGCTGGCGGCACCGAAATCCAACCGGGATTCGACAATGACCTGGTCCGGCAGCTCGACATAGCCGATGGCGTAGGGAACGAATCCCTTAGCGCCATCCTCGCCCGAGTAAGGCGGCGATTTCGGCCGGTAGCGCTGCACCGTCCAGCTCCATAGCAGCCCTTCGCTGGCCAGCGCCACCGTCTCGTAATGCGCCCGCTCGGCGCCCTGCGGCAGCGGAAACACGATCTTGCCGTCCGCCCGGCGGCGGCCGCCGATCAAATGCGGACCCCGCGCATCTGCATCAAACAGGTCGGGTGCCAGCGGGCGCATCAGCCGAGCCTCCGCACCGGTTCGCTGCCATCCCATCCGACCGACAGGCTTCTGATATGGGCAAAACTATCCAGGATGGCCCGGTTCGGCTTCAGGATCTCGAGCAGCGAGCCCTGGCCGCCGCCGGTCTCGGCATAGATCCCCGCAATCCCATCGGCCAGCGTCACCTCCTGGACGATCGTGGTTCCCGCAGCTGCCAGTATGGCCCGGGCCCGCGCCATGTCCTCGGTGAAAACGCAGACATGGTGCAGCCCTTCCCGCCTTTCGTCCCGCCAGGCCCGATAGATCGAGGGCGCATCGTTATGCTGGACGATAAGCTCGATCTGCAGCGCGCCCCAATAGCCGATATAGAGCGTGAAATCGATGTCGGAGGCAGCGCCCTGGTAGCTGCAGGTTTCCGTCGGGATGTGATCGAACGCCACGAACGGCCCGGCGCCGATGGTCTTCGTCCAGTAGCGCAAGGCGGCATCGATATCGGCGGGCACGAAGGCAAGCTGCGCGACCTCGCCGATGGCGGTGATCGGGTCTGAACGCATCGGCATGGCTCCTCTATGATACGGAAAGAATTCGCATCCTACGGCGCGGTTCCGCGCAGCGGACCTAACGCTTTGGACAAGTCCGGATTTGCCCCGGCGGCTGGCGCCGCGCCGCCGCGAAGCCGGCGCTCTTGCCTCACTGCTTGACGGTCTGCAGGTCGTCGACCACCAGCTCGGTGCCGTTTACCAGCCGGCTTTCGTCGGAGGCCAGATACAGCACCAGATTGGCGATATCCTCGGGCGCGCCGAATTTCGGGGCGCGGGCCGGATCGGCCGGCGTCGCATCGATGCCCCGCCGCGCCAGCTCCGCCGCCGCCTTGACCGTCATGTCGGTCGCGATCATGCCGGGCAGTATCGAGTTGACACGGATATTGTAACCCTGGTCCTGGCAGTAGCCGGCGATGTTGCGCGACAATGAACGCACCGCCCCTTTGGCGGCGGCGTAGGAACATACCAGCTGGTAGCAGGTGATGGCGGCAATGGAGGACATGTTGATGATCGAGCCGCCGCCCGATTTGCGCAGCAGCGGCAAGGCCGTCTGGCAGCCGAGAAACGTGCCTTCGACGGATACCGCGTAGACCTTGCGGAAATTCTCCAGGCTGGATTCCTCGATGCTGGTGAAATCCACGATCCCGGCATTGTTGACCAGAATATCCAGCCGGCCATGGTGCCGCTCGGCCAGCGCAATGACCTCGGCCCAGCTTTCGGGAAGGGTGACGTCGTGATGGATGAATATTGCCCCCGGAATGCCGGCAGCGGTCGCCTCGCCGGCCGGGTTGACGTCCGTCAGAATGACCTTTGCACCCTCGGCCGCCAGCAGCCGCGCATCCGCGGCGCCAAGCCCGCCGGCCGCGCCGGTGATGATGGCGACCTTGCCCTTGACACGATCCATGCTCTACTCCTGCTGTTATTAGTTACTATATCGCAATCTGAAGCCGCGCCGCCCACCTGATGCCGCGCCGAACCACTTCGTAAAAGCTTGGCGTGGTCCAGGCGCCGCGCTCGATATGCGGGTAGACCGCCACAAGCTCCGGCACGTCGAACTTGCCGCGGCAATGGCCGAGCGTGCAGTACATGATCTCGCCACCGGAATGAGCCCGCTGATACAGCACCGGATGCTCGGCCTGCGGCCATTCCTCGCGCACGAAGGGGGCGGCATTGCCGCCGAAGCTGGTGGTCATCAGGACCTGGTTGCCGTGGTCGCAATCGGCCAGATAGAGCTCGTCCTCGACCCAAAAATCGGCAATGCCGCGCGTCATTTCATGGCCATCGTCGCAGACCCGCACCTGGTATTTGCAGATCGGCGGATGCGCCATGAACTGGCTGCCCAGCATCTCGGTGAATTCGGGCGCGGTGCGCGGCGTGTCGAACCGGCCATCCGGCAGCGCTTGCAGTATCGAGTTGGTGCCGTGCAACGCCAGCCAGCGCCGGCCCCCGCCCAGAAATGCGCGCAAGGCGGCGACGCCGGCCGCATCGGGCACGCGATCGCAGGTATAGGTGATCAGCATGTCGGCTGCGGCGATGCCGGCCAGGTCGGCGTAATCGTCGCGGACCTGCACCCGCAGCCGTTCATGCTCGGCAAGCAGTTTGAGCAGCTCCAGCCGGGCAAAATCGAAGTCATGATATTTGCCGCCGGCGATCAACATGACCGAGATCGGTTGGTCCACGCGTCTACTCCCTGGTTCGGTCATTGAAGGCGGCTAGCTTTCCGTGCATAGCCGGCGGACGGCGTGCGTATCCCAGTAATACGGCCGCACGGCGCTGATCAGCCCGTCTTGCACTTCCCAGATTTCCATCAGGCTGGTCTCGCCGCTTCTCCCCGTCGCGGCGCTGCGGAATGTTAGCCGGACCATGGCGGCGACGCGAAGGCCGCTATCATCCGTCATGAGATAATCGACTTGTGGGCTGAATTCACTGTACGTCGCCGTGACCGCGCCGATCAGGCGATGCCAGCCGGCGAGCCCTTCATACAGCCCAGCATAAGGCAGACCTGCCGCCTCCTCGGCGCGAAATTCCGGATGGATCATCGCATCCACCGCCGCCATATCGCCGGCTGCGAACAGCCCATAGAAGGTTGCGACGCATTCTTTCGCTGACGGCATCAATGGACCTCGCTTTCGAGTTTTGCTGGGGACGCGACAATGCCGGTTGGCGGCCGCTCGCCGGCGCCGGTTTCGCGCGGCACGGCGAACAGGCGCTGCGGCAACAGGAAACAGGCCAGAGCCGGCAGCAGCACCATGGCGCCCAGCATGTTCCACAGGAACATGAAGGCCAGCAGCAATCCCATATCGGCCTGAAACTTGATCGGCGCGAAGGCCCAGGTCACGACGCCGGCCGACAGGGTGAAACCGGTCAGCAGCACCACCTTGCCGGTGAACAGCAAGGTCCGATGATAGGCTTCCGACAAGGTCGCGCCGTTGCGCAGCTGTTTCAACACGATGCTGAGCACGTAGAGTGCATAATCCACGCCGATGCCGACCCCCAGCGCGATGACCGGCAGAGTCGCGACCTTGATGCCGATATGCAGCACGACCATCAGCGCCTGCGCCAGGATCGAGGTCAGGATCAGCGGCAGCACGGCGCACACCACCGCCCGCCAGGAACGAAACGCGACGAAGCAGAACACGATCACCGCGGCATACACCAGATAAAGCATCTGCCGGTTCGCCTGCTCGATGACGATATTCGTCGCCGCCTCGATGCCGGCATTGCCGCCGGCCAGCGAGATGCTGAAATTCGGGCTCCGGTTGCGTGGCTGCGCGGTGAATTGCTGCACCTTGGCGATGACGGCCGACAGGGTCGCCGCCTTGTGGTCGCGCAGCGAGGCATAGATCGGCAGAAAGGTGCAGGAAAGATTTTGCAGCGAGCGCGGCACGTATTGCGCGAAATCGTCGATCGCATTCTGGTTGCGGATGACGCCGTACCATTTCGGCGCATTTTCCGTCATCAGCATCGTCGCCTGAGAGGAGAAGGTGCCGATCGAATCGGTCGACTGCACCTGCGGCATCTGCGCCAGCTGCCATTCCAGGTCGTCGACCGTATCGATCGTATCGAAGGTGTTGCATTGATACGGCTTGGTGTCGACCAGCACCACCAGCGTGTCGGAGCCGGTGCTGTAATGCTGCAGCATATAGGCGTTATCCAGATTGTACTGCGAATTCTGCCGCAGTTCCGGAGCACCACGGTCGAGATCGCCGACCTGCACGTTGCGGCCCACCAGCCAGCCGCCGGCGCCAAGCAAGGCGGCCAGAACCAGCGCGATGGCGGCATAGCGGCGGCGGGTGAACAGATCGAGAAAATCCCATACCGGATGGGCGATGCGCGCCGCCCCATCCGCCGCCTCGTTGCGCATGCTGCGGATCGCCGCCTTCTTGCTGACTCCGGTATAGCTCAGCAGCATCGGCAGCATGATCAGGTTGGTGAAAATCAGGATCGCGACGCCGATGCTGGCGATCAGCGCCAGTTCGCGAATCGCGTCGATGCGGATGGTCAGCAGCACGGCAAAGCTGGCGGCGTCACAGGTCAGTGCCGCCAGCCCGGCCAGGAACAGCCGGCGGAAAGTATAGCGCGCCGCCACCAGCGGGTGCGTGCCACGGCCGATATCCTGCATCACGCCGTTCATCTTCTGCGCGCCATGGCTCATGCCGATCGCGAACACCAGAAACGGCACGAGAACGGAATAGGGATTCAGGTCGTAACCGAGCAGCTGCAGACAGCCCATCTGCCAGATTACCGCCACCAGCGAGGCGGTCACAACCAGCCCGGTGGAGCGCGCGCAGCGCGTGTACCAGTACAGCACCGCCGTCGCAATCAGGATGGACAAGGCAAGGAAACTCAGCACCTTGCCGATGCCGTTGATCATGTCGCCCACCACCATGGCGAAACCGACGATATGCAGGGTGACGCCCTGGCTGGCGTATTTGTCCCGCACGGCGTTCAGCTCGCGGGCGAGCCGGCCGTAATCGAGCGGCCTGCCGGTGAGATTATTGGTCTCCATCAGCGGCACGTAGATCATGCTCGAGGTGAAATCATTGGCGACAAGATCGCCGATCTTGCCGGTCTTGCCGATATTCTGGCGCACGACGTCGAGCGCGCCGGGACTGCCGTCATAGCTCTGGTCGATCACCGAGCCGCCCTCCAGCCCACCCGGCGTGACCGCCAGCCAACGTGTCGATGGGGTCCAGAGCGAGCTCATATACGGCCGGTCGACGCCCGGCAGCAGGTACACCTCGTCGTTGATCTTCTGCAGTGTCTCGAGATAGCGCTTATCGATGATGCTGCCATGATTGGCGGTGACGACGATGCGAACCGCATTGCCCTGGGATTGCAGGTCGCGGTAATGCGACAGGAAATTCACGATGAAGGGCTGGTGCGTCGGGATCATCTTGTCGAAGCTGGCATTCAGCCGGACCTGCGTCGCCTCGAGGCCGAAGCCGATGGTCGCCAGCAGGCAGAGCAACAGCACCAGCGGCCGGTTATTGAACAGCAGGCGCTCCAGGATTGAACCCGAGCCCCGGTTGAAATCCGCAAGATCGGCGATGACAGGGGGCGCCTCGTCCATATGCGCTGCCAAATCTAGGCTCCCGGCATGAAGGTTTTGAGTTCGGCCGCGTCGATCACCGCAACGCCGCCGCTGCCGGCCACGACCAGGTCGCCATTCGCCGCCTCGGCCAGATCGTATAGCGACATCGACTGCACATCGGGCAATGCCGCGAAATTGCGGCCGTGATCGCGGCTGACGAAAACCTCGCCGGAATCCGCCGAGATCGCCAGCAGGCCGGAGGGCAGCAGCCGCGCCCCGGTCAGGTTGGCGGCGGTATTGATATTGCTGGCGGTCCAGGTCTTGCCGCCGTCAGCGCTGCGAAACGCCGCGCCGGCGACGCCGCACACGAAAATCCCGCCATCCCCGGTCGACGCCGCCGCGAACAGCGAGCTGCCGCCCGGCGGCGTCACCGCCGCGAATGAATTGCCGCCATCGGTCGACCGGAAAACCAGCCCGGTTTCAGCGCCGATATAAATGCCGTCGGCGGCGGCGGTGGCGCCATACAGATTATGGCTGCGGGCATCGCCGATATGCAGCGACCAGTCGCGCCAAGTGCGGCCGCCATCATCGGTGCGCATGGCAAGGCGATAGGCGCCGAACACCATGGCGCTCTGCCGGCTGAGCGGCAGGATGGTAAGGAAAGGCTTGTCCGGACCGTCCGCCACGAAATGCGTGGCCCGGCGTATCGCCAGCGGCGTGCCAAGGCTGGTATCGCCGGCGGCGACGGCGGCCTCTGCGGCCTGCATGGTCAGCGCGTTGGCCTGGATGCCGTTCAGCTGCTCGCGCCAGGTCAGCCCGCCATCCTCGGTATGCAGGATCACGCCGTAATGGCCGGCCGCCCAGCCATCCTGCGGATCGGCGAAAGCGACACTGGTCAGCGTGACGTCGGCCGGCGTCATGGCCTGGCGCCAGCTGCGACCGTTATCGTCCGAAAAGGCGATCACCCCGTGTTCGCCCACCGCCACCAGCCGCGAACCGGCATTGGCGAGCGCGATGAGCACGACCTTGGCCGGCGCCTGCACCGCGATTGCCTTGGTGTCGAGATCACGGATGCCGGTCTGGGTTGGCTGAACAGCCGGAGCCGCCTGGGCTGTCTGGGCCGCCTGGGCCGCCTGGCCCGTCTGGGCCGTCTGGGCCGCCGCAGATGGCGCCAAGCCAGGCAGCGCCAGGACTGACAGCGCCAAGACTGACAGCACCAGGACTGACAGCACCAAGGCTGACATCGTCAAGGCGGGCGCCAAAGCGGCGCGGATGACCGATCGGCTCAGCTGCATCGGCAGCCTCACACGCTTCAGTCTGCCGGCAGCGGCGGCGCCGCTGCCGTCGCGTTCAGGCCTAGTAGGCAGCATTGGCTCCCAGGGTCTGCGGGTTGAACTCGTCGGGGCGCGGCTGCGTGGTGACCAGCGGCTGATTATAGGGCGACAGATTCCAGGGTCCGCCGCAGCTTACATACTCGCCGGACTGCAGATTATACACCATCGAATTGGCGTACAGCACGGCCGGAATATCCGGGCGCGTTTCCACGAACATCATCGGCACCTTGTACATGTTGCCCTGCGCGTCATAGGTGTCGCCCAGCAGCGCGTGCCAGTTATCCTCATCGACATAATAGGTCCGATGCGGCAACACGTTGCGCTCGCCCGGATGCAGTGTGGCGTCCACCACCCATACGCGGTGCAGTTCCCAACGCACCAGCTGCGGGTCGATGAAATGCTCCAGATGCGCTTTCTGCGGCGTCGACAGCAGCAGCTTGTTGTTGTTGTAGGGGACGTAGATTTCCTTCTTGCCGAGCAGTTTCCAATCGTAACGGTCAAGCGCGCCGTAAAACACGTAATACTCGTCGTAATTCGCCACCGCATCCAGCGGCGAGGCCGGCGTGTCATAGTTCAGTTCCGGCGCCTTGCGCACCCGGCCCTGGCCATTCAGATACTGCCATACCTGCGTCGGGCTCTCGGTGGTGTCGGTCGGCTGCCATTCCACCAGCTGCTGGCCGTTGATGTTCGGCGGCGCGATGAAGTCGATCTGATATTCGCGGATGAACCCGTTATAATTGGCGAGCGTGCCGTTCTGCTGGTAATACGGGCTGGTCTGGATGTTTTTATAGGCGGAAGACAGGGTCAGCTCGCCATGGCTCATCACCCAGGCCGAGAGGTAGCGGGTGTAGTTCGAGCCTATCCAGCGGCAGTTATGATTCCACATCACCTGGGCGCCGGCCTGCATCGGATCGGTGGGGTCCGGTATCGGGAACGGAATGCCGCCATAGGCGTTGGTAAAGCCAAGCCGCGCCCCGGCCGGCTTGGGCTCTGCGTTGAGCGCGTTCTGGTAGGTGTTGTCATAAACCCATTGCGGCGCCGCCGCGGTCCGGCGCGTCGGGTACACATCGATGCGGAAATCAGCATATTTCTGCATCATCGCGATCACGCCGGGGGTAAGCTTGTCCTGATACTGCGACATGTTTTCCGCCGATATCGAAACGATCTTGGCGTCGCTCGCGAACATGTCCGGCATCTGCTGCGACGGGTCCCAGCCGGCCGGCGGGGTCGTCAGCCCGCCGGCCCAGGCCGGGATCGAGCCGTCGGCATTGCCGGCCTTCTCCGCGCCGAAAGGCGTCAACGTGGTTTTCAGCTGGCCGGCCAATGCGGCGCTGACGCCGGCGCGCGCCGCGCGCGGAATGCCGATGCCGGCCGAAACCGCGGCAGCGCTGCAGGCGGTCATCAGGTTGAACGATCTTCTTTTCATGGCTTCAATCCTCGAACTAGTTCGTTTGAAGGTGTTAGAACGTGTGCTGGATGTTGAATGAAACATAGCCGCGGTCGGCCAGCGGGTTTAGTGTCGGGTCCGCCTTGCCGAAAAAATCATCGTAGACAAGTCCGGCGGACCAGGTGGTGCGGTAGACCGCGGTAATGCCCGCCGTGACGGAGCCGGTGCCGTGGTTCATCGTCGAATCGACCTCGGAACGGCCCAGCAGGTCGTAGGTAAGGCCGATCGGGAATTCCAGTTCGGTATTCGGAAACACCTCGAAATAAGCCGGCGTCGCCACCGCCTCGAAAGCGGCAGCCGAGGCCTGGCGGCCCGGCGTCAGCTCCGCCCGGCCGGAATCGACGGAGATCACGTGATTGAAGGCGATTTCCCCATCGATCGTGACGCCGCCTGGATCAAGTGGAATGCCCGGGGACACGTAGACGGCCGAGGCCTGGGCCGCCATGGTGCTGCCTTTGGCGTATAGCGCGCCGCTATTCGCCGGCCCGGCGATCGATCCGGTCTCGGCGGCACCGCTATCGAGCGGCATGTTGCGCCGCCCGGAAATTTCGCCGGCCACGTTTACCGGCCCGACGGTCGAGGACAGGGCCGCGCCGAAAATCTGAATGTCGCGCGGATAGACGAGATAGTAGCTGCCGGCGGAGGTGGCCGGCTGGTTCGGCTGCGCGCCGGTCACATAAAGTTCCGGCGCCTTGGCGTCGAAGCGCAACGCATAGAAGCCCAAATCGTAATTGCCGAGGGTGAGCTGCGTCGAGAGGCCAAACTGACCGTTATCGATCGGCGGCCGCTGATCCTTGATGCGATAGATGCTAAAGGCACCGGCCAGCAGCCGCTGCCCGCCTTTGTCCAGGACATCCGAACTGCTGAAATAGGCGCCGACACCCTGGAACGTGTCGGGTTCCCACTCGAACTGATAATAGCCCTGGATCGTAACGATCTGGTTAGGTTGGTAGGTGAGTACCGCCTGGCCAACCGGCAGGAAGATCTGCTGGGCTTCCGCATTCGGCAGGCTTTCCGCCTTGATGATGTCGAGCGGCGCCTGGCCGGCGGCGATGCCGTTGCCGGCGAAGAACAGGCTCTGGCCCCAGATCAGCGTCTGCCGGCCGAACTTGAAGCTGACATCCTGATTGGTATTGCCGATATAATGCGAGCCGTACACGAAGGCGTCCAGCAGCACCGCGTTCTCGCCATTGACGTTGCGCGTTGCACTGGTGAAGTCGCGGTTGCTGGCCGGCGATATCGGATTGAAGGTCGCCGGGGAATTATTCTGGTTCTTGTCGAGATAGGAGGTGTCCAGGTAGAACTCGCCGCTGACATGGGCGCCGTAACTGCCGTCCTTGATGTCGAGCACCGGCAGCGCGTCGAAGGTGTTATCGACGAAACCATGTCGGAAGTCGCGATCGCCCTCATCGCCGTTCTCGTCGCTCAACAGCACGTCGGACGGATCGTTGACCCGGTAGAAGGTGGAATATTCCAGTGTCGTATCAAGATTGATTGTGAGCAGGTTGTTGGCGAACTCTCCCGTATAGGCGTTGAACGCCAACGCCGGATCGGCGGCGCCGGCATAGCCGAGCAGCGCAAGGCCGCCCAGCCAGATCACCCGTGTCGGTACACCTGCCAGAAGACCGCGTTTATGCAGGCCACCGCGAATTCCCTTGGACATTTTTCCTCCTTCGTTTCCCATGAAGCTTGTTGCGTCATTAAGCAGGCGAACTTACCAGGCCGGTCTCGCGGCGAAGCCCGCGCCCCGCCGCCCGCCCCAGTCCGCATTTTGCAATCCGCATTTTGCAGTCCGCATTTTGCAGTCCGGTTGTGTTTTGCACGCTGTCTTCGGAAATTTGCCGATGCCGCGTATTCCGTACGCTAGCGGCGCCGCCGGCATGCGTGTAGTTGGTCAAAAGGCTAGGTAAGTTATTCCCTGGCCTCGGCCAATTGCGGGTCGACCTGCACCACCAGCTTGCCGATATGCCGCCGGCCCGGCGCCAACAGACGCTCGAAGGCGGTCAGCGTGTTCTCCAGCCCCGCCACCAGCTCGACCTCGTAGCGCAGCCTGCCCTCGCGGATCCAGACCGCCATCGGTTCGATCGCCTCGGCGGCACGCGGGAAGTAATCCAATACCAGGAAGCCCAGAATGCTGGCGCGCCGCATCAGGATTTTATTCATATCCGGCCCCGGCGGCCGGGACTTCAGATTATACTCGGAAATCATGCCGCAAAGTGCGACGCGGGCGTGCAATGCCAGGTTGTCGATGACCGCATCGCCGATCTCACCGCCAACATTCTCGAAATAGATATCGACGCCGCCACCGCCATCCGGCCGCGCCGGGGCCAGCTCGGCCAGCCGTGCCCCGACATTTTCATTGCGATAGTCGATCGCAGCGTCGAAGCCGAACTGGCTGACCAGCTGCGCGCATTTCTCGGCTCCACCGGCAATGCCGATCACCCGGCAGCCGACGATCTTGCCGATCTGCCCAACCAGCGAGCCAACCGCCCCGGCCGCCGCCGAGACCACCAGCGTCTCGCCAGGCCGCGGCTTGGCGACGTCGAGCAGCCCGAAATAGGCGGTAAGGCCGGTCGCGCCGAACACGCTCATCCAGGCGACCAGCGGAATGCCGGGCAGCGGGTTTACCAGGCTCAACCCGGGCGCTGTGAACAGATGATACTCGGCCCAGCCGCCAAGCCCGACGACCAGATCCCCCGGTTTGAAACCGGCGGCATTGGACGCCTCGACGGTGCCCAAGATCCCACCATACATCGGGCCGCCGAGCGGCACCGGCGGCATGTAGCTTGGCTCCTCCTTCATCCAGAGCCGGTTCGCCGGGTCGAGCGAGAGATAGCCCGTACGCACCAGGATTTCGCCCGGGCCGGGCACGGGTTTGGCCACGGTCTCCCAGCGCAGCGCGGTGCGCAGATCGTCACCGACTGGCCGGCTGGCCAGGGTCCATTGCCGGTTCGTCATGGCCATCATTTTTCTATTCCATTTCAGCTTTTGGCGTTACAGGCCGGCCGCCCAGGCCGGCCCTGGCGCTGCACCGCCATGACCAGGATCGGCTCCAGCACGCTGCGCCGCAGCTGGCGGCGGCTTTTGCCGGATTGCCGGATTTTTAAGACGACGCCACTTATATGGCGTTGCTCGAAGCGTGATATTATACAAAATACCAGTTGCACGTATAATATTCGGGAGCGCCATGCCAGCCGATACTGAAAACCTCGCCACGCAAGACTGGACTGCCGCCGGCTCGGCGCAGGCCTTGCCGGAACTCGGCCGCCGGGTCGTGCATATCGGCATGCAGGAGGTGCTGGTCTGCCGAGCCGGCGGCCAGATTCATGCCGTGCACAACCGCTGCCCGCACGGCGAAGCCTCGCTGGCCGAAGGCCGGCTCTCGGCCGGTTTCATCCTCTGCATGGCGCATGGCGCGCGCTTCGACATCGCCACCGGCAAGCATCTCGGCGCGATGCGCTGCCCGCCGCTCAAGCGACGCGCCGTGCGGGTGGAAAACGACGAGATCTGGGTGGGCGAGGTGCTGTAACAAGCCTGGCCGCTTTTAAAAAAGCGGCGCAAAATTGTTTTGGCCTTCGGTTTTTTTTCAAAAAAGACCGCTCGCCTGCCTCTAGCCGCTCGACTGCGACAGGAACTCAGCGAACACATCGCCTTGAATGGTGGCGTGCTGGCGCAGAAGATCATAGGCGAGATCGCCATCCTGGCGTTCGAACGCCGACATCAGCGTACAATGGTCCTGGTAGTCGCGCTGCGCCTTGCCTGGATAGAACAGCTGCGTGCGATAATATCCATGCAGCCGGCGGCCGAAATTATGCGTTATGTCGAACATGAAGCTGTTGCGGCATTGCCGCATGATGAAGACATGAAACTCCGAATTCAGCTCGGCATAGGCGCCGACCTCGCCTTGGCCGAGCAGCTTCTCCATTTCCTTATGCATGCCCCACAGCGTTTGCAGGTCATCTCTGGTCATGCGGCGCGCGGCGTATTTGCCGCAGGTGCCGGAGAGTTCGGCGGTCAGTTCGAACAGCTGCACCATCTCGCGCACATCGAGATTAGGCACGAACGCGCCTTGTCGCGGCAGCTTCTCCAACAGCCCGTCCTGCACCATCTGCAGCACGGCCTCGCGCACCGGCGTGCGTGAAACCTCCAGCCGGTTGGCAAGACCGTCCTCGTCCAGCCGCGCACCGGGGCGCAACCTGCCGCTGGCGATCTCATCTTCCAGGATTTCTCTGACCCTTTGGGCCTGGGTTTTCGGACTCAAACGATTCTACACTCCAGATCAGTCATCGTGCGCCTCTGGCGGCGGCGGTCAACCGACCCGCCAAAGCATGTTGTGGCGATCGGCACATTAACAACGAAAAACCGACCGGCGCCGGCCGCATCGCGCCGCCGATATCCGCCCTACCGCGCCATGTATTTATCGAGCGTGCGGGCAAAATGGCGAACCCGGACCTCCTGATAATTGCCAAGCTGCAGCTTGCCGGTCACCGAGGCCTTCATGCCCTCCTGCACGAACGGCAGGTTGAACATGTCCTGGTCGATGATGCCGCCCAGACCACCAAGTTCCGGCGCGTCAGCCCAGTTCTCCTCAGCGCTAAGCAGGTGCATCGGCACCGCGCGGGCCGGCTTCTCGCCTTTCGGCGCGCGCGCCAGAATGCGCAGCTCCATCAGGCAATGATCCTGGTCCGGCCAGGGCCGCCACCGATACACGATGTTCAGGCTGCGGCCGCCCCAGGGGGAGAAATTAGGAAACACGTTATAGGTGAAAAGATCCACCAGCTCGGTATCGGAAATCTGGCTGTAGTCGCGCCCGCTATTGCTGCCGTAGAGCTCGCGGTAGTATTCAGCCGTGGCCTGGCGCGCCGTCTGGCCTGACGGCACAACCACCCGGCGATAGCCCGGCACCTGGTCCATTCCGGTGCGCTGCGCGTGGATGTCGGAAATCTCCTGCTCGCTCAGCATGCCTGCGGGAATATGCGGCGAGTTGATGATATAGGGCGTCAGAGCCAGGTTCACATGGTCGCTGTACACGTTGTAGCGGGTATTGGCGTCGCCAAGGTAATCCATCAGCTGCGGATGCGTCTCGATCGTATGCCAGGCCTCCATGAAGGCTTCGGCCGTGGTCTTCCAGTTGGCGTCGACCACTTTGGCGACCCAGATGGCGGTGCTGCACTCCTCCAGATGCCAGTCCTTGAAATGCTCCGGCATCGGGGCGAGAAACGCCTCGATGCTCGGTCCCTCGGCGGCTTCGCGGATGAAGATATAGCCCTGCCACTGCGCCACGCTGGCCTGCGGCAGTGCCATCGCGTCATCCTGCAGATGCGGAAAATCCCAGCGGCAGGGAATGTTCTTCAAGGTGCCGTCGGTGTTCCAGCTGAAGGCGTGAAACGGGCATTTGAAATCCGCGGCAGCACCACTCTCGGTGCGTAATTTGCGGCCGCGATGCAGGCAGACGTTATGGAAGGCCCGCACGGAATTATCGTCCTGCCGGACCACCAGATAGGACCGGCCGGCATTCTCATACAGCACGTAATCGCCGGGATCCGGCAGTTCCTCCTCGCGCGCCGCGAATTGCCAAACCTGCGGCCAGAGTTTTTTGTTCTCAAGACGGAAGAATTCGGCGCTGGTATAGCGCGCCGTATCGATCGGCTCGGAGCCCAGATACTCGTAATGGTCCTCGGCAATGAAGCCCGGAACCGGCCTTGTGTCGATGGCCATGAGATCGTCCCAGGAAACGCCGGGGCAGCGCGCAAAGCCTGGGGGTACTTCAGAAGAAATGTCAGCCATGTTAAATATTCCAGTATCGATTAGAGAAACTTCCGCCGCGATGCGGCCGGTTCAAAAGATCAGGCGCTCCGTCATGCCGTCAGATAACGCTCCAGCGTCTGCGCGAAATGCCGGACCCGCACTTCCTGGTAGTCGCCAAGCTGGATGGTGCCGGTCTTGCTGACCTCGAGCCCGGCCTGCACCTCGGGCAGGTTGCGCATATCCTGGTCCAGCACCGGCCCGAGCTGGCCGAATTCCTCAACCGCGGAAAACCCTTCATCGGGCCCCAGCAGGCGCATCGGCGGACAAGCCGCCGCCGTCTCGCCGGCCGGAATTTTGCGCAAAAAGCGTACCTCCATCAGCGTATGGCGATGGTCCGGCCAGGGCCGGAAACGGTAGACGATATTGGGCATATGGCCGCCCCAGGGCGCGAAATTCGGAAATACGTTGTAGACGAACGCATCCAGCATCTCGGCATCGCTGGCGGCGCTGTAATCGCGGTTGAATTGCTTGCCGAACATCTCGCGGTTCATCTCGGCCACGGCCATTCGGGCGCTCTGGCCCGGCGCCAGCGCGATCGGCACCAGCGCATCGCCCGGCCGCGCATTGTACTCCACCAGCCGGTCGGCCAGCCAGCGATCGGAGGCGACGTCCTGGTCCAGATGCGGCGAAGGCGTTGCGAACGGCGTGATCGCCAGGTTCACATTCTCGCTCAGCACGGAATATTCGGTGTTGGCATCGCCGGTGAACGGCAGCAGCTGCTGGTGCGTCTCCAGCGAGTGCCAGGCCTCGATAAACGCCTCCATCGCCGCCTTCCAATTGGCGGCGACCACCTTGCCGACCCAGTTCGTCGTGGTGCAGCCGGCATGGTCCCAGGCCTTGAATTCTTCCGGCAGCGGCGCCAGGAATGCCTCGATCGAGGGTCCCTCGGCAGCCTCCCTGACGAAAATATAACCGCCCCAGCGGCCGACGCTGGCCTGCGGCAAGGCCATCGCGTCATCCTGCAAATGTGGAAAATCCCAGCGGCACGGAATGTTCTTCAGGGTCCCGTCGGTATGCCAGCTGAAGGCGTGGAACGGGCATTTGAAATCCGCCGCCGAACCGCTTTCGGTCCGCAGCTTGCGGCCGCGATGCAGGCAGACGTTATGGAATGCCAGCACGCCGCCACCGGCCTGGCGAACCACCAGATAGGACCGGCCGGCATTCTCGTACAGCACGTAATCGCCCGGTTCCGGCAATTCTTCCTCGCGCGCCGCGAACTGCCAGACACGCGGCCACATCTTCTGGTTTTCCAGGCGGAAATAATCGGCGCTGGTATAGCGCGACGTCGGCAACGGCTCGTAGCCCAGATACGTGTAGCGATCGGCCCGCAGGAATGCCGGCACCTCGCGCGTGTCCCGGTCCAGCAGATCCTGATAGGAAGTTCCCGGACAACGCGCCGCGCCGGGAAGGCTTTGAGTGATGTCGTCCATGTTTTCCTCCTGCCTGGCGGTTTCGCCGCTCGGCCACGCTACCCATTCCCGGGCGGTCCTTGGATCTGGCCGGGTTTTATGCCGGGTTTTATGATTGACGCGGGAGCCGTCTTTCAATTATAATATTATAAGAATTTTGTATACAAGGGAAGGAAAAAATATGGCCCTCATCGAAGCCTATGGCCAGGCTGCACAGGCCATGATGTCGTATGTCGATACCGGCACCACGGATTCCGCCGCCGCCCCCGTCACCGTGCCGGTGGCGAGCTATACCGATCCGGAAATCTGGAACCGCGAAATGGCGCTGATCTTCGGCCGTCTGCCGTTATTCGCCGCCCTCAGCATCGAACTGCCGGCGCCGGGTGACTTCAAAACACTTACCCTGGCCGGCAAGCCGCTGCTGCTGACGCGCGGCAAGGACGGCAAGGCGCATGCCTTCCTCAATGTCTGCACGCATCGTGGTGCTGTGCTCAGCCGCCAGACGAGCGGCAATTGCAGCCGCTTCAGCTGCATCTATCACGGCTGGACCTTCACCAACGAAGGCAAATTATTTGCCATCACCGAACGCGGCAAATTCGGCGATGTCGAACCCGGCAGCCGGGACCTGACCGCGCTGCCCTGCGAAGAGCAGGCCGGCATGATCTTCGTCATCCTCACCCCCGGCCTGCCCATCGACATGCGCGGCTTCCTCGGCGGCATGCTGGAGGATCTCGAAGCCCTCGACATGGCCGACGCCTATTTCGTCGGCGCCAAGGAGATCACCGGCGCCAACTGGAAGATCGCCTATGACGGCTATCTTGAAGGCTATCACTTCGCCACCGCCCACCCAAAGACCATCGCGCCGCGCACCTATACCAACATCATGCATTTCGAATCCTTCGGCCCGCATATGCGCGTCGGCTACCCGACCTTTAGCATCGCCAAGCTCAAGGACGTGCCGCGCGCCGAATGGGGCGCCCATGAAAACGACGGCTATGACTTCGTGCGCACCGTATTTCCCAATGTCTCGATCTTCGCCGCACCGGAACTGACGCAGATCGCGCAACTGATTCCCGGCCCGACGGTTTCGGAAAACCGCACGGTCCTGCTGTATATTTCCAAAACCCCGCCAGCCGATGCGGCAGCCGAACAAAGCCTGAAGGATTTCAGCACCTTCCTGCGCGACGTGGTGGACGAGGAGGATTACAAGCTCGGCCTGCGGGTCCAGGAAGGCCTGCAATCCGGCGCGCTGGACAGCGTCGTGTTCGGGCGCAACGAATACGGCAACCAGATCTTCCACCAATGGGTGGATTACTATCTGCGCGACGATCCCACCGCACCGCCGCCGGCGGCGCCGCGCGCGAACGCCCCAGGCTGAGCCGGCCGCATCCTCTCACAGCTGAAAGTAGCCCATGCTTCTCGAGAATAAGGTCGCGCTGGTCACCGGCGCCGGCGCCGGCATCGGCCGCGCCATCGCGCAAACCTACGCGGCCGAGGGCGCCGCGGTGATGCTTTCCGATGTCAATGAGGAACCAGGCAGGGCCGCCGCCGCCGCCATCGAGGCGCAAGGCGGCCGCGCCTGGTTTCAGCGCGCCGACGTCGCCGATGCGCAGGCCCATTCCAGGCTGGTGGCGGCCGCGGTCGAGCGCTTCGGCGCCTTGCATATCGCCTGCAACAATGCCGGCATCGCTGGCGGCGGCAAACCGCTTACCGAGACCGGCGACGAGGATTGGAACCGGGTCCTCGCCATCAACCTCTCGGGCGTGTTCTTCGGCCTGCGCGCGCAGATCCCGGCGATCGCCAAATCCGGCGGCGGCGCCATCGTCAACATCGCCAGCGTGCTGGGCGGCGTCGCCATCGCCAATTCCGGCCCGTATGTCGCCTCCAAACATGGCTGCGTCGGGCTGACGCGGGCGGCGGCGCTGGAGGCGGCGGGGCAACATATCCGCGTCAACGCCATCGGCCCGGGTTTCATCACCACGCCGATGGCGGCCGGGCTGGATGCCGGCGCGGTGGCGGCGATCGGCGCCAAACACGCGCTCGGCCGCTGGGGCGAGGGCCAGGAAATCGCCGAGCTGGCGCTCTGGCTGGCCTCCGACAAGGCAAGCTTCGTCACCGGCGCCTATTATCTGGCCGATGGCGGCTACTCCGCGCAATGATGTTCGACCTCAGCGGCAGGACGGCGCTGGTCACCGGCGCCTCCACCGGGCTCGGCGCGCATTTCGCGCAGGTGCTGGCAGGCGCCGGCGCCAGGGTGATCCTGGCGGCCCGGCGGCTCGACGCCTTGCAGGAGAACGCCGCCAGCCTGCGCGCCCAGGGTGCCAGCGTGGATTGCGTCACGCTCGACGTGACCGACGCGGCCAGCATCGCCGCCCTGGCGCCGCATCTCACGGCGCTCGACGTGCTGGTGAACAATGCCGGCGTCACCCGCAGCGCCCCGGCGCTGGCGCAGACCGAGGATGACTGGGACGCCGTGCTGGATACCAATCTCAAAGGCATGTTCCTGGTCGCCCAGGCGGCCGCCAGGGCCATGCAGGCCGGCAACCGGGGCGGCAGCATCATCAACATCGCCTCCATATTAGGCCTGCGCCAGGCCGGCCATGTTCTGCCCTATGCGGTCTCCAAGGCCGGCGTGATCCAGTTGACCAAATCGTTGGCGCTGGAACTGGCGCGCTACAATATCCGGGTCAACGCCATCGCCCCGGGCTATATCGACACGCCGCTCAACCGCGAGTTCTGGCAGACGCCGGCCGGTCAGGCGCTGCTGCGGCGCATTCCTGCCCGGCGGCTCGGCCAGGCCAGCGAGCTGGATGGGCCCCTGCTGCTGCTCGCCGGGCCGGGTTCGAGCTATATGAGCGGCGCCGTCCTGGCCGTCGATGGCGGCCATCTCGTCAGCTCATTGTAAGGAAGCCAATGTCCACGCCCAATCCGGAGCGCACCGCCGAACTGGTTCGTCGCGTCGAAGCCTTCATCCGCGAGACCGTCATTCCCTTTGAGCGCGATCCGCGCCGCAACCAACACGGGCCGCTGGACAGCCTGGTGCAGGAGATGCGCGGCAAGGCCCGCATCGCCGGCCTGCTGACCCCGCATATCAATCCGGACGGCAGCCACCTCACCCAGCGCGAGACGGCCGCCGTGCTGAAAAAAACCGGCCTCTCGCCGCTCGGCCCGCTGGCCTGTAACACCGCCGCCCCGGATGAGGGCAATATGTTCCTGCTCGGCAAGGTGGCAACGCCCGCCCAGCAGGCGATGTTTCTGCAACCGCTGGTCGCCGGCCAGGCCCGCTCCGCCTTTCTGATGACCGAGCCGGCGACCGATGGCGGCGCCGGCTCGGACCCCTCGATGCTGCAGACCACGGCGCTGCGCGATGGCGACGCCTGGCTTCTCAACGGCCGCAAGGCCTTCATCACCGGCTTCGACGGCGCCAGCACCGGCATCATCATGGCGCTCACCCGCCCCGGCGATCGTCCGGCCGCCACCATGTTTCTCGTACAGTTGCCGCACCCTGCCATCCGGATCGAGCGTATCCTGGACACCATCGACAGCTCGATGCCCGGCGGCCACGCCGTGCTCAGCATCGAAAACCTGCGCCTGCCCGCCGACAGCGTCCTCGGCGAAATCGACGATGGCTTCAAATACGCCCAGATCAGGCTCTCGCCGGCCCGGCTCTCGCATTGCATGCGCTGGCACGGCGCGGTCACCCGGGCGCAGGAAATCGCCGCCGCCTATGCCTGCCGGCGCCACGCCTTCGGCAAGCCCCTCATCGACCATGAAGGGGTCGGCTTCATGCTGGCGGATAACCTCATCGACCTGAAGCAGGCGGAGCTGATGATCGACTGGTGCGCCGATGTGCTGGATAGCGGCTCGCTCGGCACCACCGAAAGCTCGATGGCCAAGGTCGCCGTGGCCGACGCGCTGTTCCGCTGCGCCGATCGCTGCGTCCAGGTGATGGGCGGCACCGGTGTAACCGGCGACACCATCGTCGAGCAGGTCTTCCGCGAAATCCGCGCCTTCCGCATTTATGATGGCCCGACCGAGGTCCATAAATGGTCGCTCGCCAAGAAAATCCGCCGCGATCAACGGGCGAATGAGGCATGAGCGCCGCCGGCCCTGCCGATGCCGGCACGCCGGTCCGCCCGGGATTCGAATTCGACGAGACCCGGCTGGCGGCATGGCTGGCGGACACGATCCCGGGCTTCGCCGGTCCCTTAAGCGTTACGCAGTTCCGCGGCGGCCAGTCCAACCCTACCTACTGCCTGCGCACCCGGTCCGCCGCCTATGTGCTGCGCCGCAAGCCGCCCGGCGAATTGCTTAAAGGCGCGCATGCGGTCGAGCGCGAGGCCAGGGTGCTGACCGCGCTGCAGGGCACCGGCGTGCCCGTACCGCGGGTCTACGGGCTATGCACCGATGCCAGCGTCATCGGCACCTGGTTCTATGTGATGGACATGGTCGATGGCCGGATCTTCTGGGACGCCACCTTCCCCGATGTGTCGCCTGCCGCGCGCCCGGCTTATTTCGACGCCATGAACGGCGCCATCGCGGCCCTGCATAATGTCGACTACAACGCCGCCGGCCTGGCCGATTTCGGCCGGCCCGGCAATTATTTCAGCCGCCAGATCGAACGCTGGTCCGGCCAGTATCTGGCCGACGAACAGGCCGGGCGCGACGCCGACCTGGACCAGCTGATCGACTGGCTGCGCGAAAACATCCCGGCCGACGATACCACCAGCCTGGCGCATGGCGATTTTCGTTGCGACAACATGATCTTCCACCCCAGCGAGCCGCGCATCCTGGCGGTGCTGGACTGGGAACTTTCCACTTTGGGCCACCCGCTGGGAGATTTCGCCTATCACGCCATGATGTACCGCATGCCGCCGCATATCGTCGCCGGCCTCGCCGGCGCCGACCTAGCCGCCCTCAACATCCCGTCGGAGCGCGACTACATCGCCGCTTATTGCGCCCGCACCGGCCGCGCCGGCATTGCCGACTACCAGTTCTACACGGCCTTCGGCTTTTTTCGCATCGCCGCCATTTTCCACGGCATCAAAGGCCGGGTCCTGCGCGGCACCGCCGCCTCCGCTTTGGCGCTGGAACGCGTAAAAGTCCTGCCGGAACTAACCGCCCTCGCCTGGTCCCAGACAAAGCCGGCAGCCGCTTTTTAAAAAACCGGCGACGCGCCCCGCAGGTGGCGCAAAAAATTAGGGGCTGGCATGGATAGGCTTGGTCTTGACGTTCAGGCCATTGCTAACCTGCCATTCCTCGATGCATGGAATCACCCTCGGATTTGGCCAGGTTTGTCGTTTTACCGCTTCTTCTTCAGAAGAAGCATTTGCTTCCTGTCTCGCCTCAACCTCAGAATTGAATGCGCTTGGTATAGCCGCCGTCGACGATCAGGTTGGTGGCGGTCGTCCAGCCCGAAGCCGGGCTCGCCAGGAACACGATCGCCTTGGCGACATCCTCGACCGAGCCGATCCGGCCCAGCGCGGCGGTCGCCTCGGTCGCCGCGAACAGCTCCGGCATGCCGGTCTTGATGCCGTCCCAATTGCCGCCCTCGAACCACACCGGCCCCGGCGAGACGGCATTGACGCGAATGCCCTTCGGTCCCCAGGCCTGCGCCAGCTGTCCGGAATAGGTCAGCAGCGGCGCCTTCATGGCGTTGAACGCCTGCGGCGCGAAAAACGTCTCAGTCGCGGCGGTGGAGCCCAGGACGATGACCGATCCATGCGCCGATTTCTCTAGATACGGCTCCAGCGCCTCGCAGCCGCGCACGGTGCCCAGCACATCCATCCTGAAACAGGCTTCCCAGTCCTCCGCCAGCTGCGACCCGGAAGCGCTGGCGGAGGGAATGAAGATATCGCAGCCGCCCAGCTCATCGGCGATATCGGTCAGCAATTTCGGATAGGCTTCGAGATCGGCCAGGTCGCCGCGCTTGCCCACGACCTTGACGCCGTGTTTCGAAAATGCCGCGATGGCGTCGTCGATCTGCGCTTGGTTGCGGGAGAAGAAACCGACATCCGCACCCTCGGCTGCGAACAATTCCAGCGTCGCGCGGCCGGTGCCGCGGCTGCCGCCGGTCAGGATAACCTTAAGTCCCTTGAGTCCGAGATCCAACTGCCTTCTCCCATTTATCGCTCTGTGTGAGGATGGCAGAGCCGGCCGTGCCGGGCATCCTAGCCTTCTTGCCAGTTGCCGCCACTGGCGCAAGCCGGTCTCTATGGCGAAACATCCAAGGAGGCGCGCGATGGAACGCTTGGACGGCATGGTGGCGCTGGTGCTCGGCGCCGGCGGCGAGGGTAATATGGGCCAGGTGATCGCCCGCCGCTTTCGTCGCGAGGGCGCCAGCGTCGTGGTCGCCGGCCGCAACCTGCACAACCTGCAGGCGCTCGCCGCTGAGATCGACGGTCTGGCGGTCGCCTGCGACATTACCGACCGGGCGCAGGTCTTCGCCATGATGCAGGCGGCGCGCGCCTGGCGCGGCCAGCTCCATGTCGCGGTCAACGGCACCGGCTGGGGCTTCCTCAAGCCGTTTCTGGAAAACACCGAAGCCGAGCTGGCGCAGATCACCGCCCTGCAGTTCATCGGCCCATTCTATTTCTGCCAGGCCGCTGTCGAGGTTATGACGCATGGCGGATCGATCATCCAGATCAGTTCGGCGACCGCGACGATCATGCTCAACGACCATGCCGCCTATATGGGAACCAAGGCCGGCACCGATCACGTCATCCGCTGCGTGGCGCATGAATTTGGCGCCCGCGGCATCCGCGCCAACTCGATCTCGCCGGGCCTCACAGACACGCCGATGACCGCCGCCGCAAAGGAACTGCCCGGAATGTTCGACAGCTTCCTGCCGGGCTACCCGCTCGGCCGGATTGGCACCAAGGAGGACATCGCCGCCGCCGCCGTCTGGCTGGCCAGCGATGAGTGCTTCATGACCGGCGAGAACCTGCAGGTGAATGGCGGCCTGACCCTGCGCCGCAACCCGACACGCGAGGAGATCAACGCCGCGATCGCCGGCGCGGCCGCCTGAGATGCGGCCGCTGGCGCTGGCTTGCGGCGTGCTGCCCGAGCTCAGCCCGGTGGCAACCATCCGGGGCGCCGCTGCGGGCGGTTCGGCCCATATCGGCCTGTGGGTGGAACTCGCGCGAGGGACGTCTGCAAGCACGGGCGACGGGCGCGCCGCATTGCGCAAAACCGGCCTTGGCCTGATCGATGTCGAGGTGATCTGGCTCAGGCCCGGACCGCCGATCCGCCCGCCTCACGCTCGAGGCGACCTGAATTTTCCTCGGCCACTCTGACCGTTAACCGGCGCAACCAAAGGAGCCTGCCATGCCCGTTCCCACCCCCGATGCCGCGACGGTCGCGGCCCGGCTCGCCATTACCGACAACCTGCATCGCTATTGCCGGGCGATAGACCGGATGGACCGCGATCTTGCGCTGTCCTGCTGGCATGACGGCGGCACCGACGAGCATACGCCGCTCTACTCGGGCAGCGGCGCCGGCTTCGTCGACTGGGTCTGGGGGGTGCACGCGCCGATGCTCCTGACACGCCACGTGCTGAGCAATATCCTGATTGAAGTCGACGGCGACGAGGCCTGGAGCGAGAGCTACTGGACGGTACAGCTGCGCATCCAGCGCGAGACCGGTATCGTCGACCTATGGGGCGGCGGCCGCTATATCGATCATCATCGCGCGATCGACGGGGCCTGGGGCTTCGTGCACCGCCGTTCCGTGCATGACTGGGACCGCGCCGAACCGTTGGCGCTGACGATGGCTAATTTCCCTGGCCCGGCGCTGGTCGAACCCGACGCCCCCGACGCGCCGCTCTACCCGGCCGCGCGCTCGCCGGCGGATCCGTCCTATCTCGCCCTCGGCGGCCATGCCATGCCCTATCCCGGCAGGTCGGCCGCCTGATCGCTCACATCGTCGGATGCATGGCGGTCAGGCCGCCATCGGCGACGAAGGCGGCCCCGGTGCAGTAGCTGGAGTCCTCGGAGGCAAGGAACAACGCAACCGCGGCCACTTCGTCCGGCGCCGCCATCCGGCCCATCGGCGACATGCCGTCGAAAACCACCCGCATCGCCGGATCGACGTCGATATGCCCCTGCAGGATCGCCGTCAGCGTCGTCCCCGGATGCAGCGTGTTGATCCGCACCGGCAGTTTTTCGCGCGCGCAATGCGCCGCGGCGGAGCGCGTCAGGCCCAGCACGGCATGTTTGCTCGCCGTATAGGCGACGTCATTGGCCAGCCCCAGGAACGAGGTCGTGGAGGCGACATTGATGATCGAGAGCGGGCGCCGCGCCGCCGCCTGCCGCACCAGGCTTATGGCCGTCTGACAGCCGAGCATCGGGCCGGTCACGTTGATCCGCATCACCCGGTTCCACGACGCCTCGTCGATCGCCTCGATGGCCTGGTTGGAAACCACGCCGGCATTATTGACCAGCACGTCCAGCTGACCATGGGCGGCGGCGATCCGCCTTGCCAGCGCCCGCCAGCCATCCGCATCCGCAACGTCGAGCGGCACGAAAACGCCGCCGGCCGCCGCCGCGACCCGGCTGCCGCCGGCGACGTCGACATCGCCGAGATAGACGCAAGCACCCTCGGCGATGAAGCGCCGGGCGATCGCCTCGCCGATCCCGGACCCGCCGCCGGTGACCAGCGCCACTTTGCCCGCAAGCCGCATGGCTTTGTCCTCACGCCGCGATCATGCCGCCATCGACATGGATTTCCGTGGCGTTCAGGTAGCGCGCCGCGTCCGAGCACAGGAACAGCACGGCATCCGCCACTTCATCGGGCCGAACCAGCCGGCCGAGAGGATGGCCCGCGATCAGCCCGGCCCGCAGAGCCTCGACCGGCGTGCCGCCGGTGATTTCCGAATAGCGCTTCAGAATATTCTCGATCATCTCGGACTCGACCGCGGCGGGATGCACCGAATTAGCCCGCACCGGGTAACCGAGCCGCGCGAACTCGATCCCCGCGGCCTTGGTGAGCATGCCCACCGCCGCCTTGCTGGTGCAATAGGCCGACGAAAGCGGCGAGGCGCGGATGCCGGCGGCCGAGGCGACATTGACGATCCGCGCGTCATGCCCGGCGCGTTCGGCGCTTTCGCGCAACAGCGGCAGCGCTGTCTTGATGCCGAGAAACGCGCCGTCGACATTGATCGCCAGGCAGCGGCGCCATTCCTCGATACGCGTGTCCTCGAGCTTGCCCATCGGGGCGATGCCGGCATTGTTGACCAGGATATCAAGCCGGCCATGCCGGGTGCGGATCCAGGCGATCAGCGTCGCCCAGGACTCCTCCTCGACGATGTCGAGCGCGCGCCAATCATCACCATCCCCAAGCTGGGCGGGGAGATCCGCCGAGACGACCAATGCGCCATCCTCGCGCAGCTTGCGCGCGATCGCATTGCCGATATTGCCGCTGGCGCCGGTCACCAGCGCCACCCGTCCGCCGAAATCATAGGTCATTACCGTTGGGATCCCCGCATCAAGCGTAAATTCCGGTTACCTATCACATTGCGCGCCGCCGGCCGGAACCTGCATAAAAGGCTAGCGTCCGCGGCGGCCGCGCCGGCCTCCCGCATGGCGCAACGCAAACCGTGCTATGCCGGCGGGCCGTCTGGACCGCGCGCATGATCGTCGTATGGGTAACGGATAAGCCACGTTCCGCCATCATTTCGATCAGACCCCGGAAGCTCAGCTTGAAGCGAAGCACACACAAGATGATGATCTCGCGTTCGAAGCGCCGCCCCTTGATAGCTCGTTAAGCCCCATCGGCGACTTCGCCATCTCAGCAGCCCCTTGTCGTCACCCCCATCGTATCGGCCGCTAAAACTTTGCATCAGAACCGAAAATCGCGCCACGCCGTTAGAGACAAATGTCCGGACTGGCTGGCGGAGAGGGTGTCCGCCATTCTGGATTAAAACTATTGATAAATCAGGGGCTTAAGAATGGTGGCCCGCCATCCCACAATCCTTCCCCCGGATAAATTTGGTATAGCGGCGCACGGTGGCGCACCACTATAAGGCCGTTGCAAGAATTGAAATGAACCTTATTCCTTCAGCCTCGGCTGATAATCTGAACTTGAATGCTGCCGCGCCGGCGGCTTCTTCTTAATAACGTAGCCCGCCAGGCGCAGTTGCTCAAAAATCCGATCGGCAGTCACGCGAGTGGCACCTGCAGCGGTGCTTTGCGTTGACACCAATCGCACCGAACCAGCAGCCGTAAATAGTTCTATTTTACAATTTTCTGACAGTTCTCAAAAAGATATAGACTTTCTAATCCCGGCTTTGGGCAAATAGCAAAATGAAAAAATTTATTCAAGCGCCGCAGCCGCAGCCAACCTCACAACCTCCATACCCTATCGAACGCTGGATTCAACCGGTCAATGTGGCCGAAGTGAATAACTTCATCAGCATACAACCGGGCCGCGCCGAATGGCTGTACGACGACCCTCACAAGAGACTTTTGCAGATAAACACCGTACATGCCCACACTTTGCTGAGGCTTCTCGACCTAATACCATATTGAAAAGGCCGGGATTGCTCCCGGCCTCGTTTCAGTTCGCTGGCTCAAGCGGGGCAAGCGGTCGCGGCCGTGGCGCCGGCCTTTTGCGGCCGTCATCTTCATCGGGCGGATCGTTACCCAATATGACACGCCTAAAAAGCTCTCTGTGCGATTTGATGTCGTTGGAATTGAGGATCAGGAAAGCGCACCAGCGCATTTCGAGCTCTCGATCGTCTTCACTGCCGCTCATGGTGCACCACCCTCCCCCGGCGGCCAGGGCTTGCCGATCACATAGACAGGCGGCTTTCGCGGCGGCCGCGGCGGAATGCCGGCGTGTGACCAGACCGGCATAGCGGGCGGGGTTGCTGGCGGCTTCTCGCCAGGTGGCACGAAAGGCCGGCTCATGCTGCACCGCCTTTCCGCATCTCCATTTGAAGTTTCTCCACCTCTTCCAGTGCGATCATGAACGCCTCGTAGCAGGCATTATTCACCTCCTCGACGGCATTTCTAAACCGGCTGACGGCGTTATCATCGATGGGCGAGGTCGCTTCCGTCATAAAGTCTAGTCCGCGCGATAGGCCGTGGGCTTTATAGAGGTGGTCGATGGCCTTTTGAGCCCGATCGTTGGGGGTCATGACCGCACCTCCCGGCCGGCATCTGCATTGATCCGAATGGCGTCGTGCACCAGATCCCACGCCCATCTTCCCGGCTGCCCGTGCGGCCGTTTGAATCCATCGGGCTGGATGGCCTCAAATTTAGCGGCCCACGCTTTAGCGGCCATGCCGGCAACCGTCCGCGGCTCGGCGTCCGAGATGGCGTCGCCAGTTTTCTCATACTGATGCCAGGCGGGGTCGTCATCCGCATTGGGAACGGTGCTCGCTTCAAAGGCGACGATGTTGCGGCAGTGCTGGATGCAGGCTTCGATTAGCGCGGCGTCAGGGTGGCTGGCGGGGAGGTTTAGAAACTTATCCAACTGCTGGGTGATTTCCAGCCTCGCCAGAGCGGCCTTGCCGCTGGTTAGCGGCGGCGCCGTTGGTGTAAGCGTGTCTGTAGCTTTGGGCATGGGTATCTCCATTTCCAGGGTTAGGCCGGGCTTGGAAGTCTCACCTTCCTGCTCGGCCGCTCCGCTATTGCGGAGTGTCACCTCACGTGCCAGAAAAGAACCATGGGTGCAAGTGGTAGTGTCACTTTACGTGACATAAATTCTGGACAGGTGCGAGCGGGCCGCGCGTTACTCCATTGGACGCTTGAGCAGCTTGGCGCTGCTGCAGGCCTTCCAACCCGAACGCTCATCCGCCTTGAGAACGAGACAGTCAGGCCACGCGCATCGACCGTAGCAGCCATCCGCGCCGCCCTGGAAGCCGCCGGCGTCGAGTTCATCGCCGAAAATGGTGGCGGGGCTGGGGTGAGATTGCGGAAAAATGGTTGATCCACCTTTGCCCCCGCCGACCGGGCCGCTGTCGGAGATAAGGCCACCGCGGGTCGCGCCCAGGCTCAAGGCTGCCCCCAAAATAAAGCAGCTATATTGGTGTGACTTTTGGCAAGATGCTCAATTGCCGGAAATGTGGAAAACTCGGCCAGTTGTCATCGTTTCAAGGTTTCGAGACCTTTACGGAACATATGCCGTACTTCCTGTGACCACCCAGGACCCCGGCGACAACCCATGGGCTTACCCATTGCCTGTCAGTCTGACAGGGCATCACACTTGGGTTCTATGCCACATGATCGCAACCGTCGCAGTAAGCAGGCTATCCGCCGACAAAACTGGTATTCCGAGGGTGCCGCAGGACGATTTCAACCAACTACTTGCCCGTTTAAGGGCGTGGCTTCCCAGTGTCCTCTAGCAATAGGGTGATTGGAGCCCTGCTGATATGCTCGGTCATCCCCACAAATCCCGGATAATCCCGGATAATCCCAGTAAATCTTGACGTTTACGCCATTATGGCTTATCTGATGCATATCGCGGCGCCCTGAAAAGGGAGGTCCGTTTCCCGCAAGGGAGTCAAATGCCAGGGGCGCTTTCAAGCGCCCTTTGGTTTATATACAGCCCACATGACTGGTCTTTGGTAAGGCCGATTTCTTTGAGGGTGAGAGCACGAGGTGCGGTAGGCGGCGGCGACCGCACCTCGTGCTGATTTGACCCAGTTCCTTGGGATCCCTTTGACAACTCAACCTTTGCCGATTTGGTCTTCTTTCGTTAGCTTGACAACCGTCGGGGCTTAGCTAACGCGCGCGCGGCGGCTGCAGAAGGTGCTCTGATGCCTGAATCTGGCGCCTACCGCACCTCACTGCCAAAGTCCGGGCTTCGGACTTTGCCTGCCGAGTGGGTTCGGCTGACAGAAGCGAAGGCGCAGGTTGCCGCCTTCAGAAAAACCTCATACCGGTGTCACTGGGCATTTGCCCAGTGAGCTTTCGATAGACGTCCGAACTCCGGACATCTATGCATCCCCCGTCATTACAATCTTTACCGATCCCGGCGAGCCAAAATCGGCTACGCCGCCCGCGCCGAAATGCGCATGGCGAATGAGATTGATCGCGGGCAAGAGAGTGGAGAGGTTGCTCGGAAAAATCAGCCGGTAACTCAGTATGTCCGGACATCGGACATACCAAAAAATGGCCGCTCGACGACGACTTTTGCCGATCCCGGCGAGCCAAAATCGGCTACGCCGCCCGCGCCTTTTGCTGCCGCCACACTTCCGGAGCTTGGCATATCCCGCCAGCGCCTTTCACCGGCCGTTTAAACCGACCAGTGGTAACTAGCGGTGCCCGGACTTCGGACACCGTATCGCACTTCACAAGTATTGGGTTGGACCGGAAAATTACGAGATCAAAGATACGATCGATTTTGCCAGGGTTATCGACGAAACCAACATGAAAGTGCTATCTTACAACAAGAAGACCAGGAAACTTGTTGTTGAGGTGCGTGGTGACTGAGAATCCGAATATCGTCAAAAAGCCCGAAGAAATTAAATTATAGATGCCCAATTGGACAGACCTGCGACCCAAACCAGCCAAAACAACCGCTGATAGACGTCCCCGCCCAATCGTACGTTTCTGGAAAACTTCAGATTAAGGTAGATTATAAAGTGGGGATGCAAATTTTTGGTTTGATGTTTACTCATCCGATGGAGGCGACATCTAAACCGTTTTTCTTTATCAAAACAGACGAAGGTTACAAATGGACAGATGGCGTGCCTGTGAATTGAGGATCGGACAAGCATGTGCCGTTACTCTTCCGCCTTCTCAAAACTCCGGGTCCGCCAGTCCCATTTGTGCCCGTCGAAGCCCGCGAATTTAATCAGGAACGCCAGAACTTCATCCGGCGGCAGTTCCCACGCGACTTCCCACGGCACGCCCTTGCTGACCTCCTTTTATGTGGTGGTTAGCGGCCAAGAAGTTCGCGCTTCCGGGCCGCGTATTCTTCTTTCGAGGCGGTGCGGGCGTTAAAGTCGGCGGCAGCGGATGGCCGCGCCGGGACCGGCTGTCTGAGCAACATTTCCAGATTCCTTTTATAGTCCGGTTTGCTCATCGTCCGGGCGTCGATCGGAGGCGAGAAAAGCGTGGGTTTCTCGGCCTTGAAGGCGGTTATGGCCTTTTCGATCCCTTCAAACTCGCCAGCGCTATTGACCCGCACGTCATCCAGAAATTGCCGCGCGAGCGGCCACATATCACGGTCAAGAAGACCCGCGTTCATTGCCGCTGCGAATAGCACTTCATCAAGCTCTCGGCCGCTCATCAAGCTACCTCGATCGTGTCAGCCAGAAGCGTGACGATCTGCGCTTTGTACTGCCGCAGCACGCCGCGATCTGCCTCCGTCAGCAGCGATCCTGGGCACGCCAGGAGGCCGCCGTTATTGCCGATCGAAACACCTATGCCCCGGCTTTGCAGCTGCTTCAAAAACTCGGCTGGGGTGACCCTGGGGCCAGGGACCATGTGAGATGGCCAAACTTGAGTCACCGAGCGGAGGCGCGCCATATCATCCAGTTCCGCGTCAAACCGAGAGACCGGCGCCGTTTGGCCATTAAGCCTCGCCATCTCCGCGATAAAATGGGCTAGGCCTTCACGCGCGATCCGTAGCAGGGCTACCTGCCGCGCTTGCTCGCTCGCCGAGTTGGGGTGGCCGTCACCTTCAGGCGTGTTCCGGGTGCGGGCGCGAAAGGCTTCCCACTCCGTTTCCAGCTTGAATTGCGGTGCGTAGGGAAGCCTTTTCGCAGCAAGGTAAGCACGGGGGGCGACGCCGGGCTTGGCATGGCTTCGGTTGCAGCAACGTGTTTCGATCCGCGCCCCCGCACGGGGGGCGACCGTGTGATTATTTGTTGCTCGATTGATTGTGCCTAGTTTCGATTCGCGCCCCCGCACGGGGGGCGACCAGCGTCATCGAGCACCCGACGATTAAAAACATGTTTCGATCCGCGCCCCCGCACGGGGGGCGACCACAGGGCGCCGACCTTGAGCCGATGGTTTACCCGGTTTCGATCCGCGCCCCCGCACGGGGGGCGACTGGAACCCAGGCGGCTACGCGACACGTTTAAAGCGTTTCGATCCGCGCCCCCGCACGGGGGGCGACCTGGAAAATAGAAAATTGCCCGCGATCGGTGCAAGTTTCGATCCGCGCCCCCGCACGGGGGGCGACAGGGACTTCGCCTTCCATGGTTGCGCTTAGATTGTTTCGATCCGCGCCCCCGCACGGGGGGCGACGCGACGTTTTCTTGCGCGTCATCGCGCAGGCTATTGGTTCGATCCGCGCCCCCGCACGGGGGGCGACTACCCCAAAGGCAGCCAGGCCGGGCTGCAGATGGTTTCGATCCGCGCCCCCGCACGGGGGGCGACGCGGGTTGCTTTAATGGCAACTAGTCCTCTACACGTTTCGATCCGCGCCCCCGCACGGGGGGCGACTGGCGCGCATCGCCAGCGCGTTGACCGAGCGGTATGTTTCGATCCGCGCCCCCGCACGGGGGGCGACCGAAGCTTTAGCTGCAATCATTCGAGCAGTTGCTTGTTTCGATCCGCGCCCCCGCACGGGGGGCGACATATAGACACATTTTGCGTGTTGCATTATCCAAATGTTTCGATCCGCGCCCCCGCACGGGGGGCGACCTCAACTCATCCAGGGAAACCGGTATCGAATTGCAGTTTCGATCCGCGCCCCCGCACGGGGGGCGACTTGAGAGGCCCTGAAGATCGTAGCTTTTGACCATGTTTCGATCCGCGCCCCCGCACGGGGGGCGACTGCCAGTGGTGGTGCCGAAGTTTAGATTGACACTCGGTTTCGATCCGCGCCCCCGCACGGGGGGCGACCAACGCCTGGACCGGTTGCATAGGAGGGCTGACGTTTCGATCCGCGCCCCCGCACGGGGGGCGACTCGATGCGGGCGCGGTTGCTGTGCAGGGTAGACCCGTTTCGATCCGCGCCCCCGCACGGGGGGCGACGGTCATGCGCGGGTGAGGATCGCCTAAAAGATTACGTTTCGATCCGCGCCCCCGCACGGGGGGCGACTCGCGCAAATGCGCGGTTGCGTCGCTGGCTTTCCAGTTTCGATCCGCGCCCCCGCACGGGGGGCGACGCAGCCAGGAATGTCCATGCGGCAAATCGTATATGTTTCGATCCGCGCCCCCGCACGGGGGGCGACATGGAATTTCCACGTCTTACGTGTGCGACGTGCTGTTTCGATCCGCGCCCCCGCACGGGGGGCGACCGCGCAAGACGCGCGCATAATCAATCACGGCGTTTGTTTCGATCCGCGCCCCCGCACGGGGGGCGACTGGCGCCGGCAACGTGCTGGGCGATGCATCCGGCGTTTCGATCCGCGCCCCCGCACGGGGGGCGACGCAGGCATGGCCCGTTGCCCGGCTTCCTGCCCTGGTTTCGATCCGCGCCCCCGCACGGGGGGCGACCCAATGCGGCGTTGCGCCACCCATGTGGATGCTGTTTCGATCCGCGCCCCCGCACGGGGGGCGACCCGCACTAAACCACACTGATACTCCACCAGCATAGTTTCGATCCGCGCCCCCGCACGGGGGGCGACCTTTTGCTCCGGTGAAGAGGTTTTGTAGCCAGGAGTTTCGATCCGCGCCCCCGCACGGGGGGCGACGCAAGCTATCTTTCGACTTGTCCAGCGTGTCGAGTTTCGATCCGCGCCCCCGCACGGGGGGCGACACGGTTATTCCACCACCTGCACCGCCGCCTGTAAGTTTCGATCCGCGCCCCCGCACGGGGGGCGACCGCGTAGGCCCCAGCCGCAACATTCGTAAAAGTGTTTGTTTCGATCCGCGCCCCCGCACGGGGGGCGACGCGCGGGTTATGGTGCAGGGGCAAGCGGCGGCGTGTTTCGATCCGCGCCCCCGCACGGGGGGCGACGAAACGCTAATCGACACGCTCCGGATACAGATCTGGTTTCGATCCGCGCCCCCGCACGGGGGGCGACAACGCTGCCCCGCGGCGTCCGAAATAACAACCCAGGTTTCGATCCGCGCCCCCGCACGGGGGGCGACTCCTTTGGGCTAACACGAGGAAAGAACTAACGAATTGAGCGCGTTCCCGCGAACGCCATCGACGCGTCTTATAATTTTCCTGAATGCGATCCCAAGTAGCAGGTAATAGTCTGATTAACCATGACAAAGACCGGTCACGAACCGCCCCGCACGTGACGGACGCTTCTCGCTCGCGCATCCTAGCGAAATCTCGGCGCCTGCCAACGGCGCCGGGTCTGCAGGCCACCTAAACGATGAGCGGCGCGGCAAAGTCAACCGACGGCTTCGCGCCGACATGCTCCACCTGGCGTCGCCGGCTGCTGCCCAGGAAGTAGAATCGCAGGCTATCCTGCGCCTGGTCGATCTCCCCCAGCAACCGCGCCCGAAGCAGCACCCACTGGTCCGGCGTCACCTCGATCTCGAACACTGAGAGCTGCACCCGCTGCCCGTAGTCCTGGCATGCCCGAGCCACCCGCCGCAGCCGCCGCGCCCCGCCCGCCGATGTCACGGCAACATCGTAGCTAACCAGCATCAACACGCCGCTACTTCCATATCATGGCCGGATAAGCGTCCAGGTCGCCGCGCAGGGTGCGAGCTAGCAGGCTTGCCTGCAGATGCGGCAGCAGGCCGATCGGCGCGCGTTCCTTTAGAAACGGGTGCTCGATCTCCTCGCGCTTGCGCTCCTGCCAGGCAGTCAGCACCTTCTTGCGGCTGTCCTCGGCCAGTAGCACCGCCCCGTTCTCCATTGCCCGAAAGTCCGCACCAGTCAGCTCGCGGCGATTGAACATCGACAGCATCAGCCGGTCCGCCAGCGGCGCTCGCAGCTCCTCCATCAGGTCGAGCGCGAGGCTGGGGCGTCCGGGCCGCATCCGATGCAGAAAGCCGGCTGCGGGGTCGAGGCCCACGCCTTCCAGAGCGCCGCGGCAATCGTGCACCAGCAGGGTGTAGAGGAACGATAGCACCGCGTTCGGCGCGTCCATCGGCGGCCGGCGACTGCGCTGGCGAAACGCGACTGCGGGGTCGGTAGACCGAAGCGCGTGGCCGAACACGCCGAAATACAGCGCGGCGGCCTCGCCTTCATGCCCGCGCAGCCGATCGAGGTCGACTTCGTGCAACGACCGCCGCGCGATGTGCTGCATGCGATCAATCACCAAGGAGATCGCCGTCACCGCCGCCTCGCCGATGGCGGCCGCGTGATCGCGCAGCGCGCGCTGCAGCACGCCGCGCTGGTTCAGCGCCTTCGCCGCCACGATGCTGCGCGCGATCAGGGTGCAGGAAGGCGCGTTATCCATCACCCGATACTGCTCGCGGCGCAGCAGCACGTTGCCCGATATGGGGCCTTCCACGCGCGCCAAAAACCGGCCGTTGATGCCGAAAAACGCCGTCACCACCCCGGCTTCCGCAAGGCTGCCCATCAACGCTGGCGACAGCGATACCGGGCCGAACACCGCGACACCACCCAGCAGATGCAGCGGCACGCGCAGTTTTTCGGCCCGTTCCACCTCTACCACCACGTTCAGCCCATCGCGCCGCAGGTAGGCGCCCTCGGTGGACACATACAGGGTGTTGAGCAGCTTACGCATCGATCTCGGCGGCCAGCCACGCGGCAGCAGATTTGGCGCCCCCGGTGGTGCGCGGGCGGCAGATCTCGATCAGCGAGCAGGCATCGCAGCGCTTGGCATCATACGCCATGCGCGGCGTACGCCCGGCATCGAGCATGGTGCGGGTGGCGGCGGCAACGTGCATGGTGAGCCCGCGTAATTCGTCGTTGAAGGCGACGGCGGTGCGGCGGCGCGGCTGGCCATAAAATAGCGCGCCCTCGGGGATATCAACAGTGAACATCTCCTCCAGCGCCATCGCCTGGGCGCATAATTGCACCTCGTCCGCCCGGTGCGCCTTGGGCCGGCCGCGCTTGTGCTCGACAGGGGTGGGGTGGGTGGCGCCGGACGAGTCCCGGCGTATTTCCACCACATCAGCGATACCCGACACACCAAGCCGGCGCGAGCCGAGCGGCATGCCGGTAACGGTGCGCACGCCACGGCGCATTTCGCTCCCCGCCGCATGCACCCGCTCATGCGCCACCCGACCTTCGGCGGTCGCGACGTTCTCGGCCCAGATCTGCTCAATGTGGATCAGCGCGCATTGGCGCGGGCAGAACAGGTAGTGCTGGAGCGCGGAGAGGGGAACGAGGTCGGAGTCGGAAGAGGCGGCGGTATCGTCCACCGCGGTCAGAGCCTCCGGTCGATGCTGATGCCGGGCGGTAGATCGGTATCAATTACGCGCACTTCATAGTCGGCAAAGCCACGCGGCGGTCCTTCGGCGCCCGCGCGGGTGACGGTGACGCGTTCCAGCAGCGTGTGCGCGGGAGCGTTCCCCAGGTCGCTGTCGTGCTTGAACACGATCAGGCCACGCGCTGTCATCTCGCCACGCGCGGCGGCGCGATCGTGATCGAACATGTTGGCGAGTGCCTCCCAAACCAAGGTAAGGTCTGCCTCGGAAAAGCCGGTGCCTTTGGTCGCATCGTTGGCAAGACGGCCAGAGATGAAGCCATGCGCGCGATACAGCCCGTACGGCACGATGTGCTTGCGCCCCATGGTGCGGTCGTTCTGCTTTGCATCCTCTTCGTTCGTGACGGAAGAACGGGTGATGGAGATTTCCATCGGCACGATCGGATCGATGCTTTCAGCAAAGGTGAACTGCACCGGGCCGCGCACCTGGCCGGCATTGACTTGCGTGGACATGACCGCGCCGAAGGTTCGCACATCAAAAAAATTATCGCACATCCAGCGCGTCAATTCCTGCGCCTTGTCTTTTGGCGCTTTCTTCAACTTTATGTCCGGCTCAATGTTGAAATGTGCATAGGCTTTGCGATGCTGCACGTTCAGCACCGCGCCGTCGCGCATGTAGATGTCGTAGCCGGGGGTCTCGCCACGCGCCATGGCGACATAATTGCGTATCTTGCGCTTCAAGGCGACATCGGTGACCAGCCCATGGCCGGTTTCGGGGTCCATGCGCGGCATGTTGCCAGCGTCCGGGTCGCCGTTCGGGTTGCCGTTGCGCACATCGAACAGGAACACGAAGTCGTAGCGGTTGGCGATGGCGGATGAGACGTTTGCGGACATGTCAATTCTCCTCCGGCGGTGCGTCGGCCGCGGCTTCGGCGGCGGCCATCTCGGGCGGCACGTCTTTCCTGCGGCGGAACACGTCGCGCTGGTGGTAGTAGCCGAGCGCGAACCGGCCCTGCTCTTCCAGCGGCAGTGTCCTGGGGAAACTCCCCTCCAAACCGGAAGCGATTTCCGCGATGTGATCCTCGAACCACTCGGCGAGTCCAGGGCCGATTTTGCCGCGGATGGACTTGCTGTGATTGCGCGCGTTGCGGATCAGCGAGGGGAACACCAGCGCCGGCGTGGCGGATGCCGAGGCATAGAAGCGGTCGCGCACGGTGGCGTTGCGCTGGCCCAACGCCGCACCTTGCAGACGTTCCAGCACTGAGAACAGCCGGCCGAGCCGATAGGCGCTGTTGGTGGTCACGAGATCGAGCGACATGGGCACGTCCTCCGCTATAAGTTTCCAACGGTGCATGCGGGTAAGGCACGCCTTTAGCACGGCGACCCGCAACGGGCTGATTTTTTCCAGCGTCCGGCCGGTTCGCCGATCTTCCTGGTCCTGGTCGGCACGGATGCGCAGGATGGTCTGGATCAGCAATGCGCGCGGATAGTTCTGGCCGGTGAGGATGGCGCGCATCACCTCGCCGCTGAGGTGTTTCGGGATGTTTTCGGATTTGCGCTGTGGTGCCAGTTCCAGCAACAGGCGCCACAACGACGGCGGCCGCTTCGAGGCCGGCGGGTCCAGCGCCAGGTCCTGCCAATGCTGCTGAAAGTTCCGGGAGAAATCATCCAGCGATTGTTCCACCCAGAACCGCACCGAGAGCCGCGCGGCATTGGGGCTGAGACCAAGGATATAGACGCGCGAGGCGGCATCCATTTCGGGCGCCGCCTCATGCAATGGCATGCCTTGCTGCATCGCTTGCAGCCAGTCCCGCAGCTTAGTGCTTTCCGTCGCCTCATCCACCGGCAGCGCGTCGGGGTATTCCACGATTTCGTCGCCGCTCAACACGGCACGCATGAATGCTTCGGCGTCGCCGTGTTCGGCCCAAAAGGCGACCGTGGTCTCGCCCAGCATGACGCGGTTGCGCCAGACGGTCCGCCCGTTCGCGTCGCTGCCATTCGGCGCCAGCAAGCCGTTCAGCGCGGTGGTGTAGGCAAAGGCGGCGGCTTCCGAGACCGGGGCATTGGCGCCCTGCTCGTGGCCGTAGGAGGTGAAGGCGTCGTTGTTGAACGACACCAGCGGGGCGCCCGAGGATTGCGCGCCGGCCACACCCTTGATCGGCGGATGCAGCCGCGCGATCGGCGCCACCCGGCCAGTGACCAGGCACATACCCTCCGGCGCGCCTTGCGCCGCCCCGGCTTCGGCCAGTAACGCGGCCCGGGCGGCTTCGCGCTCATGAATGAAGCCGATATCGCCGCGCAGCCGGAAGGCGACGTTCTGGTCCAGCATCGCCGCCGCGTCCTTCAGCGTGTCGTAGCGCGCCGGATCCCAGCCGCGCAGGAACAGCAACAGCGCGCGGCACCCAGGATCATCGGTATCGGCAAGCAGCGTCTCGTGTCGCGCCACGAAGGCCGCGTGTTCCTTGATCAGCCGCTCGGCATCGCGCGCCTGCTTGGCGGTCGACACGGTCTGGTCGGGCGCCGTGCGGCCGAGCACGTAGGAGGTCTTGTCCCAAAAAACTCCAGCCGAGATATTAGAAGCGCGCCGAGGCGCGGCTGGTGCCTCAATCACCCTTGGCCGCACCTTCTTGCCCTCGCCAACCCGCTCATCGTCGACGGTAACGCACGCGCCGGAATCGTCCAGCACAAGGGCGAAACCGATCTGCGCCGGCGCAAAACCTGGCACTGGCGCCTGCCCTACGGAGGCCAACCGATCGTAGCGTAGCACGAGCGATTGCAGGACCGTCATCGGGTGATACCCTGGTCGCCCGGTGCCGGCACGTCGATTACGCCGTCGACCATGGTGGCGCGAAAGAATCGCGCTTCCATTCCCGCCGCGTAGTCGATATCCAGCGCCATCCAGCCGAGGTCGCGTTTGCCCAACAGGCTTTGATCCGGGGGCGGCGGCGCACCCTCAAGCAACGTGAAGTCGCAGGCGAATTCGCGGGTGCCAAGGTACGGACGGTGGAAGCACTGGCCCTTGGCCGCCCGGCGCCGGGCGATCTCCAGGTGTTTCTGGATTGACTCCGTTGGGTCGGCCCGTCCGCGTTCGGTCAGGTCGATCCGCGCCTCGATCACGTAGGCCACGTCCTTCAGCAAGGTCGCGGCCCGTTGCTGCCGATCCTCGTCCACATGCATCGCCACACCGTCGGTATCGCCGGCGCGCATGGCGGCGGCGACCTTTGCCGAGAGCACCTTGGACCCGACCTCGTTGCGGCGTATTGATTCGAAACGGATCGGCTTCAGCACGAACAGACGGACGACGCGCCACGCCATCTGCGGCTTCCAGTGAATAGCCTCCAGAATGCCGCGCGCCGCCGACGGTGTGATCACGTCATAGCTGACGCGTTCCACTTTCATTTCGGGTCTGGAAAAAAGGGCACGCTTGCCCCAGACGTGGATTTGAATACTTGGGGTCATTTCATGTTCTATGTTTGCGAGGTAGATTAGAGGGAGGCAATTAGAAATTCTTTCGCGGCAGAGACCGGCAAACCTGCGCTCCCCCTATCGGCATGAAGGTGATTGGCTATAATAACATCCACCACCTCCCCCGCTCGCCATGCGGTAGTTGGGTTGTGTAAGAAGGTTGCTGACCGTTCGCTTTGGACTGCTGGGTCAGCAACCTCCTGCTTCTAAAAATGCGCGTGCCGACCCCATCTCTGATTTTCACGAGGTGCGTTTGTACCCGCTCATCTTGGCTTGGTTGATAAGCCATCTACTTGCAGCCCCTAAGAGGGTTGATTGAAGCTGCAAGGCAGCAATAGCCTGGCATTTGGCCACCTAGTTTCGATCCGCGATTGGTTGGCACCGAACCGATGTCAAGTAGGACAACACTCTTGATTGGGACGATATTAGGTTCAATCATATTCTGTTACCCTGTTCCCGACAGCATAATCTAGGTCTCAAAAAGAAGCGCCGTCAAGATAAAGTTCTTAGTAGGCAGCATAGCTGGCATTTTTCAACCTAGAAGGCTAAGAAGCGATCAGCTTGTCGACCTCGCTGAACATCAGGTCATCCCACGCCAACCCGGCCTCCGACGTGTAGAGGTCCATATTGTGCAGCATCACAAACTGGTCCCCGAACTCATCGGGTCTGATCGCCTCGGCTATACTCTGCGCCAGCATCGCCGATCGCACCTTGCGTGGCACCCCGACGCTGTAGCGGCCCAGTTGCCGGGCGATGCCCCCTACCTTCGGCGCATAGCGCAGGCTTTGCACCAACTCAGCGACCTTGCCGTCGTCCTCCTTGCCCACGATGACCGGCACCATCGTCTCGTCGATGAAACGCATCGCGTTGGCGATCGTCTCGAACGGGAAGTTGAGGTCGCCCTTGTGGTCCTCGCACAGTTCCAGTACGCCGGCCCGATCCAGCGCCTGCTTGCCCCTGCGGCCATACAGCAGAGCGAAAAACGCCCGCATCGCGGCCGGAGAGAATGGATCGTCCCGATACGCCGCCAGCGTCGCCGCGCCTGCCTCGGCGTTGATCTTGAGCGGCTGGATCACGCCGTATTGGGCAGCGCTGAACACCAGCACCTCGCTGTCCTCCGGCGGCCGCTTGCCCTCCCGGTTGCAGCGGCCGGCCGCCTGGGCGATCTGGTCGAGCCCAGCCGAGGCCCGCAGCACGCGCGGGAAATCGACGTCGACGCCGGCCTCCACCAGCGACGTGGAGACCACGCGGCAGGGCCGCTTTTCCTGCAGGTCCTCAACGATCTCGGCCAGCACCCGTGCCCGGTGCACGCTGTGCATACAGGTGGAGAGGTGCCGGGCGCCCGGCAGGTGACGAATGGCTTCGAACAGCGCGCGGGCGTGGGCGCGCTGGTTGACGATGCACAAGGCTTGCGGTTGCGCGGCGATCAACTCGGCGAGCTCTGAATCGGTCCGCACCCCGATGTCCTTCACCGTGACGCGCCGCAACGCGGCAAATAGCGCCGGCACATCGGGCGCGATTTCCGCCGGCGCCACAAAGCCACCGGGAAACGCCGGGGCCGCCAAGGCAGGCTGTGTGGCGGTGCACAGCACGACCGAGGCGCCGTAGTTGAGCGCCAGTTCCTTCAGCGCCGCCACACAGGGCCGCAGCAACGGCAGCGGCATGGTTTGCGCCTCATCCACCACGATAATGCTGCGCGCGATGCTGTGCAGCTTGCGGCAGCGGCTGGCGCGGCTGGCAAACAGGCTTTCAAAGAACTGCACCGCCGTCGTCACCACGATCGGGCTATCCCACCGTTCCATCGACAGCCGCAGCCGCTCCCGCCCGGTGCGCTCGTCGCTCCAGCGCGCCTCGTCCGATCGCTCGAAGGCGCTGTGATGTTCCAGCACCGCGTCGCCCAGATGGCCCAGGGCCTCGCGATACACCCGCGCCGTCTGTTCGATGATGGAGGTGTAGGGGATTACCACGATCACCCGGTCCAGCGCGTGGCGCCGGGCATGCGCGAGAGCGAAAGCCAGAGAGGCAAGGGTCTTGCCGCCGCCGGTCGGCACGGTCAGCGTGAACACCCCTTGCGGGGAGCCAGCGCGGGCGATGGCGGCGCGCAGCACCTCGTCGCGCAGCGTGTTGAGTGGCGTGCACGGTGCGTCACGTCGCGCCAACCGTGCCTGCAGCGCGGCCTCCAGCGCGGCGAGGGAAGGCGGCGGCGCAGACGGAGTCTCGGACGGTCTGCCGAAGGCGGCGGCGGCGGTACGGTCGGCGTCGATCAGGCACGAGAAGATCATCCGTGTCAGGAACGCGTGTTGGAAGCCGACGCTGCTTTTATGATTGGTCGCACCGCTTGGGCCGGTGACGCCGTCCGGCAGGGTAAAGCCGTCGCCACGCGCGGCCTGCTCCACCTGCGCGACCGCATCACCATTGCCGTCAATGCGACCGCCAGCGCCGAACAAATCGTCCTTTAGGCCGGCGTGATGCCCGGCGACGACATGCGCGAGCACCTTGCCCCACTTCTGACCCAGGTACCGGCTTGCCCACACCGCTCCGGCCGTGGAATGGTCCGCCCGCTTGCTCGGGTCGCGCAACCTGGCCTGAAAAGCGGCGCCATACTTGCCGAGGTCGTGGAGCTCACCGGCACGGCGCGCCAAACTCCGCGCACCGAAGCGCGCGCCGTTAGCCTCGGCGAGGCTGCCGACCTCGGCCAAATGCCGGGCGAGAGGCTCCCACTCGCTTTCCGGGTGACCGGCTAATGTATGGGCGAAAAAGGCCAAGGACGATCCAGTTGGTTGCTCGCCGCGTCTGATCTCGCCGCCCTCGCGGCGCAAATCGGGCATAAATCGGCTTGCGGAGTGCAAGCCTTGGGGACGTTACAATAGCAAGATCGCAGCTGCTAGGAATACCCCTGGGATCGAAGAGCGACTTATTGCGGACGCTTGCCGCTGCAGGAAGTACGAGAACCCTGTCGGGCGCAGTGCCCAGCTTTGTTCCAAAGTGGCGGAGAGGGTGGGATTCGAACCCACGGTAGGCTTGCACCCACAACAGTTTTCGAGACTGTCCCAATCGGCCACTCTGGCACCTCTCCTTGCGGTATCTCGCACTTGCGCCGCGGCTTATAGGGGGCGGCCATGCGGCGGGCAACCGGGTAGATTTCCGCCAATCCGATTGACAGTCGCGGCTGTGCGGCTATAACGCGCCCGATCCGCGGCTGGGCAAACCCTCGCCGCTCTCTTTGCTTTGCGTATAGTTGATTGGATTTAGGCGATGTTCGCAGTCATCCGCACCGGCGGAAAGCAGTATCGGGTCACGCCGGAGGCGGTGCTCAAGGTGGAGAAGCTCGACGCCGAGGCCGGCTCCACCGTTACCTTCACCGATGTGCTGGCGGTCGGCGGCGAAGGCGCGCTGAAAGTCGGCGCCCCGGTGCTGGCAGGTGCGACCGTTACTGCGACCGTCATCGCTCAGGACCGCCTGGAGAAGGTCATCATTTTCAAAAAGCGCCGCCGGCAGAACAGCCGCCGCAAGAACGGCCACCGCCAGAATGTGACCGTGCTGCGCATTGCCGAGATTAACGCGGCTTAAGGAGCAAAAACATGGCACATAAAAAAGCGGGCGGCTCGTCGCGCAACGGCCGCGATACCGCGGGGCGCCGGCTCGGCGTAAAGAAATCCGGCGGCCAGGACGTCGTTGCCGGCAACATCATCATCCGCCAGCGTGGCACCAAGGTGAAGCCCGGCATCAATGTCGGCGTTGGCCGCGACCACACGATCTTCGCACTGACCGACGGCAAGGTGCTGTTCGAGCGCAAAAGCGACGATCGGGTGCATGTCTCCGTCACTCCGGCGCTGGCCGCCGCCGAATAATTTTGCTGGAGCTGCCGCTTGTTGGTAAAGGCCGGGCAGCACCCGGCCTTTTTTCATCCGCGTTTTTCAGCACCGCATCATGAAATTCCTCGATCAGGCGAAAATCTACCTCAAATCCGGCGATGGCGGGGATGGCGTCACCGCGTTCCGGCGGGAGAAATTCGTCGCCTTCGGCGGCCCGGATGGCGGCGATGGCGGCAAAGGCGGAGATATCGTCTTCGAGGCGGTAGAGAACCTCAACACCCTGATCGATTTCCGCTACGCCCAGCATTTTCGCGCCAAAAAAGGCGGCAATGGCTCCGGCGCCGACAGAACCGGCGCCGGCGCTGACGATCTGCTCATCAAGGTCCCGGTCGGCACGCAGGTCATGGATGACGATCGGGAGACCTTGCTCGCAGACCTCGACAAGCCGGGCACGAGACTGACTTTGCTGCGCGGCGGCGATGGCGGGTTCGGCAATGCCAGGTTCAAAACCTCGACCAACCGGGCGCCGCGCCGCGCCGATAAAGGCTGGCCGGGGGAAGAACGCTGGGTCTGGCTGCGGCTGAAGCTGATCGCCGATGTCGGCTTGGTCGGCATGCCGAATGCCGGCAAATCCACGTTTTTGTCGGTGGTCTCCGGCGCGCATCCGAAAATCGCCGACTACCCGTTCACCACATTGCACCCGCAGCTCGGCGTGGTCCGGCTTTCGCTATCGGAGGAATTCGTCATCGCCGATATTCCCGGCCTGATCGAGGGCGCGCATGAAGGCTCCGGCCTTGGCGACCGCTTCCTCGGCCACGTGGAGCGCTGCGCCGTGCTGCTGCACCTGATCGACGGCGCCGCCGGCAACGTGGTCGATGCCTGGCGCACGGTACGCCATGAGCTGACCGAGTATGGCGGCGGGCTGGCGGAAAAGCGGGAAGTGATCGTGCTGAACAAGGCGGATGCGATGAGCCCGCGCGAGATTTCTTCCCGGCGCTCGGCTTTGGCCAAGGCTTCCGGCGCCACTGTCATGGTCGCCTCCGGCGTTTCCGGCCAAAGCGTGCCGGAGGTGTTGCGCGTGCTGCAGAATATCGTGACGGAATCCCGGCAGAGATGATGCCGGATTTCGCCGGCGCGAAACGGATCGTCATCAAGATCGGCAGCGCGCTGATCGTTGATGCGGAATCAGCCGCGCCAAAGGCGGCGTGGCTGGCGAGCATCGCCCAGGATATTTCTGCCCTGGCGGCGCGCAAGGTTGAAGTCATCGTCGTCTCCTCCGGCGCCATCGCGCTGGCGCGGCGGCGCCTGAAGCTGACCGCGGCAAAGTTGCGGCTGGAGGAGAAGCAGGCGGCCGCGGCGGTCGGGCAGATCCGCCTGGCACAGGCCTGGAGCGAGGCGCTTTCGGCGCATGCGCTCACCGCCGCGCAGCTTCTGATCACGCTGGAGGATACCGAGGACCGGCGCCGCTACCTCAACGTCCGCGCCACGCTGCGCACCTTGCTCGGCCTGGGATGCGTGCCGGTGATCAACGAGAACGACTCGGTCGCGACCACGGAAATACGCTTTGGCGATAACGATCGCCTGGCGGCGCGGGTGGCGGAGATGATGCAGGCGGATGTTCTGGTCCTGCTATCCGACATCGACGGGCTGTACACCGCTGATCCCCGCAAAGATTCTAACGCTCGGCATATTCCGCTGGTCGCTGTGATGACGCCGGAGATTGACGCCATGGGCGGGGAGCCGCCGCCCGGCTATTCCTCCGGCGGCATGCGCACCAAGCTGGTGGCGGCGCGGATCGCGACGCAATCCGGTGCGGCGATGGCGATCGCCTTGGGGCATCGGCAGAACCCGATCAAGGCGATCGCGGACGGCGCGCAATGCACCTGGTTTCTGCCGGCGCCGGAGGGCCGTAGTGCGCGCAAGAACTGGATCGCCGGGCATTTGGCGGCGCTGGGCTCGGTGACGGTGGATGCGGGCGCGGCGCGGGCTCTGGCGAAAGGTTCTTCGCTGCTGCCGGCGGGCATTCAAGCCGTATCCGGCGTGTTCGAGCGGGGCGATGCGGTGGATGTGCTTTCCATCTCCGGTGGGGCAATCGGCCGTGGTCTGGCTGCCTATTCCAGCCTTGATACAGCGGTCATCGCCGGCCATCGTTCCGAGGATTTCGAAGCGCTGCTAGGCTGGCGCGGCCGCGACGAGGTCATCCACCGGGACGATCTCGTAATTTTTTAGGGTAATGGGTCTGGGCCTACAGGCCCCAGATAATGGAGGTCTGGGGCCTACAGGCCCCAGGTAATAGGGGTGTGGGGCCTAAAGGCCCCAGGTAATAGGGGTCTGGGGCCTAAAGGCCCCAGGTAATAGGGGTCTAGGGCCTAAAGGCCCTAGAGGGGTCCAGGCCGGCGCCCTGGCCTACCACTTCTCTATCCCTGCCCTTTTAGCGCGGCGTATGATGTACACCGCCCAGACGATCTGCACGCCAAGCGGCGCCAAGACGATGGGCAGTTTCCATGCTCTGGGCGCCAGCAAAAACCCGGCCGCCGTCAGGCCGCCGATGAGCACGAAAATCCAGTGCAATATAGCAACGGTTTCCGCCTTCAAACCGGTTCGCTGCGCCATCTGATACAGATGGCTGCGATGCGCCTGCGCCAGGTTCTCGGCAGCGAGCGCGCGGCGGACCAGGGTAGAAGCGACGTCGAACAGCACGCCGGAGAGCAGCAGCGGCACCAGCAGGAAGGACAATGGCGCCGCGCCGTATCTGGCTGCGGCTATTCCGAACAAAGCCAGCATGAAGCCGCAGAACTGGCTGCCGACATCGCCCATGAAGATCTGCGCGCGCGGGAAGTTGAACGGCAGAAACCCCAGCACGCCGCCGGCCAGCAGCAGCGCCGCCGTATAGACAAAAAACCCGTGATACAAAGCCGCCACGGCGGAGAGGATCAGGCAGGTGATCAAGGTCACGCCGGCGGCAAGGCCGTTCAGCCCGTCGATGAAATTCATTGCGTTTGTGATGAAGAGAATAAACACAAAGGTCAGCGGAATGCCGAGCCGGCCGATATCGCAGGGGCCGAAATAGGGCAGCAGGAAGAGATGCACCCACAGGCCGGAGCCGACGGCGGCCGAAGCGGCGATGAACTGGGCGCCGAGCTTGATGAGAAAAGGCAGGTCCAGCAGATCGTCGATGAAGGAGACCGCGGCCATCAGCACGGCGGCGGCGATGACGCCCAGGAAGTAGCCCTGCGAGAGCCGCGAGACGCTGCCATAATAGTACAGCAGCAGCACGCCGAGCAGAAACGCTGCGACGATCCCGACGCCGCCGGATTTCGGCGTGATCTGGCTGTGGGATTTCCGGGGGTCCGGATGGTCCGGCACGCCGACGGCGATCATGACCCGGACGACGATGCCGGAGAAGATCGCCAGCCCGGCCAGCAAGGCGAGATGCCGAGGCAGGTTGAATTCTGCCCATGCGGGTATGTTTATCATGCGGCGCGGACCATGGCGCAAAGCTTTGCCGTTTTGAAGGGCGGCTCGGAGAAACTTCAAGCGTCCGAGCCGCCGATTTTCCCGGAGAAGTAGAACAGTTCACTTGCTTCGGCTCGCGCCAAGCGCGAAAACGGCTCCGGCAGGATTTAGGGCAGAAGGGATGGATGAGATTGCCGCGCAGGTGCAGTCGGGGGCGCCGGCGGGAATGGCAGGGCCGGCCGCGCCGTACCCGGATTACGCCAACCCGGAACTGCTGGAGCGCATTCCGCTGAAGGCAAGCTGCGTTCTGGATGTCGGCTGCGCGCAAGGGGCGCTGGGGTTGGCCTATTTGCGCCGCAACCCCAATGCGCGGGTGCTGGGAATCGATTCCGATCCGGAAGCGGCCAGCCGCGCCGCGCCGCGGCTGAGCGAGGTCGCCTGCCTCAACGTGGAAGCCGTGCCTATGCCGTTTGCCGTCGCCGGCGGGATCGACTGCATCGTCTATGGCGACGTGCTGGAGCATTTGGCCGATCCGTGGGCACTGCTGCGCGCGCAGGCGGCGTATCTTTCGCCAGATGGCGCCGTGCTGGTCTGCATGCCCAATGTCGAGCATTGGAGTTTTGCGCTTCGCCTGCTGAACGGCAGCTTCGACTATGAAGCGCACGGCCTGCTGGATCGGACGCATCTGCGTTGGTTCACCCCGCGCACCATGGCCGATGCGCTGCGGCAAGCGGGGCTGGAGCTTTCCGACCTCCATCCGCGGCCGATCGATGCGGAAGGGGCGCGGCGGTTCGCGCAGGCGCTGGCGCCGGGGTTGCGGGCGATCGGCGTCGATCCGCAGGAATATCTCAATCGCGCGGCGCCGCTGCAATTCATCTGGCGGGCGCGCAAAACCAACCCGCCGCGAATCGTGCTGCGCGCCACCGCTTTGCCGCCGCTTGGCGGGGTGAGCGAAATTCGGGTGAACCAGCCGATGCGCGCCATGCGCAGCGAAAGTTCGGTGCTGGCCTTCGTGCATCAGGACGAGGCGGAGATACCGGCGCGCGGCCGCGACATCCCCCATATCGCCATCCTGCACCGGCCGCTGCTGCTGGGCAATTCCGGGATCGCGCGCATCAAGGCGCTGCTCGCCAAAGGCTATCTGGTCGTCACCGAATTCGACGACCATCCGAATTTCATGGCGGATCGCGGGGTTCCGTTGGACGAGGTGCTTTCCTTCAAAAGCGTGCACGCAATTCAGACCAGCACACCGGCCTTGGCCGCCGTGTTGCGCGCGGAAAACCCTGAGGTGGCGATCTTCCCGAACGCCATCCTGGCGCTGCCGGAGGTGCAGAACTTTCGAAATCCGGAGCAGCTGACGCTGTTTTTCGGCGCGCTGAACCGGCAGGCCGACTGGCAAAATCTGATGCCGGTGCTAAACGAGATCGCGCAGCTGGCCGGTCCGCGCCTGGTATTTTCGGTCATCCACGACCAGGCGTTCTTCGATGCGCTTCAGACGCCGCATAAGCAGTTCAAGCCGACCTGCGACTATCCCACCTATCTCGATCTGCTCGGGCAGGCGGAGATCGCCTTCATGCCGCTGGCCGATACCGCGTTCAACCGCGCGAAATCCGATCTCAAATTCATCGAGGCCGGCGCCTGCCGCCTCGGCGTGCTGGCCAGCCAGGTGGTGTACGGCAAGGTGGTGGAAGACGGCAGGACCGGCATGCTGTTTACCGACGCTGCGCAGCTACGGGCCTGCCTGTTGCGGCTGCTGGCCTATCCGGAAGCGGCGCGGCAGATGGCGGAGGCGGCAAGGCATTATGTCGCGCAGGAGCGCATGCTGGCCTACCAAATTGGGCAGCGCGACGCCTGGTACCGATCGCTGTGGCAGCGGCGGGACATGCTGACGGCCGCCCTGCAAGCGCGCGTGCCGGCGCTGTTTGCTGAACAAAACATTGCAGAAACAAACCAAGGGCAGGAAATATGCTGAAAATCCTCGCTGCATTACTCCGCCTCGTCAGGCTGGCAAGCGGGTTTTTGAAATGGGTGACCATCATTCAAATAGCGCGGCTGGCGGGCGCGTTTCGCCAGCCACGCCAGATCATTTCCGCCTGGCCGGAAGGCAAGGCAACGCTCTCCCCCCGCGTCGCAATTTTCATGCACTTCAACGCAACCGGCCGGGTCTCGGCGCCCGCGCTCTCGCTCATCAGCGAGCTGATCCGCAACGGCTATTGCGTCGCCTTCGTAACCAATTCCGGCATGCTGATCCCGGCCGCTGAGGCGGCCTTGCGGCAGCTCTGCGCAGCCATCTTTATTCGCCGCAATATCGGCTATGATTTCGGTGCCTGGCGGGATGTGATCGATGCCCTGCAGCTGCCTGCCGCGGATACAAAAGAGCTGGTCATCCTGAACGATAGCATGTACGGCCCGCTCAGGCCGCTGGATGAGACCCTGGCGCGGCTGAATTATGCGGAGGCGGATATTTGGGGACTGACCGAGAGCTGGCAGCAGCGCTACCATCTGCAGTCTTTTTTTGTGGGATTTGGCGAAAACGCGCTACGTTCGCCGGCCTTTGCGCAATTCTGGGCCAGGGTCCGGCCGGTGCCTTCGAAAACCTTCATCGTCCGCGCCTATGAGGTTGGGTTGACGCAGAGCATGCTGAAAGCCGGATTGAGAACGCGCGCCGTGTGGAGCTATGACGATCTTTTGAGCAAGGTCACGGGGCAGGACGTGCTTGAGGGTATTGCCCGGGCCGAGCGCTCGCGGTCGTCGCGCACCGATCCGGTTCTGCAAATCCGCAAATTGCAGATCGCCCGCATCCGCAACGCGGTTGCCAAGCAGATCGCCCTGAACCCGACCGCGGATCTCTGGCGCCAGCTTCTTCGCAGCGGCTTTCCCTTCATCAAGCGCGAATTACTGCGCAAGAACCCCGCCCAAGTCGAAGATATCGGCGAGTGGGTCACGGTGGTGCGCGGCGAGCTTGGCCTGGACCCGGAACCGATCCTGGCGGAGCTGCGCGGCGGTCTGAGAAACCGCGCTCCCTGACCGTGTTTGAAGCCTTGCGCATCATTTTCCGGGTGATCTGCATCCTGGTCTGGACTTTGCCATGCGCGCTGATTCAAACCATTTTGCTGCCTTTGCCGGGCCGGGCGAAGGAGCGCTTCGCGCGATTTTACTGGCGCGGCATGCGACGCATTATGGGGCTGCGGATCACCGTGCTGGGCGCGGTCGCCGGCGAGCGGCCGGTGCTGTTCGTGGTCAACCATTCCTCCTGGCTGGACATCGTCGCATTGGGCAGCGTGCTACCCGGCTGCTTCGTTGCAAAAGGCGAAATCGAGGGCTGGCCGGTGTTCAACCTCATCGCCTGGCTCGGCCGCACCGTGTTCGTCTCGCGCAGCCGGATCGGGGTGAAGCGCGAGCGGTCCAACATGCTGGCCCGGCTGCAGGCCGGCGATAATCTGATCCTGTTTCCGGAAGGAACAACCTCGGATGGCTGCCGGGTACTGAAATTTCAGTCGGCGTTTCTGGCGCTGGCGCAAGGCAGTGCCGCGCCGTTCATCCAGCCGGTGACACTGGTTTATGACCGCATCGACGGCCTGCCGGTGCGCCGGACCGACCGGCCGGTGATTTCCTGGTATGGCGCCATGGACATGGTCTCGCATTTTCCCGGCGTGGCCCGGCTGCGCTCGCTGCATGCAACCCTGGTGCTGGATGCGGCGATTCCGGCCACCGCCAACACCAACCGCAAGACGCTGACGGCGCTGCTGGAAAGCCGGCTGGCGGGCAATGCCGCAGCCTTGCGGCAGGGCCGCTCGGTGCTTCCGCTCAGCCTCCCGGCTTTGCCTGCCGGCTCCGCGCCATAAAAGAAGCAGTCGGTTTTCTGAAGAACAAGAACCAAAAGAGCGCCCGGCATCTTGGCCTGGGCCAAGTCATGCCAGCGCCCAAAGCCAGAGTGTCGAAAAAGTTTTTGGCGCCGCTTTTTTACAAGAATGCGGCTTCTTTCTTGACGTGACCCAAGCTCTAGCCTTCCCGCTCCCGGTGATACTCGAACGACGCGCTGATCATATCCAGCAGATGCCGGCCGGACGTCGTCGGCTGGTATTTCGGCGTCTCGCCGGCCGCCAGGCAGGTCGGTAGACAGACCACCTCCGCATTGAAATCAGGATCGAAGAAATAGGGCAGCGCGTAGCGCTCGCGGCCGGAGATGTTGATCACGCGGTGCAAGGTGGAGGTGAAGACGCCATTGGTCCAGCGCTCCATCATATCGCCGATATTGACCACGAAGCTGCCTGGGATCGGCGGTGCGTCCAGCCAGTCGCCGCCACGCTGCATCACCTGCAAGCCCCCGGCGTCATCCTGCGCCAGCATGGTCAGGCAGCCGTAATCGCTATGGGCGCCGGCGCCGATCTGCGCCTCGGTAATGCGGCCCTGCTGCGGCGGGTAATGCAGCAACCCCAAGGTCGTCATCGGCGTGTTGAGCCAGCGGTCGAAATACGCTTCCTCAAGTCGCAACGCCAGCGCGAAGGCCCGCATCAGCTGCCGCCCCAGCGTCTCCATCACAGCATAGTAATCCTGCATCACCGCCTGCCAGCCGGGCAGGCTGCGCGGCCATTGGTTCGGCCCGTGCAGGGGCGTGCCGGCAGCCACCAGCGGATGCGCCAGCCCCAGATCGCGGCCGATTTTCACACCTTCCTTAAGATCGCCATCCCGCTTCTGCTTGGCCGGATCCAGATTCTCGCCGCCGACCCTGAAATAGCCGCGATGCACGTTCGAATTCTCGATGGCGATTTCCGCCTTGGCGTCGACCGCCTGGCTGAAAAACCGTCTGGCCTGCGCGTCAACCCGCGCCACCAGCTCGGCCGGAACGCCGTGATTGACAACGTAGAAAAACCCGATCTCCCGGCAAGCGGCGCCTATTTTAGCCGCGACCTCGGCGCGCGCCTGCGCGTTGCCCAGCAGGAATGGGGCGAGGTCGATTATCGGGATCTCGGTCATGCTGACCTGCTTGGCAACCAGCCTGGGATCAAGTTCGATAGTCTCTGCCATGGGCCTATGGTAGCCACAATCGGAGCAGCGGCAAAGGGCAAGAGCTTGGGACTCTATCTTCTTGGAATAGACCTTGGCGCCGGCAGCCTGAAGGCGACGATCATCACTGCCACCGGTGCCGTTGTGGCCGAAGCCAGCCATCCGGTCACCACCCAGATGCCGCAGTTCGGCTGGTCGGAGCAGGACCCGGCGGAGTGGATTTCCGCGCTTTGCATCGCGGTTCCCGCCGCTCTTGCTTCTGCCGGCATCGAGGCGAGCAAGATTGCCGGCATCGGCGTCTCCGCCGGCGCGCATATTCCGGTGCTGACGGATGCGCAAAACCAGGTGATCCGCCCGGCGATCATGTGGAACGACCAGCGCAGCGCCTCGCAGGCTGCCTGGTTGAATGAAACGGCAGGCGAGCGGATCATCGCCGCCTCGCTCAACCGCGCCAACCCGACCTGGACCCTGGCCATGCTGGCATGGCTGCAAGCGCATGAGCCGGAAGCGGTCGCCCGCTGCACCCGGCTATATCTGGCAAAGGATTATCTGCGTTGCTTCCTGACCGGCACCTGGGAGACCGATTTTTCCGACGTCATCGGCGCGTTGATGGGTGATAACGGTACCAAAACCTGGTCTGCCGAAATCTGCGGCCTGATCGGCTGGGACATGAGCCGCCTGCCGCCGGTCAGTTCCCCGACGGATATCGTCGGCGGCGTCACCCGGGAAGCCGCGGCCAGAACCGGATTGGCAGCCGGAACGCCGGTGGTCTGCGGTTCAAACGACACCACGGTCGAGTTCTTCGGCGTCGGCGCCGATCGGCCCGGGATCGGGGCGGTGAAGCTAGCCACCGCCGGCGTGCTGTTTCTGGCGACAATCGGCCCCAGCGTAAATCCGCCGATCTCCTGCTACCCGCATATCATGGATGGGCTGTACTATATCGCGACGGGGACCAATTCCTGCGCCTCCGCGCATCGCTGGCTGCGCGACCGGATGTTCGCGCAAGGCGGCTTTGAGGAAATGGATGCGCTTGCCGCAACCATTGCGCCGGGGGCGGCGGGATTGCTGTTCCACCCCTATCTGCAAGGCGAACGCGCGCCGTACTGGGACCCGCTTTTGCGCGCGGATTTCATTGGCATCACCATCTCCCACACGCGCGCGCATTTTGCCCGCGCGCTATATGAGGGCATCGCTTTTTCCATCCGCGACCTGCTGACCGCGGCGCGCGAACTGGGCCTTGTCTTCGGCGCCATAAGGCTGATGGGCGGCGGGGCGCGCAGCGCGTTATGGCGGCAGATCATCGCCGATGTCACCGGCCTGCCGGTCGAGCGAACCGAAACCAATGACGCGTCCTTCGGCGCGGCGCTGGTCGCTGGCATCGGCGTTGGCATTTTTGCGACGCCGCAGGAAGCGATCGATCAATGCGTGCGGCTGCTGGACCAGAACGTGCCCGATACGAAGACCCATGCCTTCTACGGCGAGCTATTCGAAATCTACAAACAGGCGCAGGTCGTTCTGGCGCCGCTGAACCACAAGCTGCACGCGCTAGTAAAGTAACAAGCAGTTTTCGAAAGCGCGGCGCGCCCCGCGAGCGCGTAAAACTTTTGCACCTCTCAGCCGGGATTTTTGCAACGCCCCAGCCCCAGATCAAACAAAAGTCCTATTGCTTGTTTTTCTCCAGAAAAAGAAGTTCCTAGACCTTCGTCTTCAACAAATCTCGAATTTCTACAAGCAAAGTCTCCGTAGGTGTCGGCGCCGCGTCTGCCGGGGGTGGTGCTTTGTGCAGCTTGGAGACCAGCCGCACCATCCAGAAAATGGCAAAGGCGATGATAATGAAGTTGATCACCGCGTTCAGGAACACGCCGTAGTTTATTGTAACGGCGCCGGCTTTCGCCGCCGCATCCAGGGTCGGCTCGACCGGTCCCTTCAGCGTGACGAACAGATTGGAGAAATCCACGCCGCCCGTGAGCAATCCGATGAAGGGCGTGATGATATCTTTAACCAGGCTGCCGACGATGCCGCTGAAGGCCGCGCCGATGACGACGCCGACCGCCAGATCGACGACATTGCCACGCATGACGAATGTTTTGAAATCGTCAAGCCAGGACGGCTTTTTCAAGGAATGCAGGACCTGCGACATTCAGTGCTCCCATAACGGCTGGATTGGCGACTCTCGGTGAAAGCCTAATGCGTTTTGCGCGGCCATGGCAACGCTGCCTGATTTTATTCTTGAACCGGCTGGCGCGTTTTGCGCACAGTTGCGAGCGAAGCTGGCTGAAACAACCTTCGAGGGAACATGCAGATGAACGAGGCAAAAACCGCGCTTGGCCACAAGATTCTTGCCGTTAAAAGAGCCAAAGGCCTGAGCTGGAAAGACGTTGCTGCGGCCGCCGGTTTTTCTCCCGTTTGGACCTGCGCGGCCTGTCTAGGACAGATGTCGATGCCTCAGGCGGCTGCCGCCAAAGTCGGGGAAATACTGGCGCTATCGGAAGATGAGACAGCGCTTCTGGCGGCAATTCCGTATCGCGGTTCCCTGCCGGCCGAAGTGCCGAGCGATCCGCTGATCTACCGGTTTTACGAATTGCTCAGCGTCTATGGCACGACATGGAAGGCGCTGATCCATGAGGAGTTTGGCGACGGGATCATGAGCGCGATCGATTTCGACATGACGCTGGAGCGCCAGCCGGACCCCAAAGGCGACCGCGTGCGAATTGTCATGAGCGGCAAGTTTCTGCCGTACAAAACCTATTAGGGCTTGCCCGGCTCGACGCTGATTTGCCAGGTAGATGCTTAACATCGCCAGGAGGGTTCATGCGTTTTAGACATCAGCGAGCAAGCGTGATCAGGCTGGCATTGCTTGCCCTGCCGCTTGGGCTCGCGGGCTGCGGCAACAGCCAGCCAGGGCGCTTGCAGGGCGGCGCTGCCGGCGGCGCGGCCACGGGCGCGGTCTTCGGGCTGCTCGGCGGCCCGATCGGTGTGGTCCTCGGCGCCGGCATCGGCGCCGGCGTCGGCGCGCTTACCTCAACCTCCACTACGCCCAAACAGGTGGATCTGGGAAATCCGCCCTGGCAAAGCTAGGACGACTAAACCTGGCCCAGGAGACCTAATTCACGTCGCCGGAGACATAGGCCCGCAGGCTGTCCACCTCCAGCTCCTGCTGCGATAGCCGCGCTTTGACCACATCGCCGATGCTCACAAGGCCGACGAGTTTACCGCCTTCCATCACCGGCAAATGGCGGAACCTGCCATCGGTCATCATCTCCATCGCTTCGGCCACGGTGGTACCTGGCGAAGTGACCTGGGGCGAGCGTGTCATCAACTTGTCGGCGGTCATCTCGAAGGTGGCGCCTGCATGTGTCGCCAGCGTCCGCACGATGTCGCGCTCGCTCAATATTCCTTCCAGCTGGCCGGCGTCGCAAACCAGTACGGCGCCGATGCGCTTCTCCGCCAGCAGCTTGATCACGTCGGCAATACGTGTGGCAGGCGTGACGGAGAGGACGGAATTGCCTTTGGTTTTCAGGATCGCCGAGAGATTCATGGTTCGTCCTCCTATCCTTTGATTATGGGGACACAACCTTGCGTAATCAAACGAAATCTGTTTTGGCCGCACTGCGGAAGGCGCCGGCGCAGCGCAGCATGCAGGAGATTAAGGAAAGTTTTAACGATTGCTTTCTTGCGGCACAGGAACTGCAACTTCAATGCGACTTCCAATGCAACTTCCAATGCGACTTCCAATGCGCTCTTCCAATGCGCTCTTCCAATGCGACGTAAGATTTATCGCACCCGGAGCTGAGCGGTTGCGCAGATCGGTTGCGTTCCGATTTTCCTGATCGGCGCGTCATTAAATCCGCGCCGCAACAAAAACCTGAGCTGGCGCCGCCAGCGCGTTTTGCGACCCGATCATTTGCAGTTCATCGGCCTGCAGCATTGCGGTTCGCGCCAGCACCGCCTGCACGGCGGCGCAGGATTTTGCCAAAGCTGCCGGCATATCCCTGTTTTGCAGCCAGGCGTCGAGAAAAAGCGCTGCAAACAGATCGCCTGCGCCGCTGAACTTCCCATCCAGCTTCGGAATATTCAAAGCCCAGGCGGCATCGCCGTCGAGCGCCAGCAGATCCAGCGTTCCCGCCTGCGTGTCCAGGCCTGCAAAACTGCTCAGGATCACGATGTTCGGGCCCTTTTCCTGTAGCACACGCATCGCCCGCAGCGCTTGGCCGCGGTCGGCACTTTGCCGCCCGCTTAGTAGCGCCAGCTCGAATTCATTTGGCGTTACAATATCGGCATGTGCCGCCAGGTCGTGCATCGCCGCCACAATCGCATCATCGACATAAGCCCGGCCGTCATCTCCCAGCACCGGGTCGCATAAATATACCGCATTTGGCGTGCCGGCCCGCGCCCAATTCACCGCGCGCAGCACATTCGCCGCATTCTGCGCATCCCCCAGATAGCCGGAAAGCACGGCCTGGCAGCGCGCGTAGCAGGCGCGGCTGTGCAACCCCTGTAAAATTCGGCCGATCATGGCGGGCGGCAGCGCTCCGCCTTGCGCGCCGCCATGCCCAGGATGGTGTGAGAGCACGACAGTCGGCACCGGCCAAACCTCCCGCTCCAGAAGCTGCAGCGCGAATACGGCGGCGGAATTGCCGACATGCCCGCAGGTGACCTGCGACTGGATGGATAAAATCGTCATTGCCCGCGGCAAGATCGGGCAAGGGCGGCAGTATGGCAAATCTTTAAGCGCAAGTTTACGCCCTTGCCTTTGCCGGGGGCACAAGCCAAAACCCCGTTGAATGTCCCGCTCCCGCGCTATAACCCGGATTGACCGGTATGTTCTCGGCCAATTGACGCTGGCCCTGGTGCTGGTGACCACCGGTTTGGTGGCGCTGATCTGGCTCACCCAATCCTTGCGGTTCATTCAGATCATCGTCAATCGCGGGCTCTCGCCGCTGGTCTTCATCAAGCTGACGCTGCTGCTGGTGCCCAGTTTCGTGGCGACCATCCTGCCGATCACCTGCTTCATCGTGGTGCTGTTCGTCTATGCAAGGCTGGCGGCCGATCGGGAACTTACCGTCATGCGGACGGCCGGCATGTCGGATCTGGCTTTGGCCCGCCCGGCGCTGGCAGTGGCCGGCATCGCCATGCTGCTGTGCTATTTTTTCAACATCGTGCTGGTGCCAGCCAGCCTGAATGCTTTCCGGGCCTATGAGTTCGAAATCCGCAACGAAATCGCCGCCTTTCTGCTCGAACCCGGGGTTTTCACCACGGTCGCCCCGCACGTCACCGTATATGTGCAATCGCGCGGCCAGGATAACAGCCTGAAAGGGATCCTGATCGAGGATGGCCGGCAATCCGATTCGCCGGCGACGATCCTGGCCAGCTCCGGCCAGCTGAGCATCACGCGGCAGGGACCGGTGGTCGAGCTGGAGCATGGCTCGCGCGAACAGCTGGACCCCAAAACCGGCAGGCTTGATCTGCTGACGTTCGAGCGCAACAGCATCAACCTGGCCAGCAGCCAGCAGAGCAACTTCATGAACCTGGCCGATGCCGCGGAAGCGCCGCTGAGCCAGCTTCTGCACCCGGCGCCGTGGCTGACGGCGGCGCAGAAATCGAAATGGCTGGTGGAAGCGCAAAGGCGGCTGACCCAGCCGCTGACGGTGATCGGCTTCACCTTGATCGGGTTGTTTGCCAATTTGGGCGGCGCGTTCCGGCGCCATGGCGGGCTGCAGTGGCCATTGACCGCCGTCTCCGCCGTCACCTTGCTGGTGGCGCTGGATCTGGGGGTGAATAATTTTGCAACCAAACATCTCGCTTTGTTGCCCCTGATGTGGCTGGTGGCGGTCTTGCCGGGCTTGATTTCCGGCGGGCTGCTGTTCCTGCCGCCGGGTTTAACCCTGCGGCCGCCGCCACAGCCGACCCTGCCGGCCGCCCCATGAACAAACCGGCCTCGATCCCATTCACCCTCTCGATGTATTTCGGGCGGCAATTCGCCGCCGCCGTCATCATGATGCTGCTGGCGCTATCTGCCCTCGTGGCGCTGTTCGACTTTCTCGAATTGCTGCGCGAATCGGTCAGCGCGCCGGCCGCCACCTTCGGCATCGTGGTGGAGATGGAGCTGCTGCGCATTCCCTGGATCATGATGCAGATTCTGCCTTTCGCGGTGCTGCTCGGCGGCATTTCCTCGTTCTGGCGCCTGACCCGCTCTTCCGAGCTGGTGGTGGCGCGCGCCTCCGGCGTTTCGGTCTGGCAATTCCTGGCCGCGCCGGTGCTGCTGGCGACTTTGGCGGGCGCCGCCGGCACCGGCGCGCTCAGCCCGCTCTCGGCGGTGATGTTCGGCCGGGCCGAGACACTCAATAACGCCTACCTCGCCGTCGGCGGCGGTCCGCTCTCGCTGCAAGGCGGCGAGCTGTGGCTGCGCCAGGCCGATGACGGTCTTGCTGCCAACGGGGTCGCGGTTCTGCACGCGCAGAATGTGCGGCTGAGCGCGCATGTGCTCAGCACCGACCAGGTGAGCGTGCTGCGGCTTGGCAGCCAGACCCAGCTGCTGCAGCGGCTCGAGGCCAGGCAGGCGACCCTGGTCAGCGGCGGCTGGGATTTGCGCAATGTCTCGATCCTGCTGCCCGGCGCCGATCCGGGCTTCAGGCACCGATTGCTTTTTCCCACGGATCTTACCGTGCATCGTGTGCAGGAGAGCTTCGCCTCCCCCAGCTCGCTCTCCTTCTGGGCGCTTCCCGGCTTCATTCATCTACTGGAACGTTCCGGGTTCTCCGCCATTCAGCACCAGCTGGCGTTTCAGGCCCTGCTGGCCCTGCCTTTGCTTTGCGCCACCATGGCGCTCGTTGCCGCCGGATTTTCCATGCGGCCATCGCGCCGCGGCGGCGCCACGCAGATGCTGGTCAGCGGGGTCGCCTGCGGCTTCGCGCTTTTCATGATCTCGGACATTGCCGATCAGTTCGGCACCTCCGGCGCCATCCCGGTGGTCCTGGCGGCATGGTCGCCGGCGGTTGCGGGCATGATGCTGGCCCTTGCCTTATTGCTGCATCTGGAAGATGGCTGACGCCATGAAGCGCCGCTTGCCGCAATGGCCGTTAACCCAGCTCCAGCGCGCGCAAAACTTTGCTTTTGCCTGGGCGGCCGGGCTGATTTTCGCCATGATCGCCGGCGCCGCGCTCAGTGCTGCCGCGCAGACCAGCGATACCGGGGGCCAAAGCTCGAACGCGCCGGTGACGTTTCTGGCAGACGCCGTCGGCTACGACAAAACCGACAACATCGTGACCGCCACCGGCCATGTCCGCGCCTGGCAGAACGGCCAGACACTTTATGCCGATAAAGTAACGTTGGACCGAACCACCGATATCGTCACCGCGACCGGCCATGTCATCCTCAGCGAGCCTGGAGGCGAGGTGATCTACGCCAACAGCGCGGTACTCTCCAAGGGAATGAAAAACGCGGTGATGCTGGGCGTGGCGGCGCGCCTGGCGCAGAATGGCCGTATGGTCGCCAATGGCGGCCGGCGCTACAATGCCAATATCGAGCAGCTCACGAAAATCCTTTATACCGCCTGCGACCTTTGCAAAACGGATCCAACCGCCCCGCCGCTTTGGCAGTTGCGCGCCGGCAGCGCCACGCGCGATCTGCAGCATAAGCGGATCGAGTACACCAACGCGGTCATGGAGATCCACGGTTTGCCGATTTTCTACTGGCCATACATGTCGCAGCCTGATCCATCCGTGAAGCGCCAGAGCGGTTTCATGATCCCCTCGATCGGCTCGACCTCGCATCTCGGTTTCTTCGCAAGCTTGCCCTATTACATCGTGATCGACGGATCCTCCGACCTCACGCTTACCCCCATCATCGCCGTGAAAAGCGGTCCGGTGCTCGATGCGGATTACCGCAAGGATTTCAATAACGGCGTCCTGCATATCGACGTCTCCGGCGGCAGGGACGATGTCGCCGGCGGCAGCGGCGACAGCAGCTTCGGCGACGCCATTTTCTCCGACGGCACCTTCGACCTGAACCAGGACTGGCGCGCCGGATTCACCTATGACCACGCCTCCAACCCGAATTATCTGAACGACTTCCGAATCCTGCCGGCCCAGGCCTTTCTGGCCAGCGACGTCTATCTCGAAGGCTTCGGACAAGGTTCATACGCCAAGATCGAGGCCGATACCTTTCAGGGGCTGGTTTCCAGCGTGACCCAGAGCACACTGCCGATCGTTCTGCCTTACGCGCAATATCATTTCGAATCGGATCCGGACAGCATCGGCGGCCGCTTCAACATCAGCGCCGATGCCTTCAACGTGTTCCGCAATGTCGGCACGCATTCGCAGCGTGCTGCCGCCATCGGCGGCTATCAGGTTCCGTTCAACGGCCCGCTGGGACAGGTCTGGACCGCGCGAGTGCAACTGATCGCCGCCGGCTACGGCGCATCAAACCTGAACGAGCAGCCGAATTATTCGCAGGTCAACAGCGACAGCACCGCCCGCGCCATCCCCTTCGGCGCGCTGTTCATGCGCTGGCCCTTCATCCGGCCCAGCTTTCTGGGCAGCCAGATCATCGAGCCGGAAGTGCAGCTCGTCACCGCGCCGGATATCGGCATCAGCCAGAATAACCGGATCCCGAATGAAGACAGCCTGGATCTGGAATACTCCGACGCCAACCTGTTCGACCTGAACCGCTATCCGGGCATCGACCGGATCGAAGGCGGCACCCGCGTCGATTACGCGATGCACGCCGCCTGGTATCTGCCGAACGGCGCGTTCCTGGACGGCTTGCTCGGGCAATCCTACAGGTTGCACAAGGACAATGATTATTTGCCGGAATCCGGCTTGAACGATAATGTCTCCGACATCGTCGGGCGCGTCACGCTGGCGCCGAAACCCTGGTTCAACCTGACCTACCGCACGCGCTTCAGCCATAGCAGCCTGGGCGCCAGATTGATCGACGCCACCGCTAATTTCGGCACGCCGAAGCTGAATTTAAGCGGCGGATATCTGTACTCCAACACCAATCCCTACGTGCTGTACAACCAGCCGTTCCAGCTGGGCGTGCCTGCCACCTTCCCCGCCGCCTATTTCGTCCAGCGCCGCGAGTTTACCGCCAATGCCGGCACCAGCATCGGCGCCTATTCGCTCTCCGCCGGCACCGAGCGGAACCTGGAGACGGGGAAGTTCGACGATGCGAGCTTCAGCGCCGGCTGGCAGAACGACTGCGCGGCGGTTAACCTGATCTATAACGAGCGATTCACCTCGTTCAACCTCGACAACGGCAACACCACCGTGCTGCTCGAGTTCACCTTCAAGACACTTGGAAACGTTGGATTTAGCGCTTTATGAAACAAATTTGTCGATTGCTTGCCGGTATCGGTTTTTTTTGGCGCGAGCGTCGCCGGTTGCTGCGCTTTCGAACCCGCCACTGCGCGCGCCCAGGATGCGACGATCGCCGCAGTGGTCAACGGCCAGCTGATCACCGATGGCGATGTCGACGCCCGCGCCCGCCTGCTCGCGCTCTCCACCGGCATGCCGTTGAACCCGGATGTCCTGCAGCGGCTGCGGCCGCAGATCACCCGCGAGCTGATCGACCAGACGCTGGAGCTGCAGGAGATCAACAAGCGGAAGATCGTCGTCCCGGAAACCGATATCGCCAATGGCGTTGCGCATATCGAACAAGGCAACAACATGGCGCAGGGCGCGCTCAGGTCCCGGCTGGAAGGCTCCGGCGTCGATTTTCAGACGCTGATCACGCAGTTGCGCACCGAAATCGGCTGGCAGCAGGTGCTGCACCAAGTGCTCGGGCCGGGCCTGCGGCCGATGCCGGGCGATATCGCGGCAATGAAAAAATCGTTGAAGGCCCAGCTTGGCAGCACCCAGTACCACCTGGCGGAGATTTTCATCCCCGTGACCGATCCGGCGGATGACCAGAGCGCGCAGGATTTCGCCAACACGGTCATCCAGCAGCTGCGCCAGGCCGCGCCCTTCCCCATCGTCGCCGCCCAGTTCAGCCAGGCCCCCAGCGCCCTGCAAGGCGGCGATCTCGGCTTCGTGCCGCTGAGCCAGCTCGACCCCGACGTGGCGCAAGTCGTCAAATCCATGCCGGTCGGCGCCATCAGCAACCCGGTCCGGGTGCCGGGCGGCTACGATGTGGTGCAGCTGCAAGGCACCCACAATGTCGGCTCCGACACCACGACCACGATTTCGATGCGCCAAGCCTATGTCGGCTATCCCACGCCGATCACCAACGGCCAGGTGGGGCCGGCACAGGCGGCCGTGATCACCAAATTGCTGAAGGCTGGCCATAACGTGCATTCCTGCTCGGACATGGAGGCGCTGAACACCGCCATAACGTGCATTCCTGCTCGGACATGGAGGCGCTGAATACCGCCAACGGCAACGAACGCCCCGCCGATCCCGGCCAGATCAACCTGAACGACGTCACCCCGCCGGCCTTCCAGACGATCCTGGCGAACCTGCCGGTCGGCCAGGTCAGCCAGCCGCTGGTCGATCAGAACGGCGTGACGCTGGTGATCATCTGCTCCCGCCAAACCAGCCCGGTCGGCCTGCCGTCAGACGACGACATTGCCAACGCCATCATCGACCAGCGCGTGCAGATGGAATCGCAACAATTGCTGGACATTCTGCGCCACCGCTCAATCATTACGCAGCAGTAAAGAAGGAAGGAAGCACTTCTTTTTCTGAAGAAAAAGAAGCAAAAAGACTTTTGCAGGTCTGGGCCTGAGGCGTCTCCAGCACCCAGTCTCGCCCGACTGCATTTACCAACCCGTCATCCCCCGCAAAGGCGGGGGGATCCACGACTTCTATTCAAAACCGACGCACCAGAGATGGTTTGGTGCATAAATCAAGATTTATGCACCAAGCCGTTTGCGTTTGCTTACTTTCAAAGCGGTATGCGCTGCCAATGATGCAAACACCTCCCGTGAAAGGTCATCACACCAATTGCGTAAGTATTGGATGCCCAGGCAGATGGTTTCTCCTGCTTGAACCGTGCTTTATCCAAATCCAGTTAATTTCTGATTTTTCTGTAGCCGCTTTGAAGCATCTAGCAAGAGCTGCCGGATCAGCTGCCGGAGCGATGCTAATTAAAGCTTGTTCTAGCCAGCAGCGTTTGGCTTTTTTAAATCATTGCGGAACTGACCATTTGCGGCCGCTCAATACTATCGAATTTGAATTTTAGCGGTTGAGAGTCGGTTTCATTGACTGCCTCCGTTTTCATTGCCGTCCTCCGCAGATTGCTCAGCAGGGTTCTGCAACATTCTGGTTCATATATCCGGTGCCTGAAGGCGGGGCTTCTTCTGCTCTAGGAAACATTTTTTCTTCCCAAGACCCTGACTTGGAAGAGTCGCTTGCTGCCGGTACACTGCGCGCCGACGGAAAGCGCTTAGGGATAAACCACGGATGCCGACAAGACTGCACGCAACCGCCTGATGGACTTCATTTTCATGCTGACCCGGCAGGACCAGACCGTGACAGATTGCCTCGCGGTGATGGCCGAGATCGAACCCCTCGGGCTGCACCATATCGGCTTCAAGGATGTCGGCGTGGAGCTGGGGACGCTTCGGACTCTAAATCACATGATCAAAGCAAACGGCGCCACCAGCTACATGGAAGTCGTCTCCACCACGCCGCAAGCGGCGCTGAATTCGGCGCGCATCGCGCTGGAGATCGGGGTCGACCGGCTGCTGGGCGGCACGCTGGTGCGTGAGACCCTGGACATCCTGTCCGGCAGCAACATCGCCTACTACCCCTTCCCCGGCCGTCCCGAAGGACACCCGACAAAGCTTGGCGGCGCAGTCGAGGACATCGCGGCGGATGTGCGCGAATATCTGGCGCTGGGGTGCGCCGGCGTCGATCTGCTGGCCTATCGCGCGACGCAGGCCGAACCAATCGAACTGGTGAAAGCCGCACGCCAGGCCCTGGGCCGTGAAGGCGGCTTGATCTGCGCCGGCGCCGTCGATAGTCCTACCCGCATCGCCGCCTTGCGTAATGCCGGGTGCGATGCCTTCACCATCGGCTCCGCCGCCTTCGACGGCTCCTTCTCGCCGCGCAAAGGCAGCCTGCGTAGCCAACTCGAAGACATTCTCGCTTGCGGCTAAGCGGCAAGCGCGCCTTCATCAGCGGCGCCGGCGGCGGCATCGGCAGGGCCACTGCGCTGAAGTTCGCCGCCGAGGGTGCTGCCGTCATCGTCTCCGATATCCGCGCCGAACCGGCGGAGGAAACCGCCCACGCCATTGTTGCCGCCGGCGGCAAGGCAATCACCTGCACCGGCGATCTCACCGATCCGCAAATCTGCGCATCCATCTTCGCCGCCGGCGCAAAAACCCTGGGCGGCATCGAGATCATTTTCAATAATGCCGGCATCGTGGCACCCGAAGACGCCGGGCCGGTGGAAACCCCGCTCGCCGCCTGGAACGCAACGCTCAGTGCCAACCTCACATCGGTTTTTCTGGCCTGCAAATATGGCATTCCCTATCTGCTGCAGGCCGGCAGAGGCGCCATCGTCAACAACGCCTCGATCGTCGCTTTGGTCGGCTCCGCTTACCCGCAAATCGCCTACACTGCGGCGAAAGGCGGCGTACTCTCCATGACGCGCGAGCTCGCCGTCATGTATGCCCGCCGCAACATCCGGGCCAATGCCATCTGCCCGGGGCCGGTCGCCACCAGGCTGGTCACCGCCTTCCTGGCGGACGAAGCTGCGTGGGACGCGCGGCGTCCCTACATGCCGATGGGGCGCCTCGGCAAACCCGAGGAAATCGCCAACCTGGTCGCCTTCCTGGCTTCCGACGAAGCCTCCTACATCACCGGCGCCGCCTACGCCGTCGATGGCGGCATCACCGCGGCGTATGTGATAAAGGACGAGTAAATCAAAAGTTCCAGGTAGATGGATGCTGCTTCTCCGCACGTCCCACCCATGTCCCGGCGTTGACGTTCCTTTTAGGGCTCAGGCAGTAGAAGCTCCCGGCTCAGGAGTAACAGAGGTTTTTGCGCCGCTTTTCCAGAAAGCGGCCTCTTACTTTCCCTACGCTGACTTCTCCCAGCCGCCGGCGCCCTGCTTCCAATAGGTGATGCTATGGCCTGCGGCTTTTGCTTGCCGCCAGCGTTCTCTGGCGGCCGCAACCGCGTTCTCGTCGGTGCCGTCGAACAGGTCGAACACCCGTTTATACGCCGCCAGGTTTGGCGTTGCCGCACTGAATGCCAGGAACAGAAAGGCGGCGCCGGCCGGGTTTACTTCCGTGCTCGAAACATAGATCGGCTGCCATTCCGGGTGCGGGGTTGCGGCCGTGCCGTGCGGCAGCCAGTCCGGGTTTTGCGGCAGCCATAGCGCGTCGTCGATCGTGGCCACCTGCTGGTCGCTGCCGCACAGAATCAGCGCCCGCTCCCCCGCCGCCAGCGTGCGGCCAAGCAGCGGCGGCAATGCGGCGATCAGGCTGGTCCGGGTCAGGTGATAGAAGCCGATCTCGGCCATTATTCCCCCCGAATGGCCGCCAGCACAGCGGCGGCGATCGCCCTGAACGCGGCTGCGGCTTCGCTCTGCGGCGCGGCGGCGGTGATCGGCGTGCCGGCATCGGCGGTCTCGCGGATTTCGAGCAGCAGCGGCACTTCACCCAGCAATTTCACCCCGGTTTTCGCGGCTTCCGCTGCGGCCCCGCCATGGCCGAAGATTTCGGTGCGATGGTTGCAGTTCGGACAGGAAAAATAAGACATGTTCTCGACAATGCCGAGCACCGGCACCTTGACCTGCTCGAACATTTTCACGCCGCGCCTGGCATCGATCAGTGCGATATCCTGCGGGGTGGAGACGATCACCGCGCCGCGGATGTTCAGCTTCTGCGACAAGGTAAGCTGCGCATCGCCGGTGCCGGGCGGCAGATCCATCACCAGCACATCCAGCTCACCCCAGGCGACCTGGGTGAGCAGCTGGTTCAGCGCGCCCATCACCATCGGGCCGCGCCAGATCATCGCGGTATCTTCGGCCACCAGAAAGCCGATCGACATGCAGGCCACACCCCAGGCGTAGAGCGGCAGCATGACTTGGTCTTTCACCTCCGGCCTGGCGTTCAGCCCCAGCATGCGCGGCAAGGACGGCCCGTGAATATCCGCATCCAGCAAACCCACGCGCAGCCCGCTTTGCGCCAGCGCCACCGCCAGGTTAACGGCGACGGTGGATTTGCCGACGCCGCCTTTGCCTGAAGCGACGGCGATGACATGCTTCACCCCCGGCAAGATCGGCTCCGCCGCCTTTGGCGCCCCATGCGCAGCCGGCGTTGCGGGCGGCGCCGGCTGCCGGTGCGCAGTGAACACGACCGAGACGTTCTTCACCCCCGGCAGGTCCTTCAGCTTCGCCTCGATCGCGGCGCGCCGGGGCTCAAGCGCCGCCGCTTCGTCGCGCTTTACCACCAGGCTGACATGAACCAGCCCGTCCTTGGCGTGCACGCCTTCCAGCATGGCGCCGAGATCGAAAGGCGCCAGGGCATTGCGGATATCATCTTCCATCACGGTTAAGTCCTACCACTGCGGCGGCCCTGGAGGTAGCCGCTTGCACTTGCTACTTGCGTAGATCGGCCGGCCACCCCAGAATTTGCCGATGAGAGTTACGATTTTGATGATCTTCCTCGCCGGCATGCTGAGCGCCGGCATCGCGCGAGCCTCGCCGCCAATGCCGCCGGATATGGCTGATCTCGCCGCAAAGCTGTTGCCCTGCGTCGTCAGCGTCGCCAGCACCGACCCGATGAACGGCGATTCCGGTGACCAGGATGGCGGCGCCGCCGCCCCGGGCGGCTTGCAGCCGACGCCCAGCAAAGACGTCACCGGCGCCTCCTCCTCCACCGTCATCCCGCCGCCCAAGGCCGAGGAGGCTTTGGGCTCCGGTTTCATTTTCGACCCCGCCGGCTATATCGCAACCAACAACCATGTCATCGACGGCGCGACCAGCGTCTCGGTCACGCTGAACGACGGCACCATCCTGCCGGCGACCATCGTCGGCCAGGACAAGCGCGGCGACCTGGCGGTGCTGAAGGTCGATGCCGGGCATCCGCTGCCGGCGGTGAAGTTCGGCAATTCTTCCAAACTGCGCGTCGGCGACTGGGTGCTGGCCATCGGCAACCCTTATGGGCTGGATGAAAGCTCCTCCGCCGGCATCGTCAGCGCCCTGCACCGGGATATCGGCGAAGATAAATACGACGACTTCATCCAGACCGACGCCACCATCAACCGCGGTAATTCCGGCGGCCCGCTATTTGACATCAGCGGCCATGTCATCGGCATCAACTCCGCCATCTACTCGCCTTCCGGCGGCTCGGTCGGCATCGGCTTCGCCATTCCCTCCGCCATGGTGCAGCCGGTGGTGGAATCGCTGAAAACCACCGGCACGATCAAGCGCGGCTGGCTCGGCGTCAGCAGTCAGGATGTCACGCCGGAAATCCAGCAGTTGCTGGGCCTGCCCAGCCAGTCCGGCGCGCTGATCGGCGGCATCACCGAAGCCGGCCCGTCGGTCGGTAAACTGCAGCCGGGCGATGTGCTGGTCGCGCTTAACAGCGTGCCGATCACCAATCCGCGTTCCTTGATGATCCGCACCGCGCAGATCCTTTCCGGCCAGACCGCCGCCGCGGATTTCTACCGCAACGGCAGCCTGCAGCACGCCGATATCATCATCGCCGTGCCGCCGGCCGATAAGCCGCCGGGCGGGGCCCCGGCGCCGGCAACACTTCCCAACATCACCCTATCTGCGATCGGCGTCGCCATCTCACCGGCGCCTTCGTCGGACGGCCTGACCGTTGTTGCCGTCACCACCGGCGGGCCGGCGGCAAAAGCCGGCGTCGTCGCCGACAATACCATCGCCGCCATCGGTGCGGAGAACGTCAGTTCGGCTGGCGCGTTGCGCGACCAGCTCAGCGACCTTGCCAACAGCCATCAGAAGGTCGCGGTTCTGCTGGTCAGCGGTTATACCGCTGCCGGTGACGATCCCGGCCCGCGCTGGGTGCCGGTCAGCCTGAACCCGTAATCACCCCGCAATACGGGTCAGCTCATAAAGTGCTACTGCTCCGGCGGCTGAGACGTTCAGGCTTTCCATCCCGCCTGGCATGCCCAGAGCGGCGATCTCATCGCAGCTCTCCCGCGTCAGCCGGCGCATGCCATCGCCCTCATTGCCCAGCACCAGTGCCACGCGGCGGCCGGCGAAGGCGGCGCCGCTGAGCCGGTTGCCGGAGGCGCCGTCCAGTCCCACCACCCACACATTGGCTGCTTTTAGAACGATCAGCGCTCGCGCGATATTGACGATCCGCAGCAGCGGAATCAGCTCCAGCGCGCCGGAAGCCGCCTTCGCCAGCGCCCCGGTCTCCTCCGGCGCGTTGCGCTCCTGCGCGATCACCATGGCGGCGCCGAACGCCTGCGCCGTGCGCAGCAGCGCGCCGATGTTTCGCGGGTCGGAAATCTGATCCAGCACCAGAATTGGCCCCGGCCGCTTCAACGCCTCCGCCAAAGGCGGCGCCACCAGCTGGTCGGTCAACAAAGCCGCACCCTGATGCACAATCCCTGTGCCATGTCCGGCGCCCAGCAACTGGTCGATCCGCTCCCGCGAAGCAGCCTCGGGCTGGATCGCCCAGGGTTTCGGTAACGCCGCCGCCAGAGCCGCATCCGCTTCTTCCGCGATCACCAGCCGGCGCAGCCGGCGCGAAGGATTGCCAAGGGCCGCCGCAACTGCGTGAATGCCGTACAGCCAGACGGCTCCGTTCGGTACCGCCGCTGCACGCTGGGCCGGGCGCACCGCGTTACGCTTATGTCCATGCTGCGCCGGATGGCCGGACGGCCTTTCCGATTGCGGCTTGCTTTGCGGCCGCTCATCCTCGCGCTTGCGAAAATTCGATTCTGGCAGCGCCAGGCTCAGTTTCGGCGCCTGCCCCGCCGGCCTTTGCGTAGCCGCCGGTTTCGGCTTCTCCGCTTGTCCCCCGCCATGGCCGCGGCCTTGCGGCTGGCCTTGCAGCTGGCCTTTCGGCTGGCCTTGAAACTGGCCCGGCGTACGGCCGTTCGGCTTGCCCGGCGGACGGCCGGATTTAAAATGCGGAGGGCGCTGCTGTGTCATGGCCGCATCACTATCCCCCGGGGTTCGCGTTGACAACCAAAGGCTAATCACGGAAATGACGCGCACCGGAAGGGTGCCCGAGCGGCTAAAGGGGGCGGACTGTAAATCCGCTGGCGTACGCCTACGTTGGTTCGAATCCAACCCCTTCCACCATTGGTATATAAAATAGCTTGATAATTCAAAGCACTAGAAAATTCCTTCGAATTCTATCCCCACTGCTACCCCCGTTTGCGTCGAGGTTTGTTTTGAACGGAAGCATCCACGGCCGAACGTATGCGGCCGGAAACGGTCAATCGTTGTTTTATTTCGATCCGAGCATCGCGCGCGCCTATTCTAGTCTTTCAGGGAATAGGCCGGGCATCCACCGCGGCGCCAGCGATGCCGGGAAGGAAAGCCTGAGAGGCGCGCGCGGACTATCCGAGGTGACGACCCCCAGTTCCGCCAATGCAGACACTATCCGTCGGGCCTGCCGATCTCTTACGCCGGTGATACCAGACACGTCGGCGCGCGGCATCTCACCTCGGTAGAGCAACGCTTCCAGCAGGGCACCCGAATTGTCTTCCAGGCTTCCCATGCGCATCTCTTGTTCAGCCCAGAACAATATTTGGGTCCGCAGACGCTCGGGCTGCATCAACCCCTCCATGAAGTCCACCTGATCCAGGCATGTAGTCAGGAAGAATTCCGTGAACTGTGCCAAATTCTCCTCGCTCAAATCCCCTCGACCGTCGAGGTCATTTCGACGCTTCAGATCGCAGGCAGCGAGATGCCCTTTGTAGGCGTTTACACTTCGGGCCAATCCGCGCGCGATCGACCAGATCGCCCCCGTCTCCAGGGTATCGAGCAATGTGGCATGGGACATGAGACGGGCAACACGGCCATTGCCGTCCAAAAAGGGGTGAATCCATAAGAGACGGTGATGCGCCGCCGCGGAGGCGATGACCGTCTCGGTTTTCCCAAGCTTGCCGTAGACCTGCTCGAATCGGTCTAGGAAGCGAGGAACCGCGCCAGGACTTACTGAGATATGCTTGCCCACCATGACATCGCGGCGCCGTAGTTCGCCGGCACCGACCTGGACCCGGACCTTAGTTACCGGGTCTTCGACCCACAGCAGATCAGCGGGCACCGCAGCGCAGAATCGGCGGTGAATTTCACGGATCGCCTCTACGGAGTTGGGGCGCCCATGCACGCCCCCTTCGTCGATCCAGCGCTGCACCTCGATATGGGCCTTGGCTTCGAGTTGCAGGTCTCGCTTCTTGGCATCGGTGCTATAATCCCCCTTTAGGGCGCGCTCGATGTCCACAGGATGGGTATTATGCCCCTCGATCAGGTTGCTGTAGTAGCAGTTCATCGAGCGCACGAGGCCAGCGAGCGATATAACTAGGCTTTCGGGCAGGGATCTGCGGAAGCCGGCGCTCTTCTGGGCCAGCTCGAACGCCAGATCGGTAAGATGCCCCCGATGACGGGAGCTTTCCCCGACCAGCAGCGGTTCCATCTTCGTTGTTGCTTCATCGCGATCTATGCCCGCTTCTAAGGCCGCTTTCATGTCTGATATTACTTTTGTCATATACGAGTATTTATCAAGATTTTTATGGAATGTAACGAGAGAAATGACCGGCTGTAAGTCCGGTTATTTGGCCGCTTTCCCGCGCATGTGTCAGGGAAAGAGAAAAACAAGGAAATTGTTGGCGCCCGCGGCTTCCTGACCGGCGCATTAAGCACCGCTTCGTCGGGTTGGCGGAGCCGGAGACAATCGTCCTGTTCAGCAAAAACAGTCATTTGGACGGGCAAACCGTAACCTGCGGACGGCGATAGGCGACGACTACCTCTTCGTGCCCATTGTCTTGACGACTCGCAATTGAGCGGGCATCGATAGAGAACGCTTAATTTCCTGCGCTGTTTATTTCGAGGCGTCTATGACGCAGTCCCGGCGAAAACAGGAAAGATAGGCTGCGCGAGATAGGGGAGGAGTGACCCCCCTGGGCCTGTGCATCGTACAAACCCTTGTTCGGGTTGGACGGTGCGCTTTTTGCCCGTTAAATCCGACGCAGCCGAAGATGCAAGAAAATGTCAAAGTCTCTTTGCCGCGGAACTAATGGATACCACGATCAGTTCGGGGGCCCAGGTTCTACTTCGTCCATCCCGATATTGGTCCCTATAAAAGAGGCAGCGCGACTGCTCGGGATCGGCAAGACCCGAACCTATGAGCTGGTCGATGCTGGCGCACTAGAAGCCCGCAAGCTCGGGAATCTGACTATGATTACGATGGACAGCATCCGGAAGTTCGTGGATGGGCTGCCGAGGCGATAGCAAGCTAGGCGCCCGGAGGATGGCCCGCAGCATAGTTTTGGGGGCGCAGGCTGGGCATGCTGCAAATTTACTGTCTACAGGGTGTGAGTATGGCGTGCGCGGGTCGGCGCCTTTAGATGGTGAGCTGGGAACGAGGGAACAATGGCAAAGACGTACGGCGACCGATGGCAGATTGCGGGAACCCAGCTAGGTCATGGTGGGCAAGGCGAAGTGTTCCCTGTGATTGATCTTACCGGACGAATCGTCGGGCATTGCGCCCTAAAAAGGGTCCTAAACCCAGCGAGGCGCCAAAGATTCTTGAATGAGATCCGCGCGATCAAAAGTCTCGAGCATCCGAATGTCATAAAACTAATCGATCACTCCGCGCTAGACGACGATGCGGGGACAGATGAAAAGCAGTTTCTAGTAATGCCGGTCGCTTTAGGGGGCGATTTGGCTACGCGAGTTAAGGTCTATGAGGGATCCTTGGACGGAGCGCTTTCCATCGGCCGCCCGCTTGCCTCCGCCCTATCTGCGGCACATGCCGAAGGCATAGTGCACAGGGACGTTAAACCGAAAAATATCCTCTTTGCAGACGAGGGGAACTCTCTCTGGCTCAGCGATTTCGGTATTTGCCTTATTCGCGACACGGAACGCGCTACGCCGGCGGGAGAAGTTGCAGGGCCGTGGGCCTTTATGGCACCTGAGTTGGAGCACGGTGGCCGGCTCGATGTGACAGCTGCGGCCGATGTATACTCTCTAGGCAAACTGCTATTTTACATAATTAGCGGTGGGATAGTGCTTCCGAGAGAGCGATTAGACGACCCCAAATACGCGGCAATCTTGGCCAAGGGCGGACGATTTCATCTCCTAGATTTGCTTCTGCGTCGAATGATCTGCCCGCCGGAAAGCCGGATCCAGTCAATGGCTCAGGTGGAAGAGGAGCTCAAGCGGATTGCGGACTGGGACACGACGTCGCTTGCCTCTCCAATTAGCGAAGCTGGGATGCGCAGACTGGAGGCGCTTCAAAGGGCAACTGTGGAGGATCGGCGGGTAGCCGCCGCTTCTGCCGCCGAACGCCAGGACAACGAAGCTACCGCCGCTGCGATTTTGAAACAGTTATCGTCGTTTGCTGAGGCTGAGCTCGAGAAGGCTGCGGCAGCAATCGGTGCCGGAGATGTCTTCATCACCTCAGTCCGGGATGTGCCAAGTGGCGAGCTTGGCCATATCGAATTGAATAAGCTTTTCGCCCTAGCCGGCGTTGAGCTTGTAATTGGAGATGTGGAGACCGAGGGATCGGCCATCATTCTCCAGCTCCTTATCTGCCGCAGCAGCACCCCGCAGGTAACTGTGCAGATCGGCAATGCGGTTGCCGAGCCGAAGCCGCCGGCCGAAATTATTCATGCCATTGCCCCCCGAATCACCATAAGATATCGAAAAGGCTCTTATTCTGGTCCACTCCGGTTCTTTTTTCTGGGCCAGAACGGTGTGCTCGCTAATGCACCAGAGCCGCGAAGGATCGCCCTTCAAATTAAGGCCGCAAGGCTAGGGCAAGCGGCCAAGCCAGCACAGGTATTCAAAACCGAAATTGCTTCTTCGCATTGGCCTGAACTTGCGTCTAATCTAGCAAGCTTTATTGGTTCAGTACTCGACAGCTTCCTAGTTGTGCTGGACCGAAACAAAGGGAAACCATCCTTCAATTAAAGGTCACGGCACGCGGTCGAGCCCTGCCTCCTTTGTTAAGCCCCGCCCTCGCTGGGCCAATTGCAGCGGCAGGTTAATCGTTCCGCGGCGCCCAAAGCAGTGGATCGCTCCAAACCGGCTCCAGACGTCCTTTTTATTTTGGGGGCTTCTCAAGTAGCCTATTCATTTGCCGATGCCGCCGAAATTGGGAGGGACGCTGCTTTCCACCTCAACGGACGGTTGACCACCATCCTTGGCTGAGATCCGGTATTATGTAGCACCTGCCACCAATACGCGTAACGGCTTCCGGACGAATCCACTTATTCCGACCACCTTAATATAGACATAGATGAGTCCTGGGTGAGGCAGCACCCAGACCACAACTTTGCCTTTTCTTATGCTGAGGATCGTATTGTGCGCGGCGCTCTCCAGCGCGCAGCGTCAAAACTCCTCCGACAACGCCCTCACATTTCTGCCGGCAGTAGAGAAATGCACGAAGGTGTGCGCGACCTTAAAGCCGCCATAGAGCAAAACCAGAGAGACCTTGAAGCAAGGCATAAGGCCGAGAAAGCCCCAGACAAACCTCGCGCCAAAGCAAAATGAGAACCAGAGGCCTAAAAAGCGTCGCCAGTCGCCAACCGGCACGGTAAGCGCCCACCCGATACCGTCCCCGTGCTCAGCGAAGCGGATATCAGCCGGCTGGCGGGAAAAACGAGTGCCGTCGCCCGACGGTAGCCTGGGACCTGGACCAATGGCGCGGAAAAATTTTATAGCCGCATGCGCCGGGCTAAGATCGGCCACCACCACCACATCGCTGGGGCTTACCTGATCCGGTATGCGCAGGAAGCTTCATGTTCAGGACGCACTGCGGCTAGCGCTCAAGCACTAAGAGCCGATACTCCTAATTCCGCAGATCAAGACGATTATCCTGAACCACAACCTTTCCAGCTTTACTTATCCATGATAACAACCCCAGATGGCAATCTATCTTATAGATTTTTACGCCTCCAAGGACAAGCTGTTCCACAGCGAAAAGATTGGGGCGAGCGATGATCTAGACGCCCAGACGCAAGCCCGGCAGCTCGCGGAGCATTTGCAACCCGTCTTCTATAAAATTCTCGATTTGGCGCAATTTCGAGCCTCCCGTGTCGAGTTTCCCCTGAATAGCCTTAAGCCAGCAGAATCTATCCCCTTTCGGCTACCCGCTCCAATATCCCTTGATCCCGCATCTGAGACAGCTTCACGGTCGTCCGGTGGCTTACAACCCCCGCAGCGACCGGTGCGGCAAAATATGCCCCTTAGCCGCCAGCACCCGCAAAAAGATCTCCGGCAGCCGTAGCGGCCTTCCGCTTCCCGTGACACGTCCATAGAGCCAGCTCCCGCGACCCTACATTGAGCCGGCGCCTCAATCACCCGTTGACCTGCTGCAGAACGCACGGCAACCTACCCCTTTCTAAGAACAACCTAAACTACGGATGACCAGGTGAACGAATGAAGCGTACCGCCCTCCTCCTATTGCTAATCCTGGCAATGCCGGCCGCAGCACAGACTTTGTACCAGAGCCCCGATACCGCTCAGGCCCATTGCCAGAACGACACCGTAGTCTGGCTGAATACAGCCAGCGGCGTGTACCACTTCGCAGGCGAGCGCTGGTATGGACGAACCAAGCACGGGGCTTATGTTTGCGAGAAGCAAGCCGATGCCGCGGGAGATCGAGCCACCAAAAACGGCCAGTGAGACGGCGCGCTACGCCGATAGCCAAAGGTTCTCTAATGCATCCAGTGAGACGCCGATGGCAACAAGGTTAGAAGCTCCGTGATGAGAGGGAGGTTCTCGATCTCTTTCCGAGCGGCATCCAGATCCAGCCGGAAATGCCATATTTTCCAGCCTAGCACGCCGGCGTCGAGGACATAGATAGGCGCCTCTGGCGCGACTTCATCCGCCAACAAAAGAGCGCGAGAAGCTGAAGGTCCGTATGAAATGGCAGCCTGGGAAACCTCGTCAAACGCAACATAGGAGAAGTTCATCGCCGACTGCTTGTTCATTTAATCCTCTCGGAGAGAAGTTTGACATTAAACCCAAGGTTAAGGCGGTCAACATAATTCTATTGAAGATTGTAAGAATTTAATTTACGGAGGGCGGTTGCTTTATGGAACGAGAAGAGTCCCTGGTCAGCACGAGCTAGGGCTGCCGGAGTAGGCCAATGCCACGCTAGTTGGCGCCGCCCCGATCACACCATCCGATCACTAACCCACAATGGCAGCGATTGCTTGATCCTACTTAAGGCTGTTGCACCTTGAACTAACGCGGAGGCAGTCCTTTGGAGGCTACCGCGCCCGGGATGCGGGTGCCACAAAGCTACAATGATCAAGCCCCAGAATATGAGACAGAGACAGAGAAAAAACATAAAGCCAGGCGAGCGTTTTTGAGCTACCCTCATGGTTTCATCCCATCTTGGGGCTCGTAACGGGAGTTTCATTTCAATTAAAGGCGAACTCCTTCAATTCCTTCAGCTCTCAGGCTAAACCTTCATAAACGAAAACTCCCGGTGGAGCCGGCACAACGAGTTTGGGACTCCCACTGATCGCTCCATTATCACAGTGCAACCTTTTTTTCGAAAGCCTTATCACAAATGGAAGTCAGCTTTCGATCCTTCCGCAACAACATGAGGGCGCCATTTGAGAAATCCCAGCTCATTCGGATGATCGTAGCCAGAGGTGCCCCCGTTTGGCAGGAAGGTAATTTCTCCCCAACGCTCTTCCATTAGATTGGCGGGGCCGTACAGCCAAACACCGTCCAGAATGACGGTCTGAAGAAGTTTTTGATCCAGCCTCATCCCTACACCAAGTTATGGTTATATTAGCATTGAAACTTTGCGGACGGTTGATCAAGAAAAATGGTGCAAGATAGAGTTGATGTCGTATTCAAATCAGCGTGATCGGTCTCTTTGCAGTAACGGACGTTGCTGGATGATGCGCTGCGGATTGTGGCCGTGGTGAGCGGCAGGATGGGGGGAGCAGCGCCGGCCAGCAGGAACCTCGCTACTTTAGCTTGGCAGTCGGCCACGATATCGTGCAATCTAGGAGAGGGCGCGGTGTGAGACGGAGAAATTCTGCTTACCGCAGGTCGGCCAAGCTATTGGCCGGGCGATTGTGGGGTTCCAGCAGGCCCCATCACCGCGCCTGCATAGTTTACATGATAAGGCCGGGAGCGATCCTGGCTCGTTTCGTTAGTTACTCAATTTGACGGCTAAGAGCCTCAGCCGCCCTCCGCCGCTTTATATGACGAATAGGGGGGAATTGACACGTCACCCTCAGCTCGGGGAAGATTCAAAGATGACCTTAGATCATTGTGCAAATATTCTCATGCTTTTGGCGAGATCTGGACAGGCGGGCGCCTTGCTGGAAATGGACACATCCATGACTGACTATGCGGTGGAAAACCGTCATATGTACGCAAATAGCGCTGATTTGTGGGATGCTCTTTCAATCCAGTTTCGTGATAAAACCCGAGATCTCCCCCCCGGTTTAGTCAACCAAATGCTCGAAAAGATAGCTGAGCATATTCCTTTGGGGCAATGAAATATGGATCGCGGGCCACCCTCAGTGGGTCTTTTGAAAACCTATAATTACTACATCGTTACGGCTGGGTGGTTGGCCGGTTTGATTTACTACCTGTGGTTCTTCCGCGGTAATGCCCGTCCGGGGGGCGTCGAGATTGTGCTCTTGTTCACCATTGGAGCAATGCTGGTGCCGGCGCTGATCGCAACCACGACCGCAACGATAGCGGCTGCGATAACTTTCAGAACCACCGGCACGCTTGAGGGCTCGACGGACTGTTTTTTAGCCATTCTATGGGTCGCACCTTTTTTCGGCTTTTTCGCCGCCAAGTACATTTTGGTTTTGCTGTAATGAGCCGAGCCGGGTCGTGTTGGAAAAGCGGGAGGTTACGAAAACGGCGCCCTGGGCAGAGGCGACGGCGCTAAAGATTGTGGCTCGCGGTGAGCGACGAACCAATATAAGCTCCGCGCGAGCAGAAAGAAATGGCATGTTGAGATGATGCGGGTTTGCGGGCTTGCACTGTGTCTGTGCATAACATTTTCAGCTTATGTAAACGCGACTTCCTACACCATTGCCGGCGCCGGCACTCAATCATGCGGAACGTGGACCGCGCACAGGAAGGAAAATTCCTACCCGACCCTTCATGACCAGTCCTGGGTACTTGGATTTCTGTCTGGCGCGGCAGCGTCGAGCGAGCAGTACGATCCCCTCAGTGGCACTGATGGGATACGGCGTCATGGTTTGGATTGATAACTACTGTGCCGCTAATCCGTAAGGTTTCACCCGAGGTAACCTTCGATTGAAACGGAGGCCGGGATTGCTCCCGGCCTCGTTTCAATTCGCTGGCTCAAGCGGCCCCCTCGCCCGGCGGCCAGGGCTTGCCGATCACATAGACAGGCGGCTTTCGCGGCGGCCGTGGCGGAATGCCGGCGTGTGACCAGACCGGCATAGCGGGCGGGCTTGCTGGCGGCTTCTCGCCAGGTGGCACGAAAGACCGGCTCATGATGCACCGCCTTTCCGCATCTCCATTTGAAGTTTCTCCACCTCTTCCAGTGCGATCATGAACGCCTCGTAGCAGGCATTATTCACCTCCTCGACGGCATTTCTAAACCGGCTGACGGCGTTATCATCGATGGGCGAGTTCGCTTCCGTCATGAAGTCTAGCCCTCGGGATAGGCCGTGGGCCTTATAGAGGTGGTCGATGGCTTTTTGAGCCCGATCGTTGGGGGTCATGACCGCACCTCCCGGCCGGCATCTGCATTGATTCGAATGGCGTCGTGCACCAGCTCCCAGGCCCACCTTTCCGGCTGCCCGTGCGGCCGTTCGGCCCCGTCGGGCTGGATGGCCTCAAATTTGGCGGCCCACGCTTTAGCGGCCATACCGGCAACCGTCAGCGGCTCGGCCTCCGAAATGGCGCCGCCAGTTTTCTCATACTGATGCCAGGCGGGGTCGTCATCCGCATTCGGAACGCTACTCGCCTCATAGGAGACAATGTTCCGGCAGTGCTGGATGCAGGCTTCGATCAGCGCGGAGTCAGGGTGGCTGGTGGGGAGGTCTAGAAACCTGTCCAACTGCTGGGTGATTTCCAGCCTCGCCAGGGCGGCTTTGCCGCTGGTGAGGGGAGGCGCCGTTGATGTAAGCGTGTCTGTAGCTTTGGGCATGGGGTTCTCCATTCCGGGGTTAGGCCGGGTGCAGGTGTTCCAGCACCGCACCCGGCCGCATCAGTTCTTGCTCTGATTTCAGAACAAGGTTACGATACAAAGCATGAGCAACCGTGTCAACAACTTCGTAACCGTGTTCTGATGTTGCCTGTACAGAGCAAGATGGCGCGAGCCGCTTTGGGTTGGGGTATCAGGGAACTTGCGGCGACCGCGAAGGTTTCTCCCGATACGATCGCGCGCCTTGAACGGGGCAATGAGCTGTACCCGCGGACGGTCGACGCTATCCGCAGCGCCCTAGAAGCTGCCGGCGTCGAGTTCATTCCGGAGAATGGGGGCGGCGCTGGAGTGAGGCTGAAAAAATAACGGCGCTGGAACAACCGGCCGGCGAGCGGAAGAAGGAGCGATACCTGCTAGCCGTATGGCCGCGCGGTATGCCGCTAGAGATGGCGGCACGCTACTGCGGTGTAGGCACTCAAACCCTGGTGCAGAATGGCCCGGAGCCCGTTAAGATCGGCCGCAAGCGCAAGGTCTGGCTCAAGGAGCGCCTGGATAGCTGGCTTGACCAATTGGCCGGAGTCACCCCAACTTCATTGGAGAGCGATGAATGGGCGGACTGATGGGCCGCTGGCTCTGTCCCCAAGGAGCCACTACCTATCTCGACGTTCGCATTGATGCCCTCCCGCGCCTGGTGAAAGCCGGTCGGGTACCAGCGCCGGAATATCAGCTTGGCCCCGCAACCCTTGGTATGACTGTCTGAAGCTTGATGAGGCTATGGAAGGTGCAGCCATGGACGGCACGCGCGACCCCGATAAGGCGCTGGAGATTTGGCGTGAAAGGCGTTGACAGGCTTTCGGACAGATAAACTCGCTCAGCTTCGCGCCGCGCGGCGGCGATCATACCAAGTTGACATCGATATTATCACAGGAAACGTAGCGTTCCGAAACATTAGACATAACAAAACCTCCGGTCTAAAAGCGGACGGATTACCATCTCTAGCAGGATGCTCGCGGGTTGGGTTGCACCCCTGGCCGCTCCACATACTTTATCACCACAAGCAAAGCCCCGCGAGGGGTTTTTTGCTTACTGGTTGTTTTTGATATCGGTTATGTCGGACTGCATGTCGTCCACGCTAGCTTGAAGCTTGTCCACCGCGTCGCCAACGCTGGCGACTTGGTCGGATACACCATTTAGCGTGGCGTCATCAGCCTTTGCTGGACGGCTGACAATGTTGCAAACTAAAGCCACCGCAATGATTGTCAGTATTGCTTTAGTAAAGAAATCAATCTTCATTGCAGACGCCGCTCCCTTAGCCATTCCTCGCTCAAATAGACAGGAAACGCTGATAGCGGCAACCGCTACATTATGTTATGTATATAATCGCCTTCAATTTAGTTACAGTATGTCTGGTTGCTATAGGTGGAACATATCGCTCGTTGACCGTTGGGCCCACTAATATAGGTTTGATCGCCGTAACTCTGGGACGTTGTTCCGTTGTTGCCGTAGGTGGTGTTTCCGTACGTCGAGAATGTGTTACCCGCCGGGCCATATGTCTGATTCCCGTAAGTTGAATAACTTCCACCTTGGGAACTAGTTTGGTTGCCGTAAGTTGATTGGACGCCCCCTGGACCATACGTTTGATTGCCGTAGGTAGAATACGTTCCGGGACCTTGATAAATGGTCTGGGCATAGGAAGCCATGCTGAAAGGGCAACTTGTGAGGCAGGTCAACAACAACGTGCGCAGCATGAACACAGCGGCCTCTTTCAGTGGTAGGCTGTTAGCAATAGATTAAAAAAGGAACTAATCTACTCCAGTCGTAACAATAGCAAAGTTTTTCGGATTTCAGACAAAACAGCGCCCATTGCGTGGCTACAAATCAGCTTCACTGAAGCCACCCTCCGCGCCGGTGAACTTTACCAATCGGGAAGGCGATATTGTACAATATCGCCATCGGGAACCGCTCCCGCAGGCCATAGTGCCTCTTGACAGACACGTTCCTCAAATTGCTCAAGACGCTCGCCCAGCGCCGTCTCCCAGGATATTTTTAAGTCGTCACAAAACATCCGCGTCGCTAAACCCACCCCTCTCCCCCGTAAATTTGATTAAACGGAAGCCTCCGCCCTCAGGCCATGGCGCCTCGCGGAATACACGCGCCTCAAACTCTTCCAGCGCCTCACCCGCCCCGCTCCCCCAAGAGGCACCGCAAGCAACCGCTCCAGTGACTGGGGAACCAAACCATTGCAAAACAACCGTCGGACCACTTCTATTGGCACTTGTCACGCGCTCGATATTGTCCAGCCGCCGACTAATCGCCCTCATTTTGGACTGCCTCCGGTAAGTTTTGACTCCAGCGATGCAATTCGAAGTTCAAGCTCTTGGGTTTCGATGGCCCGCCGGTGCCCCTCGATCACATTCGCCACCGCCTGCGCCTCATCCGGTGAAATCGTACCTTCTGCCATAGCGGCGGTGACCACCTGCATCGCTTCGGCAACGGACGCAGCGTCAGTCATCGAGGGTAGATCCAACAACACCGGACGACCTTTTACCTCTGGCCATATCCTCCGAAGAACCAGCTCTGCACAGCGTGAATCCCCGCCTTTGGCAGCGGCTATGACAGCCTTCACGATATCCGCACCTGCCTCCCGGCCAAGCACATCAAGCGCCTGCACGGCTTTGTGACGGGCTCCCTTCGGCTTTCCAGCCGGGTTGCCGCTTTGGCCTTTCTGAAAGCGGCGCGGCGGTCGCTGTGGTTGTGAAGTCTCATCTTCCATCCGTTGCGACTAATCAGTGCAGTGCAAGAGAATAATATGCGTCATTCAAGACTTCGAAACCTTTTACCGCCTTTGCATCGTCAGCCGGCTCCGCTGGTTCCCCTACATTACCGCAGTGGGGAATAGCGGCCGCTGCCGACCGGCGGCCCTGAGCTGCCATGATGGCGTTCAACAAGCCGCCGATCTGGGGCGCCGCCCCCTCCGGCATTGTCTTGTTGCTCTCCAAGCAGGCACTTAGGTCAGAGGCAAGCGCCACTGCGCCCTCGATCGGCATGAACAGCCGACCAACCACTACCCGCTTCCAATCCGTTCCATCGTGCACCCAGTTGGCGAAAGTTAAAGTGGCAACCTCTGCCGTAAGGGATATATCCGCAACCTCGCTGGCAAAATAGTCCGGAGCTCCGTGGTTGTCGATCAGCTGGACGGTCTCAGGGAAATTTAAGTCTTCGTCTGCCATTGGTAATTCTTTTCAGGTTGCTGGTTAAGGTTGCGACGTGATAACGGTCGGCGGTTGGATGCGGAGCGTGTGTATGTGGGCCGATAAGCTAGCTCTTTCGACTGTGGCTATCCTGATAGTCGTCGTGATGGTCACCAACCCAAGTTCGGAGGTAAACACCTGGGCTTTCTGGCATCCGCAGCTTTGGCCGTTCCTTCGGCTGTTCCTGATTCTTTGGGTGCCGTTGCGCATTATCGACTTGGCCTTTGCAGGGCCGCGGCGGCGGTCAGACGATCAAACGCTCTTTGCCGCGTGGCGCGCGCGCGGTGCCACCCACCCGAAAGATAAGGGCCCGGAAGCCGCCGCCCTGCGGAAAGCCATGGATGCCGAGTACAGGAAAGAGGGGTTTTACCGCCCATAAAGCTGTTGTGCTTCCAGCGTTCCGGCGGGGACACTTCCACGCGCGGCGGTTGCGATCAGAGCGTTGGCAGTACGCCTAGCTGGGCCAGGCGCGGCCTTAGCAAAATATCGCTCTAGTTCGTCCGCATTGCCTGGGGTAAACAGCATGTTGCCCATCGCATCGTTCTGCGCCTGGCTTGGACGCATAAGGAAATTAACCCCAGCACGGGCGGCGCTGGATAAAGCCGCTCCGACGTTCCCGGACACGAGATGCGTAGCTGGCTCCATAAGGCTCGGCGCGCCGAGATCGGCGGCGCCTGCGGTTCTGGAAAAGGTTTGCGAACCCCGTAGAATGGCATTGCGAGATACTGCTTTTTGCGTCTCGTTCTGCATTGCTGTGGCGAAAGCATCATAAGCCTTCGGCGACGGAAAGGCCGCCTGCAGCTTCGCTTTCATCTGCAAATTGCCAAAGATCCTGCGAACGGCATTGGCGCCATCGGGCGTGCTGTTCACCTTATCCTGCAAGGCCCGCGTGAGCCCGTTTAGGAAAAACTGCTTGTCGTTGTCGGACAGGCTGGCAACGGTTTTGGCCGTCACCTCCGGCGCGTTGGTGAGGGCTTTCTGCCCCATGTGCATGGCATCTAACGATGCAGAAGGCCCGCTATAGGCAGCCCGGGCCGCGGCGTAATCGGGATTGAGCGTGTCTAGGTGGGAGACGAAAGCGGCGCGCACATTGTTGATCGCGCGGCCTTGGCTATCGAGGTTGAGCTGATGGGTAACGGGGTCCCGGTAGCTTTCCACCATGTCATCGAGTCCCTGCTTAGCTGCATCGAGGGCGGCCATGCTGGGGGCAGTCCCATTGCCGCCCTGAAAGGCTTCTGGAGCGAACTTCTTGCCGGCGGCCAGCGCGTTCAGGCGTGCCGTCTGAGTGCCTGCCACCAAGCCTTTTTGCACAGTCGGATCCGCGAGAAACTGATTTAGCCGCGGCCCGGTTGTGATAGGCTGGGCTAGGGCCTTTTCATACAATGGAGCTGCCGCTGCAGCGCGGGCTTGTGTAAGCGCGTCTGCATCGGCATAGATTGCGCCTTTTTGGCCCGTTGCCTGTTGAATTGCCGCATTCACATTATTTACCTGTTCGGCCATACGACCCTCAAGGGTGTCGTGCGCCAGAGCGGCGCCAGCACCAGGCGAACCAGCCACTACCTGCGCCGCCTGGCTCACGTTGGGCCCAGCCACGTCCGGCAAGATCGCGTCGGGGCCGAAAGCCCGCATTTTGGCGACAGCTTGACCCGGCGTAAGCCCGTCAGCCTTCAACGCGCCAAGCAGCTTGTTGCCTGCGATCGCCTGCGTGGCTGATGGGCTGCTGTCTGTTACGCTGGATAGGGCGTTGCCAAGGACCCTACCACCTGCGCCAAGGGCTGCCCCGACCAATGGAGCCGCCGGCCCTAGAACAGCTCCATACTTAGCCCCGTTCTCAACCTGATTGATGAGCGAGTTGCTACTGGCGCCGGAGCTAAGCGCGCTTGCCGCGCCACCAGCGATGGCGCCTGATGCGGCTTTAGAGGCGGTCCGAGAGACAAGGCCACCGATTCCCTTGGCGGCCTGCCCAGCCCCGCCTGAAAGGAATTTAGCACCAGCGCCAATTGCGTCGCCGATTCCTGGGATGGCGCTTGCGGCCTCTGCGGCCGGCGCCAACACCTCGCCGCCGGCCGCGATGATCGGAGCGGCCATGAGGGACTGTCCTGCTACACGCGCCGCCGTGCCGACCAGGCCGTTGCTCAGATTTTGGTGATCCTGATTGAAGGTCGCCTGGTCCTGCGTGGGGGCCTGTAGGGCGCCGGTGCTTTGCAAGTAGGCGCCGAGCTTTGTGCCGGCTAGACCGCGATCGAGGGCGAGGCCTGGCTTTATCAGAACGTCCTCAAGCCCAGCCTTGAAGTTGCTGCCAGGGGCGTCGTTGGTCGGGGGCGGTGGCGGAAAGGCCGTATCTAAATCCGTCTGACTGATTGTGTTGCTCTGGGCGGCCGCCTGGCTGGTCGTCGGCGCGGATGTCTGGGCACCAGCCGCCCCGCCGCTGCTGGTGCTGCTACCAAACGCCGCGTCCAGTTCGTTTGGGCTTATGAAATTGCTGCCGGGCGTTGCGGGGGATGCTGCGGGTGTCGCCGATGCAGGTTGTGCCATCTGAGCCTTCAGTGTCTGATAGTTTCGCGCAACCGTCGTAAGATAATTTGCAGTTTTTGGTCCCCAAAGCGCCTTGTTCGGGCCAGCGAAATACATCGCGACGGCACTCGGAACATCCCCTTTGGTGGCATTTAGGTTCTGTCGCATCAGCGCAGCAGCCCCTGGGATTGCCTGCGATGGATCGCGGGGGTTCGTTACACCAAGGCCTGCTGCAGTAGCCGGCAAGAATTGCATGGGCCCTTCAGCGCCGGCCGACGACGTAGCAGCGGGGTCGCCGCTCGCGTCCTCGGTCAGCCCAATCGCCCCCAACAGCAGGGGGTCTACGTCATTTGCTGCGCCCGCCGCCTGATAGAGCGGCGTGTAGTCGTTACTGGTCGCCATTCATAAACGCCTGTTTAGTGAAGTAGCCGGCCGCTATTGCTTTGTTGGCACTGGCGAGAAGCGCGTCGCGTTCATCAGGCGCCATGGATTGATATATCTTGGCCTGCTCTGGCTTGTTCATAAACGGAAACTGAAAAACCACCCCGTTTTCCTCAAGGCGCGCGTCGGATGCCGGATCGACCGCGCCGCCGGTCGCCGCAGAGTTGGCGAGTTGGTTCACCAGCTTGCCGAATATCTGATAGGAAGCGAGGCCACTGCCATCGACGTTTATTCCGAGGGATGAGGCTCCGCTCGCCAACTTCATCAAATCAGGTGCTAGAGCGCCGCCACTGAAATCACCCGACACGGACTTGAGGTTGGTAAGGATGCTTTGCGCGCTGGATAGCATCGGCTGGACCGTTGCCGCGGTCGTGATTTGATCCGCGCCACCTTTTGCCAAGGCGGTCAGCAGGTCGCTCGTGCCGATCGGCGGTGCTGCTTGTGCACCGGCAAGCGGATCGCTCGGCGGCATGGCTGGGGCCGGTATCGCCGGACTAAGTGCCCCCGCTGGACCCGCTGGAGTGGGCGCTGGTGCGCTAACGTTGGCTGGAGGCACCTGCAGAGGAGGGGCCGCCGGCTTACTTCCTACCGATACGCCCGGATATTCGCCAGGCCCTGCAGGCGGCGCTTCTGATGACGGGTATGGACCATTATTACCGGGGTGCGCCAGCGAGGTTGACGGATAGCTCCCACCGCCAAGGGCTCCCGGTTGCAGGCCGAAACCAGGTGGCGCTCCGGGGCCTGCCGGGGCCGGAGGAGCGGGCATCGAAGGGGCAGGGGCAGGCTGGCCACCGCCCGGCCCCTGCATGACGATCGGGGGATCAGCGTTGCCAATGAATTTATAGCTGTTGGTCGCCGGGTCCCATACTTGGGTGGTTGGCGCGGCGCCGGGAGTGACCGAAGACCCGACAGCCCCAGGATTCGTTACTGGATTCACGTCCTGGAACACGACGCCGCCAGGGCCAGCCATCGCTTGAACGTGCGGCATGAGGCCCGCAATGTCTTGGTGCACCCCCGCTTCCAGCTGATCGATTATTTGAGCGTTTTTTACTGGGTCAGATCCAAACTGTTGATGGAGGCTGACCGCTAGAGACGGCGTAAGCAGCTTTTGGTTTAGCGCATTAAGAACGGCGTCTTGAGCGGCCTGTTGAGGCACCCCGGCAGGGCCGCTCTGCCGTTTCAAAACTTCCAGCATGTCCGCTCCGCTTTGAAGCCGAGTGACTGTCTGTAATAGGGCTTGCCCGGACTGCGCGGTAGCGGCCGAATTTTGCGCCTGTGCTGCAGAGAAAGCGTCCTGCGCACCCATTTGAGCACCGGGCGTGCTTGCAATCGCCGCTTGGTAGGCAGGGATATTTATACTGCCGTCAGGGTTCGTGTTTTGCGTCAGCAGCTTGTTCTGCATCTGCTGCGATGAAAACAATTGATTTTGGTTGATCTGGCTGCGCAGCCCGACTACCTGGCTGCCCATCTGCAACAGATTGGGTGCCTGCGGGGTCTGAACGTCGAGCGACGGAAAAGCGGAATAATCTGCCATGGTTATCCCTAGCCGTAAGGCGTTTCATAACCACCACCGGCCGCAGCAGCGGCCGCGGTGGGGTACGTCGTTCCGGCATATTTGGAACCAGTGTTCTGCGCGATCAAAGCATTCAGCAGATACCCCTGAGACGCTGAACTTGCAGCGCCCGTCAGGCCTGACGACAAAGCATTAGCCGAACCAACCGTGCCCGCTGCCGTCGCCTGCGCGCCCGTAAGCTGCGTCTGCGCGGAGTTATTTGCCTGACCGATCAGTGCATTTGTTTCGTTGCCAACGAACCCGAGCCCGAGCTGCGCCTGTGCTGTGGCCGCGTTCTGCCCATTGTTGGTCAGTGTTGTCAGCAAATTGCCAATCTGGGCCTGGTTCTGCTGGTAGATATTCGCATCCGTTTGGTAGGTCGAATTTGCCAACCCGGTCGCATATCCAGCGGCAGCTTTCAACGCATCGCCAGACACGCCAAGCCCCTGGGCCGCGGCGGCGTTTTGCGTCGCCTGCAAGCCCTGCGCCCGCGTGAATCGGTAACCTGGCGTTGCCGCAAGCTGCGCCTTCGTCGGCGAATACGGCGTCGTCAAATAATTCATGTTCGCGTTCACCGAATTGAGCGCCGTTTGACCTTGGAGGTTATAGGGCTCCAGCCGGTTCTGAGCAGCGTCCAAGCCTTGCTGGTTAAGCGTGAGGGCTTGTTGCCCTGCCGCCTGCTGTTCGGCGGAGGCGTTATCTGCAGCGGCAGCTTGCGTGTTGGCCGCGCTGGAAGCCGCTGACGATCCGATGGCACTGGAGGCTACGCTACCCGCTGCACCAACACCGCCCGCGATGACAGCCGCTGTCCCTGCTGCTCCTAGACCCATGTTATGCCGCCTTCAAATCGAGTTTGAACCATTGCCCGTCTTCCACCGCGCCGAGGCGCTTGTAGACCGCGCCCATCCTTGGCCCTGAGCCTCGCGGCCCGGCTCGCATGAGCAGTTCGTCAACCCCCCGTTCAGTCAAGCGCCTGATAGCCTCGCTCAACAGCTTTTTGCCTAGCGTGGGAAAGGTGGGCGACGCAAAAAAGAGGTTATGCTGCGCTACAATCCCAGTCTGCGATTCAAGCGAGGGACTGATTATTGTTACCAAGTATCCGAACATCCGGCCGTTGCTCCGAGCCGTAAGAATTTGCAGTGCGCCTTGATCGTCCAGGCCTTTGAGAAGCGGTAAGTTTTTCTGCATGAAGTTCTCGGGCGGTTCGCCAACTTCAATGCAGTGCTCGCGAAACAGCCAGCGCGCATCCGAAAGCATCGTTTCGAAGCACTCCTCCTGAAACGTCACGCCTTCCATATCTGGCGATTTGGTCGGTGAAAGCGCCGCGAGCATCCGCTGTTTCGCGAGCCTGCCAATTCGACCAAGCTGCGACTGGTGCGCCTGCATATACCGCAGCATAGCCCCAAGATCGCATTGCAGATTCAACGGCGCGATCTGCGCGAACCACTCAGGGGCGAGCTTTTGCTCGGTGCAATGCGTCACTAGCTTTGCGCAAGCCTCTTCCGTTGCCAGTTCATCGAACCGCACCGAAAGCACACCCGGAACGCGCGCCTCGATCTGGTCCAGCTTCGCGTCCAAGCGGCGCATATTGCTGAGCAGCTTTATTTTGTCGAAAGCAATCCCGGTCGCCATCAGGCTTTCCACCACTTCAGCCACCGAGCGCCGGATCACGGCCGTTTTGATATCCGGCTGCATCTGGTGGATCAGCCGCCAGAAGGGCGCCGCCGCAGTTTCGACGCTGCCGTAGTAGGGCCCATCGAGCAGGCTCTTAATGTCGTCTAGCCCGCGCACGTGGCGCAGCTCACCATGGCCGCATTTCCAAGCCCCATAGGACAGGAGGCCGCCAAGCCATGTCGTCCGGCTACGTGGGAGGGCATAAATTATGAATGGCGCCGTCGTCATACATCTCTGAGTACACCACAACATAAGATTTCGCTAGGTAATTGCTGCGAAAATCGAAAATCTAGACATTGTTCGTGGCTGTTCATTAACATTCACAATTGTACTCGATGTGATGAAATAACTAATTTTTCCTACCAACGCTGCCAAAAAAGTTTGCTCTCTGAGCGAGGGCCGCCGGCAAGATCGTCCCCGGCCGCTTCGCCTCACTGCTTCCCATCTGAATAATCAGGAGAATTAGGAAACCTCAGATGACTCCCCCGAGGGAGAATGAGCAAAAATGTTTCAGTCTTGGAATTTTCAAACTGAGACCACGATCCAATCTTTTGATCAGTTCATCGAGAGCGACAAGTAGATCCATTCCGCTGCCGAGTGCCGACACAGGATCGTGCCGCAGTAGGCTTGCCTCCACTGAATACGGTACTTTGGCTGGTGGGGATGGTGGTGATCGCGGTGATGTTTCTGGTAGTACATCCATACTTGTCACTGACAAACTCTTATGGGGTACCGGAAACATCACCACCATGGCCACCATCCCCACCGTCATTGGCTTACAATCTCCCAGACGGCTGTGTTCTTCACGTTGTCCACAATCTCGAACCGAAATTTGCCAACAGGGCGCCCTTTCGACCTCCTCAACCAATACCCAAGCCTCTGACCATCAATGGCTCCCCGGACGCCCGCGACGGGGAGAAGCGCCTCCCTCAAAGTGACGCGATCCTCATCCGTCGCGTCGAATGAGGCTAAATCAGCCGCCACTTGGTGGGTTGTCTTTGGTTCCTTGAATACCGCCTGCCAGGCCGCAAGCACCGCGCCGAGCGTGTTGAGCACTGGATCGCTTTTGCGCACCTCTTCGATGCTCTTGGTGGGATCGGCTTTCCCGAGCCACACCAGCGCGCTCCTGACATTGTCACTCCATTCCCCGAAGGATTGGAGCACCGGGAGCTTTCCAGGGCGCCCAGCATGCATGTAGGCCCGGACGACGGTGAGCGCCGCGGCAATGTACGCTCCACGGTTTGCGAGCACTCGGGCCACGGGGTCGAACTTGAACGCACGCTCTTCTGGCCGCTCGACCTGCGCGTCGAGCTTTGAGAGCAGCGTCCGCCGCGTCATGTCTCCTTCGATCACTAGGTTATTGCCGTTGGCATAAACCGTGGCGCGGCTCTCGATCTCCACGATATCCGACTTCCCGAGCAACCGTACGCGGATGATGGGACGCTCGATCATCTGGCAAAGCAGATCGCCACCGAGGCCAGAGGAGACGTTGTCGATGGCAATCACCGGGAAACCGGCCATGAGAAGCCCACCGAGGCGCTTCTCGGTTTCTTCCTCGGTCTTGCCGGCCGTAGCAACGGGGCAAATCCGGCCCGAGACGATGGCGGAGACAACGTCGGCGATATAGCTCTTGCCGGTTCCCGGCGCCGGCGCCGTAAATGCGTGTAGCGGGACCATGCCTAGGGCTCCACGTACGACAGGGGCGATCAGCCCGCTGAGGGCGACGGACTTATCTATCTCCCCACAGAATGGAAAGCCTTCGAGCAGATCGGAAAGCAGGGTAAGCGCGGAAAGCGCATCGGCCCGCGTTGGCTGTTCCAGCACTGTGGGCATCTGCAGCCCCTGATCCGGGACCATGTAGAGCCGGGTTTTATCGTCGTATCCGGCCTCAGACACTATCGAGCCGTCCCGCCGCAAAGTTGGCGCCGTGATGATGCCCAGGACGGTGGGAAGCCGCCATAATCCCGCCCGGGACAGCAGGATGTCGATCGCCTTGCTAGGGGGATCTGCCGGGAACTCCTTTTTCGCCCGAGCATCGAACTTCACGAAATCGACATTCTGCGCCAGCAGGTCGGTCATCATCGTGGTGTTCATTTGCCGCAGTCCGGCCGCCGTCGTGGTTCGCTCGTCTGACGCAGCAACTTCCCACGACATTGGGCGCACCAAGCTTGTTCCGCGTTGGAAAACTGCAGCCTTCGAGAAAATCAGGCCACTCTCGCAATCCGTAGCGAGCCGGTCCAGAATGCCAGCAGAGACAGTGATTGCTGGTCGAGGCCCGGCGAACGCCTTGGCGGCCTCCATATCAGGGAAAGCATGCATTACGCTGCCCTCGCGGCTTCAATGGATCTCTCTCTCACCCAAAGCGCAACGCGGCAGACTTCGTCCCGCGACAAACCAAGCCTAGCGCCCTTGGACATCGCCGCTGTTTCGATGTCCTTCTGGCTTGCGTGTCGGCGGATCATGCGGAAGATCAAAGCTGCCAGTGCTTTGTTTTCCTCCGTCTTCGAAAGGCCATATTTTTCAGCAAGGCCAACCAGGGCGCGTCTGCGATCGCCTCCGAAGTCCAGGATAGCGAGGACGTCGAATGCATCTACAGCAGTGACATCGCACCAGGCCGGCAGATTGTCACCATGCAGGGGATCGGTGGCATTATGAGAGAAGACTCGCTCGATGGAGCCAACTGCCTTGACGTGGGCGCCGTGCATACCCGAGCTGGAATTCGGATGGCGAAAGTTCTGTCCCTTCTTGTCGTAACCATGGGAAAGAAGGATTTGCTCTAAATCCAGATGAACCCGGATTTTCTCGATCAAGCTGTCGTCCGGATCGAACCCGGCAGCTATTTTAGCATCACGTCGTGCTGCCGCCTCACCCTGCGCCGCCGCCGCTATGCGGGCTTCTTCCGTCCTACGAGCCTGAAGCAGGACTACACCGACCTCGTTGATCCGGTCGGCATCTACGGGCATACCGTCTACTGCCTCGAAGTAGTGCGTGCCCTGCGCCTCTGCTGGGCAGGATGGCGCATAAAACACCGACGCCGGCCCGATCTTGCTTGTATCCAGGACCCCTGGGAGGCCAAGCTCCGCGGCTAATACTTCCGGAGCGGGAATCTCGCACGCGATTTCATCCGAGAGCGGGATGACAACGCGATATCGGGGATCTGAGCCCGGCCGGTGATTATGGCTGGAGTAGACCAGGGCAGCTAGCCCCATGCCCCGAGCTCGGCTTAGCGCCTCGATCGGCGGGGGCGGGATTTCGCCTGTTTTCTTGCTGGTCTCGATGTCGAGTACAATTGCCGTGCGCGAAAGTGCGCTGGTCTTCGTACGTCCAACATGGATGCCATCCGGTTTTAGCTCAAACGTCGCCGGCGCGAAGCAAGCGCCATCTTTCTCGCCCTGCCGGCGGCGGGATAATCTTTCGACAAGATCGCCCCAGGTCATCTGGATAAGGGTGCCGAGGGCTTCACCGGGCCGTGGCATTGCGGTGTCAAACCATGCGATCGCAAGAGGGATATCCCGCGCGCTCATGCCAACACCTCTGGAAGAACCGCGAACCGTGCGAAGACTCGCTGTATGTCTGCGCGGTGGGTGCTTATCTCATCTCCAGCAGGGTCCCTAGTTTGCGAGAGATGGTTGCGTTTCAATAGCCAGAGTGGTTCGCTCCACCTGCGGTTAAAATGATAATTGCGATCTGGATCGGACGCGTCCGCGGCGCGAGCACCTGTAGGCATTAGTTCATTGCCTCCCGCGCCGCTGGCATGGGATGCACACCGGTCCGAGAAATAACATTCAAGGTCGGGATCTTAGGGTCCAGGAAACCCTTCCAGGCCGCATGATGCGTCATGCTCGTCTCGACCAATACAAACCGCCCGATCAATAGGGCGCCCGCTAGCGCGTTTTCATAGTGCTGAGGCCTCGCCACCGGCAGCGTGGATCATCCCAGCCTGCGCCCATCGCCGGACGCGTAGGGCACAAGCCCAGGCGCTCGGGCCCGTGCTCTGATCATCATCGTCACCGATGAGGACTATGATAGGTCGATCAGGCCTCTCAAGCATTTTTGAAGGGACCTGAGCACCTCTTGCAGGGTGGATAAGATTAAGATGGCCGTCGCGCGCGGCGCAATAGATCGGCAGCGCGAAGGGGGCGTGGACGGCGACTGCGGCTGTTACTTTTTCAAGGTCAGCGCGAGACGAGAATGAAAATGAGGATGGTTTGTGCATTGGATCTCCAATGCCGCCGAAACCCCTTGAACGCCGCCGGAGAATTCGCTAAATCTTCAGTGTCGCTGTTGATCTACGAATATCCCGCCGCCGCTTCGAAGTAATTCGAGCGGCGGTTTGTTTAAGCGGCTGCAACCGTACGATGAGAACGGGGGCCTCGCCCCTTTTCGGTGGCGAGGACGTGCTTGCGTTGTTCAGCCTTGTCCCGACGCTCCAAGGCAACAAGATACTTGGCGTAATCCAGAGCATAAGCGAACCTGCGCCCGCAGATGGTGTGGGTCACAAGCAAGCCACTGTTGATGTCGTCGTAAGATTTGGTTCTTCCGAACGGTCCAGATTCAAAAATCTCTGCGACCGGCATAACGGCGCGCCGAATTCCAGTTAGGGCTTTTTTTACATCGGGATCGTCATCGGCCAGAGCGACGATCAGCGGATGGGCATTAGTCATGTGAACATCCTTCAAAAACGATGTTCATTACTATCCGAGGCTGCCCGCGCTCTGCATTATCGGACAGAGTACGTTACGAGGTCACAATATCATGTCCGATTTAAGGGAGGCTTCCCACGTGACTGCTTTAGAGTGTCGGGAACCTTACTAAACGCGGCTTTAACCTGGCGGGACGTCGCCTGGATATTTGCAGCACAATCCTTGCTTAGGACCTGCTGTTTTGGCGGTATGGCACCTTGACTCCGTGCGGTCTGATAGGCGTTCAATATCCATTCATTGACATTTTCTTGTGACGGTTTCCCCGGCTTGGGGGTAGCCTGTGGAGGCCATTGTGCCAGCATTTCCGACGCCAAAAACCAAAGCGAACCGCGTTCTGGCTGAGACCTTGTAAGCATGTAGCGTCCCATATCCATGAGGACCGAGCTATCCACCTCAAGGGTGCCTCTGATTGTTACTACGACATCGGGATCATAATCCGACCTAGGCACCTCGGCCCGCATGCCGGTAGGGTGGTCAATATAGAACGCCCTGACGCATCCGGCGCGGAGGGATGTCATTAATTCACGTTCTGCCGCCTCCATCGGCGATTGAGGTGACCTTGGTTCTGGAACCGACGTGTGCAAGAACGCCTCAGGGTCCGAGACGTGCCGTCCCTCAGCGAGTAGCGGGGCTAGGTACTGCTCCTTGGATATTGCGCGCCTGTAGCCAATCCAGCAAAGCACCTCGCTGGCCGTAATTAATTGGCTGATCGGCGGAACGTTGTACTCCGGGTAATCCACCGCGCTCTCCCAGGCGCTTTTTGCATTTAATTTGCCGCTAGGATCCCCGCTTCTCATCCAACCCTCCTAATCGCGACCACCTCGCCCGGCTCCTTCACGGTTCCGCAGTATTTCGCCCATTCCTCCATAAGTGGCGCGCGCCTTTCGAATAGATCCGTGCGAAAATAAGCCTTCTGCGTCTTCTCCTTCTTGCTGTGGGAAAGGGCGCGGTCGATGACCGCGGGCGGGTAATTCGTGGTATCCTCGGCCCAGTCGGAGAACGTGCTGCGGAAGCCATGGACCGTGACATGGCCATGGCCCATGCGGTCTAGAACCGAAAGCATCGCATTATTGCTCATAGGCTCTTTGGGCGTAGGCCCAGGGAAGATAAGCCCCTTGGTCCCAAGTTTTGCCATTATTTCCAAAACTGCCACGGCAGCTTTGCTCAAAGGGATGCGATGCGGGCTCCCGCTTTTCATCCGTTCCGGCGGGATGGTCCATACCTTTTCCGCCACGTTCACTTCATCCCACGTGGCCTCCCGGACTTCGGTAGTTCTTGTGCACGTCAAGATGACGAGTTCCAGCGCCTTTGCGCCAACGCCTTCCCTGGTCCTCAGCTCAGCCATGAACGCGCCAACCTCCGCATATGGAAGAGCTGGGAAGTGTTCCACTTTTTTGAACTTGGAGGGTGCCGGGAGGGCTTGATCGAGGTTCTCTTTCCATCTGGCCGGATTGTCGCCTTGCCGATATCCCTGAACTTTCGCCCAACCTAAAACCTGCTCGATTCGCCCCCTCAACCGTGAGGCGGTTTCGGTCTTGGTGCGCCAAATAGGGTCAAGCACTCGTAAAATGTGACTGACCTCAATCAGGCCCACCGGAAGATCTTTAAAGACTGGATAGGCGTGCAGTTCGAGGGAGTTTGGCCAGTCGGTGGCGTGTTTTACACTCTTCCACGCGGCTTTCTTTGCCTCCACAAATCGTTCAACGCATTCTTGGAAGGAGATTTCTTTTCCGGCCTCCAGCTGCGCCTTGATGCGCTCGGCGCGCCGTTCGCGGAACGGATCCTTACCTTCGGCCAACTCGGTCCTGATCTTCGCTGCCTTTTCCCGCGCGCGCGATAGGGAAATAGCAGGATAGGACCCAATTCCCATGTAACGTTCCTTGCCATCTCGAGAGTACCTAAATACCCAGGAACGCGCCGGACCAGCCTCATTTCCCGACACTTGAAGATATAGGCTGGCACCATCCCCATAGAGCTTAGGGCGCCCACTGTTTCCCGGCTTTTTCTTCTTAATGACGACATCCGTGAGCTTCTTCTCCGCCATACTACCCTATTCCCACTCCTATCCCCATCTTTGAGGCGATCATGGACGGATTATAATGGCTAGCTGCGAACAGAGGCAATGATAAAATGGCCGATATCCAGCGATTTCTCAGATAGCTGCGGATAATGAGCGGACGGGAGTTCACCAGAAACCCCTTCCACCAACGTAGCTTGCGCATGTCTGGTTAACCAGGGGTTTGCCCAGGCTGGCGCCTTGCTTTAACCACGTTGGCGCGCGGGTGTAGCTCAACGGTAGAGTCCTAGCCTTCCAAGCTAGTTGTGCGGGTTCGATTCCCGTCACCCGCTCCACCTTAACCTGGTTTGCTGAGCAGGGCATGATAATAAACCGTTGAGCTAACGGCGTGAGCTTAAACCGGCGCGACCCCGCAACCCTGCTTCCTCTTGACATGAAGACCCACAACGTGTGGAACGCGCGCTTGCGCTGGTACGGATTAGGGGCGTAGCTCAATTGGCTAGAGCGCCGGTCTCCAAAACCGGAGGTTGAGAGTTCGAGACCCTCCGCCCCTGCCATTCCCCCCGGCACAGCACAAAATTTGGGTATCGACGCGGTTCTAGCGGAGTTGTTCGGCGTGGCTTTGAAGGCAATAGAGTTCTTCCGGGATATCCGGACCGAGGCGAAGAAGACGACCTGGCCGTCGCGCAAGGAGACCTTGCAGACGACGGGCATCGTGCTTGCCATGGTGGTCATCACGGCCGCGTTTTTTCTGACGGTCGACCAGATCATCGGGGCAATGATGCGGGAACTTTTCGGCGTCGCAAGTTGAGGTTTTAAGAGATGGCCAAGCGTTGGTATGTGTTGCATGTATATTCCGGCTTCGAGAAGAAAATCGCCTCGCAGATCATGGAGCAGGCCGGGCTGAAGGGCCTGTCCGACCATATCGACGACGTGGTGGTTCCGACCGAGGAAGTGGTGGAGATCCGCCGCGCCCAGAAGGTGAACGCCGAGCGCAAGTTCTTCCCCGGCTACGTGCTGATCAAGATGGAGCTGACCGACGATACCTGGCATTTGGTGAAGGATGTGCCGAAGGTGACGGGTTTTCTGGGCAGCAAGATCCGCCCCACGCCGATTTCCGATGCCGAGGCGGACCGGATCATCAAACAGGCGCAGGAAGGGACTGAGAATCGCCGGCCCTCGATTATCTTCGAAGTTGGCGAGCAGGTTCGCGTCGCCGATGGGCCGTTCACCAGCTTCAACGGTGTGGTCGAGGAAGTGGACGAGGACAAGGGCCGCGTTAAGGTTTCCGTTTCGATCTTCGGCCGGTCGACTCCGGTCGATCTGGAATACGGCCAGGTGGAAAAGGTCTAGCGTCTGGTCGTGGCGGGCCTGCGCCGCATGTTGCCCGTAAAGTTAATCGGCAGGGTTCAATTTTGCTGAGACGAAGGTGGAACACCCCGTAAGGCGCTTCATCATCGCCGGAACCAGCGCGCTTGTCGTGATCCGAGCAACGCATTACCGTTGAAATCGTTCTGAACCCGAACCAGAACCTGATCGGCTGCAGCCGGACATGTCGGTCGAGCTCGATATCGATACGCGGCCCAAACGGCAGAATACGGCGCAGCTAAAATGCGGCGCAATAGCGTGCCGGATGCCGTATTCCCGCTGCGCAGCCATGCCGGGCTTCGTGCTGTATCCCGCGGTTTATCTCATTCCGCTCTGCTGAACAAAGCGCATCGGGGCTGAGATGCAGGTTCGACCGCAAGAGGCAGCAGCGCACCCCAAAGCGGAGTGTTCTTAATTTGTTCTTGACTTATCACCACCGCAATGACCAAATTGCGAAGGAACAAATCATGAACTTGAGGCCTGAATATGCATATCGAGCGACATCCGGCAGGAGCCGTTAAAGGCAGGGGCACCGGGCAGAATCCGCCGATCCGCTTCGAACGCGAGAGCCGGGATGCCTTCGATGACGGCTGGGATCTGCCCGAGGATCAGCCGCCGCCGCAGACCGCGCTGATCCGTGATGCCAGTCGAAGCATCATCGCCCGCAATGACAGTCCGGATATTGGTTTCGACCGCAGCATCAACCCCTATCGCGGCTGCGAGCATGGCTGCATCTACTGCTTCGCCCGTCCCAGCCACGCGTATCTCGGCTTCTCGCCCGGCCTCGATTTCGAAACCAAGATCGTCTTCAAGCCGGACGCTGCAACATTGCTGGAGAAGGAGCTTTCAAAGCCCGGCTATGTCGCGCAGCCGATCGTGCTGGGATCGAATACCGACCCGTATCAGCCGGTGGAACGTACCCTGAAGATTACCCGTTCCATTCTGGAAGTGCTGGAGCGGTTCAACCACCCGCTGACGATCGTGACCAAATCCGCCGGCGTGCTGCGCGATGCCGATATCCTAGGCCGCATGGCGAAGCTGAACCTGGTCCGCGTCTACCTCTCCGTCACCACGCTGAACCCAACGCTGGCGCGCGCCATGGAACCGCGCGCCGCCAGCCCGGCAAGGCGTCTTTCCGCGGTCACCGCTCTCACCCAGGCCGGCATTCCCGCCGGCGTGCTGGCGGCGCCGATGATCCCGGGCCTGAACGATGCGGAGATGGAAAACATCCTCGAAGCGGCGGCCAAGGCCGGCGCGATCGGCGCCGGCTTCACCTTGCTGCGCCTGCCGCACGAGCTTGGGGAGCTGTTCACCAACTGGCTGAACACGCATTTACCGGAGCGCGCCAGCCACGTGCTGAGCCTGATCCGCCAGATGCGCGGCGGCAAGCTGAACGACGCCAATTTTCACGGACGCTTCGCCGGCCAAGGTCCCTACGCCGAAATGCTGGCGAAACGCTTTGCCCGCGCCGTTAGGCAATATGGTCTTTCCGCCGAGAGATTTACCTTGGACACCAGCAAGTTCCTGGCGCCGAGCACGCAGAAGGAGGTCATGCAGCTCTCTTTGTTTTAAGAAGCCGCTTTTTTGAAAAAAGCGGCGCAAACACCCTTGCTCCTTTAGAGCCAGGAATTTGACCGCCTAGGGCCTGGATTTAAAAAGTCTTTTTGGTTCTTTTTCTTCAGCAAAACCGCTTACTTACTTCAAGCCGCACTAGCCCGGCGCTTCAGGCTGGCATGGGGCGGGTGATCTTCGGAAACCGGCGTCAGCGCCTCGAGCAAAGCAGAGCGCAGCTGCGTCAGTTTGCGTTCATTCTCCACCTTCATGCCGAACACGTCTTTGACGTAGAACACGTCGACCGCGCGCACCCCGTAGGTCGTCACATGGGCGGAGGCGATTTGCAGGCCTTCATCGCTGATTGCGGAGGTTACGTCATGCAGCAAACCGGGGCGGTCCCTGCCGTTCACCTCGATCACCGTATGCCGGTTGGAGGCGCGGTTATCGACCACGACGCGCGGCGGAACGTGGATGGCACGCATGCGGCCCGGCAACAGCGTACGGGTTGCCTTGCGGATTTCGTTGGACAGCTTGAGCCGGCCGGAGAGTGCCTGCTCGATCAGGGAGGACAGGCGCGCCAAGCGATGCGGCGTCTCGTACGGACCGCCGGCGGCGTCCTGGATCCAGAACGTGTCCAGCGCCATGCCGTCGGTCAGCGTATGGATGCGGGCGTCCACGATGGAAGCGCCTGCGATGGCCAACGCGCCGGCAATGCGGCTGAACAGCCCGGCGTGGTCGGCGGTATACACCACCACTTCGGTCACCGCGCGGGCCGGCAGCGGCTCGGCGTTCACCGTCAGCGGCGCGTCGCGGCGTTTGGCGTCGCGGATCAGGCGGGCGTGGCGCTCGATGCTTTCCGGATCAAACCCCAGCCAATAGCTGGGATAGCCGAGCGAGAGGAAGTCATCGCGCTCGGCCGCCGGCCAGTCCTTCAGCAGGTCGGCGACGACGTCTTTGACGCGGCTGATGCGCGCATCGCGTTCGGTGGTGGAAAGTCCGCCTTCCAGCACTTCCGCCACTCGCGAATACAGCTCCCGCAGCAAGGTTGCCTTCCAGCCGTTCCAGACTTTCGGGCTGACCGCGCGAATATCGGAGACGGTCAGGATCAGCAGCAGCCGCAGCCGCTCCGGCGACTGGATGGTGTCCGCCATATCCAGGATGGTTTTCGGGTCGTCGATGTCGCGGGAAAACGCGGTCTGGCTCAGCATCAAGTGATGCAGCACCAGCCAGGAGACCATTTCCGTCTCCTCCGCCGTCAGGCCCAGCGCCGGCCCGACAGAAAGCGCGATCTCCGCGCCAAGCTGGGAGTGATCGCCACCCCTGCCCTTGGCGATGTCGTGCAGCAGCATCGCCACGTACAAGGCGCGGCGCGATTGCACCTGCTCCATCAACTCTGTGGCGACCGGCGCGATGTTGGAAAGCTGCCCGGCCTCGATGCTGTTCAGCACGCGGATCGCCTGCACGGTATGCACATCGACGGTGAACACGTGATAGGTGTCGAACTGCATCTGCCCGACGATCCGGCGCCAATCCGGCAGATACCGGCCGAGCACCCCGGTTTCGTTCAGCAGGGTCAGCCAGCGCGCGCCGTCGCAGCTGCGCTGCCCGTCCTTGTCCTCGCCGCCGCAAAGCAGGTTAAGGAACAAATCGGCTGCTTTCTTATCGCCGCGCATATCCGCCGCCAGACCGGCGCTGCGGATCAGCATACGCAAGGCCAGCGGGTGCAGTTCCAGCCCGCGATCGCGCGCAGTCAGCAAAATCCGGAAAATGCTGGTTGGGTCGGTTTCCGGCTCGCGCCCTGGCGCAAACAGAATCTTGCCGTCGGCCAGCGCGAAACCTGCCTCGATCAGTTCCTTATCGGTCTCCGCGGCGATCGCCGGCGGGCCCAGGGCGGCGCGGATCAACGCCGGTTCCAGCACGCCGGTGACCCGCGCCACTTCGCGAACCACCAGGAAGTAGTGCCGCATGAAGCGCTCCACCCCGTCCTGCCGCCCGTGCTTGGTGTAGTTCATGCGCGCGCCGATAACGGGCTGGAAATCGAAGGTCAGGCGCTCTTCCGCACGGCCGGCGACATAGTGCAAATGAAAGCGGACGGTCCACAAATAGGACCAGGCCCGCTTGCAGGCCCGCGCCTCCGTCTCGGTCAAAATGCCGCCGCCGGGCGCGTCCTTGCCGACCAGCTCGGTCATCGCAAAGGTATCGAACACGTAGCGCGCCAGCCAGTACAGCGTCTGCAGATCCCGCAGGCCGCCTTTGCCCTCTTTCACATTGGGCTCGACCATGAAGGGGGTTTCGCCGAAGCGTTGATGCCGGGCGGCGCGTTCCGCCTGCTTGGCGGCGATGTACTCGGCCGGACCATCCGCGATGCAATCCGCCCGGAACGCCGCCTGGAACGTCGCGAATAGCGGGCGGTCTCCGCAGATACACCGCGCATCCAGCAGGCTGGTGCGTATGGTCGTGTCCTGCCTTGCCGCCTTTAAACATTCCGCGATCGAGCGCGTCGCGTGGCCGACTTTCAGGCCGAGGTCCCACAGGAAGTACAAAATGAATTCAACCGCGCGTTCCACCCGCAGCGCCGCCTTCGCGTCGGTCAGGAACAGCAGGTCGATATCGCTGAACGGCGCCAGGGTCGACCTGCCATAGCCGCCGGTCGCCACCATCGACAGCCGGTCATCCGGCTCGATCGGCAGCAGCGCCAGCGCATAGCCGAACAGCGCGCCCGCCAGCTCATCCATCAGCCCGGCATGCAGCCTTGCCGCAGCCAGACCGTTGATGTTGTCGCGCTCGAACCGCGTCTGCACATGCGACTGGATGCGGCCCAATTGCCGGCGGAAAGTTGCAAGTGCCGCATCGCGCGGCGGCGGGTTCGCCACCGGCACCAGGTCGGCCAAGGCGGCCGCGATCTCCGGCGGTTTGGTTGAGATCGACGTTATGGACAGCATATTATTCACGTTAGCTTGCCTTGCCGCGCTGCGCCATCAACTTTGTGCGTAGCTCGTATAACGCAGACAGCGCCTCCCGCGGCGTCAATTTATCAGGGTCCAGCCGTTCCAGCTCGGCCTCTAGTTCGGATACCTCCGCCGCTTCAGCCGCCGCGAACAGCGGCAATCTGGCAGGCGTTGCAGCGTTGCGATCGGCCGCCTTCAGCAAAACTTCTGCGCGCCTGGCTACGGATTCCGGAACCCCGGCGAGCCGCGCGACATGCACGCCCCAGCTGCGCTGCGCCGCACCCGCGGCGACCTCGTGCATGAAGACCACTTCGCCCCGCCATTCCTTTACCCGCATCGTGCAGGCGTGCAGCCGCGGCAATGCCTCCGACAACAAGAACAGTTCATGAAAATGTGTGGCAAAAATGGCGCGGCATCGAATGGTCTGGTGCAGCTCCTCCAAAACCGCCTGCGCGATCGCCAGGCCATCGCGGGTGCCGGTGCCGCGGCCGATCTCATCGACGATGACGAAGCTCTTCGGCCCGGCCTGATGCAGGATCGCTGCGGTCTCGATCATTTCGACCATGAAGGTCGAGCGCCCGCTCGCCAGATCATCGGCGGCGCCGACACGGGAGAACAGCCGGTCCACCAGCCCCAAGCACATCGCCTCCGCCGGCACCGGCAATCCGGCCTGCGCCAGGATCACCATCAGCGCGTTCTGCCGCAGGAAGGTGGATTTGCCGGCCATGTTCGGCCCGGTTAGCAGCATCAGCCGGCAATTAGGTGAAAGATCGCAATGGTTGGGAACAAAGCCCGCGCCTGGCGGCAAGGCCGCTTCCACCACGGGATGCCGGCCGGCCTTGATCTGGAACGCCTCATCGTCCGATAGGATCGGCCGGCACCAGCGCCGGTTGGCGCTTAAACTTGCTGCCGATTGCAACACATCCAGCAGCGCCAGCGCCTCCGCGCATTCGGCCAGCCGGTCCGCAACCGCCAGGATTTGTTTCTGCAACCAACCGAAGACCAGGCGCTCGCGCGCCTCTGCCCGGCTGGCCGCTTCGGCGATCTTCCGGTCCAGCGCGCTGAGCTCGGGATGTGTGAAGCGCGCCCCGTTGGCGAGCCCCTGACGCAGGATCAGTTCGGGATTTTCCCGCAGCTTTTCGACCGCGACGGCGGGAACCTCGACCACGTAGCCGAGCTGGGCGTGATGCCGGATTTTCAGACTGGCGACCTGGTAGCGCTGCGCCAGCTCGGTCTGGAAAGCGGCGATAACCTGCCGGGTATTATCCCGCAGCCGGCGCTCTGCATCCAGCTCAGGGTCGAACCCGGGTTTGATCGCAGCACCGTCGTCCAGCCGCAACGGCGCTGGCTCGGCCAATGCCCTTGCCAAAACGGGCGCAAGCTCGGGGCTCGGCGCCAGGGCCGCCGTCAGCTTCTCAAACAGCTTCTGGCCAACGGCAAGGGTCGCCGCCGCGGCGGCGCCGACGGTCAGCGCATCACGCACGGCGGCAAGGTCCCGCGGGCCGCCGCGGTTCAGGCTGATCCGCCCCATGGCCCGCGCCAGATCCGGCGCGCCCCGCAGCACGCCCCGCAATCGCCCCAGAATATCCGGCGTGTCGCGCAACGCCAGCCAGGCCGTCTGCCGCGCCTCCAGTTCCGCAAGGTCGGTGAGCGGCGCCGCCAGCCAGGCGCATAGCTTCCGAGTACCGGCGGCGCTGACCGTTGCCTTCACCGCCGCCAGCAGCGTGCCCGTTTCGCCGCCACCGCGCGCTCGCAGGATTTCCAGGCTGACCCGCGTCGCGGCATCCATCGCCAGATGCCCGGCATTGCCCAGGGAAGCCGGCCGGGAAAGCCGCGGCATGGCACCCATCTGCGTCGCCCGGACATAGGCCAGGGCCATCGCGGCGGCGATGGCCTCGGCGTCGCAGAATTCTCCAAACGCATCCAGGCTCTGCGCCCCAAACGCCTGCGCCAGTTCGCGCCTTGCAGCATCGGCGCCGGCGGGCGCCCGCATTGCCAGCCCCTCCATCGCCACGCGGCGCGCCGCAAACGGGCCGAGATCCACATCACCCGGCGCAAGTATTTCGGCAGGGTCGAGCCGGCCGAGCAGAGCTGCCAACGCCTGCGGCGCGCAGGCCTGCGTCTCGAACAATCCGGTCGAGATATCCAGCCAAGCCACCGCCCAGGCCTCGCCGGCCGCACCGCCGCCGGCCCGGCCAATTGCCGCCAAAAAATTTGCCTTCCCTGCCTCCAGCAGCGATTCTTCGGTCAGCGTTCCGGGCGTCACCAGCCGCGCCACCGCGCGCGCCAGCGGCCCCTTCGCACCGCGCGCTTTCGCAGCCGCCGGGTCCTCCATCTGCTCGACGATCGCGACCCGAAAACCGCGGCGGATCAATCGCGCCAGATAAAGCTCCGCCTGGCTGACGGGCACGCCACACATCGGGATCGGCGCCTCGCGATGCATCCCGCGCGCCGTCAAGGCGATGTCGAGCGCCGCCGAGGCCGCCTGCGCGTCGTCGAAAAACAGCTCGTAGAAATCGCCCATCCGGAAAAACAGCAGGGCGTTCGGATGCTCGGCCTTAATCCCAAACCATTGCGCCATCGCCGGGCTCGCCCCCGCCGCGCCGTCCGGCAAATCATTCCCCATAGCAAAGGTTTAAAGCAATCGCGGAAAAAAAAGAGGCCGCTTTTTTTAAAAAAAAGCGGCGCAAAAAACTTTTATGAATCTTGAGCCGGGAGCTGGCAGCGCCATCGTCCAGGTAGCAAAGGTTTTTTACTGCTTTTTTTCAAAAAGGCAGCGCTTCCTGCTTTCATTTACTCCGCCGCTGACGCTTCCACCGTGTTCAGGCTCGGCTGTGTCGCTGCAATCGCGCTGCCGATTTGTTCGGCCGAAAGTGGCCGGTGGAACAGGAAGCCCTGCGCCTGGGCGCAGCCATGCTCGACCAGAAATCGCGCCTGTTCCTCGGTCTCCACGCCCTCTGCGGTGACCACAAGGTTCATGTTCGCGGCCAGGCCGATAATCGCCAGGGTGATCGCGGCGTCATCCTTCACCTGGCCAATATCACGTATGAACGACCGGTCGATCTTGATCTTGTCGAAAGGAAAGCGCCGCAGATAGCTCAGGCTCGAATAGCCGGTGCCGAAATCATCCAGCGCGATGCCGATCCCCCTGCCATGCAGCTCCATCAACGCCTCCGCGGTCTGCCTGTTGGTCTCCAGCAGCGTAGTCTCGGTGATCTCCAGCTCCAACCGGCGGGGCGGCAGTCCGCTTTCCATCAGCGCATGATCGACGTCGGCGAGCAGGCTCTCATCACGAAACTGCAGCGGTGAGAGGTTGACCGCGATATGAATATCCGCCGGCCAGGTGGCGGCGACGGCGCAGGCCTGGCGCAGCACCCAGGCGCCGATCGGCGCGATCAGCCCGGCACCTTCCGCCATGGGAATGAACTCGGCGGGCGAAAGCTGGCCGCGTTCCGGGTGCTTCCAGCGCAACAGCGCTTCTGCCGAGACGATCCGGTGGGTCTTGAGGTCGATGATCGGCTGGAAATTGAGGTAGAACTCGCCGCGCGCCAGAGCCTGCCGCAGATCGGTTTGTAAGGAGCGGCGGTCCTTGACCCGTTCGTCCATCTGCAGGTCGTAGAAGCGCCAGATCGCCCTGCCATCGGCCTTGGCGCGATACAAGGCCAGATCGGCGTTCTTGAGCAGAACGCTGGGGCTGTCGCCGTCCTTCGGCGCCATCGTCACGCCGATACTGACGCCGACCTCGACCATCCTGCCATCGAAATGGTAGGGCCGGCTGATCCGCTCGATGATCCGGGTTGCGACGCCGGTCACCTCCTCGATATCCTTGGTCGCCAGAAGCACGGCAAACTCGTCACCACCCAGCCGCGCGGCAATGTCGCCGTCGCGCAGGCAGCCGCGTATCCGTTCGGAAACGGCGATCAGCAAGCCGTCCCCGGTGGCGTGTCCCATCGTGTCGTTGACGGATTTAAAGTCGTCGAGATCAAGGCATAGCAGTGCCAGACCGGTTTCGGCGCTACTTGTACAGCCCAGATGCAGCATTTCGTTGAACAGCACCCGATTGGGCATTTTGGTCAAACTGTCATGATGCGCCAGGAAGGCGATCTGTTCCTGGCTGCGGCGGGCGGATGTGACGTCGGAACCGACCCCGTGATAGCCGACAAAGGCGCCGGATTTATCGACGATCGGCTTGCCGGTGAGCTGCCAGCACCGTTCCTCGCCATTGATGATGACCGGAACCGTAAGGTCACGGAAATGCGAGCGCTCGCTGATATACCGATTAAGCCTGGCGAAGGGGGAGCCGGCGCGCTGTCCGGCACTGGCGCCACCACCCAGCAGCGCATCCGGAAATTTGCCCGAAAGCGCTCCCCGCGGCTTGCCTGCAACCTGTGCCAAACGGGCGGAAACATTTTTCAATTCCAGCTTTTCATCCGTCTCCCACAGCCAATCGCTGGCGCTTTCCTCAAAATCGCGCAGCAGCAGACTGATTACCTCGGCATTTTCTTTGATTACCTCAGCATTTTCTTTGATTACCTCGGCATTTTCCTCGACTCGGATCGTGCTGATCATCCGCTCCGTCAATCGGTTGTTCAGGTAGACGGCAGCGTAACAGGTCACTCCGATATAGCCGATCAGGTTGACCAGTGCGAATGGGTTGAAGGGCTGGGTGCTGCAGAACAGCGAAATCATCGCGCCGACCGTCAAAGGTATCCAGAAGGCAAAAGCGATTGAAATCGGCGACGCCAGCACTGCGGTCGACATACCCGCTACGATCCAGGCGTAGACCAGCCCGGTCTGCTCGGCCGTCGCCGCGCGCACCATTAAAACGAATAGAACCCCCCATATAATGCCGAGGCAGATCAATAGGTTGAACATCTGCCCGACATATTCTGCGGGATCCTTTGATCTGGCGCCGCTCTTCGTCCAATGATGGCTTTTCAGGAACAGGATGACATAGGTTACGCCGGCAGCGACGAACATCAGGTCGAGAAATAACGCGCGTGGCGCATCGCGAAAACAGATCGCCCAGAGCAGAATAAAGTTGAAGCCGGCAACCGAAATCCCGCGAAACATGTTCGCGAGCCCGAGCGAGCGTTCTCGAAAGATGCGGGCCGCGATATCCTCTGGAACCGGAACTGGCTTCATGGTTCTCAAAAAGATCTCGAACCCGGTTCGTAGCCGGCTGCCTGTTCCGTCGAGAGACACGGGCTTAGTCACGGTCAAACCTGCAACGTCGAGGGGGTCACGTAGTGATCTGGTCCTAACTTGTCCATCAAGCGCCGATTCTAACGCTATCTATTCCGCGAAAGCCAGTTTTCGGTAATCTACTGCAACTTGGGGCGAAATTACCACCTAAAATTCCCGACAAGGGAACATCATAATGCGGAAGATAAACGTTAATTCCATGATATAAAGAAATTGTTAATAAATCTGGCCGTTTTGTGTCAATTGTTAATACATCGTTTCTTTCATCTGAGTTTTAGGAGTTCTAAATGACTTATTCAGCTTTGGCCGCTAGCACAACCTTAGTCCGTCACGAGCGTTATGCTCAGGAAGTGCAACCACAACGCGAACTTGGCGGCGAACTCACGGCCAGGTTGGCGATAGATCCTCAAACGCGGGCGGACGCCTTCTCCATCCGGCATACAAGCTATCTCGCAGGAGGGTACATCGATGCCCGGCCGGATGGTTTGTTCGCAGATGAGGTTGACGACCTGCCGAATAGCCAGACCATCGTCGTCTATAAGAGATCAAGGCCCGTTGCTTCGGTCCGCTGCTGCGTCCTGGACACCGACCCGACCATGCAGGGTTGGGACAAGATCCCAGCTTCCAACATCTTCCCGGAAGCCGTTCAGGCCCTGATGGACAATGTCAACTCGGCAAGAACGGCGGCGGCTCCTGAGGAACCGTTGCGATATGCCCGCGCGCTCGAGATAAACCGGCTGGTCCGGCATCCCGATTTCAAGGATGACAAGGAACTGGTGTTCATCCTCTTCCGCTTCGCGAACTATCTGATCCTACATCATGAGGCGGACATGTTCCTCTCCTGCGTCCGGCGGAACCATCTGCCATTCTACCGTCGCATCATGAAAATGCAGGACGTCGCGGGTCCGCGGCAGTATCACGGGGTTAAATTTGAAACGCATCTGATGGCTTGCGACCGTGAGAAGTATTCTTCGCTCATCCGCAATGTGCCGATCTTCAGCTCCGCCAACGTTTTGTCCGACGGATACGCCCCGCTGCTCGATGGCGAGACCGTCAAGGTTTTTGGAGACCAGTAAGTGTTCGCCAGCCCCATCGTTTCAGCAAGCCTGTTAGCGGCCGGCCTTATCTGCTTCGGCATTTTCGCCTGGGGGGTGAAGTCGCATTTCCGTTCCACCGGGGCAATGCCGCGGGGCATGAAGGTCATCAGCATTTTAACCTTTGCCAGCTTTGTTTGGTTCGCCATCCGGCTTTTTGTTAGCGCCCCGTCCGGATTATGGTCCGTCGCAATCGCATTTTTTCTGCTTTCGATCGCGCTATTTGCCTGGACAGTGCAATCTAGCCGCAAGAACCGGCCGACCCTAGCGTATGACACGGACGAGCCGTCCTTCCTGCTGCAGCACGGCCCCTATCACTATGTCCGCCACCCGTTCTACCTCTCATATCTGCTCTTCTGGACGGGTACGGCCATCGCCTCTCGAGGCCTCGCACCCTGGGCGGTGCCCGTGGTGATGCTGCTCGTTTACTGGGACGCGGCCCGGCGGGAGGAACAAAAATTCGCGCATTCCAGCCTGGCGCCCGCCTATGCGCACTACCGCGCGCAAGCCGGAATGTTACTTCCGCGTCTTCGATCTGTGCCGAATTTCCAGACGACCTATTTACGCAAGTAGCGACGCTTTCCCGAGGCCACTGAGGAACCTGGCAGAATTCGTGAGCCGGACGATTTGCCATGATTTACGCTCATTTTAAATGTAAATTTTGGTTGTGAACAAGCCTCAGCCTCTCGCCCCTGCCGAACCCGTTCACTCTGGCGCCGCCGCCTGCAGCGCGATCGCTCCCGGGATCGCATTATCCTTGCGGTTCCAGGCCTGTATTGGCGCCCTGCTGTTCCTCGCCGTCCTGATCACGCATTTGCCGACTTTTTTCCGCAGCGTGATGGATTGGGATGAGAGCCTGTATTTCCTGATGGCCGAGCAATGGCGTGCCGGCCACCTGCCCTACACCTCGATCTGGGACAACAAGCCGATCGGGATCTACGGCGTCTTTGCCTTGTTCCAGTCCTGGTTCGGCGACAATGTCTTCTCCATCCGCATCGCCTCGGTGTTGTTCGTCAGCGCCACCGCTTTTGCGATCTTCAAAATTGCCTTGACGATTCCACTCTCCGACCACCGGTTCCGGCTGACTGCGGCGTTGTTCGCCGGCTTCTCCTATGTGCTGTGCTCGCTGACCAATGACGGGCTGTCTTCCAATACCGAGATTTTCATGGCCTGTTTCACCGTCCTGGCAGTGTTCAGCGCCCTGTCGGGCCAAGCTTTTCTAGCCGGGCTGATGTTCGGCATGGCCTTTATGACGAAATACGTCGTGGTTTTCGAATTTCCCGCCCTGGCTTTCGCCTTGCTGGCGCTGCTTCCCGTGACAGGTCTGAAAACCGCCGCGCGCTCCGCCTTTGCCTTGCTTTGCGGCGCCGCTTTGCCTCTGCTGCTGACCATGGCGCTATACGCCGCCACCGGCCATTTCCAGCAATGGCTGCAGGACAGCATCCTTTCAAATCTGCGCCGGGTCGATGTGCCGATCTCCATGCAGGCGGTCTCCTACATCTTCAATGTCGAGCTGATCCGCTGGTCGCCGCTGTTTCTAATTTCGCTGGTCATGCTGGCCATGGCCACTGCCCGGCTGCCCCACCTTTATACGACCCGGCACTTTTCCGGCGCGGCGCGGTTCAACCTGTTCCTGGCGCTGTGGCTGATCGGCGGCTGCATCGGCGTGTTCTCCGCCAAATCCTTTTTCGACCATTATTTCCTGCAGATCCTGCCGGTGATGTGCGTGACCATGGGGTGGATGCTGCTGACCGCGGCGCAGTTTATCCGGCACTTGTCGCGCCTGCGTAAAGCACTGCTTTTCGCCGCCATATTGGCCTTGCCCTCGATCGCCGCCGCCACCGCGGTCACCGAGGCGGCGACGCCGGTTTTCGGCATCGCCCATGGCCGCATCACCGTGCAGCGCGACACCCCGGCCCGCATCGCCTTCGCGATTGCGCCGCTATTGACCAAATCCGCCCTCGCGCAAGGCCAGATCTACGTGTTCGACTACCAGCCGATCATCTACAGCCTGGCGGGCCAGGCGCCGCCGACAAAATACGCCTTCCCCTCGGTCCTGACCAAGTGCCAGCTCGCGCATGTTGCCAAGGTGCGGGCGATGCATGAGGTCAATCGCATTCTCGCCGGCAACCCAGAATTCATCATTCGCAGCCTGTACCCGATCACCGATCCCAGCATCGTCAATCTACGGGTCTATGCCGTTCTCGACCGTACCATTGCGGCGCGCTACCAGGTGTGGCGCACCTACAACGACGCCATCGTCTACCGCCTGCGCGCACCCAACGCGCCCATCAGGCAAAGCTTTGACGACCTGCCTCCCGCGTGCCCCAAGCCATAGGTATTAGACGGCACTACAACCTTTAAATCTATTGACTTAGTAATCTTTATATGGCGGATTGACCGCGAACAAAGATTAAAGGGACGCTTGATCGATGACTGAGGACTCCGCTCTCACCCGCCGCCAGTCGCTTGGACTTGGCGCGCTTGGACTTGGCGCACTTGGATTTGGCGCACTTGGACTTGGCGCACTTGGCGGGCTCGCCATGCCCGCGATCGGCGGCGGCTCCGCCCTGGCCGCCACCGCCGCGTTGCTGAATGTCTCCTACGACCCGACTCAGGCGTTCTACACCGATTACGACCAGGTCTTTGCCGCCTACTGGGCAAAGAAGACCGGTACGACGCCGGTGCTGCATTATTCCCATGGCGGCTCAGGCGCTCAGGCGCGCGCGGTGATCGAGGGCCTGCAGGCCGATGTCGTCACACTTGCCTTATCCTACGACATCGACGCCATCGCCAAGACCGGTTTGATCGCCAAGAATTGGCAGTCCCGCCTGGCCGACAACAGCACGCCCTACACCAGCACCATCGTGTTCCTGGTGCGCGCCGGCAATCCGAAAGGCATCAAGGACTGGGCGGACCTGATCAAACCCGGCGTGCAGATCGTCGCCCCCAACCCGAAGACCTCCGGCGGCGCACGTTGGAACGTGCTGGCCGCCTATGCCTATGCGCTGAAGGCGAATAACGGCGACACCGACAAGGCCAAGGCGTATCTGAAGGCATTTTTTGCCAATGTGCCGGTGCTCGATGCCGGCGCCCATGGCTCGACCCTTACCTTCACGCAGCGTGGCATCGGCGACGTGCTGGTCGGCTGGGAAAACGATGCCTATCTCTCGATCAAGGAAGCCGGCGCAGGCAAATATGAGATCGTCGTGCCCTCGCTCAGCATACTGGCCGAACCGCCGGTTGCCGTGGTCGATAAGAATGTCGACCGGCACGGCACCCGCGCGCTCGCCACCGCCTACCTGGACTATCTCTACTCCGACGAAGGCCAGGATGTGGTCGGGCGTAATTTCTACCGGCCGCGCGGCGCCGCCGCCAAGGCGAAATACGCCAGCCGGTTCCCGGCAGTGGAGCTGGTGACCGTGGAACAGCAGTTCGGCGGCTGGAAAAAGGCGCAGCCGGAATTCTTCGGCGATGGCGGCATCTTCGACCAGGTCTATTCGCAGGGCAGCTGATGTCTACGAGCCTCGGCCGCCGGCTGCTTTGGCGCAAACCCAGCATTCTGCCGGGCTTTGCGCCTAGCCTGACCATCACCCTGGTCTGGCTCGGAGTCATCGTCGTGGGACCGCTCTGCGTCATGCTCTGGTTTACCGCCGGGCTCGGCTGGCGCGGGTTTTTCAGAATCCTGGATCGTCCGCGCGTGCTAGGCGATCTTGGGGTCAGCCTGTGGACCGCTTTTGCCGCCAGCGTGGTCAATGCCGGATTCGGCCTGCTGGTTGCCTGGGTGCTCGCGCGCTACCGGTTCCCCGGCCGGCGCCTGGCCGATGCGCTGGTCGATTTGCCTTTCGCCTTGCCCACCGCGGTCGCCGGCATCGCGCTTTCCACGCTCTACGCCCCGAATGGCTGGGTCGGGCATCTGCTGACGCCGCTGGGCATCACCATCGCCTTCACCCCCGCCGGCATCGTCGTCGCCATGATGTTCATCTCGCTGCCCTTCATCGTGCGCACGGTGCAGCCGGTGATCGAGGATCTGGAACCGGAGCAGGAGGAAGCCGCGCATCTCATGGGCGCCACCGATTTCGAGATTTTCGTCCGCATCAGTTTCCCCGCCATCTTGCCCGCGCTGCTCACCGGCTTCGCGCTGGCATTTGCCCGCTGCCTCGGCGAATACGGCTCGATCATCTTCATCGCCGGCAACAAGCCGATGATTTCCGAAATCCTGCCGCTGCTGATCGTCGCCAAACTCGACCAGTTCGACTATCAGGGTGCCACCGCCATCGGCACGCTGATGCTGATGGTCTCCTTCCTGCTGCTGCTGGCCATCAACATGCTGCAGGCCTGGGTGAGGCGCCGGCATGGCGGCTGACATGCAGACCTTCGAGGCCCATCTGGCCGCCATGCCGGAACGCAAACGCGTTTTCCCCTGGGCCAGGGCCGCGCTGATCACCATCGCCTTGCTGTTCATGGCGCTGTTCCTGGTGCTGCCGCTGCTGATCGTATTTTCGCAGGCGCTTGCCGCAGGGTTGCAGGAATATGCCAGCGCGCTGGACGATCCGAATGTGTTTTCGGCCATCGGCCTTACCCTGATCGTCGCCGCCATCGCGGTGCCGGCCAACGTGGTCTTCGGCGTTATCGCCGCCTGGTGCATCGCCCGCTTCGAATTTTCCGGCCGCAACCTGCTCATAACGCTGATCGACCTGCCCTTCTCGATTTCTCCCGTCGTCGCCGGCCTGCTGATGGTCCTGCTGTTCGGGCTGAACGGGCTGCTCGGCCCCTGGCTTTCCAACCATAACGTTCAAATTATCTTCGCGCTGCCCGGCATGGTGCTGGCCACCACCTTCGTCACCTTTCCCTTCGTCGCCCGCGAGCTGATCCCGCTGGCGCAGGAACAGGGCAATGACGAGGAGGAAGCCGCGGTCACGCTGGGCGCCTCCGGCTTGCAGATTTTTTGGCGGGTCAGCCTGCCAAAACTGCGCTGGGGCCTGCTCTACGGCGTGCTGCTGTGCAACGCCCGGGCGATGGGCGAATTCGGCGCGGTCTCGGTGGTTTCCGGCAAGATCTACGGCCTGACCGACACGCTGTCGCTGGCGGTCGAGTCGCTCTACGATAGTTACGAGATCCAGGCGGCCTTCGCCGTCGCTTCCTTGTTAGCCATGCTGGCACTGGTCACCCTGGTGCTGAAGGCGGCACTGGAATGGCAACACCGGGATGAACTGCACGCGCTGGCGCGGAAGAAGGCGGCAATATGAGCACGACGATCGAGATCAGGAATATCGTCCGCCGCTTCGGCCAGCACACCGTGCTGAAGGACGTTAATCTGGCGGTGCAGCCGGGCGAGCTGCTGGCGCTGCTGGGCCCTTCGGGATCGGGCAAGACCACCTTGCTGCGGCTGATCGCCGGGCTGGATTTTCCCGATACCGGCGTCATCGAGTTCGACAAGGACGACGCGCTGGGCCGCAAGCCGAAGGAGCGCGGGGTCGGCTTCGTGTTCCAGCATTATGCCCTGTTCCGGCATATGACGGTGTTCGAGAACATCGCCTTCGCCTTGCGCATCCGCCGCACGCCGAAAGCGGAAGTCACCGCAAGGGTGAACGAGCTTTTGCGGCTGATCCAGCTTGGAAGTCTGGCCGCGCGTTACCCGGCCCAGCTATCCGGCGGCCAGCGCCAGCGCGTGGCACTCGCCAGGGCGCTGGCCATCCAGCCGCGGGTTCTGCTGCTGGACGAGCCCTTCGGCGCGCTGGACGCCGTGGTGCGGCGCGATTTGCGCCGCTGGCTGCGCGATCTGCACGCCGAGATGAACATCACCACGCTGTTCGTCACCCATGACCAGGAGGAAGCCTTCGAGCTCGCCGGCCGGGTGGTGATCATGAATGGCGGCCGTATCGTACAGGAAGGTGCGCCGATCGACATCTACCGCGCGCCGGCGGATGCCTTCGTTCATGAATTCCTTGGCGAGAGCAACAGATTTCCCAGCATCGTGCAATCGGGTATCGTGCATCCGCTGGTTGCCGGCGAGCCCGGCTTCGCGCTCGGCACCGCGGAAGCGCCGGATGGCCCGTCCACCGCCTATATCCGGCCGCACCATGTGATGGTGCACCCCAATCCGCGCGGCGCCTGGACGGTGACCCGCCTGACCTCCACCGGCGCGCAGGCGCGTATTCTGGCCAGCTTGCACGACATCAGCGCCGAAGCGGTGGTGACCGCCGATGCGCTGGAGGAATCCTTGCTGGTCGAAGGCTCGGCGGCGGATGTGAGTTTTTCCGGCGGCACGCTATTCGGCGCCGACGGCAACAACCCAGTCGGGATCCTGCCCATGAAGCCGGTGCTGGCGCAGCTGGGCACCGGCACCAGGTAATGCTTTAGCGCTGGCGGTTCTGTGTCGGCCGTGAAACGCCCGGGTCAGAAGCCGCTTTTGAAAAACAGCGGCGCCAAAAACTTTGTTACACCGGCGCCGGACGTTTTGTGCGGCGGTGGCCCAACCCGTAACGCGGTTTCAGCCTGATTCAAACTCTATGGCTGCTGGCCCACGCCGGCCGGGGCTTGCTCGACCGGCACTCGCGCCTGACGCTCGATCTGATCTCGGAGCGCGGGCTGTCCAGCCAGTGTCGCCGGGCTCTAAAGCCCAGAGATTGAAGTAGAGCCGCTGCTAAACTACCGACGATCATGGCGGCCACATCAGGTCCAGTACAAAACCTTCGCTTCAGGCAACCACCGCCCGATCGACGCTTCGATCGCCGTCCGCATTTCCCGCATCTCCTCGCGCGGGAAAACATATTTCACCGAGCCGAACTTGGTCGTCTTCCGGCTACGCTGCGCCTCGTCCATCTCCAGCGCGCTGCCGGGGTACCAGCCGCCAAGCACGTCCTTCGATTTCGGCGTGAAGCGGTGCGTGATCAGCTCGGCGGTTAAGTCCAGGCCCGCTACCCCTTGCAGCGCCGCCGCGACATCGGCGAACAGCTTGTCATACGCCTGCGCCCAATCGGCCAGGCGCATGATGGGGGCGACCGTCAGGCCGACCGGATAGCCGGCCAGCGCCATCGCCCGCAGTGCTGCCAGCCGCTGCGCCATGCGCGGCGCCCCGCCTTCGTGCCGCTCCGCCTGTTGCGCATTGACGGAGAACCGCACCCGCGTGCGGCCTCGATGCGCCAGGCGCAGCAAGGGCTCGACCGCATCGAATTTGGTTGTGAAGCGCAGTTGCACCGGCGCCTGCCACGCGCCGAACGCCGTGATGCAGGCGGCCAGATGCCCGGTCAGGTGCTCCAGCGCCAGCGGGTCGGTGTAGCAGGAGCATTCGAACGTTGTGCCCTCATGCGCGCGCTCGCGTGAGGCGGACGTCACCCCGCCCTGCCCCACCGCTTCCGGCAGCTCCGCCAGAATCTCCGGCAGATTGGCGTAAGCGCGGATAATCGGCGGGCCGGCCAGCGAGCCGGCCAGGTAACAATAGCTGCAATGCGCCGGGCAGCCTTCCGCAAGGTCGAACCGCCAATCGGCCGATGGCGGGATCGGCTGCAGCCGGCGGCGGCTGGGGCTGGCGGTGATCACCGCCAGGGTGCGCTTGGCGTCGCGATAGGTATCCGGCAGGCCGGTCAGCCGGTCGGAGCGCAGGCGCACCACCTCCGACCCCAGCGCCGCCGCGCGCTCGACGATCGCACTGCCTTCCGCCCAGCCCAAGGCGGAAGGGGTTACCAGCACAAAGCGCGGGATCCAGGGTTTGAACATCGACGACATATCGGCGCTACGGCGCCGGATAAAAGCGCTGCCCTTACCGCGGAGCGCGTGACGGTTTAACGCTCAGCCATGACCGACCAGCCGAAGCTCGAAGATTTCACCTACCGGACCTATGACAAGCTGCGCTACGGCGACACCGACCGGCAGGGCCATGTTAACAATGCCGTGTGTCACCACCTTCCTGGAAACCGGCAGGGTTGACCTGATCGAAGGCAGAAGCTGGCGCGACGGCGGGGCAAGTTTCGTCATCGCCCACCTCGCGATGGATTACGTCGCCGAAGTGTTCTGGCCGGGGACGGTGGATATCGGCACCTCGGTACTGAAGATCGGGCGCAGCTCGTTCACGCTGAGCCAGGCGGTGTTTCAATCCGGGCGGCTGGTGGCCACGGCGGAGACGGTGATGGTGTATGTCGACAACAGCACCCATCGATCGACCCCGTTGCCAGATGCGGCGCGAACGGACTTTGCGGCGCAAGCAAAAAAGCAGCAGCTTTCTGAGAAAGCGGCTTAAAAACTCTTGATACTTCAGATCCGGGATGTTTGTGACGCCCGAAGCCGAAGTTGAAAAAGTTTTTTTGCCGCACCGGCGGCCCGGTTCTTTTTCTTCAGAAAAGGAAGCGCTTACTCGCTTCCCCTAATTTGCAGCTACGCCACCCCCATGCTATGGCAGGAAGTCGCGGAGGCTCCGGCTTTCGCGATGGTTTTCAATTGCGGAACAAGGCCCAGCTCACAAACATGGCAAAGAAATTCGTTTGGGGTCGGGCCTGGTATGGCAGGAGCTATAATCTGGGCAGGATGAGCCTGCCGGAGCTCTGGGCCGCCTTCGTGACCTATCCCGCAATCGAGCTTTACGCGCTGCTCGCCTTGGGCGCCGCGGGCTATGCGTTCAGTCATCTACACGGGCTGCGTTCCATCCTGCCGCCGGTGCTTGCAGTTATCGTGATCTACCCGCTGATCTGGTACGGGCTGCACCGTTTCGTGCTGCATGGGCGCTGGTTGTACCGCATGCGCTGGAGTGCAGCCTTGTGGAAGCGCATCCATTTTGACCATCATCAGGACCCGCACCGGCTGGAAGTGCTGTTCGGTTCGCCGCTGAACACCCTCCCGACCATGGCGCTGGTTACCCTGCCGCTGGGCTATTTGCTGGCCGGCTGGACCGGCGCCGCCGCGGCTTTTTCCGCCGCGTTGGTCACCACCTGCGTTTATGAGTTTATCCACTGTATCCAGCATCTGAACGTGCTGCCGCAAAGCCGGCTGCTGCGGCGGCTGAAGCGCGAACATTTGATGCATCATTTTCAGAACGAGAACGGCAATTACGGGATCGTCAGCTTTCTGCCGGACCGGCTGTTCGGCTCCTATTACGCGACCGCCCGCGGCGCAAGAAGTGCCACGGTGTTCAACCTGGGCTACGATCTGACTGAAGCGGGTCGATATCCCTGGGTGATGGACCTCACCGGCACGCCGCCGCGCGACAAGCCGCCAAGCGCCACGGCTTGAAGCTTACCACGGCTTGAAGCCTCTATGAGCAGCATCGAGATCATCCCGGTCGCGGGCAAAGCCATGCTGCGCCGCTTCATCCTGCTGCCGGAGCGGCTGCACCGCGATGATCCCGCTTATATCGCGCCCTTGCATATGGAGCGCGAGGAAGCGCTGACGGCGAAGAACCCGCTTTTCCAGCATGCCGAAGTGCAGTTCTGGCTGGCGCGGCGGCACGGCCGGGATGTCGGCCGGATCAGCGCGCAGATCGACACGCTGGCGCAATCCTTGAACCCGGACACGCCAGGCATGTTCGGCATGTTGGCGGCCGAGGACGCTCCGGACATCTTCATCGCCCTTCTGGACACCGCTTCCGCTTGGCTGCGGGCGCGCGGCATGAAGACCCTGCAGGGCCCGTTCAATCTCAACATCAACGAGGAAAGCGGGCTGCTGATCGAAGGTTTTTCCACCCCGCCAATGCTGCTGATGCCGCATGACATGCCGTATATCGCCGCCCATCTGGAGGCATACGGGTTGGACAAGGTGAAGGACGTCTACGCCTATCTATACAATATTGAAGACGAGCTGCCGGCCGGCGCGCGCCGCCTGCTGGCGCGCCAACTGCCCAAGGATCTGACGGTCCGCCAGCTGGACATGAAGCAGGTGCGGAAAGAAATCCGCATCGTCACCAGCATTTTCAACGACGCATGGTCGCAGAATTGGGGTTTTGTGCCGCTGACGGAAGCGGAGACGGATTATCTGGCAAAAGCCTTGAAGCCGCTGCTGCATCCGCGCCTGACCAGCCTGGTGGAGCGCAACGGCGAGCCGGTCGGCTTCCTGATCGCTCTGCCGAACATAAATGAGGCGATCCGCGATCTGGAGGGCAGGATCGCCCCCTTCGGCTGGGCGAAGCTGCTCTGGCGGCTGAAGGTGAGTGGCGTGAAAACCGCCCGCGTGCCGCTGATGGGCGTACGCCGCGCCGCCGCAGCTCAGGACATGATCGGCGCCCTGCTACCCTTTCTGATGATCGACAGGGTCCGCAGCGAAGCGCTGAACCTGGGCTACAAACAGATCGAGCTGTCCTGGATCCTGGAAGACAACCTGCCGATGCGGCGTATGAATGAAAGCTTGGGGGCGAAGCCGTACAAGACGTACCGGGTGTACGAGAAGGCGCTTTAAGCAAGCGCTTCTTCTTCAGAAAAAGCGGCAAGACTTCGCTACCCCGGGTACCGGGCGCTGGAACATCCGGGACCGCTTCTACAGCCAGCCTTTTTGCCGGTACCACGCTACCGTATCCGCAAAGCCCTCTTGCAAATCAAAACGCGGCTTAAAAATCGCCGTCGGCAGCAGCTCCGCGGAACTGACACCCCAATTCGCATGCAGGATTTCGCGGGCTTTGCCGGGACCGAAAATATGCGCCTTGCCGGTCAGCTGCGACCAAAGGCCTGCGCCGCGCCCAGCCGCCAGCACCACTGCATCCGGCACCTGCACCAGACGCGGCGTTCCGCCCGTTGCCTGCGCCGCCGTTTGCAGGAGTTTACGCATGCCGTAGCCTTCGGGCCGGCGGTCGGCCAAAGCAAATTGCCCGGGCCGCCAATCCGTTGCCACGGCAGCGATGGCAGCGGCGGCATCGCCGGCGTGGATCATCGCCGTCCGCCCACGGCCTGGAACAAGCGTGAAAGGCAATCGCGCTGCTTTGAAAATGCCCAGGGTTGCCTTATCCCAGGGTCCATAAATCACCGGCGGACGGATGATCGCCAGTCGGCCAGGCGCCGCGGCGAACGCCGCCTCCGCCGCGAGTTCAGCCTGGCGCTTGCTGAAGGCGTAATCGGAAAGCTGAGGCTCGCGCGCCGCCAGGGAGGAGACCAGCAGGAAACGCGCCTCCGGCGCCCGGGCGCGCGTGCGCCCGGCAAGCCTGGCAGTGCCGTCCCGGTTGACGCGCAGGAATTCGGAGCGGTCGCGCGCTTTGATCAATCCGGCGGCATGCACCACCAGTTGCGCATTCCGTAATAATTCGGTCAGCGCGAATTCGTCCTCCAAGCTGCCATGCACGATTTGGTATGGCAAATCGGTCCAGGCCGGATGCCGGTGTTCGCGCCGGGTCAGAATTCGCACCTGGAATCCTGCTTGAAGCAAGGCCGGCAGAAGATGTGATCCGAAAAAACCCGTTGCGCCGGTTAGAACGGCGCGCGGTTGGATCATTCAGCCGCTTGCGCGGGGGGCGGAGGAGAAAAGATTCCTTCCAGATACATCGTCCTGGCACGGCTGCGGCTGAGCTTGCCGGAGGAGGTTTGCGGCAGGCTGTGCGGCGGCACCGGCACCACCCGTGTTTCCAGCCCGTGCCGGCCGCGGAAGAAACGGGTCAGCTCGTGCACCAGCGCCTCGCGTCCCACCGGGTCGGCGACGCGGCAGGTCGCAAGCACGACAACCTCCTCCGCCTCGCCGTTATCCACCGAGAACGCCGCGACATCGCCGCTGCGCAGATTGGGAATTTCGGCTTCCGCCGTCCATTCCAGATCCTGCGGCCAGAGATTGCGGCCATTGATGATGACAAGGTCCTTGGCTCGGCCGGTTATCACGATCTGCCCGTCTGTGAGATAGCCGAGATCTCCCGTATCCAGCCAACCCTCGGGTGAGAGCACGCGCGCGGTTTCCTCCGGCGCGCCGAAATAGCCGAGCATCAGGCTGGGTCCGCGCACGAAGATGCGGCCCACCAGGCGCTCCGGCAGCAGGATTCCGGTCTTGCCGCGGATTTCGATCTCGTGCTCCGGCAGGATCTTGCCGCAGACGACGAAGCTGCGGGTCCGCTCGCTACCAGGATCGGCCGGCACGGCGCGGTGCTCGCGCTCCAGGATCTCGCCATCCACCGCATCCTCCCTGGCACCTTGACCCGGGGGCGTAAAACTCAACGCCAGTGTCGCCTCGGCCATGCCGTAGCAGGGCGTGAACGCCTTGGCGGTGAAACCGCTCCGGGCAAAACGCTCGGCAAAGCGCGTCAGCACGCCGGGGCGGATCATGTCGCCGCCGATGCCGGCGCGCCGCCAGGACGACAGATCCAGACCATCGGCGGAGGCCGTCTTCGCCCGCTTGGCGCAGACTTCGTAGCCAAAGGAGGGGCTGAAGGAGATGGTGCTTTGGTTGCGGCTGATGAGCTGCAGCCAGAGCAGCGGCCGGCGGGCGAACTCGCGCGTCGGCAGAATATCGACCGTCGACTGGCAGGCCATCGGCATCAGGAAAAACCCGACCAGGCCCATGTCGTGGTAGAAGGGCAGCCAGGTGGTGGCACGATCCTGGGGCGTGATCTGCAGCCCGTGGCGCGCCATGTGGTGCGCGTTGTTCATCAGCGCCTGCTGACTGACGGCAATGCCGACCGGAAAGCGCGTGCTGCCGGAGGAGAATTGCAGATAGGCCAGCGACCCGGGGGCGGCGCGCGGCAAAACTGCCTGCGCGACAAGCGGCGCGTCTTCCAATGCGGCGATGGTGCCGGCGAATTTAAGCTTGAGGCCGGCGGTGGCTTCGCCTAGCCAGTCCAGCAGGATTGCCGGGCCGAATACGGCATGCGCCTCCGCCGCCTGGATCATCCGCCGCAGGAAGACGATATAGCTGTCCTTGCCGCCAAACGCGGCAGGCAGCGGCAGCGGCGCCGGCACCAGGCCGGCATATTGGCAGGCGAAGAAGGCGCGGGCGAAGTCGCCGTCGCTTTCGGCGAGCAGTCCGACGCGTTCGCCTGGCTTCAGGCCGGCGGCGAGCATCCGGCGGGCCAGCACAACCGCCTGGGCGCGCAGCACCTCATAGGGCAACGCCTCCAACAATTCGCCTTTGCCGGAATAAAAATTCAGGCCTGTCGGGCCTTGCGCGGCATAGTCCAAAGCCTCGGCGATGGTGGAAAAATCGGCGAAACGGTTGACTTGCCCCGGGGAATACGTCGGGGTGGGCTCAGTCATTTTACCAAATAGTTACTGTTGCTATGATCTGTTGCGGCTATCAGAGTCGCTGCCGGATGGCAATGGTGAAGGCGGTCTGACCTTGTCAGGGTCCCGACGCTCAGGCCCGGACAGAATGCCGAGGATACGCTCCCGGCAGTCGCGCAGGCTGCTGTCCGGCCGGTTGGCGGCGGGCTTCCAGCGCAAAGCCGCCTCCGGCACGGGACCCGCCGTGACGAGGTGGCCGGTCTCCTCGAGCTGACGATGCCAGCGTTTGAAATCGGTGCCGCCACCGAGCCAGCCGCGCCGGACGAACCAATGCCGGAGCCGTCTTCCGCCCAGGCGATCGGCGGCAAGCTGCAGGAAATCGGAGAAATTTGGCCGCCAGGGGAGCGGAAACAGCCAGACCGGCGCGCCGGTCCGGCAGGCTTCCGCCAGCATGGAGGCGCTGTCCGCGGTCACCACGAAGCGTGAACCGTTTTGCAGAAATCCGGCGAAAGGCGCGCTGCCGAATTCATGCAAGGCGAAACCTCGGGCGGCGGCGAGGCGGCGCAGCTCCGCCAGAATCGGCCGCGGCGTGCGCGGGCTGGTGACCACCTGCAAGGCTTCCGCATTGGCCGCCGCCAGCCGGACGCCGAATCGGATGAGCCGGCGGATCGCTGCCTTGCTGATCCGGAAATGCCGGGACAGGCCGCCGACGATGATGGTGCAGCCACCGTTGCGACGATGCTCCGGCAGGCGCGACTCGGCCAGCGTAGCGCCGTTCAGCGGCAATCGGAGGAAGCAGACATTTGGCACCGGCGGATAATCATCCTGCGGCATGGGAATGATCAGGTCGAACGCCGAGCTTGGGCGATGCCCGGGCGTGCCGAGATGCACCAGCAGCGGCCGCGGCGTGACGCTGTCGGCCAGGCGCAATGCCGCCGGCGCCGCCCGTCCGAAAGACAGGATCAGGCGCGGCGGCTTCTTTGCAAGCAACTCCGCCGAATGGCCCGCCGACTGGCCCGCCGACGGCAGACGGATGCGCGTAAACTCCAGCCCGAGGGCGTTTCCCAGCGCCGCCACCTGCATGAATTCGCCGATATGACCGGTATCCAAACCCCACACCGGCCCCGGCTTGATCATGTCAGGTTGAGAAATGGGATCAGCCGCGTCAGAAAAATCCCGGCTTCGCGCAGCAGGCAGGCTGCGGCGGCGCCGTCCAGACCCCAGCGCCGTGCCAGCAGATACAGCAGCGGCAGGCTGGCCAGCATGATCCAGAGGCGGCCATGCAGCAATTGCCGGGCGCGGCCGAGCGAGATCAGTAGCGGCTCCAGCGGCACGTCCCATAAATCCACCACCATCGCCGCCGTCATCAGCAGCAAAAGCAGCATGCTATGCCGGCGATGGATGCCGAGCAGCAGCCGCAGCAGCCAGGGACCCGCAAGTGTCGCAACCGGCAGCGCCAGCAGCGAGAAACCAGCCAGGCCTTGGAAAACGCGTCGCACCATGCCGCGCAGCTTGCCCCACTCCCCTTGATCACGCAGCTGGACGAATTCCGGGTACAGCGCCGGGGTCAGCATGTTGGCCGGCTGCGACAGCGCCTCTCCAAGCTGGCCGGTGACGCGGTACAGCGCGGCATCGGAGGGACCCAACGCGCCGCCGACGACCAGAATGCCAAGCCGGGCGGAAAGGCCGATCAGCGCCTGGTTGCCGCTGGTGGAGAGCAGCAGCTTCCAGAACCCCGCATGCCGGCTTCGCCATGGCGCAAGTAGCCGGAAGCCGCTGAGGCTGGGCGTCACGCGCGCCAGACGGCGCAGGACCAGCATGTCGATGGTGAAGGACGCGAGCACCGAGAGATACCAGGTGGCAAGAAAGCCCGGCAGACCCCAATGCAGCAAAAAACCCGCCGCGGCGCCGGCCAGACGCACGGCGCCGCCTACGCTGTCGGCGAACGCTGCCAGCTTGTAGCGATCGGCCAGCCGCATCAGCCCAATCGCGGCGCCCGTATTCATGAACAGCGCGCTGGTGGCATACAGCATCGCCGCCTCGCCATGGCCGCCCCAGCCCATCCAGTGCGCACCCAGGCCGGCCAGCGGCACCCCCAGCACTACGGCCGCCCCCGCCCCGCTTAAATCGAGCGCCAAGCAGTGCCGCAGCAGGATCTGGAACTGCGTACGCTCCTTGGCGTGGAACAAGGCGCTGCCGAATTGCAGCAGAGGCTGCCAGGATTGCAGCCGGGTACCGGCGGAAGCGGCGCCGGTAAAGGAGTGCAGCAGCAGCAAAATGCCGAAGCCTTGGAGTCCCAGCGCCCGGGCTGACAGCGCGGTTGTGCCGAAGCCGAGCACTGCCGCCATGCCCTGGCCACCCAGCAAGTAGCCCGCATTGCGGAAAGCGCGGCCGAGCGGCGAGCGAGTCGCGGGGCCGCCGGCCTGATCCAAAGCCGGATCGGCGTCCGCCGTTTTCATGCAAGGCCAAGCGCGCTGCGCTGCGCGGCATTCAGCGGAAATGGCGCCTGCCGCTGCGCCGCCTGCCGCCACCATAGCGGGATGTCGTCCATGCCGAACTCCCGGCGTTCCGGCGCGCCTTGCGCCGCCTTGGATCGCCGGCTCTCCTGCAGCTGCACGATCGGCGGCCGGGTCAACAGGCGCTGCCATAGCCGCACCGCCGGACGGCGCGAGATTTTCTGAAACACCTTGCTATCAAACCAGATCGTCGAGATTTTTTCCTGCAGGCTCAGCTCCCACCAGGCATAGCCCAGCGAAACCTGGTCCCAAATTTCTGGAAACCGCTCGCAATAACCGCACCAGATGTCGAGCAGCCGGGTCGTCGCGGGGCCGGCGCCGAAATAGGCCTGCCCGGTGTAGAATTCCCAGCCATGCAGCCGCGCGATGCCAAGATCCGCGCCGGTTGCTTCCAGCAGGCGCAGCTTGCTGCGCAGCCGTGCATCGGCGTCCAGCCAGAGCAACGGGCGCTGCTCCTGCCGGTGCATCTCCCGGATGAAACCGGCTTTCTGCGCGCAATTCTCGACCCAGGAGCCGCGCGCCGGGCGCGGCTCGATCCTGGCCGGCAGTCCCAGGCGGCGCGCATCCTGCAGCAGAAGCATGGCATTCGCCTCATAAGCGGTGCCGGGCGTGTAATAGGACACGATCAGCGGATGCCGTGGTTTGCCTGCAGACAAAGCGCCGCGTTCTTGCATGGCGGGGTCCGTAGCACATTGATTTGAGCGATGCATGGGCCCCGGCTGGATTTTGAACTCCTTCACGGCTGTGACATACTCGTGGCGCGGTCACGGCCGGCATGGTGATTAACGAGGTTGAAATGGCGAAAAACGGCATCCGCATCGCGATCGCGGGCATCGGCAACTGCGCAAGCTCCCTGATCCAGGGCATTCACTACTACACGCCGACACGCTGCAAAGGCGACGTGATCGGGCTGATGCATACCGAGCTCGGCGGCTACCGGCCTTGCGATATCCAGGTTGTGGCGGCGTTCGATGTGGATGCCAGGAAAGTCGGCCACGATGTCGCCCAGGCGATCTTCGCCAAGCCGAACTGCACGCAGGTCTTCCTGGCGGACATCCCGTTGAGCGGTGTCACCGTGCAAATGGGGCCCGTGCTGGACGGCATCGCTGAGCACATGGCCGATTACGAGGAGGACCGCACCTTCGTGCGCGCCGCCGTGAGGGAGCTGGACAAGGCGGAGATCGTCGCGCTGCTTAGATCCAGCCGCGCCGACATGCTGCTGAACTACATGCCGGTCGGCTCCGAACAAGCGGCGCGCTTCTACGCCGAATGCGCGCTGGAGGCAGGCTGCGGCTTTATCAACAACATGCCGGTCTTCATCGCCAGCGACAAAACCTTTGCCGAGCGTTTCGCGGCAGCCAAGCTGCCGATCATCGGCGACGACATCAAATCCCAGCTCGGCGCCACCATCACGCATCGCGTACTGACCGACATCTTCGCCAAGCGCGGGGTTAAACTGCTGCGCACCTACCAGCTGAACACCGGCGGCAATACCGATTTTCTTAACATGAAGAACCAGACGCGGCTGGCTTCGAAGAAGAAATCGAAAACCGAAGCCGTGCAGGCCGTCGCCAAGGAGCGGATGGCCAAGAACGACATCCATGTCGGACCTTCGGACTATGTGCCCTGGCAGAACGACAACAAGATCTGCTTCATCCGCATGGAGGGCCTGGCCTTCGGCGACGTTCCGCTGGACCTGGAGCTGCGGCTTTCGGTGCAGGATTCGCCCAATTCCGCCGGCGTGGTGATCGACATGATCCGCTGCTGCAAGCTGGCGCTGGAGGCCGGCATCGGCGGCGTGCTGGAAGGCCCTAGCGCGTTTTTCTGCAAGCATCCGCCGGTGCAGCATACCGACGATATCGCCTATGAGATGACCGAAGCCTTCATCCGCATCCGGCCGGCATTGGCAGTTAACGCCGCGGAATGAAAGCGCTGATCGCCGCGGCGGGCCAGGGCACCCGGCTGCGCGAGAAAGGCGCGCTGAAACCGCTGATCCCGATCCGCGGGATCACGCTGATTGAGCGGGTCATCGCCAATCTGCGCTTCGCCGGCATCGAGGAGATCTTCGTCGTCACCGGCTACCGCGCCGAGTCGCTGCAGGCGGAGCTGCGGGATATCGCCACGCGGCTGGACGCGCATGTGACCGCCATCCATAATCGCGAATGGACCCGCGCCAACGGGGTTTCCGTGCTGGCCGCAAAACAGTTCCTGGACGAGCCGTTTCTGCTGACCATGTGCGACCACCTGGTAGACCCGCAGATTTTGCGCGGCATGATCGCGGCGCCGGCGGAACCGGATACCGTGACGCTGGGCGTGGATTTCAACATCGGCAGCCCGTTGAATGACCCCGAGGACGTGACGCGGGTAAAATGCGACGGCGACCGGCTGAAGCATATCGGCAAGGTGATCCGCGACTTTAACTGCTTCGATACCGGCGTGTTCCGCTGCACCCCGGTGATGTTCGATGCGCTGGGGCAAGCGCAGGCGCGCGGCGATGACAGCATCTCCGGCGCGATGAACGTGTTGGCGGAATGGGGCAAGGCGCGGGTCTTCGACATCGGCGGCAGGCTCTGGGTGGATGTCGACGATCCGGTGGCATTCGGAAAAGCCGAGGCGCTGCTCGATTCCGGCCGGTTATGAGCAGCATGGATCATCTCGATTTGGCCGGTTCGGATCCGGTGCGGCGGACCTATGAGATTGAGGATCCGACCAATCTGTACTTCATCCACCCGATTTCGGCGCGTCTGGTGCCGATCTTCGCCAAAGCCGGCATAACGCCGAATGCTGTCTCGCTGATCGGCATGGGCTGCGGCTTAGGCGCCGGGTTGTTCTATCACTTCTATTGGCACACCGGCTGCGATCTGGCCGCCTTCGTGCTGATGCTGGCCTGGCATGTGATGGATGGGGCGGACGGCCAGCTCGCCCGGCTGACAAAAACCTATTCGGAGCTGGGCAAGGTGCTGGACGGCATCTGCGACGCTGTCACCTTCACCGCCGTCTATGTCGGGCTGGGGCTGAGCATGGATGCGAGGCTGGGCGGCTGGGTCTGGATCGTGATCGCGATCGCCGGCTTGTGCCATGAACTGCAATCCGCAGCCTACGAATTGCAGCGGCAAAACTATAATTTTTGGGGCTTGGGGCAACAATCCGCCGCTCTGCCGGTGCTGGAAAAGCCGCCCGCGGGGCTGGCGCCGCACCAGCTTCTGGCGGCGGAGCTGCACCGGCTCTACGTCCGGGTTCAGCTTATCGTCGCCGGCGGCGCTTCCGGGTTCTACAGCGAGTTTGCGGCGATGCTGGCGGCGCGCCCCGCATTACAGCCGGCGCTACGGGCGGCCTATCGCGCCCGCTTTGCGCCCAGCATCCGACGCTGGGGAGTATTATCTGCTAACTACAGGACGTTAGGGATCTTTCTTTGTGTCGTGCTGAAGCTACCTTCGGTGTATTTTCTGTTCGACATCTTCGGCTTCAGCCTGATTCTGATCCTGCTGCTAGAGGCGCAGAAGGTCCGCCAAGCGGGATTTTTGAAAGAAATCCGGCAGGCGGAAGGCGGGCGCCAGCCGCTCATGCCCACGCTCCAGTAGCCAGGCGCTCAAGGCAAGCAACAGGATCGATGGCGCCAGCGCGGCGACCGCGGCGTTGAGGCCAAGCAGCAGACCCAGATAGCCGGTGATCGTCTGCACTAGGAGAAAAACGATGCCGAGCAGGGCGCCGATGAGCATCTGCCGGGCGGCGTTGCCCGTACGCTGCGAGCCGAAGACGAAGGGTGCCGCGATCAGTGCCATGCCGAGCAGGGAGATCGGGATCGCCACCATGCTCCAGAAGGCTTGCGCATAGAGCAGCGACGGGCTGTGCTGGCGCTGCAATGCCCGGACATAGGCGAAAAGGGCGATCGGCGGCATCGTCTCCGGCGGCGTGGCCAGCAGATGCAGCTGCCGGGTAGAGAGGAACGGCGTCCAGTCCAGGCTGGCGGGCGCATCGGTCGTGACCTGGCCGTCGCGGATCTGCTTGCGTATCAGACCCGTCAGCTTCCAGTCGCCGTTTGGCTCGATTTCAGCGTGGTTCGCCTGCACGAAGCATTGCAGTGTGCCGTCCGGGTTGAAGCTGTAGAGATTTACGCCGCGCAGGGTTTCGCCGCCGGTGAAGCTGCGTACGTTGAGAAACGCGCCGTCCTTCTCCGCCCAGAAGCCGCCTTGCGCAAGGCCGGGCAGCGCGCCGCCCAAAGCCGCCGCCTGTTCACGCTGCGCCGCCAGCTGCGCCGGCGGGATGATGAACTGCGCGATCAGGAACAGGATAAGCACGATCGGCGCGCAGAGTTTCAGCACCGCACCGATGATCCGGGCTTCCGAGACGCCGAAGCTGCGGAAACCGGTCAGCTCCGACCCTTGGCCCAGATTGCCGAGCCCCAGCAACGCCGCCAGCAGCATGCAGATGGGGCTGAGCTGCAGCAGCCGGTCCGGCGCCGTGAGCAGGGTGTAGCCCAGCGCGTCCGCCGCCTTGTACTGGCCCTGGCCGACATAGGAGAGCTGCTCGACGAAGACCAGCAGGCTGAACAGCGAAGTCAACCCGGCGGCGATCAGCAGAAAAGCGCGCAGAACCGTCCAGCCGACATAGCGGTCAAGCAGCATCTTGGCTTTCGGCAGGAAGCTGGATCAGCCCGGCCGGACCGCCCGGTATCGGCGCGGCAAAGGCGGCCAGAGGCCGCAGAACCCGGCGCAGCGATCCGACGTGCCAGGCGGCCGCCAGGATCAGCGCCAGTCCTGCCGGGGCCCACCACAAACCGGGAATACGCCCGACCTGACCGTGCTGCACCCAAATGCGGGCGAGCGTGCAGAACAGATAATAGACGGAATAGGCGAAAATGGCGGGGCCGAACTTGGCGAAGCGGTTCTGCCTCGGTTTGCCGCGGCTCAAGGCAAAGCCCAGAAGTGCCAGCAGCAAGGTGGAGATGCCGGTGGAGTAGCGCCATTGCAGCTCGGCGATATCCGCCGGCCGCTTTGACCCAGCCAGATGCCGGCTGCTCGCAGCAACAGGGCTGTAGCCCGGCGGCGCCGGCAGGGCGCCATCCGGGTCCACGTTCATGCCGTTGGCGGCAAGCACCTGGTCGTTCGCCGGATCGGCAAGATCGAAGCGATAGACGTTCGCCTTGGCAAGATGGACGACGCGCTGGCATTGCGCGCCGGCCACCGCCGGTTCGGCGTTTTGCGCGTAGATCACCTCGACGCGACCGCCCTGGTCGCGGGCGATAAACACGCCGTTCGCACCGCTATGCCGCCCTGCCCGGGCGCCCAGGAAGACGACCTGCGCGCCGTCGTTGCTGGCATAGAAGGTGCCGGCCTGCATGGCATTCACGTTCAACATGACAGAGGCGCGCTGGGATAGCGCGTGGGATTCCGTATAGGCCCAGGGCCGGATGAGCAGCGACAGACAAGCGACCACGGCGGCGAGCCCCAGCGCCAGCACCAGGATCGGCCGCAGCAGGCGTAGCGGGCTGATGCCCAGCGCCAGCATGACCGTCACTTCGCTCTCGGCCTGCAGCCGGCCAAACGCCATCACCACCGCGATGAACAGCGAGATCGGGATGAGAACATCCAACGAAATGAGCACCTTGAGCGAGGCCAGCGCGACGATGAAGCCGGCCGGCAGCAGGCCGCTCACCGCATCCGCCAGGATGCCGGTGAGGCTAAAGCCGGCAAAAAGTGCTACCAGAACGCCGAGAATTGCGGCGAAGGGCAAAACGCAACCGCGTAACAAGTAGCGATCAATATTCAAGGCGCCAAACCCAATCTATCCCCAAAATCTGTACCGAAGGCCGACTGCGCATAACCTGACTGCCTTGCGCCGTCGAGAAGGGTCGTGACAAGGCGCGCATCGACCCTTAAAGAGGTGGCTTCAGGATGTATCTATTGCACGCTTGCCGGCTTGAGGCCATGCGGGTGCATCCGTCGAACAGGAGCTTAAGCTGCGCGCATGTCTGAACAGGTTGACGACATCAGGGACGTGATCTTCGGCACGCTGCGCACCATGCTGCCGGACGGCCGCACGATCTCCGACGGCACGCATATCACCGAGGATCTGGGGCTCGATTCCGTGGCAATGATGGATTTCGTGATGGAGATCGAGGACAAGCTCGACATTTCGGTTCCGCTCGACAAGATCGCCGAGGTGGAGACGCTGGGGGATCTGATCGCGACCGTGCAGCGCCTGAAGGCAGCCGCGTAGTCGAATGGGGTTGCTCGACAAATTCGCGCCGCTGCAGGCGCAGTATGAGCGGCACGAGGAAGCGGGCACCAATCCCTTCACCGTCGCGTTCGACCAGATCCTTTCGCCTACCGAGGCGATGATCGGCGGCAAGCGGATATTGCTCCTGGGGACCAATAACTATCTTGGCCTGACCTATGATCCCTTGGTGATCGACCAGGCTGTTGCGGCGACCAGGCGCGACGGCTCGGGGACCACCGGCTCGCGCATCGCCAATGGCAGCTATGGCGGCCATAAAAGGCTGGAACGCGCGCTGGCGGATTTTTACGGGCGCCAGCACGGCCTGGTGTTTTCCACCGGCTACCAGGCCAATCTCGGCGTCATTTCCACGCTGGCGGGCAAGAACGATCATCTGCTGCTGGATGCGGATTCGCATGCCAGCATCTATGACGGCGCCCGGCTGGGTTATGCCGAGGTAACGCGGTTTCGGCATAATAGCCCGGAGGATCTGGCGAAGCGGCTGAACCGGCTGCAGGGCGAGCCGGGCGACAAGATCATCGTGGTCGAGGGCATCTATTCCATGCTGGGCGACAAGGCGCCGTTGCGCGAGTTCGCCGCGGTGAAGCGCGAATACGGCGCTTACCTGATCGTGGACGAGGCGCATTCCCTGGGCGTGCTGGGCGAGACCGGCCGCGGCCTGGCGGAAGAAGCCGGGGTCGAGGCGGATGCCGATTTCATCGTCGGCACATTCTCCAAAAGCCTCGGCGGCGTCGGCGGTTTTTGCGTCACGGATATGGAGGGCGCGGAAGTCCTGCGGGTGGTCAGCCGGCCTTACATGTTCACCGCATCGCTTCCCCCCGGGGTGATTGCGGCGACGGAGGCGGCGTTGCACCAGTTGCAGAGCCGGCCGGAGCTGCGGTGGCGGCTAGGAGAGAATGCGCGACAGCTGTTCCGCGGGCTGCAAGGGCTGGGCTTTCAGCTGGGGCCGGAGCCGAGTCCGGTGGTCTCCGCGGTCATGCCCTCGCCGGAAGCGGCATTCGGCCTGTGGGCGGCGCTGCTGGAGGCGGGGTTGTACACCAATGTCAGCCTGCCGCCGGCGACGCCGAAGGGGCTCGCTTTACTGCGCTCCAGCGTCAGCGCCGCGCATACCAGGGGCCAGATCGAGCGAGCGGTGACGCTGTTCGGCAAACTGGGCGCCAAGCTTGGGCTGCTGCAGGCGGAGGCGTTTGCGCCTGCCAAGTAGCGGTCTGGCTGACATGCCGCGCGCCGTTATTTTTCGCCACAATTTGTTCAAAGGCTCGGAGCCGTTCATCGCCCAGCAGGGCCAGGCGCTGCGGCGCTACCGGCCGCTTTATCTCGGGCGGCTGCGTTACGGTCCCTGCCCGCCCGGCGCGCAGTCGCTGGCCATTGCCGATGGTGCACGATTGAGCCAGGCGGCGGCTGGCTGGCAAATGCTCTCGGGCAGCATCGCGGCGTACTTAAAGCTGCTGGAAGGAGTACGGCCGGCGCTGATTCATGCGCATTTCGGCGTAGAGGGCATTTATGCACTGCCTTTGGCGGCGCGGCTGCAGGTGCCGCTGGTGACGACGTTTCATGGTTTCGACGCAACGCTATCCTTGGCGGGATTGCTGGCTAACCCGGCCTGGCAGCGTTACGCACTCGGGCGGGCGCGGCTTGCCCAGGAAGGGCAGATGTTTCTCTGCGCTTCCGATTTTCTACGGCGCAAGATATTGGCGCTGGGTTTCCCGCCGGAGCGCAGCAAGGTGCATTATATTGGGGTGGACCTCGCCGCCATCGCGCCACGATCGGCGGAGGAGGAGGATGCAAACCTTATCCTGCACGTGGCCCGGCTGGAGCCGGTAAAGGGCGCCGAATTCTTGGTCCGCGCCTTTGCGGAAGTCGCGGCGCAATCTCCGGCGGCGAAGCTGGTGATTATCGGCGACGGCAAATTACGCGGCCGGCTGCAACGCGAGGCAAGCAAGGCAGGACTGGCCGGCCGGATCACGTTTCTGGGTGCCCGGCCGCATGACGAGGTGCTGGGCTGGATGCGGCGCGCCGCGGTTCTCGTTGTGCCGAGCGTAAAGACCACATCCGGCCGCGAGGAGGGCTTGGGCATGGCGACGCTGGAAGCAGCGGCGGCCAGCGTACCGGCGATCGGATCAGCGCTTGGCGGGATTCCCGAGGCGATCGAAGACGGCGAAACCGGTTTTTTGGTGCCCGGGAATGATGCGGCGGCGCTGGCAGCCCGCCTGCGGGACTTGCTGGCGGATGCCGGCTTGCGGCGGCGGCTGGGCGCCGCGGCGCGCTTGAAGATGGAAGCGCAGTTCAATCTGGCAAGGCAGACGGCCGCGCTCGAGGATATCTACGATTCGCTAGCTAAGGTGGCTGCATGACGCAAGTCGTCGTTGCGGCGCATCCCGATGACGAGATCCTGTGGATGAGCGCCGCATTGGCGGAGGCTAACAAAGTCGTCCTGTGCTTCGGCGACCCGCTCGGCAGACCGGACAAGGCAGTAGCGCGGCGGCGGGCGGTAGCGGAACTGGATCTACCAAACCTTGTCGACCTCGCCATTCCGGAATCCGGGGTTCACAAACTGGCGGATTGGACAAAGCCCGAGCCGGGGCCGAGCGGCATGATGATTGCCGAAGCCGAAGGCAGGGCCCGCTACGATGCGAATTTCGCGCTGCTGCTGGCGGCGCTGCGGCCGCTACTGGCGGGGGCCGATGATGTCTACACCCATAACCCCTGGGGTGAGTATGGTCATCCCGAGCATGTGCAGGTGCATTGCGCCGTCGCCACGCTGCAAAGCGAGCTTGCATTTACGCTCTGGTTTTCCAACTATGTTGCGCCTTTGAGTTTCGATTTTGCACAGAGGCTAGGCGCCGCGCCGTGCTGGGCAAAGAAGTGCAACCTGCCGCCCGATGTGAAACTCGTGAAGCATCTACGTAGGATTTATCAACGCAATGGCGCCTGGACTTGGTCGAGGCTGCATCGCTGGCCGGCTGAGGAGGTGTTTTTCGCACAGCCGGCCGGCGAGCGGCATGGCTGGCGTAGCTTGCGGGGCGAGCTATTGTTGGATGTCAGCGCGATGCGCTGGTGGCGCACAGGCCGGGCGGCGCTGCGCAGGCTGCCCTAGCGCGCGATAGGTTGAGGTTCGCGCATTCGCGCGAGCCGAAATCGTCGATCGCTTTCAGAAAAAAACTAGAGCATGATCGCGCTTGAAGCGATCTTGCTCTAGTTTCCCGCCGGTAGGATCCAGTCGCGCGTGCGCAGGAAATGCAGCAGCCAGCGGCGGGATTGGCGGCCCCAGATGGCGGACTGATCGCGGCCCCAATGGCCGGCAGTTCGCGGGGCGGATGCGAAAATCTGAATGGCAGCGGAGATTTTTTCCGCGCGCGCGCCCCAGGTGTAATTTGCGCTGTCGGCCTTGGCCGCAGTGCCGAGGCGGGCAGCCAGCGCGCTGCCCTGCGTCAACAGGCGCAGGCTTTCCACCAGGTCGGGCAGCGAATCCGGGCGGCAGAGCCAGGCGGTCTGGCCGTGTTTCAGCACCTCCGCCGCGTCCGGCGTGTTGCCCGCGAGAATCGGGCGGCCGGAGCCGAGATAGAGAAACAGCTTTAGCGGCAGCACGGTCGAGCCGAATTTCGCCAGCGGCTGCAATGACGGCGGAATAAGCAGCACGTCGGCGGCAAAGATGTAATTGCCGAGCGTGGCTTCCTGCTGCCAGGGGATGATGCGGATATTGGGTAGCGGACTGGCGAGCGCCTCGATCGGGCCGTTGCCATAGGAGCCGACGAACAGGAAGGTGAGTTCGGGCAGCTGCCTTGCCGCCTCGATCACCAGTTCCAGGCCCTTTTTCTGGTTGACCCTGCCGGTATAGACCACGGTTTTTGCATTTGCCGGCAACCCGATGCGCTGCTTTGCCTGCGCCGGCGGGATCGGTGCCGCGAAACGTTGCGGCTCAAAACCGTTATGGATGCAGCGCAGTTTTTCCGGCGGCACGCCGAGGGCCACGTATTTGGCGCGGGTATATTCAGAATGGCAGATGCTGCCCAGAAAACGCCGGTGGCAGAACAGCCGGTACAGCCATAATTGCAGCGGCGGAATCTGGTCGGGCCAAGGCCGGTAATGGTCGAACACCACCTTGCCGCCGAACAGGATGGACATCCAGGCGACCCAGAGATTGCGGGTATAGATGATATCGGCCTCGCGAAACGCGGTTCGGAAAACGATGGTGAGGCCGCACAGCAGATGCCGCAACGCGGCCGGCCGCAAAGGCCCTTTCGCCTGCACCAAAGGCATTCCGGCGAGACGCTCCACCGCCGCGCGGTCGGCGCTGGCGGCGACTGGCGCATGCAGGCGGGCGGCGGCAAAATGGCGGGCGAGGTACTTCGCCGTGTTAACGAAAACCTCGGCATCGGCTTCGGCATTCGGCAACGGGTTCTCGTAAGCGAAGAGCAGCTTCATGCGGCCATCTAACAGCCTGAGTGCCTGCGGAAAAGCGCCGGCGGTTGCCTGCCGTGTCGGCGCCCCCAAATCCTGCGCAGCGGCATGGCGCGAAGACGATGTTTCAAATAAATTGCGCGATCGCGGCGGGCGCCGGCATGATCGACACGCCGGAGGCGATTGCCGGCGCGGCATCAAAGAAGGTAGCCGCTTTTTGAAAAAAGCGGCGCAAAAACTTCTGCTCCTGTTGAGCCGGGGTTGTGCAACGCCACTGGCGCAGATGAGAGAAGTCTATTTGGTTCTTTTTCTTCAGAACAAGAACCGCTTCCTTAATCGTTCACCGAAAGCACCATAATCGGATCGGCAATCTTCTCCGGTGCGATTTCCGCTTCCAGCGGCAGCACTGCCGTGCCGATCGCGAAGAATTCGATGACATGCGGCTGCCAGTTATGGCTGCCTTCGTGGATGTCGACGCCGACCACACCTTCAGCCTTGGCGGCGGCGGCTTCGAACTGCATGCGCTCGATCGCGATCTCACGCGCGCCGTAGATGGCGGCGGTAAAATTCTCTAGCTCGACATTGCGTCCGACGGTGCCCAGCCCCGCCAGTACGCCGCGATGCGCCACGTGGTACACGCAGGAGCCCATCACCATTTCCACTGGCCGGTAGCCGGCGTGCAGCAGCGACCAGAAATCCTGCCCGGATAGATCGGAGGTAAAGGGGCCGCCATCATGCGCGCGGAAGCCCTTATGGCCCTCGCCGTGCACCACGCCGGTGCCGATGGCGATGAATTCCAACAGATGCTCATCCCATTCCAGCCGCTTGATCGTCAGTTTCACGCCGACGATGCCATCCGCGCCCATCGCGCTGGCCTCGGCGCGCATGCGCGACATTGCAAGCTCGCGGGCATGGTACATGGCTTTGGAGAGGACTTCCATTTCCTGGTTCTTGCCCCAGGCGCCGTATTGTATGCCGACATGATAGACGCACGAGCCAACGCATAGGCCGATCGGCTCGAAACCCGCCTTGCGGACCAGCAGAAATTCATTGACCGAAAAATCCGAGGTGAAAACGCCGGTGGAATGCGCCGAGGAGCGCAGGCCCTTCAAACGTTCTCGTGCGCCTGCTGGCAATTCGTCCGTCATGCTCAAATGGCTCCGCTCTTCTGGTTGGTGGCGTAGGATTGGTGATGCGCAACGGTGCCGGTCAGCGGTGTTCCGCTATCGCGCATATCCACCACCATTTTGAAGTCATGCGGCAAGGGCGTGCCGCGCCGCGCATCCACCGTTGTGGCGACCACGATGTGACGCGCGAGATATTGATTCACTCTCCGATCGTTATACTCGCGCTCCACCTCGAACATCTGCGAGAAATTCAGATGCGCCAGAACGCCGTTGCCGCGCGGCTTGGCACTCATCCGCAGATTCGCGTGCGCCTGGCGGCGGACGGCTTCCCAGAGATTGGAAAGCTGGAAGGCTTCGATATTGAACCACATCGCCGGATTGCCGGCATTGCCTTGCCAATCGGTCAGCCATTCATAATGCGCGCCGATGGCGATGCCCGTCGGCACCACATCGGCTTCCAGCAATTTGACGAATTCCAGCGCCGGTACGGTGGCGATGATCGGATCCTGTGACGGCGGCAAATCCGCGATCCGCATTGCCGTTCCGGTCAGCGAATAATCCATCGATTCGCCGGCATCGAGCGGGATCGTGCGCATCTTCACATCCAGAACCGCATTGGCGCCGCAGGCCCGCGCTTCATCTGCCAGCCGCCGCAGCGCAGTCTCCCAGCCTTGCGCATGGCCGAGCGTCCAGGACCAGCCGTAATGCAGCCAGCAGGTGGCGGAGATCGCGGCGATGGGCTGCAGGCGGTGGCTGCGGACAATGCGCAGTTCCGCCGGCGTGAGCGTGGCCATCCAGGGCAGTTTTGCTTTGGCGGTGTCCTGCAGGCGGCCGAGCGCATCCGTCGGCACCCGGTTCGCCCGCAGGCTCATCACGATGTCCATCTGCCGGCGTTCATTGGCCTCGGCGCTGCGTTTCTGCTCCGCCTTCGCCTTCAGGGCGTCAAAAATTCCCATCAGCTTTCCATGAATTTCTGAAGCGAGGCGCTCAAGGATTGAGCATGGGCGGAGGCCGTGCGGGTCTCCTCCGTCAAACGGGCGAACCATTCCGCCGGATCCAGCTGCCGGGTGTTCAGCGCAATGCCGCGCACAACCATGGCGATGCTGGCGGCCAGCCTGCCATTTTTGATCTCCAGCCGGTAGTGATTTTCCCCAAGCTCGACGCTCACCCCGGTGATCTCGCCGGATTTTGCGAAGAACCCCTTGCGCTCCTGCAGCGAAACCCGGTCCGGCATCGCTTCCTTCAGCCGCAACGCAAAGGCGGAAAGATTGCTTGCCGCATCCGCGGTAAACCGCCGCAGCCAGGCAGCCTGCAGGTCAAAGCCGGAATCGCTCATTGCTCGAGCACCCGGGCGTTGACGCCCTGCATGCCGGTGACAAGCTTGTTGCGGATTTCCAGCAATTTCTGCTCGCGTGCCGCATCTCCGGCAGCGACTTCGCGCTCGATTTCGATCACCTCGTGCATGGTCTGGATCGTTTCATCCGCCACCTGCGCCAGCACATCCAGATTGCGCTGGTCGCCGCCGAGCGAGCGGGCGGCGCCGGTTGCCGCGTCGTGCGCGCCTTTTGCCGCCAGCAGCGTGATCTGCCGGTTCGCTTCATCCAATTTGGCGGCGGCATCGGCGGCATTCTTGATTTCCACCTGCACCACGGATTGGCTGGCCACCGCCATCAGCCGCGGAATCACCACCAGCATGCCGTTGGAGATTTTCAACATGCGGGTTTCGGCGGCGGCGCGGTTCTGCGCGATGATCGGGATCAGCATGGCGCTGCCGACCAAAGCCTCCCGCATATCGCCGATCTTGCCGCGGAAATTGGCGATGGCGGAGCGCTGCGACTGCACCTGTGCCGCATCTGCCGGGTCGCCGCTGGCGATGGCGCGCTGCCGGGTTGCCTCCAGTTCGTCCTCGCCACGGTCCAGCGCGATCTGGCCGGCGGCGATGGCGATCTTCAACGCATGCAACGCGTCGCGGATCGCGGTGTCCTGCTGTTCCAACAACTGAATGGACACCGCCAGATCGGCCTTGGTCTTGCGCGCCCTGGCGGTTTCCTGGTCCATCAGCGTGAGGAATTGCTTGCGGCTTTCGGCAAAGCCCTGAAAGGCGCTGCGCGCCTGGCCAATACCGCCGAGCAGCTTACCCATAAGGCCTGGCCGCTTCACCCCGGCCGCAGCTTCCGTCTGCAGATCCGAAATGCGCAGAATCCTGATGCCGTCCAGCACCGCCGCGGCAATCGCCCCGGCCTCACCGGCATCGCCCAACCGCACCCCGGACAGCAAGGTTCGGGAGGCCTGGGCGAGGCCGGAGAGCGCGCCTTCGCCATGCGCCATCAGAGAGGCGGAATTCTGAAAAGCGATTTTATCTGCCGCGTTCCGCGCTGCGATCAACTCCTCGGCGGGCAGCTTCGCCACCTCGACCAGCCGCTCCGCCCGCGGCGCAGGCGCCAGCGCCTCGGCCACCGGCACCAGGGCCGCTGCCTGCGGCGCGCCGGTAAGGGAAGCTGAAGGCGCCGGCAGCGTGTCAAATAGAGAGAGATCGAGCGGCGAGGCGGGCGTTTGGTTCATTCGGCGGCTCCCGGGAAGAGTTTCATGCTATCGCGCTCCCCTCCGGCTATCAATGTTTGGAAGGGCAGCACCAAGCGGCCTCTTGCTTACGCGCGCCCGATATCGGCCACGTATTCCGTTTCCAGATCGTTCCACTTCTGGACCCAGGCCGGCGGCTGCAGTTTTTCGCTGGCGGGTGCGGTGGCGTCGATAACCTTCTGCGGCGGGACTAGGCTGCCGTTCTGGGTGAAGCCGGCGCGCATCACGGCGATGCAGGCCACCGCCCGCCGCCCGGTGAAGATTTGCCGGATGTAGATCCAGCGTTCGTCCCAGCCGAGGATTTCCGTACTCAGGGTAAAGCGCTCGAATGGGCGCAGCGCCCGGCGGAAGCGGATCGACGTGCCGCCCAGGACCACGCCCAGCCTGTCAGCGCGCATCGTCCGCCAGGTGCCGCTGCGCAGGATCAGGTCCAGCCGGCCTAGATCGGCGAGTGCGAAATAGCGCGAATTGGTCATATGCAGGTTGAAGTCGAGGTCGAACGGCCAGACGCAAGAGCGCAGATGGAATACCTTGCCGATGCCGCCTCTGCTTTTGAAAAACGCCCCGATGATGACGGCGATCACCCGGAAGTAGAGATTCACGAACCGGCCTTTTGCAGCTCTTCGGCCAGCAATTCCTTTTTGGCGAATTTGCCGATGACTGTTTTTGGCAATTCATCGCGGAACTCCACGCGCTTCGGCAGCTCCACCGGCGAGAGGCGATCTTCGAGAAACGCCAGCAATTCCGGCTCCGTCACGCTCTGTCCCGCCTTCAGCGTGACAAAGGCCTTGGGCACCTGGCCGCGCCGCGCATCCGGTACGCCGATCACCACCGCCTCCGCCACGGCCCAATGGTGGTAGAGCGCTTCCTCGACGACGCGCGGATAGACGTTGTAGCCGCCGGAAATGATGAGATCCTTGATCCGGTCGGTGATGAAGATATAGCCGTCGGCGTCGATATGGCCGGCATCGCCGGTGCGCAGCGCGCCGTCGACAAAGACGTTCGCGGTTTCTTCCGGACGGTTCCAATAGGCCTGCATCACCTGGGGACCTCGCACGCAGATCTCGCCGGTTTCGCCGTCGGCGGCCAGGCGCACGGGATCGTCGAGGCCGCGGATTTCGACGATGGTGCCGATCAGCGGGGTGCCGATGGAGCCATCGCGCACCGCGCCGAGCGGGTTGCAGGTAACCACGGGGGAGGCTTCGGTAAGCCCGTAGCCTTCAATCAGCGAGCAGCCGGAAAGTGCCTCGAATCGCTCCCGTATCTCCGCGGGCAGAGGTGCCGCGCCGGAGATGCAGTAGCGGATCGAGCCGAGCTCCCATTTTGCCCTGGCCGCTGCTTCGTTGATGCTGGCATAAATGGTCGGCACGCCGGGAAACAAAGTCGGTTTTTTGCGGCGGAGCGTGGCGCGCAACTGCACCTTGTCGAAGCGCGGCAGCAGGATCATTTCCATCGCCTTGGCGACGCCCAGATTCATCGCAACGGTCATGGAGAAGACGTGGAACAGCGGGATGAGCACGAGAACGCGCTCATGGCCTTGCCGTATCTCGGTCAGACGCGAGGTCACCTGCGCGCAATTGGCCGTGAGATTGGCGTGCGTCAGCATCGCCGCCTTGGGGAAACCCGTGGTGCCGCCGGTATATTGCAGAACGGCGAGGTCATGCTCAGGCTCGCAGGGCACCGCAGCAGCAGCGGCCTTGCCGGCGCAGAGCGCGCGGAAGGAAAGCTGATGCGAATCCCAGTTCACCTTTGCCAGTTCCCGGCGCTTGATCAGGGCGAAGCCCATACGCTTGGCAAGCGGCAGAATTTCCAGCATCGAACAGACGACCAGCCGGTCGAGATCGCCGCTTGCGGTCAGCGGCGCGATCTTGTGGTACAGAGCTGCCAGATCCAGCGTGACGGCGATCCTGGCGCCGCTATCGTTGACGAACTGGCGGAGTTCCCGCTCGACATAAAGCGGACTTAGATTGACCACCACGCCGCCGATTTGCAGGACGGCGTAATAGCAGATGACGTAATAGGGCGTATTGGGCAGGCAAAGGGCGACGCGCGTGCCCTTGGCGACGCCCAGACGTTGAAATCCCGCGGCGGCGCGCGCGACGGCTTTGCCGAAAGCGGCGTAGCTGGTGCGACGCCCAAGAAAATCCATCGCCGGGCGGGCTGGAAACTTCGCCACCGAATGCTCCAGCAAATGATGCACCGGGCTGACCGGAATGGATGCGGCGGTTGCTTGAGTGGCTTGGGTTTTGTTCATGAAGGGCTGCGGCACTGTTAACCAGCGCCCTGACATTGCGGCAGCGATGCGGCCGGGCGGGTCCAGACCGTGGAGCGGCCGAGCAACGGAATGCCGATATAGCCGCGCACGCTTAAAGTTCCGTTGGCCTGCAAATGCATCACCGATTTATAGGTCTTGCCGGCATCCGGATCGTAGACGAAGCCGCCGGTCCAGCCGGCGCCGTCCGGCACGAAACGCCAAAGCATCGGCAGGCCGCATAAGGGCCGGCTCCGCAGGCTGGCCTCTGGATTGTTGATGTCGGTCTTCGGTTGCCCTTGCGCGTCCAGCGGGTTTTTCAGCCACTCGATTCGGCCGCAAAGCCGGCTCCCGCAAGGCGCCAGCAGAATGCCGGCGCGGCCGGTCTGGTCCAGCCACCAGCCTTGCAAGGCGGCCTGCGCGCGTGCCGCCGGGGCGCCAATCAGGCAGCAAAGCGCTACGAAGATTAAAAATAGCAGTTTCGCCGGAAGCGATATGGTTGCGGCTTGCATTTCCTTCCTCTTATAGTATTGTACCTACTCAATACGTCAGGTATAGTTTCTAAGCAACATAAAAAATTTCATAAGGCAACGCATCCACGGGAAACAGAGGAACCAGACTATGAGAAAGAGATTGCACTCCAGGGCGTTACAGATGTTGTTGGCTTCTACGGCAGGGCTTGGTGGCGCGCTGGCGCTGTCGCACCCGGCGGCCGCGTCCGGGTTCGGTCTGCTGGAGAGTTCCGCCGACGCGCTGGGCGACGGCTTCGCCGGCCAGCCGGCCAAAGGCTATGACGCCAGCACCGTGTACACCAACCCGGCGGGAATGGCGCTGCTGGATCAGGACGAGATCGAGACCGGCCTCAGCTATATCGGGCCGTCGGCGAAATTCACCGGCACGTCGAGCAACCCGGAAACGGGCGGCAACGTCTCCGGCGGGGATGGCCATAACGCCATCTCGGCGGCCGCATCCGCCGCCGCCTACGGCGTGCTGGTTCTGGCTCCTGACTGGCGCGTCGGCTTTTCCCTCACCGCCCCTTATGGCGATAGGACTTCCTATCCGGACGATTGGGTGGGCCGGTATGAGGGGCTGGTCTCCTCCATCACCGACATCAATTTCGGCCTGGCCCTGTCCTATAAGGTCAACGACCATCTCTCCATCGGCGGCGGCCCGAACTTCGACTATTTCTACGCCCGGCTGACGCAGGCGATCAACGTCCCGGGCCTGAGTGCCGCGACAGGCCAGGACCCGGTCGCCGATGTGCACGGCAACGACCTCGGCGTGGGCTATAATTTCGGCGCGATGTACCAGTTCGATGCGGACACACGGGTTGGTATCGATTACCGCTCGCGCATTCGCCACGACATTTTCGGCATCCAGAGAGTGAGCGTGCCGGCGGTCTATTCGGTCGACAGCCCGCTGATCGCGGAAATTCTCGGCAGGGCCAACAGCAGCGCCACCACCTCCATCACGTTGCCGGATTCCTTGAGCGGCGGCATCTATCGGCAGATTACGCCGCGCTGGGCCGTGATGGGCAGCGTGCAATGGACCGACTGGTCGCTGGTCAATGCGGTGCACATCACCACCACCAACAATTCCGTCAACACCACTTTTCCGGAAAACTGGCGCAATACCTGGTCCGCGGGCGCGGGCACGAACTACATGATTCTCGACAATGTGATGCTGCAGACCGGGTTTCTCTATGACGAATCGCCGGTGACGGATGGCAACCGTACCGTGCGGCTGCCGGACTTGAACCATTACGATGTCGGCTTTGGCGTGCAGTACAAGATCAGGCCCAACACGACGCTGGCGTTCGCCTATGGGCATGTCTTCACGCCCGGCGGCGCCATCCACAATGTCGCCTACAGCTCGGCTTTGACCCCGCCCGGCACGATCACCGGCAAATATGCCGATAGCGATAACAGCGCGACGCTGGGACTGGATGTAAGATTTTAAGGCGACGGAGAAAAGCAAATCAGCGTGCCGCATCACGATCCGTTCTACACCGTGACACAGCTCGGCGCCGAGCTTGGGATTACCGTGCGAACGCTGCATTTCTACGAGGCGCAGGGGCTGATCACGCCGCGCCGCGCCGGCACCACGCGGGTCTACATGCAGCGCGACCGCGCCAGGATGATCTTGATCCTGCGTGGCAAGCGGCTGGGTTTTTCGATACGCGAAATTAAGGAATATCTTGAACTCTACGATGTCGATCCGACGCAGCTCGAGCAGGTGAAGGCGCTGCTCAAATCGGTTTATAATCGCATCCACCGGCTGGAGGAACAGCGTATCGCGCTGGACGAAACCTTGGTGGAGCTGCGCAGCGTCGAGCGGCAGGCGCAGATCGCGCTGGAAGCCCTGAAGACAGCGCCGCAGCCGCCGGCCGTGACCAAGACCGAAGTGAAGCCGCGCCGGGCGAATGCCGCACAGCGCGCCAAATTAACCGGGAGAGTACCGTGAACACTGAAAATCGCGCCGTCATTGCGGGCTATGCCCGCTCGCCTTTCACCCTCGCCTCGAAAGGCGCGCTGGCCCGCGTCAGGCCGGACGATCTGGCGGCCGAGACCGTCGCCGCCTTGGTGGCGCGCACCGCCGTCAAGCCGGAGGATATCGAGGCGCTGATCCTGGGCTGCGCCTTTCCGGAAGGCGAGCAGGGTCTGAACGTGGCGCGGCTGGTGGCGCTGAATGCAGGGCTGCCGCAATCAGTCGGCGGCTATACGGTGAACCATTTCTGCGGCTCCTCGATGCAGTCCGTGCAGATCGCCGCCGGGCATATCGCAACCGGCGCCGGCGACGTGTTCATCGCCGCAGGGGTTGAGAGCATGAGCCGCGTGCCGATGATGGGCTTCAATCCGCTGCCCAATCCGGCGCTCTACGCCAAGCTGCCTGCCGCCTATATCGGGATGGGCGATACCGCCGAGAATGTCGCCGAGCAATGGCAGATTCCGCGCGCCGAGCAGGAGGCTTTTGCCGTTCGCTCGCAACAGCGCACCGCAGCGGCGATCGCCGAAGGACGGCTGAAGGACGAGATCGTGCCGATCACCACCAAGGCCGGCATTGTCGATACCGATGGCTGCCCGCGGCCTGACACGACGCCGGAGACGCTGGCCGGGTTGAAGCCCGCCTTCAATGGGCAGGGCTCGGTTACCGCCGGCACTTCCTCGCCGCTGACCGATGGGGCTGCCGCCGTGCTGGTCTGCTCCGAAGCCTACGCGCAGAAGAACGGGCTTCCCATCCTGGCACGCATCGTCAGCTCCGCCACCGCCGGCTGCGCGCCGGAGATCATGGGCATCGGCCCAGTCGGCGCCGCCAGGAAGGCGCTGGCCCGCGCCGGCATCACCGTCGCAGATCTCGATGTAGTGGAGCTGAACGAGGCGTTCGCCTCGCAATCTTTGGCCTGCATCCGCGATCTGGGGCTGGACCCTGCGAGAGTGAACATCGATGGCGGCGCCATCGCGCTCGGCCATCCGCTGGGTGCGACCGGCGCGCGCATCACCGGCAAGGCGGCCAGCCTGCTGGCACGCACCGGCGGCCGCTATGCGCTGGCGACGCAATGCATCGGCGGCGGTCAGGGCATAGCCACCATTCTGGAGCGGGTGTGATGAGCAGCATCGCCAGGGCCGCCGTGATCGGCGCCGGCACCATGGGTGCGGCAATTGCCGCGCAATTTGCCAATGCCGGCGTGCCGGTGCTGCTGCTGGATATTGTGCCAGAGGGCGCAAGAAAACGCAGCGCCCTGGCGGAGGGCGCGATTGCCAAGATGCTGAAAACCGATCCCGCGCCGTTCATGTCGAAACGCGCGGCGAAGCTGGTGACGCCCGGCAACATCGAGGACGATCTCGGGAAGATCGCAGAATGCGACTGGGTGGTTGAAGCGATTATCGAGAGGCTGGACATGAAACAGTCTTTGTACCGCAAGCTGGACGCGGTCCGCCGGCCTGGAACGGCAATCTCCTCCAATACCTCGACCATTCCGCTGGCAAAGCTGACCGAGGGTATGCCTGAAGCGTTCCAGCGCGACTTTCTGATTACGCATTTTTTCAATCCGCCACGTTATATGCGGCTGCTGGAAGTGGTGACCGGGCCGCAGACCGATCCTGCGCTGGCCGACAAGATCGCCGGCTTTGCCGACATTGCGCTGGGCAAGAGCGTGGTGCGCGCCAAGGACTCGCCCGGCTTCATCGCCAACCGGCTGGGCGTGTTCTGGCTGCAGACCGGCGTGATCGAAGCGATCGACGCCGGGCTGACGGTCGAGGAAGCGGATGCCGTGATGAGCAAGCCGTTCGGGATTCCCAAGACCGGCGTGTTTGGGCTGATCGATCTGGTCGGGCTGGATTTGATGCCGCATATCAATGCCAGCCTGGCAGGCAGCCTGCCCAGGCAAGACCCGTTTCACGGCGCCAATCGCGATCTGCCGCTGATTACCAAGATGATTTCGCAGGGGCTGATTGGCCGTAAGGGCAAAGGCGGGTTCTATCGCAGGGGTGCGAAAGGCCGCGAAGCGATCGACCTTAACACCGGCGAATACCGGCCGTTGCTAAAACCCGGCCTGCCGGAGCTGACGACGCGCGATCTTCGGAAGCTGCTTGCCACATCCAGCAAGGCTGCGCGTTACGGCTGGCGGGTGCTGGGCCGAACTCTGGCCTACGCGGCGGCTCTGGTGCCGGAAGCGGCGGAAGATATCAGCGCCATCGATGAAGCGATGCGGCTGGGTTATAACTGGCGCTTCGGCCCGTTCGAGCTGATCGACAAGCTCGGCGCCGGCTGGCTGGCGGACCGGCTGGCGGCGGATGGTTTTCCCGTGCCCGCTTTGCTCGAACTGGCGCGCGACAAACCGTTCTACCGCTTCGAGGGTGCCACCCGGCAATTCCTGAGCACCGATGGCGGCTATCAGGATTTCAGCCGGCCTGCAGGCGTGTTGCTGCTGGAAGACATCAAGCGGATCGCCAAACCGGTGCTGAAGAATGCGTCTGGCGCGGTATGGGATATCGGCGATGGCGCGCTCTGCTTCGAGTACACGTCCAAGAGCAACTCGCTGGACCAGCAAAATCTCGAATTGCTGAGCAGGACGATCGATCTGATTCCGCAATCCTACAAGGCGCTGGTGATCTATAACGAAGGCGAGAATTTCTCGGCCGGGGCGAATCTCGGGCTTGGGCTGTTCGCGGCCAACATCGCCGCCTGGGGCGAGATCGAGAAACTCGTGGCTCTGGGCCAGCAGGTTTACAAAAAGCTTAAATACGCTCCATTTCCGACCGTTGCCGCGCCGTTCGGCATGGCGCTGGGCGGCGGCTGCGAAATCCTGCTGCACAGCAGCGCCATTCAGGCGCATGCGGAGACCTATACCGGGCTGGTGGAATGCGGCGTCGGCCTGGTGCCGGCCTGGGGCGGCTGCACCGAAATGCTGGCGCGCTGGGCAGGCAGCAAAGTGATGCCGAAAGGCCCGATGCCGGCGCCGGCGAAAGTGTTCGAGACGGTGAGCGTCGCCACGGTGAGCAAATCCGCTTTCGAGGCCAAGGAATATCTGTTCCTGCGGGAGAGCGACGGCATCACCATGAACCGCTCCCGCCTACTGGCGGACGCCAAGGCGAAGGCCTTGTCGCTGGTAGCGAACTACGCGCCGCCGGAGCCGCCGGTCTATCAGCTTCCCGGAACAGCCGGCGCCGTGGCATTTAAAATGGCGGCGCAGGAATTTCGTAAAAAGGGCATCGCCACCCCATATGACATGGTGGTCACAGCCGAACTGGCAAACGTGCTCTCCGGTGGCACGGCGGACATCATCGACCGCCCCACCGAGCAGGACATTCTCGCCTTGGAACGCGCCGCCTTCATGCGGTTGATCAAACAAAACGGCACGCTAGCGCGCATCGAAACCATACTTACCACCGGCAAGCCGCTTCGGAATTAGAAGGAGATTACGACATGCAAACCTATACTGCACCCTTGCGGGACATGCGCTTCGTGCTGCACGAACTGCACAGCAACAAGCCGCTGCCCGGCCAGGAAGAACATAGCCCGGAACTGCTGGACAGCATTCTGGAAGAGGCAGGGAAATTCTGCTCGGAAATCCTGCTGCCGCTGAACGCCAGCGGCGATTTGGAAGGCTGCACCTATGAAAACGGCGTCGTCCGCACCCCGGCGGGATTCAGGCAAGCCTACCAGGCCTTCAGCGAAGCCGGCTGGGGCGCGTTGAACGCCTCGGTTGAATATGGCGGGCAGGATCTGCCGGAAACCGTCGCCAAGCTGGTCGAGGAGATGATCTGCGCTTCCAACCTTTCCTTCGGCTTGTACCCCGGCCTGACGCACGGCGCCTATCTGGCGCTGAAAAGCCGCGGCTCGGAGGCGCTGAAGGATCAGTATCTGCCGAAAATGGTCTCCGGCGAATGGGCCGGCACCATGTGCCTGACCGAGCCGCATTGCGGTACCGATCTTGGCCTGCTGCGCACCAAGGCCGTGCCGCAGGAAGACGGCAGCTACAAAATCTCCGGATCAAAAATCTTCATCAGCGCCGGCGAGCATGATCTTGCCAGCAACATCATCCATCTGGTGCTGGCGCGGCTGCCGGATGCGCCGATCGGCGTGAAAGGCATTTCGCTTTTCCTGGTGCCGAAATTCCTGCCGAACGCCGATAACAATGCCGGTCCGCGCAACGGCGTCTCCTGCGCCGCGATCGAGCACAAGATGGGGCTGAAAGCTTCCGCCACCTGCCAGATCAATTTCGACGAAGCGACCGGCTGGCTGGTGGGCGCCCCTAATAAAGGCATGGAGGCGATGTTCGTAATGATGAACAGCGAACGCCTTTCAGTCGGCACGCAGGGGCTGGGCATTGGCGAAGCGGCGTATCAGGGCGCGGTCGCCTATGCGCGGGAGCGTCTGCAGGGCCGCTCGCTCTCCGGTGCAAAATATCCGGAACAGGCGGCGGATCCGATCATCGTGCATCCCGATATCCGCCGGAACCTGCTGACGATCCGCGCCTATACCGAAGGCTGCCGCGCGCTTGGGGTGTGGACCGCCGGCATGATGGACCGCGCGGAACTGGCCGCCGATCCGCAGGAGCGGCAGGAGGCGCAGGATTTTGTGGCATTGCTGACGCCGGTGGTGAAGGCGCTGTTCACCGATATGGGGTTCGAGAGCGCCAATCTCGCGGTGCAGACTTATGGCGGCCACGGCTATATCCGCGATCACGGCATGGAGCAGTTGATGCGCGATTCGCGTATCGCCATGATCTACGAGGGCACCAACGGCATTCAGGCGCTGGACCTGGTGGGCCGCAAGCTGCCTGCCAATATGGGCCGGTCGCTGCGCCGGTTCTTCCATCCGGTCTCCGAGTTCATCGAGGCGCAGCAGAACCACCCGCAATTGGGCAAGATGGTGCAAGGTTTCGGCCGCGCCTTCGGGGCGCTGCAGCTTGCGACCGCCTTTATCGCCGAAAAAGGCATGGCCGATCCGGAAGAAGCAGGTGCTGCCGCGACCGACTATCTGCGCCTGTTCGGGCTCGTCGCACTTGGCTTCATGTGGGTGCGAGCGGCGGTGATCGCGGCCGAGAAGGCGCCGGTTGGCGGTCCGGATGCCGAGTTTTACCGAACCAAGCTGGCGACGGCGCGGTTCTTCGTGGAACGCATCTTGCCGCAGACCGGCGGCCTGCTGTTTACCATCAAGGCGGGCAAGGCGTCGCTGATGGAAACCGCCGACGCGGCGTTTTAAGGGGAGAAGACTGCAACCCCTGATTGATGCTGGACTTCCCCCTTAACCGTTGGTAATGTTAGTCCAAGTTACATTTAGTCACATAGGGTCGGCCGGCAGATGGTCATGGGCGTAGGCGCGGTATTCAATTATGGCAAAGCCGTAGCGGCTGGAGGATTGTCGTCCAGCCAGGCCGGCGCCGGCTATGCGGCGGCGCCGAGATTGCGCCATAGCGGCTTTCTGTTCCCGGATGGCGTGCTGTCCGGCCTTTGCGGAATCGGTTTGGCGTTGCTGGGCATCCTATCTTTTGGCCCCATGTTCCTGATCCTGGCCGCTGCCGCCTCTGTGGTCAGCCTGGTCCGGAGCATGGTCCGGCTTAGCGGAACCGGTTTTCTAACGGCGGTTCTTTCCAGCGGCCTGACGGCGCTTGGCTTCTTTTTATGTCTTACGGTCTGGAAAACGCTGTTTACGATTTGCGGTGTTTCGGCCTATCTGCGCTAGCTCGTCGCTGAAATGGATGCGGGTTTTGAGGCGCTTGCGAGGCGGCAGACTGCGAGGCTTTTATTGCAACCTGCGGCGCTTTGCGGTTCTGGGCGCGAGAAGCAAAGCTCCACGCGATTTAGACGCTGCGAGCGCAAACCGCCGGCGCGGCATGGCTTTGGGCGCCGTCGCGCTTTCCGCAGGCGAACAGCATGAGCAGCGCTGAGCAAAGCAATATCAGCAAGCCCGAACTTTACCGGCAAGTCGGACTGTCGCTGATCGGCCTGCTGGCTGGAGAACGGAACTTCATCGCAAATGCGGCAAATATGGCGGCGCTGCTTTTCAATACATTGCCGGCCATCAACTGGGCCGGATTCTACCTCTTGCGGAGCCCGGATGAGCTGGTCCTGGGGCCTTTCATGGGCAACCCCGCCTGTACGAGGATTGCAGTTGGCCGCGGCGTCTGCGGCGCCGCGGCCGCCACGGGCAAGACGATCATCGTGCCCGACGTTCATGCCTTTCCAGGACATATCGCGTGCGACATTGCCTCGCGCGCCGAGTTGGTCGCGCCGCTTATCCAAGACCGGAAGACGCTTGGCGTGCTCGATCTGGATAGCCCGAACCTTGGCCGTTTCGATGCGCAGGATCAAGCGGGGATCGAAAACCTCGTAGCTGTTTTCCTTGCCGCAAGCGACTTGTTTGCTTAATCGGCGACCGCTGGATGCTAAGCTGCGCATTACAAATGGCTGCCTTCGGCGCGGCTGTTGTGGCCGGACTTGGCAGGCCGCGCTGCCTGCATCATCTGCAAACCAGTAGTTAAGACAAACTGGAGAAACACATGGATCCTAGATTGATACTCGACCGCAGGGGTCTGGTGACCAATGTTTCCGGCGCTGCCGCGGCCTCGCTGCTACTGGCTGCATCGACCAGCAAATCCTTCGCGCAGACGATGAGCGGCGGCACCAGCGACACGGGTTATGAGAAAGATACCTTGATGTGGGGCACCTTGTCCAAGCAGACCAGCATGCTGGCGCTGCGTCAGGCCATGCTCCCCAAGATCCGCGAATTCGCGCAGTTCGAAATTGCCGAACAGACGACAATTGCCCAGACTTTGACCAATATGAACAACCCGCCCCCTGCCCCGCTTAGCCCCGACCAGCAAGCGCAATTGCAAAAGCTGCAGGCAAGCACGGGTAAGGCTTTCGATGCCGCCTACATCCAGGGGCAGATCATGGGCCACCAGAAATTGTTGCAGATCCAGCAAGCTTTCCTGAGCGGCGCGCCAACCGATATGGACCACAAGCATATCGCCATGTTGGCGCAGACGGTCATCAACATGCACCTTACCATGCTGCACGACATCAACAGCATGATCGTCGCGGCCTAGAGCCCGATGACTTAGGGTCCGCTGTAGAGGTATCCTGAGATTCGAGCTCGAACGCTGTGCACAGCTTACGTCCGCGGCCGCAGGCTGTGTCGCAATCCGGCCAGCGCCCGCTACGCCTGCTTCGCCAGCGCTGCAATCACCTGATCGAAGCCCGAGAAGTGGTCGCTCCAGGCAGGGGCGCGCCACTGCCGCAACCGCTCGATCTGCGCAAGTCGGCGGGGTGACCCGGTTGAGGAATAATCCATAATAGCCTGGCGCCAGGCAGCGCCGTCCAGCGGATCGAAATATTCGGGAACGTCTTCCCCCGCCTCACGCAGCGCCGGCAGGTCTGAACAGATCACCGGCGTGCCTAAGCTCAACGCCTCGGAAACCGGCAGGCCGTATCCTTCCGCGAAGGAGGGCATCAGCAAGGCACAGGCGCCGGTCAGCAGCGCCGCCAACGCCGCGTCGCTTACGTGCGCGCGCTCCTCGACATGACCGGCCAATTCCGGGCAGCGTTCCAGCATATCCAGCACCATTTCGTTCTCCCAGCCGCGCCGGCCGATCACCAAAAGCCTGGGGCGAGGCGCGCCGGCAAAAGAGCGCCATAGATGCAGCAGCAGGAGATGGTTTTTCCGCGGCTCTATGGTACCCAGACAAACAAAGTAGGGCGCTCCTTGGCCTTCGCCTGGGCGAGGCAGGGTATGCCGCACGCCGAGCGGCAGAACCTGAATTGGCGGCACCGACCGGCTGCCGGCGTGCCGCAGGATTGCATCCTTCGTCGCGGCGGAATTCACCAGTATCGCATCGGCAAGAGCAAGCACCGTCTCCATCCTTGCCCGATGCGTATCCGCTTGTCCCGGCCTGGCGTATTCCGGATAGAGCAGCGGAATGAGATCATGCACGAACAGCACGATCTTAGCGCGGTTGATGTGCGCAAACCGGCCGATCACTTTTGGCTGCGTCAGGTTTTCATGGGAGACGTTGACATAAACGGTTGGCGCGCCTGAGTTAAGCGGGCGTTCGCGCAGCCTAAGCAGGCGTTGCAAGAGAATGAAGGCGTTGAATACAAGGGCAAGGCAGACGAGTTTCCGCCGGGAAGCTGCCTCACCCGTTAGCCATAATTTTTGCAGGCTGTCGATGTAGGCCATCGCAAGGCGACGCGGCAGGATGCAGAGATGCTGGAATATATTGCTGGCGGCGAACTCCAACTCGCTGCTGCTGCAAAGCGATTGAGCGTAGGCGATCTCGACCCTTTCAATGCCGCTTGGAGTCCGGCGCCAGGCCGCCAGCAGCAAGCGCGAGATGTCGAGGATAATTCTCTGGCTCAATTTCGCAGCCGTAGATTTCTAGCGATCATCTTGGTTCACAGCGTGACGATCAGCGCCAGCATAGCGCCGCCTGCCGGGATCTGGCGGTTTGACAGCAGCAGCCGCGGCCGCATATTGGCGGGGATCGTTTTGAGGCTCTCTCATGCAGTTGCCGTCCGTCAGTGTCATCGTCTGCACGCGCGGCCGTCCTGTATCTCTGATGCGCACCCTGCACGGCCTTGCCCTGCTCCGCTACCCCCATGAACTTATCATCATACGTGATCCAGCAGACTTGGAAACGGCGCAATGCGTTGCCCGATACGCGGCCAATGCCAGATCCGGCGACTGCGCGGCGGAAAATCTTTCGCGGGCCAGAAATACCGGCTTGTTGATGGCGATTGGCGACATCGTCGCCTTTATTGATGACGACGCGGTGCCGAAGCCGGACTGGCTGGACCACATCGTCACGGCGTATGCGGATCCCGCGATCGCTGCAGCGGGCGGTTTCATCCGCGATGGTTCCGGCGTAAGATATCAATCCCGCGTCGTGCTCATCGATCCGTTTGGGGGCGACTTTGAACGTGCCGCGGTGCCGCATGCATTGCCTCGGGGCTGGTTCATAAGTCTGACCGGAACAAATTTCTCGGTTCGCAGGCGCGCCGCCCTGGCCCTTGGCGGCTTCGATGAGCAGTACACCTATTTTCTGGAGGAGACTGATTTTCTGTTTCGGCTGCAAAGCGCCGGAGGCCGCATTGCTGTCGTACCCAACGCGCAGGTGACGCATTACCGGGAGCAAAATAGCGCCCGGAACAACTTTGGCGCGCCGGTGGCGCTGCGATCCATAAGCCGTTCGAAAGCGTATTTTTGCCTGACCAACCGTCAGCCTGAGATTACGGAGGTTGCGATTAAGAAGGCGCTACAGCGTTATCGCCGCGTCAAATTACGGCAGGCCGCGCTGAATTTTTGCTCCTTCAGATTGAATGGTAACACGCTGAAACAGCTTTGGATTGGTTCCAATGAAGGCCTCGCTGAAGGTGCTGCGGCGGCGCGGGCGGGGCGAAAGCTTCTTGAAATACCTGCTGGCTAATCTTCGGTGTCCGAGCGCTAAGGCTTGAGATGATCATCGTCGCTAGATCTGGCGACCTTGCCGCGTGTTGAGCGTTTTCGGTTTATGGCGTGCAAATTCGTCCGCTGTGTCCATAAGTTTATGTGATTTTAATAAGTCACAACGCAATTTTTCAATTAGACCGGTTGTTAAGCAATCTCTTTGACCGATAACTCTGTTACTGTATAGAGTTATAGGGGAAGGTTCATTTCCTTATGATGTTGACGCATGCAGGAGGCGAAGCTTGCGCAATACAACCGAAGGATGTGCTGCGGGTCTTGCATACCAAGTCGCCGGTGCTTTGAAAAGCAGAGATGACATGGCGAATTGTGCATTCTTTCAAGCTCCAACTGCGCGGCGCAATATATTTTCGCTGGCTACCTTGAGCGAAACCGCATCGGGTGAGTCCGGCAGCCTGCCAAAGTGTTACGATTCTACAATTAACCCCCCTATCTCTAGTAGAATAAAGGGAATATGTAGTTATTTTAAGGAAAAAACTCTTAATATGAGGCGATTTTAATTGACGAAAAATTTAGAAATCGACACAATGAGCTAATGCAGTTTTATTTCGCCATCGATCTGGATTTTGCTGGTATCGACCTCTCCGTAACACATCCAAAATGGATTTCCATCGGTACAACTAGCGCTACAGCGCATTTCATCTAGCTTGAATTGTGTTTTTGCTTGTTGTTTCAACTCCAGATTGTAGGGCTGTAAGGGAGATCTTGTTTTGAAGTTGTGGTCTCGTCGAGTATTCGCATCCGACCAGGTTTGGGCGATGAAGCTTTCCGCCTGGCGTGCCGGCTTTAAACTGAGCCATCTTGCAGGCAAGGCGAGCGGCAAAGGCGCTGCCGGCGTGACTGCCGTTGTCCCGTATTACGGCGACAGCGCGATCTTGACGCCGTTCTTGTCTTATCACCGCCGGCTTGGCGTTGCCTTTTTTGTCTTTCTTGACCTTTCCCTTGAGCGTGATCTTGCAGGAATTTTAAAGGAAGCCAAGGATTGCGCGGTCTGGTCCGCGAGAAAGAATTTCGTGCCGGCAGATGCGGATAACGCGCTTAATTATCTCCGCCATAAATATGCGCGCGGAAAATGGTGTCTCTCGGTTGAGCCCTATGATTTTCTGGTTTTTCCGAAATCTGAGACGCGCCACATTCGCGATCTTATCGACTTTGTCGAAAACGAGCATCGCGTGCATGTCTTTGCCATCATCGTCGACACCTATGGCGACGGCCCGGTGAAGGAGGCCACCGGTTCGGAGGGTGCTTCGCCATTTGTCCGGTTGCCCTACTTCGACCGCTTTGGATATCAGACGCTGGATGAGTCGACCGGCACGATCGTCGGCGGCGTGCGCCGCCGGGCGCTATGTGCCGAGGCGCCAGATAAGGCTCCACCACTCAACCGGGTGCCGCTGATAAAGCTGGACGCGGACAGCTACTACTTGACGTCGACCCGGCGTTTGATCCCCAAGCTGCTCAATCAGGCGCATTCCGACTGGCATAGCAGCCCGACCGCCTGTTTGTTGCGATACGCCTTGGTGAGCAACGAGATGGCGATGCACACCGCCAGCCTGTTGAAGGCCGTGCAAACTCCCGGCGAGGTTTCCAAACCGCTGCCACAGGGTAGCGCTGCGCTGGCGGGCATGCATCTGAAGACGCAAGGAACGGGCCGCTACGAGTCCAGCCGTGACTTGCTTGATTGCGGCCTGCTCAATAATGGCCAATGGTTTTAGCGAGGATCCATGAAACTTTGCTACATTCTGCTGGCGCATCAGCATCCCAAAATCCTCACCCGACTGCTCAACGCCCTGATAGGTGCCGGCCACAAGGTCGCGCTGCATTATGACAAGAGCGCCCGTGCGGCGGATTTTGCGTTGCTTCATGAGCAGTTTGCCGGCAATCCCTCGGTGCGCTTTGCAAAGCGCGTCAAGGTCAGCTGGGGCGGCTGGTCCATCTGCCAGGCGACACTTAATTGCATCGATGAGATCGCCCAATCCGGCTGGGAGCCGGATTATGTCTATTACGCCAGCGGCGCCGATTTTCCGACCCGCAGTTCGGAGGAACTTCTCGCCTTTCTGACCCGCAACGCGGGCAAGGAATTTATCGAAGGCGTTCCGGCAAATAAGGAGCGCTGGGTCAAAGGCGGCCCGCAAGAGGAACGCTATCAGTATTATTTTTGGCTGAACTGGCGCAGCCAGGAAAAGCTCGCGAATTTCGCCCTGCAAGTGCAAAAATGGCTTGGGGTTAAGCGAAAATTCGTGCGCGGATTGGAGCCCTTCATGGGGGCGCAATGGTGGGTACTCACCTGGGATACGCTGAAACAAGTGATGGCGTTGACGGCGCAACCCGGCGTGCTGCGGTTTTTCAAATTGACCCTGATTCCCGATGAGCTGTTTTTTCAGACGCTTGTTTGCAATCTGGTGCCTGCTTCCCGCATTGTTGCGCGGCCACTGACGCTTGCCCAGTTCACCGATTACATGATTCCGATTATTTTCTGCGCCGATCGGGTGGATTATCTGGCGCGGCAACCCTTCTTCATGGCTCGCAAGCTCTCGCCGCATCGCATGGAGCTGTATGACCAGCTGGAGAAGATCTGGTCCGGGCCGGCGCTTGGCACCCCGATACCGCTTGCGCGAATTGGCATCGCCAGTCCGGAGTATGAAACCAACCGGCTGAAGTACCGCGATGGCGCGCCTGGCCTGCCGGTGCATGGCAAGGCGCAAAATAGCTGGTTTGGCGATCTTGGTCGCATGAACCTGCCGTTTTTCCTGGTGACCGGGATTAGTACGACGGAACTAAAGATCGCCAACATGATTCTGTCCTGCGCCCGCAAGCTGCGCTGCCATGGGCAGGTCTTTCATCCCGAGCATATCGAGCTTGCGAATGACGCGAATGAATTTGCGGGCTACAGAGCGGCTGATATCGAATTGCGCAACAAGAGCGCGCCGGATTTTGTCGCGCATCTCGTGCGGGCGGAGCCGGACCGTTTGCCCGGCTTTCTGATCCGCTCGGGCCAAGGCTGGCACGTGCCGGAGGTTGCCTGCAACCTGGCCAGTGCCCGGATCCTGATCCTGCGCGGCGATCCGCTGCTCGCCTTCATCGAATTTCTGATGAAGAGACATCCGGCGCTGACCGACCGTATTGACTGGAACATCATCTTAACGACACCGCCGGCGATTCTGGCCCGGCATTGGCACGAATTCGAGAAGCAATTCCAGAGCGACCAGGCGTGGCTTGATAAGCAGGTCAATACCTGGGTCGAGCACAAGAACGCCCATAGCTGGGGCGGAATGACCGAAATCGACCTTGATGTTTCGCGTCCTTCGCGGCTGCTCCGGCAGGGGCTGACGCGGATACGCGCAGATCTTGAAGGTTGGGCCGGCATCACGCTTTCCCGTTGGCGCGACTGGATGGTTCCAGCCGGGAAAACTCTTGGGGTGCCTTTGATGAATCTGGTCCCCGCCGATGTTTCGCGGGAGTTGCGCACGATGCTTGCGGGGCTGGAAGGCGGCCGAAAATTGACCATAAGCGCGCTCGCGGAGGGCGGCGTGATTTTGCCCGAAGCCTATGATCCGGCCGGTTTGGTCGATTTGTTTCCGGGCGAAGCCTTTATTCAAAAGGCTGGTTGAATGGTTCGGCTGGCCAGTCCGCGGCACTGCGTATTGCAAGTGCTTTTGATGTTCGGGGTTCTGGCCGTACCGCTTACCGCGTTTGCGCAGACGGATGTTATCAAACTTTCAAGCACGGACGTGACGATTTCACCCTCGCTCTACGGCATCAACTATGTCTGGGATAAAATTCCCGGCGACAGCTTTGGCCAGTTCCAGTCACTGATCGCAAGGGTCACCCATTACAGCTTCGCCCGCTATCCCGGCGGCTGGAATGGCGAGCGGCTGGATTGGACGCAAAACGTCGAAACCAAACAAGCCCCGGCGGAGCCGGGTGTCGACGCGCCTACGTTCCTGGCAGCGGTGCCCGCGGCAACGTTCATCGTGCCGAGTAATAAGCCGGTCGCCCATCCCGAGGCGGCGGAAAACTTCGCCCAGCGGTCGGCGAATCTCGTGGCGCTTTATGGGCGCGATGTCACGGTCTGGGAAATCGGCAACGAATGGTGGCTACAGAACGGCGCGGCGCAAAGCGATTCGAAGCGCGCGTCCAATTTGGCGAATTACGCGAATTATCTCTCCGTCGTCGTGCCGGCGATGAAGGCGGTTGATCCGAACATTCAAATATATGTCAGTGCGGACTGGGAACATCCGGAGCAGTTCGCGACCTTGCGGCAACTTACCAGCCCGCAAGCCTGGTCTGAGGTGAGCGGCATTTCGGTTCATACCTATTGCGGCTCGCAGGACCCGGCGCGGCTGTGCAGCCTGTTGCCGGAGCGTATCGCACAGTCGCGCGCGGCGGCGGACAAACAGGCCGTATATGATTCCGAATGGGCCGTACCCGTTCAACAAACGCAAAATAGTTCCGGGATCCAGAACGCCATCTACACGATGATCGCGTTCCAGGAACTGGCAAAGGCCGGCGTGCAGATGGCGGCCTACTGGCCGCCAGTCAGGAACGTTCCCGGCATGTCGCTTATCGACGCAGATTACAGCGACGGTTACGCCACAGGCTATCTGTTTGGCTGGCTGCGGCAAGGCTACGAGGGCACGGCGATGACGGCCAGCGGCAACTTACCCGCAATTGCAGCGCGCAATGGCGACCAGGTCAGCGTGTTCGTTGCAGCATTGTCACAATCTCCCAGCCGCGTCAGTATCGACCTGGCCGGAACCGGGCTGCACCAGGTCGTCTCCGCTTCTGTCATGTTTGCCGCGGCGCCGCAGGATCTAAGGGGCGAGGATTCGCGCAAGGTCATGATCGTCGCGCTGCCAGTTACGATCGGCACCGGCGCGGATGGCGCGCCCGATGCCGAACTGACCCTCAATCCGGCGAGTGCGAATCGCGGTTCCGGCGATGAAATCGCCCGCATTACGTTGCGATAGAATATGCCGAAGAAGGAGCACCTCGAATGGATGGAAGTGTGACCGCCGACGAGCCGCAACTTGCCCCAATGGTGTCGAGCGGCAGCGATGAAGCGGCTCCGCCAGCGCTGGCGCCGGGCCTGTTGCAGCTTGTTCCGGATTTTGAAAAGATCGATGGCTGGCTTAGCCTGAATTCGGCCGAGCTGCTTTTCACCGCCGCCGCCGCGGTACGCGTTGGCTGCATTGTCGAGGTCGGGAGCTATCGCGGCCGCTCCACCACCGCTTTATGCGCGGGATCCGCGGCCGGCGGCAAGGTACCGGTTTATGCGATAGAGCCGCATGAACAATTTATCGGGGTCAAGGGCGGCGTGTTCAGCGCCAGCGACCGCCGTTCGTTTTTCCGCACGATGCTGATGACGAAGTTCACCGGCTTCATCCGGCTGATCAACGCGACCAGCGAGGTTGTGACACCAGGCTGGGACAAGCCGGTGTCATTGCTCTTCATAGACGGTGACCATCGCTATGAAGCCGTGCTGTCGGACTTCCTGAACTGGCGGCCGCATTTGATCAACGGCGCGCTCGTCATCTTTCAGGATTCCCAGGGTGCCGGACCGCTGCATGTCATCAAGGACAATATCGCCGCGGGCTATCTGACCCCGCTGCGCAGCGCCGGAAGCCTTGCTGTTTTACGTTTCAACGCAATTGCCCACGCCATCGACTTCCCGAAGGAAAACAAGCCGATCGACGCATTGCCTGCGGCGCTGGGCGATTTGCCGCCGCCGCAGCCGATCGGTAATTCTTCCAGGCACCTGCTTTACAGCCCGCGCGGCCGGTATTTGTACCAGGCGCTGCCCGGCTGTGCCTGGCATGCCGTGCTGGCGGTACTGCTGGAGCTTGAGGGCATGCCGCCGGAACAAACCGCTGCGTCGGCGGATGCCGAATGGCACGCTTACCTGCCGCGGCTGGATACCCTGCCCGCGGAAGCCGCCGGCGCCATTTGCCAAGGCGAGGGCGAGAGCTTCAACTTCGTTTTTGTGCGCGACCCCTATACCCGCATGGCGACCTTCTTCCGCAGCAATATCGTCAAGGGCTACCAGGCCGGCCATTATCACTGGATCGAACGCGTCACCCGTGCCGCCAACATGCTCGGCATCGCCTTGTCGGAGCAGATTACCTTTGCGGAATATATCCAGGTCGTCGCTGCGCATGGTCCGGAAGGAATGGCTTCGCATTTGCGGCCGCAGTTCTACGAAGGCCGCTTCGCCGAAATCAGGTTCGATTTTGTTGGCCATGTCGAGAAATTATCCTACGATCTGGCCTATGTCCTCGAACGGCTGGGTGCACCTACGGAGATGATGCATAAGGCGGTACTGCCGCGTGTCGCGCGGGAAGCGGCCTTCCAGCTCTGGGCAACGGTGCCCGCGGATATCCGTGCCGCGTTCCTGCGCTCACATGAAGTGGATTTCGACGTGCTGCGCTATCCAAAGCGTCCCTCCAGTGTGCTATTCATGCCGGTCATGCAGGAGCGTGCCGAAATCGGCCCGATGTCGGAACCGAGCAGGGCCACGCAGGATCAGCCGGCGGCTGACATGACGAATGTGGAGACCGCCGGTACGGCGGAGGGCCAGCTTTGAGCGGAAAACTATCTTCAATCCCTGCCGCAGCGCATCCGCAAGCCGGCGTTTTGAAACGGCTTGTTCCAGCCAAAAATGGAGCAGCAATCCTGGAGCATCGGGGCGAACTGGCGGCAAGCTGGGACGAAATAGGGCAGTTACAACTGGATTATCTGCGCAAGGCCGGCTTGGCGAGCAACCACCGCGTGCTCGATCTTGGCTGCGGCGCGCTACGGACGGGCCGGAAGGTGATCCCCTATCTCGATCCGGCAAATTATTTTGGTATCGATGCGGATGTGGCGGATCTTGAAGCCGGATATATCCATGAGCTGGGCGAGCTTGGCTTGCGCAAGCGTTGCCCGCGCAAAAATCTCTTCCACTCCTCCCTGTTTCACCACGGCCGACTGGAGGCGGACAGTATCGATGTTGGGTTTTGCTTCTCGGTCCTGCCGGCCTTGCCGCTGAACTACATCCGTATTCTGCTGGAGCGATCCTACCGCTACCTCAAGCCGGATGCGGAACTGCATGTAAGTTATTTCGAGCTGCCTACCGGTCAACCTTACTCAAGGGCCTATACAAACATGGCGCGTTACGTCACCGAGTGTAAAGAGGCGCCGTATCACTGCTACCGGAGTGCTATGGAAGTCGCGGTCGAAGGGCTTGGCTGGCAAGCGCGACATGTAGGGCTATGGGATCATCCAGACGGTGAGTCCATGATGATTTACAAGAAGAAGGCTTGAAGGACCTCAGAGATGAAGATTCATATCCATATCGGCGTACATAAAACCGCGACGACCTACATGCAGAACACTCTGCATGAGAATCGCCAAGAACTCCGCGCCGCCGGCATCGGCTATATCAGCCTGTGGGAACTGCGGCAGATTTTCACCGAATGCTTCATGGATTTTGTTCCGGGAGAGTTCAAAATCGAGAGTATGCTGCCGAAATTCTTCGATAATAAGGTGCCGAAGGAAATACGCGGCCTGATCATTTCGGAAGAAAATATCATCGGCTATTGTGGCGGCCTGCTGATGTCGGGCTTTCCTTTCGCCAACGCCAGCCTCCGGCTTGCGCGTTTACGGGAATTGCTCGCGGGGCACGAAATCACCATGTTTTGCGCCGTCCGCAGCTATGATAATTTCCTGTCCTCCGCCTATTGCGAAGGCATCCGCAACACGCAGCAATTTGTTCCGTTTCAGGAATATAAAGATCGCCTGCAATGGGCGAAAATTCAGTGGCCCTACCTTATCAACCGGTTCGAGGAAAGTCTTCGCCCGCACAAAACCCTGCTTTGGTGCTATGAGGATTTCCGTAAAAATTCGGAGAAAATTCTCAACGCGCTGGCCTTTGATGCGGGGGTCAAGCTGACACCGCCATCCGGCAGGAACGCCGAATATCCCTCGTTCTCAACAACCACCTTGGCGGCGCTTGAAGCTTTGGCGCAAGCGATCGGCGCACCCGCCGCCAGCGCATTGATCGATGCCGCGGCAGGCGCCTACCCGAAAGGTGAGAAATTCCCGGCTTTCGAGCCTTGGAGCGCCAACGAGCAGAACTTGTTAGACGAGATGTATAGGTCCGATCGGCTGGCAATCGATGCCAGCAGATGGTTCATTAACGATACGCTCAAATCGAAACTCAGCGAAGTGGCTTAAAGTACCATGTGGCGGCCGCAGGGCTTTAACACCATCGCTCTAAGGCCTGCGCTGGCAGCGCTTGGAAGGAGTGAGATGGCGGCGGCGGGTAATGCCTTTGCCGCGGTGTATGCCGACACGCTGATCCTGCGCGCCATCATCCTGCGCAATCTGCGCGTCAAGCACAAGGATAATCCGCTCGGGATCGCGGTGGAACTGCTTCGGCCGATCGCGATCTGCGTGGTGCATTATTATTACTTTTCGCTCCTGCAAAGACCGGTTCCGGGGCACCAATACATTGTTTTCACGGTTGGCGGTTTTACCATCTGGTTCACCTTTGCCGCCGCATATTCCGGAACGATGGAGGCTGCCAGGTTTCCGGCCGGCCTCACCATGCTGCCTGGCGTAACGCCCATGCATTTGCGGCTTGCACGCGTCGTCTGGTCCTACGCGCTGCACGTATTCTTTGCCTTCGCCATCGTGCCCGTACTGCTGATTTTTGGCCAGCAAATCACCACGCCGATGGTGATTTTGACAATGACGACCTACGGAATGGCGGTGGGCCTCGGCTTTGGCTGGGGCCTAGTGTGCGACAGCATCGGCCACGTCGTGCCGCCGTTGAAGCCGTTCCTGAAAATCACCGAATGGGCGGTGTTTATCACCTCCGGCGTCTATGACTCGCTGGTGACCATGCCCTTTCTGATGGCGCGGATCGTGCAGTATAATCCGATCATCGATCTTGCCGAATATCAGCGCTACGCGTATTTCCAGGGATACCCCATCTATCTCGTCAGTCTGCGGTATCCGTTGATCTGGATGCTCGGGCTGTTGTTTTGCGGGCTGGCAATGAACCGTGCGTTAGGCCGGCGTCACTGACAAGCTCTAACCATTGATACATTTGCAATCCCTTAGCCGGGCTACGCCTGCGCCATCATCGGAAGCGATCTTTGACGAGGTTTCGGTTTCGTTGCCTGGTAACCGCATCTGCGCCGTGCTAGGCGACAGCAAATCGGGCCGTACCACGTTGCTGCAACTTATTACCGGACAAACAAAGCCCGATCACGGCGCCGTGCTGAGTAGAATGCGGCTTTCTCCGATTGCAAATTCCGCCGGGTTCTTCCACCAGAAGCTCTCCGGGTTTGATAACATTGCCAGCACGGCGCGTTGCTACGGCATGGACGATTTCGCGCTGACCAAGCTGGCCGTGACCCTTCCAGGGTTTGAAGGTGATCTGACCGAACCGGTGGGGAAACTTAACCCCAAGGTGCGGCGCGGCATGGAAACGCTGCTCATCGCGTTGCTGCCCTTCGATGTCTATCTGCTGGACGATATTGAACGCATGGCGCCCGAGGTCCTGACCGTGCTGCTGCAAATTCTTTCGCTACGAGGGATTGGGATGATTTTTACAACGCGTATGCCAAAACTTGTCCAGCAACACGCGGACTGTGTTAGCATCATTCGTGAAAAGAAGCTTTTTGCGTATGAAACCGTGGATGGGATACTAAACCACGATGCCGAATGATGAGGCCGACCCAGACGAAATCGCAGCGCCCCCGCCCGAAGGCAAGGGGCGGCAGGCGAATCCAGGCGGCGGCAACCCGCCCAAGAGAAACTGGCAGGGCAATTGGAAAACCTCCAAGCCCCCAGGCAACGCGGTCAACAAGCAGGGCGCGCAGAGCGAGGGCGCGTCTAGGATTGTTCCGTCCGCGCCTCAACCACCGGCTTTCACCCTGCCAAGTGGGGCCGGGCAACAATTGGAGCTGCTGCTGGCTGTGCGGCGCAACAGGCTGCGCCGGTTTTTTCTTCGCCTTGGTGTGTTCGTTCTGCTGCCTAGCGTCCTGGTCTGGTTTTATACCATGTTCATCGCCACGCCGCGCTACGTGTGCACCTATGAGGTTACGTATCAGACCTACCAGTCGGCCAGCTCCTTATCCGGCGGGCTGACGCAGACCGCTGTCGGCTCCTCGCTCACCGACTCAATCGATTACGGTACATTATTGAATGAGTTTGTTCAATCCGAGGCGCTTGCGCAAAGCATCGATTCGCAACTAAAGCTGCGCGAGCATTTTTCCAGCCATAAGATCGACTGGTTTTCGCGCTTGAGCGAAAATGCCACCCAGAAACAGTTCCTACGTTATTGGCAGTCCCATGTTCAAGTCTCGGAAGGCTTTGGCGGCTATATAACCATCACGGTTCAGGGTTTCGATCCGCAGTTTACGCTGGCGCTCGCACAGGCCATCGATTCTAAAGCGGATCAGATGATCGATGCGCTTACCCAGCAGGCGCGCACGGCGGAGGTGAATTCGGCGACGAAACAGCTGTCGCTGGCAGCCACCGAGCTGCAGGCCGAGAACGACAAGCTTACGCAGTTCCGCAACACGCATGGCGATCTTGATCCCAGCTTCATGGCGACGCAATTGGGCACGATCGCCGGCACCCTCGAAGGCCAACTCGCTACGGCCGAGGCGCAGTTGGAGCAGGACAACGCAAATATGCAGCCGGGTACCGCGCAAATCGTCCAACTCAAGCTGCAGATTGCCGCGCTTAAATCGCAAATCGCGGCGGAGAAGCAGCAACTTGCGAATAATAGTGGCCAGCCGACCTATTCAGACACGGTGGATAAATACCAGGATGTCCTGGCGGAGCAGTTGCTGGCAAGCAGCACGTACCAGGCGGCACAGCAGGGCTTGGTCATCGCCGAAGCGGATGTTGCGCAGAAGCAGAATTACGTCGTTGCTTTCGTGCCGCCCGTCCTGCCGGACCAGCCGACTGCGCCGAATCCCTGGGTCGATACCGCTATCACCTTCCTTGCCTGCATCGGCATTTATGGCATTGGCAATTTGCTCTTCTCCGCCTTCCGCGACCAAGCAGGTGTCTGATCGGCTTTAACATTGGGACTGCGGCTGACTGGCCTCCCCAATCTCCCAGCCGGATGGCTATTGATCGCATGGCGCCGATCCTGGCGTTTTGGTCTGGATAACATAGGGTTAGCGTAACGTGGAAAACGATGTGGAGATGCCCGAGAAAGGGCGCCGGCTTCTGAAACGAGCCGATGCGGCGACATAGATCGTCGAACGGGTGGTGACCCGCACGGTGCAAGGTGGGGACGCGCTTTGCAGGACCCGGCTGTTCTGACCGGCAATACGCGATAGGAAATTACGCTTGGTAGCGAGCCTTACTGCCGAGCAATACGTACAGGTAGGTAAGTAGGTAGGTAGGTAGGTAGGTAGGTAGGTAGGTAGAATATCGAATTCTTTTGCGACGGTCCTGACCTCGTCCTATTTTTGAACAAGCAAATCCTCTTCTAGAGGGCGATTTGGATTTTGAACCGGATCACGAAGCGATTCGGTTTAGAACCATCCGTATTTAACGTGCAGCCGCCACTGTCGAGGCGGCAGGCTTGGCAGGCTTCGCAGGCATCAGAGTCATCGAGAATGCCTTGATCCCTTCTTCGTTGGGCCGAAAGTAGTTGCTCATCACCCCGGGCGCCTGATTTTTTTTCCAGGGCAGAAGTTTTACCTTATAGCCATACAACCGGGCGAGGAATTTGAAACCTCCGCGGCTGATAATCCCGACGGGTGCCATTGCCTGCGTCGGGGAGGCTGGCGCCGCACATTGCCGGCCTTTCGCCGGCTCAGCTTTAAGAAGGGAGAAGTTTTCATCGCTGTCAATAAAGCGGCCATCCACGATGATCAGCTCCGGCCGGAATGACGTCATAAGTGCGAGTAGCCGGCTATGGTCTGCCACATGCTGCACCAATCCCAGGCACAGGATGATGTCGAATTCCTGCTTCTTGGCCAGGAGTTGCGGCATGATCTCGAACATGTCGCCCTGAATGAAGTTCACTTGCTTGGCCAATTCAGGCTTCAGCAGATGCGCCGACAATGCGATATTTTCCGGCCGATATTCAATGGCAACCACGCTCGTTGCGCCGTTCGCGACGCTGGCAAAACTCCAGCGGCCGTCGGAAGCACCCAGATCCAGCACGCGCTTGCCTTCAAAGCTCTTCTTGAAAGGGGCCATGTATTTTGCGTGCCGCGCATTCTGCCGCAGCAGCGTCTTGGCGTCATAGCCAAGCCCATTCGCCTCGACAAAACCGTTTTCGACCGAGAAAATCTCCATTTCTTCACTCCGCGTCTTCTCAAAACTGGGCCCATCGCCGCGGCCGCAGACGCTGCTGCCGAGCAAGCCTCAAAGCTGCCTTGGAACCGCGCGCTGGATCATGCCGTCCTGCTGGTGCAAGGAGAAATGAAGCGGCCTATGTAAAGCCGCCCTTAAAGCTTGCTGGCGAAGTAGGTCGAAGCCGCAACCTGAAAGATCAGGCTCAGCACATCCTGCGTCACCACAAAGTCTTCGGTCTCCACGTAAGGCAGCACGATCAACTCATCGCCAGGCATGATCGGTGCATTCGGGTCGAGCACCAGCTTGCCACTCAGCCGCCGGATAATGGTCTGGCCCTGGCGGCCGCGCTCCGTCAGGCCGCCTGCGGATGCGATATAGGCCGCTTTGGTTTGGCCAGGTATAAAGTTGACGGCCTGCGGCACTTGCACCTCGCCGTCCACCATCACCGTATCGGAGGATTCCGGAATGACGATCGTGTCGCCGTCTTCAAGCCGGACGTCACCGATGTTGCCGGCATCGTCGGCCACGACCAGAACGCCATTCGGCTGTATTGTATGCGCCTCGTTGATATAGGTCTGGATCTCCTGGGCTTCCGTCGCGCGTATCTGCGCCTCACCCGTGGTAACCGAGGTGGCAAAGAACAAAGCCTTTTGCAGCCGGTCGAGCGCCGCCTGGATCGCTTCGTATTGCTGCTGCTGCAACCCCGGACGGATGATATAAATCGCCTTCGTGTCGGCATCGCGCGGGTCCACGGCGATGTAGTTCAGCAGGGTTTTAAGCGTACTGTCCCGATCCGCCACCAACACGGCTGGGCCGATGCGGCTGCCCTGCACCTGCACCGTGATGGTCGGCGCAGGATTATCGGCGATGAATGTCAGCTGATCCTGGTCATACAGCGCGGCGCCCGCCAGTTGCGGAAGCGACATATAGGTCGAGAACGGTATGCCTGCGCGGGTGCCGGTGACCAGCACATTCGTTGCACTGGGCAGAGGCTGCGCCAGCTGCAGAATTTCCGCCCCGGCGTCATCAGAATCGGGAATTTCGAACAAATAGTTATTTCGCACGGATCCACCGACCGAGACCATCGGTTCCTGCTTGCCGACGACGATCGTATCGCCGCTTTCCAGCACCGCGGAAAGTTGGCCGGTGGTCAAGAAAGCATACAAGTCGACCTGGCCGACAACGGTGTTGCCATGTACAATCTCAATGTCGCGGTAGCTGCCGCGCGAGGGATCAACCCCGCCTGCGCGGCTGATAAAATCCAGGACCGAGTCCGAGGCGCTGCCTAGATATTGACCTGGTGATTTCACATAGCCGGTGACGAAAATCGAGACTGAACTCTCGGTCTGCAGCACGGCGTAGACGCTAACATTGCCGGTGAACGCGTTGGCGATCTGTTTCTGTACCGCCGCCTGGAGATTTGCCGCTTCAACGCCAGCGACATGAACCGGACCAAAGCCCGGCAGGAAGACATTGCCCTGGGTATCGACAACATTGCTCGATTGCGCGGTCACGCCGCCATAGATCTGGATGGAGACGGTATCGCCTGGCTGTATAACGTAATCAGGATTGGGCGCGAGATTGGAAGGCGGCGTCAAATTCGTGAAAAGACTTGCACCGAACGGCACCAGATTTGTTGTCGCCTGAACCGCGGTATTGAGCGTGGTTGTCGAAGGTCCGGTCGCGCCTGCGGCACTTGTTGTACCGACGCCGGTATAGGCGGTTGGCGCTTGCCCGGCCGGCAGCGCCGATTGCGGCGTGACCACCGGTCCGGTCGCGGGCGGGGTCGAGCTGTTGTTAGCCGGAGCCAACGAGGGAAGCGGTCCGCTGCTGCTGCTGCTTCCGCTGGTGCTGAAAAGGCTGCTGCTCTGCGCCAGCGCGCTTACCGGCGCCAGCGCCAGCGAAATTCCGATAAGGGCGGCAAACGCACCTGAATTGAACCGCTTAGAGCTCATTGTGCGCCTGCCACATTCTGTTTTGTTAGCAGTGGCGGCGCGTAGGACCAGTCGGCGCCATCACCGCAGGCCAGTTGCTGGCCGGATACACCATTGGGCCGAACCATGTTGAAGGATTTGCAGATATTGCCGCTGGCGGAATTATATTGGCGGTCGACGGTCAAGGACACGGCGCCTCCATAGGTTGCCGATGAAACCACTTCTACCTGGCCCGGCTGCGCGCGGGCCACAAAAGCAAGCACTGGGTCCGACGGCGCGGCAGCCACGGTCGGTGGCGGTGTTGTCGCACAAGCTGAAAACATCAGGCAGGATGTCAATACGGCGAGCCGTCGATTTAGCGAAATCGCGCTTGAGATTTGAACGTTTCTCATCGTGGCAAACCTGCCTTCTCCTGTCATAAATTAGCCTTTGCGCAATATCCAACGCATGGGAGCCCGCCTGTTACAGCAGATTCCCGTTTTTGCGGCACTACTATCATGCATTTCAGAAACTGGGCAGACATAATTACGCCTCATCCATATTTTTAAAAAAACATTTTCATGGCGGCATTCGGTGCAGCCGCTGGTTGTTGCATTTGCAGTCCATTGACTGTTTGAAGCACCGTTGTTAGGGATGATCTCGTACCAAATTTCGGGAACCAACAGCGACTGGATCGGCTGTAGACCTTAACATTTGATGGCTTGCTGAATGATTAATTGCTTCCACCGACAGTTCGGATACGCTGCAACTTCAGCTGGTGAGCGTTGAGCCTGACGCCGTCCGCGCGGTATCTCTTTCTTCAGGGGCCGGCTTCTCTGTTCTTCTCGCGTCTCGGCGCCGCCTTACAAAGGCGCGGCCATATTGTCTTCCGCATCAACTTCAATGGCGGGGATCGTGCTTTCTGGCGCGGCGCAAACGCCACCGACTTTCTAGGCGGCAAAGCCGAGTGGCCGGCGTTCTTCCGCAGCTTTGTCCGCGAACATGAAATTACCGATATCATGCTGCTCGGCGACTGCCGCCCATTGCACCGCCTGGCGATTGAAGCCGCGCAGGAACTTGGCCTCAAAAAGCACATCTTCGAATCCGGCTATATCCGGCCCAACTGGATAACGATGGAACAGCAGGGCGTGAATGGCTACTCTTCGCTGCCGCGCACGGCCGAGGAGTTCCTCCGGCTCGCCAGAGGATTGCCGGCGCCGATGGAGGCGACGCAGGTCAAGGAAACGCTGCCGCGCCGCTCTGTCGATGATGTGATCTATACCAGCGCGACAGCTTTGATGTCGTGGCGTTATCGGGAATATCGGCGGGATTGGCCCTACGGCCAGGCAGCCGAATACGCGTTCGGGGGGCTGCGGCAGCTGCGGCGCATCGTAACCAGACGCCGGGTGCAGAAAACCCTCGATCAGATGACCCATGGCACGACCCCCTTCTACCTGCTGCCTTTGCAGATCGAAGCTGATTCGCAGATACGCTTTCACTCGCCCTATGCCGGCCAGGAAGAAGCCATCCATCTGGTCATCCAAAGCTTTGCCCGGTCGGCGCCGGCAGATGCTCGGCTCGTCATCACGGAGCATCCGCTGGAAACATGTCCGACCAGCTGGCAGCACGTCGTCAATGAACAGACGGCGTTGCATGGCGTGGCGGCGCGGGTGGCCTTTTTAACCGGCGGCACGCCGCCCTGCCTGGTGAAGTCATGCCGCGGCATGCTGGTGCTCAACAGCAGCACCGGGCAGGACGCGTTGGCGCTGCATAAGCCACTGATCGCACTCGCGACAGCGGTCTTCGCGCTACCTGGACTAACATTCCAGGGCGACCTCGATGCATTCTGGAACGATGCTGCGCCTCCCGACCCGGAACTGGTTTTCGCCTTCCGTCAGGTTATGATTGCTAACACCCAGATCAATGGCGGATTTTTCAGCGACGCGGGCATCGCGCTCGCGATCAAGAACATCATACCGAAACTGGAACAAGATATTCAGGCGGCATATCGGCAGGAAGCACCTGAAATCGATTTACTGTCGGCTTTGCACAACAGCCCGAATTTTTAAATCAGCAGCCGCATCACGCCGACTGCAATGGGCGCGACCGCGAGGGTGTCGCATGCAGGTGCAGCGATGTCTATGTATCGATGCGTAACTCTGGATGCCGTAACTTTCGATGCCTATGCCACGATTTGGCTATGTCTCGATCTGGCTATGCCTCAATTTGCCTATGTCTCGATTCGCCTATGCCTGGATTCGCCTATGTCTCGATTTGCTTATGTCTCGACTTGCCTATGTCTTTGTTTGGCGTCCCGTAGGGGATTCGAACCCCTGTCGCCGCCGTGAAAGGGCAGTGTCCTGGGCCTCTAGACGAACGGGACGAGGCATCAGCGCAATAGGGCAGCCGGTAAGTTAATTCAACCCACGCCGGAGATTTGTTTTACCGCCTCATCCCCCGGCTATGCCTGCAGCGCAGGCGCTAGCGCGGCGCCGACATCGCTACGCTGAGCTTTCCCGTCGCCGGGTCCAATAGCAAAATTCGGTCGCCCGCCGGGCCGGAGACCCAAACCGCCACATCCCCGCCGGCGCCGGCAATGCCGGTGATGTGCTCGCCGGCGGGCAGCATATTCGGCGCCGGCGGCAAGATGGTGGGCGTGGCCGGCGCCATTCCCGGAGCCATCGCTGGCGCAGCTGCTTCCGCCTTGCCATAAAGCCGGTGGATGACAACGCCAATCACCAGCGCCGTGCCAAGAATGACGAGCACGCCCAGAATGCCGACCAGCGCCTTCAGGCCGCGCAGATCGTTTCCGCCCCGTGGCTGAACCGCCATCGCTTATCCCTCCGATCGCCGTGCAGGCCGCACCGGGAGATTCCGGACAGCGGCTCGATAAGTTCTTAAGCGAGCGCATCGGCACTATTTCGCGCTCACGCGTCAAGGCCCTGATCTTGGAAGGATTTCTGCGCCGCGAAGGCAGCATCACCATCAATCCGTCCGAGCCGGTCAAGGCCGATGCGACCTATCTGCTAAGCCAGCCTAATCCGGCCCCGGCCACTCCGGCCGGCGAAGCTATCGGCCTGCCGATTCTCTACGAGGACAAATTCCTGCTCGTGCTCGATAAGCCGGCCGGCCTTGTGGTTCACCCGGCGCCCGGCAATCAAACCGGCACGCTGGTCAACGCGCTCATCGCCCATTGCGGCGACAGCCTCACCGGGATCGGCGGCGAGCGGCGGCCCGGCATCGTGCACCGGCTGGACAAGGACACCTCTGGCATCATGGTCGTCGCCAAGACCGAGCCGGTGCATACCGCGCTCGCGGCCATGTTCGCGGCGCGCGATATTGACCGGCAGTACAAGGCTTTATGCTGGGGTTTGCCGGCAGCGAAATCCGCCAGCATCGAAGGCGATATTGGGCGCGATCCGCGCGACCGCAAGCGCATGGCGATTGTCACGCGCAACGGCAAGGCCGCGCTTACGCATTACCAAGTGCTGCGGGGCTTTGGCCTTGCCGCCGCCTTGCTGGAATGCCGGCTGACAACCGGGCGTACCCACCAGATACGGGTTCATCTGGCGCATATCGGGCATCCGCTGATCGGCGATCCGGTGTATCTCAGGCGCAAGCCGGCAGCCGCCCAACATCTGCCGGAACCGGCGCGCCAACTGGCGCTGGATTTTCCGCGCCAGGCTTTGCATGCCCACCTCCTGGGGTTTCGCCACCCGCAAACCGGCAGGCTGCTGCACTTCGAAACACCGCCGCCCGCCGACTTCCAGCAACTCAGGGATGCGCTGGAAACAATCCAAGAGCATGATTTTGTTTGACGTGGGGTAAGCCAACTTTGTATGTTGCACTCGCTAACAAGTTATTCCGATTGGATGTTAGAACGCCAAGCGGCACGTCTTGCATCGGTGTTACCGCCTTTTAAGGGGTCTCTCTGGTTCGTGATGATGTTCAATTTCGTTCGATCGGTATAGTTTGGACAGGTACATCCGCCGCGTAGACGGTCGGCCGAGGGGTCGGCAGCTTTTGAAACGGACGACATGTAGATCAGAATGTTGATCGGAATGAAGATCAGAATATAGATTAGAATTTAAATCAGAATTTAAATCAGAATTAAAAGGAGCTTCCAACAATGGCCTCCACTTCTACCGTCGCGCCCGATGTCAGCCTGACGCGCTATATGCAGGAAATTCGTAAGTTTCCGATGCTCTCGCATGAAGAAGAAGAACGCCTCGCCCGGGCCTGGCGCGATCATGGTGACAACCGGGCCGCGCACGCCTTGGTCAATGCCCATCTTCGCCTCGTCGCCAAAATCGCCATGGGCTACCGCGGCTACGGCCTGCCGGTCGGGGAGCTGATCTCGGAAGGCAATGTCGGCATGATGCAGGCGGTGAAGCGATTTGATCCGGATCGCGGCTTCCGCCTCTCCACCTATGCGATGTGGTGGATACGCGCCGCCATCCAGGAATATATCCTGCATTCCTGGTCGCTTGTGAAAATGGGCACCACCGCGGCGCAAAAGAAGCTGTTCTTCAATCTGCGCCGCCTGAAAGGCCAGATGCAGGCGATCGACGATGGTGATCTCAAGCCCGAGCAGGTCGCAAAGATCGCCAATCTGCTGGACGTGCCGGAACAAGACGTGGTCAACATGAACCGCCGTCTATCCTCGCCCGATAACAGCCTGAACGCGCCCATCAAGATGGATGGTGAAGGTGAGTGGCAGGACTGGCTGGTCGATGAAAGCGATTCCCAGGAAACCGAAATGGCGGAGCGGGAAGAGCTGACGGGCCGCAAGGCGCTGCTGACCACAGCCCTGAAGACCCTCAGCGAACGCGAGCGCCACATCCTGGTCGAGCGTCGGCTGAAGGATAACCCCACGACGCTGGAAGAACTGTCACAGCATTATAACATCTCGCGCGAGCGTGTGCGGCAGATTGAGGTCCGCGGCTTCGAGAAGCTGCAGAAGTCGATGAAGGCGCAGGTCGCCGAGCAGCGCCAGGCGGTACAAGCCGTACAAGCCAGACTGGCTTAGGTCAAAAAAGGGGGCGAAAGCCCCCTCTGGTTCAGATGAAGCAAAGGGGCGAAAGCCCCCTCTGGTTCAGATGAGGCACCTATTTTTCTAAAGAAAAAAGGCTTGTCTCCCGCAAAAACTTTTGAAAGTCTGAGCGCTGAAGGTCGAACATCCCGCCTGAAGGGCGCATTGAAGGGGCGCAAATTTCTTTGGGCCCTTTCACAAAAGCCGCTACTTTCTAATCATCTCTATGGACGCGCTCCATTCGCTCGTGCCGCTCTTGCGCTTCGATCGATAACGTCGCGATCGGGCGGGCTTCCAGCCGGCGTAGGCCGATCGGCTCGCCGCTTTCCTCGCAATAACCGTAGGTCCCGGCTTCGATCCGGGCGAGCGCCTGGTCGATTTTACCGATCAGCTTGCGCGCCCGGTCGCGGGTGCGCAGCTCCAGTGCCCGGTCGGTTTCAACGCTGGCGCGATCGGTAATGTCCGGTTCAAGAATGCCGCCTTCGGAGAGCGAGGCGAGCGTTCCATTGGCTTCCCTGACGAGGTCCGATCGCCAGCGAAGCAGCTTTTGCCGGAAATACTCGGACTGGATCGGATTCATGAACTCCTCATCGTCGGAGGGTTTGTAATCCGGTGGCAGAGAAATGAGCATGCCGTCGATATCCTTACTCGATGCGACACAGGGCAAATCACCAACGATCGCCTGACCATCTGAGCCGGGCTTATAGCGATGGGTTAATGACTAGCCAAGGCCGAATACTGCACCGCAACGCGCCTTTAGCCAGGTTCCAACCCGCGCCGAAGCAATTCGATCTTCGCCCGCAAGCGGATGGCCGCAAGAACATCCGCTAGTCCGGGATCCGTGACTGCCGGAATGGCTTCGGCAAGCCGGGCGAGACCGGAAATTTGCGCCTGATCGTCCACCGGTGCCAGCAGGTCGCGCTGCAAATCCTGCAGCGCGTCCAGCAAGGCAAGCCCATGGCGCCTGCCATTCCGTTTTCCCGCAACCTCCGCCTCGGCCTCCTGCAACGCCAGCATGCCGGTCAAACCGGCCGGCTGCACTTCTTGGCTCCGGCCGGCGCCTTCCGCCGGTACGCTGCCGGGTTCGACATTGAATCCGCCTTCCCCCGCCGCCGCTTTTGCCCGGCCGCTGCCGGGCATGGCGCTGCCGGCAACCCGGTCAATGCGTCGCATGGGCAAGCTCGATGCAAGATGCGCCAGCCGGTTTCTGCCGCCTTTCCGGCACGGGCGGCAGATTCTGCCGGTTGAGCACGACGAGCGCGCACGACCCATTTTCTGCTTTGCAAGGATTTACCGGCTGTTTCTCAAGACTATTCAAAATCTGTTCCTGGCACGGCGTTTGCTCGTCAATCCGTGACATGAACGATGTCGCAAACTCCTTAACCAAAAGCTTTCAATGAAGTTTATGCTGTTCCATCAGCGTTTTGTGCTCGCAATCCTGGCCCTTCTTGCGGCGCTCGCACCTGTAAACGCCGGCGCGCAGGTCCGGATCAAGGATATAACGGACGTGCAAGGCGTTCGCGACAACCAGCTCGTCGGCTATGGCCTCGTCGTCGGCCTGAACCAGACCGGCGATTCTCTGCAGAACGCGGTCTTCACCAAACAATCGCTTGTCGGCATGCTTGGGCGGCTTGGGATCAACACCCAGGCGCTGGCCGCGCAGCTGCAGACCAAGGACGTGGCGGCAGTAATGGTCACGGCTGACCTGCCCGCCTTCATCCATACCGGCGAGCGTATCGACGTCACCGCCTCGGCCTTGGGCGACGCCAAGGACCTGACCGGCGGCACTTTGCTGGTGACGCCGTTGCTCGGCGCCGACGGCCAGGTCTATGCGGTCGCGCAAGGGTCCATGGTCACTGGCGCCATCACCGCATCGGGCGCCAACGGCAATTTTACGCAGGGCGTGCCGACCGTGGGCCGCATCTCCGACGGCGCCATCGTCGAACGGGCGGTGCAATTCGCCCTGGCCTCGGAAACCGACCCCAGCCTGCAGCTCCGCAATCCAGATTTCACGACTGCGGAGCGAATCGCGGCGGCGGTCAATGAAACACTGGGCTACGGCACCGCCAGGGTAGACGATCCGCGCACCATCAGCCTCAACCTCGCCGGCAAGGATGTCGTGCAATCTCTTGCCGCCATTGAGGATCTGCAAGTCTCGCCCTCCTCGCCGGCGACTGTGGTGGTGGATGAGGCAACAGGCACGATCGTCATCGGCGCAGATGTCAGGGTCAGCGAAATCGCAATCGCCCAGGGCAACCTGACCATCCAGGTTACCAACACGCCGGCGGTCAGCCAGCCCAACCCGCTGAGCGGTGGCACCACCGTTTCTACCACGACGACCACGATTGCCGTCGGCAAGGGCGCCGGCAAGCAGCTCGCCATCCTGGATGGCGGCGTCAGCCTGCAGCAGCTCGTCTCCGGCCTGAACTCGCTCGGCGTCGCCCCGCATGATATGATCAGCATATTGCAGACCATCAAAGCCGCCGGGGCGCTGCAAGCCGATCTGATCGTGCAATGAACATTCCTCCCTTAGCCGGCGGCTACGGCTCCAACCCCGCCGCCATCGCCAAACAGGCACGCGATTTTGAAACCATGGCGATCAGCCAGCTGCTCACGCCGATTTTCGATACCGTGGATTCGCTGCCGCCACTGTTCGGCGGCAGTTCCGCCGATAAAACCTGGCAGCCTTTCTTGCTGAACGCGATTGCCACGCAAATGGAAGCCGATGGCGGGTTGGGCCTTGCCGGCCAGATCGCCGCCGCCATGAAGGAGAAACCGGTACAATGACATCGCCATCGAACTGGATTGAAGCCGCCAACACGCTGGCTGGCATTCTGCAGGCGGAAAACGCCGCGTTGCGGGCGCTTGATTTTGCCGCCGCCGCTGCCTTGCTGCCGGCCAAGCGCGCCGCCATCCAGGCTGTTGAAAACCGCACGCCGGGCTGCCCGAAACCGGCTTTGCGCGAAACCGTGCAGCGTCTCGATCTGCTGGCGGCGGAAAACCGCAAATTGCTCAGCCGCGGTATCGATGTTCAGTCGCAGATCCTGGGCATCATCGCGGGTGCCGCCCGCGCCGCCGCGGCTTCCGGTTATGGCAGCAGCGGCAAATCGACGATCCGCGGCGGCGGCTTCACGCTCTCCTCCAAGGCCTGATCGGATGATCTGGCTTCGCAGTCCAAGCATCAGCTTCTGCCATGCTGATTTGCCGTTTTCCGTGACGCAAGGGGAAGACTACCTTGTGTCGGGACATTGAGGAAGGCTCGATTATGCTCCCGCGTCTCAACCGGCCTTTCGCCCATCATGACCATCCGCGTGAGATCATCCGGCAATTCACGCCGAACTGGTTTACTGTCACCATGGGAACCGGCGTCCTTGCACTGGCATTAAATCAACTCCCGGCTGAAATCCCGGTCCTGCATTCTGCCGGTGCGCTGCTTTGGCTGGTTAATATCGTCCTGTTCATTGCATGCACCATGCTGTACAGCGCCCGCTGGGTATTCTTCACGCGCGATGCCATGCCGATCTGGGGCCATTCCGTCATGCCGATGTTCCTTGGCGCCATTCCCATGGGACTTGCCACCATAATTAACGGTTTCCTGGCGTTCGGCATTCCGCAGATAGGCGCCGCCGCCGTCTGGATCGCGACCTTTCTCTGGTGGATCGATGCCGCCCTGGCGATCGCGGTCGGCCTGCTGGTGCCATTCCTCATGTTCACCCGGCAGAAGCACAGCATTGAAACCATGACCGCGGTCTGGCTGCTTCCGGTGGTCCCGGCGGAAGTCGCGGCCGCCAGTGGCGGCCTGCTCATTCCGCATCTGGCAGACCCTGCGCTGGCCGCGCATCTGCTGATCTCCTGCTATTTGCTCTGGGCCTTTTCCGTCCCGCTGGCGTTGGGCATTCTGGTCATCCTGTTTCTGCGGCTGGTGCTGCACAAGCTGCCGAAGCGGGACATGGCCGTATCCAGCTGGCTGGCACTCGGTCCGCTCGGTACCGGCGCCCTCAGCCTGCTGGTTTTGGGTCACGACGCTGCGGCTGTTTTTGGCACCATCGGCTTGCAGGATGTCGGCATTGCCGCCCAAGGCATCGGCTTGATCGGCGGCCTGGTCTTATGGGGATATGGCGCGTGGTGGCTGGTCATGGCCGCGGCCATGACCCTGACCTATTTGAACGAGGGCCTACCCTTCAACATGGGTTGGTGGGGGTTTACCTTCCCGCTTGGGGTCTTCACCTTGGCCACGCTGAATTTGGGACAGCAAACCGGGATGGCGTTCTTCACGCTGCTGGGCAGTCTGATGACCTTGGCGCTGCTGGGCTTTTGGGTAGCGGTGACGCTGCAGACTGTTCGCGGCGGCTATCGCGGCAATCTGTTCTTCTCGCCTTGCCTGGCCGAGCGCGAGGCAATTTCAGCCGAAACCGGATCGATTACCTGGCCAACCTGAACCCGTCAAGATTCGTGTAACCGGCGGTGCTTTTTCTGCATTAACCCTGGATGCGGCCATGCGGCCATGCCATCTAGTCGTGCATGCGGATGACACAACGATGACGGCAGAGCCGCCGTGAGACCTTACGGGATCGCGGCGACGTTGTGCGATGCCGTTGCGCTGACCGCCGCCTTTGGTCCTGGCTCCAAATTTGGAATCGGCGCAGCCAATGCAGCCTTCTCGGACATCCTGGCGCCGGCGGCGTTGATGTTGCAGCCCGCGGAAGCGCTAGCTGCTTTGGGGGCCGGGCGCTCGCAGCAGATCTTCACATTCGGAAACACCGAAGCGGCCCTTTGCCCTGCCAGGGTCGGCCCTCTCCTGGATTTGCTCGCCTCCAGCGCCGGCACGGATTTTCTCGCAGCCTGCCTTGCAATGCCTTGGGCAGGCCGTTGTGTCTATCAAGGCCATCTTTTCCAGAACGGCAGGCTGCAAGGCGAGTTGAAGCATGAACTCGCCCCCTATATCGATGGTGTGATCGCCATCGTGCCGCATGAAACCGTCGCCGCCGGCACCCAGGCAATCCGCGGCCAGCTCATCGCGATGAAGGAGCGCGGCGTCCGCCTTGCTTTGCTGGACGCCATCGCGGAGGATCAATGCGTAACGATCACCGACGCGCTGGCCCGTCAGCCTTTGATCGCCGGGCCAGCCTGGCTCAGCCCGCGCTACGCCGGCGACGAGGTCGAAGCTGCGCCCCCAAGCGGGCCCGTTGCCATTCTCTCCGGCGCATTGCATCGGCAAACCCTGATCCAGACCGCCGCCGCGCGCTCCGCCATGCCGGTGCTCGACCTGGATCTCTCCAACCCTGACCCAGTGCAGCAGGCTGCGCAGGCGCTTGCCTGGGCGCAACCGTTTTTCGATAGTCCGGCTTTTCTCATCAGCACTTCCGCGCCGCCGGACAGGATCAGCGCAGGCTTCCCGGCGGCGGAAATTCTTGCGGCGATCGCCGAGGCCCTGCGCGGCGCCGGCATCCGCAATTTTCTGCTGGCCGGCAACGACACCGCCGCCGCCATTCTCGACCGTCTTGGCGTCACCCAACTAACAGCCGGCGCCGCCTTTGCCGGCCTGCGTTGGCTACAGGCCACGGAAATCAGCATCTTAATAAAACCCGGGAGCTTCGGGAACAAAAACCTTTTTCTGTACGAATTTGAGCCACAGAGTCGCCTTAATGAATCGGCTGAATAGCGACATGATCATTGAACCCCTCTCCCGGACCAAGTCCGAGACGCAACCTGATTCCCCGCTCATCTCGGTCGTCGTGCCCGTGCATAACGAGGCGCCGAATCTGCTCCCGCTGATCGCCGCCATCGTCGAGGCGCTGCACCAGATCGACCATGAGATCGTTTATGTCGATGACGGCAGTTCCGACACGACGCCCGCCATTCTGAGCAAGCTTGCGGCCGAGCTGCCGACGCTGGTTCATGTCCGGCATCGCAAAAGCTGCGGCCAATCCGCCGCCGTCATCACCGGCGTAAGTGCGGCCCGCGGAGTGTTCATCGCCACGCTGGACGGCGACGGGCAGAACGATCCCGCCGATATTCCCGCCATGCTTGAAGCTGCGATGGCTTCGGAAATCGTTGGTCCAAAGCCGGTTCTGATTGCCGGCCATCGCACCAGCCGCAAGGATTCGGAGGCCAAACGCTGGGGCTCGCGCATCGCCAACGCAGTGCGCAGCCGCATGCTGAAGGACGGCACGCCCGATACCGGCTGCGGGCTGAAACTGTTCCGCCGCGACGCCTTCCTGCAAATGCCGCATTTCGATCATATGCATCGCTTCATGCCGGCGCTGTTCATCCGCTCCGGCGGCCGCGTCGTCTCCGTGCCGGTGCGGCACCATCCGCGTGTTCATGGCGCTTCGCATTACGGCACCTGGGGCCGGCTGAAAGTCGGCATCGTCGATCTGTTCGGCGTTGCCTGGCTGCAGCGCCGCTGGAACCAGCCGCAAATCGATCCCAACCCATGAAGCAGGTCAGCGTGCAAACACAGCCCGCCGCGGTCACGACCGCCCGCGCCTTCAAACCGGCGGTGATGGCCGGCACGATGGTCGCCATCACCTTCAGCCTGCCGCTGCTGGGCGCGGCCTCGGCGCAATCCACGCTGCAGCATCTGGTGAGCGAAGGCGGCGTTCGCGGACCTGCGCTGTTCCTGCTGCTGGCAACCGCGCTCACCGCCATCGGCCTGCCGCGGCAGATCCCGGCCTTCGTCGCGGGCTACGCCTTCGGCCCATGGAGCGGCGCTGCGATCGCGCTGCTCAGCCAAATTCTGGCCTGCGGCATCGATTTCTCCTGGTCGCGCATGATGGGCCGCTCCTTCGTCTATCGCCGCTTCGGGCCTGCCTTGCGCAAGATCGATTCCACCCTCGCCGCCCGGCCCTTCATCGCCACGCTGGCGTTCCGGCTGATGCCGGTCGGCAGTAACATCCTGCTCAACCTCGCCGCCGGCCTGTCTTCGGTGCGCGCACTGCCCTTCATCACCGCCTCGGCGATCGGCTTCATCCCGCAAACCATCATCTTTGCCCTGATCGGCCGCGGCAGCGCCCCCACCCACGCTTACGTGCTGGCCATCGGCGCCGCCATGTTCGTCCTCTCCGCCATCTGTGGCATCATGCTGCTGCGCAAGTACAAGCAGCTGGCGGTTTAGGGAAAAGGCAGCACCTCTTTTTTCTGAAGAAAAAGAACCGGCCGCTGGTGCGGCCAAAAGACTTCTGTGAACCTGGGCTGTTGGCGCCTCCACAGCCCGTCCCACCCATCGTCTCCGCCGCCTCACCATCTCCCCCTACACAATGTTCCTCTGTTTGACTGGCGAACCTGTTCTTCCGCCTCGACCTGCAGCCGATACCCAAACGCGCGAAAACGGGGTCAGGGATCGCCGCGGGCGAGCGCTTTAACGGCGCGTCAGCATCCTTGATGCCGGCTTCGCGGGGTGGCAGCCTCAGCCAAGGTCGAGGTTAGACCACAGCCAACCGCGATAAACGCGCCAGCGCGCCCAGGTTTGACATGAAGTACCGCGGCTTGTTCTGTTATAGGTAGGAAACCAGCCCCCAGCCGGAACGGCGAATAGGAACCTGCACCATGGATACGCCTGCGACTGACTTCTCCCGGCCGCCCCTCAGCGACGAAGACCTGGGAAAGCCGCTGACCTATGGTACAGAGGCCTTCCTCTCTCGCGATTACGCGAAGGACGAAGCCGACCTGCTCTGGCCAAAACTCTGGCAGATGGCCGGCCGGCTGGAGGACATTCCCGAGCCCGGCGACTACATCACCTACGAGGTTGGTGCGGAATCCATCATCATCATCCGCAAGGATGCGGAGACGGTGAACGCCTTCTACAATGTGTGTCCGCATCGCGGCCGCCAGCTGATCAGTGTGCCGAAGACGGCAAACGGCGTCCGCGGCAATGTCCGCAAACGCTTCATCTGCGGCTTCCATGGCTGGAATTTCGATCTGGACGGGAAGAACAGCTACATCCTCGACCCGCAGGACTGGCAGGGCGCGCTGACCGAGGAACGCACCGCGCTCTCCCCCGTCAAGATCGATTTCTGGGGCGGGTTCATCTACGTTCATATGGATCCGAACGCTGAGCCGCTGCTCGACTATCTGGGCGATGCGGGGAAAATCCTCAGCCCCTTCCAGTTCGACAAGATGCGCTACAAATGGCGCCAATGGGTCATCTACCCCGCCAACTGGAAGACCTCGATCGAGGCCTTCATGGAACCTTACCACGTCGCCGGCACCCATTCGCAGCTTCTGAAATACGGCAATTACTACGCCTACAGCAAACCCTACGGGCTGCATGGCGTCTCCGGCTTCGACGAACGCGACGCCTCGCTCCGCAAGGAAGGCGGCACCTCCAATACCCGCGCCGGCCTAGGCGCCGATGCCCGCGTCTCCACCTATCAGCTTGCCCGCGAGAACTACGAAACGGTCAACCAGGCCAGCACAACGCTGACCTTGGTCAACGCCGCCAAACGCCTCGTCGATGAACTGCCCGAAGGCACGCCGGCGCCGGAAGTGATCAAGCACTGGCTCGCCTCCGCCCGCGCAGATGACGCCAAACGCGGCGTCATCTGGCCAACCATTACCCCGCAACAAATGTCTGAAGCTGGCCTGGCCTGGAGCATCTTCCCCAACCAGTCCATCCTGCAGGGCGCCACCTCCGCCTTGTGCTACCGCTCGCGCCCCTATGGCGAGGACCCAAACCTATGCGTCTTCGAAGCCTATGCGCTGGAACGCTTTCCGGAAGGCGAGGAGCCGAAAACCGAATGGGTCCACGCCGAACCCACCGCAGAAAAATGGGGATCCGTCCTGGCGCAGGATTTCGCCAATATGGAATACGTTCAGAACGGCATGAAATCCCGCGGCTTCCGCGGCCCATTGCCAAACCCGCACCAGGAACAAAAGGTCACCAACTTCCACCGCCAGCTTGCCAAATACATGCGCCGCGGCGCGCCCAGGCTCTTGGATTAAGCAAGCAGCCGTTTTTTTCAAAAACAGCGGAGCAAAGAAGCTTTGTTACACTGATGAAGGACGCTTAGGCCATCGGCGCTTCAAAAACCTTCTTGGGCTTGAGCCAGTGCGTGGCGCGGAATTTGCTTGTCCAGTTCGCGCCTGCGACGCAAGGATGATAAATGTCAGAGAGTTTGCCGCCTGCCACCGCGCTGGTTGTGGAAAACATCCATAAACGCTTCGGGCCGGTCGAAGTATTGAAAGGGGTTTCCGTCACCGCACGAGAGCGCGACGTTATCGCCATTCTCGGCAGCTCCGGCTCCGGCAAAAGCACGTTTCTACGCTGCATCAACCTGCTGGAAATGCCGGACCAGGGCAAGGTGATGATCAAGGGCGAGCTGATCGAAATGAAGGACGGCAAGCGCGGCCGGGGGGCTGCCAGCGCCAAACAGGTGGAACGCCTGCGCTCCCGCCTCGCCATGGTGTTCCAGCAGTTCAATCTCTGGGCTCACATGACCGTGCTGCAGAACGTCATCGAAGCGCCGATCCATGTGCTGGGCGTCGAGCGCAAAACCGCGATTGCGCGTGGTGAGGCAATGCTGGAAAAAGTTGGGCTGTCCGCAAAACACGACGCCTATCCGGCGCAGCTCTCCGGCGGCCAGCAGCAGCGCGTCGCGATCGCCCGCGCACTTGCCATGGAACCCGACGTGATGCTGTTCGACGAACCGACCTCCGCGCTCGACCCGGAACTGGTCGGCGAGGTGCTGAAGGTAATGCGCGAGCTCGCCAAAGAAGGCCGCACCATGCTGGTGGTGACGCACGAAATGGGCTTCGCCCGCGAAGTCGCCAGCCGCGTCATGTTCCTGCACCAAGGCAGAACGGAAGAAGAGGGCAAGCCCGACGACGTATTTACGCAGCCGAAATCGGAACGGTTCAGGCAGTTTTTGGCCTCGACCTTGAGGCATTGAGGAAGTAGCCGCTTTTTGAAAGGGCGACGCGCCCCGCTTGCGGCGCAAGAAACCTTTGATACTTCAAATCCGAGCGTTGCGAACGCCACAGGCCCAGGATCGAAAAAGTTTTTTGCTTCTTTTTGTCGAAAAAAGAAGCCTCTTTTATTCCCTAGCTTTTTTGAAACGCCAGAAAATGCGCTTCCGCTTTTCTGAAACCGAGAATCAGCGTGAATGAAATGCACGCATATAACAGCGCCGCAACCACAAACGCCGCAAACGGATTATACGTTGCCGAATAGGCATCATTGGCAATTTTGAGAATATCCGGCACCGTAGCCGTAAAAGCCAAAGTTGTTGAATGCAGCATCAGGATCACCTCGTTGCTGTAGACCGGCAGCGCCCGCCGCAGGGCGGAGGGAATGACGATCCGGCGGTACAGCTTGGAGGTCGAGTAGCCGAGCGAGCGAGCGGCATCCACCTCACCGTAATTGGTATCGCGGATCGCGCCAGAAAAGATTTCCGTGGTGTACGCGCCGGTGTTCAGGCCGAAGGCCAGGATGGTGCAATCCAGGCCGGAACGAAAAAAATGATTCAGCGGCGGCACATGATGCACAAAATCCAGGCTGTAAATGCCCGTATAAATTACCAGCAGCTGCACCAGCAGCGGCGTGCCGGTGAAGACGAAACAGTAAAGCCATACCGGCGCATACAGCAGCGGCGATTTCGAGTTACGCAGGATCGCCAGCGGAAGTGCTAAGCAAAAGCCGATGATGCAGGCGCTGATCAGCAGCCATAGCGTCATCGCCACGCCGGTCATGGTGTAGCCGTCGGTTAGCAGGAAGGCCTTGCCGTAGCTCTGGACGATGGAAATCAAAACACCACCTGCCGCACGCCGACGCTGTACTTTCGGGTCAGATAATACTGTACGACCCGGGAAACTGAAGACAGAAACAGATAGACCAGCCCGGCGATGCTGGTGAAGAAAAAGGTTCTGAACGTCGCTTCGCCTGCGCCCTGCGCCGCCTTTACAACGTCGCTGAGTCCAATCAGGGAAACCAGCGCGGTGGATTTCAGAATCACCTGCCAGTTATTTGCCAGCCCGGGCAAGGCATAACGCATCATCTGCGGAAACAGGATGCGACGGAACGCGGAGAACGGCCGCATGCCGTAGGCGCGCGCCGCCTCCATCTGGCCTTTCGGCACCGCCATAAAGGCGCCGCGAAACGTCTCGGTAAAATAGGCGCCGTAGATAAACCCAAGCGTCATCGCGCCGGAGGTGAACGGGTCCAGATTGACATCATCGAGATTAAGATAATCGGTAAGATCGTTCAGCCAGATCTGCAGCGAATAGAAGATCAACAGCATCAGCACCAAGTCGGGCACGGCGCGGATCAGCGTGGTATAGGCAGTCGCGATCCCGAAAACCACCCGGCTTTTCGAAAGTTTAGCCGATGCGCCAAGCAACCCAAGAATGAAGGACCCAAGCAGCGATAGCAGCGATAACTCGACAGTGGTGACAGCACCGGAGAAGATCTGCGGTCCAAAGCCGTCGAGTGAAAACATCTACCCTCCAAGGCGCAACCGGCCCGCCAAGCTTGGGCGGGCCGGTTCCATGTTATTTCTGCTTGAAGCCGTAGACGTCGAAGTTGAAGTATTTGGCCTCGATTTTCTTGTAAGTGCCATTGGCGATGATCGCGGCGATCGCTTTGTCGATCTTCGCTTTCAGCATCGGCTCATCCTTGCGGATGCCGATGGCGATATAGGAACCCAGCACATCCTTCGGGTCATACGTCACGTTGCCGCCAAAGGAGAAACCGGCACCCTTCGGGGTCTTCAGAAAGCCGTAATCGGCTTCGACGGAATCCTGCAGCGACGCATCCAGCCGGCCGGAGAGCAAGTCGGCATAAACCTGGTCCTGCCCGGGATAGGAAACGACGTTTACCCCCGCAGGTTTCCAGTAGGCGTTTGCATAGCTTTCCTGAATGGTCCCGGACTCCACGCCGACCGTCTTGCCCTTCAGGCTCGCCGCCATCGGCGTCAGGCCAGAGCCTTTCTTCACGACCAGACTGGTCGGCTCGTTGAACATTTCAGAAGAAAAGTCGATCTGCTGCTGGCGCGCCGGCGTGACGGTCATCGACGACAGAATGGCGTCGAATTTGCGGGCTTGCAGGGCCGGAATGATCCCGTCAAAACCCTGGTTGATGAAAACGCATTTTACTTTCAGCTCGGCGCAGATGGCGCGACCGAGATCGACATCGAATCCAATAAATCCGCCGCTGGGCGAGAGGCTTTCAAATGGCGGATAGGTCGCATCAACGCCGAATTTGATTTCGGTAAAGGTCTTAGCCTGCGCCGGCAATTGCGCCGAAGCCAAAAACGCCATGCAGCCAATGGCCGCGGCGGTCAGTAATTTCCTCATAACAATCTCCCAATTTATGCCACCAGCCCAAGGCCAGGAAAACCTGTGCTAGGGCTTGGCGTGCAGCATTACCCTATTCGATGCGGCTTGCAACTCGCGCTCGCTAACGGCGAGGCTCGCCATGGAATAAAACGGCGAGGCTCGCCATGGAATAATACCGCGAGGCTCGCCATGGAATAATACCGCGAGGCTCGCCATGGGATAGTTTTCTAAGCCGCAACTAGCTGAAATGATCCTTGGCCGCGCGCAGCCGTTTCACGCTTGCCGCATCCAGCGCGCGCAGGAATGGATTGCTCGCCATCTCCGATCCCAGCGTCACCGGCAAGCTCGCTTTGCCGTGGCGGCGCAGTTCGTCAACCTCCTTTGCGCGGACTTGCAAAGCCGGGTTTTCCGGGTCCGCGACGAGCGCAAATTTGGCGTTGCTCTGGGTGTATTCATGGCCGGCGCAAACCAGCGTCTCCTTCGGCAGTCCAGCGAATTTCTGCAGGCTCTCATACATGTCCTCGGCGGTGCCCTCGAACAGCCTGCCGCAGCCCAGGCTGAACATCGTATCGCCGCAGAACAGCAGCCCGCCATCGGCAAAATAATACGCGATATGGCCGATCGTATGACCTGGCGTGTCGATCACTGTCGCGCTTGCAGCGCCGAAAGGCACAACATCGCCTTCCCGCACGGCGATATCGAGTTTCGGCAGCCGGTGCGCATCAGATGCATTGCCGATCACCTTGGCACCGTATCTGCGGGCCAGTTCCGGCGCGCCGTCGATATGGTCGCCATGATGATGCGTGAGGAAAATGCGATCCAGCTTGCCGCCTTTCGCCTCGATCGCCGCAATCGCCGGCCCTGCCTCGGCAGGATCGATAATCGCCAGCCTGCCGCTATCGGATTCAGTGATCAGCCATGAATAATTATCCGAAAGCATGGGTATCGCCGTTACTGTTACGGTCATTGACTGCTCCTTTTCCGGTACGCGTGTTATATAGTGCGCATGTCGATCGATGCGCGAGACGCAGCCGAATTTTATGCCAGCACGCTAGGCGGCCTTACCGCCAACCTGCTGCGCACCGAGTTGCACGGATTCTGGCCGAACTGCGGCAACCTCTCGCTGCTCGGCCTTGGCTATACCGGCCCTTATTTGCGGCAATGGCGGGAGCAAGCGACCCGCGCGATTGCCGTCTCCCCGCAGGGTTTAGGAAACACAATCTGGCCGGCCGGCCGCGCCAGTCTGAGCTGCACGGCGGAGGAAGACACCCTGCCCTTTCCGGATCTTTCCTTCGACCGCATCTTGCTGGTCCACGGCCTGGAACATGCCGGCAACGCCCGCCAGACGCTGCGCGAGGTCTGGCGCCTGCTGAAAGACGACGGCAGGCTGATCGTCGTGGTCCCCAATCGCCAGGGCATGTGGGCCTACTGGGAAAACACCCCGTTCGGCCACGGCCAACCTTATTCCAGGGGCCAGCTCGCCCGGCTGCTGACCAGCCTGTTTTTTCAGGTGGAGAATCAGAAATTCGCGCTTTCCAGCCCGCCCTTCAACTGGCGGCTCAGCCTGAAGGCCTTCCACCTGTACGAGCGGCTAGGCAGGTTCTTGGTGCCACAATTCGCCGGGCTGACCATCGCGGAAGCAACCAAGGACCTGCACGCAGTAATGCCGATCAAACGCCAGCCCGCGCGCCGACGGGTAATGGTCGACGCCAGTAACTGAAAAAGCGCTTCTTTTTCAAAAAAAGAAGCAAAGATATTTTCCCTCACGACTTTTTCACTCAAAGACTCTTCACTCAAAGACTCTTCACTCAAACACTCTTCACTCAACGTCCTGGGCGCTGACGCGGCCAGCGCCCAGGAGCCAAAGTCCGAAAGTCTTTTTGGTTCTTTTTCTTCAGAAAAAGAACGTCTTACTTCCTTACGCCGAGTAGTACATCTCGAACTCGACCGGGTGCGGTGTGTGTTCGAAGCGGTACACGTCTTTCCATTTCAGCTCGATATAGCTTTCGATCTGCTCTTCGGTGAACACGTCGCCGGCCAGCAAAAATTCGTGATCCGCGTGCAGCGCGCCCAAGGCTTCACGCAGTGATCCGCAGACGGTCGGAATTTCCTTCAGCTCTTCCGGCGGCAGGTCGTACAGATCCTTATCCATCGGGTCGCCCGGGTGGATTTTGTTTCTGATGCCGTCGAGTGCCGCCATGGCGACCGCCGAGAACCCCAGGTAGGGGTTCGCCGTCGGATCGGGGAAGCGGACTTCCACGCGTTTGGCTTTCGGGCTGGTGGTATAGGGAATACGGCAGGAAGCGGAACGGTTGCGGGCCGAATAGGCCAGCAGCACCGGCGCCTCGAACCCTGGGATGAGCCGCTTATAGCTGTTGGTCGAGGGGTTGGTGAAGGCGTTGATCGCTTTGGCATGCTTGATGATGCCGCCGATCGCGTACAGACACATCTCCGACAGATCCGCATAGCCGTTGCCGGCGAAAAGCGGCTTGCCGGCCTTCCAGATGGAAATATGCGTATGCATGCCCGAGCCGTTATCGCCATAGATCGGCTTGGGCATAAAGGTTGCGGTCTTGCCGTAGGAATGGGCAACGTTCTGCACGCAGTATTTATAGATCTGCATCTGGTCGGCCATTTTGGTCAGCGTGCTGAACCGGGTGCCCAGCTCATGCTGCGACTGCGCCACCTCGTGGTGATGCTTCTCGATCGGCAGGCCCATCTCGCCCATCGAGGAGAGCATTTCGGCGCGCAGATCGCTATCGCCGTCCACCGGCGGCACCGGGAAATAGCCGCCCTTGATGCCGGGGCGATGGCCCATATTGCCTTCCGGATAATCCTTCATCGAGGAGCCTGGGCCTTCGATGCTGTCCAGCTGGTACATGCCGAAATTGCCGCCGGTGCCGAACTTGACCGAGTCGAAAATAAAGAACTCGGCTTCCGCGCCGATGATCACGGTATCGCCGATCCCGGTCGATTTCACATAGGCTTCGACGCGCTTGGCGGTCGAGCGCGGGTCGCGGGCATAGCCCTGGCCGGTCGCCGGCTCAACGATGTCGCAGAACAAAATCAGGCTCGGCTTGGCCGCGAACGGATCCAGCACCGCGGTATCCAGATCCGGCTGCAAAATCATGTCGGATTCGTTGATCGCCTTCCAGCCGGCGATTGACGAGCCGTCGAACATGAAACCGTCTTTCAGCGCGTCCGCATCCACGGTGGAAATATGCTGTGCCGTGTGCTGCCACTTTCCTTTCGGGTCGGTGAAGCGAAGATCGACGTATTCAACGCCGTTCTCCTTGATCATCGTCAAAATTTTCGATACGCCGTCGTCACCAATACTACCAGCGGGCTTTTTTGCCATGCTCTTTCCCCGTTCCATCAACATATTTGAAGGCCGCACCATGCGGCCCCCGATATTCGTCAAATTATTCTCTCTCGCAGATCAGATCGCCGCATCGCCTTTTTCGCCAGTACGAATGCGAATGGCTTCCTCGATTGTCGAAATAAAGATCTTGCCGTCGCCGATCCGGCCGGTGCGCGCCGCATTGGTAATCGCTTCCACCGCACGCTCCACCACAGCGTCGTCGCAGATCACCTCGATCTTAACCTTGGGCAGAAAATCGACCACATACTCGGCGCCGCGATACAGTTCGGTATGGCCCTTCTGTCTGCCGAAGCCCTTCGCCTCAACGACCGTGATGCCTTGCAGCCCGACTTCGTGCAGGGCTTCCTTCACCTCGTCCAGCTTGAACGGTTTGATGATCGCTTCGATCTTTTTCATCTGGTCCACGCCCACCACGTTGCGGGCGTCCTCCTTCTGGTTTCTGCATGTCAGCGCAATCGCGCACCAGCCAATGGGCAGGCGCGCTTTCCCTTGCATGAGCCGTGCCAGCGCGTAGCCATGAGCCGTGCCAGCGCGTAGCACTTTGATGCGACCGGCTTTGCCCGAAGGAAAGCCGGGCAGAACGCATTATTCGCCAAACGCTATAAACAGACCTGCATAGAAAATGAGCAGCTTTGCTTGCTTAATTGTAAAGATGTAATGCATTGCCAGCGCATTCGTAATGCATTCTGTTCGCCTGCCAGCCAAGGCGCGCCCCTGCCAGGAGATCGATGAAGACCACCAATATCTTGCTAAGCCAAACCGGCACGACGATTTTCACGCTGATGTCCGCCTTGGCGGCGCAGCACGGCGCCATCAATCTCGGCCAGGGCTTTCCGGACCGGGAAGGGCCGGCCGATCTTATCGAGGCCGCCGCTTCTGCGCTACGCGACGGGCGCAATCAATATGCCCCGCTTACCGGCCTGGCCGAGCTGCGGCACGCCGTCGCCGCCGCCAACCGACGCTTCTACGGCCTGGACATCGATCCTGAGCACGGCGTCGTCGTCACCTCCGGCGCCACCGAGGCCATTACGGCCTGCCTGATGGCGCTGCTCAATCCCGGTGACGAGGTCGTGCTGATCGAGCCGCTCTACGACACCTATCTGCCGGTCGTGCAAATGCTTGGCGGCGTGGCGAAGCTGGTGCGGCTGCACCCGCCGGAATGGACGCTGCCTTATAATGCGCTGGCCGACGCCTTTTCACCGCGCACCAAATTACTGCTGCTGAACACGCCGATGAATCCATGCGGCAAGGTGTTCACCGAGCGGGAGCTAAGCTTTATCGCTGATTTGCTGGAACAATACGATGCTTATGCCGTCTGCGATGAGGTGTATGAGCATCTGGTCTTCGCACCCGCCCGCCATATCCCGCTGATGACCTTGCCCGGCATGTTCGAGCGTTGTCTGCGCGTCGGCAGCGCCGGCAAGACTTTCTCCCTGACCGGCTGGAAAGTCGGGTATATCTCCGGCCCAGACGCGCTGGTGGCGCTGACCGCCAAGGCACATCAGAATCTTACCTTTTGCACAGCGCCCAATCTGCAGCGCGCCGTCGCTTTGGGCCTGACCAAACCGGATGGCTATTTCGCGAGCCTGGCCACGGGGCTGCAGGAGAAGCGCGATTTGTTGGCGAGCGGGCTCAGGCAGCTCGGCTTTGACGTGTTGCCGGCGGATGGCAGCTATTTCCTCACCGCCGACATCTCGGCGCTTGGGGTTGCCGGGGATGATCTCGCCTTCTGCCGAAAAATTACCAAACAGGCAGGCGTCGCCGCGATTCCGGTCTCGGCCTTCTACGCCGCCAACCCGCCAACCGCCTATGTCCGCTTCGCCTTCTGCAAGCAGCAATCCGTATTGCGCGAAGCGCTGAGCCGCCTTGAACGCCATCTCTCTCCGGAAAGATTGACGGGTACAGCTTGCGCGCAGTAGGAGGCCATCGTGGCCCGATGGCGGACGTAGCTCAGTTGGTAGAGCGCCGGTTTGTGGTACCGGTTGTCGCGGGTTCGATCCCCGTCGTTCGCCCCATCACCTTTGGTTTTGCATGATCGCCGCGCTGATCCTCGCCGGCGGCAAAGGCATCCGCCTCGGCGGCGCGGACAAGGCGTTCCTGGAACTGCACGGCCAGCCGCTGATCGCGCATCTGCTCAGCCGCCTGCTGCCGCAGGCAGACAAGATCGCCATCAGTGCCAATGGTGACGCCACCCGTTTCAACGCCTACCCGCTCCTCGTGCTGCCGGATGGCCCACTGGCCGGCTTTGGCCCACTGGCCGGACTGGCGGCGGGGCTGGAATGGGCCGAACAACAAGGCGCCGAGACGCTGGTTACGGTGCCGGTCGATACGCCGTTCATCCCGTTGGACCTGGTCCAGCGCCTCACGCCGGCCCCGGCAGTCGCCGCTTACCTGGGCCGCCAGCATCATCTGGTCGCGCATTGGCAGGTCTCGGCCCGGCACCGCCTGCTTGGCTTTCTTAAAACCAGCCCGCCCTACAAAGTGCGCGACTTCCTGCAGCGCTGCGGTGCCGTGCAGGTTGCCTTCGAAGCCGAGGCGGACCCGTTCCTCAACATCAACGCACCGGAAGATTTCGAAACCGCCAGCCGGCGATTTTGATTTGCAGCGCAGTTCCTAAATCCCCCTTCGCCCGAACAGCTTTTCCAGCTCCGCTTTCGTCAGCTTCAGGAAGGTGGGCCTTCCATGGCTGCAGGTGGCGGCGCGCGGGGTCGCCTCCATCTCGCGCAGCAAAGCCGACATCTCCGCCGCTTCCAGCCGCCTTCCGGCGCGGATCGAGCGGTGGCAGGCCAGCCGCGCCAGCGCCGCGTCCAGCCTGGCCTCCAGCGCCAAAGGCGCCTCGCTCTCCGCCAGCTCCTCGGCCAGGTCGCGCAGCATCGCTGAAGGATCGCCCTCTTTCAGCATCATGGGCACTGCCCGCACCAGTATCGCGCCCGGTCCGAAAGCCTCGATCTCCAGGCCGAGCAGCCGCAGCGTCGGTGCCTCGCCCAGCAACCGTGCCGCATCGATCGGCGCCAGATCCACCACTACGGGCAGCAGCAGCGGCTGCGACCTGACCGCGCCTGCGGCGAATTCCGCCCGCAACCGCTCCTCGGTAAGCCGCTCATGCGCGGCGTGCTGATCGACGATGACCAGCGCGCCGTCTGCCGCCACCGCCAGCACATAGGTACCCAGGATTTGCGCCACCGGCGCACCCAGCGGATGCGCCTGCTCCGCCATTTCGGGCACGAATTGCCGCGCCGCCGGCGGCGTCAGCAATGCCAACTCCGCCTCGGCAAAGCCGCGCGCCGCCGGGCTTAGCCGCAAGCGCAAATCCGGCCGCGCGCCGGCTGCCATATCAAAATCCGGCCATGCCTCGAAAGGCGGCGGCTTGCCTGCATCGGCCGGCGCCTGCGCCGGCCGGATAGGCGGCGCGCCGGCCAGGTTGACCTGACGCGCCAGCAGCCTGCCGATTGCGCCGATCACCAGGCCGCGCACACCATTCGCATCGGCGAAGCGCAATTCGGTTTTTGCCGGATGCACATTCACGTCCAGCGCCTCCGGCGGCAGCTCCAGCCGCAGCGCCGCCACCGGGTGCCGTCCCGCCGCGATCACATCGCGGTAGGCCAGCCGCAGCGCCAGGCGCAGCAGCTTGTCCTGCACCGGCCTGCCGTTCACCACGAAACTCTGCAGCGCCGTGGTGGCGCGCGACAGGCTGGCCGGCCCGGCCAGACCGCTCAGCACCACGCCGTCGCGCGCCGCCGACAAGTCGAGCAACCCGGCAGCGGTCTCACGCCCGAACAAGGCCGCGACCCTTTCCGCTTCGGCTTGCGCAGGGACGTCGAACATCACCCGCGAATCGGAGACCAGGCGGAACGCCGTCCGCGGCGCGCTCAACGCCAGCCGCCATACCGCCCGCTCCGCCGCATCCGCCTCTGCCCGCGGCGTCCGCAGAAACTTCCGCCGCGCCGGCGTCGCGTAAAACAGATCCTCGACGATCGCCCTTGTGCCGCAGGCAGCAGCAGCCGGCGCAATTTCGGAAACCTTGCCGCCCGCCACGGTAATGCGGTAGCCGGAATCCTGCCCCTGCGGCCGGCTGATCAGGGTCAGTTTGGCGGCCGCACCGATCGAGGGCAGCGCCTCGCCGCGAAACCCCAGCGTGGCGATCCGCACCAGCGTCTCGTCGGCAAGCTTGGAGGTCGCATGCCGCTCGATCGCCAGCGCCAGCTCGTGCCGGGCGATACCGACGCCGTCATCGATCACTTCGATCCGCGCGATGCCGCCGCCTTCCAGGATCACCTCGATCCTGCAGGCGCCGGCGTCGAGCGCGTTTTCCACCAGCTCCTTCACCGCCGCCGCCGGACGCTCGATCACCTCGCCGGCGGCAATCCGGTTGATGATCTGCGGCTCAAGCATTCGGATCGGCATGCGCCCAACCCTACGCCGCCAACGGAGTCGAAGCTATCTCTTGGTCGCCACGAGGCTGGGCAACGCCGCCAGGCTGGCCGCCGGCAGGCTGGCCGCCGGCAGGCTGGTCGCCGGAAGACTGGTCGCCGGCAGGCTTGTTACAGGCTGCGAAGGCGGCTGCGGGCTGACGGCCTGCGACGCCGGCCGGCCCAGGAAATAGCCCTGCACGTAGTTGCAGTCTTTCTCCTGCAGGAAGCTCAGCTGCCCCTGGCTCTCCACACCTTCCGCCGTGACCCCGATGTTCAGGCTGCGGGCCAGCGAGAGGATCGCCAGGATCACCGCCTGCGCGTTGCCGTCGCCCTCCAGCTGGTGGATGTATTTCTTATCGATCTTCACCCGGCTGAACGGAAAATCCGCCAGGCTGCTGAGCGAGGAGAAATTTGTCCCGAAATCATCCAAGGTCAACGCCACGCCGATGCCCTGGATCGCCCGCAGCGCCTGCGCGGCGGCCCGGGGGTTTTCCATGACCATGGCTTCGGTCACCTGCGCCTCCAGCCGGTTTGCCGGCCATCCGGTGCGTTGCAGAATATCACGTATTCTTCCCGCCAGATGCGGGTCGCGGAACTGCGCGCCGGAGATATTGATCGCCATCATCGGCGCCTTGCTGCGCGCCGCCTCGGCGCAGGCGCTTTCCATGATGAAACTGCCGAGCGTGCCGGCCAGCCCGGTCTCGTCGGCGAGCGGGATGAACTTGCCCGGCGGGATCATGCCATCCTTCGGATGCCGCCAGCGCGCCAGCGCCTCGTAACCGATCACGTCCAGATGCCTGCCGTCGAAGACCGGCTGATATTCCAGCGTGATCTCGCCGCGCGGGATCGCCAGCCGCAAATCATGCGCCAGCCGCTGCTCCTCCAGGCTCAGCATGCGCGACCCGGCGGCCGCACCTCTGGCGCCGACGACCGCGCCGGCGAACCCGGCCACCGCCGCCTCGGCATGGGAGAAGCTATGGGTACCGCCCTTTTCGATCGCCTGGCCCAGCGCAAAGCCGCTGGCATTGATGAGACCCTCAGCACTGGTCGCATGCTCGGGATAGGTCGCCACGCCGATCGCCATGCTGGCGCGGATCGCCCGGCCTTCGACGATGAACGGCTCTTCCATCGCGGTCTCGATCTGGCTGGTCAGGATCGCGGTGCGGTTCGGCGCCCCGGTATGCGGCTGCACGATGGCGAAATGATTGCCCGCCAGCCGGGCGACCGTGTCGCTTTCATCGGCCATGGAAGTCAGCCGGTTCGCGACGTGGCGCAGCAAAATATCGCCGCCTCTGCGGCCGATCAGCGCGTTTATCGTCTTCAGCGTCTCCAGCTCCATCGTCAGCACCGCCGTGGTGCCGCCCGCGCTGTCGTTGCGGGTCACCGCTTCCTGCAGCCGGTCGCTGAACATCGCCGGATTGGCGAGCCCGGTCAGCGGATCGTTGTGCATCAAATAAGCCAGCCTGGACTCCATCATGCGCTGCGCGGTGACGTTGCGGATCGCCGTTACCGTCGCCGGCAGGCCGTCCATTTCAAGCGTATAGCTTGCCATTTCCACGAAACGCTCGGTCCCGTCGGCGTGCATCAGCGTGAAACCGGCAACCTCCAGCCCCGGCGCCTCCAGCTCCGTACGCATTTCCGCCAACCGGTCGGCCGCCGCCAGATTCGAAAAATGCGTGCCAAGCAATTCCACCTCGCGATAGCCGAGCATCCGCACCAGCGCCCGGTTCATCTGCAGGATGGTGCCATTGCGATGCACCAGCAGCCCGTCGAACGAGGCATCGGCCAGGCGTCGCGCCCATTGCCGGCGCGCTTCGCCAGTCTTGCCACCGGCGCCGCCGCGCGCCAGGCCGAGGCCGACGGCAAACCCCAGACCGGCAAAAGAGACTGCCAGAATCAGCCCGAGCGGGCCGAGTGGCAGAATATGCGAAAACAGGAAGCCCAAGCTCGTCAAGGCATTCTCCGGCAAGCTGTTACCCGCGCGGCGCAATCGACCTGCAGCGCGGAGATGATACCGTCTTCGTGCGCCAAGCTTAAGGGGCTGTTAAAATTGCGGATAATTCGCTGTCAGATTATGCTTCACAGCATAAGTATTCTTGCCAAGAACACAGTTTTATAGCCACGAAAGTGGCGCCGACTTTATAGCCACGAAAGTGGCGCCGACAGCCTTGGAGCAATGATGAAGGTTCTCGTTTTCCAGCATGTCGTCTCCGAACATCCCGGCAGCTTCCGCGACATCATGGCGATGCGCGGCTGCCGCATACATCAGGTCGAGCTCGATGCAGGCGCGCCGATCCCGCCGCTCGACAGTTTCGATATCCTGCTGGTGATGGGCGGGCCGATGGATGTCTGGGAGGAGGAGAAATTCCCCTGGCTGATCGCGGAGAAGGCGGCGATCCGGGAGTGGGTCGGCGCCGGCCGGCCCTATCTCGGCATTTGCCTGGGCGCGCAGCTTCTGGCCGATGCCTTGGGGGGTGAGGTACGGCTGATGACCGCGCCCCCTGAAGTCGGCATGAGCCAGGTGCGCCTAGGCGCGCCGGATGCGATCTTCGATGGCGTGCCGGCGCTCTGCACCTGCTTCCAGTGGCATGGCGCCGAGGTCAGCCGATTGCCGCCAGGCGCGCGGCTGCTCGCCAGCAGCCCGGGCTGCGCAGTACAGGGCCTTGCCATCGGCAACTGCGCCTACGGCCTGCAATTTCATATGGAGCTGACGGACACCACCGCCGCCGAATGGGGCGCCTTGCCGGAATACGCCGCCGCGCTGGAGCGCGTGAAGGGTTCCGGGGCGCTGCCGGCGCTGCAGGCCGAGGTGGCGGCGCAGCTCGGCGAGCTGCAAGCCAACGCCCGGCGGATTTTTGCAAATTTCCTCGACATTGCCGAAGATGCGCTGGCCAGAACCGGATTGGGAGCCATCGATGCCTGACAGGCCAGAAGCGGATTACTTCCGCCACAGCAAGGAGACGGCCCGCGACTTCGCCCGGAACCTGCGGGAGAATTCGGTCGAATATGTGCGCTTCGAATTGCCCGATCTGGCCGGGCTGTCGCGCGGCAAGACCGTCCCGATCGACCATGTCGAGGACTACACGCTGAACGGCCTCAATCTTTATGGCGGCGCCGTCGCGCTGGATACGGATTCTCACCCGATCGCCGGCACCGGCTACAACGAGGACGTCAATTTTGCCGATTGCCTGATGGTCCCCGATCCGGATACCGTCAGCAACGTGCCCTGGCTCGCGAACACCGCCCGGGTGATCTGCGACACCAAATGGTATGACGGCCGCGCCCAGGCGGCCGCACCCCGAACGGTGCTGAAATCCGCCATCGCCGCCGCCGCAAAGCTCGGCTACGGCGTCAAGATGGGCCATGAATACGAGTTCTACGTGGTCGATCTCGCGACCCGCCAGCCGCTCTATACCGGCCAGCCGATCTTCGTGACCGCGATTGCCCATCGCTTCCCGCAATTCGACCGGCTAATGCGCATCCTGGCGCAAAGCGGCATCGACATGATCACCGGCAACGGCGAGTTCGGTCCCGGCCAGTGGGAGCTGAATTTCGCGGCGGCGGACGGCGTCGCTGCCGCCGACCGCGCCTTCGTGTTCAAGAATACCGTAAAGGAATATCTGCGCACCGAAGGCCTGCTCGCCACCTTCATGACCAAGCCGTATAAGGGCATGGCCGGCTCCTGCTCGCATTTCCACATCTCGCTCTACGACCTGCAGACCGGCGCGAACGTCTTCCTGGACACGGAAAACAAGGACGGCATGAGCGCCCTGATGCAAAGCTTCACCCAGGGCATTCTGGATCACGCCGCGGCGGCGCAGGCGATCTGGAACCCGACGCCCAATTGCTACCGCCGCATCCGGCCCGCAAGCTTTGCGCCCAGCAACATCTCCTGGGGCGTGGAGGACCGTTCCGCATCGGTGCGCATCAAGGCGAGCAGGGATAAGCGCCAGCATCTGGAAGTCCGCGTCCCCTCGGCGCTCTCCAACCCCTATCTCACAGCCGCCGTGACCATCGCCGCCGGGCTGGCCGGCGTGCAGGCCAAGTCGAGCCTGGCGCCGGAGCGCGCCGGGCTGAAGGAAAACGATCCTTCCTTCGCCAAGCTGCCGACGGAGATGCACGAAGCCCTCGCCGCATTGGCCGGAGATGCCATTTTGGCGCAGGCGCTGGGCGCGGAATTCATCAGGGTCTTCAACGCCGTAAAAGCCGCCGAACTGCGCCGCCTGCGCGATGAGATTCCGGCGGCGGAGACCAACGAATATTTCGATCTGTATTAAATCCGCGCTTGAAGGAACGTCGTCCCTGGTAGAGGGTTACCGCGCCGCCTTATCTGGTTTAAATAATCCCGGCAAACGGAGGAAATTAAATGGCCCGTATCGCATTGGTTACAGGTGGAACGCGCGGCATCGGCGCCGCCATCAGCATCGCATTGCAGCAGGCCGGCCGGCACGTCATCGCCAGCTATGCCGGCAATACGGTGGCCGCGGAAGCCTTTTCCAAGGAAACCGGGATCGAGACCGCGAAATTCGATGCCTGCGATTACCAAGAATGCGCCGCCTCCATCGCCGACCTCTCCGCCCGGCACGGCAAGATCGAAATCCTGATCAACAATGCGGGCATCACCCGCGACTCCGTGATCGGCAAGATGTCGCGCGATATGTGGGATGCCGTCATCGACACCAATCTCGGCTCCGTCTTCAACCTTTCCAAGCTTTGCTACGAGGGCATGAAGACGAACAAGTTCGGCCGCATCGTCAATATCGGCTCGATCAACGGCCAGGCTGGGCAATACGGCCAGGTGAACTACGCCGCCGCCAAATCCGGCATTCACGGTTTCACCAAAGCGCTGTCGCTGGAAGGTGCGCGCTACGGCATCACGGTCAATGCGATTGCGCCCGGCTATGTCGATACCGAAATGGTTCGGGCCGTGCCGCCGGATGTGCTGGAAAAGATCATCGCCAAAATTCCGAGGGGCCGCCTAGGCTCGACCGAGGACATCGCCCGCGGCGTGATTTTTCTCACCGCCGACGAAGCCGACTTCATCACCGGTTCGACCCTGTCCATCAACGGCGGCCAACACATGTATTGAAATCCGTCCTGCTGGCCATTTGACGGGCTTCTCAGCTTCCGGTGCTCGCGTACACTAACGACGCTCCGCTCCGGGTCTGAGAAAATCACGTCAACTGACACAGCATAATGAATTTCGCAATGTGCCACGATTGTCCCAAACGCTTCATCCCCCGCAAAGGCGGGGGATTTACGACCAACGCTCCGCATCGGGCAACATGCTGATCCGCCTAGCCACCGTCGCCGACCATGACGCCGTCTGGGCCATCCTGGAGCCGGTCATCCGGGCTGTCGAAACATATGCCTTGCCGCGCGACATGTCTCGCGACGGCGCGGCCTTATACCGCGGGCCTTCCTGCATCCCGGCTTCGGCTATGTCGACGCGCTGATCATGTTCCGCAAGCTGCAGCCCGAGGCCTCATAAGCCGCGTTTACACCGGACGGTACACGTATCGGCCGGGAACCCAGCGGTAGGCGCCGGCAAACCATTGCCAATGGCCTGGCCGCCAGACATAGGCGCCGGGCGGCCGCGGCGGGATCACCTCAACGCGCAAAGGCGGCGGCGGCGGGATATAGGCTGGGCGCGGCGGCGGTGCATAGACCACGGGGGGCGGCGGGGCATAGGCGACGGGCGGCGGGGCGCGATAGACCGGCCGTGGCGCCGGCTGCGCCACGACGGTGCAGGCGGCCAGACCGAGTACGCCAAGCGCGGCCCCAGCGACGCCGATAGCCTTGGATCGAAACGAACGATACGTTATCATGTTCAACTGCTTCCCGCTTATGATGAAGCGGAATTTGACCGCGCAATGTGGCTTAGTTGTGTCGCGATCCCCTTCACACCGCCCGTTGCGGCGACTTACGCTCCACGTCCAGCTTCAGAACTTCCCCTGCCAAATACAGGCTGCCGCAGATCAGCACGCGGGCGGGTGCGAGAATCTGCCGCAGCGCGCCTGCCACGTCCGGCCCGGGCACCGCCACGCCGCCGGATGCGGCGATCACCTCCTCGACCGGCAGCGCCAGATGCTGCCCCGGCTCGGCCACTGCGAAGATCTTCGCTGCACGCGGCAGAAGCGGCGCCAGAAACTCCTTTACGTCCTTGGAGATTTTCATGCCGACCACCAAAATGGTTGGCCCTTCCCAGCGGTCGAGCTGCTGGGCCAGTGCGAGTCCGCCGCCGGGGTTATGCGCGCCGTCCAGATACAGGCTAGAGCCAGGCGGCAGCAATTTCAGCAGCTTGCCGAGCAAAGGCTGCAGCCGCGCCGGCCATTCGGCATGCGCCAGCCCGTCGGCATAGGCGAGAGGCGGAATGGACAGTCCGCAAACCTGCAGGGCGGCGATGGCGATGCCGGCATTATCCGCCTGGTGCGCGCCGAGCAGTGACGGGCGCGGCAATGCCATCCCGCCGAAGCGCAAGCCGTCTGCGATCTCCTCGATCTCCCAGTCGCGGCCGCGGCGCAGCAGCCTGGCGTTTTGCAGTGCCGCCTCGCGCTCGATCACTGCCAGCGCCTCCGCAACTTGAGCGCCAGTGACCACAATGGCCCCCGGCTTGATGATCCCGGCCTTCTCCGCCGCGATCATCGCCAGCTTCTCGCCGAGAAAATCCTGGTGATCCATCGAAATGGAAGTGATGGCGGCAACCCGCGGCGGCGGGATCACGTTGGTTGCATCGAACCGGCCGCCCAAACCCACCTCGAGGATGCAAAGCTCCGCCGGTACGCAGGCGAACAGAGAAAACGCCGCCGCAGTGATCGCCTCGAACACGGTGATCTGATTGCCGGCATTTACCGCCTCGATGTCATCCAAAGCTGCGGCCAGCGCGTCATCGGTTACCAACTCGCCGGCCAGGCGTATCCGCTCATTAAAGCGCACCAGATGCGGCGAGGTATAGACGTGCACGCGCAACCCCGCGGACTCCGCGATCGCGCGCAGAAAAGCACAGCAGCTGCCTTTGCCATTGGTGCCCGCCACATGGATCACCGGCGGCAGCCGCAAATGCGGATCGCCCAACGCGCGTAACAGCCGGAGCAGGCGCTCCGTGCTCAGATCGATCAGTTTCGGGTAGAGCCTCTGCAGCCGGTCAAGAGAAGCGTCGTAACGTCCGCTCAAGCGGCGGCTTGTCGTTGTTTCGCCGCCATCAGCAGCGTCAGCAGCCGGATCAAGGTCTCGGTCAGTTCGCCGCGCTTGACCACCATGTCGATGATGCCGTGGGCATGCAGATACTCCGCCCGCTGCGCGCCTTCCGGCAATTTCTCCCGCACCGTCTGCTCGATCACGCGCGGGCCGGCGAAGCAGATCAGCGCGTTCGGCTCGGCGATCTGAACATCGCCCAGCATGGCGAAGGAGGCGGTGACGCCGCCGGTGGTCGGATCGGTCAGCACCACGATATAGGGCAGCCCGGCTTCTTTGAGCATCTGCACCGCGATCACGCTGCGCGGCATCTGCATCAGGCTGATCGCGCCCTCCTGCATCCGGGCGCCGCCGGAGCTGGTGTAGACGATCAGCGGCGCTGCCTGCAGCACCGCCAGCCTGGCGGCAGCCACCAAGCCTTCACCGACCGCGGCGCCCATCGAGCCCGCCATAAAATCCGGCGACATCGCCGCCACCACGGATTTGATGCCGCCGATCATGCCATGCGCCACCAGCAGCGCGTCATCCTGCTTGGTCGAGTCGCGCGCTTCCTTCAGCCGGTCGGCATATTTTTTCTGGTCTCGAAAGCGCAGCGGGTCCGGCTGTGCCTTCGGCAGGTCGATGCGGGTAAAACTGCCGGCATCGAAGGTCCAGGCCAGCCGCTCCGCCGCATTCGCCTTCATATGAAAGCCGCAATGCGGACAGACTTTTTTGCCTGCTTCCAGTTCGCGCTTGAAAATCATCTGCTGGCAGCCCGGGCATTGGTGCCATAGATCGTCGGGCACATCGCGGCGGCCCAGCAGAGTACGGATTTTCGGTCGGACGAATTCGCTCAGCCAGCTCATTGCGCACCCTTACTCAAAACTTATCCTCAACGGAAGGCCGCTTCAGTTGCTCAGGCCCTCCAGCCTGCCATGCAAAGCCGCAACCAGGATTTTTCGCATCGCCGCCGCGTCCGCGGCGCGCGGATTATCCGGCGTATTCGGGTCGAGGAATGCCTCCTCCGCCAGAAAATCGAGCGCGTCTTCCGTCACGTTCAGTCGCGCGATGCTATGCGGGATGCTAAGCTGGCGGCGCAGTTCCAGCACCCAGTTCAGAAACCCGTCGAAGCCATCGGCAAGCCCCAGGCTCTGCGCTACTTCCGCAATCCCCGTCTCGACCGCCGGCCGGTTGAAGGCCAGCACGTAGGGCATCAGCACGCCATTGGTCAGCCCGTGATGGGCGTGGAATTTTGCCCCGATCGGATGGCTCAGCGAATGAATGGCGCCTAGCCCCTTCTGGAATGCGGTGGCGCCCATGGCCGCCGCCGCCAGCATCTTGCCGCGGGCCGTCGCATTCCTTGGCTCGGTCGCGGCCGTCACCAGCGCGCTTTTGATAATCCGCATGCCCTCCACCGCGATGCCATCTGCCACCGGATGCCAGGCAGGCACGCAAAACGCCTCCAGATTATGAGCGAGCGCATCCATGCCGGTCCAGGCGGTCAGATTCGCCGGCAGGCCGAACGTAAGTTCGGCGTCCAGGATCACCAGCCGCGGCAGCATCTGCGGATGCAGCAGGATGATTTTGCGGCGGAGCTTGGTATCGGTGATCACCGTGGCGCGGCCGACCTCCGAGCCGGTGCCCGCCGTCGTCGGGATCGCGAAGATCGGCGGGATCGGCCGATCCAGCGCAGGTGCTGCCAAGGTGATCTCGAAATCCCAGAGCGGCCGGGAGGTCGCGGTGGCGAGCGCGATCGACTTGCCGCAATCAAGGGCGCTGCCGCCGCCGATGCCGATCACCATCTCCGCCTCATGCGCGTTGAAGGCGCGCAATCCGGCAGCGACGTCATCGGCCACCGGGTCGGGATGCACATCCTTAAAAACCGCAACGGCGATCTGTTCCCGCTCCAGGCGGACGAGGATGCCGGCGAAAAACGGCAGCGCCGCGACACCCGGATCGGTGACGATCAGCGCGCGCTTCACGCCGAGATCGCGCAGTTTGCCCGGCAATTCGCCGATGCGGCCGGGGCCGGCCAGGATTTCGGTTGGGATACGCCAGTTACCTTGCAGCATTTCACATCCTCTCAAATGAGCGAAACCGTTCCCAATCCGTCACCGCAGCATTAAACGAATCCAGTTCGACCTTGGCCATGTTCGCATAATGCGCCACCACGTCTTCACCGAATACGCGGCGGTTGAATTCGCTTTGCGCAAACAATTTCGCGGCATCCGCCAGCGTCGCGGGGATACGCGGTAGATCGGCGATATAGGCATTGCCGCTGAACATCTCGGCGGGCGGCAAATCACGCTCGATCCCGTCCAGCCCGGCGGCGATCATCGCGGCAAGCGCCAGATACGGATTGACATCGCCGCCCGGCAGCCGGTTTTCCACGCGCAAGGAATTGCCGTGGCCCAGCACGCGGAAGGCGCAGGTGCGGTTATCCATCCCCCAGGCAATCGCGGTCGGCGCAAAACTGCCGGCGGCGTAGCGCTTATAGGAGTTCACGTTGGGCGCAAAGAAAAACCCCAGCGCCGGCGCGTGCGCGATCAAACCCGCAAGAAATTGCAGGAAGAATTTCGAGGGACTGTGGCCATCCGCATCCAGGAAAACCGCTTTGCCGTCGGCATCGCGCAGGCTTAAATGCGTGTGGCAGGAATTGCCTTCGCGCGCATTGAATTTTGCCATGAAGGTGAGCGCATGCCCGGCCTCGGCGGCGATCTCCTTGGCGGCCTCCTTGTAGATCACGTGTCCGTCGGCGGCGGTCAGCGCATGCGAATATTTGAAGTTGATCTCGTGCTGGCCGAGATTGCATTCGCCCTTGGAATTTTCCACTTCGATGCCGGCCGCCTGCATCGCATTGCGGATTTTGCGGATGACCGGTTCGACACGCGCCGTGCCGAGGATGGAGTAATCGCAGTTATACTGGTTGGCCGGGGTCAGGTCGCGATAGGCGCGCGCCCAAGCGTCTTCGTAGCTGGTTCGAAACAAAACGAATTCGAGCTCGGTGGCTGCATAGGCGCTCAGGCCGAGATTTTGCAGCCGCGCGAGCTGCTTTTTCAGCATCGTGCGCGGCGCCATTTCCGCAGGATGACCCCCCAGCAGCTCGATATCGCAAAGCACCATCGCCGCGCCCGGCTGCCACGGTGCCAGGCGCAACGTCGCCATGTCGGGCACGAAGACGAAATCGCCGTAGCCTTTTTCCCAGGAGGTGAGCTTGTAGCCCTCGACCGGCGCGCATTCGATGTCGGTCGCCAGCAGATAGGCGCAGCCTTCGGCAGAATCCTGTGCCACCGATTCCAGAAAGAATTTCGGCATCACCCGCTTGCCCTGCAGCCTGCCCTGCATGTCGGGCGCCGCCATCAGCACGGTGTCAATCTCGCCGCGTTCCGCCGCTTCCCGCAATGCCTGCAACGTAAGCGTGCCCATATGCTACTTCCCCTCAAAAGATTACGCTTCTGAACCCAAATCAGAACGCTTGACCATAGGCGTTCGACTGCGACAGCCCCAGAGCTTGAGGTTCAGAAGTCTTTTTGCTTCTTTTTCTGCAGAAAAAGAAGGCCTTCAACCTTACAAAGTTTCGCTTGGCGAAAGCCCGCACCCCGCCTAACATTCGCACCGCGCCGGTGGCGCGAAACAGTGACAAGATAAAAAAGCGGCTGCAACAACAGGGTTCGACCATTCCGTTCCGGGGGTTTTAAAATGGCTTTGCATAACGACAACACGATACTGGCCGACGATACCGCGACCCTGCATAAAATGGGCTACGCGCAGGAATTGTCGCGGCGCATGGGCGGGTTTTCCAACTTCGCCATCTCCTTCTCCATCATCTGCATTCTTGCGGGCGGCATAACGAGTTTTCAAACCGGCTTTTGTACCGGCGGCGGCTTTGGCGTGTTCGTCGGCTGGATCGTCGGCTCGATCTACGCGATGATCGTCGCCTTCACCATGGCGCAGATCGCCTCGGCCTATCCCACCGCCGGCGGGCTCTACCACTGGTCGTCGATTCTGGGCGGCCGCGGCTGGGGCTGGGCCACGGCATTCGTCAACCTGCTAGGCCTGATCTTCGTCGTCTCCTCGGTCGATGTTGGCGTATATCTGCTGTTCAACAGCCTGATTCTGACCAATATCTTCGGGATCGACACTTCCAAATGGGGGCTGCTGCAGCAGTGCAGCATCGTCGGCTTGATCCTGCTCACGCAGGCGGCCTTCAACCATCGCGGCATTCGGGTCACCACATTGCTTACGGATTTTTCCGGCTACCTGATCCTGGTGGTCGCGGTGCTGCTGACCGCCACCATGCTGTTCGGCGCGCCGCATCTGGATTTCACGCGGCTGGTGACCTTCAGTAATAATTCCGGCACCCCCGGCGGCGGTGTGGTGCCGCAGAATGCGCATCTGCTCTACGTCTTCCTGCTCGGCCTGCTGCTGCCGATCTATACGATCACCGGGTTCGACGCTTCGGCTCATACCTCGGAAGAGACCAGGGATGCCCGCCGCTCGGTGCCACGAGGCATGATCAACGCGGTGTTCTGGTCCTTCGCCTTCGGGCTGGTGATGGTCTCCTCCTTCGTGCTGGCCATGCCCGATACCACCAAGGCGGCGCTGGATGGCGGCAGCGTATTCTTCAACCTGTTCGCCGGCCTGAAGGTGCCGGCAGGGCTGAAGGACCTGCTCTATATCTGCATCGTGGTTTCCAACTATCTCTGCGCGCTGGCGGGCGTTACCTCCACTTCGCGCATGATCTTCGCCTTCTCGCGCGACGGCGGTTTGCCGGGCCACAGGATCTGGCGTCACGTCAACCCTATCCACCGCACACCGGTCGCCGCGATCTGGCTGGCCGCGTTCCTCGCCTTTCTATCGACACTATACTCGCCCGCCTTCGGCGCGCTGGCCGCCGGCTGCGCCATGTTCCTCTACGTCTCCTACGCCATGCCAATCCTTGCCGGTATCTTTGCAGAAGGCAAAAGCTGGACGGAGTTCGGCCCGTTCCGGTTGGGCGTATGGTCGAAACCGCTCGCCGTACTTTCCGTGCTCGGCACGTTGGTGGTGATCTTCATCGGCATCCAGCCGCCGAACAACATCCTGATCAGCTACGGCCTCGGCCTGATCGTGCTGATGCTCGCGCTATGGTTCGGCGTCGCCCGCCGGCGCTTCCCCGGCCCACCGATCGGCGCCAACGCCGTCGCCGCCCGCGCCGCAGAGATCGCCGCGGAAGAACAGGCGGTGGGAGAAGCTTAATTAAGTAAGGACTTCTTTTTCCGAAGAAAAAACAGCAAAGGCCTTTTTACTCTGGAGTTTTTTTACTCTGGGCCTTTTACTCTGGGGCCATTTTACTCTGAGCCTTTTTTACTCCTAGCCTTTTTTACTCCTAGCCTGGGGCGTCGTCAGCGACGACGCCTCAAGTCAACACCTGGGACGATGCTACTCAGCCGTGGTGAATCAGCTTGGGTGTTTGTGGAAAACCTCAGTGGGCTGTACGTCAGTAAGTGAGCACCGGAAGCGGGACGCAGGCGCCTCAGCTGGCCGCCAACGTAGAATCAAGTCTCAAAGGGTGCGTCGGCGGGAGCTAGGCTTTTCATCAAGTCAAACATCCGCTTGCGGACCGAAGGGTCGGTGATGCGGTAATAGGCCCGCACCAACTCCAGCGTCTCGCGCTTGGTCAAATTATCATCGACGCCATTCGAGAACGGTTCCTGCGCCTCCGCGAATCCATAGGTGCGCCCGCGCGGGCCGGAAATCGGCGTCGCGTCCATGCCTTCCGGCATGTCCTCGAAGAAAAAACTGATCGGAACATCGAGCACGCGGGAGATGTCAAACAGCCGGGATGCCCCGACGCGATTTACCCCACGTTCATATTTTTGCACTTGCTGGAAAGTGAGACCCAACGCGTCGCCGAGGCGTTCTTGGGACATTCCTAACAAAGTCCTGCGCAGCCGGATGCGAGATCCGACATGTACATCTATTGGACTCGGGCGGCTTTCACGATCCGACCGTTCAATGGTCTCTTCGGACATAAAAAAATTCAACTCCAAGATGCGGCAGAGATTATAGTCGAAACCGTGCACGCAACAATTAAAAATCCATTTACTGCCGTTTTGGCGTCAATCATAGCCTGCAAGGAATGAACTGCAAGGGGCAGTTGCAACCTGCAGCCGGCCATGCAGCTTCTTAGATACAGCTTACCAGAAGTTAAATCGACAAACAATACAAAAATACAAAAATAACCACATTAAATAGACAAATTGACAGGCTTGTTATTTAATTAGGAAACCGGTTCGCCGCGGCCGCCCCGAAATGCCGCCAGCAAGAATGAAAATCAACCCTAAAACGCCGGGAATGGCCAGGCCGAAACGCGAATACGGCGTCGGCGGCAATGCACCGGGCAAGGCGGCAACCAGCACGCCCTGCGCGCCTAAGGGCAGCAGCGCGGTGACGTGACCGAAGCTGTCGATCATCGCGGTGATGCCGGAATTGGCGTCGCGGGCGATCGGCAAGCCTTCCTCAACGGCCCGCAGCCGCACATCCGCAAAATGCTGCCGCGGCCCGGCGCTGTTGCCGAACCAGGAATCGTCCGTGACATTGACCAGCCAGAGCGGGCGATGCCGTTCATCGACGATCTGGCCGCTGAAAATCGCCTCGTAGCAGATCATCGCGCCGAACGGCGGCAAACCGGGAACGGTAAGCGTGGCAGGTCCGGAACCCGACGTGAAGCCGCTGCCAAGCACGTCGGGCGTGATTTTCACCGGAATCCATTTCGGCATGTATTCGCCGAACGGCACCAGCTTCCATTTGTCGTAAATCGCGACCGCCGGCCCCGGGCCCTGTGTCACGACGATCGAGTTGCGGATATCGGTATTGCTGACCGCGCGCGGCGCACCGGCGATGATCGGCGTCCATTTCGTAACGGCGGCAAGCTGGGCGCGGGCTGCCGGGTCATTGTCCAGCCACCACGGGCTGGAGCCTTCCGGCCAGACGACGGTTGTCGCGCCGGCTGCGATCCCGGCGCGGCTCATCGCAAGCAGACCCTGCCAGCGGGAGATCAGGGAGGCGCGGTCATAGCTGCCAGGCACCGGAAACCCAGGCTGCGCCAGGGCTACCGTCACGCTTGTGGGTTGCACAGTTATCCCCAGATGCGCCACCCCGAACCCCGCCCACGCGATCAGCATAACCGCGGCAAGGCCAAATCCGCGGGTACCCAGCAAAGGCAACCCGGCGATGAACACGGTCGCCAGGGTCAGGCCGTGCACGCCGATCAGCGCCGCGAGCTGGATGAAAATATCCCCCGCGGCGCCTGGAATTGCCCAGTCGGTACCCCAAAGATTCCAGGGAAAGCCGGAAAAGGCGAACTGGCGCAGCAGGTCGGAGAGCACCCAGGCGCCGGAGAATACCAGCAGCCGGCTCATGCCAGGCGCCACCGCCCGGGCGGCAAAAGCCGGGATCAGGCTGAAGAAAGCCACGGCAGACGCCAGAAGCGGCGCTGCGAACGGAACCAGCCACCAGAAAACCTGCACCTCCGTCAGGATCGGCTCGGTGATCCAGTACAGGCCGCCGAGGTTGAGGCCGAACCCGAAAGTCCAGCCGATATAAGCCAGCTGCTTTTTCGACACCGGGCCGCCGATGAGACGCAGGAAGGCAGGAACGGCGAATAATAGCACCGGCAGCAAATGCACCGGCGGCAGCGCCAGCGCCGAGGCCAGCCCCCACAGAAAACTTTGCAGCAGCCGGTATCTCACTGCCCCGCGTTGCGCTTTGCGGGCAGCTTGAAAAGTTCCGCCACCTGCTCGAAACCGCCGGCACTGGGATGGCGGGCGGAAGCGAGCGTGCCATCCTGCGGCCGCACCAGCTGGCAGGTCTGTAATCCAGCCAGCGCCGCCGCATCCAGCTCGGCCTCGATATCGGACAGGAACAGGCCCTCAGCCGGCGGAATATTGGCGCCCCGGCAGATCGTCTGGTAGCTCGCCGGCTCGCGTTTCGCTCCGATCCGCGTGTCGAAAAATCCCTGGAACAAAGGCGTCAGATCGCCGGCAGCCGAATGTTCAAACAGCAATTTCTGCGCCGTCTCCGACCCGGAGGAATAGACGTAGAGCCGCAGGCCTGCCCTCGACCAGCGCCGAAGCGCCGGTTCGACATCGGGGTACAAATCGCCGGTGAGATCGCCCCGCAAATAGCCCTCTGTCCAGATCATGCCCTGGATGGTTTTCAGCGGCGTGATTTTGGCGTCCTCATCCATCCAGCCGAGCAGGGTCTCCAGCACCGGCCGCCCCTGCGCGAGGCGCGCCACTTCGCCGATAACGGGATCCGTCGCATGCAGCGAGCAGAACGAAGGCAGCCGCGCGCGGGCGTAAGGAAACAAAACCGTGTGCACAAAGCTGATGGGCGTCGTGGTGCCCTCGATATCGACCAGGATCGCTGCCGGCTGCATTAGCAAGCGCTGCTTTTTTTGAAAAAAAAGAAGCAAAAAAACTTTGCCTCCGTTGCGTTACGGGCATTGGCCTGGCCAGCGCCCCAGTCCCAGCGTCCAAAAGTTCTTGGGTTCTTTTTTTCAAGAAAGAGCGCGCTTGCTTCCTTCATTGCTGACTTATCGGAAAGCGTTCTGAGATTGCATCGCCGGTGTAATGCGGCACCCAGCCGGAGGTGTCGGTGAAGACGCGCAGCGCCGTGAACAGCGGTTTTTCTCCGGCGTCGAACCAGTGTTTGATATTGGCGGGCACGGAGATCAGGTCGCCCTGTTCGCAGAAGGCGTCATAAATCCGGCCGTTGACGTGCAGGACAAAATGGCCGCCGCCATGCACGAAGAAGCGGATTTCGTCTTCGGTGTGGCTATGCTCGGCCAGGAATTTTTGGCGCAAAGCCGGAGCGTTGGGATTATCCGGCGTGAGCTTGATCACATCGGCGGAGCCGGCGCCTGAGGTGCCGATCAGCTGGTCGAGATAAGGCTTATAGGCCTGCAGAATGGTCTCCGCCGCATCGTCAGGCCGGAGCTGGATCGGGCTGTCCCAACGCTCGAACTGCACGCCGATGGCGGAGAGTTCTTGAGCGATGGCCTGCGGATCCTTGGTGGAGATGACCGGCTGTTCGGGACGCAGATCGTTGAAAACAACCAACTGGCTCATGTGATTCGCTTCCGTTGAAGTTCGCATTCCAGCAAAAACTCCAGCGCCTCGAGCCGCCAGAAGGCGTGCTCGACGCTGGTGCCCCAGCCATAGACGCCATGGCCGCGAATGACGTAGCCGATCGGCGTCTCGTCCAGCAGCATTGGCTCCGTCAGCTTGGCCAGGCGTGCAATGTCCTGATCATTCTCGAGAACCGGCAGCTTCACATCCACGTCGTGCGTGCTGAAGCCGAATGCCTTGATGATTTCGTAGCCCGCAAAGCGTATATCCTGTCCGGCCATTGAGAGCACCGTGGCGGCAACGGAATGGCCGTGCAGCACGGCGCCGATCGGCGGAAACAAGCGGTAGAGCTGGCAATGCAGCAGGGTCTCAGCACTTGGGCGCTGCCCCTGCTGGCGCGGCACGCCATCGAGTGAAACCTCGATGATATCCTCCGGCTTCAGCCGGCCCTTATGCACGCCGCTGCGGGTGATCGCGATGCTCTCAGGGTCGATGCGCAAGGAGAGATTGCCGGCCGAGCCGGGCACCCAGTTGCGTGCGTCCATGCGGACCCCGGCCTCGACCAGCGAAGCCGCGGCTTCGGCCAGCCGTGACATGTTTATCCTTTTGACGAAAGATGGATTGTTGAAAAGCTGAGCGCCGGCCGCCTCAAGCCGTCAGGACCTTAGCTTTGGTTGACGGTGGTGGTTCCGGTTTTCTGCGTGTCGTTGATCGGCGGCAAGGTGGTGGCAGGGGCTGCCATGGAGGCGTCCTGCTTCTTGTCGTCATCGCCCACGCTCTGCTTGAAGTTCTTAATGCCTTTGCCAAACTCGCCCATTAGCCCGCTGACCTTGTTGGTGCCGAACAACAGCAACACCACCACGAGAACAATCAGCCAATGCCAGATGCTCAAACCGCCCATCGAAATTCTCCAACCCTACGCTGCAAGCCGCCGCCGCGCCGCCGCGCCGGTTTTCCGTTAAGCCAAATATAGTACGCGCTTTGGGCGCGGATGCCAAATCCGGCGGTATCACGAACCGCGGCTTCAACCTGCCAGTCCGACCACCGCCAGCAGCCCGGCATTGTAGAGAACGTGCAGCAGAATGCCTGGGCGAATGGAGCCGAACCTGACGCGCATCCAGGCCGCGGCGGCGGCCATTAGTCCCACATCGATGAAGCCTGCAGGATAATGGATCTTCTCCGGCGCATGCACCGCGACAAAAACCAGCGTCGTCACGACGCCGGCAGTCAGCGGGCTGAAGCGGGTCGCGAGCGCAGCGAAGACGCCGCCGCGGAAGACGAACTCCTCCAGCGGCGGCGCGATGAAAACCGCCAGGATCAGGATCCCGAATGCCGGCCAGCCGGGCGCACCATAGAGCTGTGCGTCCGGCAGCTTTTCCAGCTTCGCCTGATCCGGCGGCAGCAAATGGAACAGCGCCAGGACCATCAGGATGATGGCAAGGGCGATCAGCGCCGCCGCGGCATAGCCGCTGGCACTGGCGCGGCACCAGGCGATGCCGGATGGGCTGGCATCGTGCAGCCGCTCCGGCCCGCGTCTGCGGATATACCAGATGCACCAAACCGCGGCGGCCAGACTGCCGGCCAGCGCAGCCGCGATATCCGCGCCGGGGCCGACGGCGTTGAACAAAGCCGGCCGTTGCGTGACAACCATGGCCAGAACGCGGATGGTATTAAGCAGAAGCAGAAAACCCAGCAGCCCCGCCAACTGCATGGCGATAAATCCGGCGAGCAGCCAGACCGCCTGCCACGGCCCGAATTTGATCGGCCGCTTCTCGCGATGAATGGCTCTGCGCAGGCCTGGCAAAAGCCGCAAGGCGGCAAGCGGCAGAAACGGAATTGCCGCCGAGATCGCCCCCGCCACGCCTGCATAGGGCCAGATTGCCCAAAACGGATTATGCAGGCCCAGCACCAGCCAGGGCCGGGCAAGTTCGCCTGCGACAGAACCGGCGGCCAGGAAGCCGGCCAGCCAGAGCAGGGCATATAGCAGCCGCCTCATGCTGCTTGGTGCTGCCGCCGGATCTGGCGCAACCGGTTCAGCACGGCGGCAGCGGAAATGCCGGCTTCGCGCATGCCGCGCAGGCTGGCGGCCTGATCGCGCTTTGATAGACGCCGGCCGGCATCATCCGTCAGCAGCGGATGATGCGCATAGGTGGGGGTTGGCAGATCCAGCAATCGCTGCAGCAGCACATGCACATGCGTCGCCTCGAACAGGTCTTGGCCGCGTGTCACGTGCGAGACGTTCTGCAGCGCATCGTCGTGCACCACGCAGAGATGGTAGCTGGTCGGCTGGTCCCGGCGTGCCAGCACGACATCGCCAATGCCGGAGCAATCGCTTTCGATAAAGCCGATATCCTCCTCGTAAAAACCGAAATCGTTTACCTCCGCCAAGGCTTGGGCGACATTGAGGCGCCAGGCGAAGTTCTTGCCGACCGCCATATGCGCCCGGCGTTCGGCGCCGGAACGGTGCCGGCAGGTGCCGGGGTATTTGCGCTCCAGGTTATGCGGCGCGCTCAGCGCCCGCGTAATTTCCGCCCGGGTGCAAAAGCAGGGATAGATCAGGCCGCGTGCATCGAGCTTCTGCAGCGAGCTGCGATATTCGGGCAGATACGCGGATTGCCGGCGAACCTCGCCATCCCAATCGAGCCCCAGCCATTGCAGATCCTCGAAAATACCTGCCTCGAACTCCGGCTTGCAGCGCTCGGTATCGATATCTTCCAGCCGCAGCCGGAATTCGCCGTTTTCCTCGCGCGCCCGCTGCCACGCGCGCCAGGCCGAATAGGCATGGCCGAGATGCAGATGCCCGGTCGGGCTCGGCGCAAAGCGGGTGGTCACTTTCATAATGCTGATCCCGCCTATCTTTAAGAGCAACAAGCTCAGAGCGCCATCGCTGCCGGAACAGCCGGTTGACTCGGCCCTGCACAGGCCCGAACCCTATGGCTGTACCAACGGGAGCGGCGCATGGCGGAGCAGAATAACCCGGTTTGGGGACCGGCATCGAAGGCAAAACCCCGGCAGATGGTCATCCTCTGCCACGGCCTCGGCGCCGATGGCCACGACCTAATCGATCTGGCGCCCTTTTGGGGCAACGCCTTGCCGGATGCCGTCTTCGTCGCGCCGCACGGGCCGGAACCGCATGATATGGCGGCTGGGACCGGCCTGCGGACGGGGCGGCAATGGTTCCCGATCGTCGATATCGACCTGAAAAAATTCGGTATCGGCGTCAGGCGGGCGGCATTGGCGCTGAACGCCATAATCGATGAACAGCTGGCGAAGTATGGCCTGCCGCCCGACGCCTATGCGCTGATGGGCTTCAGCCAGGGCGCGATGACCACCTTGTTCACCGGCCTGCGCCGGCAAACGGCGCCGCGCGCCATCCTGGCGTTTTCCGGCGGGCTGATCGATCCCGACAGCCTGAAGGCGGAGCTGCGCAACCATGCCCCGGTATTGCTGGCGCATGGCGAGGCGGATCAGGTTGTGCCGGCGCTATGGTCGCGCGAGGCCGAGAAGGTGCTCCAAGCCGCCGGCGTACCGGTCCAGACCGTGTTCTCGCCGAAGCTGGAACACGGCATTGACGAGATTATGCTGACCGCCGGCGCGATTTTCCTGCAGAAGGCTTTTGCCGCCTGATCAATTGTCCTGGTTGGATTTGATGCGGCTGATCTGGTTCTGCATCGCGGTCAGCAGCGCCGAAACCTGGCCGCCATTGTTGGTGACGACCGAGGCATAATCGTTGCGGGTGGTGATGCGCAGCGAGGTGCCGGCAACGATCACGTCGACGATCTTCGGCTGCCCGCCGATTTCATCGACCGCCCAGCCCACATCGGCCGGCGCCGTACCCGGGCGGGTGATGGTGGTGTCCACCACCGTATCATTGCCCTGCACCGAGGAGCCGTTCACCGTAAAGGTGATGCCCTGATACGCCTTGATCTGATAGGTGATGTTATACGACAGCAGCTGGTGGAACAAGGTCAGAAACTGGCTGTGCTGATCCGGCGTGGCGATCGTCTTGTAGCGCCCCAGCACGTAATCCCCGACGGTATCGACCGCGACCAGTCCGTTGATCAGCGTCTGCAGCTGCTGCGCCTTGGCCCCGGTGCCGGAATTACCGTTGACAACGCCGACCAGCTGCTGACCGGCATCCTGGATGAATGCCTTAGCGGCATCGGGCGCCACCGGCGTACCGGCATCCTGCGCCAGCGCCGGCGTCGGAATCGCGAGCTGCGACAGGCTGAGCATCGGCAGCGCGGTCATGGCGCCCAGTACAAAGCGGCGGAAATGCATCACTCGGGTCCCTTACAAGGTTACAGTTACTGCGGCGGCGCCGGTGGCTGTTGCGCGTTGGATGGTGGCTGCGGGAACCAGTCCGGCACAGTTGGCGTGTCACGCTGGTCAATCAACTGCAATTGTGAGGCACGAGATTGGCGATAAAGACTCCGAAATGTGGCATAGGGATCGAGCGCCGTGGCATTGACGTTGGTAATCGGGCCCAGGAAGGCGGCATAGCTGTTGACCAGGTTCAGCGCGGTTGTCGAATAGCTGAAAATGGTCAGCCCGGTGCTGGGGGTAGCCGGGAAGGTCGGGGTCAGGATGAAGCGGGCAGGCAATGACAGCACGTCCCGCGCGCCGGATGGGCCGAATACCGGAAGGTACAGATAAGGTCCGGCGGGAATTCCCCATTCCGCCAAAGTCAGCCCGAAATCGGTATCGGTTTCCAGATAGCCAAGATGGGTGGCGGGATCGAAGATGCCGCCGACGCCGACCGTCGAGTTCACGACGAAACGCACGAGAGCGGTGCCGGCATCGCGCGGCTTGCCGCCGGCGGCGAAATAGATCAGGCGTCCTGGCTCGCCCATATTGGTGACGAAATCGCCGACATGCGTGCGCACGCTTTGGGTGGTGATATCCAGATAGCCGTGCGCCACCGGATTCAGCACGTAATGTTCGAGCTTGTCGTTGATGTTGAAAAACACCCGGTTGGTCGGCTCCAACGGGTCGTCCTGCTGCTGATAAGCCTGATAATCGGCGGTATCTGAAACCGGGGGCGCCTTGGCGCAGCCCGAAACCAGGCCAGCCAGAAGCAGCGCGGGGGCGGCAAAAGGCCAGAACCTTCTATGGACCGCGGCCAGTTTTTTATTGATCGACACCCAAGCCTCCTTAAGCGGCGGGCATTACGCCCGTCTTCATGCTTTTGTTATGTAACCCGGATCATCGCCGGATCAACGGGCGGGGTTGAACATTGTGCAGGCCAGGTGTGCCTGCCACTTGCGATTTCGCGCGGCGATGCCACAAAAGACAGGATGACAAGGACGCCACGCTTAAGATGACCCATTCCCCCAACCGCGATACGCTGGAACGCTGGCTCGCCAGCGATCGGGTGCAGCCGCTGCCTGCACCCTCCGGCAAGGCGCCGGCCATCTCGTTCGAGTTCATCCCGCCCAAGACCGCGGCGCTGGAAACCCAGCTCTGGAGCTGCATCGAGCGGCTGGCACCGCTGCAGCCGCATTTTGTCTCCGTCACCTACGGCGCCGGCGGCAGCACGCAGGAGCGTACCCACGCCACGGTTCTGCGTATCGTCAGGCAAACCGATCTGGTGCCGGCCGCGCACTTAACCTGCGTCGGAGCCACCCGTGACGAGGTCGATGAAGTCGCCCGGCGCTACTGGGAAGCCGGCGTGCGCCACATCGTCGCTTTGCGCGGCGATCCGCCGAAGGGCGAGACCTATGCGCCGCACCCGAACGGCTACGCCTACACCGCCGACCTTGTCGCCGGGCTGAAGCGCGTGGCGGATTTCGAGATCTCGGTCGCCGCCTATCCGGAGGTGCACCCGCAGGCAAGCTCGGCCGAGGCTGATCTGGACAATTTAAAACGCAAGCTGGACGCTGGTGCCACCCGCGCCATCACCCAGCTGTTCTACGACAACGCCATTTTCCTCCGCTTCCTGGACAAGGCGCTGGCCGCCGGCATCACCGCGCCAATCGTCCCCGGCATCATGCCGGTTTCCAACTACGCCAACGCGGTGAAATTCTGCGAAGGCTGCGGCGCCGCCCCGCCGCTCTGGATGGCGGAGATGTTCGACGCGCTGGACGATGATCTGGAAACCCGCCGCATGATCGGCGCCGCCACGGCCGCCGAACAGGTGCGCACTCTGCAGGCCAACGGGGTCGATGAGTTTCACCTGTATACGGTCAACCGGCCGGACCTGGTTTACGCGATCTCCCGCATCCTGGGCGTCAAGCCGAAAGGAAGCACTTCTTTTTCTGAAGAAAAAGCAGCAAGTTTTTCTGAAGAAAACGCAGTAAAAAGACTTCGTTAAATCTAGGCCATCGCTCTTGCATATCTCCGTCATGCCGGCGAAGGCCGGCATCCACGTCTTCCGCATTTGACCTACCTCGAAGGCCTGAACCAGGCGCAGCGCGACGCTGTCGAAGCCACCGAAGGCCCGGTTCTGGTGCTCGCCGGCGCCGGCACCGGCAAAACCCGCGTGCTTACCACGCGCTTCGCCCATATCCTGCTCAGCCGCCGCGCCTTTCCCAACCAGATCCTCACCGTCACCTTCACCAACAAGGCGGCGCGCGAGATGCGCGAGCGGGTCGCGAAAATCATCGGCCAGCCGGCTGAAGGCCTCTGGCTCGGCACCTTCCACGCCCTCTCCGCCCGCATGCTGCGCCGCTTCGCCGAACGCGTCGGCCTGAACAGCAATTTCTCCATTCTCGACAGCGATGACCAGCTGCGCCTGCTGAAACAGGTGATGGAAGCCGCCCGTGTCGATGCCAAACGCTGGCCGCCGCAGGCGCTGATGTCGCAGATCCAGCGCTGGAAGGACCGGGCATTCATGCCGGACCAGATCCCGGCCGAGGAGGATTCCGACTTCGCCAATGGCAGGGCGCAGGAATTATACGCTGCCTACCAGGCGCGGATGCTGGCGCTGAACGCCGTGGATTTCGGCGATTTGCTGCTGCTGACGACCAATCTGCTGCGCACCGATGCGGACGTGCTGGCGACCTATCATCGCATGTTCCGCTACATTCTGGTGGACGAATACCAGGACACCAATTTGGTGCAGTATTACTGGCTGCGCCTGCTGGCGCAGGCCAGTAAAAACATCTGCTGCGTCGGCGATGACGACCAGAGCATCTATTCCTGGCGCGGCGCCGAGATCGAGAACATCCTGAAATTTGAACGGGATTTCCCAGGCGCCAAGATCGTGCGGCTGGAGGCGAATTACCGCTCCACCGCGCCGATTTTGGCCGCCGCCGCGCATCTGATCGCGCATAACGAAGGCCGGCTGGGCAAGACACTGCGGTCGGGGCGCAACGATTCCGCCGGCGAAAATGTCGAGGTGGTGGCGCTGTGGGATTCCGAGGAGGAAGCCCGCATGGTCGGCAACCGAGTAGAATCCTACCGCCGCGCCGGCGACAGCCTGCAGGAGATGGCCATTCTGGTGCGCGCCGGCTTCCAGACCCGCGCCTTCGAGGAGCGGATGATCAATCTCGGCATCCCTTATCGCATCATCGGCGGCCTGCGCTTCTACGAGCGCGCGGAAATTCGCGATGCGCTGGCTTACTTACGCGTGCTGGTGCAGCCGGCGGATGACCTGGCGTTCGAGCGCATCGTCAATGTGCCCAAGCGCGGCGTCGGCGATGTGTCGCTGCGGGCGATCCATGAACGCGCCCGCTTCTCGCAGATCTCGCTCTACGCCGCCACCGAATTACTGTTCGGCGAAGGCGGCTTCAAAGGAAAAATGAAGGATTCGATGCGCGAAATGCTGCAGGGCTTCGGGCAGTGGCGGGCGATGCTGCCGCGCCAGGGCCACGTGGTGACGCTGGCAACCCTGCTGGACGAATCCGGCTACACCGCGATGTGGCAGGCCGACAAATCGCCGGAAGCGCCAGGCCGGCTGGATAATTTGAAGGAGCTGGTGCGCGCCATCGCCGACTTCGAAACCTTGCAGGGCTTCCTGGATCACGTCGCGCTGGTGATGGAGAACGAGGAGCAGAGCCAGGACGACAAGCTGAGCATGATGACCCTGCACGGCGCCAAGGGCCTGGAATTTGACACGGTGTTCCTGCCGGGCTGGGAGGAAGGGGTATTTCCAAATCAGCGGGCTTTGGACGAAGGCGGGCTGAAAAGCCTGGAGGAGGAGCGGCGTCTGGCCTATGTCGGCATCACCCGCGCCCGCAAGCGCGCCGTGATCAGCCACGCCGCCAACCGGCGCATCTATGCCAACTGGCAGTCTTCCATCCCCAGCCGGTTTATCGATGAGCTGCCGGAGGATTTTATTACCCTCACCGGTTCTGCCGGCGCCGCCAAGGCCGAACGCCTGGCCGCACCGGTGATGTTCCCGCTGAATATACGTAGACCGCAGCCGCCTGACGTCTGGGAGCAGCCGGCGCGGCCGGCCCGGGCGGAGAAGATACCGGTCGGCGCCCGGGTGTTCCACCAGAAATTTGGCTACGGCATCGTCATCGCCGCGGAAGATGACCGGCTCGACATCAATTTCGAAACCTCCGGATCCAAGCGCGTGCTGGACCGGTTTGTGGAACGCCATGGCGCCTGAGCTGCTGGACTGCATCAGCCTTACCGTGCCGGACGAAGCGCTCGATCATTTCGAAGCCGCTCTGAACTCGGTCTGCCGCGCCGTCTCGTTCTTCCAGAACGAAGGCGCCGGCACCTGGGATATCAGCGCCGTAAAGGAGCGCGGCGCGTATGAGGACGACCTGCTCGGCGCGATCATCCTGGCGGAAATCCTCACCGGCGTAACACCCGCGCTCATCCGCTCGCTGGTTCCCGCCGGCGGCTGGCTGGCGCGGACCAAGGCGGCTTTTCCGGAGCAGTTGATCGGCAGGCGCTTTGCTGTCCGCGGCACGCATATCGAAGCGCCGCCGGTCAGCGGCCGCATCACGCTGACCCTGGATGCCGGCCTTGCATTTGGCAGCGGCGAACATAATTCCACCCGCGGCTGCCTGGTCGCCTTGGAGCGCATCGCCCGCCACCTTCGCCCGCGCCGAATCCTCGACCTTGGCACCGGTTCCGGCGTGCTTGCCATTGCGGCTGCGAAACTGCTGCACCGTCGCGTTCTGGCCACCGATATCGACGCCCGTGCCGCCCGCGTCGCCGCCGCCAATGCCAGGCTGAACAATGTCGCCGGGCGCGTTCATGCGATACGGGCTGATGGCTGGTCGGTTAAGGCTATCCGGCGGCACGCGCCCTTCGACCTGGTCTTCGCCAACATCCTGGCCAGACCGCTCTGTGCGATGGCGCACTCCCTTGCCGCCGCGCTCGCTCCCGGCGGCATCGCGGTCCTCGCAGGCCTGCTCAACACCCAGTCCAACTGGGTGCTCTCCGCCCACCGCGGCGCCGGTCTTACGCTCGAGCGTCGCATCATCGACGGCGCTTGGACGACCCTTATCCTGCGAAAATCATAATCTGTTTTTTTTAAAAACAACCTGGAGTTGTCGCTGCGCATTATCCAAGCCGCCCGCCAGCGGCGTTCATCTTCCGGTGTTTTCCGCGACCGCCGGCGAAACGCCGTGGCCGCGACCGCTGATAAGAACAACCTGCAATAGAACTAATGCTCTGTTAACGTGCCAGGATGTCGATCAATCCACACTGAACGTCCTTAAGGAAACTTTTATTTAAATATAGCTGCCTTGCAGCTAATACGTTTACAAACCAATTGCTTGGTAACGTTCGTCGGGTAAGGAAAATTGGTTGGCTGAAACGGCCGCTATTGCTTTCGAGGAAATGGCGCCAGCTACGGCATTGCCAAGGCTATCTGCTCGCGCCGCACCGCAAACAACTGAGACCGCAACGCCCGAAATTGTCATCACGGCGGTGATCGTATCGCGTGACCGGCCGGCTGAGCTGAGAAAGACGCTGGCAGCGGTTCTGGCCCAGAATATTGTTCCTGCCCTTCATGTCGTCGTGCTCGATTCCAGCCGCGATTCCTCAGCCATCGCGGATATTGTCGCAGGGCTGCCGAACGTCTCCGTAATCAGAACGCTGCTCAACCTGGGGGGCGCCGGCGGATTTGCGCTGGGCATGCTGACCGCCATGGCAGGCGGCGCCGAATGGCTTTGGCTGATGGATGACGATGGCCGCCCCGGCGATGACTTCGTCTTGAGCAATCTTCTGCAAACCGCCGCCCGCAGGGAACTGCACGCGGTATCACCGGCGGTTCTGGCCGCGGAAGATCCATCCCTGTTCGCCTTTCCCTATCCGGTGGATGGCAGATACGTGTTTCACCGCGATGAGCTTGCATCCGATGCTTTTCTTCTCTCCACTGCGCATCTTTTCAACGGCATGCTCATCAGGACTTCCGCCCTTTTCCAAGTCGGTCTGCCGGATTTGCGAATGTTCACGCGCGGCGACGAGATAGACTTCATGCATCGAATGCGCCGCGCAAAGCTGCGTTTCGGCACAACGGCGACAGCGGCGTTTTTGCATCCCTCCTCCAACGAGGAGGTACATCCGATCTGGGGCGGCAGGCTGCATGTCGTCATTCCGCAAACAGCGTGGAAGCGGCGTTGCCAATTCCGCAACCGCGCCTTCAATTTCTCCCGGCACCGGATGTGGTTGATCCTCGCGGTCGACGCTGTTCGCTATCCTTATTTCTTTCTGATCCGCCGGAACGCCGATTTCGCGGGGCTGAAAGAATGGCTCTCCTGTAGCTGGGCCGGGCTTTGCGGCCATGTCGGCCTGGATCTAACGCCGGATACCGGCGCGCCGGCAGACCAGCCACTATTGTGATTTGGGGTCCGGCGATTTGAACAACGTCTTGCAAAATGTCCTGCTGCCGAACGCGGCTTTTAACGCGCCGCCGGAGATGTACGTTCGCTGCAGCGAACGTGTGCGTTACAGCCTGACCGAGCCGCTTCTTGCATTCAAGGATGGCGGCCGCGCCTATTTCGATACGTTCTACAACGGCGTTACCGTTGCTGCATGGCAGGGTGCATGCACCATTCATGATCTGAGCCTGCAACTGCGCGGCAGCGGTAAATTTTTGCTCCGCCTCGGCCTGCACTGTTTCGGCTACCCCCACCGCTGGCTCGACGAGAGAGAAATATCGCTGGAAGTCGACCAGAATTTGACCGTTGCGCTGCCGTTCTGGCCGGATCTCAAGCAGGGGATGCTGTATTTCTGCTGCGAGGCGCTGGGTGACGCCACATTGCAAGGCGGCTGCTTTGCGACCGCGACCGCGCCCGCAAGACAGGTCAGGCTCGGATTGGTGATCACGCATTTCCGCAGGAAGCAGTTCGTCCTGCCGGCGCTGCGGCGCATCGGCGAGAATTTTCGCGCGCACGGGGCAAATACCGGCGAGAACATAAAAATCGTGATCGTCGATAATTCGCAGGATATCACCGTGGCGGAGGCTGCGGGCGCGACGCTGATCCCCAACCGCAACCTGGGCGGATCGGGCGGCTTCATGCGGGGGCTGCTCTACCTGAAAGACAATGATTTCACCCATTGCCTGTTCATGGATGACGACGCCTCCTGCGAAATCGAATCGATCCTGCGCTGCTACCAAGTTCTGCAATATGCCAACTCCGAGCGGCTGGCGGTTGCCGGCAGCCTGCTGCGGGAACTCGAGCCGCATCGGCTGTACGAGAAGGGTGCGCGCTTCGACGGCATTTGCCGGCCATTGAAAAGCGGCCTCGATATGCGCCATGTCGAGGCGCTTCTGGTGGCTGAACGGGTGGACGAGGCAATTGATTACGGTGGATGGTGGTTCTTCGGCTTCAAGATTTCCGCCGCTTCGAGCTACGCCTTCCCGTTTTTCGTGCGCGGTGACGACATCCAGTTTTCCAAGCTGAACAAGTTTGCCATCTTCACCATGAACGGCATTTCGTGCTGGGGCGAAGATTTCTCGCTTAAAAACAACCCGCTCACGGCGTATCTCGATGTCCGCAATCACATGCTGCAAAATCTCTGCCTGCTGGATGCGGACACGATCCCGGTGGTGCGGATGCTCTGCCGGTTTTTCTTCTTCGCCGGCTTTTCCTATAACTACGCAACGGCCCGTGCCGTCACGCTGGCGCTGCAAGATGTGATGGTTGGTCCGGATTTCTGGCTGCGGAACCTGGACATGCAAAACAAGCGCGCTGAAATCCAATCCTTTGCGGCGGCCGAGAAAATGTGCCCGATCGACCGGCGCAGCGTCTCCAAGCTTTGCTACCTGCCGGAATACGAGCCGCGGCTGCGCCGTATGATCCGCATTCTCACCTTGAACGGCTTTCTGCTGCCCGGTTTTCTGTTGTTTAACCGCACCGTTTTTCAGCATAAAGGATTTGCCGGCTCGCTTCGCAACGTTTTTCGCTCGCGCCGGGTATTATACGAACATGAACCTTCGCAGACCGGCTATATCAGCCAGCACGATAAGTCGCAGTTTTTCCGCGCGATGTTCTGCTTTTGCCGCGAACTGACGAGATTCCTAATGCGCGCCGGCAGATTGCGCACAGCGTACTGCGAGCAGCTGCCGAACATGACGAGCGAGAGCTTCTGGCGCGGCATTTACGCGGCGGAACTGGCACCGGCGCCCTTGCCGCCGCGAACCGTGTCGGCAGCCTTGACCTTGGAGGATAGCGAGGCAGGATGAAGCCGCTTCTTGTTGTTGGCGCCGGTTTTGCCGGCGCGGTGCATGCGCGCGAACTCGCGGAAGCCGGGTTTGAGGTGCATGTGATCGACCAGCGGCCGCATATCGCCGGCAATGCCTATGATGAAGTCGATCAGAACGGCATTCGCGTGCATGTGTATGGGCCGCATCTGTTCCATACCAAGCAGCGCATTGTCATCGAGTGGATCAGCCGCTTCGGCGCCTTCATCCCCTACAGGCACAAGGTGCGCGCCGCCTTGCCAGGCGGCGGCTTCGCGCCGATGCCGATCAATTTGGACACCGTGAACATGGTATTCGGCAAGAATTTCCAGCTTGCGGGGGAGGTGGAAGCGCATCTGCGGGAGGTGGCACTTCCCATCGCAACGCCGCGCAACGCCGCCGAGTATCTGCATTCGAAGGTCGGCGTGGTGCTGACGGATCTGTTTTTCCGGCCATACACTAAAAAGATGTGGGCGCTGGACCTTGAGGAGATGTCGACCGCGGTCATGAAGCGGCTGCCCCTGCGCACCGATCGCACAGACACCTATTTCCCGGCCGATGACGTGCAGATGATGCCCAGGCACGGCTATACCAAGTTATTCGAATCGATCTTCGACCACCCAAGAATTACGGTAACGCTCAATAGGCGGTTCAGGACGGCTGACGAAAAACACTATGCTTTTTGTTTCAATGCAATGGCGATCGATGAATATTTCAACTTCATCTTTGGCGAATTGCCGTATCGTTCCCTGAGGTTTCATCACCGAAGCGCAACGGTATCGGCATCGCAGGACTGGAGCGTGACAAATTTCACCGATGACGGGCCCTTTACGCGCGAAACCGCCTGGCACATTATTCCGGGCCACATCATGCGACATACCGGCAGGCAAACGCTGACGCGCGAGGTGCCCTGCGATTACCGGGAAAACAATTTCGAACGCTTCTACCCGGTGAAGACCGCCGACGGCAGCTCCAACAAGGTGTATGAGAAATACCGCATGCTGGCGAAGCAGAGGCCGAACCTCGCCTTCATCGGCCGCTGCGGCACCTATCAATATCTCGACATGGATCAGGTGATCAACCAATCCCTGTCACATGTTCGAAGCTGGCTTGGCGAGCGCCAAATTTCCTACGCGCGCGCCTGACGTTCTAACGGTCGGTCATGGCCCGGGAGCGCATCCAACTTGCCGGACGGCTACTGGAAGCGCTATCGCCGCGCCTGTATCGCCTCATCCAGTCAGTACGGTTGCGGCTGCATTTTATAGAACCGGCGCCGCCGCCCAGGCCTTTTTCAGACCTGCTATCCGGCGGCTTCCCGCTTTGCAGCCACTGGTGGCGGTTTTGCCGGGGCAATGGCGATCTGCTGGCGGAGCGGATGAGATTCCTGCCTGATGGAAGCATCCTCGGCGCCGCGCATCCCAATGAGCATGGCTGGAAAATCCAGACCGGAGATGCATTGCATATCCTGTCGGCAACCGGCGAAACCACCACGATTTTCGATCGGATTGACTGGATCGGCCCGGCGCCGACGTTAAGCGGCAGGTTTGTGCAGGATCAAGACCTCATCCACATCCTCACGCCTAATCTTGAGGATATGCATGTCGAGATCTTCCAGACCAAATTTCGCGGCGGCATGCTGATCATCCCGACCTCGCGCGGCCGGCCGTTCGATGGGGTGACGACAAGATGGGAGCTTTGGCACCTGCCGCGCGAGGCCGGCATCGACCATATGCGCCTTGCCGAACATAATGATTCGAAGTGCTGGTACACCAACAAGACCATCAGGATCATGCAGCAGCTCCGGGTTTTTGTGGCACTCGGGTATCGCTCCTTCTGCTTCTTCGGCCTCAGTTCCGGCGGCTACGCAGCACTTCTGCTTGCCGAGCTTCTCGCCGCGGAATACCCCGGCCTCAAAATCAGCAGCGTCTCAATCAATCCGCAGACCAGGCTGGGCGATGAAGTGCCCGAGCATTTTGCCCTGGCCAATATATCTCCTTTGTTCTGGCCGGAGCTCATCACCAGCGAAGATCTATCGCAGCGCGACATCGCCGTATTCAACATTGCGGATTTGATCCGAAATGCGGCAAGAAAATCCGCTGTCCAACATCACGTATTTCATGACGCTGAGAATCCGTGCGAGGCCTATTTTATCGAGCAGATCGATAACCTGAGCGGCGTCATGCTGCATCGATACTCCCATGGCTTGCAACATGCAGCGGGGATCGGAAAAATCTACGAAGACAACAGGGCGGAAATCGAAAGCCTGATCCTGGGCTCGCTTGACCCCGGCAACCTGGGTCCCGTCAGCCGGCGCTATGCTTCCTGCAACGCCGCCAGATAATTCTCGATCACGTCCACATCCAGATCCAGGCTGACCGCGGCGACATAGCCATCCGGCCGCACCAGCCAGACCGCGCGCGGGCTCAGCGGCGCGCGCAATTGCGGCTCCAGCAGATCGGCGTGGGCGTGCAAAATCTGCTCGATCTCCGGGCCCGGCTCGGCGAATAGCGCAAAGCGCGGCGTATCGCCGGCGCCTACCGGCGGATGCTCCGCAATCGGCGGCATCCTGTCGCCCGGTCCCGGCCCCGGAAAAGCCCGCTCTTCCGGGCCGTTCAACGGGCTGCGAACATAGCCGTAGGATACTTCTGCAAGCCGGTCCGCAACCGCCTGCCGCACCGGCGACAGGCCCAGCATGGCGCCGCCCAGCAGGTTGCGTATCGTCTGGATCGGCTGGTTGCGCATACTGGCGGCAGCGGTCAGCCGGGCGATGGTGTTGGTGATCTGGTCGGTCACCGATCCGCGCTCGATGCTGTAGCTCGGCAGCAATTTCTGCTCCGGGCAGGTGCCTTTCAGCACCAGCGCCAGCTTCCAGGCCAGGTTCACGGCGTCCTGGATGCCCATGTTCATCCCCTGCGCACCGATCGGGCTATGCACATGCGCGGCGTCGCCGGCGACAAACACCCTGCCCATCCGGTAGTCGCGCACCTTGCGGTCGCTGACGCGAAAGGCGGAAAGCCAGATCGGGTCGGAAGCTCGCAGACCGCCCGGCACCCGTTCATCCAGCAAGGCCTGGATCTCCGCCAGGCCGGGGTCCGGCCGCGGCATGCCGGAAGCCTTGCCGATATCGGCGACGATCCGATAAGCATCCGGCTGGATCGGAAAGATCGCCAGCGCGCCCTCCTCGTGCCAGTAAACGGTGAACTCGGAAGCATTGAGCCCGACGCCGGTGAGATGCACATCGGCCAGCACCCAGTCGCTTTGCCGATTGCCGCCCAGCACCGGCATTTCCAGAAACTTACGCACGATGCTGTGCACGCCGTCGCAGCCGACCAGCCATTTCGTCTCCACAACCTCCTGCGTGCCGTTCGGCCGGCTGATAACGGCGCGCACGCCGGTCGGCCGGCTCAACTCGGCGCCCATATGGTTCAGGGAAATAAGTCCGGTATCGCGCTCCACCTGCACGCCCAGGCTGTTCAGATGGCGCTCCATCAGGCCCTCGCAATCGCCTTGCGTCAGGGTCAGCATATAAGGGTGGATGCTATCCACCGCGGTGAAATCGATCCGCCCGATCGGTTTGTCGTCGGCAACGATGTTTGCGGCCGTCAGCTTCTGCCCGGCCGCCAGATAGGCGGCGGTGCCGCCGGCGCGCTCCAGCAATTCCAGCGTCCGGCTCCACAGAAAAACCGCCTTGGATTTGTTCGATCCGCGCATTGCCTGGTCGATGATCCGAACCTTGGCGCCATAGCGCGTCAGTTCCGCGGCCAAGGTCATTCCAATCGCCCCGCCGCCCACGATCAGAACATCGATGCTCATACGTCTCTCCCCACTCCAAGCTTATGCGACTTGGTCATTCCGTTGCAGATATGCTATGCGATAGGCAAGGCAAGCAGTTCATTGAGAAAAAGCGGCTGGCCGCCCGCCTCGCAAAGCCTTCTGTCAATCTGGGCCACGAGCGCCCGAACAGCCCGGCTCCCGAGGAAAAAAAGTTTTTAGCGGCGCTTTTTCCAAAAAGCGCCTTCTTCCTTCTGGCTTCAATCCTCCGGCGCAACGGTCAGGCTCAGGCCGTCGATCGCCGGATTTACCGGGATCTGGCAGGATAGACGGGAATTTTCCTTGCGGTGCGGCGAGCTATCGAGCAAATCGTCCTCATCGGCGCGCATCTTCGGCAGCTTGTCGGCAAAACCCGGATCGACATAGACATGGCAGGTGGCGCAGGCGCAGGAGCCGCCGCACAGGCCGAGCACCTCATAAATCGCGGCGTTGCGCAGCGCCTCCATCAGGGAACGGCCGGTGGCGATGATTTCCACCTTTTCCCCTTCGCGGGTGGTGACCGTGACGTTCGGCATGGCATTCTCCTGCGCTGTAAGCCCGGTGTTTGGAAACGTGCGGCAAGTGAACGTCACATAATCGCGGCCTTATAGCGCCACAAGGTGCGGCATTTCAAACTGTTATCCGGCTTGCACGACGAAGCGGATGCGCAGGCTGGCGGCAAAGGCCAGCGCCAGCATGGCCAGCGTGAACAGCACCACGCCGTTCCAGCCGAAACGGCTCAAGAACCAGCCGCCGGCCGAACCTGCCAGGCTGGCACCGATATAATAGGCCAGCAAGTAAAGCGAGGAGGCGTGCCCCTTGTTGCCGGCGGCCAACCGTCCGACCCAGCCGCTGGCGACGGCATGGGTCGTGAAAAACCCTATGGTCAGCGCGACGATGCCAAGGATGATCAGCCGTAAGGAACCAAACGCGGTAAGGACCACGCCGAAAGCCGCGATGCAAAGGCCGCCGGCCAGGGTTTTGAACGGGCCTATCCGGTCGGCGAGGCTGCCGGCCAGCGATGAGGCGGCGATGCCGAATACATAGACCGTGAAGATCAGCCCCAACTCGGACTGGTTCAGCCGGTAAGGCGGCGCCATCAGCCGGAAGCCGGCATAGTTATAAACGGTGATAAAGGCGCCCATCACCAGGAAGCCGATGGCAAAAAGCATCGGCAGGGCCTGGTGCCGAAGATGGCGGCTCCAGGCCCGCAAATGGTAACGCGGCTCAAACCCTTGCCGCCGGACGAAGTTGCGCGAGGCCGGCAGCAGCAGGATGAACCCCAGGGCCGCCACAAGCCCGCTTAAGCCCGCCACGCCCATTGCGATGCGCCAGCAGAAAAAATCCGTCAGTATTCCGGTCCCTACCCGGCCGCTCATGCCGCCGAAGGCGGTGCCGGAGACATAGATCCCCATCGCCAGCCCCAGCTGGCCGGGCGGTATCTCCTCCGCCAGATAGGCCATCGCCACCGCCGGCACGCCGCCCAGAACAAAGCCCTCCGCCGCCCGGGCCAGCAGCAGCAAATGCCAGCTCGGCGCCAGCGCCGCGGCAATGTTCAGGATCCCGGCCAACATCATCGAAGCAAACATCAGCCCGCGCCGCCCCAACCCTTCCGAGACCGCTGCCGCGCAGATGATCGCAAAGGCGAGAAAGCCGGTGGTCACAGAAAGGGCCAGCGAAGTGGTCGCCGGGCTGATCGCAAATTGCCGGGAGAACACCGGTAGAAGCGGCTGCGCGCACCAGAGCAGGGAGAAGGTGGCGAACCCCGCAAGAAACATCGCGGCCCTGATCCGCCAGACCGGAGAGATGATTTGCACAGTGGGCGAGATGGTGGCGGCGAGCGGCATGTTAAATGTCCTAAACCGCATGTGGGTCCTGCAGGACTTCACGTCCGAGGGCGACCCGCCCTGCAGCCGGCGCATAAGGTTCTGGCACGTTAGATCCACGATGTCGCAACGCCCCAGGCCAGTCTAGAAGACTCTTATCGCTTCTTTTTCTTCAGAAAAAGAAGCGCTTGCTTCCTTCGCTTCTGCCGCCCGGATTGCTATCCCTGTTCGCCGGCGATGTTGATCGGCGGCAGGGAAGCGGCCAGCAGCGCATCCACCTGGCCGATCCGATGCCGGGTCTGCACGTAGATGATTTAAGGCAGCACGAAGTTGACGATGATTTCCATCGCCGCGGTGATGGCCTTGCCGCTTCTGGAATCTTGTGCCGTTGTCATCGCCAAGTTTTGCAGCCGTTTTCAAGCTGCGCAACAGCCCGCGCCCGCGCTGGTGCTGCTACCAGTGCGGCCGCGCGGCCAGCAGCAATTTCAGCGTCCTGCGGGTCCAGCTCTTAACTTCCGCAACCGTTGCCGGACGCACCTGGTGCATGACATCGGCGTAGAAGCCGCGGATCAGCGTCCCCAACATCTCCGCCACGCCGTCGGGATCGCGGCAGCCGATATTTTCGATAACGGCATATTCGCGAATGGTTTCCGAGACCCGCACAACGCCGGCCCGGGAGCGCGCTAGCACGGCCTTCCCCAGTTCGGGAAATCGTTCCGACTCGCTATAGACCAGCCGGTTCATTTCGATGATTTCGGCAAACAGGCTGTAGCGCAGCGATCGCTCGACATAAATCCGCAAAGCAGACTCCAAAGTTTTAGGCTGCGGGCGGATTGGGCGGGTCACCGCCTGGGTTTGCAAAAGCTCCGCTTCGATGATGGCACGGAACAGTTCGGCCTTTGAAGGGAACCTGGCATAGAGCGTGCCTTTCGAGACCCTGGCGGCGTTTGCAATCTCGTTCATCGAGGCTGCGCCATAGCCTTGCTCGACGAAAAGCTGCCGGGCGACGCGCAGCAGCCGCGCCTCGAGATCCGCAAGATCGCCGGTTTTCGGCCGGCCGCGGGCGCGGCGCTTTTCCTTGCCGGGGGCTTTGGTTTTCCCCGGCCCGCTCCGGCGCAGGCTGTTCGGCGCTGCCGTGCTCATTGCGCGATCAAAATCAGTTGAAAAGCCCGGCGATCGCCTCCGGTTCGACCTCTTCCAGGCTGCTGGGCGTCCATTTCGGGCGGCGGTCCTTATCGACCAGGACGGCGCGCACGCCTTCGTGGAATTCCGGATGGCGGGTGATCTGCCGCACCAGCGCAAGCTCCGCCGCCAGCGCCTGGGCCAAACTGCGTTGGGCGCCGCGGCGGATGATCTCAAAGCTCCAATGCACCGAAAGCGGCGAATGCGCCCGCAATTGCGCCAGCGTGGATTGCGCGAATTCGGAAGCATCATTGGCGAGCACCGCCAGTAGCTGCGGCACGCTCGCCGCGCCGAAGGCGGCGTCGATAATCGGGCGCTGCGCCGCCAGGCTGAATGGCGGCAGCGACGCCGCAAATGCCGGGACCACCGCCACGCCATCGGCAGCCAAGGCGGCTTCCAGTTCCCCGAGCTTTGCTTGCGGCACGAAATGCGTGGCGAAGCCGCCATGCACGGCATCCGCCCCGGTCAGCCTGGCGCCGGTCAGGCCGAGATACATGCCCAAGGCGCCCGGCAAACGCGGCAGAAAATAGCTCATGCCGACATCCGGAAACAGCGCGATTGCGGTTTCCGGCATCGCGAAGAAGGCGTGTTCGGTGGCGATGCGGTGGCTGCCATGGGCGGAAAGCCCGATGCCGCCGCCCATGCAGACGCCGTCGATCAGCGACACCACCGGCTTGCGGCAATCCGCCAGCGCCTGGTTCATGGCATATTCGATGACGAAGAAATCATCGACTGCCTTCGTATCCCCGGCAAGGGCAGCAGCCCGGATGCCCCGCACGTCGCCGCCCGCGCAAAAGCCTCGCTCCGGCGCGTCGATCAGCAGCAGATGCACCTCCGGCTCGGCGCCGAACGCCTCGACCGCCTGCCCGATATGCGTTACCATTTCCAGATCGAGCGCATTGAGCGCCTTCGGCCGGTTCAACCGAATGCGCCCCGCCCTGCCCTGGCGCCAGATCTTGACCGTCGATTCCACCGGCATCCTCAATGCCTCCGCCGGCTCAAACCCGCCAGCCAAGCATCTTGGTCTCCATATATTCCTCGATCCCCTCCACGCCCCAAGCGCGGCCGATGCCGCTCTGCTTGTAGCCGCCGAACGGCAGGTCGCCGGTGATCGGCACGCCGCCATTCACGCTCATCGTGCCGGTGCGAATGCGCTTGGCGATTTTCAGGGAGCGCTCCAGGCTGCCGGAGGAAACCGCGCCGGACAGGCCATACGGGCTGTCATTGGCGATGCGTATCGCGTCCTCGTCATCCTCGAACGGAATCACGACCAGCACCGGTCCGAAAATCTCCTCACGGGCGATGCGCATATCGTTGTTGACGTCGACGAAGCAGGTCGGCTCGATAAACCAGCCGGTGCCCAGATCCGTGCGGATATTGCCGCCGGCCAGCAGGGTCGCGCCCTCGGCCACGCCGATATCGACATAGGCTTTTACCCGGTCCAGCTGCTTCTTCGAAACCACCGGTCCCATCGCGCAGGCGGGATCGTCGAAATGGCCCCATTTGCCGGAAAACCCCTCATAGGCCGCTTTCAGCACTTGCTTGGCTTCCTCATACCGGCTGCGGGGAACCAGCAGGCGCGAGTTCACGGCGCAGCCCTGCCCGGCATGGAAGACCAGGATGGACTGGGCGACGTCCATGGCGAAGTTCGGCGTATCTTCCAAAACAATCTTCGCGGATTTGCCGCCGAGCTCCAGGAACACCCGCTTCATCGTCTCGGCGCCCTGGCGCATGATATGCTTGCCGATGGCGGTGGAGCCGGTGAAGGTGATCAAATCGACGCGCGGATCGGTCACCAGCATCTCGCCCGCCGTGGCCGGGTCGCTGGAGGTGATCACGTTCAGCACGCCGGGCGGAAATCCTGCCTCTTTGGCGAGCTCGCCGAAGATCACGCCGGCCGACGGCGTATCGGGCGCCGGTTTCAGGATCACCGTGCAGCCGGCGAGCAAAGCTGAGACGACCTTTTCCGCATTCACATAAAGCGGGAAGTTCCACGGCGTGATGGCGCCGACCACGCCGACCGCTTCGTACACCGCCTCACGATGGGTGGCGAAACCGTAGGCTTCCTTGTCGCCGTAATCCTTCTCCCATTTCACCTTCGGATACACCGCCATCAGATCCCGCCAGGAGTCCAGGCAGTTGGCGACCTGCGCGCGTTTCACCGCAACCCAGGGGGCGCCAACCTCGTAGCGGGCGATCACCTCCAGCCGTTCGGTATTGGCGACGAACAAATCGTAGAGTTTCTTGACCAGGCCGTAGCGGTATTCGTGGTTGGTGGACCAGTCGGTCGTATCGAAGGCGCGGCGGGCGGCGGCGATCGCGGCCTCGGTATCGGCAGCAGAGCCGTCGGCGGCGATGCCGACCACCTTGCCGGTCCAGGGGCCGATATTCTCATAGGTTTTGCCGCCTTCGGCTTGGCGCAGTTCGCCGTCGATGAAAAGCAGGGACTCCGGCAGGATGGTCATCGTGTGTTGTCTCCGCATGGATAATGATTTTGGGTACTGATAGGGGCGATTACCCCATCACGCCAAGGCCCTGGCAGCTCGGCGGGCGGTAAAATGGCCCTGCCAGGCAATCCATGGCCTCTTCACGCAACCGGCTTGCTTGTCCCGGTGCGCAATAGCGCAGATCATGGCCGGCAGCATGACCGCAGAACAGTTCCTAAGCAGGCATCGACCCGCGGCAAGCCATCGCGGCCGCGCTGAACGCGCGCGCCATGCGGGAACGGCGATGAGCGCCGCCGATTTCGGCGAATATGACTACATCATTACTGGTGCCGGCAGCGCCGGCTGCGTGCTGGCCAACCGCCTGAGCGCCGATGCCCGCCAGTCCGTGCTGCTGCTGGACCCCTTCCCCCATTCACCGCCAGTGTTTGCGATCTGCGCCCAACCAGCCGTGGCAGCGTGTGGATCGCCTCGCCCGATCCCGCGGCGGCGCCGCGGATTGCGCCGAATTACCTTGCAACCTTCGAGGACCGGCAAGTTGCGGTGGAAGCGGTCAACATTACCCGCCGCATCGTGCAGCAGCCGGCGCTGGAGCGCTATCGGCCGGAGGAGTTTCGACCGGGAAGCGAGATCACCGGCGACGAGGCGCTGGGCCGCGCCGTCGGTGAAATATCCACCAGCATTTTTCATCCCCTCGGCACGGCGGCGATGGACAAAGTGGTGGATGCGCAGCTTCGCGTGCAAGGGCTTGGCGGTTTGCGGGTGGTGGATGCTTCGGTGATGCCCAGCATCACCTCCGGCAATACCAACGCCCCGGTGATGATGATTGCGGAAAAAGCCGCGGCGTGATTTTGGCCGCGGCATCGCGCCGCGGCGTCGCGGCGATGATTTCTGGCCGCGGCGTCGCGGCGATGATTCTGGCCGCGGCGTCGCGGCGATGATTTCTGGCCGCGGCGTCGCGGCGATGATTTCTGGCCGCGGCGTCGCGGCGATGATTTCTGGCCGCGGCGTCGCGGCGATGATTTCTGGCCGCGGCGTCGCGGCGATGATTTTGGTTTCATAACAAGAATGAGGTAATGCGATGATTGGAGAGGATCCGTTGGATTTGGGCGGCCAAATTGCCTTCGTGACCGGCGCCGGACAGGGCGCCGGTCGGGCGATTGCGCTGGGACTGGCAAAGCATAACGCGGGCGGCGTCGCGGTGAATGATTTCGCCCCGGAACGCGCCGCCGCCGTGGTCGCCGAAATCGAAGCTTTGGGCGTGCGCGCCATTGCCGCACCCGCCGATGTGGGGGATCACGCGGCGGTACGCTTTGCGATGGAGCATGTTGAGGCAAAACTGGGGCCGATCGGCATACTGGTGAACAATGCCGGCAATGCCGGGCCGCATTTCCGGATGGCTCTCTCGCCGTTTTTCTGGGAGACCGATCCCGCCGATTGGGACCGCTATTTCCACACCAACCTGAACGGCGTGATGAATTGCTGCCACGCCGCGATTCCGCAAATGATCAAGCTGCGGCGCGGAAGAATCGTCACCATCGTCTCCGATGCCGGCCGCGTCGGCGACGCCAGGGTGGCGGTCTACGCCGCCGCCAAGGCGGGCGCCGCCGGTTTCGTGCGCTCCATCGCCAAGGAAGCCGGGCGCTACGGCATCACCTGCAACGCCGTCTCGCTCGCCGCGCTGGAGCCGCAAATGGAGGAAGCGGCGAAAGCGGAGTTTTTGCGGAGCGAGCAGGCAAAAACCCAGACTTCACGTTATGTGGTGCGGCGTCTGGGCAAGCCGGCAGATGTCGCCGCGATGACGCTGTTTCTGTGCTCGGACGGCGCGGAATGGATCACCGGGCAGACCTATCCGGTGAATGGCGGGTACAGTTTCGCGGTTTAAAGTCATACCCGCTCGATGATCACCGCCGGCGCCATGCCGCCGGCGGCGCACATCGTTATCAGCGCGCGCTTCAGGTCCCGACGCTCCAGCTCGTCCAGCACCGTGCCGATCAGAACGGCGCCGGTGGCGCCGATCGGGTGGCCGAGCGCGATCGCGCCGCCGTTCACGTTGATCTTTTCGCGATCGATCCCAAGGTCGCGGATGAATTTTTCCACCACCACGCCGAACGCCTCATTCACCTCGAACAGATCGATATCTGAAATTTTCAGGCCGGCTCTGGCCAGAACCTTGCGCGCTGCCGGCACCGGCGCGTTCAGCATCAGCGTCGGGTCACTGCCCATATTCGCGGTCGCGACGATCCGGGCCCGCTTCTTCCAGCCCTGCCTGTCCGCATACACACCCGACGCCAGCAGTAAGGCTGCTGCGCCATCCACTACGCCGGAGGAGCTGCCGGCGTGGTGGATCGGCACGATGTTCAACCCGGGATAGCGGCTGGTGATCAACTGCCCGAAGGTCGCACCGCTCTCATCCGCCGGCGCATCCAGAAATTTTGCAAAAGCCGGCTTCAGCGCGGCGAGATCCGCGGCGGTCGTGTTCGGGCGCGGATGCTCGTCATGGTCGAGCAGCAGATCGCCTTCCAGATCGTAAACCGGGATCATTGATTTGGCGAAATAACCTTCTGCGACGGCGCGGCCGGCGCGGCGCTGGCTCTGCAGCGCGAAGGCGTCGATGTCCTCCCGGCTGATGCCTTCCAACGCTGCAATCGCATCGGCGGCGACCCCTTGGTTGGATTGCGGGTGCAGCTTCTGCAGCCTCGCATTGCTGCCCAGACTGCCGCGTTTGATGCCCGCCGCCGCCTGGTCGATCTGATACTGCGTGATATAGGACATCATTTCGGTGCCGCCGGCGATCACCAGATCTTCCATGCCCGCCATGATCTGCGCCGCGGCGAGATTGGTGGCGGTCAGGCCGCTGCCGCAGAAGCGGTCCAGCGTGACGCCGCTGGCCTGCACGTCGAACCCGGCATCGAGTGCCGCCATCCGCCCCATATCGCCGCCCTGCTTGTCGAACTGCGCGCTGGTGCCCCAGATCACATCGTCCACCTCCGCCGTTTCGATGTTGTTGCGCTGCTTCAGCGCGCTCAGCACCGTCGCCGCCAGGTTCTGCGGATGCAGGTTCGTATAGGCGCTTTTGCCCGGTTTGCCGGTGCTGCGCGGGGTGCGAACCGCATCGATGATGTAAGCTTCCGTCATTTCAATCTCCCGAGCTTTGCGGTGATATCTGGGGATTAGCGCGGTAATCACGCAAACCCCGCGCCAGCAACCCAGACCCGCTTACCACGCGCTCAAGCCGCGGCGGCTTGACGCGGGTTTCGGCTTTACCCATGCTGGCCACCACGCACTTCAGATGCGACGGAGCGATGTTCAACCAAACCAGCATACCATCCGCCTATCCCAGAGATCGCTCGCCGGAGGAGCTGGTGCTGGCTGCCGGCTCGGTCTTTCCGGCCGGCCATGTGCTGGATGAAAAACGCGCCAGCACGGCATCGCTAATGGCGATGCGGGTGGATTACGACCGTGACTTCGCCGTGTCCGGGCACTGGTATTCCAAGGACATCCACTTTTTTGACATGACCTTGGGCCGGCGGCCGGCGGGCTCGCGTGGCTGCTTCGGCGAAACGCCGGCGAATTATCGCAATCTCGGCAAGGTCTTCTTCATGCCGGCGGGGCACCATTTTCATGGCGAAGGCGGCCCCGGGCGCCAGCAGAGCCTGGCGCTTTTCCTGAAAGCCGGCATCGCGGATGAGGATGCGCTGGATTTCGGAGAAAACCTGAACCCGGTGATGGAAAGCTGCCTGCGGCTGGAAAGCGGCGGCGTGCAGGCCGTATTGCACCGCATGCTGCGCGAAGTGGCGCAGCCCGCCTTGGCCTCAGCGCTGTTGCTGGAAGGCTTAAGCCTGACCCTGCTGGTCGAGACCGCGCGGCTGCTGCATTGCCTGCGCGATATGAAATTCCGCAAGGGCGGCCTTTCGCCGCGGCGGCTGAAACTGATCGAGGAACGGGTCCGCGGCGGCGGCCGGCCGACCTCGATCGCCGAGCTGGCGGCGCTCTGCCAGCTCAGCCGCCGGCAGCTGATCCGCGCCTTTCGCGCCGAAACCGGCGAGACGATCGGCAGCTTCGTGCAGCGCCTGAGCACCGAGCGTGCCAAATCGCTGCTGGCTGAGACCAAGCGGCCGGTCTCCATCATCGCAACCGGGCTCGGCTTTGCCACTGCGGCGGCGTTCTCGGCCGCGTTCCGGCGCGCCACCGGCCAGTCGCCGCGCGACTTCAGATCGTCGCAGCGATCTGCGATGCAACCGGCTGCGCCAACACCGCATCATTAAGACAAGACTTCAAGGTTAACAGGCCTATGGCAGGCGAGAGGAGAACAACAATGGAATATGCAAGGTATAATAATAAACGGGTGATCGTGACCGGCTGCTTCTCCGGCATGGGTGAGGCCACGGCCAAGCTGCTGCTGGATATCGGCGCGGAAGTGCACGGGCTGGACTATAAGGATTGTACGCTGCCGCTGGCCTCCTTCACCTCGACCGATCTGCGCAATCCGGCATCGATCGACGCGGCGGTGGAGAAGATCGGCGGCAAGATCGACGCGCTGTTCAACTGCGCCGGCCTGCCGCAGACCTTTCCGGCCGTCGATGTGATGAAGGTAAACTTCATCGGCACGCGCTACCTCACCCATAAGGTTGTGGAGCGGATGGAAGCCGGCGGCGCGATCGCCAGCATCTCCTCGACCGCCGGCCTGGGCTGGAGCCGCCGTATTCCGACCACGATGGAGCTGATCGCTACTCAGAGCTGGGATGATTCCGTAAAATGGGTGGAGTCGCATCTGGATATTGTGGCCGAGGGCTATTCTTTCTCGAAAGAGGTGATCATCGTCTGGACCCAGTTCGAGGCCGCGCATTTGATCAAGCGCGGCATCAGGCTGAACTGCATTTTGCCGGGCCCGACCCAGACGCCGATGATGGCGGCTTTCGAATCCGCCACCGACGCCGCGGTGCTGGACGCAGCGGCGCAACCGATCAACCGCCGCGCCATGCCGGAAGAACAGGCCGGCCCGCTGGTGTTCCTGAACTGCGACGCCGCCAGCTATGTCAACGGCGTGGTCCTGCCCGTGGACGGCGGCTTCATGGGCGGGCTCTCCACCGGGCAGGTGGACATCTCGAAGATGATGGCCGCGCCAGCAAAGTAGCGAGAGGAAGGAAGCAGTTCTTTTCATGAAGAAAATGAACCAAAAAAACTTTTTTCAATCTAGACCTAAAACGTAACGATCACCTCGTTGAGCTGCTCAACCGGTCATCCCGCGGGCAGGCGGAGGATGCACCACTTCTTTTCCAATACCAGCGGTCATAAGGAATGACTGTTGGTATTGGATTGATTTTCCGCGCGCGGCCCCGCCAGCCCCGCGTGCAAATACCAGTAGCGACAATGATGAGTCATCATTTACCCCACCGGTATAGGCTTCAACAACGTTGTTTTGTTCGACTGCCAACCGGAACCTATCGCGCTCTAGCGGCGCGCGGCGTCCTTTACATGATCGAGCTTTACATGATCGAGCTTTACATGATCGAGCTTTACATCATCAAGCACGGTGGCAGCCTCGAAGAAAGTCGAGGTCAAGCAGCAGCCCCACCCGAAAGCAGCGCCTCGGTATCGCGTATCTCCGACCGCAACCACATCGTCTCGCTAAGATTGGTGCTCCCTGACCGCTCCAGAAGAACGCCAAGCGCCGCCTTCTTCACCAGCAGCGCATCGGCATTTTGCGGCTCCGCGCCTAGTGCGATATCCAGCAGATGCAGCGCCTCCAGCGGCTGATCCGCCGCCAATTTCTGCTCCGCCCGCGCCGCCAACTTCCCCGCGCCGCCGGCAAGTTCGGCAAGGTCGCGGTAGATGCTGCCGCGCGGCACGCCATACAGGGACGTTGTGGAATCGTAGTGGAACCAGCCGGAATATTCCTCCCAGATGCTTTGCACCGCCCAGGATACCTTGCCGTGAAATTCGCCGATGGCGATTGCCTCGGGCAGCTTCACTTCCCGCATCAGCGTATGCACATCCTTGCCGGCGTTCATTCCCGCCAGCGTGTAGTCCCGCACCCAGGACACCGCCGCGTGCATGCGGTCGAGATCGGCGCGGATTTTTGCACCGCCGCGGATCGGCTGGCCATGCCCGGTTATCAAAATCTCGGCGCCGAGGTTGCGCACCCGGTCCAGCGATTTGAGGTAGTTGCGCACCAGCCGCGGCTTGTCGCCGCGCAAGGTGCACAAAAAGGGCATGGACAAGAAAACCGGGCCAAACAGATTGCCGGTAAAAGCGATTTTCTCGCCCGGCATCCAGACCGTAAGTGAATCCGATGTCTCGCCATCCGGTGTCGAGATCAGCTCGAAACGCCGGTCGCCGACATCAAAACCATATTCCCGATCGACCAGAACAGTCGGCTGCACCTGCGGCATTTTCGGCGGGCTCGCGCCCAGCCGCATCGTCGAGCCCCACAGCTTGAAGGTGCGCTTGCCGAAATGCGGCTGCAGGAACTGCATATCGTGACTGTTCTGCGGAAATCCCGCCTGCACGATGATTTCGGTCTCCGACTCCTTGAACGTATCGATCCCGCCGAAATGATCCGCGTGGCTCTGCGTCAGGATAATCGCGCGCAGGGCGCCGGTACGGTGCGGCTCCAGCAGCTTTTTGTTGCGCTCCGCCCCGGTCATAAAGCCGGTATTGACCATGACATCGCCGTCGGCGGTGGTGATCAGATAGGCGTTGGAGATATCTTTCGCCATGAAGACGAAATCGGTGATCGCCTCGGCTTCCGTCTGCCCTTCGCCCGACAGCACCAGGCTGGCGAGCGGGGGGTTGCTCGGTTTCGTCTCGCTCATGCCGGAACGCCGAATTCGATCATCACCTTCGCCGACTCCGGCTTGGCCGCAACCTCGAAGCCGTGCAGGATCTCATCGAAGGAAAAGCGATGGCTGATCAGCGGCGTCAGCTTCTCCTGCAGCCGCGGCAGTGCTGCCACCACCTCCGGCATCTCATCCGGATAGCCGACAGCGGTGGTCAGCGTCATCTCCGTGGTCAGCATGCTGCCGAGATTGACCTCGACCGGCTTCATATAGGCGGCGGTAATGACCATGCGGGACTGGAAGCGCGCGATTTTGAACACGTCGTTCAGGATGGTCGGGCCGCCGGCGGCGTCGATATAGGCGTTAGTGTCCGCAACCTCGCGGCCGAAATAGTGGTGCGAGCCGTGCAGCGCGAACAGCCGCTCGCCCAGGTTTTCATGCTTGGCGTTGATCACGGCCTTGGCGCCGGCCGCCTTGGCGCGCTCCAGCCGGCTATCAGACAGATCCACGGCCACCACGTCGGTCACGCCGCGATCGACCAGCCAGATGATCATGCCAAGCCCGATCGGGCCGCAGCCGAACACCACCACCTTCTCGCCGGCCTTCGCCTGTGACCGGTTGACGCCGTGCAGGGCGACCGAAAGCGGCTCGGTCAACGCTGCGATCGCGTATGGCAGATCGCCCGGGATCGGGATGATGCTGTCGCCCAGACGCGCCTGCGCCACCAGCACCGCGTCGCTGAAGGCGCCTTCCGGGCCGCCGCTGCCGATATTGCTTGGCGTGTTCATCGGGTTGATGATCACGCGCTGGCCGACTTCCAGGCCGTGCACGTCCTTACCGATAGCGGTGATCTCGCCTGCCGCCTCATGGCCGATCGGGGTTATCCCTGTCGGGCTGATGCCGCCGATCTTGATATAGCTGAGATCGCTGCCGCAGATGCCGCAGGCCTTGATGTCCACCACCACATCGCAATCGCCGGCCTGCGGCGCCTCCCGCGGGTCCAGGCGAACATCGTTGACGCCGTGAATATTCAAAACGCGCATTGGGTTTCTCCTTGGCTTTGTTCCATCCCGATAGCAGCAACCCGCGAACAGGGCGCCGGGCGCCACTTTAGTCCCTGCGAGGTCCGGCCGCAAAGCCTGGACATGTCGGACCATGGCCGCAATGGCGCGTTCGGGCCACGGTGCCGGGGTTCGGGGAATTTGCGCGCGCCTTGCTGGTTCTGCTATAGCAGCAAAATTCCGCCTGAAGGTTCAGGACAGGCGGTAGGAGGAGTTGCGTGATCGACCCGGCGCTGCCGAGAATCGTCATCGATGCTGAGCTGCATGTCCCGGTGGCGAGCATTCAGGTTGCCCGCTATTTCATCGAGCGGCCGCACGAATCCCTGTTCCAGCATAATGACGGGTTCCGGCTGGATTTAAGCCTGACGCCAAGGTCTAGGAACACAAAAGTCTCATTCGAGCAGCATTGGGGACCGCACCGCTTCGAACGTCTGGGCAAAATTTTCATGGTTCCGCCTGGCGAATTGCTACGCACCCGCGCCGATAGCGGCACCATGACCTCGGTGCTCTGCGTGCTGCGCGAGCAGGCGCTGCAGAACTGGTTCGAGCAGAAATTCGAGTGCAGCAACCGCACGCTGGAAGCCAGCCTGGATATCAACAGCGACACCATTCAGCGTCTGATCATTCGCCTGGGCGAGGAAGCCCGCAATCCAGGCTTCGCCAGCGCAGCGTTGAGCGAGGCGATGGCGGTGCAGATTGCCATCGAACTCAGCCGGTTTTACGCCGACGCCGCTTCCGCCTCCGGCACCGGCGGGCTGCAGCCCTGGCGCCTGAAGCGCATCGACGAGCGGCTGCGCGAGCTGCAGGAGCAGCCGACGCTGGAAGAACTGGCCCGGCTCTGCGGCTTGTCCGTCCGCCAGCTGACCCGCGGCTTTCGCATCAGCCGCGGCTGTTCGGTCGGCGAATACATCGCGCAAAGCCGGGTGGAGAACGCCAAGCGCCTGCTGGCCGGCGGCGAAAGCGTGAAATCCATCGCCTTTTCAATGGGGTTCAGCTCGCCTTCCAGCTTCTGCCACGCCTTCCGCAAGGCGACCGGGAATTCGCCAAATCAGTTCCGGCAACAAGTCGGGTATTCCTACAACCACTGAGGCGCCGGAGCACTTCTTGGCCGTCGCGCGATATTCCGGCCTGTCCGGCAAGAGCGGCGCGATTGCCTACGCCACGCCGCATCGCTAACCGGGAAAATCATCCGGCGCCGCCCGGGCAAAAGCAAATAGGAGAGGGTTGAAATGGCTGAGGTGGTCACCGATCAGATTATCGAAGAGGCGATGCGCATGACCGGGCTCTCCCGCTTCGATTCGGAAAGTTTTCGCGAGGGGCTGGATATTATGGTCGCCGACATCAACCGCGACGAATGGCAGCCGGAGTTCCGCGAACGCTCCCGCCTGGGTTTGCGACAAGCCGTTGCCGACCGGCTGCAGGTGACCGCGGCGCTGGAGGCGCGGCCGGAGCTGCTGCAGCGCGAGGTCAAGGCGCCGCTTTTCGTTTTCGGCCTGCCACGCACCGGCACCACGCTGCTGAGCAACCTGTTGGCCGTCGATCCCGCGCGGCGGCCGCTGCTGGCCTGGGAGATCCGCGAGCCGGTGCCGCCGCCGAAGGCCGATGCGCTGATGACCGATCCGCGCGCGCTGGCGGCGCTGGAAGCCGAGCGGGCGATGCTGGCGGCACAGCCGGAAATGGGCAAATATTTCCGCGGCTCTGCCACCTTTCCGGATGAATGCGTTTGGGTGATGGCGCATGATTTCAAAACCCTGATGTGGGAATCGCGCGGCAAGCTGCCCGGCTACCGCGAATGGATTCTGCAGACGGATATGCGCTCCGCCTATGACTACCATAAAAAATTTCTGCAGCTGCACCAGGCGGACGCGCCCGGCATCTGGAGCCTCAAAATGCCTTCGCATTCGTTGTGGATACCGCAACTTCTGCAAACCTATCCGGATGCGAAGATGATCTGGACGCATCGCGACCCGATCACCGCCACCGCCTCCCTCTGCAGCCTGATCTCGATGGGCAATCGCGGCGCGATGGGGCAACCGAACATCGAATGGGTCGGGCAGTATTACCCCTGGCAGGCGGCGCAGCATGCCGAGCGGGCGATGGATGCCCGCGATGCGATCGGCGAGGCGCGGATCGTCGATTTCCACTACGCCGACATGATGCGCGACCCGCTGGGCGCGGTGCGCAAGCTCTATAAGGCGCTGGGCGACGCGCTGAGCGGCGAAGCCGAAGCCGCAATGCAGGCCTGGCTGGACGACAACCCGCAGGACAAGTTCGGCCGCCACGAATACAAGCTCGCGCTATTCGGGCTGGAGAAGAAAGACCTCGACAAATTGTTCGAGCGCTATCTGAGCCGTTACGATGTAGAGAGCGAAGGCTGATTGGCGTGTCGTAGTTTAGCCGAAAACAGAGCCAGCTTTCGGGAATAGAGCAATCAAAGAAACGGCCGGCATGCATGTGCAGGTTAACCCGGGAGGTGCAAAAGCATGAGCGTTGACCCTGTTGCTAATTTGCGGCCGAATATTGCGCCGGAACATGGCGCCGAGCGGATCAGCGCGCGCGAAGCCGAGATCATCGGCAAGCCGCCGCGCATCCCGCCGCTGAAGCCGGAAGAGTTCACGCCCGAATTGCGCGTCATCACCGATAATCTGCAGCGCGCGGCCGGTCTGGTTCCCAACGGCGCCGTTGCGGAATTCATCGCAACCATGCTGCGCTACCCCGCGCTGCATCAGGCCCATACGGATCTGGCGCTCGTCGTGATGCAGGGCACACTCTCGCCGCGCGACCGCGAGCTGGCGATTTTGCGCACCGGCTGGCTCCTGCAGGCGCCCTATGAATGGAACGCCCATGTCAATATCGGCAAGCGGCTCGCCGGCATGAGTTCCGAGGAGATAGAGCGCATCACCATCGGCTCGACGGCGCCGGGATGGTCGGACGACGACCGCGCCGTTTTGCAGGCTGCGGAAGAGCTGTTTGCCGATGCAATGATTTCGGACGCGACCTGGACCGCATTGGCGCGGCGGCTGGACCAAAAACAGCTGCTGGAACTGCCGGTGCTGATCGGCCAGTACACCGGCGTCGCCTATGTGCAGAACTCCATCCGGGCGCGGCTGATGCCAGGCGATATCGGCCTGAGGGCGCGGTAGGAAGAAAGCTGCCGCTTTTTTGAAACAAAGCGGCGCAAGAAACTGTCGATACGCTGGACCCGGGAGCTTCGGGCGTCCCAGGCGCAGATCGACTAAAGACTTTTTGCCGCACCGGCGGCCCGCTTCTTTTTCTTCAGAACGAGAAGTCCTTCACTTTCCTGCCATTTGTATGTCGTAACGTGATAAATAATGTTCGAGGAGCGATGCGACCTGTTCCTTCATCGGCCCGTATTGCGCGATTTAGTACTCGGCGGCTGAACTTGTCCTGCGGGTTGTCGTCCAGCCACGCCCACATGCCGGCCTCCGCTTCCGCCGTGAATGCGTCGCCGAGCGCCAAATAGCCGAGCCGCGCTGTACATGTCTGGCTTGGGTCGCAATCATCCCGCGGGGCCGCTTTGCCGCCGATTGACCGCGGCCGGCGCCGACGATATCGACGATCAAAGGAGGGAAGCCCGAAAATGCAAAACCGCCTGCTGCAATGAGTACCGAGTTTCTGCAGCTCGTAGACCCGGAATTGCGGGACGTCGCGCAATATATGCGCGCGATGTATGAGGGTCTTTCGCCGATGTCGATGGAAAAACTCGAAGCCCGCCGGGCCGGCATTGCTGCCCTGGCCACACCGCCGCTCCCCAACATCCCGGTCCTGGAAAAATCGATCCCCGGCATCGACGGCAATCCGGACGTCACGATTTTCATTGTCAACGCCAAATCCGGCGAAGCATCGCCTGGCATTTTGCATCTGCATGGCGGCGGCTTCAACGCCAGCTCCGCCCGCTCCGGCCTGCCCGGCATCCAGGAACTGGCGGCTGCGCTGGACTGCCTGGCGGTCACGGTCGAATACCGCCTGGCGCCGGAGACGACCTATCCCGGCGCGCTGCAAGATTGCTACGCCGCCTTGGCCTGGATGCACGACAACGCCGCCGAAATCGGCCTCGATCCTTCCCGCATCGTCTTGCTGGGCGAAAGCGCGGGCGGCGGCCATGCCGCCTTGCTCAGCCTGCACGCCAGAGACCAAGGCAAATACGGCATCGCATATCAGGCCTTGATCTACCCGATGCTCGATGACCGCACCGCCAGCTCGCAAGCCGTGCCGCCGCATATCGGCGCCTTCGGCTGGAACGGCGACGCCAACCGCTTCGGCTGGCAATGTTTTCTGGGCCAGGAACCCGGGACCGACCTCGTCCCCACAGCCGCCGTACCGGGCCGGCGCCATGACCTGGCCGGCCTGCCCGCAACCTTTATCGGCACCGGCGCGCTCGACCTGTTCGTGATCGAGGACATCAACTTCGCCCTGCGCCTGATCGAAGCCGGGGTGCCGACGGAGCTGGAAGTGGTGCCGGGCGCCATCCACGGCTTCGACATGCTGGCCAAGCACAGCGCGATCTCGCAACGCTTCCACGAAACCAAACTCGCCGTCTTGCGCCGCGCGCTGAGCGCTGAATGATCAAAGAAGCCGCTTTTTGAAAAGGGCGACGCGCCCGGCGGGCGGCGCAAGAAAAAGGTTTCGTCACTCTGCAGCCGGGAGTTGCAACGCCATAGGCTTTGCCGCCGCGGCATCCCACGATCCTTGCATCCAGTTTAAAATCGGCTCAGATTGAGGAAGCTTTTCAGCGCCGAATGCGCCGCGCGTATCGTTTAATTTTGCGTTATGTGCTGCCGCATAACGTGCCTATGCTGCCGCGCCTCCATCAAGGTCGCGGGAGAGTTTTTTTCCAGTGCTTGTGATGGAAAGCGCGAAGGAATTCGATGCTCATCCGCCACGGTTACGAAATTACCATTACATGCCCCGCACCCACCGCGCTCGTCTGCCTGCTTGCGGTGCATGACGATCGGCTCGGCGATCTCGCAGGGCTAGAGGCGACCTTCACCTCGCCTGAGGTGCCGGTTACGACCTACCGCGATCTGTACGGCAACCGCTGCCGGCGGATGGTTGCACCAGCAGGCGACCTTACGATCTGGGGCGATGCGACGATCAGGGATAGTGGCGCGCTGGACCCAGTGGTGCCTGCAGCCCGGGAAACGCCTGTGGCGCAGCTGCCGGATGATTGCCTCGGCTACCTGATGGGCAGCCGTTATTGCGAAACCGACCGCCTGAGCCAGACCGCCTGGGATTTGTTCGGCAACGTCCCGCCCGGCTGGAGCCGCGTGCAGGCGGTCTGCGACTTCGTGCATCACCATATCAAGTTCGACTATCAGCAGGCGCGCTCGACCCGCACCGCCTACGAAGGCTTTCACGAACGCGTCGGCGTCTGCCGCGACTTCGCGCATCTGGCGGTCGCCTTTCTCCGCTGCCTGAACATCCCGGCGCGCTATGTGAACGGTCATCTCGGCGATATCGGCGTGCCGGTCGTCGACCCGATGGATTTCAGCGCCTGGATCGAGGTTTTCCTTGACGATAAATGGTACACGTTCGACCCGCGCAACAACATCCCCCGGATCGGCAGGATCGTCATCGCCCGCGGCCGCGACGCCGCCGACGTGCCGCTGATCAACTCCTTCGGCCCACATGATCTGAAAGAATTCAGGATCTGGACGTATGAGGTGAACGAACCGGTGGAGTAGGCAAGCAGCCGCATTCTTGAAAAAACGGCGCAAAGAACTTGGCTAATCTATAGCCGGGATGTTGCAACGCCTGAGAACCGGATTGACACCTGAGAACCGAATTTACAAAAGTCTTTTTGCTTATTTTTCTTCGGCAAAAGAAGTGCTTCTTCTCACTTCCTTTCCTGATGTTCCTGCCATTGCCGGAAGGCGCGTTGCACGCCTTCCTCGCGCTGGTCCATTGCGGAATCGAAATCATGGATCAGTCGGTCGTAGGATTTCGCGCGATTGCGGTTTACCTTGGCGAAATGCGGCATCACGAAGCGGGCGTAGAGTTCGTAGGATTTTTTCGTCGGCTCCCAATCTGCCCAGTTATGCGCCTGGAACAGCATGACGCCGAAATCGCCTTGTTTTTCCTGCAGCCTTTCGATCATTGCGATGGCGTCTTCCGCCGTGCCGATCACCGCGCGGCCGGCGTTCACCAAAGTTTCTACCGGATCACCGTCGCCCATCATGCCGCGCATCCCCGCCGGGGCGATGCGATCCATATAGTTGCACCAGGCGGTAAGCCCGTCTTTCACCTGGGCGCGCGCCGCCTCCCGCGTCTCGGCGATGTGGAAGGGTGCCACCAGGCGAAGCTGTTGCGGATTCATCGCCTTGTTATGCTGGGTGGCGACCTGGTGAGCGATGCGCCAGTTATCGCCCAGCACGCCGTAGCCAGAGGCTTCGGTGGCGGCGACGCAGAGCATGCCAAAGCCGTGCTTGCCCGCCAGCATGCCGCCCGACGGCGAAATCGCGCTGGCGACCACCACTTCCGGGTGCGGCTGGCTGTAGGGCAGCAGATGCACCCGCGCCTTGTTCAAGGTGAACCAGCTGCCCCGATGCGTCACTTCCTCGCCGCGCAGAAGCGGCAGGATCACCTCGATCGCCTCGGCCATCATGGCGCGGGTTTCCTTCAGATCCACCCCCATCATCAGCGCGTCGGTGGTCAGGATCCCTGGGCCGATGCCGAACATCACGCGCCCCATGGTCATATGGTCGAGCTGGATGATCCGGTTCGCCACCATCAGCGGGTGGTGATAGGGCAGCGAGACCACGCCGGTCCCAAGCCGGATGCGGCGTGTCCGCTCGGCCGCGGCGGCGATCATCAGTTCCGGCGAGCAGATCGTCTCCCAGCCGGTGGAATGATGCTCGCCGAACCAGGCTTCGGCAAAGCCGAGCTGTTCCACCCACTCGACCAGCTCCAGATCGCGCCGCATCGCGATCGTCGGGCTCTCCTTGATGTCGTGATAGGGCGGCACGAAGATGCCATGCTCAAGCTTGACGGTCGCCACTGTCCGGTTCTCCCGTGAGAAATTGATCTTCGCGGCGTTCAGTTCCGGCTTGTCACTTGGCGCAGGACCCCAACAGGTCCTGCATGTCGCTGGTGTGGTCTTCCTCGTCCTGCAGGATGTCCAGCAACATTGCCGCGGTTTCTGGATCATGCCGGCCGAAATAAGCAGCCAGTTCCCGGTAATGCTCAACCACGCATTGTTCGGCGGCGAGGTTCTGCAGCAGCCGTGCCGCGAAGCTGGCCTCGCCTCCGGCAAGTGCCGCGATCCGCGCCTTCACCCCGGCCGGGCGGTAATCCGGCACGCCGCCCAGCGCCTCGATCCTTGCCGCCAGCATCGCCATATGCCGCCGCTCGTCATTCGCCTGCGCCTGGAATTCCGTTGCCAGGCCTGGATTCTTAAGCCCTTCTTCGGACACGGTCAGCAGCGTGTAGCGCATGACGCAAACAATTTCCGCCGCCAGAAGGCTTTGCAGCAGCAGGATGGCGTTTGCATTCTGCCGCCCCAAAGCCGGCGCACCCTTGCTAAGCACCGCCCGGCTACTGTCCCGCTGGGTTTGCACGTCCAGCAGGAAAGCGTCTCCCGTTCCGGCTAATCGTTCAAACATCACCGTCCCCACTCTTGTCACTGCAGCTTGTTCTCAAGCGAATGCCATGGTTTTCCGCAAAGGAGAAGAGGTCTTGGCCGCTGTCCATGGGATCAGGAAAGGGCCTCGGCGGCGGCGACGACCGGCCGGCTTTGCCTTGTGGCGCGCATACGCTTATCCGGCTCACGCGGGTCGTTTGCTGAAATTTCGATGTGGTCGTCGAACACCGCCAGAATGGTGCCGACAAAAGGAAAATCTCCCAGCGCGTCCGGCACCCGGTAGCTCACGGTATCGCCGACCTTGAAGGTCGCAGGGTCGAAGTTGAACTCGAACGGGCAGGACTCGTCTTGGTTTCCCATATTCTGCATGGAATTACCCTCCTTCAACGGCAAGTATAGACCTTTGAACCGGCCGGGCAAACTGCGCCGCCCGCTCGATCCTGCCGGTTTCCGGGGTAGACGAACAACGCGTGATGGCTGAGCAGGACCACCAGCGCGCCGGTCGCAGCAACCACCATGCGTCGCGCAAGCATTATTTATATCTTGGATCTCGAAACCCTTCAGCCTGGTCAGCATCATCGGCACCGGCGCCAGCCGGAAGGCTTTGGCAAAGCGCGCCTCGCTCTGGCGGAGCAGGATCTCGGCGTGCTTGCGCGGCGCTCAATCCATGAAGGTGAACAAGCTGCCGGCGATCGACTTGCGGCGGCTTTCTCACGGCGCTCATCGCCGCCAGTGACGGAAATCCGACACGGGCTGAACTTCCAGCCCGGGCGCCGCAAAAGGTCGAGGTTCAATTGAACGCCGCGCTGGGTTCCGCCTTGGGGGCTAGCGTTGCACGCAAACCGCGCCCGGGCCCGCCACGCAATTGATGGTGTTCCCGTACGGGGTGATGATGGGAACCGCAGGTTTGAGCCCCGGCGTGGGATCTGCCGCGACAGGATGCGCAAGCGGCGGACCTCCGCAGCCGAGAAGGGCCAAAACCGCCAGTAACGGAAGCAATTTTTTTATCATGGCGCCACTCCAGCAGAACAGGATTATGAGGCAGATGGTTCCGCCTGGGGCGTCCTAACAGATGGTGGATCGATGTAATCATTGGTTTAGCCAGCTTGCGGCTTCATTCAAAACCAACTAAAAAATGAACTCTATACGACGGGCCGCCAGACGCGCGATGCGACCCGCTACGACCATAATTTTTATGCTTAGCCCCAGGAACTGTCGCAAGAACTGGCCCCTAGAGAACTGATCCCAAGACAGGCCGAGTTGTTGCGCACCAGAAAATGCACGGAAGCCGATATCCCCGACATCATCGAGGAGATCGAAAACCTTGGGCCGGATCGAAATGCGCGAACTGGTCAGCCGCCTGCGGGTACTTCTGTTACATCTGCTGAAATGGCGATACCAGCCAAATCTCCAAAGCCAAAGCTGGCGGGCCACAATCGCTGTGCAGCGGCACGAGCTTACCGATCTGCACGACAGCCCAAGCCTGAATCGCGGCTGGCCGAAGCCACCATCCGGGCATACCGTTTAGCATCAACAGAAGCGATCATGGAACCGGTCTGCCGAATCAGACTTTCCGAGCGGATGTCCATGGTCCTGCGACCAAATCAGGGACGGGAATTCTGGCCCTCACGAAGGCTAGCAGAGCAGGGTGCAATGCCGTGAGGCAGGACGCGACGCCATTGCAAACGGTGAAGTAACACTCTTCGAGGTCTATTTTGAACTTCGAGGTCTATTTTGAAAGAATGGCGCACCCGGAGAGACTCGAACTCCCAGCCCCCAGATTCGTAGTCTGGTGCTCTATCCAATTGAGCTACGGGTGCATGGCCGCGGGCGGTGTAGCCGAACAGGCATGCAACGGCAATAGTTCTACAGCGCCTCCAGCTCCGCCAACAGCGCATCGCCCATCTCCGATGTGCTAATCACTTTTCGCCCCGAAACGGCGATATCGGCGGTGCGGCCGGCGCGTGCCAGCACGTTTTCCACTGCCTGCTCAATCGCCGCCGCGTCCTCCTCCATGTCGAAGGAATAGCGCAGCAGCAAAGCCAGGCTTAAAATCTGCGCCAGCGGATTGGCCAGCCCCTTGCCGGCGATGTCCGGCGCGCTGCCGTGGATCGGTTCGTAAAACGCATGCCGCCGGCCGGCCTCGTCCAGCGCCCCCAAGGTGGCCGATGGCAGCATGCCTAGCGAGCCGGTGAGCATCGCCGCCAGATCGGACAGGATATCGCCGAACAGATTGCCGGTGACGATCACGTCGAACTGCTTCGGGTTCTTGGCCAGCTGCATGGCACAATTATCCGCATACATGTGGCTAAGCGCCACATCCTTATACTCCGCGCCGCCCAGCGCCGTCATCACCTGGCGCCAGAGCAGGCCGCTTTCCATCACGTTGGCCTTCTCGACGCTGCAAAGTTTTTTGCCCCGCTTGCGCGCCATGTCGAACGCCACACGGCCGACACGCTCAATCTCCGTCGTCGTGTAGACCTCAGTGTTGAACCCGCGCTTGCTGCCGTCAGGCAATGTCTCGATGCCGCGCGGCTCGCCGAAATAAATCCCGCCGATCAGCTCGCGCACGATCAGGATATCCAGCCCGCGCACCAGATCGGGCTTCAATGAACTTGCATCCACCAGCGCGTCGAACACCTTGGCGGGGCGTAGATTTGCGAACACCCCAAGTTCCTTGCGAAGCCGCAACAAGGCCGCCTCCGGCCGCAGCTCGAACGGCACGCTGTCCCATTTTGGGCCGCCGACCGAGCCGAACAACACCGCATCGGCCTGCAACGCCCGCACCATCGTCGCTTGCGTGATCGGCACGCCATATGCATCGATCGCCGCACCGCCCACCAGATCTTCCGAAACGTCGAAGACGGCGCGGTTTGTCTTCTGCAGCCAGTTCAAAACCCGCTTGGCCTGCGCCATCACCTCCGGACCAATCCCGTCGCCGGCGAGAAGAAATAGTTTTTTATCGGCAATCATATCAGATCCCAGTAATCGCCGGCCGCCAGCCTTGTTCCTGCTGCAGCCTGGCTTCGTAGCCATCGATCGCAGTTGCATGCTCCAGGGTCAGCCCGATATCGTCCAGCCCGTTCAGAAGACAATGCTTGCGGAAAGCATCGACTTCGAAGGCGATCTCCTCGCCATCCGGCCGGATCACCATTTGCCGCGCCAGATCCACCGTGATCCGCGCATTACTGCCCAGTGCGGCATCCGCCATCAGCCGTTCGCAAATCTCAGCCGGCAACGCGATCGGCAGAATGCCGTTCTTGAAGCAATTGCCGTGGAAAATATCCGCGAAACCGGGTGCGATTACACAACGAATACCGAAATCCAGCAGCGCCCACGGCGCATGCTCGCGCGAGGAGCCGCAGCCGAAATTATCGCCGGCGATCAGAATCTCCGCATGCCGGTATTTCGGCTGGTTCAACACAAAATCCGGTTTTTCGGTCCCATCCTCGTTATACCGAAGCCCGGCGAATAGATTTACCCCAAGGCCGGTACGCTTGATGGTCTTTAGAAACCGCGCCGGAATGATCTTGTCGGTATCGACATTCTCCATGTTCAGCGGCGCCGCAACGCCCGTCAGCGTTTCGAATTTCTCCATCACACCAGCTCCCGCACATCGGTCAGCGCGCCCGTCACCGCCGCAGCCGCCGCCATCGCGGGAGACACCAGATGGGTGCGGCCGCCCGGCCCCTGCCTGCCTTCGAAATTGCGGTTCGAGGTACTCGCGCAGCGCTGCCCCGGTGTCAGCTTGTCCGGGTTCATCCCCAGACACATTGAACAGCCGGGCTCCCGCCACTCAAAACCCGCATCGAGAAAAACCCTGTCCAGGCCTTCATCTTCCGCCTGCCGCTTGACCAGCCCGGACCCCGGCACCACCAAAGCCCGCACGCCACCGGCCACCTGCCTGCCCCTGGCAACAGCAGCCGCGGCGCGCAAATCCTCGATCCGCGCATTGGTGCAGGAGCCGATAAACACCACGTCGATCTTGGTCCCCGCCAGCTTTTGCCCCGGCGCCAGATCCATATAGTTCAACATCTGCCGCAACTGCGCGCGCCGCGCCTCATCGCCCTCCGCCGCCGGATCCGGCACCACGCCGGTAATCGGCAACACCGCCTCCGGCGAAGTCCCCCAGGTCACCTGCGGCGAAATTTCCGATCCGTCCAGCACCACAACCTTGTCATAGTGCGCACTTGCATCACTCGGCAGCGTCCGCCAATACGCAACAGCCTTTGCGAAATCCTCGCCCTTCGGCGCATAAGGCCGGCCTTCAACATACGCAAACGTCGTCGCATCCGGCGCAATCAACCCAGCCCGCGCTCCAGCCTCGATCGCCATGTTGCAAACGGTCAAACGCCCGGCCATGTCTAAAGCCCGTATAACCTCACCGGCAAACTCGATTACATGTCCCGTGCCGCCGGCCGTCCCGATCCTGCCGATAATCGCCAGAATAACATCCTTGGCGGTACACCAGGCCGGCAAAACCCCATCCACCCGCACCAGCATGTTCAACGCCCGCTTCTGCTGCAGCGTCTGCGTCGCCAACACATGCTCAACCTCGGACGTGCCGATCCCAAACGCCAGCGCACCCATTGCGCCATGCGTGCTGGTATGCGAATCGCCGCACACAATCGTCATGCCAGGCAACGAAATCCCCTGCTCCGGCCCAATGATATGCACAATCCCCTGCCGCTCATCCAACACCGGAAAATACGGCACCCCGAACTCGGCAACATTCGCCTCCAGCGTCTCAATCTGCAGCCGGCTCTCCGGCTCCTTGACGCCGCCACGCCGATCCTCGGTCGGAATATTATGATCCACGACCGCAATGGTCTCATCCACCCGCCGAACCCGCCGCCCCGCCAGCCGCAACCCCTCAAACGCCTGCGGCGACGTCACCTCATGCACCAGATGCCGGTCGATATACAGCACCGCCGTACCATCCCCCATCTGATCCACCAGATGCGCATCCCATATCTTGTCGAATAAAGTCCGTGCGTTCGGCATCCCGGTCCTCCGAATTACGTAGCGGCCAAGGGCTCTGCCCCTGGACCCCCGCCAAGGCCCAGCCTTTGGAATCCATTTTAAGGATTGGGTCGCGGGTTCTAAGGGCCGTGCCCTTAGTGGGGGGTCGAGGGGGGCAAAGCCCCCTCGTCTTGCCTTACCCGGCAGCCTGGGGGTCGACCTCACGGGCTTTCTCCGCAATACGGGCGGATTTACCGCGGCGGCCGCGGAGGTAGTAGAGCTTGGCGCGGCGAACGTCGCCGCGGCGCACCACGTGGATTTCGGCGATGGTCGGGGCGTAGAGTTGGAAGACGCGTTCCACGCCTTCGCCGTAGGAGATTTTCCGGACGGTGAAGCTGGAATTGATGCCGCGGTTGGAGCGGGCGATGCAGACGCCTTCAAAGGCCTGGATACGCGAGCGTTCACCCTCGACCACTTTGACGCTGACGCGCAGGGTATCGCCGGCGGCGAAGGGCGGCACCGTTTTGCCTTCGGTCAGTTTGGCGATTTGTTCGGCGTCTAGGGTTTGGATGATATTCATGTCGGGTGTCCTTGCTTGAGGGCTGTTTAAGGCGCGCTGGCGGCGGATGCAATGTATTGCGCGTACAGATCCGGTCTGCGGGTTTGGGTGATGGCGGCGGCCTGGGTGTGGCGCCAGGCGGCGATGGCTTTATGGTTGCCGGAGGTAAGCGTTTCCGGCACGGCGCGGCCTTGCCAGGTGGCGGGGCGGGTATAGTGCGGGTATTCGAGCAAGGCGGTAGAGAAGCTTTCCTCTGCGGCGCTGGCTGAGGCGCCCATGACCCCCGGCAGCAGGCGGATGCAGGCATCCAGTAGCGCCAGTGCCGGAATTTCGCCGCCGGAGAGGACGTAGTCGCCGATGCTGACTTCCTCGGCGTTACGGGCGTCGATCAGGCGCTGATCAATTCCTTCGAAGCGGCCGCAGAGCAGGATGATTCCAGGCTCGGCGCTGAGTTCCTGCACATGTTTTTGGGTAAGCGGGGTGCCGCGCGGGGTGAGTACGATGAGGCGGCGGCCGGTGTTGGGAATGCTGTCGATGGCGGCGTCCAGCACGTCCGCCCGCAGCACCATGCCGGCGCCGCCGCCAAAGGGCGTATCGTCTACCGCGCGATGTACGCCGAGGCCGAACTGCCGGATGTCGGTCGTGTTCAGCGACCAGATCCCGGCGGCCAGCGCCTTGCCGGCAAGGGAGTCGCCGAGCGGTCCGGGGAACATGGCGGGGAAAAGGGTCAGCACGTCGGCTTGCCAGGTCATGGCGCGACCCCGGTCTCCGCCGGCGCGGTCTCCACCGGGGGTTCCACCACCACATGGCCTGCGGCAAGGTCCACCACCGGAACCGCTGCTTTGGTGAAAGGCACCAGCAAGGATGTGGCGGCGCCGGCGATTTCCAGGCTGGTGCCGCCGCCATAGTCGTGCACGGCGGTCACTCTACCCAATTCCATTCCGTTCGCATCGCGCGCCGCCAGCCCGACCAGGTCGGCGAGATAGAATTCTTCTTCCTCGGCTTCCGGCAGGGTGGAGCGCGGCACGTAAAGCTCGGTATTGGTCAGCCGCTCGGCCGCGCTGCGATCGGTGATTTTGCGCGGACCGGCGTCGGTGAGTTCGGTCAGCAGGGCGATGTTCTCGCCCACCCATTGCAGCGCGAATTTCCGACCTGCCCGGTCGGTCAGCGGCGCGTAATCCGCCAAAGCGGCCGGGTCCTCGGTGTAAGCGTTCACCCGCACCAAGCCTCGCACGCCATGCGGCTTGCCGATCACGCCCATCAGTATCAACCGCTCGCCCACTTGAACCCGTTTAGGCGGAAGCGGCGGCTTTCGCCCGCTCGGCGGCGCGTTCCTGCGCCTTCTTCTTCGGCGCGGACTGTTTCGGCTGCTCGGGATAAACCGGCGCCTCGATCAGCCCGGCCTTGCCCAGGAACCGCGCCACGCGATCGGTCGCCTGCGCGCCGTTGGAAATCCAATGCGTCAGCCGCTCGGTCACCAGTTTCACACGGTCGGCGTGGTCGACGGGCAGCATCGGGTTATAGGTGCCGACGCGCTCGATGAACTTGCCATCGCGCGGGCTGTTCGCATCGGCGACGACAATATGATAAAACGGCCGCTTCTTGGCACCGGCGCGGGCAAGACGAATTTTTAATGACATTTATAACACTCCAGTAACAGATTTAAGTAAGCGCTGCTTTTTCCGAAGAAAAATAACCGGGCCGCGGGTGCGGCAAAAAGACTTTTGGATTTATCCCGAGAAGTTGAACCACCGGGCACCCAGATTCAAAAAGTTTTTCGGTTCTTTTTTCAAAGAAGAACCTATTGCTTCAAAATGGCCGCCTCCCGCCTTTTTGGCCAGCCATCGCCGCCTGCATTTGGCGCATCATGCCGGCTTGGCCGCCCATTTTGTTCATGCGCTTCATCATGGTGGACATTTCCTCGAATTGTTTGAGCAGTTTATTCACCTCCTGCACGGAGGTGCCGGAGCCGGCGGCGACGCGTTTTTTCCGGCTGGCTTTCAGCAGATCCGGGTTGCGCCGTTCCGCGAGCGTCATCGAGCCGATGATCGCGGCGTGCCGCTTGAACATGGTGGTTTCGAGGTTGGCGTCTTCGAGCTGTTTTTTGATCTTGCCGACGCCGGGCAGCATGCCGAGGATGCCGGAGAGCGAGCCCATTTTGGCGATCTGCTTGAGCTGCCCGGCATAGTCTTCCAGGTCGAATTTGCCCTTCGCCATGCGTCTGGCGAGTTTCTCGGCCTCCGCCTGGTCGATCGTGTCGGAGGCCTTCTCGACCAGGCCGACGATGTCGCCCATGCCGAGGATGCGGCCAGCGACGCGTTCCGGATCGAAATTATCCAGCGCATCGAGTTTTTCGCCGATGCCAACCAGCTTGATCGGCGCGCCGGTCACCGCCCGCATGGAGAGTGCGGCGCCGCCGCGGGAATCGCCATCCAGCCGGGTCATCACGATGCCGGTGATGCCCAAAGCCTCGTTAAAGGCGGTGGCGGTGGCGACGGCGTCCTGGCCGGTCATGGCGTCCACCACCAGCAGGGTTTCCACCGGGTTCACCGCCTGGCGGATAGCTTTTACCTCCTCCATCAAGGCAAGGTCGATGGAGAGCCGGCCGGCGGTATCCAGGATGACGACGTCGTAGATTTCGCGCCTGGCGGTATCCATCGCCCGGTGCGCGATCTGCAGCGGGGTCTGGCCCTGAATGATCGGCAGGCTGGTCACTTGCGCGCCCTGCGCAAGCTGTTCCAGCTGCAGCTGCGCGGCGGGGCGCTGCGTATCCAGGCTGGCCAGCAGGATTTTCTTCCGCTCCCGCGTGCGCAGGCGCAGCGCCAGCTTGCCGGAGGTTGTCGTCTTGCCGGAGCCCTGCAGCCCCACCATCAAAATCGGGATCGGCGCCGGCGCCAGCAAATTGAGCGGAACGGCGGAGCCGCCAAGCGCTTCGGTCAACGCGTCGTTGACGATTTTCACCACCATCTGACCGGGTGAGACGGAGCGCAGCACTTCCGCGCCGACCGCTTTTTCCCGGACCTGGGCGACGAAGTCCCGCACCACCGGCAGCGCCACATCGGCATCCAGCAGCGCCAGCCGGATTTCGCGCAGAGCCTCGGCCACATCCTCCTCGTTCAGGCTGCCGCGGCGGCGGAGCTTGTCGAAGACTTCGGAAAACTTGCCCGACAAGGAGTCGAACATGCTGGGCCACCTCCACAACACAAAGAACGCCGTGGTGCGAACCCTCGCAGCACGGCGGAACCGGAATTTGGGCTGCTGTGCGCCTCGGCCTTTGCCAAGTCAAGCGGCAGCCAGTTTTCAAGGCTAAGGCAGGTTTCTCTTAATCTTTTCGGGCGAAACTACGGGATCAACCGCCTTCGGGGGACGCCTTTCCATGAACAATTTCAATCCTATCACCTATTGGAAGCAGCGTTACCAGACCGGCGGCAACTCCGGCGCCGGCTCCTATGGCCGCCTCGCCCGCTACAAGGCTGATTTCATCAACGCCTTCACACGGGAGAACAACCTGCTCGACCTGTTGGATTTCGGCTGCGGGGACGGCAGCGTGATGCAGCAGCTGAAGGTGGCGCGCTATGTCGGGGTGGATATTTCGGAAACCGCGCTGGCGCATTGCCGGGCACTGGTGCTGAACGACCCATCCCGACAATTCTATCTGCCCTCGGAGCTTAACCCCAGCCGGCGGGCGAGCCTGACGCTCTCCATGGACGTCATCTACCATCTGACCGAGGATGCGGGTTTCGCCGATTACATGGACAGCTTGTTCGAGACTGCGGACCGTTTCGTCATCATCTATGCCAGCAACACTGATGCCGGGTGGAACTCGCCGCATGTCCGGCATCGCCGCTTTACCGAGCATGTGCGGCAAGGCTTCCCTGACTGGCGGCTGGCCGCCCATTGCCCCAACCCCTACCCGTTTAAGCCGGAGCGGTCAGATGAAACCAGCTTCGCCGATTTCTTCGTCTTCACCCGACTTGGCGAGGCGTGCGCGATCCCCATCCCTGCCTGTGGCTAGCCGCGCGGCAACATCCCGCCGCTAATCCGGCGGGGGGCGCCGCTACCGAGATGCTCGGCCAACCTGCCATACAACCGTCCGAAAAGCTTGTCATACGCGAAGGCCACGGAACGGCCAGCCTTGACCGCAAGGTCAGTCAGAAGGCCTCTAAACCGCAAGGTCAATCAGAAGGCGATATTATACTTGCCAAACCCAAGGAAAATGCCCTGAAGTTGCCACCATTTTTTAAGAAGGCGCTAGCCAGTCTTACTCGCGCGCTAACGCACGTTGGCTGATACTTACTTTGGGTGAGCGTAATAAAACTTGCCGGCGGCGTAAGCGATGCTATCGAGAGGGTGGAAATGACAGTAATTATCAAACCAAGCCCAAACGCCGTTCCCATCAGTTCCGTTCAGCGGATCGGCACCATCCAAACCGGTAAACCCGACTCCAGACAAGAACCCCATTACCCAATCTTCTAGACCGCTAGTTGCTGGCGAACTTGGGTTCTTGTCGCGGTATGTTGTCCAAGTCCCGCAAGATTGCACACCAGAACCGGCAGCTTGGTACGCAAATGCGGGAACAACCATGGTGAGCCAGTAAACGACTCCTAAACAACAAACCGTTCCTTTCAAGTCACTTTTCCTTAGCGCCTGGTTTGGCAGAAGGCGGCTTCTGCTTCGCGATCGCTTTCAGTTTTTCATCAAAGGCGGCCTGGCTTTCGTCAGCCTCTAGCTGGCGGGCGGCTTCTTTGAAGCGGTCGATTTGAGGGCTAATAGTTTTGGAAGACTTCGACATGAACCAGTACCACATCTCCAGAATGGATTAGAAACCACCAGCAAAGCGGCGGGATAGATCCGATTGGTTCAGTAACTATATATCTACCCGTAAACCAATCGCTTTCGACTAAAGAGAACTCATATGGGTTGCGGCTCAACGCGTCCCACGAGGCCTCTAGGCTTGGGTCGATAAATGCATACCCGCCCAATGCCTCAGCAGCTAAATCGCAATCCTCAGAAAAAGAAATCTTGCGTGAGGGCATCTATTCACTAATCCAACCCTTGTCATAGATCATCTTTTTCATAGCCATGAGCTGAGTTGACTTCAGTTTTCTATCTGAAAGGTAAGCTGACTCGTAGGGCATGGGTTCACCATCGCTTCTGGTTTTCCACGCCATGCCGTGCGATTCGTCGCTGGTTTCCATACCGGTCATACCCCAGTAATACCGGATAGAATCATCAACGAAGTGCAAGTCATCCATTGAGAAAAAACGGTCAAGGTTAGGCTGTATCAAAGGTACCGTTCGCTGTTCCACAACATTGTCGCCAAAATCCACACGCTCAACTCGTATCAATCCTTGAATAAGCATTTCTCTATGTATGGGAAACATTTCCTTGGGCGCAGGACCAAGCCTAAGCCGCTGGTAAGGCCTGCCGGTAACCGGAACTCCGCGCGATGCAAAGGATTTAAAATCGGCTCGCCAGATAATTTTATTCAGCTTTATTCCACCGAAACGAACGGCATCCTGACATTCCCTGGCGACATACAAAATTAGCTGGCGCAAGCGTTCTTGGCCACCGGGCAAGTCGACCGAAAAGGTCAAGTGCGGGCTAAACTCTGCCATTGGGTGTCTGCTTATCTCCGATACCCGAGTCGTAACAGAATCTCGAAAAACATGCAACCGTCTTAAAAATAAATCAAGTTGCACGCCGGGATACCGGTCCCGTCTTTCACGTCCCGCTAATTTATTGTCGTTAACTCATTTGTACGTCAGGCGCTTGCCAACGACGCCAGCAAGGGCGTTGTCGGCGCGAGCCGCATCATCAATCCCAAGGCGAACTCGGTTGTTGTACCGGAAATCAAACTCCGCCACATAGCGGTGCAGGTGCTTCTCAGAACAATGCTGATAAACGCCCTTCATTCCGCGCTTGAACACGCTGTAGAAGCCTTCAACCGTATTAGTATGGACTTCACCCCGGACATACTCTTTGGCCTTGTGCTGGGTAAAGCCATGGGCCGCAAAGTGCTGGTAAACCCGGCTATACTGGCCGGCTTCGTCGGTCATGATGACGGTTTCAGCGTCAATATTCGCCTTCAGGATCGGCATGATGTCCGCCGCGCTAGTGCCGTCAACATGGAAAGAGCGGCTACCTTTACCGCGTTCTACCAGGGTCAGCACCGCATTCTTGTGACCAGCGCCATGCTTAACGGGAACGCCTTTTTTACGGCCGATAAAGGTCTCGTCAACCTCCACGATTGCACCAGCGCCACCCATGGGGGCCAAGGCTCCAGTACGCATGGCCTCGCGGATACGCTGGCTCATGAAACAGCTTGTTTTGATGGTCACACCCAGCACGCGGGAAAGCTGGTTGCTACTGATGCCTTTTTTGCTGGAGCACATCAGAAACACCGCCTGAAGCCAGACGTGCAGCTTGATGTGGCTGCTCTCGAATACTGTGCCGACAGTTACGCGGGACTGCTTACGGCAGGCGTAGCACTTAAACAGGCCGGGACGAGTAGCTTTGCCGCCCATGCGCTTCATGCGCTTCATAACGCCACAATGAGGGCAAACCGGACCATGGGGCCAGACAATGCTTTCCAGTTTGGCGTAAGCGGCCTCTTCGTTCTGGAAATACTCGGCATTTAAAACGCTGGTCATCGGCTTGGCTCCTATCGTAAGCCATTGCTACACCGTTTTAATGGGTTTGGCAAGTACAATATCGCCAATCAGAAGACCTCTAAACCGCAGGGTCAATCAGAAGGCCTCCAAAAAGAACTGGCATCTGCTAACCCGGTTTGCGCTCAACTTGGTTCGTTCAGAGCCGCCCGTAGCAAATCCGCAGCGTCGCCCACAACTAATCCAAAGCGGATGAAAAGGTCGATCAGCACCAGGTTCACGTTGAACTTGAAGTCATCCGTATCTCGCACCGTCTCGAAAACCTGGCTCAGCGGCAGCAGCGAGAAAAACGCGACTTCGCCGTCCGCCGGGTGCGGCACGAAATCTTCCGGCAGCACAAGGTCGTAGACATATAACACATCCCGCCGGAGCCCTTCCGGCCGCTCCATATTATAGGCCAAGCGTCCTTTAAGCTCCGCCGTCGCCGCCAGTGCCTCCGGCAGCATCGCCTCCTCGGCCGCTTCCTTGATCAGCGTCTGCATTGGCGTGTAACCGGCGCCGACACCGCCGCCGACCAGGTTGTCCAGCTTGTTGGGGTCGAGCTTCTTGTCCGCCGCCCGCTTGCCGATCCATAAATGCCAGCCATCCTGCCGCCGCACCAGGCCGTTGACATGCACACCAGCCCCGATCACGCCGAAATCCGGCAGCGCCCCGCGGTCCAGCGAGCCAAGGCTCTGACTGTCCGCCGTCTCGCGGACATCGAAATCCTCGCCCCGCAAGCGGCAGCCGGCCGCAGCCGCGATCTTGTTCAGCGCGCCGATCGCAGACGGCGCCAGCGTCACCCGATCGGTCACGGCGATATCACATGAAACTTCCGCCAGCTTCGCCGCAAACCCCGGGCGGACATAGCCCACTTGCGAGTTGCCGATATAGAACCGAGCTCTTTCGCCGGGCAGGCATGCGGTCTGGCATGCCCGAATATGACGCAAAAACTTTTCAACGTCTGTGTCGCATGCCATGTGCCAGACATGAGCCCACACTCCCGCCCTGCCAACCCCCACGCCATGGCCTTGCCACCAGGCGGCAAAAACCCGCGCGGTTCACTCTCCACCATCTTCTCGCTGATGCCGTATTTATGGCCGAAGAACGAGCTCGCGTTGCGGGTGCGTCTGATCCTGGCCAGCATCTCCATGCTGCTGGCCAAGATCGCGACGGTTTATGTGCCGATCCTGTATTCCCACGCGGTCGACCGGCTGGCGCATAAATCATCGGCCGGCATCATCCTGGTCCCCGCCGCCATCATCGTCGCCTATGCCGGCGTCCGCATCGCCGCCGCCAGCTTCGCCGAGCTGCGGGACGCCATCTTCGCCGCCGTCCAGATGCGCGCCTCACGCGTCGTCGCCCGCCAGACCTTCGAGCATCTGCACGGCCTGTCGATGCGCTTCCATCTCGACCGGCAGACCGGCGGCCTCTCCAACATCATTCTTCGCGGCACGCTCGGCATCCAGAACGTATTGCGGCTGGCCACCTTCAACGTCATTCCCACCATTATCGAGCTGCTGCTCACCGTCGGCATCCTCTGGCATTTGTTCAATGTCTGGTACGCGCTGATCACCTTCGCCGCGGTGGGCTGCTATATGAGCTTCACCTTCGCCTTCACCGCCTGGCGCTCAAAATTCCGCCGCACCATGAACGAGACGGATAACGAGGCGCAGACCAAGGCGATCGACTCCTTGATCAACTTCGAAACCGTCAAATATTTCGGCAATGAGGCGCATGAATCCGCCCGCTTCGACGACAGCCTGGCTCGCTACGAAAAAGCCTCGGTCAAGTCCCAGGTTTCTCTGAATACGCTGAATATCGGGCAGGCCACGATCATTTCCATCGCGCTCGGCGTAATGATGCTGATGGCGGCCAACGGCGTCGCGCACCACAATTTGAGCGTCGGCAAGTTCGTGCTGGTCAACACCTATCTGATGCAGCTCTACATCCCGCTCAACATGCTGGGCTTCGTCTATTTCTCCCTGAACCAGGGGCTCGTGGATATGGAACAGATGTTCGGGCTGATGCGGGTCAAGCACGAGATTACCGACAAGCCCGGCGCCACGATCATTCCGTCGCAGGGGCCGCCGGCGGAAGTGACGTTCCAAAACGTCCGCTTCAGCTACAACCCGGACCGGGAAATCCTGAAGAACATCTCTTTCACCATCCCGCCCGGCCACAAGGTGGCGGTGGTCGGCCCGACGGGCTCCGGCAAATCGACGCTCAGCCGTCTGCTGTTCCGCTTCTACGACGTCGTGCAGGGCGCGGTGCGCGTCGGCGGCGAAGACATCCGCGACGTCACCCAGCGTTCGTTACGCGCCGCCATCGGCGTGGTGCCGCAGGATACGGTGCTGTTCAACGACACCATCTATTACAACATCGCCTACGGCAAACCGGGCGCAACGCAAGAAGAGATCGAACAGGCCGCCCGACTGGCACAGATCCACGACTTCATCACCCGCCTGCCGCAGGGCTACAAAACCAAGGTGGGCGAGCGCGGACTGAAACTCTCCGGCGGCGAGAAACAGCGCGTCGCCATCGCCCGCACCATTCTGAAAAACCCGCGCATCCTCATCCTCGACGAAGCCACCTCGGCGCTTGATACCGCGACCGAACAGGAAATCGGCGCCGCCTTGCGCTCCGTCGCCAATGACCGCACCACGCTCGTCATCGCGCACCGGCTCTCCACCATTACCGATGCGGATGAGATCCTGGTGCTGCGCGAAGGCGAGATTGCGGAGCGCGGCAGCCACGCCGGCTTGCTGGCGCAGGAAGGCGTGTATGCCGCCATGTGGGCCGCCCAGGCGGAGCTGGACGAGGTGGCTGAATCCATCGGCGTCGACCCGTTGCAACTTCAAAATTCCGTGTCAGAACCCGCGGCGTAGCTTTTTCCCCTGCAATCTCGCACCGCGCGGCCCACATGACGAGGAACACAATTTGGATACGCCCATGACCGCGACGCCCGATATCCCGGACCGCGACCTCTCCTTTGCCGGCTCCGTCATCGACAAGGCCATCGAACATATGATGAGCAAAAACATCAACTCGATCGCCATCGCCTCCGCCTTGCTGGGCGGCGCCATGGGGATGCTGACGCGGGCACTGCCAGACGACGTCGTGGTGCAAATCCTGACCAACGCCATCGAAAGCGTCGAGTCCGGGGAGATGCGCAGCAAGGCAGGCAAGGACCACGCTGGCGAGGCTTAAGGGGAAGGAAGGAAGCACTTCTTTTTCTGAACGCCACGCCCTACACCTATCGCGCCGTCCGGCGCGGCACCTCGCAGCGCGAAGCTAGTGAAGTAGCCGCTTTTTGAAAAAACGACGCAAAAACCGTTGCTCCTGTTGAGCCGGGATGTTGCAGCGCCCGAGACGCTTTTTCCAGAGGTCTTTCGAGACCCGTTTTCAGAAGTCTTTTTGGTTCCTTCTCTTCAGAAAAAGAACCGCTGTCTTATCTCTGGCTCCTTTCGACCAGATTGGTTAGACTTGTCCAAAACCATTAGCGCGCCGCGCCGGGAGAAGACAATGTCAGAGCAGCGTACCCTAGATTCCATCCGCGTCGACTTCCCCGCACCCCCGAATGTGCCGAAGGACTGCATCGTCGATCTGTCCTTTGCAATGGGCAATCTTCCCAACGACCTGGTCGATCCCTACGCGCCTTGCGAATGGCTGACCGGGCCGGAGATCCCGCGTCTGCTCTACAATGTGCCCAGCCAATCCGGCCTGGGCGCCCTCACCGGTGCGGGCGTCGGCAACTGGGTGGTGACGCGTTACGAGGATATCGACCGCGTCTATACCGACAACGCATATTTTTCGAACAAGGGCGCGGCGGAATTCCAACGCCTGATCGGCGAAACCTTCCGCTCCATCCCGCTCGGCGTCGACCCGCCCGAGCACAGCAAGTACCGGCTGTTCCTGGTGCCGTATTTCTCGCCGGCCCGCATCTCCCGCGACCTGGAGCCGCAAATTCGCAAAGTGGTGGTCGAGATGATCGACGCCATTGCCAAGAAGGGCGAAGTTGACATCGCCTGGGATTTCGGCCGGGTCTATCCGGTGCGCATCTTCATGGGGCTGATGGGCTTTCCGGACGAGATGTTCGACCAGTTCCTCGACTGGGAGTGGAACATCCTGCATTCCGGCAGCCTGCAGGACATGCAAGGCGCTTTAAGCGGCGTGCTGCATTTCCTGCGCGGCTTCATGGCCGAAAAGGAGAAGAACCCGGATGATTCGCTTACCTCCTCGATCGTCAATGGCCGCATCAATGGCGCGCCGTTGAACGAGGAGGAGAAGATCGGCATCGTCTGGTTCCTTTGGCTGGGAGGCCTGGATACGGTGGCCGCTACGATCAGCCAGATGTTCCGCCGCATGGCGCTGCAGCCGGAAATCCAGCACCAGCTCCGCGGCCACCCGGAACTGACCAACGGCGCGGTGGAGGAGTTTTTACGCACTCAGCCGATCCTCAGTTCGTCGCGCCATGCAATTAAGGATTTTGAGTGGTATGGCGTGCAGATCAAACAGGGGGAGAATTTTTCGTGCCTCAATCCCGCCGGCAATTTCGACCCGCGCCGCTTTGCCAATCCGCGCGCGTTTGATCCCACGCGCACCGGCAACCGGCATTATACTTTTATCGCCGGCGTCCATGCCTGCCTCGGCGCCCATCTCGCCCGGCGCGAGTTGCGGGTGCTGCTGGATGAGTGGTTCGCCCGGATCCCCGAGTTCCGCGCCAAGCCGGGTGCGGATACCAGCGTCTTCCCCGGCCTGCTCTCCATACGCAACCTTCCGCTCGTCTGGGACCCTGCCAAGCTGCCTTCGCAGTCTTGACCTGAGGGGGCAATCTACCCCATAAGCCGCCGACTTCCGGGCCCGCCGTCATGCGAAGCGTGCATTCGCACGCGCTGGCCCGCTTTACGTATTGCCTGTTTGAGGATTGATCCGATGGCCCGCCGCTGTGAACTAACCGGAAAGACCGTTCTGTCTGGCAACAATGTCAGCCATGCGAACAACAAGACCCGCCGCCGTTTTCTGCCCAATTTACAGGAGGTATCGCTGACCTCCGATTTGCTGGGCACGGTGCGCATGCGTCTTTCCACCCGCGCCATTCGCAGCATCGAGCATAATGGCGGCTTGGATGCCTTTGTGATGAGCCAGTCCAATGCCAAGCACACGCCGGAAGGGCTTGCCCTGAAGCGCCGCCTGGTTCGCGCTGCCGCCAAGAAAGAAGCCAAAGCCGCGTAAGCCCCGGAATTCCATCCCCGGCGCTCCGGTTTCACCAGACCGAACCGGAGCCTTTACGTGATTAAGATCACCCAGTCGATCGCTATCGAGGACGCCGAGCTCGAAGAGAGTTTTATGCGCGCTTCCGGCGCAGGCGGCCAGAATATTCAAAAAGTCGAAACCGCGGTGCAGCTGCGATTCCACGCGCTGGCTTCGCCGAACCTGCCAGCTTTCGCGCTGGCGAACTTAAAGCGCCTGGCCGGCCGGCGCCTTGCCAAGGATGGCGTGGTCACCATCACCGCACAGCGCTTCCGCACGCAGGAACGCAACCGGGCGGACGCACTGGAACGCCTGGTCGCATTGCTGCAGGAAGCCTGCATCCCGCCGCCGCCCGCCCGCCGCGCCACCCGCCCCACCAAGGGATCGGTCCGGCGCCGGCTTGAGGAAAAAACCGCAAGGTCGAAGACCAAACAGCACCGCCGCGCCCCGCACCCGGAGTCTTAGGGCGCGGCTTTCAAGCCGCTAACGTAGGGAAATCCTTGACGCCAGCCCGCCTTGCGGAAAACTGTCGCAAAATTCGGCGAAAAAACCATCTAATGGCATGACCGCTTTCCGCGTCCGCGGCTGAGGAACATATGGGCGATATCGAAGACATTCTCGGCCAGGCCGCCGCCTGGCATCAGGAAGGCGAGGCAGTTGCGTTGGCCACCGTCACCGAAAGCTGGGGCAGTTCGCCGCGCCCGGCCGGCAGCCGAATGGCGGTGACCCAATCCGGTAAGATCGCCGGCTCGGTCAGCGGCGGCTGTATCGAAGGCGCGGTCGCCGAAGCCGCTTTGAAAACCTTAGCCAAGGGTCAGCCGGCCTTGCTGGAATTCGGTGTGACCAACGAAATGGCATGGGAGGTCGGTCTCGCCTGCGGCGGCCGCGTGAAGGTTTTCGTGGAACCGGTGCAGTGAAACGAGCCACCATCGCGGCACTTGAGGCAGCAAAAACCGCAAGGCGGCCGCTGGTTCTGGCCAAGAACCTTAGCGATCTGCAAGAATGCGTGCTGCCCGATCCGGCCGCGCCGCTTGCCCTGAATGAGGCCGCCGCAGCCGCCCTGACCTCCGGCCGGATATCCACCCAGGATATTGAAGGCGAAACCTGGTTCATCGAGCCGCATCTGCCGGCGCCGCGGCTGATCCTGGTCGGCGGGGTGCATGTCGCGCAGGCTTTGGCGCCCTTGGCGCAGATGATGGGTTTTCACGTCACCATCGCTGATCCGCGCCGCAGCTTTGCCAGCGAGGCGCGCTTTCCCGGCTTCGAGCTCTGCCACGACTGGCCGGATGAGGCGCTGGACCGGCTGGGCGCCGACCGCCAGACCGCCGTGGTTACCTTGACCCATGATCCGAAGCTGGACGATGCGGCGCTTGACCGGGCGCTGCGCAGCCAGGCGTTTTACATCGGCAGCCTGGGTTCGCGCAAAACCCATGCGGCGCGGCTGGAACGGCTGGCGGCCTTGGGCCACTCGGCGCCGGCTTTGCAGCGCATCCGCGGGCCGGTGGGGCTTGATATTGGTGCAATCGCCGCGCCGGAGATCGCACTCTCCGTCATCGCCGAAATCGTCGCCGTGCGGCGGCACGGCGCGCTGGCCAACCGGGCGACATGATTTTCGGCCGCGTCAAACTGGAGCAGGCGCGCGGCGGCATTCTGGCGCATAGCCTGCAAACCGCCGAAGGGGTGCTGCGCAAAGGCGCGTTGCTGGACGCGCATGCTTATGATCTGTTGCAGAAAGCGGGCTATGAAATGCTCACCATCGCGCGGTTGGAGCCGGGCGACGTGCCGGAGGGTGAGGCGGCATCCGGCCTTGGCGACCTGCTTCTAGGGCCAGGCCTTCGCCGCTCGAACGATGTACACGGCAGGATCAATCTGTTCGCCGCCGCCGACGGCCTGCTGCGTATCGATGCCGAACTTGTGACGAAGCTGAACCTGGTGGACGAAGCCATCGCGCTGGCCACGCTGGCCGATTGCAGCGTGGTGAAGCAGGACGACATGGTCGCCACCTTGAAAATCGTCCCCTTTGCGGTCTCCGGCCACAGCATGGCACAGGTGGAAAACCTGCTGGCAGGCGATGCGGCGCTCACGCTGAAACCGTTTCGCCAGCTGCGCGTCGGACTGGTGATCACGCGCCTGCCGCAGCTGAAAGACGCCACCATCGCCCACACCGTCGAGGCGACGCAGGCGCGCATTGCGGCGCATGGCGGCACGCTGCTGCCGCATCTCGACGTCCCGCATGATGCCGTCCGCATCGCCTTGAGCATTCGGCAATTGCTAGATGAAGGCGCCGACATGATTTTGATCTCCGGCGCTTCCGCCGTCACCGACCGGCAGGATACCGCGCCCGCCGCGATCGTGCAGGCCGGCGGCGCGATTTCGCGTTTCGGTATGCCGGTCGATCCAGGCAATCTGATCTGCTTCGGCAGCATTGAAGGCAAACCTGCCATCGTGCTGCCGGGCTGCGCCCGAAGCCCGGCCTTGAACGGCATCGACTGGGTGCTCGACCGGATTTTTGCCGCCGAGAAGCTGGACGCAAACGCCATCGCCGCCATGGGCGTCGGCGGTTTGCTGAAGGAGATGGAAGCGCGCCCGGCGCCGCGCGGGCTGCAAAAAGCGACCGGCATCGGCAAGCCGCCGCCGGCGCCGCCGCGCATCGCCGCCTTGGTGCTGGCGGCCGGCAAATCCACCCGCATGGGCGGGACCAATAAGCTGCTGGCGCCGATGCAGGACGGGCGCAGCATGATCGCCCACACGGTTGACAACGTCCTGGCCAGCCCGCTGCGGCCGGTGATTATCGTCACCGGCCATCAGGACCGCGAGATCCGCAACGCACTGGTGGGCAAGCCCGTGCGTTTCCTGCACGCGGCGGATTACGCGCAGGGGCTTGCCGCCAGTTTGAAGGCAGGGATTAGCGCAATGTCCGCGGAGATCGCCGGCGCGCTGATCTGCCTCGGCGACATGCCGCTGATCGGGCCGGAAATCTTGCGCCAATTGCTGGCCGCGTTCAACCCGCAAGCCGGCGGCGAGATCGTCATCCCGGTGTTCGACGGCCAGCGCGGCAATCCGGTGCTGTGGGGCAGCCGTTTCTTACCGGAGTTTTTAAAACTTTCCGGCGATACCGGGGCGCGTCAGATCATACACAAATTCGCTGACCGCATCGTGGAAGTTGCCATCGATAGCGATGCAATATTGCGCGATTTCGATACGCCCGAGATGCTGGCGGGCCTGACCGCGATCGTAACGGCCTGAAATGCAGCTCGGCCTGTTCGACGCCCCGGAGCTGGCTTTCGCCGAAGGCGCGGTTTTGTTCCGGGACTTTGCAAAACCGCAGGACGCGGAACTGGTCGCGCTGGTTGAAAGCATTTCGGCGCAATCTCCCTTCCGGCAGATGGTGACACCTGGCGGCTTCACGATGTCGGTCGCACTCACCAATTGCGGCGCGGCGGGATGGATCAGCGACCGCAAGGGCTATCGCTACGCGGCGACCGACCCGCTGAGCGGCGAGTCCTGGCCGCCGATGCCGGAGTTGTTCTCCTGCTTGGCGAGCCGCGCCGCCGCGGCCGCCGGATATTTGGGCTTCGTGCCCGATGCCTGCCTGATCAACCGCTATCTGCCGGGCACCCGCATGTCCTTGCACCAGGACAAACAGGAAAAGCCGCTGGAAGCGCCGGTGGTTTCCGTCTCGCTCGGGCTGTCCGCGAGCTTCCTTTGGGGCGGCCAGGCGCGCACCGACCGGCCGTTGCGCTTGCCATTGCATCATGGCGACGTTGTCGTCTGGGGCGGTAAGTCACGGCTGAATTTCCACGGCATCGCGCCGCTGAAATCGGGATCTCATCCGCTGCTCGGCGAGAAACGCTACAACATCACGTTCCGGCTGCATTAGGTTGCGGATGAACCTTGCGCAATTCGCCAGGCGCTGCAAAAGCACGCCGCCACCATGGTCATCCAATGCAGCGACCATCACGCTCACAAAATCGGCGGCAAAATGTTCACGATGGCAAACGAATGGCAAGGCAATACCGGCTTCATCCTGAGAGCCATGCCGCTCAGCTACCAGATATTGGTCGAGCAAAAAATCCCACCTGCGCGGCTTACCTCAAGCGCGGCAACTGGCTGCACATCGCAAATCAAACGATCCTCTCCGATGCCGATCTTGCCGGCTAGGTCAAGCAATCCTACCAGATCATCGCCGCCAAAATGCTGAAAGCGTTGAAAGCGTTAAAAGCAGAGCCTGGATTGCTCTGACCCCAAAACGTCATGCCGGCGAAGGCCGGCATGACGATCGTCTTCCTGCTGCAAACGGCTTATCCTAACCTTCTTTTACATCAGCATCCCCAGCAATTCCGGCACCCCAAGCACCGCCGTCTTCGCGATCACCGACCCGAATCCCGGGTTCCCCGTCGGCTTCGGATTGATCTCGATCGTCTCGCATCGTCTCGGCACCGCATCCACAATCCCGGCCGCCGGATACACCACGCCGGAGGTGCCGATCGCCACGAAAATATCTGCCGCCTCCGCCGCCGCGTAGATCGCATCCATCCCGAACGGCATCTCGCCGAACCAGACGATATGCGGCCGCATCCGGCCAGGCGCGCCACAGCCCGGGCAGGCCAGCGCTGTCCCCGCATCCGCCTCGTGATAGATCACTTCGCCGCAGGCCGCGCAGCGCAGCTTGCGTATCTCACCATGCATGTGGATCAGCCGCTTCGAGCCCGCTCGCTCATGCAAATCATCAACATTCTGCGTCGCCAGCAGAAAATCGCCTTTTCCGGCCCAGGCCCGCTCAAGTGCTGCCAGCGCCAGATGCGCTGCGTTTGGCTCGACCACCTGCAACTGCGCCCGCCGCACATTGTAGAACCGGTGCACCAGAACTGAATCGCGCCGAAAAGCCTCCGGCGTCGCCAAATCCTCGAAACGGTGGCGCTCCCACAACCCGTCATTATCGCGAAACGTGGAAATGCCGGATTCGGCGGAGATGCCCGCCCCGGTCAAAACCAACAAATTCGGCATGCTGCCTCCATCCGGCCGCGCTTCTCCGCACCAGCCACATCCGCTAAGCTCCCCGCAAACATAAGCTCAACCAAAGGAATCCCGGCATGAAAATCGCCGAAAACGTCGCGGCCCTGGTCGGCAATACCCCGCTGGTGCGGATCAACCGGCTTGGCGCCGGCCTGCCCGGCAAAATCGTTGCCAAGCTGGAATTCTACAACCCTGCCAACTCGGTAAAAGACCGCATCGGCGTGGCGATGATCGAGGCCGGCGAGAAAGCCGGGCTGATCAACGCCGATACCGTCATCGTCGAGCCCACCTCCGGCAATACCGGCATCGCGCTTGCCATGGTCTGCGCCGCCAAGGGCTATAAATGCATCCTCACCATGCCGGAGAGCATGAGCAAGGAGCGCCGGGCCCTGCTGCGCGGCTATGGCGCGGAACTGGTCCTGACGCCCGGCGCCGAGGGCATATCCGGCGCCATCCGCAAGGCCGAGGAAATCGCCGCCTCCAGCCCCAATTACTATCTGCCGCAGCAGTTCAACAACCTCGCCAACCCGGAAATCCACCGCCGCACGACAGCCGAGGAGATCTGGAAGGATACCGATGGGGAGGTGGATTTTCTGGTCGCCGGCATCGGCACCGGCGGCACCATCACCGGCGTGGGCGAGGTCATCAAGACCCGCAAACCAAGCTTCAAGGTCATCGCCGTGGAGCCGGACGCGTCGGCCGTTCTTTCCGGCGGCGCGAAAGGCCCGCATGTCATCCAGGGCATCGGCGCCGGCTTCGTGCCCGCCGTGCTCAACACCCATATTTATGACGAGATCATCCGGGTCAATAACGATATCGCACTCGAAACCGCGCGCCGCGCCGCTAGGGAGGACGGCCTGATGGTCGGCATCTCCTCGGGGGCCGCACTTTGGGCCGCGATGCAGATCGCCGCCCGGCAGGAAAATGACGGCAAGCTGATCGTCACCATCATCCCGTCCTACGGCGAGCGTTATCTCTCTACCGCCTTGTTCGCCGGGCTGACGGATTAGGCCATAGACTCATAAGCACGGAGCCAGATTCGTACTGAAGCGAGTTGGACCATGGCGAAGAAGTTGGCGGCAAGCTTGTCATAGCGGGTTGCGACGCGGCGGAAGTGCTTTAGCTTGGAGAAGAAGCGCTCGATCAGGTTACGCTCGCGGTAGAGGCGCTTGCTGAAGCAAGGCTTCCGACGCCGGTTCCTCTTCGGCGGGATGTTCGGCGTAGCACCCCGGCCTTGGATCAGTTCCCGGAGATGATCTGCATCGTAGGCCTTATCTGCCAGCACAACGGTGCGTGGGCCAAGGTGGTCGAGGAGCGTGTCGGCAATCTGCCCGTCATGCGCCTGCCCGGCGGTTAGGCCGAGCCGAATCGGGAGGCCTTGCGGGTCGACGACGACGTGAATCTTGGTCGTGAGCCCGCCGCGTGATCGGCCGAGACAATGATCTGCACCCCCACTCTTTGCCGTCGCAGCCTGCTGGTGCGCCCGGATGGAAGTGCTGTCGATCATCTGGATCGTGCCGTCATGCGCGGCGCTGATCGCGGCCATCAGTCGATCCCATGCGCCCGCCCTCCGCCAGCGCACGAAGCGATTGTAGCAGGTGGTGCGCGGGCCATAGCGCTCCGGCAGGTCTCGCCAAGGCGCACCCGATCGGAGCACCCAGAAAATGCCGTTTAGCACGCGCCGATCATCGACGCGGCGCACCCCTCGCGGCTTGTTGGGTAAGAGCGGTTCGATCACACGCCGTTCGCACGCGGTCAGGTCATATTGGCTCATGTTGAAAACAAGTCAGAATCCGGCGTTGTGAAGGCTGAGAGAAGGCAAACGATCCGAGCAAGTTATTCGGTCGGGGTTTTTGGAATTACCGGAGCGGATATTTCGATTCCGCTTATTGGCTCCACTCACGGTCGAACGCGGTCGATTACTGCCCTCGCACGCGCGGCCTGTGCGTGGCGGATTGCCTGTAGCGAAAGGCCACTGGCCAGCATTTCCTCAATAAGATCGATATGCAGCGCTGCTAGCAGGGCGTGAGCGGTATAGAGAGCCTCGCCCGCCATCGACTGGCCCATTGCGTCCTCTATGAACGCTTGCGCCTCCCCGTGCATCCATCGGTAGTGGGGTGATTGCAAAAGGCCCGTGCCGAGTTCGCGTGCTCGAATGAGATGCCGGTTCTCCAGTTTGAATGTCAAAATCGCATCTAGGAACGCAACGAGCCGCCCTTGCGGAGCAGCCTCGGCCTCGAACGGCGGCGTGCCACTCTCTACCCGTTCGCGCAGAGCCGCGATCTTGGCCGTCCAGAGTGCGTCGAGAAGTCCATCGCGGCTGCCGAAGGCGCGGAATAGCGTGCCTTTGCCAACACCCGTGGCGGCGGCGATGGCGTCCATCGTCACGTTGCCCGGAATATCGCTAGCGGCAAACAACACATCGGCGGCGGCGAGCATACCTGCGGGCGCCAGCGGGGGGCGCCCGCGACGGACATCTTGCATTCCGGACCTTCGGTCCGATATAAGTAGTGGCGTTGGACCCATGGTCCGTAATCCATAGCAAGGAGATCATCCCATGTCACCAACATCTGTTTTGCCAGCCTGGTTTGAGCAGGCTATCGGGGCACTTCGAGCGGGAAATATCGAAGGCTGGATGACGATCTACGCGCCCGATGCGGTTCATGAATTTCCCTTTGCGCCAGAGGGAGCCCCGCACGAGCTAGTGGGACGTGACGCCATCGCCGCCTATATGAGCCAGTTACCCTCGCTTATCCGCTTCGGCGCACTCAGCGATGTGCGGTCGCGCGAGGCGGGTGATGAGCTGATTGTCGAGGCCACGGGACATCACCGGCGTATCGCGGACGATGCCGCCAGGGATCTCTCATATATCTGGTTCATAACGATGGGTGATGGCAAGGTGGTGCGTTTCCGAGATTATATGAACCCACTGCAGCTTTCGAAGGCGTGTCCCGATAATTAGAGCAGCTCGGGCTGTCCGCGTTTTCCATTTGTGCATCTTTAGGCGGGCAGTCTTTTTTCGCCCGTCTCGCTCATCGCCATTTATGAGTTCACGGCCTAGCGTACGAGAAGCGCCGCTTCCGCGGATACCCGCGGAAGCGTCATAGGTTCGGCCAGGTTAGACTTTCACTTTACGAACGCCGTCTTTGTCGGGGTCTCATGGATCTTTTCGATCTCGAGCTCTTCGCGGCGGACCGTATCGTGGTCGGTTTCAACGCGGTCGTTGATGTTCTTGCGAACCGCTTCGCGGCGCTGCTCTTTGCCTTCCGGCTGGTTCCTAAGACAAAAGGCCTCAGCCTGGAGTCGATCGAGAAATTGTGGACCTAGCGACAGCCGCTTGATCCGGGCAGCACCTATAACGTAACTGCCTGGATGAGCAGCTTTTTTAGTGCTTTAAGGCGCCATGCCGCGGCTGGACGAGCTCATCTTCGCGCTGAAAACCTTTGCCGGCGCCATGACGGCCTTGGCGCTCGCCTTCTGGCTTGGGCTTGATAATCCGTATTGGGCGATGGCGACCGCTTATATTGTCGCGCAGCCGCTGACCGGCGCCACACGCTCGAAAGCTTTATACCGGTTTTGCGGCACTTTCGCCGGCGGCGTCGCCGCCGTGGTGCTGGTGCCTAATCTGGTCGACGCGCCGGTGCTGCTGAGCCTCGCCATGGCAGGCTGGATCGGGCTTTGTCTGTATCTGTCGCTGCTGGACCGCTCTGCCCGGGCCTATTTGTTCATGCTGGCAGGCTACAGCGCCGGCATTATCGGCTTTCCAACCATCGCCACCCCGAACGAGATTTTCCACGTCGCCATCACCAGGGTCGAGGAAATCTCGCTCGGCATCGTCTGCACCTCGCTGTTCGGCACCGTGCTGTTCCCGCGCGCGCTGGGCCCGGTGCTGGCGGCGCGCATCGTCGCCTGGATGCAGCCCGGCGCCGATTGGCTCACCGCCGCTTTGGCCGGCCGGCAGGAGGAGGAGGAAGCCAAGGCCAACCGCAAGCGCCTGGCGGCGGAGGCTGCCGATATCGGCATGATGACCACGCAGCTTGCCTTCGATACCTCGCATCTGAACCGGGCGACGCGGCATATCGTCCGGCTGCGGCTCTACGTGCTCAGCCTGATGCCGGTCATCAGCTCGGTCGGCGACCGGGTTGTGCAGTTGCGCGCCGTGCAGGGCATCACGCCGCGGCTGCAGAAATTGCTCGACGATATCAGCGACTGGATCACCGGCGGCTATAACGCTCCGGCGGCGGTACCCGACGGGCTGCTTGCCGAAATCACCGCGCAGGAGCGCCAAGGCGAGGACCGCATCTGCTGGGAAGCGGTTCTGCGCACCACGCTGCTGGCGCGCCTGGGCGAGCTGGTCGGCATGGTGCGCCATGCCCGGCTGATCCGTCACCACATCATCGAAGGCGAGCCTGCCCCCGTCCTTCCCGCCAGCGACCCGGAAAGCGTGGCCGTGGCCTATCAGGTGCACGACCATGGCATGGCGCTGCTATCTGCGCTGGCCGCCGGGCTGGCGTTGCTGCTGGTCTGTATGTTCTGGATATTCACCGGCTGGTCCTACGGCGGCGGCGCCGCGCTGATCGCCACCGTCGCCTGCTCCTTCTTTGCCGCACAGGACGACCCGGCGCCGGCGATCGCGCTGATGATCCGCAACGCCTTCATCTCCCTGATCGGCGCCGGCTTCTATCTCTTTGTCGTGTTGCCGCGGGTGGAAACCTTTCCCGAGCTCATGCTGGTCCTGCTGCCGGCCGGGCTGATCATCGGTGTTCTGGTCTCCCGCCCCGCCACGTTTGGCACCGGCATGGTGCTGGGCGCCTTCGGTTCCACCAATCTGGCCCTAAGCGACAGCTACGGCGGCAATTTCGAGGCCTTTGCCAATAGCGGCGTGGCGCTGATCCTCGGCCTCACCGCGGCTTTGATCATCACCCGGCTGATCCGCTCCGTCGGCGCTGCCTGGAGTGCGCGGCGGCTGCTGCGGGCCGGCTGGCGTGATGTCGCCACCGCCGCCACCGTAGAAGGCGCGCATGATCGCGCCCACCTGACCGGCATCATGGTCGATCGGCTCAGCCTGCTGATGCCCCGTCTGGCCGCCGTCAGCCCTGGCGCGGATCTTGCCGCCGCCGACGTGCTCGCCGATCTGCGGGTGGGGCTGAACGCGATCGGCCTGCAGCATGAGTTGCGCTACCTCAACGCCACCGAAAAACGGCAAGCCGAAGCGGTACTGGAAGGGGTCGCCGCGCATTACCGCGGCAACCCGCTGCTCCCGGCCGATGCGTCATTGCTCGACCGGATCGATAGCAGCATTCTGACGGTCGCAGATAATCTCGACAAAACGCATGAGCGGCATCACCGCGAAGCTTTGATGATGCTGGTCGGCCTGCGCACGGTGCTGTTCCGGGCAGCGCCTTCGCCCTTTGAAGATTTGGCGATGGCGGCATGATCGGCGAAGTCGATATCTACGGCGTGCTGTTTCCGCCCTTGCTGATCTGGCTGGGCTGCGCCTATCTCGCCGCGACCGCGGCGCGCTACGCGCTGAACCGGCTTGGCGTGTATCGCTATGTCTGGCACCGCCCGCTTTTCGACCTCTCCGTTCTACTTATTATCCTGGGCGGTATCGCCTTTGCCGCAAACCGGATTTTCTAGATTTTGCACCAATGAAATACACCTCCTTCCTGCCGCGTTTTATCGTCACCCTGATTGTCGTGGGCCTGGCCGGGCTCGTCGTCTGGCAGCTCTTGATCTACTACATGCTCGATCCCTGGACGCGCGATGGCCGGGTGCGTGCCGATATCGTCGAGATCGCGCCCGATGTTTCCGGCCTCGTCGCCAGCGTGTTCATCCACGACAACCAGTTCGTCCATACCGGTGAGCAGCTCTTCCAGATCGACCCCGTGCGCTTCCAGCTCGCCCTGCAGCAAAGCATCGCCCACGCGGCGAAGGCCAAAGCGACGCTGATGCAGGCGGAGAGCGACGCCAGACGGGTAAACGGGCTCGCCGGCAACGCGGTCTCGGCGGAGACGGTCGATCAGCGCAACACCAGCGTACGGGAAGCCGAGGCCGCCTATGATTCCGCCGTCGCCGATCAGGCGGTGGCGCAGCTCAACCTCAACCGCGCAACCGTGCGCGCGACGGTGAACGGCATCATCACCAACTTCTCCATGCAGCCGGGCGACTACGTCACCGCCGGCAATGCCATCATCGCCCTGGTCGATACGGATTCGCTCTACGTCGACGGCTATTTCGAGGAGACCAAGCTGCCGCGCATCGGCATCGGCGATATCGCCCGCGTCAGCCTGCTCGGCGGCAGCCCGCCGATCACCGGCCATGTCCAGAGTATCGACGCCGGCATCACCGATACCGAACGACAGGACAGCCCAAACCTGCTCGCCAACGTAAACCCCACCTTCACCTGGGTTCGGCTCGCGCAGCGCGTGCCGGTGCGCATCCAGCTCGACCACGTGCCCGCCGGTATCCGGCTGATCGCCGGCCTGACCGCCACCGTGCAGATCGAGCAAAAGTAGCTGGCCAAGGTTGCCATCCGTTCGGCTTTATGGACAGATCGCAACAATTGAAGAGGATGACATCCCGGCCACGAAACCCCAATTATCTTTGGTTAACGAAAATAAACATCATGAGGCCGGGCAATGAGACTGATTCTAATCATCCTTCTTATTCTACTTTTGCTCGGCGGCGGGTTTGGCATGCATGGCGGGTTGTTCGTCGGCAGCGGTGGAATTTATTACGGCGGCGGATTGGGCGTCTTGCTGCTGATCGTATTGGTGTTGCTTATCATATAAGACAGCAGCCTTTTTTTTGAAAAAATCGACGCAAAACTTCTGCTCCCTATAAGCCTGAAGTTTCCAACGCCCGAAGGCCCAGGTCGACAAAAGTCTTTTTGGTTCTTTTTCTTCAGAAAAAGAACTGCTTACTCCTAAATCGAGCACCGCATTTGACTAACCAAGCGTTATCGCAGACACTCGCACGGCAGATCTTCTCCATTCGGCTGGTCTATTTCATGGCGGGCATCGGCATCTCCGCCTGGGCGATCATCGTGCCGTTCGCCAAGATACGCTTGCATCTGAACGACGGAACGCTGGGGCTGATCCTGATGGCCGCGGGCAGCGGCGGCGTGCTGGCCATGCCGTTTACCGGACCGCTGATCGGTAAATTCGGCAGCCGCGCGACGCTGCTGGGCGCCGGCATCATCTTTGTCGCCACTTTGCCGCTGCTCAATCTGGCGCCGGATGTCCACGTGCTGGTTCTGCTGCTGTTCATCTTCGGCGCCGCGTTCGGCGCGATCGATATCGCAATGAACGCGCAGGCGGTGGTGATCGAGGCGCGTTCGGGCCGGCTGCTGATGTCGGGCTTTCATGCCATGTACAGCATCGGCAGCCTTGCCATCGCACTCTGCACCAGCCTGCTGCTCAAGGTTGGGCTTTCCAACGTCTTCTGCTCCTGCGCCTCCGCCATCGTCGCGCTGCTGATCCTGACGCAGATCCGCCATTTGCTGCCTCGCCATGACGACCTGCCGGCGGGTCCGGCCTTTGCGCTGCCGAACCGCGCTACGCTGGCGCTGGGCATGTGCTGTTTTGCCTGCTTCCTGACCGAAGGCGCGGTAACCGATTGGAGCACCGTGTTCCTGCGCTTCTCCCGCCATGTCAGCTTTTCTTCGGCGACCCTGGGCTATGCCGGCTTCTCGGTCGCAATGGCCGCCTCCCGCCTAAGCGGCGACTGGGTGGCAACGCGCATCGGCAAGACGGCGCTGCTGCGTGGCGGCGCTTTGCTCGCCGCCATGGGGCTGCTGCTGGCCGTCTTCGCCTGCAACGTCCCTACGGACATCCTTGGCTTTGCGCTGGTCGGCTTTGGCACCGGCAACATCGCGCCGCTGGTGTTCAGCGCCGCCTCCCGCGTGCCGGGTCTGGCGGCCAGCCTTTCGGTGCCGGCGGTGGTCAGCCTGGGCTATATCGGCTTTCTCACCGGCCCGGTCGCGATCGGCCTGATCGCACACCACTCCAGCCTTTCGGCGTCGTTTGCGCTGGACGGCGTGATGATGCTGATTTTGGCCTTGACGGGCCGCGCAATCGTTTGACTTCACCTGCCGTGAATTCCTAAACTGGATCGAGGCAGTGGGAATTTGGGCTTGAAGATGCCGGACGCCACGCAGCAGTCAACGCCTATCGTCATCGTCGGGGGCGGCTTCAGCGGCGCCACGGTGGCGCTTAACCTGCTGCATAAGCTGGCCGGTTCCCCTGCTCCTCGGCCCAGCATCACCCTGATCGAGCCCCGCAAGCTGCTGGGCGGCGGCGTCGCCTATTCATCCACCGATCCGGCGCATCGCCTGAATGTTCCCGCCGCCCGCATGCTGGTGCTTTGCGAGACACCCGGCGCGTTTGAAGACTGGTTCAAATCCTCAGGCGCGCTGGAGCAGGACCCGCAAGCGGCGCTGGAGGATGGCCGCATCTATCCGCGCCGCGCGGTATTCGGCCAGTATCTCGACCTGCTGCTGCGCGAAGCCGCAGGCGCGCCTGGCGCCGTTGCCTTCCGGCATATCCGCTCGCAGGCGGTGTCCGCGTGTGAAGCGGGAGAAGGCTTTGTCGTCACCACCGCCGACGGCGAAGCGATCGATGCAGGCGTGCTGGTGCTTGCGGTCAGCCACCCGTTGCCGGCCGTGCCGAAGCCGCTGGCGGCGATCGCAAGCGAGCCAAAATTCATCGGCAACCCTTGGGCGCCCGACGTATTGGCGGGCATTGGCCAAAACGATCATGTGCTGATCATCGGCACGGCGCTCAGCACCGCCGATGTCGTCGCGTCGCTGAATGCGCACGGCCATCAGGGCAAGATCCTGGCGGTTTCCCGCCGCGGCCTGGTCTCGCGCCTGCGGAAAATGGCGCAGGCCGAGCCCTACGGCGATTTCGCAACCGATCCCAGCCGCACCGCAATCGCCTTGCTGCGGCGCGCCCGCCACGTCATGGCGCAAGCCGAGGCAAGCGGCAGCAGTTGGGGCGCGGTGATCGACGCCATGCGGGTGCAGGGCTTGGCCATCTGGTCGGCGCTGCCGCTGGCCGAGCAGCGCCGCCTGCTGCGGCATTTGCGGACGTTCTGGGATGTGCATCGCTACCAGGTGGCGCCGCAGCTTGCCGCGATCTGGCAGGCGCAGGCGCAGGCGGGCGCGCTGACCGTTCGCGCCGCCCGCATCGGATCCTCCCGCATGATGGCGCGAAAGATGCAGGTCGAACTCAAATTCCGGGGCGAAGCGCCCGCCTGGATGGAATTCGACGCCGTCGTCAACTGCACCGGCCCGGATCATGGTCATGTGATTCAGACGAACCCGGTCCTGACCTCGCTCGATCGCGCCGGGTCGATCGAGGCGGACAGGCTGGGCCTTGGCGTGCAGACCGACCTGACCGCCCGCGCGGTCGACGCCGCCGGCGCAATACACTCCAATCTGTTCATCTCCGGCCCGCTCGCCCGCGCCGCGTTTGGCGAGCTGATGGGGCTGCCGCAGGTCTCGCAACACGCCGCGCTGGTGGCCGAGGAGATTGTGAAAGCGCTGCAGAGATAAGGCGGAACGCTGTTTACAGCCTGGCCCGCAGCGGCACCCGCGTCGCTGCCGCCGCCATTTGCAGACTTGCCGGCCAGAGCCGGGCCAATGCGAAAACCAGCGGCTGCGAAACCGGCGCGTTCAGCAAGGCATACAACGCATCCGCCCGCCTGATCTGACCGCCGACATCGCCGACCAGGCGGCGATGGTAGGTTGCGGCGTCGTCGCCCTGCAAAACCGCCCGCACCGCAAGTGCTGCGCTATGCAGCGCGATCGCCATGCCGTCGCCGGTAAAGGAGTGGATCACGCAGGCCTGATCGCCGAGCCGGAACAGAAGCGGCGGATCGTCGTGCCGCGGCCGGTGCAGATAACCGTAAGGCACGCGATAGATGCTGAGCGGTTGGGGCAATAGCGGCTCGGCATCCCGCAACGCTTCTGCCAGATGCGGCGAGGCTTGTTGCAAGCCTTCGAGCAATCCCAGCCAGCTGCTGCCGCATTGCGCGAATTTCTTTCGCTGCGCCAGCAGGCAGAGATTGGCGACGCCATCTTCGATCATTTGCAACCCGGCATAGCCGCCTGCGAAAAAGATCAGCTCGATATGCCCCGCCAGCATTGCCTGTGCCGCCGGGTTCAGGCGGAAATGCATTTTGAAGCCGATGAGATCGTATTTTGTATCCGCCTGCCGCTTGGCGCCGCGCAGCTCGTGCTTGCCGGTCGCCAGCAGCAAGCGCTGCGCCGCCAAAAGCTGCGCCGGCATTCTGGGTTCGCCTTCCACCTCCAGCGCCAGATCACTGCCTGCATGCAGACCACGTATCGTCCGGCCGCGCAGGACGCATGCGCCGCTGCGCTCCGCATGCTGCAGCAACGCCTCGTCGAGCTTGCGGCGGGACAGGCCGATTCCCTGGAACGGCAACGCCACTTCCACTTTCCGCTTGGCCGCAATCAGCCGCAGCCGGGAGATCGGCGCGCCGCCGAAGCCGCTCACATCCAGCCCAAGCCGGGACAGATAGGCCTGCGCCTCGCTGCTTAGAAATTCGCCGCAGATTTTGTGCACTGGCTGCGTTTCGCGCTCGACCAGCGTCACCGCCACGCCGGCGCGCGCCAGCTCCGCCGCTGCCGCAGCGCCGGCCAGGCCGCCGCCCGCCACAAGCACTGGGTTCATTTCAGGCGGCTTACCGTATGGCGGAACGGAAACCGCCAGCGGAGTTTCGCCTGCACGCCTGCCTGTTGCAGCAGGCGCTCCCAGTCGCGGCGGCGAAAACCGCGGGCGATCGAGATCGTGCCGTCATCCTGCACGATGCGGTGCCAACGCATCGCCGCCGCCAGAAAGCGAAAGCCGTAATAGGGCAGGAAATGCCGGTGCAGGTCTGTAATCATCCAGCCTTTACCGGCGGTTTTTTCAAACCATTGCAGCAACCTCACGATATCCGAATCGCTTAGATGATGAAAAAATTGCGAGGTTACAATAAAATCCGGCGGCGGCTGCGGCGCGTAGGCAAACACGTCGCTTAGAACATAATCGATCCGCATCGCCGCCGGCGTGGCAGCCCGTGCCGCGGCAGCGCTTCGCGGGTTGAGATCGATGCCGGCGAGCTGCGCTTGCAAGCCGCGCCGCGCCGCCTGATCGGCGATCGCGCGCAGCAGATCGCCATAGCCGCAGGCAACATCCAGTACGGAAAAACTGGCGTTTGGACCGACCGCGCCGGCCAGCCAGCGCAGCACCGGCCGGTGCGTCAGCGTGAACTTGTTCAGCGCCGCCAGATCGGCCAGGCAACGCCGGTAGGTCTGCTCATCCAGCCCCGGATCGTCCATCGCCTCGGCACGATCGCTACGAACCGAAAAATCCATCAGGCCCCCATCAGGCCATCGAGAACCGGAACGTCTCCGCCGTGACGCCCGGCCCGAACGCCATGGCAAGCCCCCTTTTTCCGCGTACGGCCTTATCCAGCATCCGTTTCAGCACGAACATCACGGTGGCTGACGACATGTTGCCGCATTCGTTCAACACATCGCGCGATGCCTCCAAAGCTTTCCTGTCCAGCGCGAATCCGGCTTCCACGGCATCCAGGATCGATCTGCCGCCGCCATGCACCGCCCATAGGTCGATAGACTGGGTGCCCTCGCCGCGCAGCAGCCCGCCGGCATCCTCGCGCGCGCGTTCGGCCCGCAAGGTCTGCGTTATCCGCCACGGCACCTGGCCGGAAAGCGTCATGTCGAACCCGTCATTGCCGATATGCCAGGTAATCATCGCCTCGCTATCGGGGATCAGTGCGGCCCGGAAATCGTGCAAAGCGATACCGTTCGGCTCCGCGGTCACCAGCGTCGCGCTGCAGCCATCGCCGAAAAGCAGAAACAGCAGCGCCTGCTCCAGATCTTCGGTTTTTTGAAAATGCAAAGAGCAAAGCTCTAAATTCACCACCAGCACCCGGGCTTGCGGGTCCGCCAGAATTGCGTTCTGCGCGATCCGCAGCGCCGGAATTGCGGCCGAGCAGCCCATGAACCCCACCAGGCTGCGTTGCAGATCGTCGCGCAGGCCCAACCGCTTTTGCAGGATCTGGTCCAGACCAGGCGCGCAGAAGCCGGTGCAGGACGCCACCACCAGATGGGTGATGCCCGGCGCTTCATCCGCCAGGTCCAGCGCCGCGATGGCCTGCATCGCCAGTTCCGGCGCGTAGCGTTCATAGGCCCGCATGCGCCTTGCCGTTCCCGGAAATATATCCGGACCGTAGAACACATCCTGGCTGGTCGGCTCCACCGCGATCTCTTCCGGCTGCAACACCGAATACCGGCGGGAGATGCCGGAGCGTTCGACCATACGCTCGAACACACGGTCGAATTTTCCCTGCTGCAGCGTGCTGCGTATAAACGTCACGAACGTCTGGTGAATGTCGAGTGCCGGCGTCGCCGTTCCAATCCGGTTGATATGCGCGACGGTCATGCGGTTGTTTTAGAGCCCATCCCCGCCAAACTGTATACGGCCCCCGCCGCAAACAAGGAGGAACGCGATATGTGGAAAAAACTTGGGGGGCTTTTTATCGTCCTGCTGGTCATCGGCGGGGGCATGTATGTGTATGTCATCACCCGGATCAGCCATTCGATCGTCGACACCATCGAGAAGAACGGCACTGCCGCCACCACCACCACAGTGGCGGTCCGCAGCGTCGGGCTCTCGCTGTTCTTCGGCAGATGCGTCATTACCGGGCTGACGGTCGCCAACCCGCCCGGCTTCAATACGCCCTACGCGATCAAGCTCGGGACCATCACCATTCATGTCGCACTTCGCAGCCTGATCAGCAGCGGCCCGCTGATCGTCGACGAGGTCACCATCGACCAGCCGCATATCTACCTCGAACTCACGGCCGGCCTGAAGGATTTCAGCCTCAAAAACCTCGATCTCAGCAGCAACACCAATCTCGGCACCTTGGCCCGCAACGCGCAAACCGGCCAGGGAACCTCGGAAAGCAACCCCTCGCGCAAGGAGATCATCGACAACCTTTACGTCGATGACGGCAAAGTCAGCATCTTCACCACGCTGCTGAAGCATCAGCGGCTTATCGAGCATCTTCCGGTAATTCACCTCTCCGGCATCGGCGCGGGTAGCGGCGGCGTCACCACCGGCAAGGTCAGCTCCCTGGTGCTGACCGCCATCACCAACCAGGCGATACTGCAGAGCGCCGGCGCGCTGGTGCACGTGCTCGGCGCCGCGGTGACCCTGCCGCTCGACAATGTCATCGTGGACAAGGTGAAAAGCCTGTTCTGAGACACCGGGCAGGCGGCTTGCCGGGGCGCGCGCAACACGCGCAGAATAAGCTCGCCTTGGAGGTTCGCCAGCTAGCGCCTACATCTAGGATGGAAACAGGAGTTGTTAAACCATGTTGAGTGAAACCACACGGCAGCCGGAAGGCTTTGATGCCGTGGGCTCAGGCAATGCCGCGTTACCCGCATGGGATTTGAGCGATCTCTACCAGAGCGCAAGCGATCCGAAGATCGAGGCTGACCTCGCGGCGGCGGAGCGGGATGCCGCCGCCTTCGAAGCCGAGTACAAAGGCAGGATCGCAGACATCTCCGGCGCTGATCTGGGTGCTGCGGTGCAAATATACGAGCGCGTTGAGGAAATCCACGGCCGGCTGATGTCCTACGCCCAGCTGCGCTTCAGCGCCGACTCCACCGATCCGGAAGCCGGCCAGTTCTACCAGACCATGAGCGAGCGGGTCACCGCCATCAGCACCCATCTGCTATTTTTCACGCTGGAGCTGAACCGGCTTTCCGAAGCTGAGCTGGAGGCCAAGCTGGCCGCTCCGGCCCTGGCGCGCTACCGGCCCTGGCTGCGCGATTTGCGGGTCTTCCTGCCGCACCAGCTCTCCGACGAGCTGGAGAAATTCATCCACGAGAAAGAGGTGACCGGCCATTCCGCCTGGAGCCGGCTGTTCGACGAGACCACCGCGGGCATGAAGATTGCGCTAGACGGTATCGATGCCGAGGAGCTGACGCTCTCGGCGGTGCTGAACAAGCTCTCCGACCCCGACCGCGCCAAGCGCGAGGCCGCCGGCAAGGCGATCGGCGCCGCCATCGGCGGCCAGGAGAAATTATTCTCGCTGATCACCAACACGCTCGCCAAGGACAAGGAGATCAGCGACCAGTGGCGGCACTACCCGGCCCCGGCCAGCTCGCGCAACCGCTCCAACATGGTCGAGGACGAGGTGGTCGAGGCGCTGGTGCAGGCGGTCGTCGCATCCTACCCCAAGCTCGCGCATCGCTATTATTCGCTGAAGGCGGAATGGCTCGGCCTGGAGAAGCTGGAATACTGGGACCGCAACGCGCCGCTGCCCGATGACGACGACCGGCCCATCGACTGGCGCCAAGCGCAGGCCCGCGTGCTGAACGCCTATGCCGGCTTCGCGCCGGCGCTGGCCGACACCGTGCGGCCATTTTTCGAGCATGGCTGGATCGACGCCGCCCTGCGGCCGGGCAAATCCGGCGGCGCCTTCGCGCATCCCACCGTGCCCTCCGCGCATCCTTACGTGCTGATGAACTATCACGGCCGCTCGCGCGACGTGATGACGCTGGCGCATGAGCTGGGGCACGGCGCGCACCAGATACTGGCCGCCGATCAGGGCTATTTGATGTCCGGCACGCCGCTGACCTTGGCGGAGACCGCCAGCGTGTTCGGCGAAATGCTGACCTTCCGCGCGATGCTGGACAGCGAGACCGATCCCCGGAAGCGCAAGATCATGCTGGCGCAGAAGGTGGAGGACATGCTGAACACGGTGGTGCGGCAGATCGCCTTCTACCAATTCGAAACCCGCATCCACGCGGAACGGCGGCAAGGCGAATTACTGCCCGGGCGCATCGGCGAAATCTGGCTGGACGTGCAGACCAAGAGCCTGGGTCCGGCATTCCATTTCGCCGATGAGTACCGGCTGTTCTGGGCCTATGTGCCGCACTTCATCCACTCGCCCTTCTACGTCTATGCCTATGCCTTCGGCGACTGCCTGGTGAACGCGCTCTACGCGGTTTACCGCCAGGCGCCCGACAAGGAGGAATTTGCGGAGAAGTATCTCACCATGCTGAAAGCCGGCGGTACGCTGCGGCATAAGGAGCTGCTGGCGCCGTTCGGCCTGGACGCGTCCGATCCGGAATTCTGGCAGAAAGGGCTCGACGTCATCTCCGGCTTCATCGATGAGTTGTCCGCTTAATGTCGGACAACCCGCGCGAAGGTAACATCTTCGGCGATATGCGCCGCTTTGCCCGAACCTCCGGCGCGGTGGGCGGCATTGCCGCGCGCATCGCCGGCGAACGGGTTTTCGGTATCAAGACCAACCAGGCGCGGCATGCGGAAGACCTGAAAGCAATCCTTGGCGGGCTGAAGGGGCCGATGATGAAGGTGGCGCAGTTCCTCTCCACCGTGCCCGATGTGCTGCCGGAAGAATATGCAGCACAGCTTGGGGAGTTGCAGTCCAACGCGCCGCCGATGGGTTGGGCCTTCGTGCGCCGGCGCATGGCGGGCGAGCTGGGGCCGGACTGGGAAAGGAAATTTGCCGATTTCGGCCGTGAAGCCTCCGCCGCGGCCAGCCTCGGCCAGGTGCATCGGGCAAAACTGCTCGACGGCACGGATGTCGCCTGCAAGCTGCAATATCCGGACATGCCCGCGATCATGGAATCGGATCTGAAGCAGCTGAAAATGGCGATGGCCGTGTACAAGCGGATGGACAACGCCATCGTCCAGGACGACGTTTATATCGAGCTGGCGGAGCGGCTGCGCGAGGAGCTGGACTACACCCGCGAGGCCGCCCAGATGCGGCTGTACCACGCGATGCTGGACGATGTGCCGGACGTGCAGGTGCCAACGCCGGTTCCGACCCACACAACCAAGCGCCTGCTGACCATGAATTGGCTGAACGGCGTTGCCATGCGGACCTGGCTGGAAGGCAGCCCAAGCCAGGAAGCCCGCAATGCCCTGGCCGCCGCCTTGTTCCGCGCCTGGTACATCCCGTTCTACCGCTACGGCGTGATCCACGGCGACCCGCATCTCGGCAACTATCAGGTCAACCCGCAAGGCGGGCTGAACCTGCTGGACTACGGCTCGATCCGCGTCTTTCCCGCCAAGTTCGTCACCGGCGTGCTGGAACTGCACGCCGCGGTGCGCGACGACGACCACGAGCGCGCCCTGCACGCCTACGAAATCTGGGGTTTTAAGGGGATTACCCCCGAACACGTCACGGTGCTGAACGACTGGGCAAAATTCCTCTACGATCCGCTGATCGAGGACCGGGTCAGGCCGATCCAGGAAGACGGCGACACCCAGTTCGGCCGCAGCGTCGCCGCCAAGGTGCATGAGGGCTTGCAGCGCATCGGCGGCGTACGGCCGCCGCGCGAATTCGTGCTGATGGACCGCTCCGCGATCGGCTTGGGCAGTGTCTTTCTGCGCCTGAAGGCGGAACTGAACTGGAGTCGGATGTTCGAGGAATGCGTCGGCGATTTTGATCCTGCGAAACTGGCCGAGCGGCAGGAAGAGGCGCTGCGGGTCGCAGGCGTGCCGACGTCGAAGTAAGGAAGAAGGCAAGGCGCACTTCTTCTGAAGAAAAGAAGCGGGCCGCCGGTGCGGCAAAAGGACTTTTTTAAACTGGGTGACGGGCGTCCCAAGCTCCCGGCTCAGGGGTGATAAAGTTTTTTGCGCGGTTTTTTAAAAAAAGCGGCTCTTAGGGAGAGAACCATGCCGAACTTCGATGATTGGGCAGCCATTGTGGAAACCAAAGCGCGTTATTGCCGTTGCCTGGATACCAAGGATTGGACCGGCTACGCCGATTGCTTCACCGAAGACTTTCTGCTGATGACGCCGCCGGAGGGCAATTACCATCAGGGCCGCGACGCCGCCGTGGCCTATGTCAGAGCCACCGTGGGAGACTGGATAACGGTCCACCATATCCATAATCCCGAGATTAGCTTCGACGGTCCCGATGCCGCGACCGTGATCTGGGCACTGCAGGACCGCAACGACTGGGGCAAGGAAAACACCCGGAAAATGGGCTATAGCGGCCATATGGGCTTCGGCCATTATCACGAGCGCTATGTCCGCTGCCCGGACGGCAAATGGCGCATCAAGACCAGCAAGCTGAGCTATCTAAATATGGACCGTTACGGGAGTCTCTAGCCTCAGCCATCTTGGCGCTTTGGAATGTTTGATAGGCCGATCAGCGGAGGAGATCGGATAATTCCAGTAAAGTTTTGCAGCGTCGATTGCATTGTCTAAAGTGAAATGCCAATCAATCTTCCTTGCGTTTCACGCACCCTACTTGAACGCCAAGATCAACAGCTTGGCGATCAGGGATCGAACGTAAATTTTCATTTCGATCAGATGGATTATGGATCACCGGAACGGTGCTCAGAAATAAGTTTTTTTAACAAAAAACTGTCAATATCCCGCCCCGGCGCCAGATATCCAGGGGTGTGTTCCATCGCGTAAAACCTGGAGCGAAGGAACCCCTAGAACTAGACCAGGTCTGCAATCCCTGCTTCAGAGAGCCTTCTGAACCGATTGCCCCTGATCGAGCCGCGAAGTAATAGTCCGGCATGGCTATTCTAAAACGCGGCTTGCTAAGGGAGGGGCTGTTCGGGCGGGCCTATCGCAAATTCCTTCATACTTTTTACGCCAACGATCTATGGATCGATCTTCGGCTGCACGCCAAGCGCGAGGCGGTGGCGTATATCCTCGAGCATATGCCGGAGGCGCTGGTGCGCGCCGACCGGCTCGATCTGCTGAGCTTTGCCTATGACCGCGCGCCCGCCGAAGGGCTGGTGCTGGAATTCGGCGTGGAGAAGGGCGCGTCGCTCCGCCATCTGGCCGGGCTGACGCCAAGGCAGGTGCATGGCTTCGACAGTTTCGAAGGCCTGCCAGGAGACTGGCACGGCACCAAGGAAGCCAAGGGCGCGTTTTCCCTGAAAGGCAGACTCCCGAAGCTGCCGGGTAACGCCGTTCTGCATGTCGGCTGGTTTGATGCCACGCTGCCCGAGTTCCTCAAGCGCGACCCTTCGCCCTGCGCGCTGATCCATGTCGATTGTGATATTTATGCCTCAACGGTGAGCATTTTCAGCCAGCTTGCCGAACGCATCCAGCCGGGCACGGTGATCGTGTTCGATGAATATTTCAATTATCCGGGCTGGCGTCAGCACGAATACCGCGCTTTTCAGGAATTTATCGCTCTATCCGGACTCAAATATCGCTACCTCGGATTTTCCGCCGAGAAAGGCCATGTCGCGGTTCGGATCGTCTGAACCTGATAAGCTATTGCCACGTAACAGCGGCTCCATCATGGTGCGCGGCAACGATTGACTGGGACCGGGCAACACGATCCGAGCGAAAAGGGATGTTTGAATGCGCCTTGCCGTTTTAAAGGAACGCCGCTCCGGTGAGAACCGGGTCGCTGCCACGCCTGACACCGTAAAGAAATTGCTGCTCCTGGGCTTGAGCGTTGCCGTTGAGACCGGCGCCGGGCTTACCGCTGCGATCGCGGATGCGGATTTTGTTGCGGCCGGCGCCGAGATTGTACCCGACGCCGCCGCAGCCCTTTCCAATGCTGGAATTTTATTCGCCGTGCAAGCGCCCGAGCCTGAAATCCGCGCACGCATCGCGCGCGGGACGTTGCTGATCTGCACCATGAACACCTTCGGCGATCCTACGCTTGTCAGCAGCTTGGCCGCCGCAGGGATTGACGGCGTCGCCATGGAAATGATGCCGCGCATCACCCGCGCGCAGTCGATGGACGTGCTCTCCAGCCAAGCCAATCTTGCCGGCTACCGCGCCGTTATCGAAGGTGCCGGCGCTTTTGCGCGCGGTTTTCCGATGATGATGACAGCCGCCGGCACCGTGCCGCCCGCCCGCGTTTTGGTGGTCGGCGCCGGGGTGGCGGGGTTGCAGGCGATTGCGACCGCGCGCCGTCTCGGCGGCATCGTCTCTGGCACCGATGTGCGGCCGGCGGCGAAGGAAGAGATCAGATCCCTAGGGGCCACCTATATCGGCGTTGACGATGAAGAGAGTGCCAAACAAACCGGCCCCTATGCCGGCCAGATGTCGGATGCGTTCCGCGCCAAGCAGGCGGAACTGATGGCCACCACCGTTGCGAAAAACGACATGATCATTTGCACGGCCCTGGTGCAGGGCCGCAAGGCGCCGGTGATCGTGACTTCCGAGATGGTGGCGGCGATGCGGCCCGGCAGCGTCATCGTCGACATCGCCTCCGACACCGGTGGCAATTGCGGCGCCACCGTGCCGGGCGAACTAACCGTGACGGGCAACGGTGTGACGGTCCTCGGCTACCTCAACTGGCCCGGACGCATCGCGGTGGCGGCGAGTGCGCTCTATGCCCGCAACCTGCTGACCTTCCTGACTATTTTCTGGGACAAGGACAACAAGGCGCCGAAGCTGGTGGAAACCGATGATCTCATCAAGGGCACGCTGCTGACCAAAGGCGGCCAGATCGTGCACCCCAGTTTTCAGCCGGCTGGCGCCGCGCCCGTTACCGCAGCTTAAAGAGGCTCAAAAACATGACACCAACCGATCTTGCGAGCCAGGCGGCCGCCCTGGCGCATCAGGCAGCCATCCTTGCGCAGAACGCCGCCGGCGTTGCCGCGGTTGCGGCGCAGCATGCCCCGCCGGCCGCGCCCTTCGTGTATCTGTTCTCGATTTTCGTGCTGGCGATTTTCGTCGGCTATTATGTGGTGTGGAACGTAACGCCAGCCTTGCACTCGCCGCTGATGGCGGTAACCAACGCCATCAGCTCCGTCATCATCGTCGGCGCGATGCTGGCCGCCGGATTGCACGGCAGCGCGATTGCGCATCTGTTCGGCTTCCTGGCGGTGGTGCTGGTGAGCGTGAATATTTTCGGCGGCTTCATGGTGACCAACCGAATGCTCTCAATGTTCAAGCGGAAAGATAAGGTCAGCGCCAAATGAACGAGTCACTGACCTCTCTTGCCTACCTCATCGCCGCGGTGCTGTTCATTCTGGCGCTGCGCGGGCTCTCGCATCCGGTAACCTCGCGGCGCGGCAACCAGATGGGAATCGCCGGCATGGCGATCGCCATTATCGCCACGCTGCTGCACAGCGGAATGACGGCTTCCGGCTTTCTGATCATCGTCGTCGGCGTGATCATCGGCGGCAGCATCGGCACCGTCGCCGCCTTGCGCATCAAGATGACGGCGCTGCCGCAGCTGGTCGCTGCCTTCCACTCATTGGTGGGCCTGGCGGCCGTCTTCGTTGCGGCCTCGGCACTGAACGCGCCGCAGAGTTTCGGCATCGGCACGCCGCATCATATCCATCTTGAAAGCCTGATCGAGATGTCGCTCGGCCTTGCGATCGGCGCCATCACGTTCACCGGCTCGCTGATTGCGTTCGCGAAACTGCAGGCGCTGATGTCCGGCACGCCGATCATGTTCAAGGGCCAGCACCCGTTGAACGCGGGGCTCGGTATTCTGATCGTGCTGCTGATCATCGCCTTCGTCGCCTCCGGCGGCAGCTTCGCGCTGTTCACGCTGATCGCACTCGCCGCTTTGGCGCTCGGCCTGCTGCTGATCATCCCGATCGGCGGCGCGGACATGCCGGTGGTGGTCTCGATGCTGAACTCCTATTCCGGCTGGGCGGCTTCGGGCATCGGCTTCACCATTGGAAATCTGGCGCTGATCGTCACCGGCGCGTTGGTTGGATCCTCCGGCGCCATTCTGTCCTACATCATGTGCAAGGGCATGAACCGCAGCATCATCAACGTGATCGCCGGCGGCTTCGGCAGCACCGGCGATGCGGCGGTCGCGGGCGCCACCCAGGGTGACAAATCGGTCAAGATCGGCTCCGCCGATGATGCCGCTTTCATTATGAAAAACGCCTCCAAGGTGATCGTGGTGCCGGGCTACGGCATGGCGGTGAGCCAGGCACAGCATGCGCTGCGCGAACTTGGCGATTTGCTGAAGAACGACAATGTCGAAGTTAAATACGCCATCCATCCGGTTGCCGGCCGCATGCCGGGCCACATGAACGTGCTGCTGGCAGAAGCCAGTGTGCCGTATGATGAAGTCTTCGAGCTGGAGCAGATCAACAACGAATTCGCGACCGCCGACGTGGTTTATGTGATCGGCGCCAACGACGTCACCAACCCCGCGGCGAAGACCAACCCGGCCAGCCCGATCTTCGGCATGCCGATCCTGGAGGTGGACAAGGCGAAAACCGTACTGTTCGTGAAACGAGGCATGGCAACCGGCTACGCCGGCGTCGATAACGAATTGTTCTTCCGCGACAACACGATGATGCTGTTCGGCGATGCCAAGAAGATGACCGAAGAGATCGTGCAGGCGTTAGGGCATTGAGGAAGCACTTCTGAAGAAAAAGCGGTTGTGGAGTATGCCGAGCAGGTGGCGCAGGCGATTACTGCAATTCGGCTGCCAGATTGGAAGCGGCGGCAGGGTAATGTTGACGTTGTGAAATAGTTCGGCACCGTCACGCGTGGATTTGATCGACACAAAACCCTACTGGTTCTCCTTCCGGGCAACCACCAAGGCCCTCGACTTCTTCCGGAGCATTGGCTTTGAAGGCTTTAAGTGGAAGGAAGGCGCGATCCTCAAAGCCATCAAGAACGCGCCCCTGGGTCGGCCAGCAGGTCATCTTAGCGAACGGAATCAGGATCGGCGACGGCGCAGTGATCTGAGCGGGGTCGGTCGTTAGCAAGGACGTGGCGCCCTATACGATCGTGGGAGGCGCGACGGCAAAGGTGATTAAGCGGCGGTTCCATAAAGAAATTGCTGCCGGGTTTCAGGGTCCATGGTGGGATTATCCGCTGCCGGCACGCCGGGTGGCGGTGCGGCCGACCGGATGCTGCCGGTGCACCCATAGCGCCCTCGCCCGGTAGCCACGCTGCGCTGCAATACGTCATACGCAACCCGGCCCCGAGAATAACGCAGGGCTAATGCCTGGAAACAAATTAGTAAGCCTGCTTATTATATGTACGCCTATGAACCAGGATCCCGGTCGCAATCTGTTTTCCCTTCTGCACGACGTAGCGCGTTTGACGCGCGTCGAGGCGGATAAGCGGGCGCGGGTGCATGGCATGACCCGTGCGCAGTGGAGCCTGGTAAGCCGGCTGGCGCGCACGCCCGGCCTTTCGCAGAAAGAGCTGGCGGATGCTTTGGAAGTTGAGCCGATTTCGGTCGCGCGCATGGTCGACCGGCTGGAAGCCAACGGCCTGCTGGAGCGACGCGCCGACGCCAGCGACCGGCGGATCTGGCGGCTGCATCTGTTGCCGAGCGCGGAGCCCATGCTGAATAAAATGAGCGCGGTGGGCGAGCAGCTTGGCGCATTTGTCACCCAGAACGTTTCCCCGGCCGTGCGCGAAGCGATGCTGCAGGGATTAATCCAGATGAAATCGAATTTGTTACTTAAGTCGGAACCGGAAGCGGCGCCGGCGCTGGCGGCGACTGTGTTGAAACGGGCGGAACATGCGGAGCCGGCGGCGCCGGAAGCCGAGCCGGCCGAACCAGGCCCTTTGAGGGAGATTGCATAATGTCTCAGGCGAATGTGGTGACGCGCGATGCTTCGGCGTCCCAGGAGGTCGGGGCCGTATCCGGCAGGGCAGCGGTGCGGCGCGCCGACCGGGCAAGATTGCTCCGGCCGATCCTGATGATCGGCGGCGTTGTGATTGTCGCCGTCGGGGCCTTGCTGTTCTGGCTGATAGGCGGCCGATACGTCTCCTCCGACGACACCTATGTCGATGCCGCCAAAGTCTCGCTCTCAACCGACGTTTCCGGCTTGGTAGATCAGGTGAATGTGCACGACAACCAGCATGTGCAAGCCGGCCAGGTTCTGTTCAGAATCGGCACGCACGGCCATGAGATCGAGGTGGCGCAGGCGCAGGCCAAGCTGGACCAGGCGGTGCAGGACATCAACGGCGCCAAGCAGGCTTACAAGCAGGCGCTGGCCAATATCAAGCTGCAGGAGATCGAGGTCGAGAAAGACCAGACCGATCTGGGGCGCTATGCGCAGGTGGTCGCCAGTGGCGGCGTCACCCGCTCGGTTTACGACGATGCGCGGTACACGCTGGAAGCGGGTCAGTCCCGGCTGACCGAATTACAGGACGAGGCGGCGGTGCAGCTCACCAAGCTGAACGATAATCCTGACATCAAGGTGGCGGATGTGCCGGAGTACCAGATGGCCATGGCAAATTTGAACGACGCGAGGCTGGACCAATCCGACGCCGTCGTGACCGCGCCGTATTCCGGGTACGTAACGCAAGTGGAGCAGCTGCAGCCCGGCATGTATCTACCCGCCGGCACCGCCGCCTTCGGCCTGGTATCGGACACCGATGTCTGGATCACCGCGCAGCCCAAGGAGAGTGATCTCACCTGGGTGCGTGCCGGCCAGGCCGTGAGCATCACCGTCGATACCTATCCCGGCCGAACCTGGCATGGCGTGGTGCAGAGCATCAGCCCGGCCAGCGGCTCGGAATTCTCCATCCTGCCGGCGCAAAACTCTTCCGGCAACTGGGTCAAGGTCGTGCAGCGGATTCCGGTGCGGGTGAAAATTAACGCAGGGCCGGCCGGCCTGCCGTTGCGCGACGGCATGAGCGCCGAGATCTCCATCGACACGCAACATCATCGGCATTTCTCCGACCTGTTCTGATAGATCATTTGCCGCCGGCTGCGCGCGCCCTTAGCGCGGCGCTTATAGGCTAATCCCGCCGATAGCGCAGCAGGACCACTTTATCTATCCTTCAATTACAAGATGCAAAATTTCAGTTAACCGATGACCTTTGGTTGCAGAGTTATTATGCCTCGATTAAGCTGATCCTGCAGCCTGAGGTTTAGCGTATGAAAATAATGCAGATGTTACAATCGGGAAGTTCGGGTCTCGGCTTCGAGCATGATGCCGGCATCCGTGAATATGTGCGGCAGGCTGACGAAGGCTAAGCCGGATGGACGGCACATATCCAGGCGGCGACATGCTGGGCCTGCTGCAGCGGGGGGCGGCAACGGCTGCCTCAGTTATTTCATCGCCGCGGGTCACCATCCTGCTCTCCACCTATAATGGCGAGCAATACCTGCAGAGCCAGCTTGCCAGCTTCAATGAACAAGCAGGGGTCGATTGGCGCCTCGCTTGGCGCGATGACGGCTCGGACGATGCAAGCTGCGCCATTATGGAAGAGTTCGCGCGCGAGGCCGGACACGGAAATTGTGTCAAATCCGCATCCTCCGGCCCGCATCTCGGCGCTGCCGGCAGCTTCCTGCAATTGCTGAAGGAAAACCAGGATGCGCCATACCTTGCTTTTGCCGACCAGGATGATCGTTGGCTGCCGGCCAAGCTGGGCCGCAGCCTGGCGTTGCTGGGCGGCCAGGGCAGCCGGCCGGCGCTTTACTGCGCGCGGCAGGTTCTCACCGACGAGGATTTCAGCCACCCGGCGCCATCCATGCGCTTTGCGGGCACGCCCGGCTTTCCGGCCTGCCTGACGCAGAATATCGCCACCGGCAGCACCATTGTCCTCAATCAAGCCGCCGCGAGGCTGATCAGCACGATCCCTGCTCCGCAAGCCTCCAACCATGATTGGTGGAGCTATATCGTCGTCTCGGCCTGCGGCGGCGATGTCATCTACGACGACGTGCCGTCGATGCTGTACCGCCAGCATGTGAGGAACATGATCGGCGCGCATCGCGGCGTGGTCAGCCGCGCGATCGGCGCGCTCGAACGCGGATCGGGCATCTATATGACCATGATGCGCCGGCATGCCGAGCGGCTATACGAGTACCGGCATTTGCTGACGCCGCAGGCCGCCCGGGACCTGCAATCCATCCGCACGGGCCTGACCGGCGGCTATGCCGAACGGATGAAGGCGCTGCGCTGCCCGTGCTTCACCCGCGCCACTCGGTTGGAGAATTTCCTGTTCAGGCTGTGGTTTCTGACATCCTGATCGCGTAACGCCGCGCGGCTATTCCGGCAGATGCTTGGCGATGTAGGGCGGCAAATGAAACGCCGCAGCGTGAATCGCGGGCGTCCAGTACTGGCTCAAGCCGGTGATGCCCGCCGCCTGCGCCCGCGCGGCGATCTCCGAGGCCGGCAGTGCCGTCAGCGACGGATCCTTGGCCGCCCAGCCGAGCGTCATGAAACCGCCGACATAGGTGGGGACCGCGGCGATATAGGCGGTGACATGCGGGAAGAACTTCTTGCGCCTGAGCGAAGTCTCATACAGCTCATCGGCCTGCATGAAAGGCACGCCGCATTGATTGACGATGAGCCCGCGCGGCGAGAGAATGCGCGCCGCGTTTTCGTAGAACGCATCGGTGAACAGAACCTCGCCCACGCCGATCGGATCGGTCGAATCAACGATGATGACGTCATAGGCGCCGTCACGGGCTTTCTTTACGTAATCGATCCCGTCGCCGACCAGAACCTCGGCGCGCGGATCGTTCCACGCATCGCCGCCGATACCCGGCAGAAATTCTTTCGATAAGCGAATGACCTCGCCGTCGATCTCGGCCATCAGCGCATGCCGCACGCCCTGATGCATCAGCACATGCTTCAACACGCCGCCATCGCCGGCGCCGATGATCAGCACGTTCTTCGCATCGCCATGCGCCAGCAGCGGCACATGGGTGAGCATCTCCTGATAGACGAACTCATCGCGCTCGGTGATCTGCACGATGCCGTCTAGCGTGAGCACGCGGCCATGACTCTCGGTTTCGAAAACCGCAATGTCCTGAAAGGCACTTTGGATACGCGCCAGCTGCCGCGTGAACAGAAAACGCTGGCCCCAATTCGGGTAGAGGGTTTCGTTCAGCCATGTTTCGGTCATGAAAACACTCCTAAAAGGAAGCAGTTCTTTTTCTGAAGAGAAAGAACCAAAAAGACGTTTGAACGCTCGGCCATGGGCTTTGGCAGCGCCAACGCCCACGGCCGAAATTCAAAGCGGTTTCTTGCTTCTTTTTTTCGAAGAAGAAGCGCTGCCTTCCTTAAACGATACCGCGCTTCTGTTCGTCCAGGATGATCTGCGAAGGGGTGAAGGCGGCCTGCAGGAAGGGGATTACCTTATGCGGATCGCAGGCGCCGCACATGAAGACGTCGACCGCCGCAAAGTTGCGTTCGGGCCAGGTGTGGATCGAGATATGGCTCTCCGCCAGCACCACTACGCCAGAGACGCCGCCATTGGGCGTGAAGTGGTGAAAATGGCTGTGCAGAATGGTCGCCCCCGACGCGATTGCGCCGTCGCACAGGGCTTTGTCGATCAGTTCCGGGCTGTCCAGGTTGGTTGCACCCCAAAGATCGATCAGCAGATGCATGCCGGCAAATTTGATGCCGTCACGCTCAACGAAGTAGTCCTTAGTCACCACGGTTTCACTGACCGTGGAAATCTCGACGGAGACCGCCGTCGTCGTCTGGTTTTCGCTCGGAGTCTCCGAGACCATCCCCAGTCGGGCAAGTGCGTTCATTGCGAACCCCCTCAACTAGTAGACAGCCTGTAGGACACGGCACCACGCCGTGACCCCCTTGGGCTTAGGAGGGGGGGCTTATGAGGCCAGACCCCCCGTGACGCAATAGGCAATCATCGAAAGAATTGTGAAATTTCTGCACGCTTTTACGGGCTGCCGCCAGCGGCTGGGCCGGATTTCGGCGAGGCGGTGGGCGCGCTTGGGGGCGGCGAAGCGGCGACGGCGTTTACCATCGCGGGCAGCGCCTGCAATTGGGCGATCTCGTGCAAAGCCTGGTTCAGCCCCTGGTCGCCGGTCAGCGGCGGGGCGGTGAGCGTCTGGAACATCTGGCCGGCGGCATCGGCGCCGACGCGGGAACCGTATTGTGAGGAGAGCGAGCCAAGCGTCGCGGAATCGTTATTGTGCGAAGCGGCGGTGGCAAGGCGGAGCAGCAGGTTCTCCTGGTCCGCGCTCAGCGGCCCGGAAGCCGGCACCGATTGGCCGACCAGCGTGTTCAGCGCCTGCTCCGCTTGCGGCCACTGCCCGGATTGTTCGGCGATCTGCGCCTGGGCGTGCAGCGCCTGCGTGCTGAGCACAGCGTTGCCGGCTGCCGCGTTGCCCGCGACCGGCGCCAGGGTGCTGACCGCGGCGACGGCATTACCGCGGGCGGCCTGCGCTTTTGCGGCCAGCATGTTGCGCTGGGCGACAAGATCGGCCGGCAGATCTGGGCTTTGCGTCTGCGCCAGATCGGCCAGCGCCGCGACCGGGCTGCCGGCATCCAGATCCACCTGCGCCAGCGTAGCGCCGAGCCGCGCCTGCGCCGGACCTTGCGGGATGGTCTGGATCAGGTGGCTCAGCACCGGAGCCGCGGCCCCTGGCAGATCCAGCGCATCCAGCCGCTGCGCCAGCAGGGCGATGATCTGCGAACCGGTATTGCCGGCCGGGATAAGGTCCTGGTTCTGCTGCAGAACCGCAACAGCTTCGATCGGCGAGAGGTTGGAGAAGGCGCTGCCGCTGAGCATTCTTAAAAAGGTCGCAGCACGGACGGCGTCGATTTCGCCGTGATGCTCCGGGAAGAGATCGCTGGCCGTTTGCAGCATGCTGAAGGCCTGCGGCCACTGCCCGCTGGCGGCCCGCAGTTGCGCGACGCGCAGCCGCATATGCCGCTCATGCTCCGGGGCGCGCCAGTCGAACAACTGGGCATCCAGCGCATCGGCCGCCTGCGCGTCGTTCAACTGTAGGGCGGCAAGCTGCAATTCGACGATACGGTCATCGGCGATCGCGCCGACCCGCTGGTCATCGCTCTGCGCCAGCGCCCGATAGGCGGACAAGGCGGCTTTGGCCTGGCCTTGGTCCTCCAGGATTTTGGCCCGCGCCAGATCCAGCAATTTATTATTTGGGTCGGATTGGGCGAGCTGCCGGGCAGCCCGCAGCTGGCCGGCATCGGCCAGAGCTTCGGCAACCTCCGCGGTCACCGTATTGCGCAGGGCGTCCGGGTAGGTCTCGAACAATGGCAGGCCGGCGATCAGGCCGGGCGCGGCCTGTGCGGTCTGGCCCTGCTCCAGCGCCGCGACGGCGCGCCAGAAAGCGAGCTCCATGCCGGGCACGATGCCGGGCGCGGCAAAGTCAGCAGCCTGGCCGCGATGCGAGAGCACGTCGGCGATGGCGCGCATCCGTGCGATTTTGCCGTTATCCTGCGCCGCCGGATTTTCCAGCACCGCGGTGTCCAGCACGCCCCTCGCCTCCGCGCCCATGCCGAGCGCCAGCATGTCCTGCGCCAGCGTGATCTGGGCGTCGAGCCGGCCAAGCGCCGGCAGGATGGCGGCGGCGTACTGATCCGCAACCATGCGCTTGAACAGCGGGGCGGCGCGGCCGCGCGGCAGGCTCAGGTTCGGGCCGAAGGCCGGCGTCTCGGCGATCACCTCCGGTGGCGGCTGCGCGCCGAGCGGCAGCCCGTTCGGCGCGTCGCTTACCAGCGCGAAACCCTTCAGTGAAGCGTTCAGCCCGAGATCATCGGCCTGCGGGATGACGGCGACGCCCAGCCATGCGGGCAGAACGGCGTAGCCGGGGCCGGATTCAGCGAAATCCGCCGCGTCGCCGGCTTGCGTGACCGTGCCGACCAGCAGGTCGCCGCCGGTCAAAGGATCGCTGATGATAATCGATTGATTGGCCGACTGCATGGGAAAGTCGATCGCCGAGATCGTATCCGGCGACGGCGGCGGAACCGGTGGCGCGGCCTGGCCCGCGCTCACCTGCCAGCCGCCGGGCACCGGTGTCATGGCCAGCGCATCTTCTGCCGGCAATGGCATGGTAATCACCTGGGCATCCTGCAGGCTGAGCAAGGTGGCGCCGGCGAAAAGCTGCGAAGATTGCAGCAAGGTGATATCTGGAACCTCCGACGTGTCGAAGACGATGATGGCCAGATCACCGCGCCGAAAGGCGGCGGCGCCCGGCTGCGTCGCGAAGTTGACGACTTCCGGCGGCCAGGCGGGCGCCGGCGCGGCGGGCGGCGCCGGCGCGACGGACGCGCTTGGCGGGATGGGCGACGTTGACGCGACGGGCGGCGCCTGCGCGACGGGCGCGCTTGGCGGGATGCTGGCAGCTTCGGGCGCCGGCGCTGCCGTTTGCGGCATCGGCGGCACAGCTTCCGCCGGGTTCCCGGCCGGCAGCAATAGCGGCGCTGGCCTGTGCTGCGCGAGCTGAGGCGCGCTCGGGCCGGGCGGCGTTGCAGGCGAGGGCGCTGCCTGTGGCGCATCGGCCGCGGACCCGCCATGCCGTTCCAGCCTTGCATCCACCACCACGCGGTCGCCGAGCCGGTAGATGCTGGGTACCGCGCCCGCTTCCAGCTGCAGCCGCACGATGCCGGCGCCGCCTTGCATGTTCGCAACTCCGGGGATGTGCAACGCGATCACGGGTATCGGTTCGGCGGGCGTGAACCGGATCGTCAGAACCCTGCCGTTCTGCTGGCTGCTGAAGGATTGCAAGCCGGAGAAATCGAAAACCAGCCTGCCCATCGTGCCATGCCTGCCCTGCCGGATGCCGACCGGCGGGTCCGCAAAGGCCGGACCTGCGGATACGACCGCGAGCAGCGCCAGCAGCAATGGGCCCAGGCGCGGCACCCGCGTCACTCCCCGGTGTCGGGCGATGCCGTATTCCCGAGCGTGATACCGCCGGTTTGCCCCGCCATCAGCTCGGTCGCCTGCCTGGCCTTGTCCGGCGACATGTCGGCCAGAATGGGCGCCGATTTGCGGCTGTTCATGCGGGTGAGGACCGGCAGCAGGACGCTCGGGTCCAGCCCGTCGAATATGCCGGCCGCCGCCTGCGGGTCCATGGCCGAATAGGTTGCGACCAGCGCCTGCCAACGCGCTTCATTCGCGTTGCTTTGGTTCTGCGACAGCGCGTTCAGCCGATTTTCCACCGCCTGCAGCCCGGCGATCTGCGTCGTCAGGCTCCTCTCCGAGGCGTCGACCAGCGCCTGCTTGCGGTTGAGCTCGGCCTCCCTCGCATCGAGCGCGGCCGCGCGCTGGCGCAAGGCGGAGAGCACGATAACCTCGCTGGGGTTGACGGTGGTCGAAGGCGGGCAGACGGCGGGCGGCGGTTCTGTCGAATCCCAGTTGAGCACCGTCGGCGCCTTGGCCGCGACGGTTTCCGCCGCCGCCGCTTCCGTTGGGAAACTGGCCATCAGAAGGCCGGTCAGCGCCACGCATTTCTGCCCCAGCAACAGGACGATGGCGATAATGGTCAGCGGTAGCAGCCGCGGGCGCAGCCGTTTCATTTCGGCACCCGCAATACTTTCAGCAGGTCGCGCTCGGCCTTGCTGTAGAGCGGCGCGCCCTGTTTCTGTTCTTCAGGGGAGACGATCGCGCGGCCGGAGCGGATGACGGATTCGACCTTGGCGGCCACGCTCTCGACGCGGTCCAGCAGAAATTGCAGATCGTGCTGCGCCTGCCCGGCGGCTTCGACCTCCAGCGTCAGCCGCCTGGCGGTGCCTTCGGCCATGCCCTGCAATGCCTGGATGCCGCGCTCGGCATCGTCCAGCGCGGCACGGATGGCGGCCAGCGCGTTGCCCAGCCCGGCCCGATCGCTGCGCAGCATGCCGATGCTGCGTTCCAGCCGCAAGGCGTAGAACAAGGTGGCGGCGAGCAGAACGACGAGCACCAGTTGCAAGCTCCAGGCCCAAACGCTCATGCGGGTTTGGCCGGGATCGGCGCGGTGATGGTCAACGCCAGCTTGGACTTCTTGTACCCCAGATCAGCGTTGAACATCGGTACGCCGCCGCAACGCAGTTGCACCTTCGAGCCCAGCGCAATGCTGATCGGCAAAGCGGTGCCCGGCTGCATTTTCAGCAGCTCGGAGAGCCGAATTGGCTGCTCGTCCAGCAAGGCGTCGAGCTCGACCTCGGTGGTCCATAATTCGTCGGACAGATGGGATTCCCAGATATGGTCGCGGCCGAATTTCTCGCCCATGAATTTCTGCAGCAGCAGATCGCGCACCGGCTCCAGCGTCGCGTAGGGCAGCACGATTTCGATAATGCCGCTGCGGCCTTCCATGTCGATGCGCAGGCGCGCCACGATGGCGGCGTTGGAGACCCGGCTGATGATCCCAAAGCGCGGATTGGTCTCCAGCCGGTCGAACCGGAAGCGCACCTTCGAAACCGGGGTGAAGCTGGTGGTGAAATCGGCGAGGATCACCTTGACCAGCCGCTCGACCAGCCCGCGCTCGATCGAGGTGTAGGGCCGGCTGTCGGCCGGCACCAGCGCGCGGCCGTTGCGGCCGCCCAGCACGAGGTCGATCATGTTGTAGATCATGCTGGAATCCAGGCTGAGCAGGCCGGAATTGTCCCATTCATCGGCGCGGAATACCGCCAGCATGGTCTGCGCCGGCATATTTGCCAGATAATCGCCGAGCCGCGAGGAGGAGATGGATTCAATGGCGGCTTCGGCGTTGTCGCTGGTGAAATTGCGAAGCGAGGTGGAAAGGATGCGGACCAGACGGTCGAAGACGATCTCCAGCATCGGCAGGCGTTCATAGGAGATCAGGCCGGAACGGATCAGCCGTTCCATGCCCGAGCGCGGCGGCTCGTCGAAATGCATCAGGCTGTCGATCTCGGCCTGGTTCAGCATGCCGCGGGCTTCTTCATCGTCCATCGGGGCGGCGCCCTCGCCGCTCATTGCACCACCATCTCGATGAACAGAACGTTCTGCACCGCGGCGGGCGCGACGACGACATTGGCGCGAGCCAGCAGCGCCTCGCGCAGCCGGTACAGGCCTTCGGCGCCGCGCAGGTCATCGGGCTGCATGGTGCGAAGATAAGTCTGGAACAAATCGATGATGGCGGGCATCTGCGCGTTGACGGCGGTCGCCGAAGCGTTGTCCGTCACCTCCAGCTCCGCCTGCATCTTGGCATAGGAATCGCTGTCCGGCCCGGCATCCAGATTGGCGATCAATTCAGGCACTTTGACAAACTGAACCTGCTCGACCACCGCCGCTTTCGCTTTTGCATGATGCGGCAGAAACGGCAGCTTGACGATGCCGAGATAAGCCAAAGCGCCGACTGCGCCAAGCAGCACCGCCACGGCGATGATGATGATCATCAGCTTACCTTTTTTCTTTGGTTTCGGCACCGTATCGTCAGCGCTTTGGCCCGGACCCCGATCTTCCTCCTGCGCGGCCGTGTTGCCGCCGCTCATGGCGTTCCCGTTCCGGGCCGGAGCCAAGGGGCTAGCTTAACCATTCCAATGATCAACTCCGAAGATTACGGGCATTCAGCCATGGAAATACTTAACACTCGGTATTTCGGGAGCCCCGCAACGCGCCGCCCCCACCCGGCACAAAAGGCAGCGCCGCTGCGGCCGCGTCGGGATCTTTTTGCCGAGCTGCGCCGCTTCAGGCCGCGCCAGGCGCCAAGCATCCCAGGCGGAACCTGCAGATTTTCGATGGCACAAGGTTTGCTCATCTGCGTTTCGACACGCACACCATTTCTTGCATTTTCTTGCATTTTTTCTGCGAAAGGCGAAACGGCTTGGAAAACCCGACCTATTTAGTCCTGTCCCGGATGGTTGCGCAGACCAACGCGATGGACGTGATCGCGAACAATATCGCCAATGCCAGCACGCCCGGGTTCAAGGAAACCAACATGCAGTTTTCCAGCTACGTAACGCCGGATGGCAGCAAGGTGCCCGGCGGGTCGAGCCTGGCTTTCGCAAGCTCCGACGGGGCTTGGCGCGATACCCAGACCGGCACCGTCAAATACACCGGCAGCGCGCTCGATCTTGCCATCACCGGCGACGGCTATTTCACCGTGACGACGCCGAACGGCAGCCGGCTGACCCGCGACGGCGCCTTTGGCCTGCTGCCGGACGGCACGTTGGCCACCGCCTCGGGCGCCCAGGTGCAAGATACCGCGGGCGCGCCCATCAGCGTGCCGGCCAATGCCGGCACGCTGACGATCACCGCGGACGGCGTCATCAACGGCGCCAACGGACAGATCGGCCGGATCGGCGTCGTCGATGTCGCCGATCCGCAGACATTGCGCGCGGCCGGCGACAACCAGTTCATCGCCAATCAGCCGACCAAGCCGGCTACCACGCCCGGCATCGTCCAGGGCGCGCTCGAGCAATCCAACGTCTCCCCGGTGATGATGATTACAAAGATGATGGAAACCTCGCAGGACTTCCAGTTCAACGCGCAATTCCTGCAGGCCGAACAAACCCGGCAGATGAGCGCCATCAGCCAGATCCTCAACCAGAATTCGTAACGGAAACACAATAATGCTCGCACTCGATATCGCCGCCACCGGCATGCAGGCCCAGCAGACCAATGTTGAGGTGATCGCAAACAACATCGCCAACATGACGACCAGCGGCTTCAAGGCGCAGCGCGTCGAGTTCCAGGACCTGCTGTATCAGGATTTGCGCTCGCCCGGGTCGAATTCGTCCGATAGCGGCACGATCGTGCCTTCGGGCGCGCAGATCGGGCTTGGCGTGAAGACCGCCGCCATCTATCGCACCGATGCGCAGGGCAACCTGCAGCAGACCAGCAACTCGCTGGACACCGCAATCGAAGGCGCCGGCTGGTTTCAGATCACGCTGCCATCGGGACAAACCGCCTATACGCGCGACGGCACGTTCTCGCTGGCGCCGGACGGCACCATCGTCACCGCCGACGGCTATGTGGTGCAGCCCGGCATCACCATCCCGACCAACGCCAGCAATGTCACCATCAATCAATCCGGCCAGGTCGAGGTAACCATCGCCGGCCAGACCGCGCCCAACACGGTAGGCCAGCTGCAGCTTGCAACCTTTCCCAACGATGCGGGTCTGGCGGCGCAAGGCGGCAATCTGTTCGTGCAGACCGGCGCTTCCGGCGACCCCGTCACCGGCGTGCCGGGCTCCGTTGGTTTCGGCACCGTTATGCAAGGCTATCTTGAAAACTCCAACACCAATGTCGTGAGCGAGATAACCAACCTGATCAGCGCCCAGCGCGCCTATGAGATGAACAGCCAGGTCATTACGACTTCGAATGAAATGCTCTCCACCCTGACGCAGCTGAGGGGTTAACATGCGCCGGAATTTTCCGTTCCTGGTTTTTTGCGCGTACAACATGGTGCAGCCGGCAAATGCCGCGCAGGCTGTTCCCAATACGCTGGTCACCCTTTCCAGCCCTGTCGTCCGGGTCTCCGATCTGTTCGCCAATGCGGGGCCGCAGGCGAATACGGTGCTGGGCACGGCGCCGGCGCCGGGCGGGCGCATCGTGGTGGGCGCCGACCAGCTTGCCGCCATTGCGGTGGCCTATCAGGTGCCCTGGTCGCCGGATGGCAGCAACCCAGAGGTGGTGCTGGCCAGCCCCGGCAGCGCGATGCCCCCGGCGCTGATCAGCATTGCCTTGACGCAGGCACTGGTTGGTGCCGGCGGCCCGGCAAATGCCGCGATCTCCCTGCCCGACTTCGCGCCGCCGATGATCCCGCCAGGTGCAACGCCAAGCATCTCGGTGACCCGCATCGATTTTGATCCCTCGACAGGCGATTTCAGCGCCTCCCTGGTGATCCAGGCAGCCGGCATGGCGCCGCAGAACCTCGATCTTTCCGGCCTGGCGCAGCCTTCCGCTCAGGTGCTGGTGGCAAGCCACGATCTGGCGCCCGGCGAGATCGTAAGCGGCGCCGACCTCACACTCACCCGGTTGCCCGCCAGCCAGGCGGCCGGCGCCGTCACAGCCCTGGCGGATGTCATGGGCATGCAGGTTAGCGCCGGCGTGCAGGCCGGCGCGCCGCTGCTGCCGAACAACCTCACCACGCCTATCGTCGTGCGCAAGGGCGCCTTCGTGGTGATGAACCTCGCCACGCCGGGCATGACGCTGACGGCGCAGGGCGTCGCGCTCGGCGCCGGCGGAACCGGCAGCTTGATCCCGGTGCTGAACCCGGCTTCGCACGCCGTGGTACAGGCGGTGATCACCGGCCCGGGAAGCGCCGAAATCACCCCCGGCAGCGCCCCGCTCTCGGAGGCCCAAAGCGGCGGCTATGGCGGCTATACTTCCTACGCCCAGCAGCACGGCGGCGGCGGCCTGCCGATACAGGTGCAGCCATGAGCCGCGCCATCCGCGCAGCGCCGCTCGCCGCCCTGCTGCTGCTGCCTGGGTGCGGCGTCATGAGCCAGCTCTCCAACACCGGCCGCGCTCCGCCGCTATCGCCCATCACCAACCCGGTCGATGCCAAAAATTATACGCCGGTGAGCATGCCGATGCCGCCGGAAGTGGAGTCGGCGTCCCCCGACAGCCTATGGCAGAGCAACGCCACGACCTTCTTCAAGGACCAGCGCGCCTCGCGCGTCGGTGACATCCTCACCGTGATGGTCACCATCAACGACAACGCCACGCTGAAGGACAACACCACCGCCGGCCGCACCGGAACCTCATCGCTCGGCATCACCAGCCTGTTCGGCCTGGAAAATATCATCCCGCGTCTATTCGGCCAATCGGTGGTCCCGTCCGCCCTGGTCTCCGCCAGCGGCTCCAGCAGCTCCACCGGCACCGGGCAGATTCAACGCAACGAAACCGTAACGCTTTCGCTGGCCGGTGAAATCACCCAGGTCCTGCCCGACGGCAATCTGGTGGTGGCGGCAAGGCAGGAAATGGAAGTGAACAGCGAACTGCGCGTGCTGCAGGTCACCGGCATCATCCGGCCGGAAGATATCACCAGCGACAACACCGTCGCCAGCGACCAGATGGCGGAAGCCCGCATCGGCTACGGCGGCACCGGCACGCTGATCAACATGCAGTCGCCACGTTGGGGGCAACAGGCGGTGGATAGCTTGAGTCCGTATTGAGCAAAGTAAATAAGTAAGCCGCTCTTTTGAAAAAGCGGCGCAAAACTTTTTTGAACCATGGCCTGGGCGTCGGCAGTGACAGCGCCCATGGCCCAGCACCCGAAATCTTTTCGCCGCACCGGCGGCCCGGTTTTTTTCTTCAGAGAAAGGAAGTTATTAATGCTTTCCTTCACTCCGCTGCCTGCGCGTAGCTTTCCAGTGGCTCACACGAGCAGATCAGGTTTTTATCGCCGTAGACGTTGTCCACGCGCTTGACCGGTGGCCAGTATTTCGCGGCGGCGACGAAGCTTAATGGGAAGGCGGCCTGCTCACGGGTGTAGGGGTGGTTCCAGGTCGAGGCCATGGTTTCGGTTGCGGTGTGCGGCGCGTTTTTCAGCGGATTGTCGTCCTTTGGCAGCTTGCCGGCGGCGATAGCGGCGATCTCGTCGGCGATGTTGATCATGGCGTCGCAAAACCGGTCGATCTCCTGCAGATTTTCGCTCTCCGTCGGTTCGATCATCAGGGTGCCGGCGACCGGCCAGGACATGGTGGGGGCGTGAAAACCGTAATCCTGCAGGCGCTTGGCGATGTCTTCCACCTGCACGCCGGAATTGGCGATAAAGCCGCGGCAGTCGATGATGCATTCATGCGCCACCATAGATCCCGCGCCGCGATACAGGATGGGATAATGCGCGCCCAGGCGTGCCGCCACGTAATTGGCGTTCAGGATGGCGATTTTGGTGGCGTGGGTGATACCCGCCGGGCCCATCATGCGGATATAGGCGTAGGGGATGGGCAGGATCAGGGCAGAGCCAAACGGCGCGGCCGAAACCGGGCCATAGCCTGAGGCCGGGCCTGCATCTTCGCGCAGCGGATGATTGGGCAGATGCGGCAGCAGATGCGCCGCAACGCCGATCGGGCCGACGCCAGGGCCGCCGCCGCCATGCGGGATGCAGAAGGTTTTGTGCAGATTGAGATGGCAGACATCGGCGCCGATGGCGGCCGGCGAGGTCAGGCCCACCTGCGCGTTCATGTTTGCGCCATCCATATAGACCTGCCCGCCAACTTCGTGCACGGCGCCGCAGATATCGCGAATGCCGGTCTCGAACACGCCATGCGTGCTGGGATAGGTGATCATCAGCGCCGCAAGATTTGCCGCATGCTGCGCGATCTTCGCCTGCAGGTCGGCGACATCGACATTGCCGTCGCGATCGCAGCCCACCACCACCACGCGGTAGCCCGCCATATGCGCGGAAGCCGGATTGGTGCCGTGCGCGGAAGCCGGGATAAGGCAGATATCGCGCGCGCCCTCACCCCGCGCCTCCTGCCAGGCGCGGATGGCGAGCAGGCCGGCGTACTCGCCCTGCGCGCCCGAGTTGGGCTGCAGCGAGATACCGGCAAAGCCAGTGACCGCCTGCAGATATTCCGAGAGCCGGTCGATGAGTGTTTTATAGCCCAGCGTCTGATCTGCCGGCGCGAAAGGATGGATCGACGAAAACTCCGGCCAGGTGATCGCCGCCATTTCCGCACTGGCATTCAGCTTCATGGTGCAGGAGCCGAGTGGGATCATCGAACGGTTGAGCGCGATGTCCTTGTCCTCCAGCCGCTTCAGATAGCGCAGCATTGCATGCTCGGAATGATGGCTGTCGAACACCGCAGCCGTGCAGAAGGCGGATTTGCGCTGCAGCTCCACGGGGATCGAAGGCGCCGCATCGCCTAGCGTTCCGCCCAGGATCAGGGCAAGCGATTCCAGCTCGGCGCGGGTGACGGTTTCATCCAGCGCGATGCCGATGCCGGTGGCATCGATGCGGCGGAGGTTGAAGCCGGCATCGCGCGCGGCTTGCATCAAAGCGTCAGCTTTATCCCTCGCCTCGATGGCGATGGTGTCGAAAAACTGTTTGTGGCGGAGCAAAAGACCGGAACGCTGCGCAATTTCAGCCAGCAGCCTGGCCTGCAGATTGATCCGTCTGGCGATCTTCTTCAGCCCTTCCGGCCCGTGCCAGGCGGCGTAGAAGCCGGCGATCACGGCCAGCAGAACCTGCGCGGTGCAGATATTGGACGTCGCTTTCTCGCGGCGGATATGCTGCTCGCGGGTCTGCAGCGCCAGGCGCATCGCCGGCCGCCCGGCCGCGTCGACCGATAAGCCGACCAGCCGGCCCGGCATCTGCCGCTTATAGGCATCGCGGGTCGCGAAGAACGCGGCATGCGGGCCGCCGAAGCCCATCGGCACGCCGAAACGCTGCGCCGAGCCGACGACGATATCGGCACCCATCTCGCCGGGCGATTTCAGCAAGGTCAGCGCCAGCAAATCGGCGCAAACGACGGCCGTGCCTCCGGCTGCTTTCGCCGCCGCGATCTCGTTCGACAAATCCCGGATTTGCCCACAGCTCCCAGGATAGTTCAGCACCACGGCGAACGCCTTGTGGGCGCCGAGCGCCGCCGTATCGCCGGGTTCGAAATCCACGATCTGCCAGCCCAGCGGCCAGGCGCGGGTGGCGATCACCGCGCGGGTCTGCGGATGTATGTCAGCGGCCAGCGCGATGACCCTCGATCTGGTTTTGGCCAACGAATGCGCCATCGCAACGGCTTCCGCCGCGGCCGTCGCTTCGTCCAGCAGCGAGGCATTGGCGATTTCCATGCCGGTCAGATCGGTGATCGCGGTCTGGAAGTTCAGCACGGCTTCCAGCCGGCCTTGCGAAATCTCCGCCTGGTAGGGCGTGTACGCCGTATACCAGCCGGGATTTTCCAGCACATTGCGCAAGATCACCGGCGGCGTGTGGGTGCCATGATAGCCCATGCCGATCAGCGAGTGCTTCACGACGTTTTTCGCGGCGAGCGCTCGCAGATCCTCGACAATGGCGGCCTCATCGACCGGAAGCGGCAGATCGAGCGCCGCATTGGCGCGTATGTCGGCCGGGATTGTCTTCGCCGTCAGATCGTCCAGCGAGGCGACGCCGATGGTCTTTACCATCGCCGCGACATCGGCGTCGCACGGGCCGATATGGCGTCCGGCGAAAGCGTTAGCGCCTTCCAGCAATTGCAGTTCGCTCAGCGCATCCATTATGCTTGTCCCACGAACGCATCATAGGCCGCCTTGTCCATCAGCCCGCCGATCGCCGCCGGATCGGCCAGCCGCAATTTGAAAAACCAGCCGCCGGCTTCCGGGTCCTTGTTGATCAAGGCGGGGTCTTCGACGATCGCCTGATTATGTTCCGTCACCGTGCCGGAAAGCGGCGCAAGAACGTCGGAGGCCGCCTTGACGCTCTCCACCACCGCGCAGGCCTCGGCCTTGGCGACGGAGCGTCCCGGCTCCGGCAGCTCCACAAAGACGATATCGCCGAGCGCTTCCTGCGCGTGCTGCGTGATGCCGATGGTCGCCAGACCATCTTCATCGATCATCAGCCATTCGTGGTCTTCGGTGTAATGTTTGTCGGGCATGGCGGGACCTTTCAGCGGACGTAGCGATGGGGAATGAAGGGCAGAGTCGAGACGATGCCGGGGATGGCTCTATCGCGGACGATCAGATCAAAGCGCGTGCCGTCCTCTGCATGATTGCTGCGTACATAGCCGAGTGCCACCGGGGCGTTGACGCTGGGGCCGAAGGTGCCTGAGGTAACGCGACCGATGGCCTCGCCCTCGGCGGAGCGGATTGCTGTTCCGGCGCGGGCTGGCGCCCGGCCTTCCACGCGGATGCCGACGAGTTTCTCCACGGGACCGTTTTTCAATGCGGCGCGAACGGCATCGGCACCGGCAAAATCCCATGCCGTCCGGCGGCGCCTGCCGATGGCGAAGGTGAGGTTGGCGGCGACCGGATCTGTGCTCTCGTCGATATCATTGCCGTACAGGCAGAGCCCGGCTTCCAGGCGCAGCGAATCCCGCGCGCCCAGCCCGGCAGGAACCGCGCCCCTTGCCAGCAGCGTTTCCGCCAAGCCGGCGCCGGCCTGCGCCGCGCAGCCGATTTCAAAGCCATCTTCGCCGGTATAGCCGGAGCGGGTGACCACACAGGCGATGCCGGCGACTGCAACTTCCCCGGCCGCCATGAATTTGAGCGATGCCGCCTCGGGCAGGAGCTTGGCGGCCTTCGGCCCCTGCAAGGCCAGCAAAACACGGTCCGGCAGGGCGGTCGCTTCCACACCATTCGCCGCGAGGTAATCGAGATCGACCTGCTTGCGGCTGGCGTTGAGGACGAGTTGCAGGCGGTTGCCCAGATTGGCCACCATCAGATCATCGATAATGCCGCCTTGCGCGCTTAATAAAACGGTATAGCGCTGCCGCCCAGGCTGCAGGCCGATCATGTCGCCGGGCACCAGTTTTTCCAGCGCCGCGGCGTCGGCGATTTCGGCTTGGCCCATATGCGAGACATCGAACAAGGCGGCATTGTTCCTGCAGGCCAGATGTTCGGCGATGATGCCTTCGTACTGCACCGGCATATCGTATCCGGCGAATGCAACCATTCGGCCACCCAACCGGCGGTGCAGCGCGTCCAATGGTGTTTTCAGCACTACGACCCCCGTCCTTGATCAGCCTCCGGCCAAGCGCCGAACCAACTGACCCCCCTCTGTCACGGAACCTGAGAGATTCGTGCCTGCAAGCATGCACTTACTCCGTCGGTGTGGCCAAATTTCGGCCAGCTTTCCAGAGCGTTCCTTGCCTACGCAGTCCATTTGCCTGAGCGTTTCCGGGGGCCGGTTGCGCCTTCGGCGGCGGGATCTAACCCACACTCTCCTGCGGAAGGAATTGGAACCATTGCAACATGGCCCCGCGACCGCCTATTTGCAAAGCTTTTTATCCAGGGCTGCAAACAGCCAAGGCATTCCGCTGCAATAGCCCTTGTCCGCAAGATGCGGCCAAGCGACTCGGCGGTAAAACGACGAAGCGTCAGCCCGTGATCAACAGCCAGAACACCATCAGCAGGAAGCCAACCAGGAACATCAGGAAATAGAGCTTACCCGGATTTCGCTGACGCGTGCGTCGCATTGGCGGGCGTTCGACAACTTGGCGCTTGACCGTGGGACCTAAATCACTCTGCCTGGGCGGGATAGTGGCTTCCACGAAGATCCTCATGGCTAAAATAGGTAGTATTCGCTAATTTTAAAGATAAAAGCTGATCGGCGCCACAACCAGTATTAGATAAAATCGTTGCTGTAAACAATCAATCAATCAGGTCCGGCCTTTATTCGTGCTTAGATGACAAAGGCTGCGGGGGTTTACCGTTTAGCGCAATGTCGTCGGTGATCCGTATGTTCCTGCCAACAGCAAGATGCAGCCCCTGCAATCCCCAGTTGTAGCGATCCAACGTTCCTTCGGCATGCACCGCGACCGGTTGGCTGGGGCTGCCCAGATAGGTGAGCCGCATGTCGAACGGATGGGTCTGGCCCCGCAAAGTCAGGCTGCCTTGCAGCAGGTTGCCGCGGCAGTCTCCCACATATCGGGTTTGCGGGTAATCCTGCGGATCCAGGAAGTTTTTTGACATCGTCTCGGCCCGCAGCAGCGCATTTGCGGCGTCCAGGCTGCGCACGATGAAGGTGACGTCGATGTGACAGGTTTTCGCAAGGCCGTTGAAGTCCAGGATGCCGGTTAGCTGCCGGTAGGTACTGGTCAGGTTGGTTATCATGGTCTCGGAATGCGTTTGGGCAAGCGTATTGCTCGGCGAAAGCACAAGCTGCAAGGGTGCTGCGCGCGCCGCGCCGTATGGCACCGTGCAAACCAGCATACCGGCGATTGCCCGGCACAACGACTGGGTAGATCTGCTCACAAGCCGAACAGCCCAACCAGCAGCGGCAGCATCAGCGAGGTGACGACGCCGTTCAGGCCGATGGCCAGACCGCCGAAAACCCCCGCTGTCTGGTTCAGCGTGAGCATCCGCGCGGTTGCCAGGCCGTGCGCCGCGGTGCCGGCCGCCAGACCCTGGGCGCGCCAATCGGTGACGCGCAGAAGACGCAGCAATCCGGTGCAGATCATGGCGCCGAGCATGCCGGTGATCATGACAAAGACCGCCGTCAGGGAAGGTTGGCCGCCCAGTTCCTGCGCGATGCCCATGGCGATCGGCGTGGTGACGGATTTGGGGCCGAGCGATATGACCACCGCATCCGGCGCGCCCATTGCGCGGGCGATCAGCATGGCCGAGGCGGCAGCCGAGAACGAACCGGCGGTGAGCGAGAAGATGATGGCAAGGAACTCCCTTTTAATAGCTGGAAGATTGTTGAACATGGGTACGGCCAGCGCGACCGTTGCCGGGCCGAGCAGGAAATGCACGTATTGCGCTCCGGTGAAGTAGGCCTTGTACGGCGTATGCGTGATCAGCAGCATCGCCGCCAGGATCAGGATGGATAGTACGATCGGATTGCTATAGGCTTTGCGGCCGGCTTTGACGTCGATCAGGCTGGCAACCTCCCAGGTGCACAAGGTCGCAGTAAGGCCCAGCAGCGGCTGCGTCTGCAGATACGCCCAGACGTGAAAGAAGGGCAGGATTTTATGGTGCATCGGCTTGACTGCTCCCGCTATAAGGGCTGCGTAGCAGAAGCTGCATGAGCAGGCCGGTGACGCCCAGGCCAAGGGCGGTCGATACTGTGATGGCGAGCGCGATCGCTAGCGCGTTGGCGCGCAGCTCCTGCAGCTCGGTAATGAAGCCCACGCCGGCGGGAACGAAAAGCAGGCCAAGATATCTAAGCAGCCCCTGCGCCGTGCCCTCCATGGCCGGGGATGCGCCGCGGCGCCAGACCAGCAGCGCCAAGAGCAGCAGCATGCCGATCACCGGGCCTGGAATCGGCAGCCCGGTGCCCTGCTGCAGCACCGTACCCACCAGCTGGCACAGCAGTAGAATCGCCATCGCGCGAACCATTTTTTCTCCGCAGCTTGAATGGGCATCGCGAACGCGCCGCGCCGTATCTATATGCGGAAGATATATGTACCTGCCGCCAAACCACAAACGCGATGCCGGATTTTCCTGAATGCCGAGCTGGCAATCCTATCTGCTCGACCCCTGCCTGCGTTTCGCCGTCAAGCGCAACCTGAAGAAGATAACCTCGCCTGAGGCGGCGCGGAGCGCTTTCGAGAAGATGGCTCCGCCCTTGCCGAAAGGAACGGCGCAGCGGCCAGGCGTGGTGGGTGGCGTGCCAGGCGAATGGGTGTCGGCGGACGGTCCTGCGCTTCCATCCGCCACCATGCTGTATCTGCACGGCGGCGGCTATATTGCCTGCTCGTCGATTACGCACCGGCCGATCACCGGTAATTTCGCCAAACGCGGCTTTACCGTCTTCGCGCCCAACTACCGGCTGGCGCCGGAGCATGTCTTTCCCGCCGCGCTGGATGACGCGCTTGCGGTGTACAAGGCGCTGCTCGCCGGCGGCGCCGCACCTGGGCGCCTGGTGCTGGCCGGCGATTCCGCAGGCGGCGGCCTGGTGCTTGCCACCCTGCTCGCGACGAAATCGGCCGAACTGCCCATGCCGGCCGCCGCCCTGCTGTTCTCCCCTTGGACCGACCTTGCCGCCACCGGCGAGTCCCTGCGCTTCAACCTCAAGCGTGATCCTATGCTGCAAGGCGACCGGGTGGCGGAGGTCGCGGGCCTGTATACCGGCAACGAAGACCCAAAAAACCCGCTGGTCTCACCCTTATACGGCGACCTCGCCGGCCTGCCGCCGTTGTGCATCCAGGTCGGCGAGGGCGAGGTCCTGCTGGATGATTCGCGCCGGCTGGCGGAGCGGGCAAAGGCCGCAGGCGTGAAGGTCGAGCTGAAAATCTGGCGAAAAATGCCGCATGTCTGGCAGCTTTTCCAGAACCTCCTACCTGAAGCCCGAGCGTCGCTGACCGAAGCCGGCGACTTCGCCAAGGCACAGCTACAAAGCTGATCGGCCGTCACGGGCCTTGCAGGCCGCCGCGCGTTCGCCTAAACGCACGGCCTTGCTGCTGGTCGGTATCAGCGGCCGATGATGCATGGAGCGACGACGATGAAGCCGAACATTCACCCGGATTATCACGAGATCAATATCGTGATGACCGATGGCACCGAATTCAAAACCATGTCCTGCATGGGCAAGGCCGGCGACACGCTGCGCCTGGATATCGACCCGAAATCTCACGCCGCCTGGACCGGCGTGCAACGCGTCTCCGAATCCGCCGGACAGGTCGCCAAGTTCAACAAAAAATTCGCGTCGATTGGGCGCAGCAAGGAAAAGTAATACCAACCCGCTAAGACTTCGACCCACCGTAGCAAAAGTTTTTGCGCCGCTTTTTCCAAAAAGCGGCTTCTTCCTCAGCTCTCAACAAACTTCGCCGGCACGTTCATCCCTAGCCGGCGCAGCGCGGTTGCGGCGCCCGGATGAAAAGTCATTTCGTTCTGGCCGCTCAACATCGGCCCCGGAGCCGCGGCGACCGCGGGCACGAGGCCCGCGAGCTTGCCGCGGTTCTGCATGGCGGAGAGCGTAAGCGCGCTCACCAGCGCGTCCGGCAGCGAAGCAGCGCCGATGGCGAAATTTGCGGTGCCGACGCTGGCGACGGGGATCATCTGTCCGGGGAAGGTTCCAGCCGGCAGCAGCATCGGGCGCATTCCAGGCGAGCGTTTTACCGCCTGCACCGCCTCATCAGGCGTGAAGCCGATTAGCGCCAGCCTGAATTGCCGCGCCGCTTGCTGCAACGCGGCTTGCGGCGCGGCGCCGATGAAGGCGCAGGCGTCGAGTTCGCCTTGCAGCATCTGAGCGATCTGCGGGACATAATCGCCGGTGACGCAGGCGGATGCACGGATGCCGAGGCCGGCGAGCACGGCAGGCAGGGCAGCCGAGCCGCTGCCGCCATCCGGGCCCAGACCAATCCGGCGGTTCTCGAGCCCGGCCAAGGTGGTAATGCCGCTATCGGCGGTGGCGACAATTTGCAGGATTGATGGAAAGATCGGGAAAAGCGCCCGGAAGGAATTGAATTTCACACCGGCTGTCCAGGCGCCGATGCCGGTGCGCGCCTGGTCGCCTATGGTGACGGTGGTCATGCCGAGCTGTGCCGCGCCCTGCTCGATAAGCAAAATGTCGGTGGCGGCGCCCCCGGACGCCATATAGGCGATGGAAACCCCGCATTGCTTCGCAGCAATCGCGCCCCAGGCCGGACCGTAGACGGCGTAGGCGCCGCCCGGCCTTCCGGTCCCCATTAGAAGCGCGGTCGGCCACGGCGCGGCGGCGATCTTCAAGGTCGTCGCCGGCGCCTGACCCGCTGCTAGTGAAGCGGTCACGGTCAAAGCAGACGTCAGCAAGCTGCGTCGGTTGAGCATCCAGGCCTTCCTCAACTCTGAACGGAACATTTTGTTCTTGTCGGTGCTGAATTGGTATGTCGAATCATGCTCAAGTCAAGGCGCGGCAGCGATCCAGGGCGGCAATCAGCGCCATGCGCACGCCGGGCTCCAGCGCGGAATGCCCGGCATCGGGCACCAAAGTCAGCCTGGCCGTCGGCCATGCGGCAGCAAGTTCGAAGGCCGATTGCGCCGGGCAGATCATATCATACCGGCCTTGCACGATTTCGCCGGGAATGTTCGCCAGAACGCCCATGTGGTTCAGTAATCCGCCTGCGGGCAGGAACAGATCGTTGGCGAAGTAATAGGCCTCGATCCGGGCCAGGCCCACCGCCGTGCGATCCTGCGCGAAGGCGGCGACCGCCTCGACGTTCGGCATCAGCGTCGAGCAGGAGCCTTCATAGATGCTCCAGGCCCGGGCTGCGGGGCCGTGGATGTCGGGTTTGTCGTCTTCCAGCCGGGCGAGATAGCCGGCGAGCAGATCGTGCCGTTCAGCCTCCGGCAGGAACTGGCTGAAGGTTGCGTGGGCGTCCGGAAAAATTCGCCGCAGGCCGTAGAGAAACCAATCCACCTCCTCCGCCCGGCCAAGAAAGATGCCGCGCAGCACCGCGCCGATTACCGCTTCCCGATGCGCCTGGGCGTAGGCCAAAGCAAGCGTGGAACCCCAGGAGCCGCCGAACAGTACAAAGCGCTCGATGTTCAGGAATTTGCGCAGACGCTCGATATCCTCGATCAGGTCCGGCGTGGTGTTCGCGGTCAGCCCGCCCAAGGGTTTCGAGCGGCCGGCGCCGCGCTGATCGAAGATGATCACCCGCCAGAAATGCGGATCAAAAAAACGCCGATGCACGGCGCCGGCGCCGGCGCCCGGGCCGCCATGCAGAAACAGCACCGGTTTGCCGTTCGGGTTGCCGACCTGCTCCCAGTACATCACGTGGCCATCGGAAAGCGGCAGATAGCCGGTCTCGAACGGGCCGATCTCCGGGAACAGATCGCCGCGCGGCATCGCTCAAGCCGCCTGTCTGGCGGGTAGAACGGCGCGCAGCGTCGCCACGACGCGGCTTGCCTGCGCATGGGTCAGATCGGGGTGGATCGGCAACGCCATGATCCGCTCGCCCAAGGCTTCCGCCACCGGCAAGGCCGTGCCGTCATGGCATTGCGCGTAGGCCGGCTGGCGGTGCAGCGGCCGCGGGTAATAGATGGCGCTGGCGATGCCGGCGGCTTTCAACGCGCCGATGGCGGCATCGCGCGATGCACGATCCGGCAATAGAACGGCGTAGACCGCCCAGGCGCTGGCGCTGTCCGGCACACGGGCCGGGATTTCCAGCAGATCCCGCAGCCCGGCATCGTAGACTCCCGCGATCTCCTCCCGCAGCGCGATCTCCGCCTCGAACACATCGAGCTTGACCAGCAGGATTGCGGCTTGCAGCGTGTCCAACCGGCCGTTCATGCCGATGCGCAGCACCTGGTAGCGTTCCGCGCCTTCGCCATGGCTGCGCAAGGAGCGGTATAGTTGCGCCCGTTCCGCCGATTGGGTGAACAGCGCGCCGCCATCGCCATAGGCGCCGAGCGGCTTGCTGGGAAAGAAGCTGATGGCGGTAGCATCCGCCGCGGTCCCCAGGCGCTTGCCGTGCAGCGCGGCGCCGAAACTTTGCGCGCAATCATCCAGCGTGAACAAATCCTCAGCGGCGGCGATGCGCCGCAATTGCGGCCAGTCCGCCGGCTGCCCGAACAGATCCACGCCGATGATCGCCCGCGGCCGCAGCCTGCCGGCTTTGCGCAGCTGGGCGATCCTGGCTGTGAGATTTGCCGGGTCGATCTGAAAGCTACGCGGATCGACATCGACGAATACCGGTGTCGCACCCAGCAGCAGCGGCACCTCCGCCGTCGCGGTGTAGGTGAAAGCCGGTAGAAACACCGCGTCGCCGCTGCCTATGCCTTCTGCCATCAGGGCGATCTGCAGCGCATCGGTGCCGGAGCTCAGTCCCACGCAATGGCCGGCGCCGCAGAATTGGAGGAGACGTTCCTCCAGCTCCCTGACCTCCGGCCCCAGGATGAACTGGCCATGCGCCAGAACGCGGTCCAGCCGCTCGCGCAAAGCTGGCCCGATCCGCGCCTGCTGCGCTTTCAGGTCGAGAAACGGGATCGGCGCCGGATCGAAAACATTCATGACAGCCAGGTTATCGCGCGGCGGCGGAAACCGCGAGACCCGGCTCGCTGCCCGTTGCATTATGGTCGAATTCCGGCACCATCCGCGCCAGAACGCCCAGGGCGGCGCTGGTATCGCCGACGGATACCGCGATCTCGATCTCACGCAGCGCATTGTTGACCAGGCGCAGATCCGCCGTTCGCGGCGTCGCCATCAGCAATCCGGAATAGCCGGTAGGCGAAGGCGCCTCGTTGCCGTGGAACAATTCCTCGAACAGTTTTTCGCCCGGCCGCAGCCCGGTGAACTGCACCTTGATGTCGATATCGGGTTTCAGCCCGGCCAGCCGGATCATCTGCCGCGCCAGATCGACGATTTTCACCGGCTCGCCCATATCCAGCACGTAGATGCCGCCATCGGCGATCGCCGCCTCGCCGCTGCCGGCGGCGGAAGCCTGCAAGACCAGGCTGACCGCTTCGCCGACGGTCATGAAATAGCGCTGCATATCCGGATGCGTCACCGTCAGCGGCCCGCCATGCGATAATTGCTGCTGGAACAAGGGCACCACGGAACCGGTGGAGCCCAGGACATTGCCGAAACGCACGGTCACGCAGCGCATCTCGCTGGCGGCGCGGCGGGAGGCGACGTCCAGCCCCTGACAGTACATCTCGGCCAGCCGTTTCGACGCGCCCATCACCGAGCTGGGGTTCACCGCCTTGTCGGTGGAGATCAGCACCATCAGCGCAGCACCGCTGGCGCGCGCCGCGTCGGCCACGGCCCGGGTGCCGAGCGCGTTGGTGTGCAGGCCTTCCAGCGGATTGGCCTCGACGATCGGCACGTGTTTCAGCGCCGCCGCGTGAAACACCAGCTCCGGCTTGAACTCGTCACAGAGCGCATGCATGCGGCCGCCGTCCCGCACATCGGCGATCACCGCGCGGCGCGGCGTCGCCGGCGCGATATCGGACAGCTCCAGATCGATCTGCCACAGCGCGAATTCGCCGTTATCCAGCAGCATGATTTCCGCCGGGGCAAACCCCGCCACCTGGCGCGCAAGTTCCGAGCCGATACTACCGCCCGCACCGGTGACCAGGACGCGGCGACCGCGGATCAGCGCCGCCATGCCCTCGCAGTCCAGGGTCACCTGCCGGCGGTTGAGCAGATCCTCCAGCGCGATCGGCTGCAATTGCAGCGATCCCGCATCGGCCGGCGCCAAAGCGATTAAATTCGGTGTTCGCATGACCCGGACGCCGAAGCGGTTCGCCGCCGCCAGCAGCGCGCTAAGCCCATTGCCGATCAGATCGGGTGAGGTGATAATCAACAGATCCGGCAATGCACCGGATTTCTGCAGCCGCTCCAGCATCGGCTCCGCCTCGCGCACCGCGCCGATGATGTCGTGGCCCAGAATGCGCCGGCCGGTATGGCGGGTGGAGAGCGCCATCAGCCCGGTTACCCGATAGGGGCTGGCCGGCATGCGGACGATTGCGTTGAGAAAAATCTCCGAAGCCTCGCCGGTGCCGACCAGGATCGCAGTCGTGGCGCTGCCGGATTCGGCGGCGCTGGGCGCGCCGGTTTGCCGCTTCACACGATACAGCAGCCGCGGGGTGGTGAGTGCGACGATCAGACAAAGCGCCAGACAGGCGGGGAAGCTGAAGGAGGGCAGCTTCAGCCCGGCGCCAACCAGCAGCAGCGTCAGCAGCAGCGCCGTCAGCACCGAAGCGCCGCCGATCCACGCCAGGTCGCGCAGGGAAGTAAAGCGCCAATGCTGCCGCGCCAGGCCGAACGGAATGCCGATCAGCCAGATGGCGGCAGAGCCCGCAAACGGCAGCGCCAGCGGGTGCGGCAAGGGCCGCGCCGGGTTGGCCAGCCAGCAAGCCGCCAGCACCGCCAACGCCGCAAGACCGCCATCCAGAACAAGGTTAACACCAAGCCGGGCCGCCAGCCGGGAAGTAAGGTGCCGCGTCATCACCACCCCATACCGCGTCTAGAATGTGTTGCGAATAGGGCGACCCGGTCGATCCGCATCCTACTGCTTATACTGCGGCCTGCATGGCATCCCAACCTTGTAAGTTACGCACCGAGCCAGAACATGCCTTCGACTTCCACCGCCGCATCCAACGGCAGCGAGGCGACGCCGATCGTGGAGCGGGCATGCCGCCCCGCCGTGCCGAAGGCCGCGACGGTCAGGTCCGAGGCGCCGTTCATCACCACCGCGTGCTGGGTGAAATCGGCGGTGGCGGCGATGAAGCCGCCCAGCCGCAGCACGCGGGTGATCTTGTCCAGCCCGCCCGGCACAAAATTCTGCAGCTGCGCCAAAACGTTGATCAGGCAAAGCCGGGCGGCGAACTGGCCTTCCTCGAGCGCCACGCCGGCGCCCAATTTGCCGGTAACCGCCACCTTGCCGTCGATGGCGGGGAGCTGGCCGCTGACGATGACCAGATTGCCCGCGATCGTGACCGGTACATAGGTCGCAACCGGCGCCATCGGCGTTGGCAGAGCGATGCCGAGATCGGCGAGCTGCTGTATGACGGTCATCATCCACCCACAAGTTTGAAAGCCAGGCGCCGCTCGCGCGGCGCTGCGCCGCGCTGACCAGGCTCCGGCAGATCGAGCGGCAGCAAAGGCGAACGCTCGCTTGCCCCATCGCCCAAAGTATCTGCCGTCTCCGGAGTCGCAGGCGGCACGCTTTGACTGCCGAGATAATTCACCGCGAGGTTCCGGAATACATAATCGATCATCGAGGTTGCCTGCAACACCGCGGGATCGCCCTCCACCGCGCCGGCGGGGCCGAAGCGGGTGAAAGTGAAGGCTTCGACGAAATCCGCCAGTGGAACGCCGTGCTGCAGACCGAGGCTGACCGCGATGGCGAAGACATCCATCAGGCCGCGAAAGGCCGGGCCTTCCTTATGCAAAGCGACAAAGATCTCGCCGACCCGGCCATTGGGGTATTCGCCGGTGGAGAGGAACAGCTTATGGCCGCCGATGGCGGCCTTCTGGGTATAGCCGGTACGCCTGGCGGGCAGTTTTTCGCGTTGGCTTGCGGCGGGCGCCTGCACCGGCGGTTCCTGGCGGGCGGGCATGACATGCAGATGCGGCGCCAATGCGTCATGCATCACCCGGCCGGCGCCGGCGCGCGGCGGGACCAGCAGGTTATCGCCCGCCAGCATGGCCGCCAGGGCCGCCTCAGCGCTCAAACCCAGCGCGGCAAGGCGGGCTCTGGCCCAGGCATGCAGGCTGCCTGCTTCATCCAGTGCAGAGGTTGCGGGCAGAAAATTCGATGTTGCGGCGCCGAGCATGGCCTCGATCTGGGGCTCCTCCGCAAAACCGCTAACCGTTTCGTGCCGACGCGTACCGGTTGCCGCGGCCTGCCGGCGGGCCTGCAAGGCTGCTTCGGCAAGGCCCGGCAGAATGCAGCTTTTCGGCAGTTCCGCCCCGCCGGAAATCAGGTAGCCCGGCGCGGCACCTCGGGCCAGCAAGGCGGAGGAGGCGAGATCGCCGCGCGCCGTCAGGTAAGCCGCCAGCAGAACCGTCACGTCACGCGCCGCATCGCTGTCATATTGCAGACCCAGGCTGGTCAGAAAAAGCTGTACGTCGGTAAAGCCGACCGCCAGGCGGTGCGCCGAGGGTGAAGCCAAAGTGAGCGCGGTAACGGCAAGGGCGACGGCGTCGCCGAAGCCGGCGAGATCGAATTCCAGCGCATCGCTTAAAAAGCCGTTCGGGTTGAGCAGGAAACTCAACTGGAACGCGAGCTCGCCGTTCCAGATGGCAGAGCCGGGGGCGCCGCGCCGCGCCGCCAGCAATGCGTGCAGATCCGCCGCCATGGTTGCGGAAACGCCAACCGTGGCGGCGCGCGCCGCGATCGGCGCGATCCAGGCCTCCGCCGCCTCGGCGATATCCAGCGCACCACGGTCCGGCAACAGCGCGGCCAGCGCGTCAGCGGCCTGCTGACCCCAGGCAACGGGCAGCTTTACCGGCACCTCCGGCGCCTCCGGGTCCGCCTGCCCGCTGAAAACATATTGCCGGATGCCGTACCAGGGTTTGCAGGGGATTGTTGCGCCATGGCGACAGTGTAAGACGGCGTCGCCCGAAATAAAAGTGCATTTAGTGGGTCAGTCGGCTTTGACACACTAAATACTGTGGACACATTCACCGGCGCTGCAGATGGACCGCGCGCGGGACATCTCCTATACCGGGTTCATGAGCAGCACTGCGATATATGCCCGGCCGAAACTGCGTGACCTCGGAGGTTTCAAGGAACTGTTCCGCAACCCGGGACTGGTGCTGCTGACGCTGCGTCACGGCGGCGCGGTCGGCCAGGACAGCTTCGGCAATCGTTATTTTCAGCAGCGTGCGCCGCGTCAAAATGCGAAGCCGCGCCGCTGGGTAGTGTACGCGCATGGTGCGACGGATGCTTCCCTGATCGGCCCGGAATGGCACGCCTGGTTGCATTATCTCACTGATGACGTGCTGCCGGATGCGGGGCGCCGCCCTTGGCAGAAGCCGCATCTGCCCAACCAGACCGGCACGGCGGAAGGCTATCGCCCGGCCGGGCATGATTATGAAGGCGGCAAGCGCGCCCATGCCTCTGGCGACTATCAATCCTGGACACCAGATCTATAGAAATTTCCTCCAGGGGCTTAGCAGAACAGGGGCTTAGCAGAAATGTCGCGAAAATTTCCCGAGATTTTGACCGGACTGATCGTCATTGCTGTCGCCGCGGTGTTTCTGATCTATGCGCTGGGGCGCGCTCAGGCAATCGGCGGCGCGGGTTATATGCTGAAGGCGCAATTCTCCGATATCGGCGGCCTGACCATCGGCTCCAACGTGAAGCTGGGCGGCGTGACGATCGGTCATGTGGTGGACGAGACGCTAGACCCGCAGACCTATGCGGCGGTGGTCAAGCTGCAGATCAATAACAGCGTCAAGCTGCCGACCGATAGCAGCGCCTCGATCAGCTCGGACGGGCTGCTGGGCGGCAATTATGTCGGCATCTCGCCTGGCGGCGATGACAGCATGATGCAGCCGGGGCAAGCCTTCCAGGTGACGCAGTCGGCGATCAATATCGAGAACCTGCTGGGCCAGTTCATTTTCAATATGGGCAAGTCGGGCAGCGAACAGCACGGCGCAGCCAGCTCAGCCTCCGCCCCTGCGCCCGGCGGGGGAGCAACAGCTACGGCAGCGCCGTCAAACCCAGCTATGTCGCCGACTGCCCCTGGGTCTAAATGAAGCGGGCTGCCGCGGTGGCACTTGCCGGGCTGCTCGCCGCTTCGGGCGGCGCGGCGGCGCTGGCGCAGTCGCAGCTTGGCGCGCCAAGCGGCAACGGCTCGCAGGATAACAGCGTCGTCGCGGTGCCGCCGGCGCCCGCCATCGTCGCCGCACCTCCTACGCCGCTGGCGCCGCCGATGCCTGCAACGCCGCAGCCGCCTGGGCTTGTGCCGGTCGGCCCGCCGCCTTCAGCCTATGACGGAAGTGCCGCGAATACGGATGACGGCGATAATGCTTCTGCCCCGCCTTCCGCAGCTGGCGGGGCGCCCCCTGGCGGGGCGCCCCCCGGCGGGGCGCCCCCCGGCCAGCCGGCACAGGACCAATCCGGGAACGCCGCAGACTCGAACACCGCCAACCAGCCGCCGGCGCAGGACGCCATCCCGGCGCCGCCCACCGCCTGGCAGCCCGGCCAGACGGCGAAGATCGGGGTGCTCGATAAGGTGGATGGCGGTGTCGCGCAGGTTTCAATCCCCGTGGGCGGACAGTCGGTGGTGGGCGATCTGCAGGTGAGCGTACTCGCCTGCATGACCCGCCCGCCTGACCAGTTACCCGATGCCGCGGCATTCCTGGCGCTGCAAAATACCGGCAATCTTTCCGCTCCACCGGCCTATCGCGGCTGGCTGATACGTTCGGAGCCTGGCGCGGCGGTTGCCGGCGACGCCAGCGAAACATTCCGGATTATAAATTGTTCCTGAGCCCGCCTTACGCGGTAAACCTACAACCTTTCCGCGTTGTAACTTGCGTGCAAGACGTCAGCTAAGCGCAACAACTTGTTGTATTTTTGCTACAGCAAAGGGTAATCTTGAGTGCCCCACTCGCGGCCACCTTCTTCAATGCTAGATTAGGCGCAGGTCATTTTAAGAACCTGAACGCCAGCCAGATCTCGGATCCGGCTATTTGAAGGAGTTAGTTATGAAGTTTCGAATTGCCTTATTGGCTGCGACCGTGCTCGCGGCGCCATTCGCCCTGTCCCATCCTGCCAAAGCCCAGCCCGTAACCGGCTTTTACGTCGGCGGCGCCGGCGGCGGCAGCTGGGAAGAAAAGTTCAAAGGCAAGGACATCACCTTCGACGGCCAAACCGTCGGCAACGAAGGACGCGTCTCGCTGTTTACCGGCTGGACCGGCGAAGGCGCCTTTGGGTACGGCTTCGGTAACGGTGTCCGCGTCGAGGTCGAGGGCGACTACATCCAGAATAGATTCAAGAACGTGACGCCGGAAGGCCCCGGCTTCGGCGGCAAGGCGACCGGCGAAGAGCAGAAATTCGGTGTGATGGCCAACGTCTATTACGACTTCGATGTCGGCGTGCCCTATATCTTCCCCTATGTCGGCGGCGGCGTGGGCGGCCAGGAAGGCAAGTTCAACAATTTCGGCGGACCCTTCGGCGGCGCCGATGCCTCCTTCAACAAAGAGAAGCCGGCGCTCGCGTATCAGGGCATAGCCGGCGTTGCCATTCCGATTGCGCCGGTACCTGGCCTTTCGGCAACCGTGGAATATCGTTTCATCGGTCTGGCGAGCTCGCGGAAATACTGGGGCAACTATGACGGCGAAGCGACCAGCTTCAAGGTCATTCACGAATACAACAACCAGGTGCTGGTTGGGCTGCGCTACGCTTTCGGCGTGACCCCGCCGCCGGCGCCCGCACCGGCCCCCGCGCCTGCCCCGGTCGCAGCACCCGCGCCGGCTCCCGCCAAGACCTATCTGGTGTTCTTCGACTGGGATAAATCCAACCTCACGCCGCGCGCGATCGACATCATCGCGCAGGCTGCCTCGGACAGCCATAGCCAGCAGACGACGCAGATTGTCTGTAACGGCTACACCGACACCTCCGGTACGTTTGCTTACAACCAGGGTCTCGGCCAGCGCCGCGCTTCAGCGGTTGCCTCGCAGCTGGTCACCGACGGCGTGCCGCAGTCCGAAATCGAAATACACTCCTATGGCGAGACGCATCTGCTGGTGCCCACCGGCCCTGGCGTGCGCGAGCCGCAAAACCGCCGGGTGGAAATCATCCTGCAGTAGAACGGCAAAGCATCTCTTGCGGGAAACCGCGGGAGATTCGGTAACGGAAAAGGCCATTTCAGCTTCGCGCTGAAATGGCCTTTTCACTGAATTCGCCGCTTTTTGAAAGCGGCGCAAAAGTTTTTTTGAGATTACGCGCCGAGCGTTACAATTGCCGGCCGAGCTTCGAAAGCCCCTTGGTTCTTTTTCTTCAGAACAACAACTGGCGCTTGACCTACGGAACGACAGCCGCCGCTATGCTGATGGGCTTGGAACCCGTGACGGTATCGGAGACTGCGACGGTCGGGGCAGCAACCGTGTGATGATGCAGACTTGATGCCGCCAGATGCTGGGAACTCAGGCTGCGTGCCTTCACCAAATGCACCCGGCGGGTCGATTGCACCACCGCGACATGCACACTGGTATCTTCCGGTGCCAGCGGCGTGACGGCGGGATCGGCCGCGGCGACCGCCGGAGCGTTTGGCGGCAGGTCGGTTACAAAATTGTCGAGGGCGCTGTAGGTCCTCAGCGCCAGAACGGCCTTATACTCGGCCGTGTTGTTCAGGCAGAACATGCCGCCCTGGCCGATGCCGCTGACCGACTGGTTATTGGCCAGCAAGGTGACGAAGTCATCCTCGCGCGCCTGGCCGTAATAACCGCCGATTCGCTTGAAATAGGCGTCCATCACATGCTGTTCGTCCAGCACGTGCGGCTGAAAGCTGGTCATGAACTGGTCGTACTGGACCTGCTGATTGCAGGTGAGGGCTGCGACCATCAGCGCGGATTTCAGCGCGATGACATTGAACGCCTGCTGCACGTCCTGCTGCTGTTCGGGCGTGATGCGAATATGGCGGCGGGTCGGGGGCGGCACCTGCACCATCACCTGGTAAGGATGGCCGACCGGCGGCGGCGGCGGCGGCGCGAAGACAACCGGCGGCGGCGGCTTCGCGCAGCCAGCAAGGCTGCCGGCCAGAGCGGCGGCAAGCATCATCCCAGGTAGCGCATTGGAGAGTTTGAGTCGCATTTGTCGCTTTTTTCCCGGACTCTGTTGCCTGCCGAAAGACAGAACCGTTAACGAAGAGTGAAGCATCGAAACCCCAATACCAGAACCGATCCACCGATCAACCCGCGGCGCCGATCCAGCCGCTGTGAATTTGTTTAAATAAGCTGCGAAGCCCTTAAAAGTAAAATAAATTCGTCAAGTCTTACATTACAGTTTTGAACCTGCACTCAGCGGTGCCGACAGCGCGATCAAACGATTCGCGAAGCATCTAGGCATGGATAATTGCGAACTTCTTAAATCCTGGCAACCCTTAAAGCATTGGTCGTGCCGGGTTGGCCGAACGGCACCCCGGCAACGACGACGATCTCGTCGCCCTTCTTGGCGAAACCTTCACGCCGCGCCGTTCGCATCGCGCTCTCGGTTGCCTCCGTCATCGAATGCACCTCGCCGGTCACGGCCGCGTGCACCCCCCAGACGACGGCGAGCCGCCGAGCCGCTTCCACGCTTGTGGTCAGCCCCAGCACCGGGCATTCCGGCCGTTCCCGGGCGACGCGCAGCGCGGTGGAGCCTGATTTGGTGAAGGCCACGATTGCCTGGGCGCCGATGGTATGCGCGATCTGGCAGGAAGCTGCGGCGATGGCATCCGCCGAGGATTTCTCCGGCGCCGGAATTTTTGCGTCCATCGCGCGCCGCCAATCCTCGTCGCGCTCAACGCGGGTGACAATACGGTCCATCATGTTCACCGATTCTCGCGGATATTGCCCGGCCGCCGATTCCGCCGAGAGCATTACCGCATCGGCGCCGTCATAGACGGCGGTTGCGACGTCGGACGCTTCCGCCCGCGTCGGCGACGGCGCCAGAATCATGCTCTCCAGCATCTGCGTTGCCACCACCACCGGAATGCCGCGCAATTGCGCGGCACGGATGATGCGTTTTTGCGAGATCGGAACGTCTTCCGGCGGCAACTCGACGCCGAGGTCGCCGCGCGCCACCATCACCGCATCGGAAAGATCCAGGATTTCGCTCAGGTTTTCCAGAGCCTGCGGCTTTTCCAGTTTGGTCATTACCAGCGCCCGGCCATTCGCGATCGTTTTTGCCTGCGCCACATCCTGCGGCCGCTGCACGAAGGAAAGACCGATGTATTCGATGCCCAGCGGCAGCACGAAGGCAAGATCGGCAAGGTCCTTTGGCGTGAGCGCGGGAATTGGTAACACGACGTCAGGAATGTTAACTCCCTTGCGATCCGAGAGCACGCCGCCATTGACGATCTCGGTCAGCAGATGGTCGTCGCGCTTGCGAATCACCCGCAGGCGCAGCTTGCCGTCATCGAGCAGCAGCGTCGCGCCGATTTCCGCGGCCTGCAGGATTTCCGGATGCGGCAGGCATACCCTGCGGCTATCGCCGGGCGAGGGATTTAGATCGAGCGTGAAATTCTGCCCCGCCTGCAGCTGCACGCGGCCGGATTGGAACTGCCCAACCCGCAATTTGGGCCCCTGCACATCGGCCAGAATGCCGATGGGTCGGCCGAACTTCTTCTCCATCGCCCGGATCATCTCGATCCGCGCGGCGTGATCCTCATGCGCCCCGTGCGAGAAGTTCAATCGGAAAACGTCAGCCCCCGCCTGGAACAATTGCGTCAGCATCTCGGGCGTGGAGCTGGCAGGCCCCAGGGTCGCGATGATTTTGGTGCGGCGGTGCCGCCGCAGACGCTCGATCATTTAGCACTCATGAGATAAAAATGCCGCGGATGTCGTTAACGTTGGTTAAAGTTGGGCCCGTGATCACCAGATCGTCCAGCGCTTCGAACAAGCTGTAGCTGTCATGGGCCTGCAGACAAGCCAGCGGAGCGATGCCGGCCGCTTCGGCGCGTGCAAGCGTATCCGGGCCGATCAGGGCGCCGGCGGCCTCCACTGCGCCATCGATCCCATCGGAGTCGCCGGCGATGGCCGAGATGTGGGATGCGCCGTCCAGCGCGATCGCCAAGCTCAACAAAAACTCCATGTTGCGGCCGCCGCGCCCGGGTTCGCCCGGGCCCATCGTCACGGTCGTCTCGCCGCCGGAGAGCAGCAATTTCGGCCCGCGCGCCTGCAGCGCCGTCTGCGCCATGCTGCGCCCGAGTTCGGCGGCGTCACCTTCCAGCGCGTCGCCCAATATCTCCACCTCGATGCCCATCGCCCGGGCTGCATCGGCCGCCGCCTGCAGCGCCGTGGCAGGCGTTGCGATCAGCCGGTAATCACCGCCTGGCAACCAGCTAGGGCCGGAACCGATAAGGGCCGGATCATCGCCGGGAATGTCGCTGATCGCCAGCGTCACCAGCCTCGCCGGGCCGCAGGCCTGCGCCAGCTTGCCGCCCTTGATGGCAGAGAGCTGCTTGCGGATGCGGTTCATCGTGCCGATCGGCGCGCCCGAGCCGAGCAAAGCCCGGTTGACCAGCTTCTTGTCTTCCAGCGTCAGCCCCGGCGCCGGCAGCGCCAGCAGCGCGGAGGCGCCGCCGGAGATCAGCGCGATCACCTGATCGTCTGCCGTCAGCCCCGCGACCGCCGCCATGACCGCCCTCGCCGCCGCCTCGCTGGCCTCGTCGGGCACCGGATGGGCTGCTTCCAGAACCATTATCTTCTGCGTCGGCACCTTGTGGCCGTAGCGGGTCACCACCACGCCTTCCAGCGCCACCTCCGGCCAGGCGGCTTCCAGCGCCGCCGCCATGGCGCCGGCAGCCTTGCCGCCGCCGATTACGACGTTCCGGCCTTTGGCCGGCGCCGGCAAATATGCGTTCAGCACCATTTCAGGTCTTGCGGCCGCGACCGCAGCGTCGAATATGGCTCGCAGTAAATTCGCATCTTTTCCCGGCACAGCGCCTATATGGAGGCTGAACAGGAGCAACGCCATGACCCAACCTGAATTTGATCCCGCCACCACGGAGCGGCTGCAGGCCGCCGCTTTTCGCACTTTGGTCGAGCATCTGCGCACCCGCAACGAGGTGCAGAATATCGACCTGATGAACCTTGCCGGCTTCTGCCGCAACTGCCTGTCCCGCTGGTACCGCGAGGCAGCGCAAGCCGAAGGCCTGGAGCTGGCCGACGCGGATGCGCGCGAAATCATCTACGGCATGCCCTACAAGGAATGGCAGGCGCAAAATCAGAAACCCGCCTCCGCCGAGGCGCAGGCCGCCTTCGCGAAGGCGCAGCCCGGCCATTGACCGTGCCGGCCAGCGGTCCTAAGCCCTCCCGCCCAACAGGCAAGGGAAGAGCTATGGCGCTTGATGCAACCGAGACCAAACCCACCAATGTCGCCGGCGACCGGCTGAAGAGCATCGTCGAGCGGATCGAGCGGCTGGAAGAAGAGCGCAAAGCGCTTGGCTCCGACATCAAGGATATTTATTCGGAAGCCAAATCGGCCGGCTTCGATGTCAAGGTGCTGCGTCAGCTGATCCGCATCCGCAAACAGGAACCGGCGGAGATCGAGGAGCAGGAAACGCTGCTGGACGTCTATCGCCGCGCGATTGGGATGTAGGAAGCAAGCGGTTCTTTTTTTAACAAAACAACCAAGAACTTTTTTAAACACGGTCCCAGGCGATCATAAGTCCTGGATTAGTATCAGAAGTTTTCGCGCCGCTTTTTTCAAGCGGCTGCTTCCTAGCTTGCTCGAAGCGCCTTGCACGCCGATTGAACAATTTATCTTAAGCGAATCCCTGACCGAATTCGAAATGCTCCACCGCGCCGCCGGCCGCGAAGGGGCCCATCAGTTTGCCGAGTTCGGCGTATTCCGGCATTGTCTTGAACGCCTCATGCGCAGCCAGCGATTCCCATTCGACCAGCAGCAGGATCTTGTCTGGATTTTCGACGCCGCCGCCGACGCGCATGCCGGTGACGCCGGGGATCGATCGCAGCAACGCGGCACCTTTGCCTGCCAGCGCCGATAGCAGCTCGTCCCTCATACCTTCCTTCGCGTTTATTTCCGCCCGCTCGAGTACCATTGCCGATTCCCTGTTCCGTTGTTTGAACGCCCGGCGATCATAGACTGGGCCTCGGCCGTTCGATACTCCCGGCTCCAGAGTACCAAGCGTTTTTGCGCCGCTTTTTTTCAAAGCGACCTCTTGCTAAGCAATGGCCAATACGCTTCGCATCACGAACCTGACCAGGTCCGACTGGCCGCGCGCGCCAAGTTTCGAGTAGATTTTCTTCGAATAGTTGCGCGCGGTTTCTACCGTCAGGCCGAGTTCGGCGGCGGCTTCGGTAATGGTCATGCCGCGCGCCAGCGCCAGCGCCAGCCGGGCTTCGCTGGGCAGCAGCACGAACAGTTCTGCCAGTTGTTCGCAACGATCGGCGGTGGACCAGTTATCACCGTGCACATAGGCGATGACGGCAGGGTCCGGTTTGGCCGAGATCGGGCGTTTACGCGTCGGCACCAGCAGCATATCCAGCCAGGGGTCCTGGCTGAGGATGATGGCGCGCGGCCGGCTTTTGGGGTCCGCGGTGAGCGCCTGCACGGCGCGGGTGATTTCACGCTCAAGTTCCCGCGGGCGTACGATCAGCCGGCCGGCGGCATTGCGGCTAAGGATGCCCGATTGCGCCAGCAGCGCCGCGCCTTGCGCGTCGGTATCCAGCACCTCGGCTGCGGGACCTAGCGTGAGCCAGCCGAAAGCCAGGCGGCTGATGGCGTCATTGGCGACGGAGGCGTTGAAGCGTTCGCGCTCCAGCGCCACAAAGCCGCGCAGCGCGCTGCGCAGATACGGCACCAGGGCGTTCAGGAGCACACTGACGTCGTCGTCGAAATCGCTGGATTGGCGGGTGATGGTGATCCAGGCATTCACGCCGACAGGTTCCATCACGCGCAGGATGCGCATCGCGTTCATGCCGCTCGGGAGCAGAAAGTTTTCGTAATAACTGTCATGCGCCGGCTCGCCCGGCTTCAGCAACTCATCCAGCGTGTAGGTGCGGCCTTCCTCCAGCTCGTAATACGGCAGCGGGTCGATATCCTGCAGTTGTTCGCGGTGTTTGGCACGATACAGCCGGTTGATCGGCGCCGGCCAGGCGGTGCCGGAATACAGATGCACGACCTCCTTCAGCGGTTGGCCAGGGGGCCGGAAGGTGAGCGAGGCGTAGTCGGCCTGCGTTGTGCGGCGGAGCCTGTTCAGGAAGGTCGCCCAGAGCGGGTCTTCGAAGCCGCCATCGAGCAAAGCGGGCAGCATTTCGAGCAGGCTGTTGAGCATTTGCCTCTCTAACTCCGCAATGGGAGGAGGTCGAATCAGCTGCTGTGTAGTTTGCCGTCCCTCAAGGTGAGTTGTCGGTCCATGCGCGCTGCGAGTTCCGGATTATGGGTCGCAATCAGCGCCGCCACATTTTCGGCGCGGACGATGCGCAGCAACTCGGAAAATACGATAGAAGCCGTTGCGACATCGAGATTGCCGGTCGGCTCATCCGCCAGCAGCAGCGCGGGCTGGTTGGCCAGCGCTCGGGCGATGGCGACGCGCTGCTGCTCGCCGCCGGAGAGTTTTCCGGGCAGGTGGTTGGCGCGCGGGCTTAAGCCCAGTGTGGCGAGCAGATCCATTCCACGCTTGTTTGCATCTGTTTCGGATTTGCCGCCGACCATTTGCGGTATGGCGATGTTCTCGAGCGCGGTGAATTCCGGCAGCAGATGGTGGAACTGGTAGACGATGCCGATGGTGCGCAGACGGATCGCCGTGCGCTCCGTGTCCGTTTGGCGGCCGGCATCGGTGCCGTTGATGACGACGGCGCCGCCATCGGGTTTCTCCAGCAATCCCGCCAGATGCAGCAGCGTGGATTTGCCCGAGCCGGAAGGTGCGACAAGCGCGACGATCTCGCCGCGGTTCAGGCTCAGGCTGGCGCCGTCCAGAACGGTAAGCGCGCCGGCTTCGGTTTTATAGGTTCGCGAGATCGCGGAAAGCCGCAGGATCTCACTCACGGCGCAGCGCCTCGATGGGGTCGATCCTGGCCGCCCGCCAGCTCGGGTAGAGGGTGGCCAGCAGCGAGAGTGCGAAGGACATGAGGATCACTTCCGTCACCTGGCGCCAATCCAGCCTGGCCGGCAATTGTTCCAGGTAGTAAACGGTAGGATCGAAAACCTGCGTACCGGTGATCCTCTGCACGAACAGCCTTATGTCGTCGATATAGGCGCAGAACACGGTGCCGAGCCCGAAGCCGATCAAGGTGCCGAGCACGCCGACGGAAGCGCCGCACATCAGAAAGATACGCAGGATGGCGCCGGACGAGGCGCCCATGGTGCGCAGGATGGCGATGTCGCGGGCCTTGTCTTTCACCATCATGATCAGCGAGGAAATCACGTTGAAGGCGGCTACCAGGATGATGAGCGTGAGGATCAGGAACATCACATTGCCCTCAACCGTCACCGCCGCCAAAAAACTGTCATTATCCTGGCGCCAGTCCTGAATGCTGATCGGCGTGCCGGTAATGCTGTTCTGGATTTCCTGCTTGATGGCCTCGTCATGATCCGGGTCGGTGACATAGACTTGGATCTGCGTCGCGGCGCCCGGCTGCTGGAACAAGGTCTGCGCTGAGGCCAGCGGAATGAATACGAAGCTGGAATCATATTGCGCCATGCCGGTCTGGAAAATCGCGCCGACGTGGAACGTTTCGATGCTGGGGATCGTGCCGATGATGGTGGCTTTGCCCTGCGGCAGAATGAGCTGGATCGGCGAGCCGATGGAAAGATTGAACTGGCTGGCCAGGCCTTCGCCAATGGCGATGCTGCCGTCGTTATTCAACGCGGCGAGGCTGCCCGCGAGCACGTGGTCCGCCACCGTCGGCAATTGCGCAAGGCCGGAAGATGTGATGCCGCGCGCCACGCCGCCGAGAGCGCCGCCCTGCGGGCCTGACATCAGCACTTCACCCTGCACGATGGGAAAAGCGCCTGTTACACCCGGGATGTTGCTGATCTGGTTCGATACCGCATCATAATTCACCAGCGGCCGACCCGCGGCATAGACGCCGATATCGCCGTTCAAGCCGAGAATTTCGGAGAGCAGTTCCTGCCGGAAACCGTTCATCACGCTCATCACGATGATCAGCGTCGCGACGCCCAGCGCGATGCCGACCAGCGAGAAAATAGCGATCACTGAAACAAAACGCTCGCCGCGGCGCGCGCGCAAATAGCGGGCGGCGATTTTGCGCTCGAAGGCATTGAACATCTGTTAGCCCAGAACCTTCGCCAGCGCTTGCTCGATCGGCAGTTCGAACCGCTCGCCGGTGGCGCGGCGCTTCAGCTCCACCTTGCCGGCGGCCGCACCGCGCGGGCCGACGATGATCTGCCAGGGATGCCCCATCAGATCGGCCTCCGCGAATTTCGCGCCGGCACGTTCCTCCCGGTCGTCGTACAGGCAATCGGCGCCAAGCCTTGCATGAATTTGTTCGCAGATCGCATCGGTTGCGGCATCACCCTGGCGCAGGTTCAGCAAGCCGGCGCGAAACGGCGCGATCGCATCCGGCCAGATGATCCCTGCCTCGTCATGCTTCGCCTCGATAATGGCGCCGACCAGGCGGGAAACGCCGATGCCGTAGCTGCCCATCTCCGGAAAGATTTTTGCGCCGTCCGGCGCCGCCAGGCTGAAGCCCATAGCTTCGGTGTATTTCTTCCCGAAGTAAAAAATCTGCCCGACCTCGATCCCCCTGCCCTCTCGCTTGCGCTCATCAGGCACCTGCGCCCAGGCCTCAAGGTCGTGTTTCTCGTCGGTCGCGGCATAGATGCTGGTATTGCTTTCATAAAAGCCATCGACCGAGGCCAGATCGTAATTCACGCTCAGCGCATCGCCCGATTCAAAAGCGGCATCGTAGAATACGCCGCTCTCGCCGGTCGGCGCCAAAATATGAAACTCGTGGCTGAGATCGCCGCCGATCTGGCCGGTATCGGCGCGCATCGGAATTGCGGCGATGCCGATGCGCTGGAAGGTGCGCATATAGGCCAGCATCATCCTGCGGTAGCTCAAAAACGCGCTCTCGTAATCCAGATCGAAGCTGTAGGCGTCCTTCATCAAGAACTCGCGGCCGCGCAGCACGCCGAAACGGGGCCGCATTTCGTCGCGGAACTTCCATTGAATATGGTATAGTATCTGCGGCAGGTCGCGATAGCTTTTCGCGGCGTCGCGCATGATCGCGGTGATCATCTCCTCATTTGTCGGCCCGAACAGCAATTCGCGCTCATGCCGGTCGGTAATGCGCAGCATCTCCTTGCCATAGACGTCGTAGCGGCCGCTCTCCCGCCACAAATCGGCGCTCTGGATGGTCGGCATCAGCATTTCCTGGGCGCCGCAGGCATCCTGCTCCTGCCTGACGATCTCCGCGATCTTGGCCAGCACCCGCAACCCCGTCGGCAGCCAGGCATAAATGCCGGAGGCCATCTGCCGCAACATGCCGGCGCGCAGCATCAGCCGGTGCGAGGCAATCTGTGCCTCCGCCGGCGTTTCCTTCAACGTGGGGATCAAACTCAGGGATAGACGCATCGAAGACCTTCCGAACAACGCAAGCTGCTTACAAGCGGAGGCATGGTTCGGCTAGAGCAGGAAGCAAAAGCCGCTTTCAAAAGAAGCGGCGCAAAACTTCTGTTTATGCCGGAGCGGGGTTTTGCGACGCCTTGAGCGCGGTTTACGAAAGTCTTTTTCGCGCGGGCGGCGAGCCTTCTTTTTATCCGGAAAAAGAAGGTCTTCCTTGCCTTCCTTTCAACCAATGATCTACCCGCCGACGCGCCGGTTCCTCGACCAGATTGTGCAGCGACATCGCGAGCAGGAAGGTAAAACCGGTCATGGCCGCGGCGTAGATCAGCTTACTTGAAGCCGGATCGATGCCGAGATGTCGATAGAGCTGCGCGAGAAACAGCTCGATGGTGCCAAAGCTCATATAGAAGGCGTAAGACAGTATCCCGAGGAAGCGCAGGAGCCGCAGGCGCGGCAACATGGCGGCGCGTCCGGCAATCGCCTCGGCTGCAAATGCAGCAAGCAACATCCAAAGCCCGGCGACGACGAACACATCGGCAGCAGCCAGCAGCGCGAGCAGGATGATGACAGCTCCAAGTGCAGCCAGTGCGACCGCCGGAACCCGCGCCGCCAGCGCCGGAAGCAGCTTTGCGGTGGCGATCCCCAGGATGAATTCAGGAAAAAACCGCAGCAGCGCGTAGGCAAAGGTAAGGTTCAGGCCGTCCGCTCGAAAATCGACTTCCGCCAACCCCGCCAGGCAAAGCACCGCAAGCAGGACGGTGAAGCGATCCGGCAGTCGCCAGAGGCAGAACCAAAGCGCCGGGAACAGCAAATAGCCGGCCCATTCGGTGCTGACGGACCAAGATGGGTAGTTCCAGGCCAGCTGCGGCGCCATACCCCAGCCATGGATCAGCGCCAAGTTCTCCAGCATCGAACTCAGCGTGAACCTGCCGGGATCGCGTGGCGCCACGCCCAAGGCAAAACCAATCAGCGTCACCGCGGCGAGAACCAAAAGTACCGCCAGATGCACCGGATAAATCCTGGCCAGGCGCTTGAGCCAGAACCGCACTGCACCGGCAGGTGATTTGCCGAGTTCAGGATGCACAAGTGTCAGAATCAGGCCGGAAAGCAGGAAAAATCCATCCACCCCCAGGTAGCCCCGCCGGACAACGCCAGCATAAAAGCCAAGGCTGATTGAGAAATGGGCGTGAAGATCAACATGGTAGGCAAATACCCACCCCGCAAATATCGCCCGGCAAATAGTAAGGTCAGTGATTTCCCGTCCGGCCCGCTGCATTCGGTTATCCGCCACCCGGCGGCCGGGGCTTCCGAAATAGCCTTGAAATGAAAGAAGCCCGCCAGCCCATAGGGCGGCGGGCCAAGTTCAGGGAGGAAACGCCAGTCACACGGCAGGATGAAGAACCAAACTTCACCTTAGGCCTTAAAGTGCAACGCAGCATGCGAAAGGTAAAGCGAAAAGAACGTGGATTCGCATTTTTTTTAAGCAATCTCTCTGCATCTGCTCGATATCTAACCTACAAGATAAAAATGTAGCCATCGTTTGCCTATTACTTAACCAACTTCGAAGGCGATGCTAAATCCGTAGAATATGCGCCTCCACGATCGGCCGTTTGCCGAGCCGCTTGCCGGTGATCCGCCGCAGGATCGTCTCGGCGGCATGATCGAGTTCCAGGTCGTCGCGCCGAATGGCAACAGGCAAATCTTCCAAAAGCTGCAGAAATTCCCCTTCTACCTCACGTTGCAGCAGCTTTGCATCCTCGTCAAACAAACCCGGCGCGCTAATCCGCGGGGATCCCAGCACCCGCCCCGCCGCGTCGATAACGGCACTGCCGACCACCACGCCGTTAAACAGCATGCGCCGCCTGGCGCCCATCACATTGCCTTTCAGCGCCACAACCTCATTGCCATCCACGGCCAGCCGGCCGGTCGGCACGCTGTCGATAATCTCTGGCTCGCCCGGCGCCAGACGCAGCATGTCGCCATTCTCCAGCAGGATCGGGTGCAGCCCTTCCTCGCCAGCCAGCTCAGCCTGCGCGGAAAGATGCCGCCACTCGCCATGCGTGGGAATCAGATGCCGAGGCCGCACCAACCCATAGAGCTTGATCAGATCATCCCGCGGCGGATGGCCGGAGACATGGGTGAACTCATCCTCATCGGTGATCACCTGCACACCGCGCCGCACCAGCGCGTCCTGCACCGCGGCGATCGCGCGCTCATTGCCCGGAATGACGCGGGACGAGAAAATAGCCGTATCGCCCTCGCTCAACGCGGCGTAGCGATGCGTATCCGCGGCAATGCGCGCCAAAGCCGAACGCGGCTCGCCCTGGCTGCCGGTGACCAGCAGCAGCAAATTGTCATCGGGAACCGAACCGATGTCCTCCTCGGGGATGAAATCCGGCGCATCCAGCAAGAAACCCGCCTCCTGCGCGGCAGCGACATAATTGCCGAGCGACCGGCCGATCAGCGCCACGTGCCGCCCGGCCGCCGCCGCAGCCTCGATCACGCTGGCAACACGCGCGACATTGCTGGCAAAACAGGTAATGGCGATCCGCCCCGGCAGGTCACCCACCAACGCGGTCAGGCTCTTCCGCACATCACGCTCGGACCCGGAATGGCCGTCCACGGTCGCGTTGGTTGAATCCGAAATCATCGCCAGCACGCCGGCATCGCCCAGCCGCGCCAGCGCCGCTTCATCCGTCAGCCCACCCAGTTGCGGATGCGGATCGAACTTCCAGTCCCCGGTATGCAGCACGGTGCCGTAGGATGTGATCATCGCCAGCGCCTGCGCCTGCGGCGTCGAATGCGCCATGCCGATAAACTCAAGCGAAAACGGCGCAATCTCGAAGCGGCTGCGCGGCGGCACCACGTTTAGCTTCACCTCTCGCCCCAGCCCCGCCTCATTCAGCTTGCGGCGCAGAATCGCCGCGGCAAACGGCGTCGCATAAATCGGGCAACGCAGTTGCGGCCATAGCCGGGCAACGCCGCCAATATGGTCCTCATGCGCATGGGTAATCACCAGCGCCCGCAAACGCTCCCGCCGCGCCACGATAAAAGCCGGATCGGGCAGCAGTAATTCCGCCTCCGGATTTTCCGGCCCCGCGAAACCCATTCCGCAATCCACCGCCAGCCAATCGCCGTCGCAACCGTAAAGATTGAAATTCATCCCGATCTCGCCGGTGCCACCCAGCGGGACAAAAAGAAAACCTCCCGGCGCCTTGCCGGATGAAACTGCCATTTAAGAACTCCAAAGAAGAAGGAAGGCCTTCTTTTTCTGAAGAAAAAGAAGCAAAAAGACTTTTTTGAATCTGAGCCTGGGGCGGCGGAGACTCCCGGCGCCATCGTAAATAAAAGTTCTGGCGCCGCTTTTTTTTCAAAAAACCGGCTTCTTACTCTGTTTCGACAAATCGGGCTCTATCGCGGGGCAGCGGCGGAGGCTTGTTGCGCAAGGAGAGCAGGCGCAGGCCGTCCAGAGTGAGGTCGGGGTCGATGGTCGTGAATTTCAGCGTGCCTTCGGCAAACAGGGGTGCCAAGCCGCCGGTGGCGATCGCCTTCAGCTTCTCGCCGAACTCGCCTTCGATGCGGGCGAGCAGACCTTCGATCAGGCCGACATAGCCCCAATAGATGCCCGAGCGCATGGCCGGAATGGTAGCGCGGCCGATCACCGATTGCGGCCTGCCGATGCCGACGCGCGGCAGCCGTGCCGCCGCCTGATGCAAAGCATCCATGGAAAGATTGACGCCGGGGGCGATGACGCCGCCGAGATAAGCGCCTTGCCGATCGACGACATCGAAGGTTGTGGCAGTACCGAAATCGATCACCACCAGCGGTCCTCGATACTGATGATGAGCCGCGAGCGCATTGAGAAGGCGGTCGGCGCCGACCTCTTCCGGTGTGTCCACTTTGATCTCGAACCCCCAATCCAGGCTGGCCTGGGCGACGATCGGCTCGACGTTGAACCAGTCGCGGCAGAGCCGGCGCAGATGGTAGCGGGCGGCGGGGACCACCGTGCCGATGACCGCGCCGGCGATATCGGTGGTTTTGATGCCGATGCGTTTGATCAGCGCTTCCAGCCAGACGCCGTATTCGTCCGATGTGCGCTGCGACTGGGTGGCGAGCCGCCAGGTGCCGCGCCATTCCGCGCCGTCATGTACCGCGAAAACAATATTGGTATTGCCGGCATCGATCACGAGCAGCATGCGGGGGTCGGCCTTCACGAGGACCCGAGGAGAATTTCCCCGGTCGAGAAGCGCTCGATACGATTTTCGACGTTCAACAGCAATTCCCCCTGGGGCGACAGGCCCGCATAGCGGCCCCTCACTTGCGTGCCGGCGCCTTGCAGGGCTAGCTCAGTGCCGATTCCGTGGGCGCGCTGCTGCCAGGCATCCAGAATGGCGGAAGCACCCTCGCTGCGCAATGTGGCCAGCCATTGGGCAAGGTAGTGCAGCAGCATCTGCGCCGCGGCTTCCGGCGTCGCTTCGCCACCATGGCCTTTCAGCGTCGCCGTACGCCGGCCGGGAAATTCCGGCGCATGGACCAGGTTGATGCCGATGCCGAGCACCAGCCAGTCGATGTTCTGGCCCTGCGGCGCGGCGTCGATCAGGATGCCGGCCAATTTAGCGCCGTTCAGCAGCACATCGTTCGGCCATTTCAGCATCGGCGCCGTATCGGCCGGCAGGAAGGCGCAGAGGGCGTCGGAGACGGCGATGCCGGTCAGCAGCGGAAACATGCTTGCCTGCGCGGCCGGCAGGCCGGGGCGGAGCAGGATCGAAAGGTTGAGATTGCCGGGCGGCGACTGCCAGTGCCGGCCGCGACTGCCGCGCCCAGCACTTTGTCGATGCGCGAGGATCGCCAGACCCTCCGGCGCGCCGGATTTCGCGCGTTCGATGCAGGTGTCGGAGGTCGAGGCCAGCGTTTCGAAGATCTCAAGCCGCCACGCGGCAGCTTCCCCATCGCTCACCTCATCAACGCCGCGGCGGCCGCGTGCGCTGCCGAGATCAGCGGGCCGGGAATGAAGACCAGCAGCGCGGTGACGATGGCGCCGACCGCCATGACGAAGCGCACCGCGCCCGGGGTTTTATCAAAATTCGGCTTGCCGGGATCGAAATACATCACCTTGATGATGCGCACATAGTAGAACGCCCCGATCACGCTGGTCAGCACGCCGATCACCGCCAAGGGCACCAGCCCGGCATCGATCGCGGCGGAGAACACGTAGAGCTTGGCGAAGAAGCCGGAGAGCGGCGGAATCCCGGCCATCGACCACATCAACACCGCCAAAGCCAGCGCCCAGCCCGGGTTCTGCGAGGAAAGCCCGGCAAGATCATAGATGTTTTCCACCGCCTTGCCCTGCCGGCGCATGGCGATGATGCAGGCAAAGGTGCCGAACGACATCACGACATAGATGGCGATATACACCAGCACCGCCTGCACCCCGGCTTGCGTGCCGGCGGCCAGGCCGATCAACGCATAGCCCATATGGCCGATGGAAGAATACGCCATCAGCCGCTTGATATTGGTCTGGCCAATCGCGGCGAGCGAGCCCAGCAGCACGGAGACAACCGCCAGGATCTGGATCAGCATCTGCCATTGCGACAGCAAATGGCCAAACGGCCCCAGCATGACGGCAAGCAGCAGGCAGATCGCCGCGACCTTCGGCGCCGTGCCGAGCAAAGCGGTCACTGAAGTCGGCGCGCCTTCGTAAACATCCGGCGTCCACATATGAAAGGGCGCGGCTGAGAGCTTAAACGCGAGCCCGACCAGCACGAACACGATGCCGATAACGGTGCCATAGCCCGCCGCCGGAGCGCCCGATAACTCCGTTCCTAAAGCCGCAAAATTGGTGGTGCCACCGAAACCATAGACCAAGGAGATGCCGTAGAGCAGCAGGCCCGAGGCCAGCGCGCCGAGGACGAAATATTTCAGCCCGGCTTCGGAGGAGCGCAGCTCATCGCGCGCCAGCGCCGCGCAGATATAGAGCGAGAGCGATTGCAGTTCGAGCCCAAGATACAGCGTCATCAGATCGCCGGCGGAGACCATCACCAGCATGCCGAGTGTGGCGAACAGCACCAGGATCGGATATTCGAAGCGCGCGATGTCCTGGCGCTCGTTATAGTCGAAGGCCAGCAGCAGCGCCGCCGCGCCGCCGAGCAGGATCAGCAGATCGGCGTAGCGGGTGAAGTCGCTGGTCCGGAACAACCCGCCATAGAGCGAACCGTCCGGTGCCCCCAGCACGAAAAACACTGTGACGATGAGCAGCAAAATCGCGCCCACATTGCAGGCAACGAAGCGGTTCGCCCTGCCGAGCACGCCGAACACCAGCAACGCCATGCCGCCGATTCCGGTGACAAATTCCGGCAGCAGGGTCTGCAGAATAACCGATGCCGGGATCATTTGCCCATCATCGCCAAGGCGACAGGCTGGGCGTCGCTAAGCGCCGCGACAGACTTGGCGCCGCTAAGCGCCGCGACATGCGCCTGCACCATGGCGCCCACCGGCGCGTCAAAAATATGCGTGAAGCTGGAGGGATAGATGCCGAGCCACATGACCATCAGGGCAAGCGGTACCAGCATGGCGTATTCCAAAGGCTTCAAATCCTTCAGTGCGGCCAATTCCGGCCGTGGAGACTCCTCGAACAGCACGGCACGCAGCAGAACCAGCATGTAGGCCGCACCCAGAACCATGCCTGCGCCGCCCAGCAGGGAGACCCAAAAATTTACCCTCAGCGCGCCGACGATGACCAGGATTTCGCCGACGAAGCCGGAAGTCGCCGGCAGGCCCATGCTGGCTAGCGCAAACAGCATCAGGAAGATAGCGAAGACCGGCATGCTCTTAGCCAGCCCGCCGAGGCAAGAGAGCGTCTGCGTCTCGCCACGGATCAAAAGAATTCCGGAGCAGATGAACAGCCCGGCGATGACCAGGCCGTGGCTGAGCATTTGAAACAATGCGCCCTCGATCCCTTCCACCGTGAAGGTGAAAATGCCGATGACGATCACGCCCATATGCGCGACCGAGGAATAGGCGATCAGCCGTTTCATATCGGTCTGTGCCAATGCCACCAGCGACACATAGATCACCGCCACCACGCCAAGCGTGAACATCAGCGGCTCAGCGGCGGCGGAAGCCTGAGGGAGCATCGGCACGGAGAAGCGCAGGAAACCATAGGCGCCCATTTTGGAGAGTACGGCGGCCAGCATGATTGTGCCGGGTAGCGGCGCCTCGCCATAGGCGTCCGGCAGCCAGGTATGCAGCGGCCAGACCGCGGCTTTCACGCCAAAGGAGGCGAGGAAGGCAACAAACAGCCACATCTGCGCGCTGGGCGGGATCGGCGTGCGCAGCAGAGTCGGGATGTCGGTGGTGCCGGCGTTGCGCCACATCCACACCAGCGCCAGCAGCATCAAAACCGAGCCAGCCAATGTGAATAGGAAAAACTTCACGGCCGCAAACACTCGGCGGTCGCCGCCCCAAACGCCGATGATCAGATACATCGGGATCAGCACGCCTTCGTAAAACACGTAGAAGACCACGAAATCCAGGGCGCAGAACATGCCCACGGTCATCGTCTCCAGCAGCAGGAACGCGATCATGAATTCCTTCACACGCAACCGTATTGGCCAACTTGAGATGACGGCGATCGGGGTGAGGAAGACGGTGAGCAGGATCAGGAACAGGCTGATCCCGTCCACGCCTATGTGGTAATTGACCGCAACGTCGGCAAACCAGGGATGGTCTTCGACAAACTGGAAGCCGGCCTGTGCCGGGTCGAATTTGATCCAGAGATAGATACCCAAAGCCAGCACGATCAGGCTGGTCCACAGCGCGATCCAGCGGGCATTGCGCGCCACCGCCGCTTGCCCGCCGGAGAGCGTGGCGATCAGCACCACGCCGGCCAGCGGCAGGAAGGTGATCAGCGAGAGGATGGGAAAACCGGCTGCGTTCATGGCGGTCACCGCAGCCACAGGAACAGGCTGAGGAAGACCAGCAGCCCGATCAGCATGATGAAAGCGTAGAGCGCGATCGAGCCGGTTTGAAGCTTTACCGTCTGCGTCGAAGCATTCGACGTCAAACTTGCCAGCCCGCTCGGCACGCCGTCGATCACCTGCTCGTCACCAAAATGCCAGGCGAAACGCGCCAGGCGCAAAATGGGTTGCACCAGCAGCGCGTCGTAGATCTCGTCAAAATACCATTTGTTCAGCAGAAACAGATAGACGGGCCTGAAGTTGCGCGCCAAGGCGGCAGGCAGCGTGGGCGCAAAGACATAGAACACCAGCGCCACTAAAATTCCGAGCAAGGCTGCAAAGAACGGCGACATGGTGGCAAGCGCGGGAATGGCGTCGATGTTGCCCATCACGGAGTTTGCCGGCACCGCAATGCTGGCCCCCCAGAATTTGGCGAAGCCGCGGCCGATGAAGGCGTTGCGGAGCAAAAAGCCGGAACCCAATGCGCCGAGCGATAAAACCACCAGCGGCCCCAGCATGACCAGCGGGCTTTCATGCACATGGTCCTGCACTTCGCGCGTTGCCCGCGAGTTGCCGTGGAAGGTGAGCAAGAACAGCCTTGAGCTGTAGAAGGCGGTCAGCGCCGCTGTGATCACGCCGCAGGCCCAGCCATACATGGCAATTGGCGTATGGGTGGCGAACGCCGCGCCCAGAATGGCGTCCTTCGAGTAATAGCCGGAAAACGGCGGAATGCCCGCCAGCGCCAGCGAGCCCACCAGCATCATCAGCCAGGTCACGGGCAGCTTGCGGGCCAGCCCGCCCATCAACCGAATATCCTGCTCATCCGACATCGCGTGGATCACCGAGCCGGCGGCCAAAAACAGCAATGCCTTGAAGAAGGCATGGTTGATCAAATGAAAAATCGCCACCGGATAGGCGCCGAGGCCGGCGGCCAGGAACATGTACCCGAGCTGCGAACAGGTGGAATAAGCAATGATGCGCTTGATGTCATTCTGCACGCAGCCGACCGTGCCGGCGAATAAAGCGGTGGAGGCGCCGATCACCGTAACCACCGCCATCGCAATCGGTGCTGCGTTGAGCATCGGCGAGATGCGCACGATCAGGAACACGCCGGCCGCGACCATGGTGGCAGCGTGAATGAGTGCGGAGATCGGCGTCGGGCCTTCCATGGCATCCGCCAGCCAGGTGTGCAGAAAGAGCTGCGCGGATTTACCCATGGCGCCGATGAACAGCAGGATGCAGGCGACTTCCAGCGCAGGATAGGCGGTGCCGAACAGCCTGTAGCGGTCCGCCGCATGCGCGCCGACGGCGGCAAAAATCTGGTCAAAATAGATGCTGTGGAAAATGAAATAGGTCAGCGCGATGCCGACCGCGAAGGCCAGATCGCCTACGCGGTTGACGATGAACGCCTTGATCGCGGCGCGATTGGCGCTGGGACGCGCATACCAGTAGCCGATCAGCAGATAGGAGACGAGGCCGACCCCTTCCCAGCCGAAGAACAGCTGCACCAGGTTATTGGCGGTGACCAGCATCTGCATGGCGAAGGTGAACAGCGACATATAGGCGAAGAAGCGCGGCTCGGTCGCATCATGCGCCATGTAGCCGATGCTGTAGACATGGATCAGCATCGAAACGAAGCTGACCATCGCCACCATTACCAGCGAAAGGGTATCCAGCCGCAGCGACCAGTCCGGCGTGAACTGCCCAACCGAGATCCAGTTGACGATATGCAGCGAGGACGGCGCCGCACCCGAATGCGCGAACTGGAAGAAAGACGCGACGCCCGCCAAAGCCGAGATCAGCATGAACAAAATGCTGCCGCCGATGGCGGCGGTTTTGCCGATGAAGGGCCGCAACAGCCCGGCGATGAAGGCGCCGATAAGCGGCGCGAAGACAGAGATCAGCGTCAGCATGTCAACCCTTCATCAAGGTCACGTCCTCGACCTCGATCGAGCCGCGGTTGCGGAAATAGATGACAACGATGGCAAGCCCGATCGCCGCTTCGGCGGCGGCGACGGTGAGCACGAACATGGTGAAGACCTGGCCGACCAGATCATGCAAGGCGCCGGAGAAGGCGACGAGATTGATGTTGGCGGCGAGCAGGATCAGCTCGATCGACATCATGATAATGATGATGTTCTTGCGGTTCATGAAAATGCCGAAAATGCCGATCACCAGCAGCAGCCCCGCGACCACCAGAAAATGCGAAACTGCGACCTGCATTAAAGCGCATCCTCCCGCACCGGCGGGATTTTCGCACCCGCGCCCAGCGTGGCGTTGATCATGTCGACGGTCGCCAGCCGCGCATGCTGCTTGTCGATATCCTGCGTCTTGCCGCGCCGGCGGTCGCGCAAGGTGAGCACGATGGCGCCGATCATCGCCACCAGCAGGATGGCGCCGGCCAGCTGAAACAGGAAGATGTAATTGGTGTACAGCACCGAGCCCAAAGCAACGGTGTTGTTGACATCCGCCGGCATCGGCAACAGCCGCAATCCATTGGCGCCGGGTGCGACCGTCCAACCCACCACCACAAAAGCGAGCTCGACGAACAGCACGAGGCCGACCGCAGCACCCATCGGCGCGTAGCGCTGCACGCCCTCCCGCAACTCCGAAAAATCGACGTCCAGCATCATCACGACGAACAGGAACAGCACCGCGACCGCCCCGACATAGACGATGACCAGCACCATCGCCAGAAACTCGGCACCCGCCATCAGAAACAGCACGGCGGCGTTGAGGAAGGCCAGGATCAGGAACAGCACCGAATGCACCGGATTACGGCTGCTGACCACCATTACCGCCGAGCCCAGCAGGATGGCGGAGAACAGATCGAATGCCAGATTGGTGATCATGATTGCGAAGCAATACTTGTCATAATTGCCGCGTTACCGGTACGGCGCGTCGAGTTCAAGCCGCTTCGCCAGCTCCGGTTCCCAGCGGTCGCCATTGGCCAGCAATTTAGCCTTGTCGTAAAGCAGCTCCTCGCGGGTTTCGGTGGCGAATTCGAAATTCGGCCCTTCAACAATGGCATCCACCGGACAGGCTTCTTCGCACAGCCCGCAATAGATGCATTTGGTCATGTCGATATCGTAACGCGTGGTCCGGCGAGAGCCGTCTTCGCGCGGCTCCGCCTCGATGGTGATGGCCTGCGCCGGGCAAACCGCTTCACAAAGCTTACAGGCGATGCAGCGCTCCTCGCCATTGGGGTAGCGCCGCAGCGCATGCTCGCCTTTGAAGCGCGCGCTGGTCGGGTTTTTCTCATACGGATAATTCAGCGTCGCTTTGGGGCTGAAGAAATAGCGCAAGGTGAGCGCCATGCCGCCTAGGATTTCCTTCAACACCAAGGCGCCAGCGGTACGATCAATCCGGCTCATTGTTCAACTCCCGATTCACACATGGCACCATTAAGCATGGGGCCAGCAAGCATGGGACCAGCAAGCATGGAACCAGCAAGCACGGGACCATCAAGCATGGGGCCATTAAGCACGGGGCCATTAAGCATGGGACCGTCAAGCACGGGGCCATTAAGCATGGGACCGTCAAGCATGGGGCAAAAGCCCGAAAATTTCCAGGAAACTTACCGTGACGACCAGCCAGATCAGCGAAAGCGGCAGGAAAACCTTCCAGCCTAGCCGCATCAGCTGATCGTAGCGAAAACGCGGCAATGTGGCTCGTACCCAGATGAACACGAACAGGCAGATAAGCAGTTTCAGGATGAACCAGAACACGCCGGGTATCCAGGTGAAGGGCGGAAAGGGCAAAGGCGAGAGCCAGCCGCCCAGGAACAAGGTGGTGGTCATGGCGCTTACCAGCATCATGTTGGCGTACTCGCCGAGGAAGAACAGCGCGAAGCTCATCGCGCTGTATTCCACGAAGAAGCCGGCGACGATTTCGGATTCGCCTTCCGCCAGGTCGAACGGCGCGCGATTGGTCTCCGCCAGCCCCGAGATGAAAAAGATCACGAAAACCGGGAGCAGCGGAATGGCAAACCAGATATGGCGCTGCGCCAGCACGATGTTATTCAAATTCAGGCTGCCAACGCAGACCAGCACGGTGACGATGACGAAGCCCATGGAGACTTCGTACGAGACCATTTGGGCTGCCGAGCGCATCGCGCCCAGAAACGCGTATTTGGAATTGCTGGCCCACCCGGCGATGATGATGCCGTAAACGCCGAGCGAGGAGATCGCGAACAAATACAAAATACCGACATTGATATCGGCGATGCCCCAATGGTTGTTCACCGGGATCACCGCCCAGGCCACCACCGCCAGGCTGAAGGTGATCACCGGAGCCAGCACGAACAGCGCCCGATTGGCGCCGGCCGGAATGATGGTCTCCTTCATGATCATTTTCAGCGCATCGGCAAAAGGCTGCCACAGCCCGAACGGCCCGGTTACGTTGGGGCCTTTGCGCATCTGCATGGCGCCCAGCACCTTGCGCTCGGCATAGGTGAGATAGGCGACGCCGATCAGCAGCGGTACGATCAAGGCGAGGGATTTCAGCAGCGTCAGGATGACGATGCCGATCGTCGTTTGATAGAAGAAACTCATTCCGCCGCCTTCGCGGCAGGCCCGTAATGGGTGGCGACGCACGCGGCCATGGTCGGGCTGGCGCGGCTGATCGGGTCGGTCTGGTAATAATTGACCACCGCCGGGTAGAAGGGGGTGTTCGATAGCTCGCCCGCTTCGCCTGGGGCGGAGATATCCGTGCCAGCCAGCCGACGCACGCTGCCGATCTGCCCGAATACCGGATTTGTCTCGACGAGCCGGGCGCGCAGTTCTGCCAGCGTATCGAAGGGTAGAGCGTGGCCAAGATAGGCGCTAACCGCCCGCAGAATCCGCCAATCCTCCCGCGCATCGCCCGGCGGACTGGCAGCCATAAAACCCTGCTGCACGCGGCCTTCGATGTTGACGTAGGTGCCGTGTTTCTCGGTATAGGCCGCACCCGGCAGAATCACATCGGCGCGGGCCGCGCCCAAATCGCCATGATGGCCTTGGTAGATCACAAAGCTGTTCGCGCCGATCTTCGCGGTATCGAATTCGTCCGCACCGAGTAGCCAGAGCACATCGACACCGCCATTCATCATCCCGGCAAGGTTCTTGGCCCCAGGGCCCGGCACCAAACCAAGATCGAGCGCGCCGACCCGCGCAGCTGCGGTGTGCAGGATGTTGAAGCCATGCCAGTCCGCGTTGAGCATGTTGAAGCTCACAGCAAGCCTCCATGCCGCGGCCAGCACCGCCGCGCCATCGCTGCCCGTCAGCGCGCTTTGGCCGAGAATGAGCATCGGCTTTTTGGCGTTCCTCAAAATCTCGGCAAAGCCGTGCGCAGCGTCGTGCAAATCTTGAAACGCATTCGCGCCGGCGCCGACATGCTCGTATGGAAAAGTCAGATCCACCGCCTCGCCGATCAGCCCCACGGCCAGCGCGCCGGTGACCCAGCGCTTGCGGATGCGGGCGTTCAGCACCGGCGCTTCGCGGCGCGGATTGCTGCCAATGATCAGCAGCGCATCGGCTTCCTCTATTCCAGCAATGCTGGAATTGAACAGATAGAATTCGCGCCTGGAAGCATCGAGTGCCGCGCCATCCTGCCGGCAATCGAGATTCCGCGATCCCAACGCCGTCATCATCATTTTCAGCGCCAGCATGCTCTCGGCATCGCAAAGATTGCCGGCAATCGCGCCGATGCGATCGCCGGGCACGCCGGCAAGGCGCTGCGTGATCACGGCAAACGCCTCTTCCCAGCTTGCGGCACGCAATTTGCCGTTCTCGCGCAGCCAGGGCCGGTCCAGCCGGCGGCGCTTCAGCCCATCCACGGAGAAGCGCGATTTATCGCCGATCCATTCCTCATTCACCTCGTCATTGATGCGCGGCAGAATGCGGATCACCTCGGCGCCGCGCGCATCGACGCGGATATTCGTGCCGACCGCATCCAGCACGTCGATGCTGTCGGTTTTGCGGAATTCCCAGGTGCGGTAGCTAAAGGCCTGCGGCTTCGAGGTGAGCGCGCCGACCGGGCAGAGATCGATAATATTGCCGGAAAGTTCCGAACTCAGCGCCTTCTGCACATAGGTGCCGACCTCCATCTCCTCGCCGCGCCTTGTGGCACCCAGCTCCGGGACACCCGCGACCTCGGAGCAGAAGCGGATGCAGCGCGTGCAATGGATGCAGCGGGTCATTACGGTTTTGACCAGCGGGCCCCAATCCTTCTGCCCGACCGAGCGCTTGTTCTCGTCATAGCGTGAATAGTCGCGGCCATAGCCGACCGCTTCGTCCTGCAGATCGCACTCGCCGCCCTGATCGCAGATCGGACAATCCAGCGGGTGGTTGATCAGCAGGAACTCCATCACGCCGCGGCGGCCCTTGCGGACCATTTCGGTATTGGTATGGACGACCATACCGTCGGCCACCGGTTGGCCGCAGGAAGCGACCGGCTTCGGCGTCTTTTCGATCTCGACCAGGCACATGCGGCAATTGCCGGCGATCGACAGCCGCTCATGATAGCAGAAGCGGGGGATTTCCACGCCCGCCGCATCCGCCGCCTGGATCACCGAAGAGCCGTTCGGAACCTCGACCTCGATGCCGTCAATGGTGATTTTTGCCATGCGCTACTCCGCGGCCTGCGCGGCAGGTGCGAACTGCTTCACCGCCGCGACGGGCGCGGCATCGACAGCGCGGGCCAGCACCATCGGCCGGAAGGCGCGCATCAGCCCCTGGATCGGCCAGGAGGCAGCCTCGCCGAAGGCGCATATCGTGTGCCCCGCCACCTGCGTCGTCACCTGCTCCAGCAGCCCGATATCGCCAAGCGTCGCCTCATTCTGCACGATGCGGTCCATCATGCGCATCATCCAGCCGGTGCCTTCGCGGCAGGGCGTGCACTGGCCGCAGCTTTCATGCTTGAAGAATTTCGACAGCCGCCAGATGGCTTTGACCACGTCGGCCGATTTATCCATCACGATGACGGCGCCTGAGCCCAGCATGCTTTTCACCGCCGCCAGCGAATCGAAATCCATCGCTTGCGTGTCGCACATCTCCTTGTTCAGGACCGGCGAGGATGCGCCGCCGGGGATTACCGCCTGCAGATTATCCCAGCCGCCGCGCACCCCGCCCGCATGTTTTTCGATCAGCTCGCGCAACGGAATGCCAAGCTCTTCCTCGACATTGCAAGGCTTGTTGACGTGGCCGGAGATGCAGAAAATTTTCGTACCGGAATTTCTCGGCTTGCCAAGCGCCGAGAACCAGCCGGCGCCGCGGCGCATGATGGTCGGCGCGCCGGCGATCGTCTCGACATTGTTCACCGTGGTCGGGCAGCCCCATACACCCATGGCGGCGGGGAAGGGCGGCTTCATCCGCGGCATGCCCTTTTTGCCTTCAAGGCTTTCCAGCAACGCCGATTCCTCGCCGCAGATATAGGCGCCGGCGCCGCGATGCAGGTAGAGATTGAAATCCCAGCCGGAACCGGCGGCGTTCGGGCCGATCAGCCCGGCCGCATAGGCTTCGTCGATCGCCGCCTGCAGACGCTCGGCTTCGTTATAATACTCGCCGCGGATATAGATGTAGGCGGTGTGCGCGCCCATCGCGAAAGACGCGATCAGGCAGCCTTCGATCAGCTTGTGCGGCTCATGCCGCATAATGTCGCGATCCTTGCAGGTGCCAGGCTCGCTTTCATCGGCGTTGACCACCAGATAGCTTGGCCGGCCATCGCTCTGCTTGGGCATGAACGACCATTTCATGCCTGTGGGAAAACCAGCGCCGCCGCGGCCGCGCATGCCTGATGCCTTCATCTCCTCGACGATCACATCTCGGCCGCGCGCCAGAATATCGGCCGTGCCGTCCCAGTCGCCGCGCGCTTTCGCCGCTTCCAGCCGCCAATCGAACTGGCCGTAGAGATTCTGATAAATCCTGTCCGCGTCAGCTAGCATTCTGCCCTGCCTCGTTCACGGGTTGCAGCAAAACGGTCCGGCCGCCTTCCGGCTCCGAGGCGTGGCGGCCGATGGTGGAACCGGGCGGCGGCGGCGCTTTGCCGGCCTTCAAATCCGCCAAAAGCTTTTCGGTCCTCGCCTGATCCATATCTTCATAGTAATCGTGGTTGATCTGCAGGATCGGCGCGTTTACGCAGCCACCCAGACATTCCACCTCCGTCATGGTGAACAAGCCATCGGCGCTGCTCTCGCCAAAGCCAAGGATGCCGGAAGCTTTCTTGCAGGCGGCGACGATGTCGTCGGAGCCGCGCAGCCAGCAAGGCGTCGTGGTGCAAACCTGCAGATGGTATTTGCCAACCGGCTTGGTGTTGTACATCAGGTAGAACGTTGCGACCTCGTACACACGCACCGGCGCCATACTCAAGCGTTGCGCGATCGCATCCATTGCAACGCGCGGAATCCAGGAAGAACCGGTCTGGCGTTCCATCTGGCGCTGCGCGATATGCATCAGCGGCATCACGGCACTGGCCTGCTTGCCGGCGGGATATTTCGCGATGGAAGCGGCAACCAGATCCTCCGATTGCGCGTCGAATTCGAAGTACGTGGGCTCGGCGTGGGCGCTCACCGGTCAATCTCACCAAAAACAACGTCGAGTGAACCCAGGATCGCGACCGCATCGGCCAGCATATGGCCCTTGGAAAGCTTAGCCAGGGCCTGCAGATTCGCAAACCCGGTCGCGCGTATCTTGCAGCGATAGGGCCGGTTGGTGCCGTCGGCGACCAGATACACGCCGAACTCGCCCTTCGGCGCTTCCACCACCGTGTAGGTGGCACCCGCCGGCACGTGATAGCCCTCGGTATAGAGCTTGAAGTGATGGATCAGCGCTTCCATCGAATGCTTCATCTCGGCACGTTTCGGCGGCGTGAATTTGCGGTCCTGCACCTTGATCGGGCCGGGTTTGATCTTCCGCAGGCCCTGCTTGATAATTTTCACGCTCTCCCGCATCTCCGCCATGCGGACCAGATAGCGGTCGTAGCTGTCGCCATGCTTGCCGACGGCGATCTCGAATTCCACCTCGGCATATTTGTCGTAAGGCTGCGAACGGCGCAGATCCCAGGCAATGCCGGAGGCGCGCAGATTAGGCCCGGAAAATCCCAATGCCAGCGCGTCCTGCGCCGAGCAAACGCCGATATCGACCGTGCGCTGTTTCCAGATACGGTTGGCGGTCAGCAGGCCCTCGACGTCATCGACGAATTTCGGAAAACCTTCGGCCCATTCGGCAATCTCATCCTCGAGCCCCGGCGGTAGATCCTTCGAAACACCCCCGGGCCGGAAATAATTCGCATGAAACCGCGCGCCGGAAGCCGCCTCGTGGAAGATCAGCAGTCTTTCGCGTTCCTCATAGCCCCAAAGCCCCGGCGTCAGCGCGCCGCAATCCAGCGCGAAGGCCGACACGGCGAGCAGGTGATTCAGCACGCGGGTGAGTTCGGCGAAGATCACGCGTATCCATTGCGCGCGCTCAGGCGCCTGGATGCCGAGCAGCTTTTCCGTCGCCAAAGCAAACGCATGCTCGCAGCAGAGCGGCGAGACGTAATCCAACCGGTCGAAATACGGCACCGCCTGCATATAGGTTTTATATTCGATCAGCTTTTCAGTGCCGCGATGCAGCAAGCCGATATGCGGATCGGCGCGCTCCACCACCTCGCCATCCATCTCCAGGATCAGCCGCAGCACGCCATGAGCAGCGGGGTGCTGCGGGCCGAAATTGATGGTGTGGCTGTCGATCTCGACGGTTTTTGTGTTTTTCGCCGCCGTTGCGATGTCGCTGCTCATTCGCGATGCGCCTTTTCATCGCCGGGCAGTGTGGTCATGCCTTCCCAGGGCGAGAGGAAATCGAAATTGCGGAATTCCTGCGTCAGCTTTACCTTCTCGTACACCACCGCCTTGCGCTCTTCGTCGTAGCGGACTTCGACATAGCCGGTGAGCGGGAAATCCTTGCGCAGCGGATGTCCCTCGAAACCGTAATCGGTCAAAATCCGCCGATGGTCCTGCAAATTCTCGAACGGGATGCCGAACAGATCCCAGATCTCGCGCTCCCACCACGTCGCGCAAGGCCATAGCGCCGAGACCGAGGGCACGGCTACGCCTTCCGCCACCGGCAGCACGATCCGCAGCCGCTCATTGCGCGTGATGGAAAGCAGGTTGTAGACGACATCGAAACGAAGTGGCCTTTGCGGCCAGTCGACCCCGCACACATCCATCATCTGCGCGAAAGCGAACGCCGTGGCATCACGCAGATGCCGCAACAGCGCGAACACCGAGCCGAGCTCGGCCGTCACCACCAGCTCGCCAAGCTCGCGCCTTACGCTGACAACGCCCGGCACAACCTGCAGCAGCTCCAAAGCCGCGTCGGTCTGCACTTCCGCCTCAGCCACGCAGGATGGTTCCCGTGCGGCGGATTTTTTTCTGCAGCTGCATGATGCCGTACACCAAAGCCTCCGCCGTCGGCGGGCAGCCAGGAACGTAGATATCCACCGGCACCACCCGGTCGCAGCCGCGCACCACGGAATAGGAGTAATGGTAGTAGCCGCCGCCATTGGCGCAACTGCCCATGGAGATCACCCAGCGCGGCTCTGGCATCTGATCGTAGACCTTGCGCAATGCCGGCGCCATTTTATTGGTCAGCGTGCCGGCCACGATCATCACGTCGCTCTGCCTGGGGCTGGCACGCGGGATGATGCCGAAGCGGTCCAGATCGTAGCGCGGCATATAGGCGTGGATCATCTCCACCGCGCAGCAGGCGAGACCAAACGTCATCGGCCACAGGCTGCCGGTACGCGCCCAGTTCACCAACTTGTCGACATTGGCGACGACGAAACCTTTGCCCGCGATCTCGCCGGTGATGCCTTTGATCACCGCATCCTGGTCGGCGCCAGGCGGCAGTTCTTCGCGGTTCCAAAGTGTCGCTTCACTGTTCATCTGCTATTCCCAATCGAGCGCGCCTTTATTCCACTCGTAGATAAACCCGACGGTGAGAACTGCAAGGAAGGCAAGCATCGAGAAAAAGCCGAGCAGACCCACGCGCGACAGGCTGACCGCCCAAGGGAACAGGAAAGCTACCTCGACATCGAAGATGATGAACAGAATGGCGACCAGATAGAAGCGCACATCGAATTTGCGGCGGGCATTGTCGAACGGCTCGAACCCGCATTCATAGGCCGATAATTTCGCATCGTAAGGTTTCTGATGCGCCGCCAGGATGGAGCCAGCGACCAGGCCGCCGCCGATGACGACCGCGATGAGACCAAAAATCAGGATGGGGAAGTAGTTCGCGAGAATCGGCTGCATCGCACCCTCCTACTCCAAGCAATAAGGGTCATAAAAACCCGAAAGATCAGCTTTCCGTCCTGGCATGTCGCACCGCAGCAGGCGATGGTCAAGCCGTAAGGCCCGCATTGATAATGGACCTAGTTGTTCCTATCCAGCAACCGAGAAAATATTGCACCTGAGCCGTTCCACTCCGGCAAAACTTTAATTGAACGGTAGTTATTTTTAGGATCGAGCGATGACCCCTCTCCAGCCGGGTTTGCTTCCCGGCCCGGCCGATCTGTTGCAGGCTTGGCACTTCGCGGTGGTCGTCATCCTGACCTGCGGGCTGGGTTTTCTGGCGGGCGCTCGCCGGCCGGAGACGGCTTTGTTCACCGGCTGGGGCGTCGCCTGCCTGGTTTCAGTGGGGTCCGGCTGCCTCGCCGGCGCCGGGCTGGCGCCGGTTGCCTTGCTGCTCGCGCTGCTTGGCACGGCTGGGCTGCTGCTGCGGTTGCGTTCCCCCGTTAATGCGGGTGGCGTTGCGTTGTTTGTGCTGGCGCTCGCCGCGCCGTTGCTGCTCATGCTGCTCAGCCTGCGCACCACGGCGTTCGACGATTTCTCCTTCTGGGCGCCAAACCTTGTTGCGCTGTGCCTGACTGGGCATTTCCCCACGGCGGCGCATTCACTCGCCGCATCCTTCATGCCGGGCTATCCGCGCGGGGTGGCACTTTCCGGCTATGCCACCTGGCTGCTCGGACCCGATCCGTCCGCAGCCGGCATCCTGCGGCTGCTGGCGACCGGCGCCTGGTGGAATATCCTGCTGATGCTGGCGGCCGCTGCGGCGTTAGCCAATAATCTGCTGGCTCGACTGCAAGCCGGCGGAGACACCGTCACGCGGAACGCCATCTGGGCTTTAGCGGCATCGGCTATTTTGCTGCAGAGCTTTCTCAATCCCGGTTTCATCTCCAAAATGACGCTGTCGAACATGGGCGACGGCGCCACCGGCTCCGGCCTGGCGATGCTGACAGCATTGTTGTTCGAGTTGCCGGCCGCGGAAAAACCCAAGCCGCGCCTGATCATCGAAATGGCGTTCACCGCGGCGGCAATCGCGTTCGTCCGGCAGGATAATCTGGCGCTGTTGTTTATCTGGGGCTTTGGCGTGGCGATCGGGCTGTTCTTTTGGGTTGGCCGAGGCCGGCTGCGGCGGTTTGGCTGGCTCGCGGTTGCAGCACTTCCGGCGTTGCTCACCGGTCTGATCTGGACGCGTTACGCGGCGTTGCAGATCCCCGGCGGCGCGCATTCGCTGCTGCCCATCGGGCAATGGCACTGGGCCGATTATCCGGCGACACTGCACGCCGCCGGCCGTGTCCTGCTCTCCAAGGGCGTTTATACGCTGCTGGCCCTCGCCTTTAGCGTTCTGTTTCTGGCGTTGTTGCGCGGCCAGGGCCCAAGCCTGGTTGCGCAAAAGCTTGTGCTCACCGCGGCTACCTTGCTGATCTTCGGCAACGCCGCGTTCATTCTATTCACCTATCTCGCCACCAGCTTCACGCAGGTTGAGGTGCGGACCGCCGTTACCTTCTGGCGCTTCCTGGCGCAGACGGCGCCTGCCGAGATGGTGGCGCTGGCCTGCCTGCTTCCTTTGCCGTTCTGGCGCCGGCTGACGCGCAACGCCAAGGCCTCGGCTGCGCTGTGCCTGGTCACTGCCTTGCTTCCCGTGGCGCTGCTGCCAACCCCTTATACTTTCCGTACCGATCTGCGATTTCAGACGCCGGTTTTTCTGGCGGTCGGCCAGTCTCTCGCCGCCACGCTACCGCGCAACGCCCGGCTGCTGCTGCTGGATAACAGCGATGGCAGCGGCTACGCGGCGTGGATCATAAAATTCGGCCTGCAGGAGCTGGCCGGCGCAACCCTGCCGGTCACCCTGTCACTGGCGCCGCAGCTCGCGCCGCGTGTGCAGGCCAGCCCGCAAGCGGTGCCTGAAGGCAGCTATGTGCTGGTCACCCAGAGCCAGTGGCGACCGCCTTATTTTCTGAACGTCCCGATGCAGCCCTGGCACGCTTATCTGTTCCAGAGCCGGCACGGCGGGTTAACCCTGCTCAAATCCTGGCCTATTCCATGTTACGGCAGGAATACCGAGAACGCCATAATGCTGCCAAACCTCCGGCCTGGCAGTTCATTTGCAATGCCAAGGCAAAGCTTCTAGAGCGACGGCTCACGAATGCCAGCCGCAACCTTGTTCATAACCAAAATCACCCGGCTTGATACCCGAAATTTGAACCAGGTGGCCGTGATCATCCCGCTGCTCGCCGGCTTCGTCACGCCGAGCACGCCGAGCTGGGCCTTCATCTTCTACATCGCCGCCATACCGCCGGTTCTGCTGGCATTGCTGCGCGGCTGGCGGCCCGATCTGCGCAACCCGGCACTCGCCGCCATGCTCAGCCTGTGGTTCTGGTCCGCGCTCACCATTCTGTGGAACCACCACACCAATCCGCACGGCAAAACCACGACCTATTGGATCGTCAACGCGTTATGGACCCTTGTGCTGGTGTTCAACTTTATCAGCGCCGATAAGCAGGAAAGCCGCACGCGCGGCCGCGCCATCGCCGCTTTGGTTTACGGCGCCGCCGTCAATGCTTGCATCAGCCTGGTTTTGTTCGCCATCAAGGGTCACTTCACCACGCGACTCTGGGGCTGGGGGATCAGCGGCAACCCGGTCATGGGTGCTGCGATCATGGATATCGGCCTGCTCCTGGCATTGGGCGCGGGCATGGCAAAGCCGCGGCAACGGCTGCCGATGGCCGCCGCCGCCTTGCCGATGATCCTGTTCCTGTCGCTAAGCTATAGCCGCGCCGCCTTGATTGCGCTGACCATCGCGATGCTACTGATTTTCCTCGGGCGCCGCCCGCTGCTCGCCTTTATCGCCAGCCTTGTCATCGCCATCGCGGCCCTGCTGCTCTGGAAGTTCGGCGCCGTGCTGTTCCCCATGCTGTGGAACAACCTCGCCTCCCGCGGCGATGATTGCCACGCCGAATTATGGCGCGCTGCCTGGCACGCCATTCGCGCCAATCCGATCTTCGGCTACGGGCCTTCCACCACTTTGCCGAATCTCGGCGGCTTCTACTGCCCGCCTTATCCCACCCCGCATAACCTCTATCTCTCGATCCTGTTCTATAGCGGCGCTGTCGGGCTAACCCTGTTCGTCCTCACGGTCGCCTTGCTGTGGCGGCATTTGCAGGCCGTAACCTCAGGCTTCCAGCGCCGGCTATGGCTGGCGGTCGGGCTGATCCCGCTCGTCGTCGGCATGACCGACCTTGTTCAAATCCTCAAAGGTCCGTCGCCGATGTGGTACATCGTCTGGATGCCCATGCTGCTGGTGCTGACCCTGCCCGGCAGCGTCGAGCCCGCGGCTACCAGGGCATATCCCGGGGCGCACGCGCGCCGCCCAGCACCGCCAGCAGATGGGCGGCAATTTTTCGCTCGTTAAATCTTTCGAAATACCGGCTGCGCGAAGCGGCGGCCATCTGCATCCGCCGATCCGGTTCCGCAATCAGACGGGCGAGCCTTTCCGTTAGTTCATCGAAGCTGGAGAAGAACAGCATCTCGTCTTCGCCGAAATAATCACCGTAGCCGACGCTGCGTTCCATCGCCACCAGGCAGCCATTGCCGGCGAGCTGCGCGATGCGATCCGAACTATACAGATAATAATCCGCGCGACGCGAAATATTCAAACCGATCGCACTCGATTCGAGCGCGGCTTGGTACGCAGCAGAAATCAAAAGCGGTGCGCCATCGACGCCGCAAAGTTTCGTTTTCATCTGCGGCAAAGCGGCGCGCAGCACGCCGAAGAACTCGTTCATGTTCCAGTCGCGGCCGCAAATCGCCCGCAACGGATGCGCCGGATCGCGGCAGGCATAGAACAGATCAAATTCCGGATGACGCTCCAGATCGACCCGGCCACGCTCGATGGAAGGATCCGCAGGATTTGGCATGAAGCTCATCGCATGGCCGCCGCCCCGCATCGCCTGCAACGGTGCCCCGGCGGTGGAGATGAAGGTCACATCGACAACTTCGAGCTTTGCCCTGATGCGCGCGACATTATCCGGCTCGAACAGCGGATCGACATTCCATTGCCCGACGCGCAAATTTTTGATCTCGCCGCGGATCGCCGCAACCGTTTCCGCTTCGATCATATCCGCATGCCCCAACAACAGAGTATCGGGCCGATGGAAGCGGCAGAACTCGAGCAGCGCCGCATTCACAGCCCGACGGCCCAGCTTGCGGCTACCCGTCCAGGATTTACCGCGCGCAATGTCGCGATCGGAAAAATTCAGCACCAGATGACCAAGCCGCACCAGCCCATTCGACAGCTTGAGCTCGACGGAATGATGCGGCGCCGTCTTCATCCCCGTCGGAAACCCGCCAACATGGACAATGGTGAAAGCGGACATCTGCGCCTTGGGTAAATCAAGTAAGCAAGAGCGCCGCTCTATGAAAAAAGCGGCGCAAATACTTTTTATAGCTTATACCCGGGAGTCTCCAACAGCATTGACCCAAAAAAGTCCTCTTGCTTTTTTGCTGGAGGTGGCGCGAGTGACGGGGCTCGAACCCGCGACCTCCGGCGTGACAGGCCGGCGCTCTAACCAACTGAGCTACACCCGCTTTGCGGTAGCGGCGGTGTAAAGCCCGAAGGATTAAGCGTCAACCCGCCGATTTGGTGAAATAAGCTGGCGCCGTCCCAAATTGCCAGCTCCGGAGTCAAAAGTTTTTGCGCCGTTTTTTTCAAAAAGCGGCTACATACTTAAATCCTGGTAGGCGGTGACGGATTTGAACCGCCGGCCCTCTCGGTGTAAACGAGACGCTCTACCGCTGAGCTAACCGCCCCTAGGCTCTAAAACTAAAATGCGCATCCAGTCAGCCTGCATGCCGGCCATTTCCTGATTGAGTGGTGATGCCAGCCTAGTTGACGGCGTCCTTCAGGGTCTTGCCGGCTTTGAACCGCACCGCAGTGGAGGCTGGAATGTCGATTTCTTCACCGGTGCGCGGATTGCGACCTTTTGACGCTTCGCGATCGGCTGCGACGAAGGTGCCGAACCCGACCAGGCGAACTTCTTCCTTCTGCTTCAGAGATTTCTCGATCGCGCCGAACACAGCCTCGACCACCTCGGCTGCCTTCGCTTTGGAAATATCCGTCTCTTGGGCAACTGCGGCAATCAAATCCAACTTGTTCATAAGGCTATCTCCCTGTTGTTCGTCCAAAAGCTATCTTTGAAGCCGGCTCCAGCAATTCAACCAGAGGACCATTCAGACATTAAGCGAAACCATGTGGTGGTTTCACTTAATGTGATCGCTCTCTAGAAGCTAGCCGTCAAACACAAACCCCGAAGCGCTAGGGCAGCCTTTAATCAGACAGACCTAGTGAGGTAAAGAGGCTGCCTTCGTTTGATCCGGCGTCAAGGCGATTTCGTCCGGCTTTTCTTCCCAATCGATCGGCTCCGGCTTGCGCACGAGCGCCTGGCCGATGACCTCATCGACCTGGGATACCGGAATAATCGTCATATTTTTCTTGACGTTATCCGGAATCTCGACGAGATCCTTCTCGTTCTCCTTCGGAATGAAAACCGTGGTGATCCCGGCCCGCAATGCCGCCAGTAATTTTTCTTTCAAGCCGCCGATCGGCAAGACCCGCCCGCGCAGGGTGATCTCGCCGGTCATTGCGATATCCCTGCGAATCGGGATGCCGGTGATGGCGCTGACGATCGAGGTCGCCATGGCGATGCCGGCGGATGGACCATCCTTCGGTGTCGCCCCCTCGGGAACATGCACGTGGATATCGCGCTTGTCGAAATAAGGCGGGCGGATGCCGAACTGCGTGGCCCTTGAACGGATATAGGAATAGGCCGCCTGCACGGATTCCTGCATCACATCGCCAAGTTTGCCGGTTTGCTTGATCATGCCCTTGCCAGGCAGAAGCACGCTCTCAATCGTCAGTATCTCGCCGCCCACTTCGGTCCAGGCGAGGCCGCTGACGACGCCGACCATATCCTCGGCCTCGGTCTCGCCGTAGCGGAAGCGTGGAACGCCGGAGAATTTCTGCAGGTTCTTTTTCGTAATCGTAACTTTTTTCGTCTTCGACGTAACAATTTCCTTCACCGCCTTGCGGGCGAGGTTGGCGATCTCACGCTCCAGGTTCCGCACCCCGGCCTCACGCGTGTAGGTCTGAATGAGCTCGCGCAACGCATCATCGGTGATCGACCATTCCTCCAGCTTCAAGCCATGCGCTTCGCCCTGCTTGTTGACCAGATGCCGCTTGGCGATTTCGATTTTCTCGTCTTCGGTGTAGCCGGGGATGCGGATGATTTCCATCCGGTCCAGCAACGGTTGCGGCATGCGCAGCGAGTTCGCCGTGGTCACGAACATCACATCCGAGAGGTCGTAATCGACTTCCAGATAATGATCGGCGAAGGTCGCATTCTGCTCCGGATCCAGCACTTCGAGCAGCGCGGAAGACGGATCGCCCCGCCAATCGGCGCCGAGCTTGTCGATTTCATCCAGCAGGAAGAGCGGGTTGGAGGTCTTCGCCTTCTTCATGCCCTGGATGACCTTGCCGGGCATCGAGCCGATATAGGTGCGGCGATGACCGCGGATTTCCGCTTCATCACGCACACCGCCCAGCGACATGCGCACGAAGTTGCGGCCAGTGGCTTTGGCGATCGATTTGCCGAGCGAAGTTTTGCCGACGCCCGGCGGCCCGACGAGGCAGAGGATGGCGCCGCGGATTTTCGGGCTGCGCGATTGCACGGCCAGATATTCCACGATGCGTTCCTTGATCTTCTCGAGCCCATAATGATCCGCGTTCAAAACCCGCTCGGCCTCGATCACATCGTTGCGGATCTTGCTGCGCTTCTTCCAGGGGATCGCGATCAGCCAGTCCAGATAATTGCGCACGACGGTCGCTTCCGCGCTCATCGGGCTCATGCTGCGGAGTTTCTTCAGCTCCGCATTGGCCTTCTCGCGCGCTTCCTTGGAAAGCTTGGTCGACTTGATCTTGGCTTCCAGCTCGGCAGTTTCATCCTTGCCGTCCTCGCCTTCGCCGAGCTCCTTCTGGATCGCCTTCAGCTGCTCGTTCAGGTAATATTCGCGCTGGGTCTTCTCCATCTGCCGCTTCACGCGGTTGCGGATTTTCTTCTCGACCTGCAGCACGCCGATCTCGGATTCCATGTGGTTGAAGACGCGCTCCAGCCTTTCGCTGGTGCTGTCGATTTCCAGCAGATCCTGCTTGTCGGAGATTTTCAGGCCCAGATGGCTGGCGACGGTATCGGCCAGCTTGGAGGGATCGTCGATCTGGTTGATGGAAACCAGCACCTCCGGGGCGATCTTCTTGTTCAATTTGATGTATTGTTCAAACTGCGCAACGACGGTGCGGCTCAGCGCCTCGACCTCCTTGGCTTCGTCCTCTTTGTCCTCGATTGTGGTCGCGTAGACTTCGAAGAAATCCTCGGTCTCCTTGAAGGAGCGGATGCGGGCGCGCCTGATCCCTTCCACCAGGACTTTTACCGTGCCGTCGGGGAGTTTCAAAAGCTGCAGGATCGTCGAGACGGTGCCGACCTGATAAATATCCTCAGCCTTCGGATCGTCCTGGGCGGCATTCTTCTGCGCCACCAGCAGGATCTGCTTGTCGTCCTTCATCACGCTTTCCAAAGCGCGGACGGATTTCTCGCGGCCGACGAAAAGCGGCACGATCATGTGCGGAAATACGACGATGTCACGCAGCGGCAGAACCGCCAAGGTGTCGTCCAGGCTGGGTGGGAGCTTTTCGGCATCAGACATGAATAAGTTCCTTAGTTACAAGGGCCACCCAATTTGGCATGGCCCTTGGTGCCGGCTTCCCGGCCACAATAAGAATATCGGCAATCGGGATGCCTGCTGCAACCCCTCCCTAAAGGACAGTGCGGCGCATGTCCGTATCGCCGTTACGACGCGTTTTCCGCCCGTTCCTGGCTGTACAGGAACAACGGCTCGGCCCGCCCTTCGGCGACTTCGCCGCTGATAACGACCTCGTCCACCCCATCCAGACCCGGCAGGTCGAACATGGTGGTGAGAAGAATGGCTTCCATGATGGAACGCAGGCCGCGGGCGCCGGTCTTACGGCCGATCGCCCGGCTGGCGACGACTTTCAAAGCCTCCTCGGTGAAGGAGAGTTTTACCCCCTCCATCTCAAACAGCCGGCCGTATTGCTTGACCAAGGCGTTTTTCGGCTTGGTCAGGATCTCGATCAGCACGTGCTCGTCCAGATCGTCCAGCGTCGCCACCACCGGCAAACGGCCAATGAATTCCGGGATCAGGCCGAATTTCAGTAGATCTTCCGGCTCCACCTCACGCAGGATCAGCCCGGTCCGGCGTTCATCCTGGCTGCGCACATCGGCGCCAAAGCCGATGCCCGAGCCCTTGCCGCGCTGCGAGATAATCTTTTCCAGCCCGGCAAAGGCGCCGCCGCAGATGAACAGGATGTTCGTGGTATCGACCTGCAGGAATTCCTGCTGCGGATGCTTGCGGCCGCCTTGCGGCGGCACCGAGGCGACAGTGCCTTCCATGATCTTCAGCAGCGCCTGCTGCACGCCCTCGCCGGAAACGTCGCGGGTAATGGAAGGGTTGTCGGATTTGCGGCTGATCTTGTCGACCTCGTCGATATAGACGATGCCGCGCTGCGCCCGCTCCACGTTGTAATCCGCCGCCTGCAGCAATTTCAGGATGATGTTCTCGACATCCTCGCCCACATAGCCGGCCTCGGTCAGCGTGGTCGCATCCGCCATGGTGAACGGCACGTCAAGAATTCGCGCCAAGGTCTGCGCCAGCAAGGTCTTGCCGGAGCCGGTCGGGCCGACGAGCAGGATGTTGGACTTGGCGATTTCGATATCGTTGTTCTTGGTGGCGTGGGTCAGGCGCTTATAATGGTTATGCACCGCGACGCTCAGCACCTTTTTGGCGTGGCTCTGGCCGATCACGTAATCATCCAGCACTTTGCAGATCTCGCGCGGGGTCGGGACGCCGTCGCGCGACTTCACCAGCTGGGTCTTATGCTCTTCGCGGATGATGTCCATGCAGAGCTCGACGCACTCGTCGCAGATGAAAACCGTCGGGCCCGCGATGAGTTTGCGAACCTCGTGCTGCGATTTTCCGCAAAAGGAACAGTATAATGTGTTTTTAGAATCACCCGACTTACTGCTCATATCCGCTCCGAAAGACCGAAGTTACCGATTAAAGACTAGACCTCGCCGATTAACGGCACAAGCGGCGGCTAATCAGGGAAAACGGCAACGACTTCAAAGAGTTAAACAATTCCCGCCGCAAAACTCCGGCAAACCGCCAGGCCCGATTGGCATTCTCGGCCGAATTTGCCGCCGCAAGACCGTAAAGTGGAAGCGGGCGCCGGCTTCCTGCCGGCAAAGTGGAAGCGGGCACCGGCTTCCTGCCGGCGTCCGGATCGGCGCGATCAGAGTTTCGGGCCGTCCTTGGAATCGGTCAGCGGCGGCTGGCTCTTCACCACCTCGTCCACCAGGCCGAAATCCTTGGCCTCCTGCGCCGATAGGTAGGAATCGCGTTCCAGCTTCGCCTCGATCGCTTCCAGCGGCTGGCCGGTATGATCCACATAAATCTGGTTCAGCCGCTTGCGCAGGTTCAGAATTTCGCGCGCCTGGATTTCGATATCCGTCGCCTGGCCCTGGGCACCGCCGGAGGGCTGGTGCACCATCACCCGCGCGTTCGGCAGGGCAAAACGCTTGCCCTTCTCGCCGGCGCAAAGCAGCAGGCTGCCCATGGAAGCCGCCTGGCCGATGCACACCGTGCTGACCGGGCTGCGAATATACTGCATCGTGTCGTAAATCGCCAAACCGGAGGAGACGACGCCGCCCGGGCTGTTGATGTAGAAGGAGATTTCCTTGTTCGGGTTCTCGCTCTCCAAAAACAGCAGCTGCGCGCAGATCAGCGCACTGACCTGGTCATAGACCTGGCCGGTGAGGAAGATGATCCGTTCCTTCAAAAGCCTGGAATAGATGTCGTACGAGCGCTCGCCGCGCGCTGTCTGTTCGACCACCATCGGCACGAGGTTATTGTTATAGACCTCGACTGGATCCCGATCCCACATATTAAAACAATCCTTCTGCCTTCAACCGCGTGCCCCGGTATCTTGCCGCGCCTTTAAAAGGCCGCGCGCAGGAGCGGAAGTACCCGTCATGCGCCCAGCCTAATCCAACCGCCGCCGCTGTCTAGAGTGCAGTGACATTAATCGGAACCATGGAATGGTTCGAATTAACGTCTGAATCACCCTCTACTTAAAGCCGGGAGGTTCAGGACTCGGGATCGGCTGCCAGTTCCGCTGACGTAACGGTCACTTCCTCAAGCTGGACCTGCTTCAGCAGATAATCGACCACTTTATCCTCGAAGATCGGCCCGCGGAACCGATCCATCGCCTGCGGGTTCTTCTTGAAGAACTCCAGAACCTGCATGGCCTGGTCGCGATATTTGAATGCCTCCTGGAACATCGCCTGCTGCAGATCCTGGTCGGTGACCGTAATCTCATTGGCGCGGCCGATTTCCGCCACCAGCAGCCCAAGCCGCACCCGGCGATCGGCGATAGCGCGGTATTCCGCCTTCAGCGTCTCATCATCCTTGGCCTCGTCTTCCGGATCGGCCCGTCCTGCCACCTTTTCCTGCTCGACTTGGCGCCAGATTTCAGCAAATTCCGCCTCGACCAGGGATTCCGGTGCCAAAAACTGCGCCCGCTCCGCCAGCGCGTCCAGCAAGGCGCGCTTCTGCTTCATCCGGGACAAATTGTCGTGCTCGCGGCCGATCTGCGCCGAAACCTTCTGCCGCAAATCTTCAAGCGAGTCCGATCCCGCGGATTTGGCGAATTCCTCATCCATGTCCGGCATTTTGGCCGAGGCTAAGGAATGCGCGACGATCTCGAAGCTCGCGTCCTTGCCGGCGAGCTCCTTACTATAGTTCTCCGGGAAGCTCACGTTGATCGTGCGCGTCTCGCCGGGCGCCATACCTTCAAGCTGTTCGGTGAAACCGGGTATAAAGCCTTCGCCCCCGACGATCACGGCGACCTCTTTGGCGGTGCCGCCCTCAAAGGCCACACCGTCGATCCGGCCGATGAAATCGACCTTCAGCTGCTCGCCTTTCTCCGCCGGACGCGGCGGGTCGACGGGTTCATAGCCCGTGCGCTGCTTGCGCAGCCGCAGCAGAGCTTCTTCGATTGCCTCGTCGGCCACCGGGGCTACCAGCTTCTGCAATTTGATGTCCGTCAGCATCGGAATGCTGATTTCCGGCAGGATTTCGAGCTGCAGCGTGAATTCCAGGTCGGAATTCTGCCCCGGCTTGGTCACTTCCAGCTTGGGCTGCATGGCTGGACGCAGATTGCGCTCGCTCAACAGCCGGTCGCTGGCGTCGCTCACCGCGCCCTCGACCACTTCGGCCGTCACCGCGTCACCGTAGCGCTTGCGAACCATCGACATCGGCACCTTGCCCGGCCGGAAGCCCGGCAGCTGCATGGTTTTACCCAGTTCGGCCAGGCGCTTCTCGCGCTTGCCGGCGATTTCCGTCTCCGGCACCACCACCGTGTAACCGCGCTTCAGCCCTTCGACGAGCGTTTCAGTAACCTGCATCGACAAATTCCATCCCTCAACAATACCAACGCCGCGCGTCAGGTGGTGCGGGCGGAGGGACTTGAACCCCCATGACTTGCGCCACCAGAACCTAAATCTGGCGTGTCTACCAGTTTCACCACGCCCGCTTAAATCTCACGACAAGCCGGGCCGTCTAGCGCGACTTGGCCGCCGCCACAAGCCTTACGGCAGAAGGTAAAAGCCCGCTTGGGGGCCCGCCCAAACCCGCTCAGCCCGGCGGTTTCTCTCCCGGAGCCGCCAGCTCCAGCGATAGCGCGTGCAGGCCGGACTTGAACTCGGCATCCAGCACATCATGCACCGCGCGGGAGCGCTTCAAGCGGGGCAGCCCGGCAAAAGCATCCGCGACCATGGCAACACGATAATGCGTCTCGCCATCGGTCAAGTTATTGCGCTCCGCATGGCCGGCATGCCTGGCACTTTCATCGGTGATTTGCAGCGCCTGCGGGTTGAAAGCAGCCTGCAGCGCCTCGCGGATTCTGCTATATCTGGATGTCATAAAAGCGCTGCGCACACCACGTTAGGAGTTGCCAATCATGCCGCAGAGAGCACATTAAGGCCATGGTCGCAACGCGTGCCACTTTCCAAGCCGACACAGCGCAAGCCGGGTCTTTGAACCGGGTTTGCGAAGCGCAGGGCTGCGCCGAGCTCGGGACCTACCGGGCGCCGAAGTCGCGCAGCAATCTGCGGGAGTTTCGCTGGTTCTGCCTACAGCATGTGCGCGAATACAATTCATCCTGGGACTTCTATAAAGGCATGTCGCCCGGCGAGATCGAGGCCCATCTGCGTTCCGACACGATGTGGCAGCGCCCGACCTGGCCGCTGGGGCGGCTGGGCCATGGGGCGCGGCTGGAGCAAAATCTCGAGGATGAGCTGAACTTCACCTTCGGCGGCAAGCCGCGGGCGCCGGCCCAGCCCAAACTGCCGGCCGAGCTGCATGACGCCTTGGAGACTTTGGGCCTGACCTGGCCAGTGGCATTGCCCGCGGTGAAGGCCCAATACAAGAAGCTGGCGAAGCGCCACCATCCGGATGCCAATAACGGCGACAAGAAGTCCGAGGAAATTTTCAAGTCGATCAACCTCGCCTACACGACCCTTAGCAGCAAATTCGCAGACCTGCTGCTCCGCACCGCTTCGGCACCGGCCGAATAGCGCCAGCCCAAGCCCTGAAGGATAGGATTTCAGTTGCCAATGAATGATATTGCGCCAGCCGTTCAGAACCCCCCGGCCGCCGGTTCGCCGACCGCCGGCTCGCCGACCGCCGGTTCAAGCAAGCCCGACATCACGGTCTCCGCGCGGGAAGTGTTCGGCATCAATGTCGATATGCAGGTGCCGGCGTTTTCGCAAACGACCGAGCATGTGCCGGAAATCGACCCGGCTTATCTGTTCGACAAGGAGACGACGCTGGCGATCCTGGCCGGCTTCGCCTTCAACCGGCGCGTGATGATCCAGGGCTATCACGGCACCGGCAAATCCACCCATATCGAACAGGTAGCGGCGCGGCTGAACTGGCCCTGTATCCGCATCAACCTCGACAGCCATATCAGCCGCATCGATTTGATCGGCAAGGACGCCATCGTTCTGAAGGACGGCAAGCAGATCACCGAATTTCGCGAAGGCATTTTGCCCTGGGCGCTGCAGCACCCCTGCGCGCTGGTGTTCGATGAGTATGACGCCGGCCGGCCGGATGTGATGTTCGTGATCCAGCGCGTGCTGGAAGTGGAAGGCAAGCTGACCTTGCTCGACCAGAACCGGGTGATCCGCGCGCATCCCGCCTTTCGCATGTTCGCCACCGCTAACACGGTGGGGCTGGGCGATACCACCGGGCTGTACCACGGCACGCAGCAGATCAATCAAGGGCAGATGGACCGCTGGAACATCGTTGTCACGCTGAACTATCTGCCGCACGCGCAGGAGGTCGCGATCGTGATGGCGAAGCTCGGCGTCGATTCCGGCGATCTGGCCACCAAGAAGCGCATCGGCAACATGGTGGCACTCGCCGATCTCACCCGCGTCGGCTTCATCGCCGGCGACATCTCCACCGTCATGTCGCCGCGCACCGTCATCACCTGGGCGGAAAATCTCAGGATCTTCGGCGATATCGGGATGGCCTTCCGGCTCACCTTTCTGAACAAATGCGACGAATCCGAGCGCGATACCGTGGCCGAATACTACCAGCGCTGCTTCAACGAGGAAGTCTCGCTGACCCAGACGCAGCGCAAATCCGCCTGAGCCGGCATCCGCAGGATAGACATGGCGAGTAACGACCAGGGCAAGGCTGAGGATTTCAAACGCGCCACGGCGAATACGCTGCGGGCGATCGCCAACGTCCCGGATATGCAGGTGGCCTATCAGCCGGGTCCATCCTCTTTAAGCGGCAAGCGCGCCCGGCTGCCCGCCCCTTCGCGCGCTTTGGCGGCGCCCGAAGTGCTGAAACTGCGAGGTGCCGCCGATGCGATCGCGCTGCGGCTGCGTCACCACAGCGACGCCATCCATTCCAACCACGCGCCGAACTCGACCGAGGCGCGCGAAGCCTATGACGCGCTGGAGCAGGCGCGGATCGAAGTGGTGGGCGGCGAACATATGGCTGGCGTCTCCGCCAATCTGCGGGCCAGACTGAGCGAGGAATGCGAGCAGGAAGGCCTGAACAAGATGACGCAGCGCGACCAGCTGCCGCTTGCCACGGCGCTCTCCTTGCTCGTGCGCGACAAGATGGATTCCTCCACCGTTCCGGATTCGGCGCAGCCGATTCTTGAACTCTGGCGCAATACGCTGGGCGATTCCGCGGAAGCGGCACTCGATGAGCTGGCGCAGGCGAAATCCAGCCAGGCAAGTTATACCAAAGCCGCGCGAAAACTGCTGGCGGCGCTGCAGATGTCCGAAGCTGAAGCCAGCAGCAGCGAGCAAAGCGAAGACGAAGACGGCGGCAACGAAGGCGAAGACACCACAACCCAGGACAATACCCAGGACGCCCAAGGCGAAGCGCAATCCGAAGAGCAATCCCTGCTTGCCGCGCAGCCCGAACTTTCCGAGGGCGAGAGCTCGGACTCGCAGGCTGAGGAAGCGACCGAAGGTGATGCATCCTCGGCCGAGACGGATGACAGCCCAGCCGGACCGCGGCAGCAGCGCGCACCGAGCCAGAGCGACGATGCCTCCGGCTACAAGGCGTTTACGAAAACATTCGACGAGGAAATCGCCGCCGACACGCTTTGCGATGCCGACGAACTCAGCCGGCTCCGCCTGCAGCTCGACCAGCAATTGCAGCATATGCATACGGTGGTGGTGAAGCTCGCCAACCGGCTGCAGCGTAAATTGCTGGCGCAGCAGACGCGCGCCTGGGATTTCGACCTGGAAGAAGGCATGCTGGACCCGGCGAGGCTGTCGCGCATCATCGTCGATCCGCTGCTGGCGCTGACCTACAAGCAGGAACGCGACACCAGCTTCCGCGACACGGTGGTCAGCCTGCTGATCGACAATTCGGGCTCCATGCGCGGCCGGCCGATCACCGTCGCCGCCATGTGCGGCGACATCCTGGCCCGCACGCTGGAACGCTGCGCGGTGAAGGTGGAAATCCTCGGCTTCACCACCCGCGCCTGGAAAGGCGGCCAGAGCCGGGAGCGCTGGATCGCCGCCGGTAAGCCGGCCTCCCCCGGCCGGCTGAACGATCTGCGCCACATCATCTACAAGGAAGCCGACATGCCCTGGCGCCGGGCGCGCAAAAATCTCGGCCTGATGCTGCGCGAAGGGCTGCTCAAGGAAAACATCGACGGCGAAGCCCTGCAATGGGCCTATGCGCGTCTGGCCGCCCGGCCGGAACGGCGCAGAATCCTGATGGTCATCAGCGACGGCGCACCGGTCGATGACTCAACACTTTCCGTCAATTCCGGCAATTACCTGGAACGGCATCTACGCAACGTCATCCGCGACATCGAGGGCCGCCGCCATGTCGAACTCGTCGCCATCGGCATCGGCCATGACGTCACCCGCTATTATCACCGAGCGGTCACGATTCTCGACGCCGACGAGCTCGGCGGCACCATGATGCGCAAACTCACCGAGCTGTTCGATGAGGACCAGGCCGACACCGGAGCCCGCGTCGCGTAGCAGAAAGCAAGGAAAGAAGCCGCTTTTTGAAAAAAGCGGCGCAAAAACTTGTGGTCCCCTAATGGGAGGGCCGATTAGCGCAGCGTAATCCGCCCTCCCAATACAAGCCAGGAACGGGATCAGCTTAGTGGTCTCTGAGCGATGACAGGGTGGCGATGCTCGTGGGGCGCGGTGGAGTTGCAATAGAAGAGGCGAAATACGCTGCGCTTCCGCCTTACAAAGTTCGAGACTTATCTTTTGAACCCGCAATCTTATGCACGGCAGGTCCTTTTCCAGAGGCGGAAGCGTTTTCTGTACGGTAGAGATAAGACTTTAGCATGGCTGGTCGCGCTTTCCGCCGGCCAAAATTCCGTCTCCGGCCTTGTGCAATCAGTTGGGATCGGCTTGCATTTTCAAGACCACATGCCGGTAGAAGCTGCGAAACACGCCTTCGCGAAAACGCGATTCATGCGCGCGCAGATAGCGCTGCATATGCGGTTCCATTGCTCTTTTAAACAGGCCTCGATCCGCTTCGACCGCGTCATAAATGCCCCGCAACGCCGCCCGCAAATTCCGGTTACGCGCCGCCTTCAACAGGTACGCAAGGATGCGTGGCAGCAATACAAGCCACGTGACGCGCCATTTCCTTGCGATCATGATCCGGTTTCGCACAAATAACCGCATCCGATGAGAATGCCAGCGCACCCTGGACTGTGGCGAGATTTTGTGAATTACCGCAAGCTCACCGGCATAGAGGATCGTCCAGCCAAGTGCCAGGGCGCGCAGCGAGAAATCATATTCCTCCCACGTAAAGAACAGATCCGCGTCATAGCCGCCGGCTTGTATCCAGCTGCGCCGCCGGATCGCGTGGCCGGCGCCGACGAAGGTAGTGGTGACAAAATCAGCGTGGGCGGATGGCATCAATCCCTGCGGATATCCCCAGCTGAATGCATCGATGTTGCGGCCATCTTGCGCGAGAATTTTGAACCCGATCGCGCCAAGCGCAGGCGATTGCTCAAAAAGCGCCACCGCCTTTGCCGCCACCAGTTCATCGGCAAAAACCGCATCGTTATCCAGCCCGACGATAACTCTTCCCGAACCGAGCGCCGAGAGAAAATTGCGACCGCCGCCCACGCCCAGATTGCCGCCGACAGTGTAGAATCCGAGATTCGCATGATCCTGAAACGCTTCCATGAACGCTGTCTGAACCGGCCTTCCCGAACCCTGGTCGAGCACGCTGATATGCAGTGTCACATTTTGCTGCCGCAGCGCCGAATCCACCGCCTCGATCGTCTCATCCAGGCGGTCCTGCGTGAGAATGATGATGTCGACGTCATAGCCCGAAGCTGGCGGATGCGCTCCGGCCAGCAGCCTCGGCGTCTGCCTTAGATCATCACGTCGCAGCGTCGCTTCCGGCACCTCCCCAGGATAACGTCGCTTCTGCCTGATTACAACTCTTGGTTGTAACCCATCCTTAACCCGCGAAGGGGTCCTGGACCAGGATCGTGTCGTCGCGCTCCGGGCTGGTCGAGAGCAGCGTTACCGGCGCCTCCACCAGCTCCTCGATACGCTTGACGTATTTGATCGCCTGCGCCGGCAGATCCGCCCAGGACCGCGCGCCGCGGGTCGAGCCCGACCAGCCGTCCAGCGTCTCATAAATCGGCCGGGCCGCCGCCTGCGCCGCGGGCGAGGCCGGCAGATGGCTGAAATTCATGCCGTTGATCTCGAACCCCACCCCGATTTTCAGCTCGGCAAAGCCATCCAGCACATCGAGTTTCGTCAATGCGAGGCCGTCGATGCCGCTGACCTTGATCGCCTGGCGCACCAGCGCCGCGTCGAACCAGCCGCAGCGCCGGGAGCGCCCGGTGACCGTGCCAAATTCATGCCCGCGCTCGCCCAGCAGCTTGCCGGTCGCATCATGCAGCTCGGTCGGAAACGGCCCCGCCCCTACCCGCGTGCAATAGGCCTTGGCGATCCCCAGCACCCGCCCGACCGCGTTTGGTCCCACGCCGCTGCCCGAGGCGGCGGTGCCGGCCACGGTGTTGGAGGAGGTGACGAACGGATAGGTGCCGTGGTCGATATCCAGCATCACCGCCTGGGCGCCTTCGAACAGGATGCGCTTGCCGTCCTGCCTGGCTTTGGCGAGCCTTTCCCAAACCGGCTCGACAAACGGCAGAATCTTCGGCGCCAGCGCCAGCAGATCGCGCAGCAGCTCGTCTTTGGTGAAGGTCTTGGCGCCGAACCCGGCCAGCAGCGTGTTATGATGCAGCAGCAGCTCATCCAGTTTGGCCGATAGCGTTTCCGGCTCCGCCAGATCGCCCACGCGTATGGCGCGGCGGCCGATCTTGTCCTCGTAGGCTGGGCCGATGCCGCGATTGGTCGTGCCGATTTTCTGGTCGCCCCTCGCCGCCTCCCGCGCGCAATCCAGTGCCACGTGCAACGGCAGAATGAGCGGCGCGTTCTCTGCAATACGCAGCGTCTCCGGCGTCACCTTCAGCCCTTGGCCCGTCACCCGGGCGATCTCGCTCAACAACGCGTGCGGGTCGATCACCACGCCGTTGCCGATGATCCCAAGCTTGCCGCGCACCAGGCCGGAGGGCAGCAGCGAAAGTTTGTAGGTCTGGTTGCCGACGACCAGCGTATGCCCGGCGTTATGGCCGCCCTGGAAGCGCACGACGATATCCGCGCGGCTCGCCAGCCAGTCCACGACCTTGCCCTTCCCCTCGTCACCCCATTGCGCGCCGATGATGGTGACGTTGGTCATTCGGTTTCCTTGGAGAGAAAAATGATGTCGCCGTTCCGGTACAGATGCGTGCAGCCCAGCCTGGCCGCTTCGGCAGACGGATCCTCGGTTTTGACCAGCCCGGCGACGGTCGCGAAATTTTGCGCCCGGCAGGACGAAGCCGCTTCCGGCGCGGTGCCGTATTGCAGGTAGATACGCGGTTTCAGGCGCGGCGGCGGCGCAATCCGCACGATCATGTCCGGGTACAGCGATAGCCCCGTCGCGGGCTCGGACTCGGCGGTAAGATAGCGTCCGCCGCGGCCGAGTTCCGCCTGCCCGCCGGTGGCGTACACCGTCATGCAGATGCCGGTGTGGTATTTATAGCCGCGAAATTCCACCGGATCGGAGGTCAAGGTCAGCGCCGGATTGATTTGCTTCACCGCCGCAACGGTGTCCGCCATTCTGACGGCGTAGGAAGCGGCGACCTCCGGCAGGTTGATCGCCAGCAGCGCCGGGATTGCCTGATCCACCGGGCCGCCCGCTTCCAGCAACTGCAGCAGCAGATGCTGATCGGCGCCGGCCGTCCGCGCCACCGCCGCGCTATCCTTGCGGTCCAGCGCATGCGCCAGCACGGTCAGACGGTCGGCATCCAGATGCTCCAGCAGGCTCAGCACCAGGCGCGGAAAGGTCAGGTCGAAGCTGATGTTTCTCAACCCGATCGCGCGCAGGGCCTCAGCGCCGGTCAGGATGATTTCGGCATCCGCTGCCGCCGAATCATGGCCGATCAGCTCGATGCCGGCCTGGGCCAGCTGCCGGTAGGGGTGCAGATGCGAGCCGCGCGCCCGCAAACACTGCCCGGAATAGGCCAGACGCAGCGGCCGCGGGGCCGCCGCCAGGCGCGACGTCGCCAGCCGGCTGATCTGCGGGGTGATGTCGGCGCGCACCCCCATCATGCGCTGGCTCTCCGGGTCCATCAGCCGGAACGTCTGTTCCATGGTGGCGGCGCCGGCGCCGGAGAACAGGCTCTCCTCGAATTCCAGCAGCGGCGTCTTTACCCGCTGATAGCCATGCCCGGCAAAGCAATCCATGATCGTTTCCACCGACTTTGCTTCAAGCTCCGCTTCCGGCGGCAGCGCGTCACGCAAGCCCGCGGGCAGCAGAGCCGGGTGGTTGAGGGAATTGTCGTTCATGGCAACCGTCCGTACCGGGCGCGGCCCTATAGCACCAGGGCCGGGTGTCACAATAATTCAAAGCTGCGCACGCAATTCGGTCCGCCGGATCGCCAGCCGCGCCGCCGCTAAAACGCACCGCGGAGGAATTTTAACAGGGTAATGGATACGGCGATGAAGGAAATCCCGGCGGCCAGCAGCACGCCAATCGGCAGGCCGAAATATTTCGGGTTGCTGACAGCATAAAAGTCGTCATGCGCAGCATCATGCGGCGGCGCTTCAGCAGCGCCATGCGGCGTCACGACAACCTCGTGAGGCTCGGTTTCGACCGGCGAATGGCCTGTTGTTTCCATGCGAGGCTTTTGCCATTCGCCTCGCACCCAAGTCAATCAGCGCGTGCCGGCAGGCGTCAAAGCAGCGGGTGGTTCGCCTCGACAAGGCGCTGCAGCCGCTCTTCCAGCACAAAGGTATAGATCTGCGTCGTTGCGACATCGGCATGGCCCAGCAATTGCTGGATGCTGCGCAAATCCGCCCCGCGCGCCAGCAGATGCGAGGCAAAGGAGTGCCGCAGCACGTGCGGCGACAGCCGCGCCGGGTCGAGATCGGCCTGCAGCGCGATTTTCTTGAGCAGCAGGGCAAAACCCTGCCTGGTCATCCGGGAGCGCGCATCCCGGCCGGCAATAAGGTACGGCCCGGGTTTCTTCATGCCGTCTTGCAGCCGCAGCGCCGCCTGCCTGGCAGCGTCCGATAGCGGCACCAGGCGCTCCTTGCCGCCTTTGCCCTTGATCATCAGCATCGCCGCGTCGCCGGTCAGTGCCCGCATCGGCAAATCCAGCAATTCGGAAACCCGCAATCCGCTGGCATAGAGTATCTCCAGCCCGGCATGCGCTTTGAGCCCCGGCAGACCGGGAAATTCCGCGGCGCAAAGCAGCAGCCGGTCAACCTCCGCTTCGCTCAAATATTTCGGCAGCGAACGCGGCAGTTGCGGCGTGGACAGCTCCATTGCCGGGTTGTCGGCGCGCCTGCCTTCGCGCAGCAGATACAGGAAAAACTGCCGAAGAGCCGAGAGTTTGCGGGCCTGGCTGCGCGGCGACAGACCGGCGGCGGTAAGTCCGGCCAGGTACGCCGTCAGATCGGCTTTCGTTGCGGCACCGGCCGGCCGGCCGCTTGTGCTGAGGTGAGCCGAGAAATCCAGCAGGTCGGATTCGTACGCCGCCAGCGTATTGCGGGCAGCGCCGCGTTCGGCGGCCTGCATTTCGAGAAATAACTCAACCTGCCCATCTACCGCCATGGCAGTGATGTGATAAGCCTGAAAACCGATGCCGTCCAACCGCCAACATTCCAGGTTCAGACCGAACCGAAGCATCGTTCTGGTGGGTTTGATGGGTGCCGGCAAAACCGCCATCGGCAAGCGCCTCGCCGCCCAGCTCGGCCTGCAGTTTTACGATGCGGACCAGGAAATCGAGCAGGCGGCCGGCATTTCCATCAACGAAATCTTTGCCCGCCACGGCGAAGCGCATTTCCGCGCCGGCGAAAAGCGGGTGATCCAGCGCTTGCTGGCAAACGGCCCGATTGTGCTCGCACCCGGCGGCGGCGGCTATCTCGACGCCGAAACAAGGGCTTTGATCCGCGAACGCGCCATTTCCGTCTGGCTGCGCTGCGCCTTGCCGATCCTGCTGTCGCGGCTTGCCGGCCGCACGCACCGGCCTTTGCTCAACCAGGGCGATCCCGCCGAAATCCTTCAGCTTCTTTCCGCCGAACGCAACCCGTTTTATGCTCAGGCCGATCTCATCGTCGACGGCTCGGAAGGCCCACCTGAATTGACCATGCAATCCGTTCTGAAAGCGCTGGAAGCCTATCAGCCGCCGGCAAAAGTCACCGTCGACCTGGCGCAGCGCAGCTACCAGGTTCTTATAGGGCCAGGGCTGATCGCCCGGGCCGGCGCCCATCTGGCGCCAATTCTGCCGCAAAAACGCTGCGTCATCATCACCGACGAGAACGTCGCGCCGCTGCATCTGGACACGCTGACGCAAAGCCTCGATGAGGTCGGCATCGCCCACGCCGGCATCATCGTGCCGCCCGGCGAGGCGTCCAAAAGCCTGGAGCGCTGGGCGCAACTTATCAGCGAGCTGCTCGACCAGAAAATCGATCGGCACACCACGATTATTGCTTTGGGCGGCGGCGTCGTCGGCGACCTCGCCGGTTTCGCCGCCGCGTCGACGTTGCGCGGGCTGCCTTTCGTGCAAATCCCCACCACTTTGCTGGCGCAGGTCGATTCCAGCGTCGGCGGCAAAACCGGCATCAACGCCGCCCAGGGCAAAAACCTGATCGGCGCCTTCCACCAGCCCTTGCTGGTTCTGGCCGATACCGGCGCCCTGGCCACCTTGGCCGTCCGCGAACGCCGTGCCGGCTACGCCGAGATCGTCAAGGCCGGGCTGATCGCCGACAAAGCCCTCTACGAGTGGTGCGAAAGCAACGGCCCCGTTCTGCTACAGGGCGACGCGACGCTGCAGGCCTATGCCGTGGAACGCGCCGTCCGCCTGAAAGCGGAAATCGTCGGCGATGATGAGCGGGAGGAGAAACCCAGCAACGGCCGCGCCTTGCTGAACCTGGGCCACAGCTTCGGCCACGCGTTGGAAGCCGAAACCGGCTTCGGCAAACTCCTGCTGCACGGCGAGGCGGTGGCGATCGGCCTAGTGCTCGCCGCCCATCTATCCGCCCTGCTGGAACACGCGCCGGCCGATCTGCCCGCACGCATCGCAGCACATTGCGCCGCCATTGGCCTGCCGAACCGCATCCCCGACCTGCCCGTGGAAAAACTGCTCGCCCACATGAAGCAGGACAAAAAAATGCGCGACGGCAAACTCACCTTCGTCCTGCTGCGCGGCATCGGCGAAGCCTTCACCAACGCGCAAGTGCCGGAAGCCGCCGTGCGGGAGACGTTAATGACCTTTGGCGCAACGTAAGTAAGCGCTTGTTTTTCTGAAGAAAAAGAAGCAAAAAGACTTCTTTGAATTTTCGCCTCCGCGTTTGAAGCTCCCGCTCAAGGGCAGCAAAAGTTTTTTGCGCCGCTTTTTTTCAAAAAAGCGGCCGCTTCGACATCGGGTTTTACCTGGGCGAAGTCTGCTGCGAAATCGGCGGCAAAATCGGCGGCAAAATCAGCGGCAAAATCGTCGCCTTCCTCAAGCGCGCTGTCGGCAATAAGCTCTTCGATCAGCCGGCTTGCTGGAGGCAGGCACAACGATATCGGTCTCGACGCTAAGACTGCGCATCCGGCGAAAGCACTTCGCAGCCGGTTGGGCCGCCGAGCAGCCTGTGGCAGGCGTCGATCGCCCCGGCATGCGGCAGCTGCACTACACGGGCGCGATAGACCGTTCCTGCATCTCCATGCACGGCGAGTACGAGCGGCTGACCCCGCATCAGCACCTGTACTGCCGAGAGTTCAGCAATACCTAAAGCCGCGCGGGCCTTCGACGCGCTGCCATAGGCCCCGACCTGGATCGCCCAATCCCTTTGGGTGGAGGCTGTTTCAAATGTCCGCGGCGGCGTATCGGCCATCGCCGAGGGGATGAAGGCGAAGCCGGCATGCGGCGGCGGTGGCGGCAGCGGCAGCGGCTCGGCGGCAACCTGCGGCGGCGTTTCCGTCTCGATCTCCGAACTCGCCGGCGGCGCCAAGGCGGCGACCGCAACCGGCGCGACCGGGTTGTTGGGGCTATCCGGCGCCGGACCCGGCATGGACGCCGCCGGCAGCGCCTGCGGGGAGAAGCCGGGCGGCAGCAATCCGGGCGCTTCGCTTGCCGGCAACGTGTTCAGGGCAAGCTGATCAGCCTCGGAACGGTTCTGCGGATAGTAGCCCTGGATCTGCGGCGCGATCATCGCCACATAGTTCACCGTCTCGTGCGGCAGCGCCTCGTGATAATCCATATAGTTGTTCAGCCGGCCGGGCCCGGCGTTATACGCGGCGAGGAAGCCGGGCGAACCGTAGACCTCGTACATTTCATGGATATAGGCTGTACCTGCCATGATATTGTCATAGGGATTGAACGGATCGGAGCCCAAGCCGTAGCGCGACGCCATTTCCTGATAGGTTTCCGGCTCCAGCTGCATCAGCCCCATCGCGCCCCTGGGCGATATTGTCAGCTGACCGTTGATATATTCGTTGCCGCCGGATTCGACTTCCATCACCTGGCGGATCCATTGCTGCGGCACGTCGAACCGGCTTGCAGCCAGGCTGATATAGGGCCCCCAGGGATCGCTGGCCGGGCCAGGCGGACGATAACCGCTCCCGGCATGCGACGCGTAATAGACAGTCGAGGGCCCCTGAACCGTCCGGCTCGGGCTGGCGCAGCCGGCAAGCAGCGCCAGGCTGAACAGCGCAAAGCTGAACAGCGCAAAGCCAGCAACAGGTAACGCGCCGAAATCCCAACGGCGAGAATGATCACTCACGGAAGCAGCCCCCAGCGTCGTCTGACGCGATATCATTAAGTTGCCGCCACAGGCTAAATGACGGGATCAGCAAGCCTGCGTAAGCCGTTAAACAAAAACAAAAACTCCTGCAACAAAAAAAGCTACGGCTGCTTTGTCACCTTCGTCTAAAATTTCGGTTAGCACGGCGCGGGTGGGCGCGGGATCGGCTATTGGAGCGGCTGCAAAGCGCTTCAGGAGATCGTATTGGCTAAAATGCGGCGGCGTTCCGGCACAATCCTCGCCTGTTGCGCGACGCTGCTGCTGGCTTCCTGCGCGGCACGCCCGGCCGTCCGAAGCGTTGCCGCGGTGCCGGAACAGATAGCCGCGCCAAAAGGAATTATCGTCTCGGGCGTGGTCGTCGCCATGCGGCCGGTGACCCCGCAGGGCCCGCTACAGGCCAGCTCCGCGGCTGTGCTTTCCGCCTTGCAGGTTGCGGCGCCGGCGCAGGTCCCGAACGCAACCGAGTTCGTCATTCAGCGCAGCGACGGCAATTTCGCCTCGATCGTCGTGCGATCTCCGGCGGCCAACCCCGGCGCCTCGCTATCGGCGGCGAATTTCTCGATCGGCGACCAGGTCGAGCTGATCACCGGCGCGCAGACCGAGCTCATCCACAGCAATCCATAACATCCGACCGCGCTGCGCACCATGAAATCGGATACGGGCGCGACGGGAAGGTTGCTGGCAACCCTTCATTCGGCTATCGCGGGGCATGACCATGACATCGCTGCCGGGCAATGATGCGGTGACGCCGAATCTTCTCGATGCCTCCACCGCCCATAACCTGGTTTCAATCGACGCCGCCCGTACCGGCAGCGCCAAAATCAAAGCGGCCATCGACGACGTGGCGCAGACCGCGCAATTATGGCGGCTGGTCTGGAAGCTCAGCATCCTTGATATCCGGCTGCGCTACCGCGGTTCCCTGCTGGGTCCGTTCTGGCTAACGCTTTCCACCGGTGTGATGATCGGCGCGCTCGGGTTCCTCTATGCCGGGCTGTTCCATACCGACATCAAGACGTATTTGCCTTATCTCTCGCTCTCGCTCGTGCTGTGGAATTTCCTCAACGGCATGACAGCAGAGGGTTGCACCTGTTTCACCGCCTCGGAGGGGATGATCCGCGCCAGCCGAATGCCGCTCTCATTGCACGCGGCGCGCGTCGTCATTCGCAATTTTCTCACCTTTGCGCATAACATCATCGTGATCGTCATCGTCTTCGCGGTCATGCATAAAATGCCGGGCGCTGGATCCTGGATGATCCTGCCCGGCTTCTGTCTATGGTTTATCGATGGCTTCGCCATCTGCCTGCTGCTCGGCTCCTTTTGCGCGCGCTATCGCGATGTTCCGCCCATCGTCGGCAGCGTGATGCAGATCGCCTTTTTCGTGACGCCGATTTTGTGGAGCCCGGCCATCCTGGAGCATCGCGGCATTGGCCTGTTTCTCATCAAATGGAACCCGTTCTACGCTTTGCTTGAAATCATTCGCGGGCCGCTGCTCGGCACCACATCGCATTCCGGGATCTGGGTCATCGCCTTGGGCTATTCCGCCGTTCTGGTGATCTTCTCGGGGATCATGTTCGCTCTGTCGCGGCCGCGCATCGCCTACTGGGTGTAGATCGATGGCCAGCATCACCATCCGCGACATGTCGATCCTGTTCCCGGTCTACCACTCGGAAAGCCGCTCCTTGAAAAAGATGGTCTTTGCCGCCGCCGCCCGGCGGCTTGGGGAGGATCGTAACCACCGGCTGGTGGTGGAAGCTTTGCGAGATGTGTCCGTAAAAATTTCAACCGGCGACCGGATTGGCTTTGTGGGCTCCAACGGCGCCGGCAAAACAACCTTGCTGCGCGCTTTGGCCGGCATCTATGAGCCGGTTCAGGGCAGCATCGTTATCGACGGCAAGGTCACCGCCTTGCTCGACCCCAACCAGGGCATGAACATGGAGCTGACCGGGCGGGAAAATATCCGCCTGCGCGGCTTGTTCGACAAGCTAAGCCAGAAGCAGATTGCCCAGCTTGAGGAAGATGTCGGCGAGTTTGCCGAATTGGGGCAGTTCCTCGATCTGCCGGTGCGCATGTACAGCTCCGGCATGGTGGTGCGGTTGAGTTTTGGCATGGCGACCGCGATCAAGCCGCAAATTCTGCTGATGGATGAGTGGCTGATGGCGGGCGATGCCGCCTTCATGGCAAAAGCAAAGCGGCGTCTGGAGAACATGGTGCGCGGCGCCGAATTGCTGGTGCTGTCCTCGCATTCGGCGCCGGTCATTATGCAATGGTGCAACCGGGTCATCTGGATGGATCGTGGCCGCGTCAAGGCGGATGGCACGCCGGACGAAGTCCTCGCCGCCTACCTGCCGCCGCAGCAATTCGAAGAAGCCAAAATAGCCATGGAGTTCTCCAAGCGCGACGAGGCGGAGGCCGAGGCGCTTGCGCCAACCCAGGTGCTTTCGGCTTAAAGTAAGGCAGCGTCATGTACGTTCCACCCGCCTTTGCCGAGAACGACACGGAAGAACTTTACGCCATCATGCGGCAATGCTCCTTGCCGGTGCTGGTATCCACATTGAAGGATGCCGGCGGAGCCCCGCGCCTTGCCGCAACGCATCTGCCCCTGGCGCTCGATGGCGGCAACCTGATCGGCCATGTGGCGCGGGCAAACGAGCATTGGAAGCTGCTCGACCCAGACACCGAATCGCTGGCGATCTTCACGGCGGTGGATGGCTATGTCAGCCCATCTTTCTATGCCACCAAGCGCGAGACCGGCAAAGTGGTGCCGACCTGGAACTACGAGGCGGTGCACGCCTATGGCAGGCTGGAAATTATCGAGGATGCGCCACGGCTGCTGGAGATCGTCACCCGCCTGACCGAAGGCTATGAACAGTTGCGCGAAAAACCCTGGGCCGTATCGGACGCGCCGGCGGACTACATCGCGGCACAGCTCAAGGGCATCGTCGGCCTAAGGCTGCACGTCACCGGGCTGGCCGGCGCCCGCAAGCTCAGCCAGAATAAAACCCCGGCCGACCGGGAAGGTGTGATCGCCGGCCAGGCGCAGGCCAATCCGGCTCTGGCCCGTCAGATGATCTTGGCCTCGAAGGGCGGCAAATAATCCGGCGCCTGGAACTCGACCACCCAAAGATCGGAATCATAATGAACCTGCCGGGCGATATAGGCGTCGGCGACAGATTCGTTCACTGGCTCGGCGCCGGTGCCGCGTATCCACGCCGCTTCGCCTTGCGCGTCGCGCACCTGGCTTAACACCATCATTCCGGCATCGCCGCGCAGCGCAACCAGCACGCCGCCGGCATCCGCGTCGCCCTTGCGGATGACCACGCCGTAGCGCCCGTCTGTTTGGCCCAGGCGCAGCGCCGCCTGCACCCAGATTCCGACCTTGATCCGCGCTTCACTCATGCGTAAGCCAAGCTAGAGCAAGATGGCCCAACGTCAATCATGCATCACATCACGCTTCGAGGAGACATCGACATGAACCTTTGGGTTCGCTTCGCTACCGTTCTCGCGGCGTGCCTTCTGCTCAACCAGCAGGCGCGCGCCGCCGACAAGATAACCTTTGGCCTGGATTGGGTGGCCGAGCCGGAATATGGCGGCTATTACCAGGCGCTGGCCACCGGCATTTATAAAAAATATGGCCTGGACGTGACGATCGTCGAGGGCGGCCCGGAGGTAAACAATGCGGAGCTGCTGGTCGGCGGCAGGCTGACCTTCGACATCACGTCGAACTCGTTTCTGGCGCTGAACTTCGTGCAGGAAGGCATTCCGTTCGTTGCGGTTGCCGCCGGGTTTCAAAAGGATCCGGATATCCTGATGGCGCATCCGGGCATCGGCGACGACTCGTTTGAGGATTTGAAAGGCAAGCCGATTGCGGTCAGCTCCGACACGCGCGCGAGCTGGTGGCTGTATTTGAAAGCCAAATACGGTTATTCCGATAGCCAACTGAAATCCTACGGCTTCAGTCTGGCGCCGTTCTTCACCAATCCAAAATTGACCCAGGAAGCCTATGTCACCTCCGAGCCTTATCTGGTGCAGCAGCAGATTGGCAAGCCGCCGGTGGTGCTGATGATCTCCGATGCCGGGTTCGACGGCTATGCCAGCCTGATCGCCACCAGCGCGAAATTGGTGAAGACCGATCCGGATCTGGTGCAGCGCTTCATCAACGCCTCGATCGAGGGCTGGTACTCCTTCCTGTACGGCAATCCGCAGCCGGCTTTTGCCGCCATTCTGAAAGCCAATCCGGATATGACGCCGGGACTGCTGCATTACGGCTACACCCAGTTGAAGGCGCGCGGTATTCTGGATTCCGGCGATGCGAAGATGCTGGGGATCGGCGCGATGACCGATGCGCGCTGGAAGCTGTTCTTTACGCAAATGGCGGCGACCGGGCTATACGACAAAAACATGGATTTTCGCTCCGGCTACACGCTGCAATTTGTCGACAAGGGTTTTGGAAAACCTAAGGCCGATTGATCCCGATGATCGATCTCTCCGGCGTCTGCAAACGCTTCCCCAACGGCACATTGGCGCTTGATGATATCACCGCGCGCATCGGGCAGGGGGAGTTCATCGCTTTGCTTGGGCCGTCGGGCTGCGGCAAATCGACGCTGCTGCGGCTGATCGGCGGGCTGGAGCGCCCGAGCGAGGGCGAAATCCTGTGGCAGAGTGCTGCGCCGAAACCTGGCGAGATCGGCTTCGTATTCCAGGATTCCACGCTGATGCCGTGGCTGAGCGCGGCAGAGAACGTCTATTTGCCGTTGCGGCTGCGCGGTAAAAGCAAGGCGGCGACGAATACTGAGATCATTGCGGCCCTGCGCCAGGTTGGCCTGCAGGATTTCGCGGATGCCAAACCGGCGGCGTTGTCGGGCGGCATGAAGATGCGTGTTTCCATCGCCCGCGCGCTGGTCTGCCGCCCGAAAATTCTGCTGATGGATGAGCCGTTCGCGGCGCTTGATGAATTCACCCGCCACCGGCTGCAGGAAGATTTGCGCAAGCTCTGGCGGGCGGAACGAAAATCGATCGTTTTCGTAACGCATTCGATCTACGAAGCCGCCTATCTCGCCACCCGCGTTCTGGTGATGTCAGCAAGGCCCGGGCGCATTGCCGCCGACGTTAAATGTGCTGTGGGTGAAGATGCCGAACGCCGCACCGCACCGGGCTACTTTGCGCTTGTGAAACAATTATCCGATCTGCTGCACGCGGAGGCGGCGGCTTGAGGAAATCGCTGGAACGGGCGATGCCCTTTCTGTTCGGCATTCTCGGCCTCTGCCTGTGGCAGACAGCGATATGGCTTACGCAGACCCCAGCCTATGTCCTTCCCGGCCCCATCGCCATCGTCAACGCCTACCTCAGCGATTACGGCACGCTGAACGCCGCTTTACTCTCCACGCTGACCGTCACCCTCGCCGCCCTGCTGGCCGCCACGGTGCTCGGCGTGGTTCTGGCGCTGGTGATGGCGGCGAGCGACCTCGCCCGCGCCGCGGTGCAGCCCTGGGCGGTAATCCTGCAGGTGACGCCGGTAGTGGCGATCGCGCCCTTGATCATCATCTGGGTGAACCAGCCTTTTCTGGCGCTGGTGGCCTGCGCCACCATCGTCGCGTTTTTCCCCGTGCTCTCCAACACCGCCGCCGGGTTGGCCGCAACGCCGCGGGATTTGCTGGACCTGTTCCAGTTGAACGGCGCCACCCGGCTGCAAACTCTTTTCCTCCTGCGCCTGCCGGCGGCCCTGCCCTATTTCCTGACCGGGCTGCGCATTGCCGGCACGCTGGCGCTGGTCGGCGCGGTGGTGGCGGAATTCGTCGCCGGCTCCGGCGGCTTTGCCTCCGGCCTCGCCTACCGCATTCTGGAAGCCGGCTACCGACTGGAAATTCCGCGCATGTTCGCTGCCTTGGTGCTGCTGGGCTTAGCCGGCATCGCGATCTACGCGAGCCTTGGCTTGCTGCAGTATTTGATGCTACGGCGGCGTGACGCCGCCTGAAACTGGAGTTTTCCGATGCCCCCCAAAGCCGCCGCCAAAGCCGCGCCGAAGCCGGAATTTACCGTCATCGCCGGCAGGAAATTGTCGAAAGGCCAACTCGCCTACGAGCAGGAGCGCGCCAAGCAGGCCGGCAAATCGCTGGAAGACTGGATGAGGGCAAAGGTGCAGGCGGAAGCCGCCGAAGCCAAACAAGCGGCGCCGAAGCCGGTGAAGAAGCCAGGATTTTTCTCGCGCCTGATCGAGAAAGCACATAAGCCGATTTAAGGAAGCAGCCGCTTTTTAAAAACAGCGGCGCAAAAGCTTGTATTATTATAAGTCGAAGAAGACGCGCTCAGGATGGGTAAATATCTCAAACCCATCCTTACGGGCGACGCCGATCAGCGTGATGCCGCTCTGGTCGGCTTCTCGCACTGCCCTGGCGGTAGGTACGGAGATTGCTGCCAGCACCGGGGCGCCGAACATCGCCGCTTTTTGAATCAGTTCGATCGAAACCCTGCTGGTCACTAACAGCGCGCCTTGGCGCGCATCTTCACCTTTGGCCAAAGCGGCACCAACCAGTTTATCCAGCGCATTATGCCTGCCGATGTCTTCACGTAGCACCAACTCCCCTGTGGTTGCGTTGACGAAGGCGGCCGCGTGGACGGCTTGGGTTTCCTTGTTCAGCACCTGCTGCGCTTCCATCGAAGCAAAATATTCCGCGATCAGAGCGGCAGATAGACGCAACGTTGACGCAACGTGTTTCGCCGGCAGCACCGCCTGTTCCAGTGAATCCATCCCGCACAAGCCGCATCCCACGGGCCCCGCAATCCTGCGCCGCCGCGCCTGAAGCACCGCCTCACGCGCGGCATTCAACGATATGCGGCATTCGATGCCGGCTTCGACATGCAGTATTTCGAGATCTTCGATCTCAGAGATGTCTTCGATAAGGCCTTCAGATTTCGAAAACCCGATGGCGAAGTCGCGCAGATCACAGGGTGATGCCATCATCACCGCAAAGGTCACACGGTTATAGGTGAGCGCAATCGGGGTTTCCTCCGGCAGCAGGCGGTCTTTCGACGTTGCACGGCCGCTGCGCCAAGCTAATGGCGTAGCGGGTTTGGAAGACCATGTTGAAGGGTCAAATCGCCCGTCCATAGCTTGTCCATCAGAAAAAGTCGTGGATGTCGCGGCGCGTCCGGTGGCGCCTGCGCCGGCATGACGTGGCGCGGTTTGTGGGCGGATGCAAATGAAAAAGCAGGCTCACGCCTGCTTTTTATCCTGGCAAAATGGTCCAAATTCCCCGGCACCAGCGGAGACAAAGGTTTTTGCGCCGCTTTATTCAAAAGGCGGCTGCTTGCTTAAACTACTCCGCGGTCTCTTCCTCTTCCGCCTGCACCTGTATTGGGCCGCTGTCCAGGCCCTTGGCGGCCGGGTCGCGGTCCACGAATTCGATCACCGCCATGTCGGCGGCGTCGCCGTAGCGGGTGCCGGCCTTTAGTACGCGGGTGTAGCCGCCGTTGCGGGTCTTGTAGCGTTCGCCCAGCGTCTGGAACAATTTCGCGACGATCTTGGTGTCGCGCAGCTGGTCAAAAGCCTGGCGCTTGGCATGTAGGCCGCCGCGCTTGGCCAAGGTCACCAGCTTCTCAGCCACCGGCCGCAGCTCCTTGGCTTTCGGCAAGGTGGTGGTGATCTGCTCGTGCTTGATCAGGGCGACCGCCATGTTCCTGAACATGGCCGCGCGGTGGGAGGAGGTGACGCTGAGCTTCCGCCCGGCAAGACCGTGACGCATGATAAATGTTCCTGCTTAAACTTTAAAAAGGCTGATCCGAACGCTTGGCCAGTTCCTCGATATTCTCGGGCGGCCAATCGGTCACCGTCATGCCAAGCGACAGGCCCATCACCGTCAGCACTTCCTTGATCTCGTTCAGCGATTTGCGGCCGAAATTCGGCGTGCGCAACATTTCCTGCTCGCTCTTCTGCACCAGGTCGCCGATATAGACGATGTTGTCGTTCTTCAGGCAGTTGGCGCTGCGAACCGAAAGCTCCAGCTCGTCCACTTTGCGCAGCAGGTTGGCGTTGAACGGCAGCTCGATGCGCGGCTCTTCCGGGCGCAGGCGCTGCGGCTCCTCGAAATTCACGAACATGCCGAGTTGGTCCTGCAGGATGCGGGCAGCGAGTGCCACGGAATCTTCCGGCGTGATGGCGCCGTTGGTTTCCACCTGCAGGATCAGCTTGTCATAGTCGGTTACCTGGCCGACGCGGGTCTGTTCGACGCGGTAGGAAACGCGGCGCACCGGCGAATAGATCGCATCGACCGGGATCAGCCCGATCGGCGCATCTTCCGGCCGGTTGGCGGAAGCCGGCACATAGCCGCGGCCGAGATCCACCGTGAATTCCATGCCGAGCGAAGCGCCGTCATCGAGCGTGCAGAGCACCAGGTCCGGGTTCATGATTTCGATGTCGTGGCCGGACTGAATTTGTCCCGCCTTCACCTCACCCGGGCCGGTCGCGGTAAGAACCATGCGCTTCGGACCTTCGCCATGCATGCGAACGGCCAGCTGCTTGATGTTCAGCACGATATCGGTCACGTCCTCGCGAACGCCGCCGAGCGTCGAGAACTCGTGTAGTACGCCGTCAATTCGCACGGAAGTCACCGCGGCGCCCTGCAGGGAAGAGAGCAAAATGCGGCGCAGCGAGTTGCCCAAGGTCATGCCAAAGCCGCGCTCAAGCGGCTCGGCGATGATGGTGGCAACGCGCGTCGCGTCACTGCCGAACTCCACATCAAGCGCTTCCGGCTTGATCAGAGTCTGCCAGTTCCGTTGCAAAGACAAATTCGATTCTTTCAGCATGTCATCCTCCGGCCCGACGAAAATTTCCGCTCCGGGCCATCATCAATCTCTCGCTCAAGCGCTCAGGGCGCAACCCGCCGCCTTAAACGCGGCGGCGCTTACGCGGACGGCAGCCGTTATGCGGGATCGGGGTCAGATCGCGGATCGCCGAGATCTGAAAGCCGACGGTCTGCAAGGCGCGCAGCGCGCTCTCCCGGCCCGAGCCGGGGCCGCTGACTTCGATTTCCAGCATTTCCATGCCGTGCTCGCGCGCCTTGCGGCCGGCATCTTCCGCGGCCACCTGGGCGGCATACGGCGTGGATTTCCGGCTGCCCTTAAAACCCTGGCTGCCAGCCGAGGACCAGGCAATGGTGTTGCCCTGCGCATCGGTGATGTTGACCATGGTGTTGTTGAAGCTGGCCAGAACATGCGCCACACCGGAGATGATGTTCTTGCGCTCTTTCTTACGGGGCCGGGAGGCGGGTTTCGCCATATTTTTAATCCTGCAATTTCAAAAATAGGTAGAGAGTTACTTCGTAACTTTCTTCTTGCCGGCAATCGCCACGGCCTTGCCCTTGCGGGTACGGGCATTGGTGTGGGTGCGCTGGCCGCGGACCGGCAAGCCCTTGCGATGGCGCAGGCCGCGATAGCAGCCCAGATCCATCAGCCGCTTGATGTTCATGGCGTTTTCACGCCGCAGATCGCCCTCAACCCTGTAGTCCTTGTCGATGAGCTCGCGGATACGCAAAATTTCATCATCGGAGAGCTGGTTCACCCGGCGCTCATCTGGAATACTTAAGGCGGTGCAGATTTCCTGAGCCTTACTCGGGCCGATGCCGTAAATGTAGCGCAGGCTGATCAAAACGCGTTTATTTGTGGGAATGTTTACGCCGGCAATACGTGCCACGTGGTCTCTCCTGATCCTCCCGCGGCCAAAACCGCGGAAAATAATGGCATTAGTCGTAACAAGCAGCGGCGCCCCGAACCGGAGCGCCGCAGAGATGGGCTTTATAGCGTTGGCGAAAATAGAGTCAATCGAGCACGTTCAATTTTTCGTGAGCGAAACCAGCCGCTTTTCTGCAAAAAAAACGGCGCAAGACTTTTTGCTATGCTAGGTCTTGGGCTTTGCAGGCGCCAGCGCCCCAATGCAGTATCCAGAAGCTTTTTGCAGCGCCTGCGGCCCAGTTCTTTTCTTTAGAAAAAGCTGATTTCCTTAATTGCCTGCCGTCGGCGGCGCTACCCCGACATCACGCAGCACTGCCTCGATTTGACGCTCCACCTCGTCCATTTCCGCCATGCCATCGACCGAAAACAGCCGGTGCTTTTCCCGGTAATAAGGCAGAATCGGTGCGGTTTGCGCATTGTAGGCTTCCAGCCGCGCATGCACCGTTTCTGCCTTGTCATCGGCGCGGCGGCTAAATTCGGTGCTGCCGCACACGTCGCAGACTCCGGAGATTTTCGGCAGCTTGAACTTGTCGTGATAGCCAACGCCGCATTTTGCGCAGGTGAAGCGGCCGCTGATGCGCTCCACCAACACGACCTCATCGACCTTCAGCTCGATCACCGCATCCAGGTCGACCTTGGTCTCGTGCAGCAACTTATCCAGCGCCTCGGCCTGCGGCACGGTTCGGGGAAAGCCGTCCAGGATGAAGCCGTTGGCGCAATCGGGGCGGCCGATGCGCTCGCCGATCATCCGGATGATCAACTCGTCGGAGACCAGGCCGCCGGTGTCCATGATCGCCTTGGCCTCCAGCCCGATCGGCGAGCCCGCCTTCACCTCCGCCCGCAGCATATCGCCGGTCGAGATCTGCGCGACACCGTAGCGCGACTCCAGCAGCTTCGACTGCGTCCCCTTGCCTGCCCCGGGCGGCCCCAGCAAAATCAACTCCATGAGACGCCTCCTTATCTGCGACCTTTGCCACGCGTTTTACGAATCAGGCCTTCATACTGGTGGGCCAGCAAATGCGACTGTACTTGCGCGACCGTATCCATCGTCACGGATACGATGATGAGCAGAGACGTACCACCAAAATAAAACGGCAGACTATAGCGGCTGAGCACGAATTCCGGCAGCAGGCAGACCACCACCAGATAGGCCGAACCGATCGTGGTGAGCCTAGTCAGCACCGTATCGAAATAGGCGGCCGTGTTGGCGCCGGGGCGGATGCCGGGGATGAAGCCGCCATTTTTTTTCAAGCTATCGGCGGTCTCATCCGGGTTGAAGACCGTTGCGGTCGCAAAATAGGCGAAGAAGACGATGAGTACGGCGTAGAGCAGCATATAGCCGGGCTGACCGTGCGAGAGTTCATGCCCCAGGAACTGCAGCCAGCTCGGGCCGCCGCCATGCGAGAAGCCGACGATCGTTGCCGGGATCAGCAGCAGGGAGCTGGCGAAAATCGGCGACAGCACACCCGACGTATTCACCTTTAGCGGCATATGGGTGGAATCGCCGCCATACATGCGGTTGCCGACCTGGCGCTTGGGGTACTGCACCAGCACCCGCCGCTGCGCGCGTTCCATGAAAACCACAAAGGCGATCACCGCAAAGAAGCCGATAAAGAAGGTAATGATGAAAAAGGTGGAGAGCGCGCCGGTGGAACCAAGCTCCAGGATGTTGGCGATCGCCACCGGCAAATTGGCGACGATGCCGGAGAAGATGATCAGGGAGACGCCATTGCCGATGCCGCGCGAGGTGATCTGCTCGCCCAGCCACATCAGGAACAGCGTGCCGCCCACCAGCGTCACCACACAAGTGAAGGTGAAGAAGAAGCCAGGATCGATAACAGCCGGCCCTAGATCGCTCTTCATGCCCTGCAGGCCGATGGAAATGCCGTAGGCCTGCACGGTGGCGATCACCACGGTGAGGTAGCGGGTATATTGGTTGATCCTCTGCCGGCCGGAATCACCTTCCTTCTTCAGCGTCTGCAGCGCCGGCACTGCGGCCGTCATCATCTGAATGATGATGCTGGAGCTGATATAGGGGAACACGGCCAGAGCAAAAATCGTCATGCGTCCCAGCGCGCCGCCGGTGAACATGTTGAACATGCCAAGGATGCCGCCGCCATTCTGCGTCATCAGATGCGCCATCACCGTCGCGTCGATCCCGGGCACCGGGATATAGGAGCCGAGCCGGAAGACGATCAGCGCGCCAAGGGTGAACCAGATGCGTTTTTTGAGATCCGTCGCCTTGGCAAACGCGCCAAGGTTCATGCTCGATGCCATCTGTTCTGCGGCGGATGCCATGCGGTTTCACTTTCATGCTCTTCAAGCAAACGGCGCTTCCAGGCGTGCTGCCCGGAAGCGCCGCTTTATTTAGCGCTTAATGTGCCGGAGGTGATCCGGCAATGGCAAGAGGCTTCCGGTCAGGCGGCGGCGGTTGCCTCGGCCTTCGGCTTGACCAGCGTTGTTATGCTGCCGCCGGCCTGCTCGATGGCCGTAATGGCCGCGGCCGATGCGCCAGCAACCTCGATGTTGATCGCCCGGGTGATGCTGCCTTTGGCGAGCAGACGTACGCCATCGACCTTGCCCAGGCGGACCAGACCGGCACCCTGCAACAACGCCTCGGTGATCGGCTGCCCGGCATCGAGCTTACCCGCCTCGAACGCAGCCTCCAGGCTACCGAGGTTGAGCGGCGCGTATTCCTTGCGGTTCACGTTGGTGAAGCCGCGCTTCGGCAAGCGACGATAGATCGGCAGCTGGCCGCCTTCGAAGCCGTTCAGCGCCACGCCCTCGCGCGCCTTCTGGCCCTTCACACCCTTGCCGGACGTCTTGCCCTTGCCGGAACCGATGCCGCGGCCCAGGCGCTTGGATTTCAGGCGCGAACCGGGGTTGTCCCGGATTTCATTCAGTTTCATTTCGATCTTCCTATAAGCAAGCCGCAAACCAAGCAGCCGCTTGATGAGAAAAGCGGCGCAAAAACTTTTTTGGAACCTCGGCCTTTTGGAACCTTGGCCCTTTTTGGAACCTTGACCCTTATTAAACTTTGGCTATGGACGTTTGCGACGACGACGCCCGTAGCCCAATATTCAAAATTGTTTTCGCCGGAGCGTTCGAAATTCTTTTTGCCGCACCGTCGGCCAGGTTCCTTTTCTTCAGAAAAGAAGTTCTTCCTTTTCTAATTCAGTTCTTCGACCTTCACCAGATGCGCGATTTTCTTCACCATGCCGAGGATTTCGGGCGTCGCCACAAGTTCCCGGCTCTTGCTGATCTTGTTCAGGCCGAGCCCGATCAGCGTTGCCTGCTGGCCCGGCTTGCGGCCGTTGCCCGACGCGATCTGTGTGATGCGAACCCGTTTAACTTCCGGCATCTTCAGCCTCCACTGCCGCTTCCTTCTTCGCGGTTCCGTACAAATCGGCAACGCGCTTGCCGCGGCGATTGGCCACCGCGCGCGGGCTGGTGACACCGGTGAGTGCGGCGAAGGTCGCCTTGACCATGTTATGCGGGTTGCGGCTGCCGAGCGACTTGGCCACCACGTCGCCGATGCCCAGCGTCTCGAACACCGCGCGCAACGGGCCGCCGGCGATGATGCCGGTACCGGCGGGGGCAGCGCGGATCACGACATTGCCGGCGCCGTAGGTGCCGGTGATGTCATGGTGCAGCGTGCGGCCTTCCTTCATCGGTACGCGGATCATGGTCTTCTTGGCGCGTTCGGTCGCCTTGCGGATCGCCTCCGGCACTTCGCGCGCCTTGCCGGCGCCGTAGCCGACGCGGCCTTTCTGGTCGCCGACCACCACCAAAGCAGCGAACGCAAACCGCCGGCCGCCTTTCACCACTTTGGCGACGCGGTTGATGGTGACCAGCTTGTCGATCAGCTCGTCGCCATCGCGATCGCGTTCGCGCTCGCGTTCCCGGCCGCGGCCGCCGCCATCACGTGCTTCACGTGCCATATGCTTGCTCCTAAAAGTCCAGGCCGCCCTCGCGGGCAGCCTCTGCCAAAGCTTTCACCCGGCCATGATAGAGATAGGCGCCGCGGTCAAACACCACGGCGGTCACGCCGACCGCCTTGCAACGCTCCGCAATCAGCTTGCCGACCGCGCTCGCCGCGTCCTTGTCGGCGCCGGTCTTCAACGACGCCTTCAAATCCTTGTCCAAGGTCGAAGCGGCGGCGACGGTCTTGCCGGCAGCGTCATCAATGATTTGCGCATAGATGTGCTTGCCGGAACGGAACACCGAAAGCCGCGGCCGGCCGCCGGATTTTTGCCGCAGCTGATAGCGCAGACGCTGCCGGCGGCGATCGCTGAGTGAAAGATTGCTCGCCATTACTTCTTCTTACCCTCTTTGCGGCGAATCGCCTCGCCCTCGAACTTGACACCCTTGCCTTTATAGGGCTCGGGCGGACGGTAGGCGCGCAGCTCGGCGCAGACCTGACCAACCTGGCGTTTATCGGTGCCCTCGACCTTGATCAAGGTCGGGCGCTCGCAGGTCACCTTGATCCCTTCCGGAATCGGATAGACCACGTCGTGCGAGAAACCGAGATTGACCACCAGGTTCTTGCCCTGCACGGCGGCGCGGTAGCCGGTGCCGGTGATCTCCAGGGTTTTCGCGTAACCCTGGCTGACGCCCTTGACCATGCTCGCGATGTTGGCGCGGGTGGTGCCCCACATCATGCGCGCCTGCGCATCTTTGGTGCGCGGCTCGACAGAAACCTTGTTGCCGTCGATCTTCGTTTCGACGTGATCCGTCAGCGCCATTTTCAGCTCGCCGAGCTTGCCTTTGGCGGAGAGGATGTTGCCGGCCAGCGCGACGGTGACGCCGGCGGGAACTTCCACGGGATATTTACCTACACGGGACATCGGGTTCTCTCCTTAAAACACGCGGCAGAGAACTTCGCCGCCAACATTGGCGGCGCGCGCTTCCACATCGCTCATCACGCCGCGCGGCGTGGAAAGGATGGAAACGCCGAGACCGGAATACACCCGCGGCAATTCCTTGATCTTGGAATAGACGCGCCGGCCGGGGCGGGAGACGCGATTGATCTCCTTGATCACCGGCTGGCCTTCGGAATATTTCAGCTCGATGCGCAGTTGCGCGATACCGGGCCGCACCTCTTCCTTGGTGAAGCCGCGAATAAAGCCTTCGCGCTTAAGCACATCCAGCACATTGACGCGCAAATTAGAGGCGGGGGCGGTGCAAACCGTCAGACGCGCATGCTGCGCGTTGCGGATACGGGTGAGCATATCACCCAACGGATCGGACATCGACATTTTAAGCGTCCCTTACCAGCTGGCTTTGACAACGCCGGGGATCTGGCCGGCGCTGGCAAGATCGCGGAACGCGATACGGCAGAGTTTGAACTTGCGATAATTGCCGCGAGAACGCCCGGTCAGCTCGCAGCGCAGCCGCACGCGTATCTTCGCGCCATTGCGCGGCAGTTCCGCCAGCTTGATGCTCGCCTCGAAACGGTCTTCCACCGGCAAACTGCGATCCATGACCACATCCTTCAGCGCCTGTCGCTTCTTCTTATCCCGCGCCGCCATGCGCTCGCGCTTATGGTTGCGGTTGACTTGGCTTACCTTCGACATTCTTTAACTACCCTTCAGAACCTGCCGGCAATTCCCGGCCGTTTTCCAAATCAAAATTCAACAAGCTCTATTTCGCAAATGGCAGATTGAAGCCCTTGAGCAGCGCCTTCGCCTCGGCGTCGCTTTTCGCGCTGGTCACGAAAATGATGTCCATGCCGCGGATCGCATCCACCTTGTCGTAGATGATCTCCGGGAAGATGATCTGTTCCTTCAGGCCCATGGCGAAATTGCCGCGGCCGTCGAAACCCTTGCCTGCGGGAATACCGCGGAAATCGCGAACCCGCGGCATCGCGATGGTCACCAGCCGGTCGAGAAATTCATACATTCTGGATTTGCGCAGCGTCACCTTGCAGCCGATCGGCAGGCCCTCGCGTATCTTGAAGCCGGCAATCGCCTTTTTCGCGATCGTCTTTACCGGCTTCTGGCCGGCGATGAGCGTCAGCTCCGCCACCGCCGCGTCCAGCTTCTTCTGGTCGGCCGCGGCTTCACCCACGCCCATATTGATCACGATCTTTTCCAGCTTCGGAATTTCGAAAGCGTTGGCATAGTTGAATTCTTGTCGCATCTGCTCGCGCACAACCTCGCGGTAATGTGTCTGCAGACGGGGAAGGGCCTTTGTTTCACTCATGGCGGGTCCTTTAAGCCTCAATCACCGCGCCGCTCTTGCGGGCGATGCGAACTTTGCGGCCATCATCGAGCTTGCGAAAGCCGATGCGGGTGGCTTTGTCGGTTGAGGGATCGAGCAGCGCGATATTGGAAAGATGGATCGAGGCTTCGCGTTCCACGATGCCGCCGGGCTGGCCCACGCCCTTCGGCTTGGTGTGCAGCTTCGCGATCGCGATGCCCTGCACCACCGCCCGTTCTTCCTTCGGCAGCACGCGCAGCACTTCGCCGCGGCGGCCCTTGGCGGCGCCGGCGATCACGATCACCTTGTCGCCTTTTTTGATGCGAGCGGCCATGGTTACAGCACCTCCGGCGCCAGGCTGATGATCTTCATGAATTTCTTCGCCCGAAGCTCGCGCACCACCGGCCCGAAGATACGGGTGCCGATCGGCTCCATCTGCTTGTTGATCAGCACGGCGGCGTTACGGTCGAAGCGGATGGCACTGCCATCCGGCCGGCGTACGGCGAAGGCGGTACGCACGACCACGGCCTGATGCACGTCGCCCTTTTTCACCTTGCCGCGCGGAATGGCATCCTTGACGGAAACCACAATCACGTCGCCGACCGATGCCGCCTTGCGCTTGGAGCCGCCAAGCACCTTGATGCACTGGACGCGCCGCGCCCCGGAATTATCGGCAACATCGAGGTTGGATTCTACGATAATCATTTTTCAAACCCGTCCTTCAGGTAATCGCAATCGGCACGGCGGCATCCGGCTTATCGCCGGAAGCTGCCCCGGCCAGCATCGCGCCGTTGCGCTCGGTCACGATCCAGGTCTTGCGCTTGCTGATCGGCGCGCATTCCTCGATCCGCACCAGATCGCCTTCGACGCAGACATTGCGCTCGTCATGCGCCGCGTATTTCTTCGAACGGCGGATAAATTTCTTGTAGAGCGGGTGCATGATGCGGCGATCGACAAGCACGGTGATCGTCTTGTCCATCTTGTCGCTCACGACGCGGCCGGTGAGAATACGTTTCGGCATGCTAACCTCTTGACGCCTTGTCGGCGGAGCGCGCGCGCTCGGCCAAAATTGTTTTCACCCGCGCGATGTCGCGCCGCACCGCACGCACGCGGCTGGTGTTTTCCTGCTGGCCGGTCGCACGCTGAAAACGCAGGTTGAACTGCTCACGGCGCAGATCGGTCAGCATGCTGGTCAGCTCATCGGGTGTCTTCGCCCGTACGTCAGTTGCAGTGGCCATTCTCAAGCCTCCCCAATCCGGTTGACGACCTTGGTCTTGATCGGCAGCTTCGCCGCGCCCAAAGCCAGCGCCTCGCGCGCCAGGGTTTCGGAAACGCCGTCGATCTCGAACACGATGCGGCCGGGATGCACGCGCGCCACCCAGAATTCCGGGCTGCCCTTGCCAGAACCCATGCGCACTTCGGCTGGCTTGGTGGAGACCGGCACATCCGGGAAAATCCGTATCCAGACGCGACCGGCGCGCTTCATCGCGCGGGTGATCGCCCGGCGAGCGGATTCGATCTGCCGCGCGGTAATCCGCTCCGGCTCCAACGCCTTCAGGCCATAGGAACCGAAATTCAGCACCGTATTGCCCTTGGCCAGACCGTGGATACGGCCTTTATGGGCTTTACGGAACTTCGTACGCTTGGGGGACATCATAGCAGTAGAATTCCTTAACGCTGCGGCGCTTGTTCGGCGGCGCGCTTATCCTGCGCCATCGGGTCGTGGGTCAAAATCTCGCCCTTGAAGATCCAGACTTTGACGCCGCAGGTGCCGTAGGTGGTCTTGGCGGTGGCGACACCGTAATCGACATCGGCGCGCAACGTATGCAGCGGCACTCGGCCCTCACGATACCATTCCATCCGCGCGATCTCGGCGCCGCCCAAACGGCCGGAGCAGTTGATCCGAATGCCCTGCGCGCCAAGCCGCATCGCGGATTGCACGGCGCGCTTCATGGCGCGGCGGAAGGCGACGCGGCGTTCCAGCTGCTGCGCGATGTTCTCAGCAACCAGCGTCGCATCGATTTCCGGCTTGCGGATTTCCATTATGTTCAGAGAAACCTCGGCCTTCGCCATCACCGACAATTCCTTGCGCAGCGTGTCGATATCCTGACCCTTCTTGCCGATCACCACGCCAGGCCTCGCCGCGTAGATCGTCACCCGCGGCTTCTTTGCCGGGCGTTCGATCACTACTTTGGAAACACCGGCCTGGCTGAGCTTGGCGCGCAGATGGTTGCGCAGCTTGATGTCCTCATGCAGCAGCTTGGCGTAGTCCTTGCCGGCGTACCAGCGGCTATCCCAGGTGCGGATAATGCCAAGGCGCATGCCGATCGGATTGATCTTGTGACCCATGTTACGCAGCTCCTCCGGTGGCTTCGGCAGGTATTGCCTTGCCGGCCCTGGCCTTATATCCCGGCCGCGTATCGCGCTGCGGTTTCTCAACCGGCTCGCGTTCGGCGACCACAATCTTCAAATGGCTAAACCATTTTTCCACGGTCGCGGAACGGCCGCGGCCACGCGCATGGAAGCGTTTCATCACCACGCCGCGGCCAACCTCGGCCAGCTTCACCACCAGCTTGTCGACATCGAGCTGATGGTTGTTCTCGGCATTGGCGACGGCCGATTCCAGCGTCTTCTTTACATGCTGGGCAACGCGGCGCTTGCTGAAGGTCAGCTCCGCGATCGCGCGTCCGGCCGGCAAATTGCGGATGGAAGCCGCCACCAGGTTCAGCTTGCGCGGCGAGGTGCGGATATTGCGCGTGATCGCCTGCGCTTCCGTCTCGGCCAAGCCGCGTTCGCCCTTCGGTTTGCTCATGATCAGCCCCGCTTCGCTTTCTTATCCGCCGAATGCCCGGTAAAGGTACGGGTCGGCGAAAATTCACCGAATTTATGGCCGACCATGTTCTCGTTCACCTGCACCGGCAGAAATTTCTTGCCGTTGTGAACGCCGAAGGTCAGGCCGATGAACTGCGGCAAAATCGTCGAACGGCGCGACCAAATTTTTATGATCTCGTTGCGGCCGGAGGCCCGCGAGGCCTCCGCCTTGTTCAACAAATACCCGTCCACGAACGGGCCTTTCCAGACGGAACGCGACATCTACTTACTTCCCGCTTTTGGCGCGGCGAATGATCAGATCATCCGTGCGCTTATTTGTTCTGGTCTTGTAACCCTTGGTCGGCTTGCCCCAAGGTGTCACCGGATGCCTGCCGCCCGAGGTCCGGCCTTCGCCACCGCCATGCGGGTGATCGACCGGATTCATCACAACACCGCGCTGATGCGGCTTGCGGCCTAGCCAGCGGTTACGGCCCGCTTTGCCGATCTGCTGGTTCTGGTGATCGGCGTTGGAAACGGCGCCGATGCTGGCCATGCATTCCGCGCGGATGATGCGCAGCTCGCCGGACATCAGCTTGACCTGGGCATAGCCCTGATCCTTGCCGACCAGCTGCGCGAAGGTACCGGCCGAGCGCGCCAGCTTGCCGCCGGCGCCGACCTTCAGCTCGATATTATGGATGATCGTGCCCGTCGGGATCGCCGCCAGCGGCATGGAATTACCGGGCTTGATGTCGACACGCATGCCAGAGATCACCGGATCGCCGACCTTCAGACGTTGCGGCGCCAGAATATAAGCCAGCTCGCCATCGGCGTATTTGATCAGCGCGATGAAGGCGGTGCGGTTCGGGTCATACTCCAGCCGCTCCACCACCGCGCCGACATCGAATTTGCGGCGCTTGAAATCGACGATGCGGTAGGCCTGCTTATGACCGCCGCCGCGGAAACGGCTGGTGATCCGGCCATGGTTGTTGCGCCCGCCGGAGGAGTTCTTACCCTCGGTAAGACCCTTGACCGGCTTGCCTTTCCACAGCTCCGTGCGGTCGATCAGAATCGTGCCGCGCAGGCTGGGCGTTACCGGCTTGAAATTTTTCAATGCCATTGCTTGGCGCCCCTCAACTCAGGCCGGTTGTGAAATCGATGCTCTGGCCCTCGGCCAGAGTTACGAACGCCTTCTTCACATCGGAGCGCACGCCCATGCGGCCCTTGAACCGCTTGGCCTTGCCCTTGGTGATCAGCGTGTTCACAGCGGTCACTTTTACCTTGAACAAGGTCTCGATCGCCGCCTTGATTTCGGGCTTGGTCGCATCGTTGGCGACGCGGAATACAAACTGGTTCTTCTCGGAAAGCAGTGTCGATTTCTCGGTGATCAGCGGCGCCCGCACGACCTCGTACAGACGCTCGGTAGAGAGTTTTGCGGCGCTCATGCCAGGCGCTCCTTCAGCCCATCGACTCCGGCCTGGGTGATCACCAGGACATCGTGCTTGACGATGTCGTAAACATTGGCGCCGATCACCGGCAGAATATCCAGCCCATGCACGTTGCGGCTGGCGCGCAGAAAAAGCTCATCCACCGCGGCATCGACAATCAGCGCCGAAGACCAGCCGAACTTCTTGAATTTCTCAGCAACTTCCTTGGTTTTGGCAACGGCGCCGAGCGTATCCAGGATCACCAGCTTGCCGTCCGCCGCCTTCTGCGAAAGTGCGGAGAGCAGGCCAAGCCGGCGCACTTTCTTGTTCAAGGAATAGCCATGGTCGCGCACGACCGGACCATGCACCACGCCGCCGGTACGAAATTGCGGCGCACGCAGCGAGCCCTGCCGCGCATTGCCCGTGCCCTTCTGCTTGTACGGCTTGCGGGTGGTGCCGGAGACTTCGCCCATGCCCTTGATCTTGTGATTGCCGCCGCGCCGCTTGGCGAGCTGCCAGTGGATCACCCGCGCAATGATGTCGTTGCGCGGCGCCTGGCCGAAGATCTCGTCCGGCAGCTCGGCGGAACCCGCGGTTTCGCCATCAAAATTGTGAATATCGAGTTTCATCTGAGTTCAGCCTTTCAGGCCGGCCGGATAGGCGGCATCGGCAGGGCGGGCGCGCTTGATGGCGTCGCGCAGCAGCACGTAATCGCCCTTCGAACCCGGTACTGCGCCGCGCACCAGCACCAGATTACGGGCCTCGTCGATCGCGGCAATGGTCAGGTTCAACGTGGTCACGCGGTCCTGGCCCAGATGTCCGGCCATTTTCTTGTTCTTGAAGGTCTTGCCGGGATCCTGCCGGTTGCCGGTGGAACCCAGGCTGCGATGGCTGATGGAAACGCCGTGGCTGGCTTCCAGACCCGAAAAATTCCAACGCTTCATGCCGCCGGCAAAGCCCTTGCCCTTGGTCACACCCGCGACATCGACAAACTGGCCAACCGAGAAATGGCTGGAGGAAATCACCGCACCCGGCTCCAGCAGCGCATCCTCGTCGACGCGGAATTCCTTCAGCTTCGCCGCCGGCTCAACCCTGGCAGCAGCAAAATGCCCCCGCTGCGGCTTTGTAACGTTCTTGATCTTGGCCTTGCCGTAGCCGAGCTGAACCGCGTTATAGCCATCCGTCTCCACAGTACGCCGAGCCACGACCCGCACATCATCGAGATGCAGGACCGTGACCGGCACATGGGTGCCGTCATCCTTGAACAAGCGGGTCATCCCCAGCTTTTTTGCAATCACACCGGTACGCATTTTTTGAACCTCTAGAAAAGAAGGCCTTCTTTTTCTGAAGAAAAAGAAACAAAAAGACTTTTATTCGTCTGCGCCGGAGGCGCTTGGATTAGTCTGCGCCGGAGGCGCTTGGATTAGTCTGCGCCGGAGGCGCTTGGATTAGTCTGCGCCGGAGGCGCTTGGATTAGTCTGCGCCGGAGGCGCTTGGATTACGCTGCGCCGGAGGCGCTTGGAACATCCCAACTCGAAGGAGCAAAAGTTTTTGCGCCGCTTTTCTCAAAAAGCGGCTGCTTACTTAAATCTTGATCTCCACTTCGACACCCGCCGCCAGATCCAGCTTCATCAGCGCGTCCACCGTCTGCGGCGTCGGGTCGACGATATCCAGCAAGCGGCGATGCGTCCGTATCTCGAACTGTTCACGGCTCTTTTTATCAACATGCGGCGAACGGTTCACGGTGAACCGTTCGATGTGGGTCGGCAGCGGGATCGGCCCTCTGACCTGCGCGCCGGTACGCTTCGCCGTGTTGACGATGTCCTTCGTGCTGTTGTCCAGCACGCGGTGATCATACGCCTTCAGGCGAATGCGAATATTCTGACTGTCCATCGTTTTATCCCTGGGGCCGTCGGGCCTGCCCGCTTCCGGTGATTACTTCGTGACCTTGGCGACGACGCCCGAACCGACGGTCCGGCCGCCTTCGCGAATGGCGAAGCGCAGGCCGTCATCCATCGCGATCGGCGCGATCAGCTCGACATCGATCGACACGTTATCGCCGGGCATCACCATTTCCGTGCCGTCCTGCAGGGTCACCACACCGGTCACGTCGGTGGTGCGGAAGTAGAATTGCGGGCGGTAATTGGTGAAGAACGGCGTATGACGGCCACCCTCTTCCTTGGTCAGCACATAGGCCTGGGCATGGAACTTGGTGTGCGGGGTGATCGAGCCGGGGGCCGCAAGCACCTGGCCGCGCTCGATATCCTCGCGCTTGGTGCCGCGCAGCAGCGCGCCGATGTTATCGCCGGCCTCGCCCTGGTCGAGCAGCTTGCGGAACATCTCGACGCCGGTGACGATCGTCTTGGTGGTGGCCTTCAGGCCGACAACCTCAACTTCGTCGCCGACTTTCACGATGCCGCGCTCGACACGGCCGGTCGCGACCGTGCCGCGGCCGGAGATCGAGAACACGTCTTCAACCGGCATCAGGAACGGCTTGTCCTTGGCGCGCTCCGGCTGCGGAATGTAATCGTCGACCTGCTGCATCAGTTCCAGGATCGCCTGCTCGCCGATCTCCGGAGTCTTGTCCTCCAAAGCAGCTACGGCAGAACCTTTGACAATCGGGATATTATCACCGTCGAAGCCGTATTTGCTGAGTAGTTCGCGTACTTCCATTTCCACCAGCTCGACCAGATCCGGGTCGGCCAGGTCCATCTTGTTCAGGAACACCACCAGCGCCGGCACGCCGACTTGGCGGGCCAGCAGGATGTGCTCGCGGGTCTGCGGCATCGGGCCGTCGGCTGCGGAAACAACCAGGATCGCGCCGTCCATCTGCGCGGCGCCCGTGATCATGTTCTTCACGTAGTCGGCGTGACCGGGGCAATCCACATGGGCGTAATGACGATTCTTGGTCTCGTACTCCACATGGGCGGTGGAGATCGTGATGCCGCGGGCGCGCTCTTCCGGTGCCTTGTCGATCTGGTCATAGGCCGTGAAGGTGGCGCCACCGCTCTTTGCCAGAATTTTGGTAATGGCAGCGGTCAATGATGTCTTGCCATGATCGACGTGGCCGATCGTGCCAATGTTGACGTGCGGCTTGTTCCGCTCAAATTTTGCTTTAGCCATCGTTTTGCTCCGTAGGGCCCATGCCCAAATTGGAAGTTAGTGGTAGGCGCTTTAAAGTCTGCTGGTTACCAGCGGTAATGGCTGAAAGCCTTGTTGGCTTCGGCCATCCGATGGGTATCCTCACGCTTCTTGACGGCAGAGCCGCGGTTGTTCACCGCATCCTGCAATTCGTTCGAAAGCCGCTCTTCCATCGTGTGCTCGCCGCGCTTGCGGGCGGAGTCGATGATCCAGCGGATCGCCAGCGCCTGGCGGCGCTCGGTACGCACTTCAACCGGCACCTGGTAGGTGGCGCCGCCGACGCGGCGTGACCGCACTTCGATCGCCGGCTTCACATTGTCCAGCGCCTCATGAAACAGCCGCACCGGATCGGCATTCGCCCCGCCGCGCTTCTTCAGCACGTCGAGCGCGCCATAGACGATGCCTTCGGCGGCGGATTTCTTGCCGTCATACATCAGCACGTTCATGAAACGGCTGATGACAACATCGCCAAATTTTGCATCCGGGAGAACTTCGCGCTTAACCGCGCGGCGGCGTCTGCTCATTTCTTGCTCCCCTTACTTCGGCCGCTTGGCGCCATAGAGCGACCGGCGCTTGCGGCGCTTCGGCAGGCCCTGGGTGTCGAGCACGCCGCGCAGGATGTGATAGCGCACGCCCGGCAAATCTTTCACGCGGCCGCCGCGGATCAGCACCACCGAATGCTCCTGCAGGTTATGGCCCTCGCCAGGAATATAGCTCACGACCTCGAACCCATTGGTCAGGCGCACCTTGGCGACCTTACGCAAGGCTGAATTCGGCTTCTTCGGCGTGGTGGTGTAAACCCGGGTGCAAACGCCGCGCTTTTGCGGGCAGCCCTCCAGGGCTGGCACCTTGTTGCGCTTGGTCGCCGGCTCACGGCCTTTGGCAATCAACTGATTAATGGTCGGCATCACCTAATCCTGCTAGTTTTTCCACAGCCTCAAAAGCTCGACCGCACCGTTTTGTCCACAAAAACGACCGCAAGGCGGGATTGCACCCCACCTTACGGAACTCTCCTAACCTGCGGCCTGAGCCTCCCGACCAGCGGGGACGGCGCCGCACGCGCCAAGATATGTCGAACAACCCAGTGCCGGTAACCGGAACCGCGAGAGCGCCCTCCTTAAAAGCGGCTAAACCTCAAGTCAAGCATTCCAGCCGGGCTTCGTTCAACAAAAACCCAGCCAATACATCTCGGCATGGCTGGGCCGTGCAACCCATGCAAAGCTGCGGCTTGTGCGAGTTTTTTCAGCCCGTAGCACAGGCGTTGTGGCTTGCGGCGGCGCGAGAATCATCCCGACTTGACTTGCGCAGCCGCATAAACAGCTACATGAGGTCGCAAGTTTCTTTCCCGCAGGAACGCATGATGCCCAAAACCGCCTTGCAGACCGTTTCCGATGCGCCGCTTGCTCTTGCCGCACCGCCGCGCGGCCGCAACTGGATGGAGCGGCTATGGTCCTCCATTGCCGATCGCGGGCACCGTTTCGCGCCAATACCCGAGCGAAGTGTCGCGGCCGTCGACCGAGCCAAATTGCTGACGTCGGCGCTGCTCTCCGAACGCGGCGAAGCCTCCGGCGCCGCCGTCTCGCGCGAGCTGCTGGCGGTGCTGCGCAGGCTCACCGACGAAGAGCGCCTGGAATATTGCCTGTATCTGTCGGAGCATTTCCACCCCGATCCGGACAAGCTTGGGGCGGCGGCGAAGGAATACCTGAACGGGCACAGCATCGAGGCCGCGGCCGCGCTGGCCGATGCGTCCGAGCCGCCGCGGCAGGAGGTTCTGCGCCGCATCAACATGGGGCAGGGCGGCACCAAGCTGCTGGTGGATCTGCGCAAATCGCTCCCCGCGCTCATCAAGACGCATACCAGCATCAAATTGCTGGATTCCGACCTGAAGCATCTGCTCAGCTCCTGGTTCAACCGCGGCTTTCTGGAGCTGCGGCGGATCGACTGGCAGACCTCCGCAGCGATCCTGGAGAAACTGATCGCCTATGAGGCGGTGCACGAGATCCAGGGCTGGGAAGATCTGCGGCGGCGTTTGGCGCCGGACCGGCGCTGCTTTGCCTTCTTCCACCCGGCTTTGCCGGACGAGCCTTTGATCTTCGTGGAAGTCGCTTTGGTGAACGGCCTGGCAGACAACGTCCAGGTTCTGTTGGAACGCGACACGGACGCGGCGGAGCAGACGGCCCAGGCCGAAGCGGCGGATGCCGCCATTTTCTACTCGATCTCGAACTGTCAGGACGGGCTGCGCGGCATCTCCTTCGGCAATTTTCTGATCAAGCAGGTGGTGGAGGAGCTGCGGGCCGAACTGCCCGGCCTGCGGCAATTCGCCACCTTGTCACCGGTGCCGGGCTTTCGCCGCTGGCTGCTGCCGCATCTGGAGGCAGGCGAGCTGCCGGAGCTGAAACTGGCGCCGGAAGAAACCGCCGCTTTGGCAAGCGCCGCCCAATCGCCCGCCGTTTCTCCGGAGCAGAGCGTTGCTGCCATCAAGACCCTTCTGCAGACCGAGGACTGGCCAGAGCTGCCGGCGATTCGCGACGCGCTGCGCCCGGTCATGCTTCGCCTGGCCGCGATCTACCTTATCCGGTTCAACCAGCTAGAATTCCGCATCGATTCGGTAGCGCGCTTTCATCTCGGCAACGGCGCCCGGCTGGAGCGCATCAACTGGCTGGCCAATGCCAGTACCGCCGGCATGGCGGAGTCCTATGGGATCATGGTCAATTACCTGTATGATCCGGAGACGATCGAAGCCAATCACGAGCAATTCACCCGCGATAACGAAGTGGTTCGCGCCGATCAGGTTCAGGCCTTGCTGTCACCCCCGCCGGCGCCGCCCAAACTGCTTCGCCGTTATATCTTCAAGTAAAACATCCCAACCTGCTTCGCCGTTATATCTTCAAGTAAAAACATATTGTGAGGAACGCCTATGAAACCGCTCAGCTCGCATGCCAACGGCGGCATAACCCAGCCCCGGACGACCCGCACACCGCTTAACCGCGACCAGATCACCGGCTTCTGGGGCGCCTGGACCGGCTGGACGCTGGACGGAATGGACAGCTTTATCTACGCGCTGGTCCTGGCGCCGGCGCTGACCGAGCTGCTGCCGCATTCCGGCATCGCGCCGACGCCCGCCCATGTCGGGCTGTATGGCTCGATCCTCTTCGCGGTGTTCCTGGTCGGGTGGGGCGTTTCCTTTATCTGGGGACCGATCGCCGACCGATTTGGCCGCAAGTCCACGTTGGCAGGCAGCATCGTGCTATATGCCGTCTTTACCGGCCTCGCAGCGTTTTCCCATAACATCTACGAGTTGGGGGCGTTCCGCTTCATCGCCGGCATCGGCATTGGCGGCGAGTGGGCGCTAGCCGGCACTTATGTCGCCGAAAGCTGGCCGGAGGATCGGCGCAAGATGGGCGCCGGCTATCTGCAAACCGGCTATTATGTCGGCTTCTTCATTGCCGCCGCGCTGAACTACACGATCGGCGCGCATTTCGGCTGGCGCGTCATGTTCCTGTGCGGCGGCGTTCCGGTTATCGTCGCGATCCTGATCCTGACGGGGGTCAAGGAGACCGCGAAGTTCGAACGCAAGCGGGTCAAGGCCGAACATCCTTTGCGGCGGATTTTCGAACCGCAATACCGCCGCCAGACGATCACGATGGCCCTGTTGCTGACCGTTGCCATTATCGGCCTTTGGGCCGGGGCGGTCTATGAACCCACGGCTCTGGTCCAGCTTGCCAAGAAGGCCGGGATGAACGCGAAGCAGGCCGTGCATACCGCCTCGCTGGGCACCGCGGTGCTTTCCATCGGCACTATTCTGGGCTGCCTGGCGCTGGCGCCAATGGCCGAGGCCTGGGGCCGCAAGCGCACCTTGGCGCTGTATTTTGTCGTGATGTTTTTCTCGATTATCGCTGCGTTCGGGTGGGCATTCTACCTGCCGGCGGGGCACGCTTTGCCGGTTTTCATGGTGGCCTTGTTCTGCCTCGGCCTTGGCGGCGCCAATTTCGCCATGTTCAGCCTGTGGCTGCCGGAATTGTTCCCGACTGAGATCCGCGCCAGCGCCTTTGCCTTCTGCACCTCGATCGGCAGGCTTGGCGGTGCCTTGATCAACTTCATTATCGGGGCGGCCGTGCTGCATATGGGTACCGTCGGCATCCCCGTGGCCTGCACCGCCATTGCCTTCGCCCTGGGGCTGCTCATCATTCCCTTCGGCCGCGAGACCCGCGGCGAGATTCTGCCGGAGTAGACCATGCCAAACGATGCCGCTCCCGACCATGGCTTGACTCCCGGCTGTCTGACCGGCCTGAAGGTCTTCGATCTTACCCGCGTGCTCGCAGGGCCTACCTGCGTGCAGATGCTGGCCGATCTGGGCGCCGACGTGGTCAAGATCGAACGGCCAGGCGCCGGCGACGACACTCGCGGGTTCGCCCCTCCGGTAATGCCGGGAACGGATGAGAGCGCCTATTTCGCCGGCGCCAACCGTAACAAGCGCTCGGTCACGCTGGATATCGCGTCACCCGAGGGCCAGGAGATCGCGCTGCAGCTGATCGCGAAGAGCGATGTGCTGGTGGAGAATTTCAAACAGGGCGCGCTGGCGAAATACGGCCTAGGCTATGAGCAGCTGAAGGAGAAATTCCCCAGCCTGATCTATTGCTCGATCACCGGCTTCGGGCAGACCGGACCCTACGCGTCGCGCCCCGGCTATGACAGCGTGGTGCAGGCGATGGGCGGGGTGATGAGCCTGACCGGCGAGCCGGATGGCCTGCCGCAGAAGGTCGGCGTGCCGGTCGCCGATCTTTTCGCCGGGCTATATGCCTGCATCGGCGTGCTGGCGGCGCTGCAATACCGTAACAGCACGGGCAAGGGGCAGCAGATCGATATCGGCATGCTGGATACCTCCGTCGCCTGGCTGGCCAATCAAGGGATGAATTATCTCGCCACGGGGGAGAACCCGGTGCGCCTGGGCAACGAGCATCCCAATATTGCGCCCTACCAGGTTTTCCAGACCGCGGATGGCGCCGTCATGATCACCATCGGCAACGACCCGACCTTCCAGCGCTTCTGCAAAAGCTTCGGCGTCGCCGAACTGGCCACCGATCCGCGCTTCGCCACCAATGCCGCGCGCGTCGGCAACCGGGCGGCCCTGACGGATGTTTTGGCGCCGGTGTTCAAGCAGCATCCCGGCGCGTGGTGGACCGAGCGGCTGGAAGCAGAAAAAATCGGCCATGGGCCGATCAACCGGCTGTCCGACGTATTTTCCGATCCGCATGTCCTGGCACGCGGCGACGTGATCGAGATGACGCATTCATCCGGCGCGCCGATGAAGCTAATCGCCAACCCGGTCAGGTTGTCGGAAGCGCCGCCCACCTACCGGCTACCGCCGCCTACCCTGGGGCTGCATACCGAGGAAGTGCTGCAACGCTGGCTCGGTCTCTCGGCGGAGGAATTGCAGAAGCTGCGGGAGAAAGGCGTCATCTGAGTTGCCGTTCGACGCGAACCGCGGGCTGGACGCTCAGCGCACCGCCGAGCCGGAGGCGGTCTGCCGCCAGGCGACCAGCAGCCGATAATCGCTTGCAGAGACCGCAAGCAGTGCCGGCGCGCCGGGGCAGCCGACCGGCGGCGCTGCCTTCGGCGCAAGCCATTGCAGCACCACATGCTCGCGGTTGAGCGCTTCCACACGCGTGATGCCACCGGCGCGCTGCATGTGTCGCAGGTTCAGGCTGCACGGCCTGGCGCCGTCGCCCCAGGCATCCTGAACAATTGCGGCATTAAAGCTGCCGGCGGAGGCGGCGGTCGCCGTTCCATCGTAAGACACGATGTCGCCAACCGCGGCCCCCGGCGGAGTGCTGAAACTCACCAGAATGGCAAGCGCGGCGGCACCCAGAAAGAACGGCACGAAATCCGTGTCTTTGGGCGAGCGCGGCTGCCGGCGAACCGCAGCCCTGGAGTCTCGAGGCTTCTTTGGCGAAAACTTATTCATGATACCAGCAGCAAAGGTTATGATTGCGCTTGGGTTAAATATCGCGAGCCCCGCATAAACAGAAAATACGAAACGGCGGCTCGGATCATAAAGCCCGCGTAAAGCCGGCTTACAGAACAAGGACATAGATCATGTCACGCATTTTCGTCTCCGGCTCCGCCGATGGATTAGGGCTGATGGCAGCGCGGCTTCTGGCGGGGCAAGGCCATGCGGTGGTGCTGCACGCCCGCAGCGCAAAGCGCGCCGAGGACGCGAAACAGGCGCTGCGCCAAGCCGAGGCGGTCGTGACCGGCGACCTCGAGACGATCGCCGGCGCCAAGGCGGTGGCAGCGCAAGTAAACGCGCTTGGCCCCGTCGATGCGGTCATTCACAACGCCGCGGTGGGCAATCGCGAAGACCGTCGCGTCACCGCTGACGGGCTGCCGCATGTCTTCGCGATTAATACGCTCGCCGCCTATATCCTGACCGCGCTGATCCAGCGCCCGCAACGGCTGGTCTACCTTAGCTCCGGGCTGCATCATCAAGCGGATGCCAATCTCGATGACATCTCCTGGAGGAGACGCAGCTGGAACGGCTCGGCCGCCTATTCCGAGAGCAAGCTGCACGACACGATGCTGGCCTTTGCGATCGCCCGGCTATGGCCCGATGTGTATTCCAACGCGCTGGAGCCCGGCTGGGTGGCAACCAAAATGGGCGGCGCAGGCGCGACTGACGATATCGAACAGGGCCATCTGACCCAGGCCTGGCTCGCCGCCGGCGACGACCCGAAGGCCAATGTCACCGGCCGGTATTTCTACCACATGAAGCGCCGAGACCCGAATTCGCAAGCGCAGGACGCAAAGCTGCAGGATCGGCTGATTGAGATTTGTGGGAATATATCGGGCGTCGATCTACCCACGTAGGACCAAGCGACAAAGGCTTCGACCGACCAAACGCATCATGCCGGCGCTGGCCGGCATAACGGTGGGATCTCCAGCGAACGTGACGCGCGCGTTGGACTGCACGAAATCATCTGGGCCTCGGACGTTGCAACGCCCCAGGCCCAGATTCGAATTGCTGTTCGCCGCACCGGCGGCACGATCGTTTTTCTTTTAGAGAAGAAGCGCTTACTGCAAGCCTTTACTCCGCGACAACCTCGCTGCGGGCAATGGCCGGCCGTTGCGCGCCCAGTGTCTGCCGGTCGCGGCCCGCCGCCACCGCGCGCAGGCGGTTCATTACGCTACCGGTGCCAGCCGGGATCAGGCGCCCGACGATCACGTTTTCCTTCAAGCCGGACAGCTCGTCCGTCTTGCCGGCGGTTGCCGCTTCGGTCAGCACCCGCGTCGTCTCCTGGAAGGAGGCGGCGGAGATGAAGCTCTGCGTCTGCAGGCTGGCCTTGGTGATGCCCTGCAGCACCGGCAGACCGGAGGCCGCACGTTCGCCCGCTTCCAGCAGCTTGTCGTTCTCGATGTCGAACTCCACCCGGTCCACCAGCTCGCCCACCAGGAAGGTGGTGTCGCCGGCCTCGGTGATTTCGACCTTTTGCAGCATCTGGCGGACGATAACTTCAATGTGCTTGTCGTTGATTTTGACGCCCTGCAGCCGGTAGACGTCCTGGATTTCGTTGACCAAATAGTCGGACAACGCTTCCACGCCGAGCACGCGCAGAATGTCATGCGGCACGCGCGGGCCATCGACCAGCGGGTCGCCCCGGCGGACATAGTCGCCTTCCTGCACGGAAACGTGCTTGCCTTTCGGGATCAGGTACTCGGTCTCTTCCGTGGTCTCGTCGTTCTTCACGATGACACGGCGCTTGGCCTTGTAGTCCTTGCCGAATTCCACCCGGCCGTCGATTTCCGCGATGATCGCATGATCTTTCGGCCGCCGGGCTTCGAACAGTTCCGCCACCCGCGGCAGACCGCCGGTGATGTCGCGGGTTTTGCTGCCTTCGCGCGGGATACGCGCCAGCACGTCGCCGTCGGCGACCGTAGCGCCGGCTTCCACCGAAAGGATGGCGTCCGGCTGCAGGAAGGTACGCGCTTCCGCCCCATTGGCCAGCCGCACGATCTCGCCCTTGGTGTCCTTCAGGATCAGGCGCGGACGCAGATCCGCGCCGCGCGCCGATTGCTTGTAGTCCACCACCACCTTGCTGGTCAGGCCCGTCACTTCGTCGACCCGCTCAACCAGTGTGATGCCTTCGATCAGATCGGCGAACTCCACGATACCGGAGCGCTCGGTGATGAGCGGCAAGGTGTAGGGATCCCACTCTGCAAGTTTCTGGCCGCGGGCGACCGCCGCACCCTCATCGGCCAGCAGCCGCGCGCCGTAGGGCACGCGGAAGCGGGCGCGTTCGCGCTTGGCGTTGTCGGTGATGACGATTTCGCAGTTACGGCTCATCACCACCGGTACGCCCTGGCTGTTGGTCACCACCATCCGGTTGCGGATGGCGATGGTGCCGTCATGGCTGGCTTCCACGTTCGACTGTTCCGCACCACGCTGGGCGGCGCCGCCGATATGGAAGGTGCGCATGGTCAGCTGCGTGCCCGGCTCGCCGATCGACTGCGCGGCGATCACGCCCACCGCCTCGCCGACATTCACCGGCGTGCCGCGAGCAAGGTCGCGCCCGTAGCAATGGCCGCAAACGCCGATCTTGGTATCGCAGGTCAGCACGGAGCGGATTTTCACCGATTCCACGCCGGATTTCTCGATGATCTCCGCTTGCGGCTCCTCGATCAGGGTATTCGCCGCCACCAGCACTTCGCCGGTTGCGACATCCAGCACGTCCTCGGACGTCGTACGGCCCAATACGCGCTCTGAAAGGCTGGAGACGACCTCGCCGCCATCCATGACCGCGCTTACCGTCAGGCCACGTTCGGTGCCGCAATCCTCCTCGATGATGATGCAATCCTGCGCCACGTCGACCAGACGCCGCGTCAGATAGCCGGAATTGGCGGTCTTCAACGCGGTGTCCGCCAGGCCCTTGCGGGCGCCGTGGGTCGAGTTGAAGTAGTCCAGCACCGACAGGCCTTCCTTGAAGTTGGCGATGATCGGCTGCTCGATGATCTCGCCGGAAGGCTTGGCCATCAGGCCGCGCATGCCGGCAAGCTGGCTCATCTGCGCCGGCGAACCGCGGGCGCCGGAATGGCTCATCATCCAAACCGAATTGGTCGGCTTGCCGATGGTCTGCCGGGATATCTCCTTCATCATGGCGGAGGCCACGAGGTCCTTACAGCGCGACCAGGCATCCACCACCTTGTTGTAGCGCTCGCCGGCGGTGATCAGGCCATCCTGATATTGCTGCTCGAACTCCCGCACTTCGCCCTGCGTCGCCGCAACCAAAGTCTTCTTGGAATCCGGGATCACCATATCGTCCTTGCCGAAGGAGATGCCGGCCTTCGCCGCATGGCGGAAGCCAAGCCCCATCATGCGGTCGCAAAAGATAACCGCTTCCTTCTGGCCGCAATGGCGGTAGACCAGGTCGATCACGTCGGAGACGTTCTTTTTGGTGAGCTGCTTGTTCACCACCGAGAACGGCACGTTGGCGTTCAGCGGCAGCAGCTGGCCGATCAGCATTCGCCCTGGCGTCGTCGCCACAATCACCTGCTTCTTCTCGCCGGCATGGTTGATGGTCATGATGCGCGCGCGGATCTTGTCGTGCAGCTGAACGGCGCCGGCCGACATTGCGAACTCGATCTCACCTACCGACCCGAACGCCTTCGCCTCGTTATCCTTGGCCGCCAAGAACTCGGCGGTTTCCAGCGACAGGTAGTACAACCCGAGCACGATATCCTGGCTCGGCACGATGATCGGCTTGCCGTTCGCCGGGCTAAGGATGTTGTTGGTCGACATCATCAGCACGCGGGCTTCCAACTGCGCTTCGATCGAGAGCGGCACGTGGACGGCCATCTGGTCGCCGTCGAAATCGGCGTTGAAGGCGGTGCAGACCAGCGGGTGCAGCTGGATCGCCTTGCCTTCGATCAACACCGGCTCGAACGCCTGAATGCCCAGGCGGTGCAGGGTCGGCGCGCGGTTGAGCATCACGGGATGCTCGCGGATCACCTCTTCCAGGATGTCCCAGACCTCCGGACGTTCCTTCTCCACCATGCGCTTGGCGGCCTTGATGGTCGTCGCCAGGCCGTATTTTTCCAACTTGGCGTAGATGAACGGCTTGAACAGCTCGAGCGCCATCTTCTTCGGCAGGCCGCATTGATGCAGCTTCAGCTCCGGCCCCACCACGATGACGGAACGGCCGGAATAGTCCACGCGCTTGCCGAGCAGGTTCTGCCGGAAGCGGCCCTGCTTGCCCTTCAGCATGTCGGAAAGCGATTTCAGCGGGCGCTTATTGGTGCCGGTGATGGCGCGGCCGCGGCGGCCGTTATCGAACAGCGCATCGACCGATTCCTGCAGCATGCGCTTCTCGTTACGCACGATGATGTCCGGCGCCCGCAGCTCGATGAGCCGCTTCAGGCGGTTGTTGCGGTTGATGACGCGGCGATACAGATCGTTCAAGTCAGAAGTCGCAAAGCGGCCGCCATCGAGGGGCACCAGCGGACGCAGCTCGGGCGGAATCACCGGCACCACGTCCAGGATCATCCATTCCGGATGCGTGCCGGAATCGAGGAAATTCTCGACCAGCTTCAAACGCTTCACCAGCTTCTTGCGCTTGGTCTCGGAATTGGTCTCCTTCAGCTCGGCGCGCATCCGCGCCTTGTCCTCGGCCAGATCGATGCCCAGCAGGATCTGCTTGATGGCTTCGGCGCCGATGCCGGCCTTGAAGCCATCATCGCCAAACTCATCCTGTTTGGCGTACATGTCGTCTTCCGAGATCAGCTGATGCAGCTTCAGATCGGTGGTGCCGGGTTCGAGCACGATGTAGCTCTCAAAATACAGCACCTTCTCGACGTCTTTCAGCGTCATATCCAGCATGGTCGCGATGCGGCTGGGCAGCGATTTCAAAAACCAGATATGCGCCACCGGCGAGGCCAGCTCGATATGGCCCATGCGCTCGCGCCGCACCTTGGCCAGCGTGACTTCAACGCCGCATTTCTCGCAGATGATGCCGCGGAACTTCATCCGCTTGTACTTGCCGCAAAGACATTCATAGTCCTTGATCGGCCCGAAGATGCGGGCGCAGAACAACCCATCCCGCTCCGGCTTGAAGGTGCGGTAATTTATCGTCTCGGGCTTCTTGATCTCGCCATAAGACCAGCTGCGTATTTGCTCCGGCGAGGCGATCTGGATCTTGATATGATCGAAAGTCGCAGCCTGACCGGTCTGGCCAAGCATTTTCATAAGATCGTTCATCTGATTTGCCCCTCAAAAGAAAGGACCTCTTTTTTGAAAAAAAGAAGCAGAAAACTTCTTGGACTCCGGGGCATGGGCGTTAACGGCATCACGCCCATGGCCCGGGAGTCATAAAAGTCTTTTCGCTTCTTTTTCTTCAGAAAAAGCAGGCCTTCCTTATCCTTCCTTATGTAGCGGTTTGTTCCAGGTCGACGTTCAGGCCTAGGGATTTCAATTCTTTCAGAAGCACGTTGAAGCTTTCGGGAATGCCGGCTTCGAAATTATCCTGCTCGCGTACAATCGCTTCGTACACCTTGGTGCGGCCGGAGACGTCGTCGGATTTCACCGTCAGCATTTCCTGCAAGGTGTAGGCGGCGCCATAGGCTTCCAGCGCCCAGACCTCCATCTCGCCGAAGCGCTGTCCGCCGAACTGCGCCTTGCCGCCCAGCGGCTGCTGGGTAACCAGGCTGTACGGGCCGATCGAGCGTGCGTGGATCTTGTCATCGACCAGATGGTGCAGCTTGAGCATGTACATGTAGCCGACCGTCACCTTGCGCTCGAACTTCTCGCCGGTGCGGCCATCGGTAAGCCAGACCTGGCCGGAGATATCTAGCCCGGCTTTTTCGAGCATCGCCTCGATGTCGGAGATGCGCGCGCCGTCGAAGACCGGTGTGGCAATCGGCACGCCCTTCTTCAGATTGCCGCACAATTCCACAATCTCGGCATCATCCATGCCGGCGATCTGATCGGCGTAGATTTTTTCTCCGTAGATGTCCTTCAGCTGATCGAGCAATTCCTGTTTGGCGGCGCCTGTGCGGCGGTATTCTTCCACGGCGACGCCGACCTGCTTGCCGAGGTTGGCGCAGGCCCAGCCCAGATGCACTTCCAGGATCTGCCCGACATTCATACGGCTCGGCACGCCGAGCGGGTTGAGCACCAAATCGACCGGCGTGCCGTCTTCCAGGAACGGCATGTCCTCGACGGGGACGACGCGCGATACGACGCCCTTGTTGCCATGGCGTCCGGCCATCTTGTCGCCCGGCTGCAGCTTGCGCTTCACCGCCACGAAAACCTTGACCATTTTCATCACGCCCGGCAGCAGCTCGTCGCCGCGCTGCAGTTTTTCCACCTTGCTCTCGAAGCGGTCCTGTAGGCGCTTGGATGCCGCATCGAATTCCCGTTTCAGGATTTCGATCTGCGCCATCACCGGATCGTCCTGCACCACCACGTTGCGCCAGGCGCCGCGCGGATGCTCGGCCAGCACTTCGGTGGTGATATCGGTGCCGGATTTGATGCCCTTGAAGCCGGAGCCGGCGACCTGGCCGATCAGCTGCTCGCGCAACCGGTTGAGGAAGGAGCGCTCCTGAATCGCCCGCTCGTCGTCACGGTCTTTCGCGAGACGTTCGATTTCCGCACGTTCGATCGCCAGCGCGCGCTCATCCTTATCCACGCCGCGGCGGTTGAAGACCCGCACATCGACGATGGTACCGACGACACCGGGGGGAAGCTTCAGCGAGGTATCGCGCACGTCGGAGGCTTTTTCGCCGAAGATGGCGCGCAGCAGTTTTTCTTCCGGCGTCATCGGGCTCTCGCCCTTCGGCGTCACCTTGCCGACCAGGATGTCGCCAGGATTCACTTCCGCGCCGATATAGACGATGCCGGCTTCATCGAGGTTGCGTAGTGCTTCCTCGCCAACATTCGGAATGTCGCGGGTGATTTCCTCCTGACCCAGCTTGGTATCGCGCGCCATCACCTCGAACTCCTCGATATGGATCGAGGTGAACACGTCGTCGCGGGCGATCCGCTCGGAGATCAGGATGCTGTCTTCGAAGTTATAGCCGTTCCAGGGCATGAAGGCGCAGAGCGCGTTGCGGCCGAGTGCCAGCTCGCCCAGCTCGGTGGACGGACCATCGGCGATGATATCGCCTTCGGAGACCCGGTCACCGACGCGCACCAGCGGCCGCTGGTTGATGCAGGTGGATTGGTTGGAGCGCATGTATTTGCGCAGGCGGTAGATATCCACGCCTTTGGTCGAGCCGTCATCGGCCGTCGCCCGCACCACGATGCGCGCGCCGTCGATCTGGTCGATCACGCCGGCGCGTTTTGCGACAATCGTTGCCCCTGAGTCGCGGGCAACGGCAGCTTCCATGCCGGTGCCGACCAGCGGCGCGTCGGACTGGATCAGCGGCACCGCCTGACGCTGCATGTTCGAGCCCATCAGCGCGCGGTTGGCGTCATCGTTTTCCAGGAAGGGAATCAAGGCCGCTGCCACCGAAACAAGCTGTTTCGGCGAGACGTCGATGGCCGTGACTTCATCCGGCTTGACGAGCAAAAAATCGCCATTGCGCCGCACGGAGACCAGATCGGCGGTGAACTTGCCGCCGCCATCCTTCTTGGCATCGGCCTGCGCCACCGTCAGGCGCTCTTCCTCCATCGCCGATAGGTATTTCCAGGAAGGCTGCACCACGCCCTCCTTCACCAGCTGGTACGGCGTTTCGATGAAGCCGTATTTGTTCACCTTGGCATAGGTGGCCAGGCTGTTGATCAGACCGATATTCGGGCCTTCCGGCGTCTCGATCGGGCAGATCCGGCCGTAATGCGTCGGGTGCACGTCGCGCACCTCGAAGCCGGCGCGCTCACGCGTCAAGCCGCCAGGCCCCAAGGCGGAGAGCCGGCGCTTATGCGTGACCTCGGAGAGCGGGTTGGTCTGGTCCATGAACTGCGAGAGTTGGCTGGAGCCGAAGAATTCCCGCACCGCCGCCGCCGCCGGCTTGGCGTTGATCAGATCATGCGGCATCACGCTGTCGATATCGACGGCGCCCATGCGCTCGCGGATGGCGCGCTCCATTCGCAGCAGGCCGACCCGGTACTGATTCTCCATCAGTTCGCCAACCGAACGCACCCGGCGATTGCCGAGATTGTCGATGTCGTCGATGGCGCCCCGGCCATCCTTCAGCTCGCACATGATCTTCAGCGTGCGCAGGATGTCCTCCTTGCGCAGGATGCGCACGGAGTCATCGACATCGATGCCCAGGCGCATATTCATCTTGACGCGGCCAACGGCCGAGAGATCGTAGCGGTCGGCGTCGAAGAAAAGGCCGCGGAACAGGGTCTCGGCGGTCTCGGAGGTCGGCGGCTCGCCGGGGCGCATGACGCGGTAGATGTCGATCAACGCGTCTTCGCGGTTGCTGTTCTTATCAACCGCCAGCGTGTTGCGTATCCACGGCCCGTTGGACTGGTCAATCGCCAGCACCGGCAGCTCGTCAATGCCCTTGGCTTCAAGCGCGGCCAGCTTGACCTCGATCAGCTCTTCCCCGGCTTCGGCAAAAATCTCGCCGGTCTCCGGATCGAACATGTCGATCGCCACGAATTTGCCGAGCAGGTCGTTGCGGGCGACCAGCACGCGCTTGGTCTTCTCGGCGATCTTGCGCACCACGCGGGCGGTGAGCTTCTCGTCCGATTTGGCGACAACTTCGCCGGTATCGGCGTCGATCAGATCCTCGATGAGCTTCTGGTTGCGGAAGGCATCCGCATCGAAGGGCCGCGCCCATTGGCCGTTCTGGCTGGTGAACGGCACCTGGCCATAGAAATTACCGAGAATTTCTTCGGCATCCATGCCCTTCAACTCGCCAAGCTCGACCGGCTCGCTTTTCGCCATTCGGGCAGCCTTGAGCGTTTCAGTGGACTTGCCGTCCAGCGCGTAGAGCAAGGTGGTGACGGGCAGCTTGCGCTTGCGGTCGATGCGCACATAAACCAGGTCCTTGGCGTCGAACTCGAAATCCAGCCAGGAACCGCGATACGGGATCACGCGGGCGGTGAAGAGATATTTGCCGGAAGAATGCGTCTTGCCCTTGTCGTGATCGAAGAACACGCCGGGGCTGCGATGCATCTGGCTGACGATGACGCGCTCGGTGCCGTTCACGACGAAGGTGCCGTTATCGGTCATCAGCGGCATGTCGCCCATGTAAACCGGCTGTTCCTTGATATCGCGGATCGATTTTGCGCCGGTATCCTCGTCCAGATCCCAGACGATCAGGCGCAGGATCACTTTCAGCGGCGCGGCATAGGTCATGCCGCGCTGGATGCATTCCTCAACGTCGTATTTCGGCTCTTCCAGCTCGTAATGCACGAATTCCAGCCGGCCGCGGCCGGCGAAATCGTCGATCGGGAAGACCGATTTGAACACTTCCTGGATACCGGAATGGGTACGGGCATCCGGCTTGGTGTGCATCTGCAGAAAGAAATCGTAGCTGGCGCGCTGCACATCGATCAGGTTCGGCATGGGAGCCACTTCGGGGATGCGCCCGAAGCTTTTACGAATGCGCTTGCGGCCAGTGAACGAGCTTTTGCCCAAACCATTTATTGCATTCATCGCGAACCCCAATCAGTGCAGCCGTTTGGCCACGTAACATCAAACAGCAATAGGCGGACGACTACCCGGAGGTAATCGCCCGCCCTTTAGGCATGTATTGCAGCGGAGATTATCCGCCGCGGGAGCAAAACCTTACTTGACTTCGACAGTCGCGCCCTGCTCTTCCAGTGTCTTCTTGATGGCGGCAGCCTCGTCCTTGGTCGCACTTTCCTTGACCGTCTTCGGCGCGCCTTCAACCAGATCCTTCGCTTCCTTCAGACCCAGGCCGGTGATCGTACGAATTTCCTTGATCACGTTGATCTTCTTCTCGCCAACCGTGGCAAGAATAACGGTGAATTCGGTCTGTTCTTCAGCCGGGGCAGCAGCCGCGCCGCCGCCCGACGGGGCAGCGGCCGCAGCGGCAACAGGCGCCGCGGCGGAAACGCCCCATTTTTCTTCCAACAGCTTTGAAAGCTCGGCGGCTTCCAGCACGGTCAGTTTCGAGAGTTCGTCAACGAGCGAAGTCAAATCAGCCATTTTAATTGTCCTTAACTAAGTAGACTAGTGTTGGTTCTGTACAAGCCCGCACCAAGCGGGCCAGCAATACGTTTCAAGCTGCACGCTTGCGCGCACCTCAAAATATCGAAGCGCGTCTAGGCCGCCTCGCTCTTGCTGGCATCGGCATACGCCGCAAAAACCCTGGCAAGCTGTCCGGCCGGCGCCTGCAGTACGCCCGCGATCCGCGTCGCAGGGGCGGCAAGCAGCCCCAGCAATTTGGCACGCAGCGTATCCAGCGACGGCAATTCGGCAAGCGCCTTGACCCCGGATGCATCGAGCATCTGGGTACCTAGGGCACCGCCGACCAGAACAAACTTCTCATTGGTTTTGGCGAAGTCGACAGCGGCTTTTGCCACGGCGACCGGGTCGGTCGACCAGGAAATTGCCGTGGGCCCCTTCATCAGGGGCGCCAATCCGTCGAACCGGGTTCCATCAAGAGCAAGCAGCGCCAGACGATTCTTCGCGACCTTGAAGCTCGCGCCCGCCGCACGCATCCGCCGGCGCAGCTCCGTCACATCGGCGACCGTCATCCCATCATTGCGGGTGACGACCACCATCGACGTATCTGCAAACACCGCCGAAAGCTCTGCGACGAATTCACGCTTCTCTGTGCGATCCACATCCGTCTCCACTTGAGCGACACCAGGCGAACCTGGCATCTCGGTTACCCAAGGCGCTGGAGACCATCTCCAAACGCCTATCGCCTGTCCTTACGCTCAGAACCACCAAAGTCTTTTTTCACAAAAGTCCTTGGCACCTCGTCTACCGTTTGCGGGGGTTAAGCCCATCAAACCCGTTCTAGGGTACACACGGTCTGGGACAGGGTTCGGAGGTTGCCCTCCTGCCCGCAACGGCCTGCGCCATCGCGTATCTTGTTGCAACTTTAGGTCGAAAGACTCGCCACGTCCACCCGGATGCCGGGGCCCATCGTCGAGCTCACGGCGATCTTCTGCAGATACGTGCCTTTGGCGCCGGTCGGCTTGGCCTTCTGAATGGCATCGACCAGCGCCTTGGCGTTTTCCACCAGCTTGGTCTCATCGAAGCTCGCCTTGCCGATGCCGGCATGGATGATCCCGGCTTTTTCCGCCCGAAATTCCACCTGGCCGGATTTGGCGGCGGTTACCGCACCCTTCACGTCCATCGTCACGGTGCCGAGCTTGGGGTTCGGCATCAGGCCACGCGGCCCGAGAATCTTGCCCAAACGTCCCACCAGCGCCATCATGTCGGGTGTGGCAATGCAGCGGTCGAAGGCGATGTCGCCGGCCTGCACCTTCTCGGCCAAATCATCGGCGCCGACCACATCGGCGCCGGCGGCGAGCGCCTCATCGGCCTTCGGTCCGCGGGCAAACACGCCGACCCGCAGCGTCTTGCCGGTGCCGTTGGGCAGGGAGATCAGCCCGCGCACCATCTGGTCCGCATGCCGCGGATCGATGCCGAGGTTGAGCGAGATCTCGATCGTCTCGTCGAATTTTGCTCGCGCGTTGGTCTTGGCCAGCTTCACCGCCTCCAGCAGCGGATAGTTCTTGTTCCGGTCGAAGCTCTCATAAGACTTTGTCAGGCGCTTTTGCTGTGCCATCGGATCAGCCCTCCACCACGGTCACGCCCATCGAGCGCGCCGAGCCGATGAGCATCCGCACCGCGCCGTCAACGTCATTGGCGTTCATATGAATCATCTTGGTCGCCGCGATCTCGCGCAACTGCGCCATCGTCACCTTGCCGACGGCCGCACCCTTGCCCGGCGTCGTGGTGCCTTTGGCAATGCCGGCGGCCTTCTTCAGGAAGTAGGTGTTCGGCGGGGTCTTGGTAATGAAGGTAAAGGTACGGTCGGCAAAGGCGGTGATCACCACCGGCACCGGCATTCCCGGCTCCATGCTTTGGGTCAGGGCATTGAACTCCTTGCAGAACTGCATGATGTTCAGGCCACGCTGGCCGAGCGCGGGACCGACCGGCGGCGAAGGGTTCGCCTTGCCCGCGGGGATTTGCAGCTTGATGTAGCCGGTAATCTTCTTAGCCATGTCGGCTCCTTATCCTATGGCAAAAACGCCAACGGACCGCGGTTCAAACGGCCGGGCGAACATCGCTCCAGCCTCCCACGTTCCTATGAAGCGCGGAGCCTTACAGGATTCTCATCCCTGCTGTCTATATCCGCCGCGCAAATCTCCTATACTATTTGCATGGATAAATCTTCCGCCTTGCTGGTCATCGACGTCCAGAACGATTTCTGCCCAGGCGGCGCGCTCGCCGTCGCGGATGGCGACGCCATCGTGCTGCTGATCAACCGGATCGCCCGAAACTTCGAAACCGTGGTGCTGACGCAGGACTGGCATCCCGCCGACCATATCTCCTTCGCAGCGCAGCACGAAGGCAAGACGCCGTTCGAGCAGATCACGCTGGGCTATGGTGAGCAGACCCTATGGCCCGCACATTGCGTCATGGCCACACCCGGCGCCGCGCTGCATGCCGGTCTGGATATTCCGCATGCCAGCCTGATCCTGCGCAAAGGGTCGCACCGGAGCGTGGACAGCTACTCCGCATTCCTGGAAGCTGACCGCATCACCAAGACGGGCCTCGACGGCTACTTCGCCTCCCGCGGCATCACCGATGTGTTTGTCTGCGGCCTGGCCATGGATTTCTGCGTCGCCTGGTCAGCCGAGGATGCCACTAGCTTTGGCTTTAAGGCGACAGTCATCGAGGACGCCTGCCGTGCTATCGATGTAAGTGGCTCGCTAGCCTACGCTTGCGCTCGTATGGCGAAAGCCGGTGTAGCCCGACTTGAGGGTGAAAACTTTTATCCAAGCTGACAACTGGCCAGCTTTGGCATCACCTGCCGCATCAAGCCCCTATGGAGGCCAATGTGCAGCAAGCCGATTACGACCGGTTTCCGCTGCGGCCTTGTTACCAAGTTCGCGGCTCCAGGTCGCAGGCCCAAATCGCAGCGCACGTAACTGGTCTAATCTGCATCTTCGATTTGCGTGTTGGTGCGTCGCCTACGGTGACACTCCACGAACCAGATTAATGTTCGGAAGAGTGGCGCAACGCGGCCGAGTGGCCGTCGGCGCTCTCCTTAAACATCGGTCACCGACAAGACCACCGATCAGCCCACGCTGATCGAGCTTACTTCCGGCCCCTTCGCACCCTGCACGACGTTCATCCGTACGGACTGACCTTCTTGCAGCGGCGGCAGGCCGGCGTGTTCCAGCGCGGTTGCGTGCACGAACACGTCCTTGCCGCCATCCTGCGGGCTGATGAAGCCAAAGCCCTTGGTGGAATTATACCACTTCACAACACCGGTCATTTCAATCGCGGGACCTGAAGGCTGCGAGCGCGGCGGACGCGGACCGCGCGGACGATCAAACCCGCCACCGCCACCGCCGCCGCCAAAGCCGCCGCTGCGCGGGGTGCCGCCGGAATGCTCGCCGGTGCCCTCGGTGACCGAAACGACCTGATCGACCTGGCGGCCCTTTTGCCCCTGGCCCACCCGGATCTGCAGAACCGAACCCGGCGTCACGGTCTGGAAGCCGGCCTGCTGCAGGGAGTTGGCGTGCAAAAATACGTCGCCGGAGCCATCGGCCATCTCGACGAAGCCGAAACCCTTTTCGGAGTTATACCACTTCACGGTTGCCTTGGATTCAGGAGCTGAGGAGGACGCCCCAAACCCGGAAAAGGATGGCGGAACTGGCGGCGTATTGCCGAAGAAATTATCGTCATCAAATCCGCGGCGACGCGATTGGCGCTGGCGGTCATTTTTCGGGGGTCGCACTATAAAAACTGTCCTCTATGGCTGTTCAAATTATCCCTGGTATCATCCTGGAAGCTGGTAACATACGGCAGTGCAGGCTTCCCTTCAATCCCAAACCACCCTACCGTCGCAAGTTTTGAACTCGGCTTTTTCCCGCCGCAGGTCCAATGAAGTTTTGGTTAATTGCAGCCGAATCCGCATCGGTTTGCTCAAGCCCGGCGAACCGTCTAGGAGCCGCGCATGCCCTTCAACATTACCAACGATGCCCTGCGACGGGCACTCAGCGCCCGCGGCTACGATGAACCAACGCCGGTGCAGCAGGCGGTATTGGAAAGTGCCGCGGGCGATCGCGATCTGCTGGTCTCCGCCCAGACCGGCTCCGGCAAAACCGTTGCCTACGGCCTGGCGCTTGCGACAACGATCCTGGGCGATGCCGAACAGCTCGGACCAGTCGGCCGGCCGCTGGTGCTGGTCGTAACGCCGACCCGGGAACTGGCGATCCAGGTCCATAACGAATTGAGCTGGCTCTACGAACATGCAGGCGGGCGGGCGATCTCCTGCGTCGGCGGCATGGACCCGCGGCGCGAGCAGCGGGCGCTTGGGCTAGGATGTCACATCGTCGTCGGCACCCCCGGCCGGCTGCAGGATCACATCCAGCGCGGCAATCTGAACCTCTCGGAATGCCAGGTCGTCGTGCTGGACGAGGCGGATGAGATGCTCGATCTCGGCTTCCGCGAAGAGCTGGAGTTCATCCTGCAGGCAGCGCCCAGCAGCCGCAGAACGCTGTTGTTTTCCGCCACCATCGCCAAGGAAATCGCCGCCCTCGCCCGCAAATACCAGCAGGACGCGCTGCGCATCGACACCGGCAGCCGCAACGAGCCGCATAAGGACATCGAATATCGCGCGGTGCTGATCGCCGGCCACGAGATCGAGCACGGCCTGGTCAACCTGCTGCGCTACTATGGTTCCCGCAGCCTGGTTTTCTGCGCCACGCGCGAGGCGGTGCGCCGGCTGCACGGCAAGCTGCAGGAACGCGGTTTCTCGGCGGTCGCGCTCTCCGGCGAGCTCACGCAGAACGAGCGCAACAGCGCGCTGCAATCGCTGCGCGACGGCCGCGCCCAGGTCTGCATCGCAACCGACGTTGCCGCCCGCGGCCTCGATCTTCCCGATCTTGACCTGGTCATCCATTTTGACCTGCCGACCAACAAGGAAACCCTGCTGCACCGCTCCGGCCGCACCGGCCGGGCGGGTCGTAAGGGCATGTGCATCGTCCTGGTCGCGACAGCCAAACGCCGCCGGGCGGAGATGCTGCTCGGTTCCGCCAATATCAGCGCGGCCTGGGCCGATCCGCCGCAGGCGGAGGAAATCCGCCGGCGCGACCAGGAGCGCCTGCTGGCCGACCCGGCGCTGACCGAGCCGCCGCTGGACGAAGAACGCGAGCTGGCGATCGCCTTGCTGGCGCGCCAGACACCCGAAGCGATCGCCACCGCCCTGATCCGCACCTTTCACGCCAGGCTGCCGGAACCCGAAGAGATCACGCTGCAGAAGCCGTTCCCGGAAACAACCAGGCCAAGAAGAAACCTGCCAAGCGCGACCGGCAACGAATACATCCGCAACGGCAACACCATCTGGTTCCGCTCCGCGCTCGGCCGCAAAAACAACGCGGACCCGAAATGGCTGATTCCGATCATCTGCCGCATTGGCGGCATCACCAAACAGGACATCGGCGCCATCCGCATCTTCGACCGCGAGACCAAATTCGAAATTTTTGCTCCCGCCGCCGAAGCCTTCGCCGCCGCCGCGGCCCAATCAACCGAAGATTTTCAGATCACGCCAACAACCGCCCCAGGCACAGGCAAAGCCCCGCCCGCAGCCGCACCGCAGCCGCGCAAGCCGCCCGCCAAATCCTACGAACAAGAAAGGCGGCGCAAAAACCGCGCTGAGAGAGTACGAAGTTAAAAGATAAGCAGCTGTCTTTTTGAAAAAAGCGGCGCAAAAACCCTTATCACTCTGCAGCCGGGAGTTTGGCCTCCAGGCCGAGAGTAAAAATGTCTTTTTGCCGCACCGGCGGCCCCGTGCTTTTTCTTCAGAAAAAGCAGCGCCTGCTTTCTTAGTACTTCCGCAGCAGCGCAATCAGGCGGCCTTGCACGCTTACGCGTTCGGCGGGGAAAATTCTGGTCTCGTAGCGGATGTTTGCGGGTTCCAGGGCGATGGAATTGCCGCGCCGGCGCAGGCGTTTCAAGGTTACTTCGGTGCCGTCGATCAGCGCCACGATGATCTGGCCGTTCTCCGCCAATTCGCCTTTGCGGATGATCACGGTGTCGCCGTCCAGGATGCCGGCTTCGATCATCGAATCGCCTTCGACCTCCAGCGCGAAGTGGTCGCCTTTGCCGATCAGCGCGACCGGCACCTCGATCTCCTCGCTATGGTCGTTCAACGCTTCGATCGGCTGGCCGGCGGCGATCTTGCCGTAGAGCGGCAGTTGAACAGCGCCGGCGACATTCGCCGCGCGCACGCCGGGCAGTTTGCCTGAAAAATCGCCGCGGATCACGTTAGGCGAGAAGCGTTGTGGTGCGGCCGGCGGCGGTTCCCGGTGCGGCGCGCCGGCGGGCGCGTGGCCGCCTTGCGATTCCCGCTGCCGGAAGGACAGGTCTTCCGAAAGCCGTATGACTTCCAGTGCGCGAGCCCGGTGTTTATGGCGGCGCAGGAAGCCACGCTCTTCAAGTGCCGAGATCAGGCGGTGGATGCCGGATTTGGATTTCAGGTCCAGCGCGTCTTTCATTTCTTCGAAGCTGGGGGAGCAACCTGTTGCACGCAGATGCTTGTCGATAAACGCCAGCAACTCGTGCTGCTTCGTAGTCAACATAACCGCCTCCAACACCTTGCGAAAAGAAAATCACGGAAGAACAAAGCACTAACTCGGCATGTTCTAGTTTAGTTCTTTCGCGTGCGTCAAGCGTTACAAACCGTACTCCGCCAGCCGCATGATCTGGACCCACGACCCTGCCGCCGCCGCTGCTGCAAAGGGGGCGCGCAGGACCAGGGCGTCGGCGACAGCCAGGGTCCGCAGCATGCCGGAATCCTGTACCGGGAAGGGCGTGACCAGCCAGCCCGACTCGTCGCGGCTGAGGCTGGCGCGGACGTAGTCGGCGCGCTGGTCATTGGCCTTCATCGCGCCGGCCAAGCGCGCCGGCTCGGTCTCCTGGGCCGGGGCGGCCAAGCCGGCAAGCCGGGCAATCGCCGGTTTAAGGAACAGCAGGGCGCAGACAAAAGCGGAGACCGGATTGCCCGGCAGCCCCAGCAAGGGCAGCCGGCCGATGGCGCCGAACATCAACGGTTTGCCGGGCCGCATGGCGATTTTCCAGAAATCCAGTTGCAAGCCGCGCGATGCCAGCCCGGCCTGCACCAGATCATGGTCGCCGACGCTCGCACCCCCGGTGGTCAGCAGCAAATCCGCGCCGCTTGCCGCATCCGCGCCGGCGGCGATCGCCTCCCGATCATCTCGGGCAATCGGCAAAATCAGCGCGTCGCCGCCACAGGCCTGGATAAAGGCGGCCAGCGCGTGCGCGTTCGAGCTTACGATCCCGCCTGGCCCGATCGGCTCGCCAGGTAACGAGATTTCATCGCCGGTCGCCAGGATGGCGATTTTCGGCCGGCGATGCACCGCCAGCCAGGGATGATTGCCAGCCGCCGCCAGGCCAATATCGCGCGCGGTCAGCCGCCGGCCCGCGGGGAGCAGCAAATCGCCCGCGTGGAAGTCCTGGCCGGCGCTGCGGATATGTCTGCCCGGCCTGCAAGCCTCGTTCACCGTCACTTCGGCGCCGGCCAGGCTGGCATCTTCCTGCAGCAGAACCGTATCCGCACCTTCCGGCACCACACTGCCGGTATAGAGCCGCATTGCCTCGCCTTCGCCTAGCGCCCCCGCAAACGGATGCCCGGCCGGCGCGGCGCCGATCACCCGCAGCTTGGCACCTTGTTGCGCATCGGCGGCGCGCAATGCGTACCCGTCCATGGCGGAGACATCCGCCGGCGGCTGTGTCAGCCGCGCCAGCACCGGTGCCGCCAGCACCCGGCCGTTGGCCTGCGCCAACGCCAATGTCTCGGCCCCCACCGGCGTCAGCGCATCGAGGATTTTGGCCGTAGCCTCCGCGACGCTGATCATGCCTGACTGAAATCGCCGGACTTGCCGCCGGATTTTGCTACCACGCGGATGTTCTCGATCCGCATGCCGCGGTCCACCGCCTTGACCATGTCATAAATTGTCAGCGCCGCCACGCTCACCGCCGTCAGAGCCTCCATCTCCACGCCGGTCCGCCCGGTGGTGCGTACGTTTGCCGTGATCTCTATTGCATTGCCGGCTTTATTCAGCCTCAGTTCGATGGCGACCGAGCTGATCGGCAGCGGATGGCAAAGCGGGATCAGCTCCGATGTGCGCTTGGCCGCCATCACGCCGGCTACCCGGGCTACCGCCAATACGTCGCCCTTCGCAGCCTTGCCCTCGCCGATCAACGCCAGCGTTGCCGGCTGCATCACCACCTGGCCCTTGGCCGTCGCCGCCCGCGCCGTTTCCCGCTTGGCGGAGACATCGACCATGCGAGCATGGCCCGCCGCGTCGAGATGGGTCAGCTGCGGACCAAGCTCCGAACTCACGGGGTGGCCAGAAGCTTCCGCAACGCCGCGGTCACATCGGCTTCGCGCATCAGCGATTCGCCGACCAGGAAGCCCTGCACGCAGACCTTTTGCAGCCGCTTGATGTCGTCGTTGGTCTTGATGCCGGATTCGGAAACCAGAAAACGGTCCGGCGGGACCAATCTGCTTAGCGCTTCAGTTGTTGCCAGACTTGTCTCCAAAGTTTTCAGGTTGCGGTTATTGATACCGAAAAGCGGCGTGCAGAGGCCCAGTGCCCGATCCACTTCGCCTTCCGAATGCACTTCGGCCAGCACGTCCATCCCCAAATCCCGTGCCAGCTCTTCCAGCTCCCTGGCCTGCGCGTCATTCAGCGCCGCCATGATCAGCAGAATGCAATCCGCGCCGATCATCCTGCTCTCATAGACCTGCCAGGGATCGAGGATGAAATCCTTGCGCAATACCGGCAGGTTCACCGCCGCCCGTGCGGCTTTCAGATCCGCATTGCTGCCTTGGAAATAGGGTTCATCCGTCAGCACCGAAAGGCAAACGGCGCCGCCTTGCGCATAGGCGCGTGCCAGCGCGGTGGGTTCGAAATCGGCGCGGATCAGGCCGCCGGAGGGCGATGATTTTTTGATCTCGGTGATCAGCCCGGGCCGGCCTGCCGCGGTTGCATCCATCAGCGCCCGCCCGAAGCCGCGCGGCCGGGATGCGTCGCGGGCATGTAGCTTGATTTCTTCCAGGCTCATCCGCTGCTTGCGGCGCGCGACCGCGCCGCGCGTAGCCGCGCAGATCTTCGCCAGAATATCCTCTTGCACGATCGCTGTGCCGTCCATTTTAAACCATCACTTCCTGAGTGGCATTGATCAATGCCGAGAGTTTCGTTTCCGCCTTGCCGCTATCGATCGCCTGGGCTGCCATCGCGACGCCTTCGCGCAGCGAGATCGTTTTGCCGCTGACGATCAGCGCGGCCGCGGCGTTGAACAAGATTGTATCGCGATATGCGCCTTTCTCTCCGGCCAGCATTGCGCGCAGCGCAGCCGCGTTGTAGGCCGCATCGCCGCCCCTGATCGCCGGATGCGGTGCCGGCGGCAGCCCGGCATCGGCCGCGTTCAAGGTAAACTCCGAGATTTCCCCTTCTTTCAGCGCGACCACCCGATTTTCGCCATCCAGGGTCAGCTCATCCAGCCCGTTGCCGTACACCACCCAGGCGGCTTCCGTGCCCAAGGCGGCCAAGGTCTCGGCCACCGGCCGGGTCCAGACCGGGTCGAACACGCCCATCAGCTGGTGCTTTACCCGCGCCGGATTCACCATCGGGCCGGTCAGGTTGAGTATCGTGCGCGTGCCGAGCTCGACCCGCGCCTGCGCCGCATGCGCCAAGGCCGGATGGTGCCGCGGCGCGAACATGAATACGCAGCCGACCTGCCGGAAAATTTCCGGCAGATGCGCCAGTTCCGCCTCGATATTAACCCCGAGCGCGGTCAGCACATCGGCGCCGCCGGCGCGCGAGCTGAGCGCCCGGTTGCCGTGCTTGGCGACCGGCACCCCACAGGCCGCCACCACGAAGGTGACGGCGGTGGAGATGTTGAGGGAAGCGGCGCCGTCGCCGCCGGTACCGCAAACATCGATCGCGCCGGCGGGGATCTCCACCGCGGCCATGCGGCTGCGCAAGGCGGTCACCGCGCCGATGAGCTCGGCAACGGTTTCGCCGCGCGCCCGCATCGCCATCAGCATGCCGGCGATCTGCCCAACCGTCGCTTTGCCGTCCATAACCACGCCGAAGGCGGCTGCCGCTCCGGCCTGATCGAGTGTTTCGCCACGCGCCAGGCGCGCCAGAACCGGCTTCAGATCGTTCATGCGGCCTGACAAGGCGCGTTGCGGCCACGCACGATATTCAGGAAATTCTGCAAAATTTCGTGGCCGTGGCTGGTAGCGATGCTTTCGGGATGAAATTGCACCCCAAAAATCGGCAGGGTTCTGTGCCGCATCCCCATGATAATCTTGTCCGCCGTCCAAGCCGTCGCTTCCAGGCTTTCCGGTAGCGTTCGGTCATCGACGATCAGCGAGTGATAGCGGGTCGCGGTAAACGGGTCCGGCAGGCCGGCAAAGACATCGCTGTTCGCATGATGCACCGCGCTGGTCTTGCCGTGCACCGGCGCCGGCGCCCGGATCACGTCGCCGCCGAAGGCTTGGCCGATGGCTTGGTGACCGAGGCAGACGCCGAAAATCGGCAGCTTGCCCGCAGCCGCTGCGATCAGATCGAGGCAAATACCCGCTTGCTTCGGCGTGCAGGGTCCCGGCGAGAGCACGATCGCTTCCGGCTGCATCGCCAGCGCCTCCTGCGGGCTCAACGCATCGTTGCGTTTCACCACGCATTTGGCGCCGAGATCGCCCAGAAAATGCACCAGGTTGAAGGTAAAGCTGTCATAATTGTCGATCAGCAGGATCATACCGCGCGTGCTCTTGCGGCGTAGCGCACGGCGTCCTCGGCAGCCCGGAACAGCGCGCGCGCCTTCTGCACGGTTTCGGCAAATTCGGCTTCCGGACTGGAATCCGCCACCACGCCGGCGCCCGCCTGCACATACATCGTGCCGTCCTTCACCAAGGCCGTCCGCAGCCCGATGCAGGTATCCATCGTGCCATTGGCGGCAAAATAGCCGATGCAGCCGCCATAGAGCCCGCGCCGCGAAGGCTCCAGCTCGTCGATGATTTCCATCGCCCGCACTTTCGGCGCGCCGGAGAGTGTTCCTGCCGGAAACCCGGCCGCCAATGCGTCCAGCGCGTCGTATTCCGGGCTGATCCGGCCTTCCACGGTGGAGGAGATATGCATGACCTGGCTGGCCCGCTCGATAGCGAAACTCTCCACCACTTTCACCGAGCCAATTTTCGCGACCCGCCCAACATCGTTGCGCCCCAGATCAAGCAGCATCAGATGTTCAGCGCGCTCCTTCGGATCGGCGAGCAGTTCCGCCTCCAGCGCGTCATCCTCGGCCTTGTCCACACCGCGCCTTCGGGTGCCGGCCAGCGGCCGGATGGTTACCGTGCCATCGCGTAGCCGCACCAAAATTTCCGGGCTCGAGCCGACGGCAACAAAATCGCCGAAATCGAGGTAGAACAGAAACGGCGCCGGGTTGATCCGTCTTAAGCTGCGGTACAAAGCGAAAGCCGGCATCGCGAAAGGCGCCTCGAAACGCTGGCTCAGCACCACCTGGAACACATCACCCGCGGCGACATACTCCTTCGAGCGCTCCACCATCGCCAGAAATTCGGGCTTGGTCATGTTGGATTTTGCGATCGGTTCGGGCAAGCTCGCGGGGCAGAATAGTTTCGGCACCGGCTTGTCCAAGGCCGCCGCGGCTTCGGCCAGGCGTTCTTCCGCCGCCGCATAGGCTTGCCCAGGGCTGATCCCCGCTTGCGGATAGACCGGAGCCGCTAGCGTCAGCTCATCGGTGATACTGTCGAAGATCGCGAACAGGCTGGGGCGGACCAGGATGCCGTCCGGAATACCCAGATCATCCGGATTCTCATCCGGCAGCTTTTCCATCAGCCGCACCATGTCGTAGCCGAGATAGCCGGACAACCCGCCGGTCATCGGCGGCAGACCCTCCGGCACGTCCAGCCGGGTCTGCTCGATCAGCTTGCGCAGGCTGGCCAGGGGCGCCTCTTCCACCGGCTCGAACGCATCCGGCGTTGTCTGCGCATGACGGTTGATCGCCGCGATGCCGCGATCGCAGCGCCAGATCAGGTCCGGCGCCATGCCGATCACCGAATATCGGCCGCGGGCGGCGCCGCCTTCGACGCTCTCCAGCAGGAACGAGAATTTTTTCCCGTGCGCCAGCTTCAAAAAAGCCGCCACCGGTGTCAGCAGATCCGCGACGTCATGCCGCCACACCAGTACCCCTCGCTCTGCCTCATAGGCCGCGCGAAAGGCGTCGTATCCGGGTGGAGCAGCGGCGTTCATCGGCGCGAAATACCTTCCGGTTATTGGTAGATTTGAGAGAACAGCTTGTCGTTGACAGAGACCTTATCGCGCGCCTGCAATCCCGCGATCAAGGACGCCACCGTGTCATCTTCCAGCGATTTTGTCATCGCCTGCACCACCTCGGCCGCATCGGTCGGATCATCCGCCTGGCTCGGCCGGGTGATGGCGGTCAGCGCCGCGACGGTAAAGCCGTCCGAGCTCTGCTGCATCGTCGCCTGGCCCGGCTTCAGGCTGAACAGGATCTGCGCCATCTCGTCAGGGACGCCGGCCGCGGGCGCGTTGCGGGTGACCGGCGGCAGCATGGAGACGGCGTAGCCGGCGGCGGCGGCGGCCGCATCCAGGCTCTGGCCGCCATTCACCGCTTGATATAAGGCAGCGGCCTTCACCTCCGCCTCGCGCAGCATGGCGTCCTGCAACCAGGCCACGGCTACTTTTTGTTTCACGGCGTCATAAGGCTGCAAGGCGGGCGGCGTGATGGTATCCACGGTGAAGGCGAAGTAGCTATTGCCGGGGCCGGTGACCAGCTGCGCCGGATCGCCCAGATGGGCCGCGAAAATCGCCTTGACGATAGCGTTGCGCAAGTCATTGCCGCCGGGGATCGGCGCCGGTTGGCCGTCAGGCGTGTTGCCGCTGGCATCCAGCGTGCCTTCCACGGCGATAAGCCCCAGATTGCCAGGCAGCTGGTCAAGTGCGGCCTGCCCCGCCAACGCGTCCTGCACGTTGTCGACATCCTGGTTCACCTGAACCTGCGCCTTTTGCAGCTGGATCTGCTGCCTGATCCGCGCCGCGACGGAGGCCAGCGGCGGCGCGCCACCGGCGATTGCGCCGGTCACGTCGAAGACGAAATAGCCCATCGTGCCCTGCAGCGGGCTGCTTATCGTATTAGGCGCGACCGCGAAAACGGCGTTCGCCAAAGCCTGCGAAGGGATCTGCGCCTGCGTCGCGTTATCCAGCTCGACGCCGGAGCCGCCGGCCTTTGCCGCCGCCGCCTGCATGGCGTTCCAGCTCGCGCCGGTTTTCCAAAGCGCTGCCAGTCTGCCGGCGCTTGGCGCATCCGGCGCCGTGATCACCTGCACGCTGCGACGCGCCGCCACGCTCTGCTGGGCGTAGCTGTTGTTGTAAGCAGCCTGGATTTCAGCATCCGACACCGGCTGCGCCTGCGCCAGAGTCCGTGGCGACAGGATGACGATTTTCGCCTCCCGGAATTGCGGTGCGGTGAATGCGCTTGCGTGGTTGCGCCAGTAGCGCTGCAGCTGTGCATCGCCAGGCAGAGCCGGCGCCGGCTGCGCGGCTTGCGCGATATCGACCTGCTCGGCCATCCGCTGCTCGGAGACAAAAGCAAAAATATGGTCGGTCAGTACCGGCGGCGGCGCAGATCCGGCGACGGCGGCCTCGATGATCTGATTGGCTGCAAGATCGCGCTTGACCAAACCCAGAAATTGACTTGGAGAAGAATTATTCGCTTGCAGCACCTGCGCGAATTTCGCCTGGTCGAACACGCCATTGGTCTGAAAGGCCGGGATGGCATAGACGTTCTGCCGCAGCACGGCATCCGGCACGGTCACGCCCAGGCGTTGCTCTTCCACCTGCAGCACAAGCTGGCGCAGCACTTCCGTCATCGCCGCCTGGGCGATCTGCTGCCGCGCCGCCAGGTCCGGCTGCGACGGGTTTTTCTGCATCGCCTGGTTCAGTTCCTTCTGGTACTCCGCCTGGAATACCGAGACATCCACCGGCCGGCCCGCCACATGCGCGACATTACTGCTGCTGCCCATCATCGGCAGGATATTGGAGACGCCCCAGAACACGAAAACCATGAACAGCAGCACGAAAAACACGCGCGCGATCGGGTGTTTTAGAAACTTTCGAAAGCCGGATATCATTTGCGAGGCAACTCCAAGGCCGCGCCTCTATAGCCACGCCGACCATGGCCCGCAATTCTGCCGCCGGACGCAAGCCTCCCCGACTTATATAACTACAAGTATAACTGCCAAGGCGTTCAAGGCCGCCTGGCAGTCAGCACTTATTGCTGCGCCAGCTGCGCCAGCGGCAAACGCCGCGTCCGCTCTTCCTGCCGCTTCGGCGCCGGCTTGAACGCAAGCGCCTTCAGCACGGGGTCCTGAAAACCGGGCGTCCTGGCGCATTCGATATCCGCCTTCTGCGCGAGCAACGCGGCCACAACACCGAGGGCTAGGCAAATTGCAAAGTACAACATAATCAAGCTTCCTTAAAGCGGAACATCGAAAGCCGGCTAGCACCCGCCCGATATTCCTGAGGTCTGGATACAGTATGTTGCAACGCAGCATGGCGGGTCAAGGGATAATGTTGCACCGCACCATGCAATTGAGGATGTCTGATCTGCGCGCTCTGTTGCCGTGGGGTTTGCGGCGCGGCATTGTGGCGCGAACCTTCAGCCAAGGAGAAGAAATGCGACAGGTTATCGCCGGCAACTGGAAGATGAACGGCAAGTTCAGCGACATCGAGCCCTATGCCGCCGCCCTTTCCTCCGCAGCGACCTGGTCCGAACTGATCGTTTGTCCGCCTTTCCCTTTGCTGGAACGTTTTGCGGCCGCTTTTAGAGGCACCGACATGAAGCTTGGTGCGCAGGATTGCCACGCCAACACCTCCGGCGCCCATACCGGCGACGTCTCCGCCGCCTTGCTGGCCGAAGCCGGCGCCAGCTACGTGATCCTCGGCCATTCCGAACGCCGCGCCGACCACGGCGAAAGCAACGCCGATGTCGCCGGTAAGGTGCTGGCCGCACTTGGTGCCGGGCTTATCCCTATCGTCTGCTGCGGCGAGACAGAGGCCGAGCGCGATGCGGGAGAAGCCGAGCAGGTCGTCCGCCAGCAGCTCATCGACAGCCTGCCGCCGCAATTCGTGGGACTCGTCGCCTATGAACCGATCTGGGCGATCGGCACCGGCCGGACCCCCAGCGAAGCCGACATCGTTACGATCCACGCCGCCATCCGCGCCTGCTTAAGCGCGCAGTTTCGAGAAGCCGGCGCCGTCACGCCGATCCTCTACGGCGGCTCGGTCAAGCCGGGCAACGCCGCAACCCTGCTGGCGCTGCCCGAGGTCGGCGGCGCGTTGGTTGGGGGCGCCAGCCTGAACGCCGCGGATTTTCTTGCCATAGCCGCAGGCGCCCGGACCATCGCCGCAGGCGCCCCGGCCATCGCTGGCGGCGCCCCGGCCATCGGCCATCGCCGCAGGCGCCCCGGCCATTGCCGCCAGCGTCCCGGCCAGCTAGAACCCCGCCGCACCCAGGCGGGGGCCGCACCCAAGCGGGATCATGCGTTTCAGGCAAGGTTTTGGATGATCAAGGTTCTACTCGTTCTGCACGTCTTCATCACCATCGCGCTGATCGGCGTGGTGTTGATCCAGCGGAGCGAAGGCGGCGGCCTGGGCCTGGGCGGCGCGCAAGGCATGGGCAGTTTCCTGACCGGCCGCGGCACCGCCAACCTGCTGACCCGCGCGACCGCCATCCTGGGGACTGCGTTCTTCGCGCTCTCACTGACCCTGGCGCTGCTTTATAAGAACGAGGTCAGCGGCACCAACTCGATCCTGGCCCCCGCCGCCAGCATTCCGGCCATTCCGGGGCCTGCGATCCCCGGCGGCAACGCCCTGCCGCAGATCCCGGCGGACACGCGTCCGCCCGCGCCACAGCCGGCCGCGCCGGTAACCTCGCAATCCGGTGTCCCAGTCCCCCAGCCGACCGCACCCCTGTCCGGCAAAACGAATTAAGACATTCGCTCTCGCTTTTTCCGCGACTCCTGTATGATGCGATTCCATGACGCGGTTCGTATTCATCACCGGCGGCGTGGTCTCCTCACTGGGCAAGGGAATCGCATCGGCAGCGCTCGGCGCGCTATTGCAGGCGCGCGGCTATTCCGTCTGCCTGCGCAAGCTCGACCCTTATCTGAACGTCGATCCCGGCACCATGAGCCCTTACCAGCACGGCGAGGTCTTCGTCACCGATGACGGCGCCGAGACCGATCTCGACCTCGGCCATTACGAGCGCTTCACCGGCGTCGCCGCCAGCAAGCTCGACAACGCCACCACCGGCCGGATCTATTCCGAGGTGATCGCCAAGGAACGCCGCGGTGATTATCTGGGCGCCACCGTGCAGGTGATCCCGCACATCACCGACGCGATCAAGGACGTGGTGCTGCGCGAGACCGCCGGCTTCGACTTCGTGCTGGTTGAAATCGGCGGCACCGTCGGCGATATCGAGAGCCTGCCCTTCCTGGAAGCCATCCGCCAGCTGGGCAACGAACTGACGCCCGAGCGTGCCATGTTCGTGCACCTCACGCTGGTGCCCTACATCCCTTCCGCCGGCGAGCTGAAAACCAAGCCGACGCAGCATTCGGTGAAGGAATTGCAGAATGTCGGCATCCAGCCGCAGATGCTGATCTGCCGCTGCGACCGCCCGATCCCGGATACCGAACGGCGCAAAATCGCCTCGTTCTGCAATGTCCGCACCGAAGCCGTGATCCCGGCGCTCGACATCGACACCATCTACGCCGTGCCGATCTCGTATCACGAGGCCGGCATGGACCGCGAAGTGCTGCGGCATTTTACCCTGCCGCATGACGCCGAGCCCGACCTGACGCGCTGGGCCCGCATCGTCGATGCGGTGCGCGCACCGGAAGGCGCCGTGCGCATCGCCGTGGTCGGCAAATACACCAATTTGCTCGACAGCTATAAATCGCTGGCCGAGGCGCTGGCGCATGGCGGCATCGCCAATCGTGTCAAGGTCCAGCTCGACTGGATCGACGCGCAGGTCTTCGAACAGCCGGCTTCGGTGCAGGCGCTGGACGGCGTACACGGCATCTTGGTCCCCGGCGGCTTCGGCGAACGCGGCACCGCCGGCAAAATTGCCGCCGTCCGTTTCGCGCGCGAACGCAAGGTGCCGTTTTTCGGCATCTGTTTTGGCATGCAAATGGCGGTGATCGAGGCGGCCCGCAACCTCGCCAACCTGGCGGCCGCATCCTCGACCGAATTCGGTCCTTGCGACATCCCCGTCGTCGGCCTGCTCACCGAATGGGCCCGCGGCAACGATATCGAGCGCCGCCGCGCCGGCGGCGACCTCGGCGGCACCATGCGCCTCGGCGCCTTCGAAGCCACACTCGTGGAAGACTCACTGGTCCGCCAAATCTACGGCGGCGCGCCCCACATCTCCGAACGCCACCGCCACCGCTACGAGGTGAACATCCATTACCGCGAAACGCTGGAAGCCACCGGCCTGCGCATCTCCGGCCTGTCGCCGGACGGCGTGCTGCCGGAAATCATCGAATACCCCGACCACCCCTGGTTCATCGGTGTGCAATACCACCCGGAACTAAAATCCAAACCCTTCGCCCCTCACCCTTTATTCGAAGGTTTTATTGCCGCGGCAGTGAAGCAATCGAGGCTGGTATGAAGTTAAAGCAAGCAGTTCTTTTTTTGAAGAAAAAGAACCAAAAAGACTTTTTTGAATTTGCGCCTCAGGCGCCCCGACACACTGTCATGCCGGCGAAAGCCGACATCCACGTCTTTCTTTTGCCGTAACGAGCCTGCATGACCCACGTCACCATCGGCAACCTGTCCCTCGGCAACGACCTGCCCTTCGTCCTCATCGCCGGTCCTTGCCAGATCGAGTCCGAAGCCCACACCATGGAAGTCGCCGGCTTCCTTGCCGAAATGGCGCATAACCTTGGATTAGGCCTGATCTACAAATCCAGCTACGACAAAGCCAACCGAACCTCCGCCAGCGCACAGCGCGGCATCGGCTTGGCGAAGGGCCTCGAAATACTTGCGCGCGTGCGCGAGAAATTTGGCCTACCCGTGCTGACCGACGTGCATGACACCGCCCATTGCGCGCCGGCGGCCGAAGCGGTGGACGTGCTGCAAATCCCGGCCTTTTTGTGCCGCCAGACCGACCTGCTGCTCGCTGCCGGCAATACCGGCCGCGCCGTCAACGTGAAAAAAGGCCAGTTCCTCGCGCCCTGGGACATGGCGAACGTCGCCGCCAAAATCGCCGGCACCGGCAACGATAAAATCCTGCTGACCGAGCGCGGCGCCAGCTTCGGCTACAACACGCTCGTCAGCGACATGCGCTCCTTGCCGATCATGGCGCAGACCGGCTACCCGGTGGTGTTCGACGCCACCCACTCCGTCCAGCAACCCGGCGGCCAAGGCACTTCCTCAGGCGGCGATCGCAAATTCGCCCCTATCCTTGCCCGCGCCGCCGTGGCGGTCGGCTGCGCGGCGGTGTTCATCGAATGCCACCCCGATCCCGACCATGCGCCCTCCGACGGCCCGAACATGATCGTCCTCAAACAAATGCCGGCATTAGCCAAAACCCTGCAAGCCTTCGACAGCCTATTGAAACGGTAGGGTTGGCTGCCCTGCCGCACCCCACCTTCCGTTACCAGGCGAACCCGCTTAAAATCGCAACCGGCGCAACGCCTGCCAGCGCCGCTTCTTGCGGTGCGTCGCCTGGGTGCAATGCGTGAATGCCGGAAAGCACCCAACACGCATCGATCCCCGCCGCCGTTGCACCCGCCATATCAGTGCGCAGCGAGTCGCCGATCGCCAAAGTGCGGGATTTTGCCGTACCCAGCAACGCCAAGGTCGGCGCGTAGATCGCAGGATCCGGTTTGCCGCGAAACAAAACCTTGCCGCCATGTTCTGCATAATATTGCGCCAGCGCTCCGGCGCAGATAATGCGCTTGCCGTCCCGCACCACTTCCAAATCCGGATTGGCGCAGACCATCGGCAACCCCACGGCAAGCGACGCATCCAATATCGGCGTATAGATGCCCGGATCCTCCGGCCCGAGATAATCGTCCGGCCCGCTATTGAGCATGAAATCCGCCTCTGCCGGCGTTGGCACCTGGATGAGCTTCAGGCTGTCGAACAACCCGCGATCTCGCTCCGGCCCCAGATGGTAAAGTTTTTGCCCCAGCGCCGCAAAATCCGGTTCGTTGCGGTCGCGCAGCGCAAGATACACCGCCTCCCCGCTCGACATGATGCCGTCGTATAAATCCGCCCCGATGCCCAAACCGGCCAAAGCCTGGCCGACGGCGGCAGCGCGCCGTGGCGCGTTGGAGAGGAACACGATTTTCTTGTTTTGACTTCGCAACCGCTGCAGGCAGTCGATCACCCCGGGGTAAGGCTTGATGCCATCATGCACGACGCCCCAGAGATCCACGATGAAGCCGTCATACGCGCCGGCAATCCTGCAAAACCCGCTCATGCGCCAGCGCCGATCGCTTGGCAGACATTCTTAAAGCCATGCTGCGCGAGCAGCGCCGCCAAGCCCGACTTCAGCCGCGGGATCAGCGCCGGGCCTTGATAGGCGAAAGCGGTATAGAGCTGCACCAGGGTCGCACCGGCGAGTATTTTAGCGAACACGTCTGCGCTGGAAAAAATGCCGCCGGCGCCGATCAGCATGATCCTGCCGCGCCCCAGCCGATAGGTTTTCGCCAGCATCTGCGTGGAAACTTCGAAAAGCGGCGCGCCGGACAAGCCGCCGGCCTCTGACTTCGCCGCATTTTGCAGCGTGTCCGGCCGGGCGATCGTCGTGTTGGAGACGATCAGCCCCGTAACGTTGCGCGCCGCACAGGTCTCCACCACCGACTCCAGCCCGGCATCCGAGAGATCCGGCGCGATTTTCACGAAAAGCGGGGTGTTCGTGCGGATCGCATCCAAAATCCCGGCGAGCCGCTGCTCGCTCTGCAGATCGCGCAGACCCGGCGTGTTGGGCGAGGAGATATTGATGGTGATGTAATCGGCAAAAGCTTCAACCGCCTTGACCAGCGCCGGATAGTCGGTCTCCGGCTTCGCATTTTCTTTGTTGATGCCAAGATTGGCGCCGACCGCGATTTTCGACCGGTCCGCCCGCCGCAGCCGCGGCAGCAGCGCCTCGATGCCGTCATTGTTAAAGCCCAGGCGGTTGATCACCGCGCGATCCCCTGTCAGCCGGAACAGCCGCGGCCGCGTATTGCCCGGCTGCGGCTGCGGCGTCACCGTACCGGCCTCGACAAAGCCGAAACCCAGCCGGCCCAGCGCATTGATCGCCACGCCGTTTTTATCGAATCCGGCGGCAAGACCGATCGGATTGCTCAAACTGCGCCCGAATGCGGCGACCTCAAGACTCGGGTCATCCGCCGACCGATCGCGCCCGGCAAGACCCAGGCGCAAAGCCTGCAGGGAGAGAACATGCGCCGTCTCCGGATCCAGCCGCCGCAACAGCGGCATCGCGGCGGCAGAGGAGCGGAAAATCATTTCACGAAGACGAGGACATAAGAATCCAGCCCCGCCGACCTTGCGGTAAGGCTGATGTTGGAAGAAGCAACGCCGTCACCGATGATCGCCTGCGCAACGGCGGCAGCGGTGCTGGAAAGTGCCGCAAGCGTGTTTGCACTGGCATCGGGCGTCGCGGTGGCAGGGCTTACCGCCCTTACCTCGAACCGCGCGCCCGGCTTGATGGCGAGCGCCTGATGCACCGCGGAGGCGACGGGGCCTGCGAAATCGGAAGTGCCAGGCAAAATGGTGATCAGCGGCACGCGCCCGCGGAACGCCTGCGTCGCTGAGACGCCGGCAGTATCCGCACCGGCCGCGGGCGGCGCGAAGGTGTTACGGCCGGGCACCTGGCAAGCGGCCAGCAGGGCCAACGGTAGAATCGGCAGCAGGGCTGAAAATCGCATGATGCCCTGTAAGGCTTGCACGCTTGCGCCGCAATAATGCGCCGTCCAAGTTTGCAACGGCGATATTAGCAATATTAGGAGAACCCCATGCTCGACCTGATCATTCGTGGCGCCAACCTGCAGGATGGCCGAACCGGGGTGGATATCGGCATCACCGGCGACCGGATCACTGCCGTCGAGCCAAACCTCGCCGCGACGGCCGGACAGGAGATCGACGCCGCCGGCCGGCTGGTCTGCCCGCCTTTCATCGACTCCCATCTGCATCTGGATTCCACGCTCAGCCTGGGCGAACCGCGGCTGAACCTCAGCGGCACTTTGCTGGAAGGCATCTCGCTCTGGGGCGAGCTGAAACCCTCGCTCACGCAACAGGCGATCTATGCGCGGGCGAAAAAACTCTGCCTCTGGGCGCTCGCCCGCGGCACGCTGGCGATCCGCAGCCATGTCGATATCTGCGATGACCGCCTGCTGGCGGTCGATGCGCTGCTGGCGCTGCGCGAGGAGATGAAGCCCTGGCTCGACATCCAGCTCGTCGCCTTTCCGCAGGACGGCTATTTCCGCTACGCCCGATCGTCGGAAAACCTGGCCCGTGCTTTGGACAAGGGCGTCGATGTCGTCGGCGGCATTCCGCATTTCGAGCGCACCATGGAAGATGGCGGCGCCAGCGTGAAGCAACTGATGCGCCTTGCCGCCGAGCGCGGGCTGCTGGTCGACATGCATTGCGACGAAAGCGACGATCCGCTCTCCCGCCATATCGAGACATTGGCCGCCGAGACCATCCGGCACGGAATGCAAGGCCGCGTCACCGGTTCGCACCTTACCTCGATGCACAGCATGGACAACTACTATGTCAGCAAGCTGATCCCGCTTATTGCAGAAGCGCAGGTCTCGGCCATCGCCAACCCGCTGATCAACATCACGCTGCAGGGCCGGCACGACACCTACCCGAAGCGCCGCGGCATGACCCGGGTGAAGGAGCTTATGGCGGCGGGGGTGAATGTTTCTTTCGGCCATGACTGCGTCATGGACCCCTGGTACCCGATGGGGAGTGGCGACATGCTGGAAGTCGCGAACATGGCTTTGCATGTCGGTCAGTTGACCGGCGTGGCGGAGATCAAATCCTGCTTCGATGCGGTGACCTCAAACGCAGCCAGGACACTGAACCTGTCGGGCTACGGCATCGTCCCCGGCTGCAACGCCGATTTGGTCGTGTTACAGGCGGAAGATGCAATCGAAGCGATCCGCCTGCATGCCGAGCGGCTGTTCGTCATCCGCCGCGGCAAGATCCTGGCCGAGGCCGCACCCCGCCAGTCTTCGCTGCATCTTGAAAACGAGGCGGCGCGAAACATCGATTTCACCAGAGCCGGCCTGGACCGGCTCTGAGGTTCACGCGGCGGCGCGCGCCGCGTTGTATTCGCGCACCCGGCGGCGATATTTTCGCCAGGCGGACGTGCCCTCATAGCGCGCAAAGGCTGCGACATGCTGCTTATCACGATGCTTGAAAACGCCTGGTGTCGTGCTGGCGGTCCGCCGGACGCTGTTCAGCCATCCGGCGTCCAGCGCGGATGTGGCGCTGACGCCGCCCGCCGGTGCCGGAACTTTGCCGTCATGGATGGCCCGGCGCAACGTGCGAATGGAAACGCCAAGGGATTTTGCGGCCTGGGCGAAGCCCAGCGTCGATGTTGAGGTCACTTAGAGAAAATCCTGTATGATTGAAACGCGGCAGAGCGCTACCCCACAAGCCGCCGCAACTCAACCCGCTAGGCCCGGCGGCCGCGGATTTTGCTGCGCTGTTCGAATGCCGCTAAATGCCGCGATCCGCTTCATTGGCCTGGCTTGAAGCCATACCAATATGGCGTTCGCGACATTTGACGGAGAATCCCCGTGCAGCAAGTCATTCTGGTTACCGGCGCCACCTCCGGCTTCGGCCACGCCATCGCGCGGCGCTTCGTCAAGGACGGGCACAAGGTCATCGCCACCGGCCGGCGCGCCGAGCGGCTGCAGGATTTGGCCGGCGAGCTGGGCGATGCCCTGCTGCCGCAGCCTCTGGACGTGACCGACGCCGCCGCCGTCGCCGGCTTCGTCGCCGGCTTGCCCGAAGCCTGGCGGGAGATCGACGTGCTGGTGAATAATGCCGGCTTGGCACTTGGTCTATCGCCCGCCTGGAGTTCCGATCTCGCCCATTGGGACACCATGGTCGCCACCAATATTACCGGGCTGATGCATATGACCCGCGCTATCCTGCCGGGCATGGTGGAGCGCAACCGCGGCACCATCCTCAACCTCGGCAGCGTCGCCGGCACCTATCCATATCCCGGCGGCCATGTGTATGGCGGCACGAAAGCCTTCGTGAAGCAGTTCTCGCTCAATCTGCGGGCCGACCTGGTCGGCAAGAACATCCGCGTGACCGATATCGAACCTGGAATGGTGGGCGGCAGCGAGTTCAGCCAGGTGCGCTTCGGCGGCGACAAGGAAAAGGCGGACGCGGTTTACCAGGGCATCACCCCGCTGAGCCCCGAGGATATCGCCGAAGCCGCCGCCTGGATCGTCGGCCTGCCGCCGCACATGAACGTCAACCGCATCGAGATGATGCCGACCTGCCAGGCCAGCGCCGCCTTCGCGGTGAAACGTCAGGACGGCAAGTAGTGGCTGACGGTTGAGGTTGACCCGCTTCAGCGGGTCAACCGGGAAGCGCGACCCGCCTCCCAACTCAGAAACAGCGCTTGCCAGCCTGCGCCGGAGGTTGCTAGCCTGCAACCTATGCGGGTATCGGTCGGTTGAGCATCGCGCGGGTCCAAAGCTTCGCCTTTGCCGGGATCGATGCCCAGCCGGTCGAAATTCAGGTGCAGATCTCGAGCGGCCTCCCGACTTTCCTGATGGTGGGCCTGCCGGATAAAGCCGTCGGCGAAGCGCGCGAACGGGTGCGCGCCGCCCTCACCGCCATGGGACTTGCGCTGCCGCCCAAGCGCGTTCTGATAAACCTGGCCCCCGCCGACATGCTGAAGGAAGGCAGCCATTTTGACCTGCCGGTCGCCCTTGCCGTGCTGGCTGCGATGGACGTGCTGCCGCGTGAGGAAGTCGCCCAATTCGCCGCCCTTGGGGAGCTCTCGCTGGACGGCCGCATCAACCCCGTCGCCGGCGTGCTGCCGGCGGCAATCGCTGCGCAAATCCGCGAGCTGGGGTTGATCTGCCCGGAATCCCAGGGACCGGAAGCAGGTTGGGCGGGCGATCTTACGGTGCTGGCAGCACCCGATCTGCTCTCCTTGATCAACCACTTTCGCGGCACCCAGGTGATGTCGCCGCCACCGGTCGGCATGCTGGGCGCCGGCTATAAAACACTCGACCTGGCGGACGTGCGCGGCATGGAAACCGCGCGCCGTGCGTTGGAGATCGCCGCCGCCGGAAACCATAATATGCTGATGATCGGGCCGCCCGGCGGCGGCAAATCCATGCTGGCCTCCCGGCTGCCTGGATTGCTGCCGGATCTGCGCCCGCGCGATGCGCTGGAAGTCAGCATGGTGCACTCCGTCGCCGGCCTGTTGGAAGACGGCCGGCTGGTGACCCGCCCGCCGTTCCGCGAGCCGCATCATTCCGCCAGCATGGCGGCCATCAGCGGCGGCGGCAACCGCGCCAAGCCGGGTGAGGTCTCGCTGGCGCATCGCGGCGTGCTGTTCATGGACGAGCTGCCGGAATTTCCGCGCGCCACGCTGGAAGCCCTGCGCCAGCCGCTGGAAGCCGGCCACACAACGGTGGCCCGCGCCGCCGCGCATGTCACCTACCCGGCGCGCTTCCAGCTTGTCGCGGCAATGAACCCGTGCCGCTGCGGCTATCTTGGCGATGCCTCCCGCGAATGCGGCCGGGCGCCCCGCTGCGGCGAAGACTACCAGTCGAAAATCAGCGGACCGTTAATGGATCGAATCGACCTGATCATCGAAATCTCGCCGATCTCGCCCGCCGAGCTCTCGCGCGCGCCGCCCGGCGAATGCAGCGCAACCGTCGCCGTCAGAGTGGCGGCCGCGCGGCAGCTACAGCGTGAACGCTACGGCGATACCGCGGCCAATAACGCCGAAGCGCTAGTCGATCAGATCGACCTCGCTCCCGATGCCCGCGCTTTTGCCGAGAGCGCCGGAACCCGCCTACGCCTCTCCGCCCGCGGCTTCACCCGCATTTTGCGCGTCGGCCGCACCATCGCCGACCTCGCCGGCTCACCCGTGGTGCAACGCGGCCATATCGCCGAAGCGCTCTCCTACCGCCACCGCATCCCCGGCCGCGCGCTGGCGGGGAGCGGTTAGGAAGCGGAAGGAAGAACTTCTTTTTCTAAAGGAAAAGGCTGGCCGCCCGCGATCGCAAAAAGACTTTTGTTAAATAGGATCTGCGGCGCTGCAAAATCCCGGCACGGTGCCAAAGCAACGTCCAAAATTCTTCTTATTTCGCGGTCAAACGGTTCCAATGCGTGTTCCTGCGCAATGCGCTTCAGCGCGTTCTCCCGCAGGCTCTCCCAGAGCTGCGGCCTGTTATAAAGGCGCGCAATCTGCGCCGCAAAAAGCTTTGCATCACCAACCGGCGCGGCAAGCAGTTCCGCGCCATCCTGCCAGTTCAACTGGCCGCCGAGCAGGCCTGTTGCCACGATCGGCAGGCCGAAGGAGGCCGCCTCGTAGAGCTTGTAGGGCGTGCCTGCGGCAAATCGCGTTGGCGCGATAAACAGCCGGCATCGGCCATAAAGCGGGCGCAGATCCGCCATGACGCCGTGAATTTTCAGGCCAGGATGGCCGGCAAATCCCGTCAGGTCGATTTCCGGCGCCACGTAGCCCGCAAAATGCAAAACCGGCGGCGGCTCCATCTCTTGCCGCAGCGCCGGTAGGATTTCTTCCACGTACCAGGAAAGCGCATCGAGATTAGGACTGTCCGGTCGATGAATGCTGCCGACGAACAGCAACCCTTCGCGCGCGGCAAACGCCTCGGCTGTCAGGTCCGGCTGCCGCGCCGTTCCAAGCACGGAAACGGCGTTCAACCCGGCTTGCCGCAGCAATCCGGCTTCGGCTTCGTTGACCGCGGTGCAATGGCGGCAAATCCTGGCGTTTTCCAGTTCGCTTTGCAGATGCTGCGCAAAATCGAAATCTTCGCCGCTGAGCCGCGCCTGCGCCGCCTTGCGCAGTGTCACGATCGCCTCCGTATCCAGCACGAACGGGATCCTGGCGGGATCGATACCTTCGCTCAGGCAAAGCGGCAGAATACGGCCGAGATTATGCGTACGGGAAATCCAGATCAGGTCGTAATGCCCCGGCCGGCTTGCCAGAAACTCGCCGAGCTGGCCGATGTCGCGATCATGCAGCACCTCGACAATTTCCGGCAGCTCCGAAAAAACGCCAGGCATTTCAGAATCGGCGCCGTTGACCGGAAAGACGGAAACCGCATGGCCGGCGCCCGCGATTGCCTGCACGATGTCATTGGCGCGAATATAGCCGGAGCCCAGGCGGCGCAGCGGAATTGTGTCCTCGACAAACAGGATGTTCTTTCCGCTCCCCCCCGGCGAACGCGCGGCGGCGAGGTTGCGCACAACGTTGATCGGCCTGGTTTGCAAAAACGCCGCGTGCTTGCGCACGAAAATCTGCCGCCCGCGCCGCATCAGCGCCTGCGCCGCAGCACCATCCGCGCTGCCATATTCCAGATGCGTGATCACGATCGACGGGTCGTATACCGTGCGCAGGCCGCAAGCCGCCAGACGCACACATAGATCGGCATCCTCGTAGTAAGCCGGGCTGAAATCGGGATCGAACCCGCCGAGTTGCTTCACGGCCTTGGCGCGGCACAGCAGAAACACGCCGGAACAAAAATCCACATCGCGCACGAAATTCGCTTCCGGCGCCAGCGCCGGCGCATCGCGCATATAGCCGCCGGTCGAGCCGTCCTGCCACAGGATGCAGCCGGCTTCCTGCAGCAGGCCATGGGTGCGGATCACCTTCCCGCCCACCGCGCCGATATCCGGCGCAATTCCGATGCGCGCGATCGCCGCTGCCACCGCGCCAAACCCCAGTTCAACGTCATTGTTCAAAAACAGCACCAAGCCGGCACTGGTTTTTTCCAAGGCCAGATTGCAGGCGCCGAGATAACCGATATTCTTCTCCAGCCGGATGATCTTGGCGCCTGTCACATATTGCCCGATCTGCAGCGTCGCGTCGGTTGAGCCATTATCGACCAGAATAAGCTGCAAATCGCCGGCAAAGTTGCCGCGCAAGGAGGTCAGCGCCAGCATGGTCAGCTCGAATTTCTGGTACATCACCATAATGACGGAAAGCGCGCAGGCGGCCTGCGGCGTGAAGTCGAGCCTGCGCCGCCCAAGCATCGCCAGATTATGGCGCGCCTTGGCGATGAACAACGCCTTTGTCGCGGCTTCGCTGACGCTGTGATCCGGCGGCGGCGGCCCGTAAGGTAGCCCCGCCTGTAGGCCGATGCCGCGCAGATGCGCAAACGCATCGCGCACGGCGCCGGTGTTCAAATCGTTGCGAACCTGCCCATTGGCGTCACGATAGAAACCAAGGTCAATGCCGGCACATGGCTGCCGAAACTCGAACACGCCGGTCTGCAGAAAATGCGCGTAGCCGCTGCAATAAATCCCGGCATCCAGCGCCGCCCGCACATCCGCGTTGGCCTGCAGATAGAACGCCTCTGAAAATTCCGGAACCGGATCGAGCCGCTCGCCGCCGCTCAGATAATGCTGGATCGCCGAGTTTGCAGCCTGCCCCGCCATCGCGGCGCGTGCCTGTTCGTGATGTTCCTTGTACCAAACCGGATCGAAGTAAACCGATGGCGGAAATTCGGCGGCGCCGCTGAACAGGCGGTAGAGAAAATGCGTGTACGGGCCGATCCGGCCGAGCAGGCGCGCGTCATCCCCGGCAGCTTCCGCGCGCGCCGCATAAAACCGGCTGTCGAACAGCGCATGCGCGTGGCGGTGTTCATACTGGCCGGAGCGCAGGTAATGGTCGTAGCGGCCATAAATGCCGTTGGCGTCGAGATTTTCCAGCGCCATGTCATCGTACAGGCCGCCATACAACGCCACGTCGAACAGCCAATGCCCGGAATGAAAGCGGTGTCCGAGTTGGCAGTAGTGATCGAAGCCGGAGGCATAGCGCCCGGCATCGACCAAAGCGGCAATATTGGCATCGGCCAGATAATGCAGCTCGTCGAATAACGGGCTTGGCGAATGCCCTGCGCGGCAGCCGCTTTGCAAATAATACGCCAGCAGGTCAGCTTCTGTACGCACAACGCCGGCTGGCAAGGCATCGCTATATGTTTGAGAATACCAGACATGGTCGAACAGCGCCCAGGCGGGTCTGACGGGACAATCAGGCTGCAGCAGCAGGCTGGCGGGAAGCGGCATAAGGACCCCGTTTTGCAGGGTCGCTAGCATATTCTATCCTAGGTTGAAAGGGGATTGGCCCGAAACGCGCTCAGCACTGCCCAGGCGGTTGGCGCCAAAGCCGGCCGGCGAAAATAATTGAACGGGACCGGCGCCTGCCCCGGCGGCGCCGGCCCGACATCGAGCCCGGTCGAAAGCCGGGCTGCGATCGAGGCGTAGATGTAACCGGGAGCAGATATCTGCTGTTCCACGGTTTGCAGAAACGTCTCCGCCTGCTTCTGGTTCAGGCCGTGCAGTGCCAGCGCGGCAAACGCCGTCCCTTCCGGCCAGATGCCGTTGCTGGCGACGCTGAAGCCAATGCCGGCGCCGCGCTGCAGAGCGGCGATGGCGGTGATCGCCGATTTGCCGCTGCCAAGCCGCGCCAGATACGGCCAGATTCCCGCATCGGCCGCCAGCAGCGTATTGATCGACCCGTCCGGCGCCGTGCCAGCCTCAAAAACATTTCTCCCGGGGTCGAACATCGCCTTTACGAAGCGCCGTGCGCTCGCGGCATCGGCGGTCCGGCCAAGCTTGGTGAACGCAGCGAACAGATCGGTATTCTGCTCCGTGCTTTGCCAAATCAGTTTCAGCGGCTTCGGCTCAAATCCGTAAAACCCGCCGTAATAGCCGCGGGCCGCTTGCAACTGCGCGTTCAGCCAATCCCCCGCCCGATTGGCGGCCGCCGTGTTCCCGAGCGCCGCCCAAAGCAGCATCGCCCAGGCGATGGGCCCGGTTTGCGAGCCGGCCTGATAGGGATCTTCCTGCCAGCGCCCGGCTTTTTCATCCCACCAGCCCGGCAGCTTCGCGGGTGCCGCCATCACTCCGGCCTGATAGGCGTTGCGCAGCCTGCCGTCCTGCCAAAACCGGTCATGCGCTTGCGCCAAAGCCAGCGCATCGCCGATGCGAGCGGCGTCATCGCGATGCCCCGCCGCCAGCAGCGCCAGACCCGCCAGCGCATTGTCATACACATAAGCAGCGTCGGCCTGCGTCAGATCGAAATCGGCCCGCGCCGCGCCGGTTTCCGCCACGTAGCTGTTCAGCAGAGCCGGACCTGGCGGAATGGCGGCGAGTGCGGCGCGAATCGCCGCGAGACAGCGCGACGCAAGCCCTTTATCCTGTGCCAAGCCGGTCACAGGCGCCAGCACGGCGCCCGTGATCAAGATTCGCCGACGCATCTTGCTCTAAAGATAATGCTCGCTAAGCGGCGCGAACCCGTTGAAATTCTGGCTGGCATAGCTGGTGATATAGGCGCCGGCGTGATGGATCAGCACGCGGTCGCCCGATTGCAGGTCCAGCGGCAGCCGGTACGGGCTCTTTTCATAGACGATATCCAGGCTGTCGCAGGTCGGCCCGGCGATAACCACCGGCCCCGCCGCTCCGGCACCGGCGGTCATGCGGTAGCGGATCGCTTCGCCTTCGGTTTCCGCCAGGCCGCCGAAGCGGCCGATATCCAGATACACCCAGCGCCGCTCATCATCTGGCATGCGGCGGCAGACCAGCACCACCTCGCTCGCGACGACACCGGCATTGCCGACGATCGCGCGACCAGGCTCGATCAGCATATCCGGCAGGTCATTGCCGAAATGCTCGGTCATCGCATGCATGATGGCGGTGCCGAACGCGTCGTTATCCGGAACATCCTCCTGATAGCGGATCGGGAAGCCGCCGCCGAGATTGAGCATTTTCAGCTCGATGCCGGCGGATTTCAGGTCGGTGAACAGCATCGCCACCTGGGCGATCGCCAGCTCGTAGGCGACGGTTCCGGTCTGCTGGCTGCCGACATGAAAGGAGAGACCATGCGGGATTAGGCCGAGCCCCGGCGCCGCCAGCATCAGCTCGCGGGCGCGCTCCAGCGTCGTGCCGAATTTGCGCGAAAGCGGGCATTGCGCGCCAATATTGTTCACCGCGATCCGGCAATACACTTTCGCACCCGGCGCATTGGCCGCGATCTTGCGCAGCTCCTCGATGGAATCGAAGGCGTAGAAGGGCACGCCATGCGCATGCGCGGCGGCGATCGCGGAAGCCTTTTTGATCGTGTTGCCGAAGCTGATCGCCCGCGCCGGCGCCCCCGCCTGCAGGCAGGCCTCGATCTCGCTGATGCTGGCGGCATCGAAGCAAGAACCCATGCCCGCCAGCAGGCGCAGCACCGGCGCCGCCGGATTGGCCTTGACCGCATAGTAGATCGAGGCGGCCGGCAAAGCCGCCCGCAGGGTGAGAAAATTCTCCGCTACCCGGTCGAGGTCCAACACCAGGCACGGCGTAGCCAAAGCGGATTGAGATAGGAAAGCGGCGACTTTGGGAGTCATCACATGCGGGCCTTCTTCAAGATGCCCGCCTTAACAAGGCGACGGGCTGGGTTACAAAACGGTCCAACGAACCAGCCACAGCGGGGTTGCCCCCATCGTGCTGCCAGAACGCTTGACGTCGTTGCGTAACCACGATTCGAGAATGTGGCAGAGGCACGTGCGTTGCTGCGTGTGCGGCACATAGAGTCTGCGGCGCGCCAGCGCAAGTGAATTTTTGGCCCGGAGACCCGCGGCGCTGTCGCGGGCGCGGCTTGCAGCAAACTCGTTACGGCGGCCGCCAAATTGCAACGTATTGCAACGCACCCTGCCATTACGCTGTGCCGGCCGCTATTGTAACAATCATGGACACGATGCCGCATATTCTGGTCGTCGATGACGACCGCGAGATCCGCGATCTGCTAGCCAAATTCCTTGAGCGGCAACGGCTGCGCATCACCACGGCGCGCGATGCCAAGGAAGCAAGGCGGGCCTACATGAACGGGCATTTTCAGCTGGTGGTGCTGGATTTGATGATGCCGGGCGAGGACGGACTGGAACTGGCGCGCTGGCTGCGTTCCGAGAGCAAGGTGCCGATCATCATGCTGACCGCGATGGCCGAGGAGACCGACCGGATCATCGGGCTGGAGCTGGGGGCCGACGATTATGTGACCAAGCCCTTCAACCCGCGCGAGCTGCTGGCCCGGATCCGCGCCGTACTGCGCCGCACCGGCGACAGCGAGGATAGAGGCCAGGAGGGCAGCGCCCGCATTTACCGCTTTTCCGGCTGGCTGCTGGAAACCGCGCGCCGCCGCCTGCTGGACCCCGGCGGCGTCGAGGTGGCGATCACCGGCGGCGAATACGAGTTGCTGGTTGCCCTGCTGGACCGACCCAACCGGGTGCTGACACGCGATATGCTGCTGGACCTGCTGCGCGGCCGGCAGGCCGGGCCGTTCGACCGGGCGATCGACGTGGCGGTCTCCCGGCTGCGGCGCAAGCTGGAAGATGACGGGCGCAATTCGCAGCTCATCAAAACCGTACGCGGCGGGGGCTACGTGCTCTCGACCCCCGTCGAACGGGCGTGAAACTCTCCCTCCTGCCAAGGAGCATGGCGGGACGCACGGCGATCATCCTGCTTATCGGCTTTGCCTTCGTCCAGCTTCTTGGCCTGATCATCCACACCTTCAACGAGATCAGCCTGGGCCGGATCGAGGAAGAGCGTGAGATCGCGACGCGCGACGTCATCATCTACCGGCATTTGGCGCTGACGCCGGCGGCGCAGCGCGCCGAGATGGTGGCGCGGGAGCCGATTTCGCAGGGCGCGGTGGTCAGATTGCTGAACATGCCGCCGGATCTGACGGCCACCGTACCGATGCCGCTGGCGGCGCGGCAGATGATGCGCGGCAGCATCGTCGCCTTCGGCATCCCATCCAGCATCCGGCCGGTTGGCATCGAGATCAGGATGATGGCGCGTCCTACGCGCTATGTGGCCATTTTCGGTCTGCCGGGGCCGCGGCCATTTGGAACGCGCATCCCGCCGCTGCCGCCAGCGCCGGGCCCGCCGCCCGCGCAGGGTCCGCCGCCGGCGCAGGGTCCGCCGCCGTTACAGGGCCCGGCCGCGCAGAGCCCGACCGCGGAAGGCCCGCTGACCACGCAGGGCGCGCCGACCACGCAGGGCGCGCCACCCGCGCAGCGCAGCTTCGCCAACGCGCCGCCGGGCACCACCTGGCTGGTCATCATCACCCCCAGCCTCCCGCCGGCACCCTGGCGCTCGCCCGGCTTTGCCACCGCCTTCATGGTGATGACGGCGCTCGGCGCCGTCATGATCGTCTGGGCCGTGCGCCATTTGATCACGCCTGTGCGGATCCTGGCGGATGCGGCGGAGCGACTCGGGCGCGATGTGATCAACGCCCCGAACCTGCCGGAGACGGGACCCAGCGAGATCGTCACCGCGGCCGTCGCCTTCAACACCATGGCAGCGCGCATCCGGCGCTTCGTGCAGGACCGCACCTTTGTTCTGACCGCTATCGGCCATGATTTGCGCACGCCGATCACCCGGTTGAAACTGCGCGCCGAATACATGGAGGATGACGAGCAGCGCATGAAAATGCTGGCCGATCTGGACGAGATGGAAGCCATGGTCGCCGCCACGCTGGCTTTCGGCCGGGACATTGCAGCATCCGAAGCGGTGACGCGGCTGGACCTGGCAATGCTTTTGCTGACGATCCTGGACGAGGCCGCAGATGGCGACCCGGAGCATGCGAGCACCCTGGACTATGCCGGCCCGGAGCATTTGCCGGTGCAGGCAAGGCCGCTTAGCCTGAAACGGGCGCTGACCAATCTGATCGGCAACGCGTTGAAATACGGTGACGCGGCGCGCGTGACTCTAGAGATGCCGCGTGCGAGGCAAGTGCAGATCCATATCGAGGATCAGGGGCCCGGGATCGCGCCCAAGGATCTCGATACCGTTTTCGAACCCTTCCGCAGGCTGGAGACCAGCCGCAACCGGGAGACCGGCGGTTCCGGGCTTGGCCTGTCGATCGCCCGCAACATCATCCGGGCGCATGGCGGCGACATCAGCCTGGTCAACATGCCGGACAAGGGCCTGCGCGCAACCGTGGTTCTACCCGTATAATCTGAGACGGGCCGGCTACCAGCATCAGGTTGCGCGGCCTGCCTTCCTATGCCAATCGGGTGCATGCTGCGGCGGTTCTACACCCTGGTGATCGGCCTTGCGGAACGGCCAACCGCCATGTGGTGGCTGTTCAGCATCGCCTTTGCGGAAGCGAGCTTTTTCCCAATCCCGCCGGATGCGATGCTGATCCCCATGGCGCTGGCGCAGCCGAACAAGGCGCTGCGCTTCGCGCTGGTCGCCACCGTCGGCAGCGTGCTCGGCGGCGCGCTCGGCTATTATATCGGCTATGCCTTGCTTGACCGGCTAGCGCAGCCGATCATCGATTTCTATCACTACCATGGCGCCTTCGCCGCCTTTCAGGCCAAGTTCGCGCAATACGGCGTCTGGATCATCCTGATCAAAGGGCTGACGCCAATCCCGTACAAAATCGTCACGATCGCCGCCGGCGCCGCCGCCTTCAGTTTCCCTTTGTTCATGGGCGCTTCCATCATCACCCGAGGCGCCAGGTTCTTCCTTGAGGCGGTGCTGCTGCGCCGGTTCGGCGACCCGGCGCGGCTGTTCATTGAGGAACGGCTGGGCCTGGTCACCGGCCTGGTTGCCGCCGGAATCATCGGCGGTTTCCTGCTGTTGCGGTTCGCTTGAAATCTACGGCGCCGCTACCTTGACAGTACAAGGGGTGGCCGGTAGCAACCCGGCAACACTCGGTGGCGGTAATAAACCACTGAAAACAGGACCATGAGCGACGATCGGGACACGGATTCATTCGAGCAGCGTCTAGCGGCAGCGCAGGGCAATGCTGGGCTGAACGGCGCCCGCGCAGTATCGGCGCATAAAAGCGTCGGCGCGGGAGCGAATGCGATCAACCTTGCCATGCGCCTAGGGGTGGAACTGGTGGCCGCTATGGTCATTGCCGTGGTGATCGGTTGGGGGCTGGACCGGCTTTTCCATACCAAGCCATGGTTGATGGTGCTGATGGTGCCGGTAGGCATGGCGGCAGGATTGCGCAATCTGATCCGCGCGGTCGGGCCGCAAAACAGGACGAACGGCTAAGACCTAAGCTGAAACGCAGCAAGGTGAACGGACAGGAAGGTTGAGTATGGCGGCCCCTTCGATCGACGCGCTAGGACAGTTCGAGCTGACCAACGGTCTTGGGCCCCTGGGCAATGCCGTCCACTTCACCAACTCGAACGAGACCATGCTGGCGGCGGCGGTCATCATCGTGCTGGTCTTCCTGGCCGGCCTGCGCAACCGCGCTTTGGTGCCCGGCCGCGTGCAGGCGATGGTGGAGATTCTGTACGAGTTCGTTCGCAATATGTGCACCGAAACTATCGGCGCCGAGGGCATGCGGTTTTTCCCGCTGGTCTTCACGCTGTTCAGCTTCATCCTGCTCGGCAATCTGATCGGGCTGTTCCCGTATTTCTTCGCATTCACCAGCCATATTGCGGTGACGCTGACTTTGGCGCTGTTCGTCTTTCTGTTCTCCACCGGAGTCGGTTTCTACACGCACGGTTTTCGCTTCCTTAAATTCTTCGTCCCCGACGGCGTGCCGATCTGGCTGCTGCCGTTGCTGGTGCCGATCGAGATCATCTCCTATCTTTCGCGCCCCGTTTCACTCTCGGTCCGGTTGTTCGCCAACATGACCGCCGGCCATGTGATGTGGGAAGTCTTTGCCGGCTTCATGCTGCTGCTGACCGCGAGCTTCGGCGTGTTCGGCGTCATCGCTTCGATCCTGCCCTTCGGGCTGAACATCGCGCTCTCGGCGCTGGAATTGCTGGTCGCCGCCTTGCAGGCCTATGTGTTCGCCATCCTGACCTGCCTGTATCTGCGCGACGCCGTGCACATGCATTAACGCCCAATACCCTGTAACCTGTCTCTGCCTAAAAGTTTCGGAAAGGAAATATAAATGGATCCCACTTCTGCCGCCCTTCTCGCAAAAGATGTCGGTGCGGGCCTTGCCACCATCGGTGTCGCCGGCGCCGGCGTCGGTATCGGCAATCTGTTCGGCGCTTTCGTCTCCGCGGTCGGCCGCAACCCGGCGGCGCGCGATACGATGTTCCGCGACGTGCTGCTGGGCTTTGCGTTGACCGAGGCGGTTGCCCTCTACGCGCTGGTGATCGCGCTGGTCATTCTCTTTACCTGATATGCGCCGCATCGCCGTCACCGCCGCTCTGAGCTTGTCGGCTGCCGCGGCGGCGCCTGCTGCCGCTTTTGCCCAGCAGACCATGCCGCAGATGGATTTCCGCAATCCCCTCACCCTCGATCAGGTGTGGTGGATGGTGGTCATCCTCATCGTGCTGTACTTCACTTTGTCGCGCTGGGGCCTGCCGCAGATCGGCCAAGTGCTGGCGCATCGTGACGCGGTGATCGCCGCCGACCTGGAAGCGGCGCGTACCGCCAAGGCGCAGGCGGATGCGACCGTGGCGGCGCTGAACCGGACCATGAACGACGCGCGCAACTCGGCTCAGGCGGATATCGCGCAGGCGGTGGAAGCGGCAAAAGCCAAGGCGCGCACGCTGGCGCAGGCGCAACAGGCCGCACTCGATGCCGAGCTGGATAAATCCGAGGCGGAAATAACCGCCGCCCGCGAAGCGGCATTGGCGGCCATCAAACCCGTTGCTGCCGATACCGCAGCGGTGATCCTGGCCAAGCTCACCGGCAAAACGCCGGATGCGGGCCAGCTCGCGCCGGAAATCGACAGCGCCTACCAAGCGCGCGTAGCGGCTTGAAGAGGTCAACCCATGGAATACCACGCCCTTACTTTGCTCCCCTGGATAACAGGCACCTTCTGGGTCACCGCCGCGGTTGTTGTATTCGCCCTGATCTTCGGCCGCAGGATCGCATCGCCGGTGAGCAAGATGCTGGACGCCAGAGCCGGCGGCGTGCGCGCCGCCCTGGATGAGGCAGCGCAGCTAAAGGCCGAAGCGCAGGCAATGCTGGCCGACGCCAAACGCCGGCAGGAACAGGCAGTCTCGGACGCCAAACAAATCGTCGAGTTCGCCCATGCGGAAGCCGCGCGCATGGCCGAGGATCTGACCAAGGAAGCCGAAGCAACCGCCACGCGCCGCAAACAAATGGCGATGGACCGCATCGCCGCGGCCGAAAAGGCCGCATTGCAGGAGGTGAGCAACATCGCCGTCGACGTGGCCGCGGCGGCCGTGGCGCAATTACTGCGCAACGGCTTCGCCGCGGATAAAGCGGACGCGCTGATAGACCACGCCATCACTGGCATCCCGGCGGCGCTGCATCAAAGGATTTAAAAGGCAGAAACTGCTTCTTTTTCTGAAGAAAAAGAACCGGGCCGCCGGTGCGGCAAAAAAACTTTTGAAACTGGGCCGCTTGCGGCCAAGCATCCGGCCCTAAAGTCAAAAAAGTTTTTGCGCCGCTTTTTTCAAAAAGCGGCTTCTTGCTTTATTCTTTCCAGCGCGAAGCCGCCGCATCGTCATCGGCGCGCGCTTCCACCCAGGCGGATCCGCCGGAGCAGAACGCCTCTCGCTTCCAGAACGGCGCCCTGGTTTTCAGCCAGTCGATCAGGAAGGCGGTGGCGAAGAGCGCGGCTTCGCGGTGTGGGCTGGAGACCCCGACAAAGACGATGTTTTGCGCCGGCAGCAATTTGCCGACGCGGTGGATGAGGGTGCAATTGACCAGCGGCCAGCGCTGCATTGCCTGCTCGGCGATGTCGCGCATCGCCCGCTCGGTCATGCCGGGATAATGTTCGAGATGCAGCGCCGCGAGCGGGTTGGCGGCGCTGCTGCGGACGGTGCCGATGAAGCTGGCGATGCCGCCGACCTCCGCCGCGCCCAAGGCAACCAGTTCGGCGCCGGCGTCGAAATCCGCCTCCTGCACCTGGATTTTTAGCATCAGCCCCCCGTGACCGGCGGGAAAAAGGCGATTTCCCTGGCACCGGAGATGCCGGCGTCGAGTGCGGCAAACTCCAGGTCGATCGCGCAGCGGACCAGTTTGGGGTTGGCAAACGCCGCCGCGTGGGCGGAATCCAGTCCGCTCAGCCAGGTGATCAGCTGGCCCACATTCGTCACGGCAGCCGGAATATCCAGCTCTTCCTCGCGCTTGCCGGTCTTTTCCCGTAGCCAGGCGAAATACAGGATTCTCATTCCCGCGCGTGCGGGTTCGCCGGCAAGGCCTGCAGATCCGGGCCCTGCGGATACACCCCGGAAGACAGCCCGTTCGGCGCGACGGCGCCAGGCGCCACAATGCCGGGTGGCTTCGTTGGCGCAACGGTACTTGGCGCGCCGATGCCGGCGCCAGGCGTCGGGGTGCCGGGTGTGACAGTGTCCGGCGCGATGCTGCCGGAGGGCAGCGGGTAATTGTTCAGATCATCCTGGTCGCCTTGATCCGGCGGCTGCTGTCCCGGCGGATAGGGCGAGGGGAGCGAAGGCGCATAGGCCTGGCCCAGCGGCTGGTTCATGTTCTTCTCGATATCGGCGATCGTCGGCACCGGCTGCACGTTGCCTGGCCATACATTCCCTGCCTGCGGCGCGATTGGCGTAACATCGGGCGTTTGCCCCAGCGCGCGTTCGGCGTTTTCCGAGTTGCTGTCAGGGGCGTTGGGGTTGCCGAACGGCCAGAGCGAGTCCCTAGCAAAATGCCGTTCGCTGACGCAGCCTGTTAATGTCAGCAGGATCATCGGCAAAGCCAGCGCCACAGGATATCGCAACTCAAGTCTCTCCGGTACTCTGACCATGCTGTAACCCAATATGAGCGATTACAAAATCCGCAATCACAATCGCCTGGTCCAGCCGCAGCAATCTATGTGGGCAATCGGTCAATACGGCATCAGTGGCAACCGCCAGAACCTCGGTCCCCAGCCATAGCGGGGGCTTGCCCAAAGCCGGGCGATGCACTTCGAGCTTTGGGTAAGGCGCGTTCTTGAAGCCCTCCACCAGCACGAGGTCGACCGGCTCGAGCCGCGCCAGCAGCGCCCGCAGCCCCGGCGCCTGCACGTGTTCCCGGAACAAAGCGGACTGCCCGTCATTGGCGACAATCACCTCCTGCGCGCCGGCCTGGCGGTGCAAAAAACTATCCTTGCCCGGCTGATCCAGCTCAAAGCGGTGATGCGCATGTTTAATGGTGGAGACGCTGAAGCCGCGCGCCTTAAAACAGGGGATCAGCGCCGTGAGCAGCGTGGTTTTGCCGCTGCCCGACCAGCCGATGACGCCCAGAACCTTCATGCGAATGTCAAAGAGAGGGCTTCGGCGCGGTCACGTGGCGCAGGCCGGCATTCAGATAGTCCCAGCCGGTGATCAAGGTGAACACGGCGGCGATCCACAGCAGGGCGCCGCCGATGAGGCCGGGATGCAGCCAGCCCAGGCCGATGACGCGAGCGCCCCTGCTGCCCAGCAGCAGCAGGCCGAGGGCGACCATCTGAAACCCGGTCTTCCACTTTGCCAGCCGGGTCACCGGCAGGCCGATGCGGATCTGCGCCAGGTACTCCCGCAGGCCGCTGACCAGAATCTCCCGCAGCATGATGACGATGGCGGGATAGATGCCATAGGCCGGCAGATGGCCGAAGCCGAGCAGCGACATCAGGGTGGCGGCAATGAGAAGCTTGTCGGCGATCGGGTCCAGCATGCGGCCGAAATCGGAGAGCTGCAGCATCTCGCGCGCCAGCCGGCCATCCAGGTAATCGGTGATCGCCGCGATGGTAAACAGGATTGCAGCCAGCAGGTCGGCCCGGGCGTGACCGATCGCCACCAGCAGCACCAGCAGCGGAATGGCGGCGATGCGGGACAGCGTGAGGATGTTCGGCAGATCGGTCAGCATGGGTTAAGCACCTAGCCGCTTTTGACACCGGACGAAACAGGCGGTTCCGCCGGCGCCGGCGGCGGCGGCAATAGCTTTTGCAGCCGTTCAAGCTGGGCCGCTGCGGCTTTGCTGCAATCCTGCGCGAGGCTTTGATAGGCCAGCAGCACTTCCCCGCCCGCCGGCGTGAGCCTGGCGCCGCCGCCGCCGGCGCCGCCCTTCATTGCCTCGACCAATGGCTGGGCATAGCTTCTGTTCATCGCCTCGACCAGGATCCAGGCGCGCTTATAGCTCATCCCGATCTGCCGGCCGGCGGCGGCGATGGAGCCGGTGGATTGGATCAGCGCCAGCAGTTCGGCCCGGCCCGGTCCCAGGATACGCGCGCCAGCCAATTCGATACGGATGCGTAGCTGCAGACTTTGCTTCTCCATGAACTGCCAAGGAACCACGAAATCGGCGCGTTGACGATATAGCCGGGCGGCGATATCGCTTGCTCAACATATCGGAGAGAAAAATGAGGTTCACACGCCGCCGGACGATCGCTGCTTCGTCCGCCTTCTTGGCCTTGGGCGCCGCGCGCCCGGCTTTGGCGGCGGAGAAAATCACCGTGGCCTTTGCGGGTTCCATGGGCGTGGTGATGGACAAGGCGATCGGTCCTGCCTTTGCGGCGAAGACCGGGACGCAGTATCAGGGCATCGGCCAGGCGGCGTTGGGCCTGGCGCATCTGCTGGTGGCCAAAACCCTAGTCGCGGATGTATTCGTTTCGGTCTCGCCGGGTCCGATCAAGCTGGTGGAAGCCGCCAAACTGACATCGCGGGCAGCGCCGGTCGCCAGCACCGAAATCGTCCTGGCCTATTCGCCGAAGTCGAATTCTTCCGCCGCGCTCGCAGCACCCGGCGCCGATTGGACAAAGGTGCTGAGCAGCCCGGGCCTGCGCTTCGGCCGCACCGATCCGAACACAGATCCGCAAGGGCAGTATGTGTTGTACACGCTGCAACTGGCGTCGCTGTATTACAAGAAGCCTGGGCTGGCGGCGCAGATCGGCGGACCGGAGGAGAACAACCACGAGGTTTTTGCCGAGCCGTCCTTGCTAGCGCGGCTGCAGGATGGCGAGATCGATGCGACGCTGGGGTATGAGAGCGCGGCGATTTCACAAAAAATCCCCTACGTAAAACTACCGGCGGAAATCAATTTCAGCGATCCGTCTTTGAGCAAGACCTGGTACAGCAAGGCGTCGCTCACGCTGACCGCCAAGGGCGTGACCAAGACCGTGCATCCCGGCCCGCTGGTATTTTACGCCGCGGCTCTGGCCAACGCGCCCAACCCGCAGGGTGCCGCCGCCTTTGTCGACTTCCTGCAGAGCGCCCAGGGACAGGCGCTGTTCGCAAAATACGGCTACAATCCTGGCAAGGGCGCTGCGATCTGATATGCGGGCTGTAACCGGCGCTCTCGTGCTGCTGGTTCTGGTCTTTCTCTCCGTTCCGCTGTTCGGCCTGATCACCGGCGGCGATTGGCTGCATTCCAGCATCTCCGGCGATGATCTGCGGGCAATCCTGACATCGCTCGCCGGCGGCGTCGCCGGGCTGGCAATCATCTTTTGCGCCGGGACGCCGCTGGCCTGGTATCTTGCGCATGCCCGCAGCCGACGTTCCGCCATCGGCGAAGCCTTGGTGCTGATCCCGATGCTGATGCCGACCTTGGCGCTCGGCATTCTGCTGGTGTCGTTCTATGGCCCCGCCGCGCCGGTCGGCGCCGCCTTTGCGCGGATCGGGCTTTCGCTCACCAACAGCATGGCGGCTTTCATTCTTGCATCGGTCTACGCGGCCTTGCCGACCTATGTCATCGCCGCCAAGGCGGCTTTGAGCGAGGTGCCGCCGGTGCTCGAGGATGTGGCGCGCACGCTGGGCGAACCGGAGCGCCGGATTTTTTTCCGGATCAGCCTGCCGATAGCCCAACGCGGCATCGCGGCGGCGCTGGCGCTGGCCTGGGTACGGGCGTTGGGCGAATTCGGCGTCGTGCTGATCCTCGCCTATTTCCCGCAGGGCATGCCGGTGCGGCTCTGGGTGGATGTGCAGGAACTGGGCGTGCCGGCGGTTTTCCCGCTGCTGGCGGTTTTTCTGGTTGTCGCTTTGCCGCTGCCTTTATGGCTGGGTTTGCGTGCGAGGCGCGCGGCGCTGTAACCCCATCCGGTGCCGCTTTCGATCCATTATCACCTGAACGCGCCGATTTCGCTGCGAGCGGATTTCGAAATCCGCGGCTTCACCGCCTTGCTCGGCCGCTCCGGCGCCGGCAAGACCTCGCTGCTGAAGGCGCTCGCCGGTCTGCTGCCGGCGGACGGCACGCCCTGGAACGGCCTCGCCGCCGCCAGGCGGCCGGTAGGTTATCTGCCGCAGGGCTCGGCATTGTTTCCGCATCTGACGGTGCTGGAAAACGCCGCCTTCGCGCTGCGCGGCCCGGCCCGGTTCGCAACCGCGCAAAAGCTGCTGGACGATCTCGGCATCGGCCATCTCGCCGCCCGCAAGGGTTCGAAAATTTCCGGCGGCGAGGCGCAGCGCGCCGCCCTTGCCCGGGCGCTGGCGCGCGGACCTGAGCTTTTACTCCTGGACGAGCCTTCCGCCGCCCTGGATGCGGCCACCCGCGATGCGGTGTTCGCTCAGTTGATCGAAACGATCGGTGCTCGCCGCCTGCCCGCTTTGGCCGCAACGCATGACCCGGCGATCGCCGGCCTGGCCGATTGGCTGGTGCTGCTGGATGAAGGCAGGGTCATCGCCCAAGGCACCCCGCGCGAGCTGTTCGACCACCCGCCGACCATCGGCGCCGCAAAACTGGTGGGCTATCAGAATTTCTGGCTGGAGAACGGCAAGACCTCCTGCATCCGGGCGGAGGATATCGCAATCGGCGTGTCCGGACGGGAATGCAACATCCTCTCGATCCGCGAACAGGGTGCCGATTTGCGCCTGATCTGCACCATGCCGGAGCAGATGACAGTATTGCTGAAAAGCGGTGATAAATTCCGATTTGCGGTCGGACAGAAAGTTCAGCTTTATCTGCCTCAAGACAGGATCAGGATACTCAGCGATTAGTGAGCATGTTCTTCATGAACGGTCCGCACATGCTGCCTAAGCTGCCCGGCGCAGGCGTTTGAAGAACGCCGAGAGATGGTGCCGGCGCATCTCGGCGCGGGCCTTGGCACCGGTCGTCATGTAGTTCATCTGGATCACGTAGCGCTGCCCGATGAACTGCTTGTGACCGTGCCAGGCATTTTCGCGGTTCGGGAACACCAGCAGCGTGCCATCGACCGGCGGCACTTCCATAGCGTAATCCTCCAGATTGCCGGCGCTGCGCAACAGCCGCAGGCAGCCCTTCCGGTCCGCCCAGGCATTGCCGGTGCCCGGGTTCAGATACAGCAATATCGTCACGCGCTTGGCAGTGGAATCGGTGTGAATGCGGCCATCCTGCTCGCCGGAATTGCCGCGCAGCGTGGTCATCAGCGGCGCGCCATGCAGATCGAGGCTGAATTTCCGTGCCGTGATCGTGCGAAATTCCTCCCCCTCCAGCTCCTCGATCAGCGATTTTGCGGCAGGCTTGATGCGCAAGGCGCCGATAGGGAAGGAGCCGCGGCCGCGCATGGCGGGAAGTGCTGCTATGACCTGCGGCAAGGCCTCGGGGATAACAAAATTCTGGACCACGACATGGGGAAACGGCGCCTGCCCGATCGGAGCGGACAGAAATTTGTCGAAGTCGAGTGTGGCCATGTCGTCTTCCGAATTCCTTCCGCGCGATCTGGTTGCTGTGGCCGGGCTTATACGCCGGCCAGCCGGCTTGGATCTATACGCCGGTCAGCCGGCTCGCAATTATACGCCGGCCAGCCGACTCGCAATTATACGCCGGCCAGCCGGCTTGGACCAGCGAGCGAAATTAACGGCTGTTGAGCATGGTTTTCCCGCGCAGGTTTATTGCACCGCACAACCAGGTGGGGTATCCGCCCTGACTAATGTCGCAATCCGCACGAACGCCCGCGCAAGATATCACCGAGGCGGGCGTGATGCCGCTCTATCGCGGCCGCCTCGCCTCGGGCGAGATCGACACCGATCCGGCGCAGGCGGCGGCGGCGGAATTGCTGCAGGGGCTCTGGGCCAAACTGCGCGGCTACAACCCGCACCCGACCAGGCCGGCGAATGGCTGGGTCGGCAGGCTGCTGCACCGCAAGCAAGTGGAGGAGCTGGAAGACCGCCCGAACGGGCTATACCTGGTCGGCGAGGTCGGGCGCGGCAAATCCATGCTGATGGATTTGTTCTTCGAGGCGGCAGACGTTCCGCGCAAAAAACGCATCCATTTTCATGAGTTCATGCAAGACGCGCACAAGCGCTTCCACCAGATCAAGCGCGACAATCCCGATATTTCCGACCCGATCCCGCCTTTGGCGGATATGATCGCCGCCGAAGCCTCCTTGCTGTGCTTCGACGAGTTCCAGGTGCACGATATCGTCGACGCCATGATCCTGGGCCGGCTGTTCGAGGCCCTCTTCGCGCGGCTGGTGGTGGTGGTCGCCACCTCCAACACCACGCCGGATGATCTCTACAAGGGCAAGCCCGGCCGCGACGCCTTTCTACCTTTCATCGCGCTGCTGAAGAAGCATCTCGACGTGCTGGTGCTGAATTCTGCCCGGGATTATCGCCGCGAACGCATGAGCGGCCTGAAAGCCTGGTACGTGCCGGCCAATCGGCAGGCGGATGAGGCGTTGGACCATGTCTTCACCAAGCTGGCCGAGGATACGGCGCCGCATTCCAGCTCGCTGGAGATCAACGGCCGCAAGCTGATCGTGCCGCTGACCGCCAATGGCTGCGCCCGCTTCGACTTCGCCGCGCTTTGCGGCGTGCCGCTTGGCCCCGGCGACTATCTGGCGCTCGCCACCCACTACCCGGTAATCCTGCTCGACGGCATCCCCCGCCTCTCCCCGGATAATTTCGATGAGGCCAGACGTTTTGTGACCCTGATTGACGCCCTGTACGAGCACCGGGTGAAACTCTACGCCACCGCGGCCGCCCAGCCCGATGATCTGTACCGCAGCGGCGAAGGCTCGCAGATCTTCGAACGAACCGCTTCCCGCCTGGAAGAGATGCAAAGCGACGCATACCTCGCGCTGAAGCACCTGACTTGAGCGCTATCTGTTTGTTCAGTTTTTTCGAACATGGTGTCGACCTATTCCGCACCGCAACATCGGTTCTTGCCGGGCATAGGATGACGGAGTAACAGGCGAGTGACCTTTCGCGCTTATTCGTACACTTCCTTTACAACAGGTAGGCCCCTTCTGCATGAACATACATGAATACCAGGGCAAAGAGCTGCTCAAAACCTACGGCGTCGCGGTGCTGGATGGCTATGTAGCGTGGACGCCGGAAGAGGCGGCGGCAGCCGCCGCCAAGCTCCCGGGGCCGATCTATGTGGTGAAATCGCAGATCCACGCCGGCGGCCGCGGTGCCGGCAAGTTCAAGGACGCACCGGAAGGCAAAGGCGGCGTGCGCCTGGCAAAATCGCTGGATGAGGTGAAGGAAGCGGCGGCCGCCATGCTGGGCCATACGCTGATCACCAAACAGACCGGCCCCGCCGGCCGCGTCGTTCGCCGCGTCTATGTCGAAGCCGGCTGCGACATCAAGCGCGAACTCTACCTCTCGCTGCTGATCGACCGCGCCGCTTCCGAAGTGGTCATCATGGCCTCGACCGAAGGCGGCATGGAGGTCGAAGAGGTTGCCGAGCACCACCCGGAAAAAATCCTGCGGGCGCATGTCGATCCCGCCTCCGGCGTTTCCGGCTTCCATGCCCGGAAACTGGCCTTCGGTCTCGGCCTTGAAGGCAAGCAGATCGGCGCTTTTTCCAAATTTATCGACGCCATGTACAAGGCCTTCATCGACCTCGACCTCGCCATCGTCGAAATCAACCCGCTGGTCGTCACCGGCGCAGGCGAAGTCGTAGCGCTGGACGCCAAGGTCAGCTTCGACGACAACGCGCTGTACCGCCACCCGAAAAACGAGGCGCTCCGCGACGAGAGCGAGGAAGACCCGAAAGAGCTCGAAGCCAACAAGCACTCCTTGAGCTATGTCGCGCTCGACGGCTCGATCGGCTGCATGGTTAACGGTGCCGGGCTGGCCATGGCGACGATGGACATCATCAAGCTATACGGCGCCGAGCCCGCCAACTTCCTGGATGTCGGCGGCGGCGCCACCAAGGAACGCGTCACCGCGGCCTTCAAAATCATCCTGTCGGATCCGAATGTCGAAGGCATTCTGGTTAACATCTTCGGCGGCATCATGCGCTGCGACGTGATCGCCGAAGGCGTGATCGCGGCGGCGCGGGAGGTGAAACTCTCGGTCCCGCTGGTCGTGCGGCTGGAAGGCACCAACGTGCAGCTCGGCAAGGAAATCATGGCCAATTCCGGCCTGCCGATCATTCCTGCGGACAACCTCGCCGACGCCGCCGAGAAAATCGTCAAAGCCGTGAAGGAAGCCGCGTAATGTCCATTCTCGTCAACAAAGATACCAAGGTCATTACCCAAGGTTTTACCGGCGCGCAGGGCACGTTTCACTCGGAGCAGGCGCTGGCTTACGGCACCAGGGTCGTCGGCGGCGTGACGCCAGGCAAAGGCGGGCAGACGCATCTCGATTTGCCGGTGTTCAACACGGTGGAAGAAGCGAAAGCCAAAACCGGCGCCAACGCTTCGGCTATCTACGTGCCGCCGCCTTTTGCCGCGGATTCTATCCTGGAAGCAATCGATGCCGGCATCGAGCTGATCGTCTGCATCACCGAAGGCATCCCGGTGCTGGACATGGTGAAGGTCAAGCGCGCGCTCAGCGGCTCCAACTCCATGCTCGTAGGGCCGAACTGTCCCGGCGTCATCACGCCCGATGAATGCAAGATCGGCATCATGCCCGGCCATATCCATAAGCGGGGCTCGATCGGCATCGTCTCGCGCTCCGGCACGCTGACCTATGAAGCCGTGGCGCAGACCACCGCCGCCGGCCTTGGCCAAAGCACCTGCGTCGGCATCGGCGGCGACCCGGTGAAAGGCCTCGATTTTATCGAAGTGGTGGACATGCTGCTGCATGACGACGAAACCCAGGCGATCATCATGATCGGCGAAATCGGCGGACCCTCGGAAATCGCCGCCGCGGAGTTCCTGGCGCGGCACAAGATCAAAAAGCCGGTGGTCGGCTTCATCGCCGGCTCCACCGCCCCGCCCGGTCGCCGCATGGGCCACGCCGGCGCCGTAATCTCCGGCGGCAAAGATACCGCCGCCGCGAAAATCGAAGCGATGCGGGAAGCCGGGATCTTCATCTCCGACAGCCCCGCTGCACTTGGATCGACGATGGTCAAAGCCCTCAAGGGATAAGTAAGCGCTTCTTGTTCTGTAGAAAAAGAACCGGCCGTCAGTGCGGCAAGACGATTTTTTCACCTGGGGCCGCCGGCGCCCGCAAGCTCCTTCATCCCCCGCGAAAGCGGGGGATGAAGGACTTCTCTGATACGGACCGAGATGTCGATGCTTATCGTGTTTGGCGGCCTGCCTGGAACCGGCAAAACAACCATCGCGAAGGCGCTCGCGGCTAAACACATGGCGACCTACCTCCGCATCGATGAAATTGAACCCGCGTTGCGCAGCCAGACGCCGGATCAAGAAATCGGCTCGTGCGGATCGGCGAACGAATTGAAAATCCCCATGCATCTGCGGCAACCCTGCCTTGGCGTATTACGTCACGGATTGTGCGTTGCGGTGGCCTATATGGCGCGGCTGGGACGGCGGACCTGTGGTTGTCATCCTCTCGCCGCAATTGAGTGCGGTACTGTCGCGCGTAACAAAGGATAGGTTCGTATGGCCGGCGTTGATGTTCTTGCGACTGCAATGAATGGCGCGAACGCGCAGTTTATCTCACAGCTTTACGCGAAGTGGGTCGCCACCCCAAACTCGGTCGATCCGGACTTTGCTGCTTTGTTCGCCGCCCTCAACGATGAAGCCAAGGCGGTACTGACCGACGCCGTCGGCGCTTCCTGGGCGCCCAATCCCAGTATATTCGAAGTGCGGGCGCCCGAAGCAAAACCTGGGAAGATCGCCGCAGAAGTCGCAAAATCCGGCGAGGCCGCTCAGGGTACCCAGGTCGGGACGCTGGATTCGATCCGCGCCCTAATGCTGATCCGCTCCTACCGTGTGCGCGGCCATCTGGAGGCGCAGCTCGATCCGCTGAACCTGAAAGTCAGCGGCCACCACGCCGATCTCGACCCCAAATCCTATGGCTTCACCGATGCCGATCTCGACCGGCAGATCTACATCGCCAACGACCTTGGCTTTGAAAACGAAACCGCGACCCTGCGCGAGATCATCGATCGTCTGCGCGCCAGCTATTGTGGCGTCATCGGTCTAGAATTCATGCATATCCAGGACCCGGTCCAGCGCTACTGGCTGCAGAAGCGGATCGAGGGCGCGCCCTGGAACGGCAAATTCGACAAGGCAGAGAAGGCAAAAATCCTCCGACAGCTGACGGAAGCCGATAGTTTCGAGAATTTTTGCCAGCGCCGCTACGTGGGGACCAAGCGCTTCGGCCTGGAAGGCGGCGAGACCACCATCCCCGCATTGCACGCCATCATTGAAACCGCGGCCGATAACGGCGTGCGCGAGATCGCCATCGGCATGCCGCATCGCGGCCGGCTGAACACGCTGGTCAATATCGTCAAAAAGCCGCTGACCGCTTTGTTCAGCGAATTCGGCGGGGAAAGCGCGAAACCGAACGACGTGCAGGGCTCCGGCGACGTGAAATACCATCTCGGCACCTCGACCGACATCGCCATCAACGGCAACCAGGTGCATTTGTCGCTGCAGCCCAACCCTTCGCATCTGGAAGCGGTGGACCCGGTAGTGGCGGGCAAAATCCGCGCCCGGCAGGATATGGCCGGCGATACCAGCCGCCGCGCCTCGATGGCGGTGATCATGCACGGCGATGCCGCTTTCGCCGGCCAGGGCGTCGTGTACGAAACCCTGGCCATGAGCCAGCTCATCGGCTACCGCACCGGCGGCACCATTCACCTGGTGGTGAACAACCAGATCGGCTTCACCACGGTGCCGGCGCACGCCTTCTCCGGCCTGTACTGCACCGACGTCGCCAAAGCCGTGCAATCGCCGATTCTGCACGTCAACGGCGATCAGCCGGAAGCAGTCGTTTTCGCCGCCCAGCTCGCCACCGAATTCCGCATGGAGTTTGCAACCGACGTGGTGCTCGACCTGGTCTGCTACCGCCGCCACGGCCATAACGAAAACGACGAACCGGCCTTTACCCAGCCGATCATGTACAAGGCGATCAAGGCGCAGAAGACCACCCGCGTGCTCTATGCCGATCAGCTCGCCGCCGAAGGCAGCGTGACATCTGAAGAAGCCAAGCAGATCTTCGACATTTATAACCAGACCCTGGAAGAGGCCTACAAAGGTGCTCAGGCCTACAAGGTGAACAAGGCGGATTGGCTGGAAGGCCATTGGTCCGGTTTGGGCCAGGCGACGCAGGAAGACGAGTACGAGGAGAAGGCGACCGCGGCGCCGCTGGAGCAGCTGCGCGAAGTCGGCGCCGCGCTCGCGCGGCCGCCTGAAGATTTCGACCTGAACCCGAAAATCCTGCGCCAGCTCGAAGCCAAGAAGCAGATGATCGATAGCGGCGAGGGCATCGACTGGGCCACCGGCGAAGCGCTGGCCTTCGGAACGCTGCTGCTGGATGGTCACCGCGTCCGCCTGTCGGGCGAGGACGTGCAGCGCGGCACCTTCAGCCAGCGCCACGCCGTGCTGATCGACCAGACCAACCAGAACGAATACGTGCCGCTGAACAACGTGCGCCCGAACCAGGCGCAGATCGAGATCTTCAACTCGCTGCTTTCGGAAGTGGGCGTACTCGGCTTCGAATATGGCTATGCCATCTCCGATCCCGGCGTGCTGGTGCTGTGGGAAGCGCAATTCGGCGACTTCGCCAATGGTGCGCAGGTGATCATCGACCAGTTCATCGCCAGCGGCGAGAGCAAATGGCTGCGCATGTGCGGACTGGTGATGCTGCTGCCGCATGGCCAGGAAGGCCAGGGTCCGGAGCACTCCTCGGCCAGGCTGGAGCGCTATCTGCAGCTTTGTGCCGAACGCAACATGACGGTGTGCAACCTCTCCACCCCGGCCAACTATTTTCACGCCTTGCGCCGGCAGTTGAAGCGCAATTTCCGCAAGCCGCTGATTTTAATGACGCCGAAATCGCTGCTGCGTCACAAGCTCGCGGTCTCCAAACTGGACGAGTTCAACAAAACTTCCGGCTTTCGTTTCGTGATTCCCGAAATCGACGAGCTGGCGGAGCCTGAAGCTGTGAAGCGCGTCGTGATATGCTCCGGCAAGGTCTATTATGACCTGCTGGCCGAACGCCGGGAGCGCGGCATCAAGGATGTCGCGATCGTGCGGTTGGAACAATTCTATCCATTCCCCGCCAAAAACCTGAAATCCGCCATCGCGACTTACAAAAATGCGGAAGTCGTGTGGTGCCAGGAAGAGCCGGAAAATGCCGGCGGCTGGAGTTTCGTCGACCGGAAAATCGAGGCCGTGCTGGCCTGCCTGGAAGGGCCGGCGAAACGCCCGCGTTATGTCGGCCGGCCGGAAATGGCGAGCCCGGCGCCCGGCATCGCAAAAAACCATGTTGCCGAGCAGGCCGCGCTGGTGAATGAAGCGCTCAGCCTTTAGAGTATGTTTGGCGATCAATTGCATGGATTTGGATCGTGTCCTACGACCCGACCCAAATCCATATTGATCTAGTCTGGAGAGTAATTGATGGCCGCCGATATCAAGGTACCGACGCTGGGTGAGAGCGTGACGAGCGCAACGGTTGCGCGCTGGATCAAGAAGGCGGGCGAGTCCGTGGCCGCCGATGAGCCGGTGGTCGAGCTGGAAACCGACAAGGTGACCATGGAAGTAAACGCGCCGGAAGCGGGCGTGATCGGCGAGATCATCGCCGATGAGGGCGCGGAAGTATCTGTCGGCGACGTGCTTGGCAGCATCGGCGCGGCAAACGGCGCCGCCAGGCCGCAGAAAAAAGCCGAGGAACCTGCGCCGGCCGCGCTGAAGGCTGAAGCCAAAGCAGAACCAAAGGCAGAACCCGCGGTATCCAAGCCGGCGCCTGCCCAGGCACCCAGCGCCGTCTCCGGCACCGCCGCCCAACCGCTCCCCGCGGCAGCCAAGATGATGGAGGAGAAGAAACTCTCCGCCGACGATGTCGGCCCCGGCACCGCCAAGGATAGCCGCATCTCGAAAGGCGATGTGCTGGCCTTCGTGAACCGCCCCCCCGTCACGCCGGCCCCTGCCGCCGCGAGGCCGGCGCGCACCGCCGACGCCCGCGAGGAACGCGTGAAAATGACGCGGCTGCGCAAAACCATCGCTGCGCGCCTCAAGGAAGCGCAGAACACCGCCGCCATGCTCACCACCTTCAACGAAGTGGATATGAGCGCGATCATGGCGCTGCGTTCGCAATACAAGGACGCGTTCGAGAAGAAGCACAAAGGCGTGCGCCTCGGCTTCAACGGCTTTTTCGTCAAAGCGGTGGTCGCCGCACTCGCGGAATTTCCGGCGGTGAACGCCGAGATCGATGGCGATGAGATCGTCTACAAGCACTTCGTCCACATGGGCATCGCCGTCGGAGGGGCAACCGGCCTTGTCGTGCCGGTGATCCGCGACGCCGATACCAAGAGCATCTCTGAAATTGAAGCCGCCATCGCGGATTTTGCGAAGCGCGCCAAGGACGGCACGCTGAAGCTGGAAGACCTCGCCGGCGGCACTTTCTCGATTACCAATGGCGGCGTCTATGGCTCGCTGATGAGCACGCCCATCATCAACCCGCCGCAATCGGCGATCCTGGGCATGCACAAGATCGAGGAACGCGCGGTGGTGATCGCCGGCAAAATCGAAATTCGGCCGATGATGTATCTCGCCGTCTCATACGATCACCGCATCATCGACGGCCGCGAGGCGGTATCTTTCCTGGTGCGGGTGAAGGAGAGTCTGGAAGATCCGAGAAGATTGCTTTTAGAGATTTAGAGAAAGAAGCCGCTTTTTAAACAAGGGTGACGCGCCCTGCGGGCGGCGCAAAACTTCTTGGATCCGGGCCCAGGCCCAGAGTAAAAAAAGTTTTTTGCTTCTTTTTTTCAAAAAAGAAGCGCTTTTTTACTTTACCTGCGTGACGATGATGCCGGCGACGATCAGGGCTGCGCCGAGCCAGAACGCGGGGCGGATCCGCTCGCCGAATACCAGTATGGAAGCCAGCGGCACCAGAACGACGCCGAGCGCCACGTAGGGGTAGGCGCGGCTTAGAGGCACGCGCGAGAGGATCCAGATCCAGAGGATCGTCGCGGCGCCGTACAGCGCGAGCGCCGCGTAGATTTCGGGTGCAGCCAGGATATTTTGTACAGCCGTGGCCGGCTGGCTGCCTTGCAGTTGCAGCCCGACTTTCTTGAACAAAAGCTGGCCGGCGGCGAGCATGATCGTGAAGCCAAGGAGTGCGAGCGTATTTGTCATTCGGGTTCGGCGAGCAGCGGGTGGATCGGCCGTTGCGGCACCGAGGCGAAATCGTAGCTGAGGAACGACAGCAGCAATTGCAGGCCGAGGATGATGGGCAGTGCCGCCAGCATGACGGTGCCCGATGTCGTCACCACGCCGTGGATGGCATTAAAACTCCAATGCCAGAGGCCGAACAGCATTCCGAAGATGAAGAGTGCAAGGCCGACGATCAGCTCGATCGAGGCGACGGAGAAATCCCGCAGGAAGTAGTTATAGAAAATCCGCTTTGTAAAATTTGCCGCGTGACCCAGGAAGAACTTTGGCAGTATCGCGTTGATCCGCAGGTGGCTTAGCTCTTCGGCATAAACGGCGGTCATTGGGATATCGAACACCACCGCGCGTATCGTGCCAAGGCGGAACAGCAGGTCGGATTCAAAAAAATATCGCGCGGCGATATGCCGCAGCGGAAGCTGTGCCAGAAGCCGGGCGTGGATCGCGGTATAGCCGTTTGTCGGGTCGAAAAGGGTCCAGTAGCCGGAGGAGAGCTTGCTCATGAACGAGAGCGCGGCGTTGCCGAATACCCTGAGGGCCGGCATGCTTTGCACGTCTTCCGGGTTGAAGAAGCGGTTGCCTTTTGTGTAGTCCGCAAGCCCGTTCAGGATGGGTTGCACGAAGCGCGGCAGCAAGCCTGGGTTCATCTGGCCATCGCCGTCGATTTTCACGATGATCTCGCAATGATCCGCCAGCGCCAGGCGGTAGCCGGTGATGACGGCGGCGCCGACGCCGCCATTGCGCTCGCGCCGCAGCACCCGCACGCGTTTGTCGTTCGAATTTTCCTGCACGAATGCGCCTGAGCCGTCTGGGCAGCAATCGTCTACGACATAGATATGATCGACTTCAGGGCCGATTGCGGCGAGCACGCCGAGAATATGCGCAGTGACGCGATAGCTCGGGATCACGACGCCGATTTTGACGGCGGCAGGCAGCACGGGCCGGGCATTCTGCTGCCCGGTATTTACCGCCCTCGCGCCGCCCAGCGCCTTCCGGCCCGGTTTTGGCAAAACGCCGGCCGTCGCATCCGCCGAGCCCGTCGCGCTCATCGCGTAATCCTCCGCTGCTCAATACATGTAGTAAAAGGCAATGATCTTAAGCGGCACGTAGCCAAGATCGTAAATGCCAAGGGCGATGGCCGGCAGCGCCGGCAGGATGGCAGGAACCTCCCAACGGCTTCGCCATTTCGGATCTGCAATCAGCAGAAATGGCAGCAGCACCAGAAAATACCTGCCTTGTTGTCCATAGATCGTGCTGGCGCCGACCGGCGTCCAGCTCAGATACAGCGAGATCGCAACCCCCCAGGCGCAGACCAGCAGCAGCAGAATGACAAAGGGAAACTGCAAAGCCGGATGCGGCGGCGGCGGCAAATGCCGTCGCCGGGCAAAGACCAGGCCGAGCAGCGCGGCCAGCAGGGCCAGCGTCCAGGCGGAGTAAAATCGCGCCGGAAAGAACAGATTAAGGTAGCCGAGAATGCCGATCATCGACTGCCACAGAAAGCCGCCCGCGATGCCGCTCCAGGACAAATACGGTAGGGTTGCGAATCTGGCAGGATCGGCCAGCAGGATGTGCAAATTCATGCCGGCATCGGTGGCGTGCAGCAGGATGTTCGGATTACCGGCGAAAAGCGAGCCCGGATGATAGGGCGGCCGGGCATAGGGCACGACGGCGAACGCGGCCGCCAAAGCGAGCCAGATGAGAACCGGCGCGGCGGCCAACGCCATCTGCCCCGCCCGGCGCCAGAACCCCCGGGCACGGAAAGGCAGCAGCGCCAGGCCCAGCAGCGGCAAATAGGGCGCCTTGGCGCCCGCGATCAGCACCAGCGGAGCCAAGGCGGTCAGCCGGATTTTCCAGGAATTTGCAAAATCGCGGGTCATTGCGGCGGCGCTTAACGTTGCCATGCCGATCAGCACGCCGTCTTCGTTCAACGAACCCGCGAGGTTCAGCGTCATCGGCATCAGCAGCACGCAAAACAGCAGCGCCTCGCCATAAGCCGCCATGGCGAGCGCCGCGCTGCCCAGCAGCAGCACCGCCGCCAGCATACAGAGCCGCGCCACGATCATGGTCATGAACGGGCTCAACTTGGCAGCGAGCCCGAGCGCCAGGCCCAGCGTGGCGGGCAGATAGGCCGCGGGAAAATAGGTGGGGGTCGCCGGTGCGAAGACGAATTCCAGCCGATGCGAGGCCGGCTGGTTCCGAAGCGCGTAATAATCTGCCAGCGTCTGCACCGGGCGGCCGCCGATCTGGGTGACCTTGCCGAAGGCGACGCGCATCAAGCCGGTATCGACCTTCATGCCGGTGATATACTGGCTCTTTCGCACCTCCATCACCGCGCCATGCAGCAGCGCGGCGGCGCGCACCATATGCGCCGGCTCATCCGGCGCCTGGCCCAGCGGAATTGCGAACGCCATAAAGATGCCCAGAGGCAAGGCGCATAGCAGATAGAGTCCGATCATCGGCTGTTTGCCGGAGAGCAACCGCAACGCCGCCGTTACGAGCATCGGCGCGCCCTGGCCGGCTACCAGATGCCGGGGTTGGCCGGATCTTCATACCAAACCGGCGTCGGCTCCTCGGTTTCGGGGTAGGGTGAGCCGATGAGGCTGGCGGCCTCGACCTGCGTCCACCCGGTCTGCGGCTCGGATATTCTACGCGCCAGCACCATGGACCCGACATAGCCGACGGCGCGTTCCAGATGCTCCCCCTGCTCCGGGCTCCAGAAATGCGGCGTGATATATTGCGGGTTTTCCAGCGCCCTGCCGACGATCTCGAAGCTGCTCAGGCGGTTGAAAAGGCCGTCCCAGGCGGTATCGGAAAAACGCCAGAAATCCCAAGGACGATCGTGCATGCCCAAGGTTTGATGCGTGGCGATGTAGGCAAAACCGCCCGGCCGCAGCACCGCCGCCATCTCACGCGCCACCACCCAGGGCATCAACAGATGTTCGAAGACCGAGGTCGAGAATATCGCATCGAACGAATTCGGCGGAAACAATTTCGACAGCGCATGCGCATCGCCGACGACATCGACATTATCGCCAGGCAGGATATCGAGTACCGTGCAATCCGCCGCGGGAAACATCCTGCTGTATTCCACGCCGCTCCTGGCCCGGCCGCCAATATCGAGCAGCCTCGTGCCTTCTACGTTCACGGCGTCGATGAATTGCTGCAGCAAGGGCCGCCCCTCGAATGACCGCTTCCGTTCCGTGCACAGATCGAGAACGCGGACATTGATGCTTCGGCCCGCCTCGGTGCGAAACACGATTTCAAGCTCCGGGTCTCTTACGGTCAGCGCCTGGATGCAGAACCCTCGGTTGGGCCCAAGCGCAGCCTCGACGCCGAAATGCGCCAGACCGATCGAGGCGTTGATTGCCTTGCTGGATAGATTGGCAAACTGCACCTCAGCCAGCGCATCGGAAACGGAATGGAACCAGCCTTCGATTCGAATGTAGTCGAAAAACACCGCTGCGGCGTCGACCATGAAACTGCAATCGCCATCGACCATCGGGAACCGCTTTCGCATTACGACAACCCGGCTTGCCTTGATGCACGCCGCTTCAACTCTGGGTAGCCGATGTAACGGGCCCGGCGGCGCCTGGCAAGACGATCAACGCCGCCCAGCCTCAGAAATGCGTACCGCCGATGATCGAGGCGTTGAAGGAAGACGCAGCCACGCCGAACAGCTTGATGGTCGTGCCGTTGCTCAGGTCAATTTCGGTGCCGCTATGCGTGCCGTTCAGATTCTCGAAGCTGGTGATGCTGACGCCGCCAGAGCCATTGCCCAGGTTGATGTACCCATTGCCTGGCTTGAAATTGATCAGCACGTCCGTTCCACCGCCCTGGCTGGCAGCCTGCTGGAAAATAAACGTGTTGCCGGCGCCGGACACGGTGGAGCCGGTGATCGTTTCCGAACCCTCGGTCCCGACGAAGAAATCCTGGGTGCCCGACCCGCTGGATAGAATCGATTCCGTGCCGATGCCGGCAAAGAAGACGTTGTTTGTGGACCCGCTGCCGGCGATCAGCGTATCGTTTCCGCCCGAATAGGCGTTGATCAGATTATAGGCCGAGCCGGTGGCCGCGCCGTCGGCGTACAGATAGTTGCTGATGCCCGCGGAGAACAGCGTGACCACGCCGCTGCCGCCGACCAGCGAGTTATTGCCGGTGACGCCGCCGTCATAGACACCGCCGCCGGTGCCCCCGGAGATGGTCACGCTGCCGGGCGTGGAAATCGCCCCGGTTGCTGTATTGAGGCTGGCGATGAGGCTGGAGGCACCGGAGCTGGAATTGATGAAGTCGACCTGCCCGCCGGCGCTGCCGTTATACGTGCCGAAGAAGGCGCCGCTGCCTGTCGCCAGAACGGTGTCCGCCGCTCCGCTATTCTGAATCGTTGCATTTCCGGTGACCGTGATAAAAACGGAAGCACTGGCACCGCTCGTGTGGATGACGTCACTGCTGCCGGCCGATAGTATCGAGCTGTTCGCGGCAGAACTGAAAACCGTATTGCCGGCGCCGGCCAGCGTGATGCCTGCCGTGGTTCCAGTTGCGTTCACCACATTATGGCCGCCGGAGCCGCCTACGAAAACATTCGAGGCGCCCGATATCGTTACGGTATCATTGCCGGAGGCATAGACCGAGCCGCTGCCGCCGGCGCCGTTGAACGCCACGTCGCTCTGGCTGCCGAACAACGCGAAGAACGCGCCGCCGCTGCCCTGCAGCGTCTCGTTGCCCGGCGCCTGCACAACCAGCGTGTTATATCCGGTCGGAACATCGACACTGACGGTCGCGTTGCCCGCGGTTGTCGCGTTGCCGCTATTGCTGTTGGAGACGACCAGCACCCCGGTGGCGGCGCTGCCGACCGTGGCTGCGATGGTGCCGCTACTCCCGGCGACGTCCAGCTTCTCGAAATTGGCGGAACCTGTGGAGACGGCGCCGGAGGCGGAGGTGAGCAAAGACTGCAGGCTGGTGAGCACGGCCCCGGTAAATCCGGAGGTGACGGTGACAAGACCGGTCAGGCCCTGGGTGCTGCTGTGACCGCCAATAACCGTCAATGATCCCGACAAGCTTCAACTCCACGCCATAGCCAGATGCACGTTCAGCGTGCATGACGGCGGATACTATCTTTGGAATCCTTACCGTACAATCAAAATGATTGATTTAAGTTGCACAGAATTGCAGCTGGGCGTTCGGGGCGAATAATAATCTATCCAAATCTTATTTTCCATCCTCACTCACCTGAGAGATCCCGCCGCCTTCGTTCCAGCTCCTCGTTATACCGGCGCAGCGTCGCCTGCTCCGTCAGCACCCCCATCACGCAACGCGAGCTGGCATCGTCCAGCACCGCCAGGGCATCCGCCTCCGCCGCCTCGAAAACGGCGCCCGCTTCCTTCACCGTCATTTTCGGCAAAAGATAATGCTGGCGATGGTGCAGGATCTCCGCCAGTTCGGCGCCAGCCTCGGCAAGGCCAAAAGCCTCCGCCGGATAGGCGATGCCGGCGTATTTTTGCTCGGCGTCCAGGACGATGACGAACTGCGCGGCGCTTAAGGGGAAGTCCTGGCGGAACGCTTCCAGCTTTATATCCTGTGCGACTTTGTGCTGCACCGGGTTCATCATCCGCTCGACGGTCAGTGACTTGATCCAGCCGATATCCACGGCGCTGCGGATCGGTTCGCCCCGCAGATGGAACCGCCAGGTGGCGAAGGAATAGCCGAACAGCCGCCGCACCGTCAGCGTCGCGGTAATCGAAGCCGCCAGAACCGCCATGGTGACGGCGAAGTTCTGCGTGCTCTCCAGCGCCAGGAAGGTCATGGTCATCGGGCCGCCCACGATCGAGACCGCCAACGCGCTCATGCCGATGACGGCATATAGTCCGGTCGGCATCGGCGTGACGAAAGGCAGGATCGAAACGATGCCGGCGAAAACCTTGCCGAACAGCGCGCCCAGAAAAAGCGAGGCGAAAAACAGCCCGCCGCGGAAGCCGGCGCCGATCGAGAACGCCGACGCCACCGCCTTGAAGACCAGCATCTCCAGCACGACCAGAAACGGGTAGGTCAGGTCGATATCGGCGTGCAGCGCCGAATGGCCGGAGGACATGGCGGACGGCACGATGCAGCCCAGCAGCCCGACGACCGCACCGCCGAAGACCGGCCGCAGCCAGATGGGAATGAAGGAGCGGCGGAACCCGGCCTCGATCAAGGTAACGCCGCGCATGATCGCGATGCCGGCCAGGCCGCTGGTAAAGCCCAGGATCAGCACGATCGGATAAAAATCGCCAGGCACCGAAGGCGGCAGCGTGACGTTCAAGGGCGGGCTGCCGCCGATCAGAGCCTGCACCGTAAGCGTGCCCGCCAACGAGGCGATCACCACGAAGGGCAAGGTCGTGATGGAATAGACGCCGATAATCAGCTCGATCCCGTAGAATGCTCCACAAAGCGGCGCGTTGAAGGCGCCGCCGATCGCCGCGGCGGCGCCGCAGCCGACCAGCACCCGCAAATCGTTCCTGCGCAGCTTGAAGCTGCGGCCGATGCGCGAGGCGATCCCTGCGCCGAGCTGGGCGTAGCCCGCCTCCAGCCCGACGGAGGCGCCGACCCCGTTCGACCAGGTGGTCTGGCCGGCGACGATCACGCTGTCGCTCAGCGACATTCTGCCGCCGTAAAGCGCGTTGGCTTCGACCGCGTCGATCAGATTATTCGGCCGGAACCGGCTGAGCGCCAGGCCGAAGACGCCTAAGGCGAGCCCGCCCAAAGTCGGCACCAGGAACGCCCGCGCCGGCGCGATATACCCAGAAGCCGAAAGCCCATGCCCCGCCGCCAGGCCGAAAAGCTGCCGGTGCATGAACCCGGTCGCGATGTTGATCAGCGCCACGCCGAGCCCGGCCAGCACGCCGACCGCTGCGGCCAGCGCCGCCAGCCAGACCTCATCGGCACGCACCAGCGCGCGCAGGGTCTGCGGGGCGTGCGCCGCCCAGCCTCCCGGATTGCGCGGCGTCTGCCGCGGCTTTGACGTGGTCGGGCTATCCATAGGTCGCCATTGTTGGCATGCCGGGCGGCGCGCTAACAAGCTGCCATGCCCTTGACTGCGGAATGGCCGGCGCTGCGCGATATAATCGCCCGGTTCGATCTCAAGGCCGATAAATCACTCGGCCAGCATTTTCTGCTGGACGGTAACCTGCTGGATAAAATCCGGCGCTGCGCGGAGCCGCTGGCCGGGTTGAACGTGATCGAGATCGGTCCCGGCCCAGGCGGCCTGACCCGGGCGCTGCTGGCCAGCGACGCCGCCCAAGTCACCGCCTTGGAACTGGACCCGCGCGCCGTCGCCGCGACCCAGGCATTGGCGGCGTATTGCCCGGCGCGGCTCAGCGTGGTTGCAGGCGACGCCCTAGCCGCCGATCTGCCGGCGCTGGTGCCGGCGCCGCGCGCCATCGTCGCCAACCTGCCCTATAATGTCGGCACCCCGCTACTGCTGCGCTGGCTGCGCCAGGCCGGGGAATACCGGGCAATGACCTTGATGTTTCAGCTGGAAGTGGCGCAGCGTATCGTGGCGGCCCCGAACAGCCACGCCTATGGGCGGCTATCGGTGATCAGCCAGTTCGTTTGCGACGCCGCGATCATGTTGACGGTCCCGGCCGCTGCCTTCACGCCGCCGCCGAAGATCGAATCCGCGATCGTGCGCTTCGTGCCGAAGCCGGCGCAGCCGGACAAAGCCTTGTTCAGCGCCATGGAACGCCTCACCGCCGCCGCCTTCGGCCAGCGCCGCAAAATGCTGCGCGGCGCGCTACGGGGGATCGGCGGCGAGCGGCTGCTGGAAATGGCCGGGATCGCGGGCGACCGGCGGGCGGAGACGCTGTCGGTGGAAGAATTCGAAAATCTGGCGCAGAAGCTGTCGACTTTGGCTAGTTGATCGCAAGGCATCGAGCTCAACGGGTTTGTGCTGGCCGATGCCCATTCCGGTGCTGCAAAACTTCCCTGCAAAACCATGTTGCTGATATTCGCTTGGCGTCCCACGGGACGGATTCATGTTATTTTACTGGAGACTGAAACGTGGGAGCAGCCAAATGCTCACTTGCCTGGGGAGTGTGCCATGCCTTTGCCTCCTGACCGGGGGGCATGCATAGCAGGCCCGCAATATAGGCCAGGGAGCCGATTATAAGCAGGATGAGGCATAGTTCATAAAAAGCGAGACCGCGCGAAGCGCTACGCTCGACGGCATATTTGTTGCGCTGCCGTATGAAAACGCTCTCCGATCGCTTAAAATGGTCCTGGGCTAGGCCATGCTTGCTGCCTGGCTTCGGTTTCATCCTCGCGCTTAAACTTGCCTGAGCGCTTGCGATCCAGGCGGAAAATACAAACAAGATTCGGCTCTCGGACGGCGCGGTCATTTAGCCCTGGCGGATGATAATGGCGTCTTCAAGGGCCTCACGCATATTCTGTTTGGCTTCTTCGGTCTGATCCATCGTCGGATAGCTGACCGTCAGAACAGGCATGCCATCGACCACGAGGTTGAATACGTAGCCGGTTTTGCCGCGCAACGGCTTTGCCGGCTCGGTTTCCGAGAAGCGAAGGGTTGCTGACGCCATATTCATATGCCGATCTCCTGTGGCGCTGTCGCGCGCCTTCGGGAAGTATTCTGCTTCTGGCGTGAATTAAAAATACGAATTGGGGGTCAGCAACATAAAGCACGCGTAAATATCTCAGCGGCGAAATGCGGCGATGTCTGCTTCGAATCAAAGCTGCCCTACAACGCCAGCAAAGGGCGCAACTGCCACACTCATGTAGCGAAACGGCCCGCCGCCCGCAAAGATCACTGAGCCGTCAAATTCGTCCGGCAAGCCTAAGCGGAGAATTGTACCGCCTTCCGCTTCGTTGCCGAGCGGATTTAGCAGCCAAACAAACTACTGCCAGGCGATCGGCCATTCAACATCCAACCGTTCAGGACAAGCAAAGATGGCGGATAGCCGCTGCACTTTTCCGCCCTGCAAATCTTGCTAGCTCAGGGCTTCGCTGATTTGTTTCAGCGAGTGGTTGGTATAATCCTTGGAGAGCGTGAAAGCGACAGAATTTTCGACGTTTTTGTGCAGGTCGGCGCGGAGCTTGCCGAGGGTTTGCGGGTCGGCGATCAGCACGATGGATTTGAAGGCATTTTGATCAAACATTTTATCCAGCGTCTTCGCCAATTGTTTGACGAATGTCGCTTCTCCGATTTCATGCGGCGACTGTTCCGAAACGCCGGCGCCTGCAGGGCCGTCATCGACAAAGTCTTTGAGCGTAAGGCGCCGCTCTTCAGTTAAAGCCAGCTCCCCGCCCGTTCCTGTATTACGCAGCAGAATCGCCTTGCCGCCATCGGCCACGACAACCAGGGCATCTTGAGGTATGGTCTTTGACATTACGCATCTCCTTGTTTCTGCAGTGCCTTTTCATTTTGAGCCAGTGGCGCTGCAACATCCCGGCTCCAGCATAAACCAGAGTTTTGTGCCGGTTTTTTCAAAAAGCGGCTAATTTCTTAACTCCGATAAGACCCATTGATATTGATATAGCCATGCGTCAGGTCGCAGGTCCAAACCGTGGCGCGGCCGACGCCGAGGCCGATATCCACGTCGATTTTTATCTCCTTGCCGCGCATGTGAGCGACCACCGGCGCCTCGTTATAGCCGGGCACGACGCCGCCGGCTTTTGCCATCCAGACGCCGCCGACGGCGATGCCGAGCTTGTCGCGGTCCGCCGGCTCGCCTGCCTTGCCGACCGCCATGACGATCCGGCCCCAATTCGCATCCTCGCCCGCGATCGCGGTTTTCACCAGCGGCGAGTTGGCGATGGACAGGGCGATCCGCCTGGCCGAGTGATTGGAAGCGGCGCCGTCCACGGTGATTTCCACCAGCTTGGAGGCCCCTTCCCCGTCGCGCACCACCATCATCGCCAGCTCATGCGTTACCTCACCCAGAGCACGGCGAAAATCCGCCAGATGGGCGGGATCCTCGATTTGCTTGTTGCCGGCCTGGCCGGTGGCGAACAGCAGCACGGTGTCGGAGGTCGAGCTGTCGGAATCCACCGTGATGGCGTTGAAACTGTGGTCCACCGCCTTGCCCAGCAGGGTCTGCAGGACAGGGGCGGAGATTGCCGCGTCGGTGAAGATGAAGCTCAGCATGGTCGCCATGTCCGGCGCGATCATGCCGCTGCCTTTGGCGATGCCGGTGATGCGTATTTCCACGCCCCCCAGACGCGCCGTGCGGGTTGCCGCTTTGGGGAAGGTGTCGGTGGTCATAATGGCGCGCGCGGCGTCGGCAATGCCGCCCGGCTGCAATGCGGCGTACAATTTGTCCATGACCGCGACGATTTTCTGCGCCGGCAAAGGCTCGCCGATTACCCCGGTGGAGGCCAGGAAGATCGTCTCCGGCGCGACCTGCAGCGCCCGGGATGCGGCCGCGGCGGTCGCTTCCACCGCGCGGATGCCGGCGACGCCGTTGAACACGTTGGCGTTGCCGGCATTGACCACCAGCCCGCGCGCCAGCCCGCCCTGCAGGACTTCGCGGCAATAGCTAACCGGCGCGCCGGGGCAGAGGTTCTTGGTGAAAACTCCTGCCACCGTCGTGCCTTCGGCAAATTCCGCCAGCAGCACGTCCGGCCTGCCTTTGTAGCGAATACCGGCCTCGCCGACCGCCAGCCGAACGCCGCCGACCGGCGCCAGCTCCGGCAAGGGCAGCGCCAGCGGCGAGGTGGCAATGGCGGCCATACGGCTTTACTGGCCGCTACCGGGATTGAGGTTGACGTTCACGCCATTGGCGTCGGCATTGCCGCCGGCGGGCGAGCCATTGGCGTTGAACACCTGGATTTTTACCTTGGAGCGTGCGCTCGCCAGCGTCCTTTTGATGGCCTGATCGGCCAGATCCTGGCTGATCTGATCCTTCACGTCGGCAAGTGCAGGCGTGGGCGCGGCACGCTTGCCTTCGGAAAGGATCACGTGCCAGCCGAACTGCGATTGCACCGGCGTCTTAGTGTAGGTGCCGGGCTTTAAGGCAAAGGCGGCATTGGAGAAGGCGGGCACCATCTGGTTCTGCGAAAACCAGCCGAGCTCGCCGCCATTGGCGGCACCCGGATCGATGCTGTCTTTCTGGGCCAGCTGGGCAAAATTGGCGCCATGGTTCAGCTGTTCGATAATCTTCTGGGCTTCTGCCTGGGTTTTCAGCAAAATATGCCGCGCATCCACCTGCTCCGGCCCCGGCTTGTTGGCGTATTGCGTCTTGTAGGCGGCGGCGATGGCGGCATCGGTTACCTGCGGCGCCACTTTCAGCTGCAGATAGGCATTTTCCAGCTTCTCATCCGCGGCGTCTTCCATAGCGGCGGCAACCTGCGGGTTGTTTTCCAGCTTCTCGGACTTGGCGGAGACCAGCAGCGCCTTGCGGTCGATCAGCTGGTTCACCAGCAGCGGAAAAAGCTGCTGTACCGGTAGTTGCTGCATCTGCGCCGGCAGGCCCTGCGCCGCGTTCTGCACGTCGCTCATATGGATGGGTTGGCCGTTGACGCTGGCAATGACCGGATTGGCCGGCTGCGCAGCGGCGCCGGCCGGCGGGGTCTGCGCCAAAGCGGGAAGTGCCATGAGGCTTAGGCCGAGCGCGATAGCCGAAATTTGGGGTAAACGAATCATTTAGAACAACCTTCTGTAAAACTTGGCCGCGTCTATGAGCCATGTGCCGAAATGCGGCAAGACGGCCAAATCCAATCAATTGACCCATTCCTGACCCGCGCCTATGTGAGCTTGGCAATTGCTTCTATATTAACGCGGAACCAATCCCCAAATGTTCGCCAGCCTCGCCCGCGCCGTCTTCGGCACCACCAACGATCGTGCTCTGAAAGGGTTCAAGCGTCAGGTTGCGGCCATCGCTGCCTTCGAACCCGCCTTGGCCGCCCTGGATGACGATGCATTGCGCCGCAAGACGGCGGAATTTCGGGCTCGCCTGGAAGCCGGCGAGACGCTGGACGATCTGCTGGAAGAGGCTTTCGCGGTGGTGCGCGAAGCCAGCAAACGCAGCCTGGGCCTACGGCATTTCGACGTGCAGATGATCGGCGGCATGGTGCTGCATTCCGGCAGGATCGCCGAGATGAAGACCGGCGAAGGCAAGACACTGGTCGCCACGCTGGCGGTGTATCTGAACGCACTGACCGCCAAGGGCGTGCATGTGGTGACCGTCAACGACTACCTGGCGGCGCGCGATGCCGAATGGATGGGCCGGCTCTACGGCTTTCTGGGCCTCGCCACCGGCGTTATCGTCAACGGGCTGGACGAGAACCAGCGCCGCGACGCCTATGCGGCGGACATCACCTACGGCACCAACAACGAATTCGGCTTCGACTACCTGCGCGACAACATGAAATACCGGCTGGAAGACATGGTGCAGCGGCCGTTCAACTACGCCATCGTCGACGAGGTCGATTCCATCCTGATCGACGAAGCCCGCACCCCGCTCATCATCTCCGGCCCTTCCGACGAAGCGACCGATCTTTATTTGAAGGTCGATGCGGTGGTCGTTGAGCTGGTCAAGCTTGAAGGGGTGTACGACAAGGACGAAAAAGCCCGCACCGTTACGCTGACCGATGCAGGCTCCGAGACGGTCGAGAACATGCTGCGCGACGCCGGCCTGCTGGTCGAAGGCAATCTCTATGACGTTTTCAATATTTCGCTGATTCATCACGTGCAGCAGAGCCTGCGGGCGCAGGTGCTGTATTCGCGTGACGTGGATTACATCGTGCGCGCCGGCAAGGTGGTGATCATCGACGAGTTTACCGGCCGCATGATGGAAGGCCGCCGCTTCTCCGAAGGGTTGCACCAGGCGCTGGAGGCGAAGGAACGCGTGACCGTGGAGCGCGAGAACCAGACGCTGGCCTCGATCACCTTTCAGAATTATTTCCGGCTGTTTCCAAAGCTGGCCGGCATGACCGGCACGGCGCTGACGGAGGCCGACGAGTTCGAGCAGATCTACAAGCTGCAGGTGGTCGAGATACCCACCAACGTGCCGGTAAGCCGGAAAGACTATGACGACGAGGTGTACCGCTCCGCGGCTGAAAAATACGAGGCGGTGGCGAAGCTGATCGAGGAATGCCGCGAGCGCGCCCAGCCGGTACTGGTCGGCACCACCAGCATCGAGAAGAGCGAGATCATCAGCAATCTGCTCAAGAAGAAGAAAATTGCGCACAGCGTGCTGAACGCGCGTTTCCATGAACAGGAAGCGAGCATCGTGGCGCAGGCCGGCGCGCCGGGCGCAATCACGATCGCCACCAACATGGCCGGCCGCGGCACCGACATCAAGCTAGGCGGAAATCTGGAGATGCGGACCAAGCTGGAGCCGCAGGCCGATCCGGCGCAAATCCAGGCAGAGATCGCGCAATACCATGTGCAAGTGAAAGGCGCCGGCGGCCTGTTCGTCATCGGCACCGAGCGGCATGAAAGCCGGCGCATCGACAACCAGCTGCGCGGCCGCTCCGGCCGGCAGGGCGACCCCGGCGACTCGCGATTCTTCCTGTCGCTGGAAGACGATCTGATGCGGATTTTCGGCTCCGAGCGGATGGGCGGAATGCTGCAGCGCTTAGGGTTGCAGGAAGGCGAGGCGATCATCCATCCCTGGATCAACAAGGCGCTGGAGAAGGCGCAGAAAAAGGTCGAGGCGCGCAATTTCGACACGCGCAAGAACCTGCTCAAGTACGACGACGTGATGAACGACCAGCGCAAGGAGATCTATGCGCAACGCCGCGAGTTCATGCAGAGCAACAATGTCTCCGAAGTCGTGACGGAGATGCGCGAGGACGTTATCGCCGATCTGGTCACGAAATATATTCCCGAGCGGGCATTCGCCGAACAATGGCTGGCCAAAGACCTGGCGAAAGAAGCCAGGCGCGTGCTGAACCTGGATGTGCCGGTGGAAGCTTGGGCGGCCGAGGAAGGCATGGACGAGAGCGGCATCCGCGAGCGGCTGACCGAGGCTTCTGCGCTTTTTATGGCGGAGAAGGCGCAAAACTTCGGCCCGGATCTGATGCAGATGGTGGAGAAATCCTATTTGCTGCAGATGCTCGACCAGGTCTGGAAAGAGCATTTGCTGGCGCTGGATCATTTGCGCCAGGGCATCGGCCTGCGCGCTTACGGCCAGCGCGACCCGCTGAACGAGTATAAGCGCGAGGCCTTCATGCTGTTCACCAGCATGCTGGTCGACATGAAGGAGCGGGTGACCAGCCTGCTGGCGCATGTGGTGATCGGGTTGGAGCCGCAGGCCGCACCCCCGCCGCCGATGATGATGGAGAGCCACCCGGCGCCCGAACATCTGATCGGGGATTTCTCAAATGACGGCTCCGGCGTCGCACTTGCCGAAGCGCCGGCGGCGCAGCTCGCCGTGCAGCCTTACCGCGCCGAGGCGATCGATCCAGAGCGCCCTGAGACCTGGTCCGCCACGCCGCGCAATGCCCCCTGCCCCTGCGGCTCCGGCAAAAAATACAAATATTGCCACGGCAAGGTGTGACGGGTCCGCGTTGCCAGCCGCCCGGCTACCGGCTAAGACCACCGCGCCGGACCCGTAGCTCAGCTGGATAGAGCGTTGCCCTCCGAAGGCAAAGGCCGCGCGTTCGAATCGCGCCGGGTCCGCCAATGTGTTCGGTTAGTTAGCTGAAGTGTCAGAGAGCAGGATATGCGTGTAGCACGCATATAGCGCGCTCTCGAACCCCTAATAATATTCTAGGAGTGCCAGCCGAGTTGCACACCCGGCTCAGATCGCTCGACGCTTTCTAAGACCGAAATAAACTTGGCTGTGGTCGAACCTTTTGTAGGCTTTAGTTTTTGTTTCAGGTCTGCGTCAGTCAGTATCCATGATATTTCGATAATTTCCTGTTCCATTCTACCGAAGACCACTACCGCGTCTGCAATAGCGACCCGCACCCAGGCGGGGAGCACAGGGGACAACTGGACACCTTCGGGCATAAGGTCACGTGCCTGCCGACTGCCTTCTCCAGTTCCGCGATGATCGCTTGTTGCGCAATCTCGCGTTCGGCAAGAAGGAAATCCGGCAAGCGCCTAGGGGCAGTGCCATGGAATACGTCCGAGGTGGCCGGCTGTGTACTGGGTCATCTTAGCCATAGTCCAAATCCCAGGCTACTGCCTTGTCGATCAAACCAGGTTGAACCGCGCCCGGAAACCCCGCCAGAATAGGCGCCAGCTTCGGCCGCTGCAATGCCGGCGCGAGCATGCTGGTCCAGGCGTGCTTACCCTCCTGCACATTACGGGCGAAGAGCGCCGGGATATTAACCGATGCCGAAAAATCCAGCCATTTGAATGGAAGATCGATATAATCCTCGATATAATATGCAAAGGGCCGCCGGTAGGCGCAGGCGATGATTGCCGCGTGCAACGCGCCGGCGAGGACGAATTGCGCCGAGCAGATCACGTCGATCACTTGCAGCAGCGCATCGAGGGATGCGGCAAGCGCCGGACGGATGACGAAATCCGCGCCGGATTTTTCAATGATCCGTGCATCCGGCGCCACATCGTGAAAATGCGGGATGCAGATGCTCCGGCCCGCGAGGTTTGGCAGCAATCGCGGCTCATGCAGCAAGGGCAGCAGCAAGGCGGGATCGCCGACCACCGTATTCCCGGGCAGTCCGAGCCGGCTGCGGGTCAGCGGGCCGCGAACGCCATGAAAGCGACAACGGGCTCGCAGCCTGGCATCGATGACATGTTCGTCGCGCTGGCCGCAGCCCCAAAATCCCAGCACCGTGCCCATCGATTTGCCGGCCGCGCGCAAATCCTCGCGGATTGCAGCCTCCGATATGACGCTGCCGATCAGCCGCATGCGAGGATAGAGTTGCGGCCCCGGCGCCTGTACCCGGGCCAGAAACAGCTCGGTTAAGAAATCGCCCAGGTTTTGCACCTTCCTGCCTTCGAGCCAGTAGGTCACCGCGCCGGGCATGGGCTCTCCTGTCATGTTCCGCAGCCGACTATGATTGGCCGGCGAACGGCCGCCAAGCGGGCGTTTGAACCGGAATGGATACGCGTGATAGGGTCACCTATCGAAAATAAGGGCGGCCAGCCCGATAGGCAGGAGGCGTTATGCAGATCGATCAAACGACGGCGGCAGTGGTAACCGGGGGCGCATCCGGCCTGGGCAAGGCGAGCGCCATCGCGCTGGCGGCAGCGGGCATTCGCATCGCCATCTTCGACCTGAACGAGGAAGCCGGCCAGGCCATCGCCGAGCAGATCGGCGGCGTCTTCTGCAAGGCGAATATCACGAGCGAGGAAAGCATTCTAGCCGGTTTCGAGAAGGCGCGCGCTGCACACGGCCAGGAACGGGTTCTGGTGCACTGCGCGATGGCTAGCGGCGGCGGCGGCAAAACCCTACGCTGGGATAAGGAAACCGGCCAGTACAAGCGCATGTCCACCGAAGACTACGCCGCCTCGGCCGAGGGCATCTTGATCTCCAGCTACCGCGTCGCCTCGATCTCCGCCCTCGGCATGGCGGCATTGGCGCCGCTGGAAGACGGCGAACGCGGCGTGATCACGCTCACCTCCAGCGCCGCCGCGCAGGATGGGCAGATCGGCCAGGTTTCCTATGGGTCGACGAAGGCCGGCGTGAATGGCCTGGTATTGCCGATGGCGCGCGACCTGATGGATATCGGCATCCGGATCAATTCCATCATGCCAGGGATTTTCGCCACGCCGCCCATGCTTCGCGTGCCGCCCAAGGTACTTGAAGTGCTATCCGCCTCCGTCCCCTTCCCGAAGCGGCTGGGTAAGCCGGAGGAGTTCGGCTCGCTGGTGCTTGAGCTGGTCCGCAACAGTTATTTCAACGGTCAAGCTATCCGGCTCGACGGCGCCATCCGCATGCCGCCTAGGTAGCGGCACATGACGATGGCAATCTTCCCGGACGCCAGTATCAACAGCCCGCTAACGCGCTGTTCTACAAACGGAGAAAGGTGCAGATGCCGCAGGATCTAACGGGTAAGGTCGCGCTGGTGACCGGCGCATCATCGGGCATCGGCGAAGCGGCGGCACTGGCATTGGCCAAGGCCGGCGCCCTGGTAACGATCTCCGGCAGACGCAAAGCGCGGCTCGACGCCCTGATCGAGCGCATCACGGCAAAAGGCGGCAGAGGCCTGGCGCTGCCCGGCGATGTCTCAATTGAAGCCGACGCGACCAAAGCCATCACCGATACGGTGGCGCAGTTCGGTAGGATCGACATTTTGATCAACTCCGCAGGCGTCAACGAAGCCGGCGGTATCGAAACCCTGACCACGGAACAATGGCACCGGGTGATCGACATCAACCTGATGGGCACGATCTACACCTGTAAAGCCGCCTTTCCGCTGATGAAGGCGCAAGGCTCCGGCGACATTGTCAATATCTCCTCCACCGCCGGCCGGCGCGCCGGCTGGATGTTCGCCTCCTACTCCACCAGCAAATTCGGCCTCACCGGCTTCACCGAAGCCTTGCGCCAGGAAGCCGGCAGCCAAGGTATCCGCGTCTGCATCGTCGAACCCGGCGCCACCGCCACGGAAATCTCCACCAGCATCTCCGACCCAAAATGGCGCGACGCTATCCAGCAGCATACCCATAACGATAACGCGATGGAACCCTCCGACATCGCCGACGCCATCATGCTGGCGGTCCAACTCCCCCGCCGCGCCAATGCAACCCGCATCCTGGTGCAGCCAACAACCGACATCGCTGCGATGCCTTAGGCTAGTAAGGCATCGCAACGATGCCTTGGACGAGTGAGGCATCGCAACGATGCCTTGGGCGAGTAAGGCATCGCAACGATGCCTTGGGCGAAGCAAGTAAGCGCTCCTTTGGAGAAAAAAACCGGGCCGCCGGTGCGGCAAAAAGACTTCCTTGAACTGGGCCTCGGGCGCTTGGCAGTCCCGGCTCCGCGACAACTTCCCAGCGATTGACGGATACGGGTGGCTGTCTGACACTCCGCCAGACGTCTTCAGAAAGAACCTGATAATGCCTGCAAAAACCTGGTTCATCACCGGCTGCTCAACCGGCTTTGGTCGCGCCTTGGCTGAGCTGTTACTTCAAAGCGGCGAACGCGTTGTGCTGACGGCGCGCAAGCCGGAGACTATCGAAAGCCTCGCCGCGCAATATGCGGAACGCGCCTTGGCACTGCGGCTGGATGTCAACCAGTCGCCGGATATCGCAGACGCCATTGTGGCCGCACGGAGCCATTTCGGCGCCATTGACGTGCTGATCAACAATGCCGGCTACGGCTTGATCGGCACCGTTGAAGACCAACCCATCGATGCCGCGCGCGCGATGATGGAGACGCACTTCTTCGGCACGCTGGCGATGATCAAGGCAGTGCTGCCGGAAATGCGCAAGCGCCGCGCCGGCCAGATCGTCAATATCGGCTCCGTCGCCGGGCGGATCGGCTTTCCTGCCATGAGCGCCTATTGCGCTTCGAAATTTGCTTTGGCCGGCCTCAGTGAATCGCTGGCGGCCGAACTCCGCCCGCTCGGCATCGCCGTCACCTTGGCTGAACTGGGTCCATTTGCGACGCACTTCACTCGCTCGATGGGTATCACCGCGCCCTCCACGCCCGATTACAATCTTGCGGCACTCGCCCAGGTGGCCGGCAATTCCGAATGGGGCGCTGGCGATGACCCGCGCGTCGGCGCCGCCGCGCTGCTCACCGCGTTGCGCGACCCTTCGCCGCCGCTGCATCTGATCCTTGGCCGGGAAGGTGTGGACATCGTCGCCCGCTACGACGCCATCCGGCACGCAGAACGCGAGCGCTGGCTGCAAACCGCCAGGCTGAGCTGACCAGGATGACAGAGCGAGCCGGCTTCGTATGATCGTCAACACCGTTTGGCGGCAAGAAATCCCGGCAATTGAGATGAAGAAGAGTGGCCATGGATGACCGTTTCGAAGCTGAAGCGACCCCGGCGCCGTAGCCGCGCGGTTTCTGCACCGACACCAATATCCTGGGCAGCCTTGCGGAACTGTTCATCGGGTTCACGCCGGCTCGGAAACCGCCTCAAGCCTCTGCTGAAGGTTCGCTAAGGTCGGTAAGTGCCTTTACCAGATCTGCGTCCGCGCCGCTTTGCCAGTTATCGGGCGTGTCCGTCGGCGTCCATCCCGGCAGAGGCTGCAAGAGATACTGCGAGATCGCATACATATAGGGCTCATAGGTGGAACGAAGTTGCGCAAGCCGCATCTGCGCATCGTCTTCCTGCCAGAGAAGATGCGCGAGTTTCAGCGTCGATGTGAGATATTCGAATCGCCGTTTCGAAAGCCGGTCCTCGGGCGGCTCCTCCGGCGTAAGCCGCAGGATATTCATCATCTCCAACATCACCATCCGTCCCATGGCGAAGGTAATGCGCGGCTGAAAGCTGTCGGCGCCTTCAAGACCTGTCAGCAGAACCGCGCAAGTGTCCATAATCGCGCAGAGTCCGCCGAGCCAGGACTGGTTGTCGTGATGCGACCGATAAAATGCGAGCACCGGAAAGGACAGATGTCCTTCCAGCAGGGAGGCGGTCCAGTTTTCGCAGTACCGCAGAAACGCCATCAGCTCCGGCATCGCATCGTAGCTGCCGTGCTGGCTAAGCAGAAACGCCGCGGAAGGCGGCGAACCGGCCCGGGCATCGAGCTGAATGACGTGGGCTTCGCGATCGGAAAAGGACTGATACAGCACCGGCATATAACCGATAACAGCGGCGACCAGACCGAACCCGTTCGCCGCTTCAATGACTGCCAGGATCTTGGCGAGGCGGGTTTGCGGCGTGACATCGCCATAACCCAAAGTGAAAAAGCTTGAGCCGCTGAGATAGAGGCTTCCCAGAAAACCGACCGGGCGCCTGGCGTGCAGATTAAGCCCCCATTCGCAAAGACCATAGGCGGCGATCAGGCAAGCCGCCCAGAACGCAAACAGGATAACAACGCCGAGCGGGCCGAAGGAGGATAAAAATACCGGCCGCCGTCCGGCACCGAGCCATGAGGCCGCGCGCCGCCAGAACCGCCAGGTCGGGCGCAATATCGTGCTGACCAGCCGGCGACTGCGCGCCACCTTGCGCGGCAGCAGCAAAACCTCGAACGCATCCTGCAAAACAAGCAGGATTACCACGAAGCCAGCCAGGATTGCGAAATTTGGAAGCAAAACTCGCAGCATGTCAGAGATTTGGATTCGGTACAGCCTGTAAACAACTATCCATTCTGTAAGAGCCGACCGTAGCACGTACGGTTGATGACGTTTGGGATAATGAAGCAGCTTTAACAACAACTCCGCCGGTGAGAAACTATGTTGACCACGGGCGATAAGCCTATGCCGGAACGGCGATAAGCCATGCCGAACGGCAGACGTCACATATGAGGAACCAAAAATGCCAAAAGAAAGTCACAAAACTGCGGCCAAGCATCACGAGGATGCCGCGAAAGCCCATCATACGGCGGCTGAGCATCACGAGAAGAAGGATCCGAAAGCGGCCGAGCATTCGGCGAAGGCGCATTCGCATTCAGAGCAGGCGCATAAACATTCGACCGAGGCGCACAGCAAGTCGAAGAGCAAGCAATCAGCTTAACCGGCGAATGCTGGACGTGACCGGCTTATGGCTGGTCACGTCCAAAGCCTGAAGCAACGCACCGCCAGTTGCCGCCATGCCGGCCGCGCGTTGCCAATAGGCAGCCGGCACCGGCCATTACCTGCAGGCAAACATCGCGCCGGTATATTCGTGCTAAAGCAATCCGCCGCTATTGCCGGGAAACAGCCGCACAGCTTTGACGCTCTCGTTCTTTTCGGTCGAATTGGTGATTTTGACGGAGATGCCGCCAATGCCGCATACGGTTACCTTATCGAGCGGCAACCAGCCGCTGATGGTGCCCTCGGCGCCGGGATAGGCCTGATAATCCAGACCCGAATTCAAGGCGATGAGCAGCCCCGAGGCGTTGATAATCTTATCGGGCCGGCATGGCGTGTCTTCGCCAGACTGTGCCTGCGCGGCAGTGATGCCGAGCAGTAGCCAGGCGGCAATAAGCATACGTGACATTATCTGCTCCTTGAGCATGGCGATCGACTTCAGGCCTTTCTTCAACTGGCTGCCGCGGCGCGGGGAATCAAGACGGTTGTCAAAACTCAGCACTGGGCATTGGGTGTGCAAACACCTTGGGTGTGCAAACGTCGGCGCTATGGAGCAACAAAACCTGCTGCTCTCAAATAAGAAGTTTGCCCTACGCCTCCAGCATCTTTGCCTTACGCCAGCCGCCGAAGCGGTAGTACAGCGCGGTCATGATGACCGACGCGATCGAGCCGGCGGGAAAGCCCCACAGGATACCATCCACGCTGCCATGCGATAGCAGGTACGCGGCCGGTAGGCGGATGCCCCAGATGGCGATGATCAGAATCACCAGCGGCGGTAATACAGCGCCGGTTGCCCGCACCACGCTGCTTAGCACGAAGGCCACGCCGAAAAACACAAAGGACCAGGAGACGATGAGATGCATGTGTTTGGCGATGGCAATCGCCTGCGCATTGCCGCCAAGAAACAGGGAGAAGGCGGCGTTATCGGATAGCGTCACCGCACCGACCAGCGTGGCGGTCAGCAATACCACATACACAATTCCGGATTGGACGATCTGATTAACGCGGTCCCAGCGATTGGCGCCGATATTTTGCGCCGCCATCGAGGACACCGCGGTGCCAACCGCGAAAGCCGGCATCTGGATATAGCTCCATAGCTGGAAACACGCGCCATAGGCCGCTACCGTGATGGAACCGAAATGATCGACCAGGCTGATCATCAGGATCATCGAGGTAGATATCACCACCACCTGCAATCCTATCGGAACGCCCTTGACCAGCAGGCTACGCAAAATCGCCGGATCGATCCGGAAATATTTCAGCTCGCCGGCGCCGATGCACAGAATGCTGCGCCGCCAATACATCCAGGCGACCAGCGCGATCAGGCTGACCCATTGCGCAATCGTGGTCGCCATCGCGGAGCCTGCAATGCCCATCGGCGCGATGGGTCCCACGCCCCGGATCAGCAGCGGATTAAGGCCTACATCGATAGCCGCAGATAGCAGCATAAAGAAAAACGGCGTGCGGGAATCGCCGGCGCCGCGCAGCGCCATCATCATGAACGCCAGCAGAAAGATCGGCGGAATGCCGAGGAAAATAATGCGCAAATAGGCAACCGCCAGCGCCTCGGCATCCGGCGGGGTCTGCATGGCCGTAAGAATGCCCGGCGCGATGGCAAAGCCAAAAGCTGCGATCAGCACCGAAAGCCCCGCGAAGAACAGGGTTGAGGTCCCCATCACCCGCCTGGTCTGCTCAAAATCGCGCGCGCCAAAACTCTGGGCGATCAGGATGGTCGCTGCCATGCTCAACCCGAAGCTGATGCTGAGCAGAAAGAACAGCAGCGCATTGGCATTGGCGCTGGCGGTGAGCGCCCGGGTGCCGAGCAGATGCCCGATCCAGGCGGCGTTGATGGAAGCGTTGAGCGATTGCAGGATATTGCTGGCCAGGATCGGCAGCGAGAACACGATCAGCGTCCGCGCGATCGGCCCTTCGACCAAGCTCGCTGTGTCGTGGCGGCCGGAACTGACCGCCGGGGCCGCCCTGCTTTGAAGCGCTATATTATCGTCCAAATCCGTTTCCATCCGCCTGCATGGTTGCGCTGCAGCCGCCATTCGCAACAACGCATCCTATTCGGGCTGGCCTCGCCTGAACAGGTGCCGCATTCCCAGCGCACCGGCCTTGGGATACAGCAGCAAGCCTTAACCTGCATGTGAGGCATTATGGGGACGGCAGAAGCACGAATTTACGGCTACGGAAAAATATCCGGGTTGCGCCGCCACATCGCGAGATTGCTATTGCTGGCTGTCGTCATGCTGCCGGGCACCGCATCGGCGGCGAACCAGGCGCCGTCCAGCGGTTCAAGCGGCCTCGCCATCATCAGCCCGGCCGGCAGGCTGGTAACGCTCACGGTGGCGCAACTCCGGGCGATGCCGGCCGTTACGGTAAATGCCGACTTCGGTACCGACCACGGGCCGTTCAAGGCAGTATTTTCCGGTCCCCTTCTATGGGTGGTTCTGCAGGATGCGGCCGCGGTCGATCCGAAGCAGCCCAAACTGGCGGTGCAGGGTTCGATCCTGATCACCGGCTCAGATGGCTATTCGGCTCTGCTTGCTTTGAGCGAGATCGCCCCATTATTTGAGGGTAAGCAGGTGATATTGGCCACCGCCATGAACGGAAAACGTCTGGGCGCGCAGCATTTGCGTATCGTCGTGCCAGGGGACGTCAAAGGCGGCCGTAGCGTGCGGGATGTGGTAAGCATTGCAGTATCGGTGGCGGGCTCGCCTCATCCCGGCGCGAACCGCCAAACCGCACCCAAACCTTGACATGTGGCAATGTTGTCCTAGAAGAGCTTCCACGCGGCGATGGATCGCGCCTCAGGAACGAAAATCATGTATCATATCCTACTTGCTAGCTTGTTACTTGGCAGTGGGATGGCCGGCATCGCCAATGCGGCTCCTGCCCCGAAAATTGCCTGGTCTACGGCGTTGAACGTTCCCGTATATCAACCACCGCAATCGCAGAGCGGCCGCTTGTTTCTGACGAGCCTGCAACCCACCGGTTCCAACCTGTTCGCGCTCGATGGCCAGACAGGCGGGCAGCTCTGGAGCTTTGCGACCCAGGGCGCCATCGGCATACCGCCGACTATTGGCAAGACGCAGGTCTTTGTCGCCTCGGACATCGGCAACACGCATTTTCTACGGGCGCTCGACGCGAAAAGCGGATTTTTGATCTGGCAGTACACACGCAACCAGCCGCCGGAATGCATGTGCAGCCAGGCTTCCATCTTGAGCGGCGGAATTTTGTTTGCGCAGAGCGACGGCCACAGCCTTTACGCGTTTTCGCCGAGCGGGGCGGCGCCATCGAAGCGGCTCTGGCGATTCCCCGGCAACGGCGCGCCGCTGACCTCGCCGGTTGTGGCGGACGGGATGGTGGTATTCGGCTCGGGCGATCATGACGTCTACGCCCTCGATGCGAAAACCGGCGCGGTCAGATGGACCGGAACGACCGGCTACGTCTTCACCGCGAAGCCTGCCATCGGCAACGGCGTCGTCGTGATTGGCGATCAGGGCGGCAATATCGATGGCTTCGACCTGAAGACCGGCAAATCCCTCTGGAATTTTTCCGCCGGCAATGTCGATGTTGCCGCGCTGATTGCGGGCGGCGTCGCTTATCTCGTGACCGAAGATCATTCGGTTTACGCGCTCGATATCAGCAATGGCCGGCAGCTCTGGCAGTACGGCATGGACGATTATGCGGCGTATTCCCCGGTCCTGGCCGGCGGTCTGGTGATCGCGGCAAATCGGGCCGGCCAATTGCTGGCGCTCGATGCGAAATCCGGCAAGCGCGTCTGGCAGATTGACGTGAACGGCACGCCGTTTTCGCAACCGCAATTCTGGCCGGCAGAGAAGGCGGTCGTCCTGAAAATCGGCGACCACGCGGTCGGTGCCTTCGACGCCAGAACAGGCAAAGCGCTTTGGCTTTACAACACGCCCTTGGTGGTCACACCGCCTGTTCTCGATGGCAAAACCGTCGATGTGGTAACGAGTGACGGAAAGGCCATGGCGCTGGACTAGCCGATGCGCCGCTTTTTGAGGAGCTTGCTAAACCCTGGGGGAGTCGCCGCCATGCAACGGGCCGAATGTGCGGGCGAGCAGCAACGCCATCACCAGCACGCCCAAGGCCAGCGGCAACACGCTGCTGAAATGCCGCCAGTTGAGGTGTCCCACCCTGCTGACAAGGAGATAGCCTACCAGCAGGTTGAAGAAGCCCCACAGCACGTTAACGCTGGCCGAGGACAGGCCCTTGCCCGGCGGCTTGGCAAACGGCGACTGGAACGGCTTGCCTTGCACCCCGCTGACGAAATGCGGAACGGCGTTGGTAAGAACCGCACCCGCTAAGAAATGCACCACTGCGGCGAGAAAACCCATGCTCAGGCACTCCCTAATTGTGCTATTCAGGTTCCGCAGAAGGTAACGTAAGGCGCATTAGCGGCGGCCGGCAATTCCGCAAACCGCGCGAATTGCGGCTGATCGTCGTAGGGGTGCTGCAGAACGCCGAGCAGATCGGTGAACGGCTGCAGATCGCCTTGCGCGATCGCCGCGTCAAGCGCCTGTTCCACCAGATGGTTGCGCGGAATGAATGCCGGATTTACCCGCTGCATTGCCGCCGCGCGCAGCTGTTCATCCATCGGTTCGGCCGCCAGGCAGGCGCGCCACCGTCCAGCCCAGGAATCGAATGCTTCCGGCAACGCCGCCGCGCCGCCGGCCACATCGCAAAGCGCCCGGAAAAAGGCGGTGAAATCCAACCGGTTCTGCTGCATCAGGCTGAGCAGATCCTCGATCAGCGCACGATCGCCTGCAACCTCGCCTGCCAGCCCGATTTTACGGCGCATCCCGTCCATCCAGAATCGCTCGAAGATCGCGCCGAAGCCGCTGATCGCCTCGCTCGCCAGCTCGGCGCTACGTTTCTCATCCGGATCGAGCAGGCCAAGCATCGTCTCCGCCAGCCGCGCGATGTTCCAATTGCCGATATAAGGCTGGTTGCCGTAGGCGTAGCGCCCCTGCCGGTCGATGGAACTGAACACCGTGGCCGGATCATAGACATCCATAAAGGCGCAAGGTCCGAAATCGATGGTCTCGCCGGAGATCGCCATGTTGTCGGTATTCATCACGCCGTGAATAAAGCCGACATTCAGCCACTGCGCGATCAGCTTTGCCTGCCGCTCGATGACCGCCTGCAGCAGCGCCAGGTAAGGATTTGCCGCCTCCGCCAGCTGCGGGTAATGCCGCGCGATGGCGTAATCGGCGAGTGTCTTGATCGCTTGCGTATCACCGCGCGCCGCGAAATACTGAAACGTGCCCACCCGGATATTGCTGGCCAGGATCCGCGTCAGCACAGCGCCTGGCGGATAGCCGTCGCGCATGACAGTCTCGCCCGTGGTCACCGCGGCCAGCGCACGGGTGCTGGGGATGCCCAGCGCATGCATCGCCTCGGAAAGTAGATACTCCCGCAATACCGGACCCAAAGCGGCGCGGCCGTCGCCGCCGCGCGAGAAGGCAGTGCGTCCGGCGCCCTTCAGTTGAATGTCGCGCCGGATGCCGTTCCGGTCGATGACCTCACCCAGCAGGATCGCCCTGCCATCGCCCAGCTGCGGCACGAAATTGCCGAACTGATGCCCGGCATAGGCCATGGCGATCGGCTCCGCCCCCGCCGGCAGGACATTGCCTGCAAACAGCCCCGCGATATCGCCGGATCTGATGGCGGCGACATCAAGACCGAGCTCGTCAGCCAGACCCGCGTTGAATTGCACCAGCTCCGGCTGCGCCACCCGCGCCGGCGCCTGCGGCGCAAAAAAGCGCTCCGGCAGCCGCGCATAGCTGTTGGAAAGCGCGCCGATGGCCGGATGAAGCGTGCTCTCGTTTGCGACTTGCTGATCCATTTACACCCCGCTTCTGGCGCTAATAACGCCGCATGGCGGTGTCGACCTGGTCGGCCCAGGCATCGATGCCGCCTTCAAGGTTGATGGCGTTGTTCCAGCCGCCGTTGCGCAAGAATTGCACCACCCGCAGGCTGCGCGCGCCGTGATGGCACATCACGACCAGCGGAACGTCCCGCGGCAGTTGCTCCCTAAGGGCAGCCACCTGCCCCATGGGCATGTGCAGCGCATTCTCCAGGCCGCAAATAGCCAGCTCCGGCGCTTCCCGCACGTCAAGCAATACATGCGGAGCATCGACCTGCCGCCAGGCGGCGTATTCCTGGACCGGCATGGCAAGGCGGCCGTCCGACAAATCCACGCTCATTTCAAAACCTCAAGGCTGGGCCGGCAGCCCGCCGAACCATGATGGATGTAAGCAAGGCTGCGGCCAAATACAATCAAATGCGCTTAGGGCGAGAGCCATGTTAAACTTCGCATTCGGGCGTGCGACTAAGCGTCTCGTAACACAAAATTAAAACTTATCCGGCAAAGCGCGTGCCATATCTCCGACGTCCCCGGTGAAGCTTCCCCAGGAACGACGTGACTTACAAAGGATTTCGACGTGGCTAAACGCTTAATGCAACAAACCCGTACCAGCCTGGCTCCGGAAGGCTCCGGCGCGACGCCGGTACAGTTTCTGCCTTCGACGATGCTCGCCTGGCGCGCGCCCATCATGGTACGAAGAGCAATGCCCGCAGCCTCCGGGTGCACCGAATTCGAGGATCCTCGCAACGGCTCCAACCGGACGGCAAGCCAGCCCGCACGGTAACCTTGGCCCTGCCGGGACTTTGTCAGCTTGCCAGGCGACAAAGGCCGGGCTATGGCGCGGTAACATGGCTCCTGAACGCGCCGTATGCAGCGTAAGCAAGCACTTCTTTTTGTAAAGCAAGCAGTTCTTTTTCTGAAGAAAAAGAACCAAAAAAACTTCCTCAACTTGGGCCACGCGAAAGGCGGAGGGATCTACAACCTCATCATGAGCGGCAGGTTTTCGGCACCGTTTTAACGACTTCCTGGAAATGCAGCGGTCCAAAATTAAGCGTGATGGTCTTCGTTACCTCACCCGGAACCGGCGCCAGCGCAACCTGGTTGAAATAGTCGTTCAACCCGTTCGCGCTGCCCGAAATGTTTGAAACAGCACGGTCGGCCGGCGCGAATTGCAGTATCCTGGCTTGCGCCACGCCGGAGCCCGCCAGCACACATGCCGCGAGCAGCAAAGCGGAATGGAAAACAACGCGACCGGACATGAACTCAACCCCATTTAGGCTCGGCCGCAAGACTATCGCGTTTCCCGCAGTTGTAAATCGATTTCTCGCTCTCAAACGTTGAACCGGAACAGCATCACGTCGCCATCCTTGACCACATATTCCCGGCCTTCGATGCGCAGCTTGCCGGTCTCGCGCGCGCCGGCCTCGCCCTTATACGCAACGTAATCCTCGTAGGCGATCGTCTCCGCCGCGATGAACCCGCGCTCGAAATCGCCGTGGATCGCGCCGGCCGCGCCCGGCGCCTTGGTGCCCTTGATAATCGTCCAGGCCCGCGTCTCCTTCGGGCCGCAGGTGAAATAGGTGATCAATCCCAGCAGCCGGTAACCGGCACTGATGATGCGGTCCAGCCCGCTATCATCGAGGCCCAGATCGGCGAGGAAAACCAGCCGGTCATCCTCCGGCAGCTGGCTAACCTCCGCCTCGATGGCCGCGGAGACGACGACATGCGCGGCCCCTTCCGCCTTTGCCATCACCGCGACACGCTCGCTCTGCGTGTTGCCTTCGGCGGCAGCACCTTCCTCGACATTGCACACATAGAGAACGGGCTTGGCAGTCAGCAGGTTCAGCCGCTTGGCGGTCTCCGCATCGCCGGGTGCGATCGCGCTGCGCGCCGGCCTGCCCGCTTCCAGCGCCGCCAGAATCGGTTCCATCAGCGCCAACTCGGCCAGCGCGATCTTGTCATTGCCCTTGGCTTTTTTCTGCGCCTGCGGCAGGCGCTTTTGCAGGCTCTCCAGATCGGCCAGCATCAGCTCGGTCTCCACCGTCTCCGCATCGCGGATCGGATCGACGCTGCCTTCCACATGCGTGATATCGCCGTCCTCGAAGCAGCGCAGCACATGCACGATGGCGTCCACCTCGCGGATATTGGCCAGGAATTGGTTGCCCAAACCCTCGCCTTTCGAAGCGCCGCGCACCAGCCCGGCGATATCGACGAATTCCAGGCTGGTCGGGACGATTTTGACCGACTTGCCGATCAACGCCAGCGCATCCAGCCGGTGATCCGGCACCGCCACGCGGCCGACATTCGGCTCGATCGTGCAGAACGGGTAGTTCGCCGCCTGCGCCGCGACCGTTGCGGTCAGCGCGTTGAACAGGGTGGATTTGCCGACATTGGGCAGGCCGACGATGCCGCAGTTAAAGCCCATTTTTTGCCACTCCAGCCGATGGAACCGGCACATCTTTTAGCACCGGCGCCGCCAGCGCGACGCGGGTCATGAAATCCTCCGGTTTGCCTTCGGCCAGCAACGCCGCCGCATCGGCGACGGCATCCAGGCATGGCAGCAGCCAGGGCAAATCCTCTTTCGAGAAATCGCTCAGCACATAGCCGGTCACGCGGTTTTTGTCGCCGGGGTGGCCGATGCCGAGCCGCACCCGCCAGTAATCCGGCGAGGCCAGATGCTGGTCCATGCTGCGCAGCCCATTATGCCCGGCCGCACCGCCGCCCTGCTTCACCCGGATTTTTCCCGGCACCAGGTCGAGCTCGTCGTGAAAGACCGTAATATCCGGCGGCTCGATCTTGAAAAAGTCGGAGGCGGCTCGAACGGATTCGCCGGATCGGTTCATATAGGTCATCGGCCGCAGGAGCAAAATTCTGCGGCCGGCGATCGCGCCATCCGCGTATAGGCCCTTAAACCGCTGCCGCCACGGCGTGAAACCGTGGCGGCGCGCGATCTCATCGGCTGCCATGAAGCCGATATTATGCCGCTGCCTCGCCATGCCCGGCTCGGGATTGCCGAGCCCAACCCACAACAACATCGGCGTAAACCGGCAGGGCTGCTATTTCTTCTTGGCGGCGGGCTTCGGCGCAGCCTTGGCGGCCGGCGCGGGCGCCGCAGCCTTGGCCGGCGCCGCACCCTTGGCCGGAGCCTTGCCCTTGGCCGGCGCCGCTGCGGCCGCTGCGGCGGGTTCGGCCGCCGCTTCGGCATTTACCGTCGGCGGGGCGACCGTGGCGATCACGAAGTCGCGGTCGACCGTGGTCGGCTTGGCATCGCCGGTGCCGGTCAGATTATGCCAGCGGATATTGTCGTTGATGTCCAGCGTGGCCAGATCCGCCTCGAACTTCTCGGGGATGTTGTCGGGATCGCAGGCCACTTCGACCGCGTGGCGCACCACGTTCAGCACGCCGCCTCGCTTCAGGCCGGGCGAGGTCAGCTCGTTGATGAACATCACCTGCACCGAAACCCGCACGCGCTCGCCGGCGGCAAGGCGTTGAAAATCCACATGCTCCGGCATGTCGGAAACCGGGTGCAGCTGCACGTCGCGCATCAGCGCGCGGGTGGTGCCGTCACCCGATTTGATCTCGTATAGCCGCGAGCGCCAGCCGCCGCGCTTGAGCTCGCGCAGCACCGTTCTGGGGTCCAGCGAGATGAGCGCAGGCTCCTGCTTGGCACCATAGATTACCGCAGGGACCCGCCCTGCCCGCCTTGTCGCCCGCGCCACCCCCTTGCCGGCACGCGAGCGCAACTCGGCCTCGATCAATTCGAAACTGGCCATGATTTGCTCCTATAAAACGACGAGAGCCGGCCTCCAGGGGTGCCGGCAGGCGGCGTTTAGAACGGAACGGTAGAAAGTTCAATGTAGTCGGGCGGCCAGCATTATCGGCCGGTCCGCAGCCGCGGCAGCAGCACGCCGACTTTTTCCTGGTAGCGCCGATAGGCGGCGCCCTTGCGCCGTAGCATCGCCGCTTCCAGAGGCGGCACGCCGGTGCCAAAGCGCAACACGGCATACATCAGCAGCGGCGCGCCGAGCGAAAGCAGGCTCCAGGGCGTCCGCGATGTCAGGCCGATGACGGGATAGGCAAACCAGCCGATCCATTCGAACAGATAATTCGGATGCCGGGACCAGGCCCAAAGGCCCTTATCGCAAACCGCATCATGGCTGTTCGCCGCCGCCTTGAACTGTTTCATCTGGCGGTCCGCCAGGGTCTCCCCGGCGATCGCCAGCAGCATGATCAGGATGCCTGCCAGGTCTTGGCCGCGCAACACAGGCGCCGGCTGCCGCGCGGCAAAAATGATGCCGATGCTGAGCAGTCCGGTGACCGGACCCTGGATGATCAGCAGGCCGAACATGTTGCGCTGGAAGCTTTTGCCGAAACTGCTGCGCATATAGGCGTAACGCACATCCTCGGGACTGGCAGCGACGCGCAGCGCCACATAGGTCCCAAGCCTGAGCGCCCAGACCGCCACCATGGCGGCCACCAGAACATGCCGCCAGGCGACGCCGCGGTCAGCCCATAGCGCCGCCGCCGCGCAGCTCAGGCCAGTGCCATAGGTCCAGAACACATCCGTCCAGCCGCCGTTGCGCAGGCCGCGCTGCGTGGCCCAGGCGAGCAGCATCACCAATGTCATCACGATCGTTACGGCAAGTATTGCAATGATCAATGCGACCCCAATGCGTAATGCGCCGAAGGCCTGCGCGTCTTTTTACCTTGGCGGGCGTATGTGCTGATATCGCCCGCCGCCGCCCAAACAAAAGGTGCCCGCAAATGAAAAACGCCATCCGGCACGGTCTTTTAATCCTGTGCCTCGCTTTGGGCGCCTGTGCCGCGGGCCAGGATGGCGCCGCCACGGCGCCGCAACCGGGCAAGCCGATCGATACCGCCCGCTTCTTCACCGGAAGATGGTACGAGATCGCCCGCACGCCGATGCGCCTGACCGATGGCTGCGTCGCCGGAACCACCGATTACCTGCAGGGCAGCAACGGCCAGCTGATCGACCGCGACGCCTGCCGCATGGGCACGCCAGAGGGCAAAGAGAAAGACTATCAAGGTCCGGTCACCATTCTCAACCCCGGCGAGAACAACGAGCTGACGGTGCGCTACACGGTCTACCTGATCATACCGGTGTCGCGCACCTACTGGATGCTCGATCGCGGCGATGATTATCGCTGGTTCATCGTCGCCAATCCGGCATTCACCAATGTCTCCATCTTCACGCGCGATCCGCGGCCGGATCCCAAGCTCGTGGCGGCGCTCACCGCGCGGGTTCAGGCGTTGGGGTATGATCCGAAAAAATTGGAATACCCCACCGAGTTTCCGGCATCGCAGCCGGGATCGTGACGAAAACTGCGCGCAGGTGTCAACGGTGGTGGAAGCGATCTCGCGGCCTTCACCTCAGAGAACTGCAAAACACTCCCTTGGTGGTGTCTCTGGATATGACGTGCGAGAGTCGTCGGACGACGATGCTGAGCGCCTGGGCAAGGCGGCACTGCCTCGCTGGCCATGGCGCGGGGCAGAAGCGGTCAGCGCGCCTGATCTGTCAGGGCACCCCGCCAATATTCGGCGAGCGCTTCCGCCAGAACTTCCCTGAACTCAGGCTGCGGCGCTGCGTCACTGTCGAAGGGTGCGCGCTTTTCGTCACCGAAGGCCAGCCAAAGCCCGCGGGTAAAGGCATAGGTTCGCATCAGTAGCTGTAAACCCCGTCCGTCAGGCAGGTTCAGCGCCTGCTCCACGATGACTCCGCTGGCAGCCAGACGCTCGTTCAGCGCGTGTTTGAAGGCGTGGAAGGCGTCCGGCTCCAGATTACGCTCGATCGACTGGCCGAGTGCATCGAGTCGCAGGAGTTCTGGATGGCGATCAAGCGAAGCGATCAGGCTTTGGAGAAACGCGGACACTTTGGCCGTTGCACCGCCTGCAATAGCCACCGCCCCATCGAGTTCGCCCAAGAGTTCGGTCCAACCGCCGAGCAGCAGGTCGGCGTAGATTGCTTCCTTGGTCCGGAAGTAGATATACAGCGTCCCCTTAGCGAGCCCCGCGGCTGCGGCGATACGCGCCGCGGACGGCAGCTCGCCGCTGCCAGCAACAAACAGACGGCGCGCTGCCGCCAATATGTCGTCCCGCCGGACCTTCTTGTCCTCAGACGCATAGGCTCGTTTCGTCATGCGCTCACTTCGAAACGTTTTCAGCGAGCTTCGCTACAACGTGTCGCGACAGCAAACGGCTGCTGAACCCCATGACCTTGTTGAAGCGCCCAGCGATGACGCCGGACTTGCCGGCGAACAATGCATCGAGGCCGATTTGTACGACTTTGGAGGGAGCGAGCGCCATACGCTTCATCCCGGGCGTCGGCTCGAACCCGGCGACGGCGTGGAACGCGGTGTCCATCACGCCTGGAGAGAGGACGGTTACGATCACCGCCGGTGCAAGCTCGACGTGCAACGCCTCTCCGAAGGACAGGACGAAGGCCTTGGCGGCCGCATAGGCAGCAAGGCGCGGGACAGGCTGATAGGCAGCCATGCTGCCCACTAGCAGGACGCGGCCCCGGCCTGCTGCGGCCATGCGGCGGCCAAGGATGTGAGTCAACTCCACAAGGCTGACGATATCGAGCTGCAGCATCGCCCGCAGCCGCGCCGGGTCGTGATCCACGAACGCTCCCGACAGCCCAAAGCCCGCGTTATTGACAATGATGTCTGGCGCGATCCCGCGGCCATCCAAGCGCTGGACAAGGACAGAAGCACCGCCCTGCTCCGAAAGGTCCAGCGGCTCCACAATCACTTCGACGCCATGATCCCGCCGGAGGTCGCCCGCCAGGCGCTCCAAATCGCTTCCGTTTCGCGCCGTCAGCACCAGGCTGGTGCCGCGCCGCGCGAGGTTCTTGGCGAACTCCGCGCCGAGACCGCCTGAGGCCCCGGTGACCAACGCCCAGGATTGTTGACCTATCATGACACACTCCAAGATGACCAGTGGTCATCTTATATGACCAGTGGTCATCTTGCAATGCTTATGACCGGCGGTCATCTTTTGAAGATGGGTGACGAAGGTCGTTACCGCTAACGCTGTCGGCGCCGATGAACTGCGCGCGGCACCATCACCGCGCAGTGTTTCGGCTGCAGGATTCGAGCCCTGGTTTCCTGGAAGACGACGTTTCGACGCGGCGCAATGACTGAGATTTCATTGGCAATGTTGCGCTCTTGCCGGTGAAACTGCGGAAGCAACCGCACGTACTCCGTCAACCGAGTGCGGCCAAGCTGTCTCTGCACGCTATTCAATCTATGCGCGCTAAGGCACGCTAAGCAACCCAGAGGCTGCAATCCAAACGCCAGTTCGCAACAAAGGAACAAATTCGCCTGCACTCGCCTTGGTGTCGAGAAAAGATCTCTAAAGGCGGCTCACTGATCACCTCGCTTCATGCGAATAGCAGGATAGCCAGATTCAACAGCGTTCCGATCGCCACCGCCAACAGGTTCAGCGTTAACCCCTATCAGATATTTAATACCCTGCGTCGCAATAACACTGAGACAATTTTAAAACGCGCGCCATCTGCAACTCGCGGCCGATGTTGGCTTGAGCAGGAAAACGTAATGACATCTAACAATATTCTTTGGATCACCACCTTTATTATGGCTGCAGGTGGCCTGCTTATTCTTGTCACGGGCAAGCGGCGCACGCCGTTAGAGGGGCTGCAGACCATCCTCCATGGCGTCATCCCGCTTATTGCCGCCTGCCTCTATTTAGCGATGGCCAGCGGCGAGGGCTCGGTCATCTTGCCGACGGACACCGCCGTCAGAATCGGCACACATGCAACGCGCATCTTCTACTTCGCCCGCTATATCGACTGGACCTTCACCACGCCTCTGCTTCTGCTGACCTTAGGATTAACCGCGATGCATAATGGCGTTAAACAAGGCGGGGCCTTAGTGGGTGCTGTGCTGTTCGATGTTATCATGATCGCAACCGCATTCGCCTTTGGCGCGGCTGAGGTGGATTGGATCAAATGGACTTGGTTTGTCATCTCCTGCATCTCCTTTCTTGGCGTCTACTACATCATCTGGGTCTGGCAGGCGCAGGCTAATCTTCAGGAAAGCTCCGATGTGCAGGCAGCCTACCGCCGCGACGCGTTCATGCTATCTGCCGTGTGGCTGATCTACCCGATCATTCTGGCGGTATCGCCGGATGGTGGAAATAAGGTCGGCAACGATGCCAGCGTGTTGGTGATCGCCATTCTGGACGTCATCGCCAAGGTAATATTCGGCTTCATCGCCTCGAAATCCGATGAAAAACTGGTCGACGCAGATTTGCATAACGCCACCATCCTGCGGAAGGCCGCCTGACCAAAACCGCTTCGATGAATTTACGCCGATCGACGCCGTGGCCGATCCCGCTTGCGGGGTCGGCTTTGGCATGTTCAGCGTTGTTGCCCTGGCAGCTTGCATGGTTTTGTGCGATTGCCGCGGTAATCGTCTTGGGCGTTCCCCATGGCGCGCTTGATGTTGAGGTTGCGCGTCCGGTCTTGAGGCGGCGTTTCGGCCGGCCCTGGTTCCTGATTTTCTCATTGCCCTATCTCGCACTCTTTGCTCTCGTCCTGCTGTCGTGGCGGGTTTTTCCGCTTCCTACGCTGGCACTGTTCCTCGCCATGTCGGTATGGCATTTCGGCGCCGAGGATGCTCCTTCGAAGGCAATCCTGGGAATTCTATCTCGCGGCGGACTGCCAATCGCGATGCCGGTGCTGGCGCATCCTTCTGCAACGGCGCTTGTCTTCGGCACCGTCGCGCATGTACCGTTATCAGCGCCTCCGCCCTGGCTGTTCGTCGCATCTATCGTCTGGCTTGCCTCTTCGATCGGCGTGTCCTGCATCGCCGTCGCAAGACGGGATTGGCACACGCCGACCGTAACGACTGCGCTCATGCTGATGTTCATCCTGCTGCCGCCGCTTACCGCTTTCGCGATCTACTTCATTTGCCTGCACGCCCCGGCCCACACCATCGCGCTGATCGACGATCGCAAACGCGCGCCGAGGGTGAACAACATGAAAGCAGCATGGGCGCGCGCAATGCCGATGACAGGCTTAACCCTGCTGATAGGGGCTACATTATGGCCGTTTTATACAGGAAACTTTGCGCTGAGATCTGTCGCGCTCACGATCCAGATGCTATCGGCGCTGACATTGCCGCATATGCTGTTGAACGCCGGCCTTACAGGGTTCGGGAAAATTAAGGTAAACTCCCCGCTGATGAAGCGGAAGCTGGGACTGCGCGTTGACGTAAAGCTGAAGAGAGTGTCCGACCGGTGCCGGACGGGAGCACCGTCTCGGTATTAGGCGTCGCCCGAGTGTGCAACCTATTCCAACGTGAAAATTGGTAACGGACACGGTCTGGCGCGCCGCTCAAAAGCAGCGTTGCACGAACAACTTGGGCTGGAGGTGTCCAGCCATTCAGATGTCGACCTGCTACACAGTCAAGCGGTCGGCCTTATCTCGCCTATGTAATGATTATGGTAGCGGATTATGACGGTCCTGCCCTAACCGCACTCTCGGGGCTCGACCGCCCCTTATTACTACTCATCGCTAGCAGCACGCCCCATCAACGCCCCCATGACGCTGCCGGCCGCCGTTTCGCCGGCCAGCAGCGCCGTCACCATTTGCGCGATCGGCATGTCCACGCCGACGAGCCGCGCGCGGGCCAGCAGCGCCGGGGCGGTGCCGATGCCTTCGGTGACGCCGCTGCGATGCGCGAGGATTTCGTCGAGCGGGACGTTGCGGCCGAGCTCGAAGCCGAGCGAAAAGTTGCGGCTGGAGGTGCCGGTACAGGTCAGCAGCAGGTCGCCGAGGCCAGAGAGGCCGGAGACGGTTTCGGCGCGGCCGCCTAGGGCGGTGGCGAGGCGGGCGATTTCGGAGATGCCGCGGGTGATCAGCGCGGCACGGGCGTTCTCGCCAAGCCCCGCCCCCATGACGACGCCGGCGGCGATGGCAACGACGTTCTTTGCGGCACCGCCCAGCGCAGCGCCGGTGATATCGGCGCTGCCATAGAGCCGCAGCGTAACGCTGCGCAGCTCGCGCATCAGCCGGCTTCGCAGCGCCGGATCTTGCGCCGCCAGGACCGCGGCGGCGGGCAGGCCGGCGGCGATTTCATGGGCAAAATTCGGGCCGGTCAGCATGGCGACCGGCATTTCCGGGTGCAGCGCCTGGGCGAGTTCCGGCGGCAGGGCCAAGGACCCGGCCTCCAGGCCTTTGCAGCACAAAACGAGTGGAACCGGCGCGGCCGGCAGCGCCGCAAGAACCGTGCGCGCATGTTGCAGGGGCGTTGCCAGCAGCAGAATATCCGCCTGCGGAAAATCAGTGGTGACAGCGAGGTTTTTCGGTAGCACGAAGCCACGCAGCCGGGCGTTCTGGCCGTGCCGTTGCATCTGCCCGGCATGCGCGGCGGTGCGCGCCCAGAGTGCGACGCGTTTGCCTTCTTTGGCGTATAGCAAAGCGAGCGCCGTGCCCCAGGCGCCGGCGCCCAGAACGCCAATGTCGAAACGCTCATTCATCGATCAGTCTCTCAATCGCAATCGCGGACCCTGCTTCGCCTAGGACGTTTTGCAGCGCCTGCAAAATCGGCATCGCCTGCGTCTCGAACCCAAACGGCGGGTTGAGGATCAGCAGCCCGCAACCGTTGAGCCGCGCCGCGTTGACCGGGTCGCGAAGCCAAAATTCGGCCGCGATGACATCGCGGATCGCAGTCAGTCTGAGCGTTTCGAAGAAATTGCGCACCGGCGCGCGATGCTTGATTGGGTACCACAAGGCGTAGACGCCGCTGTTGAATTTGTTCCAGGCCAAGCCGAGGGTTTTTGCGGCAATGTCGAACTCATCCAGGCGTTCGAAAGGCGGGTCGATCAGAACTAGGGCGCGCTTCTCCGGCGGCGGCAGAAACGCGCGCAATGCCGCGTAACCGTCCCGCTCATGCACCGCGACATTTTTGCTCCCCGCAAATTCCATCTTCAGTTCCTGCGCGTCTTGGCCGTGCAGTTCGCAGGCGATCAATCGGTCGCCTGGCCGCAGCAGCGAGGCAAGGATACGGGGTGAGCCAGGGTAGAGGCCCAGCCGGCTGACAAGTTCAAGATACTCGGCCAGCGCGGCGGGATGTGCCGCTTGCAGCATCGCGATGCCTTGCCGCCATTCGCCGGTTTTCTCGGCGGGACCGGAAGTCAGATCATAGCGGCCGCTGCCGGCATGGGTGTCGATCAGCAGAAGCGGCTTTTCCTTCCGCCGCATGGCCTGGATCAGCGCCAGCAGCAGCGCGTGCTTGAAGCAATCGGCAAAATTGCCGGCGTGGTAGGCGTGCCGGTAGTTCACGACGTCCGGGCCGATAGCGTCTCCAGCGGCCAGCGCGGCCGGCAGGGAGTGGAGAGCGGGTCGGAGAACCCCAGCCGCAGTCGCTCGATGCCCGCCCAGGCGACCATCACGGCATTATCCGTGCAAAGCCGCAGCGGCGGGGCGATCAGCAACTTGCCCCGCTGCGCCGTCACCGCCCCCAGCCGCTCGCGGAGCAAAGAATTGGCGGCGACGCCGCCGGCGATGACCACCGCGCTTGCCTCCGGCAGCATGTCCAGCGCGTGCGCCAGCCGGTCCGCCATGATATCGGCCACCGCCGCCTGGAAGCTGGCCGCGATATCCGCCGCCGATTGCCGCGGCAGCGCCGAGTCATACCCCGCCACCAGCTGGGCGACCGCAGTTTTAAGGCCGGAGAAGGAGAAGTCGCAGCCAGGCCGGCGCAGCAGCGGCCGCGGCAGGTCGAAGCGCCGCGGGTCGCCTTCGCGCGCGATCGCTTCCAGTGCCGGCCCGCCCGGATAGGGCAAGCCGAGTAGTTTCGCCGTTTTGTCGAACGCCTCGCCGATCGCATCGTCCAGCGTGCCGCCGAGCCGGCGATAATGTCCAACGCCCAGCACCGCTACGCATTGGCAGTGACCGCCTGAGACCAGCAGCAGCAGATAGGGAAATTCCGGCGGCGCTTCGGCCAGACCGGGCAGCCGCGCCGTCAGCGCATGCGCCTCCAGATGGTTGATCGCGAGATAGGGTTTTCGCGCGGCCAGCGCTGCACCCTTGGCAAAGCCGCTGCCGATGATCAGCCCGCCGATCAGGCCTGGCCCGGCGGTGGCGGCGATGGCGGCCAGCTCCGCATACGTCACGCCTGCCTGCCGCAACGAGTCCGCCACCATCGGCGGCAAGGCGGCAAGATGCGCGCGCGCGGCGATTTCCGGCACCACCCCGCCAAAGGCGGCATGGTCGGCAATCTGGCTCAGTACAAGTTCGGCCAGGATGCGGCCATTCGACGCCAGAACCGCCACCGCGGTCTCATCGCAGGAGCTTTCGATCCCCAGCACCGGCCCCTCGACCGCAATGGCTTTTCTTTCCATGGCCGTAGTTCTAGAGCATGATTGCTTGGCAGCAATCATGCTCTAAGTTTTCTCTCCAGGGTTTCTCCTGAAGGTTTTCTCCTGGCGATCAACTTTATCGGATCAAACGATTACATTTGATCCGATGTTGATCTAGGTTTTCTCCTGGCGATCAACTTTATCGGATCAAACGATTACATTTGATCCGATGTTGATCTAGATCACCCCAATGAATTCCGCGACGCCCGGCAATACGCCTTTGCTGAAGCCGCACAGCCGCGGGCTGCCGCTGAAGGCCGGCACCCGCGGCTCCCCGTTGGCGCGGGCGCAAACCGCGAATTTTCTGGCGCTGCTCAGCCATTTCTGTCCCGTGCTACGCGGCATGGATGTGTTCGAGGAACACATCATCACCACCACCGGCGATGCGGTACAGGACCGCTCGCTCGCTGAAATCGGCGGCAAGGGCCTGTTCGCCAAGGAGATCCACGAGGCGCTGGCGGAGCGCCGCATCGACTTCGCGGTGCACAGCCTGAAGGATCTGGAAACCGTTCTGCCCACCGGCATCAGCCTAGCCTGCACCTTGAAGCGCGAGGATGCGCGGGACGTGCTGATCCTGCCCGAGCACACGACCGGCCTGGATCCTTCCAACCCCTATGACGCCTTGCCCCAGGGTGCGGTCATCGGCTCCGCCTCGGTCCGGCGGCAGGCGCAGCTGAAACATGCCAGGCCGGATGTGAACTTCGTGCTGTTCCGGGGCAATGTCGGCACTCGGCTGAAGAAGATCGATGCCGGCGAGGTCTCCGCCACCTTGCTGGCCTATGCCGGGCTGCGCCGGCTGGGTCTAAAAGCCCGCGCCAGCCTGCCTTTGAGCCCTGATCTGATGGTGCCGGCCGCCTGCCAAGGCATCGTCGGCATCACCATCCGCTCGGAAGATACCGATCTGCATGCCATGCTGGCGGGGATCGAGGACCCGGAGGCGAAAGCGGTCGCCACAGCCGAGCGCGCTTTGCTGGCGGCACTCGATGGCTCCTGCCGTACGCCGATCGGCGGATATGCAAGGCTGACCGAAAACGGCGATTTGCATATTACCGGTCTGGTGGCGCGCGCCGATGGCTCCTTCCTGCTCAAACGCACCAGCCTGGGTGCCAAGGGCGATGCCGAACGCCTCGGCCGCGAGCTTGGCCTTTCGCTGAAAGCCGACAGCCCAGCCGATATATTTGCCCCTTGAAGGTGCTGGTCACCCGGCCGGAACCCGGCGCTTCCGCCACCGCCGCAAGGCTGCGGCAGATGGGATTCGAACCCGTACTCGCCCCCTGCCTTGCCGTTCAACCCCTTGCCGCGCGGCTGCCGGAACAACCTGCTGCCATTGTCGTGACCAGTGCCCAAGTCATCGCCCCGCTGCCGGCGCGCTATCATGCCGTCCCCTGCTTCTGCGTCGGCGACGCGACGGCCGCGAAAATGCGCGAAGCCGGATTTGCGGCGGTGACGAGTGCTGCGGGCGATGCCGACGATCTGTTCCGGCTGGTGGCGGCGCGGCAAATCGCCGGCGTACATCTGCTGGCGGTCGGACAAGGCCATGGTCAGGATCTGGCGGCGAAGCTGCGGCAACGCGGCATCAAGGTGCTGCGGCGCAAGCTCTACGCAACCCGGCCTTTGCCCACTCTGCCCGCAGCGGTCCGCACCGATATGGCGGCGGGCGAGATCGCAAACGTGCTGTTCTACTCGGCGGAAACCGCGCGCGCCTTTATCCGGCTGCAACCGCCCGGCACCGCAACGATGCAGGCGCTGGCCTTGAGCCCGGCGACCGCCGCCGCGCTGCAAGACTTGCCCTGGCAGTCGATCCGTGTCGCATTGGCGCCCAATGAACCGGATTTGCTGGCGTTACTGAAATGAGGCTGGTGATCAATGAGCGAGACTGAGCCTGCATTGCCGCCAGAGATCGCCGCGGTTTCGCCGATCATCCGGGCCGCCATACCCGCAGCGCCAATCCCGGTAACGGCAAGACCACGCCGCAATTTCTGGCCGGCTTTGGGCATATTCGGGTTTTTGCTCCTGGCTGTTGGCGAAGGCTATTTATACCGGCTGCATCAGCTGATCCCGGATAATTCCACGCCCATCGCCGTTTTGCAGGCGCAGGTGGCCAGCCTGCAGCAATACGCCATGCGGGCGCAGCCGGCGCCGGACAGCGTCAGCGTGCAGGCCGATCTCGCGCAGAAATTCGCCGATCTCAACGCGCAGGTTTCGGCCTTGGTCACGCAATCTGCCGCCGATCATGCGACGCTGAGAACACTCGCCGCCGCCGATACCGACCTGACCAAAATCACCGCGAAAATGACGCTGCTGGGCCGGCTGGAGTCGGCGCGCATGGCCCTGGATGCCGGCCAGCCTCTGGGCGGAATCCCGAACGCGCCGTCGGCGCTGGCCAACTTCGCCAACGCGCCGCCGCCGACCCAGGCGGCCCTGGTGCTGAGCTACCCCGCAGCGGCGCGCGCCGCCGATATCGCGAGCGTGGAGAAGCTGGAGGGCGTTTCCCGGTGGTCGAAAGTGCGGGCGCGGCTGGAAAGCCTGATCACGATCACGCATGGCGCGCATGTCATCCTCGGGCCGCCGGCGGCTGCTATCGTCGAGCAGGCCAGGCAGCTGCTGAACGCCGGCGATCTCGGCGGCGCCGTCGCGGAACTCGGCAATCTCAGCCCCACGACCCAGGCGGCGATGGCCAACTGGCTGAGCCAGGCCCGCGACCTGCTGGCCGCACGCGCCGCGATCATCGCCATGGCTGGGCAAAGCTGATGTTGCGCGCGATCGGGTTTCTGCTCGTCGCCGCGATTCTGCTGGCGCTGGCCTGGGGCATCGGCAGCATTCCCGGCACGCTGACGGCGCATTCCGGGCCTTATACCATCGAGACCTCCGTGCCCGGCGCGATCGTCATTCTGGCGATCATCGTCGGCTTGATCACGCTGCTGCTATGGCTGCTCGGCCATCTCCGCCGCGCGCCTGGCGGGTTCATCACCTGGCGCAGCGGCAGAAGACGCGCCCAGGGCCAGCAGGCGACGGAGCGCGGCATCGTCGCCCTTGCCGCCGGCGATGCCGCAGCCGCGGAACGCGAAGCCGCCATTGCCGGCAAATTGCTGGGCGATACGCCGCTGGTACTGCTGCTCACTGCTGAATCCGCCAGGCTGGCTGGCAAGACCGAGCAGGCTAATGGCGCTTTCGCTCGGCTCACCCGGCACAAGAGCCTGGCGTTTCTCGGCCATCGCGGGCTGCTGCGGCACCACCTTGCCGGCGGCGATGCCGATGTCGCCCTCACCCACGCGCTGGCGGCCGAAGACGCCTATCCCGGCAGCGCGTGGACGAAAAACCAGCGTCTGGATATCGCGCTAAAGAAACAGGATTACCGCATTGCCCTGACGCTGACGCGTGATCCTGCGGAGATCGCCGCACTCGCCACCGCCGCGGCGGCGCAGGCAGCCACATCCGCGGACGCGTTGCGCTACGCCAAGCAGGCGGTGAAGCAGGCGCCATCCCTTGCGCCTGCCATCGCCGCCTATGCAACCGCTTTGCGCCGCGCCGGCCGTGACCGAGCCGCAAAACAGACGCTCGCCAAAGGCTGGGCCAGCACCCCGCAGCCGATGATCGCGGACGTCTGGCTGGATAATATCTCCACCCCGATCGAACGGGCACAGGCGGCAGCGGAACTTGCCAAAAACGCGCCTTCGCATCCCGAAACGGAACTTCTGCTGGCGGAGACGTCGCTCGCCGCGCAGTTGACCGGCGAGGCCAGGCGGCACGCCAATGCCGCCATTCAGGCCGGCCTCACGGACAAGCGCCCCTACGCGGTTCTGGCCAGCCTGGACCCCACGACCGAGACGATCACGGCGGCAGCAAACGCGCCGGCGCCTGCATGGCGCTGCAGCCGATGCTTTGCCAGCACGCCCGGCTGGTCCGCCGCCTGCCCAAATTGCAGCAGAATCGGCACACTGAGCTGGAAGACCAATCCTGGGAGCCTGCCGGCGGTGCGAAACCAAGAAGAACCGCACCCCGCGATCATCGGATGAAGCCGGTGAAATGCAGCGGCAGGCCTGCGCCTCGCCGCCAGCGCAGCTTCATCGCCGGCGCCTCCACCCAATGATGCAGCGCCATCGCCGCCAGAACCGGCGCAACCAGCGCCGCCGGCAGCCATAGCAGCGTAAAATTCATGGCGCTGCCATGGACCAAGGGTGCGATCAGCATGGCGCAGCCGCGCTGCACCGGCTGGTTGACCAGATAAAGCGGATAGGAAATCGCCCCGAAATAATGCGCCGCGCGGCTATCCAGCAGCTTCGGCAAAACCGGCAGGCGCGGCAGGCGCTGCGCCAGCAGCACCAGTGTCCAGCCCACGCAGACCAACGCCTTGGCAGGCGCGCCGGCCAGTAATTCAAGCGCGATCGTCAGGACCAGGCAAATCAGAAACGGCATCGGGTTGCGGCTGCGCATCCACACCGCCGATGCCAGCCCCAGCGCAAAATACGGCGCCGCATCCGGCAGAAAAGCCCGGCTGAACTGCCAGAACGCCGGCAGCAGCGGACAAAGAACCTGATAAAGCGCGCCCCCAGCCAGCATCAAAAACGTGAAATGCGTCAGCCGCCGCGATCCCCGCATCCGCGCCACGACCAGCGCCATCAGAATATAAAACTGCCACTCCGTGGAGAGACTCCAGGCCGGCCCCAGCAAGGTAATCCAGACCCAGGGCAGAACCCCATTAGGCAGCACACCCTGCAGCAGCAAAACATGCGCCAGCACATGCCAGCCGAACTGGTTGCCGGTCCCCTTATACCAGAACAGCCAGGGGTAAGAGCGCGGCGCAATCCACGGCATCGCCGGCAGCGGCGAGCCGATGCACAGCAGCACCACCGCCAGCGCCAGCACAACAAAATAAACCGGCAGCAGGCGGCGCGCCCGCGCGCTCAAGAACGGCCAGAACCGGTAGTTAAAGCGCTCCAGCGAGTTGATCACCACCAGCCCGCTCAAGGCAAAGAACAGATCAACCACGGCCTCGCCATGGTAGAACATCCCCGCCAGCCGGTGCGGAATCACAGTGTAGGGCAGCGCGTGGCAGACCATGATATAGACTGCCAGAACACCCCTGAGTCCATCTAAGCGGGTCAGTCTTTCCACCAACACAACTTATACGCGCAGCTAAAACAGGCAAGTGGAGAAGCCGCTTTTTGTGAAAAACCGCCGCAAAAAAAATTTTGCGCCTTTTGAGCCGAAAGTTTTTTAACCGCCGATGGCCGGGATTAAAAGTTTTTCGGTTCTTTTTTTTCAAAAAAGAACCGCTTCCTTCCTAAAGCCCCACCAGCGCCCGCGCGAATTCGGTGGCGTCGAACGGGCGTAGGTCGCTCGCCTGTTCGCCCATGCCGACGGCATGCACCGGCAGTTTGAAGGCATCCGCGAGTGCAACCACGATCCCGCCTTTGGCGGAGCCGTCCAGCTTGGTGACGATCAGCCCGGTCACATCAACCATGTCGCGGAAGGTCCGCACCTGGGTGATGGCGTTCTGGCCGATGGTGGCGTCCAGCGTCAGCAGAATCGCATGCGGCGCGCTGGGATCCAGCTTGCGGATGACGCGGATGATTTTCCGCAGCTCCTCCATCAGCACGGTTTTATTGTGCAGCCTGCCGGCCGTGTCGATCAGCAACACGTCCGCCCGCTTCGCGCGGGCTTTGGCCAGCGCGTCATGCGCCAGCGAGGCGGCGTCGGAATCCGGCGGCCCGAACACTACCTCGGCGCCGGCGCGGCTGCCCCAGATTTGCAGCTGTTCCACGGCGGCGGCTCGGAAGGTGTCGCCGGCCGCCAGAATTGCGGTCAGCCCCTGCTCGCGGTACATGGCGGCGAGCTTGCCAATGGTGGTGGTCTTGCCGGCGCCGTTGACGCCGACCATCAGGATCACGAAGGGTTTGCAGCTGGGCTCCAGCTCTAGCGGCAGCGCCACCGGCTGCAGGACCGCGGCGATCTCAGCGGCCAGGGATTCTTTGATCTCAGCATCGGTGACCTGCCCGCCGAAGCGGCTGCTGCGAAAGTTTTCGATCACCTGGGCCGCCACCGCGACGCCGAGATCGGCCGCGATCAGCATATCCTCCAGCTCATCCAGCGCCGCCTGGTCCAGCGTACGTCTGGTGAACGTGGCGGCGATGTTCGCGCCCAGCTTCTCGGCACTTTTGGAAAGTCCGGATTTAAGTTTCGAGAAGAACGCCGAGAGCGCCATTCAGGCGAACTCCGGCAACTGGCCGGCGAAGGATGTCACGGCCGGGCCTTTCATCAGCACATGGCCGTCGCTCTCCCGCCAGGTGATGCGCAACTCGCCGCCATCCAGGATCAGCGTTGCCCGGGCGTGCGCCAGGCCGCGCCGATGCGCATTCACCAAGGCTGCGCAGGCGCCGGAACCGCAGGCCAACGTAAGGCCGGAGCCACGTTCCCACACCCGCAGCCGGATGCGCTCCGGTGATTCGACCAGAGCGAAGCCGATATTGGCGCGCTCCGGAAAATTCCGGTTGCGCTCCAGAACCGGGCCGATGGTCTCGATCGGCAGCCGGGCCAGGTCGTCGACGAAAAATGTCGCATGCGGGTTGCCCATGGAGCACGCGGCGGGGTCCTCCACAGGGCCCATGGCGATTTTCAGGTGCAGCGTATCGGCGGGTGCGGCTAACGGAACCTGATCCCATAGCAGGCCGGGCTCGCCCATATCCACTTCCACCAGGCCGGGCCCCAGAATTTCCGAGACCAGCAAACCTGAAATGGTGCGAATGCTGATTTGCCTCTCCCCCGTCTCCTCCGCCAGCAAGGCGGCAACGCAGCGCGTGGCATTGCCGCAGGCACCGGCTTCCGAGCCATCGGCATTGAGAATGCGCATGAAGGCATCTGCCGGGCCGCCATAGCCCGGCGCATCCGGCTCGATAATGATGATCTGGTCGCACCCTACACCAAGCCGGCGATCGGCCAGCCATTTTGCCTGCGCGGCCGAAAAGCCAAGCTTGCGGCGCCTGCCGTCCAGGACGACGAAATCGTTGCCGGCGCCGTGCATCTTCAAAAACGGCAAGCCGTCCGGGTTATCCATTCGCTTGTTATGGCAGGGGTGACTGCGCCGGAAAAGCCATCGCGCCTGGCCGGCTCATCTTCGGAAACGATTACATTGCGTCCAGAAATCATCCAGGGGGGCCTGCAGCGCTTGCCAGGCAAACAACCGTGTCACAGTAATTTCGTGCATGGCCGACTCCGCACCGCATCCCATTGCCGTTCACCCCAGACGGCGCCGGCTTGGCATTGGCGGCACGATCTTCCTGGTGCTCCTGGTGCTCGTCGTTCTGCTGGTTATCTTCTGGGACTGGGACTGGTTCATCCCGATCGTGGATGCGGATGCCTCCGGCACACTGGGGCGCAAGGTCACAATCCAGCATCTGCATGTCAGCCTGGGCCGCACCACGCAGGTTACCGCAACCGGCATCGCCATCGCCGACCCGAAGGATTTTCCAGCTTCCGAGACGCCCACGACAAATCTGGCTACCGTCGACAAGCTGCTGATCGATGTCGATGTCGTGGCCTACATCCAGCACCGGGTGCTGACGCTGACGACGATCGAGGTCGATCACCCGGTGGCGACAATCCGGCAATTGCCGGACGGCAAGAACAACTACACGCTCCACATGAAGAGCGGCGGCGGCAGCGGCAAGCCGCCGCAGATCGGCAATCTGGTCATCAATGACGGCGACGTCAGCGTGAAGATGGCGAAGTACAAGACGAACATGGATGTGACCATCCACACCGATACGGCGCCGGCCAACAGCGCCTTTCAGGGCCAGGAGATCGTCGCGGCGGCGCATGGCACCTACAGCGCCCAGCCGATCACCGGCACGTTCCGCGGCGGCGCTTTGCTTTCGCTGCGCGATCCGTCCAATCCCTATCCGATCGACCTGCATCTCGCGAACGGCAGCACGACCGTCGGCCTGGTCGGCACGATCGAGCAGCCGCTGACCTTCGGCGGTGCGAGGCTGAAGCTGACATTCGCCGGGCAGGACATGTCCAACCTGTTCCCGCTCACCGGAATTCCAATCCCGCAGACGCCGCCCTACAACATCACAGGCAATCTGAACTACGCCAAACAGACCATCCGGTTCGACAATTTCTATGGCCGGGTGGGATCCTCCGACTTGGAAGGCGATCTGGATTACAGCCATCCGACCAGCGGCAAGCCGCTGATTACCGCCAACCTGGCTTCGCACCGGGTGGACCTGACGGATCTCGCTGGCTTTCTCGGCGCCACGCCTGGCAAGGCGACCACGCCGGGGCAGAACGCCGCCACGCGCGCGCAAATGGCGCAGGCCACGGCCAACCCGTATCTGCTGCCGCACAAGCAGTTCAACCTGCCGAAGATCGGCATCGCGAATATCGAACTGCATTATAAGGGCGAGCACATCATCAACAAGGACGCGCCGCTGGATAAAGTGGTCGTCTGGCTGTCGATCGAAAACGGCCGCATCACGCTGCACCCGCTGAACTTCGCCGTCGGCAGCGGCACCATCGCCAGCAATGTCGACCTGGATCCGGTGGGCGGCGTGCTGCACACGCATGCGAATATCGACTTCCGGCGGCTGCCGCTGGCCCGGCTGCTGGCCGCCACCCACGCCTTCGCAGGCGATGGCACGCTCGGCGGTTCGGCGCATCTGGCCGCGACCGGCAATTCGGTGGCGGCGATGCTGGGCCACGGCGACGGCGGCGCCCAGCTTTTCCTGAACCATGGCGGCGATGTCAGCGCGCTGCTGGTCGACCTTGCCGGACTGCAGGTTGGCGATGCCGTGCTGTCCGCGCTCGGCGTACCCAACAAGGCGAACATGCAATGCCTGATCGCCGATTTCGGCTTGACCGATGGCCAGCTTGATACCAAGGCGTTCCTGGTTGCAACGACCGAAGCGAACATTCTGGGCTCCGGCACGGCGGACCTGACCCATGAGCGGCTCAAACTGGCGCTCTCCACCGAGGCGACGCATTTCTCGATCGGTTCGCTCTCCACGCCGATCAACATCCACGGCACGCTGAAGCACCCAAGCGTATTGCCGCAACCCGGCCCGCTTGCCGCCCGCGCGCTCCCGGCTATCGGCCTCGGCGTGATTTTCCCGCCGCTGGCTCTACTCCCCACCATCCGGCTTGGCCTTGGCGATAAAAACGCCTGCGCGGACACGCTGAACGCGCTGCATGCGGGCCGCCCGCATAATCCGGGCTAAAAAAGAAGCCGGTTTTTGTCAAAAAGCGCCGTTAAAAAACCTTCGCTCCTTTTGAGCCGGGATACCTGAATGCCTGCGGCTTCGTTTCAAGAAGTCTTTTGCCGCACCGGCGCTCCGGTGCTTTTTCTTCAGAACAAGTCCTTGCTTCTTCTGGCGCATTACCCCCAGGTGATTGCGCATTGGGCGCGGCCCCGGTAGTTTGCACAAATCATGGGCAGTGCCATTTTTCCCCTTATCCAGCCGATCGATATCGGCGCCGGCGCCAGGGCACAGCGCCTGGATGCGCCGGTGATCCTGGCGCCGCTCTCCGGCGTCACCGATCTGCCGTTCCGAGCGCTCGCCAAATCGCTTGACGCGCCTTTGGTGGTATCTGAAATGATTGCCTCCTGGGCGATGGTGCGGGAGAATCGCAATACCATGCGCATGGCTGAGGTCGTCGCCGGCGGCGGACCGTCTTCGGTGCAGCTGGCAGGCTGCGAGCCGGATGCCATGGCGGAGGCAGCGCGTATCGCGGTCGGCCAGGGTGCCGATCTGATCGACATTAATTTCGGCTGCCCGGTGAAAAAAGTCGCCATCGGCCAGACCGCCGGCTCCGCGCTGATGCGCGACGAGGCGCTGGCGGGAAAAATTCTTGCCGCCACGGTGCGCGCGGTCGACGTGCCGGTGACGCTGAAAATGCGCATGGGCTGGGATCGCGACAGCCTGAACGCCCCGCAACTGGCGCGCATCGCCGAAAGTTCCGGCATCGCGATGGTGACGGTGCATGGCCGCACCCGCCAGCAATTCTACGAAGGCGTGGCGGACTGGGATTTCATCGCGCAAGTGAAACAGGCGGTACAAATCCCCGTCATCGTCAACGGCGACATCACGACCGAGGAACACGCGGCCGAGGCGCTGCAGCGCTCCGGTGCCGATGGCGTGATGATCGGCCGCGGCGCCTATGGCCAGCCCTGGTTTCTGCGCCAGGTAGCGCATTATCTGCAAACCGGTGAGCGCGTCGCAGCACCCGCGCTGGCGGAGCAGAAATCCATCATGCTGCGGCACTATGCGCATGTGCGCAGTCATTTCGGCGAGCGAAGCGGTGTGCGCCTCGCCCGCAAGCACCTGGCCTGGTATTCGCACGGCCTGCATGGCTCGGCCGCCTTTCGGGCCCAGATGAACCGGCTGGACGATGCAGCGGCGGTGATTCGCCTGATCGATGCATTCTACGACCCGCTGATCGCGACCGGCTTTATCCGGCAGGATGAGACGGCGAACGAGGATCGCGCCACCGATCGGAAGCTGCCTGCCCAGAACCTGGCGGCATGAGCGGCTTCAAGCGTGCCTTCGGCATGGTCAAGCGTAAAGCCGCGCCGCCCAGCACGGTGCGCATCGACCCATCGCAGATCCTCGAAGCCCTGCCCGTCGCCGTCGCCATGCTGGATGAGAACGATACCTTCTGCTTCGTGAACTATGCCGCCGAGGAATTCTTCGGCTCTTCCTCGGCCGTGCTGAAGAACCAGTCGCTGAATGATATCCTGCCGTCTGATCATCCAATCTTCCTGCTGGTGGAACGGGCGCGCTCCAACGATGTCACCGTTGCCGAGCACGACATGGTGCTGGAAGGCCCCAGGCTGTCTCGGCGCGGTACCTCCGTACAGGTGGCACCTTTGGCCGACGTACCGGGGCATGTCGTGATGACGCTGCAGGACGAATCCGCGGCCCGGGCGCTGGACCAGCAAATGTCGGCCCGCAACGCGGCGCGCAGCATCACCGGCATGGCCGCCATTCTGGCGCATGAGGTGAAAAACCCGCTTTCCGGCATTCGCGGTGCCGCGCAATTGCTGGAAACCAGCGTGCCGGCCAATGACCGCGAGCTCGCGGTGCTGATCCGCGACGAGGCAGACCGCATCCGCGCCATGGTCGAGCGTATGGAGACTTTCGGCGAGAAAAAACTGGAGCGCGCCGCGGTCAACATCCACCGCGTGTTGGAGCATGTGCGCAAGCTCTCCGGCTCCGGCTTTGCGGCGCGCATCCGCTTCATCGAATCCTATGATCCCTCGCTGCCGCATGTGAACGGCAATCGCGACCAGCTGATCCAGGCCTTGCTGAACCTGGTGAAGAACGCCGCCGAGGCGATCGGCGGGATGGAGCGCCAGGATGGCGAAATCCATCTTTCCACCGGCTTCCAGCACGGCGTGCGGCTCTCCGCCTCCACCGGTCGAAGCCGCGCCAACCTGCCGCTTTTCGTTTCGGTGCGCGATAACGGTCCTGGCATTCCGGAAGACATCCGCCGGCATCTGTTCGAGCCTTTCATCAGCACCAAGGCGACCGGCAGCGGGCTTGGGCTGGCGCTGGTCGCCAAGATCGTCGCCGACCATGGCGGCCTGATCGACGTGGACAGCCGGCCCGGCCGCACCGAATTTCGGATCAATCTGCCGGTCTTCGAAGAACCCCCTGAGAGTAATCATTGATGACGCTTCCGACCGTCCTGATCGCCGATGATGACCGTTCGATCCGCACCGTTCTGACCCAGGCGCTGGGACGTTCAGGCTACCAGGTGCGCGCCACCTCGTCTGCCGCCACGCTGTGGCGCTGGGTGGAAGATGGCGAGGGCGATCTGGTGATCACCGATGTCATCATGCCGGATGAAAACGGGCTGGATCTGGTGCCGCGCATCCGCCGCATCCGGCCGGAACTGCCGGTAATCGTGATGAGCGCGCAATCCACCCTGACCACCGCCGTGCAGGCGGCGCAGCGCGGCGCCTTCGACTATTTGCCGAAGCCCTTCGACCTCGGCGACCTCCTGGCGGTGGTCGACCGCGCGCTGAAGCAACCCTTGAACGCCTCGGCCAATACCGAGCCGCTGAAGCAATCCGACGACGCGCTGCCGCTGATCGGACGCAGCCCGGCAATGCAGGAAATCTACCGCGTCATCGCCCGGCTGACGACGACCGATCTGACCGTAATGGTCAACGGCGAGAGCGGCGCCGGCAAGGAGCTGGTGGCGCGCGCGCTGCACGATTACGGCCGCCGCCGCGCCGGCCCGTTCATCGCCATCAACATGGCGGCCATCCCAAGGGAACTAATTGAAAGCGAATTGTTCGGCCATGAACGCGGCGCCTTCACGGGTGCGACCAACCGCCATGTCGGCCGCTTCGAGCAGGCCAATGGCGGCACGCTGTTTTTGGACGAAATCGGCGACATGCCGCCGGAGGCGCAAACGCGGTTATTGCGGGTGCTGCAGGAAGGCGAGTTCACCACCGTCGGCGGACGCCAGCCGATCCGCGCCAATGCCCGCATCGTCGCCGCGACGCACCGGGATCTGCGGGCGCTGATCCGCAGCGGGCAGTTTAGGGAAGATTTGTTCTACCGCCTGAACGTGGTGCCGATCCGCCTGCCGCCATTGCGCGAGCGCCCCGACGACATACCCGTTCTGGCGCAGCATTTCCTGGCGCGTGCGCAAAGCGAAGGCCTGCCCGGCAAATCCTTAAGCCCCGGCGCCATGGCGATGCTCAGCGCCTATCGCTGGCCGGGCAACGTGCGCGAGCTGGAAAACCTGATTCGCAGGCTTGCCGCTTTGGTGCCACAATCGGTGATTACCGAGCAGATTCTGGCGCCCGAACTCAGCGACCACGTCGCGGTTCAGGAGACGGCGCCGGTGAATGGAGATGAACCCGATACCATGGCGCAGGTGGTGGAACGTCACGTCGGCCGGCTACTGGCCGCAATCCGGGAAAGCGGCGAGGAAGGCGTGCTGTACGAACGCGCTCTGGCCGAGCTGGAGCGGCCGTTGATCCGCATGACGCTGGCCGAGACCCGCGGCAACCAGATCCGTGCCGCGGCGCTGCTGGGCCTCAACCGCAACACCTTGCGCAAGAAAATTCGCGAGCATGGGATCGGCGTCCAACGCCGCGTCGGCTGATTGGACGCAAACGTGCCGGATCCGTTGGAAACGGCGGAGACTAGACCTTCCTGGACCGGCTACGCGTTGGATATCGCGCTTGGCCGTCTCTCCACGCTCGTGCTCGTGTCCCTGGCGCTGACGCTTGGCATCGCCAGCTTCGTGATCCTGGCGGGACGTGTCAAACTGGCCGTGCATTCCGGCGTTGCGATCGGCATGGCCGTGGCCGATTTCGCCGTGCTGCTGCTGCTCGTCACCGTCTCCGTGGGACGCGTCATCCGGGTTGTTCAGGAGCATAAGCGCGGCACTGCCGGCGCCCGGCTGCATGTGCGGCTGGTGCTGCTGTTTGGCGTCGTCGCCGCGGGACCGGCCATCCTGGTTGCGATCTTCGCGACGGTGTTCTTCAATTTCGGTATCCAGGCCTGGTTCAACCAGCGGGTGCAGACCGCGCTGGCGGAGAGTAGCCAGGTGGCACAAGGCTACCTGATGGAACACGACAACGAAATCCGGCTCGACGCCGTGGCCATGGCGGGCGACTTATCGCAGCTCGGCAGCGGCTATTTCGGCAACCAGGGCGACCAGGACGAATTTGAACAATATCTGGTCGCGCAGGCAACCGTACGCGGCCTGACCCAGGCGGAGATTTTCGATCCGCTGACCGATCGCGATACTGCGGTTGCCGGCTGGTTAGGCGCCGGCGGCCTTGCCGCATCGGTGCCGCCGGCGGATGTGGCGGAGGCGCAGTCCGGGCAGATTCCGGTGATCGCCACCCCAGGCAGCACGGATGAGCAGGCGGTAATCAAGCTCGCCATCACGCCGCCGATGATGCTGCTGATCGAAAAGCCGATCGACCCCGAGATTCTCGACCATGTGAACAAGACGGAACAGGCGGTCGCGGAATATCAAAGGCTGTCGCGCAACCGGCAAGGCCTGGAATTTTCCTTCGCGCTGATTTTCGCGACCGTGGCCCTGCTGGTGCTCTCCGCCGCCGTCGCCTTCGGCCTGGTGATCGCCAACCAGATCGCCAAGCCGATCGGCCATCTGATGCGTGCGGCGGAGCGGGTGCGGGCCGGCGACCTTGCCGTCCGGGTGCCGGAGATCGGCACCGGCGACGAGGTCTCCGAACTCTCGCGCGCCTTCAACCGTATGACCGGCCAGCTCTCCGCCCAGCGGGCCGAGCTGATGGACGCCTACGGCCAGCTCGACGAGCGGCGGCGCTTTACCGAAACCGTGCTGGCCGGCGTTTCCGCCGGCGTCATCGGGCTCGATTCCGGCGGCCGCATCGAACTGCCAAACCGCGCTGCCGCCGAATTGCTCGGCCTTGATCTGCAGACCAGGGTCGGCCAGCCTTTGGCGGAGATCGCGCCGGAATTCGCCCCGCTGATCGATGCCGTGTTGGCAGCGCCCGAGAAAGCCGCAACGGCGGAGCTGGAACATGGCAACGCCATGCAAAAGCGCAGCCTGCTGGTGCGCATCGGCGCCGAGATGAAAGGCGGCAAACCGGACGGCTTCATCGTCACCTTCGACGACGTCACCGAACTGCTTTCGGCGCAGCGCAAGGCGGCCTGGGCGGATGTCGCGCGGCGTATCGCGCACGAGATCAAAAATCCGCTCACACCCATTCAGCTTTCCGCCGAACGCTTGAAGCGCCGCTTCAGCCGGGAGATCACCTCCGACCCCGAGGGTTTCAAGCAATGCGCCGACACCATCGTGCGCCATGTCGGCGATATCGGCCGGATGGTGGACGAATTCTCCACCTTCGCCCGCATGCCGGCGCCGATCATGAAACAGGAATCCCTTGAGCGCATCGCCCGCGAAGCCATGGTGCTGCAACGCGTCGCGGCGCAGAAGATCGACTGGCAGATCGAGATCGACGATCCCGATTTGAAGGCGATCTGCGACCGCCGCCTGATCGGCCAGGCTTTGACCAACCTGCTGCAGAACGCCGCCGATGCGGTGAGCATGCGGCCCGGCGCGAAGAACGTCACGCTGCGCATTTCTGCGCAAGGGCCGGACGCCTGCCTGAGCGTGACCGATGACGGCATCGGCTTGCCGGAACAGGACCGCGCGCGGTTGACCGAACCCTATGTCACCCATAAACCGAAGGGCACCGGACTTGGCCTTGCCATCGTCCGAAAAATCATGGAGGACCATGGCGGCCGGCTGGAACTGGCCGAGGCGCCGGCAGGCCACGGCGCCGTCGTCAGCCTGATCCTGCCGGCGCTGGACCCGGCGCAGCCGGTGCCGGTTGAAGCCGCCCCGGCCGGGACCTCGCCGGCGGGCAACGGAATGCAAAGAGGATTTGCCGCAATATGACAGAAATCCTAGTCGTCGACGACGAGCCGGATATCCGGCTGCTGGTTGAAGCGATCCTGAAGGACGAAGGCTTCGAGGCGCGCGGTGCCGGCACCTCCGATGAGGCGATCGCCGCCTATCGCGCCCGCCGCCCGGCTTTGGTGATTCTCGATGTCTGGCTGCAGGGCTCGAAACTCGACGGCATCGGCATTCTCGACGTGCTGCACCAGGAAGAACCGCGCGTGCCTGTGGTGATGATCTCCGGCCATGGCACCATCGAGACCGCGGTCGCCGCGATCCAGCGCGGCGCCTACGACTTCATCGAAAAGCCGTTCAATTCCGACCGCCTGCTGCTGGTGGTCAGGCGCGCGCTGGAAGCCGCCAAGCTGACGGCGGAGAATGCCGAGCTGCGCATGCGCATCGGCCCTGAGACCGAACTCACCGGCAACGGCAACGCGATCGCTTACCTGCGCAACGCCATCGACCGCGTTGCCCCCACCGGCTCGCGCGTGCTGATCTCCGGCCCGCCGGGTGCGGGCAAGGAAACAGTGGCGCGCATGATCCACGGCAAATCGCGCCGGGCGCAAAACCCGTTCGTCGCGCTGAACTGCGCCATCCTGGCGCCGGAGCGGTTCGAGACGGAATTGTTCGGCGTGGAAGCGGACGAGGTGCAAGGCGCGCCGCGCCGCATCGGCGTGCTGGAACGCGCCCATGGCGGCACCCTGCTGCTGGACGAGATTTCCGAAATGCCGATGGAGACGCAAAGCAAGATCGCCCGCGTGCTGCAGGAGCAGAGCTTCGAGCGCGTCTCGCCGAACGGCGCATCCACCGCCAAGGTGAAAGTCGATATCCGCGTCATTGCCACCACCGCGCGCGACCTGGCGAGCCAGATTTCCGCCGGCCGCTTCCGCGAAGATCTGTACTACCGCCTGGCCGTGGTGCCGCTGCGCGTGCCGTCACTGAAGGAACGGCGCGAAGACATCCCGGCACTCGCCGGCTATTTTCTCGCCCGTGCGGAAGAAACCTCCGGCCTGCCGGCGCGCGCATTGGCCTCGGATGCCATCGCGGCACTGCAGGCGCATGACTGGCCCGGCAATATCCGCCAGCTGCGCAACGTGATGGACTGGCTGATGATCATGCGATCGAACGAAACCACCGGTTTCTTCCGCGCCGAGCACCTGCCGACCGAGCTCGCCGCGCACGCGCCGCGCGCGCTCTCGATCGACCCCGCCGCCGACCTGATGGCGCTGCCGCTGCGCGAGGCGCGCGACGTGTTCGAGACCCAGTATCTGCAGGCGCAGCTGCTGCGCTACGGCGGCAATATCAGCCGCACCGCCAATTTCGTCGGCATGGAACGCAGCGCTTTGCACCGGAAGTTGAAACAGCTCGGTATCGGCGCCGATGAGCGCACGGCGGTTTGAGGTAAAGGAAGAAAGCGCTTCTTTCGTGCAAAAAAGAAGCAAAGAACTTTTTTGAGTCTGGGCCGCGGGCCGTTGCGGCTGCGAAGGGAAAGCATGAAAATTGCGGCGCTGATTCAAGCCCATAAAAAGCCGGAACTGCTGCAGGCTTTGGCGCGGCGCCTCGATACCGATTTGTGGAACATCTATGTTCATATCGATGCGAAATGCGATGCAGCACCTTTCAAGGCGGTCGCGAAGAACGCTGTTTTCCTCGATCAGCGCGTAAAGGTCTACTGGGGCGGCTTCAGCCAGGTCGCGGCGTCTTTGGCATTGCTGCGCACCGCGCTGGCCGATGCCCGGAATACGCATTTTTATTCGATGAGCGGCCAGTGCTATCCGATCAAGACCGATGCCGAAATTACCGCAAAAATTCTAACCGCCAAGGCCGGCAATTACATCTCCATGTGGGAAATGCCGGTCTCCCACAAGCCGCTGATCCGGCTGACCCGACGCTACGCCTACGACATCGGCAACGATCTGCTGAAGCGAAGCTTGAACCGCCTGCTGTCCTATTTGCCGGAGCGTAAGATCGAAGAGCTCCTGCACGGCCTGGCACCCTGGGGCGGCTCGTCCTGGTGGCTGCTGAACCGCGACGTTGCAGCAGATATCATCGATTTCGTCGATCGCAATCCCTGGTACAGCCGCGCCTTTCGTAGCGGCTTCTGCCCGGATGAGGCGTTTTTCCAGACGCTGGTGGCCCATTTCGGCGCCGCCATCGACGATGCAACCCCGACCAAGACGAGCTTCATTGAAGGCAGCTACCACCCGGCCGTCGTCGATGCGGAACTTCTTTTGCGATTGCACGGCAACTGGCATTTTTTTGCGCGCAAATTCGAGCAACCCGGAAACAGCCTGTAGGGTGGGGGCGCCCTCCGCACCCCATCTCTTCGGCGCCATAACGGCGACAAAAATATATTGGTAGGAATTTGAAGCATTATCGGCGGATGGGTAAGCCCGGCGCACCCATCATCTTTCTGCTGCCGAAGCGGGCTCCGCCGCGGCAGTTCCGCTTGCGTGCATCTCGGTCAAATGCGCCATTGCGATCTCCGATCCGGAAGCGGCCATTGCTGGCATGCACGCCAAACGGCCGCCTACAAATTAAGAGCCTTCAGGTTATTTAAATTTCCCTCGATCGACGCCAAAGCAATATCAGGCCGATCTGTAATGATCCCATCCACCCCAATCGCGACAAGCCGCGACATCTCCGTCTCCGGCGCAACATCCCACGGGATCACCTTCATTCCCGCCGCGTGAGCCGCCGCAACGGCGCCCTCGTCCAGTTCATCAAACTGCGGGATCCAAAACCGGCCGCCTTCAGCGGCCACGGCCGCCACCACCGAGCCACCACGCTCTGCCGCGCAAACGCCATCCCACCATAGCCGGCGCTCATCGTCCTGCTGCTCCTTCGTCAGCCAGCCAAGCGCCACATCCGGCCGAAGCCGGCGCAGATACCGCAGCCCCCGCCAGTCGAATGACTGCACCACCATCCGCGCCGTCACCGCCGCGCCATCGGCGACGGCGAGCACGCAGTTTACCATCTCCTCCGGCGAGACCGTCAGCCCGGGCTGGTCCGGGAACGTCTTCAGCTCGACCGCGAACCGCACCTGCTTGTCCAGGGCAAAGACCTCGGCAAGCGTTGGAATGCCGGCTGCTTCCTGCGGAAGCTGCGCGGGGAAAGCCGCGGCATACGCCGTGCCCGGCCTGATCCGCCCCACATCGTAACCGCGCAAATCCGCAAAGGCCATCGCATTGATCGCCGGACCCTGCCGGTTCAGCCAGGCGCCAGCCTGATCCCGCGTGATGTCCGGGTTCAGCCGCGGCTCATGGCTCACAACCGCGACCCTATCCCTGGTAACGGCAACGTCGAGCTCCACCGTATCCACGCCGAGCGCGATCGCCCCGGCGAACCCCCCCAGCGTATTCTCCGGAAAGAGACCGCGCGCGCCACGATGTCCCTGCACGCTGAACGGCCGTTTCACCCGCGTTGGACAAAAAAACGCGACAACAGCTTGTGTGTCGGCCACATCACCAGCGCCGGAATTACCACCATCTCAAGCCCCAGATACAGCAGCGGCGGCAAACGCCGCTGCGGCCGGTTGCCTGGTCCGTAGGTCCAGTTGATGTTCTTCTCGGGCGCCGTCACCGCATAGGTCAAAGGCAGAACCGCCATCGTCAACGCTGTCTGCAGGATGAAAGCCCGGCGGTCGTAGCCGAGCCGCCGCATCAGCCAGAGCAGTGTCGGCGGCAGCGCCAGATGAAACAGCGAGAGCGCCCGCCGCCCAGCCGGAATCTCTTGGTCGAACATGTAATGCGCAAGGTGAAGCGCCTTCCCGCCGGTCAGGAAATCCGCCGTCCACGCCAGCTCCAAGGGCAGCACGCCTACGGCCGGCATACTCGCCAGCAGGGGGCTTTCGGTGATCACGGCAACGGTGGTGGTGGCCAGCGCGATGTCGGACAACCAAAGGAAATTCTTCGGGCCGTAGGTTTTGGAATAGACCGCGGCAATCGCGGGCGTTGCTGCACCGAAAGCCAGCTTCATCCAAAAGGGAACGCGCGCGCTCACAGTTTGTCCTAGCGGATCGCCGGGCGGCCCACAACTTCGCATAAATGTATAAGGGGTCGACTCCTCCCACCGAAAAACCCTCACCCGTTTTGCAAAACCCTCAATGCCTCGGCAAGGCAGGCGTCGAAATCATGCTTGCAGCCGTTCTGCCGCCACCAGCCGCGCACCGCGGCAAGGACCTCGCCGATCTGTGGTCCGGCGGCGACGCCGAGTGCGACAATATCCCTGCCCTGTAGCGGAAATACCGGAGACGGCGTTGCGGCGATGCGGCTGCGCAGTTGATCCCATCCCGGTTTTTCGTCCTGCGCCAGCCAAAGGCGGGCAAGCAGAATTTCCCGCAATTCATCGGCCAGCGCGCGGCGTAAATCGGCATCGTTTGCGCCGGGTTCGAGACCGGCCGGCTGCCGGTAGGCACGCAACAATTCCGCTTCTTCGTTGCTCGGCTTCAGCCGGCCGGCGAAGGCTTGCGCATCGCCGGGCGCCAGGGCCGCGACCCGCAGCAGCGCATCGGCCGGCGCGCCGATCTCGATCAACCGGTTCAACGCCGCAATATTGGCATCTTGCCTGAAAACCATCTTCAATACACCGGTCTGCTGCATCAGCGCGATGGCCGCGCGCGGATCGGCCGCCTGCAGAATCCGCTTTACCTCGCGCCATACCCGCTCCGCCGAGAGCTGGCCGACGCCATCACGCAGTTTCGTGATCGCATCGATCGCTGCCGCATCCGCGCTACCTTTGGCGTAGCGTGCAAAGAAGCGAAAGAACCGCAGGATGCGCAGATAATCCTCGGCGATGCGCAACGCCGCATCGCCGACAAAACGCAATTTTCCGGCGCGCAGATCCGCCTGGCCGTCGAAATAGTCGAACACGGTACCATCCTGCGTCATCGACATGGCGTTGATGGTGAAATCGCGCCGCGCCGCATCCTGCCGCCAGTCATCGGTAAATTCCACTGTCGCGTGCCGGCCATCGGTTTCGACATCGCGCCGCAGCGTGGTGATCTCGAAGTCCTGGCCGCCGATCACCGCGGTGACGGTGCCATGCGCCAGCCCGGTGGGCACGGATTTGATGCCGGCCTGTTGAAGCCGCTGGATCACCGCCTGCGGCGTCAGCGGCGACGCGAAATCCACGTCATAGACCGGCACACCGAGCAGGCAATCCCGTATCGCGCCGCCGGCGATGCGCGCCTCCGGCAGCGCCGCCCAAACCTGCTCGACGCCCGGCAGGTCGATCACGTCTCCCCGCGTAGTCGCTTGGCAAGGTTCACCAGAATCTCCGCTGTCGCACCCCAGATCAGATGTTCCGCCTTCGGCCAGATCCAGAAACGCTGCTCCTGCTTGCGGTAAAACCCGGTGCGCTGCCTCGGCGCCTTTGGGTCCAGCAAAACGTCAAACGGCAGGCAGAACACCGCCGCCACCTCGTCCGCCGACGGCATGAATGTCACGCCGTGCTTCACCAAAGCCAGTACCGGCGCAATGTGATAGCCGGTGCCGGTGATATGATCATCCATCCGGCCCAGCACGGTGGCGTCCTCGCGCCGCAACGCGATCTCTTCGGACGCCTCGCGCAAGGCCGCCGCCTCCGGTGTTTCGCCTGGCTCGATCCGGCCGCCGGGAAACGCCACCTGTCCGGCATGGTTGTTCAAATGCCGTGCCCGCAATGTCAGCCACACGCCGCGCCCCACTTCCAGCGGCACGAGCACCGCCGAAGGCAAGTAATCTTCAGGCGGCAGCGGCGCATGCACCAGACCCAGCAGCCTGGCGCGGATCTCGGCTTCGTTCATGCGGGTGCCAACCCGGCCGGGTGGGAACAAATTCGCTTAAGGCGTCTCGTATCCCGGCGGCAGATCGCCCAGTGAGAAAAACACGCCGTCGCTCCACACGCCCAGCACCTTGCGGCCCTGCTGCATGCCGGGCTCGGCCAACGCCACAAGCTCGTAATAGGTCGCGCGATTGATCCGTGCCTCGATCGGGTGTTTGCCTTTGCCATCACGGACATGAAGATAGGGCGTCGGCTCGCAGGTGAGCAAATCATGCGAAATCCGGATCTGGTGTTCCGGCCCGGCGGCGATCACCTGATCGGTGTTGATGCGAAAACTCAAAATCTGCTGCCGGCCATGGCCGGTCCAGTCCAGCTCCACCGCCACGAACGGCGCGTCCTCCACATCGATGATGCCGCGCTCCGCCGGAGTCTCCAGTAAATAAGCACCGTCTTCCTCACGCTTGAGCACGGTTGCGAACAGGCAGACCATCGGTTTGCGGGTAATCGGGCTGCCTTTGTACAGCCAGGTGCCGTCACGTTTGATGACAAACGGCAAATGCCCGTGCTCGACCTGCTGGCGCGGCGGCACGTCGCGCGGCTCCTTCATCACCTTGGGCCGCATGGCGATCGCTTCCGGCAGCGCCATCGGTGGCTTTTTGGGTTGCGCCGGGCCCTCAGTCACAATTATACCTTCCTTTTCCGACGATATTCTCATGCCGTGTCGATATAGGTAGCATCCATTGTGCAATCAAATGCCTCAGTGTCGCGAATCCGAAATGCGTAGGATTCCAGATTCGCGACACTAGGTATTTCAATAAGTAGGGGCCTGCTCATCCCGGACAGGACGCTGGCAACAATCAAGGCTGGTAAAAATCAAGGCTGGCAAAAATCAAGGTAAGAACACATGATGGATGGCGCCGCCATCGAGGCAAAACTGAGCGCCATGGTAGCAAGGCTCACCGCCGCCCGCGGCGCGGTGGGCGATGTGATTATCGGCCAGAACGAAGTGATCGAGCAAAGCCTCGCCGCCATCCTCTCCGGCGGGCATGCCCTGCTCACCGGCGTTCCCGGCCTCGGCAAAACCCGGCTGGTGGAAACCTTGGGCGTGGTGCTCGGCCTCTCCACAAGGCGGGTGCAGTTCACCCCGGATCTGATGCCATCCGACATCCTGGGCAGCGAGGTGCTGGACGAAACGCCGCAGGGCCGGCGCTTTCGCTTCATTCCCGGACCGATCTTCACCGAATTGCTGATGGCCGACGAGATCAACCGCGCCAGCCCGCGCACGCAATCCGCGCTGCTGCAGGCGATGGCGGAAGGCAGCGTGGCGATCGCCGGCGTCAACCACGCGGTGCCTACCCCGTTTCATGTGCTGGCGACGCAGAACCCGATCGAGCAGGAAGGCACCTATCCGCTGCCCGAAGCCCAGCTCGACCGCTTTCTGCTGGACATCCGCATCGATTATCCGAGTGCCGCCGATGAGCGGGCAATGCTGATCCTGACAACCGGGGTGGAAACGTTGCGGCCTTTGCCGCTGCTGACCGCGGCGGAGCTGCTGGAAGCGCAGCTGATGGTGCGTGCGATGCCGGTGGCGACCAAGGTGGTGGACGGCATCATGCAGCTGGTGCGCGGCGCCCGGCCGGAAACCCCGGCCTGGCCGGAGCTGAAAACCTTGCTGGCCTGGGGCCCCGGCCCGCGGGCGGCGCAGGCGCTGATGCTGGCAAGCCGCGCCCGCGCTTTGCTGGATGGCAGGCTCTCGCCCAGCCTGGAGGACGTGGCCGCTTTGGCGGCGCCGGCTTTGCGGCATCGTATGGCGCTGAATTTTTCCGCCCGCGCCGAAGGCGCCGCGTTGGATGCCATCATCGCCAGGCTCGCCGCGAAACTTTGATCGCTGCCGCTAACACCGCCCGGTCGCTCGCCGCCGGCCTGCCCCGCCTGCTGCTGGCGGCGGAGCGGCTGGCGCATGCCGCATCACCCGGCACGCATGGCAGGCGCCGCATCGGCCCGGGCGAGAATTTCTGGCAGTTCCGGGACTTCGGCAGCGGCGATGACGCAAGGCGCATCGATTGGCGCCGCAGCGCCGGCGCCGACCGTTTGTTCCTGCGCGAGCGGGAATGGCAGGCGCAAGCCAGTATTCTGCTCCGCCTGCATGACCACCCTGGCATGGTGTTTCGCTCGGACAAGACACTGCCGAGCAAACGCGAGCGGGCGATATTGCTGCTGCTGGCGCTGGCCAGTCTTTTGCTCCGCGGCGGCGAGCGGGTGGCCTTGGCAGGCGCCACGCCGCCGCTCGCCGGGCAATCCGCCCTGCCGAAGCTGGCGGCGGCGCTATTGCTGGGCCCGGCTGCGGGCCTGGATGCAGGCTCGGCCAGCGCAGCAAAGGCGCGGGTCATTGCTTTCGGCGACTTCCTGGCGCCGGACCCTGTCTTCGCCAGCCCGCCGGGCGGCGCGGTGGTGCACATCCTCGATCCGGCCGAGTGCGATTTTCCTTATCAGGGCCGGATTGTTTTCGAAGGTTTCGACAGCGAACCGGCAATCGAGGCGGCCAGAGCCGAGGCCTGGGGGACAGCCTATCGCGCCCGTATCGCCGCGCAGCGCGACGCCGTGCGGCAGGCGGCGCAGCGCGCCGGGCAGACGCCTTTGTTCCACCGCACCGACGCCGCCCCCGCCACGGCGCTGGCGGCATTATATCAGGCGCTGGCGGAACCATGATCTTTGCCGCGCCGCTGGTATTGCTGGGGCTGGCCGTTCTGCCGGGGCTGTATTTCCTGCTGCGCCTGACGCCGCCGGCGGCGCGGCGCATCGCCTTTCCGCCGCTGGCGCTGCTCTACGGCCTGCTCCCCATGGAGCGCGAGCCGCACCGTATTCCACCATGGCTGCTGCTGCTTCGCCTGGCGGCCGCCGGGCTGACCATTCTGGGACTGGCGGGACCTTGCCTGCATCCGCCGCCGGCGCTGCCAGGCAAGGGGCCGGTGCTGCTGGTCATCGACGATGGCTGGGCCGCTGCGGCGGCGTGGCCGCAGGTGACGGACGCCGCCAGGCAGGTCGTCGGGGCGGCGCAGCAGGAGCGTCGCGGCGTGGCCCTGCTGGCGACCGCGCGCGGCGCCGACGACGCGGCGCCGCAGATACGCGGTGTGATGACGGCCAGCGCCGCCGGCCAGATGCTGGCGGCGATGCAGCCCCAGCCCTGGCCGGCCGATCGCGGCGCCGACGCGGCGGCCCTTGACGGCGCCTCTGAAACTACCCGGATCTACCTGGCGGACGGCATCACCGACACGCCAGGTTTTACCGGCTTTATGAAGGTGCTGCACCCAAACCGCATCATCGCGCCGGCAAGCCCGGCGCCGCTGCTTCTGCCCCCCAGCCTGGATGAGCACGGCAATCTGGTGGCGCAAGCAGTTTTTGCATCGCCAGCGCTAATGGTGCTGGCGGAGCAGAAAACCGGCGGCAGCCTGGCCAGCGCAACCTTCTCAACTGCCGGTATTGCGCGCATTGCCCTGCCGCTTGCCATCAGCAGCCAGATCAGCCGGCTGGTGCTGCAAGGTCCTGCAGCCGCGGGCAGCCTATATCTTCTGGACAGCTTCGCGCATGGCAGCCTGATCGGCCTTGCCAGCAGCAGCGGCGCCGCACAGATGCCCTTTCTCGGCGCCCTTTATTTCATCAGCCGGGCGCTGCCGCCGGGCAGCCAGATATCGACGGGCGACCTCGCCAGCCTGATCGCCGAAAAACCCGCAATCATCGTTCTGGCGGATGTCGCTTTGACACCGGCCCAGCTGCAAGCGGCGCAGGACTGGATGACAAGCGGCGGCGAGATCATCCGCTTTGCCGGCCCGATAACCGCCGCCGCGCCGGACCGCCTGGAGCCGGACCCGCTTCTGGCCGGCGACCGGCGCCTCGGCGGCACGCTGACCTGGACCACGCCCCAGCGCATTGCGCCACCCCCCGCCAGTTCGCCTTTGGCGGGCTTGAGCGCCGGCCCCGAGACCACCGTCACCCGGCAGATCCTGGCCGATCCGACCCGGCTCGATCCGACGACGATATGGGCGGAGCTGGCCGACGGGACGCCTTTGATCCTGGGCAGGGCGATCGGCAAGGGCCTGCTGGTTTCGGTACTCACCTCCGCCAATGCCGATTGGACCAACCTCGCGCTGGCGGCAATCTATCCGGCGATGCTCGCGCGGTTGACGGCGCTCGTTCACGGCGCGCCGCTGCAGCCCCGCCGCGAACTGCCGATGCTCTACACCCTGGACGGCTTCGGCAACCTTGTCCCCGCTGCCGCCGGCGCGCCCGGCATCAGCGCGGGGCTGCTGCCGCAAACCGCCGTTTCGCCCGCGCACCCGCCGGGTATCTATGGCGGCGGCGGCTTGACGATGGCGCTCAACCTCGGCGGCCATGTGCCGGCACCGGTTCCCGCCGTCCTGCCGCAGGCTGAGAAACTGGGCGTCGCGCAGGCGCCCCAGAATTTCGGTAGTTTTCTCCTTGCCGCAGCCATTCTGCTGCTGGTCCTCGATCTCCTGATCTCGCTCGCGGTGCGCGGGCTGCTAGGCTCCCGGTGCGCGGGCTGCTAGGCTCCCGGTGCGCGGGCTGCTAGGCTCCCGCCTAGGACGAAGCGGGCAGGCAGCGGTCATGGTCCTGCTGGCCGGCACCGCCTGTTGCGCGCCCTCTCGCGCAGTTGCGCGAAGCGGTTCCGGCGCCATTCCGCAGGCGGCGCTGCAGACCGAGCTTGCCTATGTCAGAACCGGCGATCCGGCGACCGACCAGCTTTCGGCCGATGCCCTGCAATACCTCTCGGCGCTGGTTTCCGCCCGCAGCTCCGCGCAGCTGGCGGCCCCGGCCGCTGTTTCACCTGCTACCGACGACCTCAATTTCTACCCGATGATCTACTGGCCGGTTCAGGCCGATGCGCCGGCGCCATCGAGCGCCGCCTGCGCCGCGCTGAACAGCTATATGCAACATGGCGGCTTGCTGCTGATCGACGCGCAAGGATCGGACGCCGACGGCCAGGGCAGCGGCGCCGGCTTCGCGCCGGGCGCCGCCGCAGCTTTACGGCGCGCCGTCGCCTGCCTTTATCTGCCGCCGCTGGAAGCGCTGAACACCGCCAACGCGATCGCGCATAGTTTCTACATCATCCAGTCGTTTCCCGGAAAATTCACCGGCAGCCCGGTCCTGATCGCCAGCGCCGCCGCCCGCGACGCCGATGGCGTCACCCCCATCATCATCGGTCAGAACGACTGGGCGGGCGCCTGGGCGCGCGACGCCAATGGCGATGTGGAACAGACTCCGCTGCCCGGCGGCGAGGACCAGCGCGTCATCGCCGATCGGTTCGGGACCAATTTGGTCATCTACGCGCTCACCGGCGATTACAAGGCCGACCAATCCAACCTGCCGGCATTCTTGGATAGGCTAGAGCATTAGCAAGACGCCGCTACGGCCAACATGCGAGATCTCAGTTTTAAGCTTCGCATATCCATCCCTCATGATTGAAAAGATGCTGGATCTTCAGTTCCAATAGCCCGGGTGCCACCCGCCATAGGGGCCATAATAACCTGCGATCCAGTGCCGGTGATAGCCCGGGCCGGGCACCACGACGCAGGCCGCCAAGGGCGCCAAGGTCGCTGCCAGCATGACAATCATCATCAATTTCTTCACTGCAATCTCCACTGAACGACAACGGCTCATGTGATGTGCCGCTATCAGGGCGAAAATGCGGTGATTCTGTAACAAAGCATCTTCTCCTGCCGTTTGACGGGATCGGCAGAAGGTTGCCTTGCGCAGGCTCGCGCGGCACAAGGCCGCATGTTTCGGCTTCTAGTCCCGGTGTTTCTGCTGCTGCTCGCCTCCTGCAGCCATGATCTGTCGCCGCAGGATGTCAGCATCGCCGGCATGGTGCCGGCGCTGGCCTTCAACGTGCAGGACGTCAACACCGGCAAGCCGGTCAGCGCCGCGGATTTTCGCGGCAAGGTGACCTTGCTGTATTTCGGCTACACCAATTGCCCGGATGTCTGCCCGGCGACCTTGTATAACATCGACAAGATCCTGCGCCGGCTGGGGCCGCTGGCAGCACAGGTAAACTTCCTGTTTGTCACGGTCGACCCCGATCGCGACACGCCCGCCGTGCTGATGCAATACGTCAACCTGTTCGGGCCGGCCATTACCGGTCTGCGCGGCAATGCCGACCAGCTTTTTTCGCTGGCGCGCCGGTATCGCGTGGTCTTTTCGGTGACCAAGCCAACCGGGTCGACGCCTTACGAGGTGACGCATTCCGCGGCGATCTATGTTTTCGACGCAAAGGGCCAGGCGCAGTTCCTGATCGCGGGGATGGACACGGCAACGCCGGATATCTCCGGCATCACGGCCGATCTGCGCAATGTCATCCTGCGCCAGGCGCCGGTCTCGTGGTTGACCCGGCTGGAAGATTTCATTTCGGCAAGCTAGAGATATAGGCCGCCACCGCCGCCGCTTCCGCCGGGCTCAGCGCCTGCGCGATGAACTGCATGGTGGCAGTTCCGCCTTCGCCGTTCGCAAAACCGGCGAGGTCGGTGGTGATCGCCGCTGCCGGCAGGCCCGCCAGTTTTGGCGCGCCGGTGCTGCTATTGCCTTGCGCGCCCAAGCCGTGGCAGGCAGCGCATGGCAGGGCGCCATTGCTATTGCCGTGCAGGAAGATCGCCTTGCCGTCCGGCGGCGTTGCGGCCAGCGCCGCGGGCGCGGCCAGCAGCCAGCCCAGCAACGCCAAAAATCTCATGGCGCGCTTTGCGGGCCGTAAACCGGCATGCCGATCGCCAGCGTCGAGCCGTCCTGGAAATGCAGCGTTACCGGAACCTTCTGGCCGAGCTTCATGCTGGGCTGCATGCACATCAGATGGTAGCCGCCGGGCGCGAAGCTCAAGCTGCCATGTGCGGGTATGATAACGCTTTGCACCTCCGTCATCGTCGCCATGCCGCTGTCATCCTGGCTTTTATGCAGCATCAGCATGCCGCAAGCGGGCGAAGCGGCCCCGGCCAGCACGGCCACCTCATCGCTGTCATTGCGCAGCGACATGTACCCGGCAGCCGGCAGGCTGGGCAGCAGATAGCGCATCCAGGGTTTTGCCGCGGTCACACCCGGTGGAGCGGCCGACGCCGCCAGCGGCGCCAGGGAGATCAGCACAACCGCAAGAAGCCTGCTCAAAATTCGGTGCTCCGGCGCCCTCACAGAAGTCTCCACAGATCCCGGCCATTGGCCGGCGTAGAATGCAGTTCTACGGCAAACCCACCTACCTGGGTAGGCTCGAGCTGGGTGATTGTTGCCGGTTGCGCGCGCCAGCGGTTCGGCGCAAAAGCAGCGCCATGGATCAAGCCCGCTACGCCGATACGGTTCGCGCCACGCGCCACATGTTCATCCGTGACCTGGTGCTGATCGCCTCGATCGGGGTGCATAAGCACGAGCATGAAGCGGCGCAGCGCATCCGCATCAATATCGACCTCGCCGTCGCCGATCCCGGCGCCGCCGCCAACGCGTCCCGGCCCGCTTTCGGCCGCCCCGCCGCGGGCGATGACGATCTGGCCCGCGTGGTGGATTACGAGACGATCGTCAACCGGGCACGCGCGCTGGTTGCCGCGGGGCATGTGCAACTGGTGGAAACCCTGGCGGAGCGGCTCGCCGAGGCCTGCCTCGCCGATGCAAGAATTAGGGTTGCAAGGGTCCGGGTGGAGAAACTGGACGTGTTCGCGGATGCAGCCTCCACTGGGGTCGAGGTGGAACGCCGGCGCTAGTTTTCCACTCCCGAAAACCATAGGCAGATTAACAGACTTCACGAATTACCTAGTGGATTTATGACATCGATGTCATATTAAGTCTCAACAAATTCAACATGTTAATTCGCAATCACCGAAACGTTCGGCGGCGTAAGGGGTTTTGTGGAACTCCCGCGCAAGCCTCGCCAAAACGCCGTTGCCCACAACGTTATCCACAGGCTTATGCCGATGACTGAGGATAATCTTTCGCCTTCTTCGGGCGTTGCCGTAATCGAAACCGCACTGCAGACCATGCCCGGCAATCCCGGCGTTTATCGCATGCTGGATGGCAAGGGCGAGGCGCTCTATGTCGGCAAGGCGCGCAACCTTAAGAAGAGAGTTGCCTCCTACACGCTGCTTTCGCGCCTGCCGGAGCGCCTGCGGCGAATGGTCGCCGACACTGCCAGCATGGAAATCGTCACCACCCGAACCGAGGCCGAGGCCCTGCTGCTGGAGGCCAATCTGATCAAGCGGCTGAAGCCGCGCTTCAATATCCTGCTACGCGACGATAAATCGTACCCCTGGCTGATGATCCGGGAAGACCATGCGTTCCCGCAGATCGCCAAGCATCGCGGCGCGCAGACCGCCAAAGGCAGCTACTGGGGGCCGTTCGCCTCCGCATGGTCCGTCAACCAGACCGTGCAGGCGATCCAGCGGGTTTTCCTGATTCGCAACTGCGCGGACACGGTTTTTTCCAACCGCAGCCGGCCCTGCCTGCTGTTTCAGATCAAGCGCTGCTCCGCCCCTTGCGTCGGCCGCGTGAACGAAGCGGAATACGAAACCCTGGTCGGCCAGGCTAAATCCTTCCTGTCAGGAAAAGCCGGCTCGATCCAGAAGGACCTGGCGGCGGAGATGGGACGCGCCAGCGCGGGCCTGGAATTCGAGCGCGCCGCCGCCATCCGCGACCGCCTGCGCGGCCTCGCGTATATCCAGGGCGGCGACGTGATCAACCCGGCCAGCCTGACCGATGCCGACGTGATCGCCCTGCACCAGGAAGCCGGGCAGAGCTGCGTGCAGGTGTTCTTCATCCGCGGCGGCCGCAATAACGGCAATCGCAGCTTTTTCCCGGCGCATGTGCGCGACGAGGCGCCGGCCCAGGTGATGGCCGCCTTCATCGCCCAGTTCTACGACGACAAACCGCCGCCGCCGCTGATCCTGCTGAGCCACGCGCCGGAGGAGGAAGCACTGCTGGCCGAGGCGTTGAGCCTCAAAGTGCCGCGCAAGATATCCCTGCTGGTGCCGCAGCGCGGCGAGAAGCACGACGTGGTGCAGCACGCCCGCACCAATGCGCGCGAGGCGCTGGAGCGCAAGCTGGCGGAAACCGCGGGCCAGGGAAAATTGTTGGCCGCCGTCGGCGAGCTGTTCAACCTGGCCGAGACGCCGACCCGAATCGAGACCTACGACAACTCCCATATCATGGGCAGCAACGCCTATGGCGTCATGGTGGTGGCAGGCTCCGAAGGGCTAAACAAATCCGCCTACCGCAAATTCGCCATTAAAGGCCCGATCACGCCGGGCGACGATTTTGCCATGATGCGCGAGGTTCTGCTCCGCCGCTTCTCCCGCGCCATGGCCGAAGACCCGGACCGGAACGGCGAAACCTGGCCCGGCCTGGTGCTGATCGACGGCGGCGCCGGCCAGCTCGCCGCCGCCGCCGGCGTGCTGGCGGAACTGGGCTTGTCGGATATTCCTTTGGTGGCGATCGCCAAAGGCCCGGACCGCGACGCCGGCCGCGAATGGTTTTTCATGGACGGGCGAGAATCGTTCCAGTTGCCGCCGCGCGACCCGGTTTTATACTTCCTGCAAAGGCTGCGCGACGAGGCGCACCGCTTCGCCATCACCACCCACCGCAACAGCCGCAGCAAAAAAATCACGGTCAGCGAACTCGACGAAGTCCCCGGCATCGGCGCCGCCCGCAAAAAAGCCTTGCTGATGCATTTCGGCTCCGCCCGCGGCGTCAAGGCCGCGGGGTTGAAGGAGCTGGAAGCGGTAACCGGCATCAACCAGGCAACGGCGCGGCAGATCTACGCGCATTTTCATCCGGGCATACGGCTGTTGGAAAACGGCTAAGCAAGCAGCTGCTTTTTTGGACCGCGCCTAAGGGTGACGTGCTTTCAGAACATCTCCACCTTGCCGATATCGTGCTGCAGGTTGACCACCTGCACGCCGTTCAGACGGTCCGCCAGATGGCGCAGGCTGACCGTCTTGACTGCCTCTGTCGTATCCACCTGCCAGACCGGCGGTATGCCGGGCGCCAGCGTGGTGAGAAAACCGGCCATGCCGTAGAGCCGCTGCGTCAGCAGATCCAGCATTTGCGCCTCGCGATGGCAGTCCGCATCGCCGGCCGCGTGCAGCAGCGCGTTGCTCAACGTCGACTGTGCCGATTCCGCCAGCCGGGCCAGGTCATAGAGCTCGGCTTCGAAAGCCTGCAACAGGCTTTTCAGGCGGATCGTCTCCTCATTCTCCAAGCTGCTCATCTCCAGGTAAAAACAACTCGACGCTGCCGGAGGCGTCCGCCGGCGGCGGCGGGCTGATCTTGCGTTCGGTCCGGAAGATCGCATCTTCGCTGGTGCCGAATTGCAGCTGTTGCGCCCGGCCGCTTCCCGGCCAGAACTGGATGCGCCGGCCGCGATCGCCGCGCAGGCTGCCGCCGACAACCGGGATGCCTTCTTCCCGCATGAAGCGCTCCGCAAAGGCGGCGTTGGAATCGCCGACATCGGTCAGGCCTTTCAGCATCCTCGCACCGCCGAAGAGTTTCGCTCTCAGCCTGTGCCGCGCCGCGCCCTCGCGCAGCAGGCCGTTGATCAGCAATTCCATCGAATAGGCGCCGTAGCGCATCGCATCGCTCGCAGGTGTCAGCTTGGTCCGGCCCGGCTTATCGCCGGGGAGCAGAAAATGATTCATGCCGCCCACCCCGGAAACGGCGTCGAACAGGCAGGCGGCGACGCAGGAGCCGAGGATGGTGGTCAGCACCACGTCAGGCCCGCGGTCGACCCGCTGCTCGCCCTGCACGATGTTGATGCGCCGCTCCGCAGCGACATTTATCTGCCGCTCTGCGGCGGCATTTATGTGCCGCTCCGCGGCGGCATTGATGTGCCGCTCCGCGGCGGCGCGGGACGCCGTGCCGGTCATTTCAAGGCCCCAAGCACGGCCTCGATCTTTTGCTTCAGCGTCGCCATGGTAAACGGCTTGATCAAATAGTTGTTTACGCCATGCTCCCTGGCGCTCATCACCAGATCCTTATCCGCATTGCCGGTCAGCATGATGAAGGCCATTTTGGCGGTAGGCTGGTAGCCGCGCACCGCGCGCAACAGGCTCAACCCGGTCAGCTTGGGCATGTTATGGTCGGAGATGATCAGGTTGACCGGCATGCGGCGTGGCGCCAGCAGAAGTTTCAGTGCTTCCTCGCCATCTTCGGCTTCCACGATGCCGCCGACGCCCAGCATCTGCAGATGCATGCGCGCCAGGCTGCGAATGGTTTGCTGATCGTCGACAATCATCACCACCAGGGCATCCGCGTTGGGCATTCTAGACCTGCTCTTTGGCGTCGGCCCGGGTGAGTTGCAGGATGCGGTCCGCGAGCTTCTCCAGCCCGACCTGCTGTATCACCGCGCCCAGTTCGAACGCGGCCTTGGGCATGCCGTAGACGACGCAGCTGCTCTCATCCTGGCCCAGCGTATGAGCGCCGCCGCGGCGCAGCTCCAGCAGCCCTTGCGCGCCGTCGCGCCCCATACCGGTCAGGATCACGCCCAGCGCCTTGCGCCCCATCGCGCGCGCCACCGAGCGGAACAGAATATCGACCGAAGGCCGGTGGCCGTTCACCCGCTCCGCGTCGCTCAGGCGGCAGCGCAGCCTGCCCTGATTGACCAGTTCCAGATGCGCGTGGCCAGGTGCGAGATAGATATGCCCCGGCTCCACCACTTCGCCATCGCTCGCTTCCGTTACCTGCGGCGCGCATACGCGGTTCAGCCGCTCGGCAAAGCGTTTGGTGAAAACCGCCGGCATATGCTGGGTGATCAGCACGGGCGGGCAGTTTACCGGAAAAGGCGTGAGCACGGTCAGCAGCGCCTCCACCCCGCCGGTGGAAGAGCCGATGGCCACCAGCTTCTCGTTCGGGCGGAAATTCACGTCGTTCGCCACCGGCTTGACCGCCGCCGGGCGCGCCCGCACCCGCGACTTCGCCGCCATTCTGACCTTTTCGGCGAGCTGCTCAAAACCGTTATTGTCGTGTGATTTGCCGATGCAGTCGACGGCGCCGATCTCCAGCGCGCGCAGATTTGCCTCCGCCCCTTCCTGCGTCAGCGTCGAGACCATGATCACCGGCGTCGGCCGCAGCCGCATGATCTTTTCCAGAAAATCGAGCCCGTTCATGTTCGGCATCTCGATGTCCAGCGTCACGACATCCGGATTGAGATCCTTGATCGCCTGCCTTGCCTCGATCGGGTCGCAGGCCTGTCCGATCACCACGATTTCTGGATCGCGCTGCAAAGTGACGGTGATGAGACCGCGCATGGTGGCGGAGTCATCCACGACAAGCACGCGGATGGTCATGCATGCTCCTTAGCGGCCGCAGGCCGCGCCGCATTGGCCGTGCGCAGGCGATAGGTGGTGATGCCGTCGCTGCGCAGACGCTGTTCCGCCGCGCCGCCGATCCGCTCGGAATGGCCGATATACAGCGCGCTGTTTTCATCCATCAGCCGCACCATGCGCTCCCATATCCGGTTTTTTGTCGGGTCATCAAAGTAGATCACCACGTTGCGGCAGAAGATGGCCTGAAAGACGCCCTGCATCGGCCAGTCGCTGATCAGATTGAGCTTGCGGAAGCTCACCAGCGCGCGCAGCTCCTCCGAGGCGGCAAAGAAATCCGGACGCTGCGCCGGCGCGAACCAGCGCTTGCCCAGCTCCTTCGGGATATCCGCCATCAGGCTGGAATCGTACGCGCCGGCGGTGCCGGCCGCGATCATGTTCGGGTCGATATCGGTCGCCAGGATTTTGATATCGTACTTGCCGGCATCGGGCAGCAGCGACAGCACGGTGAGCGCCATCGAATACGGCTCCTGCCCGCTGGAGCAGGCCGCCGACCACAGCCTGATTTTGCCGCCCTGCTTCGCCCGCGCGATCAAAGGCGGCAGCACGACTTTCTTCAGATGTTCGAAATGATGCGGCTCGCGGAAGAAGCGCGTGACATTGGTGGTCAGCGCCGCCATCATCGCGTCCCGCTCGGCATGGCCCTCCGGCCGCGCGACCAGGTCGCAATATTGCGAAAAATCCTGCAGGCCCAGCAGACGCAGCCGCTTGGCCAGCCGGGAATAGATCAGATTGAACTTGCTTTCATCCAGCACAACGCCGGTCGCCTCGCGCATGATTACCGCGATGCGCCGGCTGTCATTGCCGGTCATCTTGAATTCGGCGGAACGGGCGCCTGAATCGCTCACGCCGCCGCCGCCTCGCTGTTCTGCAGCACATGGTCGAGCGAGATCAGGCTGATCATCCTGCCATCCACCGGCAGCAGGCCGTGCACGAACTGCTTGACGAGATCGGATGCGATATCGGGCGTCGGCTGAATGCTCGCATCGCTGACGGTGAGGATGTCGGAGACGGCATCGACCAGCAGGCCGACCTGCTGGTGATTGATCTGCGCCACGATCACCACGTGCCGCGCCGTCGGTTCGGTCGATTCCAAACCGAGCCGCGCGGCGAAATCGACAATCGGCAGAACGGCGCCGCGCAGATTGATCACGCCGCGCAGGAAACGCGGCGCCTGCGGCAGCGCGGTTGCCGGCGTCCAGCCGCGAATTTCACACACCTTCATGACATTGACGCAGAATTCCTGCGCGCCCACGCGAAAAGCGATCATTTCGCGCGCGACAACCTCTTCGGATTTGGATTCGCTCATCGATCAACTCACTTCGGCAAGAATTTGTTCGGCACGCGCATCGCCCGGCGCTCGTTTGCTATTGCGTTGCGAGTCCGTAACCATAACGTCGACATCCAGGATCAGCGCGACCCGGCCGTCGCCCATGACGGTGGCGCCGGCCACGCCCTGCACGGCGCGGTAATTGGCCTCCAGGCTTTTGATCACCACCTGGCGCTGGCCCAGGATTTCATCGACCAGCAGCACCGATCGGGCGCCGCCTTCATTCTCCACCAGCACCGCCACGCAGGTATCGCTGTCCACCGGCCAGCTGCGGAAGCCGAGCGCAGCACCAATATCGACCAGCGGCACGTAGGCGCCGCGCATGTGCATCAGCCGCAGGTCGCCCAGCCGGTGCATCGATGCGGCGCGCGGCTGCAGGGTTTCCAGAATGGCGCCAAGCGGAATGATCAGCGTATGGCCCGCCGCCGTCACCACCATGCCATCCAGCACCGCCAGCGTCAGCGGCAGGCTCAAGGTGAAGGTCGAACCCAGGCCGGGGCGCGAGGCGATGCCGATACGCCCGCCCAAAGCCTGCACCGAACGCCGCACCACATCCATGCCGACGCCGCGGCCGGAGATGTCGGATATGGTCTCAGCCGTGGAAAATCCCGGCATGAAGATCAGGTTATCCGTCTCCTCATCGGTCAGCTGCGCGTCCGCCGCGATCAGGCCGTTGCTGATCGCCTTCTCCCGCACGCGGGCGCGGTTGATCCCGGCGCCGTCATCGGCGACCTCGATGACGATGCGCCCGGAGCGGTGCAGCGCATGCAGCCTGACCGTGCCTTCCGCCGGTTTGCCGATCGCGACGCGCTGCTCCGGCGATTCCAGCCCATGATCGATAGCGTTGCGGACCATATGCGTCAGCGGGTCGGCCAGGCGCTCGATGACGGTTTTATCCACCTCGGTCGCCTCGCCTTCCGTCACCAGCCGGACCTGCTTGGCCGTCTGCGCCGCCACTTGCCGCACCAGCCGCGGCATGCGCTGGAACACCGAGCGCACCGGCTGCGCGCGGATGGCCATGACGCCGTCCTGAATCTCATGGGTCAGCCGCTCCAGCTCCTCCAGCGCCATGCCGACGGCAGAAGCCCGGGTCATCCCAGCCTCGATCGCGCGCTGGTAGAGCATCGCTTCGTTGATCACCAGCTCACCGACCAGATCGATCAGCCGGTCAACCCGGTCGAGATCGACGCGAATGGTGGCGCCAACGGCGGTTTCGCCGCCCTCTGCAGGCCGGCCCGCCGGCGCCTCGGCGAGCGCCGCGACTGCCGCCGGCGCCGGCGGCAGTGCCACCGCTGCAGGCGGCGGCGGCTGATGCCTCAGCGCCTCCTGCGCCTTGCCGATCAGCGCCATCACGTCGAATTCCTCCGCCTGCGGCGCTCCCGGCGCCGCGGCGCCCGGCTTAGGGCCAGCGCCGGCGGGTAGGACTTCGAGCTCGCATTCATCCTCGACGAAGTCGAAAACCTCGCGGATCGCCGCTTCCTCGCATTCCGATTTCAGCTCGATCCGCCAGGTCAGATAGGCGCCTTCCGGATCCAGCTCGGCGAGATCAGGCAGCGCGCCGGCATCCATGTCGACCGTCATCTGGCCCAGCCGCCCCAACTCCCGCAGCAGCAGTCCTGCCTCGTTGCCCTTGGCGTAGAGCTCGGCCCGCGGCTTGAACCTGATCTGCCAACCGGCCGCCGCCGGTTCCTCGATCAACGCGATAGGCTCAAAATCGAGCCCCTCCATCTCGCCCAAATCCACCGCCGCGGCCGCGGCCGCCTGACCAGGAGGCGCGATCAGCGCGCCCAGCTCCGCCGCCAGCCCCGTCAGCCGCGCCTCATCCACCGCATCGCCATCGCGCGATGCGCGCACCAGATCGGCCAGCGCATCGGCTGCCCGCAGCATGATGGTCAAGGTCGCCGGCAATGGCGGAATCCGGTTGGACCGCAGCGCATCCAAAGTCGTTTCGAACACATGCGAAAAGCGTACCAGCCGCTCCAGCGCAAACGCCCCGGCGCCGCCCTTGATCGAATGCACGGCGCGGAACACCGCGTTCACGGTCTCGGAATCGGTGGCGGCGTTCTCCATCGCCATCAGTCCGGATTCAAGATCGGCAAGCCCTTCCTCGCATTCCTGGAAGAACGTCGCTTTGATCGCCTCTATCGGGTCCAAAACCGCGCTCCCGCTCAGTTGGCGACGCGGCGGATGGCGTCCACCAGCTTCACCGGGTCGAAAGGCTTAACGATCCAGCCGGTGGCCCCCGCCGCCTTGGCCCGGCTTTTCTTCTCCGCATCCACCTCGGTCGTGAGCACCAGCACAGGCGTCGCGCGGCGGGAATTATCCTGACGCACCGCCTCGATAAAGCCGAAACCGTCCAGCCGCGGCATGTTGATGTCGGTGACGATCACGTCAGGCGTCTCGCCCGACAGAACCTCCAGCCCATGCACGCCGTCCTGCGCCTGCACGACGCGAAAACCGGCGGCTTCCAGAGAAAGCCGCAGCATATCGCGCATGGTCCGCGAATCATCGACGGTTAAAACAGTCTTGCTCATCAGCCAGGCTCTTTCGGAGTGAAAACCAACGCATCCCGCGCCCCGAACAATTCGATGGCGGAGCAGAATTCCGGCGAGGCGTCTTCGATGCGCAGCTCCCGCGCATCGATCCCCCAGCTCGCCTGCGCCGCAAGCAGAACCTGCAGGCACTGCCCACCAAGACGCTGCACGCCGCCGGCATCGACAACGACAGCGGCGCCGCGCCTGGCCAGCAGCGCCGCCGCCAGCGGCGCCGCCGCCTTCAGGTCAAGCGCCGCCGGCAGTTGCAAAGGAACATCAGGCTCCGGCGCCGCATCCGGCTCCGGCTCCGGCTCCGGCTCCGCCGCCTCAACCAAGGCCAAAAAATCCGCACCTTCGAATGCTCTGCAACATTCTGCTCCGTGGCCGGGCGGCCACGCAGGAAGTGCAGGGCCAATGCCGTGCAGCCTAGGTTCGACCCGTTAAAACAGCTTTAACGGCGGGAGGAGGAAGCGCGTCTTTCCTGTAGAAAAAGCGGCTACTTGCTTGCATGCGCTTCGATCAGCGCCAGCAGGCCTTCGATGATTTGCAAGGGCGTCGGCGGGCAGCCGGAGATCAGCAGGTCGACGGGCAGGATCGACCCGGCGCCGCCGGTAATGGCAGGGGAGCCTTTGAAGACGCCGCCATCCACCGCGCAATCGCCGGCGGCGATGACCAGCGCCGGCTCCGGCATGGCCTCGCGCGCCTGGCGCACCGCTTCCAGCATGTTGCGGGCGGCGACGCCGGTGATCAGCAGCACATCGGCGTGGCGCGGGCTGGGCGTGAAGCTGAGCCCGTACTGGGTCAGGTCGTAGATCATGTTCTGGGTTGCCCGCAGCTCCAGCTCGCAGCCATTGCAGCTGCCGGCGGCGACGTGGCGGATGGCGAGGCTGCGGCCCAGAAGGCGTTCGGAAGCCTGGGCCAGCCTTTCGCGCAAGGCGCTGACCATGGCAGCGTCGGCCGTTATCGGCGGCGATGGGTCGCGGAGCAGATGCCGCGCCAAGGTGGACCAGATCATTACAAATCCACGCCGGCGTAAGAGGCGTTGATCGATTTGTTGATCAGCGGGAAATCCGCAACGATGCCGTTGCATGTTGCGTGTTCCAGCAGCGGCCAGTGCAGCGTGCTGGGGTCGGCCACGAAGACATCGTTGATCATGCCGGATTCGAGCTGCATCCACACCCAGACCGGGCCGCGGAAACTCTCCGCCACGCCGCAGGCCTCGCCGCTGCCGGCGGGCAAGGCGGTTGCGATCGGGCCTTGCGGCAGTTGTGCCAGCAGAATGCGGATGAGGCGCGTGCTCTCGGTCAACTCTGCCAGCCTGACCCTGATCCTTGCCGCCACGTCGCCATCGGCCTCGGTCGGGACGTTGAGGTGCAATGCATCGTAAGGCGGGTAACCGGGTTGCATGCGGGCATCGGCGCGGCGGCCGGAGGCGCGGCCGACGAAGCCGCCGGCGGCGTAGCTTTCCGCCAGCGCCGGGGTAATGATGCCGGTGCCGATCAGCCGGTCCTGCAGGCTGGCATGGTCTTCGAAGATACGGGTCAGCGACGGCAGCTCCGCCTGCAGCGCGCTCAGCGCCGCTTCGATCGCCGCCGGGCCGCCGGTTGCAATGTCAGCGGCGATGCCGCCGGTTGCGATGTCGGCGGCGACGCCGCCGGGGATCACCATGTCCATCATCAGCCGGTGGCCGAAGGCTGCGGCAGCCGCGGCGCAGAAGGCTTCACGGTGCAGGGCCAGCCTGGCATCCAGAAAGCCAAACCCGGCATCGCCGGCGATGGCGCCGATATCGCCGGCGTGATTGGCGATGCGCTCCAGCTCCGCCATCACGGCCCGCAGCGCCTGCGCGCGCGGCGGCGCCTGGCCGCCGGAAGCCGCTTCCGCCGCCTGAGCGAAGGCGATGCTGTGCGCCACCGTGGCGTCGCCGGAGATGCGCGCGGCAAAACGCGCCGCCAGCCGCGGCGACTTGCCGCGCATCAGCGCCAGCGTGCCTTTGTGCGAATAGCCCAGCCTGACCTCGAGCTTAAGAACCTGTTCGCCGAGCAGCGAAAACCGGAAATGGCCCGGCTCGATGATGCCGGCATGGATTGGACCCACCGCCATCTGGTGCACGCCTTCGCCGGGGGCGGACGCAAACTCGGGCCAGGCGGCCTTGCCGTCGGCGGCGCGAAACTGCTCGATCGCGGCCCGCCGCATGTCGGCGCCGGTTGCGATATGGCCGTTCAAATCATGCGCCAGACGCTCGAACCAATCGGCGCCCGGAAAACGCGCCGAGAGCGCGTGATAGGCGCCGTCGACCAGAGCGACCGCCGCCAGCTCATGTTCGAACAAGGCGTAGGCAAAGCCGCCGCCGGTCCAGAGCGCGATGAAGTGACCGGACAGATCTCGCCATTCCTCCGGCCCGCAGAGCCGCTTGGAGCAAAAATTCATTGCAGCCTCCCGGCGATGCTGGAGAGCCCCCGCAGCAGCGGCCAGGGCATGGCGAAAGCCAGGATCAGCGCCGCCAGCAGATGCAGCCCGATCAGGCCGATATCGAAGCCGGCTTGTCGCGGCTTCGCTGGCGGCGGCGGCGGCCCGAACAGTAGCGGCTCCAGCAGGCGGATGATGGCGATGGCGCAAACCACCAGCCCCAGCCCCAGCGGCAGTGCCAGCAGCGGTTCAAGCTTGATCGTCTGGCTGAGGATCAGGAACTCGGTGACGAACAGCCCGGAAGGCGGCAGGCCGGTCAGGGCGAAGATCGAAATCCCGAGCAGCCAGCCAAGGCTTTTGCTGGTCGCAGGCAGGCCGCGCAGCCGGCCAAAGCCGTAATCGCCGGGCGCCGTGCCGCCGCGCAAAGCGGCCGCGCGGATCAAGGCCTGGAACAAGGCGGATTTGATCAGCGTGTGCAGCAGCATATGCAGCAGCCCGGCGAAAATCGCCGGCGCGCCGCCCAGCCCGAAGGCGAAGGCGGCAAGCCCGCCATGCGCAATTGACGAGAAGCCGAAAAACCTTCTGGCATTGCGCGGCCGCCACAGGCTGAAGGCGGTCAGCAGCAGCGATGCCAGCCCCAGCGCCAGCAGAAACGGCCCCGGCGGCAGCGCGCCGCCGGTTCCCTGCGTCAAATGCCGGAAGCGCAAAATCCCGAGCAGCGGCACGTTCAGCGTCAGCCCGCTGAGTGCGGTGCAAAGCGGCGCCGGGCCTTGTGCATAGGCATCCGGCAGCCAGCCATGCAGCGGCACCAGCGCCGCCTTGGTGCCGTAGCCGAACAGCAGAAACACGAAGGCCAGTGTCATCAGCCTGCCGTCGAGCTGGCCGGCATTTTGCGTCAGCGCCGAGAAACTCATCGCCCGCAATCCCGGGCCCAGCGCCGGCTGCGCCGCCAGATAGGTCAGCATGGTGCCGAACAGCGCTAGTGCGATGCCGACGCCGCCCAGGATGAGATATTTCCACGCCGCTTCCAGCGCCGAGCCGGTGCGCGGCAGGCTGACCGCCAGGCAGGCAGCGATCGTCGCCCCTTCCACCGCCACCCAGAGCAAGCCGATATTATCGGCGTACAGGCCGAGCAGGATGCAGCCGAGCACGGCCTGGCTCATGGCGTGATAGACGCGCCAACGGCGGACGCCGAACCCGCCCTCCTCGCCGCGCACGAACCCGATATTCGCGATCGCCGTGGTCAGCCCGACAAACCCGGTCAGCACGCCGAAAATCATACTCAGATCATCCGCATGCAGCATGAAGGCGCCTGGACTTGCCGGCACCGCCAGCGTGAGCAGAAACAGCACGACGCAGATCAACAGGTTTGCATAGGCGCCGGCCATTTTGCCACCGAAACAGCCAAGCCAGATCGCGGAGAGCAGCGGCAGCAGCACGGCGGCCAAGGCGATGCTCATCTTCCGCGCCTTTGTGTTTCCTCGATGCCGCGCAGATCCGGCCTGTCTAAATGCTCGCGCACCCCGAACACGAAGACGCCGAGCACCAGAAACGCCGTCAGCACCAGCAGCGCCACCGAGAGTTCCGCGACGAACGGCATCCCCGGCATGCCGATCGCCGCCAGCACCAGGCCGTTCTCGGTCGAGAGAAACCCGATCACCTGCGCCAGCGCGCTGCGCCTTGCCGTCATCACCAGCAGACCCAGCAGCACGACCGAGAGCGAAAGCGCCAGATCCTCCCGCGTCAGGCTGACGGCGTGCGCGGTGACCGGCAGCACCACCAGCACGGCGATGCCGATCAGCCCGACGCCCAGGATCATCGAGACGCCGACCGGCATGGCGGTCTCGATCGCGCGGATCAGATTGCGGCGCTGCACGATGCGGCGGAGCGCCAACGGCAGCAGAATCGCCTGGATCGACAACGTGATGATGCCGGTGAGATACAGATCCCACGAATGCTGCAAGAACCCTTGCCAGAAGGAAGCTGCGCTCAAAACCAGCGCCTCCATCTGATACAGCGAGATCATCGCCGCCAGCCGCCGCTGCGACAGCAAAGCAAAGGCGCAGAGCAGCAACAGGCCGCCCAGCTGATGCGCAAGTGCGTAGTCTTGCAGGACGGCCCAGCCGCTCATCCGCTCAGGCGTCCCGTCACGAACAGGAATATCGCCGAGAGCAGGCCGAGCAGCAGGGCCACGCCGAGAAATTCCGGCACCCGGAATACCCGCATCTTGGCGGTGGAAACTTCCAGCAGGCTGAGTGCCGCGGCAAAGCCGCAAAGTTTTGCTCCCCAGGTGAGCAGCCCGAGCGGCCAGGACAGGATGTCGCCGGCCTGCGCCATGCCGAACGGCAGGAACAAGGTGCCGATCAGGCAGAACCAGACCATCAGCCGCAAGCAGGCCACGTATTGAAACAGTGCCAGATAGCGGCCGGAATATTCCAGCACCAAAGCCCCATGCACCATGGCGAGTTCCAGATGCCCTGTTGGATTGTCCACCGGCAGGCGCGCTGCATCGGTCAGCGCCACCGCCAGCATGGCCGCCAGTGCAAAGCCGAGCGAGACGGACAGCCCGACCTGACCGGAGCCGAGATATTGCGCGCTGCCGTCCACCGTCGGATCGCCGGTGATCAGCACGAAGCTCAGCACCACCATCAGCAAAGCCGCTTCCGCGAAACTGCCGAACAGAACCTCCCGCCCCGCCGCGGCCCCGCCGAAGCCGAAGCCGGTTTCCAGCCCCGCCAGCAAAGTGGCGCCGCGCGAGAGCGCGAACAGGCCGATCAGGACGATGAAGTCGCTGGCCCGCGCGCCGATCAGGTCCAGCGCAAATCCCGGCACCAGCAAGGCCGCGGCGGCGATGGCGGCAAGGCCGGCAAAGGGCCAGATCCGGTACAGCTCGGTCGCGGTATCGGGGATCAGCGGGGTTTTCAGGATCAGCTTGCGCAAATCCCGGTAGGGCTGCAGCACCGGCGGCCCGCGCCGGCCCAGCAGCCGCGCCCGGAATTTAGCCACCAGCCCCATCAGCAAGGGCGCCAGGGCAAAGATGGCCGCCGCGTGCAGGATCGTCGCCGCCAACCGCAGCAGGACCAGAAGCATCAGCCGCCCTGCCCCACGCCCAACGCCAGCATCACCGCCACCAGCGCCGCCAACACGAACGCCAGACGCTGGCGGATGCTGGCCAGCCGGATCCGCTCGGTCAGCCGGACGAAAACCTGAGGCAGCCTGCCAAGCGGCAGGAGCAAGAATGTCTCGCCGGGGTCGGCGACGTCAGGGTCCAGCAGGACGCCGCCTAGCGCGCGGCGCACCGGCTGGGCAAAGCCGGTGGCGCTGGGCTGGGTAACCGGATCGCCGAAGGGCAGCCAGACCGGCGGCTTGCCGAAGCCGCCATTCCAGGAAGGCGCCTCGCGCTCGCCGCGCGCGCCAAACCGCCGCAGGAGCAGAAAAGCGATCCCGGCCAGCAGCAGAAGCAGCACCGCCAGCGGCAGCGGCGCATAGGCCAAAGGCTGCGGTAAGCCGCCCGGCACCAGTTGCAGAATCACCGGCTGCAGCGCCGCGAGCAGCAGGCCGGGCGTCAGCGCCACCGGCACGCACAGCACGGCCAGCAGCACCATGCCGTATAATACGCGGCGATCCGCCTCCTCCGCCGCCGCTGCCCGCAAGGTGCGCGGCCGACCGAGAAAGCCGATCCCGATCATCCGCACTGCGGCCGCCAGCGCCAGCCCGGCACTCAAGCCCAAAATGCCCAGCAGCGCAGTAGCGCCGATCCAGGTCAGAATGCCGCCATTGCCGGCCGCCGCGATCACCGCGTGCAGCAGCAAGAACTCCGGCGCGAACGCCGGGAACAGCGGCAGCGCCGCCATGCCGCAGGCGCCCAGCAGCATCAGAATCCCCAGCCGCGGCATGCCGCGCATCAACCCGCCGAGCCAGTTCAGCGAGGTCGTGCCGGTCGCATGCTTCACCGCCCCAACGCCCAGAAACAGCAGCGGTTTGACCAGCGCGTGCGCCACCGCAAACAGCAGCGCCGCCTGCAGCGCCACCACCGCCAGCGCCGGCTCGTCCTGCGCCCTGGCCTGCAGCGCGATGCCAAGCCCCACCGCGATCAGCCCGACATGCTCGATTGTGGAACAGGCCAGCATCGTCTTCAGCTCGACCTCCAGCACGGCGCGCAACGCCCCGACCATGACCGAGGCCGCCCCCGCCAGCATCAGCGCGACCCCCCACCAAAGCGCGATGTCGCTGCCCCAGACCACAAATCCGTAACGAATAATCACGTAGAGCGCGATTTTCACCATGCCGCCCGACATCACCGCCGAGACGCCGGCGGACGGCGCCGGATGCGCCCGCGGCAGCCAGGCGTGCAAAGGTGCCAAACCCGCCTTGGCGCCGGCGCCCAGCAGCAGCAAGCCGAAGGCGGCATCCCCCGCCGGTAAATAAACCGCCGAAATCAGGCACACCGATGAGAACAGCGCGATGCCCGCATATAAGGTAGCGGGCTCCCGAACACTGGGCTCTCTAGCCCCGCGCAGCACCAGCAGCCAGGACGCGGCACTCATCAGCTCAGATCCAAAAATCAGCGCAAAGGCGTCGGCAGCCAGCAGCGTCAGAACCATGCCCAGCACAAACACCCAGAACGTGCCGGACCGCCATTCGAACGCCACGGCGCTCGCCGCCACCTGCGGCGCCAGCATGCATAAAAACAGCACGGAGAGCGGGTCGACGCCAAAATGCATCCCCTGCCCCGGCAACCCAACCATCAGGTGCAATGCGCGAGTCACCGCATCAAAGTAGCAGCCGAGCCGGCGCGCCGTAAGGCGGATAGTAGGAAGCCGCTTGTTTTAAAAAAGCGGCGCAAAAACTTTTGATATTTCAGAGCCGGGATTTTGCAACGCGCCGAGGTCCAGATTACAACAGTCTTCTCGCTTCTTTTTCTTCGCAAAAAGAAGCATTTCCTTCCCGCCTTACTGCGCCTGGCCACCGTTCATCAATTGCTGCAGCACGCCGGGCGGCAATGTGATGGCGTTCAAGCCATGCGGCGCCGCGAAGTCGCCAGGCGGCTGCGGCCGGAAATTGACCGCGGTGGCGGTTACGGAGCCGGAGCCGTGGGCGTTATGGCCATCGAAGTGCAACGCGACGCCATCCGGTGTGAGGCAGGCGGTTGCGGTGCCCTGCGGGCTGACGACCAGCCAGTTCCGGCAGGACAGGCCGGCGTATTGCTTCTCGCCGAGTGCGGTGAACCTGGCCTGGTGGCCGGCATCGGTGAGCTGCCGGGTCAGGCCCGAGAGGTCCGGCGCGTTCACCACGCTGTTCAATTGCGGCACCACCATCTGCGCCGTCCCGGCCGGCAGGTCGATCAGGAAATACGTGCCCTGCGCCGGGTTGTTGATGCGCGCCCGCTGATCACGCGCGTCATATTCGAACTGATAGGACTGGCTCGGCCTGCCCGGTGCGGCGAGCTGGTAGATCACCGCCACATCCCGGCTCGGCAGGATCAAAGGCGAGACATCGGCCTGCGCGGTACCGATCCCGAGCAGCAGCAGCAAAGGGCTAAGTGGCAAATGACTACTCCTGGCGGCGCATCGCCTCGATCTCCTTGCCCAGCGCCGCCGCGTCGGGGTTGGCGTTGAACCGCGCCGGGACCTCCACGGCCTCCGCCAGCAGTTTATGATATTTCGCCCGCGGAATTTCCCGGGCGCCGAAGCGGCACAGATGGGTTGTAATAAACTGCGTATCAAGCAGCGTGAAGCCGCCGAGGCGCAGCCTTGCGACCAGATGCACCAGTGCTACCTTCGAGGCATCGGTCTCGGTCGAGAACATGCTTTCGCCAAAAAAAGCACCGCCCATGCAGGCCCCGTACAATCCGCCGACCAGCCGGCCGTCCTGCCGCGCTTCCACGCTGTGCGCGAAGCCGAGGCGGTGCAGCTCGATAAAGAGTTTTTCGATTTCCTGGTTGATCCAGGTCTCGGGCCGGTTTGGCCTGGCGGCGGCGCAGGCGCCGATGGTGGCGGCAAAATCGGTATCCGCGCTCAGCACGAATTTGCCGGAGCGCAGCGTCTTCATCAGGCTGCGCGGCAAATGAAAACTCCATAGCGGCAGAACGCCGCGATGTTCCGGATCCAGCCAGTGCAAGGCGCGGCTCGCGCGCGCTTCCGCCATGGGAAACATCCCCAGCCGGTAGGCGCGAAGCAGGAGATCTGCTGTCAGAACAAAAGGCCGGGCGGACATCTCTGAAACCTGCCATGAATGCGGCCGCCGCAAAAGTGTTGAATTCAACGGTGGCGCCTGGGGCGCCGCAAAAGCGGACAATTCCTGGTGTTGCGGCGCTTGGGCGCCGGTTATCCGTCAGGCCGGCTTAGCTGTTATCGGCCCAGCCATGACTGTGCACCAGGCGTTCATCGTAACCTTTCCGGTTATGACAATGCGCCTGATCGCGCGCCGTGCCGGCGTGCAGATGGCGCGAGGCCGTAAAACCATCCGGCGGATGATAAGAAGATACGTGTCATGCAAGTCATAGCCAGTTCCTTAACCACCGATGTGCGGACGCGCGTTGTAAAAGAATTTACAAGTTCCGGCAGGTCAGTCTCCACGTAAACGACTGCCGGCAAAGGAAGGTTGTGAAGCGCTTTACATGAAATTCTTTACAGCATGTAAAAGCTTTACTAGACCCGGCGCATGGCAAAGCCCATCATTGGACCGACTTTGCGGCGGCTCCGCACCTCGCAGGGCCTCAGTCAGCAGGCCTTGGCGCAAAAGCTTGGCATTTCCACCAGCTATCTCAACCTCATCGAACACGACCAGCGTTCCGTCACCGCGACCTTGTTGTTCAAGCTGGCGAGGATCCTGGATGTCGACCTTGATTCGCTCTCCGGCGACCAGGAGCGCGATTACCAGATCAAGCTGCGCGAAGTCTTTGCCGACCCCATGCTCGGCATCGATCCTGTGCCGGAATCTGAAAGCCAAGCGATCGCCGCGGCGGCGCCGAATGCGGTGCGGGCAATTCTGGCGATGCACCGCGCCTGGGCCGGAGCGCGCGAGGATTCCGACGGCATCACCTTGCCTTCCGGGCGAAAAATCCTGCTGCCGAATGAGGAAGTGCGGGACTACTTCCACACGCACGCCAATCATTTTCCAACGCTCGAACAGGCGGCGGAGACGATCAGCGTCAACCTGCAAATGGCGGTGCTGGGCACCAATCACGCCTTGGCTGAGCGGCTGCGGCAGAAACATAGCCTGGTGGTGATCGTCCGGCCGCAACCCGGCGCGCTGCGGGTATATGATCCCAAATCCAGGCTGCTCACCTTGTCGGAGACGGTTTCGCGCGAGAGCCGGGGTTTTCAAATGGCGTTTCAGCTGGCGTTGCTGGAAACCCGCGAGGCGGTCGAGGCGCTGGTGACGCTGGCCGCACCGAGTTCGCCGGATGCAATGGAGCTGCTGCGCGTCGGCCTGCTGAACTATGCTGCGGGCGCCATCATCATGCCCTATGAACCCTTCCTCGCCTCGGCGCAGGAGCTGCGCTACGACGTCGACTCGCTCGCGGCGCGCTTTGGGGTGAGTTATGAGCAGGCCTGCCACCGCCTGTCCTCGCTGCAACGCTCCGGCGCCCGCGGCGTGCCGTTCTTCTTTTTGCGCGTCGACCCGGCGGGCAATGTCAGTAAGCGGTTCTCCGCCTCGGGCTTTCCGTTCATGCGCTATGGCGGCACCTGCCCGCGCTGGATCATCCATACTGCCTTCGCCACGCCGGGCACCACGCGGGTGCAGATCGCCGAATTGCCGGATGGCCAGACCTTCCTATGCTTCGCCCGCGCCATTACCGGCCGGCCGGCCCGCTGGGGCGACCCGCCGCCGGTGCACGTGGTGGCGATGGGCTGCGATATCGGGCAGCGCGAAAACCTGACCTATAGCGACGGCATCGATATCGCGAAGGCCGCCGTCGGCATCGGCCTGTCTTGCAGGCTATGCGACAGGGAGGATTGCCGCTCCCGCGCCTTCCCGCCGCTGGCCCACCGCCTTACGGTCGATCCACAAACCACCAGTGCCAGCCCCTATAGTTTCGAAACCCGAAAGCGAGACTAGAAAAGGAAGCACTGCTTTTTCTGAAGAAAAAGAACCGGGCCGCAGGTGCGTCACGTGCTAACGCCCAAGGGCAAAAGTATTGCGCAAAAGTTAGAGCAAAAGTTAGAGCAAAAGTTTTTCGCCCGCGCCGGTGTCTCGGCTTTTTACAACAGCGGCGCTTACTTGTTCCAGCCACGCGCATTGTTGCGCGTATCAGTCCCGATCCGCCCTGAAACCGGGCAGGTGATTATCGCAAGCAAGCCGGGATGATTATCCAGCAGCCGCAGCGTGCCGCTATGGTTCTGCGCTACCGCGGCGACCAGTGCCAGCCCCAGGCCGGAACCCGGCGTGTTGCGCGCCGACTCGGCGCGAAAGAACCGCTCGGTCGCACGCTCGCGATCGCCGGCGGACAGGCCCGGACCGCGATCTCCGACCGCGATCGAAATCACCGTATCCTCCTCCTTGGCGGTGAAGGAAATCGTCGTGCCGGGCGCTGAGAATTTCAGCGCATTGTCCAGCAGATTGGTGATCGCCTGTTGCATCAGCTCGCGATCGCCCCAGAAATGCAGCGGGCCCGCGAAATGGGTCTCCAGCCGCAGCCCCCGCTCCTCCGCCACGTCGTAATACAGCTCGTCGATATCGGTCAGCAGCGGCACCAGGTCGAGTTCCGCGAAGGCCGAGCGCCGCGATCCGGCCTCGATTTCGGCAATCCTCAGCAGCGCCTGAAAAACCGCGATGATGGCATCCAGGTCGATGGTGGCGCGCTCGATTGCCGAGCGCAGGTCCTCAGGCCTGTGGGCATGCAGCGCCGCATCCTCCAGCCGCGCACGGGCGCGGGTGATCGGCGTTCGCAGATCATGCGCGATCGAGTTCGAGACCTGCCGCACCCCGTCCATCAGCCGGGCGATGCGATCCAGCATATCATTGATGTTGTCGGCCAGCTCGTCGAACTCATCGCCATTGCCCGAAATATTCACTCGCCGCGACAGATCGCCGCGCGAGATCGCCCGGGTCGTGTGGGAAATATCCTGGATCATCCGGCGGAACATCGAGCGGATTACCACCGCCCCCAGCAAGCCGAGCGCGAACATGATCGCCATCGCCCAAAGCAGCCCGACCTGCAGCAAGTGCCGCAACTGCGCGCGCGACGTTACATCCCGCCCGACCAGCAGCTGAGAGCCGCCCGGCAGGGCGAAGGCCCGCAGCAGCGCCACCGAATGGCTGCCATGGAGCACGGTTGGCAATTCGTACCAGGTCGACGTCTGGTTCAACCCGTTCGGCCAGGCGCTGAAATTACCAGCGACCCGGTTGCCCAGCGGGTCCACCAGCAAATAGATCACATCGCCGTCGATATTATCCGCAAGCCGCTCGTTGATCGCGGCCACCAGGGACGCCATCCCGCCGACCTCGAAATGATCCGAAAGTGCCGTTGCATCGTTGCGGATGGCAATCTGCACCTGCCGCTCCAGCAACCCAACCGTGGAGTACCAGATGGAAAACGCCAATGCCAAGGCGCTCAAGCCAAAGATCATTGCGTACACGACGGCGAAGCGAACGCCGGCGGAACGGATCAGCGGCTTTAGCCGCCGCGGCGGCGCGCTCTCGCTCTCGCCGAGCTCAGCGCCCCATAGCCGGTCGGTAAAGCGCCTGGAATGGGCCGGACCAGGAACCGGCTTGCCGTTCACGGGAGCGCCTCGGCTTCGACGCCTCAAACATCCTCGGAGCGCAGCATGTAGCCGGCATTGCGCACCGTATGCAGCAAAGGCAGGTCGAAGGGCTTGTCGATCTTCTGCCGCAACCGGGAGACATGCACGTCGATCACGTTCGTCTGCGGGTCGAAATGATAGTCCCAGACCCCTTCCAGCAGCATGGTGCGGGTCACCACCTGGCCGGCATGGCGCATCAAATACTCCAGCAGCCGGAATTCCCGCGGCTGCAGGTCGATCTTCTGGCCGCCGCGGCGCACGCCGCGCGACAGCAGGTCCATCTCCAAATCGCCCACGCTGAGCTTGGTGGTGGGACCATCGGTCTTGCCGCGCCGGGTCAGTGCTTCGACCCGCGCCAGCAATTCGGCGAAGGCAAAAGGCTTGGTAATGTAGTCGTCGCCGCCCGCTTTAAGTCCCTTCACCCGGTCATCCACCTGGCTGAGAGCGGATAAAAAAACCACCGGCGTTGCATTATCCTGGGCCCGCAACGTCTCCAGCAAGCGCAACCCGTCGATCCCGCCCGGCAGCATGCGGTCGAGGATGATGGCGTCGAAATTCTCGGAGGCCGCCAGAAACAGCCCGTCACGGCCGTTATCGGCATGTTCGACCGTGTGGCCGGCCTCGCGCAGGCCCTTCACCACAAAACCTGCAACATCCTTGTCGTCTTCCACGACCAGTATCCGCATCACTACCCTCCCAACTGCATCGGCCGGCGCGCGACCGCGACTGGCAAGCGGTATATATGGCCGTCCGCTCGATTTGTAATGTTACCTTAACGCCCGGCGGCTCCGAAGCGATATCGCGGATCTAATCGCTGGAGCCGGCGAGCGCCGCGCCCACCGCCGCGAGCACCCTATCAAAGGTCAGCAATCCCGCTCGATTGGCCGGCCCATTCGCCTCGACTCCGGTGATCTGCGCGCCTTCTCCGGTTGCCCGGCCGCATCCGTCACATCGGCGACGAAGACGCCGAGCCGCCCCGCGCGACGCTGCCATGGGCAATCAGCGCGATCACGATGCGGCGCGCCGAGTTGCGGAAAGTGCGAAGCCGATGCCGACCGAGCCGCCCAAGGCGATACAATTGCTGTGTTTATTCCAACCACCGGGCCGCTGATGTCAAAGGCTGAACCGCCGGAATTGCCGGGATTGATCGGCGCGTCGAGCCGCAGGAAGTGATGAACGGGCCATTGCGATATCTCCTGCCTCAGCCGAAACGATGCCAAGGGTGAACCAGTCGCCGAGCGTGAGGGGATTGCCGCCGCCATCCCCAACCGCCCACCTGAACCGCATCCGCATCTCCCCAGTGCACGGCGGCAAGCGCGTGATGTGAAATAACTTTAATCGCAGCGGCAGACGCGAGGCCGCGGCAGGCAGCAACGCCCAGACAGAATTACGACCGCTCAGCCCGATGCGCGGTTGAAAAAACCCGTCTACCTTACGACATCCAGGAAAGGTTCTTGCAACATCAACAGGAGGTTAAGGCATGAATGCGCACCGCGTCGATCCCAAGGATATCGATCTCGAATATCTGAGAAACGAATTCCAGCGTTTTCGCTCCGACATCTCAGGGGTCAAGGACAAGCTCAGCGCCAATGCCTCCGACGCGCTGGACCAGATTGGCGGCTATCTCAATGGCGGCGCTCTGTCGTCGCGTATCGCCACCCTCGAAGCCGAGTTGGAAAATCTGGCCGGCAAGGCGAAAGGCTATGGCAAGGAAGGCGTAAACAGGCTGGAGAGCAACGTCGTGCAGCGCCCGATCGCCTCGGTCGCGATTGCCTTCGGCGTCGGCTTGCTTGCCGCGCAGTTGTTCCGCCGGTGATCAACAAACGGTCTGCTGAAGGCCCTACCCAATGAGTATTCCAGCCCGCGCCGAAGCGGCGGTGAAAGGTCTGGTAATGTGGGCCGGGCTCGGCATGGCGGTCTTCGCCGTCATGCTTATCGCCCTTGGATTTTTCGTCGCCGGATTCTTTCTTCTTGTAGAACGTTTTCTGCCGCATGACGCCGCCGCCGCCGCCGCCATAACCGGCGGCGTTCTTTTGCTGGTGGCCATCATCGTTGGGCTGATCGGCAAATCCGCGTTGACGCGGATGAAGCGGCAGCGACCGCCACTGATTACCGAGTTCACCGGCGTATTTGCTACCGCCGGCCGGATTGCCGGAATGCTGATCCGCCGGGATCCCCGCAAGGCAATGGTGCTGGCCGTAATTGCCGGCGCGGTGGCAGACTACATCACCAGCGGCGAGAAGAAAAAGCGGAAGTAGCGCCCGGGAAAGCAGCGCCTGGGCATGATCACTGCGAAATCGTTGCGAACACGATCATGCTCCGGCGTTCTTACCGAAGCCGGCTTAGCCCTGACGTTCGACCATTAGCTGCTTCACCTTGCCGATCGCCTTGGCAGGATTTAGGCCTTTCGGGCAGGTCTGCGTGCAGTTCATGATGGTGTGGCAGCGGTACAGCTTGAACGGATCCTGCAGCGCATCCAGCCGCTCACCGGTATGCTCGTCGCGGCTATCGGCAATCCAGCGATAGGCCTGCAGCAGCACCGCCGGCCCTAGATAGCGATCGCCGTTCCACCAATAGCTCGGACACGATGTGGTGCAACAGAAGCACAGGATGCATTCCCACAGCCCGTCGATTTCGGCGCGTTCTTCCTTCGACTGCAGCCGCTCGCCATCGGGCGGCGGCAGCGTATCGGCCTGAAGCCAGGGCTCGATCGAACGATACTGCGCGTAAACCAACGTCAGATCCGGCACCAGATCCTTCACCACCGGCATATGCGGCAGCGGGTTGATCAGCACCGCCCCCTTTACATCCGCAATCGGTTTCAAACACGCCAGCGTGTTGGTGCCGTCGATATTCATCGCGCAGGAGCCGCAAATGCCCTCGCGACAGGAACGGCGGAAGGTCAGCGTGCTGTCGACCTCGTTCTTGATCTTGATGATGGCGTCCAGCACCATCGGCCCGCAGGCATCCAGATCGATCTCGTACGTGTCGGTGCTCGGGTTCTTCCCGTCATCCGGGCTCCAGCGATAGACTTTGAATTCCTTCACCCGCGTGGCGCCGGCCGCCGCTTTATAGGTCTTGCCCTTGCCGACCTTGGAATTCCGGGGGAGCGCAAATTCTGCCATTTTAAACCTCTAAGGAAGGAAGCGGATCTTTTTTGAAAAAAGCGCCGAAAAACTTTTTGAACGCGGGGTCAAAGGCGCTGTCGGTGCCACCGCCCCGGACCCGAAGGAGCACAAGTTTCGCTGTTTTTTTTCAGAAAAAGAAGCTCTTTAATAAACCCGCTTTTTGGGCGGGAAGACCTGCACATCGTTCGTCATCGTCTGCATCTTGACCGGCCGGTATTCCAGCTCCACCGCGCCTTTGTCGTCGCAATACGCGACCGTGTGCTTCATCCATTCGTCGTCGTGGCGGTCCGGGAAATCGTCATGCGCCTGCGCGCCGCGGCTTTCCTTGCGGGCCTCGGCGCCGACCATCGTGGTCATGGCGTTGCCCATCAGATTGTCCAGCTCCAGTGCTTCCACCAGGTCGGAATTCCAGATCAGGCTGCGGTCGGCGACCTTCATGTCACCCAGCGCGGCCCAGAGTTTCTGCATTTTGCCGACGCCTTCGGTCAGGCTCTTGGAATTGCGAAAAACCGCGGCATGGCCTTGCATGGTGCGCTGCAGCCGGTCGCGCAACTCGGCGACGGGGGTGCCGCCTTTAGCGTTGCGGGTCTTATCGAACCGGTCCAGCGAAGCCTCGCCGGCGCCGGCCGGCAGTTCCGGCTGCGTCGCACCCGGTGTCACGACCTTGGTCGCCTGAGTGGCGGCGGCGCGGCCGAACACCACCAGGTCCAGCAGCGAATTGGTGCCGAGGCGGTTGGCGCCATGCACGGAAACGCAGGCGGCCTCGCCCACCGCCATCAGCCCGGGGACGATCGCATCCGGATTGGCTGCCGTCGGCCGCAGCACTTCGGCGTGGTAGTTGGTGGGGATGCCGCCCATATTGTAATGCACGGTCGGCAGCACGGGAATTGCTTCCTTGGTCAAGTCAACGCCCGCGAAGACCCGCGCAGTCTCCGATATGCCTGGCAGCCGCTCATGCAGAATTTCCGCGCCCAGATGCTCCAGATGCAGCAGGATATGGTCCTTGTTCGGGCCGACGCCACGGCCTTCATTGATTTCCATGGTCATCGAGCGCGAGACGACGTCGCGCGAGGCCAGGTCCTTCGCGGTCGGCGCGTAGCGCTCCATGAAGCGCTCGCCTTCGGAGTTGGTAAGGTAGCCGCCCTCGCCGCGTGCACCTTCGGTGATCAGGCAGCCGGCGGGGAAGATCCCTGTGGGGTGGAACTGCACGAATTCCATATCCTGAACCGGCAGCCCGGCGCGAATCACCATGCCGCCGCCATCGCCGGTGCAGGTATGGGCGGAGGTGCAGGAGAGATAGGCGCGGCCATAGCCGCCGGTCGCCAGCACCACGGTCTGGGCGCGGAAGCGGTGGATGGCGCCGTCTTCCAGATTCCAGGCCATGACGCCGCGGCATACGCCGTCGCTATCCATGATCAGGTCGAGCGCGAAGTATTCAACGAAAAACTCCACCTCGTGCTTCAGGCTCTGCTGGTAAAGCGTGTGCAGAATGGCGTGGCCGGTACGGTCGGCGGCGGCGCAGGCGCGCATCGCCGGCTCCTTGCCGTATTCCTTCATATGGCCGCCAAAGGGCCGCTGATAGATCTTGCCGTCCTCGGTGCGGGAAAACGGCACGCCGAAATGCTCCAGCTCGTAAATCGCCGGCACCGCTTCGCGGCACATATATTCGATCGCGTCCTGATCGCCCAGCCAGTCGCTGCCTTTCACGGTATCGTACATGTGCCAGCGCCAGTCATCCTCGCCCATATTGCCGAGCGAGGCGCCGATGCCCCCCTGCGCGGCCACGGTATGGCTGCGGGTCGGGAACACCTTGGTGATGCAGGCGGTTTTCAGCCCGGAAGCACCCATACCCAGCGTCGCCCGCAGGCCGGAACCGCCGGCGCCGACCACGACCACATCGTAGGTATGGTCGACAATGTTGTAAGCCCCGACCGAAGGTTTCGACATCATGTTCATGGTACTACCCGTTTCAGCAGCTTGTTTCAGAAGGCCAGTTTCAGAACCGCCACGGCAGAGGCGAGCGCGCAGAAGATATAGCCGCCTTTAACCAGCAGCAGCAGAGAAAGCTTTGCAGACTCGGTATGCACATAGTCTTCGATGATCACCTGCGTGCCGAGCAGCAGATGATAGAACATGGCTGCGATCAGGCAGAGATACAGCACCGTGTTCCAAGGCTCGGCCAAATAAATTGCGACCTGCTGGCGCGTTGCATGATCCAGAATGATGACCGAGATGACGAAATACAGCGAGAGCGGCAACAGCGCGATGGCGCTGACGCGTTGCCCCCACCAATGCTGCACGCCAGTCTTGGACGCGCCCAGGCCACGGGCGCGTCCAAGCTGGCTGCGCATCATATCGACATGGACGACGGGTTCTTTAGCCATCAAATATCACCGGAGAAAAATTGCGATGGCCCAGAAGCCCACCGTCAGAATGATCGTGGCCGCAACGACGAACTTGCCGGAGCGATGCATGTCCGGCAGGTCGAACCCCTTGCCCGCATCCCAACTCAGATGGCGGATGCCGTTAGCGGAATGGTAGAACAAGGCAGCCGTGAAGGCGAACAGCACCAGCAGCCCGAACCAGCTGGCAAGAACCGCCTGGATGATGGAAAACGCACCGTCGCCGGACGCGGCGCAGACCAGCCAGAGCGTGAGGAGCACAGCCCCGGCGCCCAATGCAAGGCCGGTGATCCGGTGCATGAACGATGTCACCGATGAAAGCTGAAATCTGTAGGCAGATCCGAGCATGAAAGGCGAGATCGGACGGGGGGTCAGCTTGCCCTCCGTGTTGCGCCCCACCATCAGGGCATCGCGGACATCCTTCATACCGGCAGGCCACCTTTCAACAAGGGCGATTTATGCTGCACGTGCTTAGTCTTACCGGGCAGCAGGGTCAACTTTGCGGCCCATTGATAATGCGACATTTTCCGCGGCGCGGCGCGGGCGCTATTTTCCATACAAAAGCTGGAACAAGGTGACGAGGCGCGAGCTTGAATCCTCGAGCTCCAGTGCAGTCGGGACTTCAATTGCCTGCAGCTTCCGGGTCTTGTCGTTGGGCATGTAGTTACGGCCGGGATCGGCGATGATGACGCTCGCCGAGCCCGCGCAGTCGCGCAGCCAGGGTAGAATATGCCGCGTCATCGGCGCCTCATAGCAGACATCGCCGCACAGGATGATATCCCAGCGGCAAGCCGTGCCCACCAGATCGCCTTGCAGCACCTCGACGCTGCACTGATTGGCGTCAGCATTCAGGCCGATCGCCGCGCAGGCGAGCGGATCGATCTCCGCAGCTTGCACCTGCGCCGCGCCGGCTCGGGCGGCGGCGATCGCGGCCAAGCCGCAACCCGCGGCGAAATCCAGCACCCGGCGCCCGGCCACCCATTGCGGCCGGTCGGTGACATAACGCGCCAGCGCCTCGCTACCGGGCCAGGCGAACGCCCAGAATGGCGGCGCGATGTCATGCTTTTCCAGAAAAGCCTCGGTTGCCTGCCAGAGCGGCGTGATTTGGGTTGCCAAATGAAGCCTGATCTCAGGCATCAATACGGCGCAAGCCAACGTGGTCTGCCGGGTTACAAATGCCCGGCAACCGTCGTCGGTCGCAGCGATCAAGTGAGGTTGTTCCCCAGCCCCCCCAGCCCCAGCCCCAGCCCCAGCCCCAAAATCAGGATCAAAGTCAGAGTCAAAGTCAAAGCAGTCTTTTTGCTGCTTTTTCGTCGGAAAAAGCAGTGCTTCCTATCCCCACGGCTCTTTCGCTTCAACCCCTGGCGGCGCCGCTGCCGCCTCCAGCTTCGCCACCCGAAGTTCCAGCGCCTCCGCCTGCTCGCGGGCGCGCCGCGCCAGCTCCGCCACCGCGTCGAAATCCTCGCGTTTCACCAGGTCCAGCCGGCGCACCGCCTCGTCCACCCGGGCGCGGATCACGGCCGCCAGTTCCTCCCGCAGCCCGGCCAGAGCGGAGACCGCGCCGCCTGCGACGCCTGCGAGATCGTCAAAAAACTTGGATCGTTCAACCATGCGCTTGGCCTTTCGTTAAGCATCTTCGCTCTCTATAAGCCCGCGCATGATACTGGTCACGGGTGGTGCGGGATTTATCGGCTCTAATCTGCAGGCAGCGCTCTATGCCGCGGGGCGGGAAGTCGCGGTCGCCGACTGGCTGGGCGAGGCTGGCAAGTGGCGCAATCTGCGGCACCATCCTCCGCTTGCGCTTATCAACCCGGACGAGCTGGAAGATTTTCTCGGCAGCCATCCGCCGCTGGAGACCATCGTGCATCTGGGTGCCATCAGCGAGACGACCGCCGCAGATGGCGATCTGGTCTGGGCCCGAAATGTCGCTTTGAGCCAGAGGCTGTGGCGCTGGTGCACCAACCGCTCCGTCCGTTTCATCTACGCCTCCTCCGCCGCGACCTACGGCGATGGCGGCCAAGGCTTCGGCGACGAATTCTCGACCGCTACGCTGCGCCGGCTGAAGCCGCTGAACCTGTATGGCTGGAGCAAGCATGCCTTCGACCTTTGGGTCGCGCATCAGGTAGAAAGCAAATCCCAGACACCGCCTTCCTGGGCCGGCGTCAAATTCTTCAACGTTTATGGACCCAACGAGTACCATAAGGGCTCGATGGTATCGGTGGTGAAGGTCAAGCATGACGAGATCGCCGGCGGCGGCAAAGCCAAGCTGTTCCGCTCGACCGACCCTGGCCTGGCGGATGGCGCGCAGGCCCGCGACTTCATCTATATCGACGATGTGGTCGCCGCCTTGATCTTCCTGATCGACGCGCCGCAGATCAATGATTTGTATAATCTGGGCACCGGCGCCGCCCGCAGCTACGCCGACATGGCGCGTGCCGTCTGCGCCGCCAGCAACCTGCCGGAAAAGATCGAGTATATCGACATGCCGCGCAACCTGCAGAGCCAGTACCAGTCCTTTACGGAAGCGCCGGTGGGGAAACTGCGCGCCGCCGGCTTCACGACCCCGTTCACCTCCCTGGAAGAAGGGATCAGAACCTATATCCAGAACTATTTGGCGCAGCCGGACCCCTATAAGTGATGGCGACTGCTTACATGTGGCCGCATTTCAGTCCGATTCTGGTGCGCTTCGGGCCTTTCGCAATCCATTACTATGCGCTGGCCTATATCGTCGCGTTGCTGATCGGCTGGCAGGTGGTGCGCCGCATCGCCGCCTTGACCCCGATCGCCGCAACCGGCGAGCAGGTGGATGATTTCCTCACCTGGGCGACGCTCGGCATCATCCTCGGCGGCCGCATCGGCTATGTCAGCTTCTATCAGCCGGGCTATTTCTTCACCCATCCCGGCAGGATAATCGCGGTCTGGGATGGCGGCATGAGCTTTCATGGCGGCTTTCTGGGGGTGACCATCGCCATCATCTGGTTCTGCCTGAAACACCGCATCGACATCCTGCGCTTTGCCGACCGCATCGCGGTCGCCGTGCCGATCGGCCTGTTCCTCGGCCGCATCGCCAATTTCATCAACGGGGAACTCTGGGGCCGTCCCGCAGCACCCTGGTTTCCCTGGCCGGTGATCTACCCGCAATCCGGCACGCTGGACCCGCGTTACCCCTCCGAACTGATCGAGGCTTCGCTGGAGGGCGTTGTGCTCTTCATTATCATGCTGATCGCATCGCGCTCTTATAAAATACGCGCCTCGCCCGGCGCGCTGACCGGCATTTTCGTCGCCGGCTACGGCATCGCCCGCATCACCGGGGAATGTTTCCGCGAGCCTGATGCGTTCCTCGGGTTTTTGCCGTTCGGCACGACAATGGGCCAGCTTCTTTGCATTCCCATGCTTTTTGCGGGCGCTGGTCTTATCCTATGGGGCCTGCGTCATCGCGAACCCATCGCAGCCTGAGCGCCGGGCGCCGGTGCGGTTCGATCACTTCATGGCGCGCGCCAATGCGGCATATTATGCCGCAAGCGATCCTTTTGCCGATTTCACGACAGCACCTGAACTGACGCAGGTTTTTGGCGAAGTTCTGGGCGGCTGGGCACGCGTTGTCTGGCAGATGCTGGGCTCACCTGCGGATATAATTTTGGTCGAGGCTGGCCCCGGGCGCGGCGTTCTGATGGCGGATGCCCTGCGGGTCTTCGGATCTGTGACAGCGCATTTCATCGAGACTTCCGAACGGTTGCGAGCCCGACAAAAGACGCGGGTCCCTGATGCAATTTGGCATGAATCACTGGATCAGGTGCCGGATGGGCCAATGATCTTGCTGGCGAATGAGTTTCTCGATGCGTTGCCCGTACGGCAGTTCATCCGGCGTGCGGATGGTTGGAAAGAACGCTATGTCGCCGATGGCGCCTATGTCGAGCAGGTGGCGGCGCATCGCCTGCCGGATGATCCGGAAGGCCTGGTGCGCGAAATCAACCAGGCCGCCATTGCCTTTGTGGAACAACTGGCACGGCGCAAGGCGGTGGGATTGTTCATCGATTACGGTCCGCTGAACAGCGGCCCGGGTGAGAGCGTGCAGGCGATCCGGGCCGGGAAATTCGCCGATCCGCTGGCCGAACCTGGTACCGCCGATATCACCGCGCATGTGGATTTCGCCGCACTCGCGCAGGCGGCGCGGATGGCGGGGGCGGCTGTGCAAGGGCCGGTCAAGCAGAACGCGTTTCTGACCGCCCTGGGCCTGTTCGAACGCACCGATGTCCTGGCGAGGCGCGCGGCGGATGGCGGATCAAAACTGCGCCTGGCCGCCCGCCGCCTGACGGCGCCGGAGGCGATGGGCAGCCTGTTCAAAGCCATGGCGATATGCCCTAAGGGTCTGCCGCCATTACCGGGATTCGAGTCTGTATGAGCTTGCCGTTTCTGACCGCCGACCTTGCGGCGCCGCACGGGTTTTTCACCCGCAACGGCGGCGTGTCGCAGGGGCCGTATGCCAGCCTGAACTGCAGCCTGTCCGGTGCCGATGATCCGGCCTCGGTGCAGGAAAATCGTGCGCTGGTGGCGCAGGCCATCGGCGTGAAGCCGGAGAAACTGCTGGGCCTGAAACAAGTGCATGAGGCGAAGGTCATCCATGTCACCTCCCTTTGGGCAGCCGGCGCCGGGCCCGCGGCGGATGCGTTGTTCACCACGCAAAGCGGCATCGCCCTTGGCGTGATCACCGCCGATTGCGCGCCGGTGCTGTTTTCCGACGCGCAAGGCAGCTGCGTCGGCGCCGCTCATGCCGGCTGGCGCGGCGCCGTGCTTGGCGTACTCGAGGCAACCGGCATGGCCATGCGCTCCAAAGGTGCAGTCGGTATCCGCGCCGTCATCGGCCCCTGCATCCAGCGCCGGAGTTACGAAATCGGCGACGATCTGCGCGAGGCCGTGCTGGCGCGCAACCCTGCGCATGAGCAGTTCTTTGCTCCAGGCGAAACCGCCGGCAAATGGCAGTTCGACCTGCCGGGCTACTGCGCCGCCAGGCTGGAAAGCGTCGACATCCCGGCCGAGATGCTGGCCGAAGACACCTTCGCGCAGGAGCAAAAATTCTTCTCGCACCGCCGCCGCACCTTGCGCGGCGAGCCGGTGCTCGGCCACCAGATCTCCGTCATACGGACATCTTGATGCGCCGGCTGATCCTCCTAATTCCCGTATTGCTCGCAAGCTGCGGCACCTTGCCGGAACCCTTCTACGGCAATCCCGGCGCCGAAGCTGCCAAGCTGGCGACGCCGCCGCCGCCGATGCTCGTAATCCCGCCGCCCGGCCAGGCCTTGCTGGCCGATGATTCCGCCAAGCTGTACGCCAGCGACCTTGCCAACGCCTTTGTCGCACTCGATGTTCCCAGCGTGGCCGGCCCCGCGGATAAAAGCGATTGGCGCCTGATTACCACCGCCAGCCTGAATGGCGGCAGCGTCATTCCCAGCTACGTTGTGCTCGGCCCGGACGGGAAGAATTACGGCAGCCAGACCGGCGCCCCGATCGCCGCCGCGGACTGGTCGAACGGCAACCCGGATGCATTGAACAGGCAGGCCGCCGCAGATGCGCTGAGCCTTTGCAAGCTGCTGGCCGCCGCCAACGCCACCGTACAGCAATCCAACCCGCAATCGCTGGAAAACCGCCCGGCCCGCATCTTCATGGGCAAAGTGATCGGCGCCCCCACCGATGGCGACGCCGCGCTTGCCGCCGACGTCGCGCGCGATTTGCCGGGCAGCAACACGGTGATGGTGAATGACCCGGCGCGCGCGGATTTCACGGTCAGCGGTGCGGTGAAAACCCAGCCCGACGGCAATCACCAGCTCCTAGTGCAGCTGGTCTGGACGGTGCTGGATTCCAATCATCGCGTGATCGGCGATGTCACGCAGCTGCATGATCTGAACCCGGCCGACATCACGCCCTACTGGGGCGATGTCGCGGCGGCGGCGGCGCAAGAAGGTGCCGCCGGCGTGCAGCAGGTCATCACCAACGCAACGCTGCACAAAAAGATTTCTGCTCCCGCTACTTCCTAGAGCGGTTCATAACATGGCTTAAACTGGCTGCCAGATGGGCGAGCCGCGCTGCGCGCGCAGGCTCGGGATCACTTTGCCGTCGATATCGGTAATGCCGTAATCCTGCGCCACCTCGGCCGTGATGAAGGTGCCGCCGCTGCGCTTCATGACCTCCGGATCCGCCGCGAGCGCCGCGACCACCCGCCCAGGATGTTCGACCGAGGAGCCGATCAGCGGGTTGGTGACGATGGCTTTCTTCATCTCCGGATTGGCCGCGATGTTATACTCGGCCATTTCCGAAAAGGTCAGCCCCTGCCACAAGGAGATCGAGGCGACGTGATGCGGCTTCAGCTCGATCGCCATGTCGCGCGCCATGCGGTCGACCGCGGATTTGGCGCTGCCGAATACCGGGCCGTAGGTGTAGGTAACCCCGGCATAGCCGGCGATGGCGACCATCAGGCCGGATCGTTGCGGCACCATGATATGCGCGGCGTGCCAGGCGGCGACGTAGTTCGAGCGCACGCCGACCTGAAACATCTCAAGGTCGGTCAGCGGTTTTTCCCAGAACGGCTGCGGCTCGATCAGATCGGCGGCAAGCTGGAAGGCGTTATTGACCAGGATATCGAGGCGGCCCTGTTCGCGCTGCACCTGCTCGAACAAGGCCGCGACCTGTTCGTCCTTGCCGTGATCGACCTGCACCGGGATGCCTTTACCGCCGCGCTCGTCGCATTGCGCGGCGGTCTCCCCCACCGTGCCCGGCAGATAATACTGCCCAGGCGTGACCGTGCGGCCGGTGACGTAGACGGTGGCGCCATTCTCGGCCAGCACCAGCGCGATGCCGCGCCCGATGCCGCGGCTGGAGCCGGTAACCACCGCGACCTTGCCGGAAAGCTTTCCCATCTTGGCGCTCCTCGATGTTCATCGATCTCGCGACGGGTATCTGCCCAATCCGCCTTTGACTGTCTTGACCTTTTCAGACAGGGCGACCCTGTCGCCAACGCCCCAGTCCAGTTTTAAAAGCCCCAGTTTCAAAAGTCCCAGTTTCAAAAATCCCGGTTTCAAAAGTCCCGGTTTCAAAAGTCTTTTGGTTCTTTTTCTTCAGAAAAAGAACATTCTTTCTCAATTCAAAGCCTGTGCCCGCACTAATTTTGCGAACGCGCCCTCTTGCGCCAGCAATTGTGCATGCGTACCGGTTTCGATCGCCTGACCGTCCTGCATCACCACGATGCAATCTGCGTCGCGCACGGTGGAAAGCCGGTGCGCCACAACGATGGTGGTGCGGCCGTGCCGCAGCCTGGCCAAAGCGGCCTGCACGGCGGCCTCGCTTTCGGTATCCAGCGCGCTGGTCGCCTCATCCAGCAGCAATATCCGAGGATTGCGCAAGATCGCCCGCGCCAGAGCGACGCGCTGGCGCTGCCCGCCGGAGAGCCGCTGGCCGTTCACGCCGACCTGCGTTGCATATCCCTCCGGCATCTCGGCGATGAATTTCGCGGCTGCCGCGGCGGTTGCCGCCTCGGCGATTTCCGCCGCACTGGCGCCCGGCCGGCCCAGCCCGATATTCGCGGCAATCGTGTCATCGAACAAAAGCGCATCCTGCCCGACATAGGCGATCGAGGCGCGCAGGCTGGCCAAAGTCACCTGCCGGATCTCCGCGCCGTCGACGCGGATCTCGCCGCCGGACGGCGTATAAAGGCGGGGGATCAGCGCCAGTGCGGTCGATTTGCCGGCGCCCGATTCGCCCACCAGCGCCAGCATCTGCCCCGGCCGCGCGGTAAAGCTCAACCCTGTCAGCCCCTGCCTGCCATCCGGGTAGGCGAAGCTGACATTGCAAAAATCCACCTCGCCAGGTCCATCGGGCAACGAAGATACCCCCGGCGCATCGGCGATCGCCGCCGGCTCGTCGATCACGGTGAACACCCGCACCAATCCGGCCAGGCCCTCCTGGATCGCGGAATTCATTGTTCCCAGCGCCCGCAGCGGCCGCGACGCCAGCAGCAAGGCAGAAATAAACCCCATGAAATTGCCGACGCCGCTGCCGCCGGTGGCGTTGCGCCAGCCCTCAAAGCCGATCACCATCGCCACCGCCACGCCGCCCAGCACCTCCAGCATCGGATCCAGCCGGGAACGTACCCGCGTCATCCGGATCAGCGCCGCATATAGCCGGTCGAAGGTGGCATTCGCCCGCGCCTTCTCATGCGCCTCCAGCCCATAGGCACGCACCGTGCGACCTTGGGCAAAACTCTCGTTCAGCACCGCCGCGGCGCCGCCCATCGTCTCCTGCATGCCGCCCGAGGCGCGCCGCATCCGCTTGCCGATGCGCTGCACCGGTATGCCCGCCAGCGGGTATAAAAACGCCGCGATCAGGCTGAGCTTCAAGTCGATCACCACCATGGTTACCACCAGCCCCACCACCGTCGCGGCATCCGCCACCGCATTCACCGCCCGCGTCATCGCCTCGCGGATCACCGTCGCATCGGTGGTAAAACGCGCCGCCAATGTCGCCGGCGCCTCCCGCTCCACCCGCGCCAGCGCCGCATCGGATAAATGTGCGAACATCGCCATCTGCAGCCGGCGGATCACCAGCAGCACCATGTCCTGCGTGAGTACCGCCTGGAAATACATCGACAGGCCTTTAACCGCCGTCACCACCAGCACCATCACCGGCACCTGGTACAAAATCCGCGCATCTTTGTGCGCAAACATGGTAAATGCCCAGTCGATCAGCGCCGGATACAACGCCGTGGTGCCGGACATCACCAGCGTCATCACCACGATCAGCACAATCCGCGCGCGAAGAAACCGAATATACTCGCGCCATAGCCGCCGGATCAGCGCGGCTGTGGAATCATTGGAGCCGGAATTTTTCAGCGCCTGACCCGGGCGTTAACAGCATGTCCATGCGGCCCGGCTTTAGGCCACATTCCACCGCCCGACAAACTCCGGAGCGCGCGATCGGTTGAGGTTCGCGCATTCGCGCGAGCCGAAATCGTCGATCGCTTTCAGAAAAAAACGAGAGCATGATCGCGCTTGAAGCGATCTTGCTCTAGACGCGCGGCCATGGACACCATCTATAAAGGCGAGCTGAAAACCAAGGCCGGACGCCGCAACGCCTGGCTCGACGCTCTGTTCATCGACCACGCCGTCTTCCGCCTGCTCTGGACCAATTTCGCCACAGTCGAACCCGGCCGCTTGTACCGCTCCAACCACCCAACCCCGCGCAACCTCGCCGCCTTCACCGCCAAAATCGGCCTGCGCTCGCTCATCAACCTGCGCGGCCAGGCAAAAAACGGCTCGGACGCCCTCTCCCGCGACACCGCCGCCCGCCTCGGCCTCGATTTCTACGACATGGCACTCGACTCCCGCGGCGCCCCGCAAAGGGACCGCATCCTGCGCCTCGCCGAAATCTACACCAACATGCCGGCCCCAGCCCTGATCCACTGCAAATCCGGCGCCGACCGCGCCGGCCTCGCCGCCGGCCTCTACATCCTCATCAACGGCGGCAGCACCGATCAAGCCATGCAGCAACTCTCCCTACGCTTCGGCCATATCAAACAATCCAAAACCGGCATCCTGGACCGCTTCTTCCTCACCTACGCCCGCGAAGCCGAAGGCAGAAAACCCTTCCTCGAATGGGTCCGCACCGACTACGACGAACCCCGCCTGCGCGCCGAACACCCCACCAACAGCCTCGCCGGCTTCATCAACGACGTCGTCCTCCGGCGGGAATAGTGCAGGATGGGGCTTTGCCCCCACACCCTAAGCAGGGGACGCTGTCCCCTGCACGTCTGCCATAGGCTGAGCCTTTGGGATCCGTTAGTAAGGCTCGGGGCGTAATCGGGCATGATTTTCTCCTCGAAACGCGGCCGTTTAAGCCCGGCCGGCGGCGCCTGAGAGCATTGCGGGGTTGATGCGTAATTTCGCCAGCGCGCGGGACCATTTGGTTTCGTGCGCGGCATCAAAGATGATTTTCTCATCCGCCGGGGCGTTCAGCCAGCTGTTTTGCAGGATTTCGGTATCCAACTGGCCGGCGCCCCAACCGGCGTAGCCCAGCGCCAGGAAGCCATCGCGCGGGCCGCCGCCTTCGGCGATCGCCCTCAGGATATCCATATTGGCGGTGAGCACATAGGCGTTATCCACCTCCATGCTGCCATCGGTCACCCAATCCGGCGTGTGCAGCACGAAGCCGCGATTATCATCCACCGGACCGCCTTTCGCGAGCCGGATTTCGCGCAATGGCGGCAGCGGCTCCACGCCAAGCTGGCCTAGCAGCTCGGAGAAGCGGGGCTTGGCTAGCGGCTGGTTCAGTACGATGCCCATCGCCCCTTCCGGCGTATGCGCGCAGATGAAAATAACGCTCTGGCTGAACCGCGGATCCGCCATTGCCGGCATCGCGATCAGGATCTGCCCGGTCAACGAGCTTTCCTCAAAACCGGGGCCAGAGGCTTTCGAACTCATACCGCTAAATTTGTGCCAGCGCCTGGCCTTTCGCAAGACCGTGCTTCGGCAATCTTCACCTTCCGCCCAGCTTCGGCTACCACTGTTCAACACGCCTCAGGGAGCGAGCAAATCATGATCAAACAAGGCGACAAGATACCGGTTCTCAAACTGATGGCGGCGACTTCCGAAGGCCCGCGCGAGATCGATACCGGCGAGTTGTTCGCCACCGGCAAGACAGTGCTGTTCGGCGTGCCCGGCGCTTTTACGCCCACCTGCAGCGGCAAGCATCTGCCCGGTTTCATCCAGCATGCCGCCGATTTCAAAGCCAAAGGGGTGATGAAGATCGTTTGCCTTTCGGTCAATGACGCGCATGTGATGGGCGCCTGGGCGAAAGACCAAAAAGCCGGCGAGTCCGTCGTGATGCTGGCTGACGGTTCCGGCGCTTTCACCAAGGCGCTGGGTCTGGAGCTCGACCTGACGGCCCGCGGCATGGGCATCCGCAGCCAGCGCTTCGCCTTCATTGCCGAGGATGGCGTGGTAACCCGTTTGTTCATCGAAGCGCCTGGCGGCTTTGAGGTCAGCCGGGCGGAGGCTGTGCTGGAAGCCCTCTGATCGCAGGGCGCCGCCTTACGCAACTTCCTCTTCAGGCTGCATATTGATCGATCACGCCAGCGCGCGCGAGACCCACGGCATCTGGCTGGCGAGCCTGGCGGCGCTGACCCTATTGCGCCTCATCCTCGCCGCGACCCTGCCGCTGGCGCCGGATGAGGCCTATTACTGGCTGTGGTCGCAGCATCTGCAAGCAGGCTATTACGACCATCCGCCGATGGTGGCGCTGTTCATCCGCGCCGGCACGCTGCTGGCGGGTCCGAGCGCCTTCGGCATTCGCCTGTTCGCCCCGCTGTCAGCCGCGACGGGGTCTTATCTGCTTTGGCGGGCGGCGGAGGATCTTTGTCCCAACCGTCATGCGGGATTGATTGCGGCCGGTCTTTTCAACGCGACGCTTGTGGCGGGCGCAGGCGCCATCATCATCACGCCGGATACACCGCTGCTGCTGTTCTGGGCCGCGGCACTCGCCGCGGCGGGCCGGCTGCTGGCAATGCGGGAGCCGCGCTGGTGGCTGGCTTTGGGCATGGCCGCCGGTTTTGCGATGCTCTCCAAATACACCGGGTTCTTGCTCGTGGTCGGGATCGGGCTCTGGCTGCTGACCAGCAATCCGGGGCGGCGGCATTTGAAGACGCCGTGGCCCTGGGCGGCCCTGGCGATCGCGCTGCTGATTTTTGCGCCCGATTTGGCTTGGAACCAGGCGCATCACTGGGTCAGCTATCTCAAGCAAGGCGGCCGGGTCGCGCAGTTCGACCCCGGCCGGGCGCTGCAATTCCTGGCCGAGTTGGTGCTCGGCGAGGCCGGGCTGGCGACGCCGATCATTTTCGGCCTGTTCGTCTATGCCATCTGGCGCCTGTGCCACGCCCATAACGCCATCGCGCAATTACTGCTCTGGCTGACTCTGCTGCCCGCCGGCTTGTTCGTGGAGCACGCCTGCTTCGACCGGGTGCAGGCCAACTGGCCGGCGATCATCTATCCCGGCGCCTGCGTCGCCGCCAGCTGCCTGCCGGTTAGCACGCTGGGACGCTGGCTGAAGCCGGCTTTGGGGCTTGGCTTTGCCATCACCTTGCTGGTGTACGCGCAGGCCGTCGGTGGGTTGCTGCCGCTGCCGCCATCCCGCGACCCCGCGACGCTGCAACTCGCTGGTTGGAGCGCATTCGCCGCAGAACTTGGCCGCAAAAACGCGGCATTTCTGACATCCGATGATTACGCCACGACCGCCGAGCTCGCTTTCCACGCGACGCCGGGCAACACGGTTGCGGCGTACGATCCGCGCTGGCGCTATTTCAGCTTCCCGTCCGCCGCTGCCTTGGCGGGCCAGGCCGGCATTCTGGTCACCCGCCGGCATGACGCCGCCTGCCCGGTTCTGCTTGGAACTCTGGCCCGCCAATCCCGCAACGGCACGGTAATGACCTACCGCCTGTGCCGCGTCATAGCGCCTGCAACCGGCAGCCTGCTGCATTAGCGCCGATTCTGGCCTAAATCATTTCCATGGAAGCTGCCCTGCAAGTCCCGACCGCGGATGATGTTCTGGCCGCCCAGGCCCGCATTGCGCCGCATCATATCCGCACGCCGATGCTGCGAAGCCTGTTGCTGGACCAGTTCACCGGCGGCCGCATTCTGATCAAGCCGGAGGTGCTGCAGCGCACCGGCGCCTTCAAGCTGCGTGGCGCCACCAACGCCTTGCTCTGCCTGACGCCGGAACAGCGCGCGCTTGGCGTGGTCACCTACTCCTCGGGCAATCACGGCCAGGCGATCGCCTGCGCGGCGCAGGCTTTGGGCGCTTCGGCCACGATCGTCATGCCTTATGACGCGCCGGCGATCAAACGCAGCGCCACCGAATACTGGGGTGCAAAGATCATCGGCTACGACCGCGCCAGCGAAAACCGTGAGGCGATCGCGCAAGACATCGTCAGCCGCACCGGCGCCACGCTGATCCCGCCTTTCGAACACCGCCAAGTCATCGCCGGCCAGGGTACACTGGCGCTGGAACTGGCCGAAGACGCCGCGGCTGCCGGCCTCACCCTCGACGCCCTGCTGGTGCCGGCCGGCGGCGGCGGCCTGATCTCGGGATGCGCGCTGGCGCTCTCGCGCGTCTCGCCACGGACCAAAATCTACGCGGTCGAACCGCATGGCTGGGACGATACGGCGCGTTCGCTGAAATCCGGGAAGCGCGAAAAAAACGAAATGTCGGGCTCGAAATTCTGCGACGCCCTGCTGACCCCGACCCCAGGCGAACTGACGTTTGGCATCAACAGCCGCCTGCTCACCGCCGGGCTGACCGTGACCGAGGAGCAGATCGTTGCGGCCATGCAATTCTCCGTCTCGGCGCTCAAGCTGGTCACGGAACCGGGTGGCGCGGTCGCCCTCGCCGCGCTGCTCGCGGGCACACTCGATGTAAGCAACCAGACGGTCGGGGTCGTTCTCTCGGGTGGAAATGTGGATGGAGACGAGTTGGCGCGGGTGCTGCTAGCTAAATAGGAGCGTTGTAGAAGCGTTGTAGGAGCGTTCTTTTTCTGAAGAAAATGAACCAAAAAGACTTCTGGAGGCCGGGCCAGGGGTGTTTCTACCGGCGAAGCCTCGATTCAACGCCGCGCAGCCGCTCGCTAGACCTTTTATTAACCCCCTCCTGCAAATAACCATGAGCTCACCCGGGAATCATGCATGGCGAAAGCGGCGAAAGGAGCGAAGGGCGGCAAATCGAACATGCGGCCCATCGTGATCAAAAAGGAAGAAATCGTCGGCGGCGGCCATCATGGCGGCGCCTGGAAAGTCGCCTATGCCGATTTCGTAACCGCAATGATGGCGTTCTTCCTGCTGATGTGGCTGATCAACGCCACCACCACCGCGCAACGGATCGGCCTCGCCGATTACTTCAGCAAGGCGAACGTGCTCAATCGCGGCGCATCCGGCGAAGGCAAGCCTTTTGGCGGCAGCGATCCCTTTGATAGCGGCGCGCTTGCTTCCAACATGGGCACCATCCAGGTCATGCCCGGCATGCACCCGCCCCAAAGCATCCATCCGCCGATGCTGCATCCGCAATTCCGGCAGCCGCAAGCCGGTCTGCAGGGCAAGCTGTCGCAAACCGGACCCGTCACCCACATGCTCAACACCGCCATGCAGCAGGCGGATCACAAGGCCGAAGCCGCGGCCTTCCGCGACGCGGCGCAAAAAATGCGCACCGCCATCGATGCCGATAAAAGCCTCGCACCCTATTCCGGGCAGATCTCCATCACCGTGACACCCGATGGCATCAAGATCCAGATCATCGATTCGCACCACCAGCCGATGTTCGCCCTGGGCTCCGCAGCGCCCGCGCCCGCCACACTGCTCATCCTTTCGAAAATCGCGCCGATCCTGGGCAAGCTCGCGCATCCGATCAGCATCGCCGGCTATACAGATGCGCGGCCCTTTTCCAACCCGCTGCAGAGCAACTGGCTGCTCTCGGTGGAACGGGCGGACGCGACACGTGCCTTGCTGGTCAAAAACGGCCTGCCGGAGACCGATCTGGCGCAGGTCGCCGGCTATGCGGACCGGCAATTGCTGCAGCCGCAGAACCCTCTCTCTGATGCCAACCGCCGCATCACCATAACCATCGCCAAGGATCCAACGCCGGCCTTTGGCCCTACCCAATGAGCGTCAGCCAACTGGGTGATTTGCCATGCTGAGTATCGGCGGCGTCGTCTTTCTGCTGGCCTGCGTCTTCGGTGTTTTCATCATCACCGGCGGCGCCATCGGCCCGCTCCTGGGCTCCATGCCGTTCGAGCTGGTGACCATCGGCGGCGCCGCCATCGGCACGATGCTGGCGGGAAACTCGCTGCACGACATCAAGCATACGCTGGGCGGCTTCAAGAAACTCCTGAAAGGCAGCCAGTATCATAAAACGGATTACGTCGATCTGCTCAGCCTGCTGTTCTATCTGGTCAAGCTCGCCTCCACCAAGGGCGCGATGGCGCTGGAGGCGCATATCGAGAATGCCAACGAAAGTCCCGCATTTCGGAATTTTCCGAAAATCCTCGCCAACCACCACGCCACCGGCATGGTCTGCGACTATCTCCGCATGGTCGGCATGAATGCCGACGATCCGCACCAGATCGAGGATTTGATGGCGCGCGAGCTGAAAAAGACCCTGAACGAGGAACTGCACCCAGCCCACGCGCTGCAGACCATGGCGGACGGCCTGCCGGCGCTCGGCATCGTTGCCGCTGTGCTTGGGGTGATCAAGACCATGGGCCATATCAGCCAGCCGCCGGCCGTGCTCGGCGCCATGATCGGCGATGCGTTGACCGGCACGTTCCTGGGCGTGCTGCTGGCCTATGGCGTCGTCGCCCCTTTCTCCGTCCGCATTCAGGCCGTGGTGCTGGAGGATGCAAAGTTTTTCGAGGTTATCCGGGCCGTGCTGGTGGCGCATCTGCACGGCAACGCCCCACCGGTAAGCGTGGAAACCGGGCGTAAAATGGTGCCGAACCAGTACATGCCGAACTTTCAGGAGCTGGAAGCCACCCTGCAAGGCCTACAAATTCCAGGGTAGAATTTTCACCGGCGGTTCGGCATAGCTTTGTTGCTCAATGCAGGAGCAAGACATGATATTATGGCGGCGCCGATTGCTGGCGGCATTACCGGCGCTACTGGCACAACCGATGTGCATAACAGCCGCTTGGGCTGACGCGACGAGCGGATTTTTCCTGCAGCATGAGCAGGCGACCGGCGGACATATCGGGTTCTACGCGCATGATCTGCAAAGCGGCCGCCGGCTTGCCTGGCGCGCCGATGAGCGCTTCGTGATGTGCAGCACCTTCAAAATGTCGCTGACGGCCTGCGTGCTTGCTTGCGTCGATCGCGGCCAGGAGCATCTGGACCGCTTTATACGCTACGGCGCCGCCGATCTGGCGGAGCACGCGCCCGCGGCACGGCAGAACCTTGCAAAAGGCGGCATGACGGTCGCGGCGATGTGCCAGGCGGCGGTCGAGCTCAGTGACAATACCTGCGCCAACAAGCTGCTGGCCGGCATCGGCGGCCCGCCTGCCCTGACGGCTTTCTGGCGCGCCACCGGCGACAGCGTCTCCCGGCTTGACCATAACGAGCCGCAGTTGAATTTTACCCCGCCCGGCGGCGTAACCGACACCACCACGCCGGCGGCGATGGCGGGCAACGTGCAGCGCTTTTTACTGGGAGATGTGCTGAGACCGGCTTCCCGGCAGATGCTGACCGGCTGGATGCTGAATTGCCAGACCGGGCTCGACCTGCTGCGCGCCGGCCTGCCGGGCTGGCAGGTGGCCGACAAGACCGGCAATAACGGGCAGGATGCGCTCGGCGACATCGCCATGGCCTGGTCATCGCCCACCAGACCGGTCGTGATCTGCGCCTATAGCCGCGGCGGCGCTTCCAGCACCGACGCGCTTCGCCCGGTCATCGCCGGTATCGGCCGGCTGGCCGGGCAGCAGTTCGGCTGAACATCGTCTAAAGCCGGTCGATGATCGCGCCATGCTCCAGAATCACCACCGGAATTTCCCGCTCGGTTTTCTCCTGGTAGGCGACATAAGGCGCATAGACCTTGGCCATCATGTCGAACAGACGCTGCCGTTCTTCGCCCCCGGCGACCTTGGCGGTGCCGCTGTATTTCGCTTCCAGAACCTGAAACTTAATCTCCGGATTGGCTTGCAGATTGAGGAACCAGGCCGGGTCTTCCGGCGCCCCGCCTTTCGAGGCGACGATGACAAAATCCTGCCCGTCCTTGCCGTAGATCAAAGGCAAAGTAAGCGGTTTGCCGCTCTTGCGGCCGATCGTCTGCAGGAGCAGGCAAGGGGTCTCCGGACCGCCATCCGGGGTGAAATCGACCAGATGGCCGATCTTGCCGCCGGTTTTCAGATAGGAGTCGAGATGGCGGTTCTGCCAGTCGGGTCCGCCGGCCTTGAAACTCTCGGTCATCTTTTGCTCTCCGTGGAAAAGCGATCTCTGGCAAGTCGCGTCGCGTCACAGAGTTTCAAGTGCCGCGCAATTCAGCGGGCGGCAAATTTATAGATGATGGTGTGGCGATATTCTTCTCCCGGCCGCAGCACCGCGCTCGGAAAATTCGGCTGGTTCGGAGCGTTGGGAAAATTCTGCGCCTCCATGGCAAAGCCGGCGGATTGCCGCAGCGCGACGCCGCCGCGCCCGGCGATCGCGCCGGTCAGATTATTGCCGGAGTAGAGCTGCAGCCCCGGCTGGGTCGTGTAGATCTCCAGCATCCGGCCGCTGCCCGGGGCATATGCGCGGGCAGCAAATTCCGGCGCACCCTGTCCGGTTTTGTTCAGGACGAAACAATGGTCGTAACCGCAGGCGATCAGCAATTGCGGGTCGGTGTTGCGTATCCTTTCGTCAAAGCGCTTGCGCGTCCGGAAATCGAACACCGTGCCCTCGACCGGGCAGATCTCGCCGGTTGGAATCTGCCTTGCATCCGTCGGCAGATAATGTCCGGCATTTACGGTGATCTCGTGGTCCAGAACATCTTCCCGCGCGACATTCCCGAGGTTGAAATAAGGGTGCGAGCTGAGATTAACGACCGTCGGCATATCGGTGCTGGCGTACAGATCAAGGCTCAGCCGGTCCGCCTCCAGCGTATAGATTGCGCGGGCGGTGAGCGTGCCGGGAAAGCCTTCCTCCCCGTCCGGGCTGACCAGGCTGAACGCAACCTGGCTGCGCTCGCCTTGCCGGGACGAGACCATCTGCCAGGACCGATTGCCAAACCCGCTTTCGCCGCCATGCAGGATGTTGCCATGATCATTGGCCTTCAGCCTGTAAATTGCGCCATCCAGCCTGAATTCGGCGTTGGCGATGCGATTGGCGTAGCGGCCCAGAACCGCGCCGAACGAGCCGGCGGCCTGACGGTAGGTCTCAGGATCGTCGAAGCCCAGCAGGATATGGCCGAAGGCGCCGGCGCGATCGGGCGTCTCAACGGAGACCAGGCGCGCCCCGTAATCGGTGACGGCGACCCGGGCACAGAGATTTTGCAGTAGGTACAGCATGTCGGCACAGCGATCGGGCAACATGGCGGCGCTGTAAATCGGCAAACGCCTGAAGAATTGGTAACGACATTAAGTCCTGCAGTGGAAGTCGGCATATCATCCGCTTCAGGTTTATTTGGGATGGATTCGCGGCCTGGATGTGGAGCGGATGATGAACGAGATGCGGGCAACGGCCCCGGCAGCGGGCGAGGCATGCGGGCGCAGCGATGCGTCTTTTGCCGCGGCGGCGGCCGGATGCATTTTCGTCGGAACAACGAGTGCTTAAGAACAAGAAGTGCCTACTTCTCTTGATCCCGGCGTTGCAGCACGAAAACGGCATTGGCGAGGCGTATCGTCGCTGTCGCGAATAGCGGATCGAACGCTTTGGGTAGTTTCGCGCAAGCAGAGAGCCGTTTGCTCAGGGCAAGGCGATTCCGCAGAAAGGCGGCCTCCTCCCGCGCTTTGACATCGAAGCAGGGACCGAAGGCTTCTAGCGCGCCTGGAACATCCTTGTAGAACATATTGGTGCGCAGATTGCCCAGGGCGCCGGTTACCCATTGCGCCCGCGCTGCCTGCGGGCAATCGCCCAGCCCAACGGCGCGGCTGGCGACCAAAGCGGCGCGCTGCAGCGCCGAACCTTCTGCGAACCAGTGCACGAACGGAGCTTTCAGATGCGGCTCGACGAAGACTTCGCGGGTCGGAAACACCGCGATCAGGATGCCGTCCGGCCGCAGCACGCGGGCCAGTTCCGCGACCACCGGCGTCAAGTCCCGGATATGCTCGAACACCTGGTTGCTGACGACGATGTCGAAACTCGCATCTTCGAACGGCAGCTTTTCGCCAGGGGCGATCCGCAGGATGCGTTCGCCCCGGCTGCTTGCGGCCGCCGCAAGCTGTTCCCATACGCCTACGAAACTATCCACGCCGGTGGCGTCGTATCCTGCGTTCAGGGCCAGATCGACGAGATTGCCGGCGCCGCAGCCGAAGTCCAGAAGCCGTGCCGGCGGCCGCACGTAACGGTGCGCGAGGGAGACGATGAAGGCGTAGGTCGGCGATAATTGCTTTGCCGCTGCTATGCCGGATGCGGCGGCTCGGCTCACCCTTGCCGCTGCTGCAGCCGAAACGCGGCCGCAGGGTAGACGCCAAGGATTTTCGTCTCCTGCGAGAAGAAATTCAGTTCTTCAAACGCCAGGCGCATCGCCCTGTCCTCCGGATGGCCGTCGACTTCGGCGAGGAACTGCGTCGCCGTGAAGCGGCCATCGACCATGTAGCTTTCCAGCTTGGTCATGTTCACCCCGTTGGTTGCGAACCCGCCCAGCGCCTTGTACAGCGCCGCCGGAACGTTGCGCACGCGAAAGACAAAGGTCGTCATCAGGTTCGGCGCCTCGCGCGGCTGCAGCTTCGGGGTTTTGGCCATGATGTAGAAGCGCGTGGTGTTATGCGCGGCGTCTTCCACATTGCGGCGCAGGATTTGCAGGCCGTGCAGTTCGGCGGCGAGCGAGGAGGCGATGGCGGCGTCCGCCGGATTGTCCAGCGCGGCAATAACTTCCACGGCAAGGGCCGTATCCCCTTCCACCACCGGTGTCGCACCCAGTTCACGAATAACATCTCGCACCTGGCCCAGGGCAACGGCATGCGAATGGACGCGCTTGATGTTCTGCTCGGTCGCATTCCGCGTGCCGATCAGACAATGTTCAACCCGGAGAAAAAATTCACCGATGATGGAAAGTCCGCTTTCCGGCAGCAAAATATGCATGTCCGGCACGCGCCCCGCAAGCGAGTTTTCGATCGCCAGCATCCCGAGGAATGCCGTTCCTTCGCGCACCGCCTCGATGGCGGCCTCGAACGTTTCGCAAGGCAAGGTGGTGAGCCCTGGGTAGGCCGTGCGGCAGGCCAGGTCGGAATAGGCGCCGTGCTGGCCCTGAAAGGCGATTTTTTCCGTGACGGTCATGTTTTCTGTCCCAGGATCTGGCGGGCATGCTCGAGATCGGCCGGTGTATCGACGCCAAAAGGCGCGAAGGCAACCCGGGCGGCGCCGATGGCGAGACCCGCCTCCAGCGCGCGCAGCTGCTCCAGTTTTTCGCGGCCTTCCAGCGGCGATTCCGGCAAGGTGACGAATTTCGACAAAGCGGCGCGACGGTAAGCGTAGATGCCGATATGATGCCAGAGCGGGCCGTCGCCGTACGGAATTCTGCTCCGGGAGAAATATAAGGCTGGTGCGATGCGCTCGCCGGGCGCAAAGGCGCAGGCGCATTTCACGACCGATGCCGCTTCGGCTTCCTCAGCCGTGGTGATCGGCGCGACCAGGGTGGCGATGTCGTATCTGCTGTCCCGCAGCGGCAGCAGGACGGCGGACAGAAAATTCGTTGGGATGCTGGGCAGGTCGCCCTGCAGGTTGATGACGACGTCATGGCTGCCGCCGGGATCTATGATCTGCAAAGCCGCGTAGATGCGATCGGAGCCGGAAGGCAGCTCTGCATCGGTCATAACGGCGCGGCCGCCGGCGGCGGTCACCACGTTGGCAATTGAAGCTTCCGCGCAGGCGACGGCAACCGGCCCGATTGCCGCTTCGCAAGCGCGGTTCAGCACATGCACGATCATCGGCAGCCCGGCAATATCCGCCAGCGGCTTGCCCGGCAGGCGGGTGGAAGCCATGCGCGCGGGGATGAGAATGATCGGGTTCACCCGCAGCCTTTTATGGTCGGGTGGCGCGGCTGTAAATCGCCGTAGACCCGGATGCGTCCGGGTCGCCTTATTCGAACGACAGCACGATTCAGAGCGAAAGTGGAACCGTGAATGGTTCCACTTTAGCTCATCGGCCCCTGGCTCCTTGTCGAGACCCGCCTAATCGCGATAGGGATGAAAAAAGCGCAGGCACTAAAGGGATAGCATGAGCGAAACGGGCAAAGACGGGCTGCTGCTGAACAAGGTCATGGCCGGTTTCCTCACCGCGGGCATCGTGCTCTGGGGCGCCAACCGGATTGCCTCCTCGCTGATCCATGGCGAAGCGCCGGATAAAACCGCGATCAACATCACCGGCATGCAGACCGCGGTGTCGCCCGTTGCGGCCGCCGGCCTGGCTTCCATCATCCCGCTGATCGGCGCCGCCGACGTCGCCAAAGGCCTGGCTTTCGTGCAACAGCAATGCTCCTCCTGCCATACCTTGAACCAGGGCGGTGCCGCCGGCGTCGGTCCCGCCCTGTACGGCGTGGTTGGCGGCCCGATGTTTGGCGGCAACTTCGGCTATTCCGCCGCGGTCAAAGCCAAGGCGAAGGGCAACTGGAACTACGACAACATGAATGCCTGGCTTGCCGACCCGCAAGGCTACGCGCCCGGCACCCAAATGTCCTATCCCGGCATCAAGAACACACAGACCCGCGCCGACGCCGTAGCCTATCTGCGCACGCTGTCCGCCAGCCCGCTGGCGCTGCCCACGCCGGCCGAGGTGAAGGCCGCCAGCGCCCCCGCTCCGGCGACTGCCACTACGGGATCGGCTCCGCCTTCCGGCCCGGCGCCGGCAGCGGGCGCGCCGAATATCGACAATCTGTTCGCCGCCGCCGATATTTCCAAAGGCCAGGCGCTGGTCGCCCAGCAATGCGAAGCCTGCCACAACCTGCAAAAGGGCGGCGGCGCCAGCGTCGGGCCGGATCTGTACGGCATCGTCGGCGCCAAAATGTTCGCGCAGCCCGGCTTCAGCTATTCGGACGCGGTGAAAGCCAAAGCCGGCGGCATTTGGACGGCGGAAACCCTCAGCGCCTGGCTCAAAGACCCGATGGGCTACGCGCCGGGCACCATGATGGCCTATCCCGGCATCAAGGGCGACCAGACCAGGGCGGATGTGATCGCCTATCTCAACAAGAACTCGGATACGCCGATCAAACTGCCCGGCAGCAAATAATGCCGGACGCCGCGGCTTGCACAGCGGCGGCAGAAGCCGCCCTGGATGCGGCGGGCGCGGCGATCCGGCCCTATTTCAGGTCTGGCGTCAGCGCCGATCTGAAGGCCGATGAAAGCCCTGTGACGGTAGCGGACCGGCTGGCGGAAGAAATTCTGCGCGAAACGCTCGGCCGGCACTTCCCCGATCACGGAATGCTGGGCGAGGAATACCCGGCGACCCGAGAAGATGCCCGCCACGTCTGGGTGATCGATCCGATTGACGGCACAAGGGCATTCCTGACCGGCCGGCCCAGCTTTTGCACGCTGCTGGGGCTGCTGCAGGACGGGGTGCCGGTGCTGGGCCTGATTGACCAGCCAATCACCGGCGAGCGCTGGATCGGCGGCCAGGGCATCCAAGCCAGCTTTAAAGGCGGCCTTGGCGGCAAACTCGGCCCGCGCCAGGTCACTCAGCTCGCCGAAGCGGAACTTTCCTCAACCGCCCCGGAAGCCTTCGAAGCGCAGGCGGCCGCACGCTTTGCGCGGCTGAAACATCAATGCCGCCGGGTGTACTGGGGCGGCGATGCCTATGCCTACGGGCTGCTGGCGCTGGGCCAGATCGATGTCGTTGCGGAAGCCGGCCTGAAACCGTGGGACTGGGCAGCGCTGGTGCCCGTGGTGGAAGCCGCCGGCGGCGTCATCACCGACTGGTCCGGGCAAAAACTGCGCTTAGGCAGCGACGGCAGCGTACTGGCAACCGCCAACGCAAAACTGCACGCAGCGGCGCTGGCTGCGCTTTAAAGCAAGAAGTTCTTTTTTTGACAAAAAGGGCTGGCCGCTCGCGATACCAAAAAAACTTTGGGATGGGCCATGGGCGTTTGCGCCGCCAGCGCCCATGGCCCGGCGTCGTAAAAGTTTTTCGGTTCTTTTTTCTAAAAAAGAACCTCTGGCTTTTTTTCCTCCTAGCTTTGGTTCATCCGGCATCGGCGCGCGATGATTTGATCAGCTTGAGCACTGCGGTGCAGCCGCCGGTGGGGTTTACGTCGCTGCCTTATGCGAATGCGAATGCGCCGAAGGGCGGGTCGATTACGGTTTCCGCCGTTGGCGACTTCGACGATCTGAACCCGTTCATTCTGCGCGGCACGCCGCCGGTGAGTATCTACCGGGTTTGGCAGAGCCTATTCAAGCAGTCGGATTCCGACTCCGTAACGTCTTATGCGGATCTGGCGCAATCGGTGAATGTCAGTTCGGACGGGCTGACCGTGACCTATCATCTTAACCCGCTTGCGCGGTTTTCCGACGGCACGAAGGTGACGGCCGGCGATGTGGTGTGGACCTTCAACACGCTGATGACGCAAGGCTCGCCGTTCTTTGCCGGGTATTATGCCGGGGTGGCGAGCGTGGCGGCGGCGGATGATCAGACGGTGGTGTTCAAGCTCAAGCCCGGTTCGGGCCGGGATCTGCCGAGCAATCTCGGCGGCATTTACGTGTTGCCGGAACATTTCTGGAAGGGCCGGAATTTTGCCGATCCGCTGCTGACGCCGCCGGTGGGTTCCGGGCCATATCGGGTGAGCAATGTGAGTTTCGGCAATTCCATCAGCTACACCCACGTTAAAAACTGGTGGGCGGAGAATCTACCGGCGGATAAAGGGTTTTACAATTTCGATACCTATCGCGAACTGTATTTCCAGAGCGATGCGGTAGCGCTGCAGGCGTTCAAAGCCGGCCAGGCGGATGCGCGGATTGAGGCTTCGGCCAAGCAGTGGGCGACGGCCTATGATTTCCCGGCAATACGCGATGGCTTGGTGCAACGCGCTCTGGCGCCGGAGAGTCTGCCCACGGGCATCGACGGTTTTGTGATGAACACCAGGCGGCCGGAATTCGCCGATGCGCGCGTGCGCCAGGCGCTTAACCTGGCCTTCGATTTTCAATGGATGAACCGGGTGCTGTTCTATAATTCCTACTTTCGCTACAACAGCTATTTCACAAATTCGCTCTTGGCTTCTTCCGGGCTGCCCTCGTCGGCGGAGCTGCAATTGCTCGCCCGCTATCGCGGGCAGGTACCGCAGGCGGTTTTCACCACGCCGTTCGCGCTGCCCGTGACCGACGGTTCGGGCTATAATCTGCCGCAGCTTGAGCAGGCGATGAAGCTGTTGAATGCGGCAGGCTGGAGGGTGAAGAATTTCAAGCTGGTCAATGCGGCGGGGCAGCAGATGAATATCGAGATTCTGCTCTACGACCAGCTGTTGGAGCGGATTGCAATTTCCTATGCGGCGGATCTCAAGCAGCTGGGCATCGATGCGACGGTGCACACGATCGATACTGCGACCTATGAGAGGCGGGTTGAGAATTTCGATTACGACATGATATTCGCGGCCTTTCCGGAAACCGACTTCCCCGGCACCGAGCAGGGCGATTACTGGGGCTGCGCTGCCGCGCATTCGCCCGGCAGCAATAATCTGGCCGGCGTTTGCTCGCTTGCAATCGACGCCATGGTCGATGCGCAGAACGACGCGCGCGATAATGCCGCCAAGACCACCGCGATCCACGCGCTGGACCGGCTGCTGCTGAATGGTTGGTACATCGTCCCGGCCTGGACGAGCAAGACGATGCGCGTGGCCTATTGGCACCGGCTGGTGATGCCGAAGGTGCCGATTCAGCCCGGTGTTGATTTCGATCTATGGTGGTCGGCCAATGCGAAGTAGGTTCTAGATGCTGCGCTATCTGATCAAGCGCATTCTGCTGATCATCCCAACCTTGTTCGGGATCATCGCGATCAATTTCGCGGTCGTGCAGTTCGCGCCCGGCGGCCCGATCGAGACGGTAATCGAGCATCTCAAGCAGCAGAGCCAGCATCCGGCGGAAAGTGCCACGCCGTCGCACAGTTTGTATCGCGGCATGCAGGGGCTCGATCCCGCGTCGCTTGCGCAGTTGCGTGAACAGTTTGGCTTCGACAAGCCGCCGATGACGCGGTTTTTGCTGATGCTGCGCGGCTACCTCACCTTCGATCTCGGAACCAGTTTCTTCCTGGGGCAACCGGTGCTCGCACTGGTCTGGCAGCGGCTGCCGGTTTCCTTGTCGCTCGGTCTCTGGTCGACGCTGATCGTCTATATGGTCTCGATCCCGCTCGGCATTCGCAAAGCCGTGCGGGATGGCTCGCGCTTCGACCTGGCCAGCAGTTTCGCGATACTGGTGGGCTACGCGATCCCCGGGTTTCTGCTGGCGATTTTCATGATCGTGCTGTTCGGCAGCGGCGGTCTGCTGCCGGTGTTTCCGCTGCGCGGCCTGGTGTCACCGGATGCGGCGAGCTATTCCTGGCCGGGGCGGATCGCCGATTACGCCTGGCATCTGGTGCTGCCGACGATCGCCATGACGATCGGCGGCTTCGCCTCGCTGACCATGCTGACAAAAAATTCGTTTTTGGAAGAAATACGCAAGCTGTATGTGCTGACAGCGCGGGCAAAAGGTGCCTCGGAGGCGCGCGTGCTGTACGGCCATGTCTTCCGCAACGCGATGCTGCTGGTCATCGCCGGGTTTCCGGCGGCGTTCATTTCGATCCTGTTCACCTCTGCCCTGCTGGTGGAGATCGTGTTCTCGCTGAACGGGCTGGGGTTGCTCGGCTACAACGCGGTGCTGCAGCGCGACTACCCGGTGATGTTCGGGACTTTGTACATCTACACGCTGGCAGGCCTGGCGATGCAGGTGATCGGCGATTTCGTTTACACGCTGATCGACCCGCGCATCGATTTTGATACCAGGCCGTGAGCGTGAACGTGGAAATTTAGCCCCTTGGTGTGCATAATGTACACCTGAAACGTTCGGTGCTGATCAAGAGGCTGATCAAGGAGGCTGATCAAGGAGGCTGATTGATGCCGGATGGTTGTTAAATCGCCTGCGGGGTCTCACCATGTGTTTACGCACTCGACCTATGCCTGGATCGAAGCGACGCTCGACGGCGGCGGGGAGGTTCCCAAACCTTCCAGTCCGGAATGCCTGCGCAGCAATCCCGACTATGCCGGATGGACCATCGGCATGGTCGCCGTGGACGCGGCGTTATTGGACAGCACGCCGGAGCGTGTGAACATCATCTTGCCACGCCGCGTTCTAAGGCTGCTGGACGCCAAGACCAAGGCAAATAGGGCAAGCCGCTCCGGCTTCATTGCCCACCTGGCGCCGGCGGCGGAGTGGGCCGGAAAGGAAGCACTTGTTTGCTGGAAAAACCAACTGCTCCATCGGCGCGGTAAAAAGAATTCTGATGTGAGAGAGCAGAAGTTTTTGCGCCGTTTTCTAAAAAAAGCGGCTTCTGCTTTGATTTAGAGAACCCGCTCGACCCAGCCATACGGATCGGCGGCGTTGCCCAGTTGGATATCCACCAGAACTGCGCGCAGCTGCTTGGTGATCGGCCCGCTCAGCTCCGGGTTGCCGATGGTAAAACTGCCCTCCCGGCTTGCTACCTTGCCGATCGCCGCCACCACCGCGGCGGTGCCGCAGGCAAAGGCCTCCGCCAGCCGGCCGCTGGCCGCATCCTTGCGCCACGCATCGATCGAATACGGCGCCTCGCGCACCGTCAGGCCCTGACCGCGCGCCAAAGTGATGAGGGAGTCACGGGTAATGCCAGGAAGAATCGTGCCTTCAAGCGGCGGCGTCAACAGCGAGCCATCGTCGAACACGAAGAAGATGTTCATTCCGCCCAGCTCTTCGACCCAACGTCGTTCGCTCGCATCCAGGAACAGCGTCTGGTCGCAGCTATTGCGCACGGCCTCGGCCTGGGCGCGCAGGCTGGCGGCATAGTTGCCGCCGCATTTGGCCGCGCCGGTGCCGCCGCTGGCAGCGCGCGTGTCTTGCGAAATCCAGACGGAGATCGTCTCCGTCGTGGACTTGAAATACGAGCCGACCGGGGTTGCGATCACCATGAAAAGATATTCGGCTGACGGTTTGACGCCGAGAAAAACCTCGGTCCCGATCATGAACGGGCGGAGGTAGAGGCTGCTGCCAGGCTGGCTCGGGATCCAGCCGCGATCGACATCGACCAGCCGCCTTACCGATCCCAGAAACAGCGCCTCGGGAAGCTCCGGCATCGACATGCGGCTTGCCGAGCTGTTGAAACGCCTCGCGTTTGCGTCCGGCCGGAACAGCCCCGCGCCGTTCTGGAACCGGTAGGCTTTCATGCCCTCGAAGATCTCTTGCGCATAATGCAGCATTGCGCTGGCGGGATCGACCTGCAATGGCCCACGCGGCTCGATCCGCGCATCGTGCCAGCCTTTGCCTTCGCTATAGCGGATCACCGCCATGTGGTCGGTGAAAATACGGCCGAAGCCGGGATCGGCCACAAGCGCGTCGCGTTCCGCGGCCGGAACCGGCGCCTTGTTGGGGCGGTATTCGAATTGCGTGGTCTCGCCGCTCATGTTTTCACTTATCCTCGGATACAGGTTGCAGCCATAGCATCTGCCCGCGCTTTAGCGCAGGGACGCGGTGCGGAGTAGGTATGCGCGGGATTGCAAGATTTTCAACCGTTACGGACAAGCGCTGTTGAAACTGCCCGGCAGATGTCGCAGGATTACTGCAGCTGCCTGAAGCAAATCGCAAGCACCAAGAAAACAGCTTGCTTTTAGGTCAGCATTGCTGGCATAACGCCGCTTAAACCTGGAATGATCAAGAGCCTGCCATGCAACATGTTCCCCGCCAAGCCGCGGCGACGCCAAAAGGTGAAGCCGCATCCGGCCATGCCCAGCCGGGAGCGCCGCAGCCGGGCGCTAGCCTGCTGTTCCTGCGCGAGGAGGAGTTTCGCATCGCGCAGGACATGCTGTTTTTCGCGTTCCGGGATTTGAATGCGGCGCCGGATGCGATTTTGCACGGGCTCGGCTTCGGCCGCGCGCATCATCGCGCGCTGCACTGGATCGGCCGGCTGCCGGATCTGAAAGTTGGCGAATTGCTGCTGATCCTTGGCATCACCAAGCAAAGCCTGGCGCGGGTTCTGGGACCGCTGATCCAGCAGGGTTATGTGGAACAGGGCAAAGGCAAGATCGACCGGCGGCAGCGCCTGCTGACCCTGACCGAGAAAGGCATCGCGCTGGAGCGCAAGCTGTTCGAGTGCTCGCGCGAGCGCCTGGCCGGCGCCTATCGCGAGGCTGGCGGCCAGGCGGTCGATGGCTTCCGCAAGGTGCTGCGCGGCATGACCTCCGATCAGGGCAGGAAATATCTCGACGCGGCCGAGGCCGGCCGCAGCCACCGGGCCCGCGCATTCTGAGCGTTTCCATGCCATAACCTGGCATCATGAGTTCCGACTCGGCGCATATCCTGATCGTGGACGACGATGCGCGGCTGCGCGGCCTGCTCAGCCGCTTTCTCGGCGAGCAGGGCTTTCGCGTCACCACCGCCGAGCATGCGGCCGACGCCAGGGACAAATTGCGCTTCCTGGATTTCGACCTGATGGTGCTGGACGTGATGATGCCCGGGCAGAACGGCCTGGCCTTTACCGAGGAATTGCGCGGCGAACGCAGCCCGGCGATGCCGATCCTGCTGCTGACCGCGCGCGGCGCACCGGAGGATATCGTCGCCGGCTTTGAGGCAGGCGCCGATGATTATCTTGGCAAGCCGTTCGACCCCAGGGTGCTGCTGGCGCGCATCCGCGCGATGCTGCGCCGCGCATCGCCGCCGCAATCGCCGAGCGGGCCGCTGCAGCTGGGCGATGCGAGTTTTGATCCCGCCCGCGCCGAGCTTGTCACGCCCACCAGCCGGGTGCGGCTGACCGGCGCGGAATTGTCGCTCCTGCTGGCCTTTGCGGCCCGGCCGCACGAGATCCTGACCCGCGATTATCTAGCGGCGGCGCTGGAGATGGATGACACCAGCGAACGGGCGATCGACGTGCAGGTGACCCGGCTGCGCCGCAAGATCGAGCCCGACCCGCGCGAGCCAAGATTTCTGCACACGGTTCGCGGCAAAGGCTATGTGCTGAAGCCGGGTTCATGAAGTTCCGCCCTGGCGGCTTCTCGCTCGATAGCCTGCTCCGCAAAATCCTGCCGCGCGGGCTGTTCGGCCGCTCGCTGCTCACCGTGCTGATCCCGCTGATCCTGCTGCAGGCGGTGGCGCTGGTTATCTTCTACGGCAGCCATTTGCATGAGCTGTCGCGGCGGCTGGCGGATGCGGCGGCGGGCGAGGTCGCCTTCGAGGTGGATGCGCTCGATCGGGCGCCCGATACCCGCTATCTGGTCTTGGTGGAGGCGGGTAAGCATTTCGGCTTCAAATCGGAATTTTTGCGCAGCCAGGTGCTGCGGCATTTGCCGGCGCCGGACGCTCCGGGACCGGTGGATCAGGATCTCGCAGGCAGCCTGCGAAGCCATCTGCAGCGGCCTTTCAACGTCGCCTGGTACACCGCACCGGCCTATATCCGGGTCAACGTGCAGATGATGGACGGCGTGCTCAGCATCGAGGTGCCGCGCAAGCGGCTCTATGTCGGTACGCTCTACAGCTTTCTGGTCTGGCTGATCGGCGCCGCGATGGTCCTCTCGGGCATCGCCGCCTTGTTCCTGCGCACCCAGGTGCGCGGCATACGGCGGCTGGCGGTCGCCGCCGAAGCCTTTGGCATGGGCCGCGATCCGGGGCCGATCCGTCCGGAAGGGGCAATCGAGGTACGGCGCGCCGCCACCGCCTTCAATCGCATGCAGGAGCGGCTGCGGCGCTTTCTGGCGCAGCGCACCACCATGCTGGCCGGCGTCTCGCATGATCTGCGCACGCCGCTGACCCGGCTGCGCCTCACGCTTGCCATGCTGCCGGAGCTGCCCGCCGCCGATCTGGCCGAGATGACCAGCGATATCGAGGAGATGGAGAAGCTGATCGGCATCTACCTGGCGTTTGCCCGCGGCGAGGGCAATGAGGGCGCGCAGCCGACCGATCTGGCGGTTCTGCTGGATGAAGCGGCCGCCGCGGCCAGGCGGGCGGGCGCCCAGATCATCTGCAACACGCCGGAAGCGCTGTTCGTCACCCTGCGGCCCGAAGCCATGCGCCGCGCTTTGGCCAACCTGCTGGACAATGCCAGGCGCCATGCCAGGCATATCATGCTCTCCGCCTTGCAGGTCAGCGAACGCACGGTGCGCATCATGATCGACGATGACGGTCCGGGCATCCCGCTCAGCCAGCGCGACACGCTGTTCCGGCCGTTCGAGACCGCCTCGGCCGGCGGCACCGGGCTTGGCCTGGCGATTGCCCGCGACATCGTCGGCGCGCATGGCGGCAATATTCTCCTGGCCGACAGCCCGATGGGCGGCCTGCGGGCGATTATCGAGCTGCCGGCCTGACCAGGCGGGCCATCTTATCCCAGCAACCGCACAAAGCGGCAAACGCACTGAGGAGCTAAAATAATTGGCCTGGGATCAATCAATTACAGCAGCAGCTAAACCTCAAATACGAACTAGCGGATTCACTTGCGCACAGATTTATCTACAGCGTGATCATAATAGATGCGCTCCAGCTCCGTCAGCAGGCCGCGCTTGCCCGCGGCATCGACGATCGGCGGGTGCAGCGTGAAGGTAATGGTGCCCGGTTTCTTCTTGAAGGACTTCCTGCCCCAGTACAGGCCGGAATCGGTCGAGGCCGGGATGACCGGCAGGTCCAAAGCGCGGGCAAGCGCCAGCACGCCGGGCTGAACCGTACCACGCTCGCCGGCGGCAACCCGGGTGCCTTCCGGGAAGATGACGATCTGCCGGCCGAGCGCGATGGCGGCGCGGCATTCCGCCACCATCTTGCGCAAGGCGCCGGAGCCCGCCTGGCGGTCCACCGCGACGAAGCCCGACGCAAGTAGCAAGGGTCCGAAGATGGGGATCCGGGTCAGCTCCCGCTTCAGCACATAGGCCGGCCGCGGCAGCACGGTCAGCCAGAACATGGTGTCGAAGGCCGATTGGTGCTGTGCCGCGATCAGCGCCGGACCGCCGGAGGGCAGAAACTCCCGGCCATGCAGGACGACGCCGATCCTGCAGCAGCGCTCCAGCGCCCGCACCGAGATCTGCGCCCAGAGCTTTCCCGCGCCGAAGACCCGTTCGCTATCGTCGAGCCCGACGGCGAGCCTGGCCCAGCTCGAAAGAACGAAACAGGCGCCGAACATGATGACGTTGAACAAGGCCGAGCGCAGGAACAGCATCATTGGCCGCCGCCCAGATCATCGGCCGCCAGATCGAACAAGCCGCTGCGAACGGCAAGATATTTGCTGTATTCCACCGCCAGCAGCCGCAAGGTGGGCAGGCCGAATAGATGCGAAATGGCGGGCGGCCGCACCGGCACCTGATACAGCACCACCGCCGGCAGGAAGCGCCTGATCTCCAGCACCGCGCGCGGCATGTGGTAGTCGGCAGTGACGATGATCAGCGAGTTCATGTGCCGCGCCTTCGCCCACGCGGCAGTTTCCACGGCGTTGCCGCGGGTGGAAGCGGCGGCGTGGCCAAGCGTGATCTCGCTGGCGTAACGCGTCGCGGCGGCAGAATCATCGACCGTGAAATCGCCGAGATAGGTCCCCTTGCCGGCGCCGGAAATCAGCAGCGCCGGCGCCGCCTGCTCCGCCAGCAGCGCCAGGCCTGCGCTCACCCTGTCATCGCCGCCGGTCAGCGCCACGATCCCGTCGGCGCGGGGGATCGGATTGGGCGGCGAGGCCGACCAGATCGCCACCAGAAAGACCAGGAAACCTACGGCCCAGGCGCCGGCCAGCAGCACCAGCGCGTTGAACGCCCAGCCAAGCGGCCGGAACCGGCGCTTACGTAAGCGCCTTCGAGGACCGCGGTGCGCGGGCATCAGGCGAGTTGCCGCAGCCAGCCGCGCACTGTGACTTGCGCGGTCGCCCAGCCGATGGCGGCGGCGATCAATGGCAGCGCGGCGAGCGAGACCCAAAGCCCGATCGGCAGCGCAGGACCTGAAGTCTGCGGCAAAATGCCGGCGAATGGCGCCGCCAGCCGGGCGAACCAGAACAAGGCCGGCAAGGCAACGAGTGCGCCGATCGCGGCGCCGATCGCCGCCAGCCAGGTGGCGCGCGTGGCGAAGCGATCGGCGATGTCGGAATCCAGCGCGCCCAGCCCGTGAATGATCTCGATCGCCTCCCGCCGTTGCGCCAGGCCGGCGCGGGTGGCGACCGAGATCACCGCCGCCGCGACCAGCGCCACGATGATCAGCACCGAGGCTGCGGAGGCTTCGATACTGCCGGTGAGCGCCGCGACACGCGCTGCCCAGCCCGCGCCGGTCGCCGCCAGCGTACCGGGAGCGGCTGCGTCCAGCGCCGCTTGCAGTGCATCGGGCGGCCTTGCCTTGTTCCATTGCGCGGTGATGACCGCCGGGACCGGCAGATCGAGCTGCGACATGTCCTCGCCCAGCCAGGGTTTCAGCAGCGCGTTCATCGCATCGGGGCTCAACGGGGTGGGATCGCTGACATTCGGGCTGGCTTGTAGAATACCCAACACGGCTTGCAACCTGCTGCCCTGGCCGGTTGCCGCGGGCGCGGCCGGGTCGCCGACCTGCACGGTCAAGGCGGAGCCGGCATCGCCTTGCCAATGCCTGGCCAAAGTCGCGGCGGCCATGCTGCCGGCGACGGCGAGCGCCGCCAAAAAACTCATGGCGCCGACTAGGCTGGGCAGCAGCCGGTCCGCCATGGCTGAGCGCAGCCCCAGCAGATCCCTTGCCTGGCGCCGCTTCTGCTGCGCCGCCATTGCCGGGCTATTCATCATGCACCAAACGGCCGTGCGCAATCTCCAGCCGCGGCGCCGGGTAATTGTCGACCAGCTGCAGATTATGGGTGGCGATCACCACCGTGGTGCCCAGCCGGTTCAGCGCGGTGATAAGAAGCATCAGCCGGTTGGCCTGTTCATCGTCCAGGTTGCCGGTCGGCTCATCGGCCAGCAGTAATTTCGGCCGGCCGATCACTGCCCGCGCGATCGCCACGCGCTGCTGCTCGCCGCCGGAGAGTTCATAGGGTCGGCTGTCCAGCTTTGCCGAAAGCCCCACCCAATGCAGCAATTCGCCAACGTCCGAGCGGATTTGCGGCTCCGGCCGCCGAGCCAGGCGCATCGGCAGCGCCACATTGTCATAGGCGGAGAGATGCGAGAGCAGCCTGAAATCCTGATACACCACGCCGATGCGACGGCGCAGCAGCGCCGCTTCCCGCCTGGAGATGCGGGCGGCGTGGACGTCCAGAATATCGATACGGCCGCGATAGGGATGCTCGGCCAGGTACATCAGTTTCAGCACGCTGGTCTTGCCGGCGCCCGACGCGCCGATCAGCCAGCGAAAGCCGCCATCGGGAATGTCGAAGGACATATTCGAAACCACATCCGCCGAGGCGGCGGAGCTTTTTCCGTCATGCCGGTATTTCAGCCAGACATTTTCGAATCGGATCATTCGGCTCGTCCAGGTCCTTGCATGCAGCCGCTTGAATTTCTCTCTGCCGCTTATGCGCCGTGCCGGGCAAGGCTAGGTCGGTTAAAATTTCCGTTGGATCGGGCCGTGTTGCGCGCTGCGGGCAATGATGCCATTGCCAGCTTCATCATGCGTCTGTCCTGCCCGAATTGCCAAATCGAATACGAGGTGCCCGATACCGCGTTGACCGGGCGCTCAAGAACGTTGCGCTGCGACAACTGCATGACGCGCTGGAAAACCCCGGCGCTGGAGATGTACCGCACCGAGCCGGCAGAAACCGTGGGTGCGCTGCCGGAAGATGCAGGCGATACGGTGTTTACGCCGCGCAAACCCGCGGATGCCGTCATGGCCGCGGCACCGGCGGTAGAAGTTGCGCGCGGGCCTGCACGGCCGAGCATTCTGAAGACCAGCCAAGGAACGCCGGCTGAGGTCGAGCCTTCCGCCAAACGCGGACTTGCGATCTCGCTCCTGCTGGTGCTGCTGATGGTCGCGCTGGTGCTGCTGGCGCACCGGCAGATCGGTCACTTCTGGCCGCCCAGCCTGCGCCTGTTTCACGCTTTGGGCTTACGCTGAGGGTCTTCGAAACGAATGTCTAATACCAAGTGGGGCTGGCGGGGCGGCCGCCCGCAAAAAAGTAACGCGCATAGCCAACCGTTTCGGAAAGCTCGTTGATCGTTGTCAAAGCGTGCGAATACTGTCCAGCAGCCGGTCCGCGTTGGCCGAGAGCGGATCGGCGTCCTTCCCTAAACCCCGTATCATCTCCGCCGTAGACGCAGGGCGGCTACTGGAACCCGCCTTCGCAGCAGATCTTTTGGCTGGGGCAGCTTGATTGGCAAAATTTCCAAGCGTTGGCTTGTTAACCGCGCTCATATTGCTGCTCCAATCACGACTGCCAAGTCGTCCGGTTTTGGTGGAAAACAATGCAAGGAGTGAGCTGCTGGTCACCATGCACTGCCGTTAAAAACGCCCCGCCCCAAAGTAGCAGAAGTTCTTTGCGCCGCCGGCCGGACGCGTCGCCTTTTTTCGGAAAAGCGGCTATTTTCTTCCTACGCCGCAGCCCGGATCGCCGCGGCTTTTACGTCTTCGCCGACCAAATCGGAGAACGTCGCGAAATTCTCCTCGAAGCGTTTCACCAGCGCAATAGCGGCCGCGTCGTAGGCGGCGCGGTCGGCCCAGGCGCTGCGCGGGTCCAGCACCTCGTCCGGTACGTCCGCGACATGTTCCGGGATGGCCAGCCCGAAAAACGGATCGCGCCGGAAGCTGGCCTTGTCCAACTCGCCACTCAACGCCGCACGCAGCAACGCGCGGGTGTGCTTGATCGACATTCGCTTGCCGACGCCGTAGGCGCCGCCGGTCCAGCCGGTATTAACCAGCCAGCAGGAGGCGCCGTGCTTGGCGATCAGCGATTCCAGCAATTTGCCGTAAACCTCCGGATGGCGCGGCAGGAAGGGCGAGCCGAAGCAGGCGGAGAAGGTGGCCTGCGGCTCCGAGCCCAGGCCTTTTTCCGTTCCCGCGACGCGGGCGGTATAGCCGGAGAGGAAGTGATACATCGCCTGGCTGGGCGTCAGCTTGCTGATCGGCGGCAGCACCCCGAAGGCATCGGCGGTCAGCATGAAGACGTTTTTCGGGATGGCACCGAGGCCCGAAGTTTCCACATTGGGAATGTATTCCACCGGATAGCAGGAGCGGGTATTCTCGGTGAAACTCTGGTCGGTCAGGTCTAGATTGCCCTGCGCATCGGCCACGACGTTCTCCAGCACGGTACCGAAACGGTGCGAGGCCGCCCAGATTTCCGGCTCCGCCGCTTGGGCGAGATCGATCACCTTGGCATAGCAGCCGCCTTCGAAGTTGAACACGCCGTCCGGGCCCCAGCCATGCTCGTCATCACCGATCAGCCTGCGCGCCGGGTCGGAGGACAAAGTGGTCTTGCCGGTGCCGGAAAGCCCGAAAAACAACGCGGAATCGCCGTCGGCCCCGATATTGGCGCTGCAATGCATCGGCAGCATCTGCCGCTCCGGCAGGATCCAGTTCATGACGGTGAAAATGGATTTCTTGATCTCGCCGGCATACTGCGTCCCGGCGATGACGATCATTTTCTCGGCAAAGTTCAGCGCGACGGTGGAGCTGCTGTTCACGCCGTCGATCGCCGGATCGGCCTCAAAGAAGGGCGCGTGCAGGATCACGTAATCCGGCGTGAAGCCGGCAAGTTCCGAGGTTTTCGGCCGGATGAACATGTTGCGGGCAAACAAAGCCTGCCAGGCGCCGGTGGTGACCAGCCGCACCCGGATGCGATGCGCCGGATCGGCGCCTGCGAACAGATCCTGCGTGAACAGCTCCCGCCCCTGCAGATAGGCCTGCACCCGACCCTTGAGCACCTGGTATTTTTGTTCCGGCAGCTTCTGGTTGACCTTGCCCCACCAGACGCTTCCCGTAGTGGAGGGCTCGTCCACCACGAATTTATCCCCTACCGAACGGCCGGTGTGAACGCCGGTACGAACGATCAGCGCGCCATCCGCCGACAACCTGCCCTCGCCTATGCGCAAGGCATGCGCGACCAAGGCCGGCGCGGTAGAATTGGCATGCAGCGCCGCCGCCATACGCACGCCGGTTCCGGCCAGGGCAACTGCATCATGGATCGGCGCGGCATCAGTCGTTTGGGTCACTGTCTGGGCGTTCCTTTTCGCGAGAGAGAGATGAGCTGGGATCTCACATGCGTCTGGCAATTCTTTTGCGGGTCTGCCTTTTCAGGCGCCGGCAGGCGGAGCATCAACTGAGCAATCGGTGGAAATCTAGGGGTTCTCGTGTCGCTGCAACGGCCTGACGGGTCCATCGCACAAAGGTTACTGGGCAGTAGCAAGTTTGGCAACCAGAAGTTTACGTGCTGCGCCGAAGCCGCCGACATAATACGATTCCGTCAGGCAGATCCGCCAGAACGCGAAATCGGCAAAGCCGGCATAGCGTTCCGCGTAAGGATGGGCGGCCAGAAAAATCCGGCCGAAACGCTCATCCGCGGTCTTAGCGGCGATCCCGGTCAGGCAGAGCCGCGGCGTGGTCTGCGGGTTCGGGCCGTCCGCCGCCCCGGTCAGCAGCAAGGCGCAGGCAGGATTGGCGCCCAGCTGCCTGGTGTGGATCGCCAATTCCGAGAGCAGCAGCACCGGCTCGAGCTCCGGCGTGAAGGCCGGCGTCACCAACGCCGCATGCGGAACCCCTGCCTTCGCGGTGGCCAGCGTCGCGCTCTTCGTGCGAAGTATCAGCCTGCGCGCATCCTCATAAAAATCCCGCTCTTGCGTCGCTGCCATAATCCAGCCACTCCCGATGGCGATAATCCCGTTATGAGCACCCAGATGAAACAAACCATCGCCCTGGTCGATGACGACCGGAACATCCTTACCTCGGTTCAGATGACGCTGGAACAGGAAGGTTTCTTGGTCCGCACCTATACCGACGGCGAATCCGCGCTGCAGGCCTTGCTGGCCAAGCCGGCGGACCTTGCCGTGCTGGATATCAAAATGCCGCGCATGGACGGCATGGAGCTGCTGCAGAAATTGCGCGCCCGCTCCGCCATGCCGGTGATCTTCCTGACCAGCAAGGATGACGAGCTGGACGAGCTGATGGGCCTGCGCCTGGGCGCCGATGACTACATCACCAAGCCCTTCAGCCAGCGTTTGCTGCTGGAGCGCATCCGCGCGCTGCTGCGCCGTAACGAGGTTTCCAGGGCAGAAGGCTCAGGTTCCGCCCCGGCGAGCGTCGTTACAAGGGGCCATCTGACGCTGGACGAGACCAAGCATCAATGCCTGTGGAAGGGCCTGGATATCCAGCTGACCGTGACGGAATTTCTGCTGGTAAAGGCGCTGGCGGCGAGGCCGGGCATGGTGAAATCGCGCGACCAGCTGATCGACGCCGCCTATGGCGAAAACGTTTATGTCGATGACCGCACGATCGACAGCCACGTCAAACGCCTGCGCAAGAAATTCCGCAACGAGGATGAGGAGTTCGACCAGATCGAGACCCTGTACGGCATCGGGTACCGCTACAAGGAAGCCTGACGGCGATGACGAGGCTGGGGGCCAACCGCACCCGCATGTCGCGGCTGCTGCGGGATATCTTGCTGGTCAACCTGCTGCCGCTGGTGCTGGTTCTCGCGGCTCTATTCTATCTCGACCAGTATCAGCAGGGGCTGCTCTCCGCCGAGGTTGCTAATCTGCGGGAACAGGCCCGGATTTATGCCGGCGCGCTGTCGCAGAGTGCCGTGCAGAACAACCAATCCAACCAGCCGGCGCTGAACCAGGATCTGGCGCAGCCTTTGCTTTTCCAGCTGACCGAGCCGACGCCGAACGCGGAGGCGCTGCTATACGGGCCGGACGGCCAGATCCTCGCCGATTCCCGCGTGCGTCAGGGCCCCGGCGGCGCCATCATCACCGAACCGCTGCCGGCCGCGCAGCCCACCAGCGTGTTCAGCAAATGGGTCGGTTTCATATATGACCATCTCTCCGGCTCGGTGGCAGGCCCGACGGATGATAGCGGTCTGGTCGGCTCCGGCGCCGGTCAGGACCCGAACACGCTGGGCTGGCAGCCGGATGCGCGGGAAGCGCTGCAGCTCACCAGCGCTTCGCCGGACCAGGAAGCCGCACCCTTCATCCGCCGCAGCGTTGCCGGCCAGCTGCTGATCACGGTGGCTGAGCCGGTGAACGCCGGCCAGCAAAGTGTGGGCACCGTGCTGCTGACCACCGTCGCCAGCGAGGTCGATCGCGCGGTATTTAATGTGCGGATTTCCATCCTCGGCCTGTTTGCGCTGGCACTTGCGCTGACCGTCGCGGCCTCCGTGTATCTAGCCGGCACCATCGCCAACCCGATCCTGCGCCTGGCCGGCGCTGCCGCGCTGATGCGCGAAGGGCGCGCCCGCACGGAGGCGCTCCCCGAGAAAATCACCGACCGCAACGACGAGATCGGCACCCTAGCCCGCGCGCTCGACAGCTCCGCCAAGGCGCTATGGGCGCGGATGGACGCGATCGAACGTTTCGCCGCCGATGTCGCGCACGAGATCAAGAACCCGCTCTCCTCGATCCGCTCGGCGATCGAAACCTTGACGCGGGTGGAAGATCCGACCCGCGCCTCCCGGCTGCTGGCGATCGTCACGCAGGACGTCGCCAGGCTGGACCGGCTGATCACCGATATCTCCGACAGCTCGCGCCTGGACTCCGAACTTTCCCGCGCGCCGATGCAGGTGATCGACCTCGCCCCCATCCTCGGCACGCTGAACGAAATCCACGACGCCACGCGCAAAGCCAACGGCCCCATCATGATGCTGGACGCACCGGAGGCGGGGCTGGCCGTGAACGGCGCGGAAAACCGGCTGGTGCAGGTGCTGCGCAACCTGATCGGCAACGCCATCTCCTTCAGCCCGGAAAACGGCCATATCTGGCTGCGCGGCCGCGAAACCGGCGGCCTGGTGGAACTGGCGGTGGAAGACCAAGGCCCCGGCATTCCGGACGGAAAATTGAACGACATTTTCGACCGCTTCTACTCCGAACGCCCGACCAGCGAACAATTCGGCAGCCATTCCGGGCTGGGCCTTTCGATCTCCCGGCAGATTGTCGAGGCGCATCAGGGCCGCATCAACGCTGAAAATCGCCGGGATGCCGAGGGCAATGTGATCGGTGCAAGATTCGTCATCCGGCTGCCAAAGGCTCTCTAGGCAAGACCCTTTTTTTTCTGAAGAAAAAGCAGCAAAAAGACATTGGAAACTGGGTTCCCGGCGCCAGAACATCCCGGGTCACGTCACATAAGGCGGTGGGGATGGAATGGGAACGGTAACGGTTATCGATCATCCGCTGGTTCAGCATAAGCTCTCGCTGCTGCGAAAACGCGAGACGACGACGAGCCAATTCCGCATTCTGTGCCGGGAGATCAGCCTGCTGCTGGGCTACGAGGTGCTGCGCGATCTGCCGCTGGAGCCGATCGAGATCGAAACGCCGCTGGAAAAAATGACGGCGGCCCAGGTGCAAGGCAAGAAACTCTGCTTCATCTCCATCCTGCGCGCCGGCGCCGGCATCCTGGACGGCATTCTCGACCTTGTCCCCGCCGCCCGCATCGGCCATGTCGGCCTGTACCGCGATCCCGTGACCAAGGAGCCGGTCGAATACTACTTCAAGGTTCCGGACGAGCTGGAATCCCGGCTCTGCATCGTGGTGGACCCCATGCTGGCCACCGGCCACTCCGCCGCCGCCGCCGTCACCCGGCTGCAAAACGCCGGCGCTACGCAGATCAAGTTCGTCTGCCTGCTGGCGGCCCCGGAAGGCATCGCCGCCTTCCACGCCGTACACCCCAACATTCCCATCTTCACGGGCGCCATCGACCGCCAACTCGACGACCACGCCTATATTCGGCCTGGTTTAGGAGATGCCGGTGACCGGCTGTTCGGCACCAAGTAGCCGGTCGCATTACGGTTTATCCTGCGCCTGATGCCTGCTATCAGAATGTCCAGCCTGTCCTTTCTCACGGTTTGATGAACGATGATGCAGGGCCGTCACGCGAAATATTCTCGCGTACTTCCGCCGCGTCCGATACGGCCGCGGCGCCAAAACAGCGCAAGGCTGTTAGGTGCGAGTAAAATCTCCCGGCCGACCTGCCGGGCAGGCACCGGGTTTCTAGCGGGTACGTCGAAGATGCGGACAACGTCCCTCAGGGCATCATCACGCCAGACACCGTTACAAGCTTGCGGGACACCGGCGGCTTGACGTTAGAAATCTCCAGCCGCGAATTGCAACAGCGATTCATGCATTTCCGCAAGGGGACACCCAGCTCGATTGCCCGCGACTTGTTGACGGCCGCGCAAAAGCGGCCTCATCATCATCGTCCGGCAAGGCAAATAGAGCTTTGCTCATGCGTTGAATATAACGATTTCGTACTGAAAGTTACAGCTTTTCCGTCCGGCCTTGAGCAAGCGCACTTGCCCGGACGAGCTTCAAGACTCAGGGTGCAGCAGCTTCTCCCGACCCGCGATAACGGGGTGCAAAAACAATGGGGCGCAAAAATATGGGTGGGCAAAGACAATGGGGCGCAACAACGATGCGGTTAGAAAATGTTCTTCCACCGCAATGGTTCGCGCGGCCGCTATTCTATACGCTCGGTACCGAGCCTTGGGCCGGCGTGAACGGGGTGGAAACCGGCCGTGGCGCGTTCGGGTTGTTGACGTTCAGCGCGATCGATGCGCCAAGCGCGTTGGCCATATCGGTCGGCACCAGAATCGTCACGCCGCGGTCTTTATTCATGTCATAGATAAGCCCCATCTGCCGGATCTGCAAAGCCACCGGATTCTCCGCGTAGATCTGCGAGGCCGAGGCGATCTGCTGCGCGATGGAAACCTCGGCGCTTGCCAATGTCACGCGCGCCTGTTTCTCCTTCTCCGCCTGGGCGTTGCGGCTCATGGCGTCGTTCAGTTCCGGCGGGATCCGCACGTCGCGGATTTCCACGGCGATGTCGCCGATACCCCAGCCTTGCGATTTGCGCGTGATATACTCGCGCAGTTTCGCATCCATCGCCTCGCGCTCGGACAAAATGTCGTTCAGCGTGGTGGCGCTGATCACTTCGCGCAACGAAGTCTGAGCGATCTGCGCGATCATGCCGCGATAATCGGTCAGCTCAGTCGCGGCGCGTTTTACGTCCTGCACGCGCCAGAACATGATGGAATCCATGGTCACCGAAACCGCATCCGCGGTCAGCGTATCTTCCGCCGAGATGCGGGTGCTCTGCCGGCGGGTATCGACGGTTGCATACACCGTCTCGAACGCCGGGATCAGGAAATACAGTCCCGGCCCGCGTATGCCCGCGAAGCGCCCCAGCCGCAGCACCACCGCCCGCTCCCACTCCGCCGCCGTGCGCAGGGTGAGCGCCAGGATGATACCGGCCAGAATGACGACCCCGCCGACGATCGGCTGGTTCAGTAAAACCGTCACCGCGGCGCCGATGGCGACGACGATGATAGCGATAACCATAACGGCGCTGTTCATGGGTGTTCCTCTTGCGCGTTGTGCCGCGACTCGGGTTGTTCAGGTAAGATATGGTGATGAACATCCAGATTATAATGCTCGCGCTCGCGGCGGCCGCTGCGGTGCTGGCTGCTCTGTTCGCCTGGGCCGCCTGGCGGGGTTCGGCTCAGGCCGGCGCGAAATCCCGCATCCTGCTGGAGCAATCGCTGGCCGGCGGCCGGGCGGAGGCGGAGACGACGCGGGCGGTGCTGGCGGCAGCGGAAGGCCGGCTGCGCGAGGCGATCCAGTCCGGCACCACCAATGCGCTGGCCCGCGCCTTCGAGCAGATCACCGCCGCCACCCAGAACATGGCGGCCGCCATCGACACCATGCGCCGGCAGGCGGCCGATGATTCGCAAAAGACCCTGATCCTGCTGGAAACCCGCCTCGCCGCCATCCAGAACTCCGTGAACGAAAAACTGCACGAGGCGGTGGAGAAACAGATGACCGCCAGCTTCGCCCGCGTGCTGGAGCAGTTCGCGCAGGTGCAGCAGGCGATGGGGGAGGTACAGTCGGCCGCGGCGCAGATCGGCGATCTGAAACGCATCTTCTCCAACGTGAAAACCCGTGGCGGCTGGGGTGAAGCGCAATTGGGTGCGATGCTGGAACAGGTGCTGCCGCCCGGCTCGTTCGAGAAGAATTTCGCGCTGCGTGAAGGCTCGCGCGAGCGGGTGGATTTTGCCATCCGCATGCCGTCCCGCACGCCGTTATGGCTGGCGGTGGACTCGAAATTCCCGACCGAGGACTACGAGCGGCTGCTCAACGCCGCCGCGGATGCGGATCTGGAGGCCGAACGCACGGCGCGCGAAGGTGTCGCCACAAGGCTGCGGCTGGAGGCCAGGAAAATCCGCGAGAAATATATCTGCCCGCCGGAGACGGTGGAATTTGGCGTGCTGTATCTGCCGAGCGACGGGCTGTTCGCCGAAGTGGCGCGCATCCCCAACCTGATCGACGAGATCCGGGTGCGCGAGAAGGTGATCGTGCTGGGGCCGACCTTGCTGCCGGCGCTGCTGCAGACCATCCATCTCGGCCATATTACGCTGGATCTGGAAAAGCGCGCCGCGGAGATCGGCAAATTGCTGAGCGCCACCCGCCACGAGATGGCAAAGATGGACGACGTGCTCGCCAAACTGGCTGCCAACGCGATGACGATGACGAACAACATCGAAAAGGTGCGGGTGCGTACCCGCGCAGTGGGGCGGGTGCTGAAGACGGTGGAGATGATCGAGGGCGAAACCGCGCAGGCGCTGCTGGGGCTGGAAGAAAGCGAGACGGAGGAACTTTAAGAATAGCAGGAAAGCAGTTCTTTTTCTGAAGAAAAAGAACCAAAAAGACTTTTGAATGCTGGCTATGGGCCTGACGCCGGCAACGCCCCTGCCCGGGATTTAGAAAAAAGTTTTTGCGCCGCTTTTTTCCAAAAAACCGGCCTTTTTCTGCGCGCCAGCCGCTTGATATCCCGGTTCCCGATCATCGGCCACTGCTGAAACAGCCTCTCGTCCAACGCGCCTTCGATCATCGCATCCGCAACCTCACCTACGCTGACGGCGATCGGTGCGACCGCCAGCCGCAATAGCCGGTTGGCATCATCGGGCAGGATACCGCCTGGACGGAATGCATGGGTGCAAAACCCCGGATGCCGCGACTGCAATGCCTGCAGATCCTTCTCCGTCCGTCCTTTGAGATGACGGGTCAGTTTTTCCCAGGGCAGCCGGGCCGTCTCAGTCGGGTCCGCGCCCATGCCGCTGAGATAGCAGAAGATAAAGCGGCCTGATTTTCGAGCCGCAATGCCAGCCGCCAAGGCCAAGGGAAAGCCGTGGGTGATGCGCGCGTAGTTCTCCGGTGCGCCGAGCTCCCCGGCTTTGCCGCCCAGCGCCCAGATGCAGCCATCATGCTGGGCCAGCCGGTCAAGCAGTGCTGGATCATAGGCGCCAAAATCTTCCTGTAGCACCGTCGTCATTTTGCCGGCGCGTACGGCAATCGGGCGCCGGGCGATACAGATGATTGCGGTGATGCGGGGATCGGCGATCAGATGATCAAGCGTTGTCGCGCCGACAAAACCGGTGGCACCTGTCAGGATGATCTTCATGCCGCCGCCGTTGTTCAGCCGGCGGCCGGCAGCCGGAAGGTAAACCGCGTCTCCTCCGGCGTGGAGGATGCGGTCAAGGTGCCACCATGCGCGCCGGCGATTTGCGAAGCGATATACAGCCCTAAGCCGAGGCCCTGCTGGCTCGGCTTTACCGCACCACGCTCGAACGGCTTGAACAGGTTCTCCAGCGCCAGCGGCGGGATAGGCTCCCCCTGGTTGCTGACGGAAAGGGTGAAGATGTTCTGCTCCACGCAAGCGCGAACGATCACCGGCTCATCGGCTGCGCCATAGGTCAGCGCGTTGGCGACCAGGTTGGAGAGCAGCTGCGACAGCCGGGCCGGATCGCAATCCAGCAGCGAATCCAGCGCGAACTCGCTGACGACCAGCCGCTGCGGATGGGCGGTGCGCAGTTCCGCCACCACGTGCGAGAGCACCGGCTCCAGATCGCTCTTCGTGCGTGTCAGCGTCAGCCCGTCGCCCAGCCGGCCGCGCGCGAAGTCGAGCACGTCGTCGATCAGCCTGCTCATCCGCAAGATGCTGGCCTGGATCAACGGCACCAGCCGGGATGCCTTATCCTCGAGCCGGGTTCGGCTCATTATCGTGACGCCGCCCGCAACCGCCGCCAGCGGGTTGCGCAGATCATGCCCCAATACGGCGATAAACTGCTCGCGCAATTCAGAAAGCTGCTGCTCCTGCCGCAAGGCGGCACCGGAGGCCCGCAACTTGTCATCGCTGTCGAGATGCGCGGCGATAAGTTCGGCGAACAGCTTGAACATGCCGATGGTGGCGGGGTTGTTCAGCCGGGCCGGCCGCGGGTCGATCGCACATAACGTGCCGAAGAAGCGGCCATCCTCGCGCAGGATCGGCACGGATATGTAGCTCTGAAAGCCGTACATCGCCGGCGTCGCGTGGGCGCAGAATTCGGCATCTTCGGCGACATGATCGATGATCACCGGCTCGCGGGATCGCCGGATTTCGTAGCAGATGGTGGTCTCGACCGGCAATTCGCTACCTGGCTGTATACCGAAATCGATGTTGTCGAGCACCTTGCAGGCGACCCACCGATCCTCGGTCACGCGCGCAACGGCGGCGAAGCCCATGCCCGTCGCCTCGCAAACCACGTCCAGAACGGTTCGCACCGCACCGATGCGGGTGATCGCGTCGATATCGGCCTGAAAATCATGCTGCTGTTCAGGCGACATCGGCAAAGCGTCCCATGGCGGCAAGGCGCTGTCAAAACCGGCCATCATCGATTGCGGCAACCGTTCAGGAACAGCTCGACCACATTCGCGACATTCGCCTCGATCTCCGCCGCATCCGGCGCGCCTCGCACGCCAAGCAGGCATTCCAGATGCAGCGTGCCGAGCAGCATGCCGACGAATTCGCGCGCCGCTCGCTCCGGATCGTCCAGCCTGAGCGTGCGCCGCTTTGCCTGGGTCGTGAAATAGCGGGTCAGCAGGACCCGCGCATTGCCTGGGCCGGACAGCCAGAACAGCTCGCCGATTTGCTTTCTTGCTCCGCTCTCCGCCACGACGATGCGGTACATGCCGAGCGCCTCCGGCGTCAGGATGATCGCCAGATAGCGGGCGCCGAGCTTAGGCAGCACCTCCTGCGGCGGCCGGTCGTTGATTTCATCGTTCATAAAGGGCTCGAAAATGGCGCTGGAGCGCTCCGCCACCAGCGCCGCGAACAACCCGGCCTTGCCGCCGAACAGGGTATAAAGCGTCTGCCGCGATCCGCCGGAGCGGGCAATCACGTCATCCAGCGTAGCACCTGCATAGCCCTTCTCCAGAAATACCGCCGTCGCGGCTTCCATGAAAGCGTGCCGCCTGGCTTCCAGCCGTTGCCGGGTAGGCCGCAGCCGGGCCCTTTCCAGCTCCGTTGCATCGCTCATCCGCTCCGCTCTCACTGCTGCAATCCTCGCCACTTGAAGTGTACTGTACAATACAGTACATCAACGTCAACTTCAATGCGAGGTTTCTTTCCATGGACCAACATGCCCCCCTCCTGGATTCCCAGCAAAACCAGACCGGGCGCAGCACGCCGGTCGTCAAAAAGCTGAACTGGCGCCGCTTGGCGCTGATCGCGGGCGCCGTTGTTCTGCTCGCCGTCTTAGCCAGCTACGGCGCCTATTACTGGAAGACCGGCCGCTTCATGGTCTCCACGGACGATGCCTATATCGACGCCGACAGCGTCATCGTCAGCCCGAAAATCTCCGGCTATATCAGCCAAGTGGCGGTGACGGATAATCAGAGCGTCCATGCCGGCCAAATTCTCGTCCGCATCGACGATCGCGACTATCAGACGGCGCTCGCCTCCGCCCAGGCGGCGGTGGTGGCGGAACAGGCGGCGATCGACGATCTGACCCAGCAGGTCGGCGAACAGCAGCTCAGCGTCGCGCAGGCGCAGGCGACTGTCACCGCCGACCAGGCCAGCGTGACCTACGCGTCGCAGGATCAGCAGCGCTACCTCACCCTGTCGCGCAGCGGCGCCGGCACGCTGCAGAGCGCGCAGCAGGCAACCTCCGTCATCCGCGAGGACGAAGCCGCGCGCAACCGCGACAACGCCGCGGTTGCCGCGGCGCGCAAGCAGATCGACGTGCTGGATGCGCAACTGGCGCAGGCCCACGCCGTGCTGCTGCAGCAACAGGCGGCAGCGCGGCAGGCGGCGCTGAATGAAAGCTACACCATCATCACCGCCGCCATCGACGGCACCGTCGGCGTGCGCACCGTGCGGATCGGCCAGTACGTGACCCCCGGCACGGAGCTGATGGCGGTGGTGCCGCTGCAAGCCGTGTACGTGACGGCGAATTACAAGGAAACCCAGCTCACCGACGTGTTGCCCGGGCAGAAGGTCGCGATCAGCGTCGATACGTTTCCCAAGAATACCGTCCACGGCGTGGTGGACAGCATCGCGCCCGCCAGCGGCGAGGAATTCGCTTTGCTGCCGCCCGATAACGCCACTGGCAATTTCACCAAGATCGTGCAGCGCGTACCGGTGAAGATCCGCATTGATCCGCATGATCCGCTGATCGGCCGGCTGCGGCCCGGCATGTCGGTCGAGCCGGAAATCGATACCAAGCCAGGCGCGTAGCATGTCCGCGACCGCCGCCGGGCCTGACGACAAAGTCCCGTTAAGGACGTGGATCGCCGTCGGCGGCGCGCTGCTTGGCGCCTTCATGGCGGTGCTGAACATCCAGGTCACCAATTCCTCGCTGCCCGATATCGAAGGCGGCATCGGCACCGGCGGCGTCAACGGCACCTGGGTCAGCACGGCCTATCTGATCGGCGAGATCATCGTCATCCCGATGAGCGATTTCCTGAGCCGGGTGTTTTCGCTGCGCCGCTTTCTGATCGCCTGCACGGCATTGTTCCTGATCCTTTCGGTCGCCTGCGGTCAGGCACATAATCTGAGCGAGATGGTCGCCTTGCGCGGCCTGCAGGGATTTTTCGGCGGCGTGCTGATCCCGCTGGCCTTCACCATCATCGTCTCCATGCTGCCGCCTTCGAAACGGCCGGCCGGTTTCGCCGGTTTCGCCGTCACCGCAACCTTCGCCCCGGCGATCGGCCCCACGATCGGCGGCTGGCTCACCGATACCTATGGCTGGCAGACAATTTTCTACATGAACCTGGTCCCGGGTGCGGTCATGCTCTCCGCCCTGATCTACGGCCTGCCGCGCTCCCCAATGAAGCTGGATCTGCTGCGGCATGGCGACTGGTGGGGCATCGGCGTCATGGCGATCGGCCTGGCCGCGTTCCAGACCGTGCTCGATGACGGCAATGTCTTCGACTGGTTCGGCTCGCCCTTCATCGTGCGCCTGAGTTTGATCGCCGGCATCGCCTTCGTCGCGTTTCTCATCATCGAGCTGAAAGTGAAGCAGCCGCTGGTGCCGCTGCGGCTGCTCAAACGGCGCAATTTCGGTCTAGGCTCCCTCAGCTCCTTCCTGCTTGGTTTCGGCCTGTACGGCTCGGCTTATCTGCTGCCGCAATATCTCGCCAACAGCCAAGGCTTCGATGCCGAGCAAAGCGGCAATGTCATCGCCTGGACGGGTCTGCCGCAGCTGCTGATCATTCCTTTCGTCCCATGGCTGATGAAACGCACGGATTCCCGCATGCTGGTTGCACTGGGCCTTTCGGTCTTCGCCGGCAGCTGCTTCATGAACCTGCATCTCAATGCCAACTACGCGGCGCCGCAGCTGTTTGGCCCGGATATCGTACGAGCGTTCGGACAAGCCCTGATCATGACGCCGCTTTCCGCCATTGCCATGGTCGGCCTGACGCCGGCCGAAGCCGGCGGCGCCTCCGGATTGTTCAACATGCTACGCAACCTGGGCGGCGCCATCGGCACCGCCGCCATCGAAACCTTCTTCACCAAGCGCGAGCAGTACCACTCCTTCATCATCAACGCCCATGCCTCGCTGCTGCAGCCCGCAACCCGCGATCAACTTGCCGCCCAGCAGCAGTATTTCCTGGGTCACGGCTATCCGGATTCCATGAGCGCAATGCACCAGGCCATCATCGCCATGGGCAACGAAATCCACGCCCAGGCCACGCTGATGGGCTACGCCGATTGCTTCGCCCTGGTCGGCATCATGCTGGCGATCGCAGCGGCTTCAGTAACGATGCTGAAAAAAGGCCAAGGCGCCGGCGGCGGCGCGCATTGAGGACGCGGCGCTTCTTTATCTGAAGAAAAAGAACCGGGCCACCGATGCGGCAAAAAGATGTTTTGAATCCTGGTCTGGGGCGCTGTCGCCATGGCGCCCCAGGCCCAGCGGACAGAAGTTTTTGGCGCCGCTTTTTTTCAAAAAACCGGCTGCTTGCCTACTTGAAGGCTTCTTCGCCCTCCAGCTTCGTCCGCAGCATCATGCGGCCGCAATTGGGGTCGTAGGATTCGGCGCGGTGCATGGTGCCGGTGTTGTCCCAGATGATCAGGTCGCCGACTTTCCACTCATGGCTGTAGCTGAACTGTTCGCCGGTAGCCCATTCGCGCAGGCCGTGGATGTATTCGGCACTTTTAGCGGCATCGACGCCAACGACATTAAGGCAGGTGCAGCCCAGGATTAGCGATTTGCGGCCGGATTTATGGGTCCAAACCAGCGGCAGCTCTTTCTCGCCGATGGCCTGCATGCCCTTGACCTTGGCAAGCGGCGGCTCCGGCTCGTAATAGAATAGCGAGGCCCATGGCGCGTGGATCACGCGCAGGTTCTCGATCTCCGCCTTTTTGTCCTCCGGCAGGTCGTCATAGGCGGCGTAGGTGTTGCAGATGCTGGTATTGCCGCCCCAGCTCGCCGGCACCTTGCAGGAAAGCAGGGAGGCGCGGATCGGCACGTCGTTGCGGGTGCCGTCGATATGCCAGTAAAGCGAGCCTTTCAGATATTCGGCGCTGGTCGGATTTTCCTTCACGTCCAAGGTGATCTTGGTGACGTTCTCGCCTTCGCCTCGCTCCGGCGCGAAAACGCCCATGGTACGGGTGAAAGCGATCTGCTCGGATTCAGTGAAGTTGATTTCGGGGAAGACCAGCACGCCGGCGATTTCCAGCATCTCCCGTAGATCGTCGCCGAGGCCGCCATGCAGCAGCTCATCCTTGCCGTTGAGGATGCGGGCACCGATTTTCGGCTTGATCCGCTCGAAGCAAAACGTGACCTTCTGGGTCGCTGCGTCGTCGGACGCAGGGGCCGGCGCGGTTATCGACATGGAGCGCTCCTTGATCACCCGGATTGCTATTTGGAAACGGGCAGGTACCTCTCCCGCGGCGCCTGCGTGACGTCAAGAGTAAAACCGACAAGGTTCCGGTTAATTTTGCCCTAAACCGGAAAGCGGCCGGGCAGGTTTGGTTTAGATGGAAAAGTCGAAGGAATCGGTTAGCGAATGGCCGGGAAGATACTCGAATTCCTTGGCGATCTTCGCCGCTTCCGCCACCTTCAAGATCTTCGCCGGCACGCCCGCCACCGTGGCGTTGGCAGGAACCGAGCTCAGTACGACCGCGCCGGCGGCGATCCGGGCATTGGCGCCGACCTCGACATTGCCGAGGATTTTTGCCCCTGCCCCGATGATCACGCCCTTGCGGATTTTCGGGTGCCGGTCGCCGGCCGCCTTGCCGGTGCCGCCCAAGGTGACGTCCTGCAGCAGCGTGACGTCATCCTCGATCACCGCGGTCTCCCCCACCACCAGCCCGGTGGCGTGGTCGATGAATACGGCCTTGCCGATGCGCGCCGCCGGGTGGATATCGGTCTGGAACATGTCGGAGGAGCGGCTTTGCAGATACAGCGCAAAATCCCGTTCGCCATGGTTCCAAAGCCAATGCGCCAGGCGATGGGTCTGCAAAGCATGAAAACCCTTGAAGTACAGAAATGGCTCGATAAAGCGCTCTGTCGCCGGATCGCGCTCCACCACCGCAGCGATATCGGCGCGCAGGCTGCCGATCAGGCCGGGTTCGGCTTCGGTTGCGCGGTAGAAGGCGTCCACCAGGATGCCGGTGCCGACGATCTCGTTCTTCAGCCGGGTAGCGACGCGATGGAAAATCGCCCCTTCGAAGCTACGGCGGTTGAGGATGGATTCAGTGAACAGCGGCGCCAGCATTGGCGAGGCGGCCATCGCCTCCTTCGCCTCCTGCCGCAGGCGCATCCACAGGACATCGGCCAGCACCTGGCTGTCTACCCGTGCGGAAGGGTTGCCGGCGACGAGCTTCAAATGCCCCAACGTGGCCAACAAGGAACCGAAACCGTCCGGATTTACCATGATCTTCCTGCAACTCTCTCCAGTGCCAGGGTATACGACGCAAAGGCCGCGTTCAACATAGCCATCCCTCAAGCCGCCATTGGCAAGAAATATTCGCATCCAAGCCGGATTCAAGGACAGCATGGAGCTGCGCGATCCAATTCGGCGGGCGCCACGCCCAAAACCAGCCCAAACCTGCATCGGGTCTGGCCGGAAGCCGCAAATCTTCAAACCCTCCTGCGGGCCGCATTGCGATGCACAGGTCACGGCGCTAAAAGGTGTTTTCGCAGCGGAAACATGGGGGAATGGGCGGTTGGCCACCGGCGAGGGGTGAAAATGATCCGGGATCACGCCAGCAAAAGATTACAAACGGCGGGTATCTCACCTTCCCGCTTGCAATCGCTTCGAGGACAAGCGTAATTATGCCACGTGAACCGGACTAGCGGATTTTCCGTGGCAGGGATGTAAAGCGATTTTGGACCGTCCAGGCGAGATCATGCGTTTCGAAGTTAGCACAGCCCTCGGCAATGCGGGCGGCGGCATGCTGTCCAGGTCTGCCGCGAGCAATGACAATTCGCATATTGCGGGTAAACCAGGTCGCGAAAGCTTTAAGCGCGAAAGCTTCACGATCGAGGATTTCGTATCCACCCGCCGCTTGCTCAAGATCCAGAACAAATCTTTGACCGAAGGCTCCATTGGCCGCATCCTGCGCGTCCGCTCGCCCGGCCGGCTCTATGACGTAGGTGCCTCCGCCGAGGCGGTGGTGATGACGCTGAGCCATTGCGACATCGCAAGGTGCATGCAGCACTGAATTAGGCGCTGCTTTCCTTCGAAATAATCAAAGAAAAATAACCAATGACGAATAACCATGACAAATAACCAAGCAAAAATAATCAAAGAAAAATAACCAAAACGATCTTGCAGCGTGCGGGGCGCGCCCGCGCTAGTTTTTCTTTCTCTCCAACTTCCGGGAAATTTTCGCCGCGACCACAAAAAGCGGGCCGATGAACAGGACGCCCAGGAAGCTTTCGACGACCATGCCGCCGAAAACCGTCGTACCGATGGATTGCCGTGCGGCGCCGCCCGCGCCGGTTGCGATCGCCAGCGGGATCACCCCGATGATAAAGGCGAGCGCGGTCATCATCACCGGCCGGTAGCGGGCGCGCGAGCCGTCTTCCGCCGCCTGCACGATATCGCCCTCGCCTGCGTCCATCTTGTCTTTGGCGAATTCGACGATCAGGATCGCGTTCTTCGCCGCCAGCCCGATCAGCAGCACCAGCCCGACCTGGCCGTAGACGTCGAGCGACATGCCGCGCAGCTTGAGGAAGAACAGCGCGCCGATCAGCGCAAAAACCACCGGCAGCATCACCGCCAGCGGCAGGAACCATCCTTCGTACAAGGCGACCAGAAACAGGAAGGAGAAGATCAGCGCGAAGATGAAGGCATCCGCCTCCTGACCGCCGGCGAGGATCTCCTGGTAGGTCAGCCCGGTCCATTCATAGCCGAAGCCGTGCGCCAGATGCTTGGCCGAGGCCTGCTCCATCGCCGCGATCGCCTGGCCGTCGGAGTAGCCTTTCGCCGCGCTGCCGTTGATCAGCAGAGCGGGATATTCGTTGTACAGGGTCAGCGCATCCGCGCCCTGCACGGATTTGATCGTGACCAGGCTGGTCAGCGGCACCTCGGCGCCGGTCGCGCTCTGCACATAAAGCTTGTCAATGTCGGAGATCTTGCTGCGGAACTGCTGGTCTGCCTGCACGTCCACCTGGAAGACGAAATTGTCGTAGTTGAACAGGTTGACGTATTGCGAGCCGAGATAAGCCTGCATGGTGTTGTAGACCAAGGCCGGTGAGACGCCGAGCAGCTCGGCCCGGTCGGTGTTGACCGAGACCTCGATCTGCGGCTCGTTCGCGGAGAACGCGGTAAACATGCCGGCCAGGCGCTTATCCTGATTGGCGGCGAAGATCAGGCCGCGGCCGGCTTCGCCAAGCTGCTGGAAGGTCTCGCCGTTCTGCGCCTCCAGCACGAAATTGATGCCGCCGGTGGCGCTGATGCCGGGGATCGAGGCCGGGTCGAACATTGCGATATCGGCGGAAGGCAAAGCGTTGAACTGCGGCTTCAGCTTCGCCATCAGCGCCAGCGCGCTCTCGGACGCGCTACGCTGGTTCCAGGGCTTTAGAATCACCAGCATCAGCGCGTAGCCGGCCTGCTGCGCCTGGGAGACGACGTTGAGGCCGGAGATGCCGATCACGTGCGCAACACCCGGCGTCTTCAGCAGGGTGTTGGTGAGCTTGGCGACCACCGCGTTCGTGCGCTCCAACGACACGCCGTTCGGCAATTGCAGGCTCATCTGGAAATAGCCCTGGTCCTCCGCCGGCAGGAAGGAAGACGGCGTGAAGCTGAACACGCCATAGGCGATGACGAAGGCAACGCCGAGCCCGGCCAGAGCCAGCACCAGGCGGCGCGAGAGAAACAACACCGCATCGGCGTATTTGTCCCGGGCGAAATTAAAGCCCTTGTTGAACCAGAGGAAAGGCCTGAAGCGCGTCGGCTCCGCGCGGCGCAGCATCAACGCGCATAAGGCCGGGCTCAGCGTCAGCGCGTTGATGGCCGAGATCACGACGGAGACGGAGATGGTGGTCGCAAATTGCCGGTACAGCGCGCCGGTCAAGCCGGAGACGAAGCCGATCGGCCCGAACACCGCCACCAGCACCAAAGTCGTGGCAATTACCGGACCGGTGATTTCCGCCATCGCCTTTTCCGTCGCCTGCCCGACGCTCAAATCGGGATGCTCGTCGAGATTCCGGGTGACATTCTCGACCACCACGATCGCATCATCCACCACCAGCGTGATGGCGAGCACGATGGCGAACAGATCGATGGTGTTGGCGGAGTAGCCAAGCACATACAGCACGGCGAACACGCCGATCAGCGAAACCGGGATGGCGATGGTGGGGATAATGGTCGCCCGCCAATCCTGCAGGAACAGGAACACCACCGCGACCACCAGGATCAGCGTGATGACCAGCGTGCGCATGATCTCCTCGATATCGGCGGCAATAAAATTCGCGTTGTTGAACGCCACGGTATATTGCAGTCCCGGCGGAAATTGCTTCGCCAGCTGCTTCATCGATTGCTGCACTTCCTGGCTGACCTGCAGCGCGTTCGCATTCGGCGCCTGATAAACCGAGAGCGAGGCCGCGGCGTAGCGATCCAGCGCGGACGAAGTGGTATATTGCTGCGCCGCCAGCTCAACCCGGGCGATGTCGGAGAGATGGATGATGCCGCCGGCGGCGTCGGTTCGTATCACGATATTCCTGAATTGATCCGTGCTGGTAAGCTCGCCCGGCGCCAGCACCGTGAGCTGCTGCTGCTGGTCGCTGGCGACCGGCGGCTCGCCGATCTGGCCGGCGCTGACCTGGAGATTTTGCGCCTCGATCGCGGCGATCACCTCCGCCGTGGTCACGTTCAGACCGGTCATCTTCACCGGGTTCAGCCAGATACGCATGGCGTATTGCCGCTGCCCGAAAATCTGCGTGTTTCCTACGCCAGGCAGCCGCGCGATGATCTGCTGCAGCTGCATGTAGGTGTAGTTGGAGATGAAGAGCTGGCTGTATTTATTGCTCGGCGAAAACAGGCTGACCACCAGCACCTGGGTGGAGGATGCGGCGCGCACGGTAATGCCTTCGGACTGCACCTCCGCGGGCAGTTGCGCTTCGGCGACCTGCACGCGGTTCTGCACGTTGACCTGGTCGATATTCGGGTCGGTGCCGAGCGCAAAGGTCACGGTAAGCGAATAGGTGCCGGAGCTCGCCTCGGAACTCTGCATATAGATCATCCCGGGCGCGCCGTTCACCTGCTCTTCCACCGGTTCCGCGATGGTATTGGCGATGGTCTGCGCGCTGGCGCCGGGATAGCTGATCGAGATCGAGACCTGCGGCGGCGTGATATTCGGATATTGCGCAATCGGAATGACACTTAGACTGACCAGCCCCGCCAGCGTGATGACGATGGCAATGACGATGGCAAAGTTCGGCCGGTGGATAAAAAACTTCGAGAACATGCCCGGGGCCGCCTACTGCCCGGCGCTTTCGGTGGCGGGGTTCACGACCTCACCATTCTTCACCTTCTGGATGCCGTCGACCACCACAAGCTGGCCGGCGGAAAGACCTGATTTGACGATGAAATTCTGGGCGATCTGATCGCCCAGCTGCACGCTGGTCTGCACGATCTTGTTGCCGGAGCCAAGAACGAGAACGAAATCGCCGCTCTGATCGGTCTGCACCGCGGCGACCGGCACGATTACCGCATTTTCCGGCGTCGACGGGGCGGTCTTCACGTTCACATAGGCGCCCGGCAGCAGCCGGCCATTGGGGTTTGGGAAATCCGCATAGACATTTTCCGTGCCGGTGCTGGTATCGACCTGATTATCCAGAAAGGCGATATGTCCCTTCAACGGATAAGGCGAGCCGTCCGGCAGATCCAGGCTGACGGCGAATGTCGAACTCCCGCCATCGGTTTGCGCCGCGGCCAGGATCGGACTGTCGCTGGCGACCGAGAATTCAACCCGGATCGGGTCGAGCTGGTTGATCGTGGCGAGCGTGCCGGTATTCGAGGTGACCAGATTGCCCTTGGTCAGGGCGACCGCGCCGATCCGCCCGTCGATCGGCGCCTTGATAATGCAATAGCTGAGATTGAGTTCCGCGTTCGCAACCGCCGCCTGGCCGGCCAGCACATTGGCCTGATCCTCGTTGCGCAGCGCCAGGTCCTGATCGACCGTGGAAGGCGGCGAGAAGCCGGTGGCGCTGAGGTGCAATGCCCGCTCAAAGACCAGCTCGCCATTTTCCAGCGCCGCCTGCGCGGAAGCGAGCTGCGCCTGCGCCGTCTGCAGCGCCGCCTGATATTGCTGCGGCTGCAGGGTGAACAGGATCTGCCCGGCTTTGACGTTGCTGCCCTGCCTGAAATTGACCACGTTGATAAACGCGGTGACGCGCGGCAGCACCTTCACCGACTGGATGGCGATGACATGGCCGATGTTTTCCAGGTTAGGCGCGATGTTCTGCGTGGTAATCGCGGTGACGCCGACGGCAGGCGGCCCTGCGGCGGCACTCTGCGCCGAAGCGGGCGCGGCGCCGGCAAGGCTCATTGAGGACAAGGACAAAATGGTGAGCCAGCGGCGCGGCGGGCATATCATGCGGTTGGTTTTAAGCGTGTCCATCCGCCGTGAGATATATACGGGTGCGCGTATCGGCAATCGCAATTTCGGCCGGCGAGCGGTGTCTGGGCCTGCAGGGCGCGTTTGCGCCGCCTCAACATGGGCTAGAATCCGTACTTTACCTGGCGATCGTTGCTGGCGAGTAGATTCTTGTAACGGCTGAGCGCCAGCAGGGGAAAGAAGCGCGGATAGCCGTGATAGCGCAGATAGAACACGCGCGGGAAACCGACGGCGTTGTAAGGCTGCTCCGTCCAGCTGCCATCCTGTGCCTGCGCCGCCTGCAGGTAATCCGCGCCGCGCTTGACCGCCGGATGATCCACCATGCCGGCCGCCATCAGGCCAAGTACTGCCCAGGCGGACTGGCTCGGCAGGCTTTCGCTATATTCGCCGCGCGGCGTGCCGTCGAAATAGCTCTCGCAATCTTCGCCCCAGCCGCCATCCTCGCGCTGCTTGGCGATCAGCCAGTCGGTAGCCCGCTTGACCATGATGTCGGAACTGGAAACGCCGGCGGCGTTCAGCGCGCATAGCACCGACCAGGTGCCGTAGATGTAGTTGGTGCCCCAGCGGCCGAACCAGCTGCCATCTTGCATCTGCACTTCGCGCAGATAGGCGATGCCGCGGGCGATCGCAGGCTTGTCCGCTTCGTATTCGAGCTGGGCGAGGAAGGAGATGCAGCGCGCCGTCACGTCCTCGGTCGGCGGGTCCAGCAGGGCGCCGTGATCGGCGAAGGGAATATGGTTGAGATATTGCCGGTCGTTGTTCACATCGAAGGCGCCCCAGGCGCCGTTGCCGGACTGCATGCCGAGAATCCATTGCCGCGCCCGCTCGATCGACTCGATATAGGCCGGATCCTTGGCGCGGTGCAGCAGCATGCCGACGACGGCGGTATCGTCCACATCCGGATAATGGTCGTTATTATACTGGAACGCCCAGCCGCCCGGCGGCGTGCCCGGCGTATTATCCGCCCAGTCGCCCACCACATCCAGGATCTGCTTGGGCTTCAGCCACTCGCAGGCCGCCAGCATTTCCGCGCCGCTGCCCGATTCCGCCAATGCATGGGCGGCAAGCGCGGTGTCCCAGATCGGCGAGAAGCAGGGCTGGCAATACGCTTCATCCTCCCGCACCACCAGCAATTTGCGAACCGATGCCCAGGCGATGGCAAAATCCGGATGCTCCGGCGAATAACCCAGCATGTCGAACATCATCACGCTGTTGGCCATGGCCGGATAGATCGCGCCCAAGCCGTCCTCGCCGTTCAGCCTTTCCGTCACCCAGGCGACCGCCGCATCCAGGCAGCGCTGACGGAAGCTTTTTGGGAAATGCGGCTCCGCCACGCGCAGCACCGAATCCAGGTATTTGAAGAAATAGCCCCAGGACGACCTGAAAGGACCCCGGATATAGTCCCTGACCTGCTCCGGCGGCGTATGGAACAGCTCATCGACCCGTATTTCCCTTGGATTGCGGGCCAGCGGCTTAGCGGCCAGCAGCACCATCAGCGGCACCATCACGGTGCGCGACCAGTACGAGACCTTGCGCATGTTGATGGGAAACCAGTTCGGCATCAGCATCAGCTCGATCGGCACCACCGGGCAGGCGCGCCAGGGCATCGCCCCGAAAAGTGCCAGCTGGATGCGGGTGAACACATTGCTGCGCTCGGCGCCGCCGGCGGCCAGGATGGCTTGCCTGGCGCGGCGCATATGCGGCGCTGCCGGATCATCGCCCAGCGCCTTTAACGCGAAATAGGCCTTGACCGACGCCGAAAGATCGAGTCTGCCGGCGTGAAAAAGCGGCCAGCCGCCGGGATTATGTGCCGAATTCCCCTGAATGCGCCTCAAGTAGACGCCGATCTTGGCTTGCAGCTCCGGCTCGATCCGGTCGAGGTAATGTTCCAGCAGCACGTATTCCGCGGGGATCGTCGCATCCGCTTCCAGCTCATAGACGAAATGCCCATCCTGCCTTTGCTCGCCGAGCAGCGAAGCATTGGCGCGGCTGATGGTTTCTTCCAGAATCGCGTTCATGGCCATCTTACTGTCATTTTTGGTCAAGGATTGCCAGAGCCGCCGCATTGCCTGAGCGAATGGTGCCCTCGATGGTGGCGGGCAGCCCGGTATCGGTCCAATCCCCTGCCAGAACGAGGTTTTTTTGTCCCGTGCGGGTTGGCGGCCGGCGGGCGAGCTGGGCAGGTGTGGCGGCGAAGGTGGCGCGTTTTTCCCGCACCACCCGGTATTCCGGGATTTCCGCGGCCAGACCGAATGCTTGCGCGAGCTCGGCCCAAACTTTTTCCGCCAGCTCGGCGTTGCCGGTCTCGTTGTACCGGTTGGCGGCGGAGATCGTGACGGAGAGTATTTCGCCCTTCGCGAACGCCCATTCGGCAATGCCGCCGACCAGGCCCCAAAACTTGGCCTCCCCCGGATCGATCCGGATTTTGAAATGCAGGTTGCAGATCGCCTCGAATGCATCCGGCACGACCAGATCGGGGAGCAGTTCCGCTGCCACCCAGGGCGGCACGGCGAGCACCGTTTTCTGCTCCGGGTCGATCGCGGCAACACGGCTGCCGAGCCGGATTGCCGCCCCGTGCGCCTGCAGCCAGGCCAAAGCCGGGTCGACGAAGCTCTCGGAGAGCCCGATCACCGGGAAGCGCGGAATGGTTGCAGCGCCGCCGCGCTCGATCGTCTCCGCCAGCACGTGTTTGAGCGGCAGGGCCGAGGCGATATCCGGCATGGTGTTCAGCGCGGCAATCGCCAGAGGTTCCAGCAGATTGCGATAGACCGGGCCGGCCTTGCCGACGAGATTTTCGACCAAATCGCCGGTCCCGGCCCGTCGCAGTTTCAGCAGCGACAAGTAGTCACGCGGTTTCGTGCCCGGCACGCGCATTTTCGGCGAAAGAATCCACAAAGGCAGGCGGCCGCGGTTCAGGCGCAATTTCCAGTGCGCCCCGCTCGCCAGATCGATGAACGGGAAAACCGGTTCTGCCGGCCCGGTCAGCGAATCCAGCGTTCCGATGCGTCGCAAATACGCCATTGCCGCCTCATTGCCGGACAGCAGCAGATGATTGCCGTTATCGATGCGGCAGCCCAGCTGCGAATCGAAATAGGAGCGCGCGCGGCCGCCGGCGGCTTTTGCCGCCTCGTGCAGCACCACGCGCGCGCCGCGCTCGGTCAGCGCGCAGGCAGCCGCCAGGCCGGCGAGACCGGCGCCGATGACATGGATCTCATTCACGGCAGATAAAGTTGTGCCGCCAGCAGCAATTTACGATATTTCGGCAGCGACACCCGCCGCCCCGAATAGTTAAAGCCATTGCCGCGCAATATGCCGAGCAGCGGGCGGTAGCTGGCCGCCATCATCCTCGCCGGCCGCATGGTGCGGCGCGGGCAGCGGCGCATGGCGGCATCCGCATCGCCGAAATATTGCGCCGCCAGCCTGGCGACGCGCTCGCACGCCGCCGGAAGGTTTGGCGATTGCAACGCCCCTTCCACCGTCACCGGCACCGCTTCCGCGACCAGATACTCGTAAGGCAGATAGAGCCGGCCGCGCTGCGCGTCTTCCCGGACATCGCGCAGGATATTGGTGAGCTGCAGCGCCCGGCCGAGCGCGTAAGCGACGTCCTGCGCCGCCGCACCGTTATCGCCGAACACGCAGACCGAAAGCCGGCCGACCGCGGAAGCCACGCGGTCGCAGTACAGATCGAGCAGCGGCAGAGGTGGCGCCACGATCGGCTCGCCGGCATCCATCTCCATGCCATCGATGATGCCGATGAAATCCGCCTCCCGCAGCTGATAGGCCCGCGCGCTGGCGCGCAGCACGCGGGTGATGGCGTCCTCGGCGTTGCCCGCGAAAAATGCCGCGACACGCTGGCGCCAGATCTCCAGCGCCGCGGATTTCTCCCGCAAAGGTACATCGTCGTCATCGGCGACATCGTCCACCTTCCGGCAAAAGGCGTAGATGCCGTACATCGCGGCGCGCCGGTCCGGCTCGAGGATCTTCATGCCGTGATAGAAGGACGTGGCGGCATCGCGGACGATCGCGGTAACCTCGGCGACGTCATTGCCCTCCAGGCCCTGCAGGCTCACGCAAACCTCGGCAACGCAGCCCAACCCGCGCCAAGGAAATCCGATCGACGCAGCTTGACCCGAACCGCCAGCGGATCCTCAGCCTGCAGCCGCCGCGTCAGCCGCTCCGCCAGGCTGGCGATCGTTGCGGTTTCCATCCGCAGCCGGCGCGCCTTGACCAGGCTAGGCAATTCGGCGGCCTGCGCGTTCAAGGCGGCGGTGTGCTCCAGCATATCGTCGAAGGCGGCGCGCAGCCCCGGCAGGCTGCGATCGCAGGCGATGTCGTCGGTTTCCGCCTCGTGCTTTGTCAGCAGATCCTGCGGCACGTAGCAGCGGTCGAGCGTATCCAGATCCTCCTTGCAATCCTGCAGATGGTTCAGAACCTGCAGGCTGGCGCATAGCGCGTCGGATGCCGGCCAGGTATCACGGGATTCGCCGTGCAGGTCCAGCACGTAGCGGCCGACAGGGGCCGCCGAGTAGCGGCAATACGCCATCAGCGCCGCCCAGTCGGCATAGCGCCCTTTGACGGCATCCTGCCGGAACGCCACCAGCAATTCCTGCGCATGGATCGCAGAAACGCCGGTTTGCCGCAGGCTTTCGCGCAAGCGCAGCGCCGATGCCGAACCGTCCTGTGCGGCGCCGGTCAGCACCGCCTCCATCCGGTCCAGCCGGGCGATCTTATCCAGCGGGCTGAGCACGGCATGATCGGCGATGTCATCGGCGTTGCGGGCGAAACTGTAATAGGCGTGCACATGCGGCCGCAGGTTTTTGCGGATCAGCCAGGAGCCGACGGGGAAGTTTTCATCAGCCCGGTCCTTGCCGGACCATAGCTCGACATCCGCCGCCGCTGCGCCAGTTTCGATCCCGTTCACGGCGCTCATCAGACCTGCTCTCCATAGCTGCGGTTTTTCCATTTGGCGCCGGTGCCGCGCCAGTGATCCAGAGCCGAGGCGAAGGTGGCGGCCATGTAGAACAGTGTAATCGCCGGCAGCGTCAGAGCCCAGAACCTGGAAATCCGGTAGCGCGAAGCTGTCGGCAGATAACTCACCGCGGCGATCGCATAGGCGGCCAGACCGAACAGGAAACGCCAGCTATGGCCGAACACGACCTCATAGGCCGGCACCAGCCAGAGCAGCGCCAGGCCGAGCAGCGTGCCTGCCAGGATGAGCACGGAATAGTTCAACTGCGTGAAGGCGCTGCGCGAGACCATGCGGAAAACATCGCTAGATTCCGGATAGGGTCGGATGGAAGTCGCCAACCCGGAATGGCCCAGATAGATCGGCCCGAATTTCTTCACCTCGCGGGCAAGCGCCACATCGTCGATCAGCGCGGTTTTGATTTTCTCGATGCCGCCGATCCGCTCAAGTGCTGCGCGCCGGATCAGCACCGTGCCGCCGGCGGCCGCCGCGACGCGCGAGAACGGGTCGTTCACCTTGGCAAAGGGATAGAGCATCTGGAAGAAATACACGAAAGCCGGAACCAGCGCCCGTTCGGCGGTGCTCGCACAATTCAGCCGCACCATTTCGGATACCATGTCGACGCGCGCAGCACTTTGCAGCCGCGCCACCAGCGCCGAGAGATGCCGCGGATCATGCGTGATATCGGCATCCGCAAACAGCAGCACCGGCGCGGTGCTGGCCGCGACACCTTGCGCCACCGCCCATAGTTTGCCGGCCCAGCCGAAAGGTTTCGCAGCACCTGAAACGATGTGCAGATTTGGCGCCTGTCCCGCCAGCGCGGCAGTGCCGTCGGTGGAGTTGTCATCGACCAGGAAGACCCGGAACTTGCCCGGATAATCCTGCGCCAGCAGCGAGGCGATGACCGGGCCGATGGTGCCGGCCTCGTCGCGCGCCGGGACGATGATATCCACGTCAGGCCATTCCAGCGGCGTCACCGCCGGAAGTTCGGGCCCAGACTGCCAGAATTTGCCGTGCAGAAAATACAGGTAGAGCCAGATCAGCAACGCCAGAAACGCAATCATGTAAGCAGGCCTTGCGCCGCGAAATAGTCCAGCGCGCCGGCGATTGCCGCCGCCGCCGGCCGTGCCGCATAGCCCAGCTCCCGTACCGCCTTGTCGGAGCGGAAGAACATCTTTTTGTGCGCCATTTTCAGCGTATCGGTCGTCATCAGCGGCGATTTGCCGGTGATCCCGGCAAGCCGCTCCATCACCCAGGCGAGCGGCACCAACGGCGCGATCGGCAGCCTGACCGCCGGCGGCCGGCGCTTGGCCTGCGCTGCGATCATGCCGAAAAACGCGCCCAGCATCAGATTATCCCCGCCCAGAATATAGGCCTCGCCAGTACGGCCCTTTTCCATGGCCAGCAGATGGCCTTCCGCCACGTCATCGACATGCACGATGTTCAGCCCGGTATCGACAAAGGCGGGCATTCTACCGTTCGCGGCGTCGCGCACCATCTGGCCCGTCGGTGTTGGCTTCACATCGCCCGGCCCGACCGGTGTGGAAGGGTTGACGATCACGATATCCTGCGAAGCTGCCAGCCGCCTTACCGCCTGCTCGGCATCGTATTTCGAGCGCTTATAGGCGCCGACCAGATGCGCCGGCACGACCGGCGTGTTCTCATCCGCCGGGGTGCCGTCCAGCGTCAGCCCCAACGCCGCGACGGAGCTGGTATAGACCGAACGCTCCACACCGGCCGCCGCCGCTGCCTGCAGCAGCGCAACGGTGCCGTCGATATTGACGCGGCGCATCGCCGCCGGGTCGGGCACCCAGAGCCGGTAATCCGCCGCCACGTGAAACAGATAGCGGCAGCCGGCGACGGCGGGGCCAAGCGTCTCCGGCGCCGCCAGATCGCCCTCGACGATCTCGGCATCCAGCCCCGCCAGGTTCTGCCGGTTGCTGCCGCGGCGCGCCAGAAGCCGCAATTTGTGCCCGTTGCGCGCAAGATTGCGCGCCACCGCGGCGCCGACAAAGCCGGTGGCGCCGGTGACCAAGGTAATTTCAGAGCGTGACAGCATGGCGTTGCGGCATATATGGCATGTACCTGGGGTGGTGTAGAACGCATTGCCAGCCAGGGTGCAACAGCAGCAACAGCAGGACACGCAGTGGACGACATAACCGCCGTAGCAACCGCCGATTTCAACATGCGGCATTGGGATTTCAAAACCCCAGGCCCGATCCGCTATGGCGACGCCAACCACTTCGCCATGCTGACGCAAGTGCTGTTGGAGACCTACAACCCCTACAAGCCCGCCGTGCTCGACTGGCCGAAGCTGGAGCCGGAAACGCTGCGGCGCATTACCTCCCTGCCGATCTGGGACATCGCGGTGCAGACCGAAATCAAGGCGTCGATGTATATCGAGGCCTTCGCCGCCACCGTGCGCGACCCGGCCTTGCGCAAGGCCTTGCTGCATATGGCGGGCGAAGAGCGCCGGCACCGCGACGTGCTCTCCCGCCTGGTCGCGGCCTATGACATCCCGATGAAGCCGGACACCGAATTCAAGCCACCGAAAGACGCCGAATGGGCTTTCATGATTACCGGCTATTCCGAATGCATGGATAGTTTTTTCGCCTACGGCCTGTTTGAAATGGCGCGGCGCACCGGCTATTTCCCGCCCTCGCTGGTGGATACGTTCGAGCCTGTGGTGCAGGAGGAAGGCCGGCACATCCTGTTCTTCATGAACTGGATCGCCTGGCACAAGGCCACCATGCCGCTTTGGCGCCGGCCTTATTTTGCCTGTAAAACCGCCGCGGTCTGGGGCTTTCTTATCTGGGAGCGCCTTGGCATCGCGCGCGACGTCGACGGGCTGGAAGGGGCGGACGCCAACTTCACCATGAACGGCAGCCAGGCGCTGACCGATGAGATGGATGTCGCCAAGCTGATCGATATCTGCCTGGAAGAGGACAAGAAACGCATGGCCGGCTACGATGCCCGGCTGAAACGCCCCACCACCATGCCCAAACTGGCACGCCTGGCCCGCCTGTTCATCCGGCCGAAGAAGAAGCGCGGGCCGGCCGCACCCGTCGCAGCGTGAGCCTGAAAAACCGGGTGCTGCCGGCCAGCCTGCTGCTGGCCGGCATCGCCGTCATAACCGGCCTGGTGATCTATTTCGGCGTCGGCGACGTCGCCCGCGCGCTCGCCGCCGTGCGGGGCAAAAGTTTCGTACTCTATGTCGCGGCACAGCTTGGCATCACGCTGGGACTTGGCCTGTGCTGGCGCATGTTGCTGAGCAGCCGCCATCACGGCAATTACTGGCTCTGCGTCTGGGGCCGGCTGGTGCGCGACGCCACCGGCGAGTTCCTGCCCTTCAGCCAGGTCGGCGGCTACGTGCTGGGTGCGAGGGTGATCACGCTGCAGGGCGTGAACGCCTCCGACGCCGCCGCTTCCACGCTGGCCGACATCACCACCGAATTCCTGGCCCAGCTGATGTTCATCGCAATCGGGCTTGCGATCACGACGCGCCTGGCGCCGCACAGCAAATTGCTGCTGCCGGTCGCCATCGGCCTGTGCATCGCGGTGGTGAACGGCATCGGCCTAATCTTGGTGCAGCGTGGCGGCGGCAAGATGTTCCGCAATCTGGCGATGCGCATCGCCGGCACCGCGTCGGGCGCCGCCCGGCATATGGAACGGCTGCAGGCCTCGCTTGATGAGGTGTACAGCCGGCGCAACCGGCTGGCCCTGGCGAGTCTCTACCACCTGATCTGCTGGTTCGGCACCGCCACCGCCTCCTATATCGGCTTTCACGCGCTGGGCGTGATGCTGCCCTTCACCTCCGCCATCGCCATCGAGGCCATGCTGCACGCCGTTTTGGCGGTGGCGTTCTTTGTCCCCGGCCGCGTCGGTATCCAGGAAGCCGCCTATGCGCTGCTCGGCGCCATGTTCGGCATCCCGCCGGAAATCGCGCTGTCCGTCTCGCTGCTGCGCCGCGCCCGCGATTTCGTCATTGCGGTGCCGGTGCTGCTGTTCTGGCAGGGGGTTGAAGCAAGGCATCTAAGGCTAAGCTGAAGCGCCACGGGCCCATAGAGAGCGCCACGTGCGCATGGAGTAGGGCCGGCTTTTAGCCCGCCAATGAACCGGGCAACCTTGCGCTTGCCGCCTCTTATCCATATTTTTCGCGCGCAACGAACGCCTCAAGGAGGGGCTAACAACGTGTCGATACTTGGCTGGATCGTGCTTGGATTGATCGCTGGCTACATCGCCAGCCGGATTGTTGATAACGCCGGCAAGGGTCCGCTCGTGGACATGATCCTCGGCATTGTCGGCGCCATGGTCGGCGGCGAGATCTTTGCCGAGCTTGGCTCCGCTCCCATCACCGGCTTCAACCTCTGGAGCCTGTTCGTGGCGGTGATCGGCTCGGTCATCATCCTGGTGCTCTACCACGCGCTTGTAGACCGCCGCCGCATCTAGCTTGACGGGTGGACTTGCGCCGTCACATCCCTGCTGCATGAAAATCGCCGCCATTCTCGTCGCCGCCGGCACCGGCTCCCGTTTCGGCGGCGACACGCTGAAACAGCTCGTCCTGCTGCAGGGCAAGCCCGTGTTGCGCCACGCGGCGGAGGCGCTACTGCCGCATATCGACCTGCTGCAGCCGGTGGGCGATGCGGCCCGGCTCGGGCCGGCGCTGGAAGGCATCTCGCATCTGCCGATCGTGCCAGGCGGAGCGGAGCGGCAGGATTCGGTCCGCGCCGGTTTGCAGGCTCTAACGCCGCACGCGCCCGATATCGTGCTGGTGCATGACGCGGCGCGGCCGTTCATTCCGCCCGGCACCGTCGAAGCGGTGTTGACCGCCCTTGCGTCTCACCCCGGCGCCGTTCCCGCCCTGCCGGTCTCCGATACCCTCAAGCGCGGCAAGGACGGCGCCATCGCCGAGACCGTGCCGCGGCAGAACCTGTTCCGCGCGCAAACCCCGCAGGGCTTCGATTTTTCGATCCTACTGCGCCTGCATCTGCAAGCCGCCCATTCCGCTGCAACGGACGACGCCGCTTTACTGGAAGCCGCCGGACTGCCAGTAGCGCTGGTCGCAGGCGCGGAGCAGAACATCAAACTCACCGTCGCCGCCGATCTGCCGCGATTGGCGCATTTATTAGGAGCAGGCATGATCCCCCGAATTGGCACCGGTTTCGACGTGCATGCCTTGGAAGCCGGCCGCAAGATGATCCTTTGCGGGATCGAAATTCCGTTCGAGCAAGGCCTGGCCGGCCATTCCGACGCCGATGTCGGCATTCATGCGCTATGCGACGCCATCTACGGCGCGCTGGCGGAAGGTGATATCGGCCGACATTTCCCGCCCAGCGAAGCCGACTGGAAGGACGCCGACAGCGCCCGCTTCCTTATACACGCTGCAGGCCGGATCAAGGCGCGCGGCGGCAGGCTTGCCAATGCCGACATCACGCTGATCTGCGAGCGCCCGAAGATCACCCCGCATGCCGGCGCGATGAGCGCCAGGCTGGCGGAGCTGCTGGATGTCCCCATCGACCGGATTTCCGTAAAAGCCACCACGACCGAGCGCCTCGGCTTTACCGGCCGCGGCGAGGGCATCGCCGCCAACGCTTCCGTCATTATCCTCGTACCGGACACCCCAGCCTAACTGCTGCGCAGTGCATTGCTGCACTGCGAAAAAGAACTTGCACAGCTGGTGACAAATGACGTATATGATGCACTGCAGCATGAGTTTTCTCTGCTGTTTCTTGGACGTTTCCTCCCTAAACTTGGCGGCGCTTCGGCGCCGCCTTTTTTTTCCATTAAGCAAGTAAGCGCTTGCTTTTCCATAAAGAAGAACCGGGAGAGAAAGAACCGGGCTGCCAGTTCGGCGAAAAATTTGTGAATCCGGCCTCGAATGTTGGAAACATCCGGTGCCAAAATCATGGCAGTTGCGACGCTTTCAAAAAGCGGCTGCTTAAGCTGCCTGTTCCATAGCTCCGGCTGCAGTCTCCAGCAGCGTTCCGTCTATCGAACGGCGGACCTCGATCGTGCCGGCGATGCCCGCGGGCAAGGCAAACTCAAAACCCTGGTAGCCGTCGCCATAGCCGGCTTCTACCACGTCCGCGCGGAACAGATTGGCCAGCACCCGGCCGATCCGCCTGCCATCGGCGCAAATATCCAGGCTGACCGGCACACCCGGCGCCGCCAAATCCTGCGCCCAGCCGAAGCATACGCCAGGACCCGCCTGATCGACATAGCCGCACAGCTTGCCGGTGATTTGCTGCTCCCGCAGCCCGGCGCGGGCGCGCAGCCGGCGCTGGATGGCGTAGAGCTGGAAGCCGCAATCCAGCCGCGGCTGGCAGATCACGGAAGCCGCGACGTGCCCGGGATAGAGCCGGGCAAAATCCGCGGCGTTGACGAATTCCTGCCGGAACGGCTCGTCCATAAAACTTTCCGCCGGGCAGTTCTCAGCCAGCAGGATCTCGTGATTCTCCAGCTCGATATGATAATAGGTCAGCGTGCCGACCACCGCTTCCTGCACCACCGAAACCCCGTTCAGCAGCCGGCCGGCATGCACCAGCATTTCGTCGATTGAGATCGCGTGGCCGGGGGAGACCCGCAAATCCCTTGCCGGCACGCCATCGGCGATCGCACCGGCCTTGATGCGGACCGGCAGAACCGCTGCGTTGCCGCGGATCAGCCGCCCTTCATAGTTGCGCCGGCCGATCCATTTAACCGGCTGCGCCCCGCCATGCAGCGTGCTGACCTTATCCCCGATCCTTAAGCATTGCACTGCAATTTCGCCATCCGGCGTGGCAATGCGCGTGCCTGCGGCGAAACAAGTGACGATGACGGTATCGCCGTTGTTTTGCGTCACCTGAAAACTGGCGGTGTTGAAATTGCCGGTGATGTCCAGCGTGACCGTGCTGGTGCCGTTGGCAAGCTCCAGCCCAGTTCCCTTCACATAGGTCTTGGAGGTCGCGGTAAAGCCGTCGAGTGTGATCGTATCGCCGGCGTTGAAGCCGACGATGGTCGTGCCTTGGGAAAGCCCTGCCTCATTACCCTCGATCGACCATTCCGGCCCGGCCGCGAAACTGATCTCCTTGAACCCGACGATCTGCGAGCCGATGCCGCCCAGCGTGCCGAGGCCGGCACCCGCGAAGGCAAGCATGCTCTTGCCGTTGATGTTATCCACCTGCCCTACAAATTGCGCGCCCGGCTGCACGGCCAACGTGACGAAGGAACCTTCGATCGCATCGATGCCGCCGGCGATCGTTCCTGCATTGGCGATGATGCCCCGCGCCACCATGATCCCGTAATTAGAGCCTGAGATCAGCCCGTAATTTGCCACAGCGCCGGCGGAATCGGAAACGCCATAGATGCTGCCCTCGATCACCTTGAAATTCGCCAGGCTGCCGCCGGTGATGAAGGCGCCGCTATCTCCGCCTTCGATCGTGCCGTAATTCGAAACCAGCCCGGCAGACTCCGCAACGCCGTTGGTAAAGGCGCTGATCGTGCCGGTCTTGCTGTTCTCCACGACGCCGTTGGACAAGGTCACGCCGACACTGGCGTTTAGAATGCGTCCGGCATTGTTCAGATAGCCGTCATAGACCACCGCGCCGTAATTCGGCCCATAGATATAGCCGTTATTCAACAAATTGCCGTTGGTGCCCAGCGTCACGCCGACATTGCCGCCGGTGATGCTGCCGGAATTGATCAGGCTGGCGCCGCCGACCATATCCTGCTTGCCCATCAATTCGGCGCCATAGGCCGAACCGTAGATCACCGACTCATTGGTGGCCGTGCCGCCGATATTCACCGCCAGGCCGATGCGCCCGCTCAACGCACCTTCGTTGATAAAGCTGCCGCTGGCGTCATACACGCCGTAATTGCCGCCGGAGATGCTGCCCTTGTTCACCAGGCTGCCGGTGATCGTGCCGGAGGCGCCGTCTTCATCCTGCAGCCTGGCGCCGGTGCTGAGCTCTCCGGAAATGGTTCCCGTGTTGACCGCAGCCGCGCCGGAGATCGAGATCCCGATCGACCTGCCATGGATGTCGCCGGTATTGGTCAGCGTGCCGTACGTCGCATAGACCCCGGTCCCACCTGCGATGGTGCCGGAGTTTACGATCGTCGAGACCAGCAGCCTTATCCCCTCATCCGAGCCGTAGATGTAGCCGGCGTTGTTGACATTGGCGTACTGGCCGATGATCCCGGCATCGCCCTTGATCGTCCCGCCCGAGCTGTTGGTGATCTGCGCCTCGGCGGCAGTGAAATTCTTGACCTTGATGCCGGCGGAGCTACCTCCGATATGGCCATGATTGGTGATGGTCGCATCCGAGGCGTATAAATAAATGCCGTCGATGCTGCCGGTCACCGTGCCGCTATTGTTTATCGTTGCCGCTCCGAGGTTGGTGATACTGATCCCGGCGCCGGGTGCGTCGGCAATCGCTCCAGCCGAGGTGATGCTGAGCGGGCTGTAAAAACCGCCGTAACCCAGCGTCACCGAATTACTTATGGTTGTAGCGATTGTGGTTCCAGGCATGCGGCTGCGCTCCGAAATCGAGACCGTTAAAACTTAAACAGACTATTTCCGTGGGTTTACCCTATTCTGCACAACCTTTGCTAGTAGAAAGCGAAGCTGCAGCGGCAAAGCGTCTTACAAATGCAGAAGAACAGCTTGAACCGAACGCTAAAGCCCCACAACCTGAACGTGCCGGCGGCAGGCTGACCAGGTCCTCAGCCTGCCGGCGGCAGGCTGATAGGTCTTCGGCCTGCCGGCGGCAGGCTGATCAGGTCTTCGGGGGGGTAGCCTGCGCCGAAGCGATCACGCCGGCGCCTGCCTGCGGCGTCCAGCCGCCGCCCAGAGCCTGGATCAGGTTCACGCTCGCCTGCAGCCGCCGCGTGGCGATGCTAAGCGCCGTCTGCTGCGCCTGCAGCTGCGCCGTCTGCGACGTCACGACGTCCAGATAGGTCACGGCGCCGTCCGTATAGAGCGTTGTCGACAAATCCGTGGTGTGCGCCGCCGCCTGCACGGCTTCGTCTTCCTGCGCCGCTTCCTGCGCCAGCTCGTTCGAAAGCACCAGATTGTCTTCCACCTGCTGGAACGCCGTCAGCACCACCGATTTGTAGTTCGAGCTGGCGGCGTTGAACTGATCGATCGCGACGCGGTTCGCCGCCCGTCTTTCGCCGCCGTCGAACAAGGTCAGCGCCAGGCTGGGTCCCAGTGACCACAAGGTGTTGGAGGCGTCGAACAGATTGATGCCGCCGCCGTCGCTCTCCCAGCCGCCGGAGGCGTCCAGGTCGATGGTGGGGTAGAACGCCGCGCGCGTCACGCCGATCTGGGCATTGGCCGCCGCCGCCTGGCGTTCCGCCGCGGCGATGTCGGGGCGCCGCTGCAGCAGATCCGAAGGGGCGGCCACCGGAATCGGCGGCGGCGCCGGCAGATACGCAATTGCGGCCAAAGTGAAGGAAGGCGCGGGCACGCCGATCAGGCTGGCGATCTCATGCAGATAGACCGCGCGTCGCCCGATCGCATCCGAGAGCTGCGCCACCGCCGCGTCATACTGCGTCTGCGCCCGCGCCACGTCGAGGCCGGAGACGATACCGCCCGCATGCTGCGCCTTAGTCAGTTGCAAAGCGCGGTTGTAATCGGCGCTGGTGTTGGTCAGCAGCTGCGCCTGCGCGTCCAGCCCGCGCAGACTGAAATAGGCGTCGGCGAGCTGCGCCTCCAGGCTCAGGCGCATCGAGGCCGCATCGGCGGCACTGGCCTGGCCCTGCGCCCTGCCCTCGGCCACCAGATTACGTATCCGGCCCCACAGATCTACTTCGTAGGAGAAGGAACCCACAATCTCGTCTTCCTCGTAATGATTTGGTCCGAGGCCGTCGCGCAGCGGCCGGTGCTCGGATTGCCGGTTCCCCGAACCGTCGGCATCGACGCTGACCAGCGGATACTCCTCCGATGTCGCCTCATTCAACGTCTGCACCGCTTCGTCGTAGCGCGAGAGGGCGGCCGCCAAATCCGGGTTGTCGCTGTCGATGCGCGCTTCCAACGTGTTCAAAACGGGGTCGTTGTAGATCGTCCACCAATCGCCGCGCGGCGCTGAATCATTCGGGCTCGCCGGTGTCCAGGGGCCCATGCTGGTATAGGCGACCGGCGTGGTGAAGGCCGGCTTGTGGTAAACAGGCGCAAGGTTGCAGCCGGCCAAAACAGCCAGGTTGAGCAGCGCCAGGCAAGTGCGGCTCAGCCTCTCAGCCATTCGTGGTGGCGCCGCGTGTCGTGGTTTTGGCACCCATTGGCGCGACGCGCACCAGATCGCCCTGCTGCAGCGCGTCCGGCGGGTTGTCGATCACCTTGTCGGCATGTGTCAGCCCGCTGGCGATCTCCACCACGGTCCCCAAATCCCGGCCGATCTGCACCGGTTTCATCACCACGTGGTTGCCGGGGCCGAGCGTCGCCACTTCCATGCCGGCGTCGCGGAAGGTCAGCGCGCTGGGTGGCAGGATCACCGCATGATTATCCTGCGGCAGGTCGATATGCACCTGGGCGTAATCGCCGGGATGCAGCAGGCCGGCGGAATTATCCGCCTGGTACTGCACCAGCAGGCTGCCGGAGGTGGGATTGATGGCGCGCGCGGTGGTGCTGAGCGTCGCGTTGAACTGCTGCCCGGGATATTCCGGGACCGTAAAGCTGGCGCTGCTGCCCGGTTTGACCTCGGCGGAATAAACCTGCGGCACGTCGACGTAGATCCGCAACCGATGCTCGTCATCCACCACAAAAAGCGGCGTTTGGCCGCCAACCGTGATCAACGCGCCGACATCGGTGTTGCGCGCCGTGACCACGCCGTTGAACGGCGCCAATATCTGCCTGAAGGCTTCCAGCGCCTCCAGCCCGTGCACATTGGCCTCCGCCGCCTGCACCGAGGCGATCTGTACCGCCAGGTCGCCGTTTTTCTCGTCGGCATCCTGTTGCGATACCGCATCCTTCGCCAGCAGCGCGTTCCAGCGCCGCGCGGTGGTCAGCGCCAAATCTTCATTGGCGTCCGCACTTGCCAGATTGGCTTTGGCCTGCAGCAGCTGCTGGTCCAGATCCGGCGTCTCCACCGTCGCCAGAATTTGCCCCGCCTGCACCCTTGCGCCGATATCGAAATTCCATTGCTTCAGATAGCCGCTGACCTGGGCGTAGATCGGCGCCTGGAAATAGGCGCTGACATCGCCCGGCAGCACCAGGCTGCGCGGCGCGCCGTTGCTCTTCGGGTTGATGATGCTCACCACCGGGATCGCCGCGCTGCTGGTCGCGGTGGCGAGCCGATTGCTGGCGGTCAGCCGGCTGAACAGGCCAAATCCCAGAACCAGCAGGAAGACGCAGGCGACGATAATGGCGATCAGCCGCAGCCGCTTCGGCGCGCGATAGCGCAGCGGATCCGGCTGGTCCGGATGCGCCTGCGCATCGGTCGTCGGCGGTATCGCCGGCGCGGTTGTCGGATTATCAGCCATGGGCGGCTCCTGTCTGCGGTGCACTTCCGTCTTTGCCAACTTTATCGTGGCCGTGCAGAATGCTGAAAACCACGGGCACGAACATCAGCGTGGCGGCCGTGGCAAAGATCAGTCCGCCGATCACCGCCCGGCCCAGCGGCGCGTTCTGCTCCCCGCCCTCGCCCAGGCCCAGCGCCATCGGCGACATGCCGATGATCATCGCCAGCGCCGTCATCAGCACCGGCCGGAACCGCGTCACCCCGGCATCGACCGCGGCGACGGCGGCGCTGGCACCTTGCGCCAGCCGCTCACGCGCGAAACTGACCACCAGGATCGAGTTGGCAGTGGCAACGCCCATGCACATGATGGCGCCGGTCAGCGCCGGGACCGAGAGCGTGGTGTGGGTCGCAAACAGCATCCACATGATCCCCGCCAAGGCTGCGGGCAGCGCGGTGATGATGATGAACGGGTCGAGCCAGGATTGAAAATTCACCACGATCAGCAGGTAGATCAGCCCGATGGCGCCGATCAGGCCGAGAAACAGGAAGGTGAACGCCGTATTCATGGTGGCGACCTGGCCGCGCAAAACCACCTTCGTCCCTTTCGGCAGGAGCTTGGCGGTGGCCGCGATCTGCGCCTGCACGCCGCTCGCCACGCCGCCCAGATCGCGATCCTGGTTGGTCGCGTAGATGTCGATCACCGGCTTGATGTTGTAATGATCGACCACCGCATCGGTGCGGGTGCGCTGGATACTGGCCAGGCCGCCCAGCACCTGCAGCCCGCGCGGACCGGTAATACCGCCGGAGCCGGCGGCGCCGGTCACCGGCACGTTCTCCAGATCGGAGAGCGAGCCGACGCGGTATTCCGGCATCTGCGCCACGATCGGATAGGTCACCCCGCTGCTTGGGTCCAGCCAGTAGGTCGGCGCCGTCTGCAAGGTGCCGGCGAGTGCGGTATCCAGGCTGTTGGTGACGTTGAGCTCGTTCAGGCCGAGCTGGGCGATGCGCGAGCGGTCGACATTGACGTTGAGCTGCGGATCGTCGCTGGATTGCTGGATGCGGGTATCGGCGATGCCAGGGATCGTCCGCAACCGGCGCCACAAGGTGATCGCGTAGGCGCGGTTGGACGCCCGGTTCTGCCCGATCACCTGCACGTCGATCGGCGCCGGCGAACCGAAATTCAAAATCTGGCTGACGATATCGGCCGGCAGGAAGGAGAAAACAGCGCTCGGGAAATCGCTGGGTAGCGTCCTGCGCAATTGCCGCACGTAGCCGGCGGTCGGCCTGTGGCCGTGGTTCAGGCTGATGAAGATATCGCCGTCCTGATAGCCGATCATGCCGTTATTGCTGTAGATCGTGTTGATGGAGCTGGTCGGCAGGCCGATATTATCGACGATGGTGCCAAGATCGGCGGCCGGAATGACCCGGCGTATCTGCGCCTCGATCTGCCCGAACATCGCCGCGGCATCCTCGATGCGGGTGCCGACCGGCGGGCGCACATGCAGCTCGATCTGCCCGGCATCGACGGTCGGGAAGAAATTCGAGCCGAGCGCCGGATACAACCCGAGCGAGCCGAAGGCCAGGATCATAAAAATGATGACGAAGCCGAGGCGATGCGCCAACGCCATCGCCAGCAAATTGCGATAGCCTTCGCGGATTTTCGCGAAGCGGTTCTCGAAGCCGCGCTGGAACCGCAGCAGCGGATTGCGCGACCGCTCGCGCGCGCCAGCCTCCTGGTCATGCGGCTGCAGCAGATAGGCCGACATGGTCGGCACCAGCGTGCGCGACAGCAGGAAGGAGGCCACCATGGCGAACACCACCGCTTCCGCCAGCGGCCGGAACAGATAGCCGGCAACCCCGCTGAGTGCGAACATCGGAATGAAGACGATGCAGATCGACAGCATGGAGACGAAAGCAGGGGTCACGATCTGGGCGGCGCCGTCCATGATCGCGGTGCGCACTTCCTTGTGCTGTTCCAGGTGGTAGTTGATGTTCTCGATGGTCACGGTCGCATCATCCACCAATATGCCGACCGCGAGCGCGAGGCCGCCCAGCGTCATGATGTTCAGCGTCTCGCCGATGATCGAGAGCGCGGCGACGGAGCTCAAGATCGCCAGCGGGATCGAGGTTGCGATGATCACGGTCGAGCGCCAGCTGCCGAGGAACAGCAGGATCATCAGGCTGGTCAGCGCCGCCGCGATGATGCCTTCGCGAATCACGCCGGAGATCGCCGCCTTCACGAAGATCGACTGATCGTTGATCAGCGTCATCTTAAAGCCCGGCGGCATCGTCTCCTCGATTTCCGGGATCATATGCTTGACGCCGGCCACCACCGCCAGCGTGGAACCGGCGCCGGTCTTCAACACTGAGGTCAGCACAGCGCGGCTGCTGTTGACGTGCACGATGCTCTGCTGCGGCGGGTAGCCGTCCCGCACATTGCCGATGTCGTGCATGTAGATCGTCGTGCCGGCCACCGTCTTCACCGGCAGGTCGTTGAGGTCGGCGACCGTCGGCGCCGCGTCGTTCAGGTTCACGTTATACTGGAAATTGCCGATCTTGACGGTGCCTGCGGGAAGAATCTGGTTCTGGTTGGCCAGTGCCAAGCCGACATCCTGCGCCGACAGCCCGTCCGCCTGCAGCGCCTGCGGGTCAAGATCCACCTGGATCTGCCGCACCTTGCCGCCATAGGAATACGGAATCGCAACGCCCGGAATCGTGGTCAGCACCGGCCGCATGAAGTTCTGCGTGAGATCGAGAATGCGCTGCTCCGACAGATTGGCGCCGGAGGTCACAACCTGGATCACCGGCACGGTCGAAGCGTCGTAATTCAGGATCAGCGGCGGCGTGATGCCGGGCGGCAATTGGCGCAGCAGCGTCTGCGAGATCGAGGTCACCTGCGCGGTGGCGGTACGGATATCCACATCCGGCTGGAAGTAGATTTTCACGATGCCCATTCCGGGATAGGACGTGCTCTCGGTATGTTCGATATTATCGACGGTGGTGGTCAGCACGCGTTCATAGGGCGTGATGATGCGCCCTGCCATCTGGTCCGGCGACAGGCCGGTGAATGTCCAGGCGACGCCAATGACCGGGATGCGGATCGCCGGAAAGATGTCCGTCGGCATGGTCAGCGCCGCCAGCGGCCCGGCGATCAGGATCGCCAGCGCCAATACAACGAAGGTGTATGGCCGCGAAAGTGCGACGCGGACGAGCCAGATCATGCCAGGATAACTCTCCGGAAACTGAACGCGACACAAGCCGGATGCCATGATATGGCAGCAATGTCACCCTTTCCCCAGCCATGCAGACGAAGCAAAGCTGAGACAAGCTGCGTTACAAAGCGCGCCGATCGGCGCCGAGCTCGTCTTCATGCAGAACCTTTTACCGGCAGCGACTCTCCGGGCTCCGCCGGAGCCGGGGCTCGATTGCCGCCATCTGCGCCGCGATGCTCATGCCGGCAAAACACGGCTTCCATTCGCGCCGCCGCTACCATTCCGTAGCCGCATTGGCTATCACCCGCGCCCTGACATGATATTGGAATTCTGATGGCTCGCCAAAAGCACGGCCGCAAACTTGATGGCTGGCTCATCCTCGACAAGCCGGCCGGCATCACCAGCACCCAGGCGGTGAACAAGGTGAAACGGGCGCTTGACGCGCAGAAAGCCGGGCATGGCGGCACGCTGGACCCGCTGGCGACCGGCATCCTGCCTATCGCATTGGGTGCGGCAACCAAAACCGTGCCCTACGTGATGGACGGCACCAAGCGCTACCATTTCACCTTGAGCTTCGGCCAGGCCCGCGATACCGACGACGCCGAGGGTGCGGTCATCGGCACCAGCGGACACCGCCCGGACAATGCCGAGATCGAGGCCGTGCTGCCCCGCTTCCGCGGCCTGATCATGCAGGTTCCGCCCGCCTTTTCCGCCATCAAGGTGGAAGGAGCGCGCGCCTACGACCTGGCGCGCGCCGGCGCCCCGCCGGAGCTGCCGCCCCGGGCGGCCCAGGTCGACAGTTTTGTGCTGATCGGCCGGCCGGATGCGGACACGGTCGAATTTGAAGTCATTTCCGGCAAGGGCGTCTATATGCGCTCGCTGGCGCGGGACGTGGCACGGGCCTGCGGCACCGTCGGCCACATCACCGTGCTGCGCCGCCTGCGCGTGGGGCCGTTCCTGGAAAACATGGCGGTAACGCTGGACAGGTTGCTCGATCCGGCGCATACGCCGCCCGCACTTGCCGAATTTCTGCTGCCCGTTGAGACCGCGCTGGACGACATCCCGGCCCTGGCCGCAAACGGACACGAAATTCACGCTCTATCAAACGGCCAGGCGATCAACCTGGTGGATCTGATCGGGCGTATTCCGTCGACCGCCGACCCGGATAACGGGCTGGTCAGGGTGATGGCGGCTGGGCGCGTTCTGGCACTGGCCCGCCTTTCCGAAGGCTGGCTGAAACCGGAGCGCCTGCTGCAACATTTTTCGTGAAGGATCTCACGATGTCGATTACGCCTGAACGCCGCACCGCGGTGATTGCCGAATACGCCACCGCCGCCAACGATACCGGCAGCCCCGAAGTGCAGGCTGCCATCCTGTCCGAGCGGATCGCCAACCTCACCGAGCATCTGAAAACCCATTCGAAAGACTTCCACTCGCGCCGCGGCCTGCTGGTGCTGGTGGGTCAGCGCCGCTCGCTGCTGGATTACCTCAAGCGCAAGAACGCCAAACGCTACGAAGACCTGATCGGTCGTTTGAAGCTTCGCAGATAGGCAGATAGGCGGTTCTTTTCTGAAAAGGACCAGAAAAACTTTTGTTGCGCTGGCGGGCGGGCCCTGGAGCGCGGGCGCTGGCGCTGGCGCTGGCAAAAACAGCCTTAGGGCCTTTAGCGTTCCAACTCCCGGCACCAGGGATTAGAAGTTTTTTGGTTCTTTTTTCAAAAAGAACCGCTTGCTTCCCTAAACCGAGGTGATGACGGCGCGCATGATTTCCACCATGCGCGAGATTTCCTCCGAGGTCGCGGCGAAAGGCGGCGCCAGCACGATGGTATCGCCCGCGGCGCGCAGCACCAGCCCGGCTTCAAACGCCTTGCACAGGATTTTGTAGCCGCGCTCGCCGGGCTTGCCTTGCGGCTCCAGATCCACCGCACCCAGCAGGCCGAAGCCGCGCGTGTCGGTCACAAAGGGCAGATCCTTGAACGCGCCGATCTGCTCCAGAAAAGCCGGCGTCAGCGCTCGGACTGTTGCAAACACGTCCTCGTCGCGGAATATTTTCAGCGTGGCGAGCGCGGCGGCGCAGGCGACGGGATGCGCCGAGTAGGTGTAGCCGTGGAACAGCTCGATCGTGTTGGGGGGCGCTGCGTCCAGGATGGTCTGCTGCACATCCTCGCGCACGGCCACCGCGCCCATCGGGATGCTGCCATTGCTGATGGCCTTCGCCATCGTCATGATATCCGGCACGACGCCGAACCTGTCCGCCGCGAAGGCCTGGCCGGTGCGGCCGAAACCGGTGATGACCTCGTCGAAGATCAGCAAAATGCCGTGCTTGGTGCAGATCTCCCGCAGGCGCTGCAGATAGCCTTTTGGCGGCACCAGAATGCCGGTAGAACCGGCAATCGGCTCGACGATGCAGGCGGCGATGGTATCGGCGCCGTGCAGATCGACAAAGCGCTGCAGATCATCGGCCAAATCCGCGCCATGTTCGCCCTGGCCCATCACGAACTTGTTATCCTTGATCATGGTGTGGCGCATATGTGCCACACCGGGCAGGCCCAGCCCAAACGCCTTACGGTTATTGACCATGCCGCCGACCGACCAGCCGCCGAAATTGACGCCGTGATAGCCGCGCTCGCGGCCGACAAAACGCTGACGGTGACCTTCCCCGCGGACGCGGTGGTACTGGATGGCGATTTTGAGTGCGCTTTCGACCGATTCCGAGCCGGAGCCGGTAAACAGGATGCGGTTGAGCCCGGCCGGCAGCATCTGGCTCAGCTCATGCGCCAGGCGAAAGGCGCCGGGCACGCCGTATTGGAAGGGCGGCGCGTAGTCGAGCTCCGCCATCTGCTTGGTCACCGCCTCACGGATTTCGCGCCGGCCATGGCCCAGCGGGATGCAGTACAGGCCTGACGAGCCATCCAGCAATTTCTCGCCTTGTGTATTAAAATAATAAACGCCCTCAGCGCGGGCGATCATCCGCGGCGCCTCCTGAAAATGCCGGTTGGCGGTGAAGGGCATCCATTGGTGGACCAGCGGCTGGTTGCTGATCTGCGAAGCTGCGCTCATTCCGTCATCTCCTTAAGGGTAGCGGCAGCTTACTATTTTAAACACCCCGCGCCAATGAAATTTCGCCGCAGGAGATGCGATGCGCGCATGGCCGCAACTCGTAGCCATTTCGGACAAAGCTGGCCGGGCATCCGCTTGCGGCGCCATCCGCGCATCACCACGCTGCCGGGCGATAACAAAAGCCGGTACAAAAACGTAACGGGGCTGCTGGAAGCGCATCGGGCGCTGCGGGGAAAAACCGCCGCCGTGATCGGCGGCGCTTTTGGCGTCGCCGCTGGCGGCGACCACCGAGCAGCTACTGCCGAAAAAGGTTAAGGCGGCAGATGCGACGCTTTCTCGGCGCGATCTTTAAGCGCCGAATTCATGGCGGCAAATGCCGTCAACATTTGATCCGTATCGAACATCCAAAGCACGATGCCGTGGAGATTCTCGGCCTGGATGAAAAGCGTGCTGCCATCGCTTTGCGGCTGCAGAAGAAAGTAGTGTTCGGCATCTAGAATGCCCGGCAGCCAGGCGCGCCCAAGCAATGGCAAATGCCCGCGCCAGCGCAGTTCGCGCTCTGGCCTCACCACGAGGATTTTCGGCCAGAAGATCATCTGGCCTGGACCGGGTCCTTCGATATTTTCGACCGTTCTGCCGCGGATCAGCGCGCCGTTCAGTCGTAGCTCCTGGTTCCAGGCGGGGTATTGAGCGAGGTTCGTCAGAACCGCCCAGACCTGGGAGGGCGATGCGTCGATTCGGATGCGCGTCGAAATCTCGCGGGAAGGCGCGGCGATGATCGCGACGACGATCACGGTCAGCAGCAAAATCAGAATGACGCCGATGCGCTTTAGCCGGCGCATGTCGTTCCAACCGGGCGGCAGGGGAAGCCTGCGTCGTGTTCCAAAGCGCGTTATTTCGTAGTGACGCTTTCCCGCGTACTTGCGCGGTAGCGCGGCTGCGGGTCGGCCATGTGCAGGGTCTGCCAGTTTCGCAGGATCAGGCCGAGCTTTTCGAAGACCATATGCAAATCGGCAAATTCGCGCTGGATGCGCAAAGGATGGGCCAGGCCCTGATGCGAAGGCTCGCCGGAGATTAGCCTGGCGCCGGCGGAGACGCGAAGTACGCCCATGAACGCTTCGGAACCGGCTTCGTCCGGCTGGGGCAAGCGGACCGGCTGGCCGATATGGCAGATGCGCGCGCCGGCCGCATGGCCGGGCAGCACCGCCGAGAGATCGGCGTTCAGCCAGAGATAGAGGCAACGCGCCTCGACGGGCGTGAGACATCGGCCGGGATCATGCGGCGCACGGATCAAAAATGTGAAAATGCTGGGCAGGCGTTCCCAGGCTTCGTCACTCGCATGGCGGATGATTTCCGGCGCTTCCAGCAAATCGAGCGCCGGGCTGGCGGCGATGGCGGCGCGCACGACAGCGCCGAAGCCGCGCAGGATTTCGGCACGGCGCGCCGGCGGGACCGTGGCGAAGGCGTGCATTTCCGCGAGGGCAGCATGCCAGCGCAGCGAAAGCCCGTAATTGCCGCAGGCTGGCAGCCGGGCGGCGGCGCGGCAGTCTTCCGGAAACTCGTCGCGGCCGAAATACGCCTCCAGCCCTTCCGGCAACGCGGCCTGGTCCAGCCGCCGAACAATGGCTTCGGGCAGCAACAGCGCGCCCGCGAATGGCGGCCCGGTAAAGAATTTGGAGCCGGTGACGAGCACGACCGCGTTCAGCCGCATATAGGCGTTAACGGAACGTGCGGAGAGCCGGGCTTGGCAAGCATCGACCACGATGTCGAATGCCGCGCCATAACGCGCGCGCATAGCCGCCAGGAAGGCCGGACGCGGCGCCAGCAACCCGGTTTTGGAAAGATCGAGCACGTGCAGAATGACGCGTTTAGCGCCGGCGATGCCGGCTGCCAAAAATTCGGCAAGCTCGGCTTCCACGTCATCCATCGACCTCAGCCCGCCTTTCGCATCGCGAAGATAGACATTGGCAAGCTCGGTATCAGCGCGAAAGCCGGCGATCGGCGTCTCGCAGGCCACGGCGTGGCCAAGAGCTGTGTCGACCGCGAAATGCACGCCGCGCGCCGCCATGGGCACGCCACGGCCGGTCTCCTCCGGGCTGATGAGAATATTCAGAATCGGCGCATCCGGCGCCTTCAGATGGGTCAGCGCCAGAGCCAGCAACTCGGTATCCGTGCCGGACGCCGCCAGCACCACTTCGCTGCCCGGCGCGAGGTCGTAGAACCGGAACAGCGCGCTGCGCACGGCGCCAAGCGATGCGCGCACCGCCGCTTGAACGCCTTGCCCTTGAACGCCTTGCCAAAGCATCGCGGCGGTGGTTGCCAGCCGTTCCAGATCCGCCGCCAGATAGCCGCGCTCCGAGGAGGAGGAAGCCGTGGAGGATGCGAAGGTGACCGCCCAAGGGCGCGGACGGTGGCTGCAGCCATAGCCGTTCAGCGCCGAGCGCGGGTCGCGCTGCAGGCGGATATCGCCGCCGGTTTCCATCAGCGCATCGGCGGTGCCGAGCTGGTGCCAGATTGCGCGAACATGCGCGATCTCGGCTTGGCTCGCCGCCCGGCCTGCCAGGCTTTCGGAGATCGAATGCAGCCGTTCCGTATCGGGCGGCGCTTCGCCGGCCATAACGGTGACCCAGGCCGGCAACGCGGCACGTTCCTCCTGGTTCAGGGCATCGAATTCCGCCTGGATGAACAAGGCAACGGCTCGGGCCGCGGCCAATTCGGTGGCAACGAAATCGCCGGCATGTCGGCGCAGCCACGCCAGTTCCAGCGCATGGCGCAGGTAAAAGCCGAGCAAGGCAGGCACAATAAAGGCCGCTTCGCCCAGCATGATTTTGTGATCCGCGGTCACGGCGAAGGCATCGGGCAGCGCCGCAATCTCGACAGGGATTTGCCGGAAGGCAGCGAATTCCGGATCGGTACGTGTTGCGTCGACCGCGATTTGCCGCTCGGTCCGGAGCAGCCTGACGAGTTTCATCTATTTCGACCTCGTATCCTTCTGGATTCTACCCCATATGGGGTCAACTGCCAGTTTTGACCTACAAGCTTGGTAGATCCAAGGCGAATTCGCGGGCCGCATTTTGGGCAATGTCATATCCGGCGTCGGCATGGCGCATCACGCCGCTGGCCGGGTCGTTCCACAGTACGCGGCGCAAGCGCGTGGCGGCTTCAGGCGTCCCATCCGCGCAGATCACCATGCCGGCATGTTGAGAAAAGCCCATGCCGACCCCGCCGCCATGGTGCAGCGACACCCAGGTGGCGCCCGAGGCGGTGTTCAGCAGCGCGTTCAGCAGCGGCCAATCGGAAACCGCGTCCGAGCCATCGGCCATCGCCTCGGTCTCCCGGTTCGGCGAGGCGACGGAGCCGGAATCCAAATGGTCGCGTCCGATGACCACGGGGGCGGAGAGCTCGCCGCTCGCTACCATGTCGTTGAAGGCAAGCCCGAGCCGGTGACGGTCGCCCAGGCCCACCCAGCAGATCCGCGCCGGCAGCCCCTGAAACGTTATTTTGCGCCGCGCCATGTCCAGCCAATGGTGCAAATGGGTGTCGTGCGGCATCAATTCCTTGACCTTGGCGTCGGTCTTGTAGATGTCCTCAGGGTCGCCGGAGAGTGCTGCCCAGCGGAACGGGCCGATCCCGCGGCAGAACAGCGGGCGGATATAGGCCGGCACGAAGCCGGGAAAACTGAAAGCGTCCGTAACGCCCGCATCGTAGGCGACCTGCCGGATGTTGTTGCCGTAATCGAAAACACGGACGCCGCGTTTGGCGAATTCAATCATATTACGCACGTGATCCGCCATGCTGGCTCTGGCGGCGGCTTCGACGGCTTTGGGATCGCTGACCCGCTTTGCCTGCCATTGCGCAACGCTCCAGAATTTCGGCAGATAGCCGTTCACCGGGTCATGCGCGGAAGTCTGGTCGGTGAGCGCATCCGGCATGACGCCGCGGGCCAGCAGTTCGGGTAGTATTTCGGCGATGTTGCCGAGCAGGCCGACGGAGATTGGTTTCCTGCGCTGGACGGAGTCGGCGATGATAGCCAGCGCTTCGTCCAGCGTATCGGCCTTGCCGTCCAGATAGCGGGTATTCAGGCGCATCTCGATGCGGCTCGGCTGGCATTCCACCGCCAGGCAGCTTGCCCCGGCCATCACCGCCGCCAGCGGCTGCGCGCCGCCCATGCCGCCCAGCCCGGCGGTCAGCAACCATTTTCCCGAGAGATCATTGTTGTAGTGCTGCCGCCCCAGCTCGACAAAAGTCTCGTAGGTGCCCTGCACGATGCCTTGCGTGCCGATATAGATCCAGCTGCCTGCCGTCATCTGGCCGTACATCATCAGGCCTTTGCGATCGAGGGCGTTGAAATGCGCCCAATTCGCCCAATGCGGCACCAGGTTGGAATTGGCGATCAGCACACGCGGCGCGTTCTCATGCGTGGTGAACACGCCGACCGGCTTGCCGGACTGCACCAGCAGAGTCTGATCCGCTTCCAGCCGCTTCAGCGTTTCGATGATGCGGTCGTAGCTTTGCCAGTCGCGGGCGGCGCGGCCGATGCCGCCATACACCACCAGCTCCTCCGGCCGTTCCGCGACCTGCGCGTCCAGATTGTTCATCAGCATGCGCAGCGGCGCCTCGGTCAGCCAACTTTTGGCGTGCAGCGTCGCGCCGCGCGGCGCGCTGATCTTTCTGGCGTTGTCCAACCGGGTCATTTGCTGCTCCATTGCAGTGCCGTTTGCAGGATGTCTTGCAGAACATCCTGCAGCTTCTTGGCTTGTTTTGCATCGTACGGGCTGGGCCAGTTCTCCGGCGCCGGCGTTTGGGGCTCCGTCATATAAATGCGGCAGGCGAGCTCCATCTGGATGGCATGCACGGCGGCATCGGGGCGGCCAAAGGCGCGGGTGATCCAGCCGCCTTTGAAGCGGCCATTCACCACATGGGAGAATTCTTCCGCGCCGGCGCAGATCGTTTCAATCGCATCGGTAAGGCCGGAATCGCAGGATTTGCCCTCATTGCTGCCGATGCTTAGATCCGGCAGCGCGCCTTCGAACAGGCGTGGGATCTCGCTGCGGATGGAATGGCAATCATAGAGCACTATTTTCGCGTGGGCGCGCCGCAGGCGCGCGATCTCCGCCGCGATGGCGGCGTGGTAGGGTTCGAAATATCGCTGATAACGCGCCGCGATATCGGGTTCGCACCCTGGCTTGTAGATATCCTCGCCATCGAATGTCGTCAGCGGACAAAGGCTGGTCACCGGCATGCCGGGATAGAGCGAGGCGCCGGACGGATCGCGGTTTACATCGATGATCGAGCGCGAGATATGGGTCCTGACGATGGTCGCACCCATTGCTTCGGCAAAGCCGTAGAGCAGCGCCAGCCACCAATCGGTGTCCTTGCGCGCGAGCCAGAGGGAGCGGAAATCATCTGCGTATTCCTTAGGTATTTCTGTGCCCGCGTGCGGGATGCTTAAAATCAGCGGCGTGTTGCCTGCGGTGATTTCAAGCCAGTCCGTGCTCACGCGACACCTGGTAGCTTGATGTCGGCAAAGACGCCGCTGCGGAGCAGACGAATGGCGGCTTCGATATCCGGCGCAAAATACCGGTCCTGCTCCAGCCGCGGCACCGCCGCGCGGATGCGGCTTCGCACCGACTGCAGAACATCGCTGGAAGGCAGCGTGTAGAAATCGCAGCCTTGCGCGCCGGCCAGCAATTCGATGGCGATGATCGCGCGCAGATTTTCCGTCATCGCCAGCAGCCGCCGCGCGCCGTGCGCCGCCATCGAGACATGATCCTCCTGGTTGGCGGAGGTGGGGATGGAATCGACGCTGGCGGGATAGGCCCGGCCCTTGTTCTCAGAAACCAGGGCGGCGGCGGTTACCTGCGGGATCATGAAGCCGGAATTCAGCCCCGGCGCCGGCGTCAAGAAGGCCGGCAGGCCGGAGAGCACAGGGTCGACCAGCAGCGAGGTTCGCCGTTCCGAGATCGAGCCGATTTCGCAGATGCCGATCGCGATCATATCCGCGGCGAAGGCCACCGGTTCGGCGTGGAAATTGCCGCCGGAGAGCGCCTCCCCGGTTTTGACGAAGATCAGCGGATTATCGGTCACGCCATTCGCCTCGGTTACCAAGGTTGCAGCCGCCTGGCTTAACAGATCCAATACCGCGCCCATCACCTGCGGCTGGCAGCGCAGGCAATACGGGTCCTGCACGCGGGCATCGCCGACAAGATGCGAGGCGCGGATGGCGCTGCCCGCCATCAATTCGCGCAGCGCCGACGCAACCTCGATCTGGCCCTGATGCCCCCGCAGCGCGTGAATGCGCGGATCGAAAGGCGCATCGGAGCCTTTGGCGGCATCGGTGGTCAGCGCGCCGGCGATCAGCGCCGCCTTGAGTAATTTTTCGGTCTCGAACAGGCCAGCCAGCGCATAGGCGGTGGAAAACTGCGTGCCGTTCAGCAACGCCAAACCTTCCTTCGGCCCGAGCACGACCGGCATCAGGCCGGCCTTGGCTAAACCCTCCGCCGCCGGCATGCGGGTGCCCGACCAAAAAACCTCGCCGGCGCCGATCATCGCGGCGGCCATATGCGCCAGCGGCGCCAGGTCGCCGGATGCGCCGACCGAGCCTTGCGCCGGGATCACCGGGATCACGTCCAGCGCCACCATGTCCTGCAGCAGGTTAAGCGTTGCCAAGGTGATGCCGGACGCGCCTTGCGCCAGCGCGCAGCATTTCAGCACCATCATCAGCCGCGCGATCGCGACCGGCATCGGCTCGCCGGTGCCGGCGGCGTGCGAGAGCACCAGATTGCGCTGCAAGGTTTGCAGATCAGGCCCGGCGATGCGCACCGTCGCCAGTTTGCCGAAGCCGGTATTGATACCGTAGACCGGCACGTCTTGGGCCAGGATTGCCGTCACCGCTTGCGCGCTGGCCTGCACCACCGGGGCGACCTCCGGGTCCAGCGACGCCTCGGCGCCGTCATAAACGTCGCGCCATTGCGCCAGCGTCACGCTGCCGGGTTGCAGGATCATGCCCGGCTCCAGATGCGTTCATGCAGCGGGCTGCAGCCAGGCAGCGTGCTCGCCCCGATGCGATAGACCAGCTCGCTCAAGCGTTCGACGTTCCAGATCGCGAGGTGACATTTGCGGCCGGCTTCCAGCGTGCCGATATCGCTGCGGCCCAGGGCCATGGCGGCGTGGCGGGTGACGCCCAGCAGACACTCCTGCACCGTCATGCGGAACTGGGTGGCGCCCATGTTCATCGCCAGCAGCAGCGAGCCCAGCGGCGACGTGCCGGGATTCATATCCGTCGCCACCGCCATCGGCACGCTGTGCCGGCGGAAGGCCTCGATCGGCGGCTTTTGCCGCTCCTGCAATGTGTAGAACGCGCCCGGCAGCATTACCGCAACGCTGCCCGCTGCCGCCATCGCCGCAACGCCCGCTGCATCGGTATATTCAAGATGGTCGGCGGAGAGCGCGCCGAAGCGCGCCGCCAGCGCCGCGCCCCCGAGATTGCTCAGCTGATCGGCGTGCAGTTTTACGGCCAATCCATGCGCCGCCGCCGCGGTGAAAACCTCTGCGATTTCTTCGGGTGAAAAGGCGATGGTTTCGCAAAACCCGTCCACCGCTTCGGCCAGATGCTGCTCCGCGATCTGCGGAATCATCTGCTCGCATATCAGCCGGATGTAGCCGGCCCGGTTCTCGGCGAATTCCGGCGGCAAGGCATGCGCGCCCAAAAAACTCGGCGCCACGTCCACCGGCCAGATGCGGCCGAATTTGGCGATGGCGCGTAAGTGCCGCAGCTCGCTCTCTAGCGACAGGCCATAGCCGGATTTGATCTCGATGGTGGTCACCCCTTCCGCCAGCAGCGCGCTGATCCGCGGCAGCGCCTGCGCGGCCAGGGCTGCATCGCGGGCCGCCCGCGTCGCCTGCACCGTGGAGATAATGCCGCCGCCGGCTGCCGCGATCTCGGCATAGCTGGCGCCGCTCAGCCTTTGCTCGAACTCTGCGGCGCGGTCGCCGGCGTAGACCGCATGGGTGTGGCAATCGATCAGACCGGGCGTGATCCAGCGGCCAACGCATTCGACAATTTCCGCTGCATCGATCTTTTGCGGCGGGCCGGCGTAGACGATGCGGCCGCCGGCTTCGGCCACCATGCCGGGGGCGATAACGCCCAGGCCGGGCCCTGCCATGGTCGCGAGCCTTGCATTGGTAAAAACTCGGTCGGCGTGCATTTGGCGATGTGGCGCTTAAGGGTACAACAGGGCAATGCCAAAGCACGACTCCTCGATATTTTTTACCTCCGCGCTGCTCCCCGATGGCTGGGCGGAGAATGTTCGGATCAGCCACGCCGATGGCCGCATCACCGGCGTTGCGGCCGGCGCCGTGCCGGGGCCAGGCGAAGCATGCCATGCGCTTGGTCTGCCAGGCATGCCCAACCTGCACAGCCACGCCTTCCAGCGCGCCATGGCGGGACTGGCGGAACAACGCGGGAACGACGAGGCGAATTTCTGGTCCTGGCGCGGCCTGATGTACCGGCTGGCGGCGACGCTGACGCCGGATGATGTCGAGATCATCGCCACCCAGGCTTTTGTCGAAATGCTGGAGACCGGGTTCTGCGCGGTAGCGGAATTTCATTATCTGCACCATGATCCCAGCGGCAAACCCTATGCCGATATCGCGGAGATGGCGGCGCGGCTCGCCGCCGCGGCGCAAGCGACCGGCATTTCTTTGGTCCTGCTGCCGGTTTTCTACGCGCATGCCAATTTCGGCGGGGGGGCGCCGGCGCCTGAGCAAAGGCGCTTCGTCAACAGCCTGGATGCCTTTGAAAAGCTTTACGCCGCCTGCCGAAACCTGACCGCTTCCGGCATCGCGCCGCATTCCTTACGCGCCGTCACGGTGGAGGAACTGCGCGTGCTGGCAAATCTGGCCGGCGCTGCACCGATCCATATCCATATCGCGGAGCAGATGCGGGAAGTGCAGGATTGCCTCGCCTTTGCCAATGCAAGGCCGATCGAGCTGCTGCTGCGCGAGGCTGAGCTTGGGTCCAACTGGTGCCTGGTGCATGCAACCCATGGGAATGCGCAGGATCTCGCCGGTGTCGCCGCAACCGGCGCCAGCATAGGGCTTTGCCCGATTACCGAAGCCGATCTCGGCGACGGGATTTTCGATGCCGGCGCCTATCGCGCCGCCGGCGGAAAATTCGGCATCGGCTCGGACTCCAACGTGCTGATCAGCGCCTCGCAGGAGTTGCGGCAGCTGGAATACTCGCAGCGCCTGCTGCGCCAGCAGCGCAATCTGTTCGACAGCAGCAGCGCGCTATATGCCGAGGCGGCCGCCGGCGGCGCGGCGGCGCTGGGATTGCAGGCCGGTCTACGGACCGGGGCGCCGGCGAACATCGTCAGCCTGAAAGCGCACAGGCACGGCGAAGCCGGGCTGGCGCAGTCGATCTTCGCAAGCCGGGAGAATCTGGTGGATTGCGTTTGGGTGCAGGGTCGCAAATCTGTCGCCGGCGGCCGCCATCCGCTGGCGGAGCGCAGTCTGGCCCGGTTCAATGCGCTGCTGGACCGGATCTAGCCATGCATTCCAGGCGCGGCACATCTTGAAACCGCCTGATCCTGGTTGACATGATGCAGCGCCGCATATCTACGAAGTCGCAGAATTGTCAGGAGCGTTTGCTTGGCTGCCTTCAATACCGAGACGGTGCTTTCGGTCCGCCACTGGACCGACACCCTGTTCAGCTTTACCGCCACCCGCGATCCGGGGTTTCGCTTCATCAGCGGCCAGTTCGCCATGATCGGGCTGGAGGTCGAAGGCCGGCCGCTGGTGCGGGCCTACAGCATGTGCAGCGCGCACCATGAGGAAAACCTGGAGTTCTTCTCGATCAAGGTCGCTTCCGGCGCCCTGACCTCGCGGCTGCAGCATCTGCAGGTGGGCGACAAGATCCTGGTCGGACGCAAGCCTGTCGGCACGCTGATCCAGGACAACCTGCTGCCGGGCAAGACCCTGTACATGCTGGGCACCGGCACTGGCCTGGCGCCTTTCGTCAGCATCATCAAGGATCCGGACAGCTATGAGCGCTATGACCATCTGGTGCTGGTGCATGGCTGCCGGACGATCCCGGAACTGGGCTATGGCGAGCTGATCGTCAAGCGGCTGCACGAAGATGCGTTTTTCGGCGATCTGGTGCGCGAGAAGCTGCTGTATTACCCGACCGTCACGCGTGAGCCGTTCCGCAATATGGGCCGCGTGACGACGCTGCTGGAGAGCGGCAAGCTGGAAGCGGACTTGAACCTGCCGGCGCTGAACCGCCAATCCGACCGGGTGATGCTATGCGGCAGCCCGGATATGCTGAACGATCTGACGGTGTTCCTGAAGGGCCGGGATTTCGTCGAGGGCAATCACACCGAAGCCGGGCACTTCGTCATCGAGAAGGCCTTCGTCGAGAAATAGCACCTGCCGTGCCGCAGGATGGGCAAGCCCAAGCAGGATGGCCAAGCCCAAGACAGCTGATAGCAACGCGGTATGTCGGCGGTTTCATGGAATGGCCGTAACGATCGGCGCTTCTTTGTCCTGAAAGGCAAACCAACTTGCAGGCAAAGGCGATGTGGGCGCCGGTCTGCTGCCCGTCGCGCCGGCCGATCCAGAAAAACGCCTTCGGTCCGGCGCCGTAGCCGGCGATTTCGCACCGCCGCCATACAGGCGCGCGATGCCGAGCGGCTTTTATGCCTGGTCGTAGAACGCGATCGAACGTTTGGCGTCCTGAACGCCGATGGTTGCAGGGTCGGGCATTACCGCCTCCTCGATCTGCTGATATTGCAAAATTGTATATGGTTCTTGCGATTGTTATATTGAATGAAGCATCGGCCGCCCTGAGATGAAGCGCAGGGTCTTGAGGAGTGACGCATGACGACATCGGCCGTTTCGCACGAATTCGCGCATCCCGAGCCGGCGCCGGCGCCGGCGGAGGTCCGGCCGATGCGGATGAAGGATATCACCGAATCCATCAAGCTCGGGTTTGCGGATGTACGGCATTTCCGAACCGACGCGCTATCGATTGCGATCATCTATCCGATCGCCGCGGCGTTCCTGGCGACCGTCGTGGTGCTGCAGAATTTCCTGCCGCTGGTTTTTCCGGTCTGCACCGGCTTTGCGCTTCTGGGGCCGATGGCGACCTTATGGTTCGGGGCGCTGAGCCGGCAGCGGGAGCGCGGCGACGAATCCGTACTCAGCGTTTTCACGCCCACCCGTCTGGTGGCGATCCAGCGGCTGGCGGTCACCGCGATCATGCTGTTCGTGATCTGGAATGTGAGCGCCGGGATTATTTACGGGGTTACCCTTGGCAGCTCCAACGTCGCCGCGAACGCCTCGTTCTACTATCGCGTGTTCCATACGCAGGCAGGCTGGACGCTGGTCATCGTCGGCTGTGCGACCGGGGCCGTATTCGCGGTCGCGTCATTGGCGGTGTTTTTCATCTCCTTTCCCCTGGTGCTGGACCGGCCGATCACTGCAAGCCAGGCGATTGGCATTTCTGTAAAGGCGATGCTGCATAACCCGTTCTTCGTGCTGGCCTGGGGTGCAGTGGTGGTGCTGGGCCTCGGGCTAGGCGCGATTCCGGTGCTTCTGGGTATCGTGATCGTGCTGCCGACGCTGGGACATGCGAGCTGGCATCTGTACCGGCGGATTATCATCTAAGGTCTGATGACAGGGAGCCGCTTTTTTAAAAAAAGCGGCGCAAAATTCTCGTTACTCTCAATCCGTGGGCTTCGCACGCCCGGAGGTCTGGTTCAAAAATAGGCCTGGTCAAAAAATAAGGCCTGGTTCAAAAAATATTTCGCCTTGCCTTTACTGCAGCATTGTAGGCTGCATCGTCGTGCCGGGCATGACGTTCGCGCCCGGGATCATGGTGTTCATGGCCAGCTGCTGGAACATCCACACGGTCAGGCCGATGGACAGGATGAAGAGCGGGATGGTCAGGACCAACGAGACGCTTTTCCAGATATTATGGCGGGTGATGTCCAGCCCGAAGGACAGGAAGGTCTGGCAAAGAAGTGCGACCAGCGCCAGGCCGGAGATGCTGCCCAGCAGGTAAGCCGGCGGCATGATGTGAAACTCGGTGATCCCGAGGGCGACGCCAAGCAGCAGCAGCGTGGCGAAGAAGCCGGCGGTATAGCCGAGCAGGCTGGCCTGCTGGACCTCGCCGTGCAGGATGGGGTTGCTCACCGGATCGGACATCAGATTGCCCCTTTGAGGTAGACGAAGACGTAGACGCAAACCCAGATTGCGGATTGGAACTGCCAGAACAGCCGAAGGTTCAGCAGCTGGGCGACGACCGGGGGGATGAGGCCCAGCCGCATTACCTGGATCAGCATGACGAACAGCCAGAGCAGGCCAAAGGCCATATGCAGGCCGTGCGTTGCGATCAGCACAAAATAGGCGGAGAGGAAGCCGCTCACCTGCGGCGTCGCGCCGCGCCCGTAGAGATCGGCGAAATCGGCGATTTCCAGCACCAGAAAGACGGCGCCGAGCAGCATGGCTGCCAGGATGCCCAGCACCACCAGCTGCCGGTAGCCGTGCTTCAGTGCGACCGTGGCGAGGCTGTAACAGAACACCGATGTGACGACCGCCAGGGTCTGCAAGAACGCGGTGACGGGATGCACGATCTGCGCGTCGGTCGGGCCGCCGGCGGCGTTCATGCTGTGGTCCAGCACGCCGTAGGCGGCAAAGATGCCGGCGAAGAGCAGCGCATCGGAGAGCATGTAGAGCCAAAACCCGAAGGTTTTGGTCGCGATCATGTCATGCGCTTCGTCGCCGTAATGCCACAGCGGCGGCAGCTCCCCATCGACGCGTGGAACGGCCATCAATGCGCGTCCGCTGCCGAGAGGTACTGCGATTCCGAGACGACGCCGAGCGGCGGTTCGGCTTCCAGTTTCGCCACGGTTTTCGCGGAGAGATGGTAACCGGCATCACGGGCGAAGGAGCGGTAGATCACCATGGCGATGATGCCGAGCAGCGACAGGCCGGTTAGCCACCAGATGCGCCAGACGAGGCCAAAGCCGAAACCGAAGGCCAGCACGCCGATGATCAGCGGCACCGGCGTGTTTTTCGGCATATGGATTTCTTCATAATGGTCGGGCGCGATTTCGGCCGCCTTGTTCTCGTAGCGCCAGGCGAGCTCGTCGCGGTAATTGACGTTGGGCGTGACGGCGAAGTTATAGAACGGCACCGGCGAGCGGGTGAGCCATTCCAGCGTACGGGAATTGCCCCAGGGATCGGCAATGGGGACATGTTTGGCGCGATCGCGGATGCTGACAAAGAGCATCAGGAAATACAACAGGCAGGAGAGCAGATAGAAGCCGATGCCTGCTTCCTCGATGACCAGAGCCGGGAACCAGTTCGTGTTGAACAAATAATCCAGCCGCCGCGTCTCGCCCATAAAGCCCAGGCCGAACATGGCGGTGAAGACCAGCACGGTGCCAAGGCTGAAGCACCAGAAGAACCATTTGCCGGTACGCTCATCCAGCTTGAAGCCGAAGATTTTCGGAAACCAGAAGGAGACGGCGCCGAAGACGGCGTAGACGATCAGCAGCACCATGCAATGGAAATGCGCTACCACGAAGACGCTGTTATGCACCGTGTAGTTGATGGCAGGGATAGCCAGCATCATGCCGGTGAGTCCGCCGATCAGCAGCAGAAACAAGGCGCCGGAGGCCCAAAGCATCGGCGTGTCAAAGCTGATCCGGCCGCGATAGAGCGTAAAGAGCCAATTAAAGACCTTAACGCCGGTGGGTATGCCGACGACCATGGTCGCCACCGAGAAGAAGCTGTTGACCCGCGGCCCCGCGCCCATGGTGAAGAAATGGTGCAGCCAGACCAGCCAGGAGATGCCGGCGATGGCGAAGGTTGCAGCCACCATGGTGATATAGCCGAAGAGCGGCTTGCGCGCGAAGGCCGGCACGATCTCCGAGAGGATGCCGAACGCCGGCAGCACCAGGAAGTACACCTCGGGGTGGCCCCAGATCCAGAACAGATTGGTATAGAGCATCAGGTTGCCGCCATGGCCGGCGGTAAAGAAATGGGTGCCGAGATAGCGGTCGGCGCCCAGCAAGGCCAAAGCCACGCCAAGGATCGGGAAGGAGGTCAGGCCGATAATGTTGGTGGAGAGCTGGGTCCAGGTGAAGATGGGCAGACGGCTCCAGCGCATGCCGGGCGCGCGCATCGTCACGATCGTGGCGATGATGTTGATGGCGTTCAGCGTGGTGCCGACCGAAGATATTTGAATCGCCCACATCCAGTAATCGACGCCTGCGGTCGGGCTGAAATCGAGCTCGGTCAGCGGGATGAGACCGACCCAGCCGGCGCTGGAGAAGTCGCCTATGAACAGCGAGGCCATGACCAGCATGGCGCCGACCGTGGTGAGCCACAGGCTGATGGCGTTCATGGTGGGAAAGGCCATGTCGCGCGCGCCGATCTGCAGCGGCACGATGATATTGCCGAGCCCGGTGAGGATCGGGGTAGCGGCGAAAATGATCATCAGCGTGCCATGCGAGGAGTAGATCTGGTCGAAATGCTCGGGCGGCAGATAGCCATGCGACGCCTCCATCACGCCAGGCGAATGCGGGCCGTCCGCCATCACCTGCTGGGTCCGGATCATCATCCCGTCGACGAAGCCGCGGAACATCATGACGAGGCCAAGGATGATATACATGATGCCGATCTTTTTATGATCGACGGTAGTGAACCATTCGCGGAACAGATACGGGATTTTCTTGAAGTACAGAACCGGGACGACGATCAGCAGCCCGGCGATCGCCGTAAAACTAGCCGCGAAGATGATGATGGGATTTGCATAAGGGATGGAGGCCAAAGTGAGGCGGCCGAACAGGAAGGAATACGGGCCTTGCAGATGCGGAAACACGATCAGACCCTCCATGCCGTAAGGTGTGCGGCGAAGATGCTATTTTGTGGCATTTTTACCCTGCGTATAATCGATCGGGGTGGTGGCGATTTTATAGTCTTCCGGCACCGCATAGACTGTGCCGTTCTGCGCGGCGGTATAGACGCGCCGGAACAAATCCGGATCGACATGCGAGAAATAGGCCGGCCTGGCGCCCACGTTCACGGTGGGCTCGGCCAGCTTCTGGAACAGCGTGTAAGAAAGCTTGGCGGGGGCGGCGGCGGTCTGCTGCGTCCAGGCGGTAAAATCCGCCGGTGCGAGCACGCGCGCGGAGAATTGCATCCAGGAAAAGCCCTCGCCGCTGAAATCGGCGGAATAGCCTTCGAAACTGCCGGGATGGTCGACCTTGAACGCGTCCGCCGTGCGCATGCCGGGCATGACGTCGATCATCGGCGCCACACTGGGGATGAAGAAGTCATTGGTGACGCTGGTCGACGTCAGATAGAGTTTCACGGGGCGGCCGGCGGGGACCGGCAGATCGTCGATCGTTGCGATGCCGTATTGCGGATAGACGAAGACCCATTGCCAGTCGGTGGTGATGACGTCGATCTGCAGCGGCGGGTTGGCCGTATCGCGCATGTTCAGGGCGGCAGGACCGAACGGATTGACCAGCAAGGTGCTGCGATAGGATTCGTAGCCGAGGAAGGCGACGATGATGATCGGCACGCCCCACATCGTCAGTTCCAGCGGCATCGAGTGCGACCAGGTCGGGTCGTAATCGGCGTTGCGGGATGCCCGGTAGCGGAACATGAACACGATCGCCAGCACGGTAACCGGCAGGATGATGAGCATCATGACCGCGAAGTCGATGATGGTGTAGCGCAACTGCGCTTGGCCGACCGCGCCGCTGGGATGGAAAAGCGGGAAGACGGCGGTGGAACAGCCGGAGAGCAACACGGCCGGCAGGATCAGGAGGAGGTTTTTCAGGCCGGCGCGCCAGGCGGGGGGCCGGCTGGCATCGGGTTGAGGCCGCGCCGGGACCGTCGCACGGGAAAAGGACATTGGTAACCTTTTAAACCATTCAGTCATCAACTGTGCAGTGCAATAGAACAAAGTGCTCAAGGCGAAAAGTGAGAAGCCTTCGTTTTTAAGAAAAACAATCGTAAACTTCATGTACTGGGACATTTGGCGGCCGGACACTGCGCTCAAGGCGCCGGGTAGAAAAGGCTCCTTGCAGGATTTTCGGGATAAAACTCAATCCTTCGTCATTTGTTAATGGTGCGGTTAGCGCGGGCGAGGACCGCTTCGAACAACACCTGCGCGCCGGCCTCGGCCTCCGCCGGCAAAATCGATTCCGCTTCGTTATGCGAAAGCCCATCTTTGCATGGGGTGAAAATCATCGCGGTCGGCATGCGGGCGGCGGTATGTACCGCATCATGGCCGGCGCCGGAGACGATGTCGCGGTGCGAATAGCCCAGGCGTTCTGCGGCGGCGCGCACCAGAGCGACGCATTCCGGATCGAAAGGCTGTTCCTTCACCCGGAACACGGTCTGCAGCGCCAGCGTACAGCCATTGGCGGCGGCGATGGCGGCGGCCTTTTCGGGAAAGCTCTCGGAGATCTCGACGATGCGGGCATCGTCAGGGTTGCGGAAATCGACGGTGAAGCGGACTTCGCCGGCGATGACATTGGGGGAGTTGGGCAAGACATAGAGCCGGCCGACCGTGCCGCGGCCGAGATCGGCGATCGAGTTTTCGCCGGTCTCGCGCATCGTCGCGTTCACCAGCTCGATGATGCGGGCGGCGGTGAGCAGCGCGTCGCGCCGGGCGATCGGCGGCGTGGTCCCGGCATGGGAATCCTGGCCCGTGACGGTCGCCTCGTACCAGATCTGCGCCTGCGCGCCGGTGACGATGCCGATCTTTCTGTCCTCCGCCTCCAGGATCGGCCCCTGCTCGATGTGCAGCTCAAACATGGCATCGGCGGGGAAAGCGGCCGCGAGCTCGTGACCTTGATAGCCGATCTCGGCCAGCGCCTCGCCGACCGTAGCACCTTGCGCATCCTGCAACGCCTTGACGGCTGCTTCCTCGAACAGCCCGGCCCAGACGCCGCTGCCCATCATGGCGCGGCCGAAGCGGGACCCTTCCTCATCCGTCCAGTTCACCAGCTCCAGCGGCGCTTCAGTGGTGATGCTCAGCTCGTCCAAGGTGCGCATGACCTCCAGCCCGGCAATCACGCCAAGCGCGCCGTCGAATTTGCCGCCGGTGGGCTGGCTGTCCAGATGCGAGCCGAACAGCACCGGCAAGCGTTCAGAGTCCCTGCCCTCACGCCTGGCGAACATGTTGCCCATGGAATCGATGCGCACAGCCAGGCCGATCGCCTCGCACCAGGCGCGGAACTGATCCCGCCCAGCTTTGTCCACATCGGTCAGCGCGAGGCGTTTGACACCGCCTTTCGGGGTGCCGCCGATTCTTGCGATTTCCAGCAGCGTGTCCCAGAGCCGGACGCCGGAGATACGGTGATTGCTGAAGGCGGGTGATGACGCAGACATGCAATGTGCTCCATTGGCTTGTCCGTTACGGCCTGGCGCTTTATGGACCCGACCATTATTGGACGATCCTGGTTGATCGCGCACCGGGCAGGCGTCAAGCCGGAAAAAAGTAAGGACGGAATAGCGCAAATGGCGAGTTTAGCGGATATTGCGGGCAACGAGGCGGCACTCGCCTTGCAGGCGGCGATCCTTGAACAGCCGCCGGAAGCTGAACGTGTGATGGCAAACGCGATCAGGGCGCTCACCATCGACGCGGTGGAAGCGGCTAAAAGCGGTCACCCTGGGATGCCGCTGGGCATGGCGGATGTCGCGACCGTGCTGTGGACCAAATTCCTGAAATACGATTCCGCCGATGCCAAATGGGCGGATCGCGACCGCTTCGTGCTCTCCGCCGGGCATGGCAGCATGCTGCTCTATGCGCTGCTGCATCTGACCGGTCATGCCGGCATGGAGCTGGAGCATTTAAAACGCTTCCGGCAGCTGCATTCGCCGGCGGCCGGGCATCCCGAGGTTCACGAGCATCCGGCGATCGAGATGACGACCGGCCCGCTCGGCCAGGGGCTGGCGACGGCGGTGGGCATGGCGATCGCCGAGCGGCTGCTGGCGGCGAAATTCGGCAAGAGCCTGGTCGATCACCGGACCTGGGTGGTCGCCGGCGATGGCTGCCTGATGGAAGGGGTGAGCCACGAAGCCGGGGCGCTGGCCGGGCATCTGAAGCTCGCCAAGCTTACCGTGCTCTGGGATGACAACAGCATATCGATCGACGGCAAGACCGATCTTTCCGTCTCCGACGATCCGCTCAAGCGTTTTGCAAGCTATGGCTGGGCAGTCCGGCGGGTCGACGGACATGACTTCGCACAGATCCAGGCAGCGCTCGCCTTTGCGGCGAAGTCCAACCGGCCGACCATGATCGCCTGCAAGACCGTGATCGGCTTCGGCGCCCCGACCAAGGCGGGCACGGCGAGCAGCCACGGCTCGGCCCTGGGCGGCGCCGAGGCGGAGGCGGCGAAGCGGGCTTTGGGCTGGGAGCATCTGCCGTTCACTGTGCCGGAAGACGTCGCCGCACCTTGGCGCGCCGCCGGGACCGGCGGCGCCACGGCAAGGCGCGGCTGGCTGAAGCGGCTGGCGAAACATCCGCAAAAGGCCGAATTCGAGCGGGTCATGGCGGGTAAACTCCCTGATGGCTGGCAGGAAGCGATGAGCGCCTTGAAAGCCGGCCTGGCGGAACAGAAACCCAAGCTGGCGACGAGGCAGGCGAGCCAGAAGGCGCTGGAAGTGCTGGTGCCGGCGATGCCCGAACTGGTCGGCGGCTCCGCCGACCTCACCGGTTCCAACCTGACCCAGATCAAGGGCATGGCCGGCGTGGCGCCGGATAATTTCGCAGGCAAATACATCTATTACGGCGTGCGCGAGCACGGCATGGCGGCGGCAATGAACGGCATCGCGCTGCATGGCGGGCTGATCCCCTATGGCGGCACCTTCTTCGTGTTTACCGACTATATGCGCCCCGCGATCCGCCTGGCGGCGCTGATGGGGGTAAGGGTGATCCATGTGCTGACCCATGATTCAATCGGCGTCGGCGAGGATGGGCCGACGCATCAGCCGATCGAGCATCTGGCGTCCTTAAGGGCCATGCCGAACCTGCTGGTGATGCGCCCGGCCGATGCGATCGAGACCGCGGAGTGCTGGGAGTTGGCGATCCGCAATACCAAGGGGCCGAGCCTGCTGGTGCTCTCCCGCCAGACGCTGCCGGCCCTGCGCGATGCCGCCAACGGCAACCGCGCCGCGCGGGGCGCTTATGTGCTGGCGGAGGCGGAAGGCAAGCGCGCCGATGCCGGCCGCGCAGCGACCCTGATCGCTACCGGCAGCGAGGTCAGCCTGGCGATGGCGGCGCGGGCCACGCTTGCCAAAGAAGGGATTTCGGTGGCGGTGGTCTCGGCGCCGAGCTTCGAGCTGTTCGCCCAGCAGGATGCTGGCTACCGCGACGAGGTGCTGGGAGATGCGCCGCGGATCGGGATCGAGGCGGCCGGCGGCTTCGGCTGGGAGCGCTGGCTGGGCGCGCAAGGAATTTTCATCGGCATGGACGGATTTGGCGCGAGCGCGCCGGCCGAAGCACTTTACGAACATTTTAGAATCACCGAAGCTGCCGTGGTGGCGGCAACGCGGCGGGTCTTGTAGCAGGAGCAGACGACGATGGCGGTTAAAGTAGCGATTAACGGGTTTGGACGGATCGGGCGCCTGGTGCTGCGCGCCATGATCCAAAGCGGCAGGACCGATATCGAGCCGCTGCTGATCAACGACCTGGGAAGCGTCGAAGACAACGCCCACCTGCTGCGTTACGATTCCGTGCATGGCCGCTTTCCCGGCACGGTGGCCGTGGAAGGCGATAGCCTGCTTATCACCTTCGACGGCCGGACCTATGCGCCGATCAAGGTGACCGCCGAGCGCGATCCGGCCAAGGTGCCGCTATCTGGCATCGATGTCGCCATGGAATGCACCGGACTGTTTACCAAGCGCGAAAGTGCTGCAGCGCTGCTGACCGCCGGCGCCCGCAAGGTGGTCGTCTCGGCACCCGCCGATGGCGTCGATGCGACGATCGTGTACGGCGTCAACCACAAGACGCTGACCAAGGAGATGGAGGTGATCTCCAACGCCTCCTGCACCACCAACTGCCTGGTGCCGATGGCCAAGGTGCTGCATGCCGAGTTCGGGATCGAGCGCGGCTACATGGTGACGATCCATTCTTATACTGGCGACCAGAAGACCGTGGATACCCTGCACAAGGACCGGCACCGCGCCCGCGCCGCCGCACTTTCGATGATCCCGACCTCGACCGGTGCCGCCAAGGCTGTCGGCCTGGTGATGCCGGAGCTGAAGGGCAAGCTGGACGGCACCTCGATCCGCGTGCCGACGCCGGACGTCTCGCTGGTTTCCTTCGACGTGGTGCTGAAAAAGCAGCCGAGCAAGGAAGACATCAACGCCGCGATGAAGGCCTGGAGCGAAGCCGAGCTGAAGGGCATCCTGGATTATTCCACCGAAGCGCTGGTGAGCAGCGACTTCATCGGCCAGCCGGCTTCCTGCACGTTCGATGCGCCGCAGACCGCGGTTGTCGATAACGCGATGACCCGGGTGATGGGCTGGTACGATAATGAATGGGGTTTCTCCAACCGCATGTCCGATACCGCGGCGCTGTTCGGAGCGCTGTGATGCCGGCAAAGACGCTGGATGATTTTGCCCCCGCGGGCAAACGGGTACTGTTGCGGGCGGATTTGAATGTTCCGATGCAGGGCGGCAAGATCTCCGACTTGACCCGGCTGGAGCGGCTGGCGCCAACCATTCGGGAGTTGTCGGAGAAGGGCGCCAAGGTGATCGTGTGCAGCCATTTCGACCGGCCGAAGGGCAAGAGGGTGCCTGAGTTTTCCATCCGGCCGATTGCCGAGGCGCTGGCTGGAGTGTTGGGCAGACCAGTGGCATTTGCCGATGACTGTATCGGCGCCCCGGCCGAGACGGCGGTGGCCGCGCTGCAGGATGGCGATGTGCTGGTGCTGGAAAATACCCGCTATCACGCCGGCGAGGAGAAGAACGATCCTGCGCTGGCCAAGGCTCTGGCGGCGCTGGCGGATCTGTATGTGAACGATGCCTTCTCCGCGGCACACCGGGCGCATGCCAGCACCGAAGGAGTGGCGCATCTGCTGCCTGCCTATGCCGGCCGGCTGATGCAGGCGGAGCTGACGGCGCTGGAAGCGGCGCTAGGCAAGCCGCAGCGGCCGGTGGCGGCCATCGTCGCAGGCTCAAAGGTCTCCACCAAGCTCGACCTGCTGACCAATCTGGTGGGCAAGGTGGATATCCTGGTAATCGGCGGCGCCATGGCGAACACTTTTCTGGCGGCGCAGGGGGCGGAGCTCGGCAAATCTCTGCAGGAGCCCGATCTGCATGAGACGGCCTTGAAAATCCTGGCGGAGGCGGAGCACAAAAGCTGCGAGATCGTACTGCCGGTCGATCTGGTGGTGAGCGCGCAATTTGCCGCCAATCCGCCGACCGAGATCGTGCCGGCTCATCAGGTGCCGGCCGGGATGATGGCGCTGGACGTCGGTCCGGCCAGCGTGGATGCGTTCATCCAGCGGCTGCCGGAGATCAGGACGATCATTTGGAACGGGCCGCTGGGCGCCTTCGAAATCCCGCCTTTCGATGCCGCCACCAACAAGCTGGCGCTGGCGGTAGCGGATGCCACGGAAAAATCCGGGCTGGTTTCGGTAGGCGGCGGCGGCGATACGGTCTCCGCCCTGCGCGGCGCCGGCGTGGCCGACCGGCTGACCTATATTTCCAGCGCCGGCGGCGCGTTCCTGGAATGGATGGAAGGCAAGACCCTCCCCGGCGTTGCGGCGCTACAGGCTTGAAGCAGGAAACCTGAAGCAAGAAAGTAGAAGCAAGAAAGTAGCCACTTTTTTGAAAAAAAGCGGCGCAAAAAACTTCTATTGATCTGGGCCTGGGGCGGTGACATCCAGTACGCCCGGGTTTTAGACTGAAAATTTTGCTTGCTTAATCGGCGGCGATTAGGTCCTCATCCTCGTCGTCCGGGCGGGTGAGGTGGGTCAGCAGGCCGGCGAAGGTGCGGTAGAAATTGCCCGTTGTCAGCTTGGCGTCATGCATCGCCGCATCGGCCTGGCGCATCAGCGTTTTACTGCCGATCTCCTGGCCCGGCGCGCAGCTGGCTATGCCGATGCTCACCTGCAGGCTGATTGCCTGATCGTAGAACTGGAACGGGGTCGCCAGCAGGTCGATTATTTTTTTTGCGACGATTTCGCCGTTCGTGGCGGAAGCGAGATCCTCGACCAGGACGGCGAAATCATCGCCGGTGAAGCGGGCGATGGTGTCGTAGGGGCGGAAGGCGGATTTCAGGCGATGCGCAAATTGCCGCAGCAGATCGTCGCCGGCGGAATGGCCCAGCGCGTCGTTGATCGGCTTGAAGCCATCGATATCCAGATACAGCAGCGCGAAGGCGCGGTTGTTGCGGCGCATGCGGGCGCGGGCCATGGCGAGCCGGCTTTCGAACAAGGTGCGGTTGGTCAGGCCGGTCAGCGGGTCGTAATTCGCCCGCATGATCAGGATGCCTTCGAACTGCTTGCGCAGGATGGCGTATTGGATGGCGCGTTTGATCAGGTGACCGTCGAGATTATCCTTCGACAGATAATCCTGCGCGCCGCTGCGTATGGCATCGGCGGCAAAACGCTCATCCTGGCTGCCGGTGACGAAGACGATCGGCAGATCGGGCGCGAAATTATGCAGGCTGTGCAGGCCGGAAAACCCTTCGGCGTCCGGCAGCGTGCGGTCGAGCAATGCCAGATCGAAACTGCCTTTGCCCAGCAGGTTGATTGCCTCCTGCAACGTCGTGGCGACGCTCATGGCATAGGCTTCCGGCATGGCGGCGTTTAGCGCCCTGCGCACCAGCTGAACGTCCGCGGCGGAATCATCGATGAGCAAAATCTGCAACTGGTCGGAGGTGGAGGTTATCCGCACTGACGCGCTCCTGAAGCCGATTAAATTTCGAATAGGCGTCAATCTAGGCCGGCGTTTGTTAGGGATCGATTACCAATCGCTAAACGCCGAAAACTGCTATTCAGGGCTAGGCTGGCTCCGGCCATTCTCTCTGAACATGACAACATAGTCAGAAAACGCAACCTGCGATAGGTAGAAAAAGCTCCACCGTTAACCTAACGTTAAGTCATGCTGCTGATATTGCTCGCCATGATCATTGGCTCCTCCCTCTCCGCCTTCTCATTGCCCGCTGCCAATTCGGCCGCGTCCGGACTTTCCAGTCTGCGGCTGTCGCCGCAGAGGCTCAGCGGCGACGCGCCGTTCAACGCGCCTTCGACCGGGCCGTTGGAGAGCAGCGATCCTACCAGGCCGCTGCAGCGCGGATCGCTGCTGAACCTCTCAGTCTAACTTTGTTCAGCCTGGTCCGCCGGCCCCGGAACTGGACCTGCGCCTGATGATGCAACGCGACCAGATGGACAATGCGGGTGCGACGGCGGATGATATTGCGCGGCTGAAAAACCTGCTTGGCCACGCGCCAAGGTCATATCCGGCGTTTGCGGAAGATGCAGCGAACAGTTAAAGAAATAGCCCGGTTTTCGAAAATAGCGGCGCAAAAACTTTGGTAACCCCGGGAATGGGCGTGATCTGCAAACCCCCATAGCCCAAATCAAAGAAGTCTTTTTGGTTCTTTTTCTTCAGAAAAGAACTGCTTACTTGCCTACCTTCGCGATCACCCCGCCATGTGTTGACCTCGGCTGCCGCTCCGCGCATCGCTTGGGCCATGTTCCGCTTCTTCGAGGGCCTGCTGCGCCCGACTTCCCTGCCGCCGGATACGCCGCCCCCGCCTGTCGATGCGCCCGGGTCCCTGGTGAAGTTCTACGCGCATTTCATGCGGCAAACGCCGGGCCTGATCGCCGCCTTGTTAGCCGCCGGGTTTGCAGTGGCGCTGCTGGATACGCTGATCCCGGTCTTCATCGGCCATGTCGCCGGTTTGGTCGCCACGAAGACGCCGAAAACCCTGTTCCGCAATTCCGGCAGGACGCTGCTGGCGATGGCCGGCGTATTGCTGATCGTCCGGCCGCTGGCGCTGCTCACGCAGTATCTCATCACCAACCAGGCGATATCGCCGGGCATGACGAATCTTATCCGCTGGCAGAGCCACTGGCATGTGGTGCGGCAAAGCTGGACGTTCTTCCAGAACGACTTTGCCGGCCGCATCGCCAACCGCGTGATGCAGGCGGGACCTGCGCTGCGGGAGAGCGTGGTGCAGTCGATCAACGCCGCCTGGTACATCATCGTATATGGCAGCAGCGCCGTTCTGCTGCTGGCCCGCGTCGAATGGCGCCTGGCGATCCCGATCGTGCTGTGGTTCATCGGCTATGCCGCCCTGCTGCGCGGCTTCGTGCCGCGCATGCGCGTCCGCTCGCAGCTGATGTCGGAAATACGTTCCAAAGTGACCGGCCGGGTGGTCGACAGCTACACCAACATCCTCACGGTAAAACTCTTCGCGCGGGCGAAGGACGAGGATGCCTTCGTGCAGGATTCCATCGACGAGCACACCCGCACCTTCCACCACCAGCAAAGGCTGATCACGCTGTTGAGCCTGATCCTGGTGTTGCTGAACGCGGCGATGATCGTCGGCACCGCGGCGCTGGCGATCTTCGGCTGGACCGAAGGCCGCGTGCCGCTTGCCGCCGTTGCCACCGCCCTGCCGCTTTCCTGGCAGATCGCCAGTATGTCCGGCTGGGTTGCAACCAACATCACCGGCATTTTCGAGAATGTCGGCATCGTCGGGGATGCCATGCTCTCGATTGCGGAGCCGCGGCAGATGGCTGATACGCCGGACGCGGCGCCGCTGCGCGTCGGCACAGGCAGCATTCGCTTCGAGGATGTGTTCTTCGATTACGGCCGCAGCCGGCGCGAAGGCGAGGTTGGCGGCGTGCTGCGGGATTTGAGCCTGTCGATCGGCGCCGGCGAAAGGCTTGGGCTGATCGGCCGATCCGGCGCCGGAAAATCCACGCTGGTGAACCTGCTGCTGAAATTCTACGAGCCGCGCGCCGGCCGCATCCTGATCGACGGCCAGGATCTGGCCGGCGTGACGCAGGAAAGTTTGCGCGCGCAGATCGGCATGGTAACGCAGGATACGTCGCTGCTGCACCGCTCGATCCGCGATAATCTGCGTTATGGCAGGCCGGATGCGACGGAGGCTGAGGTGATCGCAGCAGCGGCGCAGGCGCATGCGCTGGAATTCATCGAGGAGCTGGAGGATTGGAAGGGCCGGCGCGGTTTCGATGCGCATGTCGGCGAACGCGGCGTGAAACTTTCCGGCGGCCAGCGCCAGCGCATCGCGATCGCCCGGGTGATCCTGAAGAACGCGCCGATCCTGGTGCTGGATGAGGCGACATCGGCTTTAGATTCGGAAGTGGAGGCGGCGATCCAGGAACAGCTGGACGATCTGATGCAAGGCCGCACGGTCATTGCCATTGCGCACCGGCTTTCCACCATCGCGCGCATGGACCGGCTGGCGGTGATCGATGCCGGCCGCATCATCGAGGAGGGCACGCATGCGGCGCTGCTGGCCAAGCCGGGCGCCTACGCCGCTTTGTGGCGGCGGCAATCCGGCGGCTTTCTGCCGGAGAGCGAGGCTGCCGGGTGAGGGTCTTGCCTGAAAGCCTGTAATACGGCTTGACTGCGAAAATGCAGCAAAATGCTGCGATAAAGGAGGAACAAAATGCCGAAATACGTGATGGTCGCAACCGCCAACGCCAAGCCCGGACAAGAGGTGGAGTTCAACAGCTGGTACGAAACCTACCATCTGCCGGAAATCTGCGACATCTCCGGTGTCGTCAGCGGCCGTCGGCTGGAGGCGGTGGAGAACGGCTTTTCGCAGTCCAAGATGCACTACATCACCATCTACGAACTGGAAACGGAGCACCCGGACAAAGTGGTGGGCGAGATTATGCGCCGCACTCAGGCCGGCGAGATGACGCAGACTACGTCGATCGACCCTGAAGGTGCGAGCATCTATTTCTACCGCCAGGTCGAGGCGAAGCAATACGGCCCGATCGTGTAAGCCAGGCCGGGCGGCGACGCGCGCGCCGCTTTTCCCGCGAATGCGATTGCCGTATTGTCGGCATGCCGCCCAAGCGGTTCTAGGAGGAAACAATGCCGGTCACCGGCTTGGATCATGTGAACATCTCCACGCTCGACGTCGCTCAATCCTTCCGGTGGTATGTCGAGCTGTCAGATTTTGGCTATGCGCGAGGCCCTGAATGATGGGACGGAAAGCCAACTGGCTCTATGACACCGCCGATCGGCCGATCATCCATTCCTGCATTGCGAAGATGGAGTCCCGTGACGCCGGGCCGCTGGATCGTGTCGCCCTCGCCTGTCAGGGCAAGAAGGAGATTCTGGCGCGGCTGCAGGCGCGCCGACCCGGGCACGCGGTTGCCGATCATCGGGTTCCGGGACAGACCCGGGTTTTTCTGAAAGACCCGCATGGCGTCGCGCTGAAACTGCATTTTTCCGGCGAATAGAATGGCGGATTCGCTTCTAGAGAAATACGGCTCCGTTGCGCTGGTCACCGGCGCCTCTTCCGGTATCGGCAAAGCCTTTGCCGAGCTGCTGGCCACCGAAGGTTTTGATCTGGTGCTGGTGGCGCGCCGGGTTGAAAGGCTGGAAAAGCTGAAGGCGGAATTTGAGCAGCGACATAAGGTGCGGGTAACCCTGTGCCCGGCCGATCTTTCCGTAGCGAACGCCGCCAAGGAGATCTTGCAGGCGACTGCCGCGCTGAATGTCGGCCTGGTGATCAGCAACGCCGGCTTTGGCATGCGCGGTCCGCATGAAAGCTGCGATGCCGGCAGTTTAGGCGAAATGCTGATGGTGAACTGCCACACGCCGATGCTGCTGGCGCATGGCTTCATTCCCCGCCTGCGGGCGCGCGGCAAAGGCGGGCTGGTGTTCATCAGCTCGGTGGAGGGGCTGCTCGGCGTACCGTTTTCTACCGGCTACTCAGCCAGCAAAGGCTTTATGAACCGTTTCGGCGAGGCGCTGTGGGGCGAGCTGACACCCGCCGGCATCGATGTGCTGACCGTTTGCCCGGGTGCGACCGATACCGAGGCAATGGCCCGCGCGGGCATGGATGCGAAGTCGGTTCCGAATGTGATGGCGCCGGAGGATGTCGCCAGGCTGGCCTTGGAGAATATCACCAGCGGGCCAATTTACCTACCCAGCGCGCATTACCGGCAAACCTTCGAACAGCTGCTCGCGATGCCGCGCCGTGATGCCCTCACAGCCATGGCTGGAAGCTACAAAAGATGACCAGGCAGGCGGGAATAGGGCCGTATGAGCGGCTGAAGCCCTGCGTGGATGCCGCAATGGCGTTGTTGCTAACACAAAACGATGGGAGCGCATGATGGAAAAGCGATTTACCGGCAAAAACGTGGTCGTCACCGGCGCCGCCGGCGGTCTGGGACGCGGATTGGCGCTCGGCTTCGGCCGGGAAGGCGCGCATCTGATCCTGGCGGATAACGCAGAAGCCGGGCTGGCCGAGACTGCGGAACTTCTGGGCCAGGAAGGCATCACCGCCTCGACCCACGTACTCAACCTTGCTTTTGAACCCGAAATAAAAACCTTCGGGGAAAAAATCTGCGGCCTGCACGATCGTATCGACGTGCTGCTGAACAACGCCGGCATCGCCTATGGCGAAATTCATGTGCCGATCGAAACCATCAGCCAGGAGAAATGGCTGCTGTATTTTTCGGTCAACACATTGGCGCCGCTCATTCTAGGCCAGGCGCTGCGGCCGGCGCTGGCCAAAGCCGGCGGCGTGATCATCAACCAGAGCTCTTCCGCCGCCTTCTTTCCCGTCGGCGCCTACGGCCTGACCAAACAAGCGCTTAGCGCAATGACCCTGGGCATGGCACACGCCTTCGGTAAGGATGACATCCGCGCCGTTGCGGTCGCACCCGGCATCATGGAAACGCCGGCAAGCAAAGGCGGGCTGACGCAAGAGGTCTATGAACGGGTGCAGGGCATGCAGGTGATCAAGCGGCATGGCACGGCGCAGCATATCGTCGATTTAAGCCTGTTCCTTGCCTCAGACGCAGCCTCCTTCATCACCGCCGAAGTCGTCAGCTGCGACGCCGGCAGCACGATACGAGGATGGCGGTATTAGAAACGGCACCAGGAAAGAGGCCGCTTTTTAAAAACCGGCGCAATAACACCCCAGGCCCGGATTAACAAAATCTTCTCGTTTCTTTTTCCTCAGAAAAAGAAATGCTTGCTTCCTCACTCTGCTGCGACCGTCGAGGGCGGCTTAGGGCGCGTTGTTTTTTTGATGAAGAACAGCAGCGGCAGTGTGGAAAGGGATGAGAGCATCAGGAATTTGTAGTCGTTGTCGTAGGCAATGACCTGCGCCTGCTGGTTGATTACGGCGTCCAGCGCGGCGCGCCCGCCGTTGGTGAATGGGCTCCAGAAAGCGGCGACATGCGGCGCGCTGAGCAGCCGGTTGAAGGCGGTCACGTTGCTGGTGATGTTGGCGTGGTTGACCTGCACGTTGTAGATCAGCATGGCGTTGACGATGGAGATGCCCATGCTGGAGCCCATGGTGCGGGCAAGGTTGAATACGCCGGCACCTTCAGCGCGATGCTCCGGCGTCAGGGTGGACAGAGCCACGGTCGTCAGCGGCACCATCATGACGCCCTGGCCGATGCCTTGGATCAGGCCGACGACCATGATCGTCACGTTCGAGACATCCGTGTTCCAGTGGCTCATGGTGTAGAACGCGCAAGCCGTGATGGTCATTCCGGAGAGCAGGATGATTCGGGTATCCAAACGGCCGATCAGCCGGCCCACGAGGAACATCGAGATGATGGTGCCGAACCCGCGCGGGCCCATGACGAGGCCGGCGGTGATGATGGGCTCGTTCAGCAGCCCCTGCAGGAACGGCGGCTGCAGCGAAAGGGCGGCGTAGGAGGTGATGCCGATGCTGGTGATGAACAGCGTGCCGGCGGTAAAATTGCGGTCGCGGAACAGCGCCGGCCGGATGAATGGCTGGCGCGCTGTGAAGGCTTGCACCAGGAACAGATAAAAGGCGATGCCAGCCAGCACCATCTCGAAGATGATCTCTGGCGAGGACAGCCAGTCCTTTTCCGTGCCGCGGTCCAGAAACATCTGCAGCGCGCCGACGGCGATGCTGAGCATGCCGAAGCCCAGCCAGTCCAGCTTGAAGTGCGAATCCACCTTGGTCTCGGGCAGGAAAATCAGCGTGCCGATGAACGCCGCGACGCCGAGCGGCACGTTGATGTAGAAAACGGCGCGCCAGGAATAATCCGAGGTCAGCCAGCCGCCGAGCACAGGGCCCAGCAGCGGCGCCGCCATCACGGCGATGCCGAAGGTGGACATGGCGCGGCCTTGGCGTTCCGGCGGGTTGATGTTGAACAGCACGGTCTGCGTCAGCGGCGTGATTGCGGCACCCAAAGCACCTTGCAGGCAGCGGAAGACGACGATTTGCGGCAAGGATTGTGCGGCGCCGCAGAGCATGGAGGCGAGCGTGAAGCCGGCGATGCAGACCAGCAGGACGCGCCGGACGCCGAAGCGGGTGGCGAAAAACCCGGTCGGGGGAGTCATGATGGCGGAAGCGACGATATAGGAGGTTAGGACCCAGGCGATCTCGTCCTGGCTGGCCGACACGCTGCCCTGCATGTAGGGCAGCGCCACATTGGCGATGGTCAGGTCGAGCGCCTGCATCAGGGTCGCCAGGATCAGGCTGGCGGTAATCGCAATTCGGGTTCTAGCTTCCACGCCGGGTCCCTTGTTTTGCGTCTTCATGATGGCCGGAAGGCAAATCCATCGTCAACCTTACGCTCCGATAGGCATGCATGATTTGTTATTCAGCCGATTGAAATTGCCGCGCTCGTTTCAGGCCTCGTTGGAAAAGACGATGGTGCCGGCGGCGCTGAACATGCCGCCCACGCCGTGGCAAAGCGAGATCTGCGCGCCGGGCACCTGTGCGGCCGCCGTGCCTCGCATCTGTCGCACGCTCTCCTGCAGGGCGTACATGCCGTACATGCCGGAGTGCATGTAGGACAGGCCGCCGCCATTGGTGTTCATCGGCAACTCGGCGCCGGGCGCGGTGCGGCCTTCGCGGAAATAGTATTTCGCCTCGCCGGGCGCGCAGAACCCCAGATCCTCCAGCCCGTAGAGCGGCAGATGCGCAAAAGCGTCGTAGATCATCAGATGGTCGACATCGCTATGGAAGATACCAGCCGATTGAAATGCCGCGTTGCCGGAGACGCGAAAAGCGCGCGAGGTCGGGAAATCTTCCATCACGCTGATCATCGGAGATTCAGCGCTCTCCCCCGAACCCAGGACATAGACCGGCCGCGTGGGGAAATCCCCTGCCCGTTCGGCGGCGGTGACGATCAGCGCGCCGCCGCCATCGGTGACCAGGCAGCACATCGGCTTGGTGAAGGGATAGGCAATGAGGGAAGCGTTCAGCACCTGGTCCACGGTGATCGGTTCGCGTAGTGTGGCGCGCGGGTTGAGCGCCGCCCATTGCCGCTGCACGACCACGACCCGCGCCAGATCTTCCCGCGTGGCAGCTCGCTCCTTCAAATAGCGCAGCACCGGCACGGTGAACTTCGTGAACGCGGTATAGGCGCCGTAGGGTGCTTCGAACTGGCCCTGCAGCGAGGCCGGCTCCCACGCATAGCGCCCGTTTGCCACCTGGCTGCGCCCGGATTCGCCGTGCGTGATCAGCACGGTTCTGCAATAGCCGGCGGCGATCGCGGCAGCGGCGTGGCGGACATGCAGCAAGAAGGAACAGCCGCCGACGGTGCCGGAATCAACCCATTTGGGCACGATGCCAAGCTGTGAGGCGACCCAGATCGGATGCTCGCCGGTGCCCGCCACGCCGTCGATATCTGCGGGCTTCAGCCCGGCATCGGCCAAGGCGTTCAGCGCCGCATCCAGGTTCAGCCCCAGCGCCGAGAGCTCCGGCACGACCCCAAGCCGCGTGCTCTCGGCGGCGCCGACGATGGCGGCTTGCGGTTTCAAGGCGATTGATCCGGCGTGAAGAAGGGCAGCGTGATGTCCTGACTTTGCGGCTCGAAGACCACGCGCAGGGCCATGTCCAGCAGCAGCGCCTCCGGCGTTTGCGGGCAACCGACGATATTGGTCATCATCCGCGGCCCTTCCGCCAAAGTGACCACGGCGATGGAATGCGGCGCCGTGCCCATATCCGGCCGCGGCCGGTGGTTGATGATATAGGATTCCAGCTTCGCCTTGCCGCTGGCGGCATAGATCTCGACCTCGCGGCCGGCGCAGTTCGGGCAGAACGGGCGCGGCGGAAAATAGCTGTGCGCGCAGGACAGGCAGCGCTGCAGCCGCAACTCGCCGGCTTTGCAGCCTTCCCAGAAATGCCGGGTCTCGGGCGTGGGCGAGGGCAAGGTTCTTGGCATGGGCCGTTTCTCCCCGGTTTCATGTTGTCCGATAATCTGTAGTCACGAGCGCTTCAGCCAGGCAAGCGTGGCGAGCTGGCACCAAGCCGCTGCCCTTTTTCGCGTCAGGCCATGGCGCTTTGCATCAAGCTGCGCAATATAGCTCGCCGATGCAGCCAGATTTCGAATCCCATTTTCGCCTCGAGGAACTTCAGCAGGCGCTCCTGTGGTCGGAGACGCAGGGGCCGTGGGGCAAGGCGCTGCAGGTTGTGGCCGATCACCGCATCTATGGCGAAGTCCTGGAAGTCTTCGCGCCATGCGCCATCGTGGCGCGCTGGCGGCTTTGGATGGAAGGCGGGCGGATCCGGGTCAACGACCATCTGGGCGCGACCGAGCTGTTCGGGCGCCTGGCCGACGCCTTATCCTGGATCGGCGCCGCCTCGGATGAGAGCGACCTCGCCTGGGATCAGGCTCTGCCGGAATAATCCGACCAGGCCGGTGCCGAACGGGAGACGTTAATTGAACGTCTCCCCTTTTTCGACATCTTTATGCCGGCTCGAAAGCCTGCATGCGGTCGAACACGTCGGCAGCGGCCTGCCCGAACAGAAGCTGGCAGTTCAGTATCCCATTCAGCAACGCCTGGCCTGCCAGCGCATCGTCCTGCGCAGGATGATAGGCCCGCGCCAGATCTTCGTCGATTTCAAGATGCGACGGGCCGTCATGGGCTTCCAGATGCGCTTCGCCCCAGAACCAGCGGCGGTCCGGGAACAGTTCAAGAAAGCGCGGCGCCTGGCACAGATAATCCGCCATCTCCTCGGCAATGTATTCGGTGCCGGCCAGCCAGCAGAAGAAAGCCACCGGGTCGCGCGTGGCCGAACTCGCCACCAGCTGCTCGACGCCGCCGACCCGCTCATAGGTCGCCAGATCGACCCCAAGCGCGAAGGCGCCTTCCTGCCACAGCATGGAATGCGATCCCTCTTCCTCCCGCATTTGCCGCACGGCGTGGCGCGCGGCATTGAAAAAGCCATGAATCCTTTCACGGCCGAAACGCTGGATCAAAGGCTTTATCGGCATTCCGGCAACCTGGCGATCGATGGCTTTTTCAAAAGCGTCGACGAATGGCCAGAACCCCGATAGCAAAGCGTGGACGGCGCCGCGCTGCCCTTCCGCGCAGGCGCGTATCAGTCTGGTGCCGCATACCTGCTCACGAATAAATCCGCGCAAGGCTTTGCGGTCGATAACCGCGTCTTCAAAAAGTAGCTTATACATGCTGTGTACTCCACGTTGCTGTTGGACTTGCTCGTGCAAGCGTTTCAGGCTTAGAAGTCCTGGCGGGCGCCGACAAACAATGATTGCGGCTTTGCGCAAGATTTTGGTGTGATGCGAGAATGATTGCCTAATTATTAAGACCATCTTTTTTTCTAGATGTTATTGGTATCCGATGATGCTGGCTTTTCCAGCTTCCCGAGCATGGAGATTTTTCTGAGCCAATGGCTAGGGACGTCGTGTCGACCGGTTCCGATCTTCCGCCAGGCCTGTCAACTTCTTCACCAGCCTTCGAGAACGCGCAAAACCAGCCTGCATCCGGTGCAATGCGGCAGCGCAGCCTCGGGGTCTTTTCAAAGCTGATGCGCCGCCTGCAGCACAAGCTGCAAGGGCCGTCGCGCAGCAATCGTTTTCGGACGGAGCAGGTCGATGCCGCGGTTCGGCTGGCGCCTTTTTCGGTCGTCTCAAGCGCTGCCACAATCCTTGTCGTTGTGGCGTCTTTCTGGCCGCATGGTCACCATCGTTATCTCTGCGCGCTGTTCATCGCCATCGAAGGCGTCGTCGCGGCGATCCTTTTCGGCTGCCGGCAGTGGCAGGCCGGCATGCCCCGGAGTTCGGCCTCGCCCGCAGCGTTCAACTTCGCAGTTGCCGGCGCCGGGCTATTGGGAGTCCTATGGGGTTCCATGCCGGTGCTGCTATTTGCCAGCGCCAGCGTGCATAGTCAGCTTCTGGTCACCGGCACCGTCACCGGCCTGATCTGCACCGGGCTGGTGGTGGCGACGATCCCTACCGCCGCCCTGGGCTTCATGCTGCCGATCATCGCCGGCTCGTTTATCGCGCTCGCCGAGACTGGCAACACGTTCTTTTTGTTTATGGGGACGCTGCTTTCCTTCTATGGCATTTTCGTCTGTGCCAGCGTGATCTATCTGTTCCGGTTGTTTAAGGAACGGCTCATGGGCCAGCTGCAAATGGAGGAGCAGGCGGAGACCATTCGGCTTCTGCTGTGGGATTTCGAACGCACCGCCAGCGACTGGCTGTGGCAGACCGACGCCAAAGGGCGGCTTTGCGGCGTCTCCGAACGGTTCGCCAGCGCGATCAATATCGCGTGCGAGGACCTGGAAGACACTTTTTTTCTGGAAACGCTCCTGCTCGTCCAGGGCGGCGCCGGGGCGGCGCCGGAAGCGGCGGTACTTGAAGAGCTGTCGCGCTGCATGGAAGCGAGCGAGCATTTCCGCAACTGCGTGGTCCAGGGGCTGGTCAACGGCAAGCGGCATTGGTGGTCTTTCACCGGCGCGCCGGTGTTTGGCGAGAACAGCGAATTCCTGGGGTATCGCGGCGTCGGCTCGGACGTAACCGCCGGCAAGGAGAGCGAGGAGCGGATCGCCTATCTCGCGACGCATGACAGCCTGACCGGACTACCGAACCGGACGAGCCTGCACGAATCCCTGATGCAGGCTTTCGAGGGGCTGAAGAAGGACAGCCGGCGCTTTGCGTTGCTCTGCCTGGATCTTGATGGGTTCAAAGCGGTCAACGACACGTATGGCCACCCGATGGGCGATGCGCTGCTGCGGGCCGTGGCCGGCAGGCTGCGCAACTGTGTGCGCGATGGTGACAAGATCGCGCGGATGGGCGGCGACGAATTTGCGGTGCTGCATCTGGACGGCAATGCCGTATCGGCCGGGGCGCTGGCGCAACGGATCATCGAACATTTGAGCGCGCCTTATCATATCAACAAGGTCGAGATCGCGGTCAGCACGAGCATCGGCGTGGCGCTGGCACCCGAGAACGGCATGCAGCTCGAGCAGCTGATCGAGAATGGCGACCAGGCGCTTTATGAAGCCAAGCTGGCGGGCCGGCGCGTGTTCCGTATTTGCAAAGGCGCGCCTTCCACTTAAAACCGCCGCCGCAGCAGGCGCATTTTTCCAGGCCGCGAAAATCCGTTATTAATTTGACACTCGGGGCCGCGGCTAGCAGGTGGAGGCATGTCGAAAAAACCAGGTTCCCGCCCCGCCGGGGTCTTCCGCGCAATGCTGCCGCGGCTGCGCAGAAGCGCGCCGGAATCGGCGACAGCGCCGGGCCTCTGGCCCGTTTCCGGCGGCGAATGCGGCGCGCTGATCCGGCGCCGGGAATGGGGCGCCGAGCAGTTGGGTCCAAGCGATCGCTGGCCCGCCGCCTTGCGCGTGACCGTTGCAAATATCGTCAATTCGCCGGTTGCGAAGGTGCTGATGTGGGGCAAGGATCACATCATGCTGTATAACGACAGCTACAGCCCCATCGCCGGCGAGCGTCATCCGGCGGTGCTGGGCCAGCCGGTGGCCGCCGCCTTCCCTGAGTTATGGGACTGGAACCGGCCGATCCTTGTTGCCTGCATGCAGGGCGAAATCATTTCGCATCTAAGTCAGCCGATCGTGTTTCACCGGCCGCTTGGCCGCGAGACGCTGATCCTCGATCTGTTCTACACGCCGGTCTACCGGGATGACGGCCGCGTCGGCGGCGTGATGTGCACCATCATCGACAACAGCAAGCGGGTTGAGGCCGAGCGGCGGCTGGCTGCGCGCGAGGCGGAGCTGCGGCGCATCACCGACGCGGTGCCAATGCTGATCTCCTACCTGGACCGCGATTACATCTACCGGTTCGGCAACAGCGCCTATCACGACTGGTTTGGCGTCTCGCCGGCGGCGATGATGGGCAAGCCGATCCGGGAAGTGCTGGGCGAGGCGCTTTTTGCCGACCGCGTGGCCGCGATCGACCGGGCGCTTGCCGGTGAGACATTCTCGGCCGAGACCAGGCTGCCCTATCAGGGCGGGCCGCCGCGGCGCTGCGAGGTTCGCTATATGCCCGATATTGCGGCCGATGGCGCCATCCCCGGCACCTATATCCTGGCCTTCGACATCGAGGAGCGGGCGGAGCGCGAGGCGGCGCTCGAGCAGAGCAACCGGCGGTTCCGTACGGCGATGGATGCGGTGCATGGCGTATTATGGACCACCACCGCCGATGGCCGAATGCGGGGCGAACAGCCGGGCTGGGCCAGCCTGACCGGGCAGGATTTCGCGGCCTATCAGGGCCATGGCTGGGCCGAATTCGTGCATCCCGATGATCTGCGGCCGACCATTTTCGCCTGGCGGCGCGCGGTGCATCGTAAATCCATGTTCGTGGCCGAGCACCGGGTGCGCCAGTGCGGCGGCAACTGGCGCAATTTTGCCATTCGCGGCCTGCCGATCCTGGATGCGGGTGGCGAAATTCTCGAATGGGTCGGCGTGCATACCGACGTTACCCATCAGCGCGCCGCAGAGGCGGCGTTGCGCGCCCAAGCGGCGGATCTGACGCTGCAAGTGCGGCAGCGCCGGCATGCCGAGGAACAGCTAAAGCAGTTGAACGAAAGTCTGGAAGCCAGGGTAATCGCGGAGATCGACGAGCGCCGCCGGGCCGAGGCGGAATTGGTCCAGGCGCAGAAGATGGAAACGATTGGCCAACTCACCGGCGGCGTGGCGCATGACTTCAATAATTTGTTGCAGATCATCTCCGCCAATCTGCAGCTGCTGAGCAAGGACGTGGCGGACCGGCCGCGCGCCGAGCAGCGCCTGACCAATGCGATGGCGGGTGTGGCCCGCGGCGCGAAGCTGGTCTCGCAATTGCTGGCCTTCGGCCGGCGCCAGGCGCTGGAGCCGAAGGTGGTGAACATCACGCGCTTCGTGCGCGGCATGGACGACCTGTTCCGGCGCGCTTTGGGCGAAGGCATCGAGATCGAAACGATCGTCGGCGGCGGTTTGTGGAACACCTTCATCGACCCGGCGCAGATCGAGAACGCCTTGCTCAACCTGGCGATCAACGCGCGCGATGCGATGCATGGCCAGGGCCAGCTTACCATCGAACTTGGCAATGCCAGCCTGGATGATTCCTATGCCGAGGATCATGAAGATGTGGCGCCCGGGCAATACGTGATGCTGGCGGTCTCCGATACCGGTTGCGGAATTGCACCGGAGATCATGGACAAGGTGTTCGAGCCGTTCTTTTCGACCAAGAGCGAGGGCCGCGGCTCCGGGCTTGGACTCTCGATGGTGTACGGCTTCGTCAAGCAATCGGGCGGCCATGTGAAAATTCATTCCGAGCGCGGCGAAGGCACCACGATCCGGCTGTATCTGCCGCGCGCCGTGCAGCCGGAGGATGTCGAGGTGAGCGTGGCGGAGGGACCCATAACCGGCGGAACCGAAACGATTCTGGCGGTGGAGGACGATCCGGAGGTGCGGGCCACGGTGGTGGAGCTGCTGAGCGATCTTGGCTACCGGGTGCTGAAGGCGGTGGATGCGGCGAGCGCGCTGCACGTGATCGAGAGCGGCGTCGCCATCGACCTGCTGTTCTCCGACGTGGTGATGCCGGGCACGTTGAAAAGCCCGGAGCTGGCCCGCAAGGCGCGCGAGCGGCTGCCGAAGATCGCCGTGCTGTTCACTTCCGGCTACACCGAAAACTCGATCGTGCATGGCGGCAAACTGGATGCAGGGGTCGACCTGCTCTCCAAGCCCTACACGCGTGAGGCGCTGGCGCGCAAATTGCGGCATGTGCTGGGCAATCAGAAACAGCGCAATCTGAGCATTGCCGAAACGCCCGCGCCGGCGGCCGAGCCCAGCGCCTATCGCGCGACGATCCTGCTGGTGGAGGATGACAACATCATCCGGGCGACGGCAGGCGAGATGCTGAGCGAGGCGGGTTTCGTGGTGATCGACGCGGCGGATGCGGAGCATGCGATGATCGCGCTGCAGACCTTGCCGATCGATTGCCTGGTGACGGATGTCAATCTGCCGGGGCTCTCCGGTCCGGATTTTGCGAAAAAGGCGCGGGAGCTGCGGCCGCAGGCCGGGATTGTGTACGCGACCGGGGATGAGCACGCGGCAGGCTGCGAGGCAGACGCAATTTTGCTGTTGAAACCGTACCGGTTCGAGGCGTTAACGGCAGCGGTGGCGAAAGCGGTGACGCAGCACGCGGCCGCCGCGGTGGAGAAGCAGGAAGAATGATCGCGGGCGCGCAGGAATGACTGCGCCGCCAGAAGCGCCAGTGTCACAGCTTAGAAAAGTTTTTTTGGTTCTTTTTCTGCAGAAAAAGAACTTCTTGCTCCCTTGCTTTTTTATTCCGGTTCTCGCCTTCGCCCATTCCAGGCATTTCGAGGAGACGCAGCGCGCGTTGCATGCGGCGCGGCAGCGGGCGCTGTTGCATCATGGTGAGGTCGCGGTAGCGCGCCATAGCGCGGCGCAGGAGGCGGCGCAGGCGGCGGTGCTGGCGCAGGCGCAGGTGGCGGCGGCGGCCAATGTGCGCCGGCTGGAGGATCAGACCGCGCAGGCGGCGGCGAGCCTGGATGGACTGGCGGCGCAGGCGCAGACGGCACAGCATGCGTTGCAGCAGAACGAGGCGGCCCTGGCGGCTTTGCTGCCGGTAATGCAGCGGCTGGCGCGCGAGCCGGCGGCGACGATGCTGGCGGTACCGGCCTCCGCCGCGGATGCGATACGCGGGGTGATGGTGCTGCAGGGTGTCGCCACGGAGATCGCGCGCAAGGCGCAGGCGGTGCATGCGCAGGCAATGCAGGTGGCGGCGCTGCAGGCGCAGACGCGGGCACAGCAGGCGGCACTGGTGCAGGCCGTGAGCGCGCAGCAACAGGCCGAGAATGCCCTGACGGCGCAGATCGCCGGCGCCCAAGCCGCGGAGACCAGCGACTTGGACACCGCCGCCCGCGCCGCCGCGGCCGAGGCGCGGGAGACGCAGAATGTGCACGATCTGCAGGGCGTGGTTGCCCGCTTGCAGGCGGTGGAACAGGCGCAACAGGCGGCCGCCCGGGCGCCGCCGCCTCTGCCATTGCCGGCACCCGGAACACCGGCGGCCCTGCCCCCGGCCGGCGCGCCATTGGCCGGGAGACCGGCGCCTGGCGCGCCACTGGCCGGGGGACCGGCGCCTGGCGCGCCGGTGGCCGGCATCCTGGTGCAGGAATACGGCGCGCCGACGGTGGCGGGGCCGGCGGTCGGCATCGTGTACAAGGCAGCACCTGGCGCCAGGGTGGTCTCGCCCTGCGCCGGCCCGGTGCTGTATGCCAATCCTTTCCAGAATTACGGCTTGCTGGTGATCCTAGATTGCGGGCGGAATTATGATTTCGTGCTCTCGGGCATGCAGCATCTGGACGTGACGGCCGGCCAACAGATCGCCCGCGGCCAGCCGGTGGGGCAGATGACCGGATATGATGCGCAGGCGCCGACGCGGCAGCCGACGCTGTATGTGGAGTTGCGGCAGAACGGCAAGCCGATCAACCCCGCCATCTGGCTGAGCGGCGGCGGCTCTGGATAGCTGAGCGACGGCGGCTCTGGATAGCCAAGCGGCGGCGGCTCTGGATAAACGTAAAACTATGTTATCTAATGCAGCCCAGGTTGCGAATTGAATTAGAATGTGCCGTATCCGCGGCAGGGTTGCGCCGGCTGGTTTTTGAAGGATTGCTAGATGAAGTTACGGAGCGGATTAATGTTGAGCGGCGTCTTCGCCGCCGGGCTGGTGATCGGCTCGGCCGCCATGCCGATGCATCGCGCCGCCGGCCAGGATGCGCCCGGCGACAGTACCTACCAGCAACTCAGCCTGTTCGGCGACATCTTCGATCGGGTCAAGGCGAATTACGTTGTCGATCCGGCTTCAGACAAGCTGATCTATGATGCGGTCAACGGCATGCTGGCGGGGCTCGACCCGCATTCGAGCTATATGAACGAGAAGCAGTATGACGACATGCAGGTGGAGACTTCCGGCCAGTTCGGTGGGCTCGGCCTGGAGGTGACGCAGACTGACGGGCTGCTGAAGGTCATCAGCCCGATCGACGATACCCCCGCTTCGCGCGCCGGCATCAAGCCGGGCGATATCATCGTGGACATCGATGGACGTTCGACCGACGGCATCAATCTCGACGACGCGGTGACGAAAATGCGCGGGGCGGCCGGCAGCACGATCAAGCTGACCCTGAAGCGCAACGGCGTCGAGACGCCGGTGATCCTGACGCTGACGCGCGAGATCATCCAGATCCAGGACGTGAAGGACCGGCTGTTCCCCACCGCTTTCGGCGAGATCGGCTATATCCGCCTGGCCAGCTTCGACGAGAAGGCGGACCCCGATATCCGCAACGCCGTGAACGATCTGCAGCGCCAAGCGCATGGCAATATCCATGGCTATATCCTGGATATGCGGGATAACCCGGGCGGGTTGCTCGACCAGGCGGTGGCGGTGGCGGATGACTTCCTGAGCAGCGGCGAGGTGGTTTCCACCCATGGGCGGCATAGCGAGGACGACCAGGTTTGGTACGCCCAGCCAGGCGATATTCTGAACGGCGCGCCGATGGTGGTGATGACGAATGAAGGCTCAGCTTCGGCCGCCGAGATCGTGACCGCCGCCTTGCAGCAGAACCAGCGGGCGTTGGTGCTGGGGATGCGCACCTTTGGCAAGGGTTCGGTGCAGACCATCGTGCCGATTCCCGGCAATGGCGCGCTGCGGCTGACCACGGCGCTGTATTACACGCCTTCCGGCAAGTCGATCCAGGATTATGGGGTGACGCCGGATGTGAAGGTGTCCGACACAAGGACACCGGAGGATCAGTTCGCGAGCCTGCGGGAGAGCGATTTGCTGCATTCGTTCCATAACCCGTCCGGCCTGACGGCGCCGCCGCTGCCCAGCGCCCTGCCCTTGCCGGTCGCCGCCAAGAGCATTCCGGATAAACCGCCGGTGGGCTGGCCGGCGCTGGACCTGACCAAGCCTGCGACGGATTTCCAGTTGCAGATGGCGCTGAAGCTGGTGGCGGCGATGTCGCCCACCGGTTCCAAAGCCGCTTCCAACTAGGCCTGGCGCAAGGCGGGGGTTCGCATGGCAGCCGCTTCCAGGCCCAAGCGGAACCGGGCGCCGGCGGCCAGCCGCGGCTTGCCGAAGGCGCTGGTTTTATTCTGGGGGGCGTTTGCCTGCATCGCTTTGGCGGGGATCGGCTATCTGCAATATCTCGGGCCGCCGCCGCCTGCACTGCCGCCCGGCCATATTCATCACGGCGTGGCCGCGCCCCGGGTTGCCGCGCCGGTGAAGACCGCCGCTGTGAAACCGCCCGCACCGGTCGTACCGGTTGCACCGGTCGCACCGGTCGCACCGGTCGCACCGGCCGTACACGTCGCACCGGTCGCACACGTCGCACCGGCGGCACCGGCGGCGCCGGCGGCAATGCGGGAGATGGGCACCGGCAGCACGCTGGCGGCAGGCCAGCCGGTGCCGGCGGCGATCGCGTCGCTGCTTGGCCCTGCCGCAAGTAACCCAAACTGGATGGTGCCGCGGATCGGTCTCGGCGGCATGACCCCGATGCGGGCCTATGCCGCAAGCGTGCCCACTGCTTCCGGACCGCGGGTCGCCGTGCTGGTGGCCGGCATCGGCGACGATGACAGCCAGAGCCAGGAGGCGGTAACCACGCTGCCCGCCGCCGTCTCGCTGGCGATTACGCCTTATGGTTCGCACATCACCGATGTTGCCGCCCTCGCCAGGGCTTCCGGCCATGAGCTGCTGCTGGCGGTTCCCATGCAGGAAGCCGATCCGGCAACGGAGAATGCAGGCAACGAGGCGCTGGTGATGGCGGGGCCGATCTCGCTGGATCAGCCGATGCTGGATTGGAATTTTTCGCAGTTCCAGGGCTATGCCGGCGTGACCGACGCGATTGGCGCGACGCAGGGCGCCGGGTTCCTCGCCAACTCGAACGCCAAATCCTGGCTGCTGCAGGAGATCGCGGATAAGGGCCTGTTCTTCATCGATGCACGGCCGACCGGTCTGGCGCCGTATGCCTGGAACCGCACCGCCGATGTGGTGATCGATCCCGTGCAGGCACCGCAGAAGGAGGCGGCGCAGCTGGCCGAGCTGGCGGCCGATGCCAAGGTGCAGGGCAACGCGCTTGGCATATTGCTGAGCCCGGCGCCTGGGGCGCTGCAAACCTTGGCCAGCTGGGCACAGTCGCTGGGCAGCCAACGGATTACGCTGGTGCCGGTGAGCGCGCTGGTGCTGCCGCCGGTGAACGTTTTGGCTACGCCGGCAGCGAACCCATGAAGCCTCTGACGCCGGCTGAAAAAGCCGCTCTGCCCTATCGCCGCAATGTCGGCGCCGCCTTGTTCAATGCGGCAGGGCTGGTGCTGGTGGCGCGGCGCCGGAACATGGTCAATGCCGAGGGTCCGCCCGGCGGCTGGCAGTTGCCGCAAGGCGGCATCGATGCGGATGAAGATCCGCGTACCGCCGTGCTGCGCGAACTCGGCGAGGAGATCGGCACCGGCAATGCCGAGATTATCGGTGAGTATCCGGAATGGCTACAATACGACCTGCCGGACGCGCTGATCGGCAAAAGTTTTGCAGGAAAATATCGCGGCCAGCGGCAATTATGGTTTGCGCTGCGGTATCTGGGCACCGACGACGAGATCCGGCTCGACCTGGACCCGCATCCGGAGTTCGATGCCTGGCGCTGGGCGCATTTAAGCGAGCTGCCCGCCCTGGCAGCTGCTTTCAAACGGAGTATTTACGAGGCGCTGGCGCGCGAGTTCGCGGCGTACGCAACCGCCTTGTAGCGGTTTTGCCAATCATGCAGGTTACCGCCGCGGACGGCCATAAATTCGAGGTACACGACGTCGGCAACGTCAACGCGCCGCGCTGCCTGGTGGTGCTGCAGGATGTTCGGGTATGGTTTAACCGTCAAGAACTAGCAAAGAGGATTTCCAAACCGCTAGTTTTGCTCCCGTATTGAGCTATATATAATCTTGATGCTGCCGAATTTATGCGAGGTCCGTTGCTAAAGATTCCGAAATTCCTCTTCAGACATAATTTAGAAGAACGAATTGGTAGAATCCAAGACGGGGCAACATACTATGGACTATTGAAGGGAACCGTACGTGCCTGTTGACCTGATCAAACCACAACTTTCTGAAACGGATATACTTCATCCTGCCTTCAGCAAGTAATCCACCGCCGACGCCACATCCGATTCCGGCTCCAGGATGACCAACCGGCGGGGTTGGTGTTTGGCGTAGGCGGCAACCACCTGGCCGCCTTTGGGGCAGAGGGAGAAGCAGTCGGTTTTTTCCACTTCCACCGCATCGCCATAGGCTTCGCGTAGCGCCGCTTTTACCGCCTTGCGCAGCTTTTTGCCTTCATCGTCCAGCTTGCGGCAGCATTTGCTGCACATGTGGATCGTGTCGGTGAAGAGTTCTGCGGCGTTTGCAGCGGGCAGATCGGTCAGCGGCATGTCCATGCGGTCGGTCCTTCTTTTGAAACAAATCTATATGGGGGTCGGGGATAGACGCTGCCAGCCAAGGTTGGGGGTTTTGGGGCTTTGACCTGACAGCACGTCACGCCGGCGCAGGCCGGCATGACGGTGGGGGTGGCGGATGCAAACCTGGGCCGGCGCGGCGGGATGTTGGCCAGGCCCGGCGGCCCGGTTCTTTTCTTCAGAAAAAGAAAGACTCTTCCTTGCTTGCAGCACAACAAAAAAGCCGCGGGATCGCTCCCGCGGCTTTGCTTGTTCGACAGGCGCCTGGATTAGAAATCCATATCGCCCATGCCGCCCATGCCGCCCATGCCGCCGCCGCCCGGCATGCCGCCGGCCGACTTCTTCTCCGGCCGTTCGGTGACACCGGCTTCGGTGGTGATGATCAGCGATGCCACGGAAGCGGCGTCCTGCAGGGCAGTGCGCACGACCTTGGTCGGGTCGATGATGCCGGCCGCGACCAGGTCCTTGAACTCGCCGGACTGGGCGTCGAAGCCGTAGGCGTACTCGTCCTTGTCCAGCACCTTGCCGGCGATGACCGCGCCGTCTTCACCGGCGTTTTCGGCGATCTGGCGCAGCGGAACCTGGATCGCCTTGCGGACGATTTCGATGCCGACGCGCTGATCCTCGTTATCCGATTTCAGCGTGGCGAGGATGAGCGAAGCGCGCGCCAGAGCGACGCCGCCGCCCGGGACGATGCCTTCTTCGACGGCCGCGCGGGTGGCGTGCAGCGCGTCGTCGACGCGGTCCTTGCGTTCCTTCACCTCAACCTCGGAGGAGCCGCCGACGCGGATCACCGCAACGCCGCCGGCGAGTTTGGCAAGCCGTTCCTGCAGCTTCTCGCGGTCGTAGTCGGAGGTGGTTTCCTCGATTTGCGCGCGGATCTGGTTCACCCGGCCGGTGATGTCGGTTTTTTGACCGGCACCTTCGATGATGGTGGTGTTCTCTTTCTCGATCAGCACCTTCTTTGCCTTGCCGAGCATCGCCAGCGTGACGGTTTCCAGCTTGATGCCGAGATCTTCCGAGATGACCTGGCCGCCCGTAAGTATGGCAATGTCTTCCAGGATGGCCTTGCGGCGGTCACCGAAGCCCGGCGCCTTGACGGCGGCGATTTTCAAGCCACCACGCAGCTTGTTCACCACCAGCGTGGCAAGGGCTTCGCCCTCGACATCTTCGGCAATGATCAGCAGCGGCTTGCCGGATTGCACGACGGCTTCCAGCAACGGCAGCAGCGGCTGCAGGCCGGAGAGCTTCTTCTCAAAAATCAGGATGAAGGGGCTGTCGAGATCGGCAACCATCTTTTCCGGATTGGTGATGAAGTAGGGCGAGACATAGCCGCGGTCGAACTGCATGCCTTCGACGACGTCGAGCTCGGTCTGGATGCCCTTGGCTTCCTCGACCGTGATGACGCCTTCATTGCCGACCTTCTGCATGGCCTTGGAGATCATGTCGCCGATTTCCGTCTCGCCATTGGCGGAGATGGTACCGACCTGCGCGGTCTCGGACGGGGTGGTGATCTTCTTGGTGCGGCTCTTCAGCTCTTCCACGACGGCGATCACGGCCTTGTCGATGCCGCGGCGCAGATCCATCGGGTTCAAGCCGGCGGCAACCGCCTTTACGCCTTCACGAACGATCGACTGGGCCAGCACGGTGGCGGTGGTGGTGCCGTCGCCGGCGAGGTCGTTGGTTTTGGAGGCGACTTCGCGGATCAGCTGGGCGCCGAGGTTCTCGAACTTGTCGGATAGCTCGATTTCCTTGGCAACCGTGACGCCGTCCTTCGTGATACGAGGTGCGCCGAACGATTTCTCGATGACAACGTTACGGCCTTTCGGGCCGAGGGTAACTTTGACGGCATTGGCGAGGATGTCGACTCCGCGCAGAATGCGGTCGCGGGCATCGGGCCCAAAACGTACGTCTTTGGCAGCCATGTTTTTGCTCCTTCGGAGACGCGGCCTGATTCAGACTTCGCGGCTTCGCCGCTACGTCATCAGGGCGCTGGGTTCGGGGTGTGGTTGGTTAAGCGGCCTTCTTCTCGGAAGAAGCCGTCGCGTCGACGATGCCGAGGATGTCGGATTCCTTCATGATGAGAAGATCCTCGCCGTCGATCTTGACCTCGGTGCCGGACCATTTGCCGAACAGCACGCGGTCGCCGGTTTTGACTTCCAGCGCAACCAGGTGGCCGGCATCGTTATATGCGCCGGGGCCGGCTGCGATAACTTCACCTTCCTGCGGCTTTTCCTTGGCGGTGTCGGGGATGATGATGCCACCCGCGGTCTTTTCTTCGGCGGTAATCCGACGGACCACGACGCGGTCATGCAATGGGCGGAATTTTGCCATGTGGATCGCTCCTATTAAAAATCGATCTATGTTAGCCTAGACTTGCAGCCCGTCCGGCCCAATTGCGGCACCGCGGCTGCTAGCACTCCCGGCTTGAGAGTGCCAATCCTCTACAGAAAGCCGGGGGTTGTTGTCAAGCACGGCAGCACTCTGTGGCACTGAGTGCCAAGTTGTTGTAATCGCTCAAATTTTGCTTGGCAAACCGCATATTTGTCATGTCATCTTGATGACAGACCGCAACGCGACCGCGGGAGTTGCACTGCATCAGCTTGAATGGAGCCTGGATGAGCCTTGCCCAGCAATTACGAGATTACCGCCTGACCACCGCCGAGATTTTGTATCATCTGCCCGACCATCCGGCGGTGCTGCAGAGCTTTATCTGGCAGGAGCTGGATCTGGCGCCGAAATTCCCGCGCCTGCACAGGTTTCTGGATTTCTGGACCAGCAACCTAGACGGCAAGCTGCATTCGGTGCGGGTCGGCGCCAGCACGCTGATCAGCCCGCCGAAATGGCGGCACCAGCAGGTGCTCACCCTTCACTAGACCGGGTCGGCGTCACACCATCCTGCCCGGGCCAAGGCAGCCTGGGCTGCCTGACTGCCAAGGCAGCCTAAGCTGGGCTGCCCGACTGCCAAAGCAGCCTGGGCTGCCTGACGGCCGAGGCAGCCTGGGCTGCGGCTCCTGTCTGACTTGCAGCTAACACCCTCCCGCTGGTGCACAAAGCGCACTATCTGTCAGGCGGCTGAAGTTAAGGAGTGGTCGATTGTCGCAGGCGATATTGAATGCGGTTGGTACGGCGGCGGGCGGTCGCAGCCGCCGCAAGGTGGCGCGCTGGCTGTTCGCCGTGTGTTTCATGATCTGGGTGATGGTCGGCATCGGCGGCTATACGCGCGATACCGGGTCCGGGCTTTCCATCATGGACTGGGACCCGATCGTCGGGGCGCTGCCGCCGCTGACCCATGCGGCGTGGACCCATGTCTTCGGGCTATATCAGCAGATCCCGCAATACAAGATACTGCATCCCGACATGGATCTGGCCGGCTTTAAAAGCCTGTACTGGCCGGAATATATCCATAGGCTCTGGGGCCGGCTGATCGGCGTGGTGTTCTTCCTGCCGCTGGTCTATTTCGCCATCACCGGCAAGATCGAGGCGCGGCTGCTGCCCTGGCTGGCGCTGCTGTTTGTGCTTGGTGGGCTACAGGGCGCGATCGGCTGGTTCATGGTCGCCTCGGGCTTCGACCCGAACAGCGTGGCGGTGCAACCCTGGCGGCTTTCGCTGCATTTCTGCTTCGCGCTGTGCCTATATGTGGCGACACTCTGGACCGCCTTGACCGTGCGCACGCCGACAGCCGCGCGGCTGCCAGGGCAGAAGGGGCTGAAGCGCTGGTCTGTCGCTGGAATTTGTCTGCTGGCGATCACCTTGTTTGCCGGCACCTTTGTCTCCGGCACGCATGCGATCGATGTGTTCAACCCGGTGACCAAGGCCGGCATGGGGATGCCGCCGCCGCATTACTTCGCGCTCTCGCCGTGGTGGCTGAATTTCTTCGAGAGCAAGCCGGCCATATTGTTCGACCACCAGCTGCTGGCAGCCTTGACGACCCTGGCGGCGCTGATTGCGGCGACGCTGGCGCTGCGCGGCAAGGCGCCGAAGCCGGTGAAGGATGCGGGGCTGGCGATCGCTGGGCTGGTGCTGCTGCAATTCATCCTCGGGATCACCGCACTGGCTTCCAAGCTGCTGGATGTCGGCGTGGCGCATCAGATGAATTCGGTGCTGCTGCTGACCGCCTTCGTGGTGATGCTGCACCAGCTGCGGGGTGCCGTGCGTTGAAAGGCGACCGGGGGGTCAGCCTGTGGCTGCTGCTGCTGTGCTTTATGATCTTCGGCATGGTGGCCGGCGGCGGGCATGCGCGCACCATCGGCGCCGGCTTTTCCATCCAGGTCTGGCGGCCGGTGACGGGTTTTCTGCCGCCGCGCAGCGCAGCCGACTGGGCGCAGCTGTTCGGCCTGTACAAGCAGACCGCGCAGTACCAGGCGATGCATCCGGCGATGCGCCTGGCGCAGTTCAAAACCCTGTTCTGGCCGATGTTTTTCGATCGGGTATGGGGCAGGCTGATGGCGGTGGTTTTTGCGGTGCCGCTGGCCGTGTTCTGGCTAAGGCGGCGGATTTCCACCCGGCTGGCGCTGTGGCTACTGGCGATCTTCGGGGCCGGCGGGGCGGAAGCGGCGTTCGGCTGGTACATGGTTCAAACCGGTATGCAGCCCGGCGTGCTGAACCCGCCGCCGGCCTGGCTGGCGCCGCATTTTTGCACGGCCATGCTGATTTTCGGCGCCCTGCTATGGACGGCCTTGACCGTCCGCCGCCCGCAGCCGGCGCCAATCGCCGGCGGGGCCTTTCTAAAACCCTGGCTGAATGCCTGCATCCTGCTGATCTGGCTGACCATGGGCCTCGGCGCGCTGGTGGCTGCCGATAACGCGATCAGCGTCTTCAACACCTTCCCGACCATGGATGGAAGATGGATCCCAACCGGGTTTTTGCGCCTGCAGCCGCTGGGGCTGAATTTCCTCGCCAATCCCGCGACCGTGCAGTTCGACCACCGGGTGCTGGCGACGCTGACCGCGATTGCCACGGTGATCGCCGCCGCCCTGGGCCTGCGCGCCGAGCTGCCGTCCGGCCCGCGCGATGCGTTCCTGCTCCTGGCTGCGCTGATCCTGCTGCAATATCTGCTTGGGATGATCACCATCATCGCCGGCTCGGCCGAACTCGGCTTCGTGCATGAGCTGAACGCACAATTGCTGCTCGCCGCGGCGATTCTTGCCCGGCATTCTTTGCGTGGCGCAAGCTCCGCGACCATGTATACTTCCAGAATGGCGGCAGCGGAGTAATTATACCATGTCCGAAGCACTCGATATTGCGACTACATTGTTTCACGAAACCGGCGGCCTCGACCTTGGCGTAGCGGCTCGGCACATCAATACCGCGCTGGACGGCGCCGATGACGGCGAGCTGTTCCTGGAATACCGGGAGAGCGAATCCATCAGCCTGGATGACGGCCGCATTCGCGGCGCCAGCTTCGACACCCGCCGCGGCTTCGGCCTGCGGGCGGTGCTGGGGGAGGCCAGCTACTACGCCCATGCCGGCGAGCTCAGTGATGCGGCACTCGCCCGTGCCGCGGCGACGATAGCAGCCGCTAAAGCCACCGAGCAGCACATGATCGCCGGCGGCCCGGCTTCCGCCGGCGGCGCGCTCTATGGCGGGCTGAACCCGCTGGCGGAGATGCCGTTCGCCACCCGCGCCGCGCTGCTGCAGGAAATCGACGTCTATGCCCGCGCCGCCGATCGCCGCGTCACCCAGGTGATGGCGAATATCCACGGCGAATGGCAGGTGGTGGAAATTATTCGCGCCGACGGCAGCCGGGTCGCGGATTTGCGGCCTCTGGTGCGGCTGAACGTCTCTATTGTGCTGGAAGAAAACGGCCGCCGGGAATCCGGCAGCCATGGCGGCGGCGGCCGCACCACCTACGCCCCGCTGATTGAGCCCGCCTACTGGCAAGCCGGCGTGCACGAGGCGTTGCGCCAGGCGAAAGTGAATATGGAAAGCGTGGCGGCACCGGCCGGCGAAATGCCTGTCGTGCTGGGCGCCGGTTGGCCCGGCATTCTGCTCCATGAGGCGATCGGCCACGGGCTGGAAGGCGATTTCAACCGCAAGCAAACCTCCGCCTTCGCCGGGCTGATGGGCAGCCGCATCGCCGCCAAGGGTGTCACCGTGATCGATGACGGCACGCTGCCGGACCGCCGCGGCTCGCTCACCATCGACGATGAAGGCACACCGACCTCGCGCACCACGCTCATCGAGGACGGGATTTTGGTCGGCTTTATGCAGGACCGGCAGTCGGCGCGGCTGATGAACATGCGCGCCACCGGCAATGGCCGCCGGCAATCCTACGCGCATAACCCGATGCCGCGCATGACCAACACCCTGATGCTCGGCGGCGGTGCCAGCAAGGAGGAGATGATCAAATCGGTCAAACGCGGGCTGTACGCGGTGAATTTCGGCGGCGGCCAGGTGGACATCACCTCCGGCAAATTCGTCTTCTCCGCCTCCGAAGCCTACATGATCGAGGACGGCAAGGTCACCGCGCCGGTAAAGGGGGCCACGATCATCGGCAACGGCCCGGACGCTCTGACCAAGGTAGAAATGATCGGCAGCGACCCGGCGCTAGACCCGGGTATCGGCACCTGCGGCAAAAACGGCCAAGGCGTGCCGGTCGGCGTAGGGCAGCCTACGATGAAGATTTCCGGACTAACCGTGGGCGGCACCGCGGCTTAAAGGGAGGAAAGCAGCCGCTTTTTGAAAAAAGCGGCGCAAAAACTTTTTTTGAATCGGGGCCTGGGGTGCTCCATGTCACCGCCCTAGCCCGTCGTTCAGAAGTTTTTGCGGCGCTTTTTTTCTTGAAAAAGCGTTTTCTTTCCTGATGCAGAATGATTTCGACGCGGCGGTTTTGCGGCTCGCGCACGGCGGGGCCGATGCGCACCAGCAGATATGTCTCGCCGTAGAAGTGGATTTCGGCTTCCGATTGCGGCACGCCGTCCGTCACCAGCTGGGCGGTTCCGTGTAGCGTTTGGCTTGCCTGAAAGGCCCGGCTTTGGGTGTGCCAACGCTAAACCTTGCCCCCAGACAATTAGTTCGCCAAACTCGTTTTGAAGATGTAAATGCTTAACTCGTTGAACGGCGGCAAATTGTTGGTTTACGTGTCATGCTGTCTCGGCGTATTTCTTGGCTTGGGCCAAGCCCTTCGTATCCGGCAAGTCCCGTCGCTTGGCTTCGTTAACTGCCAATTTGTGGTTACGATTGGTGAGGACGTAACCGGCAATGTTCCCCCGTGAACGCTTGCCCGCGCCTTGCAGGCGACCAAGCGTTATCTCTTCGCGGTTAACCGGCTGGCCTCTACCACGCCCCACCCTGCATGTTTCAGCGCAGGGTCGACCAGCTTTCAGGCCGTCGATCAGCTCAAGCGCGTCTCGGCGTGAGTAACCACCTTGGAACTTGCTGCGGATTTTCGAAAATATCTCGCCGATCTTCTATTCGATGGTTGCTGGACCAGCCGGGCGCGTTTTAAAGCGTTATAGTCGATGAGGTCCGAGCCGGTAAGCGCCCGGTCAGTGCGGGATCTTTGAACCCCCGTGGCCCAATTCAAAAAAGTCTTTTTGCTTCTTTTTCTTGAGAAAAAGAAGCGCTTACTTACCTCGCACCACGCTCCATCGCACGCGTAACGACACTAAACGCGTGCGCCGGCAAAATCTCGGTCAAACAGCGGTGGTTGTAGGGGCAGGCGGAGAGCAGGCCGCAAGCGCAGGGGGAGCAGCCGGTTTTTTTGTATAGCACGCTCACCGCCGGGCCGCGGGCCATCCACTCGTAGGGGGCGTGGGAGCCGCCGAAGATGCAGATCGTCGCTACCCCCAGTGTTGCTGCGTAATGGGCGATGCCGGAATTGTTGGCGATCACGCAGTCGGAACGGCGCAGCAGCTCGCCGGTCTCCGGCCAGCTCATGCTGCCGCAAAGGTTGCGATAGCGATCCGCCGGCAAATCGCGCACGGCGCGCGAAACCGCGGCGCGCTGCGAGCGAATGCCGATGAAGTTCACGACGGCATCCAGTTTCTCCACGCATAGCCGCGCCAAGCCCAGATGGTGGTCCATCGGCCAGTCGCGCAGCGGGTCGTTCGACAAGGGCGAGATGGTGATGACGCGGCTCATCCGGGAAGTTCAGTCACGGCAAACGGGTTTTGCATGCGCAGGTTTACAAGGCTGGCCAGCAGCATCTGCATTTCCTGCTGGTGCAGCGCCGGCAGCGAGCCTTTTTTGTCAGCCTTGAGGCCAAGGAACCGGAAGGGCGGCAACTGCCCGGCGGCCGCCATGCGCAGCCTGAGTTCGATCAGCTCCACCGTGTGATCGAGCTTCAGCACCAAGCTGGGATAGGCGCCGGCGCGCACCTCCAGCTTGCCGAACTGCAGAATGATGGTGCCGGCGTCCGAACAGATGTCATAGGTCAGGTCGAAGCCCTCTTGCAGCGGCTCCACCAGGATCTCTAGCTGCCAAAGCCCGCCTTCGAACTTCGACCAAGGGCCGAAGGTGAGGATGTCGCCGGCCGGCCGCTGCTCGCTGCCATTATCGTGCACGATGGCATAGCCTTCGTGCCGGCCGACGAGATGGGAGAACATCGTCGGCGGGAATAATTTGCGGTAGGCGCGGTTTTCCACCGTGGGATTAACGTAAGGCAGGAAGATGTCGAGGAACGGGAATTCATGCACGGTGCCAAAGCCGGCGCGGTGTTTGGCGTCGACCTCCTTCAGCAGATGCCGGCTATCGGTATCTACCCGCAAATCGATCGCCAGGTCCCAGGATTTACCGACGACCGCTTTGGTAAAACGCAGCGTGCCGTCGGAGGTATAGAAATCGGTGTAGGCCTGGCTCGCCACCTCCGGAAAGAAATCCACCGTGATGACCTCGTCAAAGAAGCCGGATTGTTTGGCGTCGGCCTCCGACCAGGAGCCGCAGACCAGCGTGATATGGGCGCCGGCGAGGCCTTCGCGCAGCGCCTTGAAGGCGGTGGTCGCCATGATGAAGTCGCCGCGATGATCCAGTTTCAGCACCAGGATGCGCCGCGCCGGCGTCTCGCTCTCAAAAACGATCACCGGCTCGTGCGGCTCCGGGCTGCCGACCTGCAGATAGCGGCCGGTATGGGAGGCGGGCACCGGGCGCGCCAGAATTGCATCGGCGTAATCCGGGCGGCGGATGCGCTGCAGCACCAGCACCAGCTCGTAACAGCCGCCGGCATGCGATTCCGGCGGGATGGAATAGTCGAAACCCGCGTCGTTATCTTCCACATGCCGCACCCGGTAGGAGAGCGGGTCCAGCGCGTCCTCCACCTCGGCCAGCAAAGAACCGGCGGTGTAGAAGCGCTTATGGTCGCCGTTGAAGCGCGACGGCAGGGCGGCCCGGCGCTCGTAGAGGAACTGGTGCGGTACGGCGCAGACCAGGTAGCCGCCGATCCGCAGCACGCGGAACCAGTCGCGCAGGGCATTGCGGTAATCGCCGATATGTTCCAGCGCGTGGCTGGAGAACACGGTATCCTGGCTTTCATCCGGGAAGGGTAGCGTGCAGCCGTCATAGCCCGGGTAATCCAGGTCCACGCCGATGGCGTGCGGGAACAAAGGTTTGGCGTCGGCGACGTAGCCTTTGTAGCCGATGTCGAGGATGTTCGGACCGCTGAAATACTTTTTGAAAAAGCCGTCCTGCTCGTAACGCTCGTACGTCTTGCGCAGCTCTTCACCCACATGGGCTGACCAGCCGTTGGTCATCTGGTCATTATCCAATGTCAACTCCCTTGCCTGCCGCCTCTCTTTAAGGCCGGCCCTGGCGTTGAGCAAATTAAAGCTGTGACCCGATAGCGTCACATCGCCACGGTTTCCCCATACCTGAAAAGCTGCGAGACTACGGCGCATGGATGATGCAAGCTCACCCCATCAACCGCGGCAGGGAGACGCAAATCCGTCCGGCAGGTCCAGGCGTGCGGTGGTGGATCTGGGGTCGAGTTCGGTCCGGCTGGTGATTTTCGAGGGCGATGCCCGCAACCCGGTGCAGATTTTCAACGAGAAGGCGGTGCTGCGCCTGGCCCGTGGCATGACGCGCACCGGCCAGCTCGACGCCGATGCGATGCAGCAGACCGAGAAGGTGCTGCGCCGCTACACGGCGATCGTGGAAGCGATGGGGGCGCAGCCTTTCGAGGTGCTGGCGACCTCGGCCGTAAGGGACGCCGCCAACGGGCCGCAATTCGTGCAGTTTCTGATGCAGCGCATGCCGCAGATGAAGATCAGCGTGCTCTCCGGCCAACAGGAAGCGCATATGTCGGCTGAGGGCGTACTATGCGGCATCCCCGGCGCGGATGGCGTGTTGGCGGATCTGGGCGGCGGCTCGCTGGAGCTGGTGCGGCTGGACGCCGGCAGAGTCGGCCAGGCCGCGACGATCCCGGTCGGCGTGATCCGGCTGGCGGACCGCGCGCAGGGCGATCTGCTGCGGGCGCGCGCCATCGTTACCGCGGCGCTGGAGGAGACGCCCTTTATCGGGGAGGCGGCGGGGCGGGATTTGTACCTGTCCGGCGGCGCCTTCCGGGCGTTGGCGCGCATCCACATCATGCAGACCGGCTACCCGCTGAACATGGTGCACCACTACACCATCGGGCGGGAGGAGGCGCGCGATCTGGCCGGCGTAATCGGCGAGGCCGGGCGCAAGCTGATCGAGCGCATGCCCGGCGTGCCGCGCCGGCGGATCGAGGATCTGCCGTTTGCAGCGCTTATCCTCCGCCGGCTGCTGCGCTCTTCCGGCGTCGCCCGCGTGGTGTTTTCCGCCAACGGCCTGCGGGAAGGCTGGTTTTCCCGTATGCTGCCGCCGGAGGTGCGGGCCGAGGACCCGCTGCTGGCCGCGGGGCGCGATCTTACGCGCGGCATATTGCGCGATCCCGGATTTCCGACCGCCCTGGTTGCCTGGACCAATCCGCTTTTCCCGTCGGAGACCGGAGCGCAGCGCCGGTTGCGGGAAGCCGCTTGCTGGCTCTCCGATATCGGCAGCCATGAGCATCCGGAATACCGCGCCGAACAGGCTTTCTACCGCGTGCTGCGGCAGCCGGGGATCGGGCTGGATCACCACGCCCGCGCTTTTCTGGCGCTGGCACTGGCGCTGCGCTACGAGGCGCCGGCCGATAGCGCATTTCTCGCCCCCACAAGATCCCTGCTGGATCTGCACGCCGCACGCCGCGCCGAAATCCTGGGCACGGCTTTGCGGCTGGCCTACACGCTTTCCGCCGGCACGCCGCAGCTTCTTGCCGGCACGCAGGTCACTATGGCGCCGGGCCGGCTGATTTTGGGATTGACGGAAGCCAGTGGCGTGTTCGCCGGCGAATCCGTGCTGCGCCGCCTGGACCGTCTGGCGCAGATTCTGGGGCTGGAGCCGGAGACCGAACGCAATTGAGCATGTTAAAGCTGAACACGCCATTTGCGGCCGGCCGTGACGCCGTCACGGCCTTTTGCCGCGGCTATTCCTCCACCAGAACATCGCGGAGGGCAATGCCGTAGCCGGAGGGACGGTAGAAGATAATGCCGATCAGCAGGCCGCCGATGCCGACAATCTTGGTGGGAAGGTTGTAGCCGGTAATGGCGTAAATCCCGAGCACGAACAGCGCGATCGCGCTCAGAAATGGAAATACGGCATAGCCGAGCCAGCTGCCGACCGATTCCCGGAAGCTATCGCGGTAGGTCCAGGCGCAGACCAGCCCCGCCAGGCCGTAATAATAGCAAACCTGCACCGCAATCGCGCTGACGGAATCGGTCAGGATGGTGGCGATCGAGGGCATGAAGCTGGAGACGAAAATCATGATCAGCCCTACCACCAGCAGCAGATACATGGTGCGCACCGGCGTGCGCGTCCTTGCCTGCACCACGCCGAAGGTAGCGGGCAGCGCACGGTCCCGCCCCATGGCGAACAAGGTGCGGGAGAATTGCAGCATGGTGGTCTCCAGCGTCGCAACGCTGGAGAGAATCAGCGCCAGCGCCGCTGCCAGCCCGCCGGTGCGGCCGAGCCCGGATTGAACGGCGACGTGATAGATCAAATTGTCGCTGTAGCCGGTAGCATCGGAGAGTTTGAAAATCATCAAGGTTGCGACCGTGAACGCCAGGAAGCAAGCGATGGTGACGAACACGCTCAGAAATCCGCCATTGCCAGCCGCATTCGGGGGATGACCCTTGGTTTCCTCGCTAAGGTTGGAGGTCACGTCCCAACCCCAATACAGGAACACCACGATCAGCGCCGAACTGGCGAAGGTGCCGGCGGGATAGTTCAGGCCGAACCACGACCAGGAGAAAGGTGTGACGCCGCCGCCATGCGTTGCATGGACGAAGGCGGCGATGGAGATCACCGCCAGGATCAAAAGCTCAATGGAGCTCATCACCACCTGGATCTTGCTGGTCAGTTCGATGCCTGCGATCAAGACGAAGCCGATGATGAGAAACCAAACGGCGCCAATCAGCGTAGTGAGCAGAACATTGCTGGCCAAAGCAGGATCGACAAGCTGCAACGTCGCCGTACCCAAAGGCACGCTGCCGGTGACCATGAAAACCATGGCGGCAACCAACAGCGCCCATCCGGAAAAATAGCCGAAGAACTTGCCGAAGCCGCGCTTGGTCCATTCATAGGCAGCGCCGGCATCGGGTATCTTGCGGTTGAGGCCCTTATACGCAACAGCGATGCCAAGCATCGGCACGGCGAAAATCAACAGGGCGTCAGGCGAGAACGCGCCGGCGGTACCGAGCAGAGCTGCGATCGCCACGGCGATCGAAAAACCGGGCGCGCTGCCGGCAATGCCCATGATAATCGATTCAAAAAACGTCAGTGATTCCGCTTTAAGCCTTACGTCACTCATCTACTGCTCCCCTGTTGAAGTCTTGCTAATTGCGCCTCGACCGCCATCATTTTTGAATTCTACGGTATTATTTTCGTTTCGCCATTCTTTTTGTTTCACCATCTTTTTGTTTCGCCATTCTTTTTGTTTCACCAGCAAAAATCCTCGGTTGCTGCTGGGTAATGCAATGGATGTTGCCGCCGCCAAGCAGGATTTCCCGCGCCGGCAGCATGACGACCTCCCGATCCGGAAATAACCGCTGCAGCACCTCGCGCGCCGGCGCATCACTCGGCACGCCGAACTCCGGCGCAATGATCGCGCCGTTGGCGATGTAGAAATTCACGTAAGACGCCGGCAAACGCTCGCCCGCGCGCCGGTTCATTCCGCCGGTGATCTGGTCGATTCCCGCCGCCTCGTCCGCTGCAAAAAATATCGGTGTCGGCATCGAAATGCGCTCCACCGCCAACGCCCTGCCCTTCGCATCCCGCGCTTTAAGCAGCCGCGCCTCCGCATCACGCGAAACCTCATAATGCGGATCGGCCGGATCATCGCACCAAGCCAACAACACCACGCCAGGCCGTACGAAACAGGCAAGATTATCCACATGCCCGCCCGTCTCGTCGCCCGGAACCCCCTGCCCCAGCCACACGACTTGCGAAACCCCAAGATAATCCCGCAGCACACGCTCCATCCCGTCCCGCGTCGGCCCAGGATTTCGATCCTCCGCCAGCAAACAGGCCTCAGTCACCAGAACCGTGCCCTCGCCATCCACATGAATGGCGCCACCTTCGATCACCGCCGGCGCGCGATACGCCAAAGCCCGCTCCATCTCCAGCATCTTGCCCGCCACCGCATCATCCAGATCCCAAGGAAAATACATCCCCCGAACCAATCCGCCCCAGGCGTTGAACGGCCAATCCACCCCCCGCAACTCTCCCGATGCATTCACAACAAAACTGCACCCCACATCCCGCGCCCAAGCGTCATTGTTACTAACCTCCACCACCCGCACCAGATCCGGCAGCACCCGCCGCGCATTCGCAAACTGCCCCGCGCTCACCATCATCGTCACAGCCTCAAACCGCGCAATCGCGGATGCTACCCGAACAAACGCTTGCTGCGCCGGCTTGCCCCCCAACCGCCAATTATCCGGCCGCTCCGGCCAAATCATCCAACACCCCTCATGCGGCTCCCACTCCGCCGGCATACGAAACCCGTCTTGCCGCGGGGTGCTCATGGCGCGCGGTGGTTGGGGGCTTTGCCCCCGTATCCCCAGCAAGGAGCGCTGCTCCCTGCACCCTCGCCAAGGGCACAGCCCTTAGAACCCGTCAAGGCTTGGTAATGGATAGCAAAGGCTCAGCCTTTGGCAGTTCGGGGTGTGGGGGCGAAGCTCCCATCACTGCGCCATCAGCCCCGCGAGGCATGGCGGGTTTTTCCATCCAGCGTGAGCAGGAGGGTGTACAGATCGGGGCGGCGGTCGCGAAAGACGCCCCAGGCGGCGCGGGTGTGGGCGATGGCGTCTAGGTCGAAGGTGGCTTGCAGGGTGGTTTCAGTGGTGCGATCGGCTTCCTGGATTTTGGCGCCGGTGTGGTCGGCGATGAAGCTGGAGCCGTAGAAGGTCAGGTGGGTGTTGTTGGCGCCTTGTTCGTTGCCGATGCGGTTGCTGGCGATGAGGGGGATAAGGTTGGCGGCGGCGTGGCCTTGCATGGTGCGTTGCCAGTGGTCGCGGGAGTCGAGGGTGGGGTCTTGCGGTTCGGAGCCGATGGCGGTGGGAAAGAAGAGCAGTTCGGCACCCATCAGGGCCATGATGCGGGCGGATTCCGGGAACCATTGGTCCCAGCAGATGCCGACGCCGATGCGGGCGTATTTGGTGTCCCAGACCTGCAAGCCGGTGTCGCCGGGGGAGAAGTAGAATTTCTCGGAGTAGCCTGGCCCGTCCGGGATGTGGGATTTTCGGTAGAAACCGAGATTGGCGCCGTCGGCGTCCAGGATGACGATGGTGTTGAAGAAGTTCTGGCCGGCCCGTTCGAAGACGGAAATGGGCAGAACGACGCCTAATTCTTTGGCGATCGGCGTGAAGTGGGCGATGGCGGGGTTTTCCGCGAGCGGTTTGGCCAGGTTGAAGTTGCCGTGGATTTCGTCCTGGCAGAAATACGGCGTTTCGAAGAGTTCCTGGATCAGAATGATTTGCGCGCCTTTTGCGGCTGCTTGCCGGAGGAGTTTTTCGGCGCGCGCGATGTTGGCGGCGGGATCGGTGGAGCAGGCCATCTGGGTTGCGGCGACGGTGACATTTCGCATGGCGGGATCAGGCATTTTTCAGATAAGCATCGAGTTCGACGTCGGAGATGCGGCGTCGGAATTCGTTGACTTCCTGGCGCTTGGCCGCAGTGAAATATTTCTGGAAATTGGCGCCGAAGATAGTTGCGATATGCGGCGACTCTGCAAACTGGTCGACCGCGGCGGACCAGGCGATCGGCAGACGCGGGGCATGGGGACTGCGCAGGCTGCCGAAGCTCTCGGGTCCCGGATCGGCATTGGTTTCGATGCCGTGCAGGGCGGTGCCGAGCAGTGCCGCGAAGGCAAGGTAAGGGTTACAATCGGCGCCGGCGACGCGGTGTTCGATGCGCGAGGCCGGCGGGTCCGTGATGATGACGCGGATTGCGGCCAGGCGATTATCGTGCCCCCAATCGCCGAAGGTTGGCGCGTGCACGCCAGGGGCGAAGCGGCGATAGGAGTTGGCGTGCGGCGCGAGTGTCAGCATTGTGTCCGGCATGGCGTGGATGATGCCGCCGAGTGCGGCGTAGAGCGGTTCGGCGGCGCGGGTTTGGCTGCCCACGAAAATGTTCTTGCCTGTATTATCCAGCAGGGACATGTGCACATGCATGCCGCTGCCGGCCCATTGGCCGAAGGGCTTTGCCATGAAGGTCGCGGTAAGCCCGTGCTTGCGCGCGACCTGCTTGATGGTGCGCTTGAACAGCGTGGCGCTGTCGGCGACGCGCAGCGCGTCTGTGGCGTATTTCAGCGTGACTTCGAACTGTCCCGGGCCGCTTTCGCTGACCAGCGTTTCCAGGGTGATTTCCTGCGCTTTCGCGGTTTGCATCATCTCCTGCAGGATCGGCTCGTAGTCATGGATTTCGCCCAGGCCGACGGCGTCGATCTGCCAGCCTTTCCAGCCGGATTCGTCGGCGCCGCGCGGCGCGATCGTCAGCCCGCCGGTGCGGCCGGGATCGACCAGGTAGAATTCCAGCTCCACGCCCAGAGCCGGCGTAAGGCCAACGGCGGCGTAGCGTTGCAGCACGCGCTCCAACACGCCGCGCGGGTCCAGATCGTAAATGCTGCCGTCGGCTTCGCGCATGGTGAGCAGCGCCTGCGCGGCGTTGCCTTCGGCCCAGCCCATGCGGGTGATGGAATGCGGCACGGCGACACATAGCCCGTCGGGGTCGCCGGTATCATAGGCGATGCCGCCTTCGACGATGTCGCGGCCCCAGATATCAAGCAGGAAAGCCGAGCGCGGCATGGCGATGCCGGCGCCCAGCAATGCTTTGGCTTTATCCGGCCGCAGCCATTTGCCGCGCGGCACGCCGTTCACATCGATGATGAAAGCCTCGATGTACTCGCACTCCGCCATCAACGCCGCTTTGGCGTGAATGCGATTGGCGGTTTGGACGTTCAAACCATAACCTCGTGTTTGACGCGGGCGTAGGTTTGTTCAATGGCTTTGGCGGCGCGTTCAACCAGCAGCGAGATTTCGTCCTCCGAAATGACCAGCGGCGGCGAGAACATCATGGTGTCGCGCACCGCACGCAGGATTACGTTGCTCTCGAAACAATAATCCCGGCAGATGGCGCCGGTGCGGCCACGATTGCTGAAGAAGCGGCGGGTGCGTTTATCGGCTACCAACTCGATGGCGCCGATCAGACCAATGCCGCGGATTTCACCGACCATCGGATGATTGCCGAGCGTGGCGTTTAGTTTCTCGCGCAGCAGGATGCCAATGTCGTGCGAGCGCTGCACCAGGTTTTCCTTCTCGATCAGGTCGAGATTGGCAAGTGCGACGGCGCAGGCCACCGGATGTCCGGAATAGGTGAAGCCGTGGTAGAATTCACCAAAGCCGTTGATGAACACGTCGGAGACGCGATCGTTCAGCAGCACCGCGGAGAGCGGGATATAGCCGGAGGTGATGCCTTTCGCCGTGGTCATCATATCCGGCTTGATCCCAAAGCTATCCGAGCCGAACATTTTGCCGGTGCGGCCGAAGCCGCAGATGACTTCATCGGCGATGAGCAGGATGTCGTTTTCCCGGCAGATGCGGTTGATTTCCGGCCAGTAGGTGTCAGGCGGGATGATCACGCCGCCGGCGCCCTGGACCGGCTCGCCGATGAAGGCCGCGACGTTATCTGCGCCGACCGCTTTGATTTTATCTTCCAGCTGTTTGGCGGCGTAGATGCCAAATTCCGCCCGCGACATCTGGCTGCCATAGCCGTACCAATAGGGCGGCAGCACGTGCAGGAAATTCGGCACGTCGCCGGCCTGGCGGTGCATATCCACCATGCCACCGGCGGAGGCGCCGAGCGTGGTGGAGCCGTGATAGCCATATTCCCGGCCGATGACGATTTTTTTGCCCGGCTTGCCGAGGGTTTGCCAGTAGACGCGGGCAATGCGCAGCGCGCTGTCCACCGCTTCCGAACCCGAAGTTGCAAAGAACACATGGTTGAAGCCAGGCGCCAGTTTGGTGAGGCGCGCCGCCAGTGCGGTTACCGGTTCCGTCGTGGTTTTGAAAAACGTATTGTAGTAGGGCAGCTTCGTCATCTGCGCCGTGGCGGCTTCAATCAGTTCACGCCTGCCATAGCCGACATCGACGCACCATAGCCCTGCCATGCCGTCGAGGACTCGATTCCCATCCGCATCGGTCAGAAACACGCCGTCGCCGCCGGTGATGATCCGAACCTTGCCTTCATGCAGCGATTTATGATCGGTGAAAGGATGGAGATGATGCGCAGAGTCGAGTCCCTGCCAGTCTATGCTACCCGAAATTTCATCTAACATTTTTGGTTCCCCCGCTTCGCCTGAATTCGAACGATGCCGCGTTAACGCACGGCATAAAGCCAATACGTTCAGACCGGCGGGGGGCTGAAGCCAATGCGTGCGCAAAGAATAAGCAGATTTGCCTGCAGGCCCAGCGCGGGGAGGGTGGATGACATATCCATGGTTAAGTTTGTTGCATGGCCGTGAATGGAGTTCAAGGGAATTGTGAGGCAGCTGCGGGCGGAAAAAGGCCGGACGCGGATGCCGGCCTGCGCCGGCATGACGGGATGTTGCGGCGCCACAGACCACAAGTCAAAAAAGTTTTTTGCCTGTTTTTTTAGAAAACAAGCCCTTTCTGCCTTGCTTAAAAACTTGGCGGGCTGTTGGCGCTGACCAAGGTGCAGGGGGCATCGTTCAGGTTTTTGAAGCGGTGCGGGATGTCGCTGCGGAAGTAATAGGCATCGCCTGGGGCTAATTCTTTTTCCTGGGCGCCGACGGTGACGGTGATGCGGCCGCTGATGACGATGCCGCATTCCTCGCCGTTATGGCGCAGCATGGCTTCGCCGGTATCGGCGCCGGGCTGGTAGGTTTCGAACAGCATCTGCAATTTGCGGTCTTTGATGCTGCGGCCGATCATGCGCAATGAAATATTATCGCCAAATGCGATTTCCGTCAGGTCGGCGCTGGAGAAAAAAACGTTCTCCGAAGGTGAGAAGTTCAGCGTGAAGAAGTCGGCGAGCGAAAGCGGAATGCCGTCCAGGATTTTTTTCAATGACGAGATCGAAGGGCTGACGCGATTTTGTTCGATCAGCGAGATGGCGCCGTTGGTGACGCCGGCGCGGCGCGCCAGCTGGCGCTGGGTCAGGCCATAGATTTGCCGCACCATGCGCAGCCTGGTGCCGATGTCTTGGCTTAGATCTTCCTCGCTTTTTTCAAGCGCTGCCATCAGGCCGCGAGCGCCTGTTCCGCCGGGAAGAGGGGCTCGTTCAAAGCATCCGCCACGGCCGGATGAATGATGCGGCCTTCCGCCACGTTCAGCCCGGCGCGCAGATGCTTGTCCTCGATGAGTGCCTTGCGCCAGCCCTGGTCGGCCAGCTTCAGCGCGTAGGGAATGGTGGCCTGGGTGAGCGCGAAGGTGGAGGTGCGCGGCACCGCTCCGGGCATATTGGCAACGCAATAATGCACCACGTCATCGACGATATAGGTAGGGTCGGAATGGGTGGTGGCGCGGCTGCTCTCAAAACAGCCGCCCTGGTCGATCGCCACATCCACCAGCACGCTGCCTTTGCGCATATGCCGCAGCATGGCGCGGGTCACGAGTTTCGGCGCCGCGGCGCCGGGCACCAGCACCGCGCCGATAACCAGATCGGCGTGGAAAACCGCATCTTCCACGGCTTCAGCGGTGGAATAGGCGGTTTTCAGGTGTGGACCGTAAAGATCGTCAAGCTGCGCCAGCCGCGGCAAGGAGCGGTCGAAAATGGTGACATCGGCGCCCATGCCGAGTGCGATGCGCGCCGCATTGGCGCCGACCACGCCGCCGCCCAGCACCACAACGCGGCCAGGCGGCACGCCAGGCACGCCGGCCAGCAGCACGCCGATGCCGCCATGGGCCTTTTGCAGGGAAACCGCGCCGACCTGAATGGCCATGCGGCCGGCAACCTCGCTCATCGGCGCCAGCAGCGGCAGGCGGCCGGCGTTATCCGTGACCGTTTCATAGGCAATGGCGATGGCGCCGGATTGCTGGATCAGCTTCGCCTGATCCGGGTCCGGCGCCAGGTGCAGATAGGTGAACAAGATTTGCCCCGGCCGCAGCATTTTGCATTCCACCGGCTGCGGTTCCTTTACCTTCACAATCATATCGGCAGTGGAAAAAACCTCGGCGGCGCTGCCGGTGATGGCCGCGCCGGCTTTGACATAAGCCTCATCATTCATGCCAATGCCCTCGCCGGCGCCGGATTCGACCAATACGCGGTGCCCGTGGGCCTTCAGTTCCCGCACCGAAGCCGGGGTCAGGCCGACGCGATATTCGTGGTTCTTGATTTCCTTCGGCAGTCCGACGAGCATTGCTTTGGCCTTTATGATGTGCGGCGCATGTGCAGCGTGCTGCCGAATTCGTTTAGAATTTTCAACACAGCAAGTGCATTTGGCCTGCTTATGCCAGCCGGCGCTGCGGGTGCCAAGTAATATTTGGCCCCTGTGCAGCCGGCCATGCAATTGCCGAACGCTCAGATGGCCCCCTGGTTTTGCAACAGACGGTTTCAGGCAAGGCGTTGAAACGCTTGTGAATCAGCCGCCAGACAAAACATTTTTGAAAATCTTTGCAGCACTTCGTTAATTATTCTTGACGGGTTTTCCGGGATTGGCGACACTGCAAAGGGTTTAGCGATCATGGCGGAATTGCTTCGGGCACTTACCGGCGCCTGGGAAATTGCGTTCTCAAAACGGGGAATTTTGTGCCATCAGAACGAGATGTTAGCCCGCCATCCGCGCTAACGCCGGCCCAATGCGAACGTCATCGGGGCGCTTGGCATGCTTGAAACCGTTGCCGATCCGCCTTTCCCGCCTTCCGCCACCAGCCAGCGCGGCGCCATCAGCCTCTCCGGCATCACCCGTATTTTCGCCGGCACCATCCCCGCGGTGGACGGGGTGGATCTGAATATCGAGGCGGGAGAGTTCTTCACTCTGCTGGGTCCGTCGGGCTGCGGCAAAACCACCTTGCTGCGCATGATCGCCGGCTTCGAAGCGCCGGATAAAGGCCGCATCCTGATCAGCGGGCGGGAGATGCAGGAGGTGCCGGCCCATAAGCGCGCCGTGAACACCGTGTTTCAGTCTTACGCCTTGTTTCCGCACCTCAACGTCGCCGATAACATCGGCTTTGGCCTGCGCATGCGCGGCGTCCAAGGTGCTGAGCGGGCAAAGCGCGTCAACGACATCATGGAGCTGCTGCAGATCGGCCAGTTCGCCAAGCGCAATGCGGCGCAGCTCTCCGGCGGCCAGCGGCAGCGCGTTGCCCTTGCCCGCGCATTGGTGAACGAGCCGGAGGTGGTGCTGCTGGACGAACCACTTTCCGCTTTGGACGCGAAATTACGGGCGGAATTGCAGGTCGAGCTGATGCGCATGCAAAAGCGCCTGAAAATGACGTTCATTTTCGTCACGCACGACCAGCATGAGGCGCTGGTGATGTCGGACCGCATAGGCGTGATGTCGAAGGGCAAATTGCAGCAGGTCGGGCCGGTGCTGGATGTGTATGAAAAGCCCTGCAATGTCTTCGTCGCCGAGTTTCTGGGGCTTTCCAATATCTGGCCGATCCGGCCTCTGGGATCCGGAATGGTGGAGACACCGCTGGGGCAGTTGCAGATTACCGCACCCATCGGCGCCGAGCGCATGGCGATGATCCGCCCGGAAAAGATCTGGATCTACAACGAATCGCAACGGCCGGAGGGCCGGCCCAATGTTTTCCGCGGCGTGATGAAGGAGGCAATCTATATGGGCGCTTCCACGCAATACCGGATCGAGACGCAAGGCGGCCAGATTGTGCTGGCGCTGGACACCAACAACATCGCCGCCGAACGCAGTTGGCAACCTGGCGAGGCGGTGGCGGTGGAACTGAAACCCGCCAACATCATGCTGATCGACTCCTGAGATGAGTATCAGCGTCGCGCCACGCAGCGCCGTGCAGACCGAAAGCCGCGCCCAAAGGCTGCGGCTCTGGATTACCGCCGGCCCTGGCCTGTTCTGGATCATTCTGTTCCTGCTGATCCCCAGCCTGGTTCTGCTCGGCATCGCGTTTTTCACCTCGAACGATTACGGCTCGCCGGTGCTGCCGCTCACCGCAACGTCGTTCCAGCAGGTCGCCGGCTACTCGCTGCTGGGCTGGGATAACGGCAATGTCGTCATTTTGCTCCGCTCGCTCGAACAGTCTTTGATCGCAACGACTGTCACCGCGTTGCTGGCCTATCCCATCGTATTCTTCGTGATGACGCGGCCTGAATCCATCCGCCCTTTGCTGCTGCTGTTGATCGTCCTGCCATCCTGGACCAATCAGGTGGTGCGCACCTATGCCTGGCTGGAACTGCTTGGCCCGAACGCGCCGCTGACCTGGGTTGCGCATCGGTTTGGGATCATCCCGCCATACCTTGGCATTGCGCCCGGCTATTTCGCGGTGACCACCGGGCTTGCATATAACTATCTGCCCTACATGATCCTGCCGCTCTACGCCTCGGCGGAGCGGCTGGATTGGACGCTGGTGGAGGCCGGCCGCGATTTGTACGCCTCCGGCCTCAAGCTGTTCTGGCACACGGTGTTTCCGCAGACTTTGCCGGGGCTGCTCGCGGGCATCATCTTCGTCGCCATTCCAGCCTTCGGCGATTACGTGGTCCCGCAATTGCTGGGCGGCGACAAGGCGCTGATGATCGGCTCGCTGATCGCCAACCAGTTCACCGAAACGCCGGACTGGCCCTATGGCGCGGCGCTGACCATCATCATGCTGGTCTTCACCGGCGCCGGCCTCGTCGCCTTCCGGGTGCTCACGCGCAAGCTGGGCGGCGCGGGGGAGAACGCTACGATATGATCAAGAACGTCGTTCCGACGATATGATCAAGAACGTCAAGAACGTCGTTCCGACGATATGATCAAGAACGTCAAGAACGTCGTTCCGACGATATGATCAAGAACGTCAAGAACGTCGTTCCGACGATATGATCAAGAACGTCAAGAACGTCGTTCCGACGATATGAGCAATGTGGTGCCGAAGAATGTTCGCTTCGCGCTCTCGGGCATTTCCTGGCCGGTCTATATCCTGCTGTACACACCGCTCGCCATGGTGGCGTATTTCTCGTTCGCGCCGGCGCCGAATGGCACCGGGCATTCCTGGCATGCCTATGGCGTGCTGTTTTCGGATAATATGGTGTTCAGCGCGCTGCAACGCTCGCTGATTCTGGCCGGCGGCTCCGCCGCCGTTTCCACGGCACTCGGCACCTTGCTGGGCTACGGGCTCTGCCGCTTCCGGGCGCTGAACGGGCGCGGCTTTGCGGCCAATCTGCCAAGCCTGATCATCTATATGCCGATCATCATGCCCAGCCTGGTGTTCGGCATCTCCGAGCTGATTTTCTTCAACTTCGTGCACGGCGCCACCGGCCTGCTCGGCGCCGGGCTGCTGACCATGGTGATCGCGCATATCACCTTCCAGGTGCCCTATGTCACGCTTAACGTCTTCGCCCGGCTCTCCGGCCTGGATCCTAATCTGTTCGAAGCCTCGCACGATCTTTATGCCGATGGCGTCAAGAGCTTTTTCTTCCTTATCGTTCCGATCGTGCAACCGGCCATCATCGGCGGGTTCCTGCTGGGCATCACGCTCTCGATCGACGATTTCACCATCAGCTTTTTCACCGCCGGTCCCGGCAGCGTGACCTTGCCGATCTATATCTACAGCGCGATTGCGAAAAAAGGCATCTCGCCGGAAATCAACGCGCTCGGCACGCTGATGATCGGGGCCGTCATGCTGCTGGCTGTGGGGCATTTCGTCATCACCCGGCACCGGGAACGCCGCGCCAGCCTGATACCCACCTGAACTACCCGTTACGATAGCAAAAGGACTTTATGATGAAGCGCTATACGAAGCTTGCCCTTGCCAGCCTTGCCGTTGCCGCCGCCTGGAGCGTCTCCGGCGCTCCCCGCCCGGCACAGGCCGCGCAGCCCGTGCTCAACCTCTTTATCTGGTCGGATTATATCTCCGAAGGCATCATCTCCGGCTTTGAGCTGCAATGCGGCTGCACGGTCGTGGAGACCGATTATGAGAGTAATGCGGAGATGGCCGCAAAACTTAAAGCCGGCGGCGATTCGCAATACGACGTTGTGGTGCCTTCCAGCTATTACGTGCCGGAGCTGGCGAATGAAGGCCTGCTGATGCCGCTGGACCATAGCCAGATTCCTAACGCCGTGAACCTCGCGCCGCGCTTCGCCAACCCCAGCTACGACCCCGGCAACAAATATTCCATGCCCTATCAGTGGGGCACGACAGGCATCGAATACGACCCTAGCAAGATCGCCAATCCCGGCGGCGGCTGGGGCGTGCTGTTCGACCCGAAGATCAACCCGAACTACCCCTTCACTTTGCCGAAAGGCGAAGGCCGCGACCAGATCGCCGCCGCCTGCGCCTATCTGGGCTATGGCTTCAACTGCGCGCAGGAAAGCCAGTGGCTGGCCGCGGCCAAGTTGATCGAGCAGACCAAGAAACGCCCGAACTTCGCCGGCTTTGTTGACGAGACGCCGGCGGAGGGCCAGTTGAAGGACGGGCTGATCGCCGTAACCACCGCCTTTAACGGCGATATCGGCGAATGCTACGCGGACGGCACCTGCGCTAAAATGAAATACTATTTGCCGACGGAAGGCTCCGAAATCTGGGTGGATACCATGGCAATCCCCGCACACGCGCCAGATCCGCAATTAGGGTTGGAATTCATCAACTTCATCCTCGATGCGCATAACGGCGCCGATCTTTCCAACTTCAACGAATACGCCAGCCCAAACCAGGCCTCCCAGCAATATCTCAGCGGCATCATCACCACGCAGCTGATCACGCCGAGCGCGGACGACTACAAGAAACTGCAATTCCTGGCGCCGCTGAAAGGCGCGCAGTATAAACTATTTAACGATATCTGGACCAGCGTTCTGCAGTAGCAAGAAGCCGCTTTTGTGAAAAAAGGGCGACGCGCCCCGCGGGCGCCGCAAAAAACTTTTACTCCTTCAGTGCCGGGAATTTGGAGCGCCCCGGCCCAGATTAAAAAGTCCTTTTGGTTCTTTTTCTTCAGAAAAAGAACCGCTTCCTTTTTTGAGGTTTACCATGAGTAAGATCGATCTTCAGGAGTGGTTCGACGAGCATCGAATCACGGAAGTGGAATGCCTGGTGCCGGACATCACCGGCATTCCGCGCGGCAAGATCATGCCGGCACAGAAATTTTTCCAGGGCGGGGCGCCGCGGCTGCCGGAGGCTATTTTCATCCAGTCCGTCACCGGGGAATATCCGGAGGATCCGGAGGATACGCTCACCGACCCGGCGATCATCGACATCAAGCTGATCCCGGATGCCGATACGGTGCGCCTGGTGCCCTGGGCGCATGAACCGACCGCGCAGATCATCCATGATTGCCAATACGCGAACGGCACGCCGGTGCCGATGGCGCCTCGGCAAGTGCTGCAAAAGGTTCTGGCACTGTATGAAGCGAAAGGCTGGAAGCCGGTACTGGCGCCGGAGCTGGAATTCTACCTGGTCGGCCGCAACACCGATCCGGATTATCCGCTCACACCACCTGTCGGCCGCTCCGGCCGGCAGGAAACCGGGCGGCAATCCTACTCGATCGATGCGGTCAATGAATTCGATCCGCTGTTCGAGGAGATGTACGATTTCTGCGATTTGCAGCATCTGGATCTGGACACGCTGATCCACGAGGAAGGTGCGGCGCAGGTGGAGATCAACTTCCTGCACGGCGATCCGCTGAACCTCGCCGATCAGGTTTTCCTGTTCAAGCGCACGGTGCGGGAAGTGGCGTTGCGGCATAATATCTACGCCACCTTCATGTCCAAGCCGATGGGCGGCGAGCCGGGCAGTGCGATGCATGTGCACCAAAGCATCGTCGATCCGGTGAGCGGACAGAATCTGTTCGCGGGTGAGGACGGTCTGGCAAGCCCGCTTTTCCTTTCCTACATCGCGGGCCTGCAGAAATACATTCCGGCGGCGATGCCGATTTATGCGCCGAACGTGAATTCGTACCGCCGGCTGACGCGCTTTTCCAACGCGCCGATTAATCTGCAATGGGGTTACGACAACCGTACCTGCGGCCTGCGCGTTCCTTTCGGTGAACCTTCTTCCATGCGTGTGGAAAACCGCGTGCCCGGCGCAGACGCCAATCCATACCTGGCTTTCGCCGCCACCCTGGCCTGCGGCTATCTCGGCATGGTGGAAAATCTGGAGCCGACAACGGCGCAGATCGGCTCCGCCTATTCCGGAGAATACACCTTGCCACGCGAACTCAGCCACGCGCTGGACGTGATGGATGCGTCGCAGCCTATCCGCGACGTGCTGGGTGAAAAACTGGTAGACGTGCTGGTTGCGGTAAAACGGCTTGAATACGAAACGTATCTACGCGTCATCAGCTCCTGGGAACGCGAGCATCTGCTGCTGAATGTGTAGATGAAGTTAAGAACAGGGCTCCGCCCTTGCGACCCGCCGGGGCCTGAGGCCCTGGACCCCCCATTTGTTTGTTATTGTGAGCTCTCAATGCAAAACAGGTACGTTGGAGATATCGGCGATTATGTTAAGTCAGCCATTCTTCGATTACTTTCACCCGGACCTGAGCTTGGCGTCGCATGGTGGCTATATGAAGACGGAAATCATAACAAGAAGGGCCGTCATATTGATTATCTGTTAGATCCTGGGAAACGGCGCCAATACGACCTGGCCTGTTCGACGGGCTTAATGGCATCGTAAATGAGATGAAAAGAAAACTCACGCAGACACGGGGCGATCGCCTTACGTGGCACTCGCACCTTTAAGAATGCTCAATGACCTTTGGAAATTACTACGGTTCCACCCAAAAACTCTGGCTGACCGCCCACCCGCTCCCAGGCGACATTACAGTGGATGTCGCCATAATCGGCGGCGGGATCAGCGGCGTTTCAGCGGCGCTGCATCTGGCGGAACGCGGCTACAGAGTGGCGCTGCTGGAAGCTGAGCATATCGGCTGGGGCGCATCGGGGCGCAATGGCGGCCAGGTGCTGCCGGGCTTCGGCGCCAGCCAGACGGTGATCAAAAGGCTGGTCGGCGCCGCGGCAAGCCGCAGGCTGTGGAACATGTCGATCGAGGCGGTCGATCTGCTGCATGCGCAGATCAGGCGTTTCGATATCCCCTGCGATCCGGTGCGGGGCTATCTGCACGCGGCGATCAAGCCCCGGCATGTACGCGAGCTGGAGGAGACGCAGGAGGAACTTGCGGAACTCGGCGCGCCCGCCGGCAGGTTGCTGAAGGGCGAAGAGATGCGCGCGCGGCTGCAAAGCTCGCATTATCTGGCGGTGCTGGAAGATCAGCTCTCCGGCCATCTGCATCCGCTGAACTACACCTTGGGCCTGGCCAAGGCAGCGCAGGCGGCCGGCGCACGATTGTTCAGCCAAACCCGCATCAAGCGCGTCGAACCAGGCAGCACGATTAAACTTCACAGCGACAAAGCCACGATCTCGGCGAAATTTCTGCTGCTCTCCGGCGGCGCCTATCTGGGCAGCCTGATGAAGCCGATCGCCGGCTACATCATGCCGGCCGGCACCTATATCATCGCGACCGAACCCCGCGCGGATGTCGCCACGCTGATCCCGGGCAACGAGGCGGTGGCGGATCTGAACTTCGTGCTGAACTACTTCCGCCGCTCGGCCGACAACCGCATGCTGTTCGGCGGCCGGGTCTCCTACTCCACGCTGCAGCCGCCCGGCCTTGCCGCTTCCATGCTAAAGCGCGCCACACAAGTGTTCCCGCAGCTGCGGGACGCGCGGGTCGAGTATCTATGGGGCGGCAATGTCGACATCACCCGCAACCGCGCCCCGCATTTCGGCCGGCTCGCCAACAATATCCTGTTTACCCAAGGCTTCTCCGGCCACGGCGTGGCGCTCACCGGCCTGGCCGGCAAGCTCGCCGCCGAAGCCATCGCCGGTCAGGCGGAACGCTTCGACATCTTTGCCGGCTTGCCCCACGCCCGCTTCCCCGGCGGCAGGCGGCTGCGGGTGCCGGCGCTGCTGCTCGCCACCAGCTATTTCCGGCTGCGCGACATGCTGTAGAACGGCTGCATGAACGGAGCAGTCTTAATCACCGGCGGCGCCCGCCGCCTGGGCGCCGCCACCACCCGCGCCATCGCCGCCGCGGGCCATCGTGTCGTCATCCACGCCAACCGCTCGGCCGATGAAGCCCAGGCGCTGGCCGATGAACTAGGCGGCCATGTCGTGCTGGGCGATCTGGCGGATCCCCAAACGCCCGAGCGGCTGATCAGCGAGGCCATCGCCAAGGCCGGTCCGCTCTACGCGCTGGTCAATAACGCCTCGCACTTCGACTACGATCAGGCGAGCAGCGTCACGGCCGAGAGCATCGCCGCCCATGCCGGCCCCAACCTTGCCGCGCCGGTGCTACTGACGCGCTACTTCGCCGCCAGCCAGACCCAGCCCCACGGCGTCGTCGTCAACATGCTGGACCAGAAGCTCGCCAACCTGAACCCGGATTTTTTCTCCTACACGCTCAGCAAGGCGGCACTCGCCGCCGCCACGGAAATGTTCGCCATGGCCCTGGCGCCCAAAATCCGCGTCTGCGGAATAGCGCCAGGCATCAGCGTCGCGGCGCCCAAACAGGCCCAAGAGAAGTTCGAGAAAGCCTGGCGCGCCAACCCGCTGCAGCGCGGCAGCACACCGGAAGACATCGCCCGCGCCGCGGTCTTTATCCTGCAAACACCCTGCATGACCGGCACCACCCTGTACATCGATGGCGGGGAGCATTTGATGCACCGGTCGCGGGATGTGGGGCTGCTGTAAGAAAGCACTTCTTTTTCCGAAGAAAAAGAAGCAAAAAGACTTTCTGCCCTGGGCTCCGGGCGCCTCAATATCCCGGTACCGAAGTAACAAAGTTTTGGAGGCGTTTCATGGCGATCCGCAAGTTTCTGCTTCCCCTCAGCAGTCCCGGCTCCGGCGAGGTCGCCTTGCACACCGCCTTTCTGCTCAGCAAAGGCGCCAAAGCGCATTTGCAGGTCATTCATGTGCGCACGGATTCCCGGGAGATGGCGCCGCTGGCAGGCGAAGGCATGTCCGGCGGCCTGATCGATGAGATCATGACCGCTTCGGAGCGCGAAAGCGGCTCGCGTGCCGAGAAACTTCGCGCGCTCTTCACGGCGGTGGCCGAGGAGCATGAGGTCGCCGTGAAACCGGCGCAATTGGGGCAGGAGGAGCCGAGCGCCAGCTTCACCGTCGTCAGCGGCCGCGAGGAAGAGATCATCGCCTACCAGGCGCGCGTGTCGGACCTGACGATCGTGCCGCATCCGGCCGCCGGGGAGGATGTGGCATCCGCGGAAGCCCTGCACGCCGTGCTGTTCGACAGCGGCCGGCCGGTGCTGCTCTCGCCCTTCACCCGCCCCGTGACCATCGGCCGGCGGATCGCGGTGGCCTGGAACGGGCTATCGAATGCCGCTGCCGCGCTCGGCTCCGCCATGCCCCTCATACGCGGCGCCGAGGCGGTGCGCATCCTCACCTCGTCGGAATATTTCCGGCGCGGCCCAACGGCGCCGGAGGTGGCGCATTATCTGGCGCATCATGGCGTGACGGCCGATATCGGGCAGTTCGCCTCAATCGACCGCGAGGTGGGCGCCGGGCTGCTGCGCGCCGCCGGCGATTTTCGCGCCGATCTGATGTCGATGGGCGCCTATTCCTCCTCCCGCCTGCGGGAGCTGATTCTTGGCGGGGTCACCCGCCACGTGCTGGAGAACGCCAATCTGCCGGTGCTGATGAACCGCTGATGCACGGCGTCGATAACCCCCGCACCGTTGCGGCCCTGCGCGCCTATGTGAAGCTGATGCGCGCCAGCCGCGCCATTACCAACCGGGTTGAAGCGCGGCTGACCGCCGTCGGCATCACTGCCACCCAGCTCGGCGTGCTGGAGGCGCTGCTGCATCTTGGGCCGCTGACCCAGCGCGCCTTGATCGACAAGGTGCTGACCAGCCCCGGCAACATGACCGACCTGATCGATAAACTCGAACAGCGCGGCTATGTCAGCCGCTGCAGGGTGGAAAGCGACCGCCGCAATGTCGAAGTGGGCCTGACGCCGGCAGGGCGCAGCTTTATCGGCGATTTGTTCCCGCAACACGCCAGCGACATCGCCGCGGCAATGCAGGGTCTTTCCGTTGCCGAAATTGCAGCCCTGGACACGCTGCTTCGCCGGCTTGGCAAGGCGGCAGCCTCTTGCAAAATAAAAACGGAAGCGTAGATCATTCGATATCGAACGATCCGCGTTCAAGGAGACTTCAAATGATCGACATCCGGCCCTTCAACACGCTCGGCGCCTTCCGCAATGACTGGCTGAACGCCAAGCACCATTTCAGTTTCGGCGGCTATCGCGACTTCAACCGGATGGGCGTCGGCGCGCTCCGCGTCTGGAACGACGACGAAATCGCGCCCGGCAGCGGCTTCGGCGCGCACCCGCACGAAAATATGGAAATCATCACCTTCGTCCGCCAAGGCGCCATCACCCACAAGGACAGCCTGGGCAATATCGGCGCCACCCGCGCCGGCGACGTGCAGGTGATGCACGCCGGCACCGGCATCACCCACGCGGAGCTGAACGCCGAGACCGAAGCAACACGGCTCTTCCAGATCTGGATCATCCCCGATGAAACTGGGGTAAAACCGGGCTGGGAGGCGCGGAAATTCCCGCGTGAAATCGGCCAAGGCCTGCAGGTTCTGGCCAGCGGCCGCCCGGCCGATACAGGCTCCAGCGCGCTGCCTTTATACGCTAACGCCGCAGTGCTGGCGGCCAGGCTGGGCGCCGGCGAGAAGGCGAGATATAGCCTGAAGCCAGGCCGCGCCGCCTATCTGGTCGCCGCCGCCGGCGACATTAAAGTCAACGGCCAGCCGGCCCAAGCACGCGACGGCGTGGCGCTGCAGGACGAACCGGAAATCGAGATTGAAGCAGTAAGCGACGCCGAGATCGTCTTGGTGGACGTTAAGGGATAAGCAAGAATCCCGCTTTTTGAAAAGCGGCGCAAAAAACTTTATCGACCCTGGAGCCGGAAGCTTCGAATAACACCGGTTTCAGAAGTCTTTTTGCGTGTTTGTCTTCAGAAAAAGAAGTGCTTCCTAGCTTACTCCGCCGTCACTTCCGAAGGCGGCCGTTCCTTGATCCATGTCTCGCGCAGGGCTTCCATTTTTGCCGCTGCTTTCTCCCAGGTCGCCTTGTTCTTGCTCATGAAGCGGATGTTGAGGTCGTCGGAATCGCGGAACTCCAGTACCTCAACGCCTTCGGGACCGGTGATATAGGTGTAGGGGACGTTTCTGCCGACGAAGAAGCCGTCGCCCGGCCCCAGCTCCTCGGTCCCCAGTTTTACCGAGCCGGCGAGGATGTAATACAGGCAGTCGGAATCATGGGAGTGCAGCGGCAGCGGGTAGAAGCTTTTGAACCACACCTTGGTCAGGCTGAAGCCCGGCGCGCCGTAGACCAGCGTAACCTTCGACGGACTGGCTTCGGCCTGGTGTTTAATGTAGTGGCCAAGGCCCTCGGCGATGACCGGGGTCATGCCTTCCACGCGCTGCAGATTATGGGCGCCGTAATCCTTTGCGTCCTTGCCGCGGAAGATTGTGAAACGCGGGGCGTCTTGGCTGGGTTTCTCGTTGTCCTGTACGTCCTTATCCATGATCGCGGCTCCTTGAGGCCTTGCGGTATTGATTTGGCTTCGCCAGCGGGCGATTGACGAGACTTAAACCTTGAGCGTCGAACTGACAATTGGCTCATCGGAACGGCCAGCGCCAGGCGGGCGCCAGGCGAGCGCCAGACGGGCGCGTCGTCCTCATCGGCTGCAAATGTCTCGCCCGGCCTACATTCAGCCGCTCCAGCATTTGTGCCTGGCCGGAACGCCGCAGCCTGCAGCTCGTACTGGCTGGCTTCGGACGGGCGATGGCAGGCAACGCCGTGCTCCCGCATTTGGCCATCAGCCTTGTCAAGCCTTCATACTCGCCGGGTACGGCAACTGGGATATTGTTCAACCTGCCGCTTGACGCCTGATCTTATGGAAAATCCGCTGCTAGCGGCAACTTTACCGCTTACCGACGATGGAGCACCGCGTTGATCTACGCCGTTGCGCTCGGCGTTGGTCGTTTGGTAGCCTATTCGGAGCGCAGGCCCTGCTCGGGAGGCGGCAAACAAATAGCTTGCTAAGACTTTAAAGACCCGGGACCCAAATCGGATCATTGTAGCAAACAGCAACAAGACCCGGGGTTCAGACGCTGACTGCTGATGAGAGAATCAGAACCTATCGCATATTAAAACGATCTGGCGAATTCTCGTTTGCGGAACTTGGACTTGCTTCCGCCAGTTAAAACTAGACCGCCACGAACATTTTCACCGTATTTTTGCACCAGTTAACTACCTGGAAAACCCACCCACCCAAATGGTGCATAAATCTTGGGTTTTGCACCGTTTGGGTCCGCCCTTTACCGAAACGAGACCTGATGCCAAGTACACGTTCATGCCTCGATATGATCCGATTGACACCGGCGCACCTCTCAGAGCCAGCCTAAGCGACCTCGCCGCTTTGAAGTGGACGGCCAACAGCGTCACCGCCGATTTCACTCTCCCAGACGATGATGCTCACCTTATGCGAGTTTTTTTCGATAAGTCTTGCATCATCAGAATTTTGGATGAAATGGCGCTTAGCACGGAGAGTGACGACACGCTTAATGAAGGGCTTGTGTCGGAGCACTTTGCCTATCGGCTTGAGGGTGCCGCTTTCGCTCGCCTAAAATCCGAGGCTTGGAAATTTGGCCTTGCCCCTTTAACCCACTATCAACTTGTGACGGGAATGGCATGCATGGACGTTCTCACTTCGGCAATCCCGGTGTTTACTGTTGTGCCAAAATTGTAGCGCGCCCCTTCCTTGGTGCATAATTCCTGGTTTGAGCACCAGTACCAGGTTGTCCTTCACCAACTAATGTAAAGGTGATAGGATTAGCCGGAAGGCCCTTGTCCTATCAAGAGCTTAAAGCTCATACAGGCACTTGAGTGGCTGACCAATACCAACAACATAAAGTTAATCGTGATGGTTCGATATAAAAAGTTTTCAATGCGACCTCTGATACGCAATTTTGCTGTGAAGCTTCCTCCCCTGAAAGAACTAATAAGCCACCGTGACGCTCTATTAGCGGAAATTGCCGAACTTGAGAGAACAAAAACTTCGGCTCAGCATCCTTCTTACGTGATCAATGACAAGGGCCATGTTGGTTCATTAAGTACGGTCGTTAATCCGGCGCACTGGCTCGACGCCGAGTGGCTTGCGTTGCATCGTGATCTTTCTCGTTATTCGATCGACCGGCACTGCTTTCAGAATTTTAGCGGAGAGATATACCGGAAGGGCTGGGAGTGGACACATTGCTTGTACGGCCTACGGAAGCTCGGAATGCTAAAGCAGGAACACCACGGAATTGGCGTTGGCGTGGGGCGCGAATGCGTGATCTATTACCTTGCCGATCATGTTGGCAAGGTGACCGCGACGGATCTCTATAGTGAAGCTGGTTGGAGCACCACGGTAGGACGAGAAGCTGATCTCGGACTGCTCGAAGCAAGCAAGGCCTGTTGCCCTTCTTCGGTAGATTTCTCGAAGATCACGTTCGAAAACCAGAACGGCACAAACCTTACATATCAAGACAATAGTTTTGATTTCGCTTGGAGCTTATCTTCAATTGAGCATTTTGGAAGCCATGACGCATCAAGCATGGCGGTGCGCGAAATGGCTCGCGTCGTGCGACCGGGCGGCATCGTAGCAATTGCCACGGAGTGGCTTTTACTTCAAGAGTACACCCATCCAGAGTTCTTTAATCGAGCGGAGGTCTTTCAATATCTCATCGAGCCATTTGACAACCTTGAGCTCCTTGGCCCAATCGACTTCCATACCCTGACATACGAATATCTTGTAGATACCATCGTGTATCCGTCAGGAATTTCTCGGCTAAGACGCCACGTGATCCTAAACGATGGACACGTTCAATCTACGTCAATCTTTTTATTTTTCCGGGTTAATGGCTAAAACTAGCGCCAAATTATCTGCTATCTCATGGCGTGATGTTATTCATAATCACAGTATTTGAACCTGTCGCACTGTTGCAAAATCCTCCCGAGCGATTGCCTACAAACGCATTGTTTGTGACAATAAAGTTACCCCTGACCCGCTTTCTATACCACCTAATCAAACTCGCGGCCACCAAATGCCGCGAACACGAACGTCGCCGATGTTCGGAAGCACATGGCTGGCGTCGACTGTAAGGGGTGAACCAAGAGCTAAATCGGGGAACGCCGCTTGGACAAGTTGCATGGCATCGCCGCTGCTGAAGGCGGGTTACACCGCAACCCAAGTTCAAAGGGTGGGGCTTGTCGATGCGAGCGAAGGTGAACCAAAACCTTATCATTGCCTCTTTTCTACCAAAAAATGTTCGGGCGCCTAACAGGCTGAAGGATCAGAGCGAGATGGTGGGTAATTCTGATTTCTGAATTTGAGGTATTCGAGCCGGATAAAGGCGCTTGCCCCACGCCATGCCGTCTGGCATTTTTCGCCGAAACATAGTGGGAACGGCGATGCGACTGGGTTACGTGATCCTCTATGTGCCAGACGTGGCGGCAGCGGTCGAATTCTACGAACGGGCCTTTGGTCTGACGCGCCGATTTGTCCATGAGAGCGGGCAATATGCGGAGGTGGAAACCGGCGCGACAGCCTTAGCTTTCGCCGGGGAGACGTTCGTGTCCGCGACATGCCACGCCTTCAGGCCTAACCGTCTCGATCAGGAGCCAGCCGGGGCGGAAGTCGCGTTCGTCGCCGACGACGTGGACGCAGCCTTTGAGAAGGCTATCAGTGCCGGTGCCGTCAGCTACGTCCTGCCGCATCAAAAGCCGTGGGTCAGACCGTTGCCTATGTGCGTGATGCCAACGGCTTTTTGGTCGAACTATGCAGCGCCTTCGGTGATTGATCGTGGCGCGCACTCTCCCTGCAGAACCGGATTCACTCGCCGGTCTCCGCAATGTCGGCAAAGCCGCCCTCGCTGATTTCAGACTGCCCGGGATCAATACGATCACCCAGCTTGCGACACACGATGCCGACACCCTTTACGTCCAGTTATGCGAGATGACCCGGCAACGACATGACCCCTGTGTGCATGACGTTTTCACCGCGGCGATTCATCAGGCGAAAACCGGCGAGGCGGTGAACTGGTGGTCCTACACGCCAGCCCGGAAGTCGCGCCAAGAGGCCGGGATATTCCCGAAAGTGATGTTGCATAATTCTTGAACTGTGCAACACTTATTGAATTTTTCTGCTTTGGGGAAAGTTGAGTTCCCTCGGAGCCGATCATCATCCGCCGGCGCGCAGGCCGATCTGCTGCGGCGGGATGTTGGAATAGTCCTGGCGCGGGATCGGCGGCAAGGCGTGGGCTGTTATAGGACACCATCGTCGGTTCCATCACCACCGGCGACTCCTTGCCCGGCGGATATTGCGTCAGCGACCACAGCTCGAACAGGCGGCTTTCAGGCCCGGGCGGGCGGATGCGGTAGACGACATCGGTCATCTGAGTACCTCATCTTTTTTGTTTCGGCGCGCTTTGCCAACCGCAAGGTCCCCGCTTTGTCCTGCACTGTCGAATGGCTTCAGCTGGAAAGCCTGGTGGAACCGGTCACGGGGTTCTCGAAAACGAAGATTTGCGACTGGGTGGCGTTCAGCCGCATTTCCTTGAAAGGCTGATAGCGTTCATCAGCCCAGAACGCATTCAGTTTTTCCATCGACGGAAAGGCCAAGATCGCCATGCGGTCCGGCGCTTTGAGATTGCCTTCGATGCTGGAGATGCGGCGGCTGGCGCCGACGGATACGGCGCCGTATTCTTCCAGCAGACCCGGCACCACCTTGAAGTAGGGTTCGATCCAGGACGGGTCGGTGATGTCCATGTAGATGACCATCATCGCGGGTTTGGCGGGTTTTTCAGCCTCTGACATTTCTTCATTCCGTAAGCGAGAAAGACGTGGATGCCGGCCTTCGCCGGCATGACTGTGAGTAACGCGCTGGCGTGAGTCGAATAGGGCCCGTTTTTCTGAGCACCGGAGCGGAGCGTATGTCAGTACGTGGGCGCCGGAGCGCCGGAAATGCAGCCCTAGCGCGCGATCGGTTGAGGTTCGCGCATTCGCGCAAGCCGAAATCGTCGATCGCTTTCAGAAAAAAACGAGAGCATGATCGCGCTTGAAGCGATCTTGCTCTAGTCGGCCATTCTAGTAGCATTGCCACCCTTGCAGCTTTACTGCGTGCCTTCGGCGTACCAGGTACGGAATTCCGCGTATTTCGGCATTTCCTCGGAGTTGGCTTTCGGGTCGATCACCACGTGCACCACGCCGACCTTGCCGCTGGCATAGGCCCGCTCGATCGCCGGGCGGATGTCGTCCGCCTTGGTGACGTACTCGCCGTGGCAGCCGAAACCCTTGGCGACCTCGTCGAAACGGACGTCCTTGCTCCAATGCGTGCCGGTCTCGTCCGTGCCCTGGCCGAAGGTGCGCTTGTACACGCCGACTTCCAGGCCCCATTGATTGTCGACGCCGACGACGCAGACCAAAGGCAGCTTGCAGCGGGCGGCGGTTTCCAGCTCGGCGATATGGAACATGAAGGAACTGTCGCTGGTCAGCAGCATGCCTGGCCGGGATTTGCCGGTGGCTGCCCGGTCCGCCAGCATGGCACCGGTGGCGTAGGGCAGTCCGGTGCCGATATGGCCGAAATTCTGGTTCCAGATCACGTCATGCGGCTTGCACTGCGAATAGGTCCACTGGAAGATTACCGTGGCGCCGCCATCGCGGATCATGATGCCGTCCTTCGGAAAGGCCTTGGTCGCTTCCACCACGAAGCGCGAGGTGTGGATCGGCAGATTGCCGGTGCCGTCGCTCTTGCCCAGCGATTCCTCGGCCAGCGAGTCGAGCTCCGACTGGCCGTCCTGCATGAACTTGGAAAGGCCTGCGGCCGGCGGCAGCGGCGTGTCCTTCAGCGCCGCGACGAGCTGCGGCACGACGCCGCGCAGATCGCCGACCAGCGGCACGTCGATCGGGCGGTTGACGCCGATGGCCGAAGCGTCCTGCTCGACATAGATCCATTTGCGAATGGCTTCGTTCTTCTGCCAGTAGCGCCAGCGGCCGTAATGCACGGGCTCGCCCAGCTCGGTCCCTAGGGCCAGGCAAAGATCGGATTCAGTCACCGCCTCGATGGAAGCGTTGGAGAACACGTATTGGAAGGTGCGGTCCTCCAGGCCTTCGATATAAGACGTGCCGCCCGAGGTCTGAATGACCGGGCAGTTCATCAGCCTGGCCAGTGCTTTCACGGACTCGCCCATGCGGCTGGTGTGCACGGCATGGCCCACCAGCAGGATGGGGTTCTTCGCCGCGCGGATCAGCTGCACGGCCTCGGCTACACGGTCGATATCGGCGCCCTGGTTGACCAGGCGGTAGCGCGAAGGCGGCAGCGCCTCCGGCAGATCAAGCGCTTCGGTAATGATGTGCGAGGGGTATTCGATATAGACCGGGCCGGGCGTGCCGCCGATCGCCTGGCGAATGCCTTCGCGGATGATCTCGTCCGTCTGGTCGGCATATTCGATCGAGGCGGCGTATTTCACCGAATTTTCGAATAGCGGCATCTGCTTGACGAACTGGATGCGGCCGCGCCGCACGCGCTGCTCGGTAACCCGGGCACGCTGTCCGGACAGGAAGATGACCGGCGAGTTTTCCACCAGGCAGCATTGAATGGCCGGGGCGGCGTTGGCGATGCCTGGCCCAAGCGTGCCGATGCACACGGCCGGCTTGCCGGTGATGCGCGAAGCGGCTTCGGCCATGAACCCGGCGGCGGCTTCATGATGCGGGGCGACGACGGTCCAGCCACGTTCCTGCGCTCTCAGGAACATATGGACGAAATTAGGGTCGGGAATGCCGAACAGGGTGTTGATGCCCTCGGCCTCGAAAAGCTGCAGGATACGTTCGTAGACGGGGACGGACATTTTTAACTCCTCTTTCTGTTGTCATTTCTTGTCGCCAGGCTCCTCGCCGCGAGGCTCCTCGCCGCGAGGCTCCTCGCCGCAAGGCTGCCAGCACCTGCCTAGCTTGGTCAGCAAGCCACGGCTTGACCGATTCAGTCTGGCCTCAACCTGATTGGCGTCACGATTAGCGAAGAAACCGGGGCTTTACCAGTTTCCCGGCCGCCGGCCGGCGATGCGCGCTGCAGCGCATGGGCGAGGATTGATGTCTAGCTGAGGCGGCAGATAAGATGCGGTCAAATCCCAGGGGAGCGAAAATGTTAAAGGTTGCATTGGTGACCGGTGCGGCGAACGGCATTGGCAAAGCGACGGCGAAGCGGCTGGCGCGGGATGGCATTGCGATCGGCGTGCTGGATTTGCTGGCGGATGGGGCGGAGAAGGTAGCGGCGGAGATCAATGCAAGCGGCGGCAAGGCAATCGGGCTTTCCGCCGATGTTTCCAAGCGCGCCGACATCACCGCCGCCGTAACGAAGCTGCGTGAGGCCTTTGGCCCGGTAACGATTATGGTGAACAATGCGGGCATCACCGGATTTGTTCCGTTCCTGGAACTGACCGATGAGTTGTGGGACAAGATGCTCGCCATCAATCTGAAGAGCGCGTTCATCGTCACGCAGATTGTCATTCCGGATATGATCGCTGCCAAATGGGGGCGGATCATCAATATTTCGTCGTCGAGCGCGCAATCCGGCGCGGCGCTTATGGCGCATTATTCGTCAGCCAAAGGCGGCATGATCGCGCTGACGCGAAGCCTGGCGCAGGAATTTGGCGAATTTGGGATTACCTCGAACACCATCCCGCCGCGCTTCGTGCACAACACGGCAATGTCGATCGAATCGTTCGAACGCGACGACATGAAGCCGCAATTCGAGGCGATGGTGCAGGCCGGACCGATCCGCCGGCATGGCGAGCCGGAGGATATCGCCGGTGCGGCGGCCTGGCTTGCTTCGGATGAGGCGGGGTATGTGACCGGGCAGGTGATTGGCGTGAATGGCGGGCGGTATATTTGAGTTGGGCCTTCGTCCCCCAGATAGGCTGGGGATGAAGGAGTGGGTGGGATCCGCCGCCGCCGGTTTCCTCAGCCTGATTTTCGGCGGCCCGACCCGCATCATCGTCTCCGGCAATATGATGAGCGATGCGGATATCGAGCAACGCATCCGTTCCATCGTCGGCCCGTCCCTGACCGGGTGAGACGGCGGTGATGCATGTCCGAATAGGTCAAGCGGAAGCGTTGGCCACGGGGCTATCCACGGCTCAACTATGTGCCGGCCATGGCTGTTCGTGTCGCCTGGCGTGGGAGAGAAAAGGTGGAAAACGTTTCAGACGAATTGCAGGCCTTGCTGGAGCGCGACAGGATCAGGTCTAGAATCATCGGCCTCGCCCGCGGCGAGGACCGGCGCGACGCCAAGCTGATCAGCGCTTCGTACTGGCCGGACTCGGTCACCGATTACGGCGTGTTCGCCGGTGATTTTAACGAATACCTCGCCTGGGTGGTGCCGGGTTCGCCCTATCTGCCGGTCACGCAGCATGTACTTGGTCAAAGCGTGATCGAGCTTGCGGGCAGCCAAGCGCGGGTGGAGACCCAAGTCACCTCCTATCACCGGATTAAGGAGAGCGAAAAGAACCAGCGCGACACCGTCATCGGCGGCCGCTATCTGGACAGGTTCGAGCAGCGTGACGGCGAATGGCGCATCGCCAAGCGCGTCATGCTCTATGACTGGTTCCATGATTTCGGCGCCGCGATCGACTGGTCGCAAGGCGTCATGGGCATGCCGCTATCGGCCAAGCACTTCATCGGCAGCGGCGCCGACGATCACAGCGTCAGCTTTTTCAAATCCTGATCCATTCAACGGAGCATCCATGGACTGCCAGATAACCACCGTCCCGCCCGCCGAAGCCGTCGATATCGCGAATTTGCGCGAGAAATATCTCCACGAGCGCGACAAGCGCATCATTCGCGCGGCGACCGATCAATATGTGCACCTGGCCGGCAATGCCGAGTTCGAGGACATCTACGCCGCCGACCCGCATACCAGGTTCAAAACGCGGCAGCCGATCATCGAGGATCTGGACGTCGCCATTCTCGGCACCGGCTGGAGCGGGCTGCTTGCCGCCTACCATTTGAAAAATGCCGGTGTCTCCACCTTCCGCAACATCGACCATTCCGGCGATTGGGGCGGCGTGTGGTACTGGAACCGCTATCCCGGCCTGTCCTGCGATAACGATGCCTATTGCTATCTGCCGCTGCTGGAAGAAACCGGCTTCATGCCGTCGCGCAAATTTGCCTCCGGCTACGAGATCTATGACTACATGAAGCTGATCGTCGAGAAATTCGGGCTCGGCGGCAACGAACTCTTCCAGACTTTGGTGACCGGGCTGCGCTGGGACGAGGAAATCCAGCGCTGGCATGTCACCACCGATCGCGGCGATGATATCCGCGCCCGCCACGTGGTTATGGCCAACGGCTTGCTGAACATCCCGAAGCTGCCGGGCATTCCCGGTATTTCCAGCTTCGGAGGAAAAATGTTCCACTCCAGCCGCTGGGAATACGACTATACAGGCGGCAATAACCGCGAACCGGTGCTGCACAAGCTTGCCGACAAGACCGTCGCCATCATCGGCACCGGCGCCACCGCGGTGCAGGCGGTGCCCTATCTCGCCAAATACGCCAAACAGCTCTACGTGCTGCAGCGCACGCCTTCCACCGTGGACCAGCGCGTCAATCCCGAAACGGATCCGGAATGGGTGAAAACCCTGCAGCCCGGCTGGCAGAAGCAGCGAAAAGCAAACTTCCATCGCAACGCGATGGAATGGATCCCATCGCCCGAGCCGGACCTGATCTGCGATATCTGGACCGAGATCACCCGAAACGTCTCTGCCGAGCTGGCCGCCGAAGGCTGGCCGAACGACACGCCGGAACAATTCATCAAGCGCCGCGAATCGATGGATTACCGCGTCATGGAGCGGCTGCGCGCCCGGGTGGAAGCCATGGTGGAAGATAAGGCCACCGCCGAAGCGCTGAAACCCTGGTATCGCTATCTGTGCAAACGCCCCGCCTCCAACGACGATTTCTACCCCACCTTCAACCGCCCGAACGTCAAGCTGATCGACGTCTCCGCCACCCGCGGCGTCGAAGCGATGACCGAAAAAGGTTTCATCGCCGGCGGCGTGGAATACGAGATCGACTGCATGATCTTCGCCAGCGGCTTTGAGGTCTCATCCGATCTGGATAAGCGCTGGGGCATCGAGGTGATTGAAGGGCGCGGCGGCAAATCGCTCTACGATCATTGGCGGGATGGCTACAGCACGCTGCACGGCATCATGACGCGCGGTTTCCCGAACCTGTATTTTACCGGCTATGTGCAGAGCGCGTTGAATTCCAGCACCACCGAGCAGTTCAGTCTGCACGGCTACCAGGTGGCGCACGTCATCGCCGAGCTGATGGCGCGCAATGCTGCCGTGGCCGAGCCCAGCGCGCGGGCGGAAGCGGCATGGGTACAGCATGTGCGGGAAACCGCTTATGACGCCTCCAGCTTTTCGCGCGAGTGCACGCCCAGCTATTTCAACTCGGAAAACTCGGAAAAACTTCGCTCCTATGCCGGCGAGGTGTACGGGCCCGGCTGGTACGCCTACGAAAAGCTGCTGTACGAATGGCGCGAGCTGGGCCAACTTGACGGGCTGGAGCTGACCATGTCGCAGCCATGAGCGATGATCGCTGCGACGGCAGGGTCGCCGTCATCACCGGCGCCGGCCGCGAGCTGGAACGCGAATACGCATTGCTGCTGGCCTCCTGGGCGCGGTGTGGGTGAAGCGAAGTAAGCGGTTGTTTTGAAGAAAAAGAACCAAAAAGACTTTTGAAACCAGGCTGGGGCGGCGCAACATCCCGCACCACCCTCTCGCATTGTGTCAGCTATGCTATCCTAATAAAACCGGCTAAGGACGGCACGATGCAGCGATCACACCGGAGCCGGATGCAGTGAGTGCGGCCGCGCCGGAAGCAGCCGCGCCAAGGCGCGCCATCATCACGGTTTGTGTGATGATGGCAGCGATTATGCAGACGCTGGACAGCACCATCGCCAATGTCGCCTTGCCCTATATGCAGGGCTCGATGGCGGCCAGCCAGGAAGAGATCAGCTGGGTGCTGACCAGCTACATCGTGGCGGCCGCGATCATGACCGCGCCGGTCGGCTACCTCGCAGCCCGGTTCGGGCGAACCCGGATCTTCATCGTCTCGACCCTCGGCTTCACCGCCGCTTCCATCCTTTGCGGCTTCGCGCAATCGCTGGATCAGATCGTCGTCTGCCGGATATTGCAAGGCATGTGCGGCGCCGCCTTGGTGCCGCTGTCGCAATCGGTCCTGCTGGATATTTGGCCGGTCGAGCAGCGCGGCTTTGCCATGGCGATCTTCATCATGGGCGCGCTGGTGGGCCCGATCCTGGGGCCCACTTTGGGCGGCTGGCTGACCGAGCATTACAACTGGCGCTGGGTTTTCTACATCAACGTGCCCTTTGGCATCCTGTCGACCTTGGGTCTGAGCACGTTCTTGAAGGAAACCTCGCATAGCAAGGCGCAGCGGCTGGATTGGACGGGGTTTGCCGCCCTGAGCCTCTGCGTCGGCGCGCTGCAAACCATGCTGGATCGCGGCGAGACACTGGACTGGTTCAGCGCCCGCGAAATTCAGGTGGAGGCGGTGCTGGCGGGGCTCGGCTTTTACGTTTTCCTGATGCAATTCGTGCTGGCACCGAAACCCTTCATCTCGCCGCGTCTGTTCAAAGACGTAAACTTCACCTCCTCCATCCTGATGATGTTCGTGCTGGGGCTGATCCTGTTTGCGAGTATGGCGCTGCTGGCGCCCTATCTGCAGGTTTTGATGAACTATCCGGTCGCGACAGCCGGCCTGGTCATGGCGCCGCGCGGCATCGGCGCCATGGGGGCCGCCTTGCTCTGCGGCCGGCTGCTGGGAAGACTCAACGCGCGCTATCTGCTCGGCTTCGGTTTCTGCTGCAGTCTCTACGGGCTTTACGCCATGACAGCCTGGACGCCCGACGTCTCGGAGACCACCATCGTCTGGGTCGGCTTCATTCAAGGCCTGGGCACCAGCTTCATCTCGGTGCCGCTTAGCACCGTCGGCTTTGCAAGCCTGCCGCCGGAATTACGCTCCGAGGGGACAGGAATGTTCAGCCTGCTGCGCAACCTCGGCAGCTCGATCGGCATATCCGTTACCGCGGCCTTGCTGGATGCCAACACCCAGGTAAATCACGCCATCATCTCCTCCGCCGTCACGCCGTTCAACCGCTTGCTGCAGAGCGGCACGCCGCTGGCGTTATGGAATCCCGGAACGGTGCAAGGTGCGGCCATGCTGAACTTGCTCATCACGCGGCAATCCAGCATCATCGCCTATATCGATGACTTCAAGCTGATGCTGGTTTTCACGCTCGTCACCTCGCCTTTGGTGCTACTGATCCAGCCGGCCAAACGCAGCATCGCGCAGGCAAGGGCGCCGGCGGAATAATCAGACTTAAACAAAGGGAGATGCCAAATGTCACAAACAAAGGAAGCGCAATTTGAAACCCTGCTGGCGAAGGAGGCGATCCGCGAGCTCGGCCAGCTGTACAGCCGCGCGATCGACCGCAAGGACATCGCTTTGCTGCGCAGTCTTTATACCGAGGACGCAACGGATAGCCATGGCGACAGCTATGACGGACCGGCCGATGGCTTCTGTGCCTTCGTTGAAAGCTCCCTGCCCTATATGCGCTATGGCGGGCACCATATCTGCAACCATCTGATCTCGGTCGATGGCGATAGCGGCGAAGGCGAAATCTACGCGCTGGCCTATCACATGATCCCGGACGGCGAGAACGGCTGGGCCGAGGACATGATGGCCGTGCGCTATATCGACCGCTACCGCAAGGAAGGCGACGGCCAATGGCGCTTCGCCAAACGCGTGGTGACCTTCGATTACCGCAGCAAACGCCAAATCACCGAAGCAGCTTCAAGCTCCATCGAGCCAGGCGCAGACCCAAGCTACGCCGCACTGTCCAGCCAATTATTCCAACGCGGCGCCCGGAAGTAAGCAAAGCAAGCAGTTCTTTTTCTGAAGAAAAAACCGGGCCGCCGGTGCGGCAAAAAAAGTTTTGCCCGTTGGGCCTTGAGCGTTCGACGCTCCAGGCTCAAGAGTTAGAGAAGTTTTTGCGCCGCTTTTTTCAAAAAGCGGCCTCTTTCACTTTCCGTTTCACCGCCACCAAAGGCAGCAGGCAGGTGATTGCCAGGAACACGACGACGCCGAGGATTGCACCGGAATAGGAGCCGGTGCGGGTGAAGACCAGGGAGGCTGCAGGCACGCAGAGCACCGAGAAAGGCAGTGCGATCAGCTGCACCAGCCCGTAGGCGCGGCTGAAGCTTGCTTTGCCGAAGGTTTGCGACAGCGCCAGGCTGATGACTGGCACGGTGCCGGAGCTGTGCAGGCCCCACACGCCGATGATCGCCGCGGTCGCGGCGAAGGAGGGGTGCCATAGCAGCAGGCTCCATAAAATCACCGCGTCGAAGGTCAGGATGGCCATGGTGCGCGCGCCGCCCAGCTTGTCGGCGATCCAGCCGCACAGGATCGTGCCCGCCAGACCGGCCAGCGACTGGATGGATAGCAGGAGTGCCGCCTGGCGCGACGGAAAACCCCAGCTACGCGCCAGCGGCACCATATGCGCCAGCAGAATGATTGTCGCGGCGGAACAGGCGATGAAGGCAAGTGCGATGCCCCAAAGCGCGGGTTGCGACAGCAGCTTGCCCATCGTTCCCGTATCCGCGTCTGCCGGCGCATTGGCGCCATGGGCAGTGGGCGCATCAGCGCCGTGGGCTGCGGGCGCATTGGCGCCGTGGGCTGCGGGCGCATTGGCGCCGTGGGCTGCGGGCGCATTGGCGCCGTGGGCAGTGCGTACCGGATCAACCGGCTGCACGGCGCCCGGCGGATGATCGATAACAAATAAATTGGCGATGACGCCGACCGCCGAAAGTCCGGCGAGTGCGATATAGGTCGCCGGCAAGCCGTAGGCGTGTACGATCCAGTTGGTCGTCAACGGAATGAACCCAACGAAAAGCTGCGTCGTCATGATGCCCAGCGCCCTGCCGGCATTCGTGGTGAACCACCGCGTGACCAGCGTCGCCGGCAGAATTACCGAGACGGCCATGGCCGGCCCCAGCAGCACCCCATAGGCCGCCAGATACAACACGATGCTATGGCCGAGCGCCAGGAGAAGGAAACCGGCAACGCCCAAGATCGAGCCGGTCATCATGATCAGCTTCAGCGAATAGCGCGCCGCCAAGATCCCGACGAACGGCGCGGTGATGGCACAGGAGAGATTTACGGCGGGTGCGCCCAGCGTGCTGAGCTGGCGGCCGACGCCCAGCCTGCTCTCTACTGAGAGCAGCAGAACGCTGAACGAGCCCCAGATGCACGCAATGGCGATATTCTGATTGAGAAAAGCGATCGCCATCATGCGATAGGCGAGCGGAGACGTGACTGCCTTCAAGCCGGAAGTTTCGGTGTGCAACATGGATATCCCTCAACCCGCTCTTATTCGGCGGCCTGGCAGTCCTGGCACGGCGCCGCGCAGCTGAACAGCCGCGCTTTCACCAAAGCCCATAGGCATCGACAAGCAAATCGTCAATTCGTACAGGTGACAATAGTTCCATGATGGCAGTTCTATAATGGCGAGCCAGCTTGGATGCCGCTCATCCAGCTTTGCGATTGGATGCGGCGGCGTTACAAGGCATTGCCGCGTTTCGGATGCCGCGTTTCGGATGCCGCGTTTCGGAGGAAAAATGTCTGAGGTAGATACGCATGATGGAATTCTGCTGGACCCCGGATCGGCAAGCACCTTTCCGCAACTGATCCGCGCCGCTTCCGCCGCCTATGGCTACGATCTCGCCATCACGCTGAAGGGCGACAGTATCCCGGACGATGCGCTAAGTTTCCGGGAGCTTGAGATGAAATCCGCGGAGCTTGGCAAAGGCCTGCTTGCCCGCGGCGCCGGCAAAGGCACGCGCATCGGCTTCATCTACGGCAACAGCCCGTCTTTCGCGCTGATGCTGGCCGCGATCGCCCGCATCGGCGCCATTGCCATTCCTATCAGCACGTTGCTGAAAGCAAACGAGCTGACGCGGGTATTGCGGCAATCCGACATCACCGGCCTGATCGTGCAACGCAAACTGCTCGGCCACGATTATGTCGAGCGGCTAGGCGAAGCTTTGCCGGAGCTGAACGAGTGCGGGCCGGAGCTGCGGATTGCCAAAATCCCGTATCTGCGGTGGATCGCCTCCACCGGCGCGGCGCTGCCGCGCAGCGTGCAGGATATTAGCTTCCTCACCGAAGCCGCCTGCAGCGTCAGCGACGCCATGCTGCTGGAGGTGGAGTCCGAAATCCATCCCACCGACCAGGCGCTGGAAATCTACACCTCCGGCTCGATGGCCTTGCCCAAGGGTGTGAAGCATACGCATGGCGGCATTCTAAGCCGCGCGCATTTTCTGAAAAACATGGTGGGCACCAAGCGCGGCGCCGTGCTGCCGGCGCCGCTGCCGATGTTCTGGGTCGGCGGCCTGATGATGTATCTGGTGCCGAACTGGGCCATCGGCGCCACGACCACCTGCACGGAAGGCACCTCCACCAGCAGCCGCTTCGCCATGGGCACGGTGATGGCGGCGGAAGATCTGGCTGCCATGGGAAGAGGCGCCACTTTTTGGGGGTTGGGCATGACGGAAACGCTTGGACCCTATTCCTGGGGCGACTATTTGCGTGACCCGCGCTACCCGCTCTGCGCGCCGATGAGCCATTTTGCGCCGGGATATGAAGTCCGCGTGGCGGATGCGAACGGCCGGCCGGCCGGCCCCGGCGAGCGCGGTGAAATCCAGGTGCGCGGCTACGCGCTGACTCCAGGGCTGCACAAAACGGAACGTGCAACCTTCTTCACAGCCGACGGTTTCTACCACACCGGCGATATGGGCATCATCGAAAACGATACCATTTTCTTCGTCGGCCGCGACGGCGACATGATCAAGAGCGCGAACTCCAACGTCTCGCCGGCGGAAGTGGAGATGGAGCTGCAGGCGCTGCCCGGGGTGCACTCCGCCTATGTCGTCGGCATTGCGGACAAGCAACGCGGCCAGCTCGTCGTCGCCGCTCTGGTGGCCCGCGAAGGCGCTGTGATCGACGTGGAAGAAATCCAGATGGCGATGCGGCAGAAGCTCTCCGGCTTCAAAGTGCCGCGCGTCTACGTACCGATGGCGCGGGAGGAAATCCCGATGCTGCCCAGCAACAAGGTTTCCCGCCGGCAGCTGGAAAAAATATTATTGGAAAAGCTTGGGCGTTAGCCAGGAGGAAGAAGCCTTTCTCCTGCCATTATGCGCAGCCGAATCCAACTGCAAGTCCGACGAGGCTAGATTTGAATGCAGAGCTATTCGATGCCGAGTTCATTCAGATGCCGCTACCACGCTTAAACCTGCTACCTGAATGAATTTTCAAAGACCTCGACAACCGGTCTCCTTTTGTAGAGCTCATCGTCTTCTAAATCATCAAAATGGGGTTCTGCCGTAACGGCCCTGTCAATGTAGTTCCACATTTTCTACCGGCCTCTATAGACTGACTGTTTTCATAAACGCTATTGGCGTCTTCGCCGCAGCAGGGCTGCTTTCGATCGACAACAAATATGAAGTCCGGATCTTAAACAACCACTAGATGATTATGCGATTTGAAAGTTCCGGCATGATCTCGATCAGCTCGCGCAGTTCCCTTCCTGACAGTCCAAAAACCTGAGGATCAAGTTTTCCGGTAGCGCATAAAGCAGCACGCACCAAAGCCAGCGCCTGCGCCGATAACTCACTGGCGCCCATCACGTAATCGTTGAATGCCTCATACGCATAAGGCACCCATTTCTCGACGATGCCCAGAATCGCGTCCGCAAAAGCGCGAATTTCATATTGCGCATGCGCATCTGCCCGCAGGCTTAAAAACCGCAGCAGGTTCCACAGATTCACCTTCCAGTAAAACTGCGTGTAAATGCCGATCGGCAGATTGATCCGCGCCAGCTCGCGCGCCAGCCCGGTTCTGCTCTCATCAATAACCTGGCCATCCGCCGTCTCGTTCAGCATCAGCAGGTAATTGTCGTAGCAATGCGCGGCATCCTCCCGCAGGATACGCGCTACCTCATCGGCTTGCTCGGCGCTCATGCTTTCACCGCGGCCCTGCCGGTTGGAATCAGACTGCGCGGCGATCGAGCCGCCATCCGGCACATAGAATTCGCGCTCGAGCACCGAATACCTGGCGGAATATTCGTTGATTGAAGCCGTCCGATGCCGGAACCATTGCCGGGTGACGAAAATCGGCGCCCGCACATGCAGCTTCAGCTCCGCCAATTCGAGCGGCGTGGTATGCCGGTGCCGCATCAGATAGCGGATCAGCCCGCGATCGGTGGATATCTTCTTGGTTCCGCGCCCATAGGAAACCCGCGCCCCCTGCACGATCGCCGCATCATCGCCCATGTAATCGACAACCCGCACAAACCCCTTATCCAGCACCCCGACCGGCATGTAGAGTAGCGCCTCCAGCCCCGCGCTGCTGGGCCGCCGGGTGAGCGACTGTGCCTCTCTGGCTTCGGCAATCTCCTGGTTCTGGGCGTCGCTTAACTGGGTCATCGGCATCTTTCGGATATATTCACTCCTATCAGGGTCGGCATCCCGGGGATTCTGTCAATTGCCGCCCGGCGGCGAAAATTTGACTCTGCCTTGTTATTGGTTTTCTGCTCCACCGCGATTAAGTCCGGACGGCAATGCATAAATTTCTGGCAAAATGTGACCAAGCTCTGACCCAGATTTCGGCCCAAGGCCGCTATCGGCGTTTCGTCGCCTTGGAGAAGCTGGCCGACCGGTTCCCGTATTACCGCGTTACCATGGAAGGGAAAACCCGGAATATCCTGGTTTGGTCCTCCAACGACTACCTTGCCATGGGCACCGATCCGGCGGTGATCGAGGCCTCGATCGACGCCGCGCGCCGGATGGGCGCCGGCGCCGGCGGCACCCGCAACATCGCCGGCTCCTCGCCCATTCATGTGGCGCTGGAAGAAGAGCTTGCCGATTTGCACGGCAAGGACGCGGCGCTGCTTTTTACCTCCGGCTATGTCTCCAACCAGGCATCCCTGGGCGCGATCCTGAACTCGCTGCCCGACTGGCATGTGTTCTCGGATGCCAAAAACCACAATTCCATGATCGTCGGCATCAAGGATGGCCGCCAGGCCACCGTGCATATTTTCAAGCACAACGATCTGGCCGATCTGGAGCGCCTGCTGGCGGCGGCACCGGCGGAGGCGCCGAAGCTGATCGCCTTCGAGAGCGTCTATTCCATGGATGGCGACATCGCGCCGATCGGCGCGATCTGCGACCTCGCGGACAAGTACAACGCACTCACCTACCTCGACGAAGTGCATGCGGTGGGCATGTATGGCAGCCATGGCGGCGGCGTTTCCGAACGCGACGGCGTGGCCCACCGCGTTACCATTATCGAGGGCACGCTGGCGAAAGCCTTTGGCTGCCATGGCGGCTATATCACCGGCGATTTCAAGGTGCTGGACTATATCCGCTCGGTGGCACCCGGGTTTATTTTCACCACCGCCTTGCCGCCGCCCACCGTCGCCGCGGCTTTGGCCTCCATCCGGCTTCTAAAGGCCGATCACGGCAGGCGGGCGAAATTGTTCGAACGGGCGGAGACGCTGAAGGCGAAATTCGCCGCCGCCGGCCTGCCGGTGATGCCGAGCGGGAGCCATATCGTGCCGCTGATGATCGGCGACGCCGCCCAGGCCACCGCCGTCAGCATGCGGCTGATCCGCGAGTTCGGCATGTACGCGACGCCGATCAACTACCCGACCGTCGCCGCCGGCACCGAAAGGCTGCGCTTCACCCCAGGCCCAAAACATACCGACGCGATGATGGACGATCTGGTCGCGGCTTTGACGCATATTCTCGTGCAGGCGCCCGCACCTGCCATTCTAGACGCGCGATAGGTTGGCGCATAACGCCTAGCACTGTTGCCCTCGGCTTCGAATATGGCCGGCGCGCCACAGCGCCGATGCTGAACCTGGACAGCGTGCTGCTGCGCCGCCTGCCGGAAGGGGGCCGCGGATGAAGTTCGCGCCTTTCGACGACGTTGCGCCGGATATTGTCGCGGCGGCCTGCGCGCCGCTGGCCATGGCCGGCGGCGGTGCCGTCGGAAAGCCGGAGGGCATAATGCCTGTTACCGGCAGGGTTACAGGTGCTCTGGCGAAATTCGTCCTGAAGGTCGAGAAGCCGATGAGAATCACGCTGAAATATGATATTCTGTTGGCAGCCGACAGGCCGAGCGGCAAAGTGGAAAATGGGCATGTTCGGTAACGCCAAACTGTCCGGGCGACAGACTGTAATTGCGGGAGAAACAAACATGACCGATGCAACGATCGACGGCGCCTGGAAGACCACCCTGACGACGCCGATGGGACCGCAGGAGAGTACCGCGTATTTCGAAACGGATGGCAGCGTTCTGCGCGGCAAAATGGTCGCCGCGGATGGCACCATGGCGTTCACCGGCACAGTCTCGGGCGCCGATCTGCATTTCAAACTCGCTGTCGAAAAACCGATGAAGCTCACGCTCACCTACGACATCCAGGTCGAAGGCGATAAACTCACGGGCACTGTAAAGCTGGGCATGTTCGGATCAGGCAAGCTGAGTGGGGAGAGGCTTTAAGTCTGGGAAGAAAGCGCTGCTTTTTTGAAAAAAAACAGCAAGAAACTTCTTTGACTTGCGCCGCGGGCGCTGCAACCCCTCTGCCCCATCGTATCGAAAGCTTTTTCCGGCGTTTTTCTTCAAAAAAGCGGCTGCTTTCCTGCCGCTTCGGAACGCTGAAGGCATTTGCGGCAATTTGCTTCCTCGATTTAACGCTTGGGTCTTCGAAGCCCTGCAGCTGGCGTCTCCAGCCGTCTGCGAACGCAATGTAGGGTGGTTTTGTATAAAAAATAATTTTAAAGTTGTGTTTTTAGTTGACTTGGCGCGAATGCTGCGGCATATCGGTGGAATTAACCATCTGTAAAGCCCTTTAGGGTTCCCGGCAAAACGCCGCAGTTCAACAACCTCCGCAACGGCGATCAGCCGCTAGGGGAAGCAATGGGTAGTTCACAGCAGCACTAAGACACATCACGCCGGCTGCTTTGCAAAGCCGCGTGGCGGTAATCCGGCGACACCGGCGACTTCAGCTTCCTGAACGATCAACATCCCACCGGCCCGGCGGTCCTGCTGTCGCGCCGCAGGACTCGCGCTGTACCCGGAAATGCATCCCGCTTAGTTAGTATTTCTACTCTCTTGTCACTTCCACGCAATCCATCAAGGTCTCCATGAACAACGCAAATTCCCGCACCGGGGGCACCGTTCCGTTGCGGCACCGTTCCTCGCGCCACCTGCTTCTGCTCTCCGGCGCCGGCGTCTCTCCGATCTCCTCTCCGCTTGCCCAACGTCATGCGGCCGAGCCATTTCGTTCCGACACCGGCATGCGCAGCTCCGGCGCGGCCTTCTTCAAACAGGCACTGGATTACCTCCTGGGCGGCATGGCGATCGGCGTGGCCTCACCTTTCTTGCTGGCCATTGCGCTGGCGATAAAGCTCGAATCGCCCGGCCCGGTTTTCTTCCGGCAACCACGCCGCGGAATGCACGACCGGTTATTTATGGTTTTCAAATTCCGTTCCATGCATCAGCATCTTTCGGATATCGAAGCCAACCGGCAAACCTCGCGGGATGATCCGCGGGTGACGCGGATCGGCAAATGGCTGCGCCGCCTCAGCCTCGATGAACTGCCGCAGCTCTTCAATGTTCTGCGTGGCGAGATGTCTCTGGTCGGACCACGCCCACACGCGCCCAATACGCGCGTCGAAGGCGAGCTGCTGCCGGCAGCCTGCAGCAATTACCTGCAGCGTTATCATGTCAAACCTGGAATCACCGGATGGGCGCAGGTCAACGGCGCAAGAGGTGAACTTGTAAAGCGGGAAGATCTTCGCAAACGTATCGACTACGATCTTGAATATATCCGGCAATGGTCCGTCGGGTTCGATCTCAAGATCATGGTTCTCACCGCAATGCGGGAGATAATCAGCAAACATGCCTTCTAACATCATGGATTTTTCGTCAAAGGCGAAGCACGCCTTGGCCGTGGCACAACCGCAGAAGATCGCTCTGCCGCAGGCCGCGTCTTCTTCGCAACTCTTAGGACTGCGCCTGGACAATCTGCATCGCGACGCGATCAGCCGGCAGGTTATCGCTGCGGCGCGCGGCGCCGAGAAAATGCTGGTAGTGAACGCCAATGCGCAGATGATGGTGCTGGCGCAGAAGCTGCCCTGGATGAAGTCGCTGTTCGCCAAGGCGGATATCGCGTTCTGCGATGGCGCGGGCGTGGCGCTTGCCAGCCAAATCCTGAATGGTTTCGCGCTGCATCGCAGCACGCCGCCGGAATGGATCGGCAACGTTCTGCGCGCCCTCGGGCCCGACGCTTCGATCTTCTGGCTGGGCGGCAAGCCGGAAGTGGTGGCGGAAGCGGCCAGGCGCTATGAGGCGGAATACGGCGTGCGCACCGCCGGCATTCAGCACGGCTATTTCGATCTGTCCGCCGGCTCGCAGGACAATCGGGAAATCATCGCCCGCATCAACGCCAGCCGGCCCTCGATCATTCTGCTGAATATGGGCATGCCGCGGCAAGAGCGCTGGGTGTGGGATCATTGGGATCAGATCGAAATCGGCGTGGTGATCACCGCCGGCGCGCTGGTGGACCATGCCGCCGGCATCGTGCACCGGCCGCCGCGCTGGGTCGCCGATCTAGGGCTGGAATGGCTGGTGCGGCTGGCGCGCGAGCCGAAGCGGCTGTGGCGGCGCTATCTGTTTGGCCTACCGGTGTTCGGGTTTTTCATCCTGGCCGCGCTGCTCAACGGTAGCGAGGAAAGCACCCGCCTCACCCACGCGGTTAATCACCAATAAAGCATTGCATGGCAGAAGCTGCGGATGCTTCCTGCATGTTTCCACCGATACTGCCGGCCGGCGCCATCGCCGGCGCGGCATAACGTTACGGGTTGGGTTTGATGGCCGCTGGCTACGGCGCTCCTGAATCCTCGGGGATGGGTTTTGCGACCTTGCAAAGCTGGCGTGCCGTCAAGGCGCATAAAGGCCTGTTCTTGGGCTGGTGCATGTCGGTGCTCGTGCTTGGCGCCTTCGGCGTCGCGATGTTGCCGGCGCGCTACCAAGCAGGTGCCACGGTGGAAATCGCCGCCCAGGCCGCCGACCCGCTGGCGCCGGCGGGCCAGGAACAATCCGACCAGTTTCAGGACGACGATTTGCCTTCCACCGTCGCGGCGATGATGCAGTCGCGCGACGTGGCGCAGGCCGTGCTGGCGCAACTGCCGCCACCGCCGCCGCAGCCATCGCGCCTGACGCATCTGCTTTGCACCGCTGCGCCGCAAATGCTGTGCACGGCGCCGCCGGCAGATCCGCAGGTTCGCCAGCAGGCGGCGATCGACGCGTTTCTGCAAGATCTGAGCGTGACGCCGGAACCGCATTCGCGCATTCTGGACGTGGATGTGACCTCGGACAGTGCGACGCGGGCACAGGCTTTGGCAAACGCGGTCGTGCGCGCCTACCAGCAAGCTTCCATCACCCAGCAGCAGGCGCAGGGCGACCATGTGGCAGGCTGGCTGCAGGCGCGCACCCAGCAGCTGCAACAACATTGGCTGGCGGCCGCGCAGGCGGCCGACCAGTATCGTGTCAGCCACAACATTCCGGAAACGAGCGCCGGCGGGGTTACGACGCCGCTGATCGACCAGCAGCTGGCCGATGCCGCCGCCAGCCTGGATGCGGCGCAGGCCCAGCTGATCGACGCGCAGACGCAGCATGGCCAGGCAATCGCCGCTGCGCCGAGTCCGATGGCGATTGCCGACGGCGAAATGCTGGTGCAGCTTGAAACCGCGCGCGACCAGCTGGCCGGCGAGTTTGGGCCGAACTACCCGAAGGTGAACGCGCTGACCCAGCAGATCGAGGCGCTGCGCAGCCATGTCGGTTCAACCACCGGCGGCGCCGGCGGCGCCGTGCTGAGCGTCGCCGGGGCGCAGGCGCGGGTGGACCGGCTGACCGCAAGACTGCGGAGTTTAAGCCAGGGATCCGCCGCGCAGGAAGCCCTGCTGGCGCAGGTACAGATCCTGCAGGCGGAAGCCGATAACGCCCATGCGGCCTATTCCACCTTTGTCGAACATGCCGCGGAAGTCGCCGACCGGACGACCTTGCTGCAACCGGCGGTGACAATGGTCTCCGAAGCAGGGTTGCCGCTGCGGCCGAGCTTTCCGGACCGGCCCAAGCTAATGCTAGGGGTTCTGCTGCTGACCCTGGTAGCGGGGGCAGCTGCCGCCTTGGCCCGGCAGACTCTGGCGCCCGCTATGACCGGAGAAGCTGAGCTGGCCGACGAGGTGCCGCTGCTGGCCGCCCTGCCTTTTGTGCCCGCCCGCAAAGGCCGGCAGATTGCGCGGCATATATTCGACGAGCCGCAATCGCGTGTCGCCCAGGACATGCGAAACATCGCGCAATCGCTGGCGCTGCTCTCATCTTCCGGCGCCGGCCGGGCGGTGCTGATCACCTCCGCCGGCGCTGCCGAAGGCCGCAGCATTTTCGCCGCCTGGCTGGCGGCCGTCATCTGGCAGCACGGCAAAAGCGTTCTGCTGATCGAGACCAGCCAGCAGACCCGCCTGGCGCTGCACGACCCGGCGCCGATGCGGCGCGGCTTCAACGATATGCTGTTCAACGCCGCAACTGCCGAGGAAGTGGTCCAGCAGGACCCGGCCACCGGCATCGACCTGATCTCCGGCGGCAGCATCGCCAACCAGGCGCTGGAGCGCGGCGATATCAGCCGCCTGCAAGCCATCCTTTCTGAACTGAAGTCGCGCTACGATGTGGTGATCCTGGACAGCGCTCCATTGCTGGCCGCGCCCGACGGCTTCATGCTCAGCACGGCGGCGGATGAAGCCATCTTCATCTGCCGCTGGCAGCAGAATTCGCCAAAAGCGGTCACCGCCGCGATCGACCGGCTGCGCGCGCAAGGCGTGCAGGTCGCCGGCATCGTGATCTCCATGATGCAGAAAAATCAGCGCCTCGCCGCCGACGGGCAACGCAGTCGCGAAATGGCGCTGGCCGGCCGGTTGTGAAGATCATCCATGTCGTGCGGCAATTCAGCCCTTCGGTCGGCGGGCTGGAGGCTTCGGTGCTCAGCCTCGCCGCCGCGCAACGCAAAAGCTATGACATCGAGGCGAGCGTGGTTTCATTGAACCGCGTGTTCAGCCGCGCAGGCGTTCTGCCGGCCTATGAGATGGTCGGCATCGTCCCGGTTACGCGCATTCCCTGGGCGGGGTCGCCGCGTTATCCGCTGGCGCCGGCGGTGTTGATGCAATTGCGCAATGCGGATCTCGTGCATGTGCACGCGGTGGATTTTTTCTTCGATTTTTTGGCGCTGACCGCGCCCCTGCATCGCAAGCCCCTTATCGCTTCCACCCATGGCGGGTTTTTCCACACGGCGCAGCAGGCCGGGTTGAAGCGAGTCTGGTTCAACACCATCACCCGCGTTTCCTGCCTGGCGTACCGGCGCATCATCGCCTGCAGCCGCAGCGACGCTGAAATGTTTCAGCCGATCGCCGGCGACAGACTGACATTGATCGAGAACGGCATCGACCAGACGCGGTTGCAGGACGCCGCGAGCAAGACACAGAACCGCAATATCATCTATTTCGGCCGTTTTACCGAACACAAGCGAATCGCCGCAATGTTTCCGCTGCTTCGCAACCTACGCCGGCTGCATCCGGATTGGCGGCTGCTGATCGCGGGCCGGGAATCTGAACAGAAAAAGGCTTCTTTGCAGGCAATGAGCCAGGCGGCGGGGGTGGCGGATACGGTGCAATTCGCGGTGGACCCGAGCGATGCGAGCTTGCGCGACCTGATCGGGCAGGCCAGCTATTTTCTCTGCCTGTCCGGCTATGAGGGATTCGGGCTGGCCGCCGTGGAAGCTATGTCGGCAGGACTTTTTCCGGTGTTGAGCGACATCGCGCCGTTCAAGCGGCTGAACGCCGAAACCGGGCTCGGTATCATCCTACCATCCGAACCTCTGGAAGCGCAGGCGGCCACCATCGAGGCGAGCGTGACCCAAAATGATACCGACTATGTCAGGCATCGCATGGCACTGATGGATTCAGTCAAGCGCTATGACTGGGAGTCCGCCGCGGCGGAATATGCGGCCGCTTATGTCGAGGTTCTGGCGCAGAAATTCGGGCAGGAGCATCTGGCGTTCCGGCAATGACAGGCTCGACCCGTTCGGCCGGGTTTCCGGTGCTGCTCATGCTATGCGCCGCCGGCTTCGCCCATTCTGCAAAGGCGCAGCTTATAAAACAATATTTTCCGGATGATCTGCCGGGCTATGCGCCGGATTTCTCGGAATCGGTTTTGAACAGGATGTATATTCAGCAAACCTCTCCTGGCGTGCAGCTGGGCGATTGTATCATCCGCCCGGAACTGGACGAGAATGCCGGCTATGATTCCGACACGCTGGGCAAAGCCGGCTCCGCCAGCGCGACGCTGGAGAGCAAGGCCTCCCTCGCAACCCAATCCGACTGGGAGGTGGAGACGCTGAATCTTGGCCTCTATCTCGATAATTTCCGCTACTTCAACGTCCCGTCCGCGAGCTACACGAACTGGCAGGCCAACGCGGCAGGCAGCTTCGCGCTGGGCAGTGACCGCCTGGATTACAGCTACTCCCATTCCGCCTTCAATTTGGCGGCGACCGATCTCGGCGTAATCGGCGTGACGACGCCGGTGGGCTATGCGGTGGACGATGCGCGCGTGGCATACTGGAAACGCTTCGCCCGGTTCAGCCTGACGCCCAGCTTCGAGTTCGAGAACTTCGCTTTCGGCCGCTCCGCCGGCCAAGCCGGTCTGAACTACGACACCATCAATCACCGCGCCGAGCATGAGAGTATCGCCGGAAGTTACGAAGCATCACCGGGCAATTCCGCAATCCTGGTGCTGCGCTCCAGCCAGGCGCAGTTCCCGAACGCGACACAAGACAGCTACCTCGACCTTGCGGCATTTTCCGGTATCGATTTCAAGGGCGACGGCATTGTGCAGGCCCGGATACTGGGCGGGATCGAAAGCCGGCGCTGTTCCTGCAGGGAAGAAAGCACCATCACGATCCCGACCTTCGAGATTGGCGTGACCTGGATGCCGACCGAGCTCGATACTCTCAACGCCACCGGCATCCGCCGGCTGGACGATCCGGTCTCCCCCTTCGCGCTTGATTCCAAAATCTGGGACGGCAAGCTCAGCCTGTACCATGAGTTGCGACGGAACGTATTTCTCACCGGCGCTGCGGAAATCGAGCACAGCGATTCCGAATTCGCAACCGACACCTCCGGCGGCGAGAAGCAGACGCAACTGAGTTTCAGCATCGCCGCATTGTGGGACATCCGCGCCAACGTAAGCGCGACCATAGGATACAGCTACAACAAAACCGCTAGCCATAGCGATGACGTGCATTTTACCGCACTGGACGGCACGTACCCGAATTTTTACCGCCACACCATTTCAATAGGAATCAGGTTCGATGAGTAGACCCGCATTGCTGCTACTGATGGGATCGCTGCTGGCAGGCTGCGCAACCACGACAAATCTACCGGCACTGACGCAGGCGTCGGCGCCGGATTACCGGTTGGGCACCGGCGACCATGTCCGCATCATCACCTATGACGATTCGCAGCTAAGCAACACCTTCACGGTGGGCGCGGATGGCACAATCTCCTTCCCGCTTCTGGGCACGGTGTCGGCGGCCGGCCTTACGGCTTCGCAGCTTTCCAGCAATATCGCGGCCGCCTTGAAAACCGGCGGCTTCATCAGCGCCCCCAGTGTCTCCGCGCAAATCACCGAATACCGCCCCATCTCCGTGCTGGGCGAGGTGAACCATCCGGGACAATATCCGTTTCAGCCAGGCATGACCATGCTGGATGCGGTGGCGCTGGCAGGCGGATTTACCTACCGCGCAGTCTCCGGCTCCGCCACCGACTGGCGGCCGCAGGCACAGAGTACCGCGATGGAAGGGCAGATTACACCAAGCACTATCTTGCAACCCGGCGATGTGGTTACCATTCAACAGCGCTATTTTTAAATAAAGAAGCCGCTTTTGAAAAAAAGCGGCGCAAAAACCTTTGCTCCTCTTGAGCCGGGAGCTTCGAACGCCTCAGGCCTGGATTAATAAAGTCTTTTTGGGGCTTTGCGGGCAGCCAGCCTTTTTCGAAAAAGACCTGCTTACCGCTTAGCAAACTGCTTTACAACCTGCAGCAGATAGCACGCGGTTCGCGGCCAGATGGTTGCCAGCAGCGTCGCGTAGATGGCCGCGCCGGCGAGGCTGAGAAGCAGCACGCGCGCGAGCAGCGGCACGGTCTGAATATGCAGGGCGATGAACTGCACCGTTGCGAACATGCCGGATGCGCTGAGCAGGCCAGGAAGAATGGCCGCCAGCAGAGCGCGGATGGAGAGTATCGTTTGCCGCGTGACGAGCCAGGCGGAGAATGGCAGGACGACCATGTAGGGCAGGACGAAGGGCAGCGCGATGGCCGTGACATGTGCCTTGTCGCAGAACAGTATCGCGATGATGGCCAGGATGCTGTAGGCGAGCGAAACATACAGGCAGTTCAGCGGCTTTCGCTTCAGGATGAGAATATTGTCGTTGTAGCCGAGCAGCACGATCGCCAGTCCGCTCAGCGCCAGCAACTGCAGTATGGGGACCGCCTGCACCCATTTTTGGCCGAAGATCAGCAGGACAACATCGTGCGAGACCGCGGCGACGCCGAAGAAAACCGGGCTGCAGATTGCGCACACAAAGGTCAGGCTGTTCAAAATACCGTCGCGCAGTCTGGCATCGTCGTCCTGCATTTCCGCCAGCGCCGGCAGCATGATGTTTTTGATCGGCTCGCCGGTCACCAGCTGCAAGGCGAGGCGTATGCGTTTGCCGATATTGTAGAAGCCGGTGCCAGTGGGCCCGAAGACCAAGGCAATGAGAAAAATGTCGCAATTCTGGTTCACCACATAGACGATATTGTTCAGCGTGATGTGGCGCATGAAACGGTAGATCTCGCCGCCAGCAGCCCGGGAGAAACTGCAATTCGGGCGCCAGGGGCAGACCGCCCAAAGCAGCGCGGTGGTGACCGTGGAATTGACAATCTGCTGGGCGACAAGCGCGTCGACGCCGAAGCCCCGAGTGGCGAGGATGACGCCGGCAACCCCGCCGATCGCAGCGCCGGCGAGGCCGCGTAGGGCAAGCGATTTGAAGCGGAAATGCCGCACCAGCCAGGTTTCATGGGTTCTTGAAAGGCCCATGAATAACAGGATGAAACCCATGCCACGAAGTACCGGTTTCAGGCCCGGCGCATTGAACAGCTTCTCCGCGAAACCGGATAGCTCAAACAGCAGCAGAAACGCCAAGACCGCAAGAGCGAGCGCGATCCAGAAAGCGGTGGTGAAATCGGCGTCACTGGTCTGCTGCTTGCGGATTGCGAGGGTCGGCACGTTGTAGAAGGCCAGCATTTGCAGGCTTTGCACGAAAACAAAGCTGATGCTGATCAGGCCGAAATCGCGCGGGGTGACGAAATGCGCCATGGTCGCGAATACGGCGAATGAAGCGGCCTGTACGCCAGCACCTTCGATGGTCAGCCATGCAGCGCCCTGCAGCGTGCGTTGCTTCAACGAGGGCGTCGCCAGCTCTTCAGGCAACGGGTTTTGTTTTGCGTCCCCGACAGGCAACTCGGCATCCATGGCTTACGCTGTAGGCCAAACTGGCTAAGGCCCGCTTAAACCCCAACGATACATTAATAAATCGGCGCTATGGTTTTGCATGGTCACCACTGGTTCACTTAATCGACGGTTTACCTGGGATCCTCAGATAACAGCCATGGATGCGCGGGTGGACGATCTTTCCATGGAACATACCGGCCGGGTCTCGCTGCCGGTGTTTCTGCAGCCCTGGTGGCTGCAAGCTGCGCGTTCCGCGATGGACAAGCCGTATCGCGAGGCACGCGTGTTCCGGGACGGGATGATCGCCGGTTATCTCGGCTACACGTTGAAGAAAAACCGGATGGGCATTCGCAGCTGGGAGCCCTTTGACTGGTGCCGGGTGAATGAACCCGTTCTGAGCCAGAGTCTGAGCGATTGTGAAAAGGCTGATGTGTTGCGGGCGCTTTTTGATCAGCTCCCGCGCGATGTTTCCTTCGAATTCGTCTGCGGCCCAACGGCCAGGGATTTGCCGCTGATCGGCCGAGTTGCTGCAGAGAAAGGCTTTGAGCAGCGGCGGGAGATCGTCTTCTGGCAAGCGCCGGAGCATTCCAAAAACGTGCTGCAGCGTGTGAGCAAAAAATACCGCAACAGCATCAGAAGAGCCGCGGAGGATCTGGAGTTTGTCGCGCTAAGCGCTGATGGGTTCGTGCGGCTCTACGATGCGAATTTGCGGGCGGCCGGCAGGCGGCCTTATTCGGATTCCAGTGTCGCGCGGCAGCTAATCGTTGCGGGGTTAAAACACCTGCCGTCGCAGGTGCGGATAATTGCGGTGAAAATGCGTTCCGCCCCGGCCGATTGCCCGCTGATCGATGCCGCGATCGTCTGCGTCTGGGATGACGAGCGCTATTACTACTGGATGACCACCTGTAGCCGGTTCGGCACATCCGAGGTCAAGGCGCATCCGCATGCAGTGAAATATCTTCTGGTCACCGCCATTCAAGATGCCGGGGCGCGCGGCCTGATCTTTGATACCGACGGCGGGGATACCGCAGGCGCTGCCAAGCAGTTTAAGGATCTGCGGTTCGAGTACAAGGCGGAGCGCATCATTTTCATGCGGCACAAACTAACGCTGCGCCTGTACAACCGTTGCCAGCAGCGGTTGAAAAATATTGTTATGCAGTTCGGACAAAACCCTTCCGTCAGGCAAGCCTATTACCGGCTGCAACTGAACAGGCTTGCCGGATTGCTGGACGTGACCGGCAAACGTCACGCCAAATTGCGCGATGGCCCTGGAATATTGCAATGAATGACCAGCCCCTTCATGGTCAAGTCACGGATATCGTTTTCATGAACGACAATGCAAAGCCGCTGGACCATAATCTTTATGTGGTTCAACTCACCTCCTTGCGCGGCGTTGCCTGCATGGTGGTGCTGATCGGGCATGTCGTTCAGGTTGTCAATTATCATCATGCGTCGGCCGGAAAATTTTTAGATGGCGTTCGCAATCTGATCGCGGGGACATTCAACGCCGAAGGCGCGGTGCTGGTGTTTTTTGTGTTGAGCGGCTGCGTGTTGTCGCTTTCCTTGCGCAACATTACCCAGTTCAACCGGCCGGTCGTCTTCGGCTTCTACGTGAAGCGCATCTTCCGGCTCTACCCGCTATTATGGCTCAGCCTGATCATCGCAGTCTTCAGCATGCTCGCCGCCGAAAATTTGGCAAGACAGGAGATTTTTGCTGGCTGGCTCACGAAGAATATCCTGTCCGGAATCTCGATGCAGCACAGCCTATATTCCATTACCGGATTTTACACCAGCTATAACGGACCGATATGGTCATTGCGGGTGGAGCTGATCTACTCGGCGCTGTTCCCGGCCATCTACTTGGGCGTTAAAAATCCGCGCCGTCGCGCCACGACATTGATTGGCCTGACCATCGTGACATTGCTGCCGATTGAGCACCGCTTCGGCACCGCCTTCGCACTCTCCTTTGCCGCCGGCGCGCTGATCCCCATGCTGCCTTACCGGCCCTCGCGCTTCGATATCTCGCTCCTGCTGGCGGCGGTGCCAATCCTGATCTATGATCGGCTGACACTTGGTAGCTTAGTGCCGGAGCGGGTCTTCGACCTGCTTGAAACCTGCGCCGCCTTCGTAATCGTGCGGGATATTCTCACGGCCCCGCAGCGCTACCGCTTTCTGCTCTCGCCTGCGCTGGTGACGCTGGGCGAGACCTCCTTCAGCATCTACCTTCTGCATCTGCCGATTTTTCTAATCCTCTTCACCCTCGTCAGTCACGGCATCGGCGTGCAGGCGTTGCTGGATCACCCTGCGGCAACGCAAATTGCGATGAGCGTGCTGACGGCGGCGGTCACCATTGTTATGTCTTTTTTTACCTACCGGCTTGTAGAACTGCCCATGCATAATATCGGCCGCCGCCTCGGCAAGCAGGTTTCCGGCAAGCCTGCGCCTGTGACCGCGCCGCTGCACGGCAGAGCGGAGCCGCCTTTCGCATGAGCCGGTTTTATCTGGCTGAGTTTCAGACGCCTGCACGCGACTGGGATGCAAAACCGGCAACCACGATTGGTCACTGGCTGGTGCTGACGGCCGTCACGTTCAATCTTCTGCTCTGCTTTATCAATTCGCGACACTGGCTTTCCGTCGGCAGCGGTCAGATCATCCTTGCCGAAATGCTGATCCTGTTCGCCGGCTTCGTTGCGATCCGGTCCTCGCTCTCCAAGAAGCTCGTCTGGATCGCCTTGCTCATATCGCTATATCTGCTTGCGCTGGATTCGATCAACGCGGATCTTGACCTGAAAATCCTGCACGATCTCGGCATCATGGTCGTTTTCTACCGCCTGGGCACGCTCACCTCGATCGAGGCAGGCAACCGGCTGCTCTGGATCGTCATGCTCATCGTGCTCGCGATCGGCTTTTTCGAACTGCTACTGCCGGACCTGTTCGGCGAAATCTTCGACGTCTGGTCGTATTACGTGAACAAGGGCGTTATCGATCAGGATACCGTCAAACTCTCGCAATCCAATCTTTTCATCAGCGGCAATCGCGGCGGCGACGCGACGCGAACGTTCTTTCCACAGCTTCTGGGCTCGCACCGGGTTTCGTCGGTGTTTCTGGAACCCGATTCGCTGGGCAATTTCGCGACAATCGCCTTTGCCTGGTGCCTGAGCACCGCTTCCGGTTCCACCCGCAGCCGGGTGCTGTTTCTGCTCTGCGCCTGCCTGTGTTTCGTGCTGCCGGATTCACGTTTTGCCTCGATCTGCTGCGTGATCATGCTGGCGGCCAAATTTCTGCTCCCCAACCGTTCCAACCTGCTGGTCTTTATGATCCCGCTAGCTGTGCTTTTCGCATTGTTGATCGCAGGCTCGGTCTCGCCGATGCCGGGCGGCATTCTGCCATGCATCATCGATGACGATTTCTCGGGCCGGCTCATCTTCTCCGGCCGGCTGCTGGACTATTGGCATTTGCCGCAATGGCTCGGTCTTGCCGCCTCGCAGGTCTATACCGCCGATACCGGCTATGCTTATTTCATCAATAATCTTGGCCTGCCGCTTACGCTTTATCTGCTCGCCGCCTTTGCCTGCAGCTTCGAACTTGGCACCGCGGCGAAAACCATGAAGACCATGATCTCGATCTATTTTGCCACGGCACTTTGTGTCGGCGCCTCCGTGTTCACCATCAAGACCGCCGCCTTGCTCTGGTTTCTCTATGGCGCGACCAATGCGCCGCCCATGCAAGCGGCCCTGAGATTGCCCATTTGGCAGCGCGAGCTCCGCCTTGGCGCGTTCTAAAAAGCGTCGCTCACGCCGTAACGCCACGCGGTTGCAGCTTGTTGCGCTTGCAATGATCTGGGGGCTGTTGGGCGTCAGCGGCGGTGCGTATGGGCAGACGCTGAAGGGCGTCAACCTTGCCGGTGCCGCGTTCTCACCATCGCATCTACCCGGCATCTACGGCCAGGATTTCGTGTTCCCGAACGCTGGCGAGATCGCCTATTTCACGCAAAAAGGCATGAACGTCTTCCGGATTTCGGTTCTGTGGGAAAGGCTGCAGCCAACTCTGGGCGGCCCACTCGATGCGGACGAAGTGGCGCGGCTGGAATCCTTCATCGCAATTGCCAATCAGCATCATGCCGCCGTGATCATCGATTTGCATAACTATGGCCAATATCGCGGTGTGCCTGTCGTCAATACGCCGGCTTTGCAGGCGGGTTTTGCAAATATCTGGGGGCGGCTGGCGCGGCGATTCGGCCACAACGATGCGGTGCTGTTCGGGCTGATGAATGAGCCGCAGATCAACCAGCCAGCTTCCTGGAGCGATACGGCGCAGCTTGCCATCACCCGCATCCGCAAAGCCGGCGGCCGTAACCGCATCATGGTCTCCGGCACGCAATGGGACAGCGCCGCGGGATTCGCGGCGGTTAGCGGGGCTACGATGCAAAGCCTGAACGATCCGCTGCACCGGCTGGTCTTCGAGGTGCATGAATATTTCGACAGCGACTCGTCGGGCACAACGCAGGATTGCGTGCACGCAAGGCAGGCGATTGCCCGGCTGGCGCCGTTCACGCAATGGCTGCGGCAGAGCAAGGCCCAAGGCTTTCTAGGCGAATTCGGCGTCAGCCGGCGGCCGGAATGCTTGGCGGTACTCGATGCCGCGTTGCATTACCTGCAGTCAAACGCAGATATGTGGACAGGCTGGACCTATTGGGCGGCTGGGCCGGCCTGGGGCGACTACATGTTCACCATAGAGCCGGAAAACGGCACGGACCGCCCGCAAATGCTGGTCCTGGAAAAATACCTCGACCCCCCAGCCCACTAAGCTTGCGCCATGGCGGCTGGTGCCGATACGCGGCGTCGACATATGGCTATGCAGCTCATATTGGCGGCGAATTTTCACGCAACGCGCGCAACCCGGATCCGTCTAACCGCCTCGCATCGCAACTAACAAAAGCGGTGTGCAACCTCGGCGTTTTCCCTTGCTTTGCACGCGCAAGGTGGTATCAAAAGCCAGACAACCAGAAATTGGTGTTGGGGATGAAAGTAAATCGCAAAGCTGTGGAGACCGCCCTTTTTGGCGGCATTTGGCTCTTTGGCCCGATGGATATGGAGCAGGAACGCTGGGGCAGAATGATGTTTGTTCGAAACGGCCGCACCTTCGGCTACGACCACCCGAACGAAGAAGGATGGGATTTTTTCAAAGGCTCTTTTAGATTGCTGCGAAAAGACGGAGAGCCTACGTCCATCTTCGAGGAGGCTGTCAGCGAGAACGGTCGCATGCTGCTAAAGGGACGGTCCATAGAGAACCCGGACTCGTTATATTGTCTCGAGCAAGTTGGCTTGACCGAGGATTAGCCTGAGCGATCCGGGGTTCAGCCTAAGCAGTGCTTCTGCAGCCGCCTGAAAAGCCGCGATTCGTCCTACTTGGCGGGGCTTCCTAGTGTTGCTTGTTCACGTCAACCGCAGTCGCCTTCGGCTAATGAACGACACAGGCAAACCGCAACACGGAACTTTACTTAGAAATATGGTGCCGACACGCGGATTTGAACCGCGGACCTACTGATTACGAATCAGTTGCTCTACCGCTGAGCTATGTCGGCAACCTGCAGCCGCCGCATCGCAGCCGCGCCCGGGTCATATCGCATAGCGTGAACCTGAAATCCAGGGCCGCTTTGCTGCAACACTCCGGCGACCCCTGTCACACGATATTTGCTTGACACGGCGCGTTTTAGGTTGCCGATTATGTAACAACGGGGGAATTCAACACGCACTTGACCTTAGCCGCAACCTTGCCGCAAACCTTGACCCGCTTTGGGCAAACGCGCTTTTCCATCCGGCAGAACCGGATGGACCTTGCCGCATGAATTCTTTCCCCCTGCCGAACTTCCCGCCCGCCGCCAAACCGCCCACCCGCAAGCTGCATGTCGTGACCCATGGCTGCCAGATGAACGTCTATGACAGCGCGCGCATGGCCGATCTCCTGGCGCCGCTGGGCTATACGCCGGTCGACTCGGCAGAGGGTGCGGATATGGTCATCATGAACACGTGCCATATCCGGGAGCGGGCGGAGGAAAAACTGTTCTCCGCACTCGGCCGCCTGCGGGTCATGAAAGAGCAGGCCGGCGGCGCCATGATGATTGCGGTCACCGGCTGCGTCGCGCAAGCGGAAAGCGAGGTCATCCTCAAACGCGCCCCTTATGTCGACGTGGTCGTCGGCCCGCAGGCCTATCATCGCCTTCCCGAACTCATCGCCCAAGCGCACCGGACCAGACACTCGGTGATCGACACCGACTTCCCGGTGGAACAAAAATTCGACTTCCTGCCGGATGCGGCGGCGCCGCAGGGCGTTATCGCCAACCTTACGATACAGGAAGGCTGCGACAAGTTCTGCTCCTTCTGCGTCGTACCTTATACCAGGGGCGCCGAATCCTCCCGCCCCGCCGCCGCCATCATCGCGGAAGCCAGGCGCATGGTGGCGCTCGGCACCCGGGAGATCGCGCTGCTCGGCCAGAACGTGAACGCCTATCACGGCGAGGGACCGGATGGCCGCGCCTGGAGCCTGGCCCGGCTGTTGCGCGCGCTGGCCGAAATCCCGGGTCTTCTGCGCCTGCGCTACACCACCTCCCACCCCTCCGATATGACGGATGAGCTGATCGCCGCGCATCGCGACAACGCGGCGCTGATGCCATTCCTGCATCTGCCGGTGCAGTCCGGGTCGGACAAAATCCTGGCGGCGATGAACCGCAAGCACAAGGCCGACGACTTCCGCCGCATCGTCTCCAAACTGCGCGAAGTGCGGCCGGACATGGCGTTTACTTCCGATTTCATCGTCGGCCATCCAGGCGAGACCGATGCGGATTTTGCCGCCACCCTAGCGCTAGTGCGCGAGACCCGCTTGGCGCTGGCCTACAGCTTCAACTACTCGCCCCGCCCCGGCACTCCGGCTGCGGGCCTGCCGCAGATCCCGGCGGAGGTGCAGAAAATCAGGCTGTACGAATTGCAGGCCGAATTGCGCCGGCAGCAGGATGAATTCAACGCCGCCACCGTTGGCATCACCACCCCGGTGCTGTTTACCGGGCCTGGCCGCTACCCCGGCCAGATCGCCGGCCGCTCGCTCTACGCCCAGCCGGTCGTCGTCGAAGCGCCTGCCTTGCTGAGCGGCGAAATCCGGCAGGTGAAAATAACCAGAGCCAATCCTAATTCTATTGTCGGCACCCTGATCCTTCATCCAGCCAAGGAGACTATCGCAGCTTGAGCCAGATCCTCGCCCCGGCCACCGCACCCAGCAAAACTTCCACCCCGCCCCAGGGGCTCACCCTGACTTTCGCCAATAATGCGCTGCTGCCGCTGCTGCTCGGCGATCACGATCGCCACCTTGCCCGCATCGAACAGCGCCTTGGCGTGCGGCTCGCCTGCCGCGGCAACCGCATCGCCATCTCCGGCCCGCCGCCCCAGGTTGCCGCAGCGGAAGCAGCACTCGCTGCACTCTACCGCCAACTGGAACGCGGCGAACTCATCGATGGCCCGAAAGTGGATGCCGCCATGCGCCTGACCGATCCCACCACCGATCCGCGTTTGCCGCTCTCCGACCTGCCGGCGATACGCACCCGCAAAGGTGCGATCGGTCCGCGCAGCCCGGGGCAGACCAGCTATATCGACCTGTTGGCCCGTCACGAAATGGTCTTCTCGCTGGGCCCGGCCGGCACCGGCAAAACCTATCTCGCCGTCGCGCAGGCGGTAGCCATGCTCACCTCCGGCAAGGTCGATCGCATCATCCTCTCCCGGCCGGCGGTCGAAGCCGGCGAACGCCTGGGCTTCCTGCCAGGCGATATGAAGGAGAAGGTGGACCCCTATCTTCGCCCGCTTTACGACGCGCTGAACGACATGCTGCCGGGCGACCAGCTGACCAAGCGCATGGCCACCGGCGAGATCGAGATCGCGCCGCTCGCCTTCATGCGCGGCCGCACTTTGGCGCATGCCTTCGTGATCCTGGACGAGGCGCAGAACACCACTCCGGTGCAGATGAAGATGTTTCTGACGCGCATGGGCGACGGCACCCGCATGGTCATCACCGGCGATCTCACCCAGATCGACCTGCCGGCCGGCACTCGCTCCGGCCTGGCCGATGCGCTGGACACGCTGGAAGGTGTCGCCGGCATCGGCGTCGCACGCTTCAACAACTCGGATGTTGTCCGTCATCCGCTGGTCGGCCGCATCGTCGAGGCCTATGATCAGCGCCATGCCGCCGCCAAGGAACATGCCCGCGAACGCCACGGCTGAGATGGAGCCCGAAACTACCGGCCCTCCCGAGCTGATCGGTTCGGGGGGCGTTTTTTCGCAAAGTGAGCTGACCATCGACGAGCCGCGCTGGCGCCGCTACGTTCCAAATGTCGAGCGCGTGGTCGGCCGTGCCTTGGGCCTTACCGGTTGCCCGGCCAATATTGTCCTGACCGATGATCTTACTGTTCAACGCCTGAACGCCCGCGACCGCGGCAAGAACAAGCCGACCAATATCCTGACCTATGAACATCCGCCGGAGATGCTGCTGGCGCTCGGCGTTGTCCGCCGGGAAGCCGCGGCGGAGCAGAAAACCGTCTCGCAGCATTTGAGCCATCTGCTGGTGCACGGCGCGCTGCATCTGGCCGGTTATGATCATGAACATGCCGGTGATGCGCGCCGCATGGAACAGGCCGAGGCGCGGCTGCTGGCCGTGCTGAAAATCTCCAATCCCTGGAAGCACAAATGAGCTCCGCTTTGTCCCGCCTGCTAGGCCGCCTGCGGTCGACCGAACAATCGGTGCGCGACTCCATTGCCGAACTGGTGCAGGAGGCGGGCAGCAATGAAGAAACCGGCGCCGAAGGCGAGCATCCGGGGCTCGACATCCAGGAACGCGCGCTCATCGCCAACGTGCTGCGCCTGCGTGAAATCACCGCCGATGACGTCATGGTCCCGCGCCCCGATATCATCGCCATCCGCTCCAACTGCAGCCTGTCGGAATCCCTCGCCCTGATCCGCCGGGAAGGTCATTCCCGCCTGCCGGTCTATCGCGATCATCTGGATGACGTGGCCGGCATGATGCATATCAAGGACGTCTTCGCCTATACCGGGCCGCCGGAAAGCTTCACTTTGGAATCCATCCTGCGCAAGCCGCTGATGGTGGCGCCGCAGATCTCGGTGCTCGACCTGCTGCTGCAGATGCGCCAGACCCGCACCCATCTGGCACTTGTGGTCGATGAATATGGCGGCATCACCGGCCTTGTCACCATCGAAGACCTGGTGGAGACCATCGTCGGCGACATCGCCGACGAGCATGACGAAATCGAGGGCCCGATGCTGGTCGAGCGCCCGGAAGGCGCGCTCGACATCAACGCCTTGCTGCCGGTGGAAGAATTTGAGTCCCGGCTCGGCCCGGTGCTCTCGGAAGACGAGCGCGCCGCCGATATCGAGACGGTCGGCGGTCTGGTATTCAACCTGGCCGGCCGGGTGCCCACCAAAGGCGAAATCATTCCACATCCTTCAGGCATCGAATTCCTGGTGCTGGAAGCCGACGCGCGGCGCATACGCCGCCTGCGCGCGCGGCGAACCGTGACGCCGGAGGCGGAAGGGAACGAAGCCAAGGATGAGAGTTGAAGTCACAAAAGTTTTTCGCGCCGCTTTTCCAAAAAGCGTGTCTTATTAACCAAGGTTTCTCCAAGTGGTCCAGTCAGAAATAGCAGCGTCCAAAAATCTGGATCCGCTCGAATACGTCCTCATGCTTATGACGTTCGCAGCCGGTAGCGTGGATGTCATCAGTTTTGTCAAACTCGGCGAGGTTTTTGCCTCCGCAATGACCGGAAATATCGCCTTTCTGGCGCTTCACAGCGCTGCCGGGTCGATTTATTCCGCCATCGGGTCGCTCATTGCCTTGTGCGGCTTTGCCGCGGGCGCTGCCGCAGGCGCGCTGCTAAGCCGGGACCGGCCTGCGCGAGGCGCTATTATGACACTGGTTTCCAGCGAAACCATATTACTGCTGGGGGCTGCTCTGCTCTGGCTGGCGCTGCCTCAATTCCGCAGCCGTCTGTTTGCCTATGTCGTGATCCTGATCCTCTCCCTTGCCATGGGTCTGCAGAGCATCTGCGGCAAGAAGATCAACCTTTCCAATATACCGACCGTCGTGTTCACCAGCACGTTGACCAACATCGTCTTGGGTGTTACCGAATCGCTGTCCAGCCGCAAGGCTTTGGCCGCCGATAGCAAGCGCCAGCTGGTTTCATTTTCAATGTATTTCGTCGGCGCATTTTGTGCCGGGCTTCTGTGCTTGGCGGATTGGAGCATTCTCATCCTGCTCCCCCTCATCGCCGTCGCATCAGCGCTTGTTATTCATATACTCCGGCAATCCTAAATTCGCACAAGCCGGTTTCATTATGCCATTGACATACGAAAGAATCGAATGACGACGCCGGATTTTCAAAGATTATCCCGGGACTTTCGATGTGGCGGGCGGCTTGGTTACTCCGCCCGCCGTTCTTGCAACCTTTCTTGCAACCTTTCTTGCAACCGTTCTTTGTTGCAGCCGTTATTGCAGCCGTTTTTACATCAGTGGTAGCCGCCGCCGAAGCCGCCAAACAGCCAGACCACCAGCAGGATGATCAGGATCAGGCCCAGTACGCCGCCCGAACCACGGCCGCCATAGCTGCGATGCGCGTAATAGCCGCCACCGCCGCCGAAAATCAAAACAAGTACCAGAATAATCAGAATTAACCCCATGCTTCGCTCCCTGATAGAACTGTAAACGCCGGGCATAAGTTGTGATTTGATGCACTTTCGGTAAGACCTTTCGGAGTTACAAAACGGTCATCCACGTCGGGCTGCGCATGATGCATCGCAGCGTTGCGCACCCGCGTGTTCATTGCGGGGCTGGCCCGGCGGGGCTATGAGCAAAGCCGCAATCAGCCGCGAAGGAAGCAAGACCTATGGCCGAGACTTCGGAGAAGGATTTTGATCTCATTATAATTGGCTCCGGTCCCGGCGGCTATGTCTGCGCGATACGCGCCGCTCAGCTTGGGATGAAGGTGGCCTGTGTCGAAAAACGCGCCACGCTCGGCGGCACCTGTCTCAACATCGGTTGCATTCCTTCCAAGGCGCTTCTGCAATCTTCGGAGAACTTCCACCAGGCCGCGCACTCGCTGAAGGATCACGGGATTTTGCTGGGTGATGTCGGCCTTGATCTGCAACGCATGCAGGCCCGCAAAAGCGAGGTGGTCACCGCGAATACCAAAGGTGTTGAGTTTCTGTTCAAGAAGAACAAGATCATCTGGCTTAAAGGGGCTGCGAAATTCAACAGCGCGAGCGAAATCGACGTCGCCGGCAAGACCTATACCGCCAAGAATTTCGTCATCGCCACGGGCAGTGACAGCGTGCCCCTGAAAGGGGTCGACGTCGACGAAAAGCGCATCGTCACCTCCACCGGCGGGCTGGAGCTCGATGCGGTGCCGAAGCATATGGTCGTCATCGGCGCCGGCGTGATCGGGCTCGAGCTGGGTAGCGTCTGGCGCCGGCTTGGCGCGGAAGTCACGGTGGTTGAGTTCCTCGACCGCATTACCCCCACCTTGGATAGCGAGGTTGCCGTAGCGTTCCAGAAGGTGCTCACGAAGCAGGGCCTGAAGTTCAAGCTGGGCGCCAAGGTTACCGCCGCCAAGGCCAGCGACACCGGCGTCACCTTAACGATCGAACCCGCCAAAGGCGGCGAGCCGGAAACATTGGAGGCGGACATCGTCCTGCTTGCCATCGGCCGCTACGCCTATACCGCCGGGCTCGGCCTGGATGCCGCCGGCGTCGAGACCGATGAGCGCGGCCGCGTCAAAACGGATGCGCATTACGCCACCAATGTCGAGCATATCTATGCGATCGGCGATGTCATTACCGGCCCGATGCTGGCGCACAAGGCGGAGGATGAGGGCGTGGCGATTGCCGAACGCCTGGCCGGCCAAGCCGGCCATGTGAATTACGGTGCAATCCCCAGCGTGGTCTATACCTGGCCGGAGGTTGCCTCGGTGGGTGCCACCGAGGAGGAGCTGAAGGCCGCCGGCACCGAATACGTGGCCGGCCGCTTCCCCTTTCTGGCCAATGGCCGCGCCCGCGCCATGGGCGATACCGACGGCTTCGCGAAGATCCTCGCCGATAAAACCACCGACCGGCTGCTCGGCGCGCATATCATCGGCCCAGACGCCGGCACGCTGATCGCCGAACTTACCACCGCCATGGAATTCGGCGCCTCGGCCGAGGATGTCGGCCGCATCTGCCATGCCCATCCCACCTTGAGCGAGGTGGTGAAGGAAGCCGCTCTGGCCGCCGACGGCAGAGCCTTGCACATCTAGAACGCCATTTGCATCCATGACCCAATCCATCCGGCTCGGCGTCAATATCGACCATGTGGCAACGCTACGGAACGCCCGCGGCGGGCTGCATCCGGATCCGTTCAAGGTGGCGCAGGCGGCGGTGCAGGCCGGCGCCGATGGCATCACCATGCATCTGCGGGAAGACCGGCGGCATATCCGCGACGCCGACGCCGAGCGCATCTGCGCCGGCATCTCCGTTCCCATCAATATGGAGATGGCGGCCACCGATGAGATGGCGGCCATTGCCGTGGTCTTGCGGCCGCACGGGGTTTGCATCGTGCCGGAACGCCGGACGGAGATCACGACCGAAGGCGGGCTGAATGTCATCGGCAATGCCGCGCAGCTTCGTCCCATCATCGCCCGGCTGAACAAGGCCGGTGTCAGAGTTTCGCTGTTCATCGATCCTGAACCAGGCCAGCTGGAAGCTGCCGCGGCGGTTGGCGCCGCGGTGGTGGAGCTGCATACCGGCGCCTACGCCAATGGCCGGCAAGGCGAGCTGCAAAAGCTCGCCGCCGCCGCCGCGCTGACCGCCGGGCTTGGCCTGGAATGCCACGCAGGGCACGGTCTGACCTATGCGAATGTGCAGCCGATTGCAGCGCTGCGGCAGGTTCGCGAGCTCAATATCGGGCATTATCTGATCGGCGAGGCGCTGCTGGTCGGCTTGCCGGAAAGCATCCGGCAGATGAAGCAGCTGATGCTGCAGGCCCGGCAATGAGCCCGCTCAGCGGCCTGACGGAAGGCTCGGCCAATCCCTTGCCGCTGCACGCGGTGCGCAGCTCTGGTCTGGAGACGCTAGTTGCCGCACTGACCCCGCTGCAGGCCGGCTTTCTGCGAGCGCAGCATTTTACCGCCGCCGCCGGCAGCCTGCTGCTGCTGCCGGGCGCCGACGGCATCGCCGGCGCCGTGTTCGGCTTAGGTGAGGAAGAGTCGTTTTTCATTTTCGGAAGCCTTTCGAGCACGCTGCCCCCGGCAAGCATATGGCGGCTGGAAACCGCGGGTTTTTTTGATTATGACGACGCAACTTTAGGGTTTTTGCTCGGCGCCTATATTTACGACCGTATGAAATCGCGCGTCCGGCAGCCGGCGCAATTGCTCGCCGCCGAGGTCAGCCCGCGCGTGATCGCAACCGCGGAGTCGATCTGCTTTGCCCGAGACTTAATAAACACGCCGCCCAATCTACTCGGCCCGGCCCAGCTTGCAGATGCCGCTATCGCACTAGCTGATGCATCCGGCGCCGATTACGAGCGTCTTGAAGGTGCTGCGCTGGCTGTGCGCTTCCCGGCGTTGCACGCCGTTGGCGCAGGTTCGGACCGTCCGCCGGAGGCAATCATCTTCTCCTGGTCGGGCACAAATATCGACGCTGAGACGCCACTTATTTCACTATGTGGAAAAGGTGTCTGTTTTGACACCGGTGGGTACGATTTGAAGCCGGGCTCCGCAATGCTTCGCATGAAGAAAGACATGGGCGGGGCGGCAATTATTCTGGGGGTCGCGCGGCTGATCATGCTGCTCGACCTGCCTTTGCGTTTGCAGGTCCGCATAGGCTGCGTTGAGAACAGCGTATCTGGCCATGCCATGCGCCCTTCCGACGTGCTTGCAACGCATGCTGGGATTTCCGTCGAGATCGGCAATACGGATGCGGAGGGCAGGCTGGTGCTCTGCGACCTGCTGGCGGAAGCCGCTTCGGCGAAGCCGGATGTGCTGATCGACGCTGCGACGCTGACCGGCGCCGCCCGCGTCGCCCTGGGTCCGGACCTGCCGGCGCTGTTTTCAAACGATGACGCGCTAGCCAACAAGATCCTTGCCGCCGGCATCGCGGTGAATGATCCGCTCTGGCGCCTGCCGCTATGGCCCGGTTACAATTCGTGGCTTGATAGCTCAGTGGCCGACCTCAATAATGTGTCGTCGAAACCGCTCGCCGGCGCGATTGTTGCGGCTTTGTTCTTAAAGCGATTTGTACCGGATGGCGTGAGCTGGGCGCATATCGATGTCTATGCCTGGAACGATCAGACCCGGGCCGGCCGCCCTGAAGGCGGCGAGGCGCAGGCTCTACGCGCGATTTTTTCCGCTGTCGAAAGTATTGGAAAAAGCGAAGTTAGATAAAAATCGGTAAACAGGCTGGCAAATACGGATCAAAATTGATCCTTCGTGGTAAATAATCTACAGACCGGTTGGCCGACCGTTATGTTTCAAAAACGATCATTTTCTGCACGCGGCGTACATCAAGCTCGACAACCATGTTGCGGTCTTTTCATCTTGAACGGCTTGTGGTTATCCGAAATGAATCTTAAGTATCGCCATCAGTTTAAAATGTTTCGTGCGGGTTGTTTCGGTTAAGTTTGCGTGATGTCGTTTCGTCAAGCAAATCTTAATGCAATTGGACCTAAAAGCAGCTTTCCACTCGGCTGCAATTTTAACGGGTGGTTCTACTCAGGTTTTGTTAGGTAAATTTTAGCCACAATATTCGCGGTCAAATGGTAGCAGCGCGATCGTGATCATGGTTAGCTGATCATCGGACTGGGTGATCAGGGAATATTCGGAACGGAAATATCCCGCCAAGCCATGGTTTAACTTCACGCTGAAACCGAATGAAATACGACTGATATACCAGGTCCGGCGATCAGATCTTTTGTTAAAAGGAAATAAAATGGCAGCGCAACTTTCTTCCGACCAACTCGTCGGTATTCTGCGGGACACTGTTGTCTCGCTGGTTCGCCGTGACGGCGTGGACCTGTCGGCCCGCCAGCTCGGCGTCTTCCTGACCTGCTATCTCAACGATGGCGGTCATACCGTGCGCGGCTTGGCGCAGGACCTGAACGTATCCAAACCGGCCATCACGCGCGCGCTCGACCGGTTGACCGAACTCGACTTTGTGCGCCGCAAGGTCGACCCGGCCGACCGCCGCAGCGTCCTGGTTCAGCGCACGCCCAAAGGCGCCGCCTTCCTGCGGGAGACGCGCGGGATCATGACGGAGGCCTTTGCGGCCAATCGGACCGAGGCTGCAAGCCGCCGGGCCGCTGGTTAGGGGCTGGCGTTACCAACTGACCGCGCATCTCGACCATCATGCCTCGCCGACTATATACGGCTGCCTTAGCCGGCGCTGGCATGGTGCTGGGGATTTTCCCCTTCAATCTAGATCATGCGCTGGCCGATCAACCTGGCATCAAGGTTGCGCATCAGGTCGCGCCAATCACGCCCCCCTCAAAAGGCGGTGCGGCGTTGAACCCAGCCGCCGCCACGAACCAGGCGCTGGTTTCCCAAATCGAGAGCTATCTGAACGGCCTGACAGCGCTGACTGCCAACTTCCTGCAGGTCGCCGCAGACGGCTCGACCCGTACCGGCAAAGCCTGGCTGCAACGCCCGGGTAAAATGCGCTTTCAATACGATGCTCCGGATCCGCAATTGCTGGTCGCCGGCTTCGGCCTGCTGGTCTATCACGACCCCGCGCTGGGCCAGACCACGAATATCCCGCTCTCCGCCACCCCGCTCGGGATATTGCTCGCCCCGCACGTGGTGCTGTCAGGCGGCGTCACCGTCACCGACATCCAGCGAAATCCCGGTGAAGTCGACGTTACCCTGATCCGCACCGGCAAGGCGGCGGCCGGCAGCCTGACCCTGGTCTTCGGCACCGGTCCGCTCGAATTGCGGCAGTGGAAAGTGCTCGACGCGCAATCCCGCCAGACCGAAGTCAGCCTGTACGACATCGCGCCGGGGGGCCCCTACCCGGACTCGCTGTTCACCTATCAGGGCCAGTCTCCTATCCAATCCGGCGGCTGATCTTTGGCTTGAAGTTGAGCCTGTTTGCAAATGCGCTCCGGTGCGTAAGCAGGCGTGGTCACCGCCGCAACAGCATTACAAATAGCTTCATTTGAAGACTCGCATGCCGCCCCTTATGAGGTGGCGCATGACCGGAAAACTCACCATCGCGACCTGGAACATCAACTCGCTGCGGCTGCGCCAGGCGCATCTGCCAACCATCATCGCGGCCCTGGCGCCGGACATCATCTGCCTGCAGGAGACCAAGGTGCCGGATGACCTGTTCCCCGCCAACCTGGCCGCCGCCACCGGTTTCCAGCACATCCTGATGCGCGGCATGAAAGGCTATAATGGCGTCGCCATCCTCTCCCGGTTGACTGCACGCCTGATCCCCGACACGCCCGAATGGTGTGCCAAACCAGATTGCCGCCATATCGCAGCCAGCATCGACGCACCGGGCGGCCCCGTCACCGTACATAATTTCTACATCCCCGCCGGCGGCGACATTCCCGACCGCGAGCAGAACATCAAATACGCCCATAAGCTGGATTTCATCGCCGAAGCTCGCGCGCATTTCGCCGCCTTTCCGCCGCACCGCGCCATCCTGGTCGGCGACCTCAACATCGCGCCACTGGAACATGACGTCTGGAGCCACAAGCAGCTCCTAGACGTCGTCAGCCACACCCTGCCGGAAACCGAAGGTCTGAACGCCTGGATGGCCGAAGGCTTCACCGATGCGCTGCGCCATTTTGTTCCGGCCGAGGAAAAACTCTATACCTGGTGGTCCTATCGCAACCGCGACTGGGAGATCTCCAACCGCGGCCGCCGGCTGGACCATGTCTGGGTCTCCCACGACCTCGCGCCCAATCTCGACTCTCACCAAATCCTGAAATCCGCCCGCAACTGGACGCAGCCCTCAGACCACGTGCCGGTCGCCGTTACGCTCTCGTTTTAGAAACAATCCGCTTTGAAAAACAGCGACGCAAACTTCTGTTACTCTGGGGCCGGGAGTTTGCAGCGCCTCAGACCCAGCTTTAAAAGTCTTTTTGCCGCACCGGCGCCCGGCTCTTTTTCTTCAGGAAAAGAAGACCCAACTTGCCCTCAAACAACACGCCAGCCGAACTCCGTCGGCTCGCAGAACACTGGCAGGCCGTTTGGTGTCAGGCCTTCCCGGCTGATGCCCATCAAGTCGCGCACCGCGCGAAACACGCCGCCATGCGCAACGATCAGCACGGGACCAGGCAAGGCCAGAATCGCCTGCAGCGCCGTAGCGATCCGGACGGTAAGCTGAGCAAAGCTCTCAGCGCCTTCGGGCGTGTAGCTGCCTTCCATCCAGCTCTGGAACCATGGGTGCAAGGGCTTGCCTTCCATGCCGCCGAAGATGACCTCGCGGACCCGCGGCTCGTAGCTGATCGGCAGACGCAGAACCTCGTTAACGATGGCGGCCGTCTCGCGCGTGCGCAGCATGGGCGAGGCGACGATCGACAGGATTCCCCGGTTGGCCAGAAACGCGGCGGCCGTCCTGGCTTGCGACCTGCCATTCTCGTTCAACGCGATATCAATCGCGCCCTGGCTCAGGCCTTGCGCGTTATAATCCGTCTCGCCGTGCCGCAGGAACCAAAATGGCGTCGCGGGCAAAGCCACCCGCTTCAACTCAAGCCTTCATCCGCCAACGCGCGCTGCACCGCTGGGCGCGCCAGCATGCGCTGCAAATGGGCATCGAGGTTCGGCGGCAATGTCATCCCGTCCCGCCGCACCGCCCAGTATTCGAGGAAGAACAGTGTCGCATCGGCGATCGAGAAGCTGCCCAGCACATAATCCTGATCGCCCAGCACGGGTGCGATGATCTCGAACCCCTGCCTTACGACATCTCTACCGGCCTGCTGCACCTGCGCCTTATCCTCCGGCCTGGGCGAGAAAATCTCCGGCCGGAAGATGCGGGTGAAGCCGCGCATATGCACGGTGGCGACCAGATAATCGATCAGCTCCAGCGCCCGCGCCTCGCCCTCGATATCGGCGGGCAACAAATTGGCCTGCGGGTGGGAGCGGGCAAGATACCAGGCGATAGACGGCAACTCGGTAAGCCGGCCGCCGCCGTCACGCTCCAGCAACGGCACCTTCGACTTCGGGTTGAGCGCGATATATTCCGGGCTATATTGCTCGCGCTGGTGAAAATCCACGCGCCGCAACTCGTAAGGCTTGCCGATCTCTTCCAGCAACACATGAATGGCAAGCGAGCAGGCATTCGGCGCATAGTACAGCTTCATGTTCAGCCTTTCAGAAAGCCTTAAGGAAGCACTTCTTCTTGTAAAGAAAAAGCAGCAAAAACTTTTTTGACTCCTGGACTGGGCGTTTTCGCCTCACCGCCCCAGTCCCAGAGTTAAAAAGTTTTTGCGCCGCTTTTCAAAAAGCGGCTTCTTATTTCAGTCAAACAATGAGCTTACGGAAGTTTCGTTGGAAATGCGGCGCATTGCTTCGGCCAGCAGCGGCGCGATGGTGAGTTGGCGGACGTTATGGGCCAGGCGCACGGCTTCGGTGGCGGCGATGGAATCGGTGATCGTCGCCATTTTGATAGGCGAGGCTGCGATGCGCGCGACCGCGCCGCCGGACAGTACGCCGTGGGTGACATAGACGCTGACCGAACGGGCGCCGTTGCTCAGCAGGGCTTCTGCGGCGTTGCACAGCGTGCCGCCGGAATCCACGATGTCGTCGATCAGGATGCAGTCGCGGTCCTCGACGTCGCCGATGATGTTCATCACTTCGGAGACGCCGGCGCGCTCCCGGCGTTTATCAATAATCGCAAGGTCGCAGTTGAGGCTGCGGGCGATGATGCGGGCGCGCAGTACGCCGCCGACATCGGGGCTGACGGCCATCATTTCACGACTGCCGAGCTGCTCCTTGATATCGCGCGAAAATAGCGGTGCGGAGTAGAGGTTATCGACGGGAATGTCGAAGAAGCCTTGGATCTGGCCGGCGTGCAGATCCATCGTCAGCACCCTGTTGGCGCCGGCTTCGGTGATCAGGTTGGCGACCAGCTTGGCAGAAATCGGTGTCCGCGAGCCGGATTTGCGGTCCTGCCTGGCATAGCCGAAATACGGCACCACGGCGGTGATGCGGCGCGCCGAGCTGCGGCGCAGCGCGTCCATCGTGATCAGCAGCTCCATCAGGTTATCGTTCGCCGGGTAGGAGGTGGATTGGATGACGAACACATCCTCACCACGCACATTTTCATGAATTTCCACGAAAACCTCCATATCGGCGAAGCGGCGGATGGAGGCGCGGGTGAGCGGCAGGTTCAACGCGGCGGCGACAGCCTCGGCCAGCGGGCGGTTGCTGTTGCAGGCAACAATCTTCATTCGGATGCTTTCCGGTTAACCAAACGCTTCGGGGTAGCGCGGCGGGTATAGCTTTGGAGGGCTACGCCTGTCCATCAAGGTTAAGCTCTTGTGACCGTTTCGTGGCGGCATCTATGGCCTGGAAGATGATTTCCGGCCAGGCGTCATCCGCGCGCAACACCGCCAGCGCACGCTCGGTGGTTCCGTTCGGCGACGTAACGGCGATGCGCAGCTGCGCGGCCTCTTCGGTACTGGCGGCGAGCAGGGCGCCGGAACCGATGATGGTTTGGCGGGCGAGCTGGCGGGCCAGATCGGCGGGCAGGCCCTGCTGCAAGCCCGCCTGTTCCAGCAACTCCGCCAGCAGGAACACATAGGCAGGACCGCCGCCGGAAATCGCAGTGACCGGATCCAGCAGCGATTCTTCTTCCACCCAGGCCGTCTGCCCGGTGGCGGCAAGCAGCAAATCCGCCAGCCGGTGCTGGCTGTCGGAAACATGGCAACCTGCAACGGCAACCGTTATGCCTTGCCGGACGGCAGCCGGCGTATTGGGCATGGCGCGCACGATGGCCGCCTTGACGCCGAGCATGTGGCCGATGGCGTGCACAGTCTTTCCGGCCATGATGGAGATGAAAACCACCGGGCCGGCGAACCTGGCATAGGCCGGCAAAGCCTGCGCCGCGGTTTGCGGCTTTACCGCCAGGATCACCGCTTCCGGCCTGAAACCGGCCGGAATGTCATGCGGCGAGGCGAAGCGTTTTACGCCGCCCCCCCCCAGCTTCGCCGCCTCGGGCGATGGATCGATCACGATAGCTTCAGAAAGGCCCTGTTCCCGCCAGCCGGCCAGTAGGGCCGAACCCATTCGCCCGCCGCCGACCAGCAGAAGCGGCGGTAGCGATGTCATGAGAAGCGACGTCCTGCAGGGCCATTCAGCATGGCCCGATCATCTCATGCTTCGCCGACGCATTCCAGCATGGCCGCGGCCAAAGCCTCTTCCGGCGTCTTGCCGCCCCAAAGCACGAACTGGAACGCCGGGAAAAACCGCTCGCATTCCGTAATGGCGATATCGACCATATCCTCGATCGATTCCGCCGAGGCGCTGGGCGCGCCGCGCAGCAATACCGAGTGCCGGTAGATCGGCATGCCGTCGTCATCATCCATGCCGAAATGGCCGATCCAGAGTTTTTCATTGGCCTTCGCCAGCAGCTCGTACAAGGCAGTACGGCGCTTCTCCGGGGCTTTCAGGTCGAAGGCGCAGGAGAAATGCATGACCGAAATTTCGTGCGACCAGCAGAAATACAGGCCGTAATCGCACCATTTCCCTGGCGCCTCCGCCGCCATTTCGGCGTCGGAACGGCGATCGAACACCCAGTCATTGGCGGTGATAACCTGTTCGACCAGGTCAAGCGGGTTGGAAACGGTCTGAATTTCTTCGGAAACAATCAGGCTCGGCATGGGGGTCTCCTATTCCAAGGATGGCCAAAGCGGGCGAGTTCTTCGCATCAATTACCTGCGGTTTGCTTATTAACGCACCGCGGGCGCAGTCTAACGGCATAATTCCACGCGCCGCAATGCACAAATTGCGTGCGAACTTACGTTCGCGCAATAAGAGTTCCATGCTGCAGCTTGATGTTGCTATCGTTCAACCGCAGCGCGAGTTCTTGACCGCTGTGGCGTGGCAGTACGCCTGGCTTACAACTTGGGTTCCTAACCGGACGTTGAATTCGACCATCGCTGACCGGCATCAGGCTGTGTAAAAAAGTAACGCGGCGGCGGTTGTGCTTGCAACGGCGCGTGTAGCGGATGATAGAAATATGCCATGGACCTGCCCTTCACTTTGCCTGACTGGCTGCCTGCCTGGGCTTTTCTACTACTGGCGATCCCGGCGCTGCTGTTCGTGCTGGCTTTTGTGCTGATGCCGTTCAGCGTCTTCGGCGTCAAAGCCAGGCTGGAAGCGATCGAGTCGCAGCTGGACGCGATGACCGAGGAGCTGCGCAATCTGAACTTCCGCGCCCGCGGGATTTCCGGAAGGAGCTACGCCGATGACGGCGAAGCCTTCGACTTGCCGAATTTCGGCAGGTCGAAACCAGCAACTGCCTATCAAGAAACACGAACTGCGCCGCCGCCGCCGGTACCGCTCACCCCGCTGGTGTCGCAGCGCGACAAGCCGATCGCGCTGGTGCCGCAGCGCGACAAGCCGATCGCGCGGCTGCCGCAGCGCCCTTCCCGGCGCACCGAGCCGCGGCTGGACTGATCGTTCAGCGCCTTTGAAACGCATCCTGGTGACAGGTGCGCGCGGCTATATCGGCAGCGCGATTGCCGGCGAACTGGCGCGATCCGGCTACGCTGTGCATGGCGGCATCCGCCAACCCGCTTTGCTTGGCTCCGGCATAACGCCGCTCGTAACCGGTGACCTGGCCAACGCCGCGTTGGATTTGCATGGTTTTGACGCCGTCGTGCACGCGGCAGGGCTTGGGCACCGCCGCGGCGTCGCTGCACAGATTTGGCGCCGCGCCAATTTGGATGCGGCGGTCAATCTGGCGCGGCAGGCCAGGGCGGCCGGGATTCCGCGTTTCGTGCTGCTCTCCACAGCGCATGTCCATGGCCGGGTGCATGACGGCATCGTGCATGATGAAACGCCGGCAAACCCGATGGATGAATACGCCGCCAGCAAACTACGGGCAGAGGCGGAAGTGACTTGCGTCTTCGGCGACGCTTTGAGCATCCTGCGCCCAGTGGCGGTTATCGGCCCGCAGTGCCCGGGCAATCTGCAATTGCTAATGAAGCTTCTGCGCCGGGGCCTGCCGCTACCCTTTGGCGCGATCGCCAACCGGCGATCCTTTATCGAGGTGAGCGATCTCGCCAGGCTGGCGGCAGCGCTGCTCTCCCACCCGGCGCCGCCGAAAGCGGTGCTGGCCGCGAGCTTTGAAGCGATCGCGACGCCGGAGCTAGTTCGGGCGCTCGCGGAAGGTCTGGGCGTGACAGCGCGGCTGCCAAGCCTGCCGACCGCCCTGCTCGGCGCCGCCGCGACCTTGCTGAGCCGGGCGGCGATGTGGCAGAGCCTTGCCGGCAGCTTCATTGCCGATCCGCGGGCCGCGCTGGCGCTGGGCTGGAAACCCCGACAGAGCCTGCGGCAAGCCCTGGTGGAAACCGGCCGGCAATATGTGGTATCATGATACCAAACGCCCCGGCGCTTGACTAAAAGCCGAAGAATCTTGATAAGCCGCCAGCTTTATCGAAGGTAAGACGATGCTCAAAACCACTGTTTCGCTGAAACCGGCGGATGTTCAAAAGGACTGGGTCCTGATCGACGCGGAAGGGCTGGTCCTGGGCCGCCTGGCTGTGATCGTCGCCAGCCGGCTGCGCGGCAAGCACAAGCCGCAATTCACCCCGCATGTCGATTGCGGCGACAACATCGTCATCGTCAACGCGGAAAAGGTGAAGCTGACCGGTAAGAAGGCCGAGCAGTCGATCTTCTACTACCACACCGGCTATGCCGGCGGCATCAAGGGTCGCAGCATCGGCCAGCGCCTCGCCAGCGCGCACCCCGAACGCGTGCTGGAAAAGGCGGTGGAACGCATGATCACCCGTGGCCCACTGCAACGCCAGCAAATGAAGAACCTGCATATTTACGCCGGGTCGGAACACCCGCACGCCGCACAGCAGCCGAAGCCGTTCGATGTCGGCGTGCTGAACCGCAAGAATCGGAGAGCTTGAACATGTCAGAATCCAGCAACAGCTTCGCCGGTCTGGCCGATCTTGGCGTCGTCACTGCCGAGACCGCCGCGGCGCCGAAGCGTGAACCCAAGCGCGACGGCCTTGGCCGCTCCTACGCCACCGGCCGCCGCAAGAACGCGGTAGCGCGCGTCTGGATCAAGCCAGGCAAAGGCGAGATCATGGTGAACGGCAAGAAGGCGCCGCAATACTTCGCCCGGCCGGTGCTGCGCATGCTGATCACCCAGCCCTTCCTGGTCGCGGATCGCTACAACCAGTTCGACGTGATGTGCACGGTTACCGGCGGCGGCCTGTCCGGCCAGGCCGGCGCGGTGCGCCACGGCATCTCCCGCGCACTGACCTATTACGAGCCGGACCTCCGCGGCATCCTGAAGGTCGCAGGCTTCCTGACCCGCGACAGCCGCGTGGTGGAACGCAAGAAATACGGTAAGGCGAAAGCCCGCCGTAGCTTCCAGTTCAGCAAGCGTTGAGGTAAGGCAGGCGCTGCTTTTTTGAAAAGAAGCGAAAAACTTTTTGGACTCTGGGCCTGGGGCGGTGGGAGCCTGGCGCCCGGGCCAACAATTTCTGGAGCTTCGGATGAAACTTAGCGCGCGGAATCAGTTGAAGGGTAAGCTCGTCAGCGTCGTGAAGGGCCAGACCACGGCGCATGTGCGGGTGGACGTCGGGGGCAACATCATCACATCCTCCATTACGAATGAAGCCGTGGATGATCTGGCGCTGGCTATCGGCGACGAAGTTACCGCGGTGATCAAATCTTCCGACGTGATCATCGGAAAATAAAACCGAAGTCACCTTTCCCGGTTCGGCTCAAGCGCCGCTCCGCCCGGCGCAACGCTCGATCAGGATGGGTTACTACAGCCTCTGCAGATCAAGCCGCCGCGATCAGCAGACCGTTCCGATTCATAACTTCTTCGATTGGCGGCATCTTGCGGGTTCGTTCTGCCACGCTCGCCAGTTTCGGGGTGTTCATCTGGAACCACTGGAAGCGCGGCTGCCAGGCAACCATCACGGCAATGTAAATATCCAGGGCAGAAATCTCTTCGCCCAGCACAAACGGTTCCGTCACCTGTTCCTCCAGCCAGCGATACAGGCGTTCGCGATACTGATCGGTGGCCGAGACAAGCTCGTCCGGGACAGAAGGCGCCCAACGCTCGGGGTAATCGCCGTAAGTGAAAGTGGGATAGACGTTCGCGACCAGCCAGATGAGCAAACGATAGAAACGGGCGCGTTCCGCCGTACCGATCGCGGGCGCCAGGGTGGCAAACCGGTCAGCCAGAAACAGGGTGATGGCGGCCGTCTCTGTCATCACCGAGCCGTCATCCAGCACCAGAACCGGCACCTGAACAAGCGGGTTGACCTCGGCAAGACGGTCGCGCGCCGGCCCTGGCTGATCGAAGCCATCCACGTCGATGAACACGTAGGAATGCCCGACCAAAGCAAGCATCGCTTCCGTAATGGCCGAGCCGTCGCCTTTAACACCATATAATTGCATCTAATCTCCCATAATTTTGCAGCCGACTCAAAACCACCGTAAGCCGTAACGGAAATAAAGCGTTAGCAATCGCATAGGTTACCCAAATTCCACTGGACATTTTCCGAATCGGTTACGGAATGAGCGATACAAGGGGGCGTTTCTTCACACATGGACTTCGTCCTCGCCACAGGCACAGAAGATCCATCGTTCGCACTTCGACAGATTGGAAAGTTTGATGAAATGGCCGAAACACGGGTTTGGTGCAACAAACAGCAAGCACGGGATTGGGACTGGTTTCTTGAGCAAATAGCTGAAACATCCTGAGCAAATCAAGGACTGCTTTAACTACCCTTAACAAAAGCCGACCTGTCGCAAATTCATTATCCGACTAACAACCGCAAAACTGACAGACTCCCCCGGGCATTGTGTATCAAGCAGGAAAATCCTGCAATCTCCGCCAATCGCAGATACTTGATCTCCAGTAGCATTATAGGGTTTGACGCGCCATAAGCGCTTCGAGCTCGGCTTCATGTTCATAATCCGGCATTAGCGCCTGCAAGACCGCATCGCTGGAAGTGGCCGGATGGGAATAGATTTCTGTCAAACCTTCCGGGAGATTCTGCAGAAGCTTTGCGACATGTGGCGCTGTCATGTGGCCGGACCATTTGATGCCGAAGACGTGGTCGGTTGTGCAAAGGCCGGCGCGGGTTGCCTGAGTGCGGAGTAGTTTTGTCCAGGCATAGAGCGTGCGGTCGGCGAGCGTGATGTTCTCGCCGCAGGCCTGCATCACCGCGGGCGGCTCGGCGGGGACGCGGATCCGGGTCAAGCCGAATTCCTTGCCGATGGAGATCATCATCGCTGCGACGGTAGGATGCAGGTGCATGTGCTTATGGGTGTCCGCGTGGTGAAGTTTCAATTCTGAAGCCGCATAGGCCGCGAACTGCGCGCGGATTTCGATTTGCAGTTCCCGGCGGGCGGCGGGGGAAAAGAAATATTGAAAGCCGAGCGCTACCTGGTTGCGGCTGAACTTTCCGTCCGGGGTCGTGATGTTCGGCAGCCTGGCGTGGCCTAGCAGAGAGTCGCCATCGACCAGAACAAGGTGCAGGCCGGTGTTCAATTTCTGCAGGCGATGCGCGCGGGTAATGGCGTCGGCCGCTTCGGGCGCTGCCACCATCAGGCTGGCCTGGGTGAGGCGGCCTTTTAAATGCGCAAGCTCAACGGCCTCGTTTACCGACTGCGTGAGGCCGAAATCGTCAGCGGAGAAGATGACTTCTGGCATGCCGCCTTGGACTAAAAAGAAGACATGGATGCAGCGGCCCGCCCCGTGGCGCCTGCCCCGGCATGACGTGAGACGGCAGGCTGCCGGCGTCCATGACACAGCGTAACAAAAGTCTTTTGGTTCTTTTTCTTCAGAAAAAGAACTGCTTTTTTGCTCGCCTTATGCCGTCGCTCGTTCGCGGAGGAAGTGAAAAAATTCCACCCCTTCGCGCAGGCGGCGTTTCATCATTTGCGGGCTGCGGATCATTTCGTTCAGGATCGACATGATCTTGGTGCGGCGGAAGTAGAATTCCCGGTAGAAGATCTCCACCGAGTTGTGAATTTCGGTGTGCGAGAGATGCGGGTAGTGCAGCGGGGCGATCTGCACGCCTTGTTCGTCGATCAGCTCGGCGTTTTCCACATCCAGCCAGCCTTCGCGCACCGCCTGGTCGTACAGGAAGGTGCCGGGATAGGGAGCGGCAAGCGAGACCTGGATGGTATGCGGGTTGATCTCCTTCGCAAAGGCGATGCTTTCCTGCAGCGTCTCCCGGGTCTCGCCGGGCAGGCCGACGATGAAGGTGCCGTGCACTGTAATGCCCAGCGCGTGGCAATCCTTGGTGAACTGCTTCGCCACCTCGATCCGCATGCCTTTTTTGATGTTGTAGAGGATCTGCTGGTTGCCGGTCTCGTAGCCCACCAGCAGCAAATGCAGGCCGTTCTCCTTGAAGACCTTCAGGCTCTTGTAGGGCACGTTGGCCTTGGCGTTGCAGGACCAGGTCACCCCCAGTTTCCCGAGTTCTATGGCGATGGCTTCGGCGCGCGGTAGATTATCCGTGAAGGTATCGTCATCGAACATGAACTCCCGCACCTGCGGCCATTTGGCTTTGGCGCGGCGGATTTCCTCGACGACGTTCTCCACCGAGCGGGTACGATAGGTATGGCCGCCGACGGTTTGCGGCCACAGGCAGAAGGTGCAGCGGGATTTGCAGCCGCGGCCGGTATAGATCGAAACGTAGGGATGTTTCAGATAACCGATGAAGTAGTCCTCGACCCGCAGATGTTTCTCGTACACGTCGGTCACGAAAGGCAGCTGGTCCATGTCGAACAGGATGGCGCGATCCGGGTTTTTGATCAGCTCGCCGGCGGCGCTGCGGTAGGTAATGCCGTCCACTTGCGCGAGCGGCTTGCCTTCGGCGATTTCCTTGATGGTGAAGTCGAATTCGTTGCCTGCGACAAAATCCACCACTGCCGCGCGGGCGAGCGATTCTTCCGGCTGCACCGCCACCTTGGCGCCGATGAAGCCGATCATGATGTCAGGGTTGTCCGCCTTGAAGGCTTCCGCCACCTTCACGTCATTGGCAAAGGAAGGGGTGGAGGTGTGGATGATCAGCAGATCGTTCCGCTTGGCGTGCGGCAGCACATCGGCCATGGTCAGTCGCGCCGGCGGCGCGTCGATCAGCGTGGAATCCGGCAGCAAGGCGGCGGGCTGCGCCAGCCAGGTCGGGAACCAGAAGGATTTGATCTCGCGCTTGGCCTGGTAGCGCGAACCGGCGCCGCCATCGAACCCGTCGAAGGAAGGCGGCTGCAGAAATAGGGTTTTCATCATGGCGGTGTTCTTCGTCCTAAAGCCTGGCGGTTCAACTTAAGACGTGAACACGCCGCGATCAACACGCTACAGTAAAGGTTCAACGTGGGGGGCACCTGCTGCCGCTACCGGCGCTTTGCCTGGGTCGGCCCGCATCCGCTGGCCGCGCCAGTTGACGTTATTGCCGAGAAAGCTCCCGATATAAACCGCCGCGGAGAGTAGGTCACGCAGCACGAAAATCCAGGCGCCGCCGGATTTCGGCAGCCGAAGTGCCAGGTCAAGCCGCATCGCCAAGACGTGCCGGATGAGCAGGATGGCGACAAACAGCAGCCATGCCATCCAGGAGCCGCCTGAGAACATCACGCAAAGCAGGGACCAGAACAGCGACATCTGCAATGCCGAGCCGGCATAGGCCGCCGGAACCAAAGCGCGGATCGTGCGGGCCCAGCGCAGTTCGTGGAAGAACAATTCGCGGAAATTGGCTTCCGGCACCGTTGTCGCCGGGATGATATGCGCAAGTGTGAGCGTAAGGCCCTTGGCCCGTACCAGCCGGCCCAGCACCTGGTCATCCGCCAGATGGTTGGCCACCGCCTGCAACCCGCCTACCATCGCCAAGGTGCGGCACGAAAGCGCCATGGTGACGCCCAGGCAATCCTGCCGCCCCAGCCTGCGCGCCAGCAAAGCGCCCGGCAGGAAACTGTAATTGATCTGATTGGCGCCGAGCAAGGTCGCCAGATGCGGCGTACCCGGTAAAGCCGTGTACACCGTCGTGACCAGCCCGACATTGGGCTGCTCCAGCGCCGAGATAACGCTGGCGAGAAAATAGGGCGGCACGTGGATGTCGGCATCCGACATCACCAGGGTATCATGCTTTGCCAGCGGCAGCATGTTGATCATGTTGGAAACCTTGCGGTTGCTGCCGTGCAAGGTGTTGTCGACCACCAGCGCCACGTCATGCAGCGGGTAGCGGGTCCGCAGCCGTTCCAGAATGTCCAGCACCGGATCCACGGCGCTTTGCACCCCGAAGACCAGCTGATAGGCCGGGTAATCGATGAGGAAAAACGATTCCAGCGCAAGTTCGGTCAGCGGCTCGACGCCACAAAGCGGCTTCAGCAGCGAAACCGGGGGGAAGCGCGCCGGCAGCGGCTCCGGCTGCGAAGCGAAGCGCTCCACCAGCAGCGTGCCGACGAATTGCTGAACGGCGCCGACCAGCGCAAAAAAACCGACTGTCCAGGCGATTGCGTGGATCAAATCAGATCGCATCGGTAATTTGACGCGGGCGATGTCATTTTGCTCAGTTACTTAATGCACCGCCGGATAAAGCTGCAACCTTTGCCTTCAACGCGCTGATCAGCTGCGAGGCATCGCCCGAGGTAACCTCGGAACTGAAATCGGAGGACTGGATCGCAACCTTGCTGATCGTGCCGTTCAGCAGCACGTCCGTCGCCTGCCAGCCATTCGGGCCGTTCGTCATCACGTAATCCAGCTCGACCGGTGCGGAGCCATCGCCGGGCACGATCTGGGTTTCGACCACCTTCTTGTCACCCACCTGGCGTTCCGCCGGCAGCACAACGATCTTCTGGCCGCTATAGCCGTTGAAGCCGCTGACATAGCTGGCGACGGTGAACTGCTCGAACACCTTCTCCAGCTCCTGCTGCTGCGCCGCCGGCAGGGTCGACCAGTAGAAACCGGTAGAATTCTGCAGAATGACATCGACATTGACCGCGCTTTTCACCACCGGATCCATCGCGCTGTAGCGCGTCATAAAGCTGGCATTAGCGGAGCCTGCCTTCATGGCGCTGATCAACGCGGCGTTCAGCGCCACGATCGGCGCTGCCTCCGGCGTTGCCGCCGAAGCGGCTGCAAGCGGTGTTGTTGCGAACGCAGCCAGAAGGGCTGCGCCAAGGGCCGATCGAAGGGTGCTGAGATTTTTCATGGAAGCGTATATAGGTCACTGCGCCGGGATTGCGACCAGACCGTGACTGGCGCCGCTGCCCAATGCGGATAAAGCGTGCTGCACGATATCGCGCGCCGTCAGCCCGGCATCGATCAGTTGCGCTGCCGGCGCGTTGTGGTCGATCAGCCGGTCCGGGAACGCCATCGGCCGGAATTTCAGCCCGTGGTCGAAAGCGCCGGACCAGGAAAGATGATGCGCCACCGCTGCGCCGAAACCGCCCGCGGCGCCATCCTCGATCGTAATGAAAACCTCGTGATGCCGCGCCAGCTGCGTGATCAACGCCTGATCCAGCGGCTTCATAAAACGGGCATCGACAACGGTGGTGGAAAGCCCTCGTGCGGCCAGCTCCTCGGCCGCCTTCAGCGCATCGTGCAGCCGCGGGCCAAGTGCCAGAATCGCAACGTTTGAGCCTTCCCGCAGCATTTTGCTTTTGCCGATCTCCCAAACGGAACCGCGGGCCGGCAATGGCACACCCAGCCCCTCGCCGCGGGGATAGCGGAAGGCGCTGGGGCGGTCGTTGATCGCGGCCGCGGTCGCCACCGAGTCCATCAACTCCGCCTCATCGGAAGGCGCCATGATAACGATGTTCGGCAGGCCGCCCAGATAGCAAAGATCGTAGGCGCCGGCATGGGTCGCGCCGTCGGCGCCGACCAGGCCGGCGCGGTCCATGGCAAAGCGCACCGGCAGCGATTGCAGCACCACGTCATGCACCAACTGGTCGTAGCCGCGCTGCAGGAAGGTGGAGTAGATGGCGCAGAACGGCGCCATGCCTTCGGTTGCCATGCCGGCGGCAAACGTTACGGCATGCTGCTCGGCAATTCCGACGTCGAATATACGATTCGGGAATTTCTGTGCAAACTTGTCCAGTCCGGTGCCGCCCGGCATGGCGGCGGTGATGGCGACGACCTTCGGGTTGGCCTCCGCCTCGGCAATCAGCGCCTTGGCGAACACGCTGGTATAGCTCGGCGCGCCTGCCGGCTCCTTTTTCTGCTCGCCGGTGACGACGTTGAACTTCGTTACGGCGTGATATTTATCGCCGGAAGCTTCCGCCGGGGCGTAACCCTTGCCCTTTTGCGTGACCACATGCAGCAGCACCGGCTCCATGGCGTCCGAGTCGCGCAGATTACGCAGCACCGGCAGCAAATGGTCCAGGTTGTGGCCGTCGATCGGTCCGACATAATAAAAGCCAAGCTCTTCGAACAAGGTGCCGCCGGTCAGGATGCCGCGGGCATACTCCTCCGCCCGGCGCGCGGTATGCGCCAGCGTCCGCGGAAAGCGCTTGGCCATCTTGGCGGCGAAGTCGCGCAGGCTCAAAAAACTGCGGGACGAGATCAGTCGCGACAGATAGGCGCTCATCGCGCCGACCGGCGGGGCGATCGACATGTCGTTATCGTTCAGGATGACGATCAGGCGCGACTTCATCGCGCCTGCATTATTCATCGCCTCATACGCCATGCCCGCACTCATCGCGCCATCGCCGATCACGGAGATGATATTGCGGCGGCCGTCAGGGTCCTGCAGATCGCTGGCCACGGCCATGCCAAGGCCGGCTGAAATCGAGGTGGAAGAATGCGCGGCGCCGAACGGGTCGTACGCGCTCTCCGAACGGCGAGTAAACCCGGACAAACCGCCAGGCTGGCGCAGGGTGCGGATGCGGTCGCGCCGGCCGGTGATGATTTTGTGGGGATAGGCCTGGTGGCCGACATCCCAGATCAGCCGGTCATGTGGGGTATCGAAAACCGCATGGATAGCAACCGTCAGTTCCACCACGCCGAGCGAGGCGCCAAGATGGCCGCCGGTCACGGATACGGTATCGACCGTCTCCGCCCGTAATTCGTCCGCAAGCTGCTTTAGCTGTTCGGTTGACAGGTTCCGCATATCGGCCGGAATATTGACCCGATCCAGGAGAGGCGTGCGCGGCGGCATCAGCTGAGGCTCTCCCGAGCCGGTTTTCCTGGCGATTTGCTGCCCATTTTTACGGTTATCCTTATACCCAGCCTATTTCCAACGTGCATCCCAGCGCTTCCCCTATCCGCCATACGCGCCGAGTCTACCAAACCTTAAGTCACATAAGGCGGCCGACCCTGAATTGCCAGCTTGCCCGCCTGAACTAGTCACAAGCCAGCCATGCTGCCATACTACCATCCAAAAGTGGTTCACTGTTCTACGCCGAAGCTTGCAGATTGACGAGGCAATGACTTATTGCTGTCGTCAGAAAGACGAACAGCGTGACAGACCGGCAACAGGAACAGGTTCAGTATGGATGGCTCGCAATCTTCGAAGACGCTGAAGGTGATCCTGGCGCAGCCGCGCGGGTTTTGCGCAGGGGTCGAGCGGGCGATCGATATTGTCGAGCGCGCCCTTAAGAAATTCGGGCCGCCGATCTATGTGCGGCACGAGATCGTGCATAACCGGCACGTGGTCGAAGATCTGCGGGCTCGCGGCGCTGTTTTCGTGGATGAGCTGGATGAGGTGCCGGAAGGTGCGATGACCGTGTTTTCCGCGCATGGCGTCGCCCGCAAGGTGGAAAACGCCGCAAAGAACCGCGAATTGCCGGTGATCGACGCAACCTGTCCGCTGGTCGCCAAGGTGCACGCCGAAGGCCGCCGCTATGCCGGCCAGGGCCGCGAGATCGTGCTGATCGGCCATGCCGGCCATGCCGAGGTGGAGGGCACGATCGGCCAGATCGACGGCAGGGTCTATCTGGTGCAGACGGTCGAGGACGCCACCTTGTTGCAGGTCGCCAATCCGGACAAGCTCTCCTACATTACGCAAACGACACTTTCGGTCGACGATACGCGCGGCATCATCGCCGCGCTGAAGCTGCGGTTTCCCGCCATTGTCGGCCCGGATGTGCGAGATATCTGCTACGCGACGCAGAACCGGCAGGAAGCGGTGCACCATCTCGCCGAGCTGGTCGACCTGATCCTGGTCGTTGGCAGCAAGAATTCCTCGAATTCGAACCGACTGCGGGAGATCGGCGCGGAGCTCGGCCGGCCGAGCTTTCTGATCGACGACGCATCGCATCTGCAGGCCGCCTGGTTCGAAGGCATCCGCAGCGTCGGGCTGACCGCCGGCGCATCCGCCCCGGAAGTGCTGGTGCAAGGGGTGATCGAGGGGTTGAGGCAGTTCGGCCGGGTGGAGATCGAGCTGTTGGCCGGCACACCGGAAGACGTTAAATTCAAACTACCGGCCGAAGTGGCCAACGTATAAGGACGCGCGAAAATGGTTCCAATGGGTATGGCGATCAAAGTGGGGAGCTATGTGCTGAAGCAGCATATTACCGGTGTTAAGCGCTACCCGATGGTGCTGATGCTGGAGCCGCTGTTCCGCTGCAACCTGGCCTGCTCCGGCTGCGGCAAGATCGACTACCCCTCGGAAATCCTGAACCAGCGGATCAGCGTGGAAGACGCACTGCTTGCTGACGAAGAATGCGGCGCCCCGATCGTGGCGATCGCCGGCGGCGAGCCGCTGCTGCACAAGGAAATGCCGCAGATCGTCGAAGGCCTGCTCAAGCGCGGCAAATACGTCGTCCTGTGCACCAACGCGCTGCTGCTGGAGAAGAAAATCGACCAGTACAAGCCGCATAAGCGGTTCTGCTGGGACATCCATTTGGATGGCGATAAGGAGATGCACGACAAATCGGTCGACCAGGAAGGCGTTTATGACCGCGCCGTCGCCGCCCTCAAATTATCCAAGGCCAAGGGCTTTCGCACCAGCATCAACTGCACGCTGTTCGACGGCGCCGACCCCGATCGCGTCGCTTCGTTCCTGGACACCGTGGCGGATCTCGATATCGAAGGCGTCATGACCTCGCCGGGCTATGCCTATGAGCGTGCGCCGGACCAGGAGCACTTCCTCAACCGCACCCGTACCAAGGAACTTTTCCGCGCCGTCTTCCGGCGCGGCAAGGAGAGCAAGAAGCGGGGCAAAAAGTGGAAGTTCACGCAGAGCCCGCTTTTTCTCGATTTCCTGGCCGGCAACCAGTCTTATGCCTGCACGCCCTGGGGCAACCCGACGCGCAACGTGTTCGGCTGGCAGCGGCCCTGCTACTTGCTGGGCGAGGGTTACGCGAAAACGTATCGCGAATTGATGGACACCACGGATTGGGACCGCTACGGCGTCGGCAATTATGAGAAATGCGCGGATTGCATGGTCCATTCCGGCTTCGAAGCAACCGCAGTGATCGATTCCTTCAAGCGTCCTTGGAAACTCGCAGGGCTGGCGCTGAAGGGAGTCAAAACCGAAGGTGCGATGGCAAAAGACATCCCGCTCGATAAAGCGCGCAAGGCGGAGTTCGTCTTCTCCAGCCACGTGCAGCAAAAAATGACCGAAATCCACACGAAGAAGAAGAATCCGCTGCCGGCGGAGTAAGCAGGGAAGAAGTTCTTTTTCTGAAGAAAAAGAACTTAAAAGACTTGTGAATTCTGCCTCGGCGCGGCGGGAAGGCTGACGCCCCTTCACCCCCGCGCAGGCGGGGGTTCGGAAATTCAATCTAAAGCCTTGAGCTTCTTGATCAATGCGGAACGGGCCTGGGCAGCATCCCGCGCTATCGCTAGCAGCGCGGGGATTTGCCCCGGCTGCTTCCACACCGAAGCAAGAACCGCTGAAATTTGGATATTCCCCACGCTGCTCAGCGCGAGCATCGCCGCAGGCGGCAGGTCCCGTTCCGCGGGGTCCGCGACCGCGCGCAACACTGCAAAAGGCAGATTGTTCAGCTTAGCGATCCGCGCGACCGCACCAGATTCAAGGTCGACCGCATCGGCCATGCTGCTTTCGAAAAGCCGTCGCTTCTCGGCGGCACTCTCCGCGATACAGGCCGATGCGAGTATGGCTTCGCTGGTGGCGCCACCTAGCATATTGGTCAAGCTGGCATCGCAACGAAATAACTCACCGGCATCGACCACACATTTGGGGATGATTACCGCGCCCGGGCGCAGATGCGCATTCAAACCACCGGCGAGTCCAAAACTTAGAAGTGCTGCTGTGTGTCTTCCCACCAGCCTCTGCGCGGCGCGTGTGGCACCCGCCGGATCTCCCCCGCCGATTTCTACCATGCATGCTGTTTGTCGAAGAAGCCTGGCCTCCGCGCGAAGTCCTACGACAATTCCAACCTTCGCACGCTCCATCCTAGTTTAAAACCTTAGATTGTGAGTTACATTCCGTAACACATATGTTACGCATCTTTGCCGCCAGTGAGCTTAGGGTCAACCATGACGATTATTTCACGGTTTGTTGTCGTTTCTATCATTAGCGCCAGCTTATTCGCCGTTACCAAATCGAACCCCGCGACAGCGGCGCCTGTATCCGCCTCCGCGAAAGCGGAACCTTTGTCCGACGATGCGAAAGCGGCGCCCTTATCTAACGATGCGAAAGCGGCGCCTTTTTCCTCATTCGCCATCGGGGCTGAAATAGGCACCACCGGAATCGGCGTGCAGATCTCGACGCCGCTATGGCAACATTACCTCAACCTCACCGCAGGATATTCCGGGTTCGGCCTGACCTATCACGGCTCCCAGAACGGTCAGAGCTATACCGGAAATCTTCGGCTCGGCGGCGCACCGATTTTTCTATCAGGGTATCCCTTTCGTGGCCTGCCTTTCAGTTTCGACGCAGGTCTGTTCATCAATCAAAACCGTATCGACGTCAGTGCGAAGCCAGATAACGGCCTCTTTGTCTTCAACCGTCATCACTATCCTAAAATCCAACTTGGCCCGGTAGACGGCAAGACCCACTGGAACAGTGTCGCGCCTTATTTCGGGGTTGGCTGGGGAGATCCGTTCCGCGGCGGTCGTTGGAAACTTACTGCGAATGTCGGCGTGATCCTCGAGGGCGGGGCGGATGCGAGGCTCTCTGCCACCAATGAAAATAGAGTTCCTGGTGCTGCGGAGAATATTAAGGTCTTCGAGTCGCGCTTTGACGACCACGTCAACTTCCTGTCTGCCTTCCCGGTCGTCAATATCGGACTCGACTACCGCTTCTAGACCCGGATGACGTGCAATAGAATCGCTTGACGATTCGATTTATAGTCCGGATTCAGCTATACTTATTTAATTACAAAGCGATTCAAACAATAAGTGCTGTAAGCGCAACGGAAGCAACCGATGCTCCCGTTGCCTTCTGCCCGGGGATTGCTCAGGCCGCGAGATGGGCTTCCAGCATCCACAGCCATTCATCCAGACCGCGTGAGACCTCGGTGAACAGATCCGACGACCCGGCATCGCCGGCCTCATCGGCATCATCGATATTGGCACGTACAGAATTCGCAACCTGGCCATAGCGTTCGACCAAGGCGGTCAAATGATCTTTTACCGTCTGGATGTCGGTTGGATAGGGCGGCAGTTTGGTCTTTTCCTCAACGGTCTGCACGGTGCCCGATGCGACCCCGCCAAGCTGAACCGCGCGTTCCGCCATGCTGTCCACGTAGAGGTCGAGCTCGCCGCGAAGCTTGTCGAGCAGTTCATGCACGCCGATGAACGACATGCCTTTGATGTTCCAATGCGCCTGCTTGGTAACCAGCGCGAGGTCGATAGTGTCCGCCACGCGGGCGTTCAGCATATCGATGACAGCACTTTTGGCGTTCGACGGCAGGTCGTTTTTGGACTCTCGTAACTTGCTCATATGCAGCTCCTGAAGTCGTGAAAAATGCTGAAAGTTATGTGGGGAGCCAGGCAAAAGAAACAAGGAAATCCGCAGATCCACACGCCGCGCCGCCTGCATGGCGATGCGTACGCAAACGGCCTGGGACACGATGTTTGCCGGCCCCAGGCCGATAATCAAAAAGCTCTTTTTGCCGCACCGGCGGCCCGGTTCCTTTTCTTCAGAAGAAGCCGCTTCCTTACCTACTCCGCCGCAGCGTCGCGGCGGCCTTTGGGGGCGACACTGTCGGAGATGTCTTCGCCGGTGGCCTGGTCGACCATCCGCATGGAGAGTTTCACCTTGCCGCGGTCGTCAAAGCCGATGACTTTCACCTTCACGGCATCGCCGATTTTGACGATGTCGTTGGTTTTATTCACCCGCGTCGGCGCCAGTTCAGAAATGTGCACCAGGCCATCCTTAGCGCCAAGGAAGTTGACGAAGGCGCCGAAATCGGCGGTTTTCACAACCTTGCCGGTGTAGATTACGCCGAGTTCGGGCTCGGCGATGATGCCGCGGATCTTGTCGATGGCGGCCTGCGCCTTTTTGTCGTCCGAGGCGGCGATTTTAACCGTGCCGTTATCATCGATGTCGATTTTGGCGCCCGTCTGCTCGACGATTTCGCGGATCACCTTGCCGCCGGTGCCGATGATGTCGCGGATCTTGTCCTTGGGCACCGTGATCACGGTGATCTTCGGCGCGTTGCCGGCGACATCGGCGCGGTTGGCGGTCAGCGCCTTGGCCATTTCGCCCAGGATGTGCAGCCGGCCTTCCTTGGCCTGCTCCAAGGCGATGCGCATGATCTCCGGCGTGATGGAGGTGATCTTGATGTCCATCTGCAGGGAGGTGACGCCTTCCTCGGTTCCAGCCACCTTGAAGTCCATATCGCCGAGATGGTCTTCATCGCCGAGGATGTCGGAGAGCACGGCAAAGCCGCGGTCTTCCTTGATAAGGCCCATGGCGATGCCCGCTACCGGCCGCTTCAGCGGCACGCCGGCATCCATCAGCGCCAGGGAGGTGCCGCAGACGGTCGCCATCGAGGAGGAGCCGTTGCTCTCGGTAATTTCGGAGACGATGCGCAGCGTGTACGGAAACTGCTCCTTGGTCGGCAGCAGCGGGTTTACCGCGCGCCAGGCGAGCTTGCCGTGGCCGATTTCGCGGCGGCCGGGCGAGCCCATGCGGCCGGTCTCGCCCACCGAGTACGGCGGGAAGTTGTAATGCAGCATGAAATGCGTGCGGTATTCGCCTTCCACCGCATCGATCACCTGCTCATCCTGCGCGGTGCCGAGCGTGGCGACCACCAGCGCCTGGGTCTCGCCGCGGGTGAACAGCGCGGAGCCATGGGTGCGCGGCAGTACGCCGACCTCCGCCATGATCGGGCGGACGGTTTTGGTGTCGCGGCCATCGATGCGCAGGCCGGTATCCAGGATGTTGTTGCGGACGATATCCGCCTCAAGCTCCTTGAACAGGCCTTTCGCCTTGTCGGCATCCAGGCCTTCGGCGATCAGCGCCTCGGCGGCCTGTTTCTTGGCGGCCGAGATTTTTTCCTGGCGGACCTGCTTTACCGTCTCGGTATAGGCTTCGCGGATATTGTCGCGGGCCAGCGCGTCAATTCGGGCGGTCAGCGTCTGCTGCTCCTGGCTGACTTCCGGCAGCGTCCAGGGGTCCTTGGCAGAGTGCTCGGCCAGGTCGATGATCGCCTGGATCACCGGCTGGAAGCCGCTATGGCCGAAGCTGACGGCGCCCAGCATGATGTCTTCGGCCAGCTCGGAAGCCTCCGACTCGACCATTAGCACGCCCTCGATGGTGCCGGCGACGACCAAGTCGAGCTGGCTTTCCTCGCGCTGCGAGGTGGTAGGGTTAAGCACGTATTCGCCATCGACGTAACCAACGCGCGCAGCGCCGACCGGGCCGAAGAACGGAATGCCGGAGATGGTCAGAGCGGCGGAAGCGGCGACCAGTGCCACCACATCCGGGTCGTTTTCCAGGTCATGGCTCAGCACGGTCACGATGACCTGAACCTCGTTCTTGTAGCCGGCGGGGAACAGCGGGCGGATCGGGCGGTCGATCAGGCGGGAAACCAGGGTTTCTTTCTCGGTCGGCCGGCCTTCGCGCTTGAAAAAGCCGCCCGGAATGCGGCCGGCGGCGAAGAATTTTTCCTGGTAATTCACCGTGAGCGGGAAGAAGTCCTGCCCCGGCTTGGCGTTTCTGGCGCCGACCACGGTGGCAAGCACCACGGTGTCGCCATAGGACGCCACCACGGCGCCATCCGCCTGGCGGGCAACCTTGCCGGTTTCCAGGATGAGTTTGGAACTGCCCCAGTCGAGCTCTTTACGAAAATAACGATCAAACATTCAAATCTTCTCCATAGGCGGCAGCCCGGGAGGTGAGTTGGCCTTGATGGAGCGAGAGCTGCGGGCAGCGGCGCCTCGGGCTGCATGGGTCTGGCTGTGATGGCGCATTGTACGCGTCACAGCCACGGACCATGTGGCCGGAAACGCCGCAGATTAATCTGCCGGCGGTCTGCGCGAACATCAAAGCGCGATCCCGCGCCCGTTTGCCGCTTCAGTCTGTCATACCACACCCGGACCTATTTCCGGGATATGATCGCGCCACCCTGGCGCGATACGCCTGTTTAACCGAGATTTTATGCCAGCACCACCCGGAGGCATCGACATGACACCCAGCCTGCCTGTTTTGACGCTTACCGGCACGGTGGCCGAAATCAGGCTGAACCGCCCGCAGCACAGGAATCGCCTGCAACAGGAGGATTTGCAGGCGCTGCGGGAGATGCTGGCGGGGCTTGCCGCGAACCACGCGATACGGGTGGTGGTGATTGCCGGCAACGGCGATATTTTCAGCGCCGGCTTCGACCTGAATGCCTTGGCCGCCGGCGAGATCGGCGATGCCCGGCACGGGCCGGGTGGGTTTGGTGCATTGGCGGATGCAATTGAGCGGTTACCGCAGCCGACCATCGCGCAACTGCAAGGCGGCGTGTATGGCGGCGCCACCGACCTGGTGCTGGCATGCGATTTTCGGATCGGCGTTACCGGCATGCGGGCGGCGATGCCGGCGGCACGGCTAGGGCTGCACTATTACAAGAGTGGCATCCGCCGTTATCTGAGCCGGCTCGGACTGGATCATGCCAAGCGCATGTTTCTGACCGGCGAAGCGCTCGATGCCGAAGAATTGTTGCGACTCGGCTTTCTCACAGAGCTCGTGGAACCGGCGGCTCTGGACGCGCGCGTGCGGCAATTGGCCGAAACGCTCGCCGCGAATGCGCCTTTGGCCGTGCAAGGCGTGAAGCTCGCCTTGAACGAGCTGGCCAGGGGCGAATGGGACGATGCCGCATTTACAGCGCGCGCGAATGCGGCCCTGAGCAGCCAGGATTTGCAGGAAGGCATCGCCGCGCAGCTGCAGCGGCGTCAGCCCGGATTCACGGGCAGCTGATCTCGTCCGGATCCGGCGCCGGAAAATCACATTGCAGATAAGCCAGCATTCGCGCCTCCCGCCGGCCGCGCGTGACCGTATCCAGGATTAGCCCGGTTGCGAAACTTAAGGCGGCCATCAGCACCAGCCCGGTCGCCAGCACCGCGGTCGGCAGCCGCGGCACCAGCCCGGTCGCCAGATAATGCGTCACCACCGGCGTGCCCAGCACCAGAGCCGTCGCCACCAGTAGCGCTGAGATCGCGCAGAAAAGCTGCAGGGGCCGCTCATGCTTCACCAGCACGACGATGCGCCACAGAATGCGCATGCCATCCCGAAAGGTACTCAGCTTGCTGGCCGAGCCGCCGGGACGTGCTTTATAAGCGCCGTTCACCTGGCCCAGCGGCAGCGACAGCTCCAGCGCATGCACCGTCAGCTCCGTCTCGATATCGAAACCGCTTGAGAGCGCCGGAAAGGATTTTACAAAACGGCGGGAGAGCAGCTTGTAGCCGGATAGCATGTCCTGCACCCGATCGCCGAAAATAACGCCGACCATGGCGGTCAGCATGCGGTTGCCGAAGCGGTGGCCGCGCCGGTAGGTTTCCGCATTGCTGCCCTGGCGCACGCAGTTCACCATATCCAGCCGTTCCCGCAGCGCCAGTTGCAGCATCGTGGGCGCCATTGCGGGGTCATAGGTGCCGTCACCATCCACCAGCAGGTAAAAATCCGCCTCCACCTCGCGGAACATGCGGCGCACCACATGCCCCTTGCCCTGCTGGCGCTCATGAAACACCAGCGCGCCGGCGTTTTGCGCCAGCGCCGCCGTGCCGTCGGTCGAATTGTTGTCAAAGACGATCACCCTGGCAGCGGGTAAAGCCGCTTTAAATCCCGCCACCACCAGCGCAATCGTCGCCGCCTCATTAAAGCACGGGATCAGCACCGCAATCCGCAGTGCGGTTGCCGTTGCCGTTGCCGCGCTTAAGCCTTGCGGGCCAGCGGCGCGATAAATTGCGGTTCGGTGTCCCATGGGAACAAAATCCAGGTGTCCTGCGAAACCTCGGTAATAAACGTCTCCACCTGCGCCTTGCCGGCCGGCTTGGCATACACCGTGGCAAAATGCGCCTTGGGCAGCAAATTCCGCACCGCCTTGGCGGTCGCGCCGGAATCCACCAGATCGTCGATGATCAGCCAGCCATCGCCATCCCCCGCCGCGACCGGATGCTTGGTAACGACGGGCTCGCCGCGGCTCTCCTCGTCATAGGTGACGATCGACACACTCTCGATCAGCCGAACCTCCAGCTCCCGCGCAATGATGGCCGCCGGAATCAGCCCGCCCCGGGTAATCGCCACAATCCCCGCCCAAGGGCCGCGCTCATGCAGCCGCCAGGCCAACGCCTTGGCGTCACGGTGCAACTGGTCCCACGTCACAGTGTAGTAAAACCTCGCCATTCAGGAATCCAATTACGAAACAAGCCGCTTTTTTGAAAAAAAAGCGGCGCAAAAAACTATTACTTTGAAGCCGGGTTGTTGCAACACCCCGGGCAATTGATAGAAGTCTTTTGCTTGTTTTTCTTCAGCAGAAGAAGCGCTTGCTTCTGCCTTGAAAACCATACTCGGTACAGCCGCGAATTGGTATCCGAATGCAGCCGCCGCAGCGCATCGACCGGGTCTTTGGCCGCCAAAACGGCGTCCAGTCTCGTGGTAGAGACCCGCACCATGCGGTTGAACATTGTAGACCAGCTCGTCCATATTCTCGAAATGATCGAAAAGCTTAAGCCGTGAATTGTTCGGTGATGATGCGCTCGCTCAACGCCCGGTCGGGGTCGAACAGCACGGTGGCGCTGACCGCCTGGTCTTCCGATACCGCGACGGAGACGACGTTGCGCACTTCGGTGAAATCGGCCACCGCGGCGACCGGGCGTTTATCCGCCTCGAGAATTTCGAACAGCACCTCGACGGTGGCGGGCAGCAACGCGCCGCGCCAGCGCCTGGGCCGGAACGCCGAAATCGGCGTCAGCGGCAGCAGGTTCGCCGAAAGCGGAATGATCGGGCCATGCGCCGAGAGGTTATAGGCGGTCGAACCGGCCGGTGTGGAAATCAGCACGCCATCGCAGATCAGCTCGGACAGGCGCTCCCGGTGGTCGACCGAGATGCGGATTTTTGCGGCCTGGCGCAGCTGCCGGAACAGGAACACGTCGTTCAGCGCCAGCGCCTCCTCCACCACGCCCGAGGCGGTAATGGCGTGCATGCGCAGGGCGAACAAGGTGCTGGATTGCGCCGCTTCAATACGCTCCGGCAGGTTGGTTTCAGAGAACTCATTCATCATGAAGCCAACGGAGCCGCAATTCATCCCGTAGACCGGCTTAGGCGTGCCCAGCACCTTGTGCAGGCATTCCAGCATCAGCCCGTCGCCGCCCAAGGCGACGATCATATCGGCCTCTTCCGGCTGGGTGTCGCCGTAGAGCTTGATCAGCCGGGCGCGCGCCGCCTCGGCGATTTCCGTTGGCGCGGCGACGAAGGCGATTTTGCTCAAGCGCGCGTCCGAACCGGCGAATTCGTACGATGTTCCAGGACCGCCATATTGGCCCGCACCCGCCCGGCAAGCTCCTTGTCGATGCGCGCACTTGCCCAGCCCGGACCGTCCGAGGCCTGGGCGACCACATGGCCCCAGGGATCGGCGATCAGGGAGTGGCCATAGGTGAAGCGCGTCTCGCCATTGCCTTCCACATGCGAACCGCTGCAGGCGGGGGCGGCCAACCAGCATTGGGTTTCGATGGCGCGGGCACGCAGCAGCACCTCCCAATGGTCCTTGCCGGTTTGCAGCGTAAAGGCGGCGGGCAGCATGATCAGATCGGCCCCTTGGCGCCGCAGCTCCAGGAACAACTCGGGAAAGCGCAGATCGTAGCAGATCGCCAGGCCGAGCTTTAAGCCGCCAGCCTGGCAGGTGACCACCGTATCGCCGGCGCCGTAGGTCGCACTTTCCTTATAGCCCTGGCCATCTGGCGTCGTGATGTCGAAGAGGTGGATTTTCCGGTAGCGCGCCAGTTCCACGCCGTCCGGCGAGAAGACCAGGTTTGTGTTGTAGATTTTGTCTCCGTCCAGCTCGCCGATCGAGCCGCCATGCAGGAAAATCCGGTTCGCAATCGCCGCCTGCCGCAGAAATTCATAGACCTGGCTGCCAATCTCGCCCGAGCCCTTGGGCGGCAGCTTCTCCGCAGCGGCGAATTTGGTGGCGCGATTGCCGCCCAGGCAGGTCCAGATTTCCGGCAACGCCACCAGCTCCGCCCGATCCGCCGCCAAAGCGGCTTCGATCAAGGCCCGCGCCTGGCCGATATTCTGCTCCCTATCCGCCGTCGGTGACATCTGAATCACGCTCACGCGCATCTTTGACCATCCTTCGCCGAGATGGGGTCGCCCCAGCCTGACGATGGTAGCGCCAAATCATCTTTGGTCCAACATGCCCTAAAGGACCGCCTGATCGGCCCGCGCGACCGCCAGTAGCGAGAGGCCGAAAGGCAGGTTCAACCGCCCGGCCAGCAGCCGCTCGGCGCCGAAAATCGCCGTAAAACTTCGGTTGATCGGATAAGGCAATATCCCCGTCCCGCTTGCCTTGCGGGTATCTCCGATGACCTGTCTTAGCCGATCACTTAGCCGCAGCGCCAGGGCGGCGGGAAACAGCAGCATGTTGCTGTAGGATAAGGTCTCGATCCGCAACCCGGCGCGCCGCAGTTTTGCCTGCAATTCCTTGCGATCGTAACGCCGCTTGTGATGCAGCTGCTCATCATGCGGTCCCCATAGCCGAGCGAAAGCCGGCACCGTAATGACGACGGCCCCGCCGGGCGCCAGTAACCGCCTGACGACCGCCAGGCTCTCCGCATCCGCCTCGACATGTTCCAGCACGTCGAACAGGCAGATCAGATCGAATTTTTGGCCGAGCTCCGGCAGACCGTCCGGTAGAAAGCCGGCGAGCACCTGCACCATGCCCCAGGATTTACGCCCCGAAAGCGCCCGTGCTTCGGCGTTGGCCTCAATCGCCATTACCGTGCCGAAGCGGCAGAGCATTTCAAAATTGCCGCCGGTGCCTGATCCCAGCTCCAGAATCGCAGCGCCTTCCGGCAAGTGCAGCCGGGCGATGACTGCCTCCAGGATCCGCCTGCGTCCCTGAAACCACCAATGCGCCTCCTCCGACGCAGCCATTTCGATATAGGCTTCAGGGTCCATCGGAGGCGCCATGGACCTTGCGGATCAGATAGGTGGGGCGCTGTTTCGTCTCCAGATAGATGCGGCCGATATATTCACCGAGCAGGCCAATGCTGATCAGCTGCACGCTGCCGAAAAACAGGATGGCCACCAGTAGCGAGGCATAGCCCGGCACGCCGGTGCCGTGCAGGATCGTGTACAGGACGACGAACGCCCCATAGGCGGCCGTGCAGAACGCGCCGGCGGCGCCGATATAGGTCCAGATTTTCAACGGCGCCGTGCTGAAGCCGGTCACGCCTTCCAGCGCCAGCTGCCAGAGCTTGAAGCCGGAAAATTTGGTTTTGCCGGCGCGCCGCCGCTGCCGTGCATATTCAATCGTGCAAGTGCGGTATCCAACCCAGGCGAACAGCCCCTTCATGAAGCGCTGGCGCTCCGGCAGCAATTTCAAGGCCTCGACCACCGCCCGGTCCATCAGCCGGAAATCGCCGACATTTTCAGGGATTTTGGTCTCGGAGAGCCGGTTGTGCAGCCGGTAGAACCAGCCTGCGGATTTGCGCTTGAACACGCCATCGGCGCTGCGATCGCTGCGCCGGGCCAGCACCACTTCGGCGCCCGCCGTCCAGGCTTCCAGCATCCGTGCGATCACCTCCGGCGGGTCCTGCAGATCGGCATCCATGGGGATTACCGCATCGCCGCGCGCCGCATCCAGCCCCGCGGTCAAAGCCGCCTCCTTGCCGAAATGCCGAGTGAGCTCGAGGATGCGGAACCGTCCATCCGCCCGCGACAACGCGACCAGCTCGGCCAAACTGGCGTCGTTGCTGCCGTCATCGATGCAGATCACCTCCCAACGAAAGCCGGGTATTTTCTCCAGCGGCGGCCATAGCGCAGCCGGTAGCGCGGCGATGCTACCAGCCTCGTTGAACAACGGAATGATGATCGAAACCAGCCTATCCATGCGTGGCAGTCCCGGCCGCCGGCACGGCGTAGATGGTGACGTCATCGACCACGCGGCCGGTCCAGTGCAAGGCTGCAATCGCCTTCTGCAGGGCAGCTGGCGTGCCCGGTCCTAGCACGACATATTGCGTATGGGTGGCGGCGCAGAAGCCGGAGAAATCGTCCAAAAAATGCGGCGTCCGGTCGTTGCTCCACAATTCCGGTTCCGCCTTGAAATCCTGCATGGAACGCGGCGGAAAGCCCAGATAGCCGCCGGTTTGTACAAACCCGAAATGATTTTCCGCCTGCCAGTAGGAGGAAGCTCCGTTGATTGAGAACGGCAGCAGCAAGACCCGCGCATTCGCGCCCAGGGCCGCCTGCGTCCGCCCCGCCGCAAAGAACTGCGATTCCGGCACCGGCCGCCAAGGATGCCAGTTGGGCAGCAAAAAGACGCACGCGGCCAGGCCCAGCAGCAGCCGGCGGCGCTGCCCCCGTTGCTCCGTTGGATAGGCGAGCCAGTATGAAGCGATCAGGGCGGCGCAGAGCGAAACGAACAACCCGAAGCGCACCGGCAGCGCGCCGGCGAGCAGCGGCAGATGCATCAGCAGCGCCCATGGCAGCACGACGTTGAAGTAATCGCCGCCGATCCAAAGCCGCGGCCCCAGGCTTAGCACCGCCAGCAGTAGAAACATTACCAGCAGCAGCCGGCGCGCCGGCAACCTTGCCTGCTCTATGGCGAAAAGCAGGATGATCAGCAGCAGCGGCAGGCCGAGATAGCCGTCCTTTTCCTGCACGCCGCCATTGAACCGATCGGAGATGAAGCCGAACCAGCCACCAAACAGGTTCGTGCGCGAGGGTACGACGAAATTCAGCAGATCGGTGGTGAAGTAATACGGCCAGATCCCCGGCAGGTGGACCGTCTTGGCATGCCGCGCCATGGAAAGCAGCAACGGGGAGAGCAGCAGCAGCACCAGCGGCGCGGTCAGCAGCGCGTCTACGACCAGCCGGCGGAGCAAAATCCGGCGCTCCGGCAGATAGACCATGGCAAGCGCCCAGGCGATGCCGCCAAAGACGAAGATCATCGCGAAAATCTCGATGCTGATCAGAAACTCGCTGACCAACGCCAACGCCGCCAGCAATATGACCCGCTGCCGGCTCAACCCGTCTTCCAGCCGCCGCAGCACGATCAGCAGCATTGCCGGCACCAGCAAAGTGAAGCTGAGATTCAGCACTGCCGTATCCTGCCCCATCTCGTAGGAGGAATAGCCAAACAGAAACCCGCCGATGCCGGCCGCCGCCGGTTTTTCCGTGAGATGCAGGCAAAGCAGATAGGCCATGAAGGCGGCCAGGATCGGGCTCAGCAGAACGAAAAAATTGAAGGTGAGGACCGGCGAGAGCAGCGTCAGCGGCCAGCCCAGGACGCTGAGCAGCGGCACCGAGGTCAGCCAGGTGAGACAAACCCCGGCAGGCTGCCAGACCAGGGTCGTGAACAGCGGATCGATGCGGTGGCTGAGTGCCCAGGGCCACCAGGCCAGGAACCAGATAAAGGCGAACGGGTCGCTCCCCTGGCCGGCGATCTCCCGGGTCAGAGATTCGCCGTGATCGATGAAGCAGGCGGCCAGCAGGCCGTAGGCAGCCAATGCGAAGAGATGCCACCGCCAACGCGCCTCTCCAAACCAGGACGACTTTAGGTTGAATCGCATCGCGATCCGGTTTGAAGCGGAATGTGTCGCTAGTAAAATAACAAGAGGGTGATTCAGCTAGCGCAAAGGGTCGTCCAGTCCGGTGGCGCGGATACGCGCAGCCTCCTCATCCCAGCCTGGCCGCTCCTTCACCCGCAGAAACAGATGGATTTCGCGCTCCAGCAATGCGGTCAGCTCCCGCCTGGCGCGGGCGCCGATCTCGCGGATTCTGGCGCCGCCGGCGCCGATCAAAATCTTCTTATGCCCGCTCTTGGCGACATAGATGATGGCCTCGATCCGCGCCGAGCCATCCTTCTGCTCGATGAACCGCTCCGTCTCGACCGTCGCGCCATAGGGAACCTCGTCCCGGGTCTGCAGGAAAATCTGCTCGCGGACGATTTCCGCTGCCAGCAGCCGGTCCGCCACGTCGGTCAGATCATCTTCCGGATATAGGTAAGGTCCAAGCGGCACGTTCTGGGCACAATAATCCAGCAGCGCGTCGATCCCGTCGCCGGTGGCGGCGCTGAGCATGAAGACGCGATCGAAACTGGCCAGCCTGCTGAACTGATCGGTCAACGGCAGCAGATTATGCCGCTCCAGCAGATCGGTCTTGTTCAGCACCAGGCTGAGTTTGCGCCCCGCGCCGGCGAGCCGTCTGGTGATCTCGGTCACCGCCGGCGTCAGGCCCGCTTTGGCATCCACGATCAGGAGCGATACATCCGCATCCTCCGTTTGGCCCCAGGCGGCTGCGACCATTGCCCGGTCCAGCCGGCGCTTCGGCGCGAAAATTCCCGGCGTATCGACCAGCAATATCTGCGCCGTGCCGCGCATCAGGATGCCCAGCATCCTGGCCCGCGTCGTCTGCGCCTTCGGCGTCACGATCGACAGCTTGGCGCCGGTCAGCCGGTTGAGCAGCGTGGATTTCCCGGCATTCGGCGCGCCGACGATAGCGACAAAGCCGCAGCGTGTGGTCTCATCCGGTTCCTGGTTCATGGCGGCAACATTCCCAGAAGCAGGCTGGCGGCAAGCTGTTCCGCCGCCCGCTTCGACCCCGCCTCGCCTTTGGCCGCGGCGTCGCCGACCTTGACCTGCACGTGAAATTGCGGCGCGTGCGGCGGCCCGGATTGCTCGACGACCGCATATTCCGGCAGCGCCAACGCCCGCTTCAGCGCCCATTCCTGCAAGGCGGTTTTCGGGTCCTTCGGCGGCAAAAACTGCTCATCGACCACCCCTGCGAACACCCGGCGGACGAAATCGCGGGCCGGCGCCAATCCGGCATCCAGATACAGCGCGCCGATCAGCGCCTCCAGCGCATCCGCCAGCACGGTGGAACGCTCCCTCACGCCGCGCCGGGACTCCCCCGGTGCCACCGAAAGCAGCGCCGCCAGCCCGTTCGCCTCGGCGATCGTCGCCAGCGCAGGGCGCGAAACCAAAGCCGCCAGCCGCGGCCCTAGCGCCCCTTCCCGCTCCTTCGGGAAACGCTCGATCAGCCACTCCGCAATAAGCAGGCCCAAAACCCGGTCGCCAATGAATTCAAGGCGTTCATTCGAGCCATGGCCTTTCGCCCCGGCGGCGGAACGGTGGGTCAATGCCTCGATGAGCAGTTTCGGCTGGGTAAAGCGGTGCCCGAGCAGGATCTCGGCGCCGCCTTCCCCGGCCTTCACGAAACGCGGTGCAGCAACCGGCTCCACCTGATCTCGAACGGCCATTGCCAAACCTCCCACCAGGGATATTGCAGGTCAATCGAGAAGAAAATGAACGTTGCCGGCCCCAGAACGTTTTCCACCGGCACGTAGCCGACATCGTTGGGGAAGCGCGAATCCAGGCTGTTGTCGCGATTATCGCCCATCATGAACAAATGCCCCGCCGGCACGGTGTAGACCGGCGTGTTGTTCTGAAAGCCGTCGCTTTCCTCTTTCAGGATCAGATGCGTCTTGCCGTTCGGCAGCTGCTCGGTATATTCCTCCGCCACCACCGGCGCGCCGTCGCTGTCATCGGTGTAGTTGCCGTTATCGGCCCGCGCGACCTGCGCGCCATTGATCAGAAGCTGCCCGCCCGTCACCTGGATCGTATCGCCCGGCAGGCCGATCACCCGCTTCACGTAGTCGACACTGGTGTCGCGCGGCAGGCGGAACACCACAACGTCGCCGCGCTTCGGGCTGCCGGCGGGGATGCGGCCGGAGAAGAAATCCGGCGAGAACGGAAAGGAGAAATGCGTGTAGCCATAGCTGTATTTGGCGACGAAAATATAATCGCCGACCAGCAAGGTCGGCACCATGCTGCCGGAGGGAATGAAAAACGGCTCGAACAGGAATGTCCGGATCAGCACGGCGATCAGCGCCGCGTAGATGATCGTCTTCACATTATCGACCATGGTCGAGGAAGATTGCTTGCGCTTTGCCATGTTCGAACCTGATGCGATACCCATTCTAAGGGCGGCATCAAGCCCGACGCTTGCGGCTTGTCAAGAAATCGGTGCAGAGAGGCGCGCTACGGGATCGCACTTCAAGGATTCGGCGCCGATGAGAAGAGACTGCTTGTTATCTGCCGTGCTGCTCGGCGCCGCGTCGCTGCTGGCGCTTGGGGCCACCACCCAGGCGGCATCGGCGCATGCGCATGTCGATCTCGGCAGGCCGACGGACCGCGACACCGCAACCGCGGCCGCCGCGGGACCACCGCCGGTGCCGGATTCGCCAGCCGGCGATAAAACCACGCCTACCCCGCCGCTTTTGCCCGGCTTTACCGCCTATGTGCTGATGGACGCCACCACCGGGGCGGTGCTGGCGGAGGCAGCACCGAGCTTGCAATTGCCGCCCGCCAGTCTGGCCAAGCTGATGACCGCGCATATCGCCTATCAGGCGATCCACCATGGCAGCCTGAAGCCGAACCAGATTGTGCCGGTCAGCCCGGATGCCTGGAAGGCTGGCGGCTCGCGCATGTTCCTGGACCCCACTTCGGTGGTCACCGTCGACCAATTGCTGCACGGGCTGATCATCGATTCCGGCAACGACGCCGCAGTCGCTCTGGCCGAGCAGATCGCCGGCAGCCAGGACGCCTTCGTACAGATGATGACGAGCCAGGCGCAGGCGATCGGCCTGGCCAACACCAGCTATGTCAACGTCACCGGCTTACCGGACCCGGCCTTGCGCACCACCGCCATGGATGTGGCGAAGCTCAGCCGGGTGATCCTGCAGGACGAGCCGGAAATCCTGCAAATCTCCAAACAGCCGAACTACACCTACGACAACATCACGCAGGCGAGCTGGAACCCGGTGCTGCAGCATGACCCCACGGTGGACGGGCTGAAAACCGGCCTGACCAAGGAATCCGGCCACTGTATCGATGCCACGGCAATCCGCAACGGCAACCGGCTGATCGCCGTCGTGATGGGCGGCCCGACCTGGCATGCCAGCACGGCCGCCGTAGAATCCCTGCTCAACTACGGCGAAAAATTCTTCACCGACGCGCCGGTGGCGACCCAAAGCGTGCAGGTCGACACGCTGAACAGCCCTGCGCTCAGCGACGGCTCGGTCGGAATCGGCCCCGCCAGAACGATGGCCCTCACCCTACCCATGGATGCGGCCAAGCAGATCACCCACAGCGTGACCTACACCGCCAAACTGGATAATGGCGTGACCAAAGGCGAAACCCTGGGCACGATTACCTACTCGCTGAACGGCAAGACGCTGGCCACCGTGCCGGCGGTAGCACTCACCGACGAAGAGGCGGCCAGCCAGTTCACCATCTGGTCCCGCAAATTCAGCAAAATGTTTTAAGACGATATGGCCGACCCACCGCCCGACCACCTTTCCATCAACCCGAAAAGCCCGTTCTTCGACGAGGCGGTCCTGGAACGCGGCATCGGCATCCGCTTCAACGGGGTCGAGAAAAACAATGTCGAGGAATACTCGGTCAGCGAAGGCTGGGTTCGCGTCAGCCTAGGCAAAACCGTGGACCGCCGCGGTCAGCCCATGACGATGAAATTGAAGGGCAAGGTGGAAGCATATTTCAAGGCGTAAGCAAGCCGCCGCTTTTTTGAAAAAAGCGGCGCAAAAAAACTTTTCTTAAGGTTGGGCCGCGAGTTCTACCTCCCAGCGCCCAGATCCAGAAAAGTTCGCTTCTTTTTTGAAAAGGCAAGCGCTTGCTTGCTACGGCGGCCGCTTCATGTCGAAGCGCGTATTCGGCCCGATCTCCGCGTAGGCCGATGGGCCGCCGGCGCGCAGGATGATGCCGGCGTTGAAGGTGTCGAAGATGCCTTCCGGCAGCAGCTTGCGGTCGATATGCACGGCGACGACCTCGCCCAGCACCAGCCAGGATTGCGCGAGCACGCCGGTGTGGGATTTGATCTGGATGATCTCGGTGACCTTACACTCGAAATTGACCGGGCTTTCGGCGACGCGCGGCGGCCCGACCAGCCGGGACGGGATTTCTGTCAGGTCAGCCAAGGTGAATTCGTTGATGCCGTAGTCGAAGGCGGCGCAGGTGGCGTTCATCTGCTCGGCAATTTCCCGGGTCGCCAGGTTCCAGACGAACTCGCCGGTTTCCTGCACGTTGCGGAGCGAATTCTTAGCGCCGTTGCTGGAGAAACCCAGGACCGGCGGGGTGTAGTTGAAGGCGTTGAAGAAACTATAGGGCGCCAGGTTGACGCTGCCATCCGCACCTTTGGTGGAGACCCAGCCGATCGGCCGCGGGCCGACGATGGCGTTGAACGGATCGTGCTTCAGGCCGTGGCCGTTTTTCGGCTCGTAGAAATGCGTCTCATCTGAAACGGTCATTGCGCTCGCCTCGGCGGTTGAGGTTTTCCATATTGCCCTGTTCTGGATTAGGTCAATGCGGGCGTTTCAGACGATGAGGCTTGGAGATTGGGGCCGACGATTTACCACAACCCGAATTGCGGGACTTCCAGGAATGTTCTGGCGATGCTGCGCGAAGATGGGGAGCGCCGGAGATCATCGACTATCTGAAAACGCCGCCAAGCCGCGCCCGGCTGGTGGAACTGATCGGCGCGACGGGTCTGCCGGTGCGCGCGGTGCTGCGGACAAAAAGCGAGCCCTATACCGAGCTTGGCATATGGCGCTTGGCCTGGCCGATTTGGGATGGAACGAGACGAGTTGCTCGATTTCATGATCGCGCACCGCGTTCTGATCGAACGGCCGATCGTGTTACACCCAAAGCGTGCGGCTATGCCGGGCGAAGGAACTTGTGACTGAGATCCTTTGAGCAGCGATCAGATCTTTTCCGCCGAAATGATCACGCTGGCATAGGCGTAGGGGTACTCATCCGTCAGCGAGAGATTGATCTGCGCGGCATAGCCCTCCGGCGTCATCGCCTGCAGCCGGGCGAGTGCGCCGCCATGCAGGCTGAGCGTGGGCTGGCCCGAAGGCAGGTTGGTGACCCGCAGATCCGACATGAACACGTTGCGCCGGAAGCCGGTGCCCAGCGCCTTGGCGCATGCCTCCTTGGCGGCGAAACGTTTGGCGTAGCTCGAAGCGCGGCTGTGGCCGTGACGTTCTGCGCGGGCGCGTTCGATGTCGGAAAAGACCCGCCGGGTAAAGCGCTCGCCAAATCGCTCCAGCGATTTCTCGATGCGGCGAATGTCACAGAGGTCGGAACCGGTGCCCAGAATCATGGGCTGGCGTTACGGTGTGGGATCGAGCGCATTGAGATACTCTATCTAGCCAAGCAGCAATGCGGTAGAGGCGGGTCGGAGGCAGAGGCATTTGTTGGATAAAAGCTCAAGCGACGGTGATCGGTTGCGTCAGGATTGAGCCGTGGAGACCGTAGCGGTTTTTATTCCGAGCTGCTATTGCTGATGCGTACAGAGACTTCTTGCTCATAAGGCCGCTGAAGGACGGCGCCGGTGCTGAGAATACTTGAACAGCCCTGCTGTAATTGCACGAGCACGAAACCTCTTGCATTGTAACCCGTGGATGCTCTAAAAAATGATTTGTAACGCTTAATCCATCAGGAATCGAGATAATCAATGTCAGAGATGTTAGCGCAAGATGCAGAATTCGAGCCGGAAGCAGTAGCCAATCTGCACGCTGTGCCTGGTTATGTGAAGCAAGTTCTCGATGCCTTGGATGAGCCCAATGCGGCAATCGATCGCAAGTACTGGGCTGCGCATGAGCTTCTTGCGTTTGGTTTCGTCGACAAAGCGACAGAAGTTTTGAAATCCCTTCCGAAAAGCGCAAGGCGCACTTCCAGGCTCGATCGTGTTGAGCAGATTGAAAATGGCGAGGCCCTTCTAAAACAAGTCATTCCGGGAGTAAAAACCGAAGTTCATGACCAGCTAGGTCGAAAGTTGACTGGCATTATGGTATTGCCGAGCGTGCAGCCGACGCCTTTCGCCCTTATTTTCTTTGGCGGGAATGGCGACCGCAATTTCACCTTGCCGCATCCGCTGATCAACCGGCAACACGTTCACCTTATCTTCATAAAAGATGTTGGCAGATGCTTCTCCATGTGCGAGATCCCGCGTCTGGGTCCGAGCTTTGAAACAAATCTGCCGCTCCTAAAATCCATTCTGGAGGAACTTGAAGCGACCTCGGTTTATTGTCTCGGAGTATCAGCAGGAGCGTTTGCAGCTCTTAAATTTGGCCTGGAACTTGGCGCGCAGGGTGTTCTGGCGTTCAGCGGGACGCCAACCCTGAACCTTGAAGACGACCCAGGGGCGACGATGGCGAAATATCCGCAATTGGTGCATATTTATAAAAAGGCACGTCACCTCGCTACCAACATGGCGGTCGAATATATCGAAAGGAAGACGCATCCGACCGTCACCATGGTATATGGTGAGAAGCATTTGCGCGATGCATTCTTTGCGTCTCATATGGCCGATGTACCTGGTGTGAAGCTTGCTCCTATCGAAGGTTTTGCACGCCATGGATCTTTCACGGAATCCTTGAGCAAAGACCGCGTCACCCCGCTCCTGGACGAGCTTTTCAGCGCGCAGCAGGTCAACGCTTCAAAGGCCAGATGATCGCATAATGGCTATTGCGGCGGCCCGTAACGGCGCCGGCCGCTGAGGGCTGCCGCATCAGAGGCGCCAGCGGCTCCATTGGGCAGCGTATGATTCCAGTTTGGGCAGCATCGGCTGCCAAAACAACAGAGCAGCTGGCCAACTTCTGACTAATCGCAGCTCTAAATATTTACGCGGGCGCTCTCAGGATCCGGCTCTGCATCATCGCCTGAAGCGGCTAATTGCGCTGCCGTTCCACCTGCGCAATGCCCGCAGCCCCGCGCAGCCCGGCGATGACCTGGTTCAGATGGCGCAGGTCGCGGATATCAACATCCACCAGCGCTTCGAAAAAATCCTGCTGCCGCTGCACGACTTTTAGATTCGATATGGCACCTTCCTGCTTGGCGACGGCATTGGCGATGTTCGCCAGAGAAGATGGGGTGTTGCTGGCGATAACGCTGATGCGTCCGGTGAAGCTGCCCGATCCAGGCTTGTCCTTCGGCCGGCCGAGATTGCCCAGATCCCAATCCACGTCGATGAAGCGTTCCGGCGTGTTGGCGAAGGCTTCCAGCTGCGCGCAATCCTGCACATGCACGGTAACCCCTTTGCCGGTGGCGACGATGCCGACGATGCGATCGCCCGGCACCGGATGGCAGCAGCCGGCGTAATGAATATCCATCCCCGCCACCAGGCCGGTGAGCGGCATGCCGGTTTCGTGTTTCTTCTCCACGTTGCGCGGCGATCGGGCGGTGAGCGCGTTGCCCATATAGCCCGGCAGCATGCGCGGCGCGCGGGCGGCGCGCAGTTCGGGATAAGCGGCGTTGACCACTTCCTTCGGACCTATGGTTCCCGTGGCCACGGCCACGTAAAGATCGTCCAGTGAGGCTTGCTTGAACGCCTTGACCACCGGCTCCAGCACTTTCTCCGAACCGTCCACCCCTTCCTGGCGAAAGGCCTTTGCGAGTTCCGACTTGCCCTGGTCGCGATGCTGGTCGCGCATCTGCTGCGCGAGGTAGCGGCGGATGCGGGCGCGCGCCTTGCCGGTCGTGACGAAGCGCTCCCAGGCCGGCGAGGGCGTGCCGCCGCGGGCGGTCAGGATCTCCACCTGGTCGCCATTCTGCAACGCGTAGCGCAGCGGCATCAGCCGGCCGTTGATACGCGCGCCGACGCAGGTATCGCCGATCTGGCTATGTACCGCGTAGGCGAAATCGACTGAAGTGGCGCCGCGCGGCAACTGGATCAGCTGGCCTTTCGGCGTGAAGCAGAAAACCTGGTCCTGGTAAAGCTCGAGCTTGGTGTTCTCGAGAAACTCGTCGGGTGCTGCGGAATTTTCCAGGATTTCCAGCAGATCCTGCACCCAGCGGAACTGTTTCAGGTCCGCCTGCGTGGCGTCCAGCTGCTTGTACAGCCAGTGCGCCGCGACGCCGTTTTCCGCAATGATCTGCATCTCCGGCGTGCGTATCTGCAACTCGATCTTCTGATTGCGGGGATGGCGCAGCGTGACCCCGGTATGCAGCGACTGGTAGCCGTTCGCCTTCGGCGTGGAGATATAGTCCTTGAAGCGCCCGGCGATGACCGGGAAGGCGGCATGGATCGCACCGAGCGTCATGTAGCAGGCCTCGCGCGTGGGGACGAGGATACGAAACGCCATGATATCGGAGAGCTGCTCGAAGGCGACGTTGCGCCGCTGCATCTTCTCCCAAATGGAGTAGGGCGATTTCTCGCGGCCCGCGATCTCGATCACCGCGATATCGGCGTCCTTGCAGACGCGCAGCAACTCCCTGCGCACCTCCTCGATGACGTCGGCGCCCTGGCCGCGCAGAAAATTCAGCCGCGCCTGGATCGTGTCATAGGCTTCCGGATCCAGCTCCGCGAAGGACCGGGTCTGCAGCTCGGTCTTGACCGATTCCATGCCGATGCGTTCGGCCAGCGGCGCATAGATCTCCATCGTCTCGCGGGCGATGCGCTCCCGGCGCTCCGGCCGGGCGACCGCGCCAATGGTGCGCATATTGTGCAGCCGGTCCGCCAGCTTGACGATCAGCACGCGGATATCCTTGCTCATGGCAAGGACCAGCTTGCGGAAATTCTCCGCCTGCTTGGTGCGGTCCGATTGCAGTTCCAGCCGGGTCAGCTTGGTCACGCCGTCGACCAGCCCGGCGACCTCCCGGCCGAATTTCTTTTGCACGGCGGCGAGCGTGATCGGCGTGTCCTCGATCACGTCATGCAGCAAGGCCGTTACGATGGAGGAGGAATCCAGCCGGTAGCCCGCCAGAATGTTGGCGACCGCCAGCGGGTGGGTGATATAGGGATCGCCGTTATCGCGCTTCTGCGCCGCATGCGCATCGAAGGCGAGGCCATAGGCCGCGTCGATGACCATGGGATCGGTTTTGCCGTCATAAGCGGCAATGCGGGAGAGCAAGGGCGCCAGTTCGGAATGCGCCAGACCGGGGACAAGGCCGTTCCCCGCAGCAGCCCCGGAGAGCGCACCCTCCGGGGCAAAAAGCAGGCGCGGATCTTTACGCCATGCCGTCATCTCGTCCTTTTCAGCGGCGGGTCTTGCCGCCGAGTTCGGCCTCGATCGCGGCCTGAATATCTTCCGGCGTCATTTCCTCGGATTCTGCCGCCAAAGCCGCGGCTTCTTCCTCGGCGGAGACGTCCTGCAGACCGAAAATGTTCTGGTCGGTCGGAATAAGATCCAGCACTTCTTCGTCCACCGGCTCTGGTTCCGGCACACGCGAGAGCGACTTCACAAGATCCTGCTCCAGATCCGGCAGATGCAGGGTCTCGTCGGCGATTTCCCGCAAGGCGACCACCGGGTTCTTGTCATTGTCCCGGTCGATGGTCAGCTGCTCGCCGCGGCTGATATTGCGGGCGCGCTGCGCGCTAAGCAGAACCAGCTCGAAGCGGTTGGGAACCTTGAGTACGCAATCTTCTACGGTGACGCGGGCCATCCGTGGATCTCCAGCTTGAAAATTTGATTATCAAACGATCAAATACGCCAGCGCTCGCGGCAATGCAAGGCAAGCGAGCTTCCTTGCTGGCAGTCAGCGGCTCACCCAAAAGCACTCCAAAGCGCCTGGAATCAGTTCTGCCAGGGCTCTATGGCTTGCGGGGTGAGGTCGGCGAGGAGCGAGGCAACGCCCCGCCGCAGCGTGGGATGGCGCCAGCCAGGGGCCACATCCATCAGCGGGCGCAACACGAAGGCGCGTAGATGGGCGCGTGGATGCGGCAGAATTACCGGCGGGATCGCCCTGATCGTCCCATTTAAATCGATAATATCCAGATCAAGCGAGCGCGCCGCATGGGTAATGCCGCGGTGCCGGCCGAAATCATTCTCGATCTGCTGCAACGCCGTCAGCAAAGCAACCGGACCGATCTCACCTTCCATGCGCACGATGCCGTTACAGAAATCTGGTTGCGTAATGGGAGAGATCGGCGCGCTACGATACCACGGCGAGGCGGTAATGAGGCTTAGTCCGGGGATAACGCGCATTGCATCAATGGCTGCCATACAGCTGTCAAGCGGCGGCTGGCCTTCCGGGCTTGGAAGATTCGCACCGACCGCAATGAGGATCATGACAATAACTTCATGTTGCTCGTCTCCTCTTGTGCAACGACTACAAGCGCTGATTCTGCGCAGCTTGATCTTATATTGGCTAAAAAAATTTATGCCTATATTCAATTTTGATATTCAGAAAATTATCTACACCCGCCGTACCAAAATCGGCGTGCATTTGGCGACGGCAAACCTTTGAATTATCTAATACATTGTTAGAATAAGTAATTCTTGCTGCAGGTTGCGTACCTGCAATTGGGCTCAAATCCAGCCTGCGAACGGCGCTTTCCAAACGCTAAATGACCGCGGATCTGCGGCTGGATTGATAAAATTGCTGGTTACCTGGGAAAATAGCCGCATAGCAACCGTACCAGTTCCACGCACCGCGCTGCCTTGGCTCCAGAAGTCGCGATTGCGGTAAGTCGTCCGGAAGCCGCTCCGCCTGACGCCGGGATAAGAACCGCGCCAGATCACAAAGTTTGCAAGCACGGATCGCCGGATGTAACCTGCAGGCGCCCGTGACATGACAGCCGCACCCCACCAGGATTGCCCGCTTTGCCCCCGGCTGGCGGAGTATCGCAACAGCAATCGGGCCAAGGAACCTGCCTGGCATAATGCGCCGGTGCCGAGCTTCGGTAGTTTGGATGCAAGGCTACTCGTGGTCGGACTGGCGCCAGGCGTGCGTGGCGCTAATCGTACCGGCCGTCCATTTACCGGCGATTTTGCGGGGATACTGCTCTACGCAACATTGCTGAAATTTGGTTTTGCCAGAGGTCGCTACGCGCAATCCCCTGATGACGGCCTGCAACTTATCGATACCCGCATCACCAACGCGGTGCGCTGCGTACCGCCGCAGAACCTGCCCACGCCGCTGGAAAACAAAACCTGCAATGCTTTTCTGCAGCAGGAGATCACCGCCATGCCGAACCTGCGGGCAATCCTCACTCTTGGTACGATCGCGCATCAAATGACCCTGCGAGCGCTTGGGATAAAACTGAGCAAGTACAAGTTTGTCCACGGCCAACTGCACCCTGCCAAGCCGGACCTGCTGATCGCGAACAGCTACCACGTGTCGCGTTACAACACGAGCACGAAACGACTGACCGAAAAGATGTTCGAGAACGTGGTCGTGGAGGTAAAGCAAGCGCTTCTTTTTTAAAAAAAAGAAGCAAAAAACTCTTGGCACTGGGTGATTGGCAGCAAAACCTCCCGGCTCAGGATTCAACCAGGTTTTTTGCCTGCTTACTTACTTCGTAATAGCCTGGCCTTATCTCGCTGCCAGTCCCGCGCGGCGATGGCGTGGCGTTTATCGTGCTTCTGCCGGCCTTCGGCGACGCCCAGCGTTACCTTTGCCAGGCCGCGCGGATTGAAGTGAATATCCAACGGCACCACCGTGTGGCCTGCACGCGCGATCGCGCCGAACAGCAGGTTGCGTTCCTTATGTTTCACCAGCAGCTTGCGGGCGCCACGCACGTCGAAGCGCGACAGCACCCCGCCCTGATACTCAGGGATATAGGCGTTGAAAAGGTAAAGCTCGCCATCGCGTTCGCCGGCCCAGGCTTCGGAGAGCGTGGCGCGGCCGAGCCGGAGCGACTTCACCTCCACGCCTTTCAGCACGATGCCGGCCTCCACGGTCGAGAGGATTTTATAGTCGAAGCGGGCCTTGCGGTTCTGCGCGGCGATGCCGTGCGAGATATAGCCCGACTTGCTTTTGGACGGGGTTTGGTCGGCCATTACTCGCCCAGGCCCAGCCCGCGCAGGCCCAGCCCGTCCAGGCCCAGCCCGCGCATGGCGGCGCGCATCTGCTCGGCGTTGGATCGGCCGATCGGCGCCAGCGGCAGGCGGCAGAAGGCGCTGCCGAAACCCAGCAGGGAGGCGGCGTACTTCACCGGACCCGGATTCGATTCCGCAAACATGGCGTCATGCAAAGGCAGCAGCCGCATCTGGATCTCCAGCGCACGGCCCAGCTCGCCCTGCTCCCAGGCCTTGTGCAACTCGGCGCAAAGCCGCGGCGCGATGTTGGCGCTGACGGAAATGCAGCCATGGCCGCCGGAGGCAAGATAGGCCAGGATGGTATGGTCCTCGCCGGAAAGCTGGATGAAGTCCGGCCCGCAGGCGCGCGTGGTATGCAGCGGCCGGGCTAGGTTGGCGGTGGCATCTTTTACGCCAACAATGTTCCGGTGCGCCGCCAGCCGGGCCATGGTTTCCACCGACATGTCGATGACCGAGCGGCCGGGGATGTTATAGATATAGATCGGAATGTCCACGGCGTCCGCAATCGCGGTGTAGTGCCGGTATAGCCCTTCCTGCGTCGGCTTGTTGTAATAGGGTGTGACCACAAGCGCCGCATCGGCGCCGGCACGCTTGGCATGCTGCGCCAGGCCGATTGCCTCCGCGGTCGAGTTCGAACCCGCTCCCGCCATCACCGGAACCCTGCCATTGGCGGTCTTAATCGCCAGCTCAACCACGCGCTTATGCTCGTCATGCGTCAGCGTCGGCGACTCACCTGTGGTTCCAACCGGCACCAGGCCTTGTGTGCCTTCGGCGATCTGCCACTCGATCAGCCGCGCATAGGCCACCTCGTCGATGCTGCCATCGGCATGCATCGGGGTGACCAAGGCGACCAGTGAACCGTGAAACATCGTCGAACTCCCTGTGCTGCCGAGTTAAGCCGATGGGGGATGCCCTGCAAGCCACGGGATGCTAAACCACGGCATGCGAGTCCTGCTGCTTCTGCTTCTCGGTTTGCTTAGCTTTATCTTCGCGAAGCCGGCGCTCGCCCAGCAAGCGGGTGCGTCGCCCGCGGCAGCGGGTGCGTCGCCCGCGGCAGCCGGTTCCTTGCCGGCTGCGGGCGCGTCGCCCGCGGCGGGCGCGTCGCCCCAAATCATGCAGGACGTGAAATCGGGCGACTGGAACGACGCAATTTCCTTGGCCCAGGCCACAGGCGATCCGCTGATGGTCAAGCTGGTGACCTTCTTCCAACTGACATGCACCGGCGGCGGCACTGCCGATGAGATCCAGAGCTTTATCAGCTCCAGCCCCGACTGGCCGGAGCAAGGCCTGCTGGCGCTGCGCCAGCAGCAGGCCGCGGGCACCTACGCGCCGAGCTACGGCCCCGCGGATGTGCCGTTTCTCGACCAGGTGCAGCAGATGCATGAGGCCGGCGACGACACCGGCGCGGCGGCTTTATGGGCCGCGCAAGGCAAGGCTGCGGAAGCCGGAGCGGATCCCGGCGCTCAGTTGCTGTTCTGGCCGGCGCAGGACGAGCTGGCGCGAGCTTTGCTCATGCAAGGCGACGCGAAAGACGCCTATCAGGTCGTCATCGCCGCGGAGCCGCCGACAATCGGCACCACCGCCCGCGGGCAGATCGCCGACCGTGACTTTCTGGCAGGATTTCTGCTGCTGCGGTTTTTAAAGGATCCCACGGATGCCGCCGGCTGGTTTACCCAGCTTGCCGGCTCCTCCACCGCCGTCATTACTCAGGCGCGGGCCTATTACTGGCGGGCGCGCTCAGAGACGGGCGACGTTGCGCGGTTCGACTACGCGCATGCCGCCGACTATCCGGACACCTATTACGGACAGCTCGCGGCGATCGCCCTGGGCGACAGCCCGGATGCCCTGGCGCAACGCATCGTCAACGCGCCGGAGCCGAGTTTTTCCGCCGGTGACGCGCTGAACTTCGCGCTGATGGAACTGCCGCGCGCCGCGGCGCTGCTGACCCAAATGCAGGACCTGTCGGATGCGCAGATTTTCCTCAACCGCCTCGGCCAGATCGCCGCCGATGACCGCAGCCGTGAGCTGGCGGCGAGGCTCGCTTTGGGCCTGGGTTACCCACAAAGTGCCATCGCCATCGCCCGCAGCGCCGGAATCGCCGGCCAGATGCTGATCCGCGAAGGCTGGCCCATGCCGGTGGACCCGCCGGCGGGGCTGGAGCCGGCCATCACCTACGGCATCATACGCCAGGAGAGCAGTTTCTACGCCAGCGCACAGAGCGGCGCCGGAGCAGTCGGCCTGATGCAGCTGATGCCGAAAACGGCAAGCCGCACTGCCGCCAAAAGCGGTATTCCTTTTAACGGCGACCTGAATGATCCGGAGACCAACATGGCGCTGGGCACCGCCTATTTTAACAGTCTGCTGCAGAGCTTCGGCAATTGCCTGCCGCTGGCGATCGCCGCCTATAATGCGGGGCCCACCAACGTCGCCAACTGGCTGGCTGAAAACGGCGACCCGGAAATGGGGGCTGCCGCCGGCGGCGCCGACCTGATCGACTGGGTGGAAGAGATACCGTTTTCAGAGACCCGCAACTACGTACAGCGGGTGACCGAGAGCATCGTGATCTACCGCGCCTTGCAGACCGGCCACGCAGCAAGCCCGCTGCAGCCCTGGCTGCAATCGTGATGCAACCGCCAATGAATACGCCGAGATTTATTGCCAGCGCCGGCGGCGCCGGATTTGCCCCAAAGGCCCCCGGCACCTTCGGCTCGCTGGTCGGGCTGGTTCTGGGCGCTGTTCTGCTCCAGTTCGGCCATGCCGCGTTATTGCTCTGCACGCTGCTGCTCAGCCTTGCGGGCGTCTGGGCGGTCAGCCAGGTCGGCGCCGCCGATGATGCCGGGTGGATCGTGATCGACGAGGTGACCGGCCAGATGATCGCTTTGCTGGCCTTGCCCTATGTCAGCGCGCGCGGGCTGCTGCTGGCCTTTTTGCTGTTCCGCTTGTTCGACATCACCAAGCTTGGCCCGATTGGGGTTTTGGACCGCCGCCACGATGCCTGGGGCGTGATGGGCGATGACTGGATCGCCGGCGCCTTCGCTTTTTGCGCCGTCGCCGTCATCCTGTTCATCTTTCCCATTGCACGCCCATGAGCCAGATCGCTGGACAACTGGTTGCGCTTTGCCGGCAGCGCCGCCTCAACCTCACCACCGCGGAGAGCTGCACCGGAGGAATGGTGGCGGGCGCCATCACTGCCATTCCCGGCGCTTCCGAAATCCTCGATCGCAGCTTCGTCACCTATTCCAACGCCGCGAAGACCGAAATGCTTGGCGTCCCCGCCGGTCTCATCACCGCCGTCGGCGCAGTGAGCGAGGCGGTGGCGCGCCGTATGGCGGAAGGCGCGCTGATCCGGGCCAAGGCCGATCTTGCGGTCTCCGTCACCGGCATCGCCGGCCCGGGCGGCGGAACGCCAAGCAAGCCCGTCGGCACCGTCTGGTTCGGACTTGCCACCCCTGTCAGCATAATCACCCGGCAGCATTGCTTCCCAGGCGATCGCGACGCCGTTCGCGCCGCCAGCGTCAGCTTCGCGCTGCATCTTTTATTGAGCGGGATCACCAAATGAGCAAAAATCTCACACTCTGGGACAAGGCCAAGCGCGAAGGCCGGCGCCTGAGCTTCATCACCGCCTATGATTACAGCTTTGCCAAACTGGCCGACGCCGCCGGCATCGACGGCATCCTCATCGGCGATTCGCTAGGGATGATGGTGGCAGGCGATCCGCATACGCTGTTCGTGACGCTCGAGCAGATGGAATACCACACCCGCATCGTCGCCCGCGCCGCCGAGAACGCGCTGATCATGGCCGATCTGCCCTTCGGCAGCTTCGAGGAAAGCCCAGCCCAGGCCTTTACCGCCGCCGCAAGGCTGGTGAAGGCCGGCGCGCAGATCGTCAAACTGGAAGGCGGCGCGCCAATGGTCGAAACCGTCGCCTTTCTTTCCGCCCGCGCCATCCCGGTCTGCGCCCATATCGGCCTGACGCCGCAGCACGTGCACCAGTTCGGCGGCTTCAGGCGGCAGGGCAGAACCCAGGAAGCCGCCGCCAAACTTTTCGACGACGCCATCGCGCTGGCCGATGCCGGCGCCCGCATGGTACTGATGGAAGCCATCCCCGCAACCCTTGCCGGCGAGATCACCAAACGCCTCGGCGTACCTACCATCGGCATCGGCGCCGGCCCCGATACAGATGCCCAGGTGCTGGTGCTGCACGACGTGCTGGGCCTGAACCCGGACCACGCCCCAGCCTTCGCCAAAGCCTTCGTCAACGGCGCGACGCTGGTGACGCAGGCATTGCAGCAATATGCGGCCGATGTGCGGGATGGCAGTTTTCCAGGGAAGTAAGCAGGTCTTTTTCTGTCGAAAAAGAACCAAAAGACTTATCTGACTCTGCGCCTTTGGCTTTGAACCCAGCTAGGTTCAGCGAGCCCCGATAGCGTGGATGAAGGCGTAGGCAACGATCGGAACCGCCAGGATGACGTAGATTCTCAGCAGGATCAGTAGCGCCAGCGTGCCTCGCCCCAGGACGCGGCGCGGCAGCTTCGTCCTGCTCGCCGCGTCGAACTGCGTCGTCTCCAGCACCTTGAGTAAGGCCGCGTCATACTCGGTCATCGTCACACCGCCTTCAGCAGGTTTGGAAACACGGTCAAGACGCCAAACACCGCGCCGACGATCGCAATGCCGATCACGATGCTGCCGCCCGCCAGGTTGCCCTTCCAGCCATTCGCCAAGTCGCACATGATTTCATGGTCGTTGACCAGCAGCAGCAGGAAAAGCAGCGCCGGCGCCATCAGCAGCGTCGCGATCACGTTAACGGTCAAGGTGATGGCCAGCAGCGGCGCGTTCGGGATCAGCACGATGGCGGCTGCGAATAATGTCGAAAATATCGCGGCGCCGTAGAACAGCTTGCCTTGGCCGAAGCTCAGATTCAGGCTGTGGCGCGCCGAAACCGACTCCGCCAGCGCGTAGGAGGAGCTGCTGGAAATCGTCATCCCCGCCACCAGCCCGGCCTCGATGATGCCAAGGGCGAACAAGGTGGCGCCCGTGGTGCCGATCAGCGGCCGCAGGGCGGTGGCGAAATCGGCACCGCTTTGAAACTGCGCAACATTCACATGCGCGGCGAACAACGGAGCGGCGGCCACCACGGCGGCAATTCCCGCCGCGGCCGCAAGTATTGCGCCGATTGCGGTATCCAGCCGCCCTTGCGCCAGATCGGCCCGGGTCAGCCCCTTATCCACCACTGCGCTCTGCTGAAAGAATATCATCCAGGGGGTCACGGTGGCGCCGATATCGGCCATGATTAAGGTGATAAAATTTATCCCCTGATGCCGCGGCAAAGGCCGCCATTCGGCCAGAGCACGCGCGAACGCGGCGCCGCTGGGATGCGCCAGCAGCGCCACCGGAATGAACACCAGATTGAACGCGGCCATGCCCATCAATGTCCGCTCCCAGGTGGCGTAGCGGCGCAACGCCAGCGCGCCGGTCATGATCGCCACGCCCAGCCCGACCGAGAGCCAAGCCGGCACGCCGAAATACAACCCGCCTGCCTGGATGGCGATGAATTCTGTCACCAGCGTCAGCAGATTGCCCACCACCAGATCGCCCATGGCGAAATAGCCCCAGAACGGGCCAAAGCGCCTGAAAGATCAGCTCGGCATGGCCACGATGCGTGGCAGCGCCCAGCCGCACCGCCATCTCCTGCACGACATAGGCCATCAGGAAGGTCAGCAGGATGAAGGGGATGAAAAACCCTATGCCGTAGCTGGCGCCCGTCGTGGCGTAGGAGACCATGCTGGGGCCATCGTTCTCGCCGATCATCACCAGCACGCCGGGGCCCGCCAGCAGCCATAGCAGGCGCAGCCAGCCGCCGCCGGCGCGCGTTTGCAAGATCCTCAGCCGGCTTTGCGCCCGAAACAAATCCTCGCGGCTATATTCCGCGCTCCGCCGCTCGGCTACGGGCGCCGCGCCGGGTCCGTCGCCGTCGAATTTCAGCATGTCCTGCGGCATCGATCCCCTTCTGATCCATAATGGTACAGCCGTAAAATGTAGCTTTGGCTACACCCTGGTCAAGAGCACGGATAATAATGTGCGGGTTTAATTCGGCAGCCTTGGCAACAGCACCACCCGGCTGCATGAAAGCATCTGAGAGAAAGCCCGCGGGCGATCGCGTTACGGGATGAAAGACTTACAAAGGAGGCAAGGCTTGGCACGAACCGCGACGACGCGCCGGGCGGCTGCCGGAATCAGGGTGGAAATGCCGGAAGAGCCAACCCAGGCGCTGCGCTTCGGCAAGGCCCGTTCCGCGCAATCCGTGGCGCTGCTGGAGGATTATGTGGAGCTAATCGCCGACCTGCTGGCCACCCGTGGCGAAGCCCGCGCCACCGATGTCGCCAAGCGCCTCGGCGTCACCCACCCCACTGCTGTCAAAAGCATCGCCAGGTTGAAGCGGGAGGGCCTCGCCACCGCCTTGCCCTATCGCGGCATCTTCCTCACCGATGCCGGGCACGCGCTCGCCAACCGCGTCCGCGCCCGGCACCGCCTGATCGTGGAGCTGCTGATCGCCGTCGGCGTGCCGGTGGAAGCCGCGGAAGCCGACGCCGAAGGCATGGAACACCACGCCTCGAAAGCCACGCTAGATGCCTTTGCCAGCTATCTCGCAAAAGGAAAGTAGCCGCTGCCAGCTATCTTGCAAAAGGAAGTAGCCGCTTTTTTGAAAAAAAGCGGCGCAAAAAACTTCTGCTCCTATCAAGCCGGGAGCTGCCGACGGCACAGGCCCAGTTTGAAAAAAATTCTTTGCTTGGCATTCTTTGCTTGTTTTCTCAATAAACCAGCGCTTGCTTATCCCGACCCGCAGCACATTCCGGCATCGACGCCAGCTTCAACCGCCGCGCGAGACGTTCCACCAGTGGTATGAATGCACCGAAGGCGGCGAGGCGGAGACGCCATGAGCGCGCGAAGAGAACAGTCATCAAGCCGGAAAGCAAGCGTTTTTTTCTGAAGAAAAAGAACAAAAACACTTTAATAATTTTGTTCCGGGACGTTGCATGCCAGCGCCCAGACCACGATTCAGAAAGTTTTTTGCGCCGCTTTTTTTCAAAAAAACGGCTTCTTACTTGGATCATTCCGCGCCAGCCTGATCACGCCGTGCCTTCGAATACCGCTTGCGCATCGGAGACTTCGGTGGCGATGAAGGTGGCGGCGGCGCGTACGTTGGCGGCTTTGCTATTATCCTCATGCACATGCATGAAATAGCTGCGCCGCAGGGCCGAGCGTTCCGGCAATACCGGTACCAGTTCCGGATAGGTGCGGGCGATGAAACTGGGCAGCACGCATAGCCCGGCGCCTGCCAGTGTCGCGTTCACCTGCGCAATGAGATTGGTGCTGCGGATACGCGCCCGTATGCCGGTGCCGATGGCGTTCAAATAGTTCAGCTCGGTCGTGAACAGCATATCCTCGATATAGCCGATGAAATCATGCCTCACGAAATCGGCCTGCTGGGTGATTTTCGGATGATTGGCGAGGTAGTCGCGCGAGGCATAGACCATCAGCCGGTAATCCGTGATCCGGCGTGAGACCACGCGCAGATGCTCCGGCGCCGACAGGCTGATCACCATATCCGCCTCCCGCTTGGTCAGGCTGAACACCCGCGCCGTCACCAGCAATTCGATTTCCAGCTTCGGGTGCAGCGCCGTCAGCTTGTGGATGCGCTGCGCCAGGAACCAGGTGCCGAACCCGTCCGGCGCGCCGATCCGCACCGTGCCGGAGACCACGGGATTGGCGCTTTGTGTCGAGGCGGCGGCGAGGAAGCCGGCTTCCATCGCCTCGGCGATCGGCTGCAGCTTCTCGCCGGCAGGGGTCAGGCTGTAGCCGACGCTGGAACGGTAGAACACGGTTTCCGCCAGCTGCTCTTCCAGCCGCTGCACCCTTCTTGCGACCGTCGTATGGTCGGTGCCCAGGCTTTCGGCCGCGGCGGAAAGCGTTCCGGAGCGCGCGACCGCCAGAAAATACCGCAGATCGTCCCAATTTTCGGCCCGTCTCAGTCCCGCCATCTACCGCTGCCTCCAAAGTCTGGCAGAACCCTCTTAGGTGAGGCAGCGCCGTACCGGAAGCGGTCAAAGCGCAAAAATCAGCGGATGAAGATGATTATGAACGCGCTGCTTTGCGCGTTTCTGCACAATGGATGCGGCCCGAAGGCCCTTCTATTTGGTTTTATATGCGTATATGCATCTCCCACTTGCCCAACATGCTGACGCCGGAGGATTATTAATGGCTCGCGAGATTTCCCATTTCATTGGCGGCAAGGCCGTCGCCGGCACGTCCGGCCGCTTCGCCGACGTGTTCGACCCCAACACCGGCACTGTTCAGGCAAAATGCCCGCTGGCGACCCGGGAAGAGGTTGAAGCCGTCATCGCCAATGCCGAATCCGCCCAGCTCGGCTGGGGTGCGCAGAACCCGCAGAAACGCGCCCGCATTCTGATGAAGTGGCTGGACCTGATCAACAAGGACATGGACAGCATGGCCCGCTTGCTCTCCTCCGAGCACGGCAAAACCGTGCCGGACGCCAAGGGCGATATTCAGCGCGGGATCGAAGTGCTGGAATTCGCCATCGGCATCCCGCATCTGCTGAAGGGCGAGTACTCCGATAGCGTCGGCACCGGCATCGACACCTATTCGCTGCGCCAGCCGCTCGGTGTCGTCGCCGGCATCACCCCGTTCAACTTCCCGGCCATGATTCCGCTTTGGAAAGCAGCGCCGGCGATCGCCTGCGGCAATGCCTTTATTCTGAAACCTTCCGAGCGCGATCCTTCGGTTCCCGTGCGCCTGGCTGAGCTGTTCCTGGAAGCCGGCGGCCCGCCCGGCGTATTCAACGTCGTGCATGGCGACAAGGTCTCGGTCGATACGCTGCTGGAAGATCCGCGCGTGAAGGCGATCGGCTTCGTCGGCTCCTCGCCGATTGCCAATTACATCTACGCAACGGCGGCGCAGCACGGCAAGCGCGCGCATTGCTTCGGTGGTGCCAAAAACCATGCGCTGATCATGCCGGATGCCGATCTGGACCAGGTGGCGGACGCGCTGATCGGCGCCGGCTACGGCTCCGCCGGCGAGCGCTGCATGGCGATCTCGGTCGCCGTGCCGGTCGGCAAATCTACTGCCGATGCGTTGATCGAGAAACTGATCCCGCGCGTTGAAGCCCTGAAAATTGGCCCCTCGAGCGATGCAAGCGCCGATTACGGGCCGCTGGTGACAAAGGACGCGCTGAACCGCGTGAAGGGCTATATTGACGAAGGTGTTTCAGAAGGCGCCGAGCTGCTCGTTGATGGCCGCGGCTTCAAGATGCAGGGCTATGAGGACGGCTATTTCATCGGCGGCACGCTGTTCGACCACGTCAAGCCGACGATGAAAATCTACAAGGAAGAAATCTTTGGCCCGGTGCTCGCAATCGTGCGCGCCGAAACCTATGCCGAGGCGCTCAAGCTGCCGAACGAACATGAGTATGGCAACGGCGTGGCCATCTTCACGCGCGACGGCGATGCGGCGCGCGATTTCGTTTCCAAAGTGCAGGCCGGCATGGTCGGCGTGAACGTGCCGATCCCCGTGCCCATCGCCTACCATACTTTTGGCGGCTGGAAGCGCTCCGGCTTCGGCGATCTGAACCAGCACGGCCCGGATTCGATCCGCTTCTATACCAAAACCAAAACCGTGACGTCGCGCTGGCCGTCAGGTATTAAGGACGGCGCGAGCTTTGTCATTCCGACGATGGAATGAAGGCGGCGGTTCTTTTTTGAAAAAAGAACCAAAAAACTTTTTTGACTCTGGGATTTGGGCGCTGCTGGGACATGGGCGCTGCTGGGATTTGGGCGCTGCTGGGACATGGCGCTGCTGGGACATGGGCGCTGCTGGGGCATCCGTTGCAGTTTATTTGTTCGGCTGGCAAAGCGCCTGTTTCTGCGTCGCGGCCGGCCAGGTCCGGCCTGCCGCCAGAATTCCGTCGTGCGCAGATGTCATCAGGATGGCCGCAGGCAACCGCGCAGCGGCGCCTTACCGTCCTTGAAGCGGCGCCTTAGCGTCCTTGCCGATTTGAGCACGGTCGCAGGCTGATGACAGGCCGCGCGAGACGCCCCTTCCCCCCTATCTACCGCGCCCGCGGCACCATTTGACATAGGCCGACTTGTATTTGCAGATGGGCCAGGAACCTGGGCTCAGGCGCGGGCGAGAATTGAAAGAGGAAAGCGGATTAAGATGTGGCACAATCTTGCCTCAGATCAGGAATTATTGCGGGACACCACGGTGCGCTATCTTGCCGCTCACGCGACGTTGAGCCAGCTCCGCAAGGACCGCAACAACCCGGCGGGGTTCGAGCCTGCCTACTGGACCGGCGGCGCCGAACTCGGCTGGACCTCGCTGCTGCTGACCGAGGAAGATGGCGGCGGCAGCGTCAGCGGCCAGGGCGCTGTCGACCTTTCCCTGATCGCCTATGAATTCGGTCGTCACGCCGCCCCCGGGCCGCTGGTGGATTGCAATGTCGCTGCCTACGCCCTCTCCGGCCAGGAAGGCGAGCTGCAGCGCGCCGCACTTGCCGAACTCATCTCGGGCGCCGCCATCGCTTCCGTCTGCCTCGGCGCAGCACCATGGCAGCGTGCCGACGAGGCGGCCATTCGCATCGAGAAACAGGGCGACGACATCCTGATCAACGGCGCCATCCGCCCCGCGGAATCCGGCGCCCAGGCCAGCTACCTGCTGGTGACCGGCGGCAGCGAGGCCGGCGTCACCCAGGTTCTTGTCCCGGCAAACGCCCCAGGCGTTCAGATCAAGCCCTTGAAAGGCCTGGACGTTTCCCGCAAATTCTCCAGCGTCACCTTCGACAACGTCCGCGCCCCGACGAGCGCCTTGATCGGCGGCTTTGGCGAGGCAGGAGAAAAACTTTCGCGGCAGATCCAGAACGCCGCCGTTATCCTCGCCGCCGAATCCGTCGGCGCCATGGATGCCGCGTTCGAGATGACCCTGGACTGGGCTTTCCAGCGCTACAGCTTCGGCCGGGCGCTTGCCTCCTACCAGGCGCTGAAACACCGCTTCGCCGATTTGAAATCCTGGCTCGAGGCCAGCCACGCCGTCAGCGACGCCGCCGCCGAAGCGGTGGCCGGACAGACTAATCTGGCCGGCGACACCGCCAGCGCGGCCAAAGCCTATATCGGCCAGTACGGCGTCGAGCTGGTGCAGGATTGCGTGCAGCTGCATGGCGGCATCGGCGTCACCTACGATCATGATTTGCATTTTTTTCTGCGCAGGGTCACGCTAGACAGCCGCCTGTACGGCACCCCGGCCGAACACCGCCGGCTGCTTGCAGCAGCGCAGATAAAGCAGGAGAAAGCCGCATGAGCCAAACCTTGGAAGCAACGGAAACGGTCGAGCAATTCCGTAGCCGCGCCCGCGCCTGGATCAGGGCAAATCTCGGCCCGATCCAGCCGGAGGATATGACGCAGAATTGCGAGAACGACGAGATCGAGCTGCAGGTCGTGGCACGTGACCGCCGGCTGCAGCGCAAGCTGTACGACGCCGGCTTCGCCGGCATCTGCTTTCCAGTTGAATACGGCGGCCAGGGCCTGACGCCGGCGCATAACCGCGCCTTCAACGAAGAACTGGCCGGCCGCGAATTCCCCTCCCGCTTCGCGGTGCCGACCATGACACCTTGCCTGGCGGTGATGATCGAATTCGGCACGCCGGCGCAGAAAGCCAAGCATATCCCCGCCACCCTGAAAGGCGACGAGTTCTGGGTGCAGATGCTCTCCGAACCCGGCGGCGGCTCCGACGTTGCCGGTGCCTCCACCAGCGCCGTGCGTGACGGCGATGACTGGGTGCTCAACGGCTCGAAAGTCTGGACCTCCCGCGCCTGGTGGGCCGATTGGGGTCTATGCCTGGCCCGCACCAACTGGAACGTGCCGAAACACCAGGGCCTGACCGTCTTCCTGGTGCCGATGAACGCTCCCGGCCTGGAAATTCACCGCATCGAGCGGCTGAACGGCGAGACCGAAGCCTGCCAGGAATTCTTCACCGACGTGCTTATCCCGGACAGCTACCGCATCGGCGAAATCGACGCCGGGTGGTCGATCGGCACCCGCTGGATGTACCACGAACGGGTCGGCAGCAACTCGCCGTACGTCACGCGGCCGATCGGCCTGACCAACGAAGCCGCGGAAGGTCCCTCGATCGTGGCCCTCGCCCGCCAAGCCGGCCGGCTAAAAGATCCGGCCGCGCATGAACTGATCGGCGAATCCCGCACGCTGGATATCGTCATGCACGAATTGCAGCGCCGGCTGGCTACGGCTGCGGCGTCGGGCAGCGCCAACACCGATAATTCCTCGATCGGCCGCCTGGCGATCGGCATGGCGCATGTGCGCCAGGCAACCATCGCCTTCGACCTCGCCGGCTCGGGTGCGGCCGCCTGGGCGGAGGAGGAGGATGACGGTTCCGGCACCGTCGGCATGAATTTCCTGATGCGTCAGATCTCCTGCATCGGCGGCGGCACCACCGAGATTTCCCGCAATGTCATTGCCGAACGCGTCCTGGGCATGCCGCGCGAAGCCTCGGGCGACAAAAACGTCCCGTACCGGGACATCCCACGCGGGCCGAAACGAGGTTGAAGGAAGCCAGCGGTCAGATTGCGCGTTTTCCTTCCCGGCCGCCCTCCCGCGGATTATATTTCGAGTGCGGATGATGATAACGGTTGTACGCCCACACGTTCAAAGCTGATGCCTGAAAGCCCAGACTGAGGAGAGCCTGAAGCAGCTGGAAGCTGGCAAAAGGCAGCCGTTTGGCGCGTTGGCAGCCGAACCGAAAGCAGATTTCCGGGCCGCTTATCCAGAAGTTGTTGATATGCTCCAGCCGCCGGCGAAGCGGTATAACCATAATGAGTGCTGGAGCTTGCACCGTCTGCGGAGCGGCATGCGCTATCGCTCGCCGCCACTACCGGCCAAAGCATCGCGATATTCTGCCTCGAGGAACAGGTAGTGACAGTGTAGATTGGTTCCGGTCGGACAACCAAGAACATGATGCCCTGCTGCGCGAGGCTGCTGCACAGAGTTTTAGAAAAAGAACACGCTTTTTGCCCTAATGTGCGCTTCCCCAATCCTGGCCGATCCCGGTTTCCACCTGCAGGGGCACGGAAAGTGTGGCTGCGTTTTGCATGATGTTCTGGGCGACGGCAGCCGTTGCTTCGGCTTCGTCTTCCGGCGCTTCGAACAGCAGTTCGTCGTGCACCTGCAGGATCAGCCGCGCCTTCAGCTTGGCATCCTGCAACGCCTGTGGCAGCTTGATCATTGCACGTTTGATCACGTCGGCGGCGCCGCCTTGTAAGGGCGCGTTGATGGCCTGACGTTCGGCGTAGGCGCGTAAGGACTGCATCTTGTCCTTGATGCGCGGCACCCAGCAGCGGCGCCCGAAGGGGGTGACCACGAAGCCGAATTCGCGTGCCTGCTCCTTGGTGTTTTCCATATAGTCGCGGATTTCCGGGTAGCGCTTGAAATAGGCGTCGATATATAGCTTTGCTTCGCCGCCGGTGATGTTCAATTGCCGCGCCAGGCCGAAGGCGGAGATGCCGTAGATGATGCCGAAATTGATCGCCTTCGCGCGCCTTCGGGTGGCGGCATCCATTGCCGCGATCGGCACGCCGAAAACCTCCGAAGCCGTGCGCACATGGATGTCTTCGCCCTTGGAAAAACTCTCCTTCAACGCGGGAATATTTGCGACATGCGCCAGCAGCCGCAGCTCGATTTGCGAGTAGTCGGCGGACACCAGCCGATGCCCCGGTGCCGCGATGAACGCCTTTCTGATCCGCGCCCCTTCCTGTGTCCGGATGGGAATGTTCTGCAGGTTCGGATCGTTCGAGGAGATACGCCCGGTGGTGGTCGCCGCCATGGCAAAACGGGTATGCACGCGCCCGGTTGCTGGATCGATTTTTTCCACCAGCGCATCGGCATAGGTGGATTTGAGCTTGGATAATTGCCGCCAGTCCAGCACGCGCTGCGCAATATCCGCGCCCTGCTCGGCCAAAGCTTCCAGCACGCCTGAATCGGTGCCCCAGGCGCCGAGCTTGCTTTTCTTGCCGCCTGACAGCTTCAGCACATCGAACAAAATTTCGCCCAGCTGCTTCGGGCTGCCGATATTGAACTTCTGGCCGGCCAGGAGAAAAATTTCGATCTCGATCTCCGCCATCCGGCTTTCGAAATCCTTCGACATCGCGGTCAGATCTGCCCGGTCCACCAGCACGCCGGCTTCCTCCATGGCGACCAGCACGCTTATCAGCCGGCGATCCGTCATCTCATACAACGAGAGCGCCTTGTTGCCGCGCAGTTGCGGCCGCAGCGCCAGCCAGAGCCGCAGCGTCACATCCGCATCCTCCGCCGCGTACAGCGTCGCCTTTTCCAGCGACACATCGGCGAAGCTCTGCCGGTTGCGGCCGGTGCCGGTCACCTGGTCGACCGGGATCGGCGTATGGCCCAGATGCAGCGCCGAGAGCTCAGCGCGGCCATGCGGATGCCGGCCGGCATCCTGCGCGTAAGAGATCAGCATGGTGTCATCCAGCGGAGTTACGGCAGCCACGCCGGCGCGCTTTAGCACCTCCACCGCGAATTTCGCGTCATGCGTGATTTTCAGCACCGCGGGATCGGCCAGCAGCGGTTGCAGCGCCACGGCGGCCTCCGCCGGCGATAATTGCCGCGTATCCTGCAGGCTCAGATTATGCGCAACCGGAACGTACACTGCTTCGCCCGGCGCCGTCGCCAGGGCGATGCCGACAAGCCTGGAATTGAAGGCATCCAGCCGGTCGGTTTCCACCTCCAGCGCGATGCGCCCCGCCTTCCGCGCCTTTGCGATGACATCCAGCAGCACCGCCGGCTCCGTTACCGTGGCATAGCCGTGGAACGGCGCGTTGCTCCCCGGGTTGGTCTCGGCCAGCGCGTCGACCGAAACCGCCTCCGGCGCCTCGGCGCCGCTATCCAGCACCGCAAGCCGGTGCTTGATGCTGCGGAAATTCTGCTGGTCCAGGAAGGCGCCCAGCACCGCATCGTCCCAGTGGCGCAGCACCAAGTCTTCGATCGGCTCCGGCAGCGGCGCATCGTCGCGCAAGATCACCAGCTCCCGGGAGATCCTGGCCTTCTCCGCATGCTCGATCAGCATGTCCTTTCGTTTGGATGGCTTCATCGAGGGTGCCGCTTCCAGCACCGCTTCCAGCGTGCCGTATTCGTTGATCAGCTGCGCCGCACCCTTCGGGCCGATGCCCGGCACGCCAGGCACATTATCAACCGGATCGCCGATCAGCGCCTGCACTTCGATCACCTTGTCCGGCGTCACACCGAATTTCGCCTCGACCTCGGCAAGCCCGATCGGCGTGTTCTTCATCGGGTCCAGCATCGTCACCGACGGGCCGAGCAGCTGCATCAGATCCTTGTCCGAAGAGACGATGATCGCCTCGCCGCCGGCTTGCCTGACCGCTTTGGCGTAGGCGGCGATCAGGTCATCCGCCTCCCAATCCTCCAGCTCGATGCAAGGCAGGCCGAAGGCTCGTGTGGCTTCGCGGATCAGCTTGAATTGCGGCACCAGATCGTCCGGCGGTTCCGGCCGGTGCGCCTTGTACTGATCGTACATGCGGTTGCGAAACGTCTGGCTGCCGGCGTCATAAATGACCGCCAGATGCGTGCCGGTATGCTCCTTCATCAGCCGGGTGATCATGTTGCAGAAGCCGAAAACCGCGTTCACCGGCGTGCCGTCCGGCCGGCTCATCGGCGGCAGCGCGTGATAGGCCCGAAAGATGAAGCCGGAGCCGTCCACCAGCACCAGCCGAACGGGCTGCGCCGATGTTTTGGTCTGGCCGCTCAATGTGCCTGGGGCCCGGCGCCGGGTTCCAGAACGAAAAGCCGCGAGCAATACGGGCACATGATCTGCTGTTGCGGCAGGTCTGGCGAAATCCGCAGATAGACTTTCGGATGCCCGTATGCGCCATCGCCGCCATCGCAGGACACGCTCCGCGACTTGACGTGGAAGATTTCGGTTTGGGTCTCGGAGCCTTCCGGCATATATCTGGCCTCGCTGGTAAAGGAACTCGCCTCGCCGATGATAGCCATAAAACTGATGGCAACCAAATTGCTGCGCCCTTTGCTCTTGGTTCCTTTGCTCTCGGTTCCTTTGCTCTCGGTTCCTTTGCTCTTGGTTCCTTTGCTCTTGATTATTGGCGCTGCCCTCAGCCTTGCCGCCTGCACCGCCATACCGTTCGGCGTTCCGCACTCCAGGCCTGGCCATTCCATCATCACCAGCGGCTTTTTCCTCCTGCCCGACGGCGCCAGGCTGCCCTACCGGCTGTATCCAGCTTCAGGCCCCACCCATGCCGTGGTGCTGGCACTGCACGGCTATACCGATAGCCGGGATGGCTGGCAGATGCTGGCAGAGGTCCTTAACCCGCAGGGCATCGCCATCTACGCGCCGGATCAATCCAGCTTCGGCGCCACCGCCAATCGCGGGCACTGGCCCGGCACCGATACGCTGGTCGACGAGGCGCGCGATATGGCGGTGCAACTCCGGCGGCAGTATCCCGATACGAAACTTGTGGTGATGGGCGAGAGCATGGGCGGCGCCATCGGCATTCTGCTCGGCGCTTTGCCGAACCCGCCGCCGGTCGATGCCTATGTGCTGTCCGCCCCCGCCGTCTGGGGCGGCAAGGCGTTGAACCCAGCTCTGCGCGCGAGCATGCGCATCGCCAGTCTCGCAGCACCCTATAAGCGCGTTACCGGCGGTTCCGCGCATGTGATGGCGAGCGACAATATCGCCGCGCTGATCGCCTTCGGCGAAGATCCGCTCACCATCCTGGCGCCGCGCGTCGACAGCGTCGCCGGGCTGGTGAAGCTGATGGGTCAGGCGCAGGCCGCCTGCCAGCATTTCAACCAGCCGGCTTTGTTCCTCTATGGCGGGCATGACGAGCTGGTCCCGCCGACCTCCATGCAAAGCTGCTGGCTGGCGCTGCCGCAAGCGGCACTCAGCTCCGGCAAGATCATCCTTGCCTTCTACCCGCCCGACTATCACCTGATCGAGCGCGACCTGGAACGCGCAACCCCGGATTCCGACATTGCCAGCTTCATCCTGAACGGCGAAACCACCTCCGCAGCGCCAAGCGAATCGACAATTTTCCTGGCGGATTAAGCAGCCGCTTTTTTTGAGAAAAAGCGGCGCAAAAACTTTTTTCCGCTCGACCCGGGATGTTCCAACGCCACGGGCCCAAAACCTAAAAAGTTTTTTGCTTCTTTCTTTCAAAAAGGAACCGCTTGGTTATTCCGAATCCTTGAGCCGATAGCCGATTCCGGGTTCCGTTATTATGAGTGCAGCGACTTCAGGGCCAAGCTTGCGGCGCAGCTGGCCAATATAGACGCGCAGATAGGCTACGTCCTCGGTGTGTGCCGGGCCCCAGATCGCGGTCAGGATTTGCCGCTGCGTCAGCACGCGGCCGCGATTGCGGGCCAGCAGCAGCAGCAAGGCGTGTTCGCGTTTTGTGAGCGGCAGCGCGGCGTTGTCGAGCGTGACGCTGTGGGAAATCGGGTCGATAATCAGGCCCCCCAGGTTCAGCGGCTTATCCGCGTTATCCTGGCGCAGGCTGTGGCGCAGCGCGGTGCGGATGCGCGCCAGCAACTCGCCCAGCGCGAAGGGCTTTTCGACGTAGTCGTCGGCGCCGGCGTCCAGCGCCTGGATTTTCTCCGCCTCGCGGTCGCGGGCGGAGAGGACGATGATGGGGATGGCGGCGAATTCGCGCAGTTTCACCAGCACCAACTGCCCGTCCATGTCCGGCAGGCCGAGATCGAGCAGGATAAGGTCGGGCGCTCGGGCGGCGGCCAGTCGCAGGGCTTCGTCGCCGCGCTCGGCCCGCAGCGGCTGGTAATTGGCGGCGGTCAGCGCCGGTGTAAGGAAGCGGTGGATCTGCGGCTCGTCATCCACCACCAGAATGGTGCCAAAAGATGGCGTCATGGGTCCGGCCCTCCGGCGGCCAGCAACTCGATGGTGACAACGGTGCCGGGCGCGCCGTCGGCCGGCAGGTCCAGCCTTGGGCTCATGGCGCGGATGCTGCCGCCCATCGCCTCGGTAAAGGCTTTGGCGATGGCAAGGCCGAGCCCGGTGCCGGGTGCGACGCGATCGCCGCGTGTGGCGCGGAAGAAGCTGTCGAAGACATGCGGCAAATCCGCCGCCGGGATCCCCACCCCTTCATCGGCGATGGCGATGGCGACCTTGGCGGCGTTGCGCCGCGCCGTGACGGTGATGCGGCTGCCTTCCGGCGCGTATTTCACTGCATTGTCCAGAATGTTCACCAACACCTGCTCCAGCAGCGCCGGATCGCCGAGGACGCGGGTGGCGTGAGGCGCGATGTTGACGCCGGCATAGGTGGCGCCAGGGACGCGGGCGATCGAAGCCTCGACGATGTCGGGCAAGGACAGGATTTCTTTCCGTGCGTTGACTTCGCCGGTTTCCACCCGCGCCATTTCCATGATGTTGGCCAGGAACTTCGTCATCCTTCCGGTATCCTGGGTGATGCTGGCGAGCAGGTCGGCGCGGGTTGCCGCGTCCAGCGATTCGCCTGACTGCGCCAGCGTCTCTGCGGCGCCGCGAATGGCGGTCAGCGGCGTGCGCAGATCATGCGACAGCGAGGAAAGCAAAGCGGTGTGCAGTTTCTGGCTATCCTCCTTCGCTTCAGTCTGCGCGGCGCTGATGGTCAGCCGCACCCGTTCCAGCGCCATCGCGGATTGATCCGCCAAGGCGGCCAGAGTCTGGCTCACCGGCGGGGATGGCTGCCCGGCGGGTTTTGCCCCCAGCACGCCGATGGGATTGCCGTTCACCCGCAGCGGGATGAAACGCCAGGGCACTGAAGGCAAGGTCGCAGTGCCGATGCCGGTTTCGATATCGTTGCGGAAAGACCAGTCGGCGGCGGCCAAAGCCGCATCGTCCAGCATCGTGCCCGGCGGCGCCGCCACGGGCGGCTGCAAAATCTGGTTCTCCGCCAGCAGCACCACCCCGCCGGTGGTCATGGCGGCGGCCTCGGCGGCGGTGTCGTGCAGCAGATCCGGCTCCGTTGCGGCGCGCGAGAAGCGCTGCCCGAACAGGGAGATGCGGCGCAGCGCCTCGATCCGGGCGCTAGCGTTCTCCGCCTCCACCCGCACCCGGCCAGCCAGCGAGCCGGTGACGATGCCGGTGATGAGAAACACCGCCAGCGCCACCACGTCCCGCGGGTCGGAGACGGAAAAGGTATAAATCGGCGAGAGGAAAAAGAAGTTCCAGCACAGGAAGCCGGCAATGGCGCTGGCGAGGCCGGCGGCGAGGCCGTAGCGGCTGGCGGCGCCGACGATGATGGCGGTGAAGATCAGGCCCATCGCCTCCTGCGGGATATCGGCCCGTAGCTCCACGCCGAGCAGCGTCACCGCCGCCAGGATGGCGGCGATGGTGGCGTAAGGCTGCCAGGCCGGTTGCTGGCGCAACGCTTTGGCGCGCGCCGCCTGCGCCGCGGGCACCGGCACGAAATGCAGGGTAAAGGCGGCGGCCTTGCGGGTCAGCACCTCACCCAGGCTGCGGCGGAACCAGCTTTGCCAGCGCCGCGTTGTTCGGCCGATGACGATATGCGTAACATTCTGCGCCGCCGCGTAGTTCAGCACGGCGTTGACGGCATCTGAGGTGGTGGCGGTCGCGACCGTCCCGCCCAGCTGCACCGTCAGGTCCAGCGCGTGCTGCACATTGGCGTTGTCGTCGGCGCGCTCGACATGGAAGGCGGCCATCGGCGCGCGCAGCGCATCGGCCAGCCGCGCCGCATGGCGCACCACGTTATCGGCCGAGGCATCCGGTCCGATCAGCGCCAGCACGCGCTCGCTCGCCGGCCAGGGGCCGGGAATCGCCTGCGCCCGCATATAGGATGTGACGTCTTTATCGACCCTTTGCGCGACCCGGCGCAGCGCCATCTCCCGCAGCGCCCCGAGATTGCCTTCCCGGAAAAACCCATCGAGCGCGCGGCTGGCGACATCCTGGCGGTAGATTTTCCCCTCCGTCAGCCGGCCGCGCAGCTCCGCGGGGGGCAGATCGACAAGCTCGATCTCATCGGCAAGATCGAGCACGGTGTCCGGTATGGTTTCCGCCACCCGTACACCCGTGATGCGGGCGACCGGGTCGTTCAGGCTCTCCAGATGCTGGATGTTGAGCGTGGTCCAGACATTGATGCCGGCGTCGAGAATTTCCCGCACATCCTGCCAGCGCTTGGCATGGCGCAGGCCGGGAGCGTTGGTATGCGCCAGTTCATCGACCAGCAGCAGCGCCGGCTTGCGGGCGATCGCGGCATCCAGGTCGAATTCTTCTAATTGCTGGCCGCGATAGGGGATTTTGCTCCGCGGCAGCATTTCCAGAGCTGCGATTTCCCGGCTGGTGCCGGCACGGCCATGGGTTTCGATCAGCCCGGCCACCACATCCACGCCGGCCTCGCGTTTATGATTGGCGGCGACCAGCATCTCCCAGGTTTTGCCGACGCCAGGCGCGGCGCCGAGGAAGATTTTCAGGCGCCCGCGGTTTTGCCGATGCAGGTTGGCCAGCAGCGCATCGGGATCGGGGCGGATGTCGCGGTTCATCCCCTGGCCGCGGTGAAATTGCCTTGCCGGCCGGTAACAGTGACCATGCCGATGATGCGGCTGCCGGCGAGCGTGCCGGCGCAGCTGACCTGCAGGCTGAGGAACAGATAATGCGTTGGGTGAATCCAGCTGACGTGGCTGCCGGAGACCGCACCCTGAACGCGCCAGAGGCCGAAGACGTCGGCCAGGGCCGGCGCAGCCAGCAGCACGGCCGATAACATGGTGAGACTGGCAAGACATGATTTCATCGGCCGGATTTTCCTGTCGCTGCATCCTTCATAACGGAGATTGCGTATCTGTTGAACCGGCGCCGCTTGGCCGGCTAAAGGCTGCGGCCATGGGATTTTCTGACAGGAAACGCCAATGACGGAAAAACGGAAACGCTGGATGCGCCTCGCTTTGACATTGCTGGCTTTAACGCCAGGGCTTGCCGCGGCCGCCGGCCCCGACCCCGACCCCGCCGGCAACTGGCTACGCGCCAACCGCACCGTGCGCATGACCGTAACCCATTGCGGCAGTCACCTTTGTGCGGTGAATACATGGGTGAAGCGCCCGGACGGTCCCGAGCATGCAGGCGATCAACTCATCCTGGATATTAAACCAATTTCCGGCACCGAGCTGCAGGGGACGGCTTATGACGTACGGCGCCAATTGACCTACCGGATGACGGTGAAGTTGCAAGGCAACAGCATGGTAACCAGCGGCTGCGTGTTGCTGGGCATAATCTGCAAGAGCACGAGCTGGACGCGGACCGATTAGCACCGGAACCTCCCATCGTTACTCCCGCCTTCGCGGGTGACAACGGGTATTGCTACTTTGGTAACGAATCCAGCGCCAGGTTCAGCTCCAGCACGTTCACGTGGTCGGTACCGATAATGCCGAGGAAGGCGTGGTGGGTCTGCTGGTTTACCAGGGTGATGACCGTGGCGGCGGGCAGGTTGCGGGCGGCGGCGATGGCGGGCGCCTGACGCAAGGCGTTGGCCAGCGAGATGTCCGGGTCCAGGCCGGAGCCCGACGCGGTGACCGCATCCGCCGGCACCGAGCCAGGGCCGTAGGCTTTGCGATAGGCGGCAATGTTGGTCTTCACGTTGGTCAGCAATTGCGCGCTGGAAGGGCCGAGATTGGAGGCGCCGGAAGTGCCGGCATCATAGGGTTTGTCCAGCGCCGAGGGACGCGGCGTGAAGTATGTGGCACCGGTGAAATTCTGCCCGATCAAAGCCGAGCCTACAACCTGACCATTCTGCGTCAGCAGGCTGCCATTTGCCCGGTATGGCAGGACCAGCTGCATGATCCCGGTAAATGCGCCCGGCAGCAGCAGGCCCGTGAAGAGGGTAAACAGGATGACCAGCGACAAAGCCGGCCGGATCTCGCGGGTGATAAGCATAGCTTTGAACCTCTATGAAAATACATGAAAGACGGAGAGCACCATGTCGATCGCCTTGATGCCGACAAAGGGCGCGATGATGCCGCCAAGCCCGTAGACCAGCAGGTTGCGGCGCAGCAGCGCCGCGGCGCCGATGGCGCGATACTTCACGCCGCGCAACGCCAGCGGCACCAGCACCACGATGATCAGCGCGTTGAAGATCACGGCGGATAAAATCGCGCTCTCCGGCGATTGCAGATGCATGATGTTCAGTGCCTGCAGCGGCGGATAGGTGGCCACGAATATTGCCGGCAGGATGGCGAAATATTTCGAGATGTCGTTGGCGATGGAAAACGTCGTCAGCGAGCCGCGGGTGATGAGCAGCTGCTTGCCGATTTCAACGATTTCGATCAGCTTGGTGGGGTCGCTGTCGAGATCGACCATGTTGCCGGCTTCGCGCGCCGCCTGCGTGCCGGTCTGCATCGCCACGCCGACATCGGCCTGCGCCAAGGCCGGCGCGTCGTTGGTGCCGTCGCCGCACATCGCGACCAGCCGGCCTTCGGCCTGCACCTTGCGGATATAGTCCAGCTTGTCCTGCGGCGTCGCTTCGGCGATGTAGTCGTCGACGCCGGCCTCGGCGGCGATGGCGGCGGCGGTCACGCGATTATCGCCGGTGACCATTACCGTCCTGATGCCCATTTTGCGCAACGAGGCAAAACGGTCGCGGATGCCGGGCTTGACGATGTCCTTCAACTCGATCGCGCCCAGCAGCTTGTTGCCGGAGGTGACGGCGAGCGGCGTGCTGCCGGCGCGGCCGATGCGGGTGACGGTTTCGGTGAATTCCGCCGGCGGCGAGACGTTCAACGTCTTCAGCACGGATTCTACAGCGCCCTTGCGATAAGAGCGCTCCGCCAGATCGACGCCGGACATGCGCGTATTGGCGCTGAAGGGGATCAGCTCCGCCTCCGCCGGCAAGGCCGGCGAAAGGTTATACTTCTCACGCGCCAGAGCGACGATCGAGCGGCCTTCCGGCGTCTCATCGCCCAGGCTGGAAATGGCGGCGGCTTCGGCCAGGTCGCGCTCGGAAATCCCCGGCACCGGATAAAAGCCGGAGGCCATGCGGTTGCCGAAGGTGATGGTGCCGGTCTTGTCCAGTAGCAGCGCATCCACGTCGCCGGCCGCCTCCACCGCGCGGCCGGAGGTGGCAACGACGTTGAAGCGGATGAGACGGTCCATGCCGGCGATGCCGATGGCCGAAAGCAGGCCGCCAATGGTGGTGGGGATCAGGCAGACCAGCAAGGCGGCAAGCACGGGAATGGCGAAATGCGTGTTGGAATAGCTGCCGAAACCGACCAGCGTGACCACCGCCATCAAAAAGATCAGAGTCAGGCCGGCCAGCAGGATATCAAGCGCGATTTCGTTCGGCGTCTTGCGGCGCTCCGCACCCTCGACCAGCGCGATCATGCGGTCGAGAAAGGTAGCACCCGGCTCAGCGGTGATGCGAATCACCAGCCAGTCGGAAACCACCTGCGTGCCGCCGGTGACGGCGGAGCGGTCGCCGCCGGCTTCACGCACAACCGGCGCGGATTCGCCGGTGATCGCGCTTTCATTCACGCTGGCGATGCCCTCGATGATCTCGCCGTCAGACGGGACGATATCGCCAGCTTCGACCAGCACCAGATCGCCCTTGTTTAGATCCGGCGCCGCGACGGGCTGGAAGATATTGCGCTCGCGCGGGTCCAGGATGAGCTTTGCCATGGTGTCGGAGCGGGCGCGCTTCATGCTCTCCGCCCGGGCGCGGCCGCGACCCTCGGCGACCGCTTCGGCGAAGGTGGCAAACAGCACGGTCAGCCACAGCCAGAAGGCGATGACCAAGGCAAACGAAGCTGCCTGATGCGTGAACAGCGCTTCCACGCCAACCACTGTCGTCATCACCGCAACGATTTCGGTGACGAAGATGACAGGGTTGCGGGCAAGTGTCAGCGGGTTGAGTTTGATCACCGCATCCAGCGTCGCGCGGGTAATGATAGCGCGATCGAACAGAGCGATCGCTTCGGCATTCGTTGTCATATCAGAGTTCCTTATTTTTGCTTTTAAAAACTCGCTCTGGTGAGTCAGGTGGGACGTGATTCGAGCACTGGAGCGGAGCAAGCTTTAGTATGTGAGCACCAGGAGCGCAGAAACACGCCTCGAAAGAACGCCAGCGTAGAGTTTCCAAAAGCAAATTCCTTAGAAAGTTTTGCCGGAGTACAGCAAATAATGGTCGGCCAGCGGCCCAAGCGTATCGGCAGGCAGGTATTGCAGGCCGCCGAGGATGATGATCACGCCGATAAGCAGGCCGATGAACAGCGGGCCGTGAGTCGGGAATGTGCCAGCGCTCTCGGCAAGTTTCGGCTTGGCCGCTAACGATCCGGCGATCGCCAGGATCGGGATCAGGAAGGCGAAGCGGCCGAACAGCATGGCGGAGCCGAGACCGAAATCGAGCAGCGGTGTGTCGGCGGAGAGGCCGGCAAAGGCGCTGCCGTTATTCTCAGTGGCCGATGACCAGGCATACAGCATTTCGCTCAGGCCGTGCGGTCCGGCGTTTTCCAGCGACCCAAGCCCGGACTTCGTCATCAGCGAGAAGCCAGCGCCAGCCAGGATGAAGAAGGTCAGGATCAGCACCGCCAGCATCGCCAGCTTGATCTCCTTGGCCTGCACCTTCTTGCCGAGATATTCCGGCGTGCGCCCGACCATCAGCCCGGCCACAAAAACCGAGAGCAGCGCGAAGACGATAATGGTGTAGAAGCCGGAACCGACACCGCCTGGCGTCACCTCGCCCAATTGCATCAGGAAAAGCGGGATGGCGCCGCCTAGCGGGGTGTAGCTGTCGGTGAAGCTGTCTACCGCGCCGGTGGAAGTACCGGTTGCGGAGGTGTTGAAGGTGGCGGAGGCGGGAATGCCGAAGCGCATCTCCTTACCCTCCCAGTTACCGTCATGCGCGGAGAGCCCGGCGGCGATGTGCAGCGGGTTGCCCGCGGATTCTGCGGCATAGGTGCCGACGCAGCCAAGCGCCAGAATGATCGCCATCGCCGCCATCAAGGCGCGGCCCTGCTTCGGGTCTTTGATCATAAAGCCGAAGGCGATGGGCAGCGAGAAACCGATGACGAGGTCTAGCCAGTTCTCCAGAAGATTGGTCCAGGCGTTGGGATTTTCGAAAGGATGCGACGAGTTGGCGTTGAAGAAGCCGCCGCCATTGGTGCCGAATTCCTTGATGGCTTCCTGAAACGCGACCGGGCCGATGGCGATGGTCTGGGGTCCGGCATTTAGCGTATGCGCGGAAATATAGGCGCCAAAGGTCTGCGGCATGCCGGCGATGACGAAAAGCGTCGCCGCAATCAGCGAGATCGGCAGCAGCAGATAAAGCGTGATGCGGGTAAGATCGACGTAGAAATTGCCGATGGATTTCAGGCCGCCGCCGGTGAAAGCGCGCATCACCGCCGCCGCCACCGCAATGCCGGCCGCCGCCGAGATGAACATATGCACCACCAGCCCAAACACTTGCGCGCCGTCAGAGATCTGCGCTTCCGGCACGTAAGCCTGCCAGTTGGTGTTCGTGGTAAAGCTTGCCGCGGTGTTGAAGGCAAGCCGCGGCGACATGCCCGCGACATGCTGCGGGTTCATCGGCAGATAATATTGCAGGCGCAGAATGGCGTAGAGGAGAAGAAAATGGATCACGCTGAGCAGCAGCAAGGTCGTGGCGTATTCCAGCCAATGCATCTGCCGGTTTTTATCGACGCCGGCGAGCCGGTAGAAGCCGCTTTCCAGCACGCCCAGATAGCGCACTCGGCCTTCGAAGATCGCCGCCATATAGCGCCCGAGCGGAAAGGCGCAGCCCAGCACCAGCGCGAAGGTGATCGCGATGTAAAGCAGTCCCTGAATTGTCATGGAATGGAGCCTTTAAAAATCTTCAGGGCGCAACAGCGCCCAAATGAGGTACACGAGCAGACCGGCGGAGACGGCGCCGCCGAAAATCAGGTCGAACATCGGATCACACCTTTTCGCAGCCTTTGACGTATAAGATCAGCAAACTAAACACCAAGATTCCGTAAATCACGGCGACGGCGTCACCCATGGGCCACCTTCCTTTCAGGCGCTGATGTGCACCTCCCAACATAAAGCCGCGACAGGAAAGCGACCCGCCCGGCGTAAAGGGCGCGTAAAAAAGAAGGCCTTCTTTTTCTGAAGAAATGAAGCAGAGAGACTTTTTTGAATCTGGGTCATTGGCGTAAGGAACTCCCGGCGCCAGATCACCGGAAGTTTCTGCGCCGCTATTTTTCAAAAAGCGGCTGCTCGCTTTGGAGGGTGATCATGAAGATTGGATTTCTGGGGCTGGGACAGATGGGCGCCGGAATGGCAGCCAACCTGCTGAAGGCGGGAAACGAGGTGACGGTCTATAACCGCAGCCTGGAGAAGACCAAGCCACTGGCGGCGCGGGGGGCACAGGTTGCCGAAACCGTGGCCGCCGCCTGCACCGGCGAGGCGGTGATGAGCATGGTCGCGGATGACAAGGCGCTGGAGGCGATGGCTTTCGGAGATTCCGGCATCGTCGCCACGCTGCCGAAAAACGCCATCCATATCTCCGCCAGCACCATCAGCGTCGAGCTTTCGGAAAAACTGACGCAGGCGCACAAACAGGCCGGACAGCTTTACGTTGCCGCGCCGGTTTTTGGGCGTCCGGAGGCCGCGGCCGCCGCCAAACTATTCGTGGTCGCGGCGGGGGCGGCGGAAGCGCTCGAGCGTTGCAAGCCGTTGTTCGAAGCGATCGGCCAGCGCGTTTTCCCGTTCGGCGAAACCCCCTCGGTTGCCAATGTCATCAAGCTCAGCGGCAATTTCCTCATCGGTTCGGTCATTGAAGCGCTGGGCGAGGCGTTTGCGCTTACCGGCAAGGCCGGGGTGGACGCGCAGCAATATCTCGAGCTGCTGACCTCCACCTTGTTCAACGCGCCGGTTTACAAAACCTATGGCGGGCTGATCGCAAGCGGAGTGTTCGAGCCTGCCGGCTTCGCGGCGCCGCTGGGGCAGAAGGATATACGCCTGACGCTCGCCGCGGCGGAGACGCTGAACGTGCCGATGCCGATTGCCAGCCTGCTGCGGGACCGGTTCCTGGCGCTGATCGCGCAAGGCGGCGCGAAGCTGGACTGGTCTGCGCTCGGCAAGCTTGCCGCGAAGGATTCCGGGCAATAACCCTGCTCTGATTGGCGGCTGGCGCTCCGGTGTCGCCAGCCGACGAGATTGCAAGGGCCGATCGATGAATCCTGAACGTGCCGACAATGTCTGAAGGGTCGAAGCTGGCGGCAGCCCCGTCCACCGCCCTGGTATTCTTCATGGCGGCGTCCTGCGGTATTATCGTCGCGAACATCTATTATTCGCAGCCGCTGGTCGGGGTGATTGCGCCTGCGCTGCGGCTCAGCACCCATATCGCCAGCCTGATGGTGACGCTGACCCAGTTGGGCTATGCCGCTGGGCTGCTGGCGCTGGTCCCTCTGGGTGACATCATCGAGAATCGCCGCCTGCTGACGATCACCGTCGCCAGCTCGGTGCCGGCGCTGCTGATTGCCGGGTTTGCCCAGAACGGATTGCTGTTCTTAGGTGCCGGCGCGCTGGTGGGGATTACTTCGGTTGCCGTGCAGATGCTGGTGCCGCTGGCCGCCAACCTGGCGCCGGACCATCTGCGGGGCCGGATCGTCGGCAATGTGATGAGCGGGCTGGTGCTGGGCATTTTGCTGGCAAGGCCCACTGCCAGCCTGATTACCAACTTCTTTGGCTGGCGCGCGGTGTTTTTTACCTCCGCCACGGTGATGGCGATGCTTGCCTGCGTGATGCGCATGGTCCTGCCGCGCCGGCAGCCCGCCGCCAACCATCACTATTTCGAGCTGCTGGAGACGCTGCTGGCGCTGCCTTTCAATTCCCCGCCGCTGCGCCGCCGGGCTGCCTATCAGGCGGCGGCCTTTGGCGCCTTTACCCTGTTCTGGACCGCAGCACCCTTGCTGCTGGCGCGGCGCTTCGGCCTCAGCCAGCGCGGCATCGCGGCGTTTGCATTGGTGGGTGCGGCGGGCGTGCTGGCGGCGCCGATCGCCGGCCGGCTGGCGGACCGGGATTTCGGGCGGGCCGGCAGCATTGCAGCACTCGGCATCATCATCCTGGCGTTTTTTCTGGCCGCCTGGGGCGGCGGCGCGGGCCACTCGTTGACGGGCCTGGCGCTGGCGGGGGTGCTGCTCGATGCAGGGGTGCAGGCCAATCTGGTCATCGGCCAGCGGGAGATCTACGCGCTGGCGCCGCATATGCGCTCGCGCATGAACGGCATTTTCATGGCGATCTTTTTCACCGGCGGCGCCATGGCTTCCGCGGCGGTCAGCCCAATGCTGGCGCGTTTCGGCTGGCCGGGGATCTGCGCCCTGGGCGTCGTTCTGCCTGCCTTGGCGCTGTTGTATTTCGGCCTGCATGCCGTCCGTAACCGGCAATGTCCGGCGTAAGCGCGACAGACGGCCTGCCGCCTGGCCGGCGTGGCCTGGCCGCGACCGCGCAGTTGCTCGCCGCGGCGATGGCAACGCTCGATAGCTCGATCGCCAATACCGCCCTGCCGACCATCGCCGCCGATCTGCATACCAATGCCGAAGCTTCCATCTGGATCATCAACGCCTATCAGCTGGCTTTCATCGCCACCGCGTTGCCGTTCGCGACACTGGGCGACATCTCCGGCCATAAGCGGGTTTTTCTCTACGGCATGGTGCTGTTCACTCTGGCGTCGCTGGGCTGCGCCTGCGCGTGGTCGCTGGATAGCCTGACCATCGCGCGGGTGTTCCAAGGTTTCGGCGCCGCCGCCATCATGAGCGTGAATGCGGCGCTCATCCGCTTCATCTACCCGTCGAACCAGCTCGGCCGCGGCATGGGCATGAATGTACTGGTCGTTGGCGTCTCACTGGCCGTCGGGCCGACCGCGGCGTCGCTGATTCTGGCCATCGGGCGCTGGCCGCTGCTGTTTGGCATCAACGTGCCGCTCGGCCTGGCGGCGCTGCTGCTGGGCGTAAAGATGCTGCCGGTGACGCCGCGCTTGCGCGATCGTTTCGACATTGTTCTGGCGCTGCTAAACGCTGGGGCTTTTGGATTTCTGATCCTGGGCCTGAGCGGCGCCGCGCATGGCCAGGCGGTCTTACTCACCTTGCCGGAGATCGCGCTCGGCCTGATCCTCGGCGTGCTGATGCTGCACCGGCAGGCACGCCATGCCGCACCGATGCTGCCGGTCGATCTGTTCAAAATCCCGGTCTTTGCCCTCTCCACCGTCACCGCCATCTGCGCCTTTACCACCCAGGGCATCGGCTTCGTGGCGCTGCCGTTCTACTTCGAGCAGATGCTGGGCCGCTCGCAGATCGCGACCGGGTTTCTGATCACGCCCTGGCCGATCATGGTTGCGCTCACCGCCAATCTCGCCGGCCGGCTGACCGAGCGCTACCCGACTGCAATCCTAAGCGCCGCCGGACTCGCCGCTCTGGCGCTGGGCATGGCGCTGCTGGCGCTGCTGCCGGCAGATCCTTCCACGGCCGATATCGTCTGGCGCATGGCGATTTGCGGCGCCGGCTTCGGGTTTTTCCAATCGCCGAACCTGCGCATGCTGATGTCCAGCGCGCCGCCCAAGCGCGCCGGGGGCGCCAGCGGCGTCATCACCATCGCCCGCCTGCTTGGGCAGACTTCTGGAGCGGCGCTGGTGGCGTTGTGCTTCTACCTTGGCGGCAGGCATGGTGGTGTTGTCGCGCTGGTGCTGGGCGCAGGATTTGCCGGTGCTGCAGGAATTGCGAGTCTCGCGCGGAATTTTGTACCCTCGCGGGTCTTTGCAGCCGGAGACTAGAAAATCGTGGATGCCGGCCTTCGCCGGCATGACGCGCGGGGAGCGGGCGGGGGCGGTGCCAGCGCCCATGGCCCAGATTCAAAATAGTTTTTGCGCCGCTTTCAAAAACGGCTACCGGCTTTTCGGCATCCGGTTCCAGGCATCCAATGCGGCGATTTTGTAAGCTTCTGCCAGGGTCGGGTAGTTGAAGGTGTTCTCGATAAAGTAGTCGAGCGTGCCTTTGAGGTTCAAAACCGCCTGGCCGATATGGACCAGTTCGGTGGCGCCTTCGCCGATGATATGGGTGCCGAGCAGGCGGCGGGTCTTGAGGGAGAAGATCAGCTTCATCATGCCGGAGTTCAGGCCCATGATGTGTCCGCGCGAGGTTTCCCTGAAGCGGGCGATGCCGCATTCATAGGCGATGCCGCGTTGCTGCACTTCGCTCTCCGACATGCCCACCATGGAGATTTCCGGCACCGAATAGATACCGTAGGGGAAGAATTCCGGCGCGTGCGGCATGGGAATGCCGAAGGCATGGCCGGCGGCGATGCGGCCTTGTTCCATCGAGGTGGAGGCCAGTGCCGGAAAGCCGATGACATCGCCGGCGGCGTAGATATGCGGCACTTCCGTCTGAAACGTGACCGGATCGACTTTCAACCGGCCGCGGGGATCGGCGGTCAGGCCGCAGGCGGACAGGTTCAGGCTGTCTGTGGCACCTTCGCGGCCGCCGGTGAACAGCATCATCTCGGTGCGGGTGCGGCGGCCGTCGGAGAGGTAGGCGACCGGCCAGCCATTCTCGAACTCGATGCGCTCGACCTTGGCGCCGAGCCGCAAGGTCATGCCCTGGTCGCGCATCTGAAAGGTCAGATCCTCGATCAGCTCGTGATCGACGAAATTGAGGAAGCTCGCCTGCGGGTCGATCAGCGTGACGGCGACGTCCAGGGCCGAGAAGATGGTGGCGTATTCCACGCCGATGACGCCGGCGCCGATAACGGTGAGGCTGCGCGGCAGATGTTCGATGCCGATGATCTCGTCGCTGTCCAGCACGCTGCTGCCGTTGAAGGGAATGTTTTCCGCCCGGTGCGGCCTTGTGCCGGCGGCGATGAGGATCTGCGCGCCCTCGATAAAGGACAGTTCGCCTTGCGGCGAGGTGATCTCGATCTTGTGGCTGTCGACGAAGCGGGCGGCGCCGTGCGCGACTTTTACCCCGTTGCGGGCAAATTGGTGTTCCAGCACGTCGACCTCATAGGTCAGCGTCTTTTCCATGCGCGTCATCAGGTCGCCGGCGCCGATTTCCTGCTTTACCCGGTAGGCGCGGCCGTAGAAGCCGCGTTCGCGATAGCCGGTGAGGTTGAGCACGGTCTCTCGCAAGGTTTTAGAGGGGATGGTGCCGGTATGCACCGAAACGCCGCCGATCTTTCGGCTTTTTTCCACCACCAGAACGGATTTGCCGATCTTGGCCGCCTGCACCGCGGCGCGTTTTCCGGCCGGGCCGCTGCCGATCACAATGAAATCGTAGCTAAGTTGCATAGTCCTCAAACAAGGCAGGATGAGCCGCACACTCGTCTTGTTTTGATGCAAAAGGCAAGCTGAAAGCTGCCACGTCAAACTGAGTGAGGATAAATATTGACACTGAAGTGCACAATCTTAAGTTGACATTAAGGTTTTGTGCACTCTGTATAGGCGGCAATGGCCGGCAGCACGATTTCCACCACCATCAGCAAGGAGATCGTGCTCGGCAACCCCGGCTATCTGCCGCCGCTGACCATCACATCCAGCGGCCGCATTGCAGCGCCAGCGCCGGTCACCAACTTCCAATCGGCGGCAGCGATCTATGTCAATGTCAGCAGCGCCACGATCGACAATCTCGGCCTGATCAGCGGCGCCATTTCCAGCACCGACAGCTATGTGGCGCCGGCGATTTTTGCGCTCAGCTCTCTCAGCCTGATCAATTCCGGCACCATCGAAGGCATGAGCGGGGTGTATCTGCAGGGTGGGGGCACCGTCTCCAACACCGGCAGCATCGCCGGGCTGGATGACAGCGCGCGGGACGGCTACGGCGTCCGGCTGGAGAATTCGGAGCTGGTAAATTTCGGCTCCGTTTATGGCAAGAGCTACGGCGCCGGCGCGTTGAATGCGAGCCAGGTCATCAACAATGCAGGCGGCACCCTCTTCGGCGAGACGGCCGGGATAGAGCTGATATCCTACAACGGTTCGCCCGGCACGCTGGTAAATGCCGGCCATATCGGCGGCGGCGTCAGCGGCGTGACGGAAGTCAGCGCGCTGATCACCAATTCCGGCACGATCACCGGCGCTTCCTATGGCATTCGCACGAGCTGGGGCGGCGCCATCAGCAATTCCGGCCAGATCAGCGGCGGCATCGACGGGGTGCTGCTGCTGAACGAGAAATATCTGCCGTCCTACGCCACCAGCTTCAACAACACCGGCACCATCCTGGGCGGCTACTTCGCCATTGCGCTCAACTTCGCCACGGTCAGCAACGCCGCGCACGGGCTGATTTCCGGCGCCACCTACGGCGCCGGCGTCGGCGATCTCGGCAACTTCTTCAACGCCGGCGAGGTCACCGCCACCGATGGCGGCCTGCTGGTGGAGAGCGGCGGCGATGCCAGCAATGCAGGGGTTATCCTTGGCACCAGCATCGGCGTGGAGCTGTTCTACGACAGCGCGATGACCAACGCCGGCGCCGGCTTTATCTACAGCCAGAACACCGCGGCGCTGAACCAGGCCGCCTATCTGGTCAATGACGGCAGCATCGCCGGAGACGTCTACGGCGTGAAGATTCTGAGCGGCGGGATCGTGCTGAATGCCGGCAGCATCGCTTCGCAACACGAAGCGGTCTACCTCTCGACGCTCAGCGCGACGTCGTCGCCGGATTTTCTTGGTAACACCGGCTATATTTACAGCCGCGTGCTGGGCTTGGTTCTCCGCAACGGTACGGTCGAGAATTACGGCAGCATCAACGCTTTGCAAATCGCGGCAACCCTGGTCACCGGCACCTCGCTTATCAACGCGGGCGGAATTCATGGCGGACATTACGGCGTCCAGCTGCAGAACGGCTCGCTGGACAACTCGGGCTCGATCGGTGGCGGTGTCGACGCTATTCGCATCACGCATGGTTACATCACCGATTCCGGAACGGTCAGCGGCGGGAGTTACGCCATCTATGGCGCATCCTTCTCACTCACTCTGCAGCCGGGCGCAGTCTTTTCCGGCAATGTCACCGACAAGAGCAACGCCAGCAAGCTCTTTCTCGGCGGCGATAGCCCGGCAACGCTGGTCGGTATTGGCAGCCAGTTCAACGGCTTCAACACGATCGATTTTCAGGCCGGGGCGCATTGGCTGATCTCCGGCAGCACCGCGGCACTTGCCGGCGGCCAGGCGGTCGACGGGTTTGAGCAAGGCGATACCATCATCCTTAACGGCTTTAGCGCCAGCAGCGACAGTTTCGTCTCCGGCCGGGGCCTGGTGCTGAGCAATTCGGCCGCGTCCAAAACCATCGCCATCGCCGGCAGCTTCAGCACCGCCAATTTCATCGTTACCAATACAGGCACAACCGAAACGATCAGCCTGGCGGCCGGCGCGCCCTGCTTCGCGGCCGGCACGCGCATCCTGACACCGCGCGGCGAAGTACCTGTCCAGGCCTTGCAGATCGGCGACGAGGTGATCGGTCGAAACGGCGAAGAGCGGCAGATCGTCTGGATCGGCCACAGAACGATCGACCTGCTGCGTCATCCGCGCCCGGCGCAGGTGCAGCCGATCCGCATCGCGGCCGGGGCTTTGGGCGAAGACGTGCCGCAACGCGATCTGTTTCTATCGCCGGACCATGCGCTGTTTATCGATGCGCATCTGATCCCTGCACAGCTTTTGCTGAACGGCCTGAATGTCAGCCAGAGCGCGCCTGCCCGAGTGACCTATTACCACCTGGAGCTGGCGGAACACGCGGTTATCTTCGCGGAGGGCGCGGCGGCGGAGAGCTACCTGGAGACCGGCAACCGCAACGCGTTCGAGAATACCGGCGGCAGCATGAAGCTGCACCCGGATTTCTCCGCCCTGGTCCGGCAGGAGAGATCCTGCGCGCCGCTGCTGGTGAGCGGCGAGAAGCTGGAAGAGATCCGGCGGCGTTGCGTACGGCGCCACGCGCTGTGCCGGCGCAGTACAGCAACGGGCGCAGGCGCCGGCATCCAGGTATAACGGCATTTAAAAAAAGTCGTGGATCCCCCGCCTGCCGCGGCAGCGGTCTTCGCGGGGGATGACGGCTAGAGCCTGCGGCGGGACCTAGTTCCTGTCGGACGACTGGGCTTGCAGGCGCTCCATCTCTTCCTTTAACCGTAATTTCTCGATTTTCAGTTTGGAAAGCTGCCCGTCATCCGGGCGGGGACGCTGGTCTTCCTCGAGAATACGCGTCTTCAGGGAAGCGTGGCGTTCTTTAAGGACTTCGATATGCGATTGCAGGCTCATGCTGCCTCCTTCAAATGGAGTTTGAGATGGGGCTGTATTGCCGTACCGGAACCTGGTCTTTACCAGGGAGTGAGATGCTGCACCCTTGCTACTCAAATGTCACCTGAATTATGGGAGGGGGTGAAGTTACCCCCAAGTTTATGGTTTCCGGACAGGTGAAATCTCTCTATTGCTCCCGCCATGTTGACCGATAAAGATAACCTGCTTCGCCGGCTGCACGCCTTGCGCAGCGAGCACCGGGACCTGGACACCGTGATCGCGCGTATTACCGAGCAGGCGCCGATGGACCAGCTGCAGATCCAGCGGCTGAAGAAGCGGAAATTGGGATTGAAGGACGAGATCGCCTGGCTGGAGAGCCGGCTTATTCCGGACCGCACCGCTTGAGCCAGAATTCCGCCAGGCCGGCGCAGCCGCTGGTGGGGATCATCATGGGCAGCAGGTCGGACTGGCCGGTGCTGCAGCATGCCGCCGATGTCCTAGGCCGCCTTAGCGTAGACTATGAGGCCAAAATTATTTCCGCGCATCGCACGCCAAAGCGGCTTTTCGACTATGCCGGCGGCGCGCAGGCGCGCGGTTTGAAGGTGATCATCGCCGGGGCCGGCGGGGCGGCGCATTTGCCTGGCATGGCGGCGAGCCTGACGATTTTGCCGGTGCTGGGTGTTCCGGTGGCGAGTACGTTGCTGCAAGGCCAGGACAGCCTGCTCTCCATCGTGCAGATGCCGGCCGGAGTGCCGGTGGCGACGCTGGCGATCGGCAAGCCCGGCGCCACCAATGCCGGGCTGCTCGCGGCCGCGATCCTGGCGCTGGCCGATCCGGGTTTAAGCGCCCGGCTGCAGGCATATCGCGACGCGCAGACGGCGGCGGTGGCCGAAACGCCGGAAGCATGAAGGCGGCTTTTCCGCTGCCGCAGGGGGCGGTGATCGGCATTATCGGCGGCGGCCAGCTTGGGCGGATGGCCGCCATGGCCGCGGCGCGGCTGGGCTATAAAAGCCATATTTTTTCGCCAGAGCCGGATAGCCCCGCAGCGCAGGTGGCATACCTCGCCACCATCGCGGATTATACCGACCACGTGGCGCTGCATCGTTTCGCCGAGGCGGTGGATGTGATCACCTTCGAGTTCGAAAACGTGCCGGCGGACGGGCTGGAGCTGCTGAGCAGCATGCGGCCGGTGCGGCCGGGGCCGGATATTTTGCGGCTGAGCCAGGACCGGCTGCTGGAAAAAAGTTTTTTGAACGATATCGGCATCGCGACGGCACCTTGGGTGGAGGTGCAAGATGCCGCCGGCCTGGAACAGGCGGTGGCGCAGCTAGGGCTGCCTGCCGTGCTGAAGACCACGCGGCTTGGCTATGACGGCAAGGGCCAGGCGATGCTGCGTGAAGCGGCCGATTTTCCTGCGGCCCTGGCGCAGTTGCAGCCCAAGCCGCTGGTGCTGGAAAGCTTTATCGACTTCTTCTGCGAGATCTCGGTGGTTGTGGCGCGCGGCGCGGATGGGGCGATGTCCGCCTTCGATCCGGTAGAGAACCGCCACAAGAACCATATTCTCGACCTGACGCTGGCGCCGGCGGGGTTGCCCGATGAGACGCGGGAGGAGGCCAGCCGAATGGCGTGCCATATTTCCGAGAAGCTTGGGCTTATCGGCCTGCTGGCGGTGGAGATGTTTGTCGACCGCAATGGCGCGCTGCTGGTCAACGAGCTTGCGCCGCGGCCGCATAATTCGGGGCATTGGACGTTGGATGCCTGCGCCGCCAGCCAGTTCGAGCTGCATATCCGCGCCGTAGCCGGGTTAAAACTACCGCCGGCGCTGCGGCACTCCGATGCGGTGATGAAGAACCTGGTAGGGCCGCAGGACATGGCCCAGCTACCGGCAATTCTGGCGAAGCCGGGGCTGATCCCCCATCTTTACGGCAAGGCGGAAGCCCGCCCGGGCCGCAAGATGGGGCATTTCACTCGACTATTTCCCCGCGGCAGCCTGCCAGGCGCGTTCGGCATCGAAGACGCAATCAGCCTGGGATCGTAGTTGTGAGGGTTAAGCAGGTGAACGCGCAGGACAGGTTTGAAGAAGTTTTTTGGATCCTTTTTCCGAAAAGAACCGCTTTACCTATCTCCTGAGCGCAACAACCTGCGGAATTTCCTGCCGGCTGACGCCGATATCCGCCAGTTCGCGGTCGGATAGGCCGCTGAGTTCCGCGACTGCGGCGCGGCGTTGCCGCCAGGCGCCGACGCGTTCCCAAAGTCTGGCGAAAGCGCCGGAATGGGCTGGTGCATCCAGCGCCGGCGCCTGTCTTCCAAACACTCGTCCGCCCAATTTGAGCCAGGGCTGGGGGTTGGAAGTTTGATGATGTGTCGTCATGATACGTACCTATGTTTCAACAGATGACGGCCCCGCCGAGACGGCTAAGCAGCATCGATCCAGGGCAGGTTCTAGCGCATTTGCCGCATTTTTGGGCGGGTGAGGCAGCAGGGACAGGGCTGCGCTGCACGCATATATGAAGGCATAACTATGACATCAGAACATAATGCTCGTTTGACCGCGCTGCGTGAGGTTCTGCAACGGCAGGGACTGGACGGCTTTCTGGTGCCAAGGGCGGATGAGCATCTGGGGGAGTATGTGCCGCCTTCGGGCGAGCGGCTGGCCTATCTTTCCGGCTTTACGGGATCCGCCGGGGTGGCGATCGTGCTGCAGGACAAGGCGGTGATCTTCTCCGATGGCCGCTACACCCTGCAACTGGAAATGCAGACCGATGGGCAAGCGTGGGAGCGCCAGCATATTACCGATAACCCGCCATATCGCTGGTTGAAGACCGAAGCGAACGGCAAGAGGATCGGCTACGATCCCTGGCTGATCTCGGCGGAATTTCTGCAGCGTTTCGAGGGGACGCTGATGGTGCCGGTGGCGGCCAATCCGGTGGACGAGATTTGGGCAGATCGGCCTTTGCCGCCGCTGGCCCCGGCGCTGGCTTACGCGGCGGAATTTGCCGGCGAGACTCCGGATTCCAAACGCCAGCGCCTCGCCGCCAGCCTGCGGGAAGCCGGCGAGGATGCGGCGATCCTGACGGACCCATCATCGCTCGCCTGGATGTTCAACCTGCGCGGCAGCGATGTTGAATTCACCCCGATCGCGCTCGGTTTCGCGATCCTGAATGCCGATGCCAGCGCGCAGATATTCATGGCGCCGGAGAAGCTGCCGGCGGAAACCCGCGAACATCTCGGCAATCACGTCACAACCGCATCCCGCGCGGAGCTCGGCCCGGCGCTGCAGGCGCTTGCCGGCAAGACCGTGCGCTACGACCCGGCCGCCATGCCGGTCTGGTTCAAAACCACCTTGGGCGAAGCCGGCGCCAGAATCGCCGAAGCTGCCGACCCGGTGGCGCTGCCGCGCGCTTGCAAGAACCTGGTGGAGCAGGAAGGCGCGCGTGCCGCGCATGTGCGCGACGCAACGGCGATGGTGCGCTTCCTGACTTGGCTTTCGCAGGCGGCACCTATGGGGAGCGAGACGGAAATTTCAGCAGGCGAGAAGCTGCTGGCGTACCGGGCGCTCGGCGCGCATTTCAAAGGCGAGAGCTTTCCCGCGATTACCGGCGCAGGCGAGCATGGCGCAATCATGCACTACCGCGTCACGCCTGAGAGCAACCGCCCGATCCGCCCGAACGAGGTCTTTCTGATCGATAGCGGGGCGCAGTATCTGGACGGCACCACCGACATCACCCGCACGGTCTGGACCGGGCCTGGCCCGGCGCCGGAGACGGTGAAAACGCATGTCACTTGCGTGCTGGCAGGGCACATCGCGCTGGCGCAGGTGATCTTTCCGGAAGGTGTCGCAGGCCCGCATCTGGACGTCCTGGCCCGCAATGCGCTGTGGCAGCTAGGGCTGGATTACGATCACGGCACCGGTCATGGCGTCGGCGCCTATTTGTCGGTGCATGAAGGGCCGGCCGGCATCTCCCGCGCCGCCCGGCCGGTGCCGCTGCAGCCCGGCATGATCCTCTCCAACGAGCCCGGGTTCTATTTGAACGGCGCCTACGGCATCCGGCTGGAAAATCTGTTGCTCGTGCAGCCGGCGGAATTTCCTGGGCAGCCTCGTAAGTTCCTGAAGTTCGAGACCCTGACGCAGGTGCCGTTCGACCGGGCGCTGATCGCGCCCGAATTGCTGGCGCCGGATGCGCTGCACTGGCTGAACACGTATCATGCCGGGGTGCGGCAGCTGCTTGAGCCGCTTCTGCAAGGCGATGCGGATGCCAGAGCGCGGGAATGGCTGGCGGCGGCCACGGCGCCGATATCCAACGGCCTCTGAGCCATGCTGAACCGGATTTGAATTGACCGGCTTGCGCCAAACGGGCAGGCTGGGCAAGCGAATCGGGTTCCGGTTCTTCAATCTAGCAGCCGGGGGCAGAGTAATGCGCCTTTTCGTGGCCCTTGATCTGCCCTGGGAGATCAAGCAAGTGCTCAGCGACCTATCATTCAATCTGAATGGCGCACGCTGGGTTCCAACCGATAATTTCCACCTCACTTTGCGCTTTATCGGCCAGGCCAGCCGGCTGCAGGCCGAGGAAATCGACCTGGCGCTGGCCACATTGCGCGGCCGCAGCTTCACCTTCACCCTCTCCGGCCTAGGCTGGTTCGAGAAAGGCGGCCGTGTCTCCGCACTCTGGGTCGGGGTGGAGCGCAACGAACAGCTATCCCGGCTGCAAGCCAAGGTGGAGACGGCGCTGCACCGGATTGGCCTGGCGCCCGACCGGCGGCGATTTACGCCGCATGTGACGCTGGCGCGCATGGACGTGCCGGTTACGCCGCAGCTCGCCAGCTTCGTGCAGGCGAATAACCTGTACCGCTCCCGGCCGATCCACGCGGGTAACGTCACCCTGTTCAGCTCGTTTCTGGGTAAGGACCAGCCGACCTATACGCCGGAAGCCGAATACGCCCTGGGTTAAGTAAGAAACAACCTTCTTTCTCGGAAGAAAAAGAAGCAAAAGACTTTGCTAACCGGGACCCAGATGTGTGAAACGCCCAGCTCCAGATCGACAGAAGTTTTTGCGCCGCTTTTCAAAAAGCGGCTGTTTCCTGCCGCCTTCAGCCGCGCCAGACCAGCGTGGATGACATCGCGTAGTTCCAGACGACGCCGATCAGCGCCCCGGCCGCCCCGGCCGCTGCCGCTGAAATGCTTGCCGCATGCAGCGCCCGCGCAATGCCGATATTGGCAAAGGCGCCCAGGCTGCACACCAGCATGAACAGCAGCAGCCCGCGCCAATATCGCCGGCCCTTTAGGCGCACCGTCCGATAGGTCAGCGAATTGTTCATCTGGAAATTGGCGACCATCGCCACTAGCGTGCCCACAGTTTGCGCCACGCCGAACGTCAGGCCGGCGCGCTGCGCCAGCAGCAGCACGATCAGATTGATCAGCACGCCGACCCCGCCAACGGCCGCAAAACTCATGAAACGCAGCGGCACCGCACCGCGCAGCAGCTTGTCGATCAGCAGGCCCACGAACTGAAACATCACCAGCGCGTCGAGCTTGCTCTCGCCGGACCGGCGAGGACGGAACTGATACGGGATCTCGGTGATTTTCAGCGGAAACGGCGCCGCCAGCGCCAGATCCAGCAAAATCTTGAACCCCTGCCCCACCAGTCCTGGCGCCAGCTGGTCGAACAATGCCCGCCGCAGCACGAAAAACCCGCTCATCGGATCGCTGAGCGAGGTATTGGTCAGCATTTGCGCCAGCCGGATGCCCCGCGCCGAAAGCCATACGCGCGCCGGCGAGGACAGACCCTCGGATGAACCGCCATCGACGCGGCGGCTGCCGACGGCGAGATCGGCCCCTGCCTCGAGCGCCGCAAACATCATCGGCAGGCGCGTCTCGTCGTGCTGCAGATCGCCATCGAGCACCGCCACCACCGACCCGCTGGCCGACAACGCGCCTTCGATCACCGCCGAGGCCAGGCCGCGCCGCCCGACGCGGCGGATGCAGCGCACCCGGGAATCCTCGCCGCAAATCTGCCGAGCAACCTCGCTGGTGCCATCGGGACTGTTGTCGTCGACGAAAATGACCTCCCAATCCAGACCTGCAAGTGCTGCATCCAGCGCCGCAACCATCGGGGCGACATTGCCGCGCTCATTATAGCAGGGGACGATGATCGAAACCGCGTGACCGGGACGATGCAGTGGGACGTCAGACATTCAAACCTTCAAATTGCAGGCGCTGCGGCCTGGAAGCCGCGCCTTCCTTATCGAAGCCGGCCGCGTGTGACCAGTCCTTCGGTTCGCGCTGGGCATCGCTCCAGCGCTTGCCGGCAACCTGCGAACTCGGTAGGCAAAACAAGTGAGCGGTCTCAAATTCATATCATGCAGCGATCGCATATCGATCTAGGCGCCCGCTTGCGTCCTTTGTTGCGCTTCGCACTCACCCACGACTTCATCCGCTTCGGGATGGTCGGTTCGTTGGGGTTCTGTTGGGACACCGGAACGGTATATGCACTCAAAGGCGTCGTTGGTATCTATGTCGCCGGAGTCTGCGGATTTCTGGTGGCGGCGACGGCGAACTGGGCACTCAACCGGTTCTGGACGTTCCGCCATCTCGACCACATGGCCGCGCATCACCAGCTGATGCGGTTTCTGATGGCCAATTTCGTCGGCTTCATCTTCAATCGCGGGATATTCTTTATTCTGGTCTCAATCAGCCCGCTCTGCCGCAGCCAGCCGGTCCTCGCCATCATCGCCGGCACCGCAGGCGGATTATGCTTTAACTATCTGCTCTCGAAAAAATTCGTTTTCAGCTAAGCGCGGCGCTCTGCTAGCTGGCCCTGCCATAGGTATCCTCGAAGCGGACGATATCGTCCTCGCCAAGATATGGGCCCGATTGCACCTCGATCACGGTCAGCGGAATGCGGCCGGGGTTTTCCATGCGGTGCACGGAGCCGAGCGGCAAATAGATGCTTTCATTCTCGCGGACCATGGTGATCTCGGCATCGCAGGTGACATTGGCGCAGCCGGTGACGACCACCCAGTGCTCGGCGCGGTGGTAATGCTTCTGCAGCGATAATTTATGCCCGGGCCAGACCACGATGCGCTTGACCTGGAAGCGATCGCCCAGGATGAGCCGCTCGTAAAAACCCCACGGACGGTAGATGCGGTTATGGGTATCGGCCTCGTCACGCCCTTCCCGCTTCAGCCGGTCGACGATTCTCTTGACGTTCTGAGCATGGTCCTTATGCGCAACCAGCACCGCATCCTGCGTGGTGACGACGATGACGTCCTTGACGCCGAGCAAGGCGGTCACGATGCCGTCGCTGCGGGCGTAGCTGTTCTGGCTGTCCTCGACCACGACCTCGCCGATCGTGACATTGCCGTCCGCGTCCTTGGGCGCGATATCCGCCAAAGCTGCCCAGGAGCCGACATCGGACCAGCCGATGGCGGCGGGGACGACAACGGCCTTGTCGGTCCGTTCGGCGATCGCATAGTCGACACTTATATCGGGGCAGGATTCGAATGCGGCGGCGTCAAGCCGGATAAAATCGAGATCGGCGGATCGGCCAACCCACGCCGCCTCGACCGCCTGCAGCACATGCGGGGCGTGCAGTTCGGTCTCCGACAACAGCAGCTTGGCGGTAAACATGAACATGCCGGAGTTCCAGAGATTCCTTCCAGATTGCAGCAGTTTGACCGCTTTTTCGGCGTTCGGCTTCTCGATAAAGCGGTCGAGCTTGAAAACGCCTTCCAGATCGAGCAGCGGCGCACCCTGGGCGATGTAGCCGTAGCCCGTCTCCGGCGCCGTGGGATGCATGCCGAAGGTAACGAAAAAACCCGCCGAGGCAGCTGCTGCACCCCTCGCCACGGCCTCGCTCAGCGCCGCCAGATCGCTGATCGCGGCATCGGCTGCCATCACCCATAAAACCGCGTCCGGATTGATTTCGGCCGCCAGCAGGGCTGCCGCCGCGATCGCCGGCGCGCTGTTGCGGCCCTTCGGCTCCAGCAGGATGCGGGCGCCGTGGATACCGGCTTCGCGCAATTGCTCGGCCACGACGAAGCGGTGATCCTGGTTGGTCACGATGATGGGGGCGGTAAAGCCAGGCGGAGCGGCGCGCAACGCGGTTTCCACGAGCATGGTTTTGCCGGAAATCAGCGGCCAGAATTGTTTCGGAAAGGTCTTGCGCGAGACCGGCCAGAGCCGGGTGCCGGAGCCGCCGGATAGGATGACAGGAACAATCTGTTTAACGCCGTCCAATGGCATGATGATTTCCAACGCGTTGCGGTTGTAGCAGAAATAGCTGCCGGGCTCCAATTTTGTCCAGAATTTATTCGCAGATGCAGCAAAACCAGGTGAAACCCACGCTCGATCGCATCAAGCCTTGCCATACAGCGTAACCAGCAGCTTTCACAAAATCGTTTTCTTTTTTATTGCAATACAGCAAAATGACAAGTAGTTATTTTGAGACATACCAGCGCTGGTTGTGAGAATGAACCGGGCTGACCTGGCATAGTTTTAAATCGTTAATTTTAAGCACAGGAAAACATGTTGCTAAGCCATTCGCAGGCACCAGATGTAAAAGGTCCATGATAATTCAAGCCAAATCGACATCTGCCTTATGCTGCGCTGCGCATGCATCTTGAGCGGCGTATTCTCGTTACAGGCGGTTCGGGGTTTCTTGGGTCGCATCTCTGCGAAAAGCTGCTGGCCTCAGGCTGCCAGATTCTATGCGTCGACAATTTCTTCACCGGCGCCCGCCGCAACATAGAGCATCTGCTGGATCACAAGCATTTCGAGCTGTTGCGGCACGACATTTCGCATCCGCTTTTTGTTGAGGTGGATGAAATCTACAATCTGGCCTGCCCGGCTTCGCCGATCCATTACCAGCGGGACCCCGTGCAGACCACCAAAACCAGCGTGCTCGGCGCTTATAACATGCTTGGACTGGCCAAGCGCCTGCACTGCAAAATCCTTCAGGCCTCCACCAGCGAGGTCTACGGTGACCCGGCGGAACATCCGCAGACCGAAGGCTATTGGGGCAATGTCAACCCGATCGGCTCGCGTTCCTGCTACGATGAAGGCAAACGCTGCGCCGAGACGCTGTTCTTCGACTATTACCGCCAGCATAGCGTAAACATAAAAATCGCCCGAATTTTTAATACCTACGGGCCGCGCATGCACCCCAATGACGGCCGGGTCGTGTCGAATTTCATCGTTCAGGCGTTGCTGGGAAAAGATATTACCGTGCATGGCAACGGTAACCAGACCCGTTCCTTCTGCTATGTGGATGACCTGGTTGAAGCAATGGTCCTGATAATGGAATCAGCGGAAGGCGTGACCGGCCCGATCAATATCGGCAATCCTACCGAATTCACCATTTTGGAGCTCGCTAAAACGGTCATAAATCTGACCAACTCGAAATCCCAGATCATCCGCCTGCCGCTGCCGCAAGATGATCCCAAACAACGCCGGCCGGATATTACACGGGCCCGCGAGTTGCTGGATTGGCAACCGGCGATTGCTCTGAAGGAAGGTCTGCAGCGCACGATCGCGTATTTCGAAACCTTGCTACGAAACGGCTCTCTCAAGACTCTCGAAATATAGCAAGAGGCCGCTTTTTGTAAAAAAGACGGCGCGCCCGGCTGGCGGCGCAGAACCTCCGGTAACCTTGAGCCGGAGCTTCGAGCGCCTTCGCCCCAGATTCGAAAGTCTTTCGATAGCATCAGCGGCCCGGGTTTTTCTTCAAAAGAAGAAGTTCTTCCTGCTCGCTTCTTTTACAGGTATCGCCGCAGCGCCAGCACGGCGTTCAGGCCGCCAAAGGCAAAGGAGTTGGATATTGCTGCATCCAAAGCGAACTCCCGGGCAACGTTGGGGATCACATCGAGCCCGATCGCCGGATCCTCTTCCAGAAAATTAGCTGAGGGTGGCGCCAGTTGCCGTTGCAGCGCCAATGCTGTCGCCATCGCCTCGATGGCGCCGGCGGCGCCGAGGCTATGGCCGAGCACGCCCTTGATGGAGGAGACCAGCGGCGTTGCGCAATCTGCGAACACCGATTTGATGGCCGTGCTCTCAACCAGATCGTTCATCGCCGTGCCGGTTCCGTGCGCATTGACATAGCCGATTTGCTTCGGCTGAAACCCGGCATCCTTCAGCGCAAGCTGCATGGCCCGGGCGGTGCTTCTGCCATCCGGTGCGGTCAGATCCGCGGCGTCGGCGTTCGCGCCGAAGCCGCAAATCTCGGCGTAGATGTTCGCCTTACGCGCCAGCGCATGCTCCAGTTCTTCCAAAACCAGCATAGCACTGCCTTCGCCGATCACCAGCCCGGCGCGACCTTTCGAGAACGGCCTGCACGTATCGAATGCCAGCACCCGCAACGCCTCCCAGGCGCCCAAAGTTCCCAGCGTCACACAAGCCTCGGCGCCACCGGCAAAGGCAATGTCGGTGTCGCCGCCGCGGATGGCGCGGAACGCCAGGCCGATGGCATGCGTGCCGGACGCGCAGGCACTGGCCACGGCAAACGTCATGCCTCTCAGCCCCAGATCCATCGAGACCTGACTGGCCGGCGCGTTGGGCATCAGACGGGGGATGGTAAAGGGATGGCAGCGCTTGCCGGAGCCGCCGTAGAGCAGCCGAAAACTATCATCCAGGGTCACCATGCCGCCGACGCCGACGCCGATGATCACCTGCGCCATGGCGGCAATTTCCCCGGTGATGACGAGCCCGGAATCGGCCAGCGCTTCGCGCGCTGCAATCACCGCGAGCATCGAGACGCGGTCCAGCATGTTCGCCTGCTTCGAATTGAAATGCCGCGCGCTGTCCAGGTTCTTCACCTGCGCCGCAATCTTTACGGCGAGCCTGTCGGTGGGCACGTCCACGATCGGGCCGATTGCGGTGCGGCCGGCAACGACATTTGTCCAGGTTTCGCCTGCATTCTCTCCGGCCGGCGTGATGGCGCCGATGCCGGTGATGACAACACGTCTCACGTCGCCGCGCTACTCGCGATCAGGGTTTCAACCAGCCTTGCGATATCGCCGACGGTGCGCATCTGCGACGTATCGGCTTCGTTGGCATTGAAGGGAATGTCGATTTTAAATTCGTCTTCCAGGTTGAAAATCATCTCGATGACATCCAGCGATTCGAAGCCGGCCTCCTGCAGATCCGTCGACTCGCTGAACGCCGAAGGGTCTTTATCAAGTTGCTTGGCAACAATGGTAACGACTTGTTCCAGAACCGACACCAATTAGTCTCCCCTCCGATGTTGATCGAATACGTTATCACGAACCCGCGCCACGGTCCCGGCCGCGCCGTTACATTTCGAGTTTGTATCTAACTGTATTGATCCGCCGCCGAACAGGCAAGTCAACGGCCAGGATGATGCAGCGATACTTCCTCAAAAATGGGTTAATCATTCGCAAAACGCAGCCGAAGAAATTGGGCCACCGCAAATTATCCAAGCAGCTATGGCCGCCCAATTCCGATATAGGTAATTCCCGCAGCCCGCATCGCCGCCGGATCGAAAACATTTCGTAAATCCACGACAATCTTGCCCTTCATCAATTGCAGCAGACGCTGCGGCGCCAATGCGCGAAACTCGTTCCATTCCGTCAGCAATATCATCGCATCGGCGCCGTCCAATGCGGCTGCGGCATCCGGCGCGTATCCCATGGCCGGGGGCAGCACCGCCTTCGCCGCCTGCATCGCCACCGGATCGAACCCGACAACCTTCGCCCCCGCCTCCAGCAGGCCGGCAACCAACGGCAGCGAGGGCGCTTCGCGCATGTCATCGGTCTCCGGCTTGAAGGCGAGGCCCAGCACGGCGATGCGCTTGCCGGCGACCGTTCCGCCGCAGGCCTTTACCACCTTCTGGACCATGGCGATCTTGCGTTCGTCGTTCACCGCCACCACCGACTGGATCAGCCGGCTCGGCGCGCCCGCCTCCTCGGCGATGCGCATCAGCGCCAGCGTGTCTTTTGGAAAACAGGAGCCGCCGAAACCCGGGCCGGCGTGTAGAAATTTCCGGCCGATGCGGCCATCGAGGCCGATGCCTCGCGCCACGTCGTTCACGTCCGCGCCCACCTGCTCGCACAGATCCGCCATCTCGTTGATGAAGGTGATCTTCATGGCAAGAAAGCCATTCGCCGCGTATTTGATCAGCTCGGCGGTTTCCAGCCCGGCAAAGACGATCGGCGTTTCGATCAGATAAAGCGGCCGGTACAGGCGCTGCAGCACTTCGCGGGCCCAGTCGCTATCGGCGCCCACCACCACCCGGTCCGGCCGCATAAAATCGGTAATGGCGCTGCCTTCCCGCAAAAACTCCGGATTGGACGCCACTTCGATCTGCAGGTCGGAGCGTAAGCGATGCGCCAGTTCCGCGATCTTGCGCCCGGTGCCGACCGGGACGGTGGATTTGGTGACGATGACCGCCGGATGGTCGAGTGCCCGAACCACCTGCTCCACTGCGGCGAACACGTAGGTAAGATCCGCATGGCCATCGCCGCGCCTGGTCGGCGTGCCGACCGCGATGAAAATCGCTTCGGCATCGACGATGCCCTGCTCCAGCGCAACCGGAAAGCGCAGGCGCCCGGCTGCCGCGTTATCTGCCACCAGCCGGTCGAGGCCTGGCTCGTAGATCGGGATCTTGCCTTCCAGCAGCATCGCCCGCTTGCCGGCATCTGCTTCATAGATTGCCACGTCGACGCCGAACTCGGCAAAGCAGGCGCCTGAGACAAGGCCGACATAACCGCCGCCAATGATTGCAATCTTCAAACCATCACCTGCTCGTCTTGTTTCTTTGCGCGATAATCAGCGGCCATTACGGCTGAGCCTGAGCAGCGATCTGCTGCCTGGCGAACGTCAACACGGTCTTTAGCGTATCTTCAAGCGCGTATCGCGGCTGCCATCCAAGCAAACCGCGCGCTTGGTCGGCGCAGCCCAGGGCGCGCGGTATCTCCACCGGCCGCAGCCGCGCCGGATCCTGCCGGATGGAGATCTGTCGCGTCGCATTTGCCAGCAGACGATCCAGAATGGCGCCAATTCTGGTGATGTTTCCGCTGGCGATATTGATCACGGAATTGGGCGGCAGGCTGTCGAAATTGCGGATGCTCGCAGCATAGGCGCCGCAGATATCGCGGATATCGATAAAATCACGCTCCGGCTCCAGCGCGCCCACCGCGATCTGCGGCGCCATTCGCCCAGCTTCAATGCGCGCAATCTGCCCCGCGAAAGCCGGCACCACAAAATCTTCGCTCTGTCCTGGGCCAGTATGGTTGAACGGGCGCAGGCGCAGCAGCCGCAATCCTTCCCCGGCAAGCACGCCGAGCGCCATTTCCGCCGAGGCCTTGGTTGCGGCGTACAAGTTCATTGGCGCCAGCGACGCGTCTTCGCTCAAAGCCAGGCCGGTTTTGAAGCTGGCGCCGTAACATTCGGCGCTTGAGATGAAAATAAGCCGGCATTGCGGCGCCGACGCCAGAATCGCATTGGCGACGTTCAGCGAGCCGTGCAGGTTGATCTCCCAGGTCTGCCTGGGGTGAGATCGCGCCACGTTGATCGCGGCGACCCCCGCCAGATGGACGCAGACATCCGGTTGCAACCTGGCAAAAATCTCGCACGCCTGTTCGGCATCCGTTACGTCCAGCGCCTCGCCGTGCTCCGCGGTGCGGGAGCTGCCGATGACGCCGGCGCCGGGGAATTCCGCGCGCAGTGCCGGCACCAAATGGTGGCCCACGAAGCCCTCGGCGCCGGTAACGAGAATACGATCGAGGCCCATCTTATTTTGCGGCGATATGCCTGGCGATGTCGGCATCGACCATTTCCGCCGCCAGTTCCGGCAAGGCGACCTCCGCCTTCCAACCCATTTTCTGCTCCGCCTTGGTCGCATCGCCGAGCAGCACATCGACTTCTGCCGGCCGCATCCGCGACTGATCGACCTTGATATAATCCGCCGCCCGCAATCCGACATGCGAGAACGCAAGCTCACAAAAATCGCGTACGCTGGTGGTCACGCCGGTCGCGATGACATAATCATCCGCCACATCCTGCTGCAGCATCATCCACATCGCTTTCACATAATCCCTGGCGTGGCCCCAGTCGCGCGTTGCTTGCAGATTGCCGAGCGGCAATTCGTTCGCCAGCCCGAGCTTGATGCGCGCCACGCCGTCGGTGATCCGGCGGGTGACGAACTCGATGCCGCGCAGCGGGCTCTCATGGTTGAACAGAATGCCCGAGGATGCGTGCAGCCCGAAGCTCTCGCGGTAGTTGACCGTGATCCAGTGACCGTAGAGCTTCGCCACGGCGTAAGGCGAGCGCGGATAGAACGGCGTCGTCTCCGATTGCTTTTCCGCCTGAATTCTGCCGAACATTTCCGAGGACGAGGCCTGGTAGAAGCGGGCTTGCGGATGCGCGATGCGAACCGCCTCCAGCACATTGCCGGCGCCGATGCCCGTGACCTGTCCGGTCAGCAGCGGCTGCTGCCAGGAGGTGGCAACGAAACTCTGCGCGGCAAGATTATAGACCTCATCGGGCTTGTGGTCGGTCATGATCCGGATCAGGGCGGAAAGGTCGGTCAGGTTGCCGTCCACCATTTCGATATCGTGGAGAACGCCGAGCCAGCGCAGACGGGCGCCGATGACGTCCGATGACGCCGAGCGGCGGAGCATGCCGATGACATGGTAGCCTTTGCTCAGCAGAAACTGCGACAAATAGGCTCCATCCTGGCCCGTGACACCCGTAATCAACGCTTTCTTCATGTGCCCTCTCCCGGCGAATAACCGACTACGCTGTCCTACGGCAATGCAGCTTAAGATAAAAGTCGAGCCATCCTTTGCCGCCTGCCGCACAACCCATATGTAAGCCAAGGCCGGCAACGCAGCCTCGATTACGTTGCAACGACCGCCTGCCACCTCGCGCGGAAATTTTCCGTGCTGAATTTTTCAGACCAAAGGCGGCAGACCTGCGGGCTGATCGTTGTTGTTTCAAATCGTTCTACCGCTTGCACAAGCGCCTGCACGGTCTGCGATTCGAAGAATACCCCGGTCGGCAGCTTGCCGCCGGGATCGTCCAGCCCGACCACGGTTTCCAGCGAACCGCCCTTGCCAAAGGCGATAACGGGCGTGCCGCAGGCCTGCGCTTCAACGGCCACGATCCCGAAATCCTCCTCGGCTGCAAATATGAAGGCACGGGCACGCTGCATATGGTCTCTTAGAACTTCGTTATCCTGGTAGCCGAGCAGGGTCACGTTGGGGCCCGCCAATTTACGCACGCGCTCCATCTCCGGTCCATCGCCGATCATGATCAGCCGCCGCTGCGGCATGCTGGCGAAAGCCTCGACGATCAGGTCGATGCGCTTATAGGGCACCATACGCGAGGCAGTGAAATAAAAGTCCTCCTTCACTGGCTGCATCGAAAACGCATCGATATCGATCGGCGGATTTACGATATAGGCTTCCCGCCGGTAGATCTTTTGAATCCGCCTGGCGATGTAGGCAGAATTACCTACGAACTTATCAACACCCACCGCTGTCCTTACGTCCCAGATGCGAATGTAATGCAAGATGAGGCGCGCAGCCAGACTTTTCAGGCCGCGCGTCAACCCGCTTTGTTGCAGATATTGGTGTTGCATGTCCCATGCGTAGCGGATCGGCGAGTGACAGAAGCAGATATGTGCTTGATCCGGACCGGTGATGACGCCTTTGGCGACGGCATAGCTGCTGGAGATCACAAGATCGTATTCCGACAAATCAAATTGCTCGATCGCGAACGGCATCAGCGGCAGATAGGAACGGTATTTTTTCCTGGCGAAAGGCAGCTTTTGAATGAACGTCGTTTTTGCACGCTTGCCGTACAGAAAATGCCGCTGCGCATCCGGCAAAAAATCGACGACGGAATAAACGTCGCAATCGGGATAAAGCGCAATCAATCCGCGTAAAACACGCTCTGCGCCGCCATAGACGACCAGCCAGTCATGGATGATGGCAACACGGCGGGGCGCGGGCTGCAGCTTGGCAGCTTTGTCGAGCTCAGCCTGGTATAAAGTCACTCATCACCGTCAAAAAGATGTTCGCTGCATATTAAAACAAGCCGGGATCGGCAATGCAACCTGCATCGTGTAGCACCTCCACGCCAAATTATTAAAATAAGTTAAATCATGAGCCGTAGCCGCAACAAGGCATGCGGACCGGATGTGCATTCAAGCCGCGAAACGTAAAACCGGCTCGCGCCGCCGTCATGAAACATTCAAACGAGGACGTTTTGACCTAAAAATGACTTGACAAATCGACATGATGCCGCATCTCACTTTTCAGCGATCCTGTCGGGAAGTTGGGCGCCGTCGCAATTTGGCCACAAGTCCCTGCGTTGTTGCGCCATGGCGTGCATCCCAGAACGAACAACCCCGGATAAGGTGATTTTTTGGCTGGCCTGAGGATGTCCCGCAGGATGATTTTAGCTGGCGGGGCCGGCGGCACCATAGCGGGTTTGCCGAAGGCCAGAGCGGCGGATGGCGCTGCTGCCGGTTTTCCGGCGCCGGTCACGGCGATCCCCTTCGGCGTTGTTTCGCACTGGCTGCAGCCCTGGCGCGAGCTTTGTCAGGTCAGAAGCTGGGATGAAGTTGCGGGCGGCATTGGCGCAGGCATTGGCAGCTTCGGCGTGCAGCAGGATGCACTGGTGATGTTGCGGCAACATGGTTTCCGGCTGGCGAGGATCGAACTTGGCTGGGGGTTGGTCGATCCCACCAAAGAGGACCAGTTTCAAAATCAAGCGGAGGTCATTGCGCTTCTGGCCAGATTGCGCAAAGCGGATCTGCGCCCGCTCATCCTGCTCAACGCCAATGATGGACATCCCTGCCCTTTTGTCGCCTACCCGGTCCAGCTGCTCGCCGACGCGCAAGCCGGGGCGCAATCGGTTACACTCGTCTCCACCGCCGGGCTGGTTCCGGGTCGCAGCGGCTTTGGCCATTTCAGCAAAGCGCCTTTGGGTTCGGTGCTTGTCAAGGCGATCGACGGACAACGGGTCAGCCTTTCCAGGCCGCTGCCAGAAGCCATCGCGGGCGGCGCCACTGTCGGGTTCGTTACGCTGAATTATGAGCCTTTTTCAGCGCCCGGATCCACCCAGAATGAACGAACCATCGCGGGCTGGCTGAATTATGTCGACCTTGTCTGCAAGACGGCAACCGCTGCATTGGGCACTGCCGGCGCAAACGATCGCGGTTTCGACCTCGAGATCTGGAACGAGTTGACCTTCGGATCACGCTTTCTCTCGATCAACAATTACTACGAGCCGGCGCTGCTGCAATATAACAGCCACCTGATCTACGGCGAAATCGTGCAGCGTACGGCGGCCCGTATCGCTGCTGCGCCCTCGGATTATCGAGGGGTCGGGTTAACGGACGGGTTCGGCAACACCACGCCCTGGACCGCTGCGTCGCAGGAGCCGCCCAGGGTGAACGCGATCAGCAAACACCCTTACCCGCCCATTCTGGGCTTCCCGGAAAGCCAGAAGTCCAACGCAGTGGGGTTGGATGCGCTTGGCCAGAGAACCAGTTTCGTGCCAAGCTACAAGGCTTTTTTTCCCGAGTATTTCGGCAACGTGATCCAGAGCGAGTCGATTTGCCGGGACGTCAGCGACCAGGACAACCAGATCGGCAGCGTCAGGCATGGCCGCCTCGCCCGCGTTGTAAATGGCAAGGTCAGCCCGGTCGATCTCTGGATCACGGAAATCGGCTGCTACGCCGGACAATTGGCTGGTGGCGACCCTGCGCAGCTGCAACGCCAGCTCGCGGCGTTTGCGGTCCGCAGCGTCTTCTTCCATCTCGGCATCGGGGTCACACGCGTCTACCTGTTTCAGGCTTTTGGCCGGCTCGGCAGCTACGGGCTGGTCGACCAGGCTACGCCGACCACGCCGAGTCTGCCGGTGCTGCTGATCGCGAGACTTCTCGGCGCCATGCGGGGCGATGAGCAGGCCGGCTCACCTGGCATGCTTGCGCAGATCCGCCTGGCGGCGTTGCGCGGGCCGGCGGATGCAAGTCTATTCGCAGGCGGCGGCACATCCAACCTGCCGCCAATGACAACTGCGGACAGCCTCGTGCTGCTGCCGATCCAAGCCTCTGCCAATCGCATTGCGGTCATCTACTATATCATGACGCGCGACATCCGCGTCCCGCTCGATGCACAACCCGTAAAACTCGCCGTCCAACTACAGAATATTCTAAACTATTCCGTAACGTCCTACGATCCTCTCAAGGATGCGCACAGCACCCTCGAACACCAGTCAACAGGAAGTCATAACATTGAGGTTCAACTATCGGCCACGGACATGCCGAAGCTGCTTATCTTCAACACGTAGAAACATTTATTCCAAAGCGTGAAACGACGGGGTTCATGGTTCGTGGGTCGGCTTCGGCCCGACCTGGCGATCATGCCGTGGATTTATGGCCGGGCCGGAGAAACGGCGCTCAATCGAACCGGGAAACTGACTTCCTGATGACGCTGAGACATGTCGTGGGCGCAGCCGTGCCAACGTGTGGCCCTGAAGTTACGATACGGGCCTCAGCGTAACAAAAGTTTTTGCGCCCATTTTTTTGCAAAAAGCGGCTTCTTCCTTTTTTTCTCCTACAGCAGCAGCAGCGCGTCGCAGATCTGCTTCACCGTTGCGTTTATCGTAAAAGTGGCGCGGGCGTGCGCCTGGCCGGCTGCGGCGATTGCAGTGGTCTGCATCTTGTCGGTCAGGACGGTTTGCAGGGTTTGCGCAAGCGCCGTCGCGTTGCCGGGTTTGCACAGCCAGCCGGTCTTGCCGTTTTCGATAATTTCCAGCACGCCGCCGGCGGCACTGGCCACGACCGGGTTGCCGGAGAGCATGCCTTCAACCACCACGCGCCCGAACGGCTCCGGCGCGATCGAGCTATGCACGATCACGTCCATCGACCGCATCAAGGCGGGAATATCGCTTCGAAAACCCAGAAAGCGGACACGGCCGGAAATCCCCAGCGCTTCGACCTGGCGGTGGAGCGCTTCGGCATAGGCTTCCTCGCCGAACAGCGGCGCGCCGACGATGACACCGATGGCATCGGGGAGCCTGGCGATCGCATCGATAAACACCGCCTGTCCCTTCCAGTTGGACAAGCGGCCGAACACGCCGATCAGCGCAGCGCCCGGCGCGATCTCCGCCCGCAATTTGGCGATGGTCTCGGCCGAGACGGCAAGGAAGGGCGCCTCGTCAATGCCGGGATAGGCCACCGAGATCTTGCGCGCGTCGCCGCCGACCGCGGTGAAGGCCTTGCCCGTCGCAACCGAGTTGACGATCACCCGGCTGGCCTTCCAGTTCCCGAGCAGAACCGCGACACGCCGCAGCAAAGCGCTGAAATGTGAGGCATCCAGCACATCGCGCAGCCGCCAGACCAGCGGCCGGCCGGTCAAAGCCGATGCCAGGGCTCCGACCACGAAAGCCTTTTGCGAGTTGGCGTAGATCACGTCGTTCTGGCGCGCCTTCGCCGCCACCACGCGGACGATCCGGATGACGCCCGGAAGCGATCCCAGGATGGCCAGCGCGCCGGATTCGCGCCGCACGGTCAGCCCCTTTTGCAATGCGCTTACCACTTCCACCGGCACATTCGCCTTTGCCAGCATCGCCCGGAACGGGCCGTCCTCGAACAGCAAAACCGAGCAATCATGCGGCATATGCGTTACTTCGGCGAACATCGACAGCTCGGCGCCCCCGAGTTCCGCCGTCTGATCGACGCAGAGAATTCTCACGTCAAAGCCTGCCGGTAGACTTCAGCGACGCCGGCGGCGATGACTTTCCAGTCGAAGTTTTCCGCGGCGTAGGCGCGGCAGCTGGCCGCATCCGGCAGGATTTTTGTCCCCAGCAATGCAGCGGTGATTGCCTCCGCGATGTCGGCCGCGGCAGGCGAGCGCAGCACAAGTTCGGGCGACAGGCCGGAGACGACTTCCGGCAATCCACCCACGGGCGAAACCAGGCAAGGCGTGCCGGCCGCCAGCGATTCGGCGGCAATCAGGCCGAAGCCTTCCAGCGCCAGGGTCGGCACCACGGATAGATTGGCGGCGCGATAGACATAAGGCAGGTCTTCGTCGCTGACGAAACCGATCAGCTCGACATTATGCCCAAGCCCCATCGTTTCGATCTGTTGGGCAAGCTGCGCCTGCAGCACCCCGCGGCCGGCGATCTTCACCAGGATATCCGGCACATCGCGCTTTACGATGGCGATGGCGGCAGCCAAGTTTTCCAGTCCCATGCGCGGCACCAGCCGGCGCACGGCGACGACGATCGGCCGCCCGGCCGGCCAGTTCAGCCGCTTCCTTGCGGCTTCCCGGCTTGCCGCCACGGCAAAACGCGGGGCATCTATGCCGCCGGGAATCACGCGAATGCGCTCGCGCGGATAGCCATAGCGTTGCACAAGGACCTCGGCAAAAGCCTCGGAGAGGACGATGGCAAGCCTGGCGCGCAGATAGACGCGCGTCTCCACCCAGCGCTTGAGGGCGTGCCGTAATTTTGTACCGCCTTCGACCGCGCCTTCATCCGCCCAGGGCCCCTGGAAATGAATGACGAAGGGAAGCTTGTCGAGCTTGTCGACCAGCGGCAAGGTATAGAGCGCGAAATGCGAGACGATGATGTCGGGCCTCTGCGCTGCAACCATTTCGGCAAAGGCCTTGCGCATGCCGCGCCAGCGCGCCGGCAGCGATGAATCCTTTGTCGCAAAGCTCTGGATGGCGCCTTGCGTCTGCGCCGCCACTTGTTCTGTACCCGCAACAAGACCGACGACGCTCACCCCGCTGTGCGGCAAGGCGCGGGATAACTCGTAAAACACGCGATCGAGGCCGCCCTGGCGTTCCGGGAACCAATGCATGCCGAGTTGAAGCGATTTCACTGCGATTTACCGTTCATCTTGTCTCCACTTCCAGCCCGCCAGCTCCGTAACGACAGCGTGGTTATGTTGATGCCAGCGCCTGGCGGATTTCGGCAACGAAATCCGCCGCGATCTTGCTTTCAAGGAAATACTTCTCGACATTCTGCCTGCCTTGCGTCGCGTATCTGTCCGCCAGCGCCGGATCCGACAGCAGAGCGTGGAGCGCATGCGCCAGCGCAACCGGATCGGCTTCGTCAACCACGATGCCGCCCTGCAATTTGCGTATCAGAAAGGGGATTTCGCCGGATTGCGTTCCCACGACCGGAACGCCGGCCGCCAGCGCTTCGATAATCACGCGGCCAAACTGTTCCTTCCAGTTGGCTTTCGTGAGAGATGGCAGCACCAGTACGGAAAACCCGCGGATCTGGACGGCTATCTCGCCATGAGCGACATAGCCGAGGAACTTTATTTTGTTCTCGATCCCCAGCTCGTTGCTCAGATTTTTCAAATCATCCTTGACTTTTCCGTCGCCGATAATCCGGCACTCCCAATCGGCGGATTCCAACAATGCCAAGGCGCGGAGCAGAATATCGATGCCCTTTTCCGGAACCAGACGCCCGACATAGCCGATCACGAAAAGCGCCGGAGCGGCGGTCTGCCGTATCTGAAGATGTTGTTCGGTGACCCCTAAGGGCAGAACCGCGATTCGTTTGGCAAAGCCCTTATCCCGCAACGCGACCGCCGCCGATTCCGTTACCGGGAAACAGTAATCGGCCGATCTTAAATTGAATCGCTCGAGCAGCCTGATCGGCCACGGGTAATTTTTCTTGATGTTCTGAGCCGCATAAAATCCTATGATCCTATGCAGAAAGATCGAATTGAACAGCATGATCTGACAGGTCGAGAGCGCATAGGGCTCGTTATGCACATAGATGACGTCCGGCTTTTCCCGCCGCAAAGCTGCAAAAACCCTGAAATGGTAGAAATGCAGCGGCACCTTGCCCTGCAGATGCACGCCGATGGGGATAAGGCCCCCCGTGAAGCCGGCGAGCTTTTGAACGGCGTAGCGATCCTTGAAGTCGGTTTTCCACCGGTTTGGGAGAATGATGGTCACGCTCCAGCCGGAAACCTCGGCTATCCGCTGAAAGAACGCCTGATTTTCGGGCGTGATGCAGGCATGGCTGATGACGACGAGTTTCATGGACACCGATCGGAGAAGTTTGAATTCCAGCCTGTCATGTTGCAGTCGGCATGCCCGCCGGGTGTCTTGCCATACCTGCCGCTTTGCTAATGTTGCTTACACCCTGCCGCGCGAGGCGATGACCGCGGAAGTCCATGTCGCGACGCCCAGAAAACCCACCAGGCTGTTCGTTCCCAATATTTGCAGAATCATTGCCGCAAATATTCCGCCGGCAGCCAGGCTGATATTATCGCCTGTCCGCCGGCCGGCGAACAGCGCCCGCATTGCCAAGGTGCCGAGCGACCAGACGATCGTTATCGTGCCGATCCAGCCGAACACCAGCGGGATGAGCAGAACACCGCTATCGAAACCGCCGCCGCCGGCCGCGCTCAGTTTCGATCCGGCGCTGTTGGCGCCGAGGCCAAGTCCGATCGGCTGCGAGATCGCCTCGCCGGCGACGGTTTCATACAGCCCCTCGCGCGCCTGTAAGCTCGCGTCCTGCCGAAGATTGCTGAACGTTGCGAGCCGCTTGGAAAGCGAGGACGCGACTGGCCCAACCGTGATCAGCGGCGCCGCCAGGACGGCCACGATCAAACCCGTCACGATGATGCGGATACGCAACTTGCCGCCCATCCGGGCCAGCAGGAAGCCAACGCCCAGAACCCAGCCCAGCCAGGCAAAACGCACCAAGGAAAGCCCGAAGGCCGGAAAACCAAGAAACGCCGCCACGATGCGAACCGGCCCCTTTGTTACCAGTGCAAGCACCAGCGGAACCATCAGCGCGATGCCGAAAGGCAAAGGTGAGTTCAGCGGGCCGAACAACCGGACGTCTTCGGCGAGGCCCTGCCCGGCCGAAGCAAAATTGGCGTTTGCCAGCCAGAACGCGTCCCAGGGCGGAAAATGGTAGAATTGATACAGCCCGTAGGCCGCGGTCACCAGCAAGCCGATCATATTCGCCAGAACGAATGCCTGCCGGTTTTCCGCAAAACGTTCGCTATCCAGCAACAGATAGGCGCCAAAGCAAAGCGGCGCGAACCAGCTGACGAAATCATACAACGCCGCCGCCGGGCCGCTGACGACAAACCCTATGAGAAGGCCGTAGAGCAGCGTGAGACCCAATAGGAGGAACGGCAGCATTTTGCGCTTGAGCATCTGCTTCGGCCGCTGCGCCACATGGATGAAAGACAGCAGCGTGACAAGCAGCGGTGTGAGCATCACCACGCTGAGGGAATGAAAAGCGGTTTGAAAATCCACCAGCCGCCGGACCTCCGGCGTGAACAGCCATGTCCACCAGACAAAGGCGATATAAACGCCGCGGCGGTACAGATAGAGAAATAGCCCCAGCAGCAATGCGCCCAGCGGGTAGGCGTATTGCAGCACGCTGCCGCCATGCATCAGCACCAATGTCGCGACAGCCATGATGAACAGGATCACCAGGCCGTAGCCGTAGATGAAGCTTTGCCGCATCCAGGCCGGTTTGCGCCGCCTTGAGGGAAGCGGCGTCGACAAGGAAATGCTCATAGCGCCGCCCGGCTTTGCTGCGCCGTTGCCGGTAACCTTGCCTTCGACCAGGCTTCACGCCGGCCGCAAGCCGCCGAGCGCCAGTAATGTAACGCATCCGGGCCGTATTGCGGGCCTAAGCGCAACGCCCAGATCGCGCCCGGCTCGCTGCGGCTGCCGACCAGGATCTGCCATAGCTTGGCGGCTCTGCGCTGCCAGGGCGCGTCCAGATATTCCAGCGCCAAGGCGGTATTGAAAGCATGGTCGTGGATGATCGGCGCCTGCAGGAACGACCGGCGGTCGCTATCGGCCCGCTCCGACATGAAATGGTCCACCGACACCTCAGGATCATAGATCAACCGCCACCCGGCGTGCCTGACCGCCAGACTTGCAACCATGTCGTTATGCACCTGCGCGCCGATCCCCAGCAGCCGCTCATCGAAGCCGATCGGCCCGATCGCGGCCATGCGAAACGCACAATTGGCGCCTTTCAAAACATCCACATTCCGCACGGCGCCATGGCCGAGATGATGATTGCCCGCAACCCGGCCGAACCAGCGAATGCGGCCGACAATATCGCGGTTGCCGGAATCGATCACACCGTTGCGGTGCACCCAGTCGCGGCCGCCGACACCGCCTATCTTCGCATCCGAGGCAAAATGCCCCTCGATCCGCGCCAGCCATTGCGGGCGCGGCGCGGCGTCATCATCAGTGATCGCCACAACCTCGCCGCGGCAGCGCTTGAGCCCGGCATTCAGCGCGTGAACCTGGCCAGGCACCGTCACTTCCACGATCTCAAGCGACAGCCGGTTTTGCCATTCCTCAGCCACATGAAACGTCTGCGCATCGCCCGTCCGCGCCACCACGATCACCTGGTCCAGCTGGCGCGTCTGGTTGCCAAGCGCCGCAAGACAACGAACAAGATCCGCCGGCCTACGGTATGACGGCACAAGCACGGAAACAAGCATCACCCGGCCTCACGGAGCCGCCCAACAGGCGCAAGCAAATCAAGCATCAACCGTAACGAGCCGCAACTTCCGTCATCGGGCGGCGGCCCGGTGAGCAGCTTTGTTTTGCAGCAATTTGCGGCGCATCTGCCAAAAAAATTTGCCACCCCTTTCGCCGGTTACCATAGCAACCAATGCCAGGAAAAAGTAAAATAAAAACTTGGCGCCGAAATCCTCGGATCTGGGATAGTCCTTCGACAGAAGGATTGCCAAGGCAGAGCCCCCCTGTCCCAACCGGACATACTCGGAAACCGCGCGCGGCATGAAGAACGCCATCGCCTCCCGGTAGGCCGGCACCGCATTCTCGGGAATCTTCGTCTCCCGCAATAATCGGTACACGAAAGGGTTCGGCATCGCCTCCTGGCTCAGGGCGTCATCGGTAAAACGGTAGATTGCGACGAACCTATCCAGAACGTAGATCCCGGCTGCATCCAGGCATAGCCGCAAGCCGAAATCATAGTCGCATGCGTGATCGACCAGCTCGCGCGGGCGATAGCCCACGCGTCTTGCCGCATCCGTGCGCACCATGAACCCGTCATTCGGAAACATTTGCACCAGCCCGGCCTCCGCAGGCACTGCGAGCAGACCAGCTTTATTGCGTATCCGGTCATACTGCTTTTGCCGCGACCGGGAATCCCTGTTGATGATCGTGCCGTTCATATCCATTTCGTGTTGTTTGCCGAAGGCCGCGGTCAGATGCGGCGCCGCCAGCCAGCAGGCGGCCAGATCCTGCAACGCATTCGGCAGCAGCAGATCGTCATCATGCAGCAGCACAAGTCTTTCGCCTCGCGCCCGGGCGAAAAGCAGGTTGACGTTGCCATCCTGCCGCAAGGCGGGAATATTGTGAAAATATTGGATAATCCCGGGATATTTATCGGCAAAGTACTCTACCACGGACGCCGAAAGATAATCCGGCGAATCATCGCCAACGACGATCTCGAAATCTTGATATGTCTGGGCAAAGCAGGATTGCAGCGCGGCGCTGAGGAGATCCGGCCGCTTGAAGGTCGGGATACAGATTGAAATCAGAGACGCGGCAGTCACAGGACCTCTCGGAATATACTTCTATCCCGCCATTCAGCTACAATAAATCCAGGCGAAGCGATAGTTAAACCGGAGAGCGATTGCTGCTTGCCGGAGCTGTCGAGCAAATTGGCCGGCGCCGCTGGACGCGGGCGGCGAATCTTGATTTAGGCTTAAAGTCATCGCACCCTAGGGAACTTGAAATTGAAGTTGTTTTTCTTCCGAGGTCCGAACTTTGGCGACGACCTTAATGAATATCTGCTGCCGAAAGTCTTTCCCAATTTTTTCGACGAAGACGCCTCCGTGCTGTTTCTGGGAATCGGCTCCATTCTGTTCGATTTTCATCCAAAGGAAGCGACGAAAATCGTCTTCGGCTCCGGGTTCGGCAAGTATACGCCCCCGCCGGTCATCGATGCCAGTTGGAAGGTCTACTGCGTCCGCGGCCCGCGGACGGCGGACGCGCTGGGCCTCGACCGCAGCCTGGTCGCGGCCGACGGCGCCATCCTGATCAACAAATTCCGCAACAAGGACCGGATCGTTCGGCACAAATTCTCTTTCATGCCGCATTGGAACAGCCTAAATACCGGCCATTGGGAACAAATTTCCCGCGATGTCGGCCTGAATTTCATCGACCCGCGCCTTTCGGTCGAACATGTTCTTTCCGAGATCGAATCGAGCGAGGTGATCATCGCCGAAGCCATGCATGGCGCCATCACCGCGGATGCTCTGCGCATCCCATGGATATCGCTGAGCCCGGTCGAGCCCATCAACCGCTTCAAATGGCATGACTGGGCGGAGGCGCTCGACATTAAACTGCAGCCGCTGCCGCTTTCGCCGTCAAGCATCAAGGAGAAACTCGTGGCCAGCTTGGGCGACGGCCGGTCCCGCAGGCGCCGCCAGCTGATCAGCCTGCTGCACGCCGACAAGCTGCTGGACATTCGCTACAAAGCGGCGGCGCGCGAAAGCCTGAAAAACGCCATGCTCGCGCAACCGTCATTAAGCTCCGATTCATCCCTATTACGCGCTTTGGACAGGCTGGAAACCGCGGCTTTCAACATACGGCGGGATTTTTCGTAATCCTCATCGCGCGATCATGGCGCCGCAAACGCTCGAAGGCTTTAGCTCGATTTCTTAAGCTCGTTTTCTTCAGCATGAAGGCTTAAGCATGAACGGATCTGATGATTAAAGAGCGCAAGATCGAACAGAAGCATTCAACCCGCGCGGTACGTGCGACAATCTGGGCGGCAATCAACACGCTTATCCCCATGGCCACATCCTTCGGCGTTCTGGTGGTAACGTCGCGCATGCTGCGGCCGGCTGATTTCGGCGTGGTCGCACTGGCCTCTGGCCTGGCGCTGCTGGGATCATGCCTCTGTCCCGGCGGCTTTGGGGAAGCCATCGTTCAACGCTTCGACCTGTCGCCGCGGCATCTCGATTCCGTCTTCTGGCTCTGCATGGCTTGCGGCTGCGTGGTCTATGGCATGGAATGCGGCTTTGCGAAATACGCCGCGCGCTTCTTCAAGATCGAGGTGATCGCGGTGCTGATGCCGGTGGTCAGCCTGAAGTTGATTGCCGACATGGCCGCTGTTGTGCCCAACGCGCTGATCGCGCGTTCAATGTCCTTCTATCTGTTCGCGCTGCGCAGCCTGGTGGCTTCCACCGTCGGCGCCGCGATCACCATCCTGCTGCTGTTCAAGGGTTTTGGCCTCTGGGCGCTGGTCGCCACACAGCTCATCACCTCCTTCGTCAATGTCATCGCCGCGTATTTGAGCGCCGGATGGCGCCCGAGATTCAGCTTCAGCACCACCGCCCTGAAGGAAATCGCCGGCTACGGCGCCTATTCCTCCGCCACGCTGAGCGTTTCCAACCTAGTCACCCAGAACGAACAGATCCTGGTCGGCTATTTTCTGGGAACCTCGCAGCTCGGGCTGTATAACTTTTCCAAGCGCGTCATCGCCGTTCTCAACGGTGTGGTCTCCGGCTCCCTCAGCACCGTCGCCCACCCGATGTTCTCCGGCCTGCAGAACGATCGCGAACGCATCCGCCGTGGTTTTCTGATGGCGACCTTCGTCTCCAGCGTCGTTTCCTTTCCGATTTTCATCGGCCTTGCCATCACCTCGGACCGGATCGTGCCGCTGATCTTCGGCGCGCACTGGCTGAGCGCCGTCGTCTTCGTGCAGATCCAATGCGCTTTGGGCCTGCTGATCTGCATCGGCGCCTTGCAGGGCGGCGTGATCAACAGCCTGGGCAAGGCCAATTGGTGGTTTTACTGGCAGTTCCTGGCAAATTTCACCACCATTTGCGTGATCGCCTATTTTGCTCGGTTCGGCGTGAAAACGATGATGATCGCCCTGGTCATACGCGCCTATCTGTTCTGGTTCATCCCGGTCACGATGACGCTGAAGCTGATGTCAATGAAAGCCAGCCAGTATTTCTGGAATTTCCGGAGCCCGGTCGTCGGCACGATTTTCATGATCGCGGCGATCATGCTGGAACGCCACATCTTCTCCGGCATCGGCAAAGCGCCTGGCCTCGCCGTAGACATCACGCTCGGCGGTATCGCCTATATGGCGGGAATCCTGCTCTCGGACCGGCAACGCGTCCTGACCACGCTCAGCCTGTTCGCCCCGAAGCGAAAAGGAAGGATTTCTCTTTCTGAAAAAAAAGATGCGAGAAGACTTTTTTGAGTCTGGACCTGCTAGTGGCAACATCCCGGCACTCAAGCGGCTTACCGGCCGAAAAACTCATGCTCTATCCGAGCATTTTTAACCTGCAGCCGCGATACCCTGTCGAGCAAAGTCAGCGGCTGCTTCAGCAGATATTTCTTCAGCATGTATTGCGAGATTACGCCTTTCGACCGGCTATGCGAACCAGCGTGGCCGGTTCGGTAGACGGCGCCGATAAAGGGCAGGGGCTGTAGCGGCGTTCCGCGTTGCGCCAGATGTTCCCGGATGAAGACATGGCTTCCGAGCAGGCGGCTGATATAATCCTCGCTTTGCGCAGCCCCCGCCGGGATCTGGTACAAATCTGACCGGATGATGTGGGAGGTTCCGCAGAGATGCGAGAAATCCTCATATCGATACAGCAGGCTTCCGCCGTCGCTCCAGATCAGGCCGCTTTTGAAATACCAGCCATTATGCCTCGCGTTCGCTGCCACGAAGGAGGTCAGGCGCCGGCTGACGAAATCGTCGTCGTCGGCCAGCATGACGTGGCCCATCTCGCCGGCGTGCAGCATGCCCGCCTGAATGCGCCGGCCCTTATCCAGCCGTACCGCCTGGCGATACAGCTCCAAATCTGCCGCCTCGCGGGCGTAATGCGGATTGGGCGGAAAATCGACCCATCTGATTTCAAAATTTTTGGGCAGATCCGGCAGCTCAGCGCCTTCATTGGCGATGATCACGGCCTTCCAGCGCGCATCGTCCTGCGCCGAGATCGATTTAATGGTCTGCTGCAGTTTTTCCTTCAGGCGTTGCCAATCCGGTGCGTTATCCGGGTGCCGGACTGGAATGAGGAATGTCAGAATATTTTTCAAGACAAATCAGAACTGGCCGTGCACGCCCACCATCATCTGCTGGCCGTCGCCGAAGAGCATCATGCCGTAATCGGAGTTTGGAAAGAATCTCCTGGTGATGTCGGCGGTCAGCCAGCCGATGAATCCGCCGCCCACCACGTCCGACGCCCAGTGGCCGTCAACCGCGGCAACCCGCCCCAGCCCCACCGCCACCGGAATCGCGTATAGGATCGGCGCGTGATAAAGCTCGGCATACGGCGTGATCAGGGCAAACGCCAAAGCCGTATGGCCGGAGGGAAAGGATGAAGTCTGAACCCCCTCGCCCGGAAAGACCGCGCCCAGGCTGAAGCTGGAATTGGCGGCGTCAAACGGGTGCGCGACGTATGGGTCGGCATTTGGGCTGGTCGGCCGGTCACGGCCGATGACGTATTTCAGGCCCATCGACAAAAGGGTTACTTCCGCCGCGGAGGTCACGGCAATCGATGAAGCATGGGCCAACATCGGATCAGAGATCGGGCTCTGGATCATGGTTGCCCCGGCAAAGGCAAGCGGCGCCAGTTCCAGAATATTGGCGGCGCGCAGCGCGATCTTGTCGCGGAAATTATAGCTGAGCTTGGTGGAGGTGAACTGATTTATCCCGTGGTCAAAAACCAGCGTGAACCCGGTTGCGGCGACGCCGATCCCAAGCACGCCCCAATCGGTTTCGTACCAGGGCTGCGAATGATTGGCGGCCACCATGTTCGGCGGCGGCAGGGTGTCGACAAGATTGCTGTCGATCAGCGGCGAGTTCTGCCCTGCAGGATGCGCCTCGATCACCGCGCCGCTCTCATTTGCGGGTTGCGCGCTCTGCGTTGCCGGCGGCATGAAGTAGCTGGGTGTGTCGCTGGTTTGCGCAAATCCGGCGGCGGGTGCGCCGAGCGCAAGTCCCAACGTTGCAATCAACCCCAGACCTGTTTTCATGTCGCCATTCCCACCAACATCGGGTTCAATCTACCGGCAAATCGCCCTGCGCCGTTCAACTGCAGAAGGCCAGGCACGATATGCCGCTCGATCTGTCTTGGATGGTGAACATCCGTGCCCCAGAGCGGAATAAGATTCCGCTCAAGCAGCCAGCGTGCGAATCGTTTTACTGCCTCACCATGTTGTCCCGCTAGCGATCCTATATCGCCTTGTAAAACTGCGCCATAGCGCAAAAACAATTCAAGCCATCGTTCCGGTGCCTGGGCGACGAACCGGTAACGCTCCACATGCGCGACCACCGGCCGGTATCCGCACGCCACCAGCGCCGCGAGACATGCGCTCGCGTAAGGCGTTTCCTGCAGATATGAGAATTCCAGCAGAACCAGCCGCTCGTTGCCCAGCTTGATATGCAGAAGATCGCCTTTTTCGATCAACTTGAGAAAATGCCCGTCTGCAAAGTATTCGCCGGCCAGATGCAGAGCGAAAGCGACCGCATCTTCGCGCAGCGAACGAATAAAGGAGTCGAAGGAGTTTCTGAGCTTGTCCGCATCGTTGTCGAAGACGCCGTGATAGACATGCGGCGTCAGTACCGCGCCCAGGAAACCCAGCTCTTGCAGCTTTTCGATGGTCAGCCTGGCATCCTGATAGGAAGCCATTCCGTCATCGACCAGCGGCAGGAGATGGTTATGAAAATCGAGACCGAGTTCGGGCGGCAACACATCCGCGGGCTGGCCTTTTAGCGTCTCCACCCGGCGCAGAAAGGGTAGCCTGATCAGGTCAGCCTCTTGATAAGTCTTGTCACGGACCGCAACGTCCTGCTGATTGCCGTTTTGGGTTCCGGCCCCGCGGCGTCACCATAACCATAGCCGTAGCCATAGCCGTAACCATTGCCATAGCCGTAACCGTAAACGCTGCCGACCACGCCATTGATGATCATGCCGTGCCGGCGATCAAGGGTTGAGATCGTCTCGTTATGCAGCATGAACGCACGGCGCGAGGTATGATTGATGTGCACGACGGAAAGGATCAGATCGGCATTCTGACCCAGCGGCATCGTATCGGAAACCGCGGGCAGCGGCGGACAGTCGACGATGACAAAATCGAACTCTGACCGTAACGTGTTGAAAATATCGGGCAGCACCGGCTCGTTGAGCAGTTCCGAGGGGTTGGGCGGAAATGTGCCGGTTGGGAGCACGACAAAACGCTGGGCTTCGACGAGCTGCACGCGAGAGGGCTCAGTGGTGACGATCCACTCCGTTAAACCGGGCGTCTGGTTGATCTTCAGGACCTCATGCACCCGGCCGCGATGCAGATCGCCATCGACCAGCACGACGCGCTTACCGTCATCGGCAAGAAATTTCGCAAGGTTTGTCGAAATCGTGGTCTTGCCGTCGGCGCTCGATGCCGAGGTGATCAGAATGATCTTGGACTGCCGGCCGGAAGCCGATTGGTACAAATTGCTGCGCAACAGCCTGAAGGCTTCGGAAAACGGGCTCTGCGGGCGGTCCGACAATACGCCGCGCGCGACTTCATTGCGCGACAGCCGCGGCACCAGCCCGTAGACGGGAAGTTGCACGGCGCGCCGAATATCGTCATCGCTCTGGAAACTGCCGGAGAGTGCGCGCTGCGCCAGCACCAAACCGATACCGGCGAACAGGCCGACGACCAGCCCCGCCAGAATCGTCAGCGCAGCCTTGGGTTTGGTCGCGCCCAACGGCAGTTGGGCTGGGCTGACAACGCGGGTATCGACGATCGTTGCGGCCTTGGAGACCTCGGCCTCTTCCTCTTTCTGCATCAGCAGGACGTAGAGCTGGCCATACACCGTGCTGGCCTGCGTCAAGGTCAGCACCTGCAGGCCTTCGGAGGGCATATCCTTGACCTTCTCCCGGTACGCCGCGATCTGCGCCGTGATGTTGACCAGCGAACGCTGCGCCGCCGCTTCGTCATTGGTGACGATCGACGAGATGGCATCCTGAATTTTGCCGATCTGCGCCTCCAGCCCCTGGATCTCCGGGGCGTTGCCGGTGAACTGGATGCGGTCAGCCTGCAGCGTCGCCTCGTTGGTGGCCAACTGATTGGAGAGCGAAGCCAGCGCCGTATCGCCGGCCTCGCCAACAAGATACGGGTTGATCCCGCCATTCTGCGATTTCATCGAAACGCTAAGCTGCTGCAACGCTTCCTGCTGCAGCTGGATCGTCGCCTGCTGATTTTCATATTGCGCGAGCTGCTGAATCACTACCTGGGCATTCGCGGATACATCCAGGATGCCGGTTTTCGACTGGTAGGTCGCAAGGCTCCGGTTGGCGCCGGCCAAGGAGGTGCTGATCTTGTTCAGCTCGTTGGAGACGAAGGCTTCAGTGGCCGAGGCTGATTGCGTCTTCCACTCCAGCTGCGTCGCGATGTAGTCGTTCATCAGCTGGGAGAGGAATTGCTGTCCCTGGTAGGGGTCGGGCCAGACCAGGGTCAGCATTGCCATATTCGTTTCGGTTGCCGCGGTTCCGCCGGCCACCACCGTCAAGGGTTTCGGCGACTGAAATACATTGGCAAGCGACTTCGCCTGCTGGATGCTCAGATCGTACCGGCTGCCTGGCTGCGGCACCGTGCCGTTCACCGCCGGCCTGATCAGGAACGCCACGCCGCCGCCGGCAGCCGGCCGATTCAGATTGCCCTTGAAGACAATATAGGAGCTTGTGAACCACCCGCCGAACGTCTGGACCGTAAAGCTGCCGTTATTGCCGAAAACAACCTCAAATCGTGCGCCGGCGACGCCCGGATCGGCCACCACCGCGTCCAGAACCTGCAGATCGCCAGGCTGTGGAGCATAGGCGTCGATCGACTGCCCATAGATATAGCGCCAACGCCAATAGCGTAGCCGCGGCCTGCCTTCCGGCACGATCCTGGCGTTTAATCCGGTCTCGAGGATCGCTTTCTCCAGCTGCGAGGTGGAGGTGATCAGCGCGACCTGGGTATCGACGTCATCCACGCTCGCGAAATCTGTCAGAAAATTCAGGCCCGACGAAAGGGCGCCGGCTGCTTCCGGGCCGCCGGTGGTATCGCCCAAATAGACCGCGCCGGTGATGGTAAATAGCGGGGCCGAGGACAAGACAAGCGCGATCGCAATCGCGGTGATCAGTACCGTAACGACGGCAACCTTGCGCCACTGCCGGCCAAGGGAGCGGAAGATGTCGGCTAGATCGATCTCGTCTTCGCCGGAGGCGACTTGCGGGGGTAATCCGATAGAAGCCAAATGCGCGCTCCCGGTTCTGGTTGTTTGGCGGCCTAGTAGTTGGGATGCCGCAGATATTGAATCGAAACGAACGGGTTGAGGATTCCTGCGATCACCTGCAGCGAGGGCAATATCTGCTCCAGCACCTGATTCCAGGAGGCAACCGCGGTCGGCGGAACGAACACGATATCCCCGGGCACCAGCGGGAACGACGATGCCTGGCCGCGCATGATCATCGTGGCATCGACGATCAGGAACTCGCCGGTGCTGCCGTGCGATCGAATAATGTGGATGCGCGCCATCCTGGCGTCGGTGTAATTCGTCAGATCAAGCCCCGCGCTGGCCAGTGCCTGCAGCAGCGACAGCTGACCGGAGACGAATTGCACAGGGCCGGGTTTTCCGACCGCGCCGAACAGATAGGCGTTCTCGCTCGATGAGGACGGAATGACGATCGCATCGCCGGAGGCGAGCGGGATGTTCTGTGTCAAATCCCCATCGATCAGAAGCGCGTGCAGATCGACGGGCAGCTTCACATTGCCCTGCGCCACATAGGCCTGATAAAGGTCGCCGTTGACGATGTCGACCGTGCCGCCCAGCGCCAGAGCCTCAAGCAGCGTTAGCGGGTGGACGGGGTATTTGATGCCGGGTTGGGAGAACGAGCCAAGCAGGTAATAGCGCAGGCTCTGTGCCGACACGATCTGCAGAGAAACCTTTGGGTTGTTGACATAGAACGCGTAGGCCTTGGTTACCGCGTCCTGCGCCTGCTGCAAGGTGAGACCGCCAAGATGAATGTTGCCGATCAGCGGCAATCCTACAGTGCCGTCGCTGCTGATCAACGCGCCGCCGTTATTGCTGCCGCCGACCGCAACGGGCACATCCAATTCGGGATGCAAATAAACGTAGATCGAAATGATGTCGTCCGGGCCGAGCACATAGGCTTGCGTCGGCGAGGTATCGAACACCTGCCGTAATTCATCCGGCGTCAACGATTCTGTTTGCGAGGAGAGCACCGCGCTTTCGACGGAGGTTTGAACGACGGTAGGGGTTGATTTCGGCACCGGATCACAGCCGGAAACAGAAACGCAGCTAAACAGGGCCAGAACAAAACCGACAGCGGACAATCCACCACGCCAGCGTCGAGTGCGCGTGATAAAAGCCCCTATGTTATTTTGCCTCAAGCTGTGCCGCCTCTACTGTCCGGGTTGCTCGTATAATGGTTTGCGGGTTAGCGCCAGGAAATTATGCAACTACAAACTATATTACATAAGCCCAACTTTAAGCGCCCGGCAATAATCATTTCTTCAGGGTTACATCTTTTTTTGAGCATAAAGCCGATGCATTGGCGTCCCGCGGCGGCCGATTTGCGCCGCATGCTGGCATCGCCTGCTTCAGCAAACCGACGCGCCCGAGCAGTTTTCGTTGCGAAACGTTTCTCGGCTTCGCTCTCCGCCGGATTGGTTTGCGGAGCCGGAAACCACGGCGTGTTCTACAAATTTATCCGCCACCGGCAGAACCTGATTAAAACGCGTTCTTCCCGAAGAAGCCCTTAAACACAGTCCGCCCCAGTATCACCATGTCGAGCATCGGCGACCAATTCTCGATGTAGTAGATGTCGTGCTCCACCCGCCGCTCGATCTGTTCCATGGTCTCGGTCGGGCCGCGCCAGCCATTGACCTGCGCCCAGCCGGTGATCCCGGGCTTCACCCGATGCCGGCTGGCATATTCATTGACCGCTTCGAAGAACGAACGGCCTTCTACCTTCTGGCCAAGCATATGCGGCCGTGGCCCGACCAGGGACATATCGCCCTTCAGCACATTGATCAGCTGCGGCAGCTCGTCCAGGCTGCTCTTGCGCAACAGCCTCCCAAAAGCGAACACCCGGTTATCGCTGCGCCGCGTCGGCGTGTAGCTGCTGCAGAATTCGTGGTCCATTGTTCGGAATTTGATGATGTTGAATTCGCGGCCCATATAGCCGACCCGCTTCTGCCGGAACAGCACGGGCCCCGGGCTGCTCATCGAAATACCGATGGCACAGAACAACAATATTGGGGCGACAAAGATCAGCCCGGCCAGCGCCGCCAGCCGGTCGAGCGTGCCCTTTGCCAGCCACGCGAACTCCGAAATCGGCCGGTCCGCTACCGTGATCAGCTGCACGCCGGGCAGCTCCGTACGCTCCAGCTGGATCGGGCTGAAGCGCTGCAGGCCGATGGCGCCCGGCAAAATCCGGATATCCAGCGGCAATTGCCGCAAATGCTTGATCACCGCGGTGATCCGGTCGGCGGCGGCGATCGGCAGCGCGATCACCACCAGATCAACGGGATTGGCCGAAGCGTATTTAAGCAGATCGTTCAAGCCGCCGCGGGCGAGTTCGCCATTCAACTTGCCGGTCACCGCGAAGCCTTCGGCAATTCGGTCTTCCGTCCTGCTGTCGAAGACGCCGGCGATCCGGATGCCGTAATGGTTGGTCTTGAACCGCTCGACCAGATGATTTGTCAGCTCGTTCACGCCGACGATGACGACGCTTTGCGTGATGTAGCCGCGCGCGATCCAGCTGCGCACCAGTGCCGCCACAGCCGAGCGTCCCGCCGCTAGCGCGATCACGACGCCGCCGTAGAAGGCCAGAAACCAGATCCGGGAGAACAGCGCCTGCTGGTGCGTCAGCGCCGCAATCGCCGCCAGCGCCATGAACACCAGGCTCATCCGCAGCGTGATCGACTTTACCGACCTGGTCTCATTCAGCAGGGCATTGATGTGATAAAGATGGCCCTGCGCGAAATAGAAATGGCAGATGATCGCAACCACCGCCGCGCCCGAGAGATAATGCAAGATATCGTCCCGGGCCATGCCGACGGTCACCGGATAGACCAGCATCGCGACGATCATGATCATGCCGAAATCAAGCAACTGGGTAGCGAAGATCAGGTGCCAGCGACTGAGTATCCGGAAGATAAGTACATCGCCCGGAGCCTTACGCCGGACCGCTGGGGAATCTTGGCCATCTGATATGCGCGCAAATTCCACCGTGTTAGCTCCTCTTGCCGCCAAAGCCACCACTCATCAGCCTAGTCACGATGTAGCAACTTATCGCAAGCAATTCTCTACTGCAATCATATTTTTATCGCAGCGCAGCAATCCTGTTTTCGGCCGCTTCAACACTTTGGCACTACCCGCAAGAGCACGTCCTACAAGAGCACGTCCTACAAGAGCACGTCCTACAAAAGTACTTCCTACAAGAGTACTTCCTACAAGAGTAACTTCCTACAGCAGCACTTCCTACAAGAGCTTCCTACAAGAGCACTTTCTACAAGAGCACTTTCTACAGCAGCACTTCCTACAACAACACTTCCCACAACAGCACTTCCTACAGGAGCACTCTCTGCAAGAGCACTCTCTGCAAGAGCATTGCCTACAAGCAAGAACACTGCCTACAAGCCCTCCGCACCGGACAGAAGCGCAACGAAAGGATCGTATGCTGCAATGCGAAGAAGCATATCTCAACGTCCCGGCATTCGCAAGCGATTACACGCAAAGACAGCAAGACTAAAAACATTACAACTGAAAGTTGTTGTTTTTTTGTCACAGCCGTGGCGCTACACGCCGTATCTTCGCTCCCGGCGCTGGAACGATCGGATCGCCCGCAAATAATCGATCCTGCGCATTGCCGGCCAGTGGACGTCACAGAAATGCAGCTCGCTATGCACGCTCTGCCACAGCATGAAGCCAGAGAGCCGGGTCTCGCCGCTGGTGCGAATGATCAGATCCGGATCCGGCATTGCCGAGAGGTACAAATGCCGGCGGATCGCTTCCGGGGTGACATGCAAAGCGGCATCCGCCATGGATAAGCCACGCGCGCCGCACTCCTTCATCAGCGATCGTACCGCATCGGCAATTTCTTCGCGGCCGCCATAGCCGACGGCCAATGTCACGATCATCCTGTCATTCGCCTTGGTCGCCTGCTCCGCCGCCTCGATCGCCGCCAGCAGTGCCGGCGGCAGAATTTCCCGCCTGCCGATCGCCGCGACCCGCACGCCTTTGTCCAGGATGTGGGGATCGGCCGCCAGTTCCCGCATCTTGGCTTCCAGCGCGCCGAGAATCCCGCTGATCTCTGCCTCGCCCCGGCCCAGGTTATCGGTGGAGAACACCCAAAGCGTCAGCATAGAGATCTTCAGCTCGGTGCTCCAGGCCAGAATATCGTCCAGCTTCGCAGCACCAAGCCGATAGATCGATTGCGGATCATGCAGACCGTTCGCCCGGCCATAGCGCCGGTTGCCGTCGAGAATGATTCCGACATGGTGCGGCATTGCGCCGGCGGCCACGCGCCCGGCCAGCCGGCGTTCATAAAGCCCATATGCCAGGCTGCGCGCCAGCCTGCGCAGCGGCGTCAGCAAAATATGTGACAGATCGGGGCGCCTTTGCCGGACCGCTTCGGCAGGCGGCCGCAAGTCATGACGCTCAAACAGCACCAGCGGCGGCTTGTCCTTAATCTTATCGCTAAATCGTGCCGCTCATTTTGCTTCCGGCAGTTATCCACGCGGCATCGTATCGGAAAGGCAAGGTCGGTTCCAGCGGAAAGCGGCCGCTTACCGGCTAGCCTCATTCGGCAGGCGTGGGGTTGGCCTGCGCGATTTCCGGCGCCAGCAGCTTGCGCGCTTGCGGCAACACCATTTCCGCCGGTCCCTGCCCCATGACCTTGCCGCCATCGATCCAGATGACATGCGCAACGTCCTGGATCGTCTCCAGCCGGTGCGTGATGATCAGCATGGTCCGCGCTGCGAATTGCGTCTGCATCTCATGCTTCACCCGGTCTTCCAGCCCGCGGTCCAGCGCGCTCATCGCCTCGTCCAGGATCAGCAGATGCGCGTTGCGCAAAATCGCCCGCGCCAGCCCGATCCGCTGCCGCTGGCCGCCGGAGAAGCGCAAGCCTTCCGGGCCGATCCAGGTATCGTAGCCGTATTCCAGATGCTCGATGAAGGAAGCCACCCCCGCGGCGCGGGCCGCGGCGATCACCTTCGCCGCGTCGCAGGCGGGATCGGCCATCCGGATATTGTCCATCACCGAGCCATCCACCAGATCGACATCCTGCCCGGCCAGCCCCATCTGCCGCAGCCAGTCGACCCGCCGCAGATCGTCCAGCGCCACCCCATCCACCAGAATTCGGCCCGAACCCGGCTCGTAGAGCCGCAGCAGCAGATTGACGATCGTCGTCTTGCCGGAGCCGCTGGCGCCGATCAGCGCCGTCGTCTTTCCGGCGGGAATATCGAAGGAGAGATTGCTGACCGCATCATCGGAATCCTTCGAATACCGGAAACTGACATCGCGGAACTCGATACGCTCCTGCACCGCCTCGAACGGCGCATGGCCTTCCCCGGTGTAAACCTTGTCGCCGCTCTCCAGCATCGTCCGCAGCGATTGCAGCTGCGGCTGGATCTGCGCCAGCTTGATCATGTTATCCTCGAACTCGCGGGTGTGCGGCTGCAGCCGGTATAGCAGCGCCACCGCCGTCAGCGTCACCGCAAAACTAGTATGCCACCAGCCGGACCCGGCGATGATCAGGCAGAGAATGCCGAGATACCCCACCTCCGTGATCGGCCCGATCCAGGCCGCGAGCCGCATCAGGCCGTTGGTGACCTGTTTGGCTTCCAACGAAGTCGCGCGGAAGCGGGTTTGATACGCCGTCTCCTGGCCATAGGCCCGGATCGTCCGCATGCCCTGGATGGTGACCAGCATCTGCAGGCCGAGGCTCTCATGGACCTGCTTCACCTTCAGTCCCAGCGCCCGCGCCCGCGCCGTGAACAGGCGGGAGGTAGCAGAGATCAGCGCGGAGCCGATCAGCGCAACCGCCGTGATCTTCCAGGAGACCAGCGCCAGAAACAGCGCGAACACGGTGATCGAGCAGCCATTGATGATGATGCGGGTAAAGCTGTCATAGGCGCCGGCCACTTCCCGGGTTTCGACCGCCAGCACCTCCATCAGCGCGGCCTGGGCGTGGCTTTGGATAAAGCCGTAGGAAACGCCGAGATATTGCTGATGCACCATATTGCGCGCCCGCTCGCTCATGGCGCCGCCGATATCGTTACTGATCCGGCCATACAAGGTCGCCAGCACGCCGCGCGAGCCGATCAGCAGCAGGATCAGCCAGGCGAGCTTCGCGGTGCTGCCGAGCTTGTGCGACATCATTCCCACGAAATGCCCCAGCAGGCCGCCGCCGGTATTCCCGGCATGGCCGGTGGCGGCGTACAGGAAAAGCAGGATCAGGGAAATTCCCAGGGTCTCGGCGAACGAGGAAGCCAGGCCGAGCAGGATCAGCGCCGGCGTGGCGCCCTTCGGCCGGCCGATGATCTCCAGCAGCCGCAGCAGATCGCGCACCGCCGCCCGCCTTACCCCAACTTTGCGCTCCCCGCTCATTTGCCGGCCAGCTGGTCCTGGCCAAGCATGGCGGCGGGAAAGCGCGTGACCGGCCGCAGCGTCTCCTTCTGGCCGCGCAGCCTGCCGAGCGCCTTGTGCTTCAGCCGGGCAGCCCTGCGGTAGATAAAATCCGGCATATAGCCCGTCATGATACGCCAGGCGATGCGCGGGTGGTAACGCCATAGCAGCGCGCTGATCTGCCGCACCCGGTCCCAGCGCGGCCGCCCCAGCGCCTGGCCCAGCAGCCACTGCGCATATTCCTGCAGGCCGCGTAAAACCAGATCGCGCTTGGCGGGCTGGCGGGCGATCATCTGTTCGGCCGACAGCATCCAGGAACGCAGCATCCTGGCGGCCGAGCTGGAAATGCTGCCCGGCATTTCCCGGTAGCCGACCAGCACTTCCGGTACGCAGACGAAATGAAATCGCTCTGCCGCGCGGCAGCAGAACAGATAGTCGTCGCAGCCTTGCGCGCCGGCCAACCGCAGCGATTCATCGAACCCACCTGCGTCCAGCAGGGCCTCGCGCCGCACCAGCATGGTGCTGCCGCAGCCGACGAAATTATGTTGCAATATCCGGTCGAGCACGTCGCCGTCGCAAGGCGGCGGATAGTGGAATTCCGGCGCCATACCGGCAGCATCGATGCGTACGAAAAAGCTATAGGCAAGGCCGGTTTTGGGGCCGCCAGCCAGCAGCGCCGCCAGCAATTTCTCGAGCATCGCGGGGGCCCAGAGATCATCGGCATCGATCAGCGCGATGAAATCCGAGCGGGCAGCCCGCCAGCCGGTATTGCGGGCGGCGGCGACTCCGGCATTGTGCTGGCGGATCAGCCGCACCCGCGGATCGGCCCGCACATGCGCCTTTGCGATTTGCGCTGTTGCATCGGCTGAGCCGTCATCGACCACCACGATGTCCAATGCGGAATGGGTCTGCGCCCGCACGCTTTGCAGCGTCTCGTCCAGCGTTTCGGCTGCGTTGTAGGCAGGCACCACCACGCTTACCAGCTCGCTCACAGCCAGGATTCCATGCGGGCAATAAATTCCTCCAAGGACCAGTTACCGGGCACTTCGATGCGCGGAAGGTTCAGCTTGTCCATGCCGAGCTGCACCGGCCCTGTGCCGCCGCCAAAACCGATGCGGTAGCCGGCCTGCATCGCCATCGCGCCCAAACGCTGATCGACGATCATGTACGGCGCGGCGAAGCCGGCCGGCTGCTTGCCCAGCCAGCGCCTCAACATCGCCCCCGATTCCGCCAGCTCCTGCGCAAGCTCCAGGCTGGTAAGCCCATCCACCGGCCGGTGCGTCACCAGATGGCTGCCGAACAGCGCGCCATCGGCCGCCAGCCGGGCAATGGCGGCGGCGTCCATCAGCTTGGCAGGCGGACCGTAATCCGCATCCCAGGCGGCCGCCTGCCCAACTTGGCCGGTCACCACGAACATCTCGGCAGTGAAATCATGCGCGACCAGCGCCGGCCAGGCGTTATCGGCAAAATCCTGCAAGCCGTCATCGAAGGTCAGCATCACCGGCCGGCCGGGAAACAAGCGCTTTTCCGCCAGATGCCCTGCCAGCTGCTCGGAACCGATCGTGTAATAGCCGTTCGCCCGCAGCCAGCGCAGCTGCGCCCTGAACATTCCGGGGCTGAGCCTGAAGCGCGCCAGAGCCGCCGGTCCCGCATCGGCAACGCTATGATACATCAGCACCGGCACATGCGGCCGGTGCTCGTGTTGCAGCGTCTCGAAGCGCCGCGCCTTCGCGCCACCCCAGACCAAGCAGCGCGCCACGTCAGGGTCCAGCGCCTCCACCACCGGCAGCTTTTCCAGCACCGGCAAGACGGCCGGCGCATCCTCTGCGATCCGGCAAAAACGGTCGATCCGGTAGAGCTCGGTCTCGATCGTGTGCTCCAGCCGCAAACCCGGCGTCTCGCTTAAAACCCGGTTGATCACCTCGGCGCCGAACACCGTGTCCCAGTCGAAGGCGGTACGGGCAAGATTATCCTTCAGCACATAACCATGCGCCGTGATCAGGCAGCCGCCCAGGCGCAAGGCCGCGGCGAATTTCCCCGCCACCTGCCGCAGCTCCGCCTCGCCGGACAGATAATACAGCACCTCGGAGCAAACGATCAGATCGGCATTGCCGGGCAGCTTCGCGTGGGCAAAATCCATAATTTCATAGTCGATATTGCCGAATTGCGAGCAGCGCGCCTGGGTGCGGGCGATTGCGTTGCCGGCGATGTCGGTTGCCAGCAGATGGGCTACGCGGGGCGCCAGAAGCTGGGTGAAATGGCCTTCCGCGCAGGCCAGCTCCATGGCGTTTTCGATCGGTCCGGCGGGCAGCAGGTCGAGCTGGCGCCGGTATTTCTGCTGCTCATAGGCCGAGCCGTAATTCCAGGGATCCTCGGTCTCGAACACGCTCTCGAACAGGCCCTGGCGGCCATGCTTATCCACGTCGTAATCGGCGAATTTCTCGGCCACCCGCACGGCATCGACCGCGCCATGCGCCGCGGCCTGCGAAGCTGCCCAGAGATCGACCTGGCGCATCCTGGCGGCGTGACTTGCCGGCGGATGCAAGCCACCCTGCCGCGCCAAAACCCGTTGCAGCCTGGCCCGAAGTGCGGCACGGAGTGCCGAACGCCGGCGCAGCAGGCCGGGCTGGCGCCGCAGGAGCGCCGCCGCATGGCGCAGCATCAGCAGCGCCGCGATTGCGGGATGCGCTTCGCGCCAGGGCCGCAGATCGGTAAAGCCGAGGCTCAGCGCCTGCAGCCATTGCCGCGGCGTGAAATCTCCCAGAGCCGCCACAGTCACCCGCCGCTCAGCCTGGCTGCGAGAGATCACGCTGGCATGGAACCGGTCGATTCCGGGCGGCAAAGGCGTCGCCCGCAGGCAAGCCGTGTCCACCCGCAGGCTCTGCGTCAGGCTCAGGCGCCGCGGCACGCTGAATGGCTCGCAGGCCAGTATCTGGGTTTCCAGATAGTACTGGATGGCGCGCGCCGCGCCGGGATTGTTCCAAACCTCGCCGAGCCAGGCGATCCGGCCGGTCAGCCGCTCCCCGTACTCGGCCCAGCGCCCAGCCAGCTGCTCCGGTAGCGAGCGCGAGCCGACCAGCAGGCCTTCGAAGATCACGCCGGCAATGGTCGAAGCCTCCATCGCCGCCTGGTCGAACGGCGCCAGCATTTCGGCATCCACGTCCGCCGGGCCGCCGGCGCCGCAATCCATTCCCAACGTCCAGACCGCGTTATACGCCATCGCCTGCTGCAGGCTGCCGCGCGCCGGGGAGGCGCCGGCGGCGTATTTCGGCGCCATCCCGGCCAGCCGCGCATCCTCGCCAAAGCCGCGCGCGATGATCCTGCGGCTATGGGCGGCGAACCATTGCACGTTGCGGCTCAAAGACGGCCCATCCGTGCGGTAGAACGCCAAGCCTTCACTCACCCATATCCAGGGCCGGCCAAAGCGGCTGACGCGCTGCCAGAGATCCCAATCCTCGCCGTTGCGCAGCTCCGGATCGAAGCCGCCAAGCTTCGTCACGATCTCGCGCTCCACCAGCACCGCATGGATCGCCACCTGGCAGCCGCGGGCGAAGTCCTCGAACGGATCGGCCGGCGATACCAGGTGGCAATACGGCCGGGTGATCACCCTGCCCGGCATGACGCGGCGATAGCAGCTGAACGCGGCGACCGCCTCCGGATCGGCGTCCAGCGCCGCCAGCAGTTTTCGATAAAACGCCGGATCGTTCCAGTCATCCGCATCCAGAAAATGCAGCCACTTGCCGCGCGCCGCGGCGATTCCGAGGTTGCGCGCCGGCGACACGCCTTTGCCCTCGCCGGCAATAAGGCGGAAGCGGGGATCGCGCGCCGCATATTCAGCGACAATCGTCGCGGTGCCGTCGGTCGAGCCGTCATCGATGATGCAGGCCTCCCAATTGGACTCGCTCTGGCGGCACAGGCTGTCCAGGCTCTCACGCAAGGTAGCTGCTGCGTTTCGGGCAGCAACGATGACAGAAATGAGACTCATAAACAGCCGCTTTTCTGAAAAGAAGCGGTGCAAAAAACTTTTGCTATTTTAGCGGCGGGATTTTGCAACGCCTCAGGCCCAGCATCATGAAAGTCTTTTTGTTTTTTGGGGCGCCCAGGCTTTTTCCTCGGAAAAAGAAGTCCTTCCTGCCCTATCATCCCGCGCTCCGTACTGCCGGGCGGGTGCACCATTCGGTCACCCGCCTTCCCCATTCGAAGCAAAACGCCAGCACCCGGTTCAGCGGGTTCTCCATATATTTGTAGATCAGGGCGTGCAGCGGCGGGTTGAGGACCGCGATGCCCAGCAGCACGATCACGCTCTCCTTTTCCGGCAGCGCATTCATAACCGCCGGAATGATCGTGATGAGAATCCAGCCATGCAGCAGCAAAAATTGCAGCGAGGGCCGGCCGAAATACCGGCCGAGCTTGCCGATAATCGCCGGCGGGCTTTGCGCGCCCCATAAAATGAACAGGAACAGCAAGACCTGCTCGATCAGGAATATAGGTAGAAACCCATAGGAACTGACCATCGGCTCGGATACGAAATTGATGTTGCACATCAGGCATGGTGCCGCCTCCAAGATGCCGGGCACGTCGAACCAGGTGAGCACGATTGCGATTACCAATCCAGGCAAGGCGATCCAGGCGGGCACCCGCCAGTCCCGCGGCATTTTCATGCCCGCCAGCATGAACAATGTAGCAACCGGCCAGTTCCGCCATTCCCATAAATTATCCGGCGCATGCAGGCGCTTGCCCAAAAGGATCAGCGTAACGATGACGGCCCAGCTCAGGACGAAGTCGATTTTGTTACGCTCATAGATCCAAACCAGCAGCCGCGCCGCCGCTAGCACGGTGAAGAACCAGGTCACGGCGGTGCAGCCGCCGGTGCCGTAAAGCATCGGCTTTATCGCCTGCTTGATGAAATGCAGGCCGTGGCCGTAGCCGCCATAGAGCGCGTTCAGCAGCACGATCCCGATCCCCTCCGAGACCCAGGCCAGAAAGATCAGCATCAGGGATTGCGGCAACGCGGCGCGCAGGGATTTGTTGCCGATCCCGCGCATCGACATGCCGTTCAGGAAGAAATAGATCGAAATCTGCGGTGCGAATATTTTGATAAGGGAGTAGCTGAGCGGCGCCTGATGCCAGTCATTGGTAAACCATGTATAGGCGTAGAGGCTGTGAATGAAGAAGACGCAGAGCAGCAAATAGCCGCGGGCCGTTTCGTTGCGCGCATTGAAATTCAAAGCAGCCAAATCCCCGTTGCTGCGGCCGTTCTCGCCGATGCCGGTTTCGTGAACAAACGAGCGCAGTCCAGTTTTGGAGTTCCGTCCGACCTATCTTATGCGGCAACCTGCCGCAAGTCTTATGCGGCAACCTGCCGCAAGTCTTATGCGGCAACCTGCCGCAAGTCTCATCCGGCAACCTGCCGCAAGGTCCTGAAGGCAGCTGGCCGCGGAATCGATGCCAAGCCGGTCCGAGGCGGGTTCATTTCAGCCGCGCCATCAGCGTACTATCGGCAAAGCCGCCGGCACGAAAGACATCCGCCCGCTTCGTCGCCTCCGGGACAAAGCCGAAGCGCCGGTACAACGCCAGCGCCGCCGCGTTGTCAGCCAACACGTGCAAGTAGAGCCGCTTCAGGTTCAGCCAGTCATCGGCGATTTCGAGCAGCGCCGTCATCAGCGCGCCGCCCACGCCGCGCCGATGCCAAGCCTCATGCACCGCCAAAAGCGCCAGATCTGCGCAATGGGCCCGCCGGTTGACCTGCGGCTTCAAGACGCCGATCCCGACGATCTCGCCGGCGGCCACCGCCACGATCGATTTTTCCGCGGCTTCGGGCTCCGCCAGCGACTTGCTCTGCGCTTCCAGTGCATAGGGCAGCCGCAGCGTGCCGTGCCGGACGATCGGCTGCGCCATCAGCGCCGCGATGCCTGCCAGATCTTCCGGCTCGCTCGCCCGCAACTCGAACGGGGCCAAGGGCGCGGGCGCCGGCAAAACCGGATAGAATGAGCGATCGGCCGGCAGATCGCCCCGCAGCCGCGCCATCGCATAGCTATCCGCGAAGCCGCCGTCGCGAAATGCGTCGGCAACCTCGATCCCCTCGACCTCGAAGCCGAACTTCCGGTACAGCGCGACCTCCGGCGCGTTGTCGGTATAGACGTTGAGTTCCAGCCGCTTCAGGCCCAGCCAGTTATCCGCCAGGTCGATCAGGGCGGTAAGCAAGGCGGTACCAACCCCGCATTGCCGCCAGTCATCATGCACCATGATGCCCAGGCTCGCGCCATGCGCGACCCGCGGCAATTTTTTCGGGAAAATTCCGGCTTCGCCCGTAATGACATCACCGGCGCAGGCGACGAGCAAGATAGAATTCGTGTCCGTCGTCTCGGACCGGCGGCGCACCTGCGCCACGCTGGTATATGGCAGGCCCAGCGTGCCCCGGCGGACGCGCTGCATATTCATGATCGCGGTGAGCGCCGGCAGGTCCGCATCCCGCCGCCGCCTTATCGTGATTGCGGCCCCTGGTTTTGCCGCGCCATCCTTTGCTTCAACCCCATCCTTTGCTTTAACCATTATGCCTGACGCCTTTGAAAACTTCCAAAAAAACCCCTCCATTTTGCGACGGGGTTAACGCTCCTGCGATGAACGCAGGAACTGCCGGAACTGCCGGGCCTGCCGGGCCTGCCGGAACTACTGCAAACCGCAAACCCCGAGCAAAGCCTTTTGAAGGCGGCGAGTCATCTAGGCGCGGTACCGGATAATGCGGCGGATCACCCTGCGAGATTAAGCCCGTTTTGTTCCGCCAGACAATAAAGAATACGCCTGATGGTAACGTCCCAGCGGCCGCAAGATTGCCCTTGGCCAAGTTCCGGCTCCATCGACCCCGCCTGCGCGTTTATGTTGCAGCCGTTCGGCTAAAGATGAACGAACTTTAAGCGTTGCCGTTACTTGAAAAGCCGTTTTTCTACAGCTCAGGCTCGAGCAGATGTCACGCTGCCACGCGCGACGCGCGGCGCCACGCATTGAAACCCTTTGTACACGATGATTAACAATGGGTTGCTTCGGAAGGGGATTGCTTTTAGTCTGATTCAACGTGGGCCATCGAAGATCGGAGCCGCCGTGCTGGATCAAAAAGTGAAACTGGTCATCTGGGACCTCGACGACACCTTTTGGGAAGGCACGCTGTCGGAAGGCGAGACAACCCCCATCGAGCGCAACAAGGATATCGTGATCACGCTGGCGAAGCGGGGCATCGTCTCCTCGATCTGCTCAAAAAACGATCCGGTCGCCACAGAGGTGAAACTGCGCGACCTTGACCTTTGGGACTGGTTCGTCTTTCCGAAGATCGAATTCGGTCCGAAAGGGCAGAACATCGTCCAGATCATCGAATCTGCGAACCTGCGCGCAGAAAATGTTTTGTTCATCGATGATAATGTCCTCAACCTGAACGAGGCGAAGCATTATGCGAAAGGCATCATGGTCGCCAACCCGGCCGAGATCCTCGACGGCCTGCTCGCCCTGCCGCAACTTGAGGGAAAGAATGACGCCCATCTCACCCGGCTGAAACAGTATAAGAGCCTCGAGGAGAAGGTGCTCGACAGCAAGGCCACGGATCTCGGCAATGTCGAGTTTCTGCGTCAATGCGACATCAGGATCGAGTTTAACTTTGAGTTCGAGACTCAACTCGATCGCGTCGTGGAACTGGCTAATCGGTCGAACCAGTTGAACTTCACCAAAAGCCGCTTTGAAAGCCAGAAGGCAATCGAGAAACTGCGGGAAGCGCTAAACGCCTATGGCGCCTATTTCGGCACGGCACATGTGCGCGATAAATATGGCGACTACGGAATGGTCGGATTTTACGCCGGCAACCGCCTCGGCCGCCGCAACAAGCTCGATCATTTCGTCTTCTCATGCCGCGCGATGAACATGGGCGTCGAACAATATATCTACCAGAAGCTGTTTGAGCCGGTCATTCAGGTTGTCGAACCGGTGGCAAATCCCGTGAAGATGTTCGACGATGTGGACTGGATCACCGAAGGCGGTGCGCAGGAAGGGGTGGGGCAATCGCTTTCCAGCAAAAAGCTGCTGCTCATCGGCGGCTGCGAATTGGTGGGGCTGTCGACGTTCTGCAGCAGCAGACGCGAAGAGTTCACCAATACGGTCAGAGCCGGCTGGGATGTGCGCTTCGACGATCCGGGATTCATCTGTGGCGACGTCGACAAGATCAGGAGCAGCCAGGCGATCGCGAAGCTGAACTACTGGACGGTCAACGATGTCGAGCGTCTGGCCGCCGAAGTGCCGTCGAGCGAGCTGGTGCTCACCTCACTTTTCAATGCGCTGAACTGGACCTATTTCGAAAGCAACGAAGATATCCTGGTTCGCATCGAAAAGCTCACGCTTCGCCGCCATCTCAAGAATAACGGCATGTGGTTTGTCAGCCAGTTCCGGCGGGCGCGCCTCAGCCTGGAACAGAAGCTTGACCTTGTGCGGCAATCGCTTGACCATCTTGCGGCCTCGGCGCCGCCGCACGCGAAACATTTTTCAATTGGGGTGATTACCCGGAAAATTCCCGATGTCGATGAAAAAAGACTGGCGCAATGGCTGTCACAATTCGACGCCGGCAAGACGTTGGAGGCGATGATCAAGGCGCTGAACCAGCTCAAGGAGAACCGGACGAAGGATGCCGCCATCAGGCATGTCTACAACCAAAGTTTGAAAGAGTTTAGCGCCATCCGCCGGAACTTCTTTTTTGTCGATGTCGACGTCCTGGTTCCCGAGAACGCATTAATGAAGGATTCCGGGACCAAGGAGTACGACCCGGCTCACTTCTCCCGCCAGGGATTTCTGGCGATCGCCGAGTACATCAACCGCATTGCAGCCGAGCCATCCGCGCCGAAGGAATTGGCCAAGACGACGGTACCTGAGGTCGCGCAGCCGCAGCCGCGGCAATTCCAGCTGCAGATCGGCAAGCTGACGAATTTCCTCGGCCGATTCGCGGCTAGAACGCCAAATGCGTCATGATCCATCCCGCCGGAACTATGCTTCGCGCGGAAGCAGGATCTCTGTCCAAGGTCCACGGCGGGTAGCGCAAGCTTCCTGCCGTTGACAAAGCCTGCGCTATTCGCTGACGCTATTCATTGGCGCTCGGCATCGAAACAATGTTTCAGATTGCTAATTCGGGGCGGTCCGGTAGCCTGCAAGCGCTTATCAACCCGCGACGTCGCGGACCGCCATATGGAGCACGGACAGGCATGAAAATTCTATTGGCGACGCTTCTGGCCGTCATGGTGGCGGGCGTGGCCTGCGCGGCGACGCCGCCTGAACGCCTGCGCGGCACGCTGCAGACCGTCACCGCCGGCTCCGTCATTCTGAATACCACGGCCGGCACCAGCCTGACCGTCAGCCTGACACCCGAGACCGGCTACGCGCTGGCCAGCAAATCCAGCGTCAGCGCCATCCTGCCGAACAGCTATATCGGCACCGCCGCCAAAGGCGCGGGCGCCGACATGGTGGCCCTGGAGGTGGTGATCTTCCCGCCCGCCATGCGTGGCGCCGGCGAAGGACATTATGCCTGGGACCCGCTGCCCGACATCACTAAGCCCGACATCACCAAGCCCGGCATCACCAAGCCCGGCACGAACAGCCCGAGCAGCCCAAGCAGCATGAGCAACGGCAGCGTCGCCAGCGTTGCGATCACGCCCAAAACCTCGAGCTCGATGACCAACGGCAATGTGCAAACGGTATCCACGCTGCCGGGATCCAAGCAGATCAGTGTCGTTTATAAAGGCGGCAAGCAAATCATCATGGTCCTGCCGGACACGCCCGTGGTCGCGATCCAGCACGCCAGCGCCGGCGCCTTGGCGCCCGGCGTGCACGTTGTCATTTTCGCCAGCAGCGCCGGCGGTAAAATTACCGCCATTCGCATCATCGCCGGCGCCGCGGGAATCACGCCGCCGATGTAGTTCCGAAGCCGGCCAGAGGCAGGGTGCGGCCAAGCACCGGACCTTCAGGCGAAATCCTCGGGATCGGAGGCTCGCGAGGCTTTTTTCTCAACCCGGTGCAGATCCTGCGCTGAGAGATTGAGCTCATTCATTTCGGCCTCGCGCGCCCGGTGCCAGAATTCATCCGCAGTATTTTCCGGACAGCCGGCGGCCTGCCACATTTGAAAGGCGCGTTCACGTACACGGGATTGAAACACATCCAGTTCGTCGAGCATCTTCCCCTCCGATCTATCGTAGCTTAACGACCCGCGACTACCGGACCGATGACCCGGTTATGATGTTCTGTTCATTTTGGATGCCGCAGGTTGCACGCTAAGAAGGGCTTCCAATCTTTGAAGGCCCAAGAAACGGCCCGAAAGGCAGGAATAGATGGCTGATGTAAAACACAAGAAGGTAGCCGTTCTGGCAACCGACGGGTTCGAACAGGCCGAACTTATCGAACCGGTCAAAGCTCTGCGCGAGCAGGGCGCCGACGTCACGATCATCTCGCTAAAGGCGGGGGAGATCCAGGGCATGAAGCATGACGAGAAGGGCGATATGACCAAGGTCGATCTCGAACTCTCAAAAGCGAAAGCCGGCGATTATGATGCGCTGGTGCTGCCCGGCGGCGTCGCCAATCCCGACACGCTGCGCATCAGCAAGGAAGCGGTCGCCTTCGTCGACCACTTCGTCAAGGCGAATAAGCCGATTGCCGCAATCTGCCATGGCCCGTGGACCCTGATCGAGACCAACAGCTTGCAGGGCAGGAAATTGACCTCCTGGCCTTCGTTGAAGACCGACCTGAAAAATGCCGGGGCGGAATGGGTGGACCAGTCGGTGGTGGTCGACGGCAACCTCGTAACCTCGCGCAAGCCGGACGACTTGCCGGACTTCAACCGCGAGTTGCTGAACCTGATCGGCAACGCCAGCGCGGAGCCGGTACGCCGCGCTTCATAACGGCGCAGCGGCTCCGAGGAATGGCCGGCAGCGCCAAGGCTGCCGGCGGTTTTCCGTTTAGCAGCGTTTAACCAGCTATTGCGGACCACCGGTCTCGTTATTGTGCAGGATCACCGTCGGCGGTACGGTTTGCGGGGTGCCGGAATGGCTGGTGCTGCCAATGGCTCCGGTAACTCCCGGTGTCATGGTGCTATTGCCGGCCCCGTTGGTCATGGACGCGCCAGGATCCTCCTGTCGCGGGGTGCCGTTTGCGTTGATGCCGCTCACCCGGTTGATCCTCGGTCCGGTGATCGCCCCATTATCGGAGTTCAGACCGCCGTCCACACCGTTCATCTCCTGCGCCATGACGCCTGTGCCGACAAGCCCTGCGCAATAAAACAGCGCCGCGCCAACTAATCCCACTCGCCATCTCGGCATTGTCATCTCCTGGTTCAGCATCTTGCATGTAATCAGCGGCGGTCGCGGCTGCGAGAGACGCCATGTAAAATAACCCGGCCGCCTGCTATGATCCGGCGAACCGAACGGAGCGCCCCATGATCGACCTATACACCTGGAAGACCCCGAATGGCCGGAAAATCTCCGTCATGCTGGAAGAGACCGGGCTGCCCTACACGCTCCATCCCGTCGATATCAGCGCCGGCGAGCAGCAGCGGGCGGAATTTCTGGCGATTTCGCCGAATGGCCGCATTCCCGCCATCGTCGACCAGGATGCGCCGGAAGGTCCGCTGAGCATTTTCGAAAGCGGCGCGATCCTGAACTACCTTGCGGATAAATCCGGCCGGTTCCTGGCAGCCTCCGGGTCGGGGCGTTATCAGGCACTGGCCTGGATGTCCTGGCAGCTTGGCGGCTTGGGGCCGATGATGGGCCAGCTCGGCTATTTCTCCCGCCAGAAGGAGCGTAACGAGCCCGCCATCGCTCGCTACGCGGCGGAGGTCGCCCGCCTGCTGCGGGTGCTCGAGGCCCGGCTCGCCGCCTCGGCCTACCTCGCCGGCGCCGATTATACGATTGCCGACATTGCAACCTATCCCTGGGTCTCGGCCGGCCTTTCGATGATGAAGGAAATGCTGCCGCAGGATGTCCTGGCTCTGCCCGCTACTGCCCAGTGGGTCGCCGTCATCGCCGCCCGCCCCGCGGTGCAGAAAGGCATGGCGATTCCGGCCTAGAGCAAGGCGATTCCGGCCTAGAGCAAGGCGATTCCGGCCTAGAGCAAGAATAAAGCATCGCGCCGCTTTTTCAAAAAAGCGGCTTCTTTTTATCGCAACCGCGTTGCGCCTGTGAAATCCGTCTCGTCAGCTGAGTTCGGCCATCGCCGAATGCAGCCGCCGCACCGCCTCTTGCAGCTCCGCCTCGTTCATGCTGCCGAAACCCAGCCTTACCCCTTGCACCTGGACGCCGTTGGAAGCGAAAGCCTGGCCCGGCGTGAGTGCGACCCGCTGGCGCAGGCCGGCTTGCGCCAGCGCCGCCAGATCCACCTTCGGCGCAAAATTGACCCATAGCGCAAGGCCGCCGGCGGGGAGCGAGAATTCCACCTGGCCCCCCAGTTCGCGCTGCAGCGCCGCCGCCAGGCATTCCCGCCGCTCGGCATAGATCCGCACCACCTTGCGGGCATGGCTCTTAAGCACGCCGCTGGTCATGATATCGGCGGCCGCCGCTTCGGTGACCGGGTCGCCCTGCCGGTCGATCATCATGATCTCCGCCGCCGCCCGCTGAATAACCGATTCCGCCGCCACCAGATAACCGATCCTGAGCGACGGCGATAAAAGTTTTGAGAGCGAGCCGATATACATCAGCTTGCCCCAGCCATGGGCGCTGGCCAGCGGCAGCATCGGTCGGTGCGAGAAATGAAATTCGTGGTCGTAATCATCCTCGACGATTACGAAGCCGAATTGTTCAGCCAGCCCCAGCAGGCTGATCCGGCGCTCCGGCGGCAACACCACGGTGGTGGGAAAATGATGATGCGGGGTGACATAAACCGCCCGGATAGGCTGGGCGCGGCACAGCGCCTCCAGCCGGTCGACGCGCATGCCCTGGTCGTCCATGTCGATCGACAGGATCGTGCCGCCGGCGGCGCGAAACGCCTCGCGCGCCGGCGGGTAGCTCAGACTCTCGATCGCGATATTATCGCCTGATTGCGCCAGCAGCCGCGCCGAGAGGAAGATGCCCATCTGGCTGCCGCGCGTGATGCAGATATTGTCCGGCGTGCAATCCAACCCGCGATCCGCCTTCAGCATCTCCGCCACCGCCTGGCGGAGCGCCAGGCTGCCGCAGGGGTCGCCATAGCCCAGCCGATTATGGCGGGAGCCCTGCATCAACGCCCGGCGGTAGGCCCGCGCCACCAGCTCCGCCGGCATCAGCCTGGTATCCGGCGCGCCATCGTCGAACACCAGCGTGCCGGCCGGCGGTAGCGCCACCGGCAGATCCGGCGCCGCCCGCCGCAGCGTAAACGCCGCCACCCGACCGCTTAGCACCTGCGGCGTCACCTCCTCCGCCACCGCCGGCAGCAGGGCGGAGACGAAGGTGCCGCGCGTCGCCTCCGCCGTCAGCCAGCCTTGCGCCACCAGTTCGTCATAGCTCTGCTGGATCGTCTTGCGGTTCACCCCAACCCGCGAAGCCAGCTCCCGCGTGCCCGGCAATGCGCAGCCGGACGCCAGCCTGCCGCGACGGATGGCGTCGATCAGAGCATGCGCGATCTGCATATAGGCCGGCATGGCCAGATCGCGCTCCAGCACAATTCGCAGGTCCCAGGGTCTTAGCAAGCAAACGGTTCTTTTTTGGATAAAAGAACCAAAAAACCTTTTGAACGCCGGGCCGGGTGCAGGAGCCTTTTTGCTGCTTTTTCTTCAGAAAAAAAAATACGCCCTAATTCCTTCATCTTTCCTTCCGGATATATCACTGGACCAGTCGGTTTGTAAAAACTGGAGGTTCTTGCTAATCCATGGTCTGCGTAAAAAGCATCACTGACAAGCTTAAACCGAAGTTTAAGTTCAAAAATAATAGTTACGCCCCACGGCAATCCGCAACCGCCGCAACCAACGGCATCGATTTTGAAGGATTGCAGCGATGACCGCTCCACCGATATCGCCTGTCAAGGCGCTTAAAAAGGATGCCCTAGGGCCGCTGGAATTGCTGGCCCAGAACATAGCTCTGATCTCGCCGACCATGACCGCGGCGCTGATCGTGCCGCTGATGTACGGGACCACCGGCGCCTGGAGCTGGCTGTCCTATGCGCTGGGGACGGTGATGCTGCTCTTCGTCGCGTTCAACCTCAACATGTTTGCCTCGCGTACCGCCGGCTCCGGCTCGATGTATCAGTATATCTGCAAGGGCCTTGGCAATGTCGTCGGCGGCCTGGGCGGCTGGGCGCTGATCTGGTGCTATCTCGGCATTTCCGACGCCGGCCTGAACGGCTTCACCACCTTTGCGCAGACCCTGCTGAATATGGTCGGGATCAACTGCCCGGCGGCCATCCTGTTCATCGTCTGCATTGCCGTTTCCGGCTTCATGGCCTGGAAGAACGTGGCGCTGTCGGCAAAAGTGATGCTGGTTCTGGAGGCCACTTCGATGGTGCTGATCACCTTGCTCTGCCTGGTGACGCTCGGCTTCCATGGCTTTGCGGTCGACAAGGTGCAGTTCGCGCCTTCCACGCTCTCGATCAGCACGCTTGGCTTGGGTGTCGTGGTTGCCGTCTTCTCGCTGGTAGGTTTCGAGTCCGCCACCGCCTTTGGCGACGAGGCGCGCAATCCCCTGAAAGCCATCCCCTGGTCGGTGATCGTCAGCCTGATTATCGCCGGTGTGTTCTTCGTGTTCGTCACCTATGTCGAGGTGCAGGCCACGCAAGGCACCAAGCCGACGCTGGATCAGCTCACCACGCCGCTGAACACCATTGCCGGCCTGGTGCACATGCCCTGGCTTGCTGCTCCGCTTTCGGCCTGCGCCATGGTCAGCTTCTTCGCGCTGAACCTGTCCTGCCTGAATGCCGGTTCGCGGATCATCTACATCATGGGCCAGCAGGGGCTGTTCCATAGGTTCACCGCGGATTCTCACCACATCAACGAAACCCCGCATGTCGCCGTTCTCATCATGGGTCTGCTCTCTTTCGGCCTGCCGTTGATCGGCTTGCTGAAGGGCATGGCGGTCGGCGACATGTTCAACGACGCCGGCACACTTGCCGCCTTCGGCTTCATCGTTGCCTATTTGCTCGTCTCGGTCGCGGCGCCGTTCTATGTGAAGTCGCTGGGGCAGCTGAAACCGTGGCATGTCATCGTCGCCGCGGCCTCGGTCATCCTGCTGATGGTTCCGACCATCGGCAGCGTTTATCCCGTGCCGCCGGCACCGGTGAAATACTTCCCCTACATGTTCGGCGCCTACTTCATCATCGGCGGCATCTGGATCGCCTTCCAGAACCGCCGCCTGGTCATCGCCAGCCGCGGCTTCCCCCAACTGGCGCAGGATGCTGGATAGTCTGCACCTCCTGGCCGGCGGCAAAGACATCCCCGCCGAGCCGGGAGATACGGTGCTTTCCGCGATGCTGCGGGTGGGCGCTGCAATTCAAACGGTATGCAAGGGAAAAGGCATTTGCGGCGCCTGCCGGATTTTAGTCGACGATTCCTATTTCAGCCGTTTGAACCCACCCACGACTTCCGAGATCCGCATGCTGAAATTCCTGCGCTCGCGTGAAGCAGATCAACAGGAGGTGAACCACCGTCTGGCCTGCCAGATCGTGCTCGAGCCTTCGCTCAACGGGCTGCGTATCACGCCCGACCCCATCAAACCCCGTCCTCTTAAACAGGAGAACAGAGCATGAGCGACGTTATCGAAGACAAGAAAACCGCCTACCAGGCCGTCGGCCCCGCCTTTACCAAGGAGCAGATGCTGAAAGTGCGCTCCCAAGTGCGCGCCATCATCAACCAGATCCCGAGCTTCTGCACACCCGGCATGGTCGAGGAAGACGCCGTGGAGAAAGCCCGGGCGTTGCTGGCCGAACACGGCATGGTGCGCGGCTGGCACGACGTCTATGTCCGTTTCGGAACCAATACGCTAAAAACTTTTGGCGAGGATTCCGATCCAGGCATCGTGCTGAAGGAAAACGATATCTTCCTGGTCGATATCGGCCCGGTCTGGGAGGAGTGGGAAGGCGACGGTGGCGACACCTTCGTCGTCGGCCAGGCGCCGGAGATGGAAAAATGCGCCGCCGATGCGCGCAAGCTGTTCCATATCGTCCGCAAGCAATGGGAAGCCACCGGCATGAGCGGCAAGGAACTCTACGAGTTCGCCGTGACGGAGGCCCGGAAGATGGGCTGGGAGCTGAACATGGATCTGTCCGGCCACCGCATCTCCGACTTTCCGCACGCCGCGATTTACGACGGCCCGATGGCCGATGTCGATTTCAAGCCGGAGCCGCTGCTCTGGGTGCTGGAAATCCACATCCGCAACCCGAATGGCGGCTTCGGCGCCTTCTACGAAGACATGCTGCTGGACGACAGCTACTTCGCTTAAACATCCCTGCCTACAGGCGCGGCTCCTCCCGATGGAGGAGCCGTTTTTTTGTGAAAAAACGCCAGGTGGGGTGCCAAAGTGCACCCCACCTCATACGTTATTGCCCTTCCTGCGCCGTTGTACTTTCACGACCGCTGTTGATAATGAGCCAGCAAGAACTGGAGAATGCGTAGCAAATGACCGAGCGCCGGGCGGATGTCGTGATTGTAGGAGCGAGCCATGGCGGCAGCGAGGTCGGCGCCCGGCTGCGGCAAGGCGGCTTTGCCGGCTCCATCGTCCTGATCGGCTCGGAACCCCATCTGCCCTATCACCGGCCGCCGCTCTCCAAAGCGTTTTTGGCAGGAGAAACCACAACGGAACAACTGCTGATCCGAGCACCTGCGGCCTATGCCAACAGCAAGATCGATTTTCACCCCTCCACCACAGTGGAATCGATAGACCGGGAAAAGCATGCGCTGCATCTGGGCCTCGGTGAAACGTTCGGCTACGGCAAGCTGGTGCTGGCCACCGGCGGCCGGCCGCGGCGGCTCACGATCCCCGGTTCGGATCTGCAGGGCCTGCACTATATGCGCTCGATCGCCGACGTGGACGCATTGCGCGAGGTTTTCGTGCCGGATGCGAAACTGGTGATCGTGGGCGGCGGCTATATCGGGCTGGAAGTCGCCGCGGTGGCGGTGAAACAAGGACTGACGGTAGAAATCGTGGAGTTCGCACCGCGCGTGCTGGCGCGCGTCGCCGGCCCGCAGCTCTCGGCTTTTTACGAAACCGCACATAGTAAAGCCGGTGTGCAGTTGCGGCTTTCCACAGGCGTCGAGGGCTTCGACCCCTCCCCCACCAATCCCGGCCATGTCGGCGCGGTGCGCTGTTCCGACGGCACCCACCTCGCCGCCGACCTGGTGCTTGTGGCCGTCGGGCTGGTGCCCAATATCGAGCTGGCGGCGGCAGCCGGGCTGGAGATCGGCAACGGCATCATGGTCGACGAATTTTGCCAGACCTCCGATCCCGACATCCTGGCGATCGGCGATTGCACGGAATTCCCGCTGCCTTATCTAGGCCGGCGCTTCCGCCTGGAATCGGTGCCCAACGCCATGGAACAGGCAAGGGTGGCGGCCAGCGTGATCAACGACAAGCCCTCCGCCTATAACGCCATCCCCTGGTTCTGGTCCGACCAGTACAATCTGAAACTACAGGCAGTCGGCCTCTCGCAGCACTACGACCAGGTCGTGATACGGCCGCCGCGAAACCCGGAAGGCTTCGTCGCCTTCTACCTGAAGGAAGGCCGGGTGATCGCCGCCGATTGCGTGAACTCCATCGTCGAATTCAACGCCGCCAAACGCTTCGTGGCCGATAAGACAGTGCTGGACCCGGAAGCATTGGCGGACCCCAACGTCAACCTGAAAACCCTGCTGCCTGCGGCCTAGGCAAGCTTAAGCAAGCGCTTCTTTTTTTAAAAAAAGGCTGGCCGCCCGCGAAAGCAAAAGACTTTTTAAACTCCGGGCCTGGGGCGCTGTCGGCGGCAGCGCCCCAGGCCAAAATTAACAGAAGTCTTTTTGGTTCTTTTTCTTCAGAAGAACCGCTTCCTTTACAATTTGCTTTTATCTTTTCCGCATGGATCGTGCGCAGCGCGTGGCTTTCATGTTGCTTCCGGGGCTGGATCATTTCGTGCCCGATCTGCTGGCGCGGCTGCCTTGCCCTGGGCTGGAGGTTCAGGCGTTCCATGTGCGGGGCATGGCGGAGCTTCAGGCGGCTTGCGCCTGGGCGGATGATGCGAACCGGGATGTGATTTGGTTTGAGTTCTGCTGGCCGCCGTTCCCGGCGATGATTGCGGCGTTTGATTTCGGCGGTCGGCGGGTTGTGATGCGGGTGCATCGGATCGAGGCGTATGGGACCAAACACGCCGCGGCGGCGCCCTGGTCCAAGATCGATGACGTGATTGTGGTGAGCAAGGACATGGCGGCACGGCTGCAAGCGGAGGCGCCGGCGCTGCCGCAAAGCACCGCGCTGCATGTGGTGCATAATGGGGTGGATGTGCAGCGTTTTGTGCCGTGCGGTGCGGCAGATCGGTTTCGGATCGGCTGGTGCGGCTGGCTGAGCCTGCATAAAAACCCCAATATGGCGCTGGAAATTCTGTATTTGCTGCGCCAGCATGATGCGCGCTGGCACATGCATCTGAGCTCGAAGGGCGGCGAGCTTGTGGCGGTGGATAGTTTCAACCACTTGAAACGCCGGCTTGGACTGGACGACGCGGTTTTTGTGGACGGCGATATTGCGCCGGAGGATATGCCGCGCTGGCACGCTCGCAATACCGTGCTGCTATCGACCAGCGTGTATGAAAGTTTTGGCTTCGCAATGGCGGAAGCGGCAAGTTGCGGCTGCGACGTCGTAATGCTGGACCAGGCCGGGGCCGAGGAATTCTGGCCGGAAGCGATGCGTTTTGGCACGGTGCTTGAGGCTGCGGAGATGATCCGGGTAGCCAAGCCAGGGCGATGGCATCAAATAGCGCAGCGTTTTTCGTTGCGGCATCAAATCGAGGAGTTGCGCAAGCTGCTGGCGCCGGCTGGAAGTGAGGCCGGCATATTTCGCGTCGGCGCCACTGATGAGTTGCTGGATGTCCTCCGCCAGGCCGCCGGCATGATTCACCTGGACACCCGGCCTGCGGATGAAATGGAAGCTGCGGCATTTTTGCTGGAAACCGCCGGATATGTCCGCATTGGCAATTCGGATAGCGGGGAGATGTATCGTTTGCGGAGTCGCAGTGCTAGTTGCGCCGCTCCGCCTCGCAATACTCCGCCCAAATCGTTCTAAGGGCCGCCCCGAGGTTTTTGCCGAAACGCGGCGCATCGCAAAGCGGGCTTGCGACAACGCGCCTGCGCAAGCTGCCGCGGAGGCTGGCGAGATTTTCGATGTCCGCGGCGTGGGTTCTAGCCTTTTCGATATAGCCTGCGCTGCTGGTGGCGATCCAATCCGTCAGGCCGACGCTGGTGAGGTGGCTGACCGAGTGGCGGGCGGCAAAAATCTCGCCGGCGTGGGTTAGCACGGGCACGCCCATATACAGCGCCTCGCAGGTGGAGAGCCCGCCGGAATAGGGAAAGGGATCGAGGGCCATGTCGATCTCGTTATAGGTTTTCAAAAAATCTCGGTGCGGGGTGCGGCCGGCAAAATGCACGCGCTCCTCCACGATGCCGTTTTCGCGGAAGGATGCGCCGATGCGCTGGCGCGCGCCCAATGAGGAGAATTGCGGACAACGCAGATAGAGAACCGAGTTTGGCACGGCGTGCAGGATCTGCGCCCAGGCGTTCAGCGTGCCGCCGGAGAATTTCATCAGATTGTTCAGGCAGCCGAAGGTGACATGGCCATTGCGTTCCGCCGGCAGCGGTCCGATTTCCGGCGCGTAGGAAGGTGGTAGATAGCAGACATAGCCGTCCGGCAGGCGCAGCAGTTTTTCGCTGTAGAATTCCTCATATCCCGGCGGCGTTTCGCGGTTGTCGGTCAGGAAGTAATCGATGAACGGCAGGCCGGTGCTGTGATATTGCATGCCGACCCACTTGACCTGCAAAGGCGCTGGACGGTGGGCACAGACATCAATGCGGCCGGTATCGCCGAAGCCGCCAAGGTCGATCAGGATGTCGATCTGCGCGTCGCGGATGCATTGCGCCGTCTGCGCATCGTCCATCGCCTCGGTGGAGTGCCAGCCGGCGGCTAGGCGGGCAAAGCGCTGGGCGATGGCGTCGCCAGGTTCGAATCGGCCGAAGCAATGGATGGAGAAGGCGGCGCGGTCCAGCGCTTCCAGCCCGGCCAAGGTGAGCCAGCCGGCGGGATGCGTGCGCAGCAGGTTGGAGAGCAGGCCGATGCGCAACTTCCGGTCCGGTACACGCGAGACCGCGTGCGGCCGCGTTGCCGGCAAATGCAGGCTCGCGGCGACTTGGCGCAGGGCGGCAAGCAGATCCGGCGCGGAGATTTCTTCCTGATAAGGCAGCAGGTTGCAGAAGGCGCGGGCGGCGCGCCCATCCTGCGGCGCCAGCTGCACGGCCGAACGCGCCGCCTCGCAGGCTTCGTGCATCTTGCCCAAAGCGGCTTTCGCAGTGGCGAGGTTGCCCAAGGCGAGCACGTTCGGGCCGTGTTTTTCGATGCTAACGGTGAGCAGTTCAACGGCTTCTTCATAGCAATATAATCGGGAAAGCGTGACCGCCAGGTCGTTTACCAGGCGGGTGTTCTCCGGGTCGCGTTCGAGGGCCAGGCGCAGCATCGGCGCGGCGCGCTGAGGCTGCAGCGCGAAGGAATAGGCGACGCCCAGCAGCATCGGCGGCTCCGGGTCGGAATCATTCAACGCGGCCGCCGCTTCCAGAAGGTCGATGGCGTCTTCGATGCGGCGCTCGCGGATGGCGAGCAGTCCAAGGCCGGCCAGCGGGCCGGCGGCAAGTGGATCGGCCTCCAGCTCCGTTGTGAAAATCTCTGCCAGAATTTTGCTCTGGCCGCATTCTATTGCCGCCTCCATGCGATGCAGCAGGAACGCTAAATGGTTCGGCTGCAGCACGCTGGCCTGGGCGAAGGCATCCAGCGAGGCTGCGTGGTCGCCTGTGGCGGTGTGCAGATGCCCCAGCGCATCCCAGGCCTGCGCGTAGCCCGGGCGCAGCGCCAGCGCCCGTTCGATCAGGTTGAATGCGGCGGGAAAGTCATTGTGCTGCAACCGCAGCACGCCAAGCGAGAGCAGCGTTTCCGCCCGGCTGGGATTAATCTTGTTGGCGGCCTCCAGCACGGCGATCGCCTGCTCCCACTCGCCGGCGGCTCGCAGCGCCTGGCCTCGCGCGAAAAGCGCGGCCTCATCGGTCGCGAAAAGCGCGGCCTCGTCGGGCGCAAACGACGCGGCCTCGTGGGCATTGCCGTGCATCAGGCGGGTTGGAAGCCGGCGATGCTCCCGTGCAGGGGAAGGCCCTCGATATGGCGCAATGTGCCGGTTCGCAGCAGGCTGAAGGCAAGCCCGGCCTGCGCCGCCTGCCCGGCGATGCGCGAGAGGTTATGCGCAAACAGGCCGTGGCCGGTAAGCCCGGGGCGCCCGCTGGGAATGGCGGCAAAGGCGATACCGCCCGGGGCAAGGCCGGCGCGCACGCCGCTGAGCCAGGCTTGCGGCTCGGCGGCATAGGCCAGCGCCTCGTTAAGCAGAATGACCGCGAACTGCCTGGCGCCGAGCAAATCCAGCGGACTGCCATCTTCCAGCCCGGCATAAAAGCCGCGTTCGGCGCAAAAGCCCCGCAATACCGGGTCAGGCTCGACGCCCGTCCAGGGGACGGCGCAGATCTCCTGCGCGGCGATTGCGTTCAGCCCGGTGCCGCAGAACAGATCGAGCACTGGTCCGTCGGGGTGCGCCTGTTCCAGCTGGGTACGGAAACTTCCCGGCAGGATGGTGCCGCCGGCGATCACTGCCTGCTCCGCCGCCAGCGCGTCCTGCTGTGGCACTGGCGTGAGCACACCGGATTCCCGCTGGCTGAGCGCCGCCACCAGACGGGTTGCCCAGGAATGTCCCGGCGCCAGGCTCAGCGCCTGCGCCGCCGCGATGGCCGCGTCTTCCCAGCAGCGTTGCTGCATCTTCGCAAAGGCCAGCAGGCAGAAGGTCTCGGCATCGGCCAGGCCATCGGCGCGGGCGCGGTCGGCGCTGCCGATGGCCTGCGCAACCTCGCCGATGGCCAGCAGGCGCCGCGTGAGCGCGTTGCGCAGCACGGCCAAATTGGGCGTTGCGGCGATGGCCTGCTGCAGCACCTGCACGGCATGCTCCGGCGCCAGCGCAGCCAGCGCCAGCGCTACGTCCACGCTCGAAGGGTCCGCGGCGAAGCCATCCGCCAGGCAAGGCAGAGCCGATTTGAACTGCCCGAGTTTCAAGAGCGCCATGCCAAGCACGGATTTGGCGCGGCGAAGATCACGCGCCTCCACAACCACTTCCGCCGCTTCCGCGGCGGCGCTTGCGTAATCGCCTTGTCCGAACCGCGTCTCCGCATGGCGCAATTGCAGCATGGCGTTTTGCGGCTCGCGCGCCAGCGCCTGCTCCAGCACCTGCAGGGCCTGGGGGTAGTCGCCGGTCTGGCAGAAATAGGCGTTCTGCAGCAGCGCCAGATCCTTGTGCTCGGGTGCGAGTTTCTGCAGCGCCGCCAGCAGCGGCTTCACCGCGCCGCTACGCCGCGCCTGCAGCAGCTTGGCAATGCGCCCGGCGACGATGTCAGGATCGATATGCTGTACGCCATCCGGCATGATGATTTCCTTGAATCAGGCGATCAGGCTGGTCACGGATGCGGAAGAGCTGGAGGAGAAACTGCTCGCCTGCAGCTGCACCAGATATTGATCGGTCAGGCTCTGCACATATTGCGGATTGGAAAGTTTCGAGAGATCGAGATGGCTGGTGATCGCCTGCTCCTGCGCTTCCAGCGGCTGATAGGCGATCTGCTCCGGAATGCCGAAGGCGGTGGTGACGACGGTGCGTGCGACGGCGTTGCCGAGAATGTCATCGGCGCTGGTGAAGCTCGACGCGTTGGCCAGAAAATATAATGCGTTGGACAGGCCGGGCGTCTGCTTGTCGAGCGATTCCCGCCACTGCACTTCGGCATATCCGCTGGCCAGGGTCGAAATGACCTTTGGGTTCTGCACGGCAGCAAGACCGTTTTTGAAGAAATTATAGGTCTGCACCGTATTAAGCCAGGCGGAGTTGGTGGTCTGCAGCTGGCTGGCCAGGCTGCTGCTGTTCGTCGGGTCCGACAGCAGGGCCTGCTGCGCCAGCGCCGGGTAGCCGGCCTCCGATCCAAGCCCGTTGGCGGTGAGAAAGACGTTCAGGAAATTCGGGTTGCTGAGCAGGGATTTGACCGAGGTTGCGGAATCCACCGCTTTGGTGAAGGCCTGGATCGCCAGCTGGACCGTCGGGGTTTTTGCCTCGTTGGCGACGTCGGTAGTTTGGTTGGCCTGGGCGATTTGCAGAGCAATGATGGGATTGACGTCGCTGGTGCCGCTTGAGCTGGAGCTGCTGTCATAGAGCGCCTGCAGCACGCCTGACCCGGCACTGCTGCTCGAGGAGGAGGCGGGAAACAGCGATGCGTAGTTGATCCCGGTGAGGGAACCGGTCATGTCAGCCCCCTGCGGCCGCCGCGCCGCCCGCTTGCGCACCGTTGCGCAAGACGGCAACGCTCGGCGCCACGCCGCGCAGGCCCGCCGCAACGTTGCAATTGGCCTCGATCAAAATGCGGAGGTTCGGGTCGGGCTTGCCCATTTCATGCATGATGGAATTGGCCAGCAGCAGCATGGAGCGGCGGATCGACGCCGGCTGCGGATTATTGTCATCCAGCGTGATGGTGGTGACGGTTCGCCAGAGCCTGGCATTGTCCGCCAGCGCCTTGGCCAGCGTCAGGCCGCCTTCCCGCTCGCCTTCCCGCAGGCGGGAGGCGAAGATATCGAAAACATCGGCGTCGCGCTCGCGCTGGGAGCGCAGATTTCCGGCGTTTTGATAGGCCCGCGCCATTCGCTGAAAATTGCTCATGCCGAAGATTCCCTCTTGCTATCCTGTTGCGGCCTCACCGGCCGCTTCCATATCAACCTGCGAGGCCTGCGAGGCCTTGCGAGGCCTTGGCGGCGTTCTCGTGCACCGCCGTCTCATGCCGGATGATCCGGCGCGCCAGCTTCAGCGCCTCGTAGCAGGCGCCTTCGCGCGCCAGCTGCATCGCGCGATCGAGTATCTCGCGCGCCAGCGCCGAAGTGGTGGCGCCTTTGAACGCCTCGATCAGCGAATGCGCGGAGACCAGCGCCGACGCGCGTTCTTCATCCGTACCCACATAGACCGCCTGCAAGGCGAAATAGATGCGCCGCGCCGGCGTATTGGCTTCCGCCGGGGTGAGGATCTGCTTGCCAAACAAAAACCGCGCCTGGCCCGCCAGTTCGATACGCGACCGTGTCTTGAAGCGGATCGGCGCACCGTTGATGATCATCAGCTCGCCTTGCTTGAGCTCGAGGACTAAAGTCGACATTTTGCCAGATCACGCCTTGCCAAAACAAATCCCCGTTAGCCTCGTTTACTGACTTTTGCCGAGGCATTATTCGTTGGCATTTTGCCATGGTCGCCGTTTACGCTTCGCCCAGATCCAAATCAGCTGAAGCGTTGGCCAGATCGCGTACCCGCGCGGCGGGCGGCCCCGCCGCGCGGCAGGCACGTGATTACTGGATCAGCTTGGTCAACAGCGAAGGCGTCTGCTCGGCAACCGACAACGCAGAAGTCGCAAGCTGCTGCTGTACCTGCAGCGATTGCAGGCTGGCAGATTCCGCCGCTTCGTTCGCATCGACCAGAGCGCCCAAGCCGGTTTGCAGCGAGGTGATCTTGTCGGTGTTGAACGAAATCTGGTTGTTCACCAGATTGCTCAAATTGCCGTAGGTGTTCAAGGCGGTGTTCACCGAATTGAACTGCGTCGTAAAGGTGCCCCCGGTGGCGATCAGCGACGAGATCGCGGTGGCGGTGGCAAGCTGCGAGGCGGTGAAGGTAAGGGCACCCAGCACGGTCGAACCGCTGAAGGAGGTCAGCGAGATGTTGTTGCCGTTTTCGTCGTCCGTCACCGTGACGGAGCCGAAACTGGCGTTCTCCTCCGCCGCCGTCGTATCGCCGATCAGCGAACTGCCGTTATAGTTGGAGCCGGCGATAAATTTCCCGACCTGTTCGATGTAGGAGTTGTACTGATCAATATCCTGCGTCCGCTCATCAGCCGTGACGAAACCGCTCGACAAGGCAACCAAGGTCGCCCTGGCGTCTGTCAGCGTGTTCGAAATATTCGTCAGACCGCTGGAGGTCACCGAAATCAGGCCGGTCGCGTTGCCGAGTTGCTGGTTCGCGGCGGTCAGCGAGTTGACCGTGCTGCGAACAGTCTGCGCCACCGCGAAAGCAGCGCCGTTATCGGTGGCGTCCGCCACAATATAGCCGGTGGAAACCGCTTTCTGAGTCGTGTTCAGTTCGGAGGTGATGTTGTCGAGCGACGCAAGCGCAACCTGCGCGCTGGAGTTCGTGATGATCGAATTAAGTGCCATTTGGGGAGGGTATCCTAGAAGATATTCTTAAAACATTGTCCGCATTTTGCGGTCAGCTGTTTTGTACCCGCTACTTCTTAATTTACCGTCAACGGCATTTTGCTTTTCCGCAGCGCCGGAGCCGTACAAATTACAGATAATAGGCCAGATTCAGCGTCTTCAGACTGGCGATCAGCTGATACGAGCTCTGCAGCGCGGTCTGCACGGTGGAGAGTTGCGTCAAAGTCGCGGCTGTATCGACGGAGTCCGCCGCCGTGACCTGCGTGGTCAACGCGGTGATCGTGCTGGCCAGGCTGGTCGACACGCCGTTCAGCTGCGTCTGATTGTTGCCCAGCACGCCGGCATCATCATTTAGCGTATTGCTGGCGTTGTTCAGGCTGGTCGATACGGTTGCAATAAAACTGTCGAACGTGCTGCCGCTGGCCTGCGCCGGCTTGAGCGAAGCGATGCTGGCAAGCCCGGTCAGAATATCGCGTATATAAGACCCGGTGGAGGTGGTGCCGTCGCCGGTGGAGGTGACGAAGGCGTTGCTGTTGGCGGCGATCCCGGTCGTCACCTGCTCGCCATCGGTCAGCGTCACCCCCGGCAGGCCGGAAGACGCCTCCAGCCCCGCCGCGAAAGGCGAGGTGCCGGCGGCGGTGGAGCTGCCGATGCTCAGCACCGAGGCAAAGGTCGCGGAGGCGCCGTTGCTGGAGAGATTGACGACGGCGGACTGGATCTGCCTGTAGAAGCCGGAGCTGGTGATGCCGTTGGGGTCCGGCACCGGCGGCTCGCCGCTATCCTCACCGGCAAAGACATAAGCCTCGCCATCCTGGGTATCCAGCAGCCCGGCAATCTCCTTCAGCGCATTTTGCGCGGCGGCGATAACCGTGCTGGCGGAGTTGGAACTGAGGTTGAAACTGTCGAGCTGGGAGGACACGCTCGAGGCGATGGAACCGATCTCCGACAGCGCATTCTGCGCCACCGTAATCGGCCCGGTGGAGGCGTTGATTTCGGAAATCTGCGCATTGGCCAGCGAAATTTGCGGCGATACGTCGAGCACCGTCGCCGCATTTGTCGCCCCCAGACCGGAATAGGTCTGCGAGATCAGGCCGGAGGAAGCCTGCTCGGTCAGCTTGTCGAGCTCCTGCTCCGTCAGCGTCGCGTTATTGACGATCTGCGTCAGCGGCCCGTAGGTCAGGCCGCTGATGCTCAGCGGCGTCGCGCCTAGGCTGGTGTTGACGATACCGCTCATCACATATTCTCCAAAACCTGGAACATGGCCTGCACCGTGGTGATCACCCTGGCATTGGCGGCATAGGCATTCTGCAGCGCCACCAGATTGCTCATCTGCGCATCGACATCGACGCCGGCGCTTTGCGACAGCGTCGATTGCAGCGCAGTCTGCAGCGAGGTCGCGTTGCTGGAATTGCTGGTGGCGGTCGCACTCGCCTCCGCCTCCGCCCCCACCAGCGCCGCCGCCGTATCCACCAGCGTGCCCTGATTGGTATAGGGCAGTGAGAGCGTGCCGGACGGCCCGAGCCCGCTGGTCTTGCTGGCAGGCTGCGTCACGCCGGCCTGTATATCGGTGCCGAAACTATAGGTCAGGATACGGTTGATCAGCGTGGTGAACCCCGCCTCGCCGCTGCTGTTGGGCGTAAAGGCGCTGGCGCCGCTGGACGATCCGGCAACCGCATTGGTGCCGTCCCGCACCAGAGTCGGGTCCGCCACCACCGCCGGATTGACCGTGATATTGGCGGAGAAGCCGACGTAATTCGCCTGCGCCGGCGTGCCGACGCTGGCAGGTACGGTACCGTCGGGGGTGGTGAACAAGGTCAGCCCCTGCACGGAAAACGTGTTGGCCAGGTTCTCCGAAAACTCGTCCAGCCCGGCCGAGAGCGTCGGCAGGGTATTGTCGCGCAGATCAAGATCGGCGCCGATCTCGCCGGAGGTCAGGTCGGCAGTGATGTCCGTGCCCTTCAGCGTCACGCCCGGCAGGCCGCCGCCGGGATAATAGGCACTGGCGCCGACCGTGGCGCTGGCGATGGCGAGCGGCTTGGAGCCGTCGGTCGGCAGCTGCAGCCCGCTGCTGGTAAACGCCAGCACGCCGCCATCCGCCTGCGTGACGAAGCTGGCGCCCACCAGGCTGGACAGGCTCTGCTGCGCCGTCGCCAGCTGGTTCCGCACATCCGCCGTGCTCTGGCCTTGCTGCTGCAGGGCGACGATCTGCTGGCTCAGCGTGCCGATCTGCGCCAGATCGGTATTGGCGGTGGCAACACTGCTCAGCAGATCGTTCTGCGCGCCCTGCCGGCCGGCGGTAAACGCCGCGGCGACGGTATTGATCTGGTTGGTCAGGGTCTGCGCCGCGGTGACGACGGCTTGCGCCTGAGTCTGGCTGCCGGGATCGCCCTGCAGCGCGGTGAAGGCGCTCTGCACGCTGGTCAGCAGGCTTGGCAGATCGGTGCCGTCGCCCGGCGCCCCCACTACATCGTCCACATTCGAGAGCGCGTTGGCCGTGGTGCTGGCATAAGAGACCGCAGCACCTTGCGTGAAAACCTGCGCCTGAATTTGGGTGTTGACGGTAAGGGTGGCGATATTGCTGCGTACGCCAAAGCCCAAGCCGTCCGCGCCGAGCGCCTGCAGCGAGGCGGTTTCGTTGGTGTAGTCGGGGCTGTTCGCATTCGCCACGTTTTGCGAAATGACGCTGAACTGCTGGTTGATCGCGCTCAGCCCGGAAGTCGCGATCGATAGGGAGCTCTCTAATCCCATATTATTGCTTCATGTTGATGGTCGTGGTGGCAAGCTCGTCGGCGGTGGTGACGACCTTGGCGTTGGCGGAATAGGCTTCCTGCGCGACGATCAGCTTGGTGAATTCAGTGGCGATATCGACATTGGAATCCTCTAGCGATCCGGGTATGAGCGTGCCGGAGCCGTTGCTCCCGGCGGCATTGCTGAGCGCGCTGCCGGAATTGATGGTGGCGGTATAGGCCTGGCCGTTCTGGCTTTGCAGCGCATCGGGCGCGTTGAAGGTGGTGACGGGAACCTGCGCCACGGTCTGCGACTGGCCGTTGGTGTAGTTGACCACGACGTCGCCCTGGTTGGTGATGCTGACATTGCTGAAGCTGCCTTGCGGCACACCGTTCTGGGTGACGCCGAGCAGATCGTAGCTGGTGCCGGCATATTGCGTGAGCCCGGTCGAGCCGCCGAAGGTGCCGAGATCAAGGGCGATCGGCTGCGTGCCCTGGCCGAAATTGGGCGAGATGCTGAGCGTGGCGGCGCCGCCTGCGGTATAGCCGCTGGCCGCGACCTCGCCGGTAGCGTTGGTGATGCTGCCGATGGTGCCGGCCGGCACGTCATTGCCGCTGGTGCTGCCGAACTTGATTTCGGCCGTGCCGATGGTGGTGCTGCCGCCGGCCGTATTGTTGGGCGAGCTGATCGTCACGGTCCAGTCACTGCTGGCATTCTGCGCGTAGCTCAGCGTCAGCGTCTGTTCGTTGCCCTCGGCGTCATAAACATTGACTTCCGTTGTGACGGGCGAGGTGGCAGGTGTGGCCGGCAGATTAGCCGCGAGCGTGATGCCTTTGGTGGCGATCGGTTGATAGGTACTCTGCGATATCTGGATCGGCGCCAAGGCGGTCTGGTTGACCGCGTTGGTGGCGGGATTGACCGCCCAGCCATCCAGATAATAGCCCGCGCTGTTGACCAGATAGCCCTGGCTGTTCACCTGGAAATTACCGGCGCGGGTGTAATATTGTTGAGCATTGAACGCGGTCGCGGTATCGGAGGCGTTGGTGGCGCCGGTGCTGACGTCGAAGAAGCCCTGGCCGCTGATGGCAAGCGCCAGCGGGTCCGTGCTCTGCGTCAGCGCGCCCTGCACGTTGTTGGTGTATTCCGGCAAGGTCGTAACCGAGCCGCTTTCGTTGATCGTCGGCGTGCTCTCCGTCAGGTAATTGATGAAGTCGGTGTCGACACCTTTATAGCCCGTGGTCTGGCTGTTCGCGATATTGTCGCTGATATTGGTGAACGCCGCGGATTGCGCATCGAGACCGCTGACCGCGGTGGTAAGAGCATTGAAGATCGACATCCTGTTCTCCTGTAACGGGCCGGCAGACCGGGCCGTCACGCGGGATAAGCAGAAAATGTGCCAGAAAATATTTAACAGAATCCCAACGGAAAGCCGGCAGGCAGGCAGAAACCAACCCGGCAGAATTTGCCGCCACCCGGCAGAACCGGACGTAGCGCACGCCGGTTTCGCCGAGAAACGCTTGAAAAAAATTGGCCCGGAACTTGCTGCCATTGCCGATCACGCGCCGCTCACAGCTCCAACTGAAAAAAATTGGCCCGGAACTTGCTGCCATTGTCGCTGCGGCCGCCGTCACGCGCTGTGTCGGCGGCGAATGGCAGACCGGACGAGCGCGCCGATCGACGCGGGTGTTATTTGGAGATCGAGATGCCAGATATGATTGCGTCGGCGGTTCACTTATCCGCTGAGAGCCTTCCCGGAAAAAACCCGGTGAAAAGCGGCACAGCGGCGGAGACCGCAAAAAGCGACTTTCGCCGGCAATTGCCGTTGGTAAAATCCACCGCTAAGTCCGCCGCTTCAGGCTCGCTGAACAGCAGCAGCGCGGCGGCGGCAAAGATTGTTGCACAAGCTGCTACCGCCGTCAGCCCCGGATCTTTGGGCACGGCATTGGTTGCGTTCGAGGACCTGCCGAAAAGCGGCGAGCCCGCCAGCGGTAAAAGCGCCAAGCCGCCCGCCAAAAAGGCGGCGCTAGCGCAGACGCAGACGCAGACCCAGACGCAGACGCAGACGCAAAACGCCGAAGAAATCGTTACGCCGCTGGCTTTGCAGGCCGCCGCAGTCGCGACCCCCGCAACCATTGCTGCCAAAAAATTGGCGGCGCTGGCCGTGGCCCAGAGTTCCGCAAGCCAGGCGGTGCAAGCGGCCCAGGCGGAGGCGGCGCCGGCAACGTCCAGCCAAGGTGCTGCGCCAACCGAAAAACAGATCGACAAGCAAAGCGCCAAGCAGATCCCGCAAGACGCGGGCCAGAATGCGCCGGCCGGCTCCGGCAAAACAGCCGGCGAACCCGCAACGCAAAGCAATCTGCTAGCCAGTACGCAAAACGCCGCGGCTACGCAGGCCGGCGGCCTGGCCGCCGGCGCAACGTTTGCCGCACATAAGCCCGAAGCAGCCGTTTCGATTTCAAAGGCTTCGATTTCAAAGAACGACGACGCCGTTTCGCAACTCGCCAAAGCGCTGCCGCCCGCCGCGGCCGGCACCGGCGGCGATCTGTCGCTGCATGTCGCGCTGAACCCGGCGACGCTCGGCGACATCACGGTGAAAATCCGGCATAATGGCAGCGGCGACGCCAACGTAACGATTACCGCGACGCAGCCGGAAACGCTGGCGACCCTGAAGAACGACCTCGATAACATCAACCAGATCTTGACCAATGCCGGCGTGCCGGAAGCCGGGCGGCAGGTCGATCTGCGCGCCACACCTGTGGTGGCAACGCAAAGCGGCGCCGGGCTAGGCGATGCAGGCAACGCCGCAATGCAGGGCAATTCCGGCGGCCAGCAACAGCAGCCGCAGAATGGCACGGCCTTTGCAAACTCCTCAGCCAAGGCTTCTGCCGATGCTTCCGCCAACCTCGTCGGGTTGCGCGCGATGCCTGCGGCAGCCGCAGCTTCATCCGCGCTGGCGCGCGGCAGTATCGATATGATCGCGTAAAGGGAGGTAGAGCATGACCGTCAGCACCGCAACATCCGGCACCGCCCTGACCGCGGCGCAGCTCGCCGCCAGCAACGGCACCACCAGCAGCTCCAGCAGCAGCCCCAGCAGCAGCCCCAGCAGCAGCGATCCCAGCGCCAATGCTCTAGATTCGCTGAGCTCGAACTACAGCGACTTCCTCACGCTGCTGACCACGCAGCTGCAAAACCAGGACCCGAGCAGCCCGATGGATTCCAGCCAGTTCACCTCCGAACTCGTGCAATTCTCCGGCGTCGAACAGCAGATCAACACCAACAGCAACCTGTCGTCGCTGATCTCGCTGACCTCGGCCGGCAATATCGCGCAGGCCAGCTCCCTGCTCGGCGCCACCGTCACCGCCAGCTCCTCGGAACTGCCTTTGCAGAACGGCAGCGCCGAGCTGAATTTTAACACGCCCAGCGCCGAGCCGGTGAACATCATCATTAGCAACAGCAGCGGCCAGGCCTTGTACGACGGCACGGTCAACGCCGCCGCCGGTACGAACAGCTGGACCTGGAACGGCACCGATTCCAGCGGCACCACGCTGCCGGACGGCGCCTACGACGTCTCCGTCTCCAGCGATTCCTCCGGCGGAACCGCAACCTCCGTGCCCTTCAACGTCATCGGCACCGCCACCAGCCTGGATTCCAGCAACAACACACTCTCACTCAATCTCGGCGCCGTCAGCGTGCCGTTCTCCTCGATCACCGCCGTCAATCGGACAAGTACAGGAAGTTAAGAAAGCAGCCGCTTTTTGAAAAAAGCGGCGCAAAAACATTTGTTACCTTTCGAGCCTGGCTGTTCCAACCCCTGTGGCCAGATTCCCAAAAATATTCTTTGTTCTTTCTCTTCAGAAAAGGCGCTTCTTTCTGACCCGGCAAAATCTGCCGCGGGAATTAACCAAGGCTTAGGGCTGTTTCGCAATACTCCGCTCACGATGCAGCGGGTGTAATTCGGATTTCATGAAAGCCTTTTTAAACGGATTACTTGCGCTGGGCGCGATGCGGCTAACCTTGATGGGTGCGACCGCGGTAATTCTGATAGGCGCAGTGCTGGGATTGAGTTTCTTTACTGGCGGTCCGGCGCCGGTGGCGCTTTACAGCAATCTCAGCCTTACCGATTCCGCTGCTTCCGTCAGCGTGCTTGCCGCAAACCACATCACCTATACGCTGGCCGATGGCGGACAGACGATCCTGGTGCCGGCGAGTGATTTGGACAGCGCCAGGCTGGCGCTGGCGGCAAAAAATTTGCCGAGCGGCGGCGCTTCCTCCTACGCGCTATTCGACAGTTCCAGCGCCTTGACCGATTCCGACTTTCTCGACCAGATCAACGAGACCCGGGCCTTGAACGGCGAGCTTGAGCAGACCATCGAGCAAATGCAGGGCATCTCCCAGGCCAAGGTGAATATCGTCCTGCCGCACCAGGAGCCGTTTGCGCAGAACCCCGATCCGGCGCAGGCCAGCGTGCTGCTGACGCTCACCGGAGCGGCGCCGCTGGATCAGACCAGCGTCGATGCGATTTTAAACCTAGTCGCTTCCGCGGTGCCTGGCCTGAAGCCGGAAAACATCTCGATCGCCGATAGCCGCGGCGATCTGCTGGCCGAACCGGGATCGCCCGCCGGCCCGCTTTCGCAGAGCACCACGGATACCGATCTGGAAAAAATGACCGGGCTGCAGATGAGCCAGGCGGTGGAGGCGATGCTGGACCAGGCGATCGGCCCGGGCCATGTGCATGTGGTGGCAACGGTTGCGATGAATTTCGACAATGTCGATCAAACGCAGACCACTTACGATCCCAACGGCCAGGTGGCGATCAGCCAGCAGAATTCTTCCAACAAATCCACCACCGCGCAGCCGCAGCAGAGCGTTTCGGTGCAGAACAACCTGCCCAACCCGCCGGCGCAGAACCAAGCTGCGCCGACCACCAGCAATGCGCAGCAAACCCAGACGACGAATTACGATGTGTCAGCCACGGTGCGGCATCTGATCCAGAACGTGCCGCAGATTTCCCGGCTTAGCGTCGCCGTGCTGCTGGACGGGATTTCCACCACCAGCGTCAAGGGCAAGACGGATTGGGCGCCGCGCAGTGCGGCGCAGATCGCCGCGATCGGCAATCTGGTGAAGGGCGCCGTCGGCTATGATGCAACTCGCGGCGACGTGGTGGATGTGGAGACGATCCCGTTTTTTGCAGATGTCGGAGCGCCGGCCGCCAAGCCGCTTTCCTTCGTGCAGCGCGCTTTGGCCAGCAGCGACGTGATGTTTCTGGTCAAGCTGCTCGTCGTATGCGTGGCAACGTTGTTTGGCTTGATGACGGTGGCCAAGCCGGTGATGTTGAAGATCGCCTCGGCGCCGGAACTGCCGGCAAAGGACGGTGTGCGCATGCTCGGTGCCGAGCGGGCGCGTGTTGTGGCCGCAAATACTGCGGCACTGACGGATAATTCGCAAAATGCGGGTTCCTATCCGGCAGCTTCCGAAGCGGCGAATTTGTCGGCAAATACGCCGGCCTCGCAGATCGTCTCCCTGGTGAAAAATAACCCGAGGGAATCGCTTGCCACCATCCGTTCCTGGATGTCGCAGGACGAGGAGCAGGACGCGTGAGCGCATTGAACAGCACCGCCTCGATGACCGGGGCGCAGAAAGTCGCGGTGCTGATCCTGGCGATGACCGAGGAGGAAGGCTCCGCCCTGATGGGCATGCTGACGGAGCACGAGATCCGGGAGGTCTCGGGCGCCATGGCGCAGCTCGGCGCGGTACGCGCCGAAACGGTGGATGCGTTGTGCCGCGAATTTATTACCAGCGTCGGCAGTCAGGGGGCGCTAATCGGCTCGCTGGACACCACCGAGCGGCTGCTCGCCGCCAGCCTGCCGCTCGACCGCGTGCGCCAGATCATGGAGGAGATCAGCGGCCCGGCCGGGCGGACCATGTGGGACAAGCTGAGCAATATCAACGAGACCTTGCTGACCAATTATCTGAAAAACGAATATCCCCAGACCGTTGCGCTGGTGTTATCCAAGCTCAAACCCGATCATGCGGCACGGGTTTTGGCGGCAATGCCCACCGAGGCGGTGCCGGAGGTTCTGCGCCGCATGCTCACCATCGAGACGGTGCAAAAGGATGTACTGGACGGGATCGAGCATGTGTTGCGCTCGGAATTCATGGTGAGCTCCGTGCACACCGCCACCACCGATCCGCATCAGTTCATGGCCGATATTTTCAACAATCTGGACCGCCAGACCGAAGGCAGATTCATGGCGGCGCTCGATGAGCGCGACCAGAATGCCGCGGAGAAGATTCGCTCGCTGATGTTCACCTTTGAGGACCTGGCGAAGCTGATGCCTGCCGCCGTTCAGGCGATTCTGCGCGATGCGGAGAAGGACAAGCTGCCGATTGCGCTGAAAGGTGCGACGGAAAGTGTCAGGGAGGTGTTCTTCAAGAATCTTTCGGAACGTGCAGGCAAAATGCTGCGTGACGACATCGCGTCCCTCGGGCCAATACGGCTCCGGGATGTGGAGGAGGCGCAGATCGGCATGGTCAATCTCGCCAAGGAGCTGGCTGCGAACGGTCAGATCGAAATCACCCAAGGCGCTGCCGACGAGATGGTGGTGTGAATTAAGGAAAACGCATGGCGCAGGATGAAGCCGAAGTTGAGCCGTTCGTGGCACCCGCCGCGGCGCATGCCGATGCCGAGCCCGCGGGCGGACGCGGGCCGCGCGATCTGGAGGCGGTGTACGATATTCCGGTCGTGGTCAGCGCCGTGCTTGGCCGCGTTTCCATGCCCATCAACCAGCTGCTGAAGCTGGGGCGCGGCGCGGTGGTGGAGCTGGACCGGCGTCTGGGCGAGCCGATCGAAATCTACGTTAACAACCGCCTGGTCGCGCGCGGCGAGGTAGTGATGGTGGATGAGGAGCGCCTCGGCGTGACGATGACGGAAATCGTGAAATCGGACCGCTCGGGTTAGGAGATTGCCATGCGTTTGCTCATCATCGGCTCGCTGGCTGGCGAACTGGGCGCGGCCGCGAAAATTGCCGCATCGCGCGGGGCGGTATTGCAGCATTCGGAGAGTCTGGTCGACGCGGTTGCGCAGTTGCGGGCATCGCCGGGAATCGATCTGGTGATATGTGATCTCGCCTTTGATATCGGCGTGCTGATCAAAAACCTGCAGAATGAGCGAATATTGACGCCGGTGGTCGCCGCCGGCGCGGTGGTGACCGAAGCGCAGGTGATGAACGCGATGCGCGCCGGCGCGCAGGAATTTCTGCCGCTGCCGCCGGATCCGGATTTGATCGCGGCGATCCTGCAGGCCGCCGCCGGCACCGATCACGTGATGATTGCACGGGACCCCGTCATGCGGCAGACCATTCAACGCGCCAACCAGGTTTCCATCTCCGACGCCTCCTTGCTGATCAGCGGCGAATCCGGCACCGGCAAGGAGGTTCTCGCTAGGTATATTCACCGACAATCGAAACGCGTGAACGGCCCCTTCATTGCGCTGAACTGCGCGGCGATCCCGGAGACATTGCTGGAGTCAGAACTTTTCGGACATGAAAAGGGCGCATTTTCCGGTGCCGTCGCGCGGCGCATCGGCAAGTTCGAGGCCGCCAATGGCGGCACCCTGCTGCTGGATGAAATCAGCGAGATGGATATCCGCCTGCAGGCCAAGCTGCTGCGCGCGGTGCAGGAGCGAGAGATCGACCGTGTCGGCGGAAGCCATCCGGTCAAAATTGACGTGCGCATCATCGCCACCACCAACCGGAACCTGAAAGCCGAGATCAAGGCGGGAAGGTTCCGGGAAGATTTATACTTCCGACTGAGCGTGGTGACGATCGCCGTGCCGGCCTTGCGCGAGCGGCCGGCCGATATTTCGCTGCTCGCCAATCATTTCGCGCTGCGCTATGCCGAGCTGAACGGCCTGCCGCGGCGGCCTTTGGCGCCGGCTTCGGTGGAAAAGTTAAAGCGCAATCACTGGCCAGGCAATATTCGCGAGTTGGAGAATACCCTGCATCGCGCGGTGCTGTTGGCCGGCGGCGATGCGCTGGAACCCGACGTAATCGAGACCGGCGGCGGCGAAGCCGAGGCGGCGCCCGTGCCTCAGGCGTTGGAGCCCACGCCCATGCGGGCGATGGAGCCCACGCCCATGCGGGCGATGGAGCCCACGCCCATGCGGGCGATGGAGCCCACGCCCATACGGGCGATGGAAGGACGCAGCGTGCATGACGTGGAGCGCGAGCATATTCTGCGCACGCTGCAGCATTGCTTCGGCAACCGCACCCATGCGGCGACGATTCTGGGGATTTCCATCCGCGCCTTGCGCAACAAGCTCAACGAATACTCCGCGCAAGGGCTGGAAGTGCCGCGGCCCAATGCCGGCGTGGCGGCTTAAGCGTCCGGCTTGAACTCGCTCTCGATCCAGGCGATAATCGCCACCCTGCGCCGCCTGCGGGTGGGAACCGATGTCGGCTTGGCCCTCGGCGTGGTCTTCATCCTTTCCATGCTGATCGTGCCGCTGCCGCCGTTTTTGCTGGATATGGGGCTATCGCTCTCCTTCACCGCCGGCGTGCTGGTGCTGATGGTGGCACTTTTCGTCGTCAAGCCCTTGGACTTCACCAGCTTTCCGACGATCCTGCTGCTGACGACCTTGCTGCGTCTGGCGCTGGACGTGGCGGCGACGCGGGAAATTCTCTCGCACGGCAACGAAGGCTCGCTCGCCGCCGGGCACGTGATCGCGGCCTTCGGCGGCTTTCTGATGGGCGGCGATATCGTCATCGGCCTGATCGTGTTCGCCATTCTGCTGGTGGTGAATTTCGTCGTCATCACCAAAGGCTCGACCCGCATCGCGGAAGTTGCGGCGCGTTTCACGCTGGATGCGATTCCAGGCAAGCAGATGGCGATCGACGCGGAGCTGAACTCCGGCGCGATCAACGACAAAACCGCGCGGCGCCGCCGCTCCGATCTGGAGCAGGAAAGCAATTTCTATGGCGCGATGGATGGCGCCGCCAAATTCGTGCGCGGCGATGCGGTGGCGGCGCTGATCATCACCTCCATCAACATTGTCGGGGGCCTGGCGATTGGCGTCGGCCAGCACGGCATGGCGTTCTCCGACGCCGCTTCGGCGTTTTCCACGCTTTCGATCGGCGAAGGCCTGGTCAGTCAAATCCCGGCGCTGCTTGTCTCCGTCGCGGCCGGAATTGTCGTCGCCAAAGGCGGCATGGAAGGCAGCGCAGATGCGGCCTTGGTGCTGCAGCTCGGGCGCAACCCAAAGCCGCTGGCGCTGGCCGCCGGCGTCGCCGCCATTTTGGCGATCGCGCCTGGGCTGCCGTTTTTGCCGTTCGCCGCCTTGTCCGGCCTGGCCGGAAGCGCTGCCTGGTTCCGCTTCAAATATCCGCCGGCGCAGGAGGACAAGGAGGAAGTGGCGCCCCCGAAACCGACAATGCTGGAGCCGCCGATCACCGAAGCGCTGAAAATGGATCAGATCCGGCTGGAGCTGGGCTACGGACTGCTGGCGCTGGCTGGCGGCGACTCGCCGCGGCTGACCGAGCAGGTCAAGGCGCTGCGGCGCTCGATCGCTTCCGAAATGGGCTACGTGCTGCCGCCGGTGCGCATCCAAGACAATATGCAGCTGCCGGCGGAAGTTTACAGCGTGCGCATCAAGGAGATCGAAGCCGGCCGCGGCGAGCTGCGGGTGAACAGGCTGCTGGCGATGAGCCCGAATGGCAGGCTGGACGGGCTGCAGGGCGAACGCACGCAGGAGCCGGCCTTCGGCCTGCCCGCCTTGTGGATCGAGCAGGATCAGAAAGCCGCTTTCCTGGCAAAAAGCTGCACGGTGGTGGACCCCGCCAGCGTGCTGACCACACATCTGACCGAGCTGGTGAAGGAGAGCATGGCGGATCTGCTGTCCTACGCCGAGACGCAGAAATTGCTGGATGATTTGCCGCGCGAGCAGCAGAAACTGGTGACCGACATGGTGCCGGGGCAGATTTCCATCGGCGGCATTCAGCGCGTGCTGCAGGCCTTGCTGGCGGAGCGCATTTCAATCCGCGATCTGGGCACCATTCTGGAAAGCATCCAGGAAGCCTGCGCCAACCAGGCGAAAACCATTCCCGCGATCGCGGCGCATGTGCGCACGCGGCTGGCGCGTCAGATCAGCGATTCCCTCACCGGCTCGCAAGGCTATTTGCCGCTGATCGTGCTCTCCAACGAATGGGAGACGGAGTTTACCGAGGCGCTGGTCGGGCCGCCGGAAGCGCGGCAATTGGCGCTGAGCCCGACCCGCATGCAGGATTTCATGCGCCGCTTCGCGCAGGCTTATGAGGAAGCCGCGGCGCAGGGCGATACGCCGGCGCTGCTGACTGGTGCGGCGATCCGCCAGCATGTAAGGGCGGTGATCGAACGGGTGCGGCCTTCCGTGCCGGTGCTGGCGCAGACGGAGATTTTCTCGCGCGCCCGCATTCGCACGCTTAGCACCGTCTGATGCGGATCAAGCTGTTCCAGGCGGCGAACATGGCCGAAGCCATGCGGCGCGTGCGGGCCGAGCTGGGTGAGGATGCGCTGATTTTGGGCCACCGGCGGGTGGCCGGCGGCGTGGAGATCACCGCGGCGCTGGAGCCGGTGATCGAACTGGCGCTGGAGCAGCCGGCCGCGCATCCAGTGGTGCCGCCGGAAATCGCGGCGCCGCCGGAGGATTGGCTGGGCAGCATGACACGGCGCGCCAAGGCGCTGCATTACGGTGCGCTGGACTGGGCCAAGCCCGTGATGCTGGTGGGCACGCCCGGCGCCGGCAAGACACTGACCGCCGCGAAACTGGCGGCGCGACTGGTCCAGCAGGGCAGCGCGCCGATGGTGATCACCGCGGATAATGATCGCGCCGGCGCCGCCGAGCAGCTGGCGGCATTCACTCGCATTCTGGAGCTCGATCTCGTCGTCGCGGAAAATCCGCTGATGATGGCAAGGACCTTGGCGAGCCGGCGGAACGGACAAAAGGCAATTATCGACATGGCGGGCTGCAATCCGCACGACGCAGCGGCGATTGAGGCGCTGGTCACGCATGCCGTGGCGGCGGACGCCAATCTGGTCTGGGTGCTGGCCGCCGGGCTGGATAGCGAGGATGCGGCGGAGCTGGGGCAGGCCTTCGCCGGCTTAGGCGCCAAGCAGATGATCCCCACCAAACTGGACCTGACAAGAAGGCTGGAGAGCGTGCTGCGCGCCGCCGAGGCCGGCGATTTCATCCTCACCGATGCCGGCATCGGCAGCGGCATTATCGATGGCATTATCAACCTGCAGGCGCGGCATCTGGTCGAGCGGATCAGCGATGCCGCCGAGTATTTCAAAGCGAGGCAAGCCGCATGAACCAATCGACAACAGCCGGCCGCCTTGGGCGGCTCGTGGCCATCGCCTCCGGCAAAGGCGGGGTGGGTAAAACCTGGCTGGCGGTGACGCTGGCGCATGTGCTGGCGATGCAATCTGCCCAGGTGCTGTTGATCGACGGCGATCTCGGCCTTGCCAATGTGGATATCCAGCTCGGGATGATGCCCAAGCTCGATCTCGGCCATTTGCTGGCCGGCTCGCACAAGGCGGAGGCGGTGATCGTAAGCGTACCGGGCGGGCGGTTCGACCTGCTGCCCGGCCGCTCCGGCACCGGCACGCTGGGCACGCTGGACGATCGCGGGCTCGCCGGCATGGCGGCGCTGCTGCAGCACTTGCGGGCCGGCTACGACACGATGCTGCTCGATTGCGGCGCCGGGGTCGACCGTGCTGCCCAGGTGCTGGTGGAACTGGCCGACACGCTGCTGCTGGTGATCACCGAGGACCCGACCAGCCTGACCGATGCCTATGCCGTTCTGAAATTGCTGGTGGCGGCGCAGGGTCCCGCCGCGCTTGACGTGCGGGTGGTGGTGAACATGGCGGCCAGCCCTGCCGCCGGCCTGCGCGCCTACGAGACGCTGGCCAAGGCGGCGAACGGTTTTTTGCAGTTCCGCCCAGCGCTGGCAGGGGTGATCCGCCGCGATGAGCGGGTGAAGGACGCTATTCGTCGGCAAACCCTGCTGCTCTCCCGCACCCCGCAATCGATCGCCGGGCATGATGTGGAGCATATCGCCAACCAGCTCGGGCAGGCCAAGGCGGCGTACCCGAAGACGGAGAAGCTGGCTTCGTAACGCGCAGTTCGTCAGCGGGCATTGCGTGTACTTGCCACGCGGCCGTACGCTCGTGCTGGGGAGAAGGAAAGATGCAAGGGATCAGGTCCAGCCAGCAAGCTGGCTCTGATGCAAGCGTCGGCGCGGTTCGCGCCGCCCGCAACAAGCTGGTTACGATCTCACGCTGCTGCAAGAGGTTATTCGGGTGATCGCGGCCCATGAGCCCGCTTTGGACCGAAATTCGCAGGCGGCCTTGGCTGCGATCACCTCCGCCATTGAAGCGAATGGCGCGTGGCAGGTATTATTCGGTCGGGCCGCCTTGCGCCGACCAGCCTCTGTTTTAGCCGGGGAACTGGTAGCGATTGCCGAGTAGTTCGGGAACGCTGCTTGTTTCGATGTCGGTAGGGTGCAATGCCTCGGCGGAAATTCAAGTCAGAACGTTGCGCAACGATGACGTGCTCATTTTGCCACTATCGTTTGCTGCACTTCTACGTCCTTGCTCATAAACTCCTGCAATTGGCGCCTAGCTAGCAAGCCACCCCGATCGGCGGCTGCGCTGATTTCAGTCATCGCCGTCGGATCCTCGCTATCATCGATGCGGTTCTGGATTGCTTCGAGGATCTCCCTGTCTTCCTGAAAGGCCGTCCCCGCGACCTCTTCGAACCAGGGTGCTGGATGCGGATCCAATCCATAGTTGCGCGCCATCACCCAAAAGTAATGATGCGATGAATTGGTCTCTGGCGTGGTCAGGTGCTGGATGCAGAAGAGGTAAGGCTCGCTTCGCTGCGGATCCTTGATCGTCGCCGTGAAGCGATGCTCGGCCGGCGATTTTGATCTGCCACAATCAATACGGTTCACGTTGCGCCCACCCAGTCCCAGCCCCTGATCGTAAAACGGCGACAGCGGCTGGTCCAGAAACTCCTTCACGAACATGACCTCACCATCCTCATAAGCGAATTTGGCAGCCGTCTCGTAATTATCGAGCGCGCCGAACGTCGTTTTATGGGCGAAGGGAAAATGCGTCAGATCTAGCACGTTCTCCTTGAGCAGCATGTAGTTCGCTGCAAGCCGTATATGGCGGCTGGACCATACCCACCCTTCGTCTCTCAACCAGGGAAAATCCGGCACAGCTTCAAAATCCGCCTTTTCCGGATCTCCCATCCAGATCCAAATAAAGGGCGCGTGCTCGACAACCGGAAAGCGTTGAACCGCCGCAAAGTCCGGGCACCTGGACTGAGTGGGTATGTGTGTCACAAGCCCGGTCGGGTCGTATCTAAATCCGTGATACCTGCAAACGATCTCGTCGCCTTCTTTCCAGCCCATCGACAATGGGACACCGCGATGTGTGCAGCGGTCTTCAATCGCGAATGCAGCTCCGTTCACCTGACGGGATAGCAATATGTCCTTGCCTAGAAATTTTCGTGCAATTAGCGATTGAACGGTCACTTCGCTGGAAAAGCCCGCAACCCACCAGAGCTGACGCGGGTAGTTTGCCCTTTTAGGGTCATAGGGCTGCGTCGGCATGGCGCGCATCGTATTCATATGGCTAAGCCTATTTCGGTGATCCAGTTTTCTGCGTCGATACCCCGTGATCTAAAGACGCCCCTGACCGACCTCCAAGCTGTTTTCCATGCTGCGGAAAACAGACCCTGGCCGAGGACTGTATGGCGAACCGTTTCCGCATACCGGAAATAGCTCCAGATTTCCCTACAAACCTTGAGTTTTCGTCGTCCTGATGGGATAACCGCGTCCAACGCAAACCGAAAAAGCAAAAGCGCAACGCCTCAAGGGCAAACCCAGAACGACAAATTGCAGCATTCAAATTTGCGGTTATTCAGAGGTCTGGTCCTTCTTGGTTCTTTTTCTACAGAAAAAGCACTGCTTTCTTAGCTCAGTCACCCGCCTTGCGGTAGCGGAACACGCCGCGGTCGAAGGAGATGCGTTCGCCGTTGGCCAGCATCTGGAATACCGCACCGCCTTCGGTTTTCCAGATCTGGGCTTCCAGCCGGTCGCCGGGATAGACCGGTTTGGAGAAGCGGCCGCTAATGCTGCCGAAGCGGGTGATTTCTTCATCGCACAAGGCGCGCAGCATGGCGCGGCCGGCCACGCCGAAGGTCCCTAAGCCGAAGAAGATTGGCCGCTCGAAGCCGTCGGCCTGCGCACCGGCAGGGTCGCTGCCGTGCAAGGTGCGGTCGCCGAGCAGTCGGTAGATCAGCGACTGGTTGACCCCCACCGGCAGAGACAGGGTGATGTCCGGCGCGCGTTCGGGGCGGTCCCAGGGATGCTCGTCTTCCGGCGTGCGCGGGCCGCCGAAGCCGCCCTGGCCTTGCACGAACAGCGCCATGCGGGCGGCGCCCAGATATTCGCCGGACTCCAGCGTGACGCGCGATTCCGTCACCACCAGCGCGCCCGAGCCTTTGTCGTACACGCCTTTCAGCACGCGGGAGACATGGGCCTTGCCTTGCACCGGGATGTTGCGGACAAGCGAGACGCCTTGCTCGCCATGCACCATGCCGAGCGGTTTCTGGGAGTCGGAGGCAAAGCCCAGCAGCGGGATCCAGCCGCCGCCGCCGGACATCATCACCAGGAAGGTCGGCAGCACCTGTTGGGTGATGCCGGGCGAGTTTTCGGTGGTGAACTGCAACTCCTTCAAATTGTCATCCAGCCCGGCGCCGACGCCCACGGCGTAGAGCAGGGTTTTATCAGAATCCCAGCTGCAATAGCCGTTCTCGATCTCCTTGCCGATCAGATGGTCAAATTTTCCCACCGTTTTTCCCCCTTATTTTCAGTAAGCGGCCGGTTTTTGAAAAAAGCGGCGCAAAAACTTTTGTTACTCAGTACTCGGCCGTTTAAAACTTCCCAGGCCCAGTTGAAACAGTCTTTTTGCCGCACCGGCGGCCCGGTTCTTTTTCTTCAGGAAAGAATTGCTTACCTGTCGCTAATCCGGCATCGCCGGCTTGAGCCGTCCGCCCACTCGTACCGGCTCGATCCGGACCGTCATCCCCTTGTCATCGGTTTCGATAAACGCGCCACACACGGTCGCCGGGCCTTCCGCGGGGGCCAGGCGTTCGCCGGGCATTTTGCGGATGAAGCGGGTGACGGAGCCGGCCTTGGCCATGCCGATAACGCTGTCGTAATCGCCGCACATGCCCAAATCCGCCACGAAGCCGGTGCCGCCAGGCAGGATCTGGTGGTCGGCGGTGGGGATATGGGTATGGGTCCCGACGACGGCGGAGACCCGGCCGTCGAAGGCATGGGCGAAGGCCATTTTTTCCGAGGTCGCCTCGGCATGGATGTCCAGCAGGGCGGCGTGGATGTTCAGGCCGAGCTTGTGGCGGGCGAGCAGTTCTTCCACCGCGCGGAAGGGATCGTCCAAAGCTTCCATGAACAGCCGCCCCATGGCCTGGGCGATCAGCACCTTGCGGTTATCGGCCAAGGTGATGATGGCGGCACCCGCGCCCGGCGTGCCGGCGGGAAAGTTCAGCGGCCGCAGCAGCCGCGGCTCGCGCACGATGTAGGGAATAATTTCTTTGCGGTCCCAGGCGTGGTTGCCGAGCGTGATGGCGTCGGCGCCGGCGGCGAAGAGCGCGTCGGCCATTTCCGGGCCGAGGCCGAAGCCGTGCGAGGCGTTTTCCGCGTTAACTGCAACGAAATCGGCGCGGCATAGCACCCGCAAGCCGGGCAAGGCTTCGATGACGGCGTCGCGGCCGGAGCGGCCGACGACATCGCCCAGAATCAACAGACGCATATCAGCAGACGCATATCAGCAGGCGCATATCAGCAGCGCATCGGCGAGAATCCTTCATGCCGGCTCTATACGGCTATCGCGCACGGCGTAATAGGCCGCCGCCAGCGGCTTGAAGGGTTCGGGATCGGTGCCGGTGAGCAGTGCCTGCAGGCCCTGCGCCTGCAACGCCGCGAACAGCGCCTCGCGCTTGCCGGCATCCAGATGCACCAGCGGCTCGTCCAGCAGCAGCAGCGGCGGGCTGCCGCGGGCGGCGGCGATCAGCGCGGCGTGGCCGAGGATGATGCCGATCAGCATGGATTTCTGCTGCCCGGTGGAGGACAAGCCAGCTGGGCGGCCGGTTCCGGCGTCTTCCATTCCCAAATCGGCGCGCTGCGGGCTGAGGCCAGGGGCGCCGCGCTCGGCATCCGCCATCCGCGCTTGCGGATAGGCGGCGCGCAGCCAGTCTTCCACCTGCAGCGCCGGCGCTTCGGCCAGCTGCGCCGCGATCGGGCAATCCAGCGCCAGGCTGACGGCGGGAAAGGGTGCGGCGACGCCGCCGGCAAGGGCGGCGTTAAGGCGGGAGGTGAGGGCCAGGCGCGCCGCGGTGGCGGCGACGGCGTGGCGAGACATGGAATCTTCCAGCCCTGCCAGCCAGTCCGGGTCGTGCCGCGGTTCGAAGAGCAGCCGGTTGCGCTGGGCGGAGGCGGCTTCGAAGGCGGCAACCTCCCGCGCATGGGCGGGTTCGAGCGCGATCACCAGCCGGTCCAGGAATTTGCGGCGGCCGGAGGCGGATTCAGTGAACAGCCGGTCCATTTGCGGGGTGAGCCAGACGGCCGCCAGCCGGGCAGCGATTTCGGCCTGGCTGCGCGGCGCCGCTCCATCCAGCCGGAAGACGCGCCGGTCGCTATTCTGTTCCGCCGTGCCGGTGCCGATTTCGAAGGCGTCTTCAGGGGCGGCGAAACTGGCGGCCACCGCCCAGTTGCCGGAGGCTTCTTCTCCGCGGCGGGCAAGTTCAGCGAACTTGGCGCCGCGCAGGCCGCGGCCCGGCACCAGCATGGAAACCGCTTCGAGCAGATTGGTCTTGCCGCTGCCATTCGGCCCGGTAAACACGCAGATCGGCGCCGCCGGGGTAAAGCGCAAAGCCGTGTAGGATCGGAAATCGGTAAGCGTCAGCCGGCGCAGCGTGGGTTGTTCAGGCACGCCATCATTCAAACACGCATCGGCATCAGCACATAGACGGCGCGCAAATCCGCCGGGTCGCGCACCAAGGTCGGCGCCGCGCCATCGGCAAACACGAACTCAACATCGCCCTCCATCTGGTCGGTCACGTCGTTCAGATAGCGGGCCTGGAAGCCGATCTCCAGGGGGCCGGCATCGTATTTGATACGGTCGGCATCCAGCTCCTCGCTCGCCGTGCCCTGCTCCGGGCTGGCGGCGGAGATTACCAGCAGATCACGCGCCAGCGAGAGTTTTACCGGCCGGTGCCGTTCGGACGAAATGGCGGAGACGCGAGCGACCGCGGCGGCGAAATCCTTCTGGTCGACCCGCAATACCTTGTCGTTGTTGCGGGGAATTACCCGGTCGTAATCCGGGAAGGTGCCGTCGATCAGCTTGCTGGTCAGGCGCATGGTGCCGATGGTGAACTGGATCCGGGTCTCCGACAAAGCGATTTCGATATCGCCGCTGACCTCGTCGAGCAATTTACGCAGCTCGCCCACGGTCTTGCGCGGCACGATCACGCCGGGCATGCCGGCGGCACCTTCGGGCAGCGCCTCCTCCACCCGCGCCAGGCGGTGGCCATCGGTCGCAACCGCCCGCAGCACCGGGCCAGATTCGGATTCCGCGGCGTGCAGATAGATGCCGTTCAGATAATACCGGGTCTCTTCCGTGCTGATGGCGAATTTGGTGCGGTCGATCAGCCCGCGCAGATCCAGCGCCGAGAGGTTGAAGCTGTGGCTCAGCTTGCCGGTGTCCAGCTTGGGAAATTCATCGACGCCAAGCGCCACCAGGCTGGTGGCATAGCGCCCGGCGCGCAAGGCCAGCTGCGCGTCGCCGCCCGGATGGTCCAGCTCGATCTCGGCGTTTTCCGGCTGGCGGCGGACGATTTCGTACAAAGTGGCGGCAGGGGCGGTGATGGCGCCGTTGCGCGAGGCGATCGCCGGAACCTCCTCGACCAAGGCAATTTCAAGATCGGTGGCGGCGATGCTGAGCTTGCCGTCCCGGACCGCCAGCAATACATTGGCAAGAATGGGAATCGTGTTGCGCTTCTCCACCACGTTCTGCACGTGGGCCAGCGACTTCATCAGCGTGGCGCGATCAGCCTTGAACTTCATGATACCCTTCCAGACGCCGGACCATTTCTTGAAGTCCGCGATAAATCGACATAATGGCCACCGATTCGCGCCATACTAGCAACCGGGCGCGCTACAGGAAAGTGCCGGTTTTTCGGGGTTTCCGCATGGCCGAACAAGGCTTGCGGCGCGCCTTGCCGGCCCCGCGCAAGCTGTTTCTTTGAGACAAGATCGATCAATTTATTCCGGCTGTTAACCGTGACTTAGCCGGAAGGTGGTCACTGCTGACCAATCCTGGCGCACAGCGTCCGTTCGAGAAGCGTGGCAGATTGGCATGACGATACGCATTGGATCAGAATTCGGTGACACCGCGCTTGCCCCGTGCGCAGTCGCATCTTCCGCCATCGGCAGATGAACCTGCAGCGCCAATGAGATTCCGCCACGTGTCAGATGTTCCCCTGCTCCTCAAGGTCGGCTTTCCGCCGGCCTTTGCGCTGCTGATGCTGACGGCGCTGGCGGGTGTGGCGCTATGGTCGCAGCAACGCCAGACCGAGGTCCTGGCCCGGGTGATCAGCCAGGGTTGGGTGCAAAACCAGATCAGCATGGATGCGCAGCGGATCACCATGGCCAACGGCACGCTGTACCAGGTGCTGGCGACGCGTGCGGCCGGCGGCACGGCCGAACTATCGCAGGAGCAGCTGCAGACGGTGCTGCAGCAGATCACGGCGGTGGCGGCAAATCTGCAGGCGCTACGTCCCAGCCTGTCCCCCAGCCAGCGCCGCAGCTTCGACACCGTTCAAAAAGATCTCGGCGATTATCAGGAGGCGATCAGGATGGTGGCTTCCAAGCTGGGGGTGGATTTCAACACTGCCGCGGCTTTCATCCGGCCATTCCAGGCGAACTATGCCCGCATGACCACGATGCTGAATAACGCTTCCTGGCAGGTCGCCGCCGATTCGATGGGGAATGCGCGGCACAGTACCCAGCGAGCACGGCTGATCAGTCTGCTGTTGCTGATATTCACCGGCGCCACCTTGCTGCTGGTCGCGGTGGTGGCGTGGGGGACGGTGTGGCTGGTGCAGAAAACCGTGAACGATATTTCCGGCGCGACGGAACTGCTTGCGCAAGGTCAGAACGAGCTCGATCTGGAACGGCTGGAGCGGCGCGACGAATTCGGCGCAATCGTTCGATCGCTGACCGTCTTTCGGGAAAACCAGTTCAGGATCATCGCCTTGCGCAAGGAGCGCGAAGCAATGGAAGAGCAGCAAAGGCGTGTTCGCATCGAGCAGGAACGGCTGGTGCGCATGATCACCGTGCTGTCTGAGACCACCGAGGCGACATTGCGCTCCGGCTCGCGGGAGAAATTATTTCGCATGGTGTGCGAGGCGGCGACCCTGGGCGGCGGCTTCGTGTTCGCCAATGTTCTGGTGGCCGAGCCCGACTCCAGATATCTGAAAGTTGTCGCCGCGGCAGGGCCAGGCGCCGAGCTATCGATGAAGGCTGAGCCGAAGACGCACGGCGCTCAGGACTCCACGATGGAACTTGCAGAGTCCGCCTTCTTGAAAATGATGCCGGCGATCAGCAACGACTACCTGACCGAGCAGCGCAACAGCGCCTTCTTTGAGTTTATGCGCCAGGCCGGTGCCAGATCCGGAGCGGCGTTGCCGCTGGTCAGCCGCGGCGAAGCGGTCGGCTGCATCCTGCTCACGTCGGCGGAACGCAACGCGTTCACGCCCGAATTCGTCGAGATTCTGCAGCGTCTGGCAAGCAATGTGTCATTCGCGCTGGAATTATTCGATTATCGGGCGGAGCGGGAAAAAGCCGAGGAGCGAATCAAATATCTCGCCACCCATGACAGCCTGACAAACCTGCCCAACCGGGTTTCCTTCAACCAGCTTCTCACCTTCTCGATCAAGAACGCCCGGCGCTACGAGCGCAGCTGCGCCATCCTGTTCATCGACCTCGACCGATTCAAGCTGATCAACGATTCGCTCGGTCATGCCGCGGGCGACGCCTTGCTGATCGAGATGGCGAGCAGGTTGCGCAACGTCGTCCGTTCCAGCGACGTGGTGGCACGGCTCGGCGGCGATGAATTCATGATCCTGCTGAACGAGATCAGCGGCCGGCACCAGGCGGAAGCCGTGGCGCATCATCTGCTCTCCACTTTCAGCACGCCGCTGCTGCTAAGCGGGCATGAATGCCGCATCACCGCCAGTATCGGTATCGCGATGTTCCCGGATGATGGGGAGGACGAACAGACTTTGATGAAAAATGCCGATATCGCCATGTATCTCGCCAAGGCGGAAGGCAAGAACGACGTCCGATTCTTCTCGCCCGAGATCAAGACGCAGGCGATTGATCGGCTGATTATCGAAAACTCGTTGCAGCATGCGGTGCTGCGCAAGGAGCTTTGCCTGCATTACCAGCCGAAGCTGGATGTCAGCACCGGCAAGATTGCCGGCGTGGAAGCATTGCTGCGTTGGGTGCATCCCGAACTCGGGCTTCTGCCGCCCATGCAGTTCATTCCGCTGGCCGAAGAAAGCGGTCTGATCATCATGATCGGAAAATGGGTGATCAACACTGCCTGCGCCCAACATATGGCGTGGCGGGAAGCGGGATTGCCGCCAATCTCAATGGCGGTCAACGTCTCGCCCCGGCAGTTCTCGGATGAGAACCTGCTGCAAGACATCGACGACGCGCTGGCGACCAGCGGCATGGACCCGAAATATCTGCAGATCGAGATCACCGAGAGCATGGTGATGCTGAATGTCGACCGGGCAATCCACGTGCTGGATGCGATCCAGAGCAGGGGTGTGCGCCTTGCGATCGACGATTTCGGAACCGGCTACTCCTCGATGTCCATGCTGAAGCGTTTTCCAATCGATACTATCAAGATCGACCGCTCGTTCGTGCGTGACCTGCCGGATAATTCCGAGGACAAGGCCATCGCCCAGGCCATTATCAGCATGGGCAAGGCGCTGGGACTTAAAATCGTCGCCGAAGGCGTTGAAACCATCGAACAGGATGCCTTCCTGCGCGAACATGCCTGTGACGAAATTCAGGGCTATCTGTTCAGCAAGCCGGTAGCGGCCGAGTTTATCGCGGAACTTTTGCAAAGGCCGCCGGTGGCCTATGAGGCTTTGGCGCTTGCCTCCAGTGACGGTTGAAGAAAGCAGCGGTTTTTTGACAAGAAGCGGCGCAAAGACCTTTTGCTGCTTTTTACCCGAGATCTTGCAGCCGCAAGGGCCCAGCGTATACGAGGGCACACCGTATACGGGGGTCCAGCGTATATGAGGGCCCAGCGTATAAAAGCCTTTTGCTGCTTTTTCTTCAGAAAAAGAAGTCCTTCCTGACTTACTACTTATTTACAAGCCGAGGCCGGAATATCGAGATGTTCGAGCTTGCCGCGCATCACGAAATCGCCGAAATCCATCATGATGTTATTAGCGACGCCATCATCATAATACAGCATCTGCGAACGGAAATCCGGGTTTTGGTCGGAGTGTTTGCGCTCATAGAAAGCGATATCGACATCGGTGCTGGGTAGTTTGGCGAGACTGGGGAATGCAGTTGTAGCTGGCTGATGGCGCCCCAGGATCACCACGAATGTGTGCTGCGCGCCGTCATCCGCGGTGCCATCGAATAGTGGTACCGAGATGAACTTTTTGCCTTGCCTGCCGGCTTGCAAAATCGCCGCGGTATGCGCCATCGGGAACAATGTGCCGGGCGGCAGGGTCATGACCCGGTTGGCGGGCGTTGAATATGTGATGGTCCCGGTGCCGTTGGCGGCGCGCATGGCGGTTCCGGCATCATCGATGATCGGCTTACCGTCATTATCCTCCTCGGTCAGGTCGAAGGTGAGCTGGCTGCCGGATTTGGTCTCCCAGGTGACATAATCGGTCACGGTCTTCGTGAGGGAACCATCCGCGTTGCGGATGAGCAACGTCAAATGCTGCGTCGTTCCCCAGCCGGTACAGCCATCGGCGATGGAAAACCGCATCTCTCCCGTCGCACCGGTTACGTCATGCGTGCGGACCTTGGCAAGGTATAGATGATAGATCGCATCCTGCCCGGTCAGGCTGGAACCGGCATCCGCCCAGGCGCAGGCGGGCAAGGCAATGGCAAAAGACGTGAAAGCGGACAATAGAAACTTCATTTGGGGCTCAGGGTCCTTTGCGTTTACGCCGGCCGCGGCGCTGCTCGGGATCGTACCCGCCGCCGCCTGGCCCAAGCGGCGTGGGCGTGCGCATGCTGGATCTGCTTCTGGCCGGCGGCGGCGGCGTGAGGCCAAGCTCCAAAGCCTCCAGCCGCTTGATCTCATCGCGCAGCCGCGCCGCTTCCTCGAATTCCAGATCCGCCGCGGCGTTGCGCATTCTGGTCTCCAGCGTGGCGATGCTGGCTTTCAGATCCTTGCCGACAAATTCATCAACACCGGAATCCTGGATCGGCGAAACCGTCACATAATCCTGTTCGAAGACGGAATGGATCACCTCGCCGATATGCTTGCGCACGCTTTGCGGCGTGATGCCGTTGGCGGCGTTCCAGGCCGTTTGTTTGATGCGCCGGCGCTCGGTCTCGCCCAGCGCCTGCACCAGGCTGCGCGTCATGGTGTCGGCATACAGGATCACCCGGCCATCGACATTGCGCGCGGCGCGGCCGATGGTCTGCACCAGCGAGGTGACGGAGCGCAGAAACCCTTCCTTATCCGCATCGAGAATCGCCACCAGCATGCATTCGGGAATATCCAGCCCCTCGCGCAGCAGATTAATCCCGACCAGCACGTCGAACACGCCGACGCGCAGATCCCGGATGATCTCGATGCGCTCCAGCGTGTCGACGTCGGAGTGCAAATAGCGCACCCGCACGCCGTGCTCGGTCAAGTATTCGGTCAAGTCCTCGGCCATGCGTTTGGTCAGCGTGGTCACCAGAATGCGGCCGCCCTGGCCCGTTACCAGCCGGATTTCGCTTAACAGATCGTCCACCTGGTGCTCGACCGGACGTATCTCGGTCACCGGATCGACCAGCCCGGTCGGCCGGATCACCTGCTCGGCAAAGCTGCCGCCGGTGCGTTCCAGCTCCCACGGCCCGGGCGTTGCAGAGACGAAAACGGTCTGCGGCCGGAAGACCTCCCATTCCTCGAATTTCAGGGGTCGGTTGTCGATGCAGCTCGGCAACCGAAAGCCGTAATCGGCCAGTACCGATTTGCGCGAATAGTCGCCTTTATACATGCCGCCGATCTGCGGCACCGTGACATGGCTTTCATCCACCACGAGCAGCGCATTGGCGGGCAGATATTCGAACAAGGTCGGCGGCGGCTCGCCTGCATTGCGGCCGGAGAGGTAGCGGGAATAATTCTCGATGCCTTTGCAGGCGCCGGTGGTCTCCATCATCTCGATGTCGAAGGTCGTGCGCTGCTGCAGCCGCTCCGCCTCCAGCAGCTTGCCTTCGGCGGTGAAGCGATCGAGGGTTTCCTTCAGCTCCAGCTTGATGCGGGAAATTGCCTGCGTCAGCGTCGGGCGCGGCGTGACGTAGTGGCTGTTGGCGTAGATGCTGATGTTTTCCAGCACGGAAGTCTGCTCGCCTGTCAGCGGGTCGAACTCGGAGATTTTTTCGATCTCATCGCCGAACAGGCTCACCCGCCAGGCGCGGTCCTCGTACTGGCTGGGGAAGACATCGACGATTTCGCCGCGCAGTCGGAAGCTGCCGCGCACAAAGGCCGTGTCGTTGCGGCGGTATTGCAGATCCACCAGCGCCTTGGCGAACGTATCCCGATCGATGCGGCCGCCGGTCTCCAGCCGCACGACCATTTTCGAATAGGTCTCGACGGAGCCGATGCCGTAGATGCAGGATACCGAGGCGACGATGATCACGTCCGAGCGTTCCAGCAGCGCCTGGGTGGCGGCATGGCGCATGCGGTCGATGGTCTCGTTGATGGCGGAATCTTTTTCGATATAGGTGTCGGAGCGCGGCACGTAGGCTTCCGGCTGATAGTAATCGTAATACGAAACAAAATATTCCACGGCGTTGTCCGGAAAGAACGATTTCATCTCGGAATAGAGCTGGGCGGCAAGCGTTTTATTGGGGGCCAGTACCAGAGTCGGGCGTTGGATATGTTCGATCACCTTCGCCATGGTGAAGGTTTTGCCGGAGCCGGTGACGCCCAGCAGCACCTGGTCGCGCTCTTCCGCCTGAATGCCTCCGAGCAGCTGCGCGATCGCCTGCGGCTGATCGCCGCTGGGTTCGAAATCCGAGACGACGCGTAGCGGCCGCAGCGGCGCGCGCGGCGTCGGCTTCTGCGGGATGAAGGTAACCGGCGCTGTGCGGGCTAGGGTATGCGACATCCGCCTATTATGGTGGCATTCACCGCTTATTGAACAGGGTCTTCACCTCGTTCATCGCTTCGGAGAAGCGGCTGTTCAATCGTTGCATGGCTTCGGCGTTGGATTTCTGGATCAGGTCGCCAAGCTCGCGGGTGTTGGACATGGCGTTCTCATAGGCATGCTTGAGCAATTCGGCATGCTTGGCGGCGCGGGCGGCGGGTGCTTCGGTCACCGAGAAGGATTTTACGCTGTCCGTCAGCTCGGTCATGGTGGACTGCATAATTTCCATATGCCGCTTGGCCACAGCCTGCGCACCTTCCAGCGCGACGCGATTGGCATCGGACAAGGCTTCCAGATTTCGCTTATGGGTGGCGAGCACGGCTTCCATATCCGGCATCGCCGGCACCTTCATTTCGCTGAACAGCTTGGAGAAGTCGAAATCCTTGGCAAAGCCGGAAAAATTCCTAGCCTGCTCGGTAAACTCGCCGACCGCGGCGCCCACGGCAGGGGCAACCGGCGGGATCGCGGTCGCGGCGGGTTTCCCCTCCGGCGCGGGCGGCGCAAACGAACCGCGTGGGATCGGCTTTGGGTGTTTGTTTTCAACCATTGATCGTCCTTACCTTGAATGGGCCTTGTGCGGCCGTGCAGCTTAATTTCAAAACCTAGAATAGGCCGTGTGCGGCCGTGCCGCCTAATTTCAAATTCCGGGCATGCCGGCGGGCGGCGTGCCCGGCGGCGGAACTTCGTCCAGTGCCCCCAGCGGCGGCTCCACTTCCCCGGACGAGGCTATCGGATCACCGATATCGGAAGCGGCTTCCGGCGTGAAGCCGGCGCCGGCGGACCCAAAACTGTTAAAGCGAACCGCCACCTGATCGGCGCGGGCCAGCGCGACGTCTACCGCCGCCATGGTTGCAGAAAGGTCCTCGCTCTCATCGCGCAGCCAGGCGCGCATGCCCCACGCCCAAACGGCCGCCAGGCCGTACTTGCGCAAGCCGCCGCGAAAGCCGCGCGAAGATTCGCCGGCAGCCTCCAGCAGCCAGCCCATCGAGTTCAGGGTCTCGCCGCCAAGCCAGGCGCTCAAGGCCGGCTCCATCCTCGCATCCCGCAACAGCGCCACCATTCCTTCCCGATGCATCTGCAGAAAGTCGAAGCGGCGCAGCAGGAGATCGAACAGCCGATCTTTCGCATGGCCTTCCGTCGCGGCGTGGGCGAGCGCATACGCATCCGCCAGTTCGCCAAAACGTTTCAGGATGGCAGAGCGCGTTGGAAAACGCATCCGGGCGCGAACGAGATCGAGTCCGGAAGCTCGAGCGGCGGATGCAGTGGAAGTCTTCCTCCAACCTCCGGACGCGCCAGTAGAGAAAGCGGCGGAGACCAGGTTGGTATCGAATTCATCATCCGTCATCCAACTAATGTAGGACCGGGCCAGGGACATTGCCAATGATTATTGCCAGGATGTTGATTGTTTTAGTCTAAAACTACGCAGCTCGCGACAGGATATCGCTCCTATGCGACTCGCAATCCGCTGCGGTAGCGCGCCGCCAGACCGACATAATGCGGCGCGGTCCGGTCCCACTGCCTGCGCTCGTCCTGCGTCATCGTGCGGGAGAGTTTCGCCGGGCTGCCCATCCATAATTCGTACCGGCCAATCGTCTTGCCCGGCGCCAGCAACCCCTTGGCGCCAAGCAGGCCGCCTTCTTCCACGATCGCGCCATCCAGCACCGTCGCGCCCATGCCGATAAAGGCACGGTTGCGCAGCGTGCAGGCGTGGATAATCGCGCCATGGCCGATCGTCACGTCATCGCCGATCACGGTGCCTTGCGTCAGCTGATCGACATGGATGATCGTGCCGTCCTGGATATTGCTGCGGGCGCCGACGATGATGGGGTTGGTGTCGCCGCGCAGCACGCAGTTGAACCAGATATTCGCACCTGGCCCGACCCGAACATCGCCGATCAGAACCGCGGTAGGCGCCACCCAGGCGGTCAGATCGATCTGCGGTGCGATGCCATCCAAAGCATAGAGCATGCCGCGCGATAGGTCGGTGGTGGCGCTATCTTGCATTGGCGAAGGCCTTTCCAGCTATGACCGGATCGGGCAAGCCCAGCATCAGGCTGAGGTTCTGCAACGCGGCGCCGGCAGCGCCTTTGCCGAGGTTGTCCAGCCGCGCGATCAGCACCGCATGCTTGTGATGGCCGTTGGCGGAGACAAAGACTTCAAGCCGATCGGTGCCGTTCAGCGCCTGCGGCTCCAGGTCGCCGGAGAAGATGCCGGGATAGGCCTGCACCCGCGGCGCTTTACTGTAGCGCTCACGATAGGCCTCGGCGACTTCGTGCGAACTGGGCTGGCCGATCAGCCGGTCCAGGAAGAGCGGGATGCAAACCAGCATGCCCTGCCGGAAATGCCCGACAGAGGGCAGGAAAAGCGGACGCCGGACAAGCCCGCCATAGCGCATCATCTCGGGTACATGCTTATGACCCAGCGCCAGGCTGTAAAGCTCGAACGCCGGCCCGGCATTCGCCTCATGTGCCGCGATCATCGACTTGCCGCCGCCGGAATAGCCGGAAACGGCGTTGATGGTGATATCATGCTCCGGGCTGAGCATGCCGGCATCGACCAGCGGGCGCAGCAACGCGATTGCGCCGGTTGCATAGCAGCCGGGATTGGCAACGCGCCTGGAAGACGCGATTTCCGCCGCAGCTTGCGCACCTAGCTCCGGAAAGCCATAGGTCCAGCCCGGCGCCAACCGGTGCGCGGTGCTCGCATCGAGCAGCTTGGGCCCGTTTGCCCCCAGCAGTTCAACCATTGCGGCGGCTTGCCGGGCCGCTTCATCCGGCAGGCACAGCACCACCAGATCCGCCTGCTCCATGGCGGCAAGCCGGGCGCCTTCCTGCCTGCGGGATCGCTCATCCAGGCTGATCAGCTCAACCCCTTGGAAATGCGACAGGCGGTCGCGGATCTGCAGCCCCGTGGTCCCAGCTTCACCATCGATAAATATTCTGGCCGTCATGATCCATCCCTTGCAGAACTGGCAACGACGGGTTCGCCGTGCTAGGCGGTCCCCGAACCTGAAGCCTGGGAGCAGTTGATAATGTCCGAAACCACGCCGGCCCAGCCGCCGCTTGTCCTTAACATTCAGTATACCAAAGACCTGTCTTTCGAAGTACCCAACGCTCCGTCAATATATACCATCTTGCGCTCGGCGCCACAGGTTGCGATCAATCTTGACGTGCAGGTTCGCAAAATTGAGGAAACCGCGGCGGTTTTTGAGGTGACTTTGGCCGCCCGCGCCGAGGCGACCCTGCCGAAGCCGGAAGCCGCGAACGGCGCCGCCGAGGAAAAACCGATGGTGGTGTTCATCGCCGATCTTTCCTATGCCGGCGTCTTTACCCTGAACGGCGTGCCGCAGGACCAGCAGGAGCCGGTGCTGCTGGTCGAATGCCCGCGTTTGCTGTTCCCGTTTGCGCGCAACATCCTGGCCGACGTTACCCGCGACGGCGGCTTCCCCCCGGTGATGCTGGCGCCGGTCGATTTCGTCGGCCTGTGGCAGTCCCGCCGCGCACAGATGCCGGAGCCGACAGCGAGCGCCTGAAGGCAGCAAGCACTTCTTTTTCTATAGCAAAAGAAGCAAAAAGACTTCTGGAATCTGGGCCGCGAGCGCTCGAACCTGCCGTTTCCAGAGCGATCAAAATTTTTTGCGTGTCCTAAAATATATTCAAAAACCGCTGCCACAGCCCCGGCTTCTGGTTGCTGTCCTGCGGCGTGTCGCCATTGGTGGGCGGTTCGCCCAGGGCGGCGTTTTCCTGGAGGCGGCGGGATTCGGCCGGCGCGTCCACCGTTGGGACGCTGGGGCCGCTGCCCATCAGATTGCTGACAAAGCCCGGCGGCTTCGAATCGATCAGCGCGGTCTGGTTGACGTCGGCGCGGATGGTAGGCGATGGGGTCGGGCCGGCCTGGTCGAGCAGCGCCGTTTCACCCGTGCTGGCCGATCCCGGCTCTACCGCGATCGAGGAGGCGGGAGATAGCGTATCCAGCCCATCCTGCGCGGCGTCCGTCTGTTGCGGCCGGGGTTCGCCGGGGTTGGGCGGCGGCAGCTGGCCGAGCTCGGGCGGCAGCGAAAGCGGCGGCTGGGTTCCGACGGCAAAGGCATCCGGCGGCGTTGCCTCCAGGCCGAAGGTCTTTTTGAACCCGCTCTGGCCGCAGCCGCATAAGGCAATGGCCAGAGAGAATGCCGCGATTTGCGGCGCAAAAGTGAATTTCATGCCGTCTTCCTATCGCCGCCAGGGTCCCGCCGCAACAGGCTCTCCGCCATCAGCGCGATCACGCCGCAGACAATCGCCGAATCTCCGACATTGAACACGTAGAAGGTATAGACGCCCAGATGGGCCTGGATGAAATCCACCACCGCGCCGTAATGCAGCCGGTCGATGACATTGCCGACGGCGCCGCCCATGATGGCGCCGATCGCCAGGATGTTGAATTTCTTCTCCGTCCGCCACAGCCAGGCGCCGAGGAAAGTGACCACGGCCAGCGCGATGACGGCGAGCACGATCCAGTTGAGCGGGCCCGGGCCGTTGAACATGCCGAAGGTAACCCCGTGGTTCCAGACCAGCACAAAATTCAACACCGGCAGCAGCACCAAAAAATGCCCGTCCTGCAGATGCAGCTGATGCAGCACCCAGTATTTGGAGGCCTGGTCCGCGGCTAAAACGCCGGCCGCCAGGCCGAAGCCGACAAGCTGTTTCACGCCACGGCCTCGCAGCAGCGGCTGCACAAGCTGGGATGAAGCAGGTTCGAACCCACTTCCGGCAGAACCCGCCAGCAGCGCTCGCATTTCTGTCCAAGCGCGACGACGGCGGAATTTTCGGCGCCGAACTGGGTGCCGGAGGTGATGCAGATATCCGCCCATGCCGCGTCATCCGGCAGCAATTGCCGCCCCGTGGGGGAAATCACCGCCAGCGTCTGCAGGGATGAGCCGACGGTCTTTTCCCGGCGCATCGCCTCAATCGCCGTCGTGACGCCGGAGCGCAGATCGCGGATCTCTGCCCATCTGCGCGCCAGCGCGTCATCGCGCCAATGCGCCGGGATTTCCGGAAACAGGGTGAGATGCACGGATTTATCCTCGCCGAAGCGGGCGCCATAGGCCTCCTCCGCGGTGAAGGGCAGAGCCGGCGCCAGCCAGGCGGTCAGGCAGCGGTGCAGAATATCCAGCACGCTGCGGCATGCCCGGCGTTTTTCGGAATTCGGCCGGTCGCAATACAGGCTGTCTTTTCTGATGTCGAAATAAAATGCCGAGAGGTCGGTCGCGCAAAAGTAATGAATGGCGGGATACACGCCAGACCAGTCATGGGTTTCCACCGCCTGGCGCACCAGGCCGTCCAGCTCGGCCAGCCGGTGCAGGATCAGCCGCTCCAGCTCCGGAAATGTCTGGTCCGGCAGCTGCTCGGCCGCATCGAACCCTTGCAGCGAGCCGAGCAGCCAGCGCAGCGTGTTGCGCAGGCGGCGGTAGAGTTCCGCCTGCTGCTTGAGGATTTCCGGACCGATGCGCAGATCCTCGGAAGTGTCGGAGTTCATCACCCAGAGCCGCAGGATATCGGCGCCGTATTTGTCGTTCACCTCCTGCGGGGCGGTGACGTTGCCTAGCGATTTCGACATCTTGCGGCCGTGCTCGTCCAGCACAAAGCCATCGGTCACGATCGATTTGAAGGGTGCGGCGCCGCGCGTGCCGACCGATTCCAGCAGCGAGGCCTGGAACCAGCCGCGATGCTGGTCCGAGCCTTCCAGATAGAGATCCGCCGGCATCGGCAGGCCGCGCGCTTCCAGCACAAAGGCGTGGGTCGAACCGGATTCAAACCAGACATCGACGATGTCCATCACCTGCTCGAAATCGTCCGCGTTATATGCGTTGCCAAGAAAATCCTGCGCCGGCCGGGCATACCAGGCATCGGCGCCTTCTTTCGCAAAAATCTCGACCACGCGCGCCATCACCAACGGATCGCGCAGCGGCTCGCTCGTGGTTTTATCGACAAAGATCGCAATCGGCACACCCCAGGCGCGCTGGCGGGAGATGCACCAATCGGGGCGCGATTCCACCATGGCGCGGATGCGGTTGCGGCCGATCTCCGGCACGAAATGCGTGGCATCGATCGCCGCCAGCGCCTTCTCCCTGATTTTTTCATCACCATCCAATCGGATGAACCAATTCGGCGTGGCCCGGTAGATCAGCGGCGCTTTGCTGCGCCAGGAATGCGGATAGGAATGCAGAAACTCGCTGCGATGCAGCAACATCCCGGCCTGTTCAAGCGCGGCGCAAACCGGATCGGCGGCCTTGTACACATGCACGCCGGCGAGTAGCGGTACGGAAGGATAATACGTGCCGTCACCCTGCACGGTATCCGGCACGGCGATGCCGTTGGCGCGACAGAGCAAAAAATCATCCTCGCCATGCCCCGGTGCCATGTGAACAATGCCCGTCCCGGCCTCGGTTGTCACGAAATCGCCGAGCATTACCGGCACATGAAGTCATAGCCGGGATCTTGCGAAGATAGCGGATGACGGTAGCGCTGGCCTTCCAGTTCGGCGCCTTTGAACTTGCCAAGCACGGCGTAATCGGTAACGCCGATCGTTTTGGTAAAATGATCCGCCAAAGCTTCCGCAACAATAAACTTTTCATCATGCGCCCGGCTGGCATTTGCCAAGCCCATGACGTCGATCAAGACGTAGTCAATCTCCGCGCCCACTGCCAATCCGCGACTGCCTGGGATGGTCCAGGGCGTCGTCGTCCAGATGACGATGGAGGTATCCTCGCGCACCGTATCGGTTGCAAGAAACTTCACATAGATCGCGGTATCCTTCTTATCGTGATACTCGACCTCGGCTTCCGCCAGCGCGGTTTTTTCCACCGGGCTCCACATCACCGGCCGCAAGCCGCGGTACAGCGCGCCGTTGAGGAGGAAAATACCGATCTCGCCGGCGATCGCCGCTTCGGATGCAATATCCATCGTCGCGTAGCGATGGTCCCAATCCCCCGCCACGCCGAGGCGTTGAAATTCCGCCGCCTGCACATCCAGCCAGTGTTGCGCGTATTCCCGGCACTCCTTGCGGAATTCCAGCACCGGCACTTCGTCCTTGTTCTTCTTGGCGGCGCGGTATTTTTCCTCGATCTTCCATTCGATCGGCAGGCCGTGGCAGTCCCAGCCCGGGATGTAATTGGCATCCTTGCCGGCCATTTGCTGGGCGCGGTTGATGACGTCCTTGTGGATCTTGTTCAGCGCGTGGCCGATATGCAGATTGCCATTCGCATAAGGCGGCCCGTCATGCAGGATGAAGCTTGGCCGGCCCGAAGCCGCTTCGCGCAGGCGGCGCCACAGCCCTGCCGCCTGCCATTTTGCCAGCAGGGCGGGCTCGCGCTTCGGCAGATCGCCGCGCATGGGAAAATCCGTGCGCGGCAGAAAGACAGTTGCCTTGTAGTCGGTGACAGTGTCGCTCATGAAAAAAATCCGGCAGATGAAAGCGAAAAGAACAGCCGCGCCCTTTAGGCCAGGGCGGGCGCCATAATTCGAAGGTGCAGAAATATGCCGGTCATGAGGCGATTATGTCGCTTGAGCAGGTGCAGCGTCAAGCAATGCGCGCGCATCGGCGGCATCCGTCACGATCTGGTTGCGCAACGCCTCGAAGCTGGGGAATTTCCGCTCCTCCCGCAGGAAGAACCGCAGCTCCACCGTCAGTTCCATCCCGTACAGATCGCCCTCGTAGTCGAACAGATGCACTTCCAGCCGGGATTCCAGACCGCCGACCGTCGGGCGCTGGCCGATATTGGCCACAGCTTTGACCACCCCGCCTTCCGGCAGCCGGACCGTCACGGCGTAGACCCCCCGCGCCGGCTCCAGATGCCTCCCCAGCGGGATATTGGCGGTGGGAAAGCCGATGGTGCGGCCGCGTTCGTCGCCATGCATCACCTCGCCGCGGATGGAAAACGGCCGGCCCAGCAGCGCGGCGGCCCGTTCCGGATAAGCTTCCTGCAACAGCCGGCGGATGCGGGTGGCCGAGATCGGGCCTTCGCCATCGCTCACCGGCGGCACCAGGCTCACCCCGATCCCCATCGCCGCCGCCCGCGCCGTGAGAAAGCCGGTGCTGCCGCCGCGCCGGTGGCCAAAGGCGAAATCCGCGCCGCAGGCCAGATGCGCGGCTTTCAGGCCGTTCTGCAGAACCTCCGTCACAAATTGCTCGGCGGTGAGATGCGCGAAAGCCGTGTCGAACGGTAATTCGTAGACGATGCTTACCCCCAGCGCCTGCAGCGCCAGCGCCCGCTCATGGCTGAGCGTCAGCCGGAAAGGCGGGTCCTGCGGGCGGAAATATTCGTGCGGATGCGGCTCGAAGGTCAGCACCGCGGCCGGCCGGTCCGGCCGCGCCGCATGCGCCACCCGGATGACGCTGGCATGGCCCAGATGCACGCCGTCGAAATTGCCCAGCGCGATCGCGGCACCCTGTGCCACCTCCGGAAGCCCCCGCCAGTCCCGATAAATCTGTATCACGTCGAATCCTTAAGCCTTTCGCGCCGCGTTGGAAATGCGAAGCCTTCCGGCGTTCAATAGCGGCCGATGTCGAGCCGTGCTAGCGGGGATTGATGACAGGGAGTTGGCAATGCGCGGCATCATAAAGTTTCTGCTGACCCTGATCCTGGGGATCGCGCTGATCTGGCTGGGCTTCTGGTGGTACGCGGAAAGCCGGCTGCAAAAAGGCTTCACCGACTGGGCGGATAACCAGACCGCGCATGGCTGGAAAATCTCCTACGACTCCGTCCATCGCGGCACCTCCATCCTGGACGCCGCGCTCACCATCGACAATCTCTCGATGACCGCGCCGCCCGGGCCGGCCGGCACGCAGCCTTCGCTGGCGCTCCCCCGGGTAACCTTGCGCATCGCAGCGCTCGACCCGCTGGTTTTCCACACCGATCTGCCGAACAAGATCGCGGTGTCCTTCGGCGACAACATCGCCCTGGTTTTCAGCACCGGCAGCATCGCCTTGAGCGAGAACCTGGACCCGAACACGATCTTCAAACGCTCCGCCTACCCGTTCCGCGGCGGCGATTTCAACGCCGGCAATATCGACGTCCTGGCGAGCAACGGCAGCCTGCTGGTGCTGCATATCGACCAGATCTCCTCCCATGCGGATTTGAACCTGCGGGCCGGTCCGCACCAGACCGCCATCCTCAGCCGGGCTTCCATGGACGGCGTCGCCATCTCGCCGCTGCTCGCCCGGCTTGCCTCGGTTCCGTTCGACGGCAAGCTCGCGCATCTGGATTTCGCGGCAAATCTCTCTGGCCCGGTGCCGGCGAACCTGTCTGATCTGGTGAACCGCCTGAACGCCAGCAGCCATGATCTGCGCACCCAGCAGAAACTGCTCGTGCCCGTCATCCACCTCTGGGCGAGCCAGGGCGGCACCGGCAGCTTGCAGGCTGATGCCACCCTAGGTCCCAGCACAATCCACGCCGATGGCAGCGTGAAGTTCGACGCTCGTCAGCAGCCGAATGGCACCGCCGACCTGGCCGCCGATCATCTCGACCAATTCACCCAGGCGCTCACCAATTCCTATCCTTCGCTGCAAGACGACATCGCGCAGGAGGAGGCTGAGCTTAGCCAGTATCTCAGCAATGCCAACCAAAGCGGGCAGACCCTGACCCTGCATGTCACCTACGGCCCACCCGGCATCATCATTAATGGCCAGAAGCGCGCGGAGATGCCGCCGCTCGACTGGAACGCCTTGGAGAACCCGCTGCCGCCGCCTGCATCGGTGCCGCCGCCGACGCCGATGCCGGGCGATGGTTCCGGGGCCACTTCCCCTGCCCCCGCCACGCCATAATCTGCGGCGAAATCAAGATAATATCGCCAAAAATTAATGTAACGCTGAGTGCCGCGTTACCGACATCTGTTACTGTCGCAATGCAAAATCAGCGCCCCGGCCAATATGACGCCAGGGATCAATATGACGCCAAAGTACAAGCGTGGGAGATGGATCAGCTATGGATGTTCTGCTTATTGAGGACGATGCGGACGTGTCGGAATTCCTGAAAGACGCGCTGCAGGAATACGGGCATAAGGTCGAACATGTCTCGACTGCCAGGGACGGCCTGTTCGTTGCGGCTTCGAATAATTTTGACGTCATTATTCTGGACCGCATGTTGCCCGGTGGCGTCGACGGCATCCGCATCGTCGAGACATTGCGCAACCAGGACAATAAAACCCCGGTGATCGTGCTCTCCGGCATGGGCGAAGTGGCGGATAAGGTGCAGGGCCTGCGCGCAGGCGGCAATGACTATCTGGTCAAACCCTTCGCCATTTCGGAATTGCTGGCGCGGATCGAGGCGCTGACCCGGCAACGCACCAGCGCCAACGTGGAAACCCAGCTGGTAGTCGGCGATCTTGAACTCGATCTGCTGAGCCGCGTCGTCAAGCGCGAGGGCAAGAACATCATGCTGCAGCCGCGAGAATTTAAATTGCTGGAATATTTGATGCGCCATCCGGGCCAGGTGCTGACCCGGCCAATGCTGCTGGAAGCGATCTGGGCCTATCATTTCGACCCGCAAACCAATTTGATCGAGGTGCATATCTCACGGCTGCGCCAGAAGATCGATCAGCCCTTCAAGGAGCCGATGCTGCACACCATACGCAACGTCGGCTACATGCTGCGCGCCGTAGGACAGGGCACAAAGACCGTCGCGGCCTAACCGGAACAGCTTTGCCAACCGTCAGAAGGCGGAGGCCGATCAGCCTCCGCCTTTTGCACGTCTGGCGAACACCCGAGCCTGCCGAACCCGTTGCGGAATCGCAGCATTTATGTCGAGTGACCGGGGTATGACAAAACCTTTATGCTCGGGAAAAAATCTTGAAGTTTGAGATTGTTAACCGATTTATGTCCGGTCACATAATTTAAATTCAGGAGGTTAAACCAATGCCCGCAATTCTTCTCTGGCTGCTCGGCATCCCCATTCCAATCATCATCCTGCTTATTTTGCTCTGGCACTAACAAGCTCTAGGGAGGTTGCAATGTCGTCAACATTTTCGACGGACCGGGTTTACGGCGCCACGCCGAGCCCCGGCGAGGCGGCCGCGTTATCGTCGGAGTCCGGCGTCTCCTGGGCGGCGATCTTCGCCGGCGCCGTGGCCGCGGCCGCCATTTCCATCATGTTGCTGGTCTTCGGCGCCGGGCTCGGCTTAAGCTCGGTCTCGCCCTGGCCGCATTCCGGCGTCTCGGCCACCACCTTCACGGTGCTGGCCGCGATCTGGCTGCTGGTGGTGCAGTGGCTTTCCTCAGGCATCGGCGGCTATATGGCCGGGCGGCTGCGCACCAAATGGGTGGGCGTGCATACCGACGAAGTCTTTTTTCGCGATACCGCCCATGGCTTTCTTGCCTGGGGCCTGGCTACCGTGCTCGTCGCCGGCATGCTATCCATGGCGTCGGGCAGCGCTGTAAGCGGAGGTGCTGAGCTTGCATCCAAGGCGCCGATGAGCGCGACGTCGAACAACTATTACGTCGACGAACTGTTCCGGGAGAACGTAAACCCCAACGGCGCCTCCGCTTTGGCCCCCGCGAACGGCTCGGCTGCAATGGCAACCGGCTTGTCGGATTCGCAAACCCGCTCCCAGGCCAACACCATCTTAGCGGAGAACGCTGCAAATGGCGGCACAGTGTCCCAGGATGACAATGCCTACCTGGTGCAGCTCGTTTCCGGCCGTACCGGACTGGCGCCGCAGGACGCCCAGACCCGCGTAAACAATGTCATCGCGCAGGAACAGGCGGATTTAACCAAGGCCAAACAGGTGGCTGACGCCGCCCGCAAGGCATCGGCAGAGGCTGCGATCTACACTTTTGTCTCGCTGCTGGTCGGCGCCTTCATCGCCAGCGTCGCCGGCGCCATCGGCGGCCGCTTGCGCGACACTTACTGAAGCGCTCGTACTAAAGCAGTTCGTACTAAAGCGCTCGTACTAAAGCAGCTCGCTGTAAACGAAAAGCCGCCTTCGCTTTCGAAGGCGGCTTTTTATTGCTTTTTATTATCATCCACTACCCAGCGGGGCGAGACACGACTTCTACCAACTTAGCGTGCAGTGGCGGCGCCCGTGCCCGCACCCACGCCGGCGCCAATCAGCGCGCCGGTTCCAGCGCCAAGGCCGGTCGCGCTGCCAAGAATAGCGCCGCCGCCTGCACCGATCGCTCCGCCGGTCAATGCGCGATGGCCGGGTGAATAGCCGCAAGCCGACACGCTTGCAGCAAGCAACAGACTTAACAAAGGCACGAGAATTTTGCGATCCATGACTTCATCTCCTCGATCCGAAGGCCATGGATCTTGTCGCCGTCCTGCCGGTTTTCAAGCCCCGCTTTTCAGGCCCCGCTTTTCACGCCCCGGTTCAAGCCCCGGTTAAGCCCCGGTTAAGCCAGGCAAACGGGCATACTGCGCCACATGCACATCGTGTTCGACATGTAATGCTTTCAGGACAGCCGAAACTCGTCGAACGCAATACCTCCGGTCCAGTTAATGATTTTGTCATCTGCGTAGAATGATTTTGCTGTTGGCTAGACCTTTAAAGTCGCCGCTTTTCCTGCCAAATGGACGCAATACTAAATCGCTAAACAGGCTTCGGCAGGAGACTAATCCAATGGCAAATGAAAATCTGTTTCTACGCGACATTCAGAAGCTGCGTGAGGATGCTAAAAAGTCTCTGGAAGACGGCGCCGTTACGCCCAATTACGGCGGGGACGCCAAAGCCGCCATTGAACTGCTGCAATCGGCTTTGGCAACGGAGATCGTTTGCGTTCTGCGCTACACAATGAACGCCATCGCTGTGCAGGGGATCAACAGCAAAAGCGTAGCGGCGGAATTTCAGGAGCACGCCGCCGACGAGCAGCGGCATATGACCATGCTCGCCGAACGCATCGATCAGCTCGGCGGCACCCCGAACTTCGATCCGGAGGGTCTCGCTGCGCGTTCTTCAACCGAATATGGTGGCGGCGGCACGCTGGTCGATATGGTGAAGGAAAATCTGATCGCCGAGCGTATCGCAGTTGAACATTATCGCGATCTGATCCGCTTTTTCTCGGACAAGGATCCGACGACGCGGCTGATGCTTGAACATATTTTGGAAAATGAGGAAGATCATGCAACTGATATGCACGACCTGCTGGTCGCGCATGAAGGCGTTCCGATGTTGAAATGATAGCCGGGTATTAACGGCTTTCCTGGTTAATACTTTTGCAACCGAGGTTTCAGCCGGAAGCAATCCAGGCTATTGAACTAAAATACCGTATCGGTTAGGTAGGCAAGTCGGTTGCGGCCTCCTGCCAGTATTATGGTGTGGGCAAATCCGGATTGGGAGATCTCCGGTGTATATACTCGTCGTTGAAGATGACGCAGAGGTTGCCACTTTTCTCGTTCTGGGATTGCGAGAGGCCGGGCATGTTGTCGAATATGCCAGCAACGGCAACGACGGTCTGCATCTTGCGACCAAGAAGCATTTTGACGTCATCGTTCTGGATCGCATGCTGCCGGGCGGCACCGACGGCGCAGCCATATTGCGAACGCTGCGCGAGCGCGGTGTCGCCACGCCGGCCCTGTTCCTGTCCGGACTTGGCGAACTATCGGACTGGGTGCAGGGATTGCAGGCCGGTGGAGACGACTATCTTGTCAAGCCGGTATCCATGGCCGCGCTGTTGCCGCGGCTTGAGGCGCTGCAGTTCAAAAGTGAGAAAGATTCCCCTGCCGCTGCAGCGATCTGACGGCCCGGTCTGCGATCCAGTTACTCGCCTTTCGAACGATCTCGCGCCGCCTGCATGCGTCGGATATGCGCCAGCACCAGTTTATGGTCGTAGGGCTTGGTCAACAACGGCCCTTCCTCGCATAGCGTTCCGGCCTTTTCAGTCGCTCCGGTAAGGGTGCCGGTAAGCACGACCTCAATCTCCGTAAATCTGCTCTGAACCCAGCTGGCGAAGGCAAAGCCGCGGTCGCTTTCAGACAGCGCGTGCACCATGAGGATATCGATGCCGCCGGCCCCTTTAACGAGCAGTTGCCGCGCTTCATCTGCGTCGACCGCTTCCGCCACCTTGTAGCCGCACTCGCGCAAATATTCCGCCAAAGAATGCCTTACCAGCACGTCCGCTTCGACGATAAGAATGGTGCCGTTCGCGCTCATAGCCCCTATAGCCTCCACCACCGCCGGATGAAACCTTGGATCACCCAAACCGGCGAGCTTATGACAGATTGGGGACAGATATGGGGCAAATTCAATTAAAGTTATGGTTTCCCCTGCGTAATATACGATGCGGTCATTCATTGACCTGAACCCGCCGCGGCGGTGCATTTATTTGCTTCGCGGCAGCGCCCCCGATATCCGCTCTGTCGGGCCTGGCGCGCCTGTCGCGTCCTTCGATTGTCGCGACAGCACCTGCAAGTTAGTCTAGCAGCGGAGCAGACCTTGGGGTGGTGGAACATGATGAAATCAGCCGCTACCGCACGCTGATCGCACTTGCGAAACAGCTCGGCCATCTGAACGTGGTGAGCCTGCTGAAAGCCACGCTCGATGAGCCGAAGGCAACCGATCACAAGCTGAAGGAACCAGCGCAATTGCTGGTCAACCGCCAGCCGCTTAGGAAAGGCAGGACAACGAAATTTTCCCGCCGGCCCCGCGCGCAATACCGAATAGGGTAAATGATGAGTCCGTTATTATGATACTTGGCATTACTTTGTATCATAGCGCAGCAGCAGAATATCCAAGCCGGCAGGTTCGCTGAAACGCGGGGTGCCGAGCTTGGCAATGCGTTGCAAAAATTGCGCCTGATTTTCATGGTCCACCTGCCCCACCGCCCCCTGGACCGCCCACACCCGACCGCCGCTGTGCAGCCACGCCGCCGCACGCGTTGCATCGGTGGTCCAGAGGCTTGCAGTCAGATCCTTGCCTTGCCGATGCAAATAAAGGTTCATCATGCTTACCGCCTGCGGATCATCCACCAGCAGCAGGTCGCCGGGCTGCAAACCCGCGGTTAGTTCAGATCCAGCCAAATCCCATCTGGGCTTTGTCTCTTCCCGGTAATAGGGCGCCAGGTTGATCGCCAGCAGCAGCGCGAACAGGCCAAGGACGGGCCATTGCAAAGGCTGCGGCAGATATTGCTGCAGATAGGCCAAGCCCAGCCCGGCGCAGACGTAGAACGGCGCCGCGCCCCAAAGCAGGTAGCGCGGCATCAACAGCGGCGTAACCGCGGAGGCCGCCAGCAATCCCACCGGCAGGCAGAACACCGAGATGATCAGCACAGCCAGCACGCCGCGCTGCTTGCGCACGGCGACCAGGCCCGCCAGTGCCAGCGCCACCGCCAGCGCGCCGAGGCCGGCAAAGCCTGGAGCGAATACGCGGATTTTGATCAGGCTGGTCACGTAGAGCAGATAGGTGCTGGAGAAGGCCCACCAGATCCGCGCTTGGCTAAGCGGCGGCACCCAGTCCAGGCCGCCCAGGCTGCCGCGCTGGCCGTGCAGCTTGATGGCGATGAACCACGGCAGGCAGAAGGCGAGGATGACGATCTGCGCCAGCAGCCAGCGCCACCCGAAACCGCCTCTGCGCTGCCATGCCAGGACCGCGCCCCCTAGATTGGCAGCCAGAAACCAGAATAAGGCAACGCTCAGGACATTCAGCGCCGCTATTGTTCCCAGCACATAGGCAGCCCAGGCATAGGCCCGGCCGCGCCCGTCGCCGGGCCTGGCCAGCCCCAGCAGCCCCCAGAGGCCGACCAGAATGGCGCAGATCACCATGGTGTAGGAGCGCGCTTCCTGCCCGTACTGCACCATCGCCGGCGACAGCATGAATAGCAGGCCGGTAGCCAGTCCCGCCTTCAGGCCGCCAATGCTGCGGGCGATGCCAAAGCCAAGCGCCCCGGAAAGCGCGCCGAAGAACGCCGCCGGCAGGCGCACCCACAACTCGTCCGTGCCAAACGGCAGCACCCAGGACGTGACCACGAAATAGGCTGGCAACTGGTGGAAGAACAGCGAGTCTCTTACCATGGCGCCAAGCGGCAGGCTGGCGCGATGGATCGTCGTGACCTCATCCATCCAGAACGGCTTGGCGCTGACGCCGTAGATGCGCAGGCAAATACCGGCAGCAAAGATCGCGCCGAAGCACAGGGCGAAGCCGGCGCGCGCAGCCGCAAGATTATGCCCTGCGGGTGCGGGCTTCGCCGGTCGTTCCATCACGCCCCTCCGGATCCGGCCTCGCGCGGCCGCTGCCTTGAACTTCTATCTGGTGTCGGCAAATGCGGCGGCCAGGGCGGCGGTAAGAAAGCCTATCCGGCCTGGCCCAGCGCAAAGCTGAACAGCCGCTCATGGCCCAGCATAAACACCCGCAAGCCGCGCGGAAACAGCCTGGAGATCGCGGGGTCGCGCACATCCAGCCCGCCGGTGAAGGCGCCGAAGGCCGGCAGCATCAGCCTGGCACCGTCATTAACGAAACAGGGCCGGCTGATGCGCTGCGCCCGCGTCTCGACGCTGGCCTTGGGGTGGTAGTGTCCGGAAATTTCGACATCGCGCGAACGCCGGCGGGTCTCCGCCTGGTGGCGGAACACAAACGGGCCTTCCTGCCACTCCGCGGTGCTTTCGCCCGCCAGACCGGAAGGCGCAGAATCATGGTTGCCGGTGATCCAGATGAAATGGGTCGCCGCCGCCAGGACGTTCAGCCGGGTGCGGTCGGCGGCGGCCATGCGTTCCACGCCGCGTGAATCATGAAAGCTATCGCCGAGCGCGATGATTTTCTCCGGATGGTACAGCCGGATCAGCCGCTGCAGTTTCTCCAGCGTCGCGCGCGTATCGAACGGCGGCAGCAGGCTGCCCAGCCGCGCCGCGGCGGAGGCTTTTTCAAAATGCAGGTCGGAGACGATCAGCGTGCGTTTCGCCGGCCAGAAGGCCGCACCAAGGTGATCGAGCATCAGCCGCTCGTCGCCAAAATGAATCGGGGCTGGGTTCATAAGATGCCTGAGAGCACAATCTGCCGCGGCGGGCCAGATTTGCCGGTGCGGCGTTTCGGCGGCGGTTCGGTGGTGCTCATCGCTTCGGCCACCAGCTCCTCCGCCTCCAGCAGCAATTGCTCTTCCGTCACGCCGGCGGCCACATGCTCGCGGCCGATTTCCAGCAGCACCGGCACCGCCAAAGGCGAGACGCGGGAGAGCGCCATATGCACCACGTGCCCATGCGCGCGTTCCAGCAGCAGCGCGATGCGGCTGATATCGGTCAGGCCGCCGGCCGCATCGGCCCGGGTCGCGCGCAGCAGCACATGGTCCGGCTGGTGCTTGCGCAGCACGTCGTAGATCAGGTCGGAATTCACGGTCACCTGCCGGCGGTTCTTGTTGGCGTTCGGCTGGTTGCGGATCACCAGCCCGGAGATCACCGCGACGTTGCGAAAGGTCCGGCGCAGCATGGAACTTTCCGCCATCCAGGCTTCCAGATCGTCGCCCAGCATATCCTGTTCGAACAACTGCGCGATGTCGGTCGGCTGATAGGCCGACCAGGTGGCCAGCACGTAGTCGGTGGCGACGAAGCCCAGCGGGCCGAAGCCGAAGCGCTCCATCCGCTTGGTCAGCAGCATGCCAAGCGTCTGATGCGCCTGTCTGCCTTCGAAACAATAGGCCACCATGAACCAGCGGCCGCCGCGCGGGAAGGTCTCCACCAGCAGATTATTCGGCCCCGGCAAACGCGAGCGGTAGTTCTGCAGGCGCAGCCATTCCTGCACGTCTTCAGGAAAGGCGGTCCAGCATTTCGGGTCGTGCAGCATGGCGCGCACGCGGTCGGCCAGGTTCGTCGTCATCGGCATGCGGCCGCCAACCCAGGTCGGCACTTTCGGCTCGCCGCTGCCTTCCGTCACTTCCACGAAATTCTCCCGCAGGCGCAGAAATTTCAGCAGCCTGCCGGCGAACATGAAGGTGTCGCCGGGGGTGAGCCAATTGACGAAATACTCTTCCACCTCGCCCAAAGCCTTGCCGAAACCGCGTTTGGCGAGCAGGCGCACCTTCAGCACCGGCGCTTCGACGATGGTGCCGATATTCATCCGGTGCTGGCGGACGATCCGGCTATTGGCGACATAGACATAGCCCTCAGAATCACGGAACAATTTGCGGTAGCGTTCGTAGGCGGCAAGCGCGTAGCCGCCATCCTCGACGAATTGCAGCGTGTCGTCGAAATCCTTGCGGGTCAGCCCGGCATAGGGGCCGGCCGCCGTCACTTCCGCATACACGTCATCCGGCAGGAATTTTCCCGCGCAGGCCAGCCCCAGCAGATGCTGCGCCAGCACGTCCAGGCCGCCCGGCCGCGGCGGATCGCCATCCAGCGCGTGCGCCTTCACGCCGGCGATCGCGGCTTCGCATTCCAGCACCTCGAACCGGTTCGCCGGCACCAGAATGGCGGAGCTTGCTTCATCCATCCGGTGGTTCGCCCGGCCGATGCGCTGCAGCAGCCGCGACACGCCCTTCGGCGCGCCCACCTGCAGCACCTGATCCACGCCGCCCCAGTCGATACCGAGATCGAGCGAGGAGGTGGCGATCACCGCGCGCAAGGCGCCCGAAGCCATTGCCGCCTCCACCCGGCGGCGCTGCGCGAGGTCCAGGCTGCCATGATGCAATGCGATCGGCAGGTTGTCCTCGTTATGTTTCCAGATCGCCTGGAACATCAGTTCCGCCTGAGCGCGGGTATTGACGAAAACGATGGTCATCGCCGCTTCGCGTATCTTCTCCAGCACCGGCTGCGCTGCTTTGAGGCCCATATGGCCGCCCCAGGGGATTTGCCCGGGCGGCAGCAGCAGGCCCACCTGCGGCGGCGTGCCGTCTCTGGTTTCGACCAATAAACTGTCTTTGCCGACATAGTCGAGTACAGCCTGTGGGTGCGCCACCGTTGCCGAAAGCCCGACGGTTCGCATCGCGGGCGCCAGCACTTTCAGCCGCGCCACGCATAGTGCAAGCTGCTCGCCGCGCTTGGTGCCGGCCAACGCATGCACCTCATCGATGATCAGGCATTTCAGGGTGCCGAAAATCCTGCCGGATTCTTCCAGGCTGACCAGCAAGGCGAGGCTTTCGGGTGTGCTGAGCAAAATATCCGGCGGATTTTCCCGCTGCCTGGCCCGCTTCTCCGCCGGCGTATCGCCGGTGCGGGTTTCGACGCGAATGTTCAGCCGCATCGCCTCGATGGGCGTGAGCAGATTACGCGCGATGTCGGTCGCCAGCGCCTTGAGCGGGCTGATATACAACGTGTGCAGTCCGGCGCCGGCTTGCTCGGAAAGCTCCACCAGGTTTGGCAGAAACCCGGCCAGCGTCTTGCCGCCGCCGGTGGGTGCGATCAGCAGCGTGTTCTTGCGTTCCGCCGCAGCGTCCAGCATCGCCTGCTGGTGCGCGCGCAGCGTCCAGCCTTGGGAGGCGAGCCAACGGGAAAAAAGCTCTGGCAGTTCGGCCATGCCGAACTATATGGAGTTTTCACTTTTTGTTCCAGATGGAGCCGATGGGCCCGCACCCGCAGACCTGGCTTAAAACGACGCCGTCCGGGCTGTATTGCGAGCCCGGTGATTTTTATATCGACCCGCTGCGCCCGGTGGAGCGCGCGGTCATCACCCATGCCCATTCCGACCATGCCAGGTCGGGCAACAAGGCGGTGCTGGCGACGCAAGGCACGCTCGCCATCATGCAGACGCGCATGGGCGTGGAGGGCGCCGGCGGCTGCAAGCAGATCCTGGCTTATGGCGAACGCCTGAAGCTGGGCGATGTCACGATATCGCTGCATCCGGCCGGCCACGTGCTGGGTTCAGCGCAGGTTGCCATGGAGTATCAGGGTTCCAAAGCCGTGGTTTCGGGCGACTACAAACGCCAGCCGGACCCGACCTGCGCCCCTTTCGAGCCGCAAGCCTGCGACGTGTTCGTCACCGAAGCGACGTTCGGCCTGCCCGTGTTCCAGCACCCGGAGCCGGCGGAAGAGATCGGCAAGCTGCTGACCTCCGTCGCCATGTTCCCTGAGCGTACCCATGTCGTCGGCTGCTACGCGCTCGGCAAATGCCAGCGCCTGATCGCGGAGCTGCGCCGCGCCGGCTATGACAAGCCGCTTTATCTGCATGGCGCGCATCTGCCGGTTTGCGAAACCTATCGCGCCCTGGGCGTCGAATTGGGCGAGCTTCTGCCGGCGACCATTGCCGCCAAGGCCGCGCTGAAGGGTGCTATCGTGCTGGCGCCGCCTTCAGCGATCGCCGATCGCTGGGCCAGGCGGATGGAAGACCCGGTGGTGTGCATGGCCTCGGGCTGGATGCGGGTGCGCCAGCGTGCCAAGGCCGGCGGCATCGAGCTGCCGCTAATCATTTCCGACCATGCCGACTGGAACGGTCTTATCGCCACCATCCGCGAGGTCGGCGCGCCGGAAATCTGGGTTACCCATGGCGGCGAGGAAGGCCTGATCAACGCAGCATCCCGTCTGCAGATCCGCGCCCGCGCGCTGCGGCTGGTCGGCTATGGCGAGGAGGATGCGTGAAGCAGTTCGCCGAACTGCTGGAGCGGCTGCTGTTCTCGCCAGGCCGCAACACCAAGATTTCGCTCCTACGCGCCTATTTCGCCGCCCGCCCGGACCCGGAGCGCGGCTACGCGCTGGCCGCCATCGCCGGCGCACTGGATTTCCCGGGCGGCAAGCCGGCGATGCTGCGCGCCATGGCGGAAGCCCGCACCGATCCTGAACTGTTCAACCTGTCCTACGATTTCGTCGGCGATCTGGCGGAAACCATCGCACTGATATGGCCGACGCCGGCCGCGCCAGAGCCCTTGCACGATGCTTCGCCCGAACTGCCCGCCATCATCACCGCGCTGCGCACCGCCAAGCGCGACGCCGTGCCCGCTTTGGTCGCCGGTTGGCTGGATGCCTGCGATTCCTCCACCCGAATCGCGCTGATCAAGCTGATCACCGGCGGCGGCGGCCTGCGGGTCGGCGCCTCGCTGCGGCTGGCGAAGCTGGCGCTGGCGGAGTTGGGCGGCGTCGATGTGGATGAGATCGAGGAAGTCTGGCACAGCCTGGAGCCGCCTTACCTCGATCTGTTCGACTGGCTGGAGAAACGCGGGCCGCGGCCCTCGGCGGCAGAAAAACCGGTATTCCGGCCGGTGATGCTGGCGCACCCGATCGAGGCCGGCGACCTCGCCAAGCTGGACTGGAACGCACACCGCGCCGAGTGGAAATGGGACGGCATTCGCGTGCAGCTGGTGGCCACGCCGCATGGGCGACGCATCTACTCGCGCAGCGCCGATGACATCAGCCATGTCTTTCCGGAAATCCTCGATGCGATGAATTTCCACGGCGTGCTGGACGGCGAGCTGCTGGTGATCCGCGACGGCGCGGTGGCGCCGTTTGCCGATCTGCAGCAGCGTTTGAACCGCAAAGCCGTTTCAGCGGCGATGCTGAAAGAATTTCCAGCCGGCATCCGGCTATACGACATCCTGTTTGACGGCGAGCACGACCTGCGGGGCTTGAGTTTCGATGAACGCCGCCAGCGCCTGGAAGTTTTCTACGCCCGCGAACATCCCCGGCACATGGACCTCTCCCCCTTGATCGGTTTCGAAGTGCATCACGAACTCGCGGCCTTGCGTGAAGGCGCGCGCGATGCCGCCATCGAGGGGCTGATGATCAAGCGCGGCGATGCCCCCTATCTCTCCGGCCGGCCGAAGGGCCTGTGGTGGAAATGGAAGCGCGAGCCGTTGAGCGTGGACGCGGTGCTGATGTACGCGCAGCGCGGGCACGGCAAACGCTCCTCCTACTACTCCGACTATACGTTTGGGGTGTGGAACGAAGAAGGTGAGCTGGTGCCGATCGGCAAGGCCTATTCCGGCTACACGGATACCGAGCTGGCGTTTCTGGACAAATGGATACGCAACCACACCACCGCGCGCTTCGGGCCGGTGCGGGAGGTGGAAAAGCACCTGGTCTTCGAGGTCGGCTTCGACGCCGCGCAAAAATCCACCCGCCACAAATCCGGCGTCGCGCTGCGCTTTCCCAGAATATTGCGGATCAGAACCGACAAACCGGCAACCGAGGCGGACCAGCTGGAATCGGTCAAGGCGTTGATCGCGTAAGAGCAAGGAAGCAGCCGCTTTCTGAAAAAAGCGGCTGCTCATCTTACCGAGAGCCCGGCAGCGGCTTCGGCGATCCGTTGACCGATTACCGGGTAGCGCTCCGGCTTGATACGGCCGAGCGGGCCGGAGAGCACGATGGCTGCGCCCGGATCGCCGTCTGCCTCCATGACGGCGGCGGCGACGCTGGCGTGATCGTCGAAGCGGTGCACCGCGTAGCCGTTCCGGCGGGTTGTCTCCAGCCGTTCGAGCAGTTCCGCATCGGGGGCTTCACCCAGCATCGCCTGCAGCCGCTCGCGCTTCATGCGGGCCAGCATCCACCGCACCACGATCGCCGGCGGTTACGGCCCAGGCCACTGGGAAAACCGCACGCCGGCGCCGGCAGCCGTGCCGATGGAGATGATGCGAATAGAGATAATGTAGATAGAGATAATGTAAGTAGGAAGAAGCTTGCCAGGTTCGGCAAAAAGACTTCTAAACCGGCCATCCGCGCCAGAAGCGACTAGCCGGGGCGCATGGCGGAGTCGCCTGATCCCTCCGGTTTCGATAAGCTGTGCGCGATGGTAGCAAACGAAGACCTGCAACTGCGCGGGGATAAGCCCACATAAGCTTGCACCGCCAAGCGGCATCCTCAAAATGTTCAGGTAAAATATTATGCGCATCGACCTTGCCGACAAAATCGCCCTTGTTACCGGATCGACGGAGGGCATTGGCTATGCCATCGCCCGGCAGCTTGCCGAATGCGGCGCCGCCGTTGTGCTGAACGGCCGCAAGGACGACAAGGTTGACACTGCCTGCAACAAGCTTCGGCAGGCCAGTCCCGCGGCGAACATCCGGGGCATCGCCGCGGATGTCGGCACCGCGGAAGGCTGCACGCTGCTGCTCGAAGAGCTCCCGGCCGTGGACATTCTGGTCAACAATGCCGGCATATTCCAGCCCATCGACTTCTTCGAGACGCCGGACGAAGTGTGGGACAAGCATTGGCAGGTCAATGTCATGCCCGGCGTGCGGCTGTCGCGCGCCTATCTGCCGGGGATGCAGCAAAATGGCTGGGGCCGGGTGATCTTCATGGGCTCGGAATCCGCCTTCAACATCCCTGCCGACATGATCCATTACGGCGTTTCCAAGACCGCAGATGTCGCACTGGCGCGCGGCCTCGCCAAACGCATGGCGGGCACCGGCGTTACGGTGAACTCGGTGCTGCCGGGTCCCACCTTGTCGGAAGGTGTTCGTACCATGTTTGCCGGGCAGATGAAGAAAACCGGGAAATCGCTGGAAGAAGTCGCCGCCGATTTCGTCCGCAACGAGCGCCCCAGCTCGATCATCCGGCGCGTCGCCAGCGTGGAGGAGGTCGCCAATATGGTGGCCTATGTCGCCTCGCCGCTCGCCTCCGCCACGACCGGCGCGGCACTTCGGGTGGATGGCGGCGTGGTCGACTCGCTTTAGCTATCTGCGCCGCGCACTACAATCAGGCTTGCCGGAGACTCCGGACTTCAAGTTTATAAGGCGCCATGATGGCATCGCGGTGCAAACTCCCTTGGCCCTGGCTCGGCGCCCTGCTCCTCGCTTTGTTGCTCGCAGGCTGCGCAGGCCAGCGCGGCAGTTCAGATCGCTCGAGTGAGGGACCAAGCTACGCGCCGACGCATTATTACCCGCCGCCCGGGCCGCCGGATGATCCTTGGGGACCCTACATCACCGAAGCCGCAACCCGGTTCCAGATTCCGCCGCAATGGATCCGGGCCGTGATGGCGCAGGAATCCGGCGGGGAGGAACAGGCGGTCTCTCCCGTGGGCGCCATGGGGCTGATGCAGCTGATGCCGGAAACCTACCAGGACCTGGAATCGCAATATGATCTCGGCGACGATCCGTTCGACCCGCACAACAACATCCTGGCGGGTGCCGCCTACATCAAGCAGATGTATGACCGCTACGGCGCGCCTGGCTTTCTTGCCGGCTACAATGCCGGGCCGGATGATGTGGATGCTTATCTAGCCGGCCAATCGAGCCTGCCGGACGAGACGGTGAACTATTTGGCGATGGTTACGCCGAATTTGGGCACCGACATCGCCTTCTCCGGCCCCTTTGCGGACTACGCAACGACCGGCGCCGCGGCGGCGTCACCGACCTTGGCGGATTTTGCCTCCGGCTGTGACGTGAACGCCGCCTATGATCCGGATCACCCCTGCACGGCTCCGCCCACCGGCGTGATCCAGGGCCAGCCGGCGATCCAGGCCTCCGCCGGCGCCTGCGATGCGGACACTGCCTATGATCCGGATAATCCTTGCACCGCGGCCGGCCCAGGCGCTTCCGGCTCCGGCTCGGCGGGTCGTTGCAGCACGGATGCCGCTTACGATCCAGACAGCCCTTGCACGCCGGTCCAGGCGCAAGCGCCGCAACCGGTCGAGGCATCAGCGCCGGCTTGCGGTCCCGGGACGCCGTTCAACCCGGCTTGCCCGGCTTCTGTGCTGGCAAGCGTACAGCAGGCGCCTGCACCTGCTGCCGCTGCGCCGCCTGCGCAGGATGCCGCGCCTGGCACCTGGGGTATACAGGTCGGCGCATTCACCAATGCCGAGCTTGCGCAGAGCGTCGCGCAAAACGCCCGCGATCAGTTGGCTGGACTGCTCGGCAATGCTGCCGTCGTGCTGCCGTCAACCACGCCGTTCGGCGGCTCCGTGCTCTACCAGGCGAGGCTCATGCACCTTTCCATGCAAACCGCCCTGCAGGCTTGCTCGGCACTTAACCGCCGTCAGCTCCCCTGCGTCGTCGTGCAGCCTTCCAGCACGTGAGGACGAAGCACTTCTTGAATTGCGTTCCGGGCGCTTTCGAGTCACTGCCCCAGGCCCGGATTCAGAGAAGTTTTTTGCGCCGCTTTTTTTCAAAAAAGCGGCTTCTTCTAGCGCCGTAGAAAATCGACCAGCCCGGCGGTGGAAGAATCCAGCGCGCCTTGGCGTTCGCCGCGGAACACCGGCAGCAGATTGTTCGCCAGCTCCTTGCCCAGCTCCACGCCCCATTGGTCAAAGGCGTTAATGTCCCAGATCGCCGCCTCGACAAACACGCGATGTTCGTACAATGCGATCAGCCGGCCAAGCGTGCGCGGGTCCAGCAACGTATAGGCCAAGGTGACGGAAGGGCGGTTGCCGGGGAACACCCGGTGCGGATTGCCTTCGGCTTGCTCAAGGGTTCGGCCTTTCATCAAAGCCTCGCTCTGCGCCAGGCAGTTGACGATCAGCAGCGCATGATGCTCGCGCATCTCGGTCTCATGGCCCAAAGCGGCGATCAGAAATTCGCAAGGGATCACGTCGGTGCCCTGGTGCAGCAGCTGGTAGAAGGCGTGCTGTCCGTTGGTGCCGGGTTCGCCCCAAACCTGCGGCCCGGTCGGCCGCGCCACCGCCTCACCGGTCTTCGTCACGCTTTTGCCGTTCGATTCCATGTCCAGCTGCTGCAGATAGGCCGGAAAGCGCGCCAGGCGCTGATCGTAGGGCAGCACGGCGCGCGCCGGATAGAAGCAGATGTCGCGGTGCCAGATGCCGATCAGCCCAAGCAGAACCGGCAAATTCTTCTCCAGCGGGTTGCCCTGAAAATGCGCATCCATCTCATGCCCGCCGGCCAGAAACGCCTGAAAATCCTCCGGCCCGATCGCCAGGATCACCGCCAGGCCGATGGCGGACCAAACGGAATAGCGTCCGCCCACCCAGTCCCAGAAGCCGAATATTCGATCCGGCGGAATCCCGAACGCGTCCACCTTCTCAAGTGCCGTGGAGACCGCGGCGAAATGTGCTGCCACCGCAGCCTCGCCCAACGCATCCGCGATCCACTTGCGGGCGCAATGCGCGTTGGTCATCGTCTCGATGGTGGTGAAGGTTTTTGACGCAACGATCACCAAAGTCCGCGCCGGGTCCAGCCGCTTGATGGTATCGGCCAGATGCGCTGCATCCACGTTGGATACGAAATGAATCCTTGGACCGTCATGGTAGGGCGCCAGTGCGCCGGTGACCATCACCGGGCCGAGGTCGGAGCCGCCAATGCCGATATTGATGACGTCGGAAAATTTTGCGCCGTCTGCCGCCGCAATGGCGCCACTGCGTACGCCATCGGCAAAAGCATAAAGCACTGCCAAGGTTTTTTTAATCTCCGGCATCACGTCGACGCCATCAGTCAGCACCTTCGTGCCGGCCACGTTGCGCAAGGCGGTATGCAGCACGGCGCGATTTTCAGTCGTGTTGATTTTTTCGCCGGCGAACATCGCATCGCGTTTTTGCTCCACCCCGGCCTGCGCCGCCAGGTTCAGCAACTGCGACAAGATATCGCCGGTGATCTGCGTCTTCGAATAATCCAGCAGCAAATCGTCCTGCGCCACGGAGAACTCGGCAAACCGGTTTGGATTTTCGGAGAAAAGCGTTTTCAGATCCTTGGAAGTTCGCTGAAGTGCGGCAAGCTGCGTCCAAGGATCACTCATTACCTGCTCCGATGTTGGCGCAGCTCTGCGGCCTGTGCTGCGCCTGCAGTGATAGCAGACCAGTCCCCAGCTTCAATGGTCTTCCGGTTCACCATCCAGGAGCCGCCGACGCAGATGACATTGTCCAGCTGCAAATATCGCGGCGCCGATTGCAGCGTAATTCCGCCGGTCGGGCAGAAGCGCAGCTGCGGCAAAGGCGAGGCGATCGCCGATAGATAGGCCGCGCCGCCTGCCGGCTCGGCCGGGAAGAACTTGGCAAAGCGGTAACCGCGCTCGATCAGGATCATGGCTTCCGAGGCGGTGGCGATGCCCGGCAGCAGCGCGATGCTGGACCCCGCCGCCGCGTCCAGCATGGCAGGCGTCGCACCGGGGGACACCGCGAAGCGGGCGCCGGCCGCAGTGACCGCGGCAAGCTGCTCCGGCTGCAGCACGGTGCCGGCGCCGACAAACGCCTCCGGCACTTCCGCGGCGATGGCTCTTATCGCTTCCAGCCCCGCCGCGGTGCGCAATGTCACCTCGATCACCGGCAAGCCGCCCGCCACCAAAGCGCGGGCCAGTGGAATGGCCTTCGCCAGATCGTCGATGATGACGACCGGAACCACCGGCGCCGCGCGCAGGATGTGCTCCAGCGCGTCCGGCTGCGCGCTCATGCCGCCAATCCCGAGAAGATCGTCGCCCCCGTATCCGCAGTGCCGACGGCGCTGCGGAAGGTCGCGAACAGCTCCCGCCCGGTGCCGGAATGGTAGGACGTCAGATCCGCCATCGCCGCCTCGCGCGCCGCGAACGCCTGCGCATCGACCAGCACTTCCAGCCGGCCGGTCCGCCCATCCACCCGCACGATATCGCCATCGCGTATCTTCGCGATCGCGCCGCCATGCGCTGCCTCCGGCGTAACATGCAGGGCGGCGGGCACCTTGCCGGAAGCGCCGGAAAGCCTGCCATCGGTCACCAGCGCAACCTTGAAGCCGCGATCCTGCAGCACGCCCAAGGGCGGCATCAGCCGGTGCAGCTCCGGCATACCGTTCGCCTTCGGGCCCTGAAACCGCACCACCACCACCACGTCCCGGTTCAGCTCGTCGGCTTTGAAGGCGGCATGAACCTCCTCCTGGTCATGGAAAACCCGGGCCGGCGCCTCGATCACATGGCGATCCTCCGCCACCGCGGAGGTTTTCATCACGGCGCGGCCCAGCACGCCGTCCAGCACCCGCAGCCCGCCGGTCGGCTGGAACGGATTGGCGATCCCGCGCAGTACGCTCTCATCGCCGCTCGTGTCCGGCGCCGGCACCCAGCGCAGCTGGCCGTCTTCCAGCCGCGGCTCACTGGCGTAGGCCTGCAAGCCGGTGCCGAACACGGTTCCCACATCCTCATGCAGCAGCCCGCCTTTCAGCAATTCGCCGATGATAAAACCGGGACCGCCGGCGGCCTGGAAATGGTTCACATCCGCTTTGCCGCTCGGGTAGATATGCGCCAGCAGCGGCGTCACCTCCGCCAGATCGGCAAAGTCGTTCCAGGTCAAGACAATGCCGGCCGCCGCCGCCATCGCCACCAGATGCAGCGTATGGTTGGTGGAACCGCCCGTCGCGTGCAGGCCGACGACGGCGTTGACGAAAGATTTCTCATCGATCATCCGGCCGACCGGCGTGAATTCGTTGCCGAGCGAGCTGATCGCCATGGCTCGCTTCGCCGCCGCATGCGTCAGCGCATCGCGCAGCCCGGTATTGGGATTGATGAAGGCGGCACCCGGCAGATGCAGGCCCATGACTTCCATCATCATCTGGTTGGTATTGGCGGTGCCGTAGAAGGTGCAGGTGCCGGGGCTGTGATAGGATTTCGCCTCCGCCTCCAGCAGCTCGGCGCGGCTCACCTTGCCCTCGGCGTAGAGCTGCCGGATCCGGTTCTTCTCCGAGTTCGGCAAGCCGGAAGGCATCGGGCCGCCCGGGATGAACACCGCCGGCAAATGCCCAAAGGAGAGCGCACCGATGAACAGCCCAGGCACGATCTTGTCGCAAATGCCGAGATACACCGTGGCATCGAAGGTAGCGTGCGAGAGTGCGACCGCCGTCGCCAATGCAATCACATCCCGGGAGAACAGCGAAAGCTCCATGCCGGTCTGGCCCTGCGTCACGCCGTCACACATCGCCGGCACGCCGCCAGCCACCTGCGCCACGCCGCCGGCCTCCTTCGCCGCTTCGCGGATCAGCGCCGGAAACCGCTCATAAGGCTGATGCGCAGAGAGCATGTCGTTATAGGCGGTAACGATGCCGAGGCTCACGCCCTCCCCCTCCCGCAATATCGCCTTGTCGCCCGGCGCGCAGGCGGCAAAGCCATGCGCCTGGTTGGCGCAGCCCAGCGACACCCGATGCGGCTTGGGCTCCAGCGCCGCCGCCACTCGCCGCAGATAGCCATCGCGGCTGGCCCTGCTGCGCTCGGCAATGCGTTCGGTGACTTCCTTGACGCGGGGATTGAGCATCGGCGTTCTCCAAGTAACAGGCAGGATATGTAAGCGTGTAAAGCGCTAAAGCCGCCGCTTTTTTCTGAAAAAACGGCGCAAGAGACTTTTGTTGTGCTGGAGCCGGGAGTTTGCGACGCCAGTGACCCAGATTAAAAAAAGTCTCTTTGCTTGTTTTTCTTCAGAAGAAGAAGTGCTTTGCTTATCTGGCTTAACACTTCCTCCGCCTTGATCGGAAACGCAAACACGCTGCCGAACTGCATGGCGCGGACGCGGTCTGCCGGCGCGCCGATGTCGGGCACCAGCGGGAAAAAGCCGAAGCGAACGGCTTCGGAGAGCGTGTAGCAATAGGTTTCCGGCCATTCATGCAGGAACAGGGCAATTTTGCCGCGCGCCTCGGCTGCCAGCAAAGGCAGTGTTTCGGCCGTAAAGCGGCCGGTGATGGTGACGTTGCCGGCGGCCAGCAGATCTTCGTCCAGGCTGGTGTAGCCGATGACGCGAAAATTCAGGGCGGGATGCGTCATTCTGGCCCGCCGCGCGATCTCCAGCAGTTTTTGCGATCCCTTATGCGGTCCCAGCGCGCCGAGTAGCACGATTTCCTCCGCATCTTCCGCATGCCGGATTGCCGGGCGTTCCGGCGGGGTCTGGTTTTCCGGATGCGGGATCACACCCACTTTCAAAGCGGGCAAGCCGCGGCGCAGATATGCGGCGGCGCTGGCGGAAGGCGCGATTACCTGGGTGAAGCTATGCAGCAGCTGCGCGAACAGTTCGCGATGCGCGGCGGCGCCGATGCCGGTCAGCCGGGAGGCGTGATGCACGCCGCCGATGGCAATGCAGCGCTCGCAGGTTTTGGTTGGTGCAACGCTGCAAAATTCGCCGATGGCGTCGATGAAGGTGACGCGCGGGCACAGCGCGTAGAAATCATGCAGATAATAGCGGGAGGTTTTTCCCGCCAGCCAGTCCGGCAGCTTGCTGATGAAAGCCGCCGGAAAGCCCAGAAGCTGGTGCACCAGAATTTCCGCCGGCGCCGCGCTATCCAGCAATTCGAACAGGGCGCCGGCCTCATCCTCCGCAAAGCGCGCGACGAAGAGCGGCGTTTCGGCCGATAGCGCCATCGCACCTTGCGCCCGGCATTGCAGGCTGAGCTTTATCGCATCGCCCAGCCCGCGTGCCTGCCACAGATCTTCTTCCGCCTTGGCTGAGCCGCCGCCGAGGCTGTTCGAAATCACCAGCACGAACCTCGTACCGCTCTGCCGCGCGCGTTGCAGCCGCCAGCCATCCAGCGCCCAGCGCGCCGATCTCAGGCCCTGCTTTGCCTCGAACTCCTCCAGCAGCGGGAGGTATTCCGAATATCGCCGCGCCAGCCGATCTAGGTTGCGGCGCAGAAGCTGGTTTTTCTCAGGGCCGAAGGAAAGGCTGCCGCGATGCTGCACGAAAACGCCGGCGGCGGCGACGTGCCGGTAGCCCAGATTCGCGGCGCGCACGCAAAAATCGTTCTCCTCGCAATAGCCGCGTCCGAAGCTTGCATCGAACTGCCCTACCGCCCGCAGAACCTCGCTTTTGATCAGCATGCAGAAGCCGTGGCCGGTCGGAGCATCCAAGCATTTACCGGTGTTTTTCAAAAGTGCCACCGCGGCCAGCTCGGCCCAGCTGCAATCGGTCAGATGCTCCCGCCGCAGATGATGCCCGGGATAGGAAAAAATCGTTGCGTCGTTGGACAGCGCGGTGACGGTGCCGATGCGGTCACAGGAATGGGCGATCGCATGCAGCTCCTCGAACGCGCCTGGGAAGACGATCGCATCGGCGTTCAGCAGCAGCACATCGTTGCCGCCGGCGAAGCCAAAGCCGCGATTGACCGCGCCGATAAATCCGAGGTTTTCCGGGTTGGTCAGCACGAACAGATTAGGCTGCTCGGCATAGGTTTTTAGCAGCTCCGCCATGCCGGGCTCCGGCGAAGCATCGTCGATCAGGATCACCCGATTGATCGGCGCGGTTCGCTGTGCCAGAACGGAGCTGATACATTCGCGCGTGGCCTCCAGATCGGCGTAAATCGGGATGATGATGTCGAGCCGCCTTTCCTGCGGCCTTTTGATCGGCTGAGGCTGGGCCAGGAAAAATCCATCGCCGGTTCGCGCGGCGCCAAGATATTGCAGCAGCGCCGACCCGATCAGGGCCTTATCCGCCGCGCCGATACCGGCCGCCGCTTGCGCCATGCGGGTGGCGCGCTGCGCCGCGATGATCGAGCTCTCCTTGCCCGCGACCAGATACGGACCGGCGAAGAGCTCGATGTCGGAGCCACGCAGGCGCAACGAGATTCGCACGGGTTCGGTCGCTGCCTCTGCCTCTGCCTCTGCCTCTGCCGGAAAGCTGGCAGCAAAGCCGGCGCCAAGGCTGCCGGGATAGAGCTCCCGCACATCCTGCCGCTTCATGCTGCAGCTTGCGGTGGCGATCGCGGCGCCATTGCGAAAAATCTCGATCTGCAGCCGGCGCTGCGGCGCATCCGGCGCCAGCAGCCAGCCGCCGCAGGCTTCCGGCGTCAGCCGGTCGAGGTTGCCTTGCAGCGGCAACGTGCAGCAGGCTTCGGTGAATTTCACGCCATCCGCCAGCACGCTCAAGCGGAGCTCGCCGGCGCCGAAGCAGCGATTATGCAGCTCGATCTCGAACGCCGCCCTTGGCGCACCGCTTGCCGGATCGCGAAACGGCCTGCCTTGTCCCACCATTGCGCCATGCTGGTTGACAACACAGATACCAGGCACCCGCCAATCCGCGACGCGTTCACGAACCCAGCCTTTCAGCACGCCGGCATCGACCATGCAGTCGCCGTCATAGCGCCCCGGCCCCAGTTCCAGCGGCGATCCGGGCAGTTCCACGCCGTCGGCAAATACTCGGAAATTCTTGCGCGCGGCGCAGGACGGCAGTTCCAGCTGGAAGGCGAGATCGGCGCGGCCAAGCTTCAACGCAGCAAGATCGGGCCGTTCAAGCGCAGCCTGGCCCGTGGCGACAAGCTTCCCGTTCTCCGTGACGGTAATGCCGCAATGCCCGTCTCCGGTTACAGGCAAAGCCCAGCCGGTGACATCGCCGCCCTGCATGCCATCCACCCGCCCGCGAACCGCCATTAAATCCTGCCTGGACGCATCCTAAGGTTGACGCGTCGGCTGGAGTGTACTCGTAAAGCGAGTTAAGCAAAGCCCCGGCTTTAACTCAACGGCGCAGTGGCAGCCAGACCATGAAATTGGTGCCCTTGCCTTCGGCGCTTTCAATCAGCAGCCGGCCGCGATGCCGGTTGACAACGTGCTTGACGATGGCAAGCCCGAGCCCGGTCCCGCCGACCGCGCGGGAGCGGCCTCGATCCACCCGGTAGAACCGCTCCGTCAGCCGGGGGATATGCTCGCGGGCGATCCCGGGGCCGTCATCGGCGACGCTGATCAGCACGCCCGCGGCTTCAAAGCGCGGATCGCCATCGGCCCGCGCCGCGCTGACTTTGATCCGACCGCCGCGCTTGCCGTATTTGATCGCGTTATCCAGCAAATTGGTGAAAATCTGCGTGAGCTGGTCGGCATCGGCCGGTATCGCGGGCAGGTCTGGCGCGATCGCGACACCGATCTTCGTGGCGCTGGATTGCAGCATCGGCTCCATTGCCGCGATCACCCGTTCCAGCAGCGGCGGCAGTTGCTGGATTTCCTGCGGCGGCTGATGCTCGATGATCTCGATCCGCGACAGGCTGAGCAGATCGGCGATCACGCGCTGCATCCGCATGGCCTGCTCCGCCATGATCGCCAAAAATCGCTGCTGCGCCTCCACATCATCCGCCGCCGGCCCACGCAGCGTTTCGATGAAGCCGATCAGGCTGGCCAAGGGCGTACGCAGTTCGTGACTGGCATTGGCAACGAAATCCGCCCGCATGTTCTCAACGCTGCGCTCCCGCGTACGGTCGGCGATCAGGATATAAGTCGGCTCACCCGCGGGGATGATCGTGATGTCCAGGTCACGCGGCACCGGCACCGCCAACACGATGCTGCTGCGCACCGGCTCCAGGCTCCGCTTCGCCCGCGCCAAGGCAGTACGCAGCTCCGGATGCCGCAGCAGCGAGGCGGTTTCGGCGCCAAAAGCGGTTACCGCGCTGGCATTGCGCCAATTCACCGCGCCGATCGCATCCAGCCGCAGCAGCGGGTCGGGCAGCCGCTCCAGCAGCGTATGATCCGCGGCAGAGGAGGCTTTCAGCCTGCCCCTGCTAAGCTGCTCCGCACGGATCAGGGCGATGGCTTCCTGCCCCAGCCAGCGCATGCCCGGCACGAGCAAGGCGGGCTCGCGCGGCAGCGTCGCGGCATCGGCACGCAACCCGCGCACCAGCCGGGACATGCTGGCGACGTCGCGCCCAAGCAAAGCGGCAAAGCCGCCGGTAGCGGCAATGCAGAGAACCCAGCCGATCAATCCAGGCAGCCAGCGCAGCGCGCCACAGGCGATCAGCCAAACGAAAACCAACGTCGGCACGGCGCCGCAAGCAACAATTAGCGCCAGAGCCAAGGACCAGGAGGCGGCCAAGCTCTCTGCCGCGGGCGGCCCCGCGTCATCCATCAGCTGCTGGGGGCGGGCAGGGTTGCCGGTGCGGGGGAGGCGATCGTCGGTCCGCCGGGCGCGATGCGGAACACCGCCAGACCGCGCTGCACCTGGCCGTCCGGCTCCAGCTGCAGCAACCCGCTGGTGCCTGAGAAGCCGGACGGGTTGGTCAGCTGCGGCATGCCGTAGCCGCCTTCGCCGGCGAGCAATTGCGCGATCGCGGCGGCGTCGAATGCCACATCGGCGATCGCCGGCGGCGCGCTGCCATAGGCGTTTTGATATTTCGCATCGAAGCTGGCGGCCGTGGCCGGATCCGGGGCGGCGTAGAGCGCGCCTTCATAGACGTTCTTGGCAGCCATTGCGGTTGCGATGCTGGCCCACAAGGCCGGCCCCAATAGTTGCACCTGCGACGTATAGACCGAATAATAGGGCAGCAGGCTGGCGATCTCCGCCAGCTCCTCCGGTTCCGTGGCGCCGATGAACAGCGCGTTGAAGGCGGGCGGCGGGATCGGCTGCAGCTGCAGCTGCCGCGCCTGCGCCCGGCCGGCCGCGGTACCCAGATCCTGCGCCGCCTTGATCTGCGCCATCAGCCCCTGGCCGCGATCGGCAAAATCGGAAACGCTCATCACCGCCTGGTTCAGGCCGGAAAAGCCGCTCTCGTAGAAGGTAATATTGAGACCGCCGCCGGCGGCACTGGCGCCGCCCAGGCTGGGGCCGCCCAGGCTGGGGCCGGCCAGGCTGGGGCCGGCCAGGCTGGGGCCGGCCAGGCTGGCGCCGCCCAGGCTGGGGCTTTGCGCCTGCAGGGCGGTGGCAAGCGAATGGCCGAAGGTGGTATCCGGCAGCAGGGCCGCCATCTGGTTATGCCCGGCAGCCACCGCCGCCTGCACCACGCGCTGCACCTGCTGGTTGGGGGTGATCCCCAAGGCCCAGACGCCGGTTGAGTGGACAGAATCATCGTTGGTGAAGGCCAGAACGTTGACATGCGCAGCCTGCGCAATCGGCGCCACGGCATGCGCTTCGGCCGAGGTAAGCGGCCCCAGAATAAGCCCGTCGCCGGCCGTGATCGCCGCCTGCGCCGCACTCGCAGCACCTTGCGCGGTACCGCCGGTATCGCGGATATCCAATGCCGGCGAGCCTTTGGGTATCGCCAGTTTCGCGGCGTTTTCCAGAACCTGCCCGACCGGCTGCAGCGGCCCGGAGAGCGGCAGCAGCAAAGCGACAGGCCCGCCCGGCGCGCTGGCGGCAGGTGCTGGAGGCGCCGCGCCGCCGCCGGTGCCGCCCAGTAAAGGCGGCAAGCCGTTGCCGGTGGCCAGTGTTCCAGGGGATTGACCCCCGCACCCGGCCAGGCTCAGGCTTCCCAACAGGAGCACGGATGAGCAAAACTTCCTCGACGAAACAACCAAGCGTAAAACCCTCCTCAACCGCGGCACTACCCGCTCTTGTGCTGGTTTCCACCCCGATCGGCAACCTCAAAGATATGTCGGTACGCGGGCGCGAAGCCCTTGAGGAAGCGGACTTCATCCTGTGCGAGGATACCCGCACCAGCCATGTCCTGCTGCAGCATTACGACATCAAGACCCGCAGCTTTGCCCTGCACGACCATAACGAGGAGGCGCGGATACCGCAGCTGATCGAGGCCATGCAGGGTGGCGCCCGCTACGCCCTGATCTCCGACGCCGGCACGCCGCTGGTTTCCGACCCCGGCTACCGGCTGACCCGCGCGGCCATCGATGCGGGACTTGCCGTCACTGCCATTCCCGGCCCGAATGCCGCAATGCTGGCGCTCACGCTTTCCGGGCTACCGCCGCACCCGTTCCTGTTCATGGGATTTCTGCCGGTAAAGGCCGGGCCGCGGCAGGCGGCGCTGACGCGGCTCAAGCATACGGAAGCCGCCGGACTGAGCGCCACCATCATCTTCTACGAAGCGCCGCATCGCCTGGGCGAGACGCTGGCAGACGCCGCCGCCATCCTGGGCCCGCGCCCGGCCGCGGTCTGCCGCGAAATGACCAAGCATTTCGAGGAGATCCGCCGCGGCAGCCTGGCCCAACTCGCCTCGCATTTTTTGCAAACCCAGCCGCGCGGCGAAATCACCCTGGTCATCGGCCCCGCCGCCGAAACCGCGACCTCGGATTCCGCCTTGGCCGAGGCGCTTGTAGCGGCGCTGCAGCACATGAGCCTGAAGGACGCGGTGGATGCGGTCACCGCCGCCACCGGCCTCGCGCGCAAGCAGGTTTATGCGAAGGCGCTGGCGCTGGGACGCGACCAAAGCGAATAAATTAGTGAAAGTACTTAAAATCCGCCCCGCCAGGCCTTATCCTAAGCTAATTCCTCAGCGTACAAACACCCATAACGGCGGGGGAACGTTGTATTGTCTACAGGCGCATTTTCGTCCCTTGAAGATTTCGCATGGCGAACGGCTTACCGGCTGATCTTTCCGGTGGCAAAGCTCTGGTGGCGCATCAGCGGCAAGCGGCATCAAGGCGCGCTGGTTGCGATCTATGTCGGTCCCGATCTTTTGATGCTGCGCTCTTCCTACCGCCGCGGCTGGAATTTTCCGGGCGGCGGCGTGCAGCGCAATGAAAGCCCGGAGCAGGCGGCGCGACGGGAAATCCATGAGGAAACCGGGCTGCTGGCGGCGGCGCTAATAGCCAAAGGCGCGTTCGAAGGATATTGGGAATCGCGGCAGGAAACGGTGTACTTCTTCGAGCTGCGTCTGAACGAAATGCCCGCCATCCGAATCGATAACCGTGAGATCGTGGAATCCCGGCTGGTCGCGCCGCAAGAGGCTGCAAAAATGCGACTCACCGGCCCGGTCGCAGCGTTTCTGCGGAAGGAAAGGGCGGAGATAAGCCCTGCTTTCTGCCAGGAAAAAGACGGCTGGAGGCCAGCGGAAAAAAGACTCTTTTGATCTGGACTTGGAAGTCGGCCCAGGCAACAGGCCGCGGCGCGTCGCGCGAAGGCATGCTCCGCACGAGATGTCCTTGACAGCATCGAGTTCGCCGGCAGCTTCGCCGACGCCAAGGCGCGGCCGTTACTACTTCCAGGCAACGCCGTGCCAGACCGGCCCAAAACCCTTGCCAAACCCAGGCGCCTCGGCAATGGCCTGTCGCAGATACCGGCATGCGCGGCGGACAGCTTCGGCCAGGTCCATTCCCTGCGCCAGCCCGGTGGCAATTGCCGCGGCCAGCGTGCATCCGGTTCCATGGGTGTTCCTGCCCGGAATACGCGGATGCGTGAAAATCTCCATCCCACCCTCATGGATCAGAACATCGCTCACCACCTCGCCGGCCCCGTGCCCACCTTTGATCAGCACCGCCTTGGAACCCATCTCCAGCAGCTTGTTACCGGCACGCTCAAAATCCTCCGGCTCTTCAGGCATGATCCCCGTCAGCACCAGAGTTTCCGGCAGGTTTGGCGTAATCAGCGCGGCACGCGGCACCAGCGCCTCGCGCAGCAGCGATATCGCCTCCTCCGTCAGCAGATAGGCGCCGGAGGTCGCCACCATCACCGGATCGAGGACGATGGGGATGTCGCTCGGCAGGCTGGCCGCCACCGCAAGCAGGATCTCCGCATTGCCCAGCATGCCGATCTTGACTGCATCGGCGCCGATATCGCCAAGCACCGTCTCGATCGCGCGTTTCACAAAGCTGCCTGGCAGGTAATGCACGGCATGAACGCCGGTGGTGTTCTGCGCGGTCACCGCCGTAATGGCGGTGCAGCCATAAGCCCCGAAAGCCGCTATGGTCTTCAGGTCGGCTTCGATTCCGGCACCGCCGCTGGAATCGGATCCGGCGATCGTCAGCACCCGCGCGATCATGCGACGCCGGAAATGGTCACGCAAAGCCCTTCGACAATCTCCTGGATCAGCGCGAAATCCTCGCCCTCCGCCATCACCCGGATCAGCGGCTCCGTACCCGAGGCCCGGATCAGCACCCGGCCGGTCAGGCGCAACCGTTCCGCCGCGGCGGCGATCGCGCTTTGAATCTGCGGCTGCAGCAAGGGCGAAACGCCGGCATAACGGACATTGCGCAGCAATTGCGGCAGCGGCGAAAACACCCGGCAGGCTTGGGATGCGCGCTTGCCGCTGCGCACCAGCACCGCCAGCACCTGCAGCGCCGCGATCAGCCCGTCGCCGGTGGTCGCGAAATCCGACAGGATCACATGCCCCGACTGCTCGCCGCCGAGATTGATCTTTTGCACCCGCATCGCCTCGGCAACGTAGCGATCGCCGACCTTGGTCCGGTGCAGGATTATGCCGAGCCCTTGCAGAAATCGCTCCAGCCCGAGATTGGACATCACCGTCGCCACGATGGCGGGAGCGGACAACCGGTTCTGCTGCAGCATGTCGCGGGCGATCAGGCCCAGGATCTGGTCGCCGTCGATGATCTGGCCGCGCTCATCGGCCAGGATCACCCGGTCGGCATCGCCATCCAGCGCGATGCCGATATCGGCGCCATGCTCCAGTACGGCGGCACAGAGATGATCCGGCGCCGTCGAACCCACGCCTTTGTTGATATTGAATCCGTCCGGATCGACGCCGATGGAGATCACCGTGGCGCCCAGCTCGAACAAGGCGGATGGCGCGACCTTATAAGCGGCGCCGTTGGCGCAATCGAGCACGATGCGCAGGCCATCCAGCCGCAGGCCGCGTTCCAGGCTGGACTTCGCCGCCTCGATATACCGGCCGCCGGCATCGACCAGGCGCGAGGCGCGGCCAAGCTTGCGCGGCTCCGCCAGCTTGCCGGTCAGGTTGCTGGCCATCAGCGCCTCGATCTCGGCCTCCGTTTCATCCGAGAGTTTGGCGCCATCCGGACCGAACAGCTTGATGCCGTTATCCTCGAACGGATTATGCGAGGCGGAGATCACCACGCCGAGGTCCAGCCGCAGCGAGCGGGTCAGCATGGCGATCGCCGGCGTCGGCAGCGGCCCGGCAAGGGTCACGTTCATGCCGGCGCCGATAAATCCCGCGGTCAGCGCCGGTTCCAGCATGTAGCCGGAGAGCCTGGTATCCTTGCCGATGATCACGCGGTGCCGGTGATTGCCGCGGGTGAACAGCAACCCGGCGGCCTGGCCCAGCTTCAAGGCGATTTCTGCGGTCATGGGGTCGGTGTTCGCGGTACCGCGAATTCCGTCGGTGCCGAAGAGCCGGCGTGTAGGCATATCGTTCATGGGCCCTTTGCACTCTCAACCGGTGCTGCGGTCAATTCCCGCCAGATCTTAACGCCCTGCACCGTTTCCTCCACATCATGCACCCGCAGGATATTGGCACCTTGGGAAAGCGCATATAGCCCCGCCGCGAGCGAGCCGGCGAAGCGTTTTTGCGGATCCGCCTCGCCGCCGAACCGGCCGATGAAGCGCTTGCGGGAGATGCCTATGACCAGCGGATGCCCGGTTGCCGCGAAGCGTGCCGTCGCCCGCAGCAGCATCAGGTTGTGCTCCGCCGCCTTGGCAAAGCCGAACCCAGGATCCAGCGCGATTTTTTGTTCCTCAACGCCACCGGCAAGAGCCGCGTCACGCCGCCGCAGCAGCTCTTCCAGCACTTCACGCGCCACATCCCGGTAGTTCGCCAACGCGTTCATGGTGGCCGGCGTGCCGCGCATATGCATCAGGATCACCGGGCATTGCCGGCGCGCGACCAGTTGCAGCGATGCAGGGTCATGCTGCAGGGCAGAGACATCGTTGATAATGGCGGCACCTGCATCCAATGCCGCCGCCATCGTAGCGCCGTTGCGGGTATCGGCGGAGACTGTAGCACCCCGGAGCGCCAGCGCCCGGATCACCGGGACGATGCGGCAAATTTCCTCTTCCACGGCAACCGGCACGGCATTCGGCCGCGTGCTCTCGCCGCCGACATCGATAATATCAGCCTTTGCCTCCAGCATCGCCAGGCCGCGCGCGATCGCGGCGTCGGCGGAGGCGAAATTTCCGCCATCCGAGAAAGAATCCGGGGTGACGTTCAGGATGCCCATGACAAGCGGCGCACCCAAATCGAGCCCTGCCCAGGTTTTCGGGCGCGGCAGCGGGGCGTTAGCCGATCGATCCATGCAAAAACCTATCACAGCGCCGGCAACCAACCAAAATTTAGGCTTGCCGCCGGGAACGCCGCCACGATATTGTCGCAAATGCTGCCGCGTCCCGTTGATATCGTAAACAGAACGATTAGCACCGCGAGCCTGCGCGTGATGCGCAACATCCCCTATGGCTTGCACCGGCGCCAGCGGCTGGACATCTACGCCCCCGCGGCGCGCGCTATCAGCCTGCCGCTGCAGGCGGTGGCTGCCGAGCCGCTGCCAGTGATCATCTTCTTCTATGGCGGTTCCTGGCAGAGCGGCGATCGCTCCGATTACCGCTTCGCCGCCGCCAGCCTGGCCAGACTAGGCTTCATGGTGGTGGTGCCGGACTACCGGCTCTATGCGGAAGTGAAGTTCCCCGCCTTTTTGCATGATTGCGCGACGGCGACGGCCTGGGTGTTCAAGAATATCTCGAGCCATGGTGGCGATGACGAGATGGTGTTCCTCATGGGCCACTCCGCCGGCGCGTATAACGCCGCCATGCTGGCGCTCAACGCCGCCTATCTGAGAGCCGTCGAGGCGGACCCGGCCAGGATCTCCGGCTGGATCGGCCTTGCCGGACCCTATGATTTCCTGCCGTTCCACAACAAGCAGATCGCCAGCGTGTTTGCCGAACCGGAAGACGAAAAACTCACCCAGCCGGTCCACTACGTGCGCGCCGGCGCGCCGCCGGCTTTGCTGCTGCATGGCGGCAAAGACAAAACCGTCCTGCCGCGCAACACCGCGGTCCTGGCGACGCGCTTGCGGGAAACCGGCAACGCCGTCGAGACACGGATTTACCCGAAACTCGGCCATATCGGCATTTTAACCGCCTTCCTGCCCTACCTGAAATGGCGGGCCAGCCTGGTCAACGACATCCTGCACTTTATCTCCGCCTGCCGCAGCGGCGAATTCGCCGACGCCGGCGCCGATATTTCAGCGCCGATGTTGCGGTAGCAAAAGCCAATGTTGCGGTAGCAAGAAAGGAAGCAGCCGCTTTTTGAAAAGGCGGCGCAAAAAACTTTTGCATCTCTGGCGCCGGGAGTTTCAAACGCCTACGGCCTGAGTTGCTATGTTTTGCTTCTTTTTCTTCACGAAAACAGGTCCTTCCTTCATCCCTTTCGAAATCTGCGCTAAGCGATGATCCGCTTTGCAAAGGAGCCACCATGGCGGAAGGCAAACTCTATATCGGGACGCGGCGCTATTCCTCCTGGTCGCTGCGCGGCTGGCTGATGGTGAAGCTGGCCGGGCTGGTGGTTGAGGAGATCGTCATCCCGCTCGGCGGAGGCGGCAATACCCAGGCGGTGCGCGACATCTCCCCGAACGGACTGGTGCCGTATCTGGAGCATCTGCGAGCAAAAATCTGGGAGAGCCTCGCCATTGCGGAGTACTGCGCCGAGCTCGCGCCGGCTTTGTGGCCGGCTGAGCGCGTGGCCCGGGCGCATGCCCGCTCGATCGCGGCGGAGATGCATGCCGGGTTTCGCGCCCTGCGCGTCGCGATGCCGATGAATCTGGGCCGCGACTATGCGGGCCTTGGACAGAACCCGGAGAGCCTGGCGGACATCGCGCATATCGACCGGCTATGGTCCGGCACGCGCGCCCAATATGGCGCCGGCGGGCCTTATTTGTTCGGCGCCGAATTCAACGCGGCGGATGCGATGTTCGCGCCGGTTGTTGCGCGTTTTCTCACTTTCGCCTCGCCGTTATCGGATGTTGCCAGAACCTATTGCGAGGCGGTGCGCGCGCATCCGCTGGTGGCGCAGTGGTACGGCGAAGCTGCTGAAGAACCCGTGTCCTGGCAGCTGGAAAAATACGAAAACCTGGCATGAGACGCAGCTATTTGCTCGCTGCCGCCAGCGCGTTCTTCGCCGCCGCAACGGGTCCCGCCGTGCAGGCGGACGGTTCCGGCATCGTTGCGCATTATGGCAAGGTGGTCGAGACGGCAAGCGCCGGCCTGGCGACGCCGGGCTTCCTGGAGATCGACAATCCGGCGATGCTGCCCGACGCGCTGCCCGACGCCCTGACCGGCGCGGATTGCCCGATCGCCGGTTCCACCCGCATCGTCGCGCGCAACGGCGCGGTGATTTCACAACTGCCGGTCGCCGCCGGGACAAGGCTGCAGCTCAACGCCAAGGGTCCGCATCTGCTGCTGCAGGCGACGCATTTCTCGATCGATCGGGGCAGCGCCATATCCTGCACGCTGAGCTTTACGAATGCCGGCGCGATCCTGGTCTATCTCTACGCCATCCCGGCCGCCTGAGCGCATGACGCTGGAAGATTTGAGTATCGAGGCGAGAGGCTGCACGGTTTGCGCGCCGCATCTGCCTTTGGGTCCGCGCCCTATCTTCCGGGCCGCACCCGGCGCCAGGCTGCTGATCATCAGCCAGGCGCCGGGGACGAAGGCGCATGAGACGGGGCTTACCTTCAACGATGCCTCCGGCGACCGGCTACGCAACTGGCTGGGGATCAGCCGGGAGGCGTTCTACGATTACACCCGCATCGCCATCATGCCGATGGGTTTTTGCTATCCCGGCGTGCTGATCAATGGCGGCGACGCAGCACCGCGGCGCGAATGCGCGCCGCTCTGGCATCCACGGTTTTTGCCGCTGCTGCCGGAGGTGAAGCTCACGCTACTGGTCGGCAGCTTTGCCCAGGCTTATTATCTCGGCCCCGGAACCATGAGTTCGCGTGTGAAAAAATTTGCCGAGCATCCCGGCTATTTCGCGATGCCCCATCCGTCCTGGCGCACCATCGGCTGGGAGCGCCGCAATCCGTGGTTTGGCGAGACGGTGCTGCCCGCCTTGCGGCAGGCTGTTGCCGCGGTTTTTGCAGCGCCTGAAGCTGTTTCGGGCGAGCCGGCGTGACAAAAATCACTGCCGGCAGCGTGATGAAGCCGTCGCTTGGATACCCTTAGCGGGTGAGAAGCTAGTTGGACACCTGCAGCCATCTTGGTGCTGTACAAGGCGCCCTGTACCAGGCGCCAAGGGCGCCGGCCGTGCTGGTTGATACGGTTTTCGAGAATTTGTAGGTCGTGTTGAAGCTGTTGTTGTGGTTGATTACGTCGTGTAGATTATTGCCGAGTCCAAAAATCGAAATCAGCGTAGCTGAGGAATTCAGCGACTGTTGTAGAGCCGTACCGAAGGCGTTGACATAAGGTTTCTCCTCCCCGGTCACCGGACTCGTTACGTTGTACACCTGCAGGAGCGTGGCGTCGTAGTAGGATGCCTTGATAAAGAGAGGAATTTGGTAACCCTCGTTTTGTGCCAGAACATCCATCTTGAAACATGCGGCGCTATTATAGCCGATGCCAGCCAGACTGCTCGCTTCCGCGCAGGTAAAATCGCCGACACCATCCCAGGCGGCTTGCCATGACGCAATGCCGATCTGGAAATTGGTGGGACCTGGTTGAACCTGACCTGTCAATGGATCGTAGTCGGGATAGGCCGACATCGCGTAACCGGAATCGGCGGCGGCGGCAAAACGCGTTGAAAGCGGCAGCATCCCCGACACGAAATTCGCATTCATATAAATACCGACGGCCCCGGCGGAGCCGCCGGCGAGAAGAACATCGGTTGCGTTGTTCAGCCCGTAGCTTTTCTGCAGTAACCCGATCACGCCTTGCACGACGCCATGCCCGTCGAAGTACCAGTTGAGAATACTTCCCGACGCCCTGATCTGGGCGGCTGTCATGGCGATATTGCCGGTTTTCTCGCCTGACCAGTAATCGCTGGAGCAGTAGGCGATCTGCACCAGGTTGGCATCGTAAAAATCCGGATTCTGCGCAGGATCGGTGGACAGAATGCCCGCCTCCGGCTTGATCTTCGCACCGCCCGTCCTGTAAGGCTCGCTGCTGATATTTGTGATGCCTCTGTGTTGCCGGGCCGTACATTCGGCCTGAGTGGAACATTCGCCGCCCTCATCGAGGTAGATCACCCAGCGGCTGGCGGCTGCGCCGTAGCCTGGCCGATAAAGAAACGCCGCCGGCGTGCCGTCGTTGCAAACCGCGTGGGGTGTGGCCGCAAGATCCGCAAATAAAGTCTGGGCGGGGATTTTCGATGCGACATATCCCGGAGAATGTGTGATTGTTACATTCGGCACCGCGCAAGTTGCCAGCCCCGGCTCCAGCGAGTTGCGCGCCTGCGAAGTCTGATACTGTTGCGGCGTGAAAAAAACCGGGGGCGTATCCACGCTCTGGCCATACGCGGCGCTTACACAGCCGAATGCGAGCAACGTGATCAAAGCGAAGCTCAGCCAGAGTAGCGGAAACTTCTGCATCTCGGACACGGCGCACCTTCCTATTCGATTACGTCAGACTGACTCCACTCGTTCTCTGATAGAGTAGATTTGCCCGGCATTGACGCTATGAAAATGTCGCTGGAACAAAATACCTGCGGCAGGTGTCGGCGCGGTATGGCGGGAAAGCCCGGAAGCCATGCTAGCTGCCGCTGGCCGCCTGCATCCATCGTGGTAAGGTGCAGGGCGCCCTGTACCAGGCGCCAACCGCTCCGGCGAGGCTTATGGATACATTGTTCGGGAACGGAAATGGCGTGTCGAAGGTGTTGTTGTGGTTGATCATGTCGTGCAGATTATTGCTGAGGGCGAAGATGGAAATCCACGGATTCGCAGAACTCAGCGATTGCTGTAGAGCGGTTCCGAATGCATTGACATAAGGTTGCTGTGCCGCGGTCAATGGGCCGGTCACATTATAAGTTTGCAGCAGCGTCGCATCGTAATAGGACGCCTTGATGAAGAAGGGTATCTGGTAGCCGGCGTTTTGCGCCAGTACATCCATTTCGAAACATTTGCCGGCATTGGCTGCGCCGCCCGCCTGAATGCTCGCTTCCGCACAGGTAAAATCGCCGATCCCATTCCAGACCGATTGCCATTGCGGAATGTCGTTTTCAGCATTGGTGGGCGCTGGCTCATCTCCACCGGTTTTTTTGTCATAATCGGGGTAGGTGGTCATCGAGTAGCCCGAATCGGCGGCAGCGGCGAAGCGCGTCGAGAGCGGCAGCAGGCCCGATACAAAATTCGCATTCATGTACGTACCGACCGCTCCGGCCGACCCGCCGACGAGAAGAACATCCGTCGCGTTGTTCAGCCCGTAATTTTGCTGCAAAAGCTGTATTACGCCCTGCACGATGCCATGGCCCTCGAAATACCAGTTCATGATATTGCCAGATGCCTGGATCTGCGCCGGTGTCATGGCTGTGTTACCGGTTTTTTCGCCCAACCAGTAATCGCTGGAGCAATAGGCGATCTGCACCAGGTTGGCGTCGTAAAAATCCGGATTGTACACCGGGCTGGTTGAGAGAATGCCCGCCTCCGGTTTGATAACGGCAGTGCCCTCACTATAGGGCGCGCTGCTGATGTTTGTGACGCCCCTGCTCACCCGGGAGATACAGGCGGCTTCGGTATCGCAGTCGCCGCCCTCGTCCAGGTAGATCACCCAGCGGCTGGCGGCTGCGCCATAGCCTGGCCGGAACAGAAAAGCCGCCGGGGTGCCATCGTTGCAAACCGCGTTCGGTGTGGCTGCAAGATTTGCATACAGCGTCTGGGTCGGGATCTTGGACGCGGCGTAGCCCGGCGAGTGCGTGATCGTCACATTTGGCACCGCGCAAGTGGCAAGCGCCGGAGCCAGCGAATTACGAGCCTGGGAGGTCTGATACTGCTGCGGCGTGAAGAAGACCGGCGGCGCGCCCGAGCTCTGCCCGTAGGCCGTGCCGCCACTCGAGAACGCAAGCAGCGTTAAAAATACCAATGCAGCGGCCGAAAGTAGCGAAAACTTCAGTTTTGCGAACACGGCACACCCACTTGTTGCGGTAAAGGTAAGACTGTTTCCCCTCAGCCTTCGGCCGCAAAAAACACAGTTAGTGAATAACACCAAAACCAAAAAAGAATCAACTCTCGGGTTTTTAAACGAAATATAACTTTCTCCGCAACTATAGCGTCGAGTTGCCGGGTTTTTTAAGTTACTTCCTTGGTAGAATCCAATTTCCGGCATAAAACGTTAGTTTTGTAGCAGGGCGATGTTAGAGCCGGACCCGCCGGAGCCGCACGGCGGTGAGATAATGTGTATCGACAGCCTTTGTAGATTTATCGCGTGAAAACTTTGTAAGGGTCTGCCCTGCCGAAGAACTTACGATCTTCCTATGGGTGTTTATCGCCGGCACAACGGCAAGTTCGGCGGCAAGGATGGCTCCTTCCGAGCGAAAAAGTTGTTGCAGAGTTAGGAGGGGCCGTAGGCGCCCCGCTTTAAGAGAAGTCTCTTCTTCTACCCCCGAAGGCGCGCCAGCGTCGCCGTGGTGGAATGTCCGGGCAGCAATTCCGCCAATGCGACTCGGCCGCCCCAGGATCGAACCTCTTTACCGCCGACGACCTGATCCACCGTGTAATCCGCCCCCTTGACCAGCAGGTCGGGCTTGATCTGCCTTAAAATCTCGATCGGCGTGTCTTCCTCGAACATACAGACCAGGTCGACACTGGCCAGCGAGGCCAGCACCGCGGCGCGCGCCGCTTCCTGCTGCGCCGGCCGAGTCGGGCCTTTCAGCCGCTTGACCGAGGCATCGCTGTTGATGCCGACGATGAGCCGGTCGCACATCGCCCGGCACTGTTCCAGCAGATGGACATGGCCCGGATGCAGCAGGTCGAAGCAGCCGTTGGTGAACCCGACCGTATAGCCGCGCGCTCGCCAGCGTTCCGCCGCTTCCGCCGCCGCGGCCGGGGTCACGACTTTGCGCAGCGCGCCGGTCACCGGTGTCAGCATGGCGAGCAGGTCGCTCGGGCGGGCCACCGCGGTGCCGACTTTGCCGACGACGATGCCGGCGGCGATGTTGGACAGCCGCGCCGCATCGGCCAGCGGGATATTCACTGCGAGCGCGGCCGCCAGCGTCGCCACCACCGTATCGCCGGCGCCGGAGACGTCGAACACCTCCTGCGCCTCGGCCGGGTAGTGCCTCACCTCGTCCTTCGTCACCAGGCTCATGCCGTCTTGCGCGCGGGTGCATAATACGGCGCCGAAGCCGTAGCGTTGCAGCAGCACCTGCGCCGCGGCGACGATGCTCATTTCCGAATTCAGTGTCAGTCCAGTGGCTTCCGCGAGTTCCCGACGGTTCGGTGTTACGATATCGGCGCCGGCGTAGCGCGAGTAATCCGTCCCCTTCGGGTCCACCAGCACGCGCCGGCCCAGCGCCTTTGCCGCCCCGATCAGCCGCTGCAATACATCGGCCGTCAGCACGCCTTTACGGTAGTCCGACAGGATGGTGATCGATGTCGCCGCCATCGCGTCGGAGGCGATTTTGATCAGCCGCTCCGCCAGCTTGGCGGGCAGGGCCATGGTCTCCTCCCGGTCGGCCCGGATCAGATGCTGGCCTTGGGCGATGTAGCGGGTTTTCAGCGTGGTCGTGCGGCCGCCCTGCACCAGCAGCCACGGCTCGACACCTTGCTGGCCGCCGACCAGTCCGGTCAGATCGGAACCCGCCTGGTCGTCCCCCACCACGGAGACCAGCGCGGCGGCCGCGCCAAGCGAGATTAGGTTGCGCACCACATTGCCGGCGCCGCCGGGCATTGCCACTTCCCGGGTCACGGTAAGGATAGGAACCGGCGCCTCCGGGCTGATGCGGTTCACTTCGCCATAGACATAGCGGTCCAGCATCGCGTCGCCCACCACCAACACACTGGCGCGCGATAACCGCTTGACCTCGCTGCCGAGATCCGATGGCAGCGCCGAAGAATCCTCACTCATTCTAAACCGCTAACGCGCCTGTAAGCTTTGGGCAAGTTACCCGCTCATGCCGGCGCGGACCTTGGGCTGCAGGGCATGCGCCGGATGCGGTATGGCATCGTCCGCCAAGCGTGGTCACGGCGCCAAATCATGCCTATCTTACGGCAATGACCCAGATCCCAGCCTTTTTGGACAGCGCCAGGCCAGATGTGCCGGATCTCGCGGTTCCGCGCGGCATCACCCCGTTCTATCTTCCCCGCCAGCCGGTGCGCGGCCGCTTGGTGCGGCTAGGGCCGCTCGCCAACACCCTGCTCATCCGGCACAACCATCCCGTTGCGGTCCGGCGCCTGCTTGGCCAGGCGCTGGCGCTCGCCGCGGGACTGGCGACGGCGCTGAAATTCTCCGGCTCCTTCAGCCTGCAGGTCAAGGGTGACGGCCCGGTTCCCATGCTGCTGGTCGATTGCACCGAAGCCGGCGCGCTACGGGGCTATGCACGCCTGGACGAGGAGAAATTTGCAGACCTCGCTCCGGGCGACGACGCCAATGCGCGGGCGCTGCTCGGCGACGGCTACCTGGCCTTCACGGTGATGCAAGGCGCCGGCCGCGAACCGCAGCAAGGCATCGTCAGCATCGAAGGCGGGTCTTTGGCGGAAATGGCGGAGCATTATTTCGACACCAGCGAGCAACTCGCCTGCAAGATCTATCTTGCCGCGGGCGATACCGGCATCGGCGAAGCCGGCAGGGCTACGGCGGCCGGCGAAGCCGGCAGGGCGGCCGGCGAAGCCGGCAGAGCTACGGCGGCCGGCGAAGCCGGCAGGGCCAAGGTAGCCGGCGAAGCCGGCAGGGCCAAGGTAGCCGGCTGGCGCGCCTCCGCGCTGATCCTGGAGCGCATCGCCGGCGCTGGCGGCATCGATCCCGACCTCTCCGAAGCAGCCCAGGAAGAAGCCTGGCGCACCGCCGGCATCCTGGCCGATACCATTACCGATGAAGAACTATTGGATGACGCCCTGCAGCCGGAGCGCGTGCTGTTCCGTTTGTTTCACGGCGAGGGCGTGGCGGTGGATCGGCCGCGCAGCCTTGCCTTCGGCTGCCGCTGCTCGCGCGCCCGGCTCGCCGGAATCCTGGAAGGGTTTCCGAAGGATGACCTCGACCATATGACAGTCGAAGGCGATATCGTCATGACCTGCGAATTCTGCAATTTTGACTTCCACTTCCCGCGCGAAGCCGTGACCGGCCAAGAAGGACCTTAGGTGTATCCAGGCAATTTCAAAAAACCGCTGCGTTTGCTCTGCCTTTTTGCAATCGCGGGGCTGGGCGGCTGCGGCGATGCCAGTCCGCCGCCGCCGCCGCCGGTTTTCGGCGCCCTGAATTACGACTATCTGCCGCCGATCGTGCTGAACATTTCCAACATCACGATTGCGAACAACTATGTACCCGATGCCGGCGCCGAGCCCCTGATCGGACAGGATCCGGCACCCCCGGCGCCGACGCTGACCGCCATGCTGCAGCATCGGCTGGTGGCGAACGGCACGCCCGGCAACGGCACCGTCACCATTGAGAACGCGTCGATCGAGCCGGTGGCGGATAATTACGTGGGGGTTATGGCGGTGCGGCTCGACGTCGCCAGTTCAGACGGGTTGAAGACCGGCTTCACGGAGGCATCGGTTTCCGTCAGCCAGAGCATGCCGGATGCCGATGCGGACCCGGACCAAACGCAGGCGGTGCTATACAGCATCACCAAGCAGCTGATGGATGCGATGAACGTGCAGCTGCAGTACCAAATTCAGCACAACATGGGCAGCTGGATCTCCTACACCTCGACCGCCGTGACGCCGCCGCTGAACAGCGGTTCGCCGGATAGTGGCGGCATTCAGGCAGCACCGCTTGGGGCGCCGGGCGCGCCCGAGCCAGGCGTTGCCGTGCCAAGCGTCGCCGAGCCGGGCGTTGCCGAGCCGGGTGTTCCGCAACCGCTGACCCTGCCGCCGCAGCCAGGCGTGCCGGCGCTGCCGCCAAGTTCGCAATCGCTGGGCACCTTGCCGGTGACAGCCGTGCCTTCGCTCCCGCAATAGGCAAGCGCAGCGCGACATCGCCATCGGCGTCATCCTCAGCCTCTCGCTCGGCCGCGGGCTGCGGTTTCTGCATTTCCTTACCGCCTACGCCACCCAGGCGACGGCCGTGCTGTCCGGCGACGTGCTTGGGGTCAGCCAGGCCACGCTCTACCCGCTGCTGGCGCTTAGCGGCGGCTTCTACCTCGCAATTGACGCGTTCAAGCAAGCGCTTCTTTTTCTGTAGAAAAAGAAGCAAGAATAGTTTCATGAATTTGGGACATCGCGGCCTGCACCTTCAACGCCCCATTCCATCGTCATCCCCCGCGAAGGCGCGTATGCCCGCCGCGGGTGACCCACGGCTGCCTTAAAGCGATGGCCAAGCCGCCTGACGAAGCAAAACTTTACGAAGCCGGCTTGAATCACCTGGCACGTTATCCCGCCACGGAAGCCAGCCTCGCCCGCGTACTTATCCGCAAGATCGATCGCTGGGCCAGACTGCAGGAAGACGCGGAACCAGAAGCCATCACTTCCGCCGCCCGCAGCGCTAAATCCCTCATCCCGAAAGTCATCACGCGGCTGAAATCCGCCAACGTGCTAAACGACGAAGCCTTCGCCGCCTCCCGCGTGAAACGCCTGACGCGCGAAGGTAAATCCCGCCGCGCCGCGCTCGCCCATCTTGCCGCCAAAGGGGTCGCCTCCGGCACCGCCGCCGCCATGCTGACCGAGGATCCGGAACGTGAACTGGCCGCCGCCTGCGCCTATCTACGCCGCCGCCGCGCCGGCCCGTTCGGCGACGTGGCGGAGCTGAAGATCCTGGGCGCAATGGCCAGAGCCGGCTTCACCCAATCCACCGCAAGACAGGCTCTGCGCATGGCCAGAGACGAGGCCGAACGGCGCATCAAAACGCTCCACGAGTAGCCCGCGCGCCGACGCTGAATCCGGTTGCTTTACTCGGTGCGGAAGCCTGTTGCTTCGCCCTGGCCTGCCGCTAGCATGCCGCCGCGCGCAGATATTGTCAGGGATGGCCGCGCCAGCGGCCACCGCGAAGCGGCACGGAACCCGACCTTGACGGTGACGGCAGCGCCGATCCGGCCGGCGGGCGTGCCCTGCAGCAACGCCGGAACGGCATGGGCGATGAAAATGCAGCCCGGCAGATGGGCGAGCGCATCGCTGAAGAACGGCGAAGGCCAGGTGCGGGAGAACAGGAAATAGCCGTCGCAACGGCAGGCCAGCGTCACGGCCGCCATCCCCGCAATGGCCAGCAGGTTGGCAGGAGCTTCAGCCAGGGCCGCCGCCTGGGGCGCTACGGCTCTGCTGTAGCGAACGCGCAGTTGCAGTCGAAACCGGAGCTCTCCAGCTGCAGCGTCGCGTGATGGATGCCGAACGCGTCTTCCAGCCGGTGCTGCGCCATCGCCAGCAAGGCTGAGTCGTTCAAGCAATCGCCCCGCACCAGATGCGCGGTCAGCGCGTTCTCGGTCGTGGAAACCGGCCATACATGCAGATCATGTACCGAGACGACGCCAGGCACGGCAGCCAGGGTCGCGGCGATCCTGCCGGTATCCAGCCCCGCGGGCACCGCATCCATCGACATGGCGACGGATTGGCGCAGCAGCGACCAGGTCGCGGCGATGATCACCGCCGCGACCCCCAGGCTGATCAGCGGATCGATCAGGTTCCAATGGGTAAACCAGACGATCGCGCCGGCCGCCACGGTTGCCGCCGCCATCGCCGCGTCACTCGCCATGTGCACGAAGGTGGCGCGGACGTTAAGATCCTCCTGTCCGCGCAGGAACAGCAGCGCCGTACCGCCATTCACCACAATTCCGCCGGCGGCGACCAGCATTACCACGCCGCCGCCCACATGCGGCGTCGCGAATAGCCGCAGCACCGCCTCCCAGGCGATGCCCCCGGTCACGGTCAGTAGCAGGACGGCATTGGTCAGCGCCGCCAGGATCGAGGCGCCGCGCATGCCATAGGTGTAGGCCGCACTGGCGGCGCGTTGCGCGAGCCGCCCGGCGATGAACGCCGCCAGCAGGCCCAGCACGTCGGAACCGTTATGCGCGGCATCCGCCAGCAGGGCCAGCGAATGCGCCGCCAGGCCGGCGACGATTTCCGCCGCCATGTAAGCCAGATTGATCGCCAGCCCTACGGCGAAGGCGCCGCCTTTCGGCGCCGGGTGATGGTGCCCGTGCGCATGGTCACGCGAATGTTCATGCCCGTGCCCATCTGCATGATCGTGCTGCGCCATGCTTCACCAGCTACCAGCTTAGCCGTACCTCGCCAAGAAGAAGCTACGGACCTTCGACCCAGCCGCCATTGACGTAGAAATACAACGCCGCCGCGGCGGTCGTGGCGGCGGTGTTGATGCCGACCGAGCCGTTCGGAAAACTCCCCGTAGGCGGCGTGCTCTGGAAGGCGATGATCTGCGGCGCCTGCGCCGGGGTCAGGCCGTTATTCTCGGCCCCGACATATAGCCCATTCGGCGCGTAGGCCGAAGGCAGCTGGTTCGGCGCCGCCGGGCTGTCCAGGGAGACCATCAGGCCAATCAGATAGATCGTCTGGCCGCTAGACGCGCCGACCACATTGCAGCGCGAGAATGACGATGCGCCGGCGAAATCGGTAAGCCGCTCGCCCTGGAAAAGCAGTTCCTGAAACGCGCTGCCGCCTCTGGCGTATCCGACCCCGTTATAATACGCGGTGTTGTTGGTGATGAGCTGGAGCGTGACATTGCTCGCCGACCCCGTGCCGGTCGAATAGATCCAGCAATGCGTGCAAACCGCGCGCGCGGCGTTCCAGTGATCCGCCACCAGATTGACCGCGGCATTGGGCGTCGCGGAGCTGTTGGTGATGACGATGACATTGGGATTGTTGCTCTCCCGGAATACCTGCTGCGGAACCGCAATGCCCGCCAGCGCGCCGCCGCTGCCGGTCAGGCTGGCCAGCGTCAGCACGCTGACCGTCGTGCCGGTCGATACCGCCCAGTTCGAGGAAATCTCCGGATTGACCAGCAGATTGCCTTTTGTGAGCAGATCGCCCCTGATGATCTGATCCCGCCGCCGCAGGAAATCGCGGCTGTTGTCCGGGTTGCGGACATCGATACGGGTAGGCGCGCGGTTGGCGATGACAACGTTCCCGCCGAACATGTCAAGGTCCATATCGCCCAGATTGTTCGGGTAGATCGTACCGATATAGGCCCCCGCCACCGAGCCCGGGAAATAGAACCCGCCGCCGCCGGTGCTGTTCGACGTGCTTGGGCCTTTCAAATTGTCGAGCGTTCCCAGAATTGTAAAGAAATACTCCTGCGGCGTTCCGATAATCGATGTCGGAAATTCGTATTGGCTCTTCAACGTATCGATCTGCGGATACATATCCAGCAGCATCTGCAGGCCAACGCTGTTCGGCAGGATACGCGCGAAAGTCTCGCCCGCCGCTTCAAACGAGCATCCGTAGAATTCCCAGACGCCGGCCAGGTTGGACGGTCCGCCGTCGTTTAGGATATCGACGCCGACGGGGCTGTAGCCGATATGGCAGCGGACCGCGCGGAAGGTAATGCCGCCGTTGGTGCCCGACACGACGCCGGTGCCGCCCATCATGGCGCTCCAAATCGAGCCCGTCAGGCCGCAGCCCTCGAAATACAGGTCGTAGCCGTTCTGCCGGCAGTATACCCCGAAAAACCCGGACCAGTTGCAGTTATAGGAGAAGATATGTCCGTAATTCGTATCGAGCACCACGCCGTATTTGCAGTTCGCCGAGCGGCAGTTCCGGTAGATACCGGAGTTGACGGCACGGAAGGCGGCGGTGCCGGCTTTGAATGCGGAGAGATTTGGGTAGCCGGTTGCGGTCACGGTAATGGAGCCGCTGACGCTCTGCGCCGCGCTTAGATTATAGGTTCCATCGCCGCCTGTTCCGGTACCAAAACTTGTAACGCTGCAATAATTCGTCATGCCCGGCCCGCTCACCGTCTGGCCGACGGCCCATCTGCCCGTGGTGCCGGTTGCGGTCATGACGTTGCCGGAAAAACCGCATGACGCCGTGGCCAAGGCCGGCAGCCAGCCGGAGGAGACGATATTTCCGATCGCCGGCAGTCCATCATTGCCGTTGATCGCCAGGTCCGACGTCATGAACGATGCGTTGGCAGGATTATTGGTCAGCGCGGTCGTCAGCTCCGCCGGTTGCGACGGTCGCCACTGAATGACGGTACCCTCGCCGGAGGCAAGATTGACCGCTTCGCCATGGGTATAGGCCGCCGTCGCCACCATCGGCGTTCTGAGAACCCAGCCGCCCGAGACTGGGGCGGATGGAATAAACACCGCTTTGCCGTTTGCGACCGCAAAGGAATCTGCCGCGGTCCAGCCCGGCTGCATATCCGTCAGGCCATCCGGCTTGGCGCCGAACTGCAAAATGTTCACCTGGTTGCCGGTGACATCCTGCAGATACCAGCTCCTGCCGGAGCCATCGGTGATGGCTGGCGCGCCGGTATTGCTCTGCCCATAGAAAGCGCCGCCGCCATCGCCCGCCGCGTAATAGCCTGCGGTGCGGATCGACGCCGCATTGCCCGTATAGCTCGTAATCGACGCGACATTCGTAAGATTGGCGGGAACACTGACGGTCTGGGCGGCGCCGACGATGCGGCTGTCATTCCCGGCCGCCGCGGTCGTCGCGGTTGTGCCAAGCTCCACATTCAGCTCACCTCCGGCGGAAGACAAACCCACCGTTCCGACAAGTGCCGTGGCAAGCTGCGCGGTGGAGACCGCGCCTTGCAGGCCGGCCACGCTGGAGACCGGGTTTACCTGCCCGCTGATATCGCTCCAGACCGTGCCGTTCCAGATAATCCAGTCGCCGGCGTGCCAGGTTGAATTGCCGTCAATCGACTGCGTGCCGGCGACGGCGACGATATAATAGCCCCCGACCGGCGAAGCGACGTTCGGGGGCGTGCTGGAGACGATCAGCGGCGTGTTGGTCGAGGCATTCCAGGTTCCAAGAAAATGGCTTGAACCCAGTGCCGATGAAGGGATGTTTGCAAGCGGAATCTGATTGGACGCATTCAGCTGAGCGGGCCCCAGCGGCTGACCCAGGGTGGAGGAGGGAATCGCCGCATTGGCTGTCGCCTGCGCGGCGGCGGCGGCGGCGGCGTTGATCTGATCCGCCGGCGTCATGTAACCGATCGGCGCCATTGCCGCCCGCAACTCGGCAACGGTAAAGAACAGGCCTTGCGATGCAACCGGATCGGTCGCTGCAACCAACACCGTATCTGCCGGTGTCGTGCTGGAAGATTCTGACATGTTGAGATGCTTTCAGATCTGCTGATGGTTGTTGACGCGACGAACATCCGCGGGCTTGCGCTGCCGGCCAACCGCGGAGCAATTGCAAAAGCCGCATGTAGGGCAAGCGGTTCCGCAACTAGGCCTATACATCAACGCCGCAAACCTGCGAAAGCCTGCATAACAAGCCGTTAGAAAAGCTTCGGGTGTTTTTTCAGCCGGGGATGCTCAGGCTCCCGAGGCCGGAATTGTCAAAAACCTTCTTGCCGCACCCGCGGCCCGGTCTTCTTCTTCGGAAGGAGAAGCGCTTGCTTAGATCAAAACCCGTAAGCGATCCGGCCGAGCGAATTGATCTGGAAGGTCGCGCTCAGCGGCTCGTAGAGACCGAGCCCGTTTGGCTTCGACCCGGTGTACTCGTGATGCGTGATGCCCAGCCCGGCAAAGGCGTGCCATGCGGCGGTGAAGCGATACTCCGCATCCAAGGAGACCCGTTCTTCGGCGCTGGCGCCGCGATCGGCTGAAAAACTTTGGGAAGGTGCTGAGATACCGGCGCCGACCACGGCCATGCCTTCGGCTGCGATGCCAAAAACCTTCAGCCGGCCGGCTGCGACGTCAAGCTTGATGCCGCCGCCGGTCAGGCCGGATTGGTCAAACGCATCGTCGCCAGCCGGGCCGCCGATATTGCGGTCCCAGGCCTTGGAAAACATTCCCAGCGTCGGGCGTACGGCCGGAACACCGCCGGGATACCGCCCCAAAGCATTACCTAATCTCAGCAGTCACATTGAAACAGCATGGTTCATCAACCTACGGCTGCCCGGCAAGACGTAAAATGTCCCACCGCATGCTATTCGCCGGCCGCCTAGAGCGGCCTGACGTTGCCAAGACCCGCATGTAACGATCATAAGCGGCACCCATGAAGAACTGGTTAATTTACGATGTCATCCGGACCGGGCCTAGCCCCTGAAGCTGCGGAACTGGTTGCCGGGCCGCCCCGCGCCAGCCCGCCACTGTTCATCGCCTTGCTGCTCGTCGCCTTGAGTATTGCGGGGCCTTTCGTTTTTCTCGCAGATGGAACGCCGAGCTTGCTGCTCGGCATCACGGCAATGGCGGTCGCCATTGCTGGCATGATCACCTTGGTGGCAGCCGTGCGGGCCCATCTTCGCCGACAAGAAGATGCCGCCATCCGGCGCCGGGTGCTGATCTCGCCGGCCGGCATAACCTTCTATCCAAGCCGGGCATCGGCGCGCGACGCGCATTTTGCCTGGAAGCACGTCACCAGCGCGCATCTCGCACAATCCGTGTTTTATGTTGAGGCAGCGCCGGACGCCCCAAGGCCGGGGCGTCATGCCATTCGCTTCGGCAAGCTTGTTACGCCGCGCGCGGATATTATCTCGCGGCTGGATGAATTTCGGGCGAAGGTCGACAGCTGATGAGTGACTCCATCAGCAATGCGAAACTCGACGCGCTTGTCGCGCAATATCGGCCTGACCCTGCGGCCCGCGATGTAGCGCTTCTGCATCTCGCCTGCGTGCCGGCGATCATGTTTTCCCTGCTCGGAATGCTGTTTGCGATCAATTTCGGGGTTTCGCTGATCGCCGTTGCCCTGACCATCCTTTATTACTACCGCTTCGGTCACGCCTTGGCGGCGGTCATGGGCGCGGCGTTGCTGGCCATGCTGGCGGTTTGGATGATGCTGATGCCGGCGCATCATCTGGTCGCCGAGAGCATTGGCATTTTCCTCGCCGCGCTTGCCGGCGAACGCACCGGCAGCGGCAATGCCAGCCGGAGCGGACGCAGCCTGACTTGGTGCGGGCGACGGATTCTCGCAGCACCCGCCTACACCCTGGTCATGTTGCGCAACAGGCTGCTTAAACAACCAGCCACCTGAAACGTCGGGTCCTGCCGCTAAACTGGCAATGTATTTTCATATTAAGATTGCAATGATCACACCCCGTGCAACCTGGCGGTAGCGCCGTGTGCCACCGTTCGGGCTTTTCCACAAGGTAACACAAAAGTGTTCGCATGGCATGATGATGGTTATGGTCGCCACGTGAACCAGCGCGTTAGGCAGATTAACACGTTTTATAACATGATCGTCCGCCTGCCTGCGAAAAGCCCACGCGAATAAGCTTCTGCTTAAGAATTGGCAAGATTAGCGCATCGGCGGCAGCAGCGATGGCAAAAAACCGCGGTGGCGCGGAGCGCGACATTATCGTTGTGTCGCCACGGATATTCGCGCTGCGGCAACCGTTCGCCGCGCATCCGGCGCAGGATCGGTGTGCCTAGAGACCTTCATAGCGCTCAATCCGGATAGGGCGCATCCGTCAACAACGCCCAGGTTAACGGGTGCCCCGCCCGCAGGGGCAGGCGGTTGGGATCTTCTGAAACGGCTTTCTCCTGCACTACCACAAGGCGTGCAGGGGCCTGTGCACGCAACCGGCGCCCCCGTTCGATGACGGTGTTGCGCGACAGGCCGAGGGTCTTACCGATCGCCGCCCAGGTCGACCCCTTCGCCCGCATTGCGTATATCGTCCGATCGGCCGCCCCGCTCCACACTCTGGCTTCCGGCATTCCTACTCCTCCATCGATAACGTCAGATTTCGCATGTGTTAGTAAAAATAACACAAAAAGTCAAGAAATACTAACGTAGTGTCAGAAGGCTTGGCGTGTTAGAGAGTGATTATGTCAGTAAAGAAACAACTATCTCCGGAATCCGTAGGCGCCCGCATCCGGGCTTTGCGGCTTGCCGCCAATCTTACGCAGGATGAATTTGCAGCAAAACTCGGCGTGTCTCGCTCGGCGATTGCGCAATGGGAGACTGACCGCGCCGGTCAGGTTCGTGACAACATGGAACGGATTGCCAAGGTTCTTAACACTTCGCTCGGCTATCTCGTCTCTGGCGAAGCGGGTTCGTTGCAAGGCGATGAACTGGCGCTGGTCCGGCTTTACCGTGCCTGCACGCCGGAAGATCGCCGCTTGCTGGTCCTGAACGCCCGGCGCCTGGCAAGAAGTTAACTCTGAGTAGAACCTGCAAGTAAGCAGAAGAATTAAGACATTGCGATATCGTTATTTACGTCTGACGTCTGACGATAAACCCCTAGATGATCGCAGACGTTGTAGTGAGATATTGTTAGTAAGTTTCGATTTGGCGGGTTTGCTAGGAGATTCTGTTAGTGCATCCTACGCTTGCCATGCCTGAGGTTGCAGTGACTACGCAATCTCAGCCCTGCCGCGCACGGACCGCTACACAGGGATTAGGTACTCGTAGATGTAACGAAACCTGGACAGCGCCGTGTTCAGAAAGCCGTTTCGGCGCTAACCAGGTAAAGCCGTTTCGGCGCTAACCAGGTAAAGCCGTTTCGGCTCTAACTAGGTAAGCCGTTTCGGCTCTAACCAGGTTGGGTGATCCCGGCAGATAGCGGCTCATCAAATGCGATCGGAAGGCAGCCGGATTTAATGGCTGGCCCGTCGCCTCGCGCAACAGCGCATTAAATTCCAGACGCGAGCCTTTGGCATGTACGTTCTTGGCCAGCCAGCCGGTAAGTCCTGAAAGGTCACCTTGCGCGAACCGCTCATCAAGGGCCGGAACTGCCTTGCACGCCGCCGCCATTAACTGCGCGGCAGCCATCGCCCCCAGAGTGTAGGAGGGGAAATAGCCGAAGGCGCCGTCATACCAGTGGATGTCCTGCAAGCAGCCGCGGCGGTCATCCGGCGGCCGGATCTCCAGCAGCTGGTGCAAGCCATCGCTCCACGCGCTTGGCAGATCCGCCACCGCCAGCGCACCGGAGATCAACGCCTGCTCCAGCCGAAAGCGCAAAATGACATGCGCCGGATACGTGATCTCGTCCGCTTCCACCCGGATGAAGCTGCGCTCCACCCGCCGCAGCCGCGATTTCAGCGCCTCCACGGAAACGCTCCGGCCGAAAGCCTGCGTAAGTACCGGCGCCAGATAGCCCAGATACGCGTCGGAACGCACCGCCTGCATCTCCACGATCAGCGACTGGCTCTCATGCGTCGCCATCCCGGCCGCCGCCCCAACCGGCTGGCGCATGAAGCCGCGCGGCAGGTTCTGCTCGTACAACCCATGTCCTGTTTCATGCAGCACGCCTAGCAAGGCGGAACAGAAATCCTGCTCGTCATAGCGCGTGGTGATACGGATATCGGTCTGGGTGCCGCCACAGAAGGGATGCGCCGACCGGTCAAGCCGCGCATGGCCATAATCCAGCCCGGCATCCTGGCTCAGCCGGCGGCACAGCGCCTCCTGCACCGGCGCGGCATAAGGCCCGGGCGGCAGGATCTCCGGCGTGTGGAGGCGCTGCAGCGCCTCCACTTCCGGCAGAACGATCTGCAAAAACGCCTCATACTCCGCGAAAACCGGCGCCAGGTCGGCCGCAGCAATGCCGCGCTGATACTGGCTCAACAGCGCATCGTAGGGAGCTATCCCTAGTCTATCCCCCAGAATCTTCGCCTTTTGCCGCGTCAGGTTCAAAACCTCGCCCAACGCGTCTCGCACCAGGGCAAAATCGGCATTGGGCCGCGCCACGCGCCAGATCGTCTCGCAAGCCGAATTGGCTTTCGAACTCGCCTCCACCAGGTCGCGGGGGATCGCCGTCGCGCGCAAATGCGCCTCGCGCATCAGTTCCAGATTGGCCGCCTCCCAGCCATCCTTTGGCACCTCGGCCGCGTCCAGATCGTCGCCAATACTGGCAGCCGTCAGCAGCTCATGCGACAGTCCGGCCAACGCCGCCATCTGCTCGCCCCGCGCCGCCGCCCCGCCGGCCGGCATCATGGCCGCGGCGTCCCAGCCCAGTACGGCAGCCGCCTCGTCCAGCACGGCGATGCGGGAAAAACGCTGCTTCAGGCGGTCATAGGCGTTCATTCGCTCAACCTCTTACGGGCAAAAAAGTAAAATTCGAACACGAGCACGATGGCAAAACCGAACCAGGTCAGGGCGTACTGATAGTGGTTGTTGGGCGGCTGCGGCAAATGCTGCGCCGGCTGCGGCAAAGGCGAGCCCACCGGCGGCAATCCCCCCATCGCCACCAGCGCAAACGGCGCCACATTCGCAAACCCCATGGCGGCGCCAATCCGCGCCGCGTTGAAGGTATAATATAGCTTTGCCGCCGGATTATCCCTGCCCGCAAACCACCCAGGCGATTCCGTATTGTGGATATATCCCACCACACTGATCCGACCCGCAGGCTCCGCAACCGCTACCGGCGTTCGCTCCGGCACCCAGCCCAAATCAACCAGAACCACCCGACCAAACGGCTCCCGCAGCGGTTGAACGAGCTCTCCACCCTCAACCGGGGTCGCCGGCCCGTCATGCACCTCATCGCCATACAGCACTGCTTTGCCAGGCACCCAAACGCCGCTGACAATCACCTTTTCAAACCGGCTCGGATGCAAAGGCAGAGCGATCGGCGGCGAAACCTCAGCCGTATGGATTTCAGCCAGAATGCCTTCCTTCCACTTCAGCCGGTAGAGCTGCCAAACCCCCAGCCCGATCAACAGCCAGAAACAAACAAACGCCGAAATCCCCGGCGCCAGCAACCGCCGCCAGCGCGGGTTGTCCCTGCTCCAGATCGAAGTCAAAGGAAGCAGTTCTTGTTTGAAAAAAAGAACCGAAAAACTTTTATAAACTGGGCCTCCGGCGCCCGCAACATCCCGTCATCCCCCGCCAAGGCGGGGGATCCACGACTTGCAATCATCCAGCCGTAATCGCGCTGCGGCCGAGGAAGTAGATACACACAAACAAAAACAGCCAGACCACATCGACGAAATGCCAGTACCAGGCGGCCGCCTCGAACCCGAAATGCCGCTGCGGGTTGAACTGCCCGGCCATCGCCCGGAACAGGCAAACGGCCAGAAACGCGGTCCCTACGATCACATGGAAGCCGTGAAACCCCGTGGCGATGAAGAAGGACGAGGCGAAGATGCCGCCGTGATAGAAATTGAACGGCGAATGGGTATATTCCCAGGCCTGGCCGCATAGAAACGCCACGCCGAGCAGCACCGTCACCGCCAACCCCTGCACCGTGCCCTTGTTATCGCCCTCGATCAGGCAGTGATGCGCCCAGGTGATGGTGGTGCCCGACAGCAGCAAATCCATCGTGTTGAAAAGTGGGATCGCGAACGGGTCGATCGTGTGCAGCCCCATTGGCGGCCACACCGGCGCGTAGGCGGTGCCCATCGTGCTGGGATAAAAAAAATAATTAAAATAGTTCCAGAAGAAGGAGACGAAAAACATCACCTCGGACGTGATGAACAGCGCCATACCGTAGCGCAGGCCGACCTGCGTGACGATTTTGTGCAGCCCCGGCACCCTGGCTTCATGCACCACATCGCGCCACCACACGAACATCACGCTGATGTCGCACAGAAAAGCGAGCACCAGCACGATGAAGCTATGAAAATGCGCAGCCAGGATGATGCCGGTAAAGGTCAGCAACGCGGAAGCCCCGCCGCAGAGCGGCCAGATGCTGGGCGGTACCAGATGGTACGGATGCGGAACCGTGGATTTGATCTGATCGGTCGCTGTATGGATTGTGCCGCTCATGTCGTTTCCTTGAAGCCTCAGAGTTTTCTTGTCACCACATTTGGCCGTATTCGTGCAGTTTGACCACCGCAATTGCATAGATCAGCACGCAAAAACCGACCAGCACCCCGAACAACGCCCAGTTCCGGCCGCGCTGCCGGCGCTTGAACTCGGCCACCATCTCCGGCGACCAGTCCTCATGCTCAAGCTTCATAGCAAGCGGTCGATTGCGCAGGCACCGAACAGCAAAAACAAATAGAGAATGGAAAACTTGAAAGCCGCCCGCGCCGGCTTGTCGCCCGTCAGGCTTGCGCCCGCCGCGTCCTGGCTGTCGTTCAGGACCCGCCAGCTATAACCGGCGAACGCCACGCCCAGCGCCAATGCCGCGCCGGCATAAATCCGCCCCGTAAGCCCAAGCCAATACGGCGCCAGGCTCACCGGCAACAGCAGCAGCGTGTATACCGCTACGCAAATCCGCGTGTGCCTGGCACCTTTGACCACCGGCAGCATCGGCACCCCGGCACGGGCGTAATCGCCGGAGGCATAGAGCGACAGGGCCCAAAAATGCGGCGGGGTCCAGAAAAAAATGATGGCGAACAGCAGCAGCGGCAAGGCCGTAATATTGCCGGTCGCCGCGGCCCAGCCGATCACGGGAGGAAACGCCCCGGCCGCGCCGCCGATCACGATGTTCTGTGGCGTCAGCCGCTTCAGCCACATCGTATAGACGAACACGTAAAACCCGATGGAAATCGCCAGAACGCCGGCCGCCACGAGATTTGTCGCCACCGCCATCAGCAGCACCGAGCCGATCGCCAGCACCATCCCGAAACCCAGGGCAGCCTTCGGCTCGATCCGCCCTGCCGGCACCGGCCGTGAAGCCGTACGCTGCATCAGCGCATCGATATCCCGGTCGTACCACATGTTAATCGCACCGCAGGCGCCGGCACCGACAGCAATGCAAAGGATCGCGGTGATCGCCAGCACCGGATTTATATGGACCGGCGCGATCACCAGCCCGATGGCGCCGCTGTAGACCACCAGCGACATCACGCGTGGCTTCAGCAGCGCCAGCCAATCCGCGGCCGTGGCGCCTAAAGCGGCCGAATTTGAAGCGACAGTGTTACTCATGAGAACAGTTTAGCGGATAACCGGCACATCCTCAAAGGTGTGGTGCGGCGCCGGCGAGGGCACGGCCCATTCCAGCGTGGTCGCCCCTTCGCCCCAGTAATTCGCCGGCAGCTTTTCCTTCGAGGTGAAAATCCGCCACAGGATGTAGAAGAAGATCGCCGTTGAGATGCCCGAGAGGAACGCGCCGCAGGAAGAGACGAAGTTCCAGCCTGCAAAAGCATCCGGATAATCCGGATAGCGTCTCGGCATGCCTGCCAAGCCGAGAAAATGCTGCGGAAAGAAGGTCAGATTGACGCCGATGAACGTCGTCCAGAAATGCACCTTGCCCCAGAACTCCGGGTAAGGGTGCCCGCTCATCTTGCCGATCCAGTAATAGAACCCGGCAAAGATCGCGAACACGGCGCCCAGCGACAGCACGTAGTGGAAATGCGCGATCAGGAAGTAGTCGTTATGCAGTTCCTGATCCAAGCCGGCATTGGCCAGCACCACGCCGGTGGCGCCGCCGATGACGAACAGGAAAATGAACCCGACCGCCCAAAGCATCGGCGTCTTGAACTCGATCGAGCCGCCCCACATCGTCGCAATCCAGGAAAACACTTTTACGCCCGTCGGCACCGCGACGACCAGGGTCGCCACCTCGAAATACACCCGGCTGTCATCGGAAATGCCTGAGACGAACATGTGATGCGCCCAGACGATGAAGCCGACAAAGCCGATGGCCACCATCGCATACACCATGCCGAGATACCCGAAGACCGGCTTTTTCGAAAAGGTGGAGACCACATGGCTGATCACACCGAAGGCCGGCAGGATCATGATGTAGACCTCCGGATGGCCGAAGAACCAGAACAGATGCTGAAACAGCACCGGATCGCCGCCGCCCGAAGGCTCGAAAAACGAGGTGCCGAAATTACGGTCCATGATCAGCATGGTCACCGCCCCCGCCAGCACCGGAATCGCCAGCAGCAGCAAAAACGCCGTCACCAGGATCGACCAGCAGAACAGCGGCATTTTGAACATGGTCATGCCGGGTGCGCGCATATTCAGGATCGTCGCGATGAAGTTGATCGCCCCCAGCAGCGAGGAGATACCGGCTAGATGCAGCGAGAACAGCGAGAAATCCGTGGCGATCCCCGGCGAATACTGGGCGTTGTCCAAAGGCGGGTACAATGTCCAGCCCGCGCCGGTCCCTTCACCCAGCGTCAGCCCAAGCATGATGAAAATGAAACCGGCGGCCAGGAACCAGAAGCTCATATTGTTCAGCCGCGGGAACGCCATATCCGGCGCGCCGATCATCATCGGCACGAACCAGTTGCCCATGCCGCCGATCAGCGCCGGCATCACCATCCAGAAGATCATCAGCAGCCCATGCGCCGTGATGATGGCGTTCCACTCCGCGCCGCTGGTAACGATATGATTATGCGGATACATCAGCTGCGCCCGCATGATCATCGAGAGGATGCCGCCGACGCTGCCGCCGATCACCGCCGAGGTGATGTAGAGCGTGCCGATATCCTTATGGTTGGTGCTCATCAGCCAGCGCCGGACGAAACCGGGGCTGGCATGGCCATGCGCGTCATGGCCATGCGCGTCATGGGCGTGATCGCCTTGGGCGGCGACTTCGTGCGGATCGTGCGCGGTGAACGACATTTAATTCTCGCTCCTTATATCCCGGCAGCCTTGCAGGGCGGCAGGCTCATTTCGTGATCTGGGCAAAAACATCCATCGCCGGCGGCGGCGAGGAAAGCGGGTTGGGCGCGACGACGTTCTGCGAATAATTGGCCTGCGCAACCTTGATCCAGGCCAGATAGTCGGTCATCGGCACTGCCTTGATCTCGATCGGCATGGCGTCGTGATTAATGCCGCAGATCTGGTTGCATTCGCCGTAATAAGTGCCGGGTTTCGTGATCAGCGTCCAACTGGTCTGCAACGAGCCCGGGATCGCGTATTTCTGCACGCCGAGCGAGGGCAAGTAGAAGCCGTGCAGCACATCGCCGCTGGTGATGTCGAATTTTATCTTCTCGCCGACCGGCAGAACCATCGGATGATCAACGCTCAAGCGGCGGATCTGTCCAGGCTGCAGTTGATTATCCGGGATCATATAGCTGGTATAATCCAGACCGGGCACCGACTGATAACTATATTCCCAATACCATTGGTGGCCGGTCACCGTGACGGTCATATATGGGTTGCTGTCATCGCCCTCATACCAGATCAGGCTCAAGGACGGCCCGATGATGACGGCCAGCAGAATCGTCGGCACCACCAGCCAGACCACCTCCACCAAGGTGTTATGGGTGTTACGGCTCGGGACCTTGTTGGCCTTGTGATTGAAGCGGATGAAAACAAAGCCCATCAGCACGGCGACAAAGCCGACCACGGCGGCCATGATCCACAGCACATATTTCATCAGCCAGTCGATCTGCGCCTGCATCGGGCTGCCGGCTTTGGGAAACCACATCTGCCACGGCTTCGGCGCGTTAACATAGGCATCTGCAGCGGCCAGCGGATCGGGCGCGGCGGCGGCGGGCGGGGCAGCTTGCGCCAACGCCACATGCCCTGCCGCCAGAAGCAGCAAAGCCGCGCATAATACCCACCCAAGATTTCGCTTCATTCCAATACCTTGCTGCTTGGACGGAACCGGGCTGCCGGTTCGCAAGAGACCTGATATAAGGCCCGTCATAGAAGATCAAGTTACCGGCGCTGCCCAAGGAGCTATGGCAGAGCCGAAAAACCTGCCCAGGCGCGCGGCGCGCCAGCTTTCAATTTGCGGCGCTCCTCCGCCACGGCTTCGGCGATGGTGAAGTTGCCGGAGCGGTAGGCAGCGATACCTAATGTCTGGACAATCAAATCGCGCTGCGCATTGCTGCCGCCGATCGGCGAAAGCTGCTTGTAGATGGGCGTCAGCAAGGCGACGGTGGCGGCATCATCGCTTCGCCGAAAAGCCCGCATCGCGCGTATGATCGGCAGGCCCAGCTCGCGGCTGACGCCGGCATTGGTGCCGCTGTTGCTGGCCGCGTAATGCGCGATGGAAGCCTCCAGCGCATCCGCCGCCGCATTCTCGCCGGCGCCCGCCAAGGTCAGCGCAATATGCAGATCGTTGAAGGCCAGCACATGATCTTCGGCATAGAGCCGCCAGGCCGGCGCCAAGGCCTTCCAGCGCGCGCCGACATCCACGCCCAGCAGTTCCAGCCGCCATAGCAATGCCGCCGCGTCCACCAGGTCCAGCGCCATCTCCGACGGCACGGCGCGGATATGCGCATCGTAGAGCCTCAGCACCTCCTGCAGTTGGCCAAGCTCGATCAGGAACAACGCGGCGTGCCACCAGTGATGGATCGCCAGCAGAGCGGCCGAGGTCCAGTGCGACTGCAGCCCTTGCAGCCAGGCCACGCCCTCTTTCGGCCGATCCTGCATCTCCAGCACATGCGCCACCGCGTGCACCGCCCAGGCATCCGCCGGGTTGATCTCCACCGCTTCGCACCCCGCCTGCTCGGCCTGCGCGTACGCGCCGGTTTCCTCCAGGCCGAAGGCGGCCATGCCCAGCACGAAGCCGCGCCGATGCGGCGCGTCGGCATAAGCCGGCAGCACCGCCAGCGGCACATCCCGCAATTTCTCGGACGACCCTAGAAAGAAATGCGTATCATGCGCGAGCCGCAGCGCCAGCAGATCACCAGCATCGTGCAGCAGCGCCTGCTCCCAGCAACCGGCGGCATCCTCAATATCGCCCCCTGCCCAGGCTTTGGCGCCAGCCAGATGCAGCTGCTCGCGCTGGGTCAGCTTGCGAGCTACCCGGTTCGCCGCCGCCAGCGCGTCTTGCACCGGCGCCGCATCGCCACGCAGGCCGCCCAAAGCATTCAGCGCCGCGATGGTGCTATGGGCTAAAACGAAATCCGGATCGGCTTGCGCGGCCGCGGCCCACGTTGCGACCGGATCGCCCTTCCAGCTCAGATACTCGCCCAGCGCCTTGGCTTCCGCCGCTGCCCGGAAGTCGGCGCCGCTCATTCGGCCGCGTCGGCCGCCGGTATATAAATCTGGCTGCCGGCTTCCTTATAGGCTTGTTTCTGCTCCTCCAGACCCGCCACCCGCTCGGCCTCGTCGCGGATGTCGTGGCTGATCTTCATCGAGCAGAATTTCGGACCGCACATGGAACAAAAATGCGCCGTCTTATGCGCCTCCTTCGGCAGCGTCTCGTCATGGAAGTTCCGCGCGGTGTCCGGATCCAGGCTCAGATTGAACTGATCCTCCCAGCGGAACTCGAACCGCGCCCGCGAAACCGCGTCGTCGCGCAGTTTGGCCGATGGATGCCCCTTCGCCAGATCCGCCGCATGCGCCGCCAGCCGGTAAGTAATGACGCCGGTCTTCACATCCTCCCGGTTCGGCAGGCCCAGATGCTCCTTCGGCGTCACATAGCAAAGCATCGCGGTGCCGAACCAGCCGATCATCGCCGCGCCGATCGCGGAAGTGATATGGTCGTAGCCTGGCGCGATATCGGTGGTCAGCGGCCCCAGCGTATAGAACGGCGCCTCGTGGCAGACCTTCAGTTGCTTATCCATATTCGCCTTGATCTTGTGCATCGGCACATGGCCGGGGCCCTCGATCATCACCTGGCAGCCTTTATCCCACGCCACCTTGGTCAGCTCGCCCAGCGTCTCCAGCTCGGCAAACTGCGCGGCGTCATTGGCATCGGCATTGGATCCCGGCCGCAGCCCGTCGCCGAGCGAGAACGACACGTCGTATTTCCGCATGATGTCGCAGATATCGCCAAAATGCTCATACAGAAAACTCTCGCGGTGATGGCTCAGGCACCAATGCGCCATGATCGAGCCGCCGCGCGAGACGATTCCCGTCACCCGGCTGGCGGTCAGCGGAATGTAGGGCAGCCGCACGCCGGCATGGATGGTGAAGTAGTCCACACCCTGCTCGGCCTGCTCGATCAGCGTGTCCTTGAACACTTCCCAGTCCAGCTTGTCCGCCTCGCCGCCGACCTTCTCCAGTGCCTGGTAGATCGGCACGGTGCCGATCGGCACCGGGGCGTTGCGCATGATCCAGCTGCGGATATTGTGGATGTTGCGGCCGGTGGACAGATCCATCACGGTATCGGCGCCCCAGCGGATCGACCAGACCAGCTTCTCCACCTCCTCGGCGGCGCCGGAGGTGACGGCGGAATTGCCGATATTGGCGTTGATCTTGACCAGGAAATTGCGGCCGATGATCACCGGCTCCAGCTCCGGATGGTTGATATTTGCGGGGATAATGGCGCGCCCCGCGGCGATCTCCGAACGCACGAATTCCGGCGTCACGAATTGCGGAATCTCGGCGCCGAAATCCTCGCCATCGGCGCGGAATTTGGAAGCGTCGGCATGCGCCACGGCGCGGCCGAGATTCTCCCGGTGCGCGACATAGAGCATCTCCTCGGTGACAATCCCGGCCTTGGCGAATTCGTATTGCGTCACCGGCTGGCCGAACCGGCCTTCGAAAATCTCATGCGGCGCCGGACAAAGCGGCACCAGCCGCTCTTCCGGCGTAAATCCGTTATCCGCGGCGGTGATCGGCCGGCCGGCGGCTCTGGCAAAGCCGCGTTTGGCCAGCCAGGCGGCCCGCGGCTGCTTCAGCCCGGCATCCAGATCGACCTGCACGCCGAACTCGGTATAGGGGCCGGAGGTATCATAGAGCTGCAAAGGCGGCTCCTTCGCGGTGGGATGCAGCATCACCTCCCGGAACGGCACCAGAATATCCGGGTGCGCTTCCGGCGCGGAGTAGATTTTCCGGCTGCCGATAATGGGCCCGGTCGTCACCGAATTTGGTTTGCTTTGTACTGTCATCGCGCGCGCCCTCCACAAAAAAGGGGCGGGTTTGCTGATCAACCCGTCCCTCCGCCGGTATGATCCGGATCAGGTTCAAAGGGTTCATCGCGGCGGGTCCGCCGCGGATGGCAGCCCCTTAAGCGACTTCTCAGTTTCTTCCGAAACACCCCTCGGTAGCGTCATGTCACCTTAACGGGCCGCAGAAGTCAAATTAAGCTCAGGTTAAACAGCCTGCCCGGCAGCGAAGCCGGAGGACCAGGCCCACTGGAAATTATAGCCGCCGAGCCAGCCCGTCACATCCACCGCCTCGCCGATCACATACAGGCCCGGAACATCGCGGGCCTGCATGGTTTTGGATGACAGCCCATCCGTATCGACGCCGCCCAATGTCACCTCCGCCTTGGCAAAACCTTCGGTGCCGGATGGCGTAACCGCAAAACGCGCAATCCGGTCCGCGGTGGCCTGCAGCGCCTTGTTCGGCATGTCGCCGATGGCGCGGTTGCCCAAAGGCGGCTGCAGCAGCGCCTGCGCCAGCCGCGCCGGCAGCTTCTCCGATAATATCGTCTTCAACTCGGCTTTCGGCCGGCTCGCTTTGCGCGCCACCATAAACTCATATGCATCGTCACCAGGCAGCAGGTCGATCAAGATGGCCTGGCCTTCCGGCAAATAAGAAGAAATTTGTAAAATCGCCGGGCCGGAGAGCCCGCGATGCGTGAACAAAACCTGCTCCCGGAACGCTTTGGCGCCGCATTGCGTCACCGCCTCGAAGGAGACGCCGCTCAGGCCTTGCATCCAGGCCCATTGCTCGCCGGCAACCGTTAACGGTACCAGCCCAGGCCGGATCTGGGTGACCTTCAGGCCGAACTGACGCGCCACGTCATGCGCAAATCCTGTCGCACCCATCTTCGGAATGGAAAGACCGCCCGTCGCCAATACCAGCGCCGCGGCATGCACCGCGCCTTGTGCGGTCTCGACCGTAAAACCGTTGCTTTTACTCAACCCCATCACCGCGCAGCCCAGCCGCAGCTCCACCCCAGCCGCCTGACAATCGACCATCAGCATGTCCAGGATCTGCGCAGCCGAGCCGTCGCAGAACAGCTGCCCCAGCGTCTTTTCATGATAGGCGATACCGCGCGCTTCCACCAAGGCGATGAAATCCTGCGCGGAAAACATGGCCAAAGCCGATTTGCAGAAATGCCGGTTGCCGGAGATGAAATGCTCGGCGCGAACCTCCCGGTTGGTGAAATTGCACCTGCCGCCGCCCGAGATCAGAATTTTGGCACCCGGCTGCGGCCCATGCTCGAGCACCAGCACGCGTTTTCCCCGCCTGCCCGCAACCGCCGCAGAGAACAGCCCGGCGGCGCCGGCACCAATGACCACAACGTCAAACTTATGCACTATCGCAGTCCCAGATCCGCGGTAAAAGAGCGGACATTGCGGGAGTCTGTATGCGCCTATCGCCTTTATGGCAAAGACGGTTCGCCATCTTTCGCGCCCACCGGCGCGGCTGGTTCTCGCTTATCCTGTTCGCGGTCATCTTCGTGATCAGCATGGGCGCCAATTTCATCGCCAACGACAAACCGTTCCTGCTGGAATACCGTGGCCATCTGTACTTCCCCGCGATCCAGCAAATTCCGGAACAAACTTTCGGGGCCGCCTTCCTGCCAACGCAAGCCGACTACACCAACCCGCAAATTGAGGCCGCGATCCGCGCCCATGGCTGGATGCTGTGGCCGCCGATCCGCTACAGCTACGACACCATCGTGTGGAACGCCGCCGTCGCCCCCGCCGCGCCAAATGCACAGCATTGGCTCGGCACCGATGAAGTCTCCCGCGACGTGGTCGCGCGCGTGATCTACGGGCTGCGGCTCTCCATCCTGTTTGGCTTCGGGCTCACCATCGTCGCCTCCGTCATCGGCATCATCGCCGGCGCCGTGCAGGGTTTTTACGGCGGCTATACCGATCTGCTCTGCCAGCGCTTCATCGAAATCTGGTCCGGCATTCCTCAGCTTTTCCTGCTCATCATCCTCGCCAGCATCATCGCCCCCAGCTTCTGGATACTGCTGCTCTTCCTGCTGCTGTTCTCCTGGATGACGCTGACCGGCGTGGTGCGCGCCGAGTTCCTGCGCGCCCGCAACCTGGACTATGTGCGCGCCGCCAAAGCCTTGGGCGTGCCGGATTGGCGTATCATGCTGCGCCACATGCTGCCCAACGCGATGATCGCCACGTTGACCTTCCTGCCCTTCATCCTCTCGGATTCGGTAACGCTGCTCGCCAGCCTGGATTTCCTCGGCTTCGGCATGCCGCCAGGCTCGCCCTCGCTCGGCGAACTGATCTCGGAAGCCAAAGACAATCTGCAAGCGCCCTGGCTCGGCTTCACCGCGTTCATCACACTGGGCGGTATTTTGATAATCCTCATTTTTGTAGGTGAAGCGGTGCGCGACTCCTTCGATCCAAGAAAATCATGAGGCAGAAAGCGAGCGCTTCTTTTTCTGAAGCAAAAGAAGCAAAAAGACTTTTGGGCCCCGGAGCATGGGCTGTGTCGCCGACAACGTCCTTGGCCCCAAGTCACAGAAGTTTTTTGGTTCTTTTTGTTAAAAAAGAGCCTTCTTTATGACCTTACTATCTGTCGAGCAGCTCACGCTTTCAGCCGGCTCAAAAAAGCTGGTCGATAACATTTCTTTCAGCCTGCAGCCTGGCGAGACCCTGGCCATTGTCGGCGAATCCGGCTCCGGCAAAACACTTTCCGCTTTGAGCGTGCTGGATCTTCTACCTCCGGGCGTTGCACGCGTGGGCGGCCGGATCATGCTGGATGGCTGCGAAATGGCGGCGGCGAGTGCGGCGCAGAAGCAGCGCCTGCGCGGCGGGGTGGCGGGGATGATTTTTCAGGAGCCGATGTCCAGCCTCAACCCGCTGCAGCGCGTCGGCAAACAGATTGCGGAGGCGATGCTGCTGCACGGCAAATTCTCCCGCAAATCGTTGCGGAACAAAATTGTCGAGCTGCTGCGGGAGGTCGGCCTGGCCGATGCCGAGCATCGGATGGATGATTATCCGCATCTGCTTTCCGGCGGTCAGCGCCAGCGCGTAATGATCGCCATCGCGCTTGCGAATAACCCCAAGCTGCTGATCGCCGACGAGCCGACCACTGCGCTTGACGTTACTTTAGAGAAACAAATTCTAGACCTGATTGCGCGCGAGCGGAAAGACCGCGGCCTTGCCGTGCTGCTGATCACGCATGATCTCGGCCTGGTGCGCCGCTATGCCGATCGCGTGCTGGTGCTGGATCACGGCCAGGCCATCGAGGCCAGCGATACGGAGCAGGTTTTTATCCGGCCGCAGCACGCGCAGACGCGGCGTTTGCTGGCCGCGCGGAATTTCGCGCCGCCAGCGACCAGGCCGCAAGCGCAGGTGGTCCTGCAGGCTGCGAACCTGAACGTCCGCTTCCCCATTTTGCGTGGCGCGCTGCGCCGCAAGGTGGCGGAGATTGCGGCGGTGGATGATGTCTCCTTCGACCTGCACGAGGGCGAGACGCTGGGCCTGGTCGGCGAATCCGGCTCCGGCAAATCCACCATCGGCCTGCTGCTGCTGCGGCTGATCCGCTTCTCCGGCTGCGTTCGGCTGGAGGGGGTGGACCTTGGTACGCTGAGCAAGGCGCGGCTGCGGGAGATGCGGGCGCATCTGCAGATCGTCTTCCAGGACCCCTATGGCAGCTTGGCGCCGCGCCTCACGGTGGGCGACATCATCGCCGAGGGGCTGAGCCTGCATGTCAAGCATCTGGACCGCGCCGGGCGGCAGAAGCGGGTCGCCGCGGCGCTGACCGAGGTAGGGCTGCCGGCGGCGGCGGCGCAGCGTTACCCGCACGAATTCTCCGGCGGCCAGCGCCAGCGCATCGCGATCGCCCGGGCGCTGATCCTGCAGCCAAAGATACTGGTGCTGGACGAGCCCACCAGCGCTTTGGATGTCACGGTGCAGGCCGAAATCCTCACGCTGCTGCGCGCGCTGCAGGCGCGGCTGGGCCTAGCCTATATCTTTATCAGCCACGACCTCGGGGTAATCCGCGCCTTGGCGCATCGCATCATCGTGCTCAAATCCGGGAAAATCGTGGAGATGGGGGATGCCGATCGCGTATTCGCGGCACCGCAGGCAGCCTACACGAAAGCACTGCTGGCCGCGGCGGGGGTAAAGCCGGCGCCGCATTCCGCCATTTCAGCCTGAGGTTGCACCGCCCTATTTCAAAACGACGCTGCATCACGTACTGTGTCACACGGTTACGGTGGGTTAGGATTTTCGCGGCATTTGGGTTATGTGAGCGCCCGGTGCAAATCTAGGGTCTACAGATGAAGATGGTTAATGCAATCCGCATGGGCGGCGCAAATGTTCTGCCGCTGGTGGAAGGCGGCAAAGGCGTCGCCGTCTCAAACGGCGCCACCTGCGGGCATTGGGCGGCGGGCGGCGGGATCGGCACGTTCAGCGCGGTCAACGCCGACAGCTACGATTCCGCAGGCAACATCATCCCGCAGGAATATCGCGGCAAAACGCGGCGCGAGCGGCATGAAGAGCTGATCGCCTACGCCATCGATGGCGGCGTAACCCAGGCGCGCCAGGCCTATGACATCTCCAACGGCCGCGGCCGCATCCACGCCAACCTGCTATGGGAGATGGGAGGCGCCGAACGTGTGATCGCCGGCATTCTCGAACGTACCAGGGGGATCGTGAACGGCATCACCTGCGGCGCCGGCATGCCCTACCGGCTGGCGGAAATCGCCGCGAGATTCAACGTGCAGTACTACCCCATCGTCTCCTCCGGCCGGGCCTTCAGCGCATTATGGAAACGCGCCTATTCCAAGGTGGCGGAGCTGCTGGGCGGCGTGGTCTATGAGGATCCCTGGCTGGCGGGCGGCCATAACGGGCTCTCCAACAGCGAAAATTCGCAAAAGCCGGAAGGTCCGTTTCCGCGCGTGTTGGCCCTGCGCAAAATCATGCGCGAATTCGGCCTGGGCGAAACCCCGATCATTATGGCCGGCGGCGTCTGGTGCCTGGAGGAATGGGAAGACTGGATCGACAACGCAGAGCTCGGCCCCATCGCCTTCCAGTTCGGCACCCGCCCGCTGCTGACCAAGGAAAGCCCGATCAGCGCGCGCTGGAAGCGGCGTCTGCTTACCTTGAAACCGGGCGATGTGTTCCTGAACAAGTTTTCACCTACCGGGTTTTATTCCTCGGCCGTCAACAACAAGTTCATGCAGGAATTGCGCGGCCGCAGCGACAGGCAGGTCGCCTTCAGGCTGGAGCCGGTGGGCGAGCATCTGGTGGAATACGGCGTCGGCGCCCGCAAACGCCAGGTTTTTCTAACCGCCCCGGATTATGCCCGGGTGAAGGATTGGGAAGACCAGGGATTTGCCGAAGCCCTGCGCACACCGGACTCCACGCTGATCTTCGTCGCCCCGGAAAAGGCGGAGGAGATTCACACCGACCAGGTGAACTGCATGGGCTGCCTGAGCCAGTGCCGCTTTTCCAACTGGTCTGAGGAGCCGCCGGACTACGATAACGGCAAAAAGGCCGATCCGCGCAGTTTCTGCATCCAGAAGACGCTGCAGGACGTCGCCCATGCCGCTCCCGGCGACGAAACCGCGCTCGACAACAATCTGATGTTCGCCGGCCACAACGCTTTCCGTTTCGCCTCCGACCCGTTTTACTCCAATGGCTTCATCCCGACCGTTCGCGAACTGGTTGAACGGCTGCTCAGCGGCAAGTGAGGCGATTTAAACCGGCGGATCGAGCGGCTCGCTGAAATGTATTGAATTTCCGAACGGGTCGGTCAGACGGATGATCAGCTCGTTCCAGGGTGTCTGGTCCAGGCCAGGCCGGCCATAGCGGTAATTTTTGGCGGCGAGTTCGGCGTGGAATGCCTTGATGCCTTGGACTGTCACAAGCAACCGGGTGCCGGGACTGCCATCGCCGTGATGTTCGCTCAAATGCATGAGCAGGTCGCCCCGGGAAATCTGTCTGTAGAGCGGCGCGTTGTCGTCGAAGCGATGCTCCCAGTCCAGACTGAATCCCAGATAATTCAGATAGAATTCGTCCGCCTTGGCGACGTCGAAGATGCGCAAAATCGGGGTCACGCGGCTGAAGTTGATCATCGCTGTCACGGCGCCTCCCAGCCCAAACAGTGGCGTTTTCGGTGGATAACTCACTTTATCAGCTTCGCCGGGCACGCCAAGACCCGTTAAACTCGCAACGCAACCGAGTCGGAGTTACGCCCGTGGCGACCATCAGCGCCGATACCCGCCCCAACGTCGTCGTGCTTGGCAACGAGAAGGGCGGCTCCGGCAAATCGACCACCGCAATCCATATCATCATCGGTCTGATGCGCGACGGCTACCGTGTCGGCGCGCTCGATCTCGACGCCAGGCAGGGCACCTTGGCCGGCACGCTGGCGGCCCGCCAGCATTTCATCGATTCGAAGAAGATCAGGCTGCCCATGCCGGCCTTTGCCTGCGTGCATCGCAGCAAGCTGGATAACCGGCTGGAAGCCGAGGCCGAGGAGCGGCTGCGCTTCGATACCGCCTATGTCGAAATCGCGTCCCAGACCGATATTTTGGTGATCGACTGCCCGGGCGCCGATACCTATCTCTCCCGCTACGGCCACGCCCAGGCGGACACACTGATCACCCCGATCAATGACAGCTTCGTCGATTTCTCGATGCTGGCGAAGGTCGATCCGGACAAGCACAACATCGTCAAACCCAGCATCTATTCAGAGATGGTGTGGGAGGCACGCAAGAACCGCTTCGCTGCCGATCGCGGCCAGATCGACTGGATCGTTATGCGCAACCGGCTGGCGGCTTCGGAGGCGCGCAACAAGCGAGACGTCGGTTCCACGTTGGAGTTGCTTGCCAAGCGCATCGGCTTTCGCACGTGCAAGGGCTTTGGCGAGCGGGTGATTTTCCGCGAGCTGTATCTGCAGGGCCTGACGCTGATGGATGTGCGGGAAGCAAATATCGGCATCTCGCTCGGCCTGTCTCATGTGGCTGCCCGGAGCGAGGTTCGCACACTGCTTTCGACCATCAGGAAGCCGGCGCCGAAGCTTGAACTGGTGGCCTGAAAGCCGGACGACCATGTAATTGCCGGCTTTTCGAAGGTCCATGGGCAATTGCCGCGCAATTCTTAAGATTGTATTTGTAACTCTTGGTTGTATCGTCCTATATGCTTCTCTGATGTCCTGGTAATTCCACCCGGGGCCATACGGAAGGGATTTTACTCATGGGACAGTCGATGCTGACAGGCTCGACGGCGGCCCTACTGGGGTCCGCCGGGTCTAGCAACGCGTATAGCTTTTTGGCGTTTAACCAATGCACGGGCGAAATTTTGAGCCACGCCTCCAAGGCCATCTTTGCCTTGGAAAGGGCTGATCTGCTTGAACCCGACGAGGCGATCGAGATCCTGTTTGCCGGGGTAGCAGGCGAAAATTTGTGGCGAAATCAAACGGCTCTGCCGCTCGCCCGCATGGTGGTCGACATGTTGGCGGATTCTTCCGGCTGGGAAGATCAAAGCTACCTCAAGCTCAGGGCGAGTTGAAGAAAGCCGCCGTTTTTGTAAACAGCGGCGCAAGAAACTTCTTCGACTCTAAGCGGGATCTTCAAGCGCCTTAGGCCCGGTTGAAAGTTTTTTTTGCGCGGGCAGCCGGCCTGCTTTCATAAGATACGCCTACCTTGTTCGCCTATGGCCACTTTACCTCAGGCGGCATGCTCATCAATATCGCCTCGATATTGCCGCCGGTTTTCAACCCAAAGGTGGTGCCGCGGTCGTAGAGCAGGTTGAACTCGACGTAGCGTCCGCGCCGTATCAGTTGCGCCTCACGCTCCTCCGGCGTGAACGGCTCGAACATCCGCCGCCTGACGATTGCCGGATAAGCGGCAAGGAACGCCTCTCCCACATCGCGGTTAAGCGCGAAGTCGGCCTCGGCGCTTCCCGAATCGAGATGGTCGTAGAATATCCCCCCGGCGCCCCGCGCCTCCTTGCGGTGCGGCAGGTAAAAATACTCATCGCACCATGCCTTGAACTTCGGATAATATGCCGGGTTGTGCCGATCGCATGCTGCCTTGTAGGCGCCGTGGAAGCCAGCCGCGTCCTCGGCCGCTTCCGGTGTTCCCGGCTGCAGCGGCGTCAGATCGCCGCCGCCGCCGAACCAGCCTTTGGTGGTGACGATCATGCGGGTGTTCATATGCACCGCCGGCACGCGCGGGCTGCGCATATGCGCGACGACGCTGATCCCGGAGGCCCAGAACGCTGCGTTCTCCTCCGCCCCGCGCATCTGCCTGGCAAAATCGGCCGAGAAATGTCCGGCGACGGTGGAAATGTTCACCCCAACCTTTTCAAACACCCGGCCGCGCATCACGCTCATCTCGCCGCCGCCGCCGCCGCCCGCGCCGGACGCACCGACCTCGCCGGGCGCGCCGCCGGGCGCGTCGCCCTCGCCGGGCGCGCCGCCCTCGGGGCGGTCCCAGACGGTCCGCTCGAATCTTCCGCCTGGAGCCGTGGGATCCAGCTCGTCCTCGATCGCCTCGAATTGCGCGCAGATCCTGTCGCGCAGCGCGCGGAACCAGGCCCTCGCAGCCGGTTTCAAACCCTCATGCGGCAACATGATATCGCTATCGTTCATGCTGACCTCATTAGCAGCTTTCATGCCGCCTGAAACTTTTTCAGCGTTTGCCGCGGCATGGTTTGGATCCATCTCAAGGTCTTGAAATTTTCCGATTATCCGGCCATGCGTAGCACATAAAGAACGGGCAGGAGCAGAGATGGCTGGGAGCGACGCATTGGCGCAAGGCGGTCACGGGGACGCCCGCCGCGGGGACGCCCGCCGCGGGGACGCCCGTCACGGGGACGCCCGCCGCGGGGAACCCCATGACGGGGACGCCCATCGCGGGGCATTGTCGGGCGTGGCAGCCTCCGGCACGCAAGCGCATGACGCTCCCCGCCGCGATTTCCTCAAAATCCTCACCCTCGCCTCCGGCGCCGTCGCCGTCGGGGCCATTGCCTGGCCCTTTATCGACGCGCTGAACCCGACTCGCCAGTCGCTCGGGCAAGCCAAACCGATCGTCAATGTCGGCGGCATCGCCGAGAACACCGCGTTGCGTTTCGTCTGGCTCGGTCAGCCCATCTACATCCGCAAGCTCACCGCCAAGCAGATCGCCGACAACCAGTTCGTCGTGGCCGATACGCTCCCCGATCCGGCAAGCTATACCAATCGCGTGAAACCTGGCTACGAGACTTTCGTCGTCGTGGTCGGCCTTAACACCGGCATCGCCTGCGAGTTGGAGGGCAATGATCCTTCCGACACGCGGGGCCCGTTCGATGGCTGGCTCTGCCCCTGCGATGGCAGTGTGTACGATCCGCTGGGCCGGGTGCGCAGCGGTCCCGCGCCGAGGAACCTGGCGATCCCGCGCTTCACCTTCCTCAACGATATGCAAATCCAGTTCGGTTAAGCGGAGCTCTCAAAAAATGGCGACCCAACAAGCCCCCGTATCTTCCTGGCTGGAAACCCGCCTGCCGATCCTTGGCACCTGGCGCGCCGCCGTAACCCAATACCAGACAGCGCGCGAGCAGCCTTATCTGGCGACGCTGCCGGGCCTAATCCTCGGCACGCTGATCTTCCTCGCGGCATCGGGCGCGGTGCTTTCGATCTTCTACGTCGCCGCAGAGGGCAGCGCCTATGCCTCGATCCAGTTTATCATCCGCAGCGTGAATTACGGTTGGCTGCTGCAGTCCTTCCACGCGACCGGCACCACCATGATCTTCGCCACGGTCTATCTGCTCTTGTTCCACGCCATCCTCACCGGCGCCTACAAAGGCAGCTACGACCTGGTCTGGTTCCTCAAGCTCACGCTGTTCATTCTGCTGCTGCTCACGGGCTGGCTTGGCTTTGTCATGGCCGACGGCGCGGTGAGCTATTGGAGCCTGCATAACGCGGCTCTGGCCGGTGCGCGGCTGAACGGCGTCCCCGGCGTAATCTCGGAATGGATTTTTGGCGGCCCCGCCGGCCCCGGGACGCTGGCGCGCATGGCGGTGTTCCACGTCGTGCTGGCACTGCTGCTGTTCGCACTGATTGCAGCCATCATCGTCGCCAACCGCATTGCGGCTGCCCCGCCACTGCCCGCTGCCAGCCTCGCTACATCCCGCCGGCGGCTGGTCGGCTTCCACCCCTATTATACAAGCCAGTATTTTGCAGCTTTCGTGGTCTTCGCGCTGGTCTTTGCAATCCTGGCGTTTTTCGCCCCGCATCTGGGGGAAAATCGGCTGAACGCCGTGCCCGCCAGCCCGCTGGTCGTGCCCGCTACCTTCACCCCGCCTTGGTATCTGCTGCCGATTGCCGCCATTGGCGGCCTACTGCCCGGCGGTCCTGGCGCCATCATCGCGGTTGTCGCGGCGCTGGCCGTGTTGTACGCCCTGCCTTGGCTGAACCGATCCAAGCCCGGCCTGCCGCCAACCGGCCTGTACAAGCTGTTCGTCTGGGTCCTTGCGGTGGATGTCATCGCGCTCGCCATAACCGCCGCCGCGCCGCCCTCGCTGCTCACCGCCATCCTCGCAACTGTCTTCGTCATCTGGTACTTTCTGCACTTTCTTGTGCTCACGCCGCTGACGACCGGAGCCCTATGATGCGCAGGATGCTTCTCGCCCTCGCCGCCGCCGCCTTGCTTAACCACAACGCCCAGGCCGAGGATGCGCCGGGGCAGGACACGCTGTCGCCCTTGCACTGGCAGTCCACCACCGCGCTCGGCACCTACGACAAATCGGCCCTGCAACGGGGCTTTCTGGTGTACCAGACGGTCTGCGCGAGCTGCCATAGCGCCAACGCTCTGCATTATCGCGACCTCGACGCGCTCGGCTTCGACACCGCGCAGATCGCCGCCATCGCGTCGAATGTCAAACTGGCGAACCGACCGGCGACGCTGGATGACGCGTTCAAAAACCCCTATCCAGACCCCGCCGCCGCCGCCGCCGCTTTCGGCGGCGCCATTCCGCCGGACCTATCCACCTTCGCCGCCACGCAGCCGCACGGCACACGCTATATCTTCGAACTGCTCACCGGCTACGCGCCCACCCCCGGCGACGTGACTCTGCTGCCGAACCATTTCTACAATCCCGCCTTCCCCGGCGGCCAGATCGCCATGCCACCGCCGTTGAAGGACAGCCAGGTCGCCTACGCCGACGGCACCAAACCCACCGCCGCGCAGGAAGCCTCGGACGTCGCCGCCTTCCTCACCTGGGCCAGCGATCCCAACCTCGATGTCCGCAAGGAAATCGGCCTGCGCGCAACGTTGTTCCTGCTGTTTCTGTCGATCCTGGCGATCGCCACGAAGCGAAGAATCTGGCGGGAGACGGTATAGGGCAAGGAAGCGTCTTTTTCCGGAGAAAAAGAACCGGGCCGCCGGTGCGGCAAAAAGACCCTGCACCGCTTCGCGTCGGGTGGCACCGGCGCAGGCGCGCCGGCATCTGATACGGATCGGCGAAAATGCCGGCGTGCTTGGATTAACGGCCTGGTCCACGGTCAAGGAGGAGCTTGGGTGGCAAAACCCTCAGTGACTGAAGCCGAGAAATCCGGCGCTTGAATTCGGCGTGCCAGGATCGTTCCCCGGCAACGCGCCGGGACTCTCCATTAGCTTCACCGGCATGGCGTGGGATTTTTGCTCCGGCTGCGCATGATGCGGCGTCGCGACGCCGGCAGCCGGGGCCGCGCTTGCGGAATCATCCGTCGAGTCATCGCCGGCATCATTGCGCGCCGCCAGCAGCATGAAGGTGATGCTGTTGCGGTTCAGCGCCACCGAAAGATCGATCGGCGTCTCGCCCAGAGCATTCTGTCCGTTCAGATCGGCGCCGCGGCTGATCGCATCCTGCGCCGAGCTGTAATCGCCGGCGTTGATCGCGGTAAACAGCTCCGTGGTGGGGTCGCCGCTTTGCTGCTTGGCCACGCTCTGGGTCGTCTGCAGCCTTTGATCTCCGGCGCCGGGAATGGCGGCCGGCAGCGGCAGCGGCGTATCGTTCTCCGGCGCCGCTTTCGGCGCCGACAGGTCGCCGCCCGGGCTCAACTGCGCCTGTGCCGAGATCGGCAAAGCCAACCCGGCGATCAGACAGGCAACGGGAACGAATGCGAAAATCTTTCTCATGGCGGCCTCCCTTAGCCGATTAATGGTTCAACCACCAGAACCCGGCATTGACATAGAGCGTTGCAAGCGTGAACCCGAAATACGGCACCAGCAGAAAACCCGCCATCCGGTCCAGCCTGGCGAAGCGCCAGAGCGTGATCGCCGCGATCGCCACCAGCCCAACCGCCAGCAATGCCGCCGGCAGCAGCAAATGCAGCCCGAAAAATACCGCCGGCCAGGCCGCGCCCAGCGCCAGCTGCCAGCCCCAGACATTCATCGCCGCCCGTTCCCGGCTCGCCGCCAGCGGCCGCCGCCATACCAGCCAGGCCGCCAGCCCTGCCGCCAGATAACACGCCGCCAGCACACTCCAGCTGCTAACCAGCATAGCCGCCCCCGGCACGAAAACCGGCGGCACCAGCGCCGTGTACCAGCCCCTCATATTCACCAACGCGACACAGGCTGAGGCAATCCAGGCGAGCAGGCTCAAACCGGCAAATCCCAATAGGGCCGTCAGTGGGAATTTAGGCGCTGCACCGTAATCAAACCCGTTTCGATTTTGGAAGACACTCTCTCCTAGAGCGCGATCGTTCCGCAAGAGCGCGATCGTTTTAATAGAGCGCGATCGTTCCGCAAGAGCGCGATCGCTTTGAGGTTCGCGCTCTTCCGGAACTAAACGTGAATCGCCCGCACTGATGTTTGCCGGCGGGAGCTTACCGCAGTTCGCACTTCCGGAAAATTAAACTTGAAGTGCCGATTAAAAAATCCAGTCGGTTTACGCGCTGCGCTTGGGTTTGGCCCGCAAAGCTGCGAGCTGCTGTTGCAGCCGTTCAACCTCGGCCTGCAGGCTTTCGATTTCTTCCTTGTCCTCGCTGGCGGGCTCTTCCGGTTGCGGCTTTGCCTCGCCCGGCGGATAGAACGGCGTGAACAGGGTCATCGCCCGCTCCATCATCTCAAGGTTCTTGCGGCCGACATCCTCCATGCCGGGTGGCAGAAATGGGCTGATCGTCTTCTGCATTGCCTCGCGGAGGCTCTCCTGCTGGCGGGCAAAGCTGGTCATCGCCTGCTCCAGATAACGCGGCACCACCGCCTGCATATTATTGCCGTAGAAGCCGATCAGCTGCCGCAGGAAATTGGTAGGCAGCATGGCTTTGCCCTTGCCCTCCTCCTCGACGATGATCTGGGTAAGCACGCTGCGGGTGATGTCGTCACCGGATTTGGCGTCGTAGACCACGAAATCGCGGTCCAGGCGCACCATGTCGGCCAGGTTCTCGAGCGTGATGTAGCTGGAGCTTTCCGTATTATAAAGCCGGCGATTGGCGTATTTTTTGACGACGACCGGCTTCAGGACAGGATTTGGCGTCTCCTGTGTTGGTTCACTCATTGACTTGCAGCTCCCCGGCCCTGTGGGATTGTGGACGTCCCATCTATGCAGGTTACATGGCTTAGGCTGCGGCGCAAAGGGCCGGGGCGCCGCGACCCGCCGCTTCGCCGCCTGCCGGGCACATGTCAGGGGTTTAAGGCAAGGCACATGGCTAACCTACGCGGTTTTGCGCTACCACCAGAGCAATGGGTTTCCGGGAACGCAATGCGGCATGAAAGACTCTTTGACCGAGGACTGGATCACCCTTTGGCAGAGCGAACTGGCGGCCATTGCTGCCGATCGCGAGGTTCGGGAAAGCTGGACCGACTTGGCGGCGCTGTGGGCAAATGCGCTCAACGCCGCCTTGCCGTTCATCCCGCGGCAGGGCGATGAGCTTTACCGGGAGCCGCCGGCCGGAACAGCCGGCGCCGCTCAGCCGCCGCGGACCGCGGCCGCTGCTGCTGCACCTGAGCTTGGCGGCGATGCGGCCCGGCAGCCTTATGAGCGTATTGCCGAGCTGGAATCTCGCCTTGCAGCATTTGAACGGCGGGAAGGTATCCGATCCCCAGCCCGGCCTGCTGGATACCGAAACGCTTAGGCGGGCATTGGAGACTGCGGCCGTTGAAGACCGTGCGCTGGTCGCCGGCATCGCCGCCTATCGCCGCGACCCCTACATCCGCGGCCCGGCGGAACCTGCGGCGATCTGGTCGGAAGGGGAGAGCCGGCTGCTGGACTACGGCACGCGTGACGGCGGCCCCGCCGTGTTTTTCGTGCCGAGCCTGATCAACCGGGCCTATATTCTGGATCTGATGCCGGAGGCGTCCATGCTGGGCTGGCTGGCGGCGCAGGGCGTGCATCCTTATTTACTGGACTGGGGCTGGCCTGGCGAGACGGAACGCAGATTTACGCTGACCGATTATATCGCCGGCCGGCTGGAGCGGGCGCTCGCGGCAGTGCCCGGCAAAATCGTGCTGACGGGCTATTGCATGGGCGGCTTGCTTGCGCTGGCGGCGGCGCTGCGGCAGCCGGAGAAGATCGCCGCGCTCGCTTTGCTCGCCACACCCTGGGATTTCCAGGCCGCCGATCCGAAACAGGCAAAGACACTGAGCGAAATGCTGCCGATGCTGGAGCCGATGATGCATTTTTCCGGCACGTTGCCGATCGATGCGCTGCAAACCTTGTTCGCCATGATCGACCCATTCGGCGTAGGCGAGAAATACCGCAGCTTCGCGCAGGCGGATAAGGCTAGCCCGCGGGCGCGGCGGTTTGTAGCGATGGAAGACTGGCTGGCCGACGGCGTTCCGCTTGCCGCACCCGTCACGCGCGAGGCGATCGGCGGCTGGTACGGCGCCAGCAACCCGGCGCTTGGCAACTGGCGCGTGGCCGGGCTGGCGGTGAACCCGGCTGCCTATGCCGGTCCGGTATTCTGCGCGATCCCGGCCCGCGACCGGCTGGTGCCGCCGCAAAGCGCCCGGCCGCTCGCCGCCGCGTTCCGCAACGCCACCATCGTCGAGCCGGCCGCCGGCCATATCGGCATGGTGGCGGGCACCAATGCGCGTCCGGCATTATGGCAGCCTTTCGCGAACTGGCTGCACGGCCTATCCTTGGACTAAGATTTCTCCCAGTCGAAGGAAGCACGCCATGAGTGATATCGTCATCGTTTCGGCGGCACGCACGCCGGTGGGTAGTTTCAACGGCGTTTTCGGCGCGGTGCCGGCGCATCTGCTGGGCATCGCCGCACTGAAAGCGGCAATGCAACGCGCCGGCATCGCGCCGGAAGACGTGGACGAAGTAATCCTCGGCCAGATCCTCACCGCCGCGCAGGGCCAGAACCCGGCGCGCCAGGCAGCGCGCGGCGCCGGCATTCCGGATTCCAAAACCGCCTTTGGCATCAACCAGGTCTGCGGCTCCGGTTTGAGGGCGGTCGCATTGGCGGCCCAGCAGATACGCACCGGCGAGAGCGAGATCGTCGTCGCCGGGGGTCAGGAAAGCATGAGCCAGGCGAATCATGCCGCCTATTTGCGCGCCGGCACCAAGATGGGCGATATCAGCTTCATCGATACCATGATCAAGGACGGGCTGTGGGACGCCTTCAACGGCTATCACATGGGCATCACCGCCGAAAACGTCGCCAAGGAATACCAGATCACCCGGGTGCAGCAGGATGAATTTGCCGCCGCCAGCCAGCGCAAGGCCTCCGCCGCACAAAAATCCGGCAGGTTCAAGGAGGAAATCGTTCCGGTCACCATCACCTCCCGCAAAGCCGAGAGCGTGGTCTCCGACGATGAATATATCCGCCACGACACCTCGATCGAGACCATGGCGAAACTGAAACCGGCGTTTCAGAAGGACGGCACGGTCACCGCCGGCAATGCCTCGGGCATCAATGACGGCGCGGCGGCGCTGGTGGTGATGTCCGCCGAGCAGGCGGAAAAACGCGGCCTCACTCCGCTGGCCCGGATCATCAGCTTCGCCACCGCCGGCGTCGACCCCGCCTTGATGGGCACAGGCCCGATTCCCGCAACGAAAAAAGCACTGGCGCGCGCTGACTGGCAAGTCGGCGACCTGGACCTGATCGAGGCCAACGAGGCGTTCGCCGCGCAAGCCTGTTCGGTAACCAAGGCGCTCAACCTCGACCCCGAAAAGGTCAACGTGAACGGCGGCGCAATCGCAATCGGCCACCCCATCGGCGCCTCCGGCGCCCGCGTGCTCACCACCCTGCTGTACGAGATGAAGCACCGCGACGTGAAGAAAGGCTTGGCGACGCTGTGCATCGGCGGCGGCATGGGCGTCGCGATGTGCGTGGAAAGATAGAAAGCAAGCACTTCTTTTTCTGAAGAAAAAGAAGCAAAAAGACTTCTGGACACCGGGCCATGGGCGCTGGCAGCGACAACGCCCATGGCCCGGCATAAGAAAGTTTTTTGGTTCTTTTTTAAAAAAAGAACCGCTTGTTCCGCTTGTAACTTAAGGGATCTTAGATGGCGGTTACCAAAGTAGTTCCGGATGCGAAGACCGCGCTGGATGGCGTGCTGCAGGATGGCATGACCATCATGGCGGGCGGTTTCGGTTTGTGCGGCATTCCGACCGCGCTGATCGAGGCGATCAGGGATTCCGGCGTCAAGGATCTTACCATCATTTCGAACAATGCCGGCACTGATGATGTCGGTTTGGGGATTTTGCTGAAGACGCGGCAGATCAAGAAGATGATCTCCTCCTATGTCGGTGAGAACAAGATTTTTGCGGAGCAGTATCTCGCCGGCGAGCTGGAAATCGAGTTCAACCCTCAGGGCACGCTGGCCGAGCGCATCCGCGCCGGCGGCGCCGGCATTCCGGCGTTTTTCACCGCCACCGGCTTTGGCACGCAGATCGCCGACGGCAAGGAAACGCGGGAATTTGAAGGCCGGCATTACGTGATGGAGCGCGGGTTGTTCGCCGATCTGGCCATCGTGCATGCCTGGAAGGCCGATACCGAGGGCAACCTGGTCTATCGCAAGACCGCGCGGAATTTCAATCCAGTAATGGCGACCGCGGCAAAAGTCACGGTGGCGGAGGTGGAACTGCTGGTCGAGCCGGGACAGATCGATCCCGACCACATCATTACGCCGGGCGTTTTCGTGAAAAAGATCGTCAAGCTGGACAAGATCGATAAGCGCATCGAGCAGCGTACCGTTCGTCAGAAAGAATTCAGCCAGAGGGACGCCTGAAATGCCGTGGACACGTGATGAAATGGCGGCCAAGGCTGCTTCGGAGCTGAAGGACGGATTCTATGTCAATCTCGGAATCGGGATACCGACATTGGTTGCGAACCATCTGCCGCAGGGCATTTCGATTCAGCTGCAATCGGAAAACGGCATGCTGGGCATGGGACCTTTCCCTTACGAGGGCGAAGAAGATGCGGATCTGATCAACGCCGGCAAGCAAACGGTGACACAGTTGCCGACGACGAGTTTTTTCAACTCGGCCGATAGTTTCGCGATGATCCGCGGCGGCCATATCGATATTTCGATCCTGGGCGCGATGCAGGTGAGCGAAGGCGGCGATTTGGCGAACTGGTCGATCCCCGGCAAAATGGTCAAGGGCATGGGGGGTGCGATGGATCTGGTGGCCGGCGTGCCGCGCGTGCTGATCCTGATGGAGCACACCGCCAAGGGCGAGCCGAAATTGCTGAAGGAATGCAGCTTGCCGCTGACCGGCAAAGGCGTGGTGAGCAAGGTGATCACCGATCTTGCGGTGTTTGAAGTGGACAAGGACGCCAGCCCTTCGCTGATCCTGGTAGACCACGCGCCGGATGTCAGCATCGAGGATATTCGCAAGCAGACCGAGGCGGATTTTTCGGTGAAGGAAGGCGTTCATTGACGGCCGCCCAATAGGGCGGGTTTATCTTTGGTCATGACAGACGCCGAGCCCGAATCGCGCTTCTTCACCTCGCAAGGGCTGAACCTGCACTATGCCGATTGGGGCAATGCGGAAGCGCCGCCTTTGCTGCTGCTGCACGGCACGCGCGACCACGCCCGCAGTTGGGACTGGACGGCGCGCGCCTTGCGCGCTCGCTGGCATGTGATGGCGATGGACTGGCGCGGCCATGGCGATAGCGCCTGGTCGCCCGACGGCGCCTATCTGGTGCCTTATCACATCATCGACCTGACGGAATTCGTAGAGACGCTGGGCTCGCCGCAGGTAGCCATCGTCGGCCACAGTTTCGGCGGCAATATCGCGGCGCGCTATGCCGGGCTCTATCCGGACCGGGTGCAAAAAATCGTCTTTGTCGACAGCCTGGGGCCGGCGCTCGACAACTATGCAAAATGGGAGGAGGCGGGGCCGGTCAGCCGCACCCGCGACTGGATCACCCAGCGGCGCGACAAAAGGCAAACTGGATCCCGCAGGCTGGCGAGCGTCGAGGACGCCGCCTTGCGCATGCGCAAGGCCAACCCGCGGCTTTCCGAAGCGCAGGCCTATCATCTGGCGAAATACGGCCTGAATCGTTTCGAGGACGGTTTTGGCTGGAAATTCGATCCCCGCGTCTCGATGTTCGCGCCGGAGGACTGGGAGGTGCGCGGCGGCCCCTATTGGCACGAGATCGCCGCGCCGTCGCTGATCATGTACGGCAAGCAGAGCTGGCACAGCGACCCGGTAACCGACGGCCGCGCCGCGTTTTTCCGCAATGCCAGGACGATGACCTTCGAGCATGCGGGACACTGGATCCATCACGACATGCTGGATGAATTTCTCGCGGCACTCGACGAATTTCTCTAGGCGGCCATCCGGCTTGACCCGCAAGGCAAGCGCCGCAAGACTGTGCCGGCGCCTTTCACACCCGCCGGTAAATGCGGAAGGGCGCGTGGGTTATCCATAAGGAGGATTGATATGGCCAAGTTCAAAATGATCGCGCTGACCACCCCCGTCGAGGGCAAGGAGGATGAGTATCACAACTGGTATCACAACGTGCATCTGCCGGAATTATGCACCATCGCCGGGCTGAAGGCTGGGCAGCGCTACAAGCTGGTGGCGAAGTTCATCGGCGCCGATACCAACCAGTTCCTGGCGATTTATGACATCGAATGCGACGACCCGATGTCGTTCCTGGGCGCGATGGGCGAGGCCGCCTCTTCCGGCAAGATTACCCAGTCCGACGCGTCCGACATGGGCACGACCTACACCGCCATCTTCTCGGAATTGGGCGACCGCGTAGAGGCCGAAAGCATGGGCGCGAACGGCCCCTGAGCACGCCCCAAACCGCGTGACTGTTTAACGGTCGTTAACGCGCCGTCCATTCGGCGCGCATTGTTGCACCAAGCAAAATGCACATCTTGGGTTGAGGGTGGCCGCAGATGCCGCCCGCTTCCCGCGCCTTTTTGGAGTGCAAGATGCAGAAATTCCCGCTTCCCGGCAGCGAACGCAAAATCTTGGCCGGCGCCAGAAAAACCGCGCCTGCCGACCCGGCGGAGACGTTCCAAGTCTCGGTGATTTTGCGGCCGCGCGACGGCAATGCGGTACAGGACGCGGTGACGCGGCTGCATCAGCGCAACTACACACATCATCCGCTTTCGCGGGAGGCTTTTGCCCATTCCCATGGCGCCAGCGCCGCCGACATCCAGACGGTGGAGAAATTCGCCGCCGCCCAGAAGTTAAGCGTAGTGCAAAGCGATGCCGCCCGGCGGACCGTGACGCTGTCCGGCGATGTTGCCGCCTTCGAGAAGGCATTCGGTGTAGAACTCCATCATTACGCGTACGGCGCCGCCCATTATCGCGGACGCGAGGGCGCGGTGATGCTGCCCAAGGATTTGCAGGATTGTGTTCTGGCAGTGCTTGGCCTGGACAACCGGCCACAGGCGCGAACGCATTTCCGGCGCCTGGGTTCCGCCAAACATCCATTCCTGCACTCCGCTTCCGGCGCATCCAGCGCGGTTTCCTACACGCCGCTGCAGGTGGCTGCTTTATACGATTTTCCTGCGGGCACCGGCGCCGGCCAGACGATCGGGCTGATCGAGCTGGGCGGCGGCACCAAAGCTGCGGATCTAGAGACCTATTTCAAATCACTGGGCGTCGCGGAACCCAAAATCATCTCGGTCTCCGTCGATCGCGGCCAAAACGAGCCGACCGGCAGCGCCGATGGCCCGGATGGCGAGGTGATGCTCGATGTCGAGGTCGCAGGATCGGTGGCGCCCGATGCGACCATCGCAATCTATTTCACACCCAACACCGATGCCGGATTCCTGGACGCCATCACCACCGCCATCCATGACACGACGAACCGGCCTTCGGTGATTTCCATCAGCTGGGGCGGACCGGAATCGAGCTGGACGCAGCAATCCTTCACTGCCTTCGACCAGGCTTTCCAGGACGCCGCCGCCCTGGGCATTGCCGTCTGCGTCGCCGCCGGCGATGGCGGCTCCAGCGACGGCGGCACCGGCAACAACGTTGATTTCCCGGCCTCCAGCCCGCATGTGCTGGCCTGCGGCGGCAGCAGCCTGCGGGAGAAGACCAACGTCATCAGCAGCGAGAGCGTGTGGAATGACAGCGGTCAGGGCGGCGCCACCGGCGGCGGCATCAGCACCGCCTTCCCCGTGCCACCCTGGCAGCAGGGCCTCTCCGCCGCCCTGGCCGCGGGCGGCAGCATCGCACTGACGGGTCGCGGCGTGCCGGATATTGCAGGCGCCGCAGATCCGGAGACCGGCTACAACGTGCGCGTCGATGGCAGCGATACGGTGATCGGCGGCACCAGCGCGGTGGCGCCGCTCTGGGCCGGGCTGATCGCCCGGCTGAACGCCACGCGCCGCACGCCGCTTGGCTTTATCAACCCGCTGCTCTACGCGAACGGTGCTGCGCTGCATGACATTACCAGCGGCAATAACGGCAGCTATGCCGCAGCACCAGGCTGGGACGCCTGCACGGGAATGGGTTCACCGAACGGAACCGCGCTCGCGCGGCTGCTCAGCGCGGCGGAAGCGAAGCTGGCTTAAGCAAGGATGTTCTTCTTCTGAGGAAAAACAAAAAACCCCTTGGCCCGGGCCTGTGGCATGACGGCTTCCCTGGCATCGGATTGCCTTGCTTTGCTTACGATGGCACATCCCGCGCATGACCCAGCTTTCCTCCCGCGTTCAGCTAACCGAGCTCTCCGCCACCTTTGCCATGGCGGGGTTTGCGCGGGGGCTGCAAGGGGCAGGGCGGGAGGTTATTTCGCTCTCGCTCGGGGAGCCGGATTTTCCGACGCCGGACCATGTCATCGAAGCGGCGCATGCGGCGGCGTTGCGCGGAGAGACGAAGTATCCGGCGGTTGGAGGGACGCAGGCGCTGAAGGCCGCGGTTAAGCGCAAATATGCCAGGGATCAGAAGCTGGATGTTCGTGAGCAGGATATTCTCGTCAGCAATGGCGGCAAGCAGGCGATTTTCAATATTGTGATGGCGCTGATCGACCCCGGCGACGAGGTGATCACGCCGGCGCCGGCCTGGGCAGGATATGAACAGGCCGTGCATTTCGCCGGCGGCGTCACGGTATTCATCGATTGCCCGCAGGCGGATGGTTTTTTGCTCCGGCCGGCGGCGCTGGAGGCGGCGATGACGCCGCGGACCAAATTACTGATCCTGAACTTTCCCGGCAACCCTTCGGGCGCGGCCTGCGACGCGGCCGGGCTGGCCGGCATTGCCGAGGTGCTGCGCCGGCACCGGCATGTGACGGTACTATGCGACGATATTTACGAGCATCTGCTGTTCGACGGGTTCCAGTACACCGCTCTGGCGGCGCTGGCGCCGGATCTGGCGGATCGGATCGTCACGCTGACCGGCGTCTCGAAATCATACGCCATGACCGGCTGGCGCATCGGCTTCTGCGCCGGGCCGGCCGAGCTGATCAAGGCGATGACCCTGGTGCAGGCGACCGCCACCTCCGGCGTTTCCAGCATCGGCCAGGCGGCTGCGGTGGCGGCACTGGATGGGCCGCAGGATCTTCTCAAGGAGCGCGCCGCCGCCTACCAGGCGCGGCGCGATCTGGTGGTGGCGGCGTTGAACGCGATCCCCGGCATGGTGTGCCACAAGCCGAACGGCGCGTTTTACGTGTTCCCGGACATATCCGGCTGCATCGGCCGCACCTCGCCGGATGGCGCCAAAATCCGGACCGATGCCGATTTCGCCATGGCGCTGCTGGCGCAAGCCCAGGTCGCCACGGTGCAGGGCGCCGCCTTTGCCATGAGCCCGCATATCCGCATCAGCACCGCCGCCTCGGACGCCGTGCTGGCGCAGGCCTGCGCGCGCATCGGCGAATTTTGCGCAAGCCTTCGCTGAACCGGCTTGGTTGATTAGCGGCAGGCGGCGGACCACATAGCGTCTCATCAACCAGCGGAAGCAAATTATGGTCAACGTCCTCTATACCGCCCATGGTCACGCGACAGGCGGGCGCACCGGCGAAGGTGCGACCGACGATGCGAAGGTCGCGGTTACGCTCAGCACGCCGAAGGAGCTGGGCGGTGATAATGGTCCCGGCACCAACCCGGAGCAGCTGTTCTCCATCGGCTATTCCGCCTGTTTCCTGGGCGCGCTTAAAGTCGTGGCGGGCAAGGAGCATGTGAAGCTGCCGGCGGAGACGCGAGTGGCGGCGGATATCGGCATCGGCCCGCGCGAAGATGGCGGCGGCTTTGGCATCACCGCGGCCCTGACCATCACGGCGCCTGGCGTGGACAAGGCGGTGGTCGAGGATCTGGTGCAAAAGGCTCATATCGTCTGCCCCTATTCGAACGCCATTCACAAGACGGTGGATGTGCAGCTGAAGGTGGCTTGAAGGGTTTGCGCTATGATTGTCGTGCATCATCTGGAAAACTCGCGCTCGCAGCGCATCCTCTGGCTGCTGGAGGAGCTTGGGCTGCCGTATGAGGTGGTGCGCTATAAGCGCTCGCGGATACTGGCCGCACCGCCGCAGATGAAGCGCGTCCACCCGCTGGGCAAATCGCCGATCATCGAGGATGACGGGATCGTGATTGCCGAGACGGGTGCGATCATCGAGTACCTGGTCGAAAAAGCCGGCGGCAAGCTGGGCGCACCGGCGGATGCGGCGGATGCCAGGCGCTACCGGTTTTACATGCACTACGCGGAAGGCTCGGTGATGACCAACCTGCTGATGTGGATGATGGCTGGGGTCATTCCGGTGCTGGGGCGAAGGCTGTTGCAGCCGATGACCAGCGTCCATTTCAAGTATATCGAAAGCGAACTGGCATTGCGCCCGTGGTTCGCCGGTGCGGATTTGAGCGCTGCCGACACCATGATGAGCTTTCCTCTGGAATTTGCCGCAACCAAAATGAACGGCCTGCGGGCCTACCCCGCCACTGCCGCCTGGCTGGCCAAAATCCACGCCCGCCCGGCCTATCGCGCCGCACTGGCACGCGGCGGGCCTTACAATTTCGCCAGGGCGTAGCACCTGCCAAGCTCAGGCGGTGGCCGGACATTTGCTCCCCAGCAGGATCATCTGCCGCGCCGCCTCCGCCGATACCGGCCGGGCAAAATAATAGCCCTGGCCGTATTCGCAGCCCTTCAAACGCAGCTTATTGAGCACGAATGCATTCTCGATACCTTCGGCGACCGCCGGCAAGCCCAGGCTTTTCGTCAGACCGAGGATCGCATCGATGATCTTTTCATGGTCGACGCTGTCCCCCATCGATTGCACGAAGGAGCGATCGATTTTGACCTTGTCGAACTTCAGCTCCCGCAAATGGTTCAAGCTGGAATAGCCGGTTCCGAAATCGTCCAGGCAGATCGCAATCCCTAGCCCTTGCAGCGCCGTCACATTGGCCCTGGCCGCTTCGACATCGCCCAGCAGCGCGTTTTCCGTAATCTCGATCTCCAGGCGCGTCGCCGGGAATTCCTCCGCTGCCAGAATTTCCTGTATTCGGCGCGGCAGCTCCGGGTCCTGAAACTCCGAGGGCGGGAAATTTACCGCAACCCTCGTACTCTCCGGCCACATCCTGGCATCCTGGCAGGCCTGGTGCAGGATCGAGGCGGTGAATTTGGTCATCAAACCCAGCCGCTCCACGATCGGAATGAAGACGTCGGGCGGGATAAATCCCTGCGCCGTGTGCTTCCAGCGCGCCAGCGCCTCGAACCCGCGGATGCGGCTGGTCTCGATATCGACCAGCGGCTGGTAATACGGCCGGATTTCTCCCGCCGCGACGGCCCGCATCAGGTCGCGCTCCAGCGTCTCCTGCGCGCGCAGCGCGTCATCCATGCTCTGCTCGAAAAACCGGAAGGCGCCGCGCCCGCTTTTTTTGGCGCGGTACATCGCGATATCGGCGGCGTGCAGCACGCTGCTCACCTCGGTCACGCTGTCCCGCTGCGGCGCGATGCCGATGCTGGCGCCCACATCGATGACGTTGCCGTCGCAGCGCATCTCCTGGCCGATCGCCCGGATCAGCCGGCCGGCGAGTTGCTTGATGCGCGCCATATGCGCATCCATGCCTGCCGCGTCGGGGGCGATGACAGCGAACTCGTCGCCGCCCAGCCGCGCCAAGGTATCCTGCTTGGCAATGCCGCTCTCCAGCCGCTGCGCCACTTTGCACAGCACCATGTCGCCGACGTGATGACCCAGCAGGTCGTTGACCTTCTTGAAGCCGTCCAGGTCGATCAGCAGCACCGAGTAGGTGCTGCCGTCACGCTGCGAATGTTCGATGGTGGTTTGCAGATTGGCGCTGAACACGCGCCGGTTCGGCAGGCCGGTCAGCGCGTCGTGGCGGGCAAGTTTTTGGGCCTGCGCCTCGGCACTTCGCAAGGCGCGATTTGCCTCCGCCAGGGCTGCCACGTTGACCCGGAAAACCTCGCAGGCTCGGGCCATGTCGCCGATTTCATCCGGCCGGTTCATCGCCGGCACCGCGGTTTCGTGCCGCCCGGCCGCCAGCAGCGTCATCGTATGGGTGATCGATTCCAGTGGCCCGATCAAGCGGCGCCGGATCGCTAAAGTTGCCCGCATCGTCACAAGCACCATCATCAAAGCCAGCGCTGCAACCACGCCGATCGTGATCCGCACGATGCGGCCGATCAGACCGGCCCGCGCCTGTCCCGCGCTGTTGTGGGTATCGATCAAGGCGCCGATCGCCGCATCGGTTGCGCTATATTGCCGCGCCAGCTGGGCGGTTTGTGCCGGAAGCGGGTTGGCGCCGTTCCGGTCCGCGCGCACCCAGGCATCGTGCATCGCCCTGTAGCGCGTCCAGTCGGCGCTGAACCGGCCAAGGCCAGCCGGCGCCTGATGCCGCAGCAGGCGGCCGTCCTGCTGCAGCACGGTATCGATATTCTGCGCCTGCCCGGCCGCCATCGCCTCGGCCGCCTGGCGGGCGGCGGCGTTCTGCGCGAGGCCGCGATAGGCTTCGGCCAGGCGGAAGGCGGAGACGCTGTGGTCGATATCGCCCAGCAGCGTCGCCTCGGCCATCCATTCCTGCTCGAGCGCCCGGGTCTGCCGGTTGACGAGCAGCATCGCGAGAATAGTCCCCGCCGCCAGCACCACCATCACCGTCAGCACCACGACGCTGGTGACTACGGCCTGGCGGTAAAGGGAGGAGTGGGTGGGGGGCAAGTTTTTGGGGTTCCGCGAGTGGCGGAGTTAGTCATGGAGGGGGTGGGTTAATATGGGCTAAAGATGCCGATGAAGCATGGTCCTGATCCAGGCCGCCAGGTTCCACGCAGGTTGCTTTCGCTTCCCACTCGCTACTGTTCGTTTCGATGGCAGATGTCAGTGAAATTGGATTTATCAGGAGGGTCGACTGTAAGGGCTACGCTTGCCGAAGGCTTTTTCGCCGATGCGATTGTTCTTGTTCCGACAAGCCTAAGCAGGATTAGCGAACGAAGTTAGCCGTCTTTGGTGCGGAGCAGGTTTCATCTTACAAAAGCGATCTCGGCGGTCGCGAGATGAAGACCCAGCTTCGAAATCGTTGAATAGTCCACAGCGACATTATCCGCCTCCCGAAGACGCAAATCATCGACGCTAACCTCCACCTCGTAGCCGCCCACCGGCAAGTCCTGCCGGTACCGCAGATGCCAGGCGTTGCCTTCCTGTTCGGCCGTGGCGGTGCCGATGACGTCGTTGGCGGTGCCGGTCCATTGGGTTGGTCCAACTTGCACGAAATGCCAGACCCGGTTGGTCGGCGGTTGCTTGTCGCCCTGCAGATAGGTGATGTGCTCGGTTAGCGTGACCGTGCGGGTGGCAGGGTTCCAGGTCCCGACCTCGCGGGCGTTGAACTGGCTTTCTACATTGCCGAACCAGTCGATGATAAAACCGTAGCCCTGCACCGTTCCCACCATCCAGTCCTGCGGCGCCATGCTCGGCACGCCGGATGCGAATTGCGCGATCCTGACCGAAGCGCAGCCTCCAAGGAACAGCAACCCGGCTGCCGCGTTGAGCGGCAGGATGCGTCGCAAGGTCGCGGCAATCGTAGAGCCCATGGAACCTGTACGGCCTGGGCGGCCGGTTGGATGCAGTTGCCCGGCCAAGCGGCTTTCAAGCGATCCTATCCGGCCTGCCTTGTCCGCCTTATCCGGTTCGGATCGTAGCCCATTTCCGTGGCTCGCCGGAGGAGCATCTGCGTCAGCCATTCCGGCGGATGCGGATCTCGGCACAGGATCCAAAGATAATGCCCTGACCGCTCGCCGACGATCGACCAGCCGTAATCCTCCGCCCGGTCCAGCACCCAATAATTGCCGATATAGAACGGCCCAAAGAAGGAAATTTTCAGCTTGGCATTGCCGGAGCCTGGCACCGCTTTGCCTTTGCCCTTGGCGACGCTTAACCGGCCGTTTGGGAAATTCTTCTGGCAGCTATTGCGGACGCTGATCCTGCCGTCCGGCAGCAGCCCGTATTCCGCGGTCACGCCGTCGCAGCGGTGCTCGAACCAATTGTCGTAGCGCGCCAGCTCATACCACTTGCCCAGATAGCGCGTGAGATCGACCGCCCGCTCCGGCTGCGGCACCCGCGCATTGCCTTGCGGGCGGGAAGCGTGGCGCAGCAACAGCCCGGCGGCGGCGCCCGCCAATGCCCAGGTGGCTAGTTGGGCCAGGTCGCGCGGCGCATTTTCCGACGACTTGGATGTCAATGCACGTTCCTCCGACAAGTTCCACCGCTATATGGGCGCGATACTGCCTGCGGCGAAGGAGCCGGTTTGAACCAAGCCGTCGTCTTTGCTAGCCTCGCGGCAAAACGGGAGCAGAAACATGGAAATTCGGCAATTGGGAACGACCGAGCTGCGCATCGCGCCGCTGGTGCTGGGCGGCAATGTGTTCGGCTGGACCGCGGACCGGGAAACCAGCTTCGCCATTCTGGACGCGTTTCTCGAGGCCGGGTTCAACGCCGTCGACACCGCGGATGTGTATTTTCGCTACCAGCCGGGCAATAAAGGCGGGGAATCCGAAACCATTATCGGCGCCTGGATGAAGGATCGCGCTGTGCGGGACCGGGTGGTGGTGATCACCAAAGGCGGGCTGGAGATGGGGCAGGGGATGCAAGGCCTCGGCCGGGACTATCTAGTGCGGGCCTGCGAAGCCTCCCTGCAACGCCTGCAGATCGAGGCCATCGACGTGTACATGGCGCACCGCGCCGACCCGGCAACGCCGATCGAGGAGACGCTGGAAGCGTTTCACGCCCTTAGCGCCGCCGGCAAAATCCGCTATGCCGGCGGGTCCAATTACAGCGCCGAGGCGCTGACGGCAGCACTCGGCGCGAGTGGTCCCGATCGCGCGCGGTATGCGGTGCTGGAGCCGCATTATAATTTGATGGAGCGGTCTGAATATGAAGGCGCGCTGGAAGATGTGACGTCGAAAAATACGCTTGGCGTGATTCCCTATTTCGCTTTGGCGTCCGGTTTCTTGACGGGAAAATATCGCAAGAAGGAGGATTTTACCGGCGGCGCGCGGGCGAAGTCGGCTGCCAAGTATTTCGACGATCGCGGCATGGCGATCCTGAAGGCGCTTGATTTTGTCGCCGGGCGGCACGGCGCGACGCCGGCGCAGGTGGCGCTGGCCTGGCTGATGGCGCGGCCTTCCATCACCGCCCCGATCGCTAGCGCGACGAGTGTCAAACAGCTGGCTGACATTTTGAAGTCTGCGGAATTGCGGCTTGGTGAAGAGGACCTTGCTGCTTTGGATCTCTAACAGTTTTTGCGCTCGGCCTGTTTGAGCGTGGCGCTGCCGACGTCTTGAAGCTGCAGGCCAGGACGGAGAAACAGCGCCTCACCGAATTGAGAACTTGGGTTTTTGTTGGGGCTGGTGCTGGGGTGTGGGCGCGGGGTTTCAAACCGTCATGCCCGCGCAGGCCGGCATGAAGCGCGGGCAAGGCCGAGGGTTACTCCTGTCGTCCGTTGGCTTCACCGCAGCCAGCGCCCCGGGGTCAAAAGTTTTTGGGTCAAAAAGTTTTGGGTTAAAACGCTTTTGGGTCAAAAGGTTTTTCGGTCAAAAAGTTTTTTGCTTCTTTTTCTTCAGAAGAAGTTCTTGCGTCCTTCCTTTCCTCAAACCATCGCCATTCCACCATTGACATGCAGCGTCGTGCCGGTGATCCAGGCGGCTTCGTCGGAGGCGAGGTAGACGACGCTGGCGGCGATATCTTCCGGCGATCCCAGGCGGCCGAGCGGGATTTTGCCGGCCAGTTCGGTTTTCTGCGCTTCCGTCAGGGCATCCGTCATCGGTGTGGCGACAAAGCCGGGTGCCACCAGGTTGACCGTGATATTGCGTGAGGCGATTTCCTGCGCCAGCGATTTGGTCAGGCCGACAAGGCCCGCCTTGGCGGCGCAGTAATTGGCCTGGCCGGGGTTGCCTGTGGCGCCGACGATGCTGCCGATATTGATGATGCGGCCGTATTTCCGGCGCATCATGAATTTCAGCGCGGCGCGGGACAGCCGGAACGGCGCCCCAAGATCGACATCCAGCACCTTTGCCCAATCCGCGTCGGACATGCGCATGGCAAGGCCGTCTTTCGTCAGGCCGGCATTGTTCACCAGAATATCCACCTTGCCCATGGCGGCTTCGGCGGCGGCGATCAGCGCGGGCGCGGCAGCGGAATCCGACAAATCGGCGGGCAGGACGTGGACGCGCTCGGCGAGTTCCGCGGCCAGGCGATCCAGCGCATCGCGCCTGGTGCCGGAGAGGGCGACAATCGCGCCCTGCAAATGCAAGGCGCGCGCAATGGAGGCGCCGATGCCGCCGGAAGCGCCGGTAACCAAAGCAGTTTTACCGTTAAGGTCGAACATCTATAGAACCTTCAGCAGCGCTTCGATCTCACCCGGAGAACCCGCTGAAAAAGTGGCGGCATCCGGGGTAATTCGTTTGACCAGCCCTGCCAGCACCTTGCCGATGCCGAGTTCCACGAAGCTGTCCACGCCCAGGCCGGCCATGGCCAGCACGCTCTCGCGCCAGCGCACGGTAGCGGTAACTTGGGCGACCAGCAGCTCGCGTATTTCCGCCGGGTCGGTGACCTTGGCGGCGCTGACATTGGCAACCAGCGGCACGATCGGCGGGCGCGGCGGGGTATTGGCGAAGGCTTCCGCCATGGCGTCGGCCGCCGGCGCCATCAGGGCGCAATGAAATGGTGCGGAGACCGGCAGCAGCATCGCGCGTTTCACGTCCTTGCTTTTGGAGATGTCGATGGCGCGTTCGACCGCGGCCTTGTGGCCGGAGATGACAACCTGGCCGCCGCCATTATCGTTGGCGCAGGCGACGACGTCGCGGCCGGTCGCGCTCTTTTCGGCTTCCATGCAAATCTCCCGCGCCAGATCCAGCTCCACGCCCAGCAGGGCCGCCATCGCGCCCTGCCCCGGCGGCACCGCGAGCTGCATGGATTGGCCGCGCAGTTTCAGCAGCTTTGCCGTATCGGCGATGGAGAAAGCCCCGGCCGCGGCCAAGGCGCTGTATTCGCCCAGCGAATGGCCCGCCACCAGAACCGCCTTGTCCTTCAGCGTGATGCCGCCTTCCGACTCCAGCACGCGCAGCACCGCCAGTGACACCGCCATCAGCGCCGGCTGGGCATTTTCCGTCAGCGTCAGCTCTTCGATCGGGCCCTCGAACATCAGCTTGGAGAGCTTCTGCTTCAGAATCTCGTCGACTTCCTCGAACACCGCCCGCGCGGCCGCGAAGGCCGCGGCAAGGTCACGTCCCATGCCGACCGCCTGGCTGCCCTGACCGGGGAAAATGAAGGCGTGAACCGCCATGAACGATCTCCTAATTGCGATGTCGGGTAGCCAGCGCGTCGGCTGCTGTCAAATTTTTCTCCCTATAGCAGCGCAAGCTCGGCCAGGGCGAGGCGCATCTCCTCGGGCAGCATTTCCACCCCCGATTGCACCAGCGCCGCCAGGTCGGCCGGCGCATCCGCCGCATTGAGATAGCGCCAGCCTTGAAAAGCTTTTATCGGGCGCGCCGCGACACGAATGAGCTCGGGATCGAGCAGCAGGCCGGCACAGGCCGATCCGTCATCCCATTGATCGGCGATGATTCCGACGATGCGCTGGCGCACCAGAACGGCGCGCCCGATGACCCAGTAGATGGAGCCCCCGGCAACGATTTCAGCCGCGCGCTTTGGCCTGTTCCGGGTGCGGTGACGCAAAGGCGGCGTGGCTGTTGCCCGCGCCCGCTGCAGCTCGGCCAGATGCGCGGCATCGCGCACCCCGACGGCAAGCTTGATCATGTGCAGCATGCAGCATGGATTAACGGGCAAAGCCGGTACGAGCAATCCGAGCATTCGGCGCCTGATGGAACGCGTGGCAAATGCAACCGCCAGTAGATTGAATTTTACCGTGTTCGTCGGTAAGACATTACACTGTCGGAGTTGTGAGGATGGAACGCCGGCGCACGCTGCCAGCTTGTCAGAAGGGAGCTGCAGGGTTTGAAATGTAATATTTCGCTGAAGCTTTCGGCCTTTCGGGGAGCCAAGAGTTTCGTCAGGCAGCTCGCCGCCCCTTCGATTTTGCGACTCTCTTTGGGCAGGAGCACAACGCCGGCGGAGCGCCGGATGTTCAATTTCGGCTTTACCGATCAATACGCCAATATGCCCCCGGTGCTTTATGGCTTGCTGGGGGTGCCCGATGGCCGGGCGGCGCTGCTGCGTTCCGCCGAAATTGCCTGGCACCGCGGCCGCCCCCACGAAAGCCTAAGGCCGCCCGCCGAGTTCTCCGACCTGGACGGCAACATCTTCGCCGCTTGGACCGGGCAGAAGCTGGCGTTTCTGCATATCGAAAAAAGCGGCGGTTGCGCCCTGCTCTCCTGGCTGGCGCGGTATTTTCACCCCGAGCAGATCAACGCCGATCCCTACCGCGACCTGCCGCCGCATCTATACTGCCGCCTGCCCAAGGGAAATATCGGCCGGCCGATGATCTGGGGACATTACGATGTACCAACCTTGCGCCGCTTCGATCCCGACCAGGCGGTGTTCACCGTGCTGCGCGAGCCGCGCGCGCGGCTGGCTTCGCTATACCATTTTTGGCGGAGCGTCGATCCGAGCAACTTCGATCCGCAGATCGCGTTTGCCGTCGGCTACGCGCACCGTTTCTCGCTGGAAGATTTCCTGAACCACGACGATCCCTACCTCATCGACGCGATAGATAACGTCTATGTCCGCAGGCTCACCGGATACTATGCCAGCGGCGCCGATGAGGATCGGCTGAAAACCGCGCCGGAGGCGGCATTGGCCGACGCGGCCGCTATCCTCAAGCAATTCTTCTACGTAGGCATCACGGAAGAAATGGATCGCAGCGCCGCCGGGCTTGCCGCGCTGCTCGACATCGCGCCGCCGGAGCGGGCGCTGCGCGGCAACGTGACCGCGGAGAATCACGCCGATCCAAGCGGCTGGTTTCGCAAAATCGGCCGCGTACAACATTCACCCGCGGCACTGTCGGCGCTCGATCGGCGTACCGAGCTTGACCGGAAAATCTACGCCTACGCCCAACAGAAATTTGCAAATAGGAAGTAGCCGCTGTTTTGAAAAAAAGCGGCGCAAAAACTTTTGCTAATCCGGAGCCGGGAATTCGGAACGCAACAGGCCCAGATTGAAAAGTCTTTTTGCTTCTTTTTCCACGGAAAAAGAAGTTCCTACTTCAATTCTTCGCTTTATCCACCAATGCGTTCTTCGAAATCCACGGCATCATGCCGCGCAGTTTGGCGCCCACTTCCTCGATCTGATGCGCGGCGGAGGCGCGGCGGATCGCCTTGAAGTTGGTCTGGCCGACCTTGTTTTCCAGCATCCAGTCGCGGGTGAAGCGGCCGAGCTGGATGTCGGATAGGACCTTTTTCATCTCGGCTTTGGTCTCGGCGGTGATGATGCGCGGCCCGGTAACGTATTCGCCGTATTCCGCGGTGTTGCTGATCGAGTAGTTCATGTTGGCGATGCCGCCCTCGTAGATCAGATCGACGATCAGCTTGACCTCGTGCAGGCATTCGAAATAGGCCATCTCCGGCGCGTAGCCGGCTTCCACCAAAGTCTCGAAACCGGCCTTGATCAGTTCGACAAGGCCGCCGCAAAGCACTGCCTGTTCGCCGAACAGATCGGTCTCGCATTCTTCCTTGAACGTGGTCTCGATGATGCCGGCGCGGCCGCCGCCGACAGCCGACGCGTAAGACAGCGCGATGTCGAGCGCATTGCCGGAGGCATCCTGCGCCACCGCCACCAGGCAGGGCACGCCGCCGCCGCGCTGGTACTCGCTGCGCACGGTGTGGCCGGGGCCCTTCGGCGCAATCATGAACACGTCGATATCGGCGCGCGGCTCGATAAGGTTGAAATGGATGTTCAGGCCATGCGCGAAAGCCAGCGCCGAGCCGGGGCGCAGATTGGCGGCCAGATGGTCCTTGTAAAGATCGCCCTGGTTTTCGTCCGGGGTCAGGATCATCAGAACGTCAGCCCATCTGGCGGCCTCGGCCGGGGCAAGCACTTTCAGCCCGGCGCCTTCCGCCTTGGCGGCACCGGTTGAGCCGGGGCGGAGCGCGACCGCGAGCGCCTTGACGCCGCTATCCTTCAGGTTCAGCGCATGGGCGTGGCCCTGGCTGCCATAGCCGACAATGGCAACGGTTTTGCCCTTGATGAGGTTAACGTCGGCATCCCGGTCATAGTAAACGCGCATGTGCTGGTCCTTGGCTGGCGTGGCAAAGTGGCAGAGCCCCAAGGCGGCGTGCTGCCCGGGGCTTAAGGCCGTTGATGTTGGTCAAAGTATAATCCGGGCTCCCGTATTCTCTTTTCCCGGCGATGTCACCCTGGGACGACGAAGTATCACGGAATGCCTGTACCCAAACTCACGCAATGTTGTTGCGTGCGTGACGGCCGGAACGAAACCCGCATTGCGCCGTTTGGCCGGAAATTTTTTTGTTGCGCCGTTTGGCGAATGGTTGTACGCGTCAGCCATGACAGGTTTCTCCGAAGTTCAATCCCGTTTCGTGCCTCCGGCGGAGGACGACACGGTTACCGTTGCAGAATCCGCGGCGATGCTGCGGGCGGTGCTGAACCTGTTCGAACGCTGGGGGCTGAAGCCGGTGGAGACGCGCATTCTACTGGGCTCGCCGGCGGAGCGGACGCTGCAACGTTGGCGGAGCGGGCAGATTGCGGGCGTGCCGCATGACACGGTGTACCGGCTAGGCTGCTTTTTGGGCATCCACAAAGCGCTGCGCTATATGTTCGCCACCCCGGAGCGCGGCTATGAATGGGTTAAAAAACCGAATGCGGCGTTCGGCGGAAAATCCGCTTTGGATAGAATGCTGCAAGGCGCGCCGACTGACATAGCCGCGGTGCGGGCTTACCTGGACGCCGAGCGGGCGGGCTGGTGAATTTCGCGAAATCGCACCGGATCATCCGCACGATCTATCCGCCGGTTGATCTGTTTGAGGATATCGCGCCGCCGGCGGACTGGGAGATGCTGGTGGCCGCGGAAGCCCGCTTCAATCCGCGCATCCGCGACACCGTCGGCAACCTGGCGCTGGTGCCGCCGGAGCGGCGGGTCGCGGGACCGACTGCTTCCCTGGTTATGGCGGCCTTCACCCATGTCAGCAAATCACGGCCGAGCCGATTTTCCGATGGCTCATACGGCGCATGGTATTGCGGCGACCGGTTCGAGGTGGCGCTGGCGGAGACTGCTTATCATTTCGAGCGTTTCATGCGCGCCACCGCGGAGCCCGCGGCGGATGCCGATTTCCGGGAGCTGTGCGCCGGCGTAAAGGGCGTGTTTGCTTCTGCCCCGCCGGACTGCCTGGCGCCGGATGATTGGGGACCAGGGCAGGTTTTTGGCCGGCAAAGCCGGGCAAATGGTGCCGATGGCGTGCTGTATCCCAGCGTGCGCTATCCCGCGGGAATGGCGGCCGCAGTGTTCTGGCCGGATCGTATTTCGCTGCCCATCGTGCAGGCGCGGCAGTTCCGCTATCACTGGAACGGCAAGCGGATGACACGCTATCTGGTGCATGGCGAGCGCGAATGGATGCATCTGCGGGAGAATTGGACAGGAACGGCAACGCAGCAACTGCGCGGCATCAGGTCTGCCTCGAAGCGGGAATCATGGTGACCGGTTCAAGAGCGGCACAGGCCAGCGCATGAGATCGCGATTTCGCGGTCCACGCCTGAAGCCCCGTCGGCTTCGATGAGTTCCAGGTATTGGCTGGACGGGCAGGTCCTGCTTGCCGCCGCCAGTCCGGGTGACGGCGAAGAACTGCAGGACCAAAGCTGCGGGATTGCCGGGAAGCCGTAATCTGCCACGCCCCGGCCGCGCCTTGGAAGCGGCGACAGAAGCGCCCATCTATGCCCGGTGATGAACAGCAAACGGAAGAGCGGCAATGGCCAGCGGCTGGGCGCCCGATAGCGCGGTGCAGGATCAGATAGACGATTCGATCAAGGACGAGGTGCTGCGTGCCAGAGCCCGGCTGCCGGCCGGAATCAGCGAGACGCATTGCGTGGAGTGCGGCGAGGCAATTCCGGAAGGCCGCCGCCGTGCCATGCCGGGCGCCAGAACCTGTGTCGCCTGCCAAAGCCAGCTGGACCAGAACATCGTCTCCAGCGCCTATAATCGCAGGGGCAACAAGGACAGCCAGCTGAGGTAAATCTTGCCTCGCCTGCCCGCGCAGCCGCCAGGTGAGCGAATGTTAAGGTGGCTCGCCTTGAGAGCGATGATCCCCGACACAAAATGGTGCTGCTGTGGAACCTGGGAAGATATCATGAAACATCCTGAGCACGCCGAAATGAGCCTGGAAGAACTGGCCGCTAAAATGGCCGGAATCGACATCGCGATATTGACGACCCGCATGGCAGGAGGGCAGCTTGCGGGCCGGCCGATGAGCAATAATGGCGACGTGAAGTTCAACGGAGAGTCATATTATTTTACCTATGAGGACACGCATACGGTTGCGGATATCGGGCGCGACCCGAATGTCGGGCTGGCTTATCAGGGTTCGGCGAAGTTGTTTCAAAGCTCGAAATTCTATGTTTTCGTCGAGGGCCAGGCGAGCCTGATCCGCGACAAGGCGGTGTTTCGGGAGCATTGGCACGCCGAGCTTGATAAATGGTTCGAAAACGGCATCGATTCGCCCGACATCGTGCTGATCAAGGTGCAGGCCGAGCAGATCAGGTTCTGGGACGGCATGAAGCATGGTGGCGTCAAACTTTAATTACTGCTTATTGGGAGACGCCGATGGACGATGAACGGATCTGGGGCTCTGAAGAAGGCCTGTGGACGGGAACTGCGGAGAATTATCGCGCCGCGATCGACGAGCAGTGCCTGATGGTGCTGCCGTCTGCGCCCTTCATTGCAACCGGGACACAAGCCGCGGCGGCGGTTTCCGATACGCCGCGCTGGCACAAGGTTCTTCTCACGGATCAACAGGTGATACGGCCGCAGGAAGGGCTGATCGTCATCGCCTACAAGGCGCAGGCGGAGCGGGACGGCGAACAGGTCTACGAGGCGAACTGCACGACCGTCTATCGCCGGCTGGAGCACGATAAATGGCGCGTGATCCAGCACCAGCAAACCCCGCGGCTAAGCGTACCCAGTCAAGCGTAATTCACGCTGGGGCCGGCCCATGTGATCGATTGAGCGGCCGGACGCAACGATACCGCACTCCGGTCCTTTGTGGCCTATTTGTTACCGTTCCGCCCCCCTTGCGCATCCCATAGCGGACCTTGACCGACGACGTGTTCAGGTCGGCCGTGTAAGCCACGCGAGAGTAATTGCGAGCATCGCGATTATGAGGGGTACAAACACCATGACAGGGCCGCCCCAGATGGGATTACCTTGCAACACCGTGAGAGAGATCAACGTCGCCAGACCGGCGCTGAGAGCGATTATTACTGCGCCATAAGGCGCCGAGCGTCTCGAAAAGAGTAAGGCAACCCCAAGAAGGTCGAGCGAGCCAGTTACGTAGCGGAACCACTGGCCCCATCCGATAGCGGTGAAGTAATCTATGGTGTTACCTGTTCCAGTTAATTTTGTAGTTCCTACGACCGCAAAAATGAGGCCGATAAGGCCGCGTAGGATCCAAGCCGTAATTTGTTGCCGTTTGCTTGGTACTTCGGCCATCATTTGTCCTTGCGAAAGAGGCCCTACGAAATTGCCACAAAACGGGTCGCCACCAGCGCTAAAAATTCAGGGCGGCCGCTGATGGCTACGACAATTACACAATTTTGTTGTGGCAGCGATGGTTGTCAGCCCTCACTGATCGAACAACCTTGCGCCATCCGCATCGAAGGCTGCTGTCCGCAGCCGCCGTTTGGCTTTCCGACTTACCCGGCTAAAGCTCACAGGTTACCACGTGCGCTTCTGGGCAACTGGCCCAGACGAATCGGCGCCAAGCCGGTTGATTTCGGCAAGACCGTTACCGGAGACGTGAACATGGGCCGGACGGTGATCGCAACGAAGATAATCACGCGCAGTCCTTGAGCACGAGACACCGTGACCAGTCCGCGTGGATAACCCATCATGTTGGTTGTTCAATTTAATGGGGTCCAGGGCCTGCGGCCCTGGCGGGTGTAGGGCCTGCGGCCCTGGCGGGTGTAGGGCCTCAGGCCCTGGCGGGTGCAGGACGGAGCCTGCCATTAGACAGGGCGGAGCCTGCCATTAAATCGTCCTCGTACCCCTCGCGATCGCCGCCACGCCAGTGCGGGAGACTTCCGCCAGGCCGATCGGCCGCATCAGGTCGAGAAACGCATCCAGTTTGTCGGTAGCCCCGGTCAGTTCGAAAATAAAACTTTCCGTACTGGCATCGATCACCCGTGCCCGGAACGCATCCGCCAGACGCAGCGCCTCCTGCCGCGCATTGCCCGCCCCGATCACCTTGATCAGCGCCAGCTCTCGCGCCAGATGCGGGCCTTCCGCCGAAAGGTCGGAAACGCGATACACCGGCACCAGCCGGTCGAGCTGCGCCTTGATCTGCTCGATCACCATCGCGGTGCCGGAGGTGACAATCGTGATGCGGCTTTTGCTCTGATCGGTGGTCGGATCGCGCTCCACCGGGGCGACCGTCAGGCTGTCGATGTTATAGCCGCGGCCGGAGAACAGCCCGATCACGCGGGCGAGCACGCCGGCTTCGTTCTCAACCAGAACCGAGATTGTGGCGGAGCGCAGCGCAGTGTCGGTCAACGGCATCAGACCAGAACCAGGCCTTCGTCCGTTACGCCCTTGCCGGCAAAACCGTCATCGTCCTTATGCTCGGGACCCAGCAGCATCTCGTTATGCGCAGCGCCCGAGGGGATCATCGGGAAGACGTTTTCCTTCTGATCGACGCAGATGTCGGCGATCACCGGCTTATCGACGGCAAGCATCTCGGCGATCACCCGGTCCAGATCGTCCACCTTTTCCGCCCGCAGGCCGACGGCATGGAAGCTCTCCGCCAGCTTGACGAAATCCGGCAGGGCTTGCGAGTAGCTTTCGGAATAGCGATTGCCGTGCAGCAATTCCTGCCACTGCCGCACCATGCCCATATACTGGTTGTTCAAAATGAAAATCTTCACCGGCAGGCGGTATTGCGCCAGCGTGCCCATTTCCTGGATGTTCATCAAAATGCTGGCCTCGCCGGCGATGTCGATCACCAGCGCGTCCGGCTGCGCCACCTGCACGCCCATGGCGGCCGGCAGGCCGTAGCCCATGGTGCCAAGCCCACCAGAGGTCATCCAGCGATTGGGCTTGTCGAACTTGAAGTGCTGCGCCGCCCACATCTGGTGCTGCCCAACCTCGGTGGTGATGAACGTATCCTTCGCCTGCGCGCGCGTCGCCTTGTACAGCCGCTCGATGGCGTATTGCGGCTTGATGACGCTGCCGGGATCGCGCGCTTGCGTGAAGCGCATGCAATCCTTGGCGCGCCACCCGTCGATCTGCCGCCACCACTCGGCCAGCTTCTCGCGGCCATAGCGTATCTCGTCGGCGCGCCAGGCGGTGATCAGCGCGCGCAAGATCGCCACCGCATCGCCGATGATGGCGACATCGACCGCGACCGATTTGTTGATGCTGGAAGGATCGATATCGGCATGGATCTTCTTCGAACCTGGCGAAAACGCGTTCAGCCGCCCGGTCACCCGGTCGTCGAACCGGGCGCCGAGATTTAGCATCACGTCGGCGCCATGCATCGCCAGGTTCGCCTCGTAAGTGCCGTGCATGCCCAGCATGCCGAGGAATTGCGGGTCCGACGCCGGATAGGCGCCAAGCCCCATCAGCGTGGAGGTGCAGGGAAACCCAGTGAGCCGGGTAAACTCCATCAGCAAACGCGAGGCTTCCGGCCCCGCATTGATCACGCCGCCGCCGGTATAGATGATCGGCCGTTCGGCGCGCTTGAGCAGCGCGATGGCCTCGTCGATCGTCCGCGGGTCAGGCTCGGTCCGCGGCCGGTAGCTGCGATGCGGCTGGCTGCTGGGCTCGGTATAGGGCGCCGGCGCGATAAGAATATCCTTGGGCAGGTCGATCAGCACCGGGCCGGGGCGGCCGCAACGGGCGACGTAGAACGCCTCATGCACCACACGCGCCAGATCCTCGCTCTTCTTCACCAGGTAATTATGCTTGGTGGCGGGTCGGGTTATGCCGGTGGTGTCGGCCTCCTGAAAGGCGTCGTTGCCGATCAGATGCGTCGGCACCTGGCCGGACAGGCAGACGATGGGGATGCTGTCCATCAGCGCGTCCACCAAACCGGTGACGGCGTTGGTCGCACCGGGACCCGAGGTAACGAGCACCACGCCCACCTTGCCGGTGGAACGGGCATAGCCTTCCGCCGCATGCACGGCCGCCTGCTCATGCCGGACCAGGATGTGGCGGATATGGCTCTGCTGAAACAGCGCGTCATACAGCGGCAATACGGCGCCGCCAGGATAGCCGAAAATGACATCCACCCCCTGCGCCCTGAGAGCGCGCAGCAGCGCCTCCGCGCCGGATTTCATGATATCGGATGCCATTATAGAACCGTCCATGGTCGGGAACCTTTAAGCCTCGAGTGAAAGAGAGGGTGGGGTAACCGTTAGGGCAACCTGCGTCAACCCTTTTGATTTATAATATTATCGACATCCCCCATGAAGCTTTCCAAAAGTTGCGTTGAATTGATGATTCGTGAACGTATTATGTGCATAGCAGAGTTCTCCACCAGCTTCTGGTGCCGGAACCAGGTGGCTTGCCGCTTAGTATATTGGTGCGTCGCCAGCACCACGCGCTGCCTTGCGGCCGCCAGCGTCGTCTGGCCCGTTAAATAGAGCGTCAGTTCCGGAACACCATGCGCCCGCATCAGCGGCAGCGCCGGATCCAGGTTTTTCGCCAGCAGCGCCCGCAATTCCTCGAGCGCGCCGGCTTGCAGCATGGCGGCAAATCGGCCCTCCACAGCTTGCCGCAATATCTCGCGCGGCGGATCGAGCAGGAGCATGCGCGGCGTCCAGCCTGAGAGCTTTTCGGTCGGCTGCGCCTGCCAATGCGCCAGGCCCCGTCCCGATGCCAGCCAGACCTCATAGGCCCGCGCCAGCCGCTGGCTGTCCGAAGGCCGCAGTTTTGCCGCCGTCACCGGGTCCGCCTCCATCAACCTGGCGTGCAAAGCCGCCGGGCCGGCCTGCGCCAGGAAAGCGCGCGCCTCCGCCCTTGCCTCCGGCCCCGGGTCCGGGATTACGGCAATGCCGTGCAGCAGCGCCTGCAGATACATGCCGGTGCCGCCGCACAGGATCGGGGTTCTGCCGCTCGCTGCGACCTCCGCAAGCGCCTGCAGCGCCGCTGCACGCCACCAGGCGGCATTGCCCGGCTGCGCCGCCGGCAGCACGCCGTACAGCAGATGCGGCGCCTCCGCCTCATCCGCCTCGCTCGGCCGGGCGGTGAGGATACGCAATTCGGCATAGCATTGCATGGCATCCGCATTGATGATCACGCCGTTCAGCCGCCTTGCCAGCGCCAGCGCCAGCGCCGATTTGCCGCTTGCCGTCGGCCCCGCGACGATGACGAGTTTTCGCACCTGGCTTGCCGAGCCGCCGCTCCCTGTCCTACCAGCGTTGCCCATGTCCCATATCGTCACGCTCGTCGCGGCCCCGCAAGCCGGCCCGCTCACAGCCGCCCTCGCCAACGTCGCCCGCGAGTATTGCGAAGGCCAGCATCTGACCTGGCTCGCCGCCGGCGAGGCCTGCGAGTTCACCGTAAAGCGGGCGCCGGACATCGCGCGGGTGAAACTGCTACTCGGCGACAAGCCGGTCGACGTGCTGCTGAGCCGCTATCGCGGCCGGCGCAAGGCGGTTCTGGTCGCGGATATGGACAGCACGATCGTCACCACCGAGACGCTGGACGAAATCGCGGCGCAAGCCGGGATCAAGGACAAAATCGCCGCGATCACCAAGCGCTCGATGAACGGCGAGGTCGATTTCGCCACCGCCTTGCGCGAACGCGTGGCGATGCTGAAAGGCCTGGACGTCTCGGCGCTGGAGCGCACCTGGCGGGCGACCAAAATCACCCCCGGCGCGCGCACGCTGATCGCCACCATGAAGAGTTTTGGCGCAACCACGGCTTTGGTCTCCGGCGGCTTTACTTTTTTCACCCAGCGCGTCGCCGCGGAATTGGGGTTCGACCTGCATTGCGCCAACACGCTGCTGGATAACGGTTCCAGCCTGACCGGCGAAGTGGCGGAGCCGATCCTGGGCCGCGACGCCAAACTGGCGAAGCTGCAGGCGCTGGCCGAGGAGCGCGGCGTCCAACTTAGCGCAACCCTGGCCGTAGGCGACGGCGCCAACGATCTGGCGATGCTGAAGGCCGCAGGCCTCGGCGTTGCCTATTACGCCAAACCCATCGTCGCCGCCGAGGTGACGAACCATATCGAACATACCGATTTACGCAGCCTGCTTTTCGCGCAAGGCTACCCCGCAAGCGTTTTTAAAGGAGGCGAGACATGAAGACCAGGGCAGCCGTGGCGCGCGCCGCCGGCAAAATTCTGTCGCTGGAAACCGTCGAACTCGAAGGCCCAAAAGCCGGCGAGGTGCTGGTGGAAATAAAAGCGACCGGCATCTGCCACACCGACGAATACACCTTATCCGGCGCCGATCCGGAAGGCATATTTCCCGCCATCCTCGGCCATGAAGGTGCCGGCATCGTGGTGGAAGTCGGCGCCGGCGTGACGTCATTGAAAAAAGGCGATCACGTCATCCCGCTCTACACGCCCGAATGCCGCGCTTGCAAATCCTGCACCTCGCGCAAAACCAATCTCTGCACCGCCATCCGCGCGACGCAGGGCAAGGGCGTGATGCCGGACGGCACGTCGCGCTTCTCCTGCGACGGCGAATCTGGGGGCCGGACCCCGGTGATGCATTATATGGGCTGCTCCACCTTCGCGAATTTCACCGTGCTGCCGGAAATCGCCTTGGCGAAAGTGCGCAAGGACGCACCCTTCGATAAAATCTGCTATGTCGGCTGCGGTGTCACCACCGGCATAGGTGCCGTGTTCAACACCGCCAAAGTCCAGCCCGGCGATAACGTGGTGGTGTTCGGCCTGGGCGGCATCGGCCTGAACGTGATCCAGGGCGCGCGCATCGCCGGCGCCAACATGATCATCGGCGTCGACCTCAACAACAGCCGCCAGCCGATGGCGGAGAAATTCGGAATGACGCATTTCGTCAACCCGGCCGAGATCGGCGAGGACCTTGTACCCTACCTCGTCAACCTCACCGATGGCGGCGCCGATTACAGTTTTGAGTGCATCGGCAATGTGAGGGTGATGCGGCAAGCCCTGGAATGCTGCCACCGCGGCTGGGGCACCTCCATCATCATCGGCGTTGCCGGCGCCGGCCAGGAAATCGCCACCCGCCCCTTCCAGCTCGTCACCGGCCGAACCTGGAAAGGCACCGCCTTCGGCGGCGCCAGAGGCCGCACCGACGTGCCGAAAATCGTCGACTGGTATATGAACGGCAAAATCAATATCGACGACCTGATCACCCACGTGCTGCCGTTCGAGCAAATCAACGAAGGGTTCGAGCTGATGCGGCGAGGGGAGTCGATAAGGACGGTGGTCACGTATTAAGCAAGCGGTTCTTTTTTCACAAAAAGGCTGGCCGCCGGCGAAACCACAAATCTTTTTCGATTCTGATGCGTTACTTGTGGGTCAGGCAGTGCGTGAGGCGTCGAGAATGCGGCTCGTTACGATAACTGGTTGCGAGATCAGGGAAACATGGCTTGCTTTCACCTGCACGTGAAAAGCATCGGCAATCGCAGGATCTATTTCAGGTTGCCGGTCGCATGTCGATCCATTTGCGAACCTGTTGTGTGCTGCCGGCGAAATCGCGTGCGACATGCAGACCCAGTCCGCCGAGTTCTGTGGCCTTTTGAATTGCCGGCTCATCCGTAATGTCATCGCCGATGAACACCGGCAGCCGACCCTGAAATGGCGGGCTTTGCATGAACCAGGCCAGCGCATCGCCCTTGTTGCCGCCGCGCGGTTTCATCTCGAACGCGCAATGGGCCAGCAGCAGAACCGCATCGTCGCTGCCGCCGATCAGCCGCTCCACCAGCTGGCTCAGCGCGGGTTCAAATTGCGGCGCCTGCCGGTAATGCACCACCAGGCTGAACTCCTTCTCCTCGATCAGCACACCCGGCATATCCTGGATCTCGGCGGCGAGAGTTTGCAGCCAGCGATCATAGGCCGCCGGGCGGTTGACTTGTCGGATCAGCACGCCGTCGGCGCCGCGCAGCACCGCTCCATGCTCCGCAGCACTTGGCAGACCAGGGCCGAGCAGGCGGTCGATATCGGCAAGCCTGCGCCCGGAGATAATGGCAAGCGCGCCGCCAAGCGCTGCCTGGGTCTTTCGCAACACGCCCGGCAATTCCGCCGGCACCTGCACCGATTGCGGCGTCGGGGCGAGATTGATCAGCGTGCCGTCTATGTCCAGGAACAGCGCGCTGTTAGAATTGAGCGGCGGCAGCATGGCTACAGCCTGAGCAGCGCAACAGGCAGATCGGCGAACAGGGCGCCGATGGCGATCTGATGTTCGGGGAACGAATTACCGGTAAGCACATCGGTGAAGCCGGCACTGGGAAGTGTCAGCCCCATCTCCGCCCAGGCCTGCGCCGGCAACAGTGGAATGCCGGCATCGCCGAGCAGCTTGGCGGGAAGCCGCGTGATGGCCACGACGATCGTGCTGCCTGCGTGCCGGCGGGTAAACGCCAGCACATGCGCGGCGTTCGGACCTTCGGCTTCCAGCTTCTGGTAGTCGCCCTGCTCGAACAATGCCGGCAGTTCCGCGCGCAGTTGTAAAGCCCGGGTGATGATGGCCTGCTTCACGATGCCATCCTGCCAGTGCAGCAACGCCTGCGCGGGGCTTTCCGCGGCCTCCAGGCTCTGCGTGCGGGCGGCAAAATCCACCGGCCGGCGATTATCGGGATCCACCAGGCTCTGGTCCCAGAACTCGGTGCCCTGATACAAATCCGGCACGCCGGGTGTGGTCAGCCGCAGCAAGGTCTGCGCCAGCCCGTTGATCGCGCCCGGCAGGCCCAGGCGGCCCGCGAATTGCACGATGTCGGGCAAGACCGGGCGCGACGCATCCAGGGTCTGCTGCAGAAATTGCTGCGCAGCATTTTCATATTCCTCATTCGGCGCCGCCCATTCGGAAACCAGCTTGGCCTCGCGGACGGATTTCTCCAGCCAGGCCGATAACCGCTCGCCGAAGGCTTTCATGCCTTCCGCATCATCGGGGCCCAGCCCCAGCGGCCAGGCGGCAACCAGGGTCTGGTACAGCATTACCTCATCCGCAGGGGTCGGCGCCGGGCCGGCCGCGAGTTCGCGGCGGATGATGGCGTTCAGCCGCGTCCAGCGCGTCAACGCCGCCTCCCACTCCTCCGGTATCTCGCTCAACACCGCCAGCCGCGCACGAGTATCCTCGCCGCGCTTGTGGTCATGCGTAGCGGTCGCCAGCATCGCCGAAGGCAGGCGCTTCTGCCGCTCCAGGCAGGCGGCGTGAAAGCTGGCGGGGGAAATCGCAAACTGTGCCGGCGTCGAACCGACTTCGTTTCGTGATAACAACCTTCCATAGCGGTAGAAAGACGTATCTTCCACAGATTTCGCGGCCGTAGGCGCAGAAAGCTGCTGAAAGCGCACCATGGCGCGCAGCCTTTCGGTGCGGCGCGGCCCGGCGGGAATGCTGCGCGGCGGCTCTTCCGCCAGCCATTGCCGCACGGTCTCCAGCAATTGCTGGTCCGCGGCCCGGAAAGTACGCCGCGCGCCGGCCAGAGCGCGCTCCATCACCTGCGCATCGATTTCCGATCGTCCTGCCCTGCCGGCATAGATGCGATAGACCGGGAAATACACCAGCAATTCCCCCAGCGCGCGCCGAATTGCGGTCAGCGTAATATCGCGCGTGGTCAGGTCGCGCTGGGCGATGCGATGCAGCGCAGCCGCCGTGGCATTCAGCTCGCTGGCGAGGTTGTCGCGCAGGATCTGGCGGCGCGCTTCATGCTCCTCCTCCTCGAACGCGCCGGGCCTGCCGCTCAGGCTGGTCCACAGCCAGGTAAGCGGCGCCTCGCCATGGCTGTCATGCAGCACGCCGCTCACCTGGTCCATGAAATCATAGCCGGTGGTGCCGTTGGTCAGCCAATCCGCGACCAGGCGCTCGCGCGGCGCCAGGATTTTCTCCACCACGATATAGGGCGCGCCCTGCGGCACATCCGCCGGCCGTTTGGCGCCCGCCACCTCCATCGAACGGCGCAGCTTGCGGCAATACAGCCGCGGCTCGGCAAGCCCGTCGATATGGTCGATGCGCACACCGTCGATCAGACCTTCGGCGTAGAGCGCGAAGAGTTTTGCATGCGTCGCGTCGAACACGCGCGGCAGTTCCACCCGCACGCCGGCCAGCGTGTTGATGTCGAAAAACCTGCGCCAGTTGATCTCATCAGCGGCGGCGCGCCACCAGGCCAGCCGGTAATGCTGGCGTTCCAGCAATTCGTGCAGCCGGCGCTGCCCTTCCGGCGTCGTCGCGTCGAACCGCGCGAGCACCGCTGCCAAGGCGGCCTCGCCTTCCTCAGCCGTGATCGCGGCCGCCAGCATTGATTTGGCTTTTGCCGCCGCGGCCTGCGCCGCGCTGCGGCCGGAGATGCGCGCCGCTTCCGCAAAGGCGGCAGCCACGGGCTTCAAAACGCTTTCGTTATGCAGCACGATCCCGCTGCCGCGCGGCGATATCGGGAAGCGATGTTCATGGTACTGGATGTGCAGGCTGCCCGCCGCGGCGTCGCATTGCAGTTTCAGATCGCCGCTTGCCAGAACCTCGCCGTAGGAACTGCCAAGAAATGGCGCCAGCAGCTTGTTGCGCAGATTGCCGTCCGGCGGGTCCCAGTCAATGTCGAAGAACTCGGCATAGACGCTGCCGCGGCCGAATTCCAGCACGTCCATCCACCAGTTATTATCGGCGCCGCCGACGCCCATGTGATTCGGCACGATATCGACCACCAGCCCCATGCCATGCGCGCGCAACGCCGCCACCAGACGCCGCAAGGCTGGCTCGCCGCCCAGTTCCGGATTGATTTCGTTATGATCGACGATGTCGTAGCAATGCGTGGAGCCCGGCCGCGCCTTCAACAAGGGCGAGGCGTAGAGATGGCTGATGCCGAGCTTGGCCAGATAGGGCACGATGCCGACCGCGTCGTCCAGCGTAAAGCCGGAGAAGAATTGCAGGCGGCAGGTGGCGCGCGGCGTGGTGGAGATGTTCATGACTTGGCCCTCGCCTGGTTGAGCGCCTTGAGCCGGGCGGCGACATCGGGCCGATCCATCAGCGCCTCCGCCGGCGCCGGCAGCCGTCGGCGCCAGTTTGGATGTTCGTCCTGCGTGCCTGGAAGGTTCGGCTGGTCGGCGAGCGCCAGCGCATCCTCGATCGGCAACAGCGTCAGCGTGGAGGCGGCAAGACCGGCATGCACACAGGCGGCATCCACCGCTGCCTGCCCGTTCTCCGGCGCGGGCAGCGGCGCCTGGGTGGCGCCGGAATTGCGCAACGCCAGCCACAACTCCGCGCGATCCGCCTCGCGCCGTTCTTCGCTATCGCCCGCCATGTCAAGCCGGCCGCGCCAGGCGATGTCATTGCCTTCCCACCAGCCGGCGACCGTCGGCAAATCATGCGTGGTGGTCATGGCGACGGCGGTTCGCGTCCAGGCGGAAGGCGGGTTGAAATGCGATCCGGACCGCTCGAACCACATCACCCGCAGGCCGGATATACCTGCATTGTTCAGCCTGTCCTGAAAGCCCTCCGGCAGGGTGCCCAGATCCTCGCCGATGATGACCGCCTGCCGGCGCTGCGATTCCAGCGCCACCAGCCGCAGCAAATCTTCTGCCGGCAGCCTCAAATATGCGCCATCCCTGGATCGCGCGCCCAGCGGGATCACCCAAAGCCGCGCCAGGCCCATGATATGATCAATGCGTACGCCGCCGGCATGGCGCAGCGCGTGGCGCAGCATTTCCAGGAAGGCGGAAAAGCCGCTGCGACGCAGTCCGTGCGGGGAGAGCCCGGTGATGCCCCAGCTCTGGCCTTCGCGGTTGATCGCATCCGGCGGCGCGCCGAGTTCCAGCTTGCGCAAAACCTGGTTCTGGTAGCTCCAGCTCTGGCTGCCGGCATGGTCCGCGCCGACCGCCAGATCGGCGATCAGGCCGACCCGCATGCCGGCTTCACGCGCGGCGCGCTGCGCGGCCTGCAATTCCCTATCGGCGCGATATTGCAGATAGGCGTGAAAACTGACCTCATGCGCATTGTCCTGCAGAAAACGCAGCACCGCCGGGTTCTGCGGGTCCTGATAGGCTTCCGGCCAGTTGCGCCAATCCTTGCCAGATTCGTGCCCCGGCACCAGCGCCGCCTGAATCGCCTCGAACAAAGCATGGCGGGTGATGCGATCGCCGGTTTCCTGCCGGAAGGCTTCCAGCCCGTCGTGGTCGTGGAAATTCTCGAACGCCTGGCGCAGTGCCTGCAATTTGGCGGCGCCGGCACGCGGCCAGTCGATAAACCCGTCGCCGTCATCGGCGCCGGGTTCGGAGATGTGCAGCACGTTCAGCGCCGCGCGGTTGGAAGGCGAATAGGGGCCGAAGCGGTCCATGTTGGCTGAGAACTGCGCATGCACCGGGCTGATGGCCAGCACATCCGCGCCATGCCTCGCCGCCTGGGTTGCGAGTTCCGCCAGCGCGGTAAAATCGCCGATGCCGCCGTCATGCAGCCGGCGCAAGGCGTAGAGCTGCACGGCCAGGCCCCAGAGCTTGTTGCCCTGCGCGGCATCTTCCAGCGTGAAGGCGCGCAAAGGTGCCACCGCCAGCGTGCGGACCGCGTTATCGAGCTCCAGCCGGTGATAGCCGGGCTCGTTCAGGCCCGGCAGCTGCACCCGGTTCTGGCCTGCCGGCTCGGCCATGCCTTCAAAGCTATGGCCGGACTCCATGGTGATCCGAAACCGCCCCGGGCATCCGAAAATCTGCACTGGCCGGCCCAGATCGGCCGTAATCAGCGGCGCCGCCATGCGTTCCAGATTATCATGCAGCGCGGCCAGCGATTCCTGTATCTGCGCCGGCGTATCGGCCGGGAGATCGAGCGCTGCCAGAACCGCAAGCAGACTCTCATCGGAGACGACATGGTCGTTGCCATCGACATCGCGCCATTGCGCTTCGACCCCCGCGGCGCGGGCAAGATCATGCAAGCTGGTGTTCATTCGTCCTGCAGCCAAACATAGGTTGAAAATCCGGGCAGGCTTTTGCCGTCATAGCCGGGCGCTATGGCGCTGCTGATCAGTGGCTCGCCAGGGCCGGCAAATTCTACGGGAGCTTCGCCGAAATTGGCCGCGATAACCAGACATGTGCCGTCGCTCATGCGCCAACCTGCCGTTACCGCGCGATCGTTCAGTGTCCTGGCGCCCGTGGATACGGCGCCCTGCAGACGCGGGACGATTTGTCCGGCGCGGAATTTCAAGCCGGCCTTGAATAAATCCACCCATTCGCCTTGGCCGCCATCTTGCCATTGCGGAATGGATTTGCGGTACGTGCCGGCGGCGTTCGGGTCCGGGATCTGCTCGCGCTTGGCGGGATCATTAAAGGCGGCGAAATGCGCAAACTCCTTGCGGCGGCCATTGCGGACCGCATCGGCAAGTTCGTCATGAAAATCGGTAAAGAACAGAAACGGGTTCTGCTCGCCCCATTCCTCGCCCATGAACAGCATGGGAATTTGCGGCGTGACCAGCAACAAAAGTGCGGCAGCGCGCAAGGCTTCCGGCTCTGCCAGCGCCGTCAGCCGCTCGCCCATCGCGCGGTTGCCGATCTGGTCGTGATTCTGCAGGCAGATCACGAAAGCGGTGCTTGGCAGATCCTTACTATCCGTGCCCCGCGGCGTGCCATCGGCATGCTTCGAAGGCTCGCCCTGATAGACGAAACCCTCGCTCAAAGCCCGCGCCAGCATCTCCGCCGGCTTCGGAAAATCCTCGTAATACCCTTCCTGCTCGCCGGTCAGCAGCACATGCAGGCAATGGTGCCAGTCATCGGTCCATTGCGCGTCGAATTTTTGCTCCCTCGGGCTGCGCTTGAGCAGTGCCGAATCGTTTTTCTCGTTCTCCAGCACCAGATGGACTTCACGATCATCGATCTTGCTACGTATCTCCTGCGCCATTTCTGTCAAAAAACTTTGGTCGAAGATGGCGTGCACGGCGTCGAAGCGCAGGCCGTCGAAACGGTATTCGTCCAGCCAGTACAGCGCGTTTTCGATAAAGAACCGCCGCACCTGCTTGCGCTCAAAATCGATCGCGTTGCCCCAGGGCGTATGCACATCCGCGGTGAAGAAGCTTCCGGCATAGGCGCTCAGATAATTACCGTCGGGGCCGAAATGATTATACACCACATCCAGGAACACCATCAGGTCCAGCCCGTGCGCCGCGTCGATCAGCGCTTTCAGCTGCGCCGGCGTGCCGTAGCTTGCATCCGGCGCATAAGGCAGCACGCCGTCATAGCCCCAGTTATGGCCGCCGGGAAAATCGGCGATCGGCATCAGCTCGACTGCCGTAATGCCCAGCGCCTTCAGCCGCGGCAGCTGTGCCCGCACCCCGTCGAACCCGCCGGCGGCGCCAACGTGTAACTCATAGACCACCGTCTCGCCCCAAGGCCGGCCGCGCCAACCGGGATGCTGCCAGCCGTAATGGGGATCTACGACAATGCTGTCATCATGCACATCGCCATCCTGCGCGCGGGACGCCGGGTCCGGCACCGCGAGGTCGGGCTTGACGCGGTATTTGTAGCGCGCCCCAACGCCCACCGGGATCGTCGCGGCGAAAAAACCGTCCTCTTCCGGCGTCAAGGGAAAGCTTCCGCCATCCTTGATTTCCACCTGCACGCGCTCGCAATCCGGCGCCCAGAGCCGGAACAGCGTCTCGCCGGAGGCCAGCAGATTTGCACCGAAATTGATCATGCCAGCTCCTCCTGAGCTATTGTTACGGCAAGCAGCTTGACGCCATGCGCGCCGACCACGACGCCAGGGCGCTCCGCCAGCGCCGCCTCTCCCTCCGGCGCGGCGCTATCGAGCTTTACTTCCCAGGCGAGTTCCGGGTTAGGGAGCAGAAACTCGCGATCTTCATGGGTCGCATTCAGCAGCAACAAGGTGATATCCACCATCTCGCCCTCGATGGCGGCGCGGCGCAGCGCCAGCAATTGCGCGACGGCATCGGACCAGGCCTCCATCGACAACGCCTCCGCGGTTTCATCGAACCACGCAACATCGTAGATGCCCGGCAGAACTTCCAGCTTGCCGTGCAAAAATTTGTCGCTGCGCAGGCTGGGATGCGCCTTGCGCAGGGCGATCGCCCGGCTGGTGAAGCGCAGCAGCGACTTCGCAGGATTTTCTCCCGGTGCCAGGATCGCCGACCAGTCGAACCAGGAAACCTCATTATCCTGGCAATAGGCGTTGTTATTGCCGTCCTGCGTGCGGCTCATCTCATCGCCGCCGAGCAGCATCGGCGTGCCGTGCGAGAAAAACAGCGTAGCGAGCAGGCTGCGCGCCACCCGGCCGCGCACCGCGTTGACCTTTTCGTCCGCCGTCTCGCCTTCGGCGCCCCAGTTGTTGGAAAGGTTCGCGCCATGGCCGTCCATGCCGTTTTCGCCATTGGCCAGGTTGTAGCGTTCGTTATAGCTCACCGTATCCTGCAGCGTGAAACCGTCATGCGCCGCGACGAAGTTCACGCTGGCCCAGCTTCTGCGCCGACGCTTCTCGAAAATATCGCTGGAGCCCAGCAGCCGCGCCGCCAGCTCCGCCCGCTGGTTATGATCGCCGCGCCAGAACCGCCGCACGCCGTCACGGAACCGGTCGTTCCATTCGGCAAAGCCGGGCGGATGATTGCCGAGCTGATAGCCGCCAGGGCCGATATCCCAGGGCTCGGAAATCAGCTTCAGCTTCGACAGTACAGGGTCTTGCCTTATGGCGTCGAAGAAGCCGGCGCCGGGATCGAAGCCGTGCTGCTCGCGCCCCAACGTGGCACCCAGATCGAAACGGAAGCCGTCGATATGGTAGGAGAGCGCCCAGTGCCGCAGGCTGTCCATCACCATCTGCAGCACGCGCGGATGTGCCATATTGATCGTATTGCCGGTGCCGGTGTCGTTGACGCAGTGCCGGGGATTGCCCTCGGCCAGCCGGTAATAGCTGAAATTATCGAAGCCGCGCCAGGAAAGGGTCGGCCCCATCTCGCTGCCTTCGCAGGTATGATTGTACACGACATCCAGAAACACCTCGATCCCGGCAGCGTGCAGCTGGCGAACGGCGATGCGCAATTCGTCGGAAGAGCCATCGGATGCGGCGATATAGCTCGGCTCCGGCGCGAAAAACGCGAGCGTGGAATAGCCCCAGTAATTCTTCAGATGCTTGGCGACCAGAAACCGGTCCTGCAGAAAAGCGTGCACCGGCAGCAGTTCGATTGCGGTGACACCGAGCTTCACCAGATGCTCGATCACTCTGGGATCGCCCAAGCCGGCAAAGCTGCCGCGTTCATTCGCCGCCACGTCCTCGCGCCGCTTCGTCAGGCCGCGCAGATGCGCCTCGTAGACGATGCTGTCGCGCCATTCGTGGTTGGGCGGATGGCTGCTGCCCCAGTTATAGTTATCCGCCACCACCACGGCCTTCGGCACGCCGGCGGCACTGTCGCGCCGGTCGAAGGAGAGGTCATCGCGCGGCGAGCCGACGCGGTAGCCGTAAAGCGCGTCGGACCAGAGCAGCCGGCCACCGAGCTTTTTGGCGTAGGGGTCCAGGAGCAGTTTATGCGGGTTGAAGCGGTGCCCTTCCTCCGGCCGGTAGGGCCCGTGCACGCGATAGCCGTAGAGCAAGCCCGGACGCGCCTCCGGCAGATAGCCCTGGAAGACTTCGTCGGTACAATCAGGCAGCTCCAGCCGGGCGAGTTCGCGGCGCCCGCTGGGGTCAAACAGGCAGAGTTCCACCCGCTCCGCATGCGCGGAGAACACGGCGAAATTCACCCCGAGCCCATCCCACGTCGCGCCCAGAACGTTGCCGTTCCCCGGCTGCAATTTGCCCGTGATCATGCAACCTAGCCTTCATGGCGCAGCAGGATGACGGCTAATGGTGGCAAGGTCAGTTCGATCGAGTCTTCGTAGCCATGGCTCGCATGTCGGTGCGACGCGATCAGCCCGCCATTGCCAACGCCCGATCCGCCGAAGCCGGCGGCGTCGGAGTTGAAAATCTCCCGCCATCCGCCGGCCGGAACGCCGATGCGGTATAGCTGGCGCGGGATCGGCGTGAAATTGCACACCGCCAGAATGGTCGCAGCGCCTGCCTCGCCATAGCGGAAATAGGCCAGCACGGACTGGTCGCGGTCGGCATCCACCGCCCAGGCGAAGCCGCCTGGATCGAAGTCGCGCTGATACAGAGCAGGCTCTGCCTTATAGACCCGGTTCAGCTCGCGCAGCGTGCCCTGGATGCCGCGATGGTTTTCGTATTGCAGCAAATTCCATTGCAGTTCCGCATCGTGATTCCACTCGATCGGCTGACCGAATTCGCAGCCCATGAACAGCAGTTTCTTGCCGGGATGCGTCCACATGAAGCTGAGATAGGCGCGCAGATTGGCGAATTTCTGCCAGGGATCGCCGGGCATGCGGCCCAGCAGCGAATACTTGCCGTGCACCACCTCGTCATGCGAGATCGGCAGGACGAACCGTTCCGAGAATGCATAGACCAGGCCGAAGGTCATCTGGTCGTGATGATAGCGCCGGTTGATCGGCTCTTCCTGGAAGTAATGCAGCGTGTCGTGCATCCAGCCCATATTCCATTTATGGGTGAAGCCGAGCCCGCCCTCCGATGCGGCGCGCGTGACGCCCGGCCATGCGGTGGATTCCTCGGCGATCAGCAGCGCGCCGGGACAGCGTTCTTCGATCACCACGCTCAGCTCCTGCAGGAAGCTGATCGTTTCCAGATTTTCCCGCCCGCCATAGCGGTTGGGCACCCATTCCCCGGCTTTGCGCGAATAATCCCGGTACAGCATGGAAGCCACGGCATCCACCCGCAGGCCGTCCACGCCGAAATGCTCCAGCCAGAACAGGCCGCTGGCGATCAGGAACTCCCGCACCTCGTTACGGCCGAGGTTAAAGATATAGGTGTTCCAATCCTGGTGAAACCCTTCGCGCGGATCACCGTGCTCGTACAAAGCCGTGCCGTCGAAACGCGCCAGGCCATGCGCATCGGTCGGGAAATGCGCCGGCACCCAGTCGAGAATGATCCCCAGTCCGGCCTGGTGGCAGCGATCGACGAAACGCGCGAAATCCTGCGGCGAGCCCAGCTCCGGCATCGGCGCGAACTGGCTGAGCGGCTGGTAGCCCCAGGAGCCGCCGAAGGGATGGCCCATGATCGGCAGCAGCTCGATATGGGTGAAGCCCAGATCGACGGCATAAGGGATCAGCCGCTCCGCAAGCTCATCCCAATGATAGGATCGGCCGTCGTGATGGCGCATCCAGGACGGCGCATGCACTTCGTAAATCGCCAGCGGCTTATCGAAGCCCTTTGGCTGGGTGTTGCGCAAAGGGGGTGCCTGCGGCACCGGCATCACCGGATCGGCAATGATGGAAGCGGTGGCCGGTGGTATTTCCGCCTGCCGCGCCATAGGATCGGCCTTCAGCGGCAATACGCCCTGCTCCCCAAGAATTTCGTATTTGTAGGCCTCGCCTTTGCCAAGGCGCGGGATGAACAATTCCCAAACCCCTGCCTCGCCGCGCAGCCGCATCGGGTGGCGGCGGCCATCCCAGTTGTTGAAATTGCCGACCACGGAGACCCGCCGCGCGTTCGGCGCCCAGACCGCGAAGCGCGTGCCCGGCACATCACCGATCGTCATGATCTGGGCGCCGAGGCAGGTCGCGAGATCGCGATGCTTGCCCTCGGCCAGCAAATAGATGTCGAAATCGCTCAGCAGCAGGCCGAAGGAATAGGGATCTTCGGTCTTTTGCTCCGCCCCGCCCCACCAAATGCCAAAGCTATACGGCTCGAGTGTCGGCAGTTCGGCGACGAACAGGCCTGCGGCATGGGCCCGCGTCATCACCGCCAGTTTTTTCCCCGTCTTGCGGGAAAAAATCTCGACGCCATCGGCGCCGGGCTGCAAGGTGCGGACCGAAAAACCGTCCGGCGTCCGCTGCGGGCCGAGCATGGCAAACGGATCGCCGTGCAGCCCGTTGACCAGCGCGAGGGTCGCCGGATTGTCGTCCACGCGATCAAGCATCCACCTTCTCCTTGGCGGAGTTCAGGACCCGCATGGCAATTTCGTTGAACCCGCGCACCGGGATGTTGATCCAGGTCGGCCGGTTCGCCGCCTCGTAGCAGATTTCGTAGGCCGCTTTCTCCAGCAGGAACAATTCCAGCAGCGGATGGTAAAGCCCGCCTTGCGCCGGCGCCGGCGCCGATGCCTCACCAACCGCGTAATAGGCGCCGAGGAACTGCACCGACATGTCATCGACAAAACGCTGCATCGCATTGGCCGATTGCGCGCCGCTGCCGGCGGTTGCACCCGTTCGGTTAAGCCTGGCTGCGGCAGCGGCGTAGTGCAGCGAACGCAGCAGCCCCGCCACGTCGCGCACCGGACAGGATTTCGCCCGCCGGACTTCCACCGTCTTCGCCGGTTCGCCTTCGAAATCGATGATATACGCGTCGCCGGAAGCAAACAGCACCTGGCCCAGATGGAAATCGCCATGCACGCGCGTCTTCAGCGTACCTATCCCGGCTTTCGCCAGCGCAGGGATCTTACCGATCAGCTTTTTCTGATTGGCCAGAATAAAGCCGGCGGCATCGCGGCTGGTCTCGCTCGGCCATTCCGTCACATTGCCGAGCAAATCAAACGCCGCCTGCAACTGCCGGGTGGCGTTTTCCGTCCATTCCTTCACATCGGCCTCGGTCACCTCTTCCGGATCGAAAGCGGCGTCGCTGGAAGGCTGCGCCAGAACCTGGTGCAGCTGCCCCAGCCTGGTGCCCATGGCGCGGGCGAAGGCGGCGTAATTGGCAAAGGCGTCTTCCTCATCGGCAATGGTCTTCTCGCCCAGCCCCATGGTTTCGTTCAGGCGCATCAGATAATTCAGCGTCCACTGCCAGGCATCACCCTGGTTATGCACGAATTTTTGCGCCACGATCATGGTATGTTCGGAACCGTCGCTGGCGATGCGGTCGATCTCGCCCAATAGCGGCGGCGTATTGGCGTAGTTATTCTCCGTAAGATAGCGAACCATTTCGACTTCAGGATTAATCCCCAGCATCACGCGGCGGATGATTTTGATCACCACCAGATCGGCGACGATCAGCGAGCTGTTGGATTGTTCTGCCGAAAGCCTGCGGATTTCCGGTTGGTCGGGGATTTCGATCGCATCGAGATGACTGGTCGGGATGCAGCGCACCTCGCCCTCGCTCACGCTGATCACAGCGCGCGCGCGCAAGGCACGGATCAGCCCGAGGGGCAGCGCATCCAGCGAGAACGCATCCGTCAGCACGCCGACCCTGCGGCCCTGCCGCACCCGCGCCAGAGCCAGCTGCTGCACCAAAGCGGAACCCGAGTTGGTCTCGCCATCCCAGCAAATGCCCAAAGGCAGCTGGTAGCGTTCACTGCGATTTTCCAGCTGCACCTCAACCTCGGTGAGCAGCATATCCAGCGTGCGGCCGGGGATCTTGTCGGTACGCACCAGCTGCGCCGACTTCATCACCGCATCTTTCGATGCGAACCAGCGCCGGCGCTTCAGATAAGCCGGCAGCGCCTCCGTCTCGATGATCTTGCGGGTTGCCGGCTCCAGCACATCCATCAGGCCGGCGCGCAGCACCAGCGTGTTCAATTCCGGCAAGGCTTCGGAAGGGCGGATATGCCAGGGCGGCAAGGCAGCCTCCGTCGCCAGAATAAACCAGAAAAAACCGTAAGGCGGCAATGTGAGCAAATAGGTTAACTGCCCGATCGGCGGGAAGGCGGCGCCGCCGATCAGATCCACCGGCACGCGCCCGGAATAAGCGGAAAGCTCCAGCTCCACCGCCTGGGCCGTGCGAGAGACATTGCAGACGCACAGGATCGTCTCGGTCTCGCCGCCCGGCAGATTATAGCTGCGCAGATAGGCCAGAACCTTGCGGTTGCCGGGATAGATGAAGGTGAGCGCGCCGCGGCCAAAGGCCTGATGGCGCTTGCGCACGGTCAGCATCCGCCTTGTCCAGTTCAGCAACGAATGGGAGTCCCCTGCTTGGGCTTCCACATTCACCGCGTTGAAGCCGTAGACCGGGTCCATCACGGGGGGCAGCACCAGATCGGCGAAATTGCAGCGGGAGAATCCGCCGTTGCGGTCCGGCGACCACTGCATCGGCGTGCGCACGCCGTCGCGGTCGCCCAGATGGATGTTATCGCCCATGCCAATTTCGTCACCGTAATAAATCACCGGCGTGCCGGGCATCGACAGCAGCAGCCCGTTCATCAGCTCGATCCGCCGCCGGTCATGCTCCATTAAAGGTGCCAGGCGCCGGCGTATGCCAAGATTGATGCGCGCGCGTTTATCCGAGGCATAGGTCTGCCACAGGTAATCGCGCTCGGAATCGGTCACCATTTCCAGCGTCAGCTCGTCGTGGTTGCGCAGGAAAATCGCCCACTGGCAGTTCTCGGGAATCTCCGGCGTCTGCCGCATGATATCAGTGATCGGAAAACGATCTTCCTGCGCGATCGCCATATACATCCGCGGCATCAGTGGAAAATGGAAGGACATATGGCATTCGTCGCCATTGCCGAAATATTGCTGCGCATCCTCCGGCCATTGATTGGCCTCCGCCAGCAGCATCCGGCCCGGCGCGTGCTCGTCCAGCGCTGCGCGGATCTCCTTCAAAACCTGATGCGTTTCCAACAGGTTTTCGTTATTGGTGCCGTCTCGCTCTATCAGATAAGGCACCGCGTCCAGCCGCAGCCCGTCGACCCCGAGATCGAGCCAGAAGCGCATGATGTTCAGCACTTCGCGCAGCACCCGCGGATTGTCGAAATTCAGATCGGGCTGGTGCGAGAAGAAGCGGTGCCAGTAATAGGCCTGCGCGGTCTCATCCCAGGTCCAGTTGGATTTCTCGGTATCGACGAAGATAATGCGCGTGCCGGCATATTTCTGGTCGTTATCGGACCAGACATAGTAGTCGCGCGCCGCCGAGCCGGGCTTTGCCGCGCGGGCGCGCTGAAACCACGGATGCTGGTCGGAGGTGTGGTTGACCACCAGCTCGGTAATCACCCGGATGCCGCGATCATGCGCTTCCGCAATGAATTTTTTGATGTCGTGCAGATCGCCATATTCCGCGTGCACGTTGCGATAATCCGAAATATCATAGCCGTCGTCGCGCCGCGGCGAAGGGTAGAAAGGCAGCAGCCAGATGGCGTTGACGCCAAGCTCGGCGACATAATCCAGCTTCTGGATCAGCCCGGCAAAATCACCGACGCCGTCGTTATTGGCGTCGAAAAACGACTTTATGTGAACCTGATAGATCACCGCGTCCTTGTACCAGAGCGGATCATCCTTGCCGGCGATAATGGGTTTTTTAGCCATGCTGATATGGGTCTCTTACTTCAAGTCAAAGGGTGAACGCGCCAGATGCAGAACGGCAACTCATATGGGTTCAGCGATACGCTTTGCATCTTGCCGTGCCAGACGAATTTGTGGTCGCGCATCAGATCCTCGGCGGCGAGCGAACCGGCATCGCCAAGGCCGAAACGCCAGAGCGGAATTTCAATCTGCGCGCTCTGCACATTGAACGGATCAAGGCTGATCGCCGCCAGAATGGCATTGCCATCCGGCGCCCGCTTCAGAAAATAGATCACCTGATCGTTCGTGGCGCTCAGGAACTCGACACCGAGATGGCTGTGCAGCGCGGCGTTGCTGCGGCGAATGCCGTTGAGCCGGGTGATCTCCCGCACGATATTGCCGGGCCGGTCGTAGTCCCAGGCTTTGATCTCGTATTTCTCGGAGTTGTAGTACTCCTCCTTGCCCGCAACCGCGGCGTTCTCGCAAAGCTCGAACCCGTTATACACGCCCCACAAACCGCCGAGCGTCGCAGCCAAGGCGGCGCGGATTAAAAAACCGCCGCGGCCGGATTGCTGCAGGAAGACCGGGTTGATATCCGGCGTGTTGACAAAGAGATGCGGCCGGTAGAAATCCTTTGGCGCCGTAGTCGTCAACTCGGTGAGGTACTCGGTAAGCTCTTGTTTGGTATTGCGCCAGATGAAGTAGCTGTACGATTGTGAAAAGCCGATTTTCGCCAGCCGGTACATCAGCTTCGGCCGGGTGAACGCTTCCGCGAGAAAAACCACGTCGGGATGCCGGCCGCGAATATCCGAAATCATCCACTGCCAGAACGGCAAGGGCTTGGTATGCGGATTATCCACGCGGTGCAGTTTCACGCCCTGGTCGACCCAGAACTGCACCACGTCGCGCAACGCGATCCACAGGGACGGCACCGCGCCTTCGGCGTAGAAATCGACGTTGACGATGTCCTCATATTTTTTCGGCGGGTTCTCGGCATAGCGCAGCGAGCCGTCCGGCCGCCAGTCGAACCATTCCGGATGCTCCTTCAGCCAGGGATGATCCGGCGCACATTGCACGGCGAAATCCAGCGCCAGCTCGATGCCCAGCTCCGCCGCGGCGTCGCGCATCGCGTGAAAATCGGCCAGCGAGCCAAGCTCGGGGTGAATCGCGTCGTGTCCGCCTTCGGCGGCGCCGATGGCGTAGGGGCTGCCGGGATCATCCGGCGCCGGCGTCAGCGTATTGTTGCGGCCCTTGCGGTTGCTGCGGCCGATCGGGTGGATCGGCGGGAAATACAGCACATCGAACCCCATTTCCGCGATGCGCGGCAGCAGCCCGATCACGTCGCGGAAGGTGCCGTGCCGCACCAGGTCGCCGCTGGCACTGCGCGGGAAGATTTCATACCAGTTCGAAAAACCTGCGGCCAGACGCTCGGAATCCAGATTGACTTCGCCGGAGCGGACCAGAAATTTCCTCTGATCCGCGGCGCGCATCAAAGCAACGGTCTCGGAGCTCAGCAGCACGCTCCGCTTGGTCGCTTCCGGCGCCTGCTCCAGCTGCTTCAGAAGCTCCTTCAGCGGCTTGGCGTATTTGCTGCCCTTCAGATTGCTCGCGGCCTCGGCGGTGGACCTGATGACGGCAATCCCTTCCTCAAGCTCCAGCTTGATCGGCACGCCGGCGGCGTGCTTCTTCGTCACCTCATCGACGAAGGTGGCGTAGACATCCTTCCAAGCCGCCACTGCAAAAACATAGCGGCCGAGCCGCTCCAGCGGGAACGCGCCGGCCCAGCGATCATTGTTGATCAGTGTCATCGGGGCGGCGGAAAACTCCTTCCGATCCACCGGCCGCCAAAGCAATTCCGCCGCCAGCTTGTCATGCCCATCGGCGATGATGTCGGCGCCGACTTCCACCACTTCGCCCAGCGTGCGGCGCGCCGGGAACTGCCCGTCATCGACCTTCGGGCTGATCGCCTCGATGGCAATGCGCGGCACGCTGACACCTACCGGCAGCGGTGCAGACTTGATGGCAGGGGCTTGCATCATATTCAACATGGTCACTTCGCCAGGTAAAAATTGTAGTTTCGCTTGCGGCAGCGCGTCGCCCGTGCCATCCGGGTTCAGCCGCGCGATCTCGTCCGTGTGCAGCAGCGCGACCAGATTATGGCGCTCCAGGCCCGCCGGTTCTTCCGCCGAGGCGTTCACCGCGATCGCCAGCCCGGCCCGCCCTGCGCGGCCGCGCAGCAAAACCGCGACATCGCTATCCGACGAAGAGACGACAACCGCACTTTGCCGCACCCGCAGCAACTCGTTTTCTCTACGTAACTGATTGAGCGCCAGAACATCCTCGGTAAGATCGTATTCCGCACCGGCCTCGCCGCCCAGTTGAAAGCCCATCGGCATCAGCCAGCCGGCGCCATAGATCGCCGCAAAACGCAAAGCCCTGCGATGCGCCGCCGCATTTTGCGAAAACGCTTCGTCCAGCGGATTGGTCAGTGCAATCGCCGGTCCGATCCGGGCGATACGCGCCGCATCGTCATTGATCCAGGCCGATCTGAAATCCCACCAGCAGGAGGAAGAAAATCCGTAATCGAAGCCGGCGTCGTGCAGCTTTGCAACCGCTTGCGCATCACTGCCGGCCGTCCATGCCATGAACCTTGTAGCCGCCTCGCGATCATGCGCCGCTGCGATCAGTTTCGCCCAAATCGCCGGCGCGATCTCGGTAGCACCCAGACAGCGGAAGCCGGCAATTCCCGCCTGCTGGAAGGCGGCGATCTGCGTATCCCACCAATCCACCATCGCATCGTTTTCCGCCAGAAAGCGGAAGGCCGCCCCGGTGCCTGCGGCGGTGAACCAATCCGGGTATTCCTCCAGCAGTGGCGAGGCGATGGCAAGCCGGCCGATATCGAGATCCAGCATCAGCGAAACGCCGGCCTCGTGCGCCGCCAAGCCGGCTTTTGCCAACGCCGCCAGCGCCTCGCCGCCGCCGAGCGATTGATCCAGCGCTTCATAATGCAGCGTCAGCCCATGCGCGGCTGCAAACGGGCTGGCCAGCAGCACGGAATCAAATCCCATTTCCGCGGCGCGCACGAAATGCCCGCTCCACTGCGCCGGCTCACCCATCTCCGCGGGTTGCAGATAGCAGATCGCCGGGTAAACATTATCCCGGTTATCCAACACAGGTTGCTTCAGCATTGCCTTTACGCCGCCCGGATCCGGCGGCTCGGCACGCGGTTTGACGGAACGTCGTGTGCTGGGATTTTTGTCAAGCAACTCCGACATCAGATTTTGTCAGGGTCTTTAAGATAGCCCAGAAACTCGTCGCAATAGCGCGATGCGGTCGTATGGCGCACCTTGGCGAGCAACGCTTCATGCCGCTCCCGCCGTTCGTCCAGTCCCATCGTCAGGCCGAGATGAATCGCCTCCGCAACCTCATCCGCATCGAACGGATTGACGATCAACGCCTCGGTCAACTCATCGGCGGCGCCAGCGAAGCGCGAGAGCACCAGCACGCCGGGATCGGTTTCATCCTGGGCTGCGATATACTCCTTGGCAACGAGATTCATGCCGTCGCGCAACGGCGTCACCAGGCCGATCTGCGCGCGGCGATAAAACCCGGCAATCGCGGTACGGCGCACGGCATGCGTCATATACCGCAAGGGAACCCAGTCGAAATCGGAAAACTCGCCGTTGATGTCGCCGGCGCGGCGGTCGAGCTCGCGGCGCAAGGTCTGATAGGACCCAACCTCCTGGCGCGAGCGCGCGGCGATCTGCAAAAAATTCACCCGCCTGCGGTGCTGCGGGTAGGAATACAACAGGCGGCCGAATGCATCGAAGCGCTGCGGCAGGCCTTTGGAATAATCCAGCCGGTCCACGCCCAGCACCAGGGCGCGCTCGCCCAGGCTTTCCTGCAGGCGCCGCGCATCCGCCGAGACTTCGGCCCGGCGCGCCAGCTGGGCGAATTTCTGCGCGTTGATGCCGATCGGTGTCAGCACCGCGTGTACCGTGCGCTCCTGAAAACGATATCGTCCATGGCTGTCATGACGAACATCAAGCAGCAGCTCGGCGCCGTCGAGAAACGCCTTGCGATCGCCTTCGGTCTGGAAGCCGACGACATCGCAGGCGGAAAGTCCCGCGACGATCTCAGCAGCCGGCGGCAGCACCTGCAGCACGGCCGGCGGCACGAATGGAATATGCAGGAAGAAGCCGATGCGGTTGGTCACGCCGAGATCGCGCAGTTCCTCGGCCATCGTCATCAGCTGATAGTCGTGGATCCAGATCAGGTCATTCGGCCGCAGCAGCGGCACCAAAGCTTCCGCATAGGCGCGATTGACCGTGCGGTACGCCTCGTATTCCGGACGGTTGAAGCGCAACAGACCGGTGCGGAAATGAAACAGCGGCCAAAGCGCCCCGTTGGAAAATCCGGCATAGAACTTGTAATAATCGGATTCGGCGATGTCGATGGTCGCATAGGTCACGCCGTCGTTGACATTCAGCTTCGCGGTCTTGCTCGTCACGTCGGAGCGCTTGCCGCTCCAGCCGAGCCAGATGGTGCCCGGCGTCACCGCGTCCGCCAGCGCAACCGCCAGGCCGCCCGCGGTGGCGCCTTTTTCACTCGGCGAAGGAACTCTGTTGGAGACGATGATCGTGCGGGTCGTCGCGTCGGATCCTGGCGTTGCCTTCACCTCATTGTCCCTAATACTCCGGGTCAGAGCTTCATTTTTGAACATTTGATCCAACGATCAGCTCCTGCCTGAAATTCATCATGTGATGTCACCGATGCCAATGGCGGCCCGGGCTTGCCTCTACCCCTCGTCCTGATCTGCTTGTTGAGTGTCCGGCTGCTTACTCAGCCATTATCTGCCTAGGGTAATTGTTAGAATTGACTAGAGGTTCAAGAAATCTTACGAAATTTAAATAACCCGCAGCGCGTTGGATCGGCTGCATTTCGCGCGGAATTTTGCCAAGGTGTCAAGGCGGCGTGCAGCGTGCAGCGTGCAGCGTGCAGCGTGCAGCGTGCAGCGTGCAGCGTGCAGCGTGCAGCGTGCAGCGTGCAGCGTGCAGCGTGCAGCGTGCGGCGTGCAGCGTGCAGCGTGCGGCGTGCAGCGTGCGGCGTGCGGCGTGCAGCGTGCGGCGAAAGCAGGTTGGCTGGGACGGGAGGGATCGAACCTCCGAATGGCGGAATCAAAATCCGCTGCCTTACCGCTTGGCGACGTCCCAATCCTGCGGCCGGTCATAGGTCGGCCGACCCAGGCTCGTAAAGCCCCCCGCCCCAGCACCACCAGCCCGCCTCATCGACCTGCGACGCGGCGCGCCTTGCCGCTTCCGGCGTTGCAAACAAGGCTAAGCAGGTGGCGCCCGATCCGCTCATGCGCGCCAGCAAGGCGCCGGGCAGCGCGCGCAGCCGGGCCAGCACCTGCGCGATGTCGGGCTGCAGCCGGATGGCGGTCGCTTGCAGGTCGTTTCGCAGTTCCGCCAGCGCCGCCGCCATGGCGGCGGCATCCGCCCAGGCCGGCGCAAGCCTTGCCGGTTCCGAAAACACGGCCGGCCGCGTCCGGAACACCTCAGCCGTTGCAACCGGAATGCCGGGATTGATCAGCACCATGCCGATTTCCGGCAGAACCGGCGCCGGGGTAAGAACCTCGCCGATCCCGCCCATCCGCGCCGGCGCGCAAGCCAGACAAACCGGCACATCCGCGCCCAACCGCAACGCGATATTCTGCAACGGCGCATCCAGCCCCCATGCCCGGCGGAGCAGCCGCAAGGCCGCCGCGGCATCGGCCGAGCCGCCGCCGATGCCGGAAGCAACCGGCAGGTTCTTCTCCAGCAGCAGCCGGCCCGCGGCGGCGCGGCCTGATTTATCCGCCAGCAGCCGGGCAGCGCGCAGCACCAGATTATCCGGCTCCGCCGTCAGGCCGGCGGCGAACCTGCCCGCCAGCGCAAGCGAAAGACCATCATCCGGCGCGTAGCTCAACCGGTCGCCAATAGCAGGAAACACCGCCAGGCTATCAAGAATATGGTAGCCATCCGATCGCTTACCGGTGACATGCAGATAAAGATTAACTTTCGCCGGCGCGAAACTGCTCAGCATGAAGACTCCGAAGAAAACAGCCGCTTTTTTGCAAAAAAGCGGCGCAAAAAACTTTGACCTCAGCACCGGGAGCTTTGCACGCCTGAGCTCCAGTTTAAAAAGTCTTTTTACTGATTTTTCTTCAAAAAAACGCTTGCTTACTTCAGGCGGGCGGTTGGATTTGCCGCAATTTGCCCTCGATTTCCGCCTGCAGCTTGGGATCCGGCTGCAGCCCCAAGGCGCGCTGCCATTGATAGCCCGCCTGCAGATGCATCCCCGCCGCCCAGAAGGCGTCGCCCAGATGCGCGTTTACTTCGGCGTCGTCCGGGTCCAGCTCCACCGCCTGGGTCAGCAGCTTCAGCGCCGCCGCCGTATTGCCCTGCCGCAAATTGACATAGCCCAGGCTGTCGATGATCGCGCCCTCGTCCGGGTCCAGCCCGACCGCCTGCTGCAGCATGCTGGCCGCCTGCTTCATGTTCTCGCCGCGCAACGCCCAGGTATAGCCGAGATAGTTCAGCACGTAGGGCTGGTTGGGCGACAGCGAAAGCGCAGTCTGCAGGTCCGGTTCCGCCTGGCTCCAATCGCCGCCCTGGTCGCGGGAGATGCCGCGGTCGTAATACAGCGCCCACGCGGCCTGCGGCGCCGGCTTCGGCAACCCCGCGATGGCGCGGTCGTAATAGCTGATCGATTGCTGAAACTCTCCGTTGCCGCGCAGAATGTCACCGGCCTCCTGCAGCGGGTCGATGCTGCCGGGGGCGGCGGCAATGAGCTGGTCCAGCAGCGCCACCGCCGGATCCGGCTGCCCCAGAGCCGCCATCAGGTCCGCTTCCTGCAAAGCGGCCGGACCGTAAAGCGGATCGCTCGGCGGGATCGGCTGCAGCGTCGCCAGCGCCTGGCGCATCTGCATCGCCGTCACCGGCGCGTTCGGCGGTTGCTCGCCGCCCGACTGCACATTTGCCAGCAGCAGCCGCGCCGCCGATAGATCCGGCCGCAGCGCCAGGGCAAAGCGCAGAAAGGTGGTGCGCAGCAGCACCTGCGAATTTTGATCCAGCGAGCCGGCGATGGCCAGATATGCCTCAGCCAGCCCCTCGGCAGGCGTGCTAATCACGGGCTTGGCGATCTGCGCCTGCAGCGCCGGCAAGGCCAGCCCCAGGCTCGGATGCGTCTCCACCATCTGGTCCAGCTCGCCCCGGGCGTTTTGCATCTGCCCCTGCCTGGCCTTCCAGCTGGCCATAATCTGAGCCAGGCGCAGATTGGGCGCCTGATCGGCCTGATCCGCCGCCGCGTAAAGCTGTACGGCGTCCTTCATGTCGGCGGCTCTGTCCGCGATCAGCGCGGCGTTCAGGATATACACCGCGCCGAACGGCGAGTTATTGGCGGCCGGCACCAATATGTTCAGCGCCGCGTTGGGGTCGCCGCCGCCCGCCAGCATCCAAGCGATAAGAAGCGGCTTCAGCAGCCCGGAGAGGCTGTCATCCGGCAATTGCGAAAACAGCGCCTCGGCGGTCTTGTATTCGCCCCGCGCCGCCGCCTGATTGCCGAGCAGCATGGTGGCCAGCGCATTGCCCGGCACCTGGCGCGCCAGGTCGGCCGAAGCCGGGCTGCCGGCCAGCAGCGCCGAGATGAAGCCGTTATTGATCAAAATCTGATTGCCGGGGTCAAAATTCAGCGCCTGCTCATAATACGTCGCCGCCGTCGCAGGGTCCTGCTGCGCATCGGCATATTCCGCTGCCAGAAACGCGCCGTAGGCCCGCCCGTCGCGGTCGCCGGCACTTGCCGAGGCGCCGCTTGGGTTCACCGCGGCGCAGGCGGAGAGCACGATGCTCAACGCGACAGCGACGCGCTGAGCCACAGCGACGCGCTGAGCCACAGGGACGCGCTGAGCGACAGCGAGGCGCTGAGCGGCAGCGACGCGCCGAGCAGCCAGATACTTCAGGTTCATTCCCCTTATCTAGCAGCCATGATCCCGCTTCCCAATAGAGCCGCCCGGCGCCGGAGCGCTTTGTTCCCGCGTCCGCAACGCGGCCGCGTTTCCAAAAACCCAAATCCGCGCTAGTTCTTCATCCAATGGGCAGGGAGCCAAGCGGCATTATGGAAAACCGGTTTCATGCCACCACCGCCGGTATCGGTGTCGATGTCAGCGTCTATTATCTTGAGGAGCAGTCGCAGCCTGAACAGGGCCGCTTCGTCTGGGCCTATCGCGTTCGGATCAGCAACACGACGGAGGAGACGGTGCAGCTGGTCAGCCGAACCTGGCGCATCACCGATGCGCATGGCCAGGTGATGCTGGTGGAAGGCGAGGGCGTGGTCGGCAAACAGCCCGTGCTGTCCCCTGGCGAGAGCTTTGAGTACACCTCCGGCACGCCGCTGCCGACCCCGTCCGGCTTCATGACCGGCAGCTATCACATGCTGAACCCGGAAACCGGCGAGAAGTTCGAAATCGCCGTTCCGGTTTTCAGCCTGGACAGCCCGCATCAGAACAATCAGATCCACTAGCGCATTCCGACAGTATCAAACCGCGCGAAAACTTTTGCTTCTCTGGCGCCGGGCGCTTGCAGCGCGCGGGCCTTCCTTGGCAAACCTGTCCGGCAGGTTGTCTGCCCGGTAAGCTTGCCTATATCCAGCTTTGGCGCTTGTAGTGGCCCGAGATAATAAAGCCTGCCAGCACGGAGACCAACCTTGAACGTTCAAACCTCTACCGTCGCGCTTGGGAAGGGCAACCAAACCGTAAAGAAACCCAGCCGCGAGGAAGCCGAGGCCGCCATCCGCACCTTGCTGATGTGGGCTGGCGAAGACCCGGGACGCGAAGGCCTGAAGGATACGCCGGCTCGCGTCGCCCGCGCCTATGACGAATTCTTCCGCGGTTATGAAGAAGACCCGATTGCCATCCTCGCCCGCACTTTCGAGGAGATTGAGGGCTATGACGAGATGGTGGTCCTGCGCGACATTCGCGTCGAGAGCCATTGCGAGCATCACATGGTGCCGATTCTCGGCAAGGCGCATGTCGCCTATCTCCCGAACACCCGGGTCGTCGGCATCAGCAAGCTGGCGCGCGTGGTGGATGCCTATTCGCACCGCTTCCAGATTCAGGAGAAGCTCACGGCGCAGATCGCCAACACCATCAACGACGTGCTGCAGCCGCGCGGCGTTGCCGTGGTGATCGAAGCCAATCATCAATGCATGTCCACCCGCGGCGTGCACAAGCCGGGAGCCAGCATGGTCACCAGCCGCATGCTGGGCGCCTTCCGCGACGATCCTTCGACCCGTCGCGAGTTCCTCGCCATCATCTCCACCCGCAACTGCACGACGGGTGAGGGCTGAGGCGGGATAGCCAAGTTGCCAACGGCGCAGGAAGGCGCGGGAATTCGGGTGCTGGCGCTCGCAGCGCTGCTGCTGACGCCGCTGCATTTCGCCGCCGCCCAGACGGTGCTGAACCTATCCGCGAACGGCAGCGCCAGCGTCGACCCGGATCGCATCACCGCCTCGCTGGACGCGCAGTTCGGCTCCGCCGATGCCGGCCGGGCGCAAAACGAGGTCAACAGCGAGATGGCGACGGCCTTGGCCGCGGCCAAGGCAGTGCCCGGCCTTAACGCCACCACCGGCGACTACAGCGTGAGCCAGCTGACGCCGGAGGGATCGCCCAACCCGGTTTATCAGGCCAGCCAGAGCCTGCAGCTCGACATGGCGGCGGCGGGCGGCGCGCCGCCCGCCGCTTTCACCGCCCTGGTCGGCCGGCTGCAGCAAAAGGGGCTGCTACTGAACAGCCTGGAAGGCGATCTTTCCATCAATGCGCAGCAGGCCGCCCAGCAAGGCGCTATCGACGACGCGATCCGGCAGATCCAGGGGCAGGCGCAATCTGTCGCCGCGACGCTGAACGAGCATGTCGGCAAGATCCAGAGCCTGAACGTCAACATCAACATGCCGGGTCCGGTGATGCGGATGGTGCCGATGATGATGGCGGCAGCCGCGCCGCCGCAGGCAGCACCCGCCAAGGTCACGGTTCAAGCCAATGTCGGCGCGACGATCGCGCTTACGCCGCCACCCTGATCTTAGTCCCGCCTGCGCCGCCGGTCTCGCCCGCGGCGCGCAGGCTGGCGACCAGCGCGGCTGCGGTATCGGCCCAGGCCGGCGGCCGGAAACTCTCGGCAATGCGCGCCTCCAGCGCCCGCACCTGCTCCGGATGCTCGATCAGGCCGCATATCACCGCATAGGCGTCGGCGACATTCTCCGGGTCGAAATAGGTGCAGAACGCGCCGCCCGCCTCAGGGATCGCCGCGCGGTTGGAAGCCGCGACCGTCTTGCCGAAACTCAGGCTCTCCGTCACCGGCAGCCCCCAGCCTTCATAAAGCGATGGATAGACCGTGAATTCGCAATGCTCGTACAGCGCCATCAACTCAGGCTCGGGCGGCGATTTGATCAGTTTGATGTGACCGTCCAGCCAGTTCGCATTCGCCATCTGCACCAGCAGATCACCGGTCAGCCAGGCGGTTTTACCGGCAAAGACCAGATAAGGCACCTGCTCCGCCGGCAGGCTTTCCAGCAAGCGGCGCCAGACCCGGAACAGCAAAGCGTGGTTCTTGCGCACCTCGATGGTCGAGACGAACAGGACGTACGGCCGGTCGAACGGTCTCGCCGCCACTTCGCCCGGCGCCCGGCGCGGCGGCGGCCGGTGGCCGACCGGCAAAATTACCGGAACCGGCACCTTTTTGTTCCACAGCGCCATGCGCTGAACCACGTCCTTGGCCGTGTTCTGCGAGTAGGCGAAAATGACATTCGCATGCGGAACCACATGGCGCAGCCAGGCGCGGTAGGCCGGCAGGCCCTCACGGCTGGTCCATTCCGGATAGAGCTCGGGGATCAGATCGTGGATCAGCACCGCGAAGCGCAGCCCGTACTGCTTCTGCAGCGCCCTGCCGGCGGCGGCATTCAGCAATCCCCACGAGGCGCCGAGCGAGACGAAGAAATCATCGGCCGCGAACACCGCCGGCTCGGTCGACAGACGTATGGTGAGATGGCCGAGCTTCGACAATGGCCGGCTGGGTCTGACCGCCGCTAGGACCAGCGCCTTGAGCAGATCCCGCAAGGCGGTCGCGCTGCGCTTCTGTGAACGCAGGATCACGCCCAGCGGCATTCGCACGGTGGGCGTAATGCGCGGGTGCAGATAATGGAAGATCTTGCCTTTGTAATTGAGCTGAACGGCGGCCGGCTCGGCCAAGCGGGGCGGCTCCGGCTCGGGCATATCCGGCAAATCCGCGGCCAGCTCGATGGCCTTCTCCATCCGGCTGGACGGTTCGGCGCCCGGATCGCCCGCATTGGCGGCATCCTGCAGGCCGGCTGCGCTCGCGGCCAGAATGCCTGCCTCCAGTTCCGGCCAATCGACCGCAAAATACTCCGCATCGGTTGCGCCATGCCGGCAGAACCGGACCTCGCTTGCCGGGCCGCCCAGCTTCCAGAGCTCGCGGTAGATTTCGAAACTCAGCCGCTGGATGCCGGTTGGACGCGACTGATACTGGAAAAACACGACCAGATCCTCAACATCAAACCACAAGGTCATCGCGCCAGGCCCCAAATCCTGCCCCAAATCCTGCCCAAAATCCTGGCCCGGATCCTGCCTTGCATTCTGCCTCGCATACTGCCTTGCATTCTGCCTCGCACCGAGCCGGCATTTTTATCCATCTCGCAAATTTACGTGCCGGCGAGTGACAGATCAACCGTTTTAGCCGAACGTTAATGGTTTTTCCGGCATTACGACGATCTGGTTGCCCACATCTTGCGTTATCCCGCGGTTCGGTTCGGGAACAGGAAATTTTTTGTTGCTTGCGTTCACATGCTGAAGATTTCGACGGTACAGCGGTTTCTGCAGGAGACCCGTTCTGTCACGGCTGTAGAATTTGCGCTGATCGGACCGGTGCTGTTCCTGTTCGTCTTCGCGATCCTGCTGACCGGCGTGGTGCAATTCTGGCAGCTCGTACTGGACGATGCGGTTCGCAATGCCGGGCGCGGGGTCGCGATCGGCGCCGCCTCTTCCAGCAGCGGCGTGCATAGCGGTACCGATTTTAAAACTGCCGTCTGCGGCGAATTCGGCCAGGCGGCGCCCGGCTGCAGCTCCGGGCTGCAATACGCCGTTCAGGGCGCGCCCTATTTCACCGGCAGCGGCGGCGTTACGCCGGCAACGATCAGCAGCGCCGGTCAGCTTTCGCTGCCTGCCGCATTTGCCGGCGTAACGGTGGCGGAACCCTTTCTGGTGCAGGTCGTCTATCCCATTCCCATCAGCGTTCCGCTGCTGCCTGCCGGCATGCTTACGCTGAACGGCACGCCTTCCATCATCTCCTCGGTCGCGCTGGTGGCGGAGCCATGATGCAGGGCATCCGCCGCCGTCGCCGTGCCATGGGCAAACGCGGCATCGCGGCGGTGGAATTCGCCATATGCGCGCCGTTCCTGCTGGTGCTGTTCATGGGCACGATGGAAATTTCGATGCTATATCGCACGGCAGCGAAGCTGAACACGCTCGCCGGCAATTTTGCGCAGATGGTGGCGACCCAGGAAGCCGACTCGCTCAACGCCGCCGGCAACATCTCGTCCCATTCGCCGGTGCCGACCGTCACATCGGGCGCCAGCCCGCCCGGGCTTTCCGATCTTTGCGCCGGCGCCGTATACGGATTGAAGCCGTTTCCGCCGAACGGGCTGACGATCGCCATCGCCAGCGTCACGAAAACCGGCACGACGGCGACCAGCTATGATGAATGGGAGGTCGATCTCAACGGCAATTGCACGCCGACCGGTACCCAGAATATCGGCGTCAGCGGCACCGCCGGCGCGCTCACCTTGGCCGTGGGCAGCGGCAGCGGCAATGCGCTGGTGCAGGCGCAGGGCGATAACATCATCATCGTTCGCGCCACCCTGCAATATCCAGGCATTATCGGCCTGTTGATCACCTCCGCGCAGACGCTTACGCAAACCGCGCTCGCCCGCTGGCGTTATGCGTCAGCAACGAACGTCACCAATATCACCGCCACGCCGGCACCTTCGGCCAGCCTGGAACTCTCCTGCACCGGCACCGGCTGCGAGACCAATTATGGGGTCTAGAGCATGACCGCTTCAAGCGCGACCATGCTGCAGTTTTTACTGAGGGCGATTCACGTTCTCGGCTCGCGCAGATGCGCGAACCTCAAACGATCGCACTCTAGCGCATGACCGCCTCGATCTTCCGTCGTCTGCTGCGCGACCGCCGGGGCGCCACCGCCATGATCCTGGCGCTGATGAGCGTGCCGATGATCATCGCCGCTGGCGCTGCCGTGGATTTCTCCCGCGTCGCCTCCGCCCGGGCGCAGCTGCAATACGCGGTCGATGAAGCGGCGCTGGCAGGTGCCGGGACCTACCAGACCAACCAGGACGGCACCAAGGCCTATAACGTCGCCAGCACCGCTTTTGCCACCGCCGCCGCATCGCTCGGCAACTATGCCGCCGTCACCAGCACGCAGGGCACGGATTGCAACCCAAGCGGCGCCACCGGCATTACCTGCGGCACCACAAGTACCGCCAGCGGCGTCGTCTCGCTATGCCCGTCCACCACCGTCTATTGCGTGGAAGTCACCGCCCAGGCGACGCTGAAAAATTCGCTGCTCGGCTTCATCATTCCAACCGACGTCCTCAACGTCGTCTCGGTGGCGCAGAGCACCGGCGCCAATTTGCTCGACACCGGCAATTTCAGCCATACCGGCGTCGGCTATGGCAGCGATCTGGACGCCGTGTACGCCTATGCCGTGCCGACCGACGCTTCCGGCAACCCTGCGTTCGGCAACATCCCGACGCCAAATTCCTATTGCGCCAACAGCGCCTATGGCCCGATCCAGTATCAGCCGACCACAGCCGCGGCGAGCGGTGTCACAAGCTGCAACTACGTGCTGATCGGCACCAATTCCAGCAACAGCGGCACCGGCAGCCTGAGCTTTGCAGATACCGACCCGGTCGCCTTCAGCTATACGAATTTCGACGGCGGCACCTATTCCTATACCAACGAGATCACCGATCTGGATACCACCGTGTTCAACAGCTCGACAGGGGTTTCAACCAATACCGGCCTCCCTACGCACTACACCAACGAAATCTATGTCACCTATGCGTTGCTCGGGGTCACCACCACGAAATATTATGCTCAGGGCACCATCATCAGCGGCATCACGCTCTGGGCAAGCTGCCCCGCGCATAATCTGTATGGCTCGATCGAAGCCTATCCCAATGCCAATGCGGCCGACGATCTCGTGCCGTACCAGGACAGCATCAACACCTTTTCGAGCGCCTGGGAGATGATGGGCTACCCGCCGACCCATGCCACCAATCACGCGCTGCTGCCCTTTCTTGGGCCGCCAAACGGCCTTACGATTGCGGGCACCGGCTACATCATTCGGGCGATCTGCCCGCAATGGCCGACCACCGGCACCACCATGGCCACCAACCCGGCGACCGCGACGTTCACGCCGGGCAACCTGCCTTCCGGCTACAGCCCGGTCGCCAGCGCCTCCGGCAGTTTTCCCACCGCCAGCAATGTGCCGGTCTATTCCACCTACTATCCAGACGTGACCTACAGCTCGACCAGCGGCACCTACCCGCCGGCCATCGCCGGCTGCACCCCGGCCACCTCCGCCTTGGACGGCGCCGTTACGCCAACGGCCTTCAATCCTTGGTGGGGCTGGAGCCCGCCCAACAATACCGATCCGGATCCCGGCGGCGCTTACGCAGATCCGGGCGGCGGGGCCGTGACCGATTGCACCGCCGCCAGGGTGAGCAGCGGCGGCGGCGGCATCACCTACACCCAGAACGCGCTGCAAAGCGCCCGCTATAACGACTGCACCTTCATCATCCAGCCGCTGGGCAACGCCGTGCCGGAGAGCAACAGCGTGCCGGAATTGCCGGATTATTACACCTATACCGAGAGCTCGACCGCCTTCACGGCACAAACCACCGGCAACGCCAACGGAGTCATCTCGCTCAATGCCGTACCGAGCGGCAATCTCTTCAACATCGTCGCTACGGAGAGCCCGGTCGTGATCGGCATGACCCCGGTCTATGACGGCGTCGGCAATGGCAATGCCACCGGCTACGTGCCGGCCACCGTCACGGTTTCCGGCACCGGCCCCTATAGCGTCACCGAACCGCCGGTGAACGGCTCCGATCATTACCCGCCGGAGGATACTTCCCACCAATGCTACAACCCGCAAGCCAACGGCTTCAACGGCAGCCTGCTGCCCAACGCCGCGCAGCCCAACAACGACTCCCCGATCACGCCGGTCGATCCGGTGGAAAACCCCGAATTCGGGGCGGTTTACTGCAACGTCAATCCACCGCCGGTCTATGTCATGTTCTGGAACGATATGGGCGCCTATACGACGCCTGCGCGCTATAACGACGACCTTGGCTACGGCAACGCGATTTCCGAATTCACCTGTCCCACGCCAGGCAATGCCGGCAGCACCGGACCGCCCGCTTTGGTCTACTGAGCCAGCTTCACGCTTTGCGTCTGCAGGTCGAAATTGATCCAGAACGGAATGACTTGCACCACCCGCTTTCCCGCAAACATCGCCGGCTGGAAACGCCAATGTAGCACCGTATCCTGCGCCGCATGGTCGAGAATCTGGTAGCCGGAACTTTCAGTCACGCTGACGAAATCGGTGCGCCCATCCGGCAGCACATGAATGGAAAGCAGCACCTTCCCCTCCTCGCCATGTCCGATCGCCGCGTCGGGATATACCGGCGGCGAATTGAAATTGCCGCCCAAAGGCTGGGCCGCCACAAAACCCTGAAAAGCGCTTGCCGGCGCGGGTGCCAACCCTGGCTTGCCGCTTTGCGCGGCCGGCACGGCAGCCGCCGCCGGACTCGGTTTTGCCACCGCACGCGGCGGCGACAGCGCGGCACTGGTAAACGCACGCGGCGGCGACGGCGCGGCACTGGTAACCGCACGCGGCCGCGACGGCGCGGCACTGGCAACCACGCGCGGCGCCACGACCGGCCGGACCGCACGCAACTCGGGCGGCCTGGGCGCAACCGGCACGGCAACCCCGCTTTGCCCCGGCGGCTGCAGCACCAGCGTAACCGCCGCTTGCGCCGCCGCCGGCGGCATGCGCTCCGCCGATGCCGATGCCGGCGGCATGCGCTCCGCCGATGCCGATGCCGGCGGCATGCGCTCCGCCGATGCCGATGCCGGCGGCATGCGCTCCGCCGATTGCAAAATCACCGCCAGCAACAGCCCGAGATGCAACGCCAGCGCCGCCACCCAGCCAATAACCGGCGCCGTGTCCCGCCGCGCGGGAAAGGCAAGCGGTTCTTTTTCTGCAGAAAAAGAACCAAAAGGATTTTTGTGTATCTGGGCCATTGGCGTCACAACATCCCGGCTACAGATTAAAAGAAGCTTTTGCGCCGCCGGCGGGCCGCGCAGGCCTTTCTTCAAAAAGTCGGCTGCTTGCTAAGTCCCAAAACTGCCCCTGATTCCGAACAGGAATGACTGTCCGGGTATCTCCAGTCCGTTTACCGGCTCGTACCGCGAGTAAAACAGGTTTTTGCCCTGCGCGAACAGGCTGTATTGCGGCGTGAGCGCGTAGCTCGCAGTCAGGTTTACGATGGTTCCCGACCGGTTGAGGCCGTCCGCTGTCGCGTAGCCGTCATCGGCGTAGAGATAATCATCATAGCGGCCGATATACGCCACCTGCGGCACGATGCTGATGGCGGCCGTGGGCGTTAAGGTCACCGTGGCACTTCCGGCGTTTTCCGGGCGGCGCAACAAGGGCGTGCCGTCGGTCACGTCGCGCGCGTAAGTGTAGGTGTAGGTCAGATCGGCGCTGGCCCAGGGGAATGGATTCAGCACCAGCTCGGTCTCCACGCCGCTGATCTGCGCCCGGCCGACATTCTCCACGCTTTCGAAATCCGGGGTAGAGGTGATGAGGTTGGTGATCTTGTTGAAGTAATAGGTCGCGGAGATGCTGGCGAAATCCGGCTGCTGAAAGGCCGGGATGTCGAATTGCAGCCCGGCATCGTAGCCCGAGCTGTGTTCGGGCTTCAGGTTCGGATTGCCGTGGTAATCAGGATAGCCGCCATAGCTCTCCTGGCCGTAGAGGTCGAACAGCGAGGGTGCGAGGAAGCCGGTGCCGTAGGAGGTTTTCAAATGCAGATCTGCCTCCGGTATCGCCAGCACGGCGCCGGCCCGGCCGGTAAGCGCGTTGCCGAAGCTGGAGACAGCGTCATCGCGCAGCGCGCCGGTCAGCGTCAGGCGCTGCCACAGCGTGGTCTGCAGCCCGGCATGGCCGGCGATGGAATGCTGGGAGTTATCGTCGCCGCCGGTAAACGCCGACTGGTAGGGCGGCAAGCCATAGGCTTCGTCGAGCGTATATTTCGAACGGTCATCGCGATATTCGACGCCGAACAGGAGCGACGAGAACGCTGCCGGGCCGGCATCGTGCAGATGCACCGTGTTGTTCCACTGCACGTCGTCGCGAATGCCGTGGTAATACTCATCGGCGAAGGCCTCGTTCGGATCGTTTGCGTCGAGCAGGTTGGATTCGTGCAGGCTGTTCTGCAGCCGCGCCGCAAAAAGCTCCGTGCTCAGCAGGCCGTTGAACAGGTTGCTCTGAATGCCGAGCTTGGTGAACAGATTGGTATTGTAGGAATACTCATCCGGATCATCGAAGATCGGATCGCCCAGATCCGGAAAGGCGGAATCGGCCTGCTGCGCGCGTATCTGCAGCCCGATCCTGGTGCCTTCCAGGGGCGAATAACCCAGGTTCAGCGAGCCCAGATTGGCGCGGAACGGGTCACGATTGGCGGCATAAACCGACAGGCGCCGCGCCGTGTCGTCAAAGCCGGATTCCTGATCAGTGGCGCCGGTCAGTGCATAGTCGAACTTGCCGGTGGCGCCCCAGAGCGTGGCGCCGCCCTGGCCCTGCGCCGGCCAGCCGCCCGCCGCGCCGAAACTGATCTTCGGTGCGCCGGCGCCCTGCACGGTAATGATATTGATCACCCCGCCGATCGCATTGGAGCCGTAGAGCCCCGACATCGGACCGCGCACCACCTCGATCCGCGCGATATCGCTCAATGTATAGTCGCCGAAATTGAACGCACCGTTCGGATCCGAGGGATCGTTCACCGGCACGCCGTCCAGCAGCACCAGCACATCTTCGGAGTCTGTGCCGCGGATGAAGACGCTTGCCTGACTGCCGGGACCGCCGGATTGCACCACGCCCACGCCCGGCACGGCGCTCAAGGCGTCCACCAGCGTGGTATAGCCCCGCGCCTGCATTTCCTGCGCCGTGATGACGGTGACACCGGCCGGCACGTCCGGCAGCAAAGTTGAAACCCGCGTGGCGGTCACCGTCACCTGCGCCGGGACGCTTGAATCGGCAGCGCTTTGCGCGTAGCCGGCAACAGGGACCAGGACTGCAAACAGGCAAGCCCCGCATAGAGAAAAATGACGCATACAACCTCCCGCATGCCGCGCCTGATGGAAGGCGGCGGACCAAAAATGCGACAGAGGCTCAGGGTCTCGCTCCCTTCCGCATATGGCACGCCCCGGCCATCTGCGCGCAAATGTCTCGATGCCGGCCGGTCTCCTGGCTCGCGGGTTGTCGCTTCGGCCGCCTTCTCACCCGGTTGGGGCAATGGCATCTGGCACGTCGCTCGCCGCTCACAGTTGCGGGGACAGCTGCGGTTTTGGTCCGCATTCCCGTTTCAGCCCTCTCGCGAAGGCCACCTTCATCTGACGGCTTGGTAACGTATGCTTAGCCAACATTGCAAGGCCGATGCCGCGCATCTTGTCATCCGGGCTAAAACCGCCGAGACCTGCACGTTCCAGATTGGAGAACCGCCATGTTCATCGAGACCGAAAGCACGCCGAACCCGGCAACCCTGAAATTCCTCCCCGGCCGCGAGGTTCTGGCCGGCCGCACCGCCGATTTTGCCGAAGCGGATGCCGCGCTGATCAGCCCGCTGGCCCATAATCTGTTCGGCCTGGTCGGCGTCAGCCGAGTTTTCCTCGGCAACGACTTCATCACCGTCACCAAGTCGGACGACACCGATTGGCAAAGCCTGAAGCCGCAGGTCTTAAGCGCGATCATGGAGCATTTCGTCGCCGGCCTGCCGGTGCTGAGCGAAGCGGGCGCCGCCGCGATAGAGGACGTGCAGCCGGAGGATCAGGAGATCGTCGAGCAGATCAAGGATCTGCTGGAGACCCGCATCCGTCCGGCGGTCGCCGGCGATGGCGGCGACATCATTTTCCGCGGCTACCGTGACGGCGTGGTCAGCCTGCAGATGCAGGGTTCCTGCTCGGGCTGCCCGTCCTCCACCGCGACGCTCAAGCACGGCATCGAAAACCTGCTGAAGCACTACATTCCGGAGGTGCAGTCGGTTACCCAAGCGCTGGCTTAAGCAAACGCTGGCTTAAGCAAACCCTGGCTTAAGCAGGCGGAAAGCAAGTGGTTCTTTTTTGAAAAGAAGAACCAAAAACTTTTGATGCTTTAGGTCATGGGCTGTTGCACCCACGCAACTAAGTTAACAAGGTTTTTGGCTTCCCGAACGCTCACCTGACTTTCGAAAGACCGTTGCATGGCCTTGGACGATTTTGCACTGGATACGCTGTTTCGCACCGCCCGCACTAAATGGGAATGGACGGATCAGCCGGTCAGCGATGACGACCTCACCGCTTTGTATGAGCTGGTCAAGCTTGGCCCCACCTCGGCCAATTGCTCGCCGGCGCGGTTTGTGTTCATCCGCACGCCGGAGGGCAAGGCGAAGCTGAAACCGGCTTTGAGCGCCGGCAATCTGGAGAAAACGCTGGCGGCGCCGGTGACCGTGATCGTCGCCTATGATCCGTTGTTCTACACGCAGCTGCCAAAGCTGTACCCGCCGGCGGATGCGAAAATCTGGTTTTCCGGCAATCCGGACCTGGCACAGGAGACCGCGTTTCGCAATTCCACGCTGCAGGGCGCCTACCTGATCATGGCGGCGCGCGCGCTGGGGATAGATTGCGGGCCGATGTCCGGTTTCGACAAGGCCAAAGTGGACCAGGCGTTTTTCGGCCTGAGCGGCTGGAAGGCGAATTTCCTGCTCAACCTCGGCCATGCCCAGGCGGCGCATCCGTTCGAACGGCTGCCGAAACTGGGTTTCGAAGAGGCAGCACTCCTCGCTTGATCGCGATCCTGAGCATTGACGCGGCCGGCCCGCGCGCCGGGGTGGCGATGCTCGATGAGGCGGGGACGACATGCGCGCGGCAAATTGCCGCTGGCAAAACCGGCCTGACCGAAATCCTGCCCCAGCTGCTGGAAGCCTGCTTGGCGGAGGCCGGCTTCGCGCCGGCGGCGGTTGCGGTCACGATCGGGCCAGGCAGTTTCACCGGGCTGCGCAACGCGATCGCGCTGGCGCAGGGCTATGCCGCCGCGGCCAAACTGCCGCTGCTGGGCGTGCCGGTCGCGGAAGCCTTCGCCGCCGCTTTTCCTGCGCTGCATCGGCCGCTTTGGGTGGCGATCCGGGCGCGCCGCGACCGGCTGTTCATTCTGCGCGATGGCGCGGCGGAAGCCTGTGCCGACGCCGATATTCCGCGCATCCGGGCGCCGATCGCGCTGGCCGGCGACGCCGCGAACGAGGTTGCCGCCCGGCTGGCCGCCGCAGGGCATGACGTGATGCTGACGAATGGCCGGCTGCTGGATCCGGTATGGGTCGCGCGGGCGGCGCTGCTGCGCCAGTCGGCCGGCAAGCCTGCGCACGCCGCGCAACCGATCTATGTCGACCCGCCGGAAGCCAAACTGCCCGCAGGCGGCCTGCGCCCGCAACCGGTGTGACGCCCGCCGGGCCGGAGCATGCGGCGGCGCTGGCGGCGATCCATGCGGCGGCGTTTCCGGATGATCCTTGGGACGCGGCCAGTTTCGCGGCGTTGCTGCAGCAGCCTGGCGTCGCTGGATTTATCGACCCGCGCGGCGGGCTGGTGCTGCTGCGCTGCGTGGCCGATGAGGCGGAGATCCTGAGCATCGGTGCTGCGGAAAAGCGGCAGGGCATCGGCACTGCCCTGATGAGGGCCGCGACTGCGCATGCCGAAACGCAAAACGCCTGCGTGCTGCATCTGGAAGTGGCGGCAGCGAACCTGGTGCTGCTGCGCTGCGTGGCCGATGAGGCGGAGATCCTGAGCATCGGTGCTGCGGAAAAGCGGCAGGGCATCGGCACTGCCCTGATGAGGGCCGCGACTGCGCATGCCGAAACGCAAAACGCCTGCGTGCTGCATCTGGAAGTGGCGGCTGCGAACCTGCCGGCCCGCAGCCTATACGCAGCGCTGGGCTTCGAGCAGGCGGGACGGCGTACAAACTACTATTCGGACGGCGACGCCTTGATCCTCAGCCTGCCACTACTGAGGCAGGAGGCTCCAGACCCTCCCGCCTGAACAGCCCGGGCGGAATATACGATTCGGAAGCTGATCTGCGAAGCCGAAATGGCGGAAACGGAGGTCGCGGGTCCTTTGGAACTCCGCTTAGCGCCGATGTTGGACGCGCAACGTTGCCGGCGCTTCGCCAACTGCGGATATTACGAAGTAGGGTAGGCTAGCGCGAAGCGCGTAACCACCGATGATCGGCTTAAAAAACCGCTTTTGATAGCATCGCCGTGACTGCTTTGCGCCCAAAGTCTTCATAGTCTGTTGATTTCATTGAACCCGAAAGCAGCCATTCGATCCAGGCCTATTCTTGTATGGTCGAGCGCCCCAAATGATCCAACTGATGGCGGCTGACTTAGGTCCGTCCTTCACCTGCCTGATCCGGTGCCCGGTAAGAAGTTACAGGGCACCGACCCTTTACGGGGCGATTAGGCAGTTTAGAGTGAGGAAGCCTAAAGAGATTATTTCGCATCAAAAAGAGTCCGAATGACCCAAGCCGGAGATGGCAACGACGTTTTCCTAGTCCAGGCCGGCATTGCTCGGCAGATGGGCTCTGAGTTCATGGCACGCCTTATGGAAGCCACTTCGCGACAGCTCCATGTCGCGCCGAAAACAGCAAAGGCAATAGCTGAATGGCCGGGAAATCTGCGAGCTGACAATGTGGCTTTGCGACTCGGTGGCGCCCTCCATGCGCTTGCGCGAAGGAAGGCGACACCAGACCTTGCCGCGCTGTACTGCGACCTGGGCGGAGATTTCGATCAAGTCGTTGGGGAGGTAATGCGTCAGGAAGACGCGACGATCACCGACTGGCTCGGCTCGCCTCCGCAGACCAACGAAGTAGGGCGCAGCGCAGCGATCTGGGCGGCTTTGTCGGTCGCCGCCACCCGACATCCGCCTCGTTTCGAACTGCTTGAGCTGGGCTCAAGCGCAGGACTCAACCTCAACCTTGCCCATTACGGTTACGATTTGGGAGGGTATCGATCCGGCAATCTTCAGTCACCGGTGCTTCTGAAGCCGGAGTGGCGGGGCGCGCCTCCGCCGCAAGGGAGCATCGAGATCTGTCGCGCCCGCGGTGTCGATCTGGCACCATTGGACGTTCGTGATGCGGCGGACTGCGAACGCTTGGCGGCTTACGTTTGGCCGGACGACACCCAGCGTGCCGATCGGCTGGAGCAGGCTATCGCTATCGCTACCGACCACCCCCCAGTTGTTGATCATGCCGATGCTGCGGCTTGGATCGTCGACCAACTTGCGGCGGCGCAGGATCACCTTGTCACCCGCGTCGTTTTCCACTCGATTGTCTTACAATTTCTGTCAGACTCTGCTCGTATTAAGGTGCTTCAAGCAATTGAGGCAGCTGGGAGTCGCGCAACAGCGGAACGGCCACTGATCTGGATTGCGTTTGAATGGGATCCGGTGCGCACAGTGGCGGTGCTGAGTCTTACGAGCTGGCCCGCAGGGTTTAATCACGAGCTTGCGACTTGCCAAGTTCATGCGGGCTGGATCGATTGGAACCGGGCATAAACTGACTTGGCCCGCTTCGTTACGATGACGACTTCTCTTTCGCTTTCGCTGTTTACCGTTCGCATCCGCTTGGGCGCCAGCTCCGGTCAGCAGAAGCGTTCGTTGGTTTGGCAAAAACGGACACTGATATCCTCTCGCTATCGAAAGCAGTTTAGCTTGCTAGTCATCTGGGCTAATCCGTCGGCTTCCATGAAGATGCGAGGTGTTGAGCGTTTGTAATTTCCGCTGGAGTCATTTTGCTGGCGACCTCGTTCGGCAAGCCTTGTCCGTGGCACACAGATCGCCAAGTGAACCCTGAGCCGCAATCACTCCTTGGTCAGCAGCTTTTCTGAACTAAAAAGCTGCCCTCGTTTCGTCATGCGGTTCACCCTGGCCTTGATCGTAGAGGGTCGCAAGCGCCTCCTCGGCGCCAGCGTCTCCCTGGTTTGAGTCCGCCTGCTCTTAGCAAGCGTAGGATGGGTGAGCGAAGCGCTACCCATCGTTTCTTATAGACATTGATTATATTTGCTTTATCAAGCCTAATCCTATCATGACAGATTATCGGCGGAACCGGGTTGCGGGTGGGACATATTTCTTCACGGTCAATTTGTATGACCGTCGGAGCGACCTTCTGACGCGCAATATCGGCGTTTTGCGAGAGGCGGTGCGTAAGGCGCGGGCGAGGGCACCGTTTCATATCGATGCATGGGTGGCATTACCTGAGCATCTACATAGTCTCTGGACCTTGCCGGAGGGTGATATGGATTATTCGGCGCGTTGGCAGGCGATTAAGACGGCTTTCTCCAAGCAAATACCTGAAGGCGAGTTTCGCTCAGCAAGCCGGATGGAAAAGGGCGAGCGGGGAATTTGGCAAAGACGGTTCTGGGAACATACGATCCGCGACGACCAGGATTATGGCGCCCATTTTGATTACATTCATTTCAATGCCGTCAAGCACGGATTGGTTGCTCACGCTGCCGATTGGCCGTATTCTTCGTTTCATAGGTCGGTCACGATGGGGCTTTACCCGGTCGATTGGTCAGGAGGCAGCGCTATGGCGTTGAATGATGTTGGGGAGGCGTGGACTGATGAAGCATGAGACCCCAGAAGCGATGGGTAGCGCTTCGCTCACCCATCCTACGCTTGCTTAGAGCGTGATCGCCTCAAGTTAATCTGTAACCGGCGTGTTGGATGTAGTTTGCACATTCGGATGGGCTGAAGTTTTCGAGTAGCGCGCCGATGCGGTTCCAGACGGCGGCGACGGAGCGCTCTTCTGCCTTGCGCAACAAGGTTTTCAATTTGGCGAAGGCCTGCTCGATCGGGTTCAGGTCGGGGCTGTAGGGTGGCAGGAACAGCAGATGCGCGCCGGCCGGTTCTGTTGCATTGGTACGGCGTTAGGGAGACAGAGAACGAAAAGCTTCAAGGTATCCCCATGTCGGACTTCAAAGGCCGCCGATTTCCAGTGTCTATCATCCTGGCTTGTGTCCGCTGGTACTGCAAATACGGCATCAGCTACCGCGACCTTGAGGAAATAATGGCGGAGCGCGGTGTGCAGGTTGACCACACCACGCTCTACCGCTGGGTGCAGCGCTACGCGCCGTTGATGGAAAAGCGCATCCGGCGGTATCAGGGATATACCGGCCTGTCCTGGCGGGTCGATGAAACCTACATTAAGGTCGCCGGCCAGTGGACCTATCTGTATCGTGCGCTTGATTCCGATGGTGGCGTAATCGACTTCATGCTGTCATCCCGCCGGACGGCAAAATCCGCAGCCCGCTTTCTCGGCAAGGCGCTGAGAAACCGTGCTGATTGCCTGCCAGAAACGATCAATACGGATCAAAATGAGGCTTATGGAAAGGCCATCAGGCGGTTAAAGCAGGAAGGCAGGATCGAAGCGGAGCTTGAGCACCGGCAGGTCAAATATCTCAACAATCGCCTGGAGGGCGACCATGCTGCGCTCAAGCGCGTGATACGGCCCATGCGCGGCTTCAAATCCATGCCAACGGCCTATGCTGCCATTAAGGGGATAGAGGTCATGCGAATGATCAGAAAAGGCAATTGCGTGATGCTCGATCCAGGCGTGGCAGGCGAAGTGCGCTTTGTGAACCGGCTCTTCTACCTGCCAGATTGATAGGTAAAGATCGGCATGGCATTCTGCAGGCGTACTGAGTTAATGCAACAGAACCGGATCAGATCTCGTCGGCGAGCAAGGCCCAACGCTCGTGGTCGCGCCACTCACCACCAATACGCAGGTAGCGCGGCGAGTATCCCTCGGGGCGGAAGCCGAGCCGCTTGAGCAGGGCGATCGAGCGCAGGTTGCCTGGCTGGACGTTGGCCTCCAGCCGATGAAGCCCCAGCACTTCGAAAGCGTGCGCCGCCGCCAGTCGGACCGTCTCGGTCATCAGGCCGCGCCCGGCTAGGGCGACCGCGCCATAGTAGCCCAGATAGGCGCTCTGAAAGACGCCAGCAACGATCTCGTTCAGGTTCACCACGCCCGCGACGCGGCCCGATGCCGCCTCGCGGGCGATTAGCCCGACATTAGGGCCGGAGAGCGTTCGTCCGAACCAGGCATCGAAACCGGCTTCGTCGGTGAAAGGAGCCGTCCAGGGATGATGGTAGCCGCGGCTGTCCAAGTTGCCCTGGATAAGTTCGGCGGCGTCGGCGCGGGTTACGGGGGCCAGGACGACGGGCATGACTTCCAGCTTTCCAGCTTGTGCCCGCACTGTCCATTCCCCGCACCAACGTAGCGTATCATTCTGTCAAACGTCGCTTTCACAGAATGGTACAGCCGAGAGCCGATGCGGCTATGAGTCGCCTGCTTGCGGGGTCTGCCTCCCTTGCGGGCGTTCTCGCGCGCGATCCATGGCGGTCATAGCGCGCGGCGATCGCGCGCCAGGTCGCTTCATGCGCTTAGGTTGTAAGCGCTGCGCCTAGCCCTGGTCATCAAGTTCGCCGGTCGGGTCGAGCCCGAGTTCCTGACGCAGATGCGCGAATTGCTGCGGGTCCATGCTGCGCCGGTCTTGCAGCAGCTTGCGAAGCGCGGCCAGGCCAGCGGCGGTGAAGTGGGCGCGTGCCACGAAAGCAGGTTGCGGCCCAGATGGGACGTCGACCAAGCCGCGCTCCACAAGGCCGGCCATAGCCTTGGAAATCTTGGGTAGGTCCGCCTTGGGTCCTGAGCGCCAGGTACGCAGGAGTATACCATCGGCCAGCTTTGGATAGCTGCCGAAGTGCTTGCAGAACTCGCGGCGGATGAGGTCGCGCTCAGTGGGCGTAAAGAGGCTGGCATTCAAACCGGGCATAGGCGCAATCTCGCATGGTCTGGGGGCACGCCGCGAGGCGGAAGACGTGGCCGAGCCTCTTCCGCAGGTTCGGCTCGGCCAAGTTGGCGGAATAGGCCCAACTTACCATAACGCCCAGTATGCTCTGGCGGTACAAGCAAAGGCTTGCGCATGCCTTGTAGGCAGTGTGCTTCTGGGGGATGACGACGGGACAAAATTGAGGCCAGCGTATGCGTAAGGTCAAGAAGGTGGAGGACACGGAGGAGGCGCGAGCGCGGGCGCGGCTGCTTGCCCATTTCGAGGACAATCCTGAAGCCGTCTTTTACAGTCGCCAGCTCGAAGTCATGTTTGAGAACGAGTATTTCCATTGGGTGACGAACCGCGCCTTGCGCCGTTTGGTAGACGAGCGGCGCATCATCAGCGAACCACGCAAGCTCGATATAGGCTCGGAAATCAAGCTGCTGTGGCACAACAAATACCGCTTCTATAAGCGGTCAGCTACGGACGTGTTCACTCTCGTGAACCACTATACCAACGCAGCGACGGACGGGACGCTTGGCTTGCAGGGCGAGCATTTGATGCTCGCGGCCTTCGCGCGTGGCAAATACATACTGACCGGAGAGGAAGTGAACGAGCATAACGGCGTCGCGTGGACAGAAACCAAGCATAACCTTGATTTCATCTTCGAGAGCAAGGACGTGGCCTACGGCATCGAGGTCAAGAACACGCTCGGCTATCTGGGTATTGAGGAATTCGTGGCAAAGGTGAAGATGTGCATCCATCTTGGTATCAAGCCGGTGTTTGCCGTCAGGGCGCTTCCGCGAACATGGGCCGATGCGCTCATTCAGGCGGGCGGGTATGCCATGGTTATGCGCTACCAGTTCTATCCATGGACGCATATGGAGCTTGCCGCCGAGATACGGGACAAGCTGCATCTGCCTATCGACACGCCCCGGCGTATTGAGGCCGGGACGATGCAGAAATTCTGGAACTGGACGGCTAACCCGGTAGTGCGCACCCCGAGCACGGCAAAAGTGGAGCGTCTTCTAGCTCGTTTCGAGCAGTCGAAATTAGCACGGCAAACGGGCGAAAACGTGTGAATTACCCGACCAATTCACTCAGGCGGTATGCCAACCATTTGAAACTAAAAGGCATTTTCCGCAGCTCCATGAATACATATTGTCTGGTTGGTCGTGGCTGTTTTGAGGTTGCGGCGGGATGAGAGAGCCAAGCGCCGATATGCCCAGCGACCGTGTGCCGGTCGAAGTCTCGCACCCGCACTTGAAGGAGTTTCTGGGTTTCCTGCCGGAGCTGAACAAGGAGAGCGACCGGGGCCGGGTGCTGATTACGTGCAGCTACCTTGACGACCTGATGCGCCGCATCCTGTTGGCCTTTGTCATCGACAGGGATAGCAGCCTGCGCCTTGTGGAAGGCTTCAATGCCCCTCTGGGGACTTTTAGCACCCGCACCGCTGCCGCCTATGCGCTTGGGCTGATTACCGAGCGTGAATTCAAGGAATGCGATACGCTGCGGCGCGTCCGAAACCGCTTTGCCCACGATATGCAGGCATCCTTTGACGCACAGGACATAGGCGACCTCTGCCGTAACCTGACGATGGCGGCGCATGACTATGACGCGGTGGTGGTAGACGTGCGAGGCCGCTACACCACGGCTGCCGTTGCGCTCATTCTCGAGCTGGTCAACCGACCGGCTTATGTAGCCAGCAAACGACGGCAACCTGAGAACTGGCCCACCTAAGGCGGCATCATCTGCGCCTGATGGGTTAGGAATGGAACAGCTCGAATCCATGATCCGAAACTCAAGACTTCTGCAAACGCAGCTTGGTCCAAGAAATCAATGGGTTGCAACGTTCAAAAGATATGACCGAAAGTCGATGAACGCAATCCTGGGCGCTATTTCTCGATTTCATTTAACGGCTTAATCTCACCATGCTGGGCAGATCAGTCTAGACAATCCAACAGTCGCTCTCTCGGATGAATGTCCGCTAGATGCCAAAGCGTTCGCCAGACCAGACCTTCCGCCTTCGGCCAAGGACGTCGGTTCTAAAACGGCCATGTTTGAAATGGCTGTAACCGGTAACGACCGCCATAGAGTAGCGGACAAGGACTGCTCTCATGCAACGGCGCAAAGCTCTGCACCAAACTCCCGCACACCAGCTGCCAGCCATCCACCAGCACGAAAAAAATCGACTTGAACGGCAACGAAACGCTGGTTGGCGGCAGCAGCATCATTCCCAGGCTCATCAAAATTGCTGAGATGACAAGGTCGATGACCCGAAACGGCAGATCGATCAGAAACCCCATCTCGAACCCGCGCCGGAATGGTAGTGCTGACCTGGGGCGGCTTAAGAGGCGCGATATCCGTGACCCTTGCCCTGAGCCGCCCTGACAATGCGCTACGCCCATGGCTGCTTGCGGTCAGCTACGGCGTGGTGGTGTTCACGATCATCGTGCCGGGGCTAACGATCCAGCGTGTCGCGCGACCGCTTTATCCAGTCAAAGGAGACGCACCGGCTCCGCCGACCTAACATCGCGGTACGACCGGTCGACAAAGCCGCAACGTTCGTCTCTACAGGCGAGAGACAGCGTCAGGGCGGCCGACGGCCCTCGTGCCGCAACGGGCCTTGAACCGGCAGCTCTCTCAACAGACCGCGGCCAAACGTGCAGAAGGGACAAGATGAATCAGGCTCCGCCGGCCAGTAGTGAGCGGCCCGATCACACGACGCCCCCGGTAGAAACTTCTTCCAGCCCGCCGGTGACGCCGGATGAGCAGGCTGACAAGCCCGTGGGGCGGATGCATCTTTTGCCGCTTTCGCTGCTCGCCTTGCTGGTTGGGCTGGTGACGGGACTGGGCGCGGTCATCTTTCGCGACCTGATCGGGCTGGTCCACAACCTCCTTTTCCTCGGTCGCTTCGCCTTCGCCTATAACGCCAGCGTTTTTACACCGAATGATCCGTGGGGGCCGCTGGTAGTGCTGGTGCCGGTCATTGGCGGCCTTGGGGTCACGTGGATCGTCTCGAACTTCGCGCCCGAGGCAAAGGGGCACGGCGTGCCGGAGGTGATGGACGCCATCTACTATAAGCAAGGCGTGATCCGGCCGGTGGTGGCGCTGGTCAAATCCATTGCCTCGGCATTGGCGATCGGCAGTGGCGCCGCGGTTGGGCGGGAGGGCCCGATCATCCAGATCGGCTCGGCCTTGGGTTCCACGCTTGGACAGATCGTTCGCATGCCGGCCAGCCAGCGGATCGTTCTCGTCGCCGCCGGCGCCGGTGCCGGGATTGCCGCCACCTTCAATACGCCGATCGGCGGCGTGTTGTTCGCAACAGAGCTGATGCTGCCGGAGATAAGCGTGGATAGCTTCCTGCCGGTCGCGGTGGCGACCGGCAGCGCCACCTTCCTCGGCCGCCTGTTTTTCGGCTCGGAACCGGCCTTTTCCGTGCCGATCAACCTCGCTGCCATTCCCAACGAACCGAGCAGCGTGATCACGCTCGGCCTCTACGCCTTGCTGGGCTGTGTCGTCGGGGTTGCTTCGGCGGGCTTCGTACGGACGCTGCACTGGGTCGAGGACTGGTTCGAGAAAATTCCCGGCCGGTATGGCCGCCATAGCCTCGGCATGCTGGTCGTGGGCCTCATGATGTACGGGCTGTGGCTGGCGCGCGGTCACTATTTCATCGAAGGCGTCGGGTACTCGACAATCCAGGCGACGCTGCACAACCAGTTGCCGGGCGCTGCCTTCCTGCTTCTGCTGGCGGTCGCCAAACTGCTCGCGACCTCCATCAGCCTCGGCTCCGGTTCCTCCGGCGGCGTGTTCTCGCCGTCGCTGTTCATCGGTGCGACACTGGGCGCCGCCTTTGCCGCGGTCGTGTCGGTCGTGGCGCCAGGCGCTCCGGTCAGCCTGCCCGCCTTCGCGATGGTCGGCATGGGTGCGATGGTCGGCAGCAGCACCGGTGCCGCGATGACCGCTGTGACAATGATCTTCGAGATGACGCGCGACTACAACATCGTGCTTCCAATGATCCTGGCCGTGGCGCTGGCGCTTGGTATCCGGCGCATCCTCTCGCGCGAAAACATCTATACCGCGAAACTCTACAGGCGTGGCCATCCGGTGCCCAAGGCGATGCACGCCAACATGTTCCTGGTGCAAAGCGCCGCACAGATCATGGAACACGACGTCCTGGTGCTGGACGGCGCCACCACCTTCGCCACTTTCATCCAGATGTCCGAAAGTCAGGGCGGGCTGCGGCACGTGGTGGTGACCGACCACAACAGGATCGTGGGAGCCTTGCGGATGGACCCGAACATCCGGCGGGCGATCAGCACAGCCAACGAAGATGTGCAGCTAGGCGACCTGGTCGGCAAGAATTTTGTAATCGCGCATGAAAGCGATGTCGCCTTCGACGTCATCAAGGCGATGACGGAACAGCGCTCGGCGATGGCGATCGTCGTCTCCCGCACACCCGATCCAGGCGCCGAGCGCGTGCTGGGGATCATCACCAAGGAGCAGATCGCCGACAGCGTCGCCGGCAGCGTCAAGATCTACGCCTGACGCTACGCCTCAAAGCCGCTAGGGAACATTGATTTGTTGCAGCATATCGGCCTTGCAATGCTTCGCGCATTGTCTTTCGCCTTCGCGATGGGCTGGCAGATGCTCTGGGCCTGGTGCTCGGCTTCATTCTCTCGGGGCTTGTTCAGGCAGTCGTGACCAAGGGCGAAATGAGCCGCCTGTTGCCGGATGCGCGGCCGCGCACGATCTTGATCGCAAGCGGCCTGGGGGCTGCTTCCTCTTCCTGCTCCTACGCCGCGGTGGCCTTGGCGCGTTCGATCTTCCGCAAGGGCGGCGACTTCACGGCCGCGATGGCATTTCAATTCGCCTCCACCAATCTGGTGCTCGAACTCGGCATCATCCTCGCCGTCATCATGGGCTGGCAATTCACCCTCGCGGAATTCATCGGCGGTCCGGTCATGATCATACTGCTGGTGCTGATGTTGAACCGGCTGATGACGAAAAACAGCGAATGATGTCGATGCCGACAAGCCGCCACCTCACCGAAAAGCATTGAAATTGCTTTGACTGTTTCTCCGACGCCTTGAGCGACCATGATTTGGATGTTGTTATTTCGCCAACAAAGCCATGCAGAAGGTACCGCTGCTAACCAGCAACAGCCCGGTCGCAATCCCGGGACTGAGGATGTCGAATGGCGCTCTCAAAAGCTGCCATCGCATGCAACGCCATTCAGGCATTGCGGCCGGATCACGCCCTTCTTCATGACTGCTTCAGCTTCGCCAACCGAAAGCCGACCTTCCGCTTCCAGCCAAGGACGTCGGTTCTAAAACGGCCATGTTTGAAATGGCTGTAACCGGTAACGACCGCCATAGAGTAGCGGACAAGGACTGCTCTAATGCAACGGCGCAAAGCTCTGCACCAAACTCCCGCACACCAGCTGCCAGCCATCCACCAGCACGAAAAAAATCAGCTTGAACGGCAACGAAACGCTGGTTGGCGGCAGCATCATCATTCCCAGGCTCATCAAAATAGACGCGATTACCAGGTCGATGACCAGAAACGGCAGATAGATCAGAAACCCCATCTCGAACCCGCGCCGCAATTCGCCGATCGCAAAGGCCGGCATCAACACCCGCCACGGCGTGGCATCGACGCCGGCCGGCGGCGGCGTATTGCTGAGGCGCAGGAACAGCCCGACATCGTCGGGCCGCGTATTGGCCGCCATAAAGCGGTGAAACGGCTGCGCCGCCGCCTGCAGCCCGCTCATGGTGTCCAGCGTGCCGTTGCTCATCGGCGCCAGGCCGTTCTGCCAGGCCTGCTGAAACACCGGCTGCATCACGAAAAAGGTCAGGAACAGCGCCAGGCCGATGAGCACCATGTTGGGCGGCGTGGTCTGCGTGCCGATGGCGTTGCGCAAGATGCTCAGCACGATGATGATGCGGGTAAAGGCGGTCACCATCACCAGCAGGCTGGGCGCCAGCGACAGGATGCCGATCCCCACCACAAGCTGCACCAGTTTGGTCGTCTCGCCAGGGTCCGGCAGGCCGGATGAATCGCCGAAATCCAGACTCACCGACTGCCCGAAGGCGCAATGCGGCAAGGCCAGGCTAAAGCCCAGCGCGATCGCTAGGGCGGCGGCGGGAGGAGCCCAAGCGCGACGTCCTGCGGGCCGCCGGTCAACACCGCTATCCGGGCTTCGCCATACCGGAGCACGATCACCCGCCTGCGCGGCGCGACCGCAGTGACGGACTCGACGGTGAGTATTGTCGAGCTGGATGATGTTTGTCGCGATGCGATACCGGGCAGCAATGCATTCCGGGAAATCATCGTTGGCATGAGTCTGAGCAATCTTGCGGCCAGAAAAATCAGCGCTAGCGTAACGCCCAAGGCGAACAGCGTTGATAGTACCGGGTTGGCGCTGAACATCCTGGGGTCCTGACATATTGTCGTGGTGCCTGCCTTGGTTTTCTTCGCCCATAGGCGCAGCAAATTGCTAACATTCGCCTACGGCCAAAGCCGATGCGCAAAGCAATTCGATTAATTCCCTGTTCAGCTTTATCTGGCCACTCTGCCGCATGTATCGACCATGGCTGGAGCTTCGATGACCGCCTCCATTCTGGATACCGCCACAGCGCGGCTGGATTATCTGGGCAATGTGCAAAATCTGCTCGCGAGCAATCTCGCCAATATCGATACCCCGAACTACCAGCCGCTTGGCGCGGTCTCGTTCTCTGATTACCTCGGCAACCAGGATGGCGGCGTGCAGATGCTGCAGGACAGCCCGAACGACCTGCCCGGAATTGCCGCTACGCCAACGGCAGCCAATCCCGTCAACGCGCCGCAGGAGCATTCGCCGGACGGCAATGCCGTCGCGCTCGACAAAGAGCTCGTGCAGATATCGAAAAACGACTCCGACCAGCAGCTCACGACGAATCTCCTCCAAGTCTATATGGGCATGTTCAAAACCGCCCTTGGCTCTTCCGGCACTTAAAAGCCGCGCTTTTGTTGAAGGAATCGAAAATGGCTTCAATCCAGCAAAATCCGGGCAAGTTCCTGCACCGCAAGGCCGCTGCGTCGCTTGTCGCAGCAATCTGGCACAGCAAGTCGCCCCGCCGGCTGTTCAAGGCGGCGCGCATTGTCCGGTCGTCGAAACTGTTCGCGCCGCTGCTGCAGCATCACGCCTGAAGGTCCGCCCCATTGGATATCAACAGCGCACTAAGTATCTCCGCCGCCGGCATGGATGCGCAAAGCACGCGCCTGCAGGTCATCGCGGAAAACCTCGCCAATGCCGACACCACCGGCACCACGCCAGGCGCCGAGCCGTACCAGCGGCAAACCGTTACGTTTGCCGACCAGGTCGATGCCTCAACCGACGCGCCGGACGCAGACATGCCGCTCGTCACGGTCAGCCAGATCGGCACCGATCCCGCGCCGGATCCGATAAAATACGAACCCGGCAACCCGGCCGCGAATGCGCAAGGCTACGTGAAAGTTCCAAACGTGAACGAAATGGTCGAAATCATGGACATGCAGCAGGCCGAACGTTCCTACAGCGCCAATCTCGCGGTGCTGCAAACCTCTCGCTCCATGCTCAGCCGCACGCTGGGCCTGCTGCAGGAATAAGCCATGGCCATCGGCTCGCTCACCGTCACCCCCGCCGCCGCCGCGCAGGCCGCGCAAGCCTACTCGCGCGTTGCCACTGGTGATGCAGCGACCGGCGGCCAGAGTTTTGGCAACGCACTCTCAAACATACTCGGCGGCGCCTTGCAGACCGGCCAGCAGGCGGATGCGCAGGCCGCGCAGGCCCTGAACGGGCAAGGCGACCTCACCCATATCGTCACCTCCGTCACCCAGGCGCAGCTCGCGCTGCAAACCACCGTCGCGCTGCGCGACCGCATGGTGGAGGCCTACCAGTCCATCATGAACATGCCGATCTAAGCGCCGCCGCCACACCGGCGATCCTGCCAAAAAGGTAAGCCTTATGGACGCCCCTTCCATCGGCCTCATTCTGCATACCGCCTCCATGCTCGCGTTCAAGCTGGCGGGGCCGCCACTATTTGCAGCGCTCGCCGCCGGGCTCGTGGTCTCCATTTTCCAAGCCGTCACGCAGATCAACGAAGCGACACTCGTCTTTCTGCCGAAGGTGGCGGCACTCTTCGCCGTGCTGCTGATCTTCGGCGGCTCGATGTACATGGCGCTCGACAACTTCACCCATTTTATCTTCAGCCAGATCATCCTGGCCGGCGGCGCGTGACTGCCGATCCCAATTTCCTGCGCGCACTCGCGCCTCTGGCGCTCAGCTTCATGCTGGCCTTCGCGCGCATCGGCAGCGCCGTGATGCTGCTGCCCGGGATCGGGGAGGCGGTGGTGCCGCAAACCCTGCGTGCCGGCTTCGCCGCCTGCCTCACCACCTTGCTGCTGCCCATCCTGCCGATCCCGCATTACACCGACCCCACCCCCATCCTGCTGATGGCGCTGCTGGCGCATGAGCTTCTTATCGGCATCTGGCTCGGCATCATGGCGCGGCTGTTCGTGCTGGCACTTCCCGTCGCCGGTCAGATCATCTCCTTCCAGATCGGGCTGTCCAGCGTCATCACGCCGGACCAGGAACTGGGGACGGAAAGCACGCTGATCAGCAGCGTCTTCGGCACCTACGCCACCACCTTGATCCTCGTCACCGGCCTGTACGCGCTGCCGCTACGGGCGCTGGCCGCCAGCTACCACATCCTGCCCGTCGGCATCGGCTTGCCGGCAGGCGGCGTGCTGGAGATTACCGAGCGGCTCACCGCACAGAGCTTCGCGCTGGCCATCCAGCTTGCCATGCCGTTCCTGCTGGCCGGGCTGCTATGGCAGGCGGGCCTTGCCATCATCTCCAAACTGGTGCCGCAACTGCAAATCTATCTGGTGGCGCTGCCGGGCCAAACCCTCGGCGGCATCCTGCTGCTCGCATTGCTGGGCGGCGCCATCGTCAGCGCCTGGCTGCACGGCACTTCATCCGGCCTGCTGCGTGTCCTGGCCGGCTGAGCCATGGCGGAAGACAGCGACAGCCGTACCGAAGCCGCCACTCCCGCGCGGCTCTCCCGCGCCAGGTCGGAAGGCAACGCCGCGGTCTCGCACGAGCTCGCCTCCTTCGCCAATCTCGCCGCCGCCACCCTGGTCATTATGGCGGCGGCTCCGGAACTGGCAGCCAGCACCGCGCAGCACCTTGCCTTGGCCCTGGCCAATGCCGGCAGCATCGACAGCGCCGCGACCGTCGTCTCCACCCTGTACGCCACCGCCGGCATCGCCGCGCACGCCTTTCTGCCGCTCGCCTTCGCGGTAATGCTGACCGGCGCCGGCGCCGTGCTGGCGCAGACCGGCCTCGCGCTGCGCACCAGCGCGCTGATGCCGGATTTCTCCAGGATCGAGCCGATGACCGGCATCGGCAAATTGTTCAGCGCCAATCACGGCGTCGATGCGCTGAAATCCGTGCTGAAAATCTGCGTCCTCAGCTTCGCGCTCTGGCTGGCGCTCTCCGGCCAGTTCAAATCCCTGCCGGGCAGCCTGACCGAAAATCTTGGCGTGGTTCCAGGCAGCGTAAAAACCGGCATCATCACCATCGCCACCCCGCTCATCATCGTGCAAGCCTTCATCACGGTGCTGGACGTCGCCTGGAGCCAGGTCAATTTCGCCCGTTCAATGCGCATGAGCCGGGAAGACATCAAACAGGAAACCAAGGACAGCGACGGCGATCCCCAGATGAAGGCGAAGCGCCGGGCCATCCGCAACGCCCGCGCCAAACAGAACCTGAAAAAAGCCATGACAAAAGCAACCGTCGTGGTCACCAATCCCACCCATTACGCCGTCGCGCTGGAATACACCCGCAACAGCGCGGCCGCGCCCAAAATCGTCGCCAAAGGCATGGGCGAAATGGCGATGCGCATCCGCGAACTGGCCGCGGAAAACCGCGTCCCGGTCATCCCCAACCCGCCACTGGCGCGGGCGCTGCACAAACTGGAACTGGAAGCGGAAATCCCGCTCGAACACTACAAAGCCGTTGCCGACATCATCGGCTATATTTGGCGCCTCGAAGCCCAAGCGGCGCGGGCCAGGATGATATAAGAAAGCAGCCGCTTTTGGTAAAAAAATGCGGCGCACAAACTTTTGTTACTCTGGAGCCGGCAGTTTGCGACGCTGATGGCCTAGATTAGCAGAAGTCTTTTGCTTCATTCTTTCAGAAAAAGAAGTTCTTAAACACTCTGCTACGCCCTGCCGTGCTAGATCAGCCCCGCCGTTTTCGTCCTTGCGAACAACATCACTTTGAGCTGGGCGGTTTCATCAAGCCGGCCCGTGCACCGATCCCGCGCGTGACGATTTTGCTGCCGAAGCGCTGGCGCAGTGTATCGATCGCGTTCTGCCGCGCCGCCCGGCGTGGCGCCGACATGTCGGCAAGATCGCCCTGGTCGGCCAGCTCCGGCGCAGCCAGCTTGCTGGCGCCGATGCCGATCAGCCGGAAGGCGGTGCCATCGGTCTCACGCAGCAGCAAAGCGCGGCCCATTTCGAACAGCGTCTCCGGCAGCTGCGTCGGGTTGTTCAGGCGCTGGTTGCGGGTGCGGCTGACGAAGCCGGCAGTTTTGAGCTTCAGCACGATGCCGGCGGCGGAATATCCCTCCTCGCGCAGGCGCCGGCCAAGCTTTTCGCAAAGCTGCCACAGATAGGGCTCCAACGCCTGCGGCGTCGCGATATCGGTATCGAAGGTCGTCTCCGCGCTGATGGATTTGGTGTCGCGCGCGGTATGCACCACGCGCAAATCCTCGCCCCTGGCGCGCGCCGCCAGCGAGGGTCCTTCCTCGCCAAGTTTCTGCCGCGCCGCCCGGGGATCGAGCGCGGCGAGCTGGCCGATGCGAAAGAGGCCCAAATTCTGCAGCCGCTTCGCCTGCGCCGGCCCGATGCCCGGCAGCAGGGAAACCGGCTCCGGCGCCAGCGACTCTGCCGCCTCGGCGCCGAACGCGAAAAACCCGCGCGGCTTGCCCCGCTCCGCCGCCAGCTTGGCGAGCAGCCGGTTATGCGACAGGCCGATGGAAATGGTCACGCCGATCTCGCTCTCGATCCGCCGGGCCAGACGGTTGACGGTAATCGCCGGCGGCGCGCCATGCAGCGCCTCGGTTCCGGATAGGTCGAGCACCGCCTCGTCGATCGAGAGCGGCTGCACCAGCGGCGTCAGTTGATCCATCAAGCCCCGGATCTGTCGCGACACCGCGACATATTTCGCCATCTCCGGCCGCACGATCACCGCCTTCGGGCAGAGCGCCAACGCCTTGAACATCGGCATCGCGCTGCGCACCCCGTATAGCCGGGCGATATAGCAGCAGGTGGTGACCACACCGCGTACCCCGCCGCCGACGATCACCGGCAAATCCCGCAACTCCGCCCGGTCCCGCTTCTCGACGCTGGCGTAAAACGCATCGCAATCGATATGCGCGATGGCGAGCTTGAACAGCTCCGGATGCCGGATAATGCGCGCGCTGCCGCAGGCCGGGCACAACCCGGCATCGGTCAGGGCATCGCAATCTCGGCAAAAGGCGGGCATTCTAAACAATCAAGAAAAACAGCCGCTTTTAAGATAAGCGGCGCAAGAAATTTTTGGAATACGGAGCATGGACGCTGCGGGCCACCCCGCTTATGGCTCAGGGCTCAGAAGTCTTTTTGCCGCACCGGCGGCCGGTTCTTTTTCTTCAGAAAAACAAGTGCTTCCTTGCTTGCTTCACGCCGGCCAGAGCCAGGCGGCGCCGCGTACGCCGGAGGAATCGCCGTGCGTGGCCTGCACGATGTTCGCGGTGAAGCTGTCGCTGAACACGAAGGGCCGCATCAGCCCCGGCAGGTCGGTGTAGAGGTGCGGCAGGTTGGATAAGCCGCCGCCGAGGACGATGACATCCGGGTCCAGCAGGTTGGTCACGGCGGCAAGCGCGCGGGCCAGACGTTCCGCATGGCGGGCGAGCGCGCCGGTCGCCGCCGCCTCACCCGCCTGCGCGCGGGGCAGGATGGTTGTGGCATCCCGCGCGCCTTCGCCATCCGCCTCGAACGCCAAAGCCGGTCCGGCGACATAGCGCTCGATGCAACCCGCGCGGCCGCAGGGGCAGGGCCGCAACGGCAAATCCGCTTCGGTGATCCAGGGCAACGGATTATGGCCCCACTCGCCGGCGATACCGTTGCGGCCATGCAGAATTTCCCCGTTCACGACGATGCCGCTGCCGGCGCCGGTGCCGAGAATGACGCCGAACACCGTCTTCCCGCCGGCAGCCGCGCCGTCCGAAGCCTCGGACAACGCAAAGCAGTTCGCGTCATTGGCGACACGGATCGGGCGGCCGAGGAACTCGGCAAAATCCTTATCGAAAGGCTGGTTGTTCAGGCATTCGGTATTGGGCGTGCGCATACGCCCGGTCGCCGGGCTCATGGTGCCTGGAATACCGATACCGACGGTGGCCTTCGCCCCGATCTCCGCTTCGGCGGTTTCGATCAGCGCCTTCAGATCCGTCAGCGCCTGCCGGTAGCCGCGCGGCGTCGGCACCCGGCTGCGCAGCACCGGGCTGCCGTCCGGACCCAGGACCAGAAGCTCCATTTTCGTGCCGCCGAGATCGATGCCGATGCGATAGGTCATAGCGTGATAATGAACCAAAACGCCTATTGCTCAAGCCCGGCGCCAAGGGCAAAGTTTGCCGATGGGCGAGAGACTGATCGACGCGCAATTCATGAAATGCCCGCTGCCGGTCTTGCGGGCGGCAAAAGCGCTGCGATCGATGGCTGGCGGCGAGAAACTGCGCATCCTGGCAACAGATCCATCTGCGGTCGGCGACTTCCGGGATTTCTGCAAACAGACCGGCCACGCGCTGGTCGGCACCAGCGAGATCAAAGGCGTGTTCAGTTTCACCATAAGGCGCCGGACCGAGCCTGGGCCGGCCGCACCATGACCGTCGCCCTGTTCACCCATCCCGCAGCGCTCGAGCACGACACCGGCGCGCAGCATCCGGAATGCCCCGACCGTATCCGCGCGGTGCTGCAGGGGCTGGAAGCGCCGGAGTTTCACGGCCTGCTGCGTGAGATTGCCCCGCTTGCACCATTTGAGGCGCTGGCCGCCGCCCATAGCCCGGCTTACGTGGAGCGGATCCTCGCGATCCAGCCGCCGGCCGGCCAGCTCACCTATATCGACGGCGACACCGTGGTCAGCTCCGGCACGATGCAAGCCGCCTTGCGCGCCGCCGGCGGCGCCATCGCCGCGGTGGATGCGGTGATGGAAGGCTGGGCAGCCTCCGCCTTCGTCGCCATGCGGCCGCCCGGCCACCACGCCGAGCGCAATCGCGCCATGGGCTTCTGCCTGTTCAACAACGCCGCCATCGCCGCCTTCCACGCGCGCCAAAAACACGGCCTGCGCCGGGTCGCGGTCGTGGATTTCGACGTGCATCACGGCAACGGCACGCAGGATATTTTCTGGCCGGACGCCGAGCTGTTCTACGCCTCCTCCCACCAATATCCCTGCTACCCCGGCTCCGGCGCTGCGCATGAGCGCGGCGTCGCCGGCAACGTGGTAAATGCGCCGCTGCCGCCGGGCGCCGGCAGCGTGGAATTCCGCGCCGCCTGGGAAGATAAAATCTTGCCGGAGCTGGCGGCATTCGCGCCGGAATTGTTGATCATCTCGGCCGGGTTCGATGCCCACGCCGCTGATCCGCTGGCGCAGCTGCGCCTGCGCGAGCCGGATTTCGCTTGGATCACCGATGCGCTGCTGGCCGTCGCCGACCAAGCCTGCCGCGGCCAGGTGGTTTCGCTGCTGGAAGGCGGCTACGATCTGGACGCTTCGCGGGCCTCCGCGGCCGCGCATATACGCAGCCTGATGCGGTTGTGATTCCGGCTTGAGGCCTGTAGGCAAGGCGCATTATGTCTGAGAAAACCGAACCCGAAATCGCTGCAATGTCATTCGAGGACGCGCTGGCGTCGCTGGAATCGATCGTCCGCGGCCTGGAAGGCGGCCAGCAAAAGCTGGAAGACGCCATCACCTGCTACGAGCGCGGCGCCGCGCTGAAAAAGCACTGCGAGGCCAAACTGGCCGAGGCGGAAGCCCGCGTGCAGGCGATCGTGGCCCGCGCGGATGGCACGCTGGCGCTGAAAAACGAGGACTGAACATGGCATTGGATCTGGTGCCTAAACCCGACATGCTGGCAGAAGCGATGACCGAAACCGCCAGGCTGGTTGAAGCCCAGCTGGATGCGCTGCTGCCGGTGCCGGAAGCCGCCGAAGCCAGGCTGATCGAGGCCATGCGCTACGCCGCTCTCGGTGGCGGCAAGCGCATGCGGGCCTTTCTGGTAATGCAGACCGCCAAGCTTTTCTCGGTCAATAAAACCTGCGCCGCCCGCGTCGCCGCGGCGGTTGAAATGCTGCACGCCTATTCGCTGGTGCACGACGATTTGCCGGCAATGGACGATGACGATCTGCGCCGCGGCAAGCCTAGCTGCCATAAGGCCTTCGACGAAGCCACCGCCATCCTGGCGGGCGACGCCCTGCAGACCCGCGCCTTCGAAGTGCTGGCCGAGGAAGACACCCATGCCGACCCGGAAGCGCGCTGCGAGCTGATCCAGGCCTTCGCCTACGCCACCGGCGCCCGCGGCATGGTCGGCGGCCAGATGATCGACATGCTGGCCGAAGGCCAGAGGCTTTCCGGGCCGGAGATCACCCGGCTGCAGGCCCTGAAAACCGGCAGGCTGATCCAGTTCAGCGCCGAAGCCGGCGCCATCCTCGGCCGCGCCTCGCAGCCGCAGCGCCACTTCATCGCCGCCTATGGCCGCGAACTTGGCGGCGCCTTCCAGATCTATGACGACGTGCTGGACGAGGCCGGCACGGAAGCCGAACTCGGCAAAACCGCCGGCAAGGACGCCGCCCAGGGCAAGGCGACCATGGTCTCGATCCTGGGAGTGGACCGCGCCCGCGCCCAAGCCGTCCATTTGGCCGGCCAGGCCGCCAAACATCTGGAAAGCTTTGGTTCGCGTGCGGAACTACTGCAGCTGCTGGCGCAGTACACGGTGACGCGAAAGAGTTGAAGGAAGACAAGGAAGGAAGGAAGGAAGGAAGCGGTTCTTTTTGAAAAAAAGAACCAAAAAACTTTTTTGGTTCAGAGCCTGAGGCGTTCGGAACTCCCGCTTCCGAGTATCAGGCGGCGCAGGCCGGCAATCCACGACTTAAGCCGTCGGTCGGATACATCGTCAGATGCGTAACAAAAGTTTTTTGCGCCGCTTTTTTTTAAAAATGCGGCTTCTTGCTCAGCCTATTCCCCGCCAGGACCTCGCTCAGCGGGTCCGGCCGCGGCGGCGCAGAAGCGTTTGCTTTTCTTAAAACGTAATCACCGCCCGCGCGCCAGCGACCAATTCGTTGCGAATGCTATGCGTGGGGTCGTCCGGGTCCTGCACGCCGCCGGCCGGTGTGAAAATATATTGCAGGTCCGGCTGCACGACCAGCCAATGGGTCACCGTCGCCTGGTAGGTGAGTTCGATCAGTTCTTCATTGCCCTGCCGTTTCAGTCCCGATGCGCGGTCAAGATTGGCGGCGGCGCTGCTGACATGGCCAAGGCCGAAATCGATGCCGGCGGTGTCGTTATCCCGGCCAGGCAAAGGTGCCGCCAGCGTGACGCCGCCATTGACGCTGAAGCTGACCAGATTCTGGGCGGTGGGCGCGCCCATGATGCGGGCAAAGATGTTCAGGTTGCGCGAGCTGTCGGATTTGCTTTGCCAGATCGTCTGGTCGATCACGCCATAGATGCTGTAATCACCATGATCCGTTTTAGGATTGCCGTCGCTGTCGACGGCTAGCTGGTCGGGAAAGCTGCCGCTATCGTACCAGCCGCCGAGTTTATAGGTACCGGGCAGCCCGCCCGGTTTCGTGCTGTACTGCACCTCCGCGATCCACAGCGCGCCGGTGTTCAGGTTCAACCGCGTGCCACCGCCATCTAGTTGTTGCGCATCGTCATCAAAATTGCCGCCGCCGGGATTATCGTCGAACACGCCGGCCAGCATTGTGACATTGCCGGTGGGTTCGGCGCTCAGGCGGACCCCCAGCGAGGCGAGCGGATAGGCCGGCCCGCCGCCATACAGATCAACCGAGGGGATCAGCGGCCAGCCGGCCATGGTGTTCACAAAAATGCCGGAATTGCTGCTGGTGATGAATTCGTTATCGATGCTCTGCTGGCCGATCTTGATATCGAATTTGTCGTTCAGGAATTGCTGGTCGACCCAGAGTTCCCACAGCCGGGTTGCGTCTTCCGCCTCGTTGCCATTGGCGGCGTTCAGATTGTCAAGGTAATAAGGGGTCAATGGCCGGCCATGGATCTGCAGCGCGGTAACGTGGAAGCTGCCGCCTTGCAGACCGAACGCCTTGCCGAGGTCGACATCCAGCCCAAGCGTCAGAACGCCCTGCAGCGTGGTGCCGTCCTTCACGCCGCCGGCATAGTTGCCGAGCAAGTTCTCGCTATCCGTGGCGTTGAACTGGATGCCGTATTTGTCAAAACCGGTGCGCAGGCCTGCCATATCGCCGAACAGCCCGTTGCTGGCCTGCTGCGCATAGGCCGGGAGCAGGGCCGCCAAAATATAGAAAGCCGCAGCCGAAACGCCTTGCCGCAGCCAAGAGTTCCCGTTCGTGATTTTCATCAAATCTCCTTAGCCGATGCAGGCGCCAAAGCCCGTGCCCCGGAATAGCAAAGGTTTTTGGTTCTTTTTTCAAAAAGAACCGCTTCCTCGCTTCAAGCCTCGAACAGTTTCTGTCCGGCATATTCGCCCGGCGCGATGCCGGGCGGGCAGGCGAAGACGGCGCTGCCGACATGCGTGGTGAACTGGTTCAACGCGTCGAGCTTCGACATCTTGTCGAGAAGTTTCACGAACCCGGTGCGCGGGTCGCGCTGGAAGCATTGGAAGAACAATCCGGAATCGTATTCGATTCCCTGCCGCCAGGGCGGCCAGCGTTCGGCGACGAAACTGGCGCCGTTATTGTAGGAATAGGAGCGCCGCAGCAAAGTGGCGCCGCCATTATTGACCGGCGCCGCAAGCCGGACATGGGCGTTGTCCGGAATGACCGAATTGCCGTCGGCATCGGTTGCGGCAAAATCCGGCGTATCGAATTCCGCCTTGGCGCCCAGCGCCGCGCCGGAGGCTTTGTGGCGGCCGATCGTCTGTTCCTGGAACGCAACATTCATGCGGTCCCAGTGCTCCAGCGCGATGCGGATGCGCCGCGCCACCATATAGCTGCCGTTCTGCATCCAGGCGGGACCTTCGTCGCCGACCCAGATCGCCGGGGCGACGGCGGCGGTGGTCGGGTTCATGGTGCCGTCCTTAAAACCCAGCAAATTGCGCGGGGTACCTTGCGTCTTATTGGCGGTGGAAAACCCCGCCTGCACCCATTTCAGCGTCGCGGCGCCGTAGGAAATACGGGCGAGCTGGCGCACCGCGTGAAAGGCGACCTGCGGGTCGTTGGCGCAGGCCTGGATGCAGATGGCGCCGCCGCTCTGCCCGTCGATCAGCTCGTCGCCATTGAAATGCGGCAGGTCGACCAAGGCAGCCGGCCGCCGATTGGCAATACCGTAACGATCCTGTCCGTTCAGGCTGAAAAGATCCGGGCCGAAGCCGAAGGTCAGCGTCAGGCGCTGCGGGCTCAGGCCGAGCGCTTCGCCGGAATCCAAAGGCGGGTTCTGCAATTGCTGCATCCCGGGCTCCGCCGGCTGGCCGGCGGTCAGCCGCGCCGCGGCGACCGTCCAGGCCTGCAGCAGGGCGATGACGTCGCTGCGTTTGGTTGCGGCCAGATCGAAGGCGGCAAAGTACAGCGATTGCTGCATCGGCGTGGTGATGCCGCCCTGATAGGCGCCGTAGAACGGCTCTTCGTCCTGCGGGTTCGGCTGCGGCAGCGAAGGTGCGACCTGCGCACTGGCCGCGATCGGCCGCGCCGCGAGCAGCCCTGCACCCGCCGTGGCGGCGCCCGCCAATCCCGCGGCGGCCAGGAAATTCCGGCGCGACGGTTTCACCTCATCCCGCGATTTCATTTCGCCTCCATCAGCGCGTTCACGTCATCCTCAACGTAATAGAAGCTCTTGCCGGCGGGGTTCATCGCGATTCCGAACAGATCTCCGCTGCCCGGCGGGCTTTGCGCCTGATCGCCGTCAATGAGCTTTCTTGCCACCTGACTGCCGTTGCGCGGATCGATTTCCACCACATAGCCATCCAGCCCGTTGATCGCCAGCAGATTGCCGTTCGGCGCCGCAGCCAGCGCCAGCGGCCGGTTTAAAAAACCGCCTTTGCTGATCTCTTTCCCGGCGCCGGCGGAGTTGCTGCGGGTCGCCGCATCCGGAATGGCAACGATCCGGTTGCCGATGGCATCCGATACGTAGAGCGTGCCGTCGGCCCCAAGCGCCAGGCCGGTCGGGCCGATCAGGAACACGCCTGGATCGGCCTGGCTCGCCAAACCACCGGCGATCAGGGTCTTAGCCCCGACCACCGGCGGCTTGCCCACCGGGATCGTCAGATCCAGCCGCAGTACGGTGGCATGGTTATGCACCGTCGCGGCGCCGGAGGTTCCGATACCGAAGCCGACATTGCTGACGAACAAGGCGGCGCGGCCGCCATGATCGATCACCGCCATATTGCCCCAGGGATCGTTGATCTCAGGCCCGCCGATCGTTGCCGCTATTGCGCCTTTGGAGTCCAGCACGATCAGGCAGCCTTGCCCTAATGTCTTGGCTGTGCCGTCGGTGCTCGGCGCGCTGCCGACGATGACCCAGCCGGATTTCAACATCACCATGGCGGTGGTCAGGCCGATGCCGCCGGGGCAGCCTGGCAGGTTCTGCGGGAGGGCGGCAAACAACGTCACGGCGCCGGTCGCCGGCCGATAGTCGATGATGGTGCTGCCTGCGCCCTGAAAATTCCGGGCGTTGTTGAAGTTATCGACCAGAACGTCGCCCTTTTGCACGAGCCCGGCGGTGACCGGCGCCACTTGCAAGGCATAGGGGTTCTGATCGCCGTTTTCCGGCTCGGTAGAGGTGAGGAGCTGGTCTCGGCCGATCGCCGCCAGAAAACCGCCGCCCTCGGCGCGCGCGCCTGGCGCCGTCGCCGCAAGCGCGCAACAGACCGCCAAGGCGGCCGAGGCGGCAAAATATGCTTTATTACGCGGCGTCATTTTCCTCACTCCATATGTTAATAGTAATGCAATTCATTCTCAGTTGAAGGGTACAGAGCATCCCAAAAAAGCATCGCCGTCATGCCCGAACCGGCGCCGCATAAGCCACGACTTGGCCCGCCACCTGCAGCCACACCTGTTCGCCTGGCCGCGGTACCGACTGGCTGAAAATCCTGGCCGTGAGATCGAAAACTTCCCGCTCCGGTAAAGCGAGCGTCAGCCGCAGCACCGCGTCATGGCCGTAGAAGGTGACATGCCGGGTGATGGCGGGAACCGTGCCGGGCGACGGGCTGACGGCCACCTTGATCTGTTCCGGACGAACCATGACCTCGACCGGGCCGCTCAAGGCGCGATTGCAAAGCGCCAGCTCGCCCAGCGCGCATTGCACCGTACCGGCGGCGGCCATGCCAGGGAGAAACACCGCGGCGCCGACGAAATTGGCGAGCGCCGGGGTAGCAGGCTGGTGATACAAATCCTGCGGCGCGCTCATCTGCGCCAGCACGCCGTTCTGCAGGACGCCGACTTGCAGGCCCATGGACAGCGCCTCGTCCTGGTCATGCGTCACCAGAATGGCGGTGGCGCCGGCGGCCGCGATGGCATCGGCCACCGCCTCGCGGGTTTCCGCCCGCAGGCCGGCATCGAGCGCGGAAAACGGCTCGTCCAGCAGCAGCAATTTCGGGCCGGGCGCCAAGGCGCGGGCCAAAGCGACGCGTTGCTGCTCGCCGCCGGAGAGTTCCTGCGGGGCGCGCTTGGCATAGGATTCCGGCAGGCCGACCAGGCGCAAAAGCTCAGCCACGCCGCGCTGGCTGCGGCGCTCCGCCCGGCGCAGGCCGAAGGTGATGTTATCGGCGACCCGCAGATGCGGGAACAACGCGCCTTCCTGCGCCACATAGCCGACGCCGCGCTGCTCCGGCCGCTTGAACTGCCCCGCGCCGGTGATCAGCTCGCCGCCGATGCGGATCTCGCCTTCATCAGGCCGCTCGAACCCGGCGATCAGCCGCAGCAGCGTGGTCTTGCCGCTGCCGGAGGCGCCGAGCACCGCAACCAGGCTGCCGGAGGCGACGCCCAGGCTGACATCGCGCAGCACGGCGGCGCCGCCGAAAGACTTGCTTAAGTGCCGGATGGAAAGCTCGGCCATTTAAGGCAACGCCTTGTACACGGTCGCGGCGCCGAAGCGGCGCGCCAGCAGCCAGGAGGCCGCCATCGACAGCAGGGCCAGCGCCGCCGCATAGGGCGCCGCCGCGGCGAAAGCCAGTGTGGAAGTATCGGCCCAGATTTCCGTCGCCAAAGTCTGCGTGCCGATCGGCGCCAGCAGCAAAGTCGCGGTCAGCTCCGTCGCCACGGCAATGAAAACCAATGCGGCGGCAGCACCCAGCCCGGGGGCGGCCAGCGGCAGCGTCACCCGCAGCAGAATTTGCCCCCGGTTCAGGCCCAGCGAGCAGCCGATCTCCTCCAGCCGAAGCTGCGCCTGCACAAAGGCGGCGCGCACGCTGACCAGCGCCAGCGGCAGAAACAGAATGGCGTAGGCGATCACCAGCAGCAGCGTGCTCTGATACAGCGGCTGAATGCTGTGCACGGTCAGCGTCACCAGCGCCAGCGCGACGACGATCCCCGGGATGCTCTGCGCCAGATAGGCGCTGCGCTCCAGCAGCGTGACCCGCCAGCCGGTATAGCGCGCCGCCAGCGCGCCCAAAGGCAGCGCCAGCGCCAAGGTCAGCGCGGCGCCATAAATGCCGAGCCGAATGGAAGCCCAGCCGGTCTGCAGCAGCGAATTCAAGGAGGAGGCGACGACGGCGGTGGCCGCGCTGTCCGCCTGGGTGAGCCAATAGGCGATCATGCCAAGCGGCACACCGATGCTGATCAACGCCAGCAGTACAAAACCCGCGACGGGCAAAACTTTCCAGCGCTCCAGGGCATAGATCGCGGCCTGGCGGCGCGTGCCGCGCGCCAGCCTGCCATAGCCGGCCTGGCCGCGGACCGCGTACTCGGCGGCGAGGCAGAGAATGCAGAGCACCAGCAGCACCACCGAAAGCAGCGCCGGCTCGGTTGAGCCGAACCCGGCGCGATAGGCGGAATAGATTGCGGTGGTGAAGGTGCGAAAACGCAGGAGCGCGAAGGCGCCGAATTCCACCAGAACGTCCAGCGCCACCAGCAGCAGGCCGCCCAGCAAGGCCGGGCGCAATTGCGGCAGCACCACGCGCAGAAACACCCTTGCCGCGCCGTTGCCCAAGGCGCGCGCCGTCTCCTCCAGCGCCGGGTCCATCTCCCGCAACGAAGCCGCCACCGGCAGATAGACCAGCGGCATGTAGGAGAGTGTCACCACCAGCAAAGCGCCGGCAAAATTTTGCAGCCCCGGGTCCAGCGAGACCCAGGCATAGCTGGTAATGAAAGGCGGAATGGCGAGCGGCGCCACCGCCAGCAACGCCCAGATTTTTGCACCCGGCAGGTCGGTACGCTCAATTGCCCAGGCGCAGGCCGTGCCGATCAGCCCGCAGAGCAGGGTGCTGCAGGCGATCAGCGCCAGCGTGTTGAGCAGCAGCGTGCCGACCAGCGGCCGCCACAGCAAGGCCACCGCCATGTTCCAGCCCGCATTGGCCGCATCCACCAGCGTCACCGCCAGCGGCAGCAGCACCAGCAGCGACGCAATGCACCCGGCGGCCAGCAAGGCAGGGCCAGGGTGCCGACGCGACCGGCCGGCGGAGAAGGATATGGTTTGCATCGGCCGATCCGCGTTCCGCTTGCCTAGATCAGCCCAGCCTGCTGCAGCAGCGCTCCGGCCTCGGAATCATCGCCCAGCGTCGAGACATTGACCGCAGGCGGCTGCAGATCCCTGAACGGCGTCAGCTTGGCGTTCGGCGCAATGCCGGGGCGCAGCGGATACTCGAAGTCGATCTCGCTTTTGCCCAGCAAAACCTGCGCCTGCGGGCTCACCAGAAAGGCCAGAAATTTCTGCGCCGCCGCCGGGTTCTTCGACGATTTCAGCATTGCCGCACCGGAGATGTTCACCAGCCCGCCGAGATCGCCGTTCTTGAAATGATAGATTTTGCTGTCGATCTTTCGCGGACCCAGATCGGTCTCCAGCCGGTACCAGTAATAGTTGTTGATGATCGCCACCGCGACGCTGCCGCGCGCCACCGCGGCAACCGCGCCCTCGTCATCCTGATAGACCGTGCCGTTGGCCTTCAGCCCTTGCAGCCAGGCCAGCGCCTGGTCCTTGCCGCATTGCTTGATCACCGCCGAGACCAGCGGCAGAAAATCGGCATCGCTCGGCGCGAACCCAAGCTTGCCTTTCCATTCCGGCTTCGCAAGGTCGAGCAGCGCGGCCGGCAGCGCCGATGGCCTGATCAACCCGGTGTTGTAAGCCAGCACGTTTTCGCGCGCCAGCACGCCGAGCCAGTTGCCATCGGCGGCGCTGTACTTCGCCGGCACCTGCGCCAGCGTGGCTTTATCCACCGGTGCGAGCAGGCCCTTCTCGTCCAGCCGGTTCAGCTCCGGCGAGTTCTCGGTGAAAAACACATCGGCCGGCGAATCCGCACCTTCCTGAATGATCTCGGAGGCGATATCCGGCCCCTCGCCTTCGCGCACCTGCACCTCGATGCCGGTCTGGCGGGTAAAAGCGGCCATCAGCATAGCATCCACCTGCGGATGCTGCGCGCTGTAAAGGGTGAGGGTTTCGGCCTTGGCCGGGCCCGTCACGCTCAATGCGATTGCAGGCACGAGAACCAGGACAAAGAGGCGTTTCATCGAGCTTGCCATCCGAATGAGAATGAAAATGAGAATGAGAACTATTCTTAATTAGAAGAATGGTGATAGCGGAGCGGCCAGCCTGGTGTCAACCGAGCCAGGCGTAGGGCGGATGCGCGAAAGCGTAATCCGCCGTCTGGCCATAACCCTGACTGGCGTCCCGATTTTACCCAGGGGCCGATTTTACCCAAGGGCGATCTTACCCAGGGCGATCTTCCCCAGGGGGCGATCTTCCCCAGGGGCCGATCTTACCCAGGGGGTTAGAACATCCCGGCTCAAAAGGAGCCGAAGTTTTCGCGCCGCTTTTTCAGAAAGCGGCTGCTTGCCTACTGCGCCGGGCCGCCCAGCAGATACCGCGCATAAAGCAGCGCGTCGGTCTGATTGAAATCAGCGGTGCGCTGGTAGTTCAGCTTGCCGCCGATCACGAATTCCGTGTTCAGCCGGTATTCGAAACTGCCATTCGCACCCCCGACAATGCCGGATTCCGATTGCGAAGGATATTCCGCTTTGAGGTAGGTGGACATCACCGCCGCCGAAGCAAGCTGGCCCTGCAGGCCGGGATCGATCGGGAAATACGGCTGCGAGTTCTCGTTATAGCTCTGCACGCCGGCGGCGCCGCCGATCTCCCAGGTCAGGTTGCCGTCGCTGTATTTGTAGTCCAGCGGGATCTGCACGGCGAAATAGGATTGCGGGCTGAAATAGCCGCCATTGCCGAGGGTGAAAAAATCCTGGTTGTGATTATAGGAAAAGTAAATCACGTTGACGCCGGAGCTTAGGCTCGAGACCTGGCTCTTCAGCACCGGAAAGCCGGCGCCGGCGCCGAACTCGATCTCGTTGTTCTTCTCCGTATGGCGGCCCTGCAGCTGATCGAACCCGCCGCCGACATAGACATAACCCGGCCCCGCCGCCACCGCGACCTGGCCGTTGAAGCGGTCGCGCAGCACGCCGCCCCACACATCGCCGGTACGCGGATCGACGGTCGAAGCATAGGAGAGCAGGCTGTCGGTCACCGCCTGGCGCGAGGCGGCGATGGTCAGCGTCACGCCGCCTGGCAGCTGCGGATCGAACTCGATGCCGCCGACCAGGTTTTCGGTACGAAAGCCAAACGGCGTGCCGCCGACATTGGCTTTGAGCCAGGGCAGGGTATAGGACGCGTTGACGCCGATGCCGGCATTGCTCTGGCTCTTCGGCACGGCGTTCACATCCAGCGCGTCGGATCCGAAGCGCGACTGGCTGGAAGGATCGCCCGCCACCGTGCCGGCCAAGAGAAAGGTCGGCAGCGCGGTCAGCGCCAGCGTACCCATGCCGCCCGGCGAGTAGCTGCCGATGATCGGCGTGTTCAAGTTCTCCAGCTGATCCAGCCCGGAGCTGCCCGAGCGGCTCTCCACCGCCAGCCCGGCCTGCGCGAAGGACATCTGCGATTGCTGCAGCGTGTCGATCCGACCCTGGATCTGCTGGGTCAGCGGATCGGCCGGCGTCGGCGTCGTCGGATAGGCCCCGGCGACGCCGCCGGTCAAAATCGACGGCCCGGCATCGGACAAACCGCCCACAGCGGCGCTGCCGGCGCCGAACGGGTTCACCTGCACCGGCGCCGCGGCGGCAAGGGCCACCGCCGGCGAGCCGCCGGATTGCGCGATCAGCTGCTGCTCGCGCAGGTCTCCGCGGTTTTCAAATCGCTCAGAGCCGTGCCGTTATCGCCCTGCGCCTTGGCCAGATCCGCCGCCATGATCCACATCCGCGGCTCGTTCGGCTGCAAGGATTGCCCATCATCAACCAGCTTGGCCGCGGTCTTCATATTGCCGGCGGCGATGGCGGCGTTCACCGCGCCGGCGCGTGCGTCCAGATTGCCGGAATCGTTGGCCAGCAGCGCCTGGGCGATCGCCAGCGCCTGCGCCGGCTGGTGGTTATCCTGGTACAGCCGCGCCAGCGCCAGGTTCAGCGCCGGATCGTTCGGGGCGCGCGCCAAGCCCGGCGAGAGCTGGTTATAGGCATCTGCCAGCTTGCCTTCGTCGGCCAGTCGGTCGGAGGCGCGGATCGCCAGACCATCGCCCAGGGAGCCGACGGTCATCTGCTGCTCCGGCGTCAGCCCGCCGCGGCCCTGCAAATTCTGCACGATCTGCGCGGCGGTCTGGTCCTGCCCGGCGGAGAGCATGGCGCCGGCATAGGCCAGCAGGGCGTTGGCGCCGGCACCTGGATTGGCGGCAATCGCGGTCTGGATCGCCAGCTGCGCGCCGTCCGGATCGTTCGCGTTGACCAGCGCCGTCGCAATGGCGGAGCCGCGGCTGCCATCCGGGTCGGGTGCCGCCGCCATGGTTACCAGCAGCTGCCGGGTCAGCGCCGGATTGCCCGCGCCTTGCGCCACCGCATTTGCAATCTGCTGGCCGAGCGCGCCGCGCGCCTCAATCGCCTGCATATCCGGGGTCATCGCCGAAGGCGGCAGCCGGTTCACCAAAGCCTCGGCGTCAGCCAGCCGACCATCCTCGGCCGCGAACAGAGCAGAAGCCTGCAGATCGGCGTCGCTCGGCGTGCCGCCGCTGATCAGCTGATCCATCTGCTCGCGGGCGACCACGTCCTCCCCCTGGCTCTTCAGGGCGCGGGCGTAATCCAGCCGCGCCCAGGGACTCTCGGGCGCCGCCGTGACGGCCGCCTGGTACAGCGCCAGCGCCACGGTCGGATTGGTTGCAGCGGCCGCCTGGTCGCGCAGGGTCTGCGCCTGCGCGCCGGCAACCAGCGCGCCCTGCCCGTTCGCCTGCGCCTGCGCGAACAGGTTCTGCGCGCCCTGGGTATCGCCCTGCTGCGAGAGGATCTGCCCCAGCCCGACCAGCGCCGGGCCGTTACTGGGATCGCGCGCCAGCACCGCCCGCCAGGAGGCTGCAGCGCCGGCAAGATCGCCACCTTGCGTCTGCGCGGTGGCCAGCATTTCATAGGCGCCGGTGGTATTACCGCCGCCGGCGATGATGTTGTTCAGCTGCCGTTCCGCGCCGCTGGTATTGCCGGCGTTCAGCAAGGCCTGCGCCGTGCCGTACTGGGCGCCGCGATTGGCGCCCGCCAGCGCCGATTCCCATTGCGGGGCTTCCTGCGGATTGGCGGCGATCGCCTTTTGCAGCAGCCCGCGCGCCGCACCGGTCTCGCCTTGCCGCAGCCGCACCAGCCCCATGCCGCCCAGGGCGTCGGCATCGTCCGGGTTGATCGCCAGCGCCGCCTGGAATGCGGCGGCCGCGCTGGAAAGTTTATTGGCATTCAGCGCCTTGAACCCCTGCGCCCGGTCATTGCCCTCGGCATCCGTCGGGCTGACCGGCTGCGCGGTGGTCGCGGCGGTGAGCAGGTTCTGCACCGTCGGATCGCCCGGATATTTCGCCAGATATGCCTGATATTGCGGCACGCTGTCCGGCGTCTCCGGCAGGAAGGCGAGCGCCTGCTTCCAGGCGCCGGCGGCGCCGTGCGAGATGGAGGGAAAGGCGGTCAGCGCCGCCAGCCGGCTGATGCCGGTCTGGCGCTGCGAGGCCTGATAGGTCTCGACGCTGGCAAACGCCAGCTGCGCCTGCAGATCCGAAGGATTCTGCGCCACCAGATTGCCCAAGCCGGACAGCGCTTGGGCCCAGCCATTCGGGGTGCCGGCCAGAGTCTGGTAATATTCCACCGCATAGCCGGAAGGCGGTGTGCTGCCGTGAAACGCTTGGCTGTACAGGCTGACGGCCTGGGCGTAGTTGCCGGCCTGGGCGGAGTTGCGCGCCGCTGTCAGCGTATCGGTATTGATCGGGTTGGCGGCTTCCGCCTGCATGCGGGTGAGCTGGTTGATCTGCGGGGCCGCCGGCTGCAGCTGCCGTAATGTCGCCAGGTCCTGGCTGGCGGAGACGGAATCGCCCTGCGCCAGTTCGATCTGCACTTTTAGCGCCAGCGCGTCGGTGTTGGTCGGATCGAGCGCCAGCAGCCGCCGCAGCGAGTCGAGCGACTGCCCCGGCTGGCCCTGCGCCTGCCAATATTTCGCCTGGGACAGCAGAGCGGCAACCGCGGCGGAGGTGGCGCTGTTCTGCGCCGGCGCGCTTTGCGCCTCCGCCGGATCGATAAACTGCGCCCGCGCCACCGCCGGCGCCCCGACAGCCAGCGCCAAGGCAAGCGAAGGAAGCGAGATGCCGGACCAAAAATTCATTTCTGATCTCGTACGGAGAGCCGGCGGGCGCTGCGCCTTCGCAGCGGCCAGTACAGCCCTGCCGCGGTGATCACGCAGGCGGTGACCAGCAGCAGCAGCATCAGGTCCGGCCGGCCGCGTAGAAACCAGGTCGGCCACAGCCAGGGCGGAATCCAGCCGATCCAATAGGTGGAACCGATGCGGTAGGAGGTCACGACTCCGCTGGCCAAAATGGTCAGATCGCCCTTGATCAGCGGCTGCAGCGAGATATTGCCCAGCGCGTTGACCAGATTGTTCACGCCGTTCGAACTGGCGCCCAGCAGGATGATTTCGGTCCGCTTGTTGGCCAGCGTCGATCGCGCGCCCATCAGCAGCCCGTCATCGCCGCCGAGCTGGGTCTGCAGCAAGGCGGCGGCGCCGCGCCTATCGCCCGCCACGGCATCGCCGAAAACCTGGCCGATCTCATCGATCGGCCCCGGCAACGGCACCGACAGGCTGGTATTGTTGATCTGCACCGGCGTATCGGCGAAGAACTGCGCGACGTCGCCGGCCTGCGCCATGTTGGTCAGGACGAGAAGATCCCGGCCGGAGACATTCTGCGTCTCATCCGGCCGGATCACGGCGACCTGGTAGGCCGGATAGCCGGTCTGCCGGCCGAAACGTCCCATCAAATCGAGATAAGCCTGCAGCTCGGTATCGTCCGGCTGCGCCGGCATCACCACCGCCGTCTGCGACAGATCGGCATGGCTGGTGAACGGAAATCCGGCATCGTTGAAGAAACCGAGCTGCGGCGCCTGCGCAAAGTGATAGGTGCCGGAGAAATCGATCGTCGAGCTGGGATCGATCGCGAATTTGATATCGTCCGGAATCGCCTTGCAGGCGCCGCGGTTCAGCGGCCGGGTATCGAAGGTGAATTGCAGCTGGTTCTGGGTGAACACGTCATAGGGCGGGATCGTCACCTCGAAACTGTGCTCGCCGCTGTTCAAGCCCCCGGAGGAGAAGAACCTGTGCAGCCAGCCGAACAAGCTGATGCGCGGCGCCAGCGAGGTGCTGGCGATGTAGGTGCCGTTGATCAGCACGTCGAGATGCGAGGTGGCGACATCTAGCACCGGTCCCGGCGGCGAGCGGAATTCGATGTCCAGCGGGTAGGATTTCTGCCGCCAGTTATACAGATCGGGCGAGGTCTGGAACGGCACGCTGAGTACCGCGGCATAGCCGTTGCCGTTCAGCGTCTGCGGCGCCACCAGCTCGCCCAGCGCCACCGGCCGGTTGGTGGGAATCCAGTTCGGCGCATCGCCGATATTGCGGCCTGGCAGCACCGGCGGGGCGACATTGTCCTGCGAGCCGGAGGCAAGCTGGCTGCCTGCCGCCAGTGCCTGCGCCGCCGCCGCCACGTCATCGCCGGTGCGGCCGCCGATCACCAGCAAAGTGGACATCGCATCGTTCGGGTTGGGGATCTCCAGCAACGTCGGGCCCTGGAACTGCGGCAAATTCAGGTCGGCAGCGCCGTCGCTGCCGACCGCGACGACCACGCCATTGCCAGATTGCGGCGCATCCCTGGCGACCGGGAATTTGGCGCCGCGGAAATCCGCCAGCTTGCCGAACCAGGAAGCGGCGATACCGGCCGCCTGCAGCTCCTCGTCGCTGGGCTGGGCGGTCAGCACGAAGGGCAGGCTGAGCGCCTGGTTCTCCGCATAGGCGTCGAAAAACGGCAAAGGCAGGCGGGAGAGGTCGAGCTGCGGCGGCAGCTTGGTCAGGATCAGCGTCAGCGTCGAAGTATCCGAGATATTCGCCCAGAGCAACGGACTTAAGGGGTCGTTGCAGCCGGTGGTGTACATGCCGGCGAAGCGGAAGTTCAGCCGGTTATTGGCGTTGGAGAGAAAAAACGCCGGGTTGATGTTCATCGTCAGCGGGCCAAATTGCGGCTGCGTGGGATCGACCGGGATCGTGCCGATATATTGCTCATTCAGCGTCACGGTCACGTTGCTGAGCGAGGGGATCAGCGCCGGCGAGGTCGCGCCGCTCAGCGTCAGGATGGCGCCGGTCACCACCTCGTCGCTGCGGATGCCGTAGAGCAGGCCCTGGATCGGGCTGACCCCGCGCAGGTTGAGCGGGCCCTGCGCGCCAAGCTGGCGCAAGGTGAGCACCAAGGTCCGCGTGGTGCTGCCGGCCTGCGCGGACAGGGTTGCGGCAGTGGCCGGAACCGCCGCCGGAGCCGCAGCAGCAGGCGTCAAGGCGGCCGATCCCGGGGTAAGCGATCCCGGAGTAAGCGATCCCGGGGGGGGCGATCCGGCGATCGGCGCTGCGGCGCTGGCGGACGGTATCTCGATGGCGGGCAGCGGCGGGTTTATCGGCAACCCGCCGGCCGGCGTTCCGGCGCTTGCCGATCCCAGGTTCGTCGCCGGCGCAGTCTGCGCCTGCGCCGGCCGCGCCAGTGCCAAAGGCAGCAGCATGCAAAGCGCCAGGCAGCCGGAAATCACGCGCCGCGGCCGCAGAATGCTGGCCCCCTTGGCGCCCAGCGGCACGGCGGGCGCATCTTCCTCATAGGTGATGGAATCGTCGGCCGCGCTATGCGAAACACCGGCCGTCGGCAGCACCCGCGGCTTGCGGAAGACGGCGAACACCGAAATCATCAGGTCCCGCAGGCTGGCGAACGGCCGGTCGACCGGATACTGGTTCCAGTCGAGCCAGGCATCGGCGCGGCCGAAAACCGCGCGGATAATGGCGGTCTCCTCGGTGATGTCGGCCGGCTGAAAGCCGATTGCTGCGAGGATCCGATCACCTTCCGGCCGGCTCCAGAGCAGGCGCGAGGTGATGGAGGTGGTTCTGCCGCCAACCGGCAGGACGATGCGCAACCGCGAGCGCGCCGCAACCGGAATCGGCTGCTCGATATATACGCTGACGCCGCCGCGCGAGAGATCCAGCGAAGTGCCGAGGATCTGCGCGCCGTTCGGCAGCAGGATGGTCACCGGCACTTCCGCCTCCAGCCGCGGCCGCCGGCGCGGCTGTTGCTTTTCCTTGCCTACCGCGATCGCGCCCGCCACGGTCATCAGGCTCAAGGTCACCCAGATGCTGTTGAGCAGAAACGCCTGGAAGGCGAGTTCGTGACGCGGGGTGGTGAGCATGCCGTAGATGCCGCGCAGCAGCCCGGCCCCCAACAGCGCGGCCATGATCAAATTCGGCCGCAACGAGGCGAAATCCCAGTAATCCTTCTCGATGATGGTGCCCTTGGCGGTGACGTTGAACTTGCCGCGGCTGGGGCTGATCAATGCCGTGGTGGTGGGACGCACCAGCGTCAGCGCCAACACCGTCTCGTACACTTCGGACCAGAAGGAATGCCGCCAGATGCGCTGCAGCCGCGAGTTGGTGGCGATCGCGTGCACCACATGCGGGCCGGCATAGGCCACGATATCGACCGGCGAGGCGGCGATGATGTTCTGCTTCAGCAACAGATAGGCCAAAGGCGAGGTCAAAAACACCAGCCGCGGCAGCGGAAACAGAAAATGCGACATTGCGGTAAAGTAACAAAGCCGCTGCGGCAGCGTCAGGCCGGGCCCGAACAGCGGGTTGTCCAGCCGCAAAATCTGGATCATGCCGCGCGCCCAGCGCGCCCGCTGGCCGATATGCGCGGAAAGCCGTTCGGTGGCGAGGCCCGCGGCCAGCGGCAGATTCAAATAGCCGGTATTCCAGCCCTGCCGCTGCAGGCGCAAGGCGGTATGCGCATCCTCCGTCACGGTCTGCACCGCGAAACCGCCGATGCTCTGCAACGCGGCGCGGCGCAAAATGGCGCAGGAGCCGCAGAAGAAGGCGGCGTTCCAGAAATCGTTGCCGGGCTGCAGCAGGCCGTAGAACATGTTGCCTTCGTTCGGCACGCGCTCGCCGGTGGCGAGGTTTTTCTCGAATGGATCGAGCGTGTAGAAATGATGCGGCGTCTGCACCAGCGCCATGTTGCGGTCGCGCCGCAGCCAGCCCAGCGACATCTGCAGAAAGGCGCGCGTCGGGATATGGTCGCAATCGAAAATGGTGATGAACTCACCTTCGGTTACGCTGAGCGCATGGTTGAGATTGCCGGCCTTGGCGTGCGAATTATCGGCGCGCGCGATATAGCCGCAACCGGCGGCGTCCGCGAATTCGCGGAAGCTGGCGCGCTTGCCGTCGTCCAGAATATACACGTTCAGCTTGCCGCGCGGATAATCCATCGACATGGCGGCCAGCACGGTCTGGCGCACGATATCCAGATCCTCGTTATAGGTCGGCACGTAGACATCGACGGTCGGCCAGTTCAACGGCGAGCCGTGCAGCGGCACCGGCTTGCGCTCCAGCGGCCAGGCGGTCTGGAAATAGCCCAGCGCCAGCACCATCACCGCATAGGCCTCGGCCAGCACCAGCCCGGTGCCGAGCAGCGCCTCCGGCAGCGAGGCGTAATTCAGCGTGGCCGTGATCCGCCAGACGATGTAGCGGAACGACACGGTGACCGACAGCGCAATGAGAAACAGCGAGACGCCTTTGCCGGGGAAACGGTTGGCGATCAGGAAAACCGCGAAGCACAGGATGGCGAACACCACCTGCTGCTCCTGCGTCAGCTTGGTCATCGCCACCGACCACAGCGTGAACAGCCCCAGAATGAACAGCACGATGCCAAAGCCGCGCTGGCGCGCCGGCTTCATCAGCCAGGCGGTCAGGCGGCCGGGCCGGCTGCCCAGGCCCCGGGAACGGCGCTTGGAGAGTTTGGCTTGACCCGTTGGATCGGCGGCGGATTGGCTCATATCGGGTTCCTGTAGGCCACCATGCCGAACGCCATGGCGACGGCCTGGGTAATTTGCGCGATATCCTGCGCGGAGCCGCTGGTCGGTGCGAAGAACGGCAGCGGACATTGATGCGCCGCGGCCTCGGCCACGAATTCGTCGCGCCGCACTTCGCCCAGCAGACGCGGGCCAAGATAGGGCCGGATCGCCTCCGCCGTGGCGCGGCTTAGGCGCGAATTCGCGTCGACCTGGTTGAGCACGTAGCGGATGCGCCCGCCTTCCTGGCCAAGCTGGGTGCCGGGGCCAAACGCCCGGCCGGCATCGATGCTGGGGATCAGCGAGGCGGAGATGGCGTCCGCCAGCAGCACGCAGACCAGCAGATCGACAAAAGGCAGCGCCGCCGACAAGGCGGAGGACGGCCCCGGCGGCGAATCGACGATGACCATCTGCCGCGGATCGGCCTGCAGAGCGGTCAGGATATTGCCCAGACGCTCCGGGTAGTGCGACAGGGCGTCGGCCACCGCCATGGCGCTTGTCGTGTCCATCTGGCCGAAAGGCAGCAGGTTGATGCCCCATTGCGTCTGCCGGATGCAGGCCTGCCAGGGCGGCGCGCCGTAAGGCTGCGCCAGGCTCCAGGCGAAACCGGCCGGTTCCTGCAGCATCACGCCGAAATGCAGGCGCAGCGCGTTTTGCGGGTCGAGGTCGATGACGGTGACGCCAAAGCCGAATTGCGCCAATGCGGCCGCGACATTGGCGGCCACCGTAGTCTTGCCGACGCCGCCTTTTGGCGAGCCAAAGAATAGCACGGGCAGAGAAATTACTCCGGTCGCGCGAATTGCTGCATCGGCGAGCGCTTTCTCAAAAGGTGTAACGCTGCGACGAGCTGGGCGGCGCGCCGGGCATGGCGGGGGCTGCGCTGCTGAACGCCGCGTTATAGGCGGCGCCGAACGCCAGGCCGAAGGCTTCGGGCCCTGCCGGAGGCCCGGGTGGCACCGGCGCCGACGGCGCAGGCGCCTCCGGCACAAGCGCGTGCGGCAAAACCGGGGCCTGCCCGGGCGCGGCCTGGGCAAATGCGGCCTGCCCGGGCGCGGCCGGCCCGGGGGCGGAGATCGGCTGCAGCGGCGCCCGCGACATGGCAAAGGCGGATATCGGCCGGCCCGGTGCGCCCGCCGGCAACGGCAATGCCTGCGCCAGAAGCGGAAAACTGGCGGCGCCTCCCAGTGCGGCCATCGGCGGCGTTGCGAAACCAGGCGGCGCGGGCGGCTGCGACGGCGCCCATTGCACCGGCTGCAGCCCTGGCGCCGGATTGCCGGCAAATACGGGCACCGACGCCGGATATGGCGGGATCGCCGCGATAGCCGGCGTTGCCAAGCCAGGCTGGGGTTGTTGCGGCGGCGCGAATGGCAGCAGCGCCGGTTGCGGCTGCCCGGCCGGCGGCTGCATCGCTTGCTGCTGCGTCGCTTGCTGCGTCGCTTGCTGCTGCGCGGGCTGCTGCTGCACCATAGCCGACGGGGCAGCGGACGGAGGCGGAGCGGCAGCTTCTTGCACGGCCGTCGGGGCTGGAGCGATCGGCGCAACGGCCGCAGGTTCGACGGCCGGCGGCGCTTGCGGTGCCGGAACCGGGCCGTTATCGGGGAAGGCGCGGTAATTCACCGTGTCGAGACCAAATGCGGAACAGGCACGATTGACATCGTTTTCCTGCCCGAAAAACCCGCGATCCGGCGTCATTCTTCTACCCCGCTGAAGGTCCCAACCAGAAAAATTTTCGTGAAAGTAACGTTATCTTAACCTATTGTTTTTTGTATATTCCGATTTTGCAAAAATCAACGCAATAACAGCCCGCAACCCTACGATATTTAAATTTAAGCGACCTCGCGCTCGCGTTGCGCTCGAACTGCGGCTATTTTGTCGCAGTGGTTCGCCGGAAAACCCATCCGCCGGCTTGCGGAATATCGGCTCCGACGCTGGTTGGGCCAAGCTCGCCTTTGTCATGGCGACCCAGGGTCCGCTACGAGTTGGGCCTTCCATTGCCTGTGAATCACGATTTACCTTCAGGCGGAACTCCCGAGGATACAGCATGCTTCAACAGAATTGTTGCCGCCGAAGTTTTCTGAAGCACGGGGGCATGCTGGCCGCTTCCGCGATGGTTCCTTGCCAGAAAAGCTTTGGGCAGACCATGCCAAAGATGGCGAAGCGAAATCCGACCGGCGCGGAGATCGCGCGGGTGCAGAAACTCCATCAGCATCCGCCGAGCATTTTGTTTCAGGACGACTTCCGCGACCCCGGCCGCTTCGCGAACAACTGGTCGATCTTCACGGATGATCGAGCGGATTTGCAGGCTTGCCGCACCGCGGCAAGTCTAACGGTCTCGTCAGCGGGATTGAAGATCGATACCATCGCGGTGGAACATCATCGGGCGCGGTGGAGCACCGGGGAGATCATCAGCAAGGCGTCGTTCCAATATGGATTGTACGAGGCGTACCTGAAGATCACGCCGGCGGCGGGGGTCGACAATGCGTTCTGGCTGACCTCGGAGGGCGACCTGCGGGACGGGACGGGGGATTCGTTCGAGATCGACATTGCCGAGACGAGCTACCCGGACTTGGTCCGCTCGACGTTGCACCGGCACAATCTGCATGGCGGCGGCGACCGCTATGAGACGGGCTACGTCTACCGGGCCCACGGCAATCTGGCCAGTGGCTTGCATGATTATGGAGTGCTGTGGACGCCAGAGACGCTCGTCTTCTGCCTGGACGGTCAGGCGTTCCAGACGGTGGAGACGCAAGGCACGATCAACGTCCCGGCGAACCTGCGTCTTTCGACCGCCCTGGCATCATTTGCCGGGCAGATGCCGGATGATCCCGTTGGGCTGGCGATGCTGGTATCCCACGTTCGGGTCGTGGGACTCGATGGAAGTGGAGCGTAGTCGCCCGCTGCGAGGGCTACGCGGAGGAAACCGTTTTCCCAATAGCAGAGAACCGTCCACCCGGTCACGAGAGGATCTTCTTTGTCGACAGACCGCCGCCGCTCCCCGGCCTAACAGCGCGCTCCAGCGAACAGAGGCGGGCGGCGGGGTCCGTCAGGCGACTTCGCCGCGCTATGATCTGCAGCCGCTTTTCCCCAGGCGAAGGCTGCGATATTTCCGGCACGCAAGCCGGGTTTATTAGACGGCGGAACCCGGTCGATGCACGACTTGCTGGCTTTTGTCCGGCAAGCAAGCTGCGTCTTTGCTAATCGGCCGGCATCGCCAGATGCGCGGCCGCGACACGGCAAAGTAGCGTCAGGGCGGCGGAGTAATAATCCGGCGCCTCCGCCACCCTCGGCAATTGCGGCGCAGTGTTGTTCTGGGCGGCCAGCGTCAGGCTCGCCACCGCGGTCATACCCGAAGGCGCGGGGAAGTTCGCAAACGTATTGTCAGTAAGATTGACCCAGGCGGGACGGGGGGAAAAGGCGGAAGATTGCCAGTAGCGCAAGAAATTGGCCGCCATCTTTGCCGGCATCGCAGCCGCCCAGGTCAGCCATAACGGCACCCGGATCGCATCGAAGCTGAAACGCGGCGGCCAGCCCGCCGCCGGTGTCAGGGTCAAATCCGGGCGGCTCACCGCAAGCCAGTCCGGCGGCAGGCCCCATTCCCCGAACAGCCCGTTCTGCAGCGTGTTCAGCCCATCGGAGCGCAGGCTGTCCCAGTTTTGCGAAGGTGCGAGCAGCGCCAGCGTGTCGAACGCCGGAAAAACATAATAAGACGGGTTGAGATCGAAGTTCTTCGGGGACGCAAAGCCGCTGATCCCAGGCAGCAGAAAAAACCTGCCCGATTGCTGCACGCACAGCTTGGCAAGAATATCGCCGGCAATGGCCGAAGCGGCGACGAATAAAGCGGGCTCATTCCAACGCTGGGCGGCCCGTGCCATTGCCCAGGCAATGAAAATGTCGCCATCGGTGGCGTTGTTCGGATCGGCGGTCGGATGCGCGGCATTGGGATCGTATTTCCAGATATGCAGCGAGTCGCCCGGCCGGGCGAGATGGGTCGAGGTCCAGGCCAGAATCAGATCGAAACTCTCCTTATCCCCGGCGGCTTCCGCAAACAGCATGCCCCAGCCCTGGCCTTCGCTATGCGAAATTCCGCCATTGCCGGTATCGACCACGCGGCCGTCCTGGGTCAGAAACCGGCTGCGGAAAACCGCCCAGTCCGAGGCGGCCGTTGCGGCTGCCGTCTGCGCCACGGCCAAGCCCCCTGCGTCCAACCCAGGGCCGGCGGCCACCCCGCAGGCGGCCAATCCGGTCATTGCGCCCAGCAGGCGGCGGCGCTTGGGTCCGGCAGAATTTTGCACCTTACGCTCCACATGCGCTCCTGCCACAAGATAAAGCTTGCCCGATCAGGCGGCGGAAAAGCCGCCCAACCTCAAGCAGGATCGCCCGCTTGTAGCAAGCCTGTCGTTGTGTCTGAAGGGCAAACAAAGCAGCAAATCCAGCCACATCGCCGCAACGTGACCCGCTCCAGCGCAGTATCTTGCAGATCGCAGCGCCGCTTCAACAAAAATGAACCGCCGCGAGGCGGATTATCCCGCCGGACCCGCTATGCTGCGCCCGGCAATCTTCGCCTTGTCCGCGGCCTGTGCTATGACCAGAGAACTGGCCGCAGATGGAGCGCTTCATGAGTCTTTCCCGCCGCGCTTTGCTTACCCGCAGCGCAACGCTCACAGCCGGGGCGGCGCTGCCCGCCTTGCCTGCGCAGGCGGCAGCACCGGCCTTGCCTTTCGTGCTGATCGGCGATTGGGGCCGCCATGGCCGAGACAACCAGACCAACGTCGCCGAACAGATGGGCATGACCGCCAGCCACATGAACAGCCGCTTCGTGATCTCACTCGGCGATAATTTCTACGAAAACGGCGTGACGGGGCTGGACGATCCGTACTGGCAAACTTCGTTCGAGGACATCTACACCGCGCCGTCATTGCAGACGCCCTGGAAAATAATCCTCGGCAACCACGACTACCGCGGCAACGTGCAGGCGCAGCTGGACTACTCCAACCAAAGCAAACGCTGGCAGCTGCCAGCGCGCTATTACGGCGTCACCGAAACCTTGCCCGACGGAGAAAAGGCCGATTTCTTCTACATCGATACCTCGCCCTTCATCAGCTATTATGCCGGCACCAAAACCGACATCTCGGGCCAGGACACGAACAAGCAGATGGCCTGGCTGAACAGCGCGCTGGCAGGTTCGACAGCGCGCTGGAAAATCGTCATCGGCCACCACCCGATCTACACGGCACTCTCCGGCCAGGACCACGACCAGCCCGACATGATCGCCCATATCGACCCGATCCTGCGCGCCCATAACGTGCCGATCTACATCAACGGCCACGACCACACCCTGCAATCGACCACCGTCAACGGCATCACCTACGTCACCAACGGCGCCGGCTCCGCAACCTACCAGCCGCCCGCCGCCATGCGCGCCGGCTTCGTCTCCGCCGCCCACGGCTTTATGACCTGCCGGCTCTCCTCGGAAAAGCTGGACTTCGCCCTAGTCGACATGTCCGGCACCACGCTCTACGCGCAAACCGTGTTGCCTGCGTAAGAAAATAAGCAGGCAAGCATGCGGTTCTTTTTCTGAAGAAAAAGAACCGGGCCGCCGGTGCGGCAAAATAGTTTTGAACGCCAATCCAGCAGTTCTTGCGCCGCTTTTTTCAAAAAGCGGCTGCCTACTTGTTTACTGCAGGTTACGATCCGGCGCGTCAGACACGATTGTCTGCGGCTTCGGGGCTTCGGCGACTTCGTCGCCTTGCGCGGCGCTGGCGACCACGGTGCTGCTATCGGGTGTCGCGCTGCCGGCGGGCTGGTTATAGATGAAGCCGTAGGTTGGGTAGGCGGCGCCCCAGCGGCTGCTATCGCCGAGTTCGACCTGGACTTCCGACCAGTCGTTATCGGGGGAGACGTCGTGCATGGTCACGTCGTTGGTGATCGAGCCGGGGATCCAGTTGGCTTGCGTCACCAGTATGTTACGGCTGTCGAGCACGGCGGTAACTACGGCGACGTGGCCAAGCGGCATGCGGCGGATTGAGCGGAAGTTCAGCACTGCACCTTCGACCGGGGTTGAGCCGCGCGAGTAGCGGCCGGCGGCTTCCGCCCACCAGAGAAAGGCATCGCCGGAGAGCTGGATATGCGAGACCTCGCGCGCATAGGGAACGCATTGCAGGCGGGAGTAGCTGTAGCTGGCATAGCGGCTATGGCGGCGGCTGTAATAATGCGCCTGGCGCAGGCTGTGATGCCCGGCATAGGCGTTTTCGTTGTGGCGGGCATAGGCATAATGATGCGTATGGCTGCGGTGCGAAGCATATTCGTGATGATGCGAGGCGGTGTAGGCGTGCCTGGCTTGTTCATGATGATGGCCGGTTTCAGCCAGTGCGGCATGCGACCCGAAGGTGACACCGAGCGCTACCGCCAATTGGGCGAAGCGTGATTTGGTCCAGGCTCCCAACGCGCTGGCTTGTTTTGAGCCAGCCTTCATACTCTAGTCCTCATTCCCAGACTGCCCCCGCGATCCAACGCCATGTTTTCGGGCTACGGGTGGGATGCGATTTTCGCAACACAAATTTGATGCAAAATTACAACACTGCAAGAAAATCGGAAAACGGGCCTGATACCCATTAAAAATTTAAGACAAATTTCCTATTCCAAATTTGCCCCGAATTAGCGGAAAGTACGTATTAACTATTCTACAGCTTTGCCCCAGGAAATTCCTGTGCGATTACGTAATTACCAAGTAAATCAAATCTTAGCAAGTTGAAACTGAAGTTATCACTAAGCCAGCCATTTAACGGCAAGCGGTCACCATTATTTCAAGCAGGTAATGCGGATCCGCCAGAACCGCCTGCACGCAGGCCCTGGCCGGAGCGCCATCCGTCGGCAACCAGGCCGACCATACGGCATTCAACGCCTCCCGATCTGCAATATCCTTCAGCCAGATATGCGCCTGCAGCAGCCGGGAGTTGTCTGTCCCATGCGTCTCGAGCAAGGCATCGATCTGCGAAAGCACGTCCTTGGTTTGTTCGGTGATGTCTGCGGACGTGTCGCTCGGCACCACCCCCTGCAGGTACACGAAGCCATGATACTCCACGGCCTTGGCGAGGATCTTGTTGGCTTCGGTGCGGATAATGCGGCTCATTAGGATTCTCCGGTGGCTATTGTTGCGGCTTAGTGATGATCTGCGGCGCCGGCAGCGGCGCCCCGCCGGGCGGAGTCGCATTGCCATTATTCATGCAAGCCCGGATCTGATTGTTCCGCGCATCCAGCGTACCCTCGCGTTGCGCGTCGAACACGTGATTCGGGTCGGGCGCGAAATACAGCCCGTTCTGATTGGTGCGGGCCAGGCCGTCGATATTGTCCTGCTGATAGACCGCATCCGCCTGCTGCGTGCAGGTCGTAAGCTCGGTTTGGTCGGCGGCGCTTGGCGGCGGCGCGGCGCAGGCTGACAGCAGGCCCGAGGGCAGAATTACCAGGGCCATGCGCGCCCAGATCAGCTTGCCGGTTCCGGCCATCAGCGCACCCCATTGCTCGCGTGGAAGCTCCCAAGCGCAGGATCAGAATCCCGCGGGCAACAGCGCCCGCAGCATGGTTTCGTCGAAACCACCCTCCTGCGTCAATGGCGTCAGCGCGGCGGCCTGCAGCAGGGCAGGGTGGATTTGCGCGCGGCCGGCCGGCAGGCTGAACCAGGGGCGCAGCCATTGCGCGTTCGCCATCAGCGTTACCAGCGCCAGCAGCCGCAAACACAGCGAAATGCCGTACGCCGTGGAAAGATCGGCGATCCGCTCGATCCCGCCGGTCCAGCTGGCGGCGTCATGATCGGCGAGCAGAAGTTCAAGCGGCGCCGCATCATCGCAATGGAAGCGAAAGCCGTGGATTTTGCCGGCGCGCAGGCCGGCGCCGGCGCGCGCGGCGTCCCAGGCCTGCTCAAGATGAAAACGGCTGACCGTCGGCAGATCCGGCGGCGCGCAAGGGACGACATGCAATACCTCCCCTTGCGGGCCGTATTCGGTCCGGATGGCAGCCGTGCTCAAGGATCAGGCGACGCGCAGCATGATTTTGCCGATATGCGCGCTGCTTTCCATCAAAGCGTGAGCTTGGGCGGCATCTTCCAGCGCGAACACCTGGTGGATCACCGGCGCGACTTTGCCGGCAGCGAGCTGCGGCCAGACCTTCGCCCGCAGCGCCTCGGCAAAGGCGCCTTTCTCCGCGCTGCTGCGCGGCCGCAGGGTGGAGCCGGTAACGGTCAGCCGCTTGGTCATCACCGGCGTCAGGTTGAAGCCGTCGACCTTGGCACCTTGCATCAAGGCGATCTGTACCAGCCGCCCGCCCGGCGCCAGGCAGGCCACGTTACGCACGGTGTAGGACGCGCCCACCATGTCCAGCACCACGTTCACGCCGCGTTTGCCGGTCAGCGCGGCGATTTCCTCGGCGAAATCTTTATCCTTGTAGTTGATCGCAACCGCGCCCAACCGCGTGATAAAAGCGCATTTCTCGGCCGAACCCGCAGTGGCGAACACTTTCGAGCCCTGCGCCACGGCAAGCTGGATGGCGGTCAAGCCGATGCCCGACGTGCCGCCATGCACCAGCAGCAGTTCCTCAGGCTGCAGCCGGCCGATGTCGAACAGATTCGCCCAGACCGTGAAGAAATTCTCCGGCAGCGCCGCGGCCCGGATGGCGTCATAGCCTACCGGCCAGGGCAGGCATTGCGTGGCGGGCGCGGTGACATATTCGGCGTAGGCGCCGCCATTGCAAAGCGCCGTCACTTGCTCCCCCAGCTGCAGCGCGGTCACCGCCGACCCCGCCGCCACCACCTCGCCGGCCGCCTCCAGGCCGAGGATCGGGCTGGCCTCGGGCGGCGGCGGATATTTGCCCATGCGCTGCTGCACATCCGGCCGATTGACGCCGGCCGCCAGCACACGGATCAGCACCTCGTCTGGTTTTACCTGCGGCACCTCGGTCTGGCCGATCTGCATCGCTTCAGGTCCTCCGGGAGAGGCGACCTGGATATAGCGCATCGTCTGCGGGACCTGCTTTGTCATTGCTGGTAGCTCGGCAATCTCCACCCCTGCGTCAAGGTGCGGCCGGCTGCATTGCATCCCGCCATGGCCTCGGGCAGTTTCCGCCCGCATGGATTTTTCCCGCCGCCTTTTTATTGCAGCAGGTTGTGCGTCGATTCCAGCAACGCTGCGCAGCGCCCACGCCGAAGTCATGCAATCATCCGCCGCCATCGCGCCGCTGAAAATCGGCGCCTTGTTCCCGCTCTCCGGCGCCGGATCCCTGGCCGGCGATGAAGCCCTGCGCGGCGTGCTGCTCGCCGTGGACGCGATCAACCAGGCCGGCGGCATCGCTTCGCAGCCGCTGCACCTGATCGCGGGCGACGCGCTGGACCAGTACCAGGCGGAGCAGGTCGCCAGATCGATGATCACGGAAGATTCGGTAAGCCTGCTGCTGGGATCAGGTGATTCCGCGCTTGCCTATCCAGGCTCGGCCGCCGCCGAGCTTGCGCAGCTGCCATATATCGAGCTGAACGCGCCGGCTGACGGCATAACCGGACGCAATTTCAAATTTTTGCTACGCGTCTGCCTCACCACCTCCATGCTTGCCGCGACCGCCATCGCCGCGGCGGCGAAAATCTTCCCGGCAAAGAAAATCGGCCTGCTGTTCAACACCGGCGCCACCGCCGGCGCCATCGCCGCCGCCGCGCTCGCGCAATGGCAGACAGTCAACATTACGCCGCTGCTCAGCATCGGCTACCCGGAGGATGCGGCGGACCTGCACGATCCGGTCAGCCGGCTGCAGCGCGCCGGCGCGCAAATCATCCTGCACGCCGCCGGCGCCGACGATGTGCTGGTGTTTTTCCAGGCGATGCAGGATACCGGCTTCAAAGCTGCCGGCGTGATCGGCTGCGGCGACGGCTATGGCTTGCGCGAAACCGCCTTCGCGCTGGGCCCGGCCTTCAACGGCACTTATGTCAGCGCCGCACCCTTCTATCCGCCCGCCGCCGCCGGCATCGCCAGCGCCTATCTGGCACGCTTCGGCATTTCGCCGCGTTCCGCCGACAGCCTGACCGCCTATGTCGGGGCAAAGCTGGTTTTCGACCAGCTGGCGGCACTTGGCGGCAACGCCGGCAACCTGCTGGACGGCTTACGCAAATCCAACATCGCAGCCGGCGGCCTGGCCAATGGCTGGGGCGTGTCGTTTGATAAAACCGGGCAAAATACGGGAAGTTTTGCAACACTTCAGCAATGGCATAACGGCGCGCTGACGACGCTGCAGTAAAGTAAGGAAGCGGTTCTTCATCTGAAGAAAATGCACCGAAAAGACTTTTTGAAGCTGCGCCACGGGCGTTACGACAACCCTTCATCCCCCGCCTCGCTCCTAAGTTCGATCCAGAAGAACCTGCTCCTCCGCCCCGACCTGCAAGCCAAAAGCCACCGCGCGGTGACGGCCTCAAAGCAAATCGAGGTGACACCGCCGAAAGAGATTGTTAACACCCCGGCCCTAAGCACCTAAAATGGACCAAGCCGCCCACCCGGATGATCCGTTCCGCGCCGGCATCTGCGCCTATCGCCGCGGCGCCTACGCCGAGGCGGCCGAGTTTTTCACCGCCACGCTAACCACCCATCCCGAACATCGCGGCGCCCGCATCAACCTCGCCAACGCGCTCTGGTCTCAAAAGGACTATCCATCCGCCGCGCACCAGGCAGAACTCGCCCGCCAAGCCGATCCCGCCAGCGTCGAAGCCTGGATCATTACCGGCGCCATCCGGCTGGACAGCGGCGATGCCGCCGGCGCCGCTGTCGCCTATGCCGAGGCAACGCGCCTCAACCCGCAGCACGCCAGCGCGCAAGCCGGCCTCGCCGCCGCGTTGCTGGCCGAAGGCAACAACGCCGCGGCCGAAACAGCCGCCACCACGGCGCTTGAACTGGCGCCGACCACCCACGCCTTATTCACCCTCGCCGCCGCCAAGCTCGCGCAGCGCCAGCCGGCAGCCGCGCTGGAACTGCTCGATACCCTGGTCGCCGCTGAGCCCAGCCATGCCCGAGCCCGGCATAACCGCGCCAACGCGCTGATCGATGTCGGCCGGCTGGATGCGGCCAAGGCGGAGCTGGAGGCCAGCCTGGCGCTCGATCCCGGCTTGAAGGAAGCCTGGGCAACCTTGGGCTATGTGCTGACCATCCAGGCCAGCCTGCCCGCCGCCATCGCCGCCTGTGAAAGGGCCGTGACGCTGGATGCCGATTTTCCCGCAGGCCAATGGAACCGCGGCGTTGCCTTGCTGCTGAGCGGCGATCTGCCCGGCGGCTTCGCGGCCTATGAGTGGCGAAAACGGCACCCGATCTTCCGGCATCATTTCACGCCGATCCCCGGCACCCCTTGGCAGGGCGAGAACCTGACGGCCAAGCATTTGCTGGTGCGCGCCGAGCAGGGGTTCGGCGACACCATCATGCTCGCCCGCTTCCTGCCGCAGCTCGCCGCGCAGGCCGCAAAACTAACCTTTTGCTGCCCGCCCACTTTGTTCCCGCTGTTCCGGCATCTGCGCATCGAACTGCGCGAGCTGAACAACCCGCCGCCCGATCCGGATTTTTTCGTCGACCAGATGAGCCTGCCGCATATCCTCGAAATCACCGAAGCCAGCATCCCCGCATCCGCCGGCTACCTGCGGGCCGAGCCGGGACGGCGTCAGGCGCTCAGCCTCACGCTGCCGCGGACGACATTGCGCATCGGCCTGGCCTGGGCCGGTAACCCCGGCCACAACAACGACCACCACCGCTCGATCCCCATTGGCGGCTTTGCGCCGCTGCTGGAGCTGAGCCACCTCACCTTCATCAGCCTGCAGGTCGGCGCGCGAATGCATGAATACCCGATCCACGACGCAACGCCGCCGATCCACGACTACGGCGACACCGCCGCAATCCTGGCCGAGCTGGACGCCCTCGTCACGGTGGATAGCTCGGTGGCGCATCTGGCCGGCGCCATGGCGGTGCCCTGCCATGTCCTGCTATCCCAAGCCTGCGACTGGCGCTGGCGCCTAGGGTCCAACAACACCGCCTGGTACGACAGCCTGACGCTGCACCGGCAGCAGCGCCTGGACGACTGGTCGCACCCTATTGAGTCAGTCAAAAAAGCACTTCTTTTTCTGAAGAAAAGAAGCAAAAAGACTGCCATTAATCCACGCCTCCGGCGTCAGAAACGCCAGGCTCAAAAGTCGTGAAAGTTTTTGCGCCGCTTTTCTCAAAAAGCGGCTTCTTCCTTTAATGCCCTGCGTTTTCCGCGGAGAAATCGGGGCTCAGACCGGATTTTTCAAGCTGCGACGCCAGGATGGCTTTCAGCCGCTCCAACCCTGCGTCCGAGCCGGACTCTGCGCGCGCGACCAGGACCGCCTGGGTGTTGGAGGCGCGTAGCAGCCACCAGCCATCCGCCGTGTTCACCCGTACGCCGTCGGTGTCGGAGATTTTTTCGCCGGCCTGCTTCAGCCGCTCCGCCACCTCGCTCACCACGGCGAATTTCCGGTCTTCGGCACAGTCGAAGCGCAGCTCCGGCGTGTTCACCACCTGCGGCAGGCTTTCCCTGAACTGGGAGACGGATCCGGTGCCCCGGGCGATCACGCCCAGCAGCCGCACCGCCGCGTATAATGCGTCGTCGAAGCCGAACCATTTGTCGTTATAGAAGATATGGCCTGACATTTCGCCGGCCAGCGGCGATTTTACCTCGGCCATTTTCGACTTGATCAGGCTGTGTCCGGTCTTCCACATCAGCGGCGTGCCGCCGGCCTTGGCGACCTCGTCGAACAGCACCTGGCTCGCCTTCACATCTGCGATGATGGTGCCTTTGGGGTAGGATTTCAGCACGTCGCGCGCCATCAGGATCAGGAACTGGTCGCCGAACAGGATCGCGCCGCTGTCATCGACGATGCCGATGCGGTCCGCATCGCCATCGAAGGCGACGCCGACATCGGCACCTTTTTCCGCCACCATCTCGATCAGCTGTTCGAGGTTCTTCGGCACGGTCGGATCCGGATGGTGCGCCGGGAAATTGCCGTCGATGACGGCGTTCAGCACCGTGTGCTCGCCTGGCAGGCGTTCAAGAAGTTTTTCCAGCACCTCGCCGGCGGCGCCATTGCCGTTATCCCAGACGATTTTGAGTTGTTTATCGCCGCCGTCCCAATCCTGCAGCAGCCGCGCGATGTAGGAATCGCTGACGTCCTTCTTGATCAGCGAACCCTCGGCGGCCGGCACTACATTGCCGATCTCAGCACGGGCGCCGAGATCGGTGATCGCCGGGCCGAAAAACGGCTTCTTGCCCAGCATCATCTTAAAGCCGTTATAGTTCGACGGGTTATGGCTGCCCGTGACCATCACCGCGCCGTCGGTGTCTTCGGTGAACGCGGCAAAATACAGCATCGGCGTCGGTCCCAGGCCGATCGAGATGACCTCCATCCCGCTCTCGACCAGGCCCTCGATCAGCTTGGCTTCCAAAGACGGCGAGGATAACCGGCCATCCCGCCCGACCGCGACGCGCTTGCCGCCGGCTTCCATGACGATCGAGCCGAAGGTCCGGCCGATCGCAAAAGCATCCGCTTCCAGCAAGGTCTCGCCGACGATGCCGCGAATATCGTACTCGCGAAGCGAGCTCGCGTTGAATTTATGCGAAAAGACCATGCTGCCTCAAAGGTTGGTGTAGTTTTTCAAAAATTCGCGCACCGCCGGCCCCAGATCCGGGCGCACCAAGGCAAACGCCATCTGGGCTTCCAGGAAGCCGATCTTGTCGCCGCAATCAAAGCGCCTGCCCTCGAATTTCAGACCGTGGAACGGCGCGTGGCCGATCATTTTCGCCATCGCGTCGGTCAGCTGCACCTCGTTGCCGGCGCCACGCTCCATCTGGCTCAAAAACCCGATCACTTCCGGCAGCAGCACGTAGCGGCCGATGATGGAAAGATTGGAAGGCGCATCCTTCGGCGCCGGTTTCTCGACCAGCCCCAGCACCTCGACGGTATTGCCGGCGGCCTCGCCGATCCTCAGGATGCCGTATTTGTTGGTCTGCTCATGCGGCACTTCGGAAACCGCGACGACGTTGCCGCCGGTCTGGCGGTACACGTCGGCGAGCTGCTTCAGGCAAGGCGTTTCGCTCAACACCAGATCGTCGGGCAGCAAGATCGCAAACGGATCATCGCCGATGAAGGCCCTGGCGCACCAGATGGCGTGGCCGAGGCCGAGCGGCACTTGCTGGCGCACGGTAGTGATGGAACCGGGCGGCATCGCCTCTTCGCGCAGCAGGTCCAGCGCCTCGCGCTTGCCGCGCTCGGCCAGAGTCGCTTCCAATTCGAATGCAATATCGAAATGATCGATCAGCGCCGTCTTGCCGCGTCCGGTCACCATGCAGAACTGCTCGATGCCGGCCGCCCGCGCCTCATCCACCGCGTACTGGATCAGCGGCTTATCCACCACCGGTAGCATCTCCTTCGGCATCGCCTTGGTCGCCGGAAGAAAGCGGGTTCCAAGACCTGCAACCGGCAGAACGGCCTTGCGCAATGGTTTAACCAAAATTCTCTCCTCATCGAGCCCGCGCGGAACCCGGCCTATGCGAAGGCAGAGATGCCGCTATGCGCAATGAGTGCCATGGCCTACTGCAACCGGCAAGCGTATTCGCAGTTAAAATGACGCAGGGAAAATCAGTGGTTTGCGCCGCGCTGCCGGCGGGGTTTGCGCCGCGCTCGGGTTTGCGCCGCGCCGCCGGCGGCCGGGTCAGCTTTCTCGGGGCAGATAGGCCGAGGCGAGCGGCTCTGCGCTGCGGCGTGACAGCCGCCGGCGATCGCGCGCCGCCTGCACCATGCTGGCAAAACAGCTGCGTACCGCCGCCGGTTGTCCGGTGCGCCGGTCCAGCGCCCGCAGGCAGAACTGCACGCGCGCCATGCTCTGATAGTATTCGGTAAAGGCGTAGTTCAGCGTTCCGCCCGCTACCGCGCCGGCGATCGGTACGGCCTGCGCCAGGATCTTCTCGGACACGATCAGGCCGAAGCGGCCGGCGGCGGATTTGATCAGCAGATTGACTGCCAGATGGTTCATGCCGAAGCGGGTCGCCCAGTAGCCGATCTCGGTCTCGTCGTCCGCATCGGTGGGGCCGCCATAGGCCAGCACTTCCAGGCAGACCCGCTTGGTCTCCTCGGTGGTGATGTCCTCGCCGTAGTCGCGCGCCACTTCGGCGATCGAGCGCAGGATGGCGGTGGTGGTGAACGGTATATCGAAAGCAACGCCGGGCAGTCCGACGAAGCCGGAGGCGACGCCGCTGGCGGCGGCGGCAAATTTATGCAGCGGATTGCCCCGCGGCCGGCGCGGCCGCAGGACCCGCGGCGTTTCCGCCAGGCCGAAGGTCGCCAACTGGTAGCTGTTCCATAGCGTATCCTCCACCGCGTCCTGCATCCGCTTGACCATGTCGGACCAGGCGGGACCGGCGAGCCGGTCGCCGGCTTTCAGCAGGCGGGCGCGTATCGCCTCGATCCGCCGGCCGAACATCGCCGTCAGCCGCATCAGCAGGCCGCGCGAATCCGCCATGACCATTGCCACCTGCCACAGCTCGCTCTGCTCTGCAGGTGTCAGAAAACTGGATGCAGCCACGATTTCGTAGGGTATGGGCGGTGCGACCTTCATGGCTTTAAGAATGAGCATCAGACCGCGCCGCACAAGTTACGATGTTGAGAGAAATTCATCCCGCGTTTGCTCCGCGGCGTGCCCGGTCGCCACGACATCAAGCGCCACGACACCAAGCGCCATTACATCAAGCGCCATTACATCAAGCGCGGCCGTCGAATGATTCCACCTGATGTCTGCATCACCCTCGAAACGTCTGACCCACCCTCGAAGATTTCCTCAGGCGGCGGTGTGTACGCCCTTAACCGCCTCGACGATTTCCGCGAAAGCCGCGGCGTCATCGAAAGCGATGGCGGCCAGAACCTTGCGGTCCAGCTCGATCCCCGCCTGTTTCAAGCCGAAAATGAACTGGCTGTAGGTCAGCCCATGCTCGCGCACCGCCGCGTTGATGCGCTGGATCCAGAGCGAGCGGAATTCCCGCTTCTTGACCCTGCGATCGCGATAGGCATAGCGCAGCGCCTTTTCCAGGCGCTCCAGCGCGATGCGGTAATTGGTGGAGGAGCGGCCGACGAAGCCTTTCGACTGCTCCAGGATTTTCTTGTGCCGGGCATGGGTGGTCACACCCCGTTTCACACGTGCCATCTGTCGCTCCCCTAACCGATGCCGTAAGGCGCCCATTGCTTGACGGTCAAACCGTCAGCATGGGTCAGGGTCTGGCTGCCGCGATTGGCGCGCTTGGATTTCTGGCTGCGCGCCATCAGGTTATGGCGCTTCTTGCCGGGTCCGGCGAGCACCTTGCCGGTCGCGGTGATCTTGAACCGCTTCTTGACCGACGATTTGGTCTTCAGTTTGGGCATTTTGATCTCCATTCCGGCATAGCCGGATATTATAAGCAACGACAACGGCGGCCGGGCATGCCTGTTGGCCCGGACCCACGCGTTCCGCCTGACGAACCAGGCGAAGCGGGCGTATAAAGCCGCCGTCACGGCGATGCAAGGGGCGCCGGAGCGGGTCCCGATCAGTCCGGGCGCCAGAGGATCGGCCAGCTTTCCTCCAGGATGAGCGTGCAGAGCCGGCGGTAGCTTTCATCCCAGCTCGGCAGCTCAAGCCCGGCTGGGCTCGGCGCAAACGCGGCAGCCTGCCAATCGCGCAAAGCCGCCGCCAGTGCCTCGGCGCTGTCGCCCATAAAATAGCGCGCATGGCCGCCGGCGATCTCACGCGACGCCGGCAGGTCGCGCGCCAGGATCGGCAGGCACGCAGCGGCCGCGTTCAGGATCGGCAGGCTGCCCCCGGCATGCGATGCGGCCAGCAATCCAGCACCTGTGCGGTACAGGCGCCGCAGCGCCGGTTCGGCATCATCAGCTTGCCAGTGCAGACGCTTGTTCCATTCGGGTGATGTTTCCAGCCTGACGGGCAGGCCTGCGGGATCGCCGATGATGGTCAGGCCCAGTCTTACATCGTCGCGCCAGAGCAGCTCGAACGCCTGCAACACCTGGGCCAATTCCTCCGGCAGGGTCGCGCCTGCCAGTAGAATGGTTGGCAAGCTCGGATTTGGCGGTATCTGAGCTTCTTCGGCCGCTTCAGGCTCGGCAATCTCCTCCCAGACGGCATCGGCGCCGAGCGGGAAAATACCGACCGGCAGCTTGCCGCGGCGCGGCTGGTTTTCGTTCAGCCACGCCAGCAGCGTCTGCGCCGCAGCATTGGAGGTGCAGGCAACGCCGTCGGCGATGCCGAGCATGCGGGCATACCAGGCGGCGTTAGGGCCGATCGACTGCAGCTCATGGACGATCAGGATGATCCGCGTGCCGCCAAGCTGCAAGCGCCTGAGCTCGGCGAATTCCATGCCGGTCAGCGCGGCATTCTGGTCGGTGCAGATCAGGATGTCGCCTTGCCCGGCATCGAGCGGGCATTCCGCCAGCGCCAGCGGCGGATGACCCAGCATCCGCAACGGTTCGGCAAAGGTCTCGACAATCAGGCCGTGCCCGGCGCGTATGGCCACACCGCGATAGGGTTTTGGCGAAGCTTCCAGCACGCGGCGTCCAAGCTCTCGTAAGACTTGGCGAAAACCAAGTGCCGGGCCGGGATCCGCCAGCTCCGAGATGTCGATCAGCAGACGCGGCATGCCGCCGGTGCGCCAGGGTGCGCAGAAGCTGCGGGTAAGCGATTTCGCGATCTCGGCAGGACCGTGGGGCAAAGCTGCCGCGACCCGCAGTTCCCGGCCAAAGCGCATCGCCGCCGTCGCGTCCAGCGGCCGGGCATAAGCCTGCTCGATCGCCTCATAATAGCGCTTGGCGGCCAGATCGGGCGCCAGCCCACGCAGCGCATAGGCCTGGCCGGCAGCGGAGAGCGCTCTTCTGCGATCAGGATCGTCATGCAACGTTAGAATGGCCTGCGCCAGCGCATCCGCCCCCGCCTCGTCTGGCAGTCCCAAACCGACATGTTCAGGCAGCTCCGCCGCCGATCCGTGCCGGTTGAAAATAAGCGGCAGGCCGGAGATCAGCACATCGGCGATCGCCGCCGAGGATTCGCCGCGCGAGCCGGTGCGCCATTGCACCGCGAGATCGGCCGCGGCGAGCCAAAGCTCGTAATCCTCGGCGGTTACGCGTCCGGTACAAAAAATGCCGGCGGCCGCGTCGTTGAGTTCTTCCATCAGATCCGGCGGCGCGCCGCCGACGAAGACAAGCTTTCCGGCAAGGCCGGCCCGGCGCCAGGCCTGGGTGATTACATCCGGGCATTTTGTCGCGTGCACGCCGCCGAAACTGCAAAGGATGAACGCATCAGGGTCCAGTTCCAGCAGCGCCCGGGCGAATTGCCTCTCCCGTTCCGGCCTCGCCACCCGCAAAAGCGGGATGATCTCGATCGACCGGCAGGCTTGCTCGCCATAAAAATGCTGCAGAATTTCGGTCGCGTGCACGGAGTGCTGAATGACCCCGATGGCCGCCTGCAGGACGGCAAGATTGCAGGGGTATTTCGCTCTCGCCGCCTCGTAGCCGTGAACCGCTTCATAACGCAGCGCCGGGTAGCCATGCGAGTGCAACAGCGTCGTCAGGAATTTATTCGGATCGCCCTGCGTGTGGGCACGCCAATTCGCGTAGTCCGAGAGAAAGGTATCATGCAGCACGACGACGCCTGGGCATTGCGCCAGCAGCGTTTCCAGCTGGAAATGATGAAACTCCGAATTGCCGATCTGGTAGATCACCCGGTCGAAACCGCCGGCGGCGGCCAAAAATTCCTCCGGCCGCAGCAGCGTAAAAGCCCCGGCCAGACGCGGCTCCGCGATCTCCGCCTCGCTGACCAAGGTGATGTCGTAGTGCCTGGCCAGAACAAAGACGAGGTCGTGGCTGTAATCGGCAACACCGCTGGCCTGCGGCGGAAACGGCGAGACGAAGGCGAGGCTTGGACGGACGGAGAGCAGCGCGTGGCGCCGCGGCCGGTCTTTCTCCTGTCTGGCGGCATGGATCGCCTCCAGCGCATTCCAGGCGCGGGCGGCGCTGGACGGCCAGGTGAAACGCGCCGCCTGAATTGGCCCCCATTGCGCCAGATCCTGGCGCAACGCAGGATTTTCCAGCACTTCGCGCATGCAGTCGGCGATGGCATCGGGATCGCGCGGATCGAAGGTCGCGTCGTCGCGGCCGATCACCTCCGGCAGGCTGGTGGTGTTGCTGGCGATCACCGGCGCGCCGCAGGCCATCGCTTCGGCCACCGGCAGCCCGAAACCCTCGTGCAGCGAAGGAAATACGAACAATGTGCAGGCGGAATACAACGCGTTGAGATCGCCTTCCGGTACGAACGGCGCGATCACGAAATCATCCGCCGGCACTTCCAGGCTCCGCGCCGTCTCGTAGAACGCCGCCGGGTCCATCTTGCCGACGATCAGCAGCTGGTGGCTGTCGCGCAAACCGGGCGGCAGGCGCGCATAGGCGGCGATCAGCCCCGCCTCGTTCTTGCGGATATCGCCGGCGCCCAGGAACAAAATAAAGTCGCCGCGCAAGCCGTAGCGCCGCAGCAAGGCGGCGCGCTCGGCGGCCCCAAGCCGCACCGGGCGGAAATCCGGGCTGATGCCGCTCTGGATATCGAAGATTTTCTCCGGGTCGAACGATAAATGGCGGATCGCCTCGCCGCGGCTGAACTCAGAGATCGCCAGCAGCCCATCCGACATTGCCATTTCGTGCGCGCAACGGTAATACCAGATCGCTGCCTGCGAAAGCGGCCCCGCATCGCCAAAATATTCGTTGTGGCGGACCAGCGGGATCAGATCGTAGCAGGTGGCGACCACCGGCAGCCGTTGCAGGCGCGGCGGCTGCAGGGTGATGACATCGTCGCCTAAGCCTTCGTAAAGGCTGGTCATGTGCACCAGATCGGGCTGCAGCGAGGCCAGAAACTGGGCGCGAATCGTCTCGGCAATGCCACGCAGCGGCGTCTGCAGCGCTGTTGCGACGTTCGGCGGCGGATGCCAAAGCCGGATGTTTTCGCGCGGCAGCAAGTCTGCAAAACGCGCCGCCAGTTCCGCCGCCGGCTCCGCCAGCACCGCGTTCAGGGCGATGATGACCTCGTGCCCGCGCGGCGCCGCCGCCATTGCATAAGCGAGTTCGCGGGAATAACGGCCGATGCCGCGCGCATAGGAGCTGCCTTGCGCGCCCTGAAGATCGATGACGAGCCGCATGTCGCTGCTTCAGTTTCCCGTCATGACGGCAGCACCTGCAGCGCGGCAGCACCTGCAGCGTAGAGCGAAAGCTGGCGGCAGATCCGCATCTCGGCCGCGCTCAGGCCATGCACCGCCGGCACCGGATCGGTGGCCGGCGGTTCGGGTGCTGCGGCCGGCGCGGCGGGCGGCAGGTCGGCGCGGCCGTCATAAGCCCGGTAGCGCCGCGCCAGCCAGTCGATCGGGCCAGGCAGCACGGTGTAGGTGGCGCGTGCAACCCGGCGCCCGCCCGGCAAATTCAGCATGCCGCCGATGCCCAGATGAAAGCCGCGGCGCGCCAGCTTTTTAAGCATCCGCGCTTGCGGAACGCAACGTCCGGCATCCCGAGCTCTTGCCGAGAGCCGGGACAGCATGCGCAGCGGCGCGCTGACCCGCCAGGATGTGCTGCGCAGTATCGCCAGGCGCCAGGCCTCGGCTTCGGCGGCGCCGGCATGGGCGATGCCAAGTTCGGCTTGCAGCGCGTCGGCGTCAGCAACCGCATCGGCGAGCGCAGCGCGCTCTTTCGCCAGCAAGGAAAGCAGGTTGCGGTTGCGTTCCTGCGCCTGCCCGATCAGGACGGTCTGGCGCGCGGCGGCCTGTTTTGTTCTAGCAAGCGCCGCCTCGGCGCGGCGGCTGCGGGTTTGCGCTTCGGCCAGCCTGTGCTCGGCCGTCTCCGCCCGCTGCAGCAGATCCGCGGCGGAGCAAAAAGCGTCGAAGACATTGGGCTGCACCTGAAAGCAGGCCGCCAGTTCGGCTTGGCGCTCGTCGGCCAGATAGAAGCGGTTCAAGCCGTCGAACCACACGAAGCTGTAGCCCTGCCCGGTCAGGATCGATTCCCAGTGCGCATAGGATTGCACCTGCGACATCGGCAGCGTCGCCTCCGCCAGGACGATCCAGGGCCGGAACTTGACGAAATCGGCGCCGGCCAGCACCTCGCCTTCGAAGCCTTCAACGTCGATTTTCAGGAAATGGATGGGGCCTTGCGCGCGGTGACGGCCGCAGATCTCCGCCAGCGTCAGAACTTCGACAAGCTGTTCCTGCGCCTGCCAGTCGCCGGCGTGGCGCTGGGCGATTTGCGGGTCGAAGGTGGAAAGGCCGCTGCCCTCGATGACGTAGAAGTTCATCGCCCCATTTTCGGCGGCGGCGCCGACCCGCAGGTTGATGTCGCACGGCCGCTCGCGCTGCAGCATGACGAAAAATTCCGGATTAGGCTCCAAATTGATGCCGCGCCAGCCGTGCTCGTAGAACAGCCGGGTTACCGACATCGACCTTGGATCGGCTGCCCCGACATCGATATAGAAGCCGTTTTCCACCTTGGCCAAAGCCCGCCAGAGCATGATGTCTTCTTGATTCTGGGCCGACGAGATCAGGTTCATCAAACGCGATGTTAACTCCGCCGTAACCATGTTTCAATCGGTTGCGGCGGGGCGAGGCGCCGGCGCTATTTCAGCATGTCGGCGACCGCCTGCTGTTCCTCGACCAGCTCGGCCAGGGTGTGGTCGATCCGCGATGTCGAGAATTCATCCACCGGCAGGCCTTTGACGCGTTCATACGCGCCGGCCGCCGTCGTGACCGGCACGCCGAAGATGATATCCTCCGGCACGCCGTAATCGCCGTCCGAGACCAGGCCCATGGAGACCCATTTGCCGTTGGTGCCCAGCACCCAGTCGCGCACATGGTCGATCGCGGCATTGGCGGCGGAAGCGGCCGAGGACAGGCCGCGGGCCTCGATGATCGCCCCGCCGCGCTTGCCGACAGCGGCCAAATACGTGTTCTTGTACCATTCCTCGTCGTTAATGATGTCCTTGACCGGCTTGCCGTTCACGGTCGCGAACCGGTAATCGGCATACATGGTGGGCGAGTGGTTGCCCCAGACCGCCACCTTCTCGATATCGGCCACCGCCACGCCGGCTTTTTCCGCCAGCATCGAGGTGGCGCGGTTATGATCCAGCCGCAGCATCGCGGTGAACGCGCCCTTCGGCAGGTCCGGCGCCGATTTCATGGCAATATAGGCGTTGGTATTGGCCGGATTGCCGACCACCAGGATTTTTACGTCGCGCTTGGCGTTCTCGTTCAGCGCCTTGCCCTGCACCTTGAAGATCTCGGCATTGGCGGCCAGCAGGTCACGCCGCTCCATGCCCGGACCGCGCGGGCGCGAGCCGACCAGGATGCCGATATCGATATCCTTGAAGGCCTTGTTCGGATCATCGCTCGGCTCGACGCCCGCCAGCAGCGGGAAGGCGCAGTCGTTGAGTTCCATGATGACCCCGGTCAGCGCCTTTTGCGCCACCGGCAGGTCGAGCAGGTTAAGGATAACCGGCTGGTCCTTGCCCAGCAGATCGCCATTGGCGATGCGAAACAGCAAAGCGTAGCCGATCTGGCCGGCGGCGCCGGTAACGGCGACGCGAACGGGTTGTTTCATATGCGGGTCTCCTTCATGCCAAGGGCGGTCGAGTTTTATGCCGAAGCTGTATCCCGCCCACCCGCCTGCCTCAAGCCCCGTGGCGGGGTTGATGCCCATTGAGGAACACCCTTGTTCAAGAAACACCCTTGTTGAACAACACCCTTGCCGGAGCGTTCTAACGCCATCCTCTTAAAGGAGCCCGGATTGTCTGACGAGATACGCGCATCGCGCCGTACTGCTGCTGATTTACCGTGTGGCAGGCGGCGAACGACTGCTCGCCAGCCCGGCTTCCATGCCGACTTGTTTGACGAACAGGAATTACCCAACGACGATTGGAATCGAACAGCTCGCATTCACCACCATCGTCGGCGTCCCGCGCAGCTTATCCCCATCCGATTGCGTCAGGATCGGCCCGTTCATTGCAAAGTCGATCTGCGTGCCCGCCACCACACGCACCCCCGGGCAGCGCGGCAGCAGGCCCAGCGGCAAGGCGGCGCCGGAGAGCAGCGCCGGCAGCGTGCCGGAATGCTCGAACAGAGCCACCTGAAAACCGGGCAGGGTCGAGGCCGCGTTCGGCGCCAGCAGATACGGCCCGCCATACAACCGGCCCTTGCTCACCACCACGCTCGCCGCCTCGTAATCCCGCCCATCCACGCTCAAACGCAGCCTGGGGAAACCATAGGCCACCGACTCCCAAACCGACTGCCAGACATAGGCGCCGCGGCCGATGGCGCGCTTGAGCACCGGCCGCAGCCCATGCACCACGGCGCCGTCGAACCCCAGCCCCACCATCTGCACGAAAACATGCTCGCGGCCTTCCAGCCGGGCGATGCCTGGCCAAAGCAAAGCCGTGCGCCGATAGGCCAGCGCATTGGCAATCGCCCGCGCCCCGGTGGATAGCCGGTATTCCTTCGCCAGCACGTTCGCGGTGCCCAACGGGATCACGCCGAGCGCCGTGTCGCTGCCGATCAGCCCGTTCGCCACCTCGGCGATCGTGCCGTCGCCGCCGGCCGCCACCACCATGCTCAGCCCCTGGCTCGCCGCCTGCCCCGCCAGCTGCGTTGCATGGCCGGCATGCTGAGTCTCGGCAACTTCGACTTTAACGCCGTTCTCCACCAGTAGATCCAGCACCCGCCAAAGCGCGGTCGCGCGCCGCCGCCCAGCTACCGGATTGAAAATAACCAACATTAACCAAATCCCCGGAATCCGAGCCGAAACTGCCTTAGACCACGGCTTCCGCGTCAGTTCGATGATAAAGCCGTGACAGCCGCGTGACGATTTGAATCACGAAAAACCTAGGCGCCGTCACGGAACTTTCACTGTCGCCGGCGCGCCAAGCCTGTCTATGGCCATCAAGCATGAACGCCAGCACGCACCCCCGCCATCTCAATACAACCGCTTATCGAAGCATTTTCATCTCCGATACGCATCTCGGCACGCGCGGCTGCCGCGCCGACTGCCTCGCGGATTTCCTCAAATCCGTTACCTGCGAGAACCTGTTTTTGGTCGGCGACATCATCGATGGCTGGCGGCTGCGCCGCTCCTGGTTCTGGGACGAACACCATGACGAGGTGCTGCGCCTGATCCTTCGCCACGCCCGCGGCGGCGCCAATATCGTATACGTGCCCGGCAACCATGACGAGATGATGCGCAAATACGTGCCGCTCGCGATCGAAATCGCCGGCATCAAGCTGCAGATGGAAGCCGAGCATACCACCGCCGACGGCAAGCGCCTGCTGATCACCCATGGCGATGCCTTCGACTCCGTCGTCCGCCACGCCAGGCTGCTGGCGCTGCTCGGCGACTGGGCCTATACCGTCGCGCTCGGCCTCAACCGGCACTTCAACAAAATCCGCATCCGCCTGGGATATCCGTACTGGTCGCTCTCCGCCTGGCTGAAACTTCAGGTCAAGGAAGCGGTGAAGGCGATCGATCGCTTCGAGACCGCGCTCGCCGATGACGCCAAACATCGCGGCTTCGACGGCGTGGTCTGCGGCCACATCCATCACGCCGAAATGCGCATGGTGAACGGCGTGCAGTATCTGAACGACGGCGACTGGGTGGAAAGCTGCACCGCGCTGGTCGAACATGCAGACGGCAGGCTGGAACTTATCGACTGGGTGGCCCGCAACAAGCTGTCGCTGCTGCCCGCCGCCGCCCGCGGCGTCTCTAAAAAGGAGGCGCTGAATGCCGCCGCCGCCGCAATAGAGACCGCCCGTGCTGCACCAGCCAGAGTCTGAATCCCTGCTCACTGCTACCGGCCTGTCGCGTATCCTGATCGTCACCGATGCCTGGACACCGCAGGTAAACGGCGTGGTGCGCACATTGCGCACCATTACCGAAGAAATACGCGCCATGGGCAAAACCGTTGAATTGGTGGGACCGGATCGTTTCAAAACCATTCCATGCCCGTCCTATCCGGAAATCCGCCTGGCGATGTTTCCCGGCCGCAAGCTGACAAAAATCATCGACGAGTTCGCGCCTGATGCACTGCACATCGCCACGGAAGGCCCGCTCGGGCTGGCGGCGCAACGATACGCGCGGCTAAGAAGCATCGCCTTCACCACCGCCTTTCACACCCGCTTCGCCGAATACCTCGCCGCCCGCACCAGACTGCCGACCGCCATCACCTATGCCTGGCTGCGCAAATTCCACGGCAAAGGCGCCGGCGTCATGGTCGCCACCCAATCCCTGCGCGACGAACTCACCACCCGCGGCTTCAAAAATGTCCGCGCCTGGTCACGCGGTGTCGACCTCGACGCATTCCATCCGGAGCCGAAAGAAAACTGGAACCTGCCGCATCCGATCTTCGCCTATGTCGGCCGCGTCGCGGTGGAGAAAAACCTGCGCGCCTTCCTGAACCTCAAACTCCCAGGCTCGAAACTCGTCGTCGGCGACGGCCCGCAGCGCAAAAAACTGCAACGCGAATACCCGGACACACACTTTGCCGGCGCCCGCTTCGGCGCCGAGCTCTCCGCCGCCTATGCCGGCGCCGATGTCTTCGTCTTTCCTTCCAGAACCGACACGTTCGGCCTCGTGGTGCTGGAAGCGCTGGCCGCCGGCCTGCCGGTCGCCGCCTATAACGTCACCGGCCCAAAGGACATTCTGGGCGAATCCCCGATCCCGGTCGGCGCGCTGAACGACGACCTGAAACTAGCCGCGCTGGAAGCGCTGAACATCGACCGCAAGGCCTGCCGCAGCCACGCGGAAACCTATTCCTGGACCGCCTGCGCGGAGCGATTCCTGCACAATTTGGTGCCGGCGAAAAAGCAAGAAAGCACTTCTTTTTCTGCAGAAAAAGAAGCAAAAAGATTTCTGTAAATAGCCCGTCGCGCGCCGCCACCCCCTCGTCATCCCCTCGTCATCCCAAGCCTGCGCAAGGCTCGTCAGAAAGTACCCAGGGGGTGCGTATGCAACCGGATCACGTTGCGAACAACGCTTGCAAACAACGCTTGCAAACAACGCTTGCAAATAACGCCCGCGAATAACGCCCCATGATGGATGATACAGCTACACCAGAAGCACCAGAGTAAGGTTGCCCGGTACGCCAGCCCACTTAAACTCTGACCCACCAGATCCGGCATGACATGGTGAGGCGGCCGGAGCGTGAGACCCGGCGCCGGTTGGTATCAATACAACCCGCCCAGCGATTTATCGATATCCTGCGGCGGCGGGCTCGCCTGCGAACCGGGCGCGCCGGGCACCGGCTGGCTGGCCGGTGTGGTTAGCGTATCGGGCGTGGAATCACCGGCGAGCAGGCTGTCATCGGTCTGCGAGCCCGGTGTCTGACCCGGCTTGAACGCCTCGATGACGGATCCGGTGGGCAGCAAGGACATGCCGGCGGGCACCGCAAACTCAACCGGTGGCTGGCCCGCCAGCGCCGTTTTCATGAACTCGTTCCAGATCGGCCCGCACACCGTCTCGCCGGTCTGCAGTTTGCCAAGGCTTTGCGGGGAATCGAAGCCGACCCAGCAACCCGCCAGCACGCCCGGCGTAAATCCGATAAACCAGGTGTCGTTGTTGTTATTGGTGGTGCCGGTCTTGCCCGCGACCGGTTGCGCGATACCGGCGACCGCGGTGACGCCGGTGCCACGCAGCACGACCCCTTTCATCATCGTGATATCCTGAAACACGCTGTACGCGTCGGCCAGCGGCGGCCCGGACAGACCGGGCTGCGGCGGCTGGGCGGGATCGCCGGCGACGCAGTTATCGCAAGCCTGGTTCGGCGCCTGGTAGATCAAATTGCCGTCCGGATCACTGACGCTGTCGATCAGGGTCGGCGTTATTTTGCGGCCATAGGCGTCGAGTGCCGCATAGCCGGTCACCATGTTCCACAAGGTCGTGTCGATGGCGCCGATCGCCGACGGGTAATAAGGCGGCATCGGGTTGACGATGCCGAACGCCTCGAAATTCTTGGCGATGTTGGAAAGCCCGATGGTCCGCGCCAAATTCAGCGTGGCCAGGTTCAGCGATTGCTCCAGCGCGTGATAGATCGGCACCGGACCTTCGAAATCGTTCTCGAAATTGCCCGGCCGGTAGATCGTGCCGTCCGGCATCACCTGCGTGAAGGGCGCATCCAGCACCGGCGCGTCCGGCTGAATATTTTGCTCCATCGCCGTAAGATAGACAAAGGGTTTGACGCTGGAACCCGGCTGCCGCTCGGCCTGGGTCGCCCGGTTGAACGGGCTGAGGTCGTGGCTCCAGCCGCCCACCATCGCCAGCACCCGGCCGGTGCGCGGGTCCATGCAGATCAGCGCGCCCTGGATGTTGGGTATCTGCTCCAGGTTCAGCGTCGTCCCGGCGCCCGCGGGCTTCGAGACCAGCACGAAATCGCCCGGATGCAGCACTTGGCGCATGGCGTAAGGCGTGCCGCCGACCTGGCCATCCACCACCGGCCTGGCCCAGCGGATGCTGCCCAGGCTGATGCTGCCGGTCCGCGCCGCGCCCAGACCGTCATCCGCGGAGGTGTCGATATAGCCCAGCCTGGCGGTGTCATCCGCAACCCCGATCACCAGTCCCAGAAACCATTTATGCCGCATGCCCGGCGGATTGGTCTGTTTCGCCAGATCCGCCTGCCAATTATCGGCGATTTCCGGATCGTCGACATGCGCGACCAGGCCGTGCCAGCCGTCATAGTCGCGGTCATATTTCACCAGCCCGTCGCGCACCGCGTTTTCCGCCGCCGCCTGCAGGCCGGGATCCAGGCTGGTGCGCACGATCAGCCCGCCCTGCTGCATTTTTTGCTGGCCGAATTGCTGCAGCAACACCTGCGTCACCGCGTCCGAAAAATAGCCGGCATCCTGCACCTCCAGCGGCGTGCCGCCGGCCCGCGGCAGCAACGGCTCGGCCAAGGCGGCCTGCGCATCGGCAGCGGAGATGGCGCCATCGGCCAGCATGCGGCCGATCACCCAGTTGCGGCGGTCCAGGGCCTGCTGCGGGTGGCGGAAAGGGTCATAGGTCGAGGGCGCCTTCGGCAGCGCCCCCAGGGATGCCGCCTCGGCGACCGTCAGCTGGTTCAGCGGTTTGTCGAAATAAGCCTCCGCCGCCGCCGCCACGCCGTAAGAATTATTGCCGAGATAGATCTCGTTCAGATACAGCTCGAGGATCTGCTGCTTGCTCATCACCCGGCTGACCCGCACCGCCAGAATCGCCTCCTTGATCTTGCGGGCAAAGGTGATGCGGTTATCCAGCAGCATGTTCTTCACCACCTGCTGGGTGATGGTGGAAGCGCCGAGCGGCCGGCGGTCCTGGCCCAGCCGAGTGATGTCCACCAGGGCGGCACGGAGGATTGCCGAGGGGTCGATGCCAGGATCAATCCAGAAATTGCGGTCTTCCGCCGAAATAAAAGCCTGCTTCACCAGCGGCGGGATCTGCGGATACGGCACATAGATCCGCCGCTGCGTCGCCAGTTCGGAGACCAGCTGGAAATTCTCCGCGTAGACGCGCGTGGCCAGCGGCGGCTTGTAGTCCTTCAGGCTGTCCACGCCGGGCAGCCCGGCGCTCATCACGAAAAACCCGGTCCCGGTGATCAGCAGCAGGGCGACCACGGCGAACAAAGCCAGCTTGTACAGCCCGCTCACCAGGAAACGGGCGAGGAACCCCCAGAACCCGCCGCGTTTACGGGGGTTCGGGCCGCCAGGCGGCCTGCCGGAACCGCCCGGGCGGCGTGGTGGCGGTTGGCGCGGCGGAATTCCGCCCGCCGGCTCCCGCCGAACCGGCGCCAGGCGCTCACGTGCGGTAAAATTCTCTGGTGCATCGGACATGAAGGCTCATTAGCATCGCTGCCGCAGCGCGATAAGGGCAACCAGGTTTCATCCCAGCTGGAAGCGGCCGCTTTTTCAAAGAGCGGCGCAAGATATAAAAGTTTCAGGCTGGTGGTATTGCCGCGCGATCAACGCAGCGCGGGCACCGCCAGATTCACGCCTTGCGGAGCAGAAAAAGCCCTTGTTCGCCGAATAGATTGGCAAGCGCGGGGAAGCGCCGCCACGGGGCGCGGGCGCCGGCTTCGTCGGCGGCCAGCCATTGCTCGACGCGGTAGCCATCCTGCCGGCAGAGATCGAAGAAATCCTCGATCGTGCAGGGATGGATGTTGGGCGTCTCAAACCACATGCGGTGCCAGGTTTGGGTCATCGGCATGCGGCCGCGCAGCAGCAGCTGCAGGCGCAGGGTCCAGTGCCCGAAATTGGGGAAGCTGACGATGGCGTAGGTGCCGATGCGCAGCATCTGCCGCAGCACTTCGCGCGGCCGTTCCACCGCCTGCAAAGTGCGGGAGAGAATTACATAGTCGAAGGCGGCGTCTGGGTAGTTGGCAAGGTCGCTATCGGCGTCGCCCTGCATCACCGGCAGGCCGTGGATGACCGCGCGGGTGACTTCCGCCATGTCGATCTCGAGGCCCCGGGCGTCGCATTGCTTGGTGCGGAACAGATGGTCGAGCAGCGTGCCGTCGCCGCAGCCGATATCCAGCACGCGGGTGCGTTGCGCCACCATGCCAGCGATCAAGGTCAGGTCGACGCGCATGTTCTTGCCGACGAACTGGACCGGGGCTGAGTGATTCATGGCAGGCGGGCGTGCTCGGCGCAGCCGGACAAAAAGCCGCTGAGCGTGCGATGGAAATCCGGCTCATCCAGCAGAAAGGCGTCGTGGCCCTTGTCGGACATGATTTCGACGAAGCTGACATTGGCGGCGACATGGTTCAGCGCGCGGGCGATGCTGCGCGACTGCGCGGTCGGGAACAGCCAGTCGGAGGAGAAGGAGACCAGCAGGAATCGGATTTTCGATCCGGTGAAGGCGCTGGCGAGGATGCCGCCATGCTCGGCGGCGAGGTCGAACAGATCCATCGCCCGCGTAATGGTGAGGTAGGCGTTGGCGTCGAACCGGCGGACGAAGCTGGAGCCCTGGTGCTGCAGATAACTTTCGACCTCGAAACGGTCTTCCAGCATGGTAAGGTCGGTTGCGGTCTGCAGCCGGCGACCGAATTTGCGGGTGAGTGCTGCCTCCGACAGATAGGTGATGTGCGCGGTCATGCGGGCGACGGCGAGGCCGCGCTGCGGCGTGACCCCTTCGGCCCAGTAGCGACCGGAATGGAAAAACGGATCGGCGGCGATCGCCTGGCGGCCGATTTCGTGAAAGGCGATGTTCTGCGCGGAATGGTAAGCCGCGGCGGCCACGGGAATGGCGGCGAAGACCATATGCGGGTAGAGCGCCGCCCAGGCCAGAACCTGCATGCCGCCCATCGAGCCGCCGAGCACGGCGAACAGGCGGGCAATGCCAAAATGCTCGACCAGCCGCTTTTGCGCGCGCACCATGTCCTGGATGGTGACGGCGGGGAATTCGGTGCCCCAAGGCTCGTAAGGAGGTTCGTAGCCGCGTTCCGCGTGCGGGCTGCGCGGGCCGGTGGAGCCCATGCAGCCGCCCAGGACATTGGCGCAGATGACGAAAAAACCGGTCGGTATCCACCGGCTTGCCGGGCCCGACCACCGTGGACCACCAGCCTGGCTTGCCGGTCAGCGGATGCGTCTCCGCGACGTATTGGTCGCCGGTCAAGGCGTGGCAGACGAGAATGGCGTTGCTGCGATCGGCATTGAGCGCGCCGTAGCTGCGGTAGGCGACGGTGAGGCTGGGCAGATGGCGGCCGCAATCAAGGCTCAGCCCATCCGCGAAAGTGATGGACTGGTGCTGGGTTTCATTGAATGTCTGGGCGCTGTCCATGACCGGGCGGGTATGCGCTAGGGGGCACCCGGGTGCAATCCCTGCCTGCTTTAACTGCGACTTTGCAGGGGCGGCGTGAACCTGTATCACGGATATAGATATGACCACGCATTTCGACCCGGCCGACATGATCGTACCCGCCATGCCGATCGCCGGCGTCCCGGATGGTCCGGACGTTGCGCTCTCACCGCTGGCACCGGTCGCGCCGCTGGCACCAGACGCACCGGTCGCACCAGACGCACCGGATGCGCTGACGCGGCTGCGGTTGGAGCTGGATGCGATCGACGACAAGATCCATGATTTGCTGATGCAGCGGGCGGCGGTGGTGGAACGGGTGGCGCGCGACGGCGGCAAGCGCGGCGCGAAAATACGCCCCGGCCGGGAGGCCAGCATGCTGCGCCGTCTGCTGTCGCGCCATAAAGGTGCGATGCCGGCGCAGACCATCGTGCGTTTCTGGCGGGAGATGTTTGCCGGCGCCCTGATCATCGAGGGCGGGCAGACCGTCGCGGTGTGCAGCGGCGATGACAATGCCGATCTGGCGGCGCTGGCACGCGAACATTTCGGGCCGCTGACGCCGTTGCGCAAACACCGCAACCCGGCACAGGCGCTGGCCGATATCGAGCGGGCAAGCGCGCAGCTGGCCGTGCTGCCGCCCTGGGGCGATTCGCCGGATAGCAGCTGGTGGACGGCGCTGATGGGCACGCGCAACCCGCTTTGCGTAATCGGCAAGCTGCCGTTCTGGACGCAGCGGCCGGAGGGCACCCCGATCGGCGAGGCCTATGTGGTGGCGGCGATGCGACCGGATGCGTCGGGCGCCGATCGCGGGCTGATCGCGCTGGAGCTTGCGGCCGATATCTCCCGCACCCGGATCACCGGCAACCTGACCCAGGCCGGCTTCGCGCCGGGGGCGATCTGGCTGAAGCGCATTTCGGATGCCGATATGCTGGCGCTGGTCGAAGTGGATGGGCTGGTGAATGACGACGATGCGCGGCTGGAGCAGATTACCGGCCTGCTGGCGCCGCCTTCGGTGATCGGCGGCTTTGCGATCCCGCTTGAAGTGCCATGATCGCCACGCCGAGACCCCGGCCGGAGGTTTTCTCCGCGGCACCGTATGTCGGCGGTGAATCCAGGCTGCCGGGGATAAACCGGGTGGTGAAACTTTCCTCCAACGAAGGCGCTTTCGGTCCGCCGGCCGCGGCGATCGCCGCGATGGCGGCGGCGGCGCAGGACATGCACCGCTATCCGGATGGCCACATGGGCGCGCTGCGCCAGGCCATCGGCAAGGCCTATGCGCTGGCGCCGGAGCAGCTGGTATGCGGCAACGGATCGGACGAGATTTTGCAGCTGCTGATCCAGGCCTATGGCGGCCCCGGGACCGAGCTGATCATGAGCGAGCACGGGTTTTCGATCTACGAAATCGCCGGCAAGTTGGCCGGCTCCAAGGTGCGCAAGGCGGCGGAGCGAAATCTTTGCGCCGATGTGGATGAAGTTTTAAGGCTGGTCAGCCCGGCGACGACGATGGTGTTTCTGGCCAACCCGAACAATCCGACCGGCACGCTGGTAGCGGATGCCGAGATGCGGCGGCTGCGCGCAGGCCTGCCGCCGGACGTGCTGCTGGTGATCGACGCCGCGTATGCGGAATATGTCGAACAGCCCGGTTTCGACGGCGGCATCGCGCTGGTGCGCGAAGGCGACAACACCGTGATGACCCGCACTTTTTCCAAGATCTACGGCCTTGGCGGGGCGCGTGTCGGATGGGGCTACGCGCCGCCGGCAGTGATCGACGTGCTGAACCGGGTGCGCGGGCCGTTCAATGTCAGCAGCGTCGCCGCCGCCGCCGCCATCGCCGCACTTAAGGTGCCGGGCTGGGTGAATGACAGCCGCGCCCATAACAGCCGGGCCCGCAACAAACTGGCCGGGCAATTGCAGGCGGCGGGTCTGAACGTGTTGCCGGCCGAGGCGAATTTTCTGCTGATCGATTTCGGCGCGCCGGCGCGGGCGAGCGCCGCCGACCAGTTTCTGCGCGGCCGCGGCATCATCGTGCGGCACGTGCAATCCTACGGCCTGCCGAACTGCCTGCGCGTGACCATCGGTACCGATGCGGAATGCGACCTTATCGCGGAAAACTTCAAGGCTTTTCAGAACATTTCCGAAGAGATGCCGGCTCGTGTCTGAGCCGCTGTTCAAACGCGTGGCGCTGATCGGCATCGGGCTGATCGGCAGTTCCATCGCCCGCGCCGCCCGCGAATTCGAGGGTCTCGCCGGTGAGGTTATCGCCAATGCGCGGACTGAAAAATCGCTGGATCGGGTGGCGGAGCTGGGCTTCGCGGATCGCTGCGAGATCGATCCGGTCGCGGCGGTTGCAGACGCGGACTGCGTGATTTTGTGCTCGCCGGTCGGCACCTATGGCGAACTCGCGGAACGAATTGCGCCCGCGCTCAGGCCCGGCGCAATTCTAACCGATGTCGGCTCTACAAAACAGTCGGTGGTGCGCGATGTCGGGCCGTTCGTGCCCGATGGCGTGCATTTCGTGCCGGCGCACCCGATCGCCGGCACCGAATTCTCCGGCCCCGATGCCGGCTTTGCCACCCTGTTCGAAGGCCGCTGGTGCCTGCTGACGCCGCCGCCCGGCACCGACGAAGCCGCCGTGCTGAAACTGCGCGAATTCTGGGAGAGGATGGGCGCGCAAACGGCAACGATGGACGCGGCGCATCACGACCGCATGATCGCCATCGTCAGCCATTTGCCGCATCTGATCGCGTTTACCATCTGCGGCACCGCCGACGATCTGGCGGACGAGACGCGGCAGGAAGTGCTGCAATACGCCGCCTCCGGCTTTCGCGATTTCACCCGCATCGCCGCATCCGACCCCGTGATGTGGCGCGATATTTTCCTGAACAACCGCGAGGCGCTGCTGGAAATGCTGGCGCGCTTCACGGAAGACGCCCAGGCCATGGCGCGCGCGGTACGCTGGGGCGATACCAATTATATCGAGGATAAAATAAACCGCAGCAGGAAGATACGCAAAAGCCTGATTGAATTGAAGCAGGCTTGACTGAACCATGCTGCTGCCAGGGTGTTTGCAGAGCGTAATCGCGATTCCGATTCGACTGGCCGTGATCAACAGCGGCTGGACAAGGCGGTTGCAGGGCCAGCTTCAATGCCGCGTTACGGCCTGCACCGGGTGGCGAAACGGCTGGGTCTATGATCGCGGCCCTGCAACGGCCGCGATTGTTTACTGACCGTTCGCCGTATTGCTGATGGCGTGGCCGGTCTGCTGCGCGCCGGAGCCGATAGCCTGGCCGGTGGCCTGTGCGCCCTCGGCGAAGCCGTGGCCGGTATAGTCGGCGCCGGCGCCGACATTGCCGTTGCCCAGCGCCTGCCCGGCGGCGTTGAAATTGGCGGCCGAGTGCGGGGCGGCGGGCGCGCTGCATGCCGCGAGGCCGAACATGGCGGCCAACGAGATGGCGAGGGGGAATTTGTGCTTCATCATGGGCCTAACATGCGGTTCGGAGGATGGAATTCAACATGCGCGGCGTAATTTTTCGTTCCACATGATCGTGAATCAGCTCTGAGCCGCTCAGGAACGGCCGGCCCTGCGCCGCGCTCACGCGACGGTGAGAACGATCTTGCCGCGAATGTGCCCTTCGGCGGCGCGCTCGTGCGCCCTGCGCGCCTCGGCTAGAGGAAAACAACTGTCGATCGCGATGCGGATCGTGCAGTCTTCGAGCAAACGTCCGACATCTGCCAATTGCGCACCACTCGAACGGACCTGGGTCGTCGAAACCGTGACGCCCAGCGCCGCCGCCTCGTCGCCACCGGAGACGCCAAGTCCGAAAATCGGGAACAGCGCGCCGCCACGTCTAACGGTGGGCAGGAAGCGAGTGGTCGCCGGTCCGCCAATCGCGTCGATGACGAGATCGACGTCACGAACCACATCTTCGGGAACGGTTTTGGTGTAGTCAATGAACACGTCGGCACCGAGGCCGCGTAGAAACGCCTCGTGCTCACCAGACGCCACGGCGATCACCTGGGCGCCTCTCCACTTGGCGATCTGCACGGCAAAGTGCCCCACGCCGCCAGCGGCGCCGTTCACAAGAACGGTTTTTTCGTCGAGCGGCACTGGTACATGTTGCGTCGGTTGCAGCGGGTTCGGTACATCGTGCCCCTGCTCGACCATGAACTGCCAAGCGGTGAGCAGCGACATCGGCGCTGCGGCAGCGTGGAGATGATCGATGCCAGCCGGCTTGCGTGCGACTTCCGAGGCCGCAACGCTGACATACTCGGCATACGCCTTGCTGCCACCGGCCAAGCCGCCGGGGAAGCGAACCATTGCATAGATTTCGTCGCCAACGGTAAAATCCTTGACGTCGCCTGCAAGCGCCGCAACGACGCCGGAAATATCCGTTCCCAGGATGACGGGGAACGCGACCTCCGGCCGCCAATCCGGAGGCAGCATCTTGTAGCCGTCGCGCAGGTACCAGTCGGGCGGATTGAGCCCAATCGCGTGAACTCGGACGAGCACTTCGCCTGCCTGCAGCTCGGGGAGCGGTGCATCCTCGTAGCGCAGCACGTCGGGGCCGCCGAATGCATATTGTCGTATGGCCTTCATCATCTCTATCGACATTGCCTGTCCCTTGATGACGCGACGCAACGCGACAGCGATAGCGGGTGAACTTGTTTTTGGTGCGCACCACCGAAGGCGATCAACGCAACCAGCCATGCATGTAATGCGGGTGGCAAAGTTGATAATAATGGCCGATTTCGCTTTAATAGTGCCATGAGGGAACAAATGGGTTTGGAGCGGCTAACCGGCTTGATCGCGTTTGCGCGGGCCGGATCGATGGGCAGCTACACCGTCGCCGCCCGAGCGCTATCTATTTCGCCCTCGGCGGTGAGCAAGAGCGTACAGCGGCTCGAACAGCGTTTGGGGATATCGCTCTTCACCCGCACCACCCGCTCGCTGACATTGACGCCGGAAGGCCGCGACTTGCATGAGCGCGCGCTCAGGCTGTTGCGCGACGCTGAGGAGATCGAGCAGGCCGCGATAACCGCGCGCTTGCAACCCTCTGGGACGTTGCGGGTGGCCGCGGCGCTGCCGCTCGGCATCCACCTGATTGCGCCCGCACTGCCCTCGTTTCGCAAGCGCTACCCCAAGGTCCTGATCGATCTGCGGCTCAGCGATCAGATCGTCGACATGATCGACCAGGGTATCGATGTCGCGGTCCGAATCGGTGAGCTTGCGGACTCGCGGCTATTGTCGCGCCAACTCGCGCCGCACCGGGTTTGCGCCTTCGCATCGCCCGACTATCTGGCGATGCGTGGCACCCCGATGCACCCAAACGAGCTGGCGGGGCATGACACCGTAAACCTGCGCTACCAGAGCACCGGCCGAGCGTTTCGCTGGCCCTTCAAAATTAGCGGCCGAGAGGTCGAGATCGTGCCGCCATCCGGAATCGTTGTCGATGTGAGCGAGGCGCTGGTCGCAACGCTTGTGGCTGGCGGTGGCATCGGCATAACTGCGTCCTTCATCGCGGCACCTTATGTGGCGCGCGGCGAACTGGTCTCGATCCTGTCGCAATTCTCCGTTGAGCGAAACAATATCACGGTGCTTTGGCCCGAAAGTCGCCGTGCAAATCCAGCCGTGCGCGCCTTCCTGACCTTATTGCAGGAGATTACTCGGTAGCGTCTCCGAGACACTACCGATTACCTGGGAGCCTTGACCGCCGCGCCGGCTTTTCGTGTTGACAAGCACGTCGGCTTTTGGGGTTGGTGCAGTGAGCGCCTCATGTCCGAAGGACGTAAAGCAGTCATGGCGGAGCTATGCAAAGCATCTTGTGAAGCCGAGCATCTTGTGAGCCGAGCATCGGTCATTCTTTGCGCGCGGCCGCCCCGCCAGCTCCGCGCGCAATACCAGGGAATGTCCGCGACTTGGAAAAGCGCCGGAACGTTGATCAGGCCTGGGCGAAGCCGGTTCTAATCCCAACTCCCGGCTCCAGCACAGCTTAAGTTTTTGCTTCTTTTTTGAAAAAAAGAAGCGCTTGCTGCCTTATTCCGCCATCGCGCTTGCATCGGAGCGTGTGGCGCCGACGCGGGCGGCGAGCGAGGCGGCCATGAAGGGGTCGAGGTTGCCGTCCAGCACCGCGGCGGGGTTGCCGGTCTCGTAGTTCGTGCGCAGGTCTTTCACCAGCTGGTAGGGGGCCAGCACGTAGGAGCGTATTTGGTGGCCCCAGCCGATATCGGTTTTCGCGGCTTCGGTGGCGGCCGAGGCGGCTTCGCGCTTTTGCAGTTCCATTTCGTACATGCGGGCTTTCAGCATGGTCATCGCGGTGGCGCGGTTGCGGTGCTGGCTGCGGTCCGTCTGGCAGGCGACGATGATGCCGGTCGGGATGTGCGTGATGCGGATAGCGGATTCGGTCTTGTTGACGTGCTGGCCGCCGGCGCCGGAGGCGCGGAAGGTATCCACCTTCAAATCAGCCGGGTTGATTTCGATTTCGATGGTGTCGTCGACCACGGGGTAGACCCAGACGGAGGAAAAACTGGTATGGCGGCGCGCCGCGGAATCGAACGGCGAGATGCGCACCAGGCGGTGCACGCCGGATTCGGTCTTCAGCCAGCCATACGCATTTGCGCCGGTGATTTGCAGGGTGACGGATTTGATGCCGGCCTGCTCGCCTTCCGACTGGTCGAGGATCTCGACCTTGAATTTGCGCGCCTCCGCCCAGCGCGAATACATGCGGAGCAGCATCTCCGCCCAGTCCTGCGCTTCGGTGCCGCCGGAGCCGGCGTTGATTTCCATAAAGGCGTCGCGGCCATCGGCTTCGCCGGAGAGCAGGCTTTCGATTTCGCGGCGCTTGGCCTCCTCGGCCAGGGCGGTCAGGGCGGCGATGGAGTCCCTGACCAGCGCCGCGTCGCCTTCGGCTTCGGCGAGTTCGATCAGCTCAAGCGCATCCGCGCATTCGCGCTGCAGCGCTTTGACGCCGTCGATGATGCCGGAAAGCCGGCCGCGTTCGCGCATCATCTCCTGCGCGGCGGCGGCGTCGTTCCATAGGGCGGGGTCTTCGGCGCGGGAATCTAGTTCCGCCAGCCGGATAACGGCCTGATCCCAGTCAAAGATGCCTCCGCAGCAAAGCGACGGATTGCGAGATCTGTTCGTTTAGTTGGTCTGATTCAGCCGACATCGTGGGTTCCTTGTTCGCCGACCGGCGAACGTCCTAGGTTTTGAGGTTTAAGCCGTTTCGGTATGGGCCATGGAAACATTTTTCGCCTCCGGTCCGAAGATCATCAGCACGATCAGGATCACCGCCACACCGCCTGCGACCAGCAGCAAGGCATGGCCGTAATCATGGGAAGAACCGGCCAGCGCCACCTGCAAAGGCGCGTTGACCGAGGCGATGAAATTGCCGAGCTGGTAGACGAAGCCGGGAAAAGTCCCGCGGATCTCAGCCGGCGACAGCTCGTTGAGATGCACCGGCACCACGCCCCAGGCGCCCTGCACGGCGAACTGCATGAGAAAAGCGGAAGCGGCCAGGATTTCCGGGCTGGTGCTGTGCGACCAGAAATACACCACGAACAGCGAAAGCAGGCAGGCCAGCCCGATGGCGAAGCGCCGGCCGATCCGCTGGCTGAGCAGGCCAAAGGCGATGCCGCCAAGAATGGCGCCGAAATTATACAGCAACGTGATGTTGGTGAACGTGCCATGCGACAGGCCCACTTGCTTGCCCAGATAGAGTTTCGGGTAGATGTCCTGCGTACCGTGCGAGAAGAAGTTGAACGCCGCCATCATGACAACGGCGTAGATGGCGAGCTTGCCGTGCCGGCGCAAAATGGTGAAGGCGGAAACCGGCGGCCCTGATTTGATCTTCTGGAAGGCCGGGCTTTCCTGCACGCCGGCATTGATGAAGAACACCAGCAGCGCAGGCGCAGCACCGACGAAGAACATGCCGCGCCAGCCGATATGAGAAAAGGCGAACTTGAACAGCAGCGTGGCAAGGAAATAGCCCAGCGGGTAGCCCGCCTGCAGCAGGCCCGAGACCCAGCCGCGCCAGCGATCCGGAATGGTTTCCATAGCCAGCGAACTGCCGATGCCCCATTCGCCGCCCATGGCGATCCCGAACAAAGCGCGAATGACCAGGAACGAGACGAAGGACCAGGCGAATCCGCTGGCTGCTTCGAAGACCGAGTACAGCAGCACCACCAGCATCAGGATCGGCTTGCGGCCGTATTTATCGGCCAGCCGGCCAAAGATGAAGGCACCGAGCGCGCGGGTGGCCAAAGTGAGGGTGATGGCGAAGGTGATGGATTTGACGCTGACGCCGAAGGTTTTCGCCACATCGTCGAAGGTGAAGATAAGAATGAAGAAGTCGAACGCATCGAGCGTCCAGCTTAGAAACGCCGCAGCTACGGCATTGCGGGCGCGCGATAATGTGACGCCGTTCGCCTCAGACATGGTGGTTCCCCGATATTGTCAGCCTTGCTGCCAGTAAACCTCAATATGGCCGGATTGGGAATAGAAGCCGGCAGCCGGCGCCGGATGCTGGCTACATGCCGCCGCACCTGCGGGGGCACAAAATTGGTCGGAGTGAGAGGATTCGAACCTCCGGCCCCTGCGTTCCGAACACAGTACTCTAACCAGGCTGAGCTACACTCCGTTGCGCGCTCTATAGCGGAACGAGGGCGGCAACCGCAAGACAGCCAGGCGTTAAAACAAAAACCCAACAGTTTCAAATTGTCGTAGCAAAGTGTGAAAGCTTCGTGTTAAGTAGCCCGCATGTGTGGGGTCTGCGGACTAAGCCGGAGAGGCTTCGGCAAGGCATTCATGGGGGCAGGTTTGGTTCTGGCGGCGCAGGCGGCAATGCCGGCGCGGCCGGCGCGCGCCGGCGCGCTGCCTCTGGTAATGATCGACCCCGGTCATGGCGGGCACGATCCCGGAGCGATCGCGCCGGACGGCGTGCTTGAGAAGAACATCACCTTGGCCTCCGGCTTTGCGCTGCGGCACGCGCTGCTCGCCACCGGCCGCTACCGGGTACGCATGACGCGGGAAAGCGACGTGTTCATCGCCCTGGAAGGCCGGGTCGCCGACGCCGTGGCGGCCAATGCGGAACTGTTCATCGCTCTGCATTGCGACCATCTGCCGCGCGCCAACCTGCGCGGCGCCAGTATTTTTACGCTGTCGGGCAACGCTTCCGACGGCCTGGCCGCCAAGCTGGCCAATGACGAAAACAGCGCCGATCGGTTCGGCGGACCCAGCGTGCCGCATGTCTCGCCGCAGGTCGCCGGCATCCTGGCCAGCCTGGAGACCCGGGCCACCCGGGTCAGTGCAGCAACCTTGGCCGACGATATAAAAACCTCCTTCAGCGGGATCGTGCCCTTGTTGCCGGACCCCACCCGCAGCGCCAATTTTGCGGTACTGCGCGATCCTTCAACCCCCAGTACCCTGCTGGAAATGGGCTGCCTGACCAACAAGCTGGATGAACGCCTGCTGACCAGCCCAACCCACAGGACGTTGATGGCGGAACGGCTGACCAGCGCCATCGACATCTATTTCAGGGATTTCGCCGGGTAGAGTAAGAAGAAGTAAGCGGTTCTTTTTCTGAGGGAAAACAACCAATACCGTGACCGAACGCGAATCCGGCGTTCAAAATTTGGCTGGCGACCTTGGAAAACAATCATACCGGCGACGGCGGCATCCGCGTCTTTCCAGCTAACCCGCTGTTAACATCCGCGCCGCATGATCCCTCAACCAGGAGCACGCAGCGATCATCCAATCTGGCAAAACCGGATATCCGTATCCCGCAACGGCGACTCCATCCGCGCCGGCAGCCACCGTCCATGCGCCCACGGCTGCCAAGCATCATTTCACATTCCGCAACCTGCTCTCCGACCTCAACCCGCTGCAATACATCCCCGTCATCGGCACCATCTACCGCGCCGTCACCGGCGACGTCATTCCAACGCCGCTGCGCGATGCCGGCTCCATGCTGTTGAGCGCGCTGATCGCCGGCCCGGTCGGCGTCGCCACCGATGCCGGCGAGCTGGCGGCGGAAAAACTCACCGGCCTCGATCCGGAAATAATCGGCGACAGATTGCTGGGCGCAGTCGGCATTCACGGCCCGCAAACCGCAAGAACCGAACTTGCCACCGCCGAGAAAATCCCCGCCGCTCCGCCAAAGCCCGCAGCGCCCGCGAACACCCCATGGTCGGATTCCCAGCTTGCCGCTTACGGCGTCACCGCCATTTCCGGCGGCGATATGAAGCTCGGCCGTTTGCAGGGCAGCGACGTCCTCAACAGCATCGAACTCAACCGCCTGCAGGCGCAGCAAGCCGCCGTGCAATACGCCGCCACCGCCTGCAGTACCGCGACGTAGAACGCCTCAGTACATCGAGGACAATACCGTCTTCAGCCGCTTGATCTCTTCCAGCGCCCGGCCGGTGCCGAGCGCCACGCATTGCAGCGGGTTCTCCGCGATCATCACCGGCAGCCCGGTGGAAACCCGCAGCACCTCATCCAGCCGGTGCAGCATGGCGCCGCCGCCGGTTAGCATGATGCCCTTATCGACAATATCCGCCGCCAGCTCCGGCGGCGTATTCTCCAGCGCCACCTTTACGGCCTCAACAATGGCACCCACCGGCTCGGCCAGGCTCTCGGCAATCTGCCTTTGCGTCACCGTCACTTCGCGCGGCACGCCGTTGATCAAATCCCGCCCCTTCACGGTACGCGTCGGCCCGTCGCCAGGCTGGTCCATCCAGGCCGCACCTATATCCATCTTGATCCGCTCAGCGGAGCTTTCCCCGATAAGAAGGTTAAATGCCCGGCGGATATAGGAGATGATCGCCTCGTCCATCTTGTCGCCGCCCACCCGTACCGAGCGCGCATAGACAATGCCACCTAGCGAGATCACCGCAACCTCGGTCGTGCCGCCGCCGATATCCACCACCATGGACCCGGAAGGCTCGGTCACCGGCAGCCCGGCGCCGATGGCGGCCGCCATCGGCTCCTCAATCAGCAGCACTTTGCGCGCCCCGGCGGATTCCGCACTTTCCTGGATCGCCCGGCGCTCCACCGCGGTGGAACCCGACGGCACGCAAATGATGATCAGCGGCGAAGCGAAGCCGCGGCGGTTATGCACCTTGCGGATGAAATGCTTGATCATCTCCTCCGCCACTTCGAAATCGGCGATCACGCCGTCGCGCAGCGGCCTTATGGCCTGGATATTTCCCGGCGTGCGGCCCAGCATATGCTTCGCCTCTTCGCCAACCGCCAGCACATGCTTGCGGCCCTTCACATCGGCAATGGCGACCACCGAAGGCTCCGCCAGCACAATTCCTTTACCTTTGACGTAGACGAGCGTGTTCGCCGTGCCGAGGTCGATCGCCATGTCGGCCGACATGATGCCCAAGATGCTACCGAACATTCAAACCCTTCCCGCAAAACAAGCCGCCGCAATGCGCCGCTGGATAAGCGGCAACACCGCGGGTCGTATGTGCTGCAGGCCTTACAGCCGGCACCCCTGGCCCGCAAGCCCGAAGCCGGGGGAAGCAGGAAGGCGGTGTTTACCCGAAGAAAAAGAACCGAAAAGACTTTTTCAAATCCGGGTCTGGCAGGTTGCAGGGCGATGCCTCGCTCCGGATCATCTCGCATTCGTTTCGTAGGAAGCATCATGTTTCCGGCGAGGATAAGGAAGCAGACGCGAACTTCCCCGCTCTGGACCGGGGTGATCCCGTCAGCCTGCAAGTCGGCGCAAACGCTTGCCATCCTTGATTTCGCTGCGCCGCAGCATCACTATACCGGCGGTGCCGGGAGCCTGCGCATGGATTTGGATGTTGTAGAACGCAGTCGGCGTCCCGGGCTTGCGCTGTTCGCGCTGGCAATGGGCGGCTTTGCGATCGGCACCACCGAATTCGGCACAATGGGTTTGCTGCCGTTCTTTGCCCCGTCGCTGCATATCTCGGCCCCGGTCGCGGGCCACGTGATCAGCGCCTACGCGCTGGGCGTTGTGGTCGGCGCGCCAGTGCTGGCGGTGGCGATGGCAAGGCTGCCGCGCCGCAACGTGCTGGTCGGGCTGATGCTGGCTTTCGCGTTAGCCAACGGGCTTTCCGGTTTTGCGCCGACTTACCGCTGGATGCTGGTGTTCCGCTTTCTGGCCGGGCTGCCGCATGGCGCCTATTTCGGCGTGGCCTCGCTCGTCGCGGCCGGGCTGGTGCCGCCGGGCAAGCGCGCGCAGGCCATCGCCCGGGTGCTGCTGGGACTGACCATCGCCACCATTTTCGGCGTGCCGCTGGCCAACTTCATCGGCCAGGTCCTCGGCTGGCGCTGGTCGTTCGGGCTGGTGGCGCTGCTGGCGCTGGCGACCGCCGTGCTGGTCTTCACGCTGGTGCCGCTTGGGGCCGCATCGCGCGATGCGGCCAGCGCGCTGAAGGAGCTGGAAGTGCTCAAGCGCCGCCAGGTCTGGCTGGCATTGGGCATCGGCGCCATCGGCTTCGGCGGCATGTTCGCGGTGTACACCTATCTGGCGGACACGCTGCTGCTGGTGACCAAGGCGCCACCGATTACGGTGCCAGTGCTGCTGGGCGTCTTCGGCGTCGGCCTGACGGCAGGAAACCTGATCAGCGCCTGGCTGGCGGACAAGGCGCTGATGGCGACGGTGGCGGGCGTGCTGGTCTGGTCGGCAGCGTCTCTGGCGCTCTACCCGTTCATGACCCACGCCGTCTGGAGCATGGCGCTCGCCGTGTTGCTGATCGGCGGCGGCGGCGGCCTCGCGACGCCGTTGCAGGCACGGCTGATGCAAGTGGCGGAAGGCGCGCAGACCTTGGCGGCGGCGCTGAACCACAGCGCCTTCAACGTCGCCAACGCGCTGGGCCCCTGGCTCGCCGGCATGGCGATCGCCGGCGGCCTCGGCTGGGGTTCCGCCGGCTGGGTCGGCTGCGCGCTGGCCCTGGGTGGGCTGCTGCTCTGGGCAGTGGCGATGCGGGACGGCCGCGCCCCGGCTCTGGCAGGCTGCGCAGGAGAATAGCTACCCAGCTTCCGTCTGCGCCAGTTGCTTCTCGATCGCCGCGGTGAAGCGCTCGATCCCCGGCCAGCCGGTGATACGCCCCGCCGGTTTCGCACCTTGGAAGACGAGGAACACCGGCACGCCATGCAGCGAAAACAGCGTCGCCATCTCCGGGTCGTCATAGACATTGCAGTGCAGCCACCGCACTTGCGGCCGGCTCAGCCGGCTCTGCTGCAGCAGCATCGCCCGCTTGGGCGTATCGCAATTCGGGCATTGGTCGCCCCACAGGAAAAGCACGGTCAGGCGCCGGCCGGCATCCTGCAGCCGGCTGGCCAGCTCGGCGCTGCCGACGGCGGCGATGGGAAAGCGGTCGAAAAATCCGGGAACGGCGGTCATCGCAGCGAATATTCGTCCGCCGCCGCCGGACTGCAAGAGATTGGGGATCTGGTGGAGCTAAGCGGAATCGAACCGCTGACCTCCTGCATGCCATGCAGGCGCTCTACCAATTGAGCTATAGCCCCGCGCAGGTGGCGGCATATAGACCGTGCGCCCGCCCGGGATCAAGGGGTGGAAGCAAAGCGCAATTGTGGTATGTCCCGCCAAATGCCGGATTAGCACAGGGGTAGTGCAGCGGTTTTGTAAACCGAAGGCCGGGGGTTCAAATCCCTCATCCGGCACCATCGATCCTTCGTTGCAAGAGGCGAGAAGGAGTATAGGGAAGCAAGCGCTTCTTTTTCTGAAGAAAAAGAAGCAAAAAGACTTTTGTGACTCTGGAACACGGTGTTTAAAGACACGGGTTCTAAAAACAGGGTGTTTAAAATTGGTGTTCTAAAAACACGGTGTCTTAAACTCCCAACTCCAGCGTAATAAGTTTTTGCGCCGCCCGCTGGGCGCGTCGCGCTTTTTTAAAAACGGCTTGTTCTGCTTCGTTTAAAACTCCGACCACTCCCCTTCGCCGGAGCTCGCTGCCGGAACAGGTTTGCGGGTGCCTGCGCTGGCCACCGCTTTCAGCTGCGGCTTGGCGCGTACCGGTTTCAGGGCGTGGCCGTGCTCGGTATAGCCGGCCGCGGGTTCGCTCTGCGGGCCGAGTTTAAAGCCGGAGATGACGCGCATCAGGCTCTCCCCCTGGTTGGCGAGCTGGCCGCCCACCGCCGCGGTTTCTTCCACCATCGCCGCATTCTGCTGGGTGACCTGGTCCATCTGGTTGACCGCCGTATTCACCTCGCCAAGGCCGGAGGCCTGTTCCTGCGCGCTGGCGGCAATCTCCGTGATCACGCCGTTGATCTCGGCCACCTGTGACACGATACGCTCCAGCGCCTGGCCGGCATCGCCGACCAGACCCACGCCGTTGGTGACCTGCTGGCCGGAGCTGGAGATCAGGGTCTTGATCTCCTTGGCGGCGTCGGCGGAGCGCTGCGCCAGCGCCCGAACCTCGGTCGCCACCACGGCGAAGCCGCGGCCGGCATCGCCGGCGCGCGCCGCCTCGATGCCCGCGTTCAGCGCGAGAAGGTTGGTCTGAAAGGCGATCTCGTCGATAACGCCGATGATATTGCCGATCTCGCGCGAGGATTTCTCGATCTCGCCCATCGCGGCCACGGCCTGACGGACGATGACGCCTGATTTCTCCGCATCGCCGCGGGCGGTCGCCACCACTTCGCGGGCGCGGATCGCACCTTCCGCGGTTTTCTTCACGGTGGTGGTAATCTCGTCCAAAGCCGCCGCGGTCTGCTCCAGGCTGGCGGCCTGCTGCTCGGTCCGCCGCGCCAAATTGTCGGTGGCGGCACTGATCTCGCCGGTCGCCGATTGCAGCGTATGGCCGGTAACGGAGACCGATTTCAGCGCGGCCTGCAGACGCTCCGCCGCGGTGTTGAAGTCTAGCCGCAGCCGGTCGAGCGAGGGCATCAACTTTTTGGCGATACGGCCTTCCAGATCGCCATCGGCGAGGCGGTACAGCGCGTCGCCCACCACCGCAACATTCTCCATCCGCTCGGTCAGGTCGGTGGCGAATTTGACGACCTTGGTCAGCCTGCCATTGGCGTCGAAAATCGGATTGTAGGAGGCCTGCAGCCAGATGGTCTGGCCGGATTTGCCGCGCCGGCTGAATTCGCCGACCAGGAATTCGCCGCTGCGCAGCCGGTCCCAGAACGTCTTGTATTCCGCGCTGTTGGCGTATTCCGGCTCCGCGAACATGCTGTGCCTGCGCCCGATGACCTCGTCCCGCGTGTACCCCATCACCCTGAGAAAATTATCGTTGGCTTCCAGGATCTGACCTTCAAGGCTGAATTCGATGACTGCCTGTGAGCGGTAGATCGCCTGGATCAGGCTGGCTTCCAAAGCCGACTTGGTCTTCACCGCGGTAATGTCCAGCGCCAGCTTCACCACCTTCACAACCTTGCCGGAGCTGTTGAAGACCGGCGTGTAGGAAGCCCGCAGCCAGACCTCCTTCCCGCCTTTGGCGACACGCAGATATTCGCCGGTATGAAGCTCGCCATTTGCCAGCTTCGGCCAGAAATTCCGGTAGTCGTTGGTGTCCGCCGCGCCGGGCGGCAGGAACATGCTGTGATGCTTGCCGATCAGCTCCTCCAGCCGGTAACCCATGGTGGTACAGAATAGCTCGTTGGCCCAGAGAATACGGCCCTCCGGCGTGAATTCGATGATGGCGAAGGAGTTGCCGAGAACCGTCCATGAGTTGCGCGACTTGAGCCGCCCGAAAAAATTCCATCCGAATGCCATGCGCCCGCCCCACTAGCTCAATCTGGAAAATGCTTCCTTTAGGGATTTTCCAGGACAAAGGTTAATGAAGCTTCACCGCAAGCCGTTTTCCCAGGCGGCTTGATTTTGCCGCGCCGCGACTTAAAGCCTCTGGCATGATCATTGCAGCCCCTCGGCTCTTCATGAACGGCTGTTTCAGCGGCCCCGCGGCCGTACGGATCGCGGGCGGCCGCATCGTGGAAATCCTGTCCTCCGTCCCAGCCGATCCCAATATCAGCTTGCCCAGCGGCGTGCTCTCGCCCGGCCTGATCGACCTGCACATCAACGGCGCCTTCGGCGTGGATTTCTCCGCCGCCGCTCCGGCGCAGTGGGAGCGCGCGATTGAGGCACTCGCGGCGCATGGCGTGCTGAGCCTGGCGCCGACCATTATCACCGCCCCTTTCGCCGAGCTGCACGCCGCCGCAACGCGGGCGGCGGCGGCGGCCCGTTTGCATCCAGGCATACTCGGGCTGCATCTGGAAGGGCCGTTCCTGGCGCCCGCCAAAGCCGGCGCCCACCGCACGGACTGGCTGCAGCCGATCTCTGAAACGTCGATCGCTGAAATGCTGGCCCTGCCTGGTTTGCGCATCGTAACGCTGGCGCCGGAACTGCCGGGGGCGCCGGCCGCCATCCGTCAGCTCGTGCAGGCCGGAGTGGCGGTCTCGCTCGGCCACACGGCGGCAAATGCCGGGCAGATGCAGGCCGCCGCCCAGGCTGGCGCGGCGCTGGTCACCCATGTCTTCAACGCCCAATCCCCGCTCAACCACCGCGACCCCGGCGCCGCCGGCGCCGCGCTGACCGACGAACTGCTCTACCCGTGCCTGATCGCCGATGGGCTGCATGTCGACCCGCTGATCCTGAAACTCGCTTTCGCCGCCAGCCCGCGGGCGATCGCGGTGACGGATGCGATCCTGGCGGCCGGCATGCCGGAGGGTTTCTCCGCGCAGTTCGGCGGCGGCGCGATCACCTTGGCCGGCGGCATCGCGCGCCGGCCGGACGGCACCATCGCCGGCGCCGCCATCACCTTGGACGAGGGCATCCGCCGCCTGATCGCCGCCGGCATCGCGCCGGAAATCGCCCTCGCCGCGGCGACGGAGCGCCCGGCGGAGGCAATCAACCTGACCGATCGAGGGCGCATCGCCGTCGGCTGCCGCGCCGATCTGGTCTGGTGGAACCCCGATTTCACCGTGGCGAGGGTCTGGCGCGCCGGCGAGGTTGTCAGTCCGCCGGCGCCCTTGCGCGGCACCGAATATGCCAGGCCGGAGCTGGAGACGCTCGATGCGCTTGCAACGCCCGCCATCGTCGGCCGCTTTCTGGCGCAGGAAGCAGCCGCGCAGCGCGCTTTGCAAGCCTGCGCGCCCAGCCTTGCGGCACTTGCCGACGCCATCGCCGCGCGGCTGCAATCCGGCGGCCGGCTGTTTTACGCCGGCGCCGGCACCTCCGGCCGGCTGGCCTTGCTGGACGCGGTGGAATGCGGCCCGACCTTCGGCGTCGGGGAAGAAACGATCATGGCGCTGCAGGCCGGCGGCCCCTCGGCGTTCCTGCACGCCGTCGAAGGTGCGGAGGATGACGGCCAGGCCGCCATCGACGCGCTCGACTCCCGTCAGTTGCGCGGAGGCGACGCGCTGGTGGGAATCGCCGCTTCCGGCCGTACCCCGTTCACCCTGGCCGCGGTCGAATACGCCAATGCGCGCGGCGCGCTCACCGGCGCCATCGTCAACAACGTCGCCACCCCGCTCGCCGCCGCCGCGCGGATCGCGGTCGAGATTGCCTCAGGCCCGGAAGTGATTGCGGGATCGACCCGGCTTTCCGCCGGCGGCACGCAAAAGGCGGCGCTGAATATCCTCTCTTCCACGGTGATGATCAGGCTCGGCAAAACCTATGGCCCCTACATGGTCGATCTGCGCGCCAGCAACGAGAAACTGCAGAAGCGCGCGGTGCGGATGACCGCGGCGCTGGCGGCGGTCTCCGAGCCTGAGGCTGCCGCCGCGCTGCAAGCTGCTGCCATGCATGTGAAGACGGCTGTCGTCATGCTTCGGCTTGGTGTTTCCGCGGCACGGGCGGTGCAGATTCTGCAGCGTTGCGGCAGAAGTCTGCGAGCTGCGTTGATTGCTTCGTGACCTCGACCCGGCTTGCGGCTGCCACCGTGCTCGATGCTGCCAGGCCGTGACGGAGGAACAGGTACTTCGCCGGTCGCTGCCTGCGGAGGTTCAAGGCAGCCCGTTCACGGCAGCCGACGCGACTTCAGCCAGCGCCGAGTGCAAACCGGCAACGAGATCTGTCGGATCGCCGTTCAAGTCGCCGAGACACGAAAATGTGTAGGCACTCGCTGTGCCCGCGCTGCTATAAATGGCGACGCACTGCAAGGCTATCTTCGCGCCTTTAACGGTCACCAGCCGATATTGCGCCTGCGAAATCGGCCCATAGGGTCCAAATCGCTTGTGGCTGTACCGGTAAAGCTGCACGGCCACATCAAGATAGGCTTCGGTTTTAAAGATAGGCTTCGGTTTTCAAGATAGGGCATCGGTTTTCACCAGCGGATAGTCGCCCAGGAAGCTGGCGTCCGGCCGCGCCGCTGTCATCAGGGTCACGGCGTATCCCTTTGCCTGCAACGCGCCCACGCCGTTCTGGTGAAGTTCGCGATCCTGTGTAAAACAGGTATTCATCAATCATAGGGGGGTTGCGTATGATCATCGTTCATCATCTTGGAATTTCACAATCCGAACGCATCATCTGGCTCTGCGAGGAGCTGGGGCTTAATTACGAGCTGAAGCTGTACCAGCGCGATCCCACCACCCAGTTGTCGCCCGCCGAGTACAAGGCGCTGCACCCGATGGGCATCGCGCCGGTGATCGAGGATGACGGCCTGCTGCTCGGCGAGTCCGGCGCCATCATCGAATACATCATCAACAAATACGGCAACGGCAGGCTCTCGCTGCGGCCGCAAGACCCGGAATATGCCAACTACCTGTTCTGGTTCCACTTCGCCAACGCCACCATGATGCCGGCCGAAATGACCGGGCTGCTTGCGGCAGTTCTGGGCAAGGATAACGATAACGCCATCGTCGATTCGCTGATGGATCGCAGCCGCCGCGCCTACGCGTTTCTGGAACAGCGTCTGGGGCAGGTGCCGTATCTCGCCGGTGAGGATTTCACCGCCGCGGATTTGATCATGTTCTTTCCGCTGACGACGATGCGCGCCTTCGTCAACAAGGACATCTCCGCCTATCCCAACCTGCAGGCCTATCTGCAGCGCGTCGGCGCACGGCCGGCTTATCGCAGCGCCATGGCAAAAGGCGATCCGGGCCTGAAGCCGATGTTGGCGTGAGCTAGGGAAGTCGTGGATCTCGGCTGCGCACCCGCCGCCTTTTAAGCGGATGACGAGACGGCGAAAATGCCCGTGGCCGAGATTCCGGGAGGTCTTTTTGGTTCTTTTTCTACAGAAAACGAACCGCTTGCCTAGCCGCCTTCGGCGACGAATTTCTCCAGCCAGTGGATGGTGTAGTCGCCAGCCTGGAATTCCGGGTTTTCCAGAATTCGCTGGTGCAGTGGAATGGTCGTTTTGATGCCGGAGATGACAAACTCCCGCAGCGCACGCCGCATTCGCGCAATCGCCTCGTTGCGGGTCTTGCCGTAGGTGATCAGTTTCGCCACCAGCGAATCGTAATGCGGCGGCACGCGGTAGCCGGCGTATAGCGCGGAATCGACGCGCACGCCCAGGCCGCCTGGCGGGTGGAAAATGTTTACCACGCCGGGCGAGGGCGCAAAGCTTTGCGCATCCTCCGCGGTGATCCTGCATTCGATGGCATGGCCGGAGAGATGAATGTCGCTTTGGCCGTAGCCCAAGGGCTCGCCGGCGGCGATGCGTATCTGTTCATGCACCAGATCCATGCCCGATATCATTTCGGATACAGGATGTTCCACCTGCAGCCGGGTGTTCATTTCGATGAACGAGAATTGCTCGTCCTGATACAGGAACTCCAGCGTGCCGGCGTTGCGATAGCCGATCTCGCCCAGCGCCTTGGTCACGGTCTCGCCCAGCGCGTCGCGCTGCGCCGGGCTGATGGCGGGCGAGCCGGCCTCTTCCAGCAGCTTCTGGTGGCGGCGCTGCAGCGAGCAGTCGCGTTCGCCGAAATGCACGACATTGCCGTGACCGTCAGCCAAAATCTGCAGCTCGATATGGCGCGGCCGGTCGAGATATTTTTCCATATACACGGCGCTGTTGCCAAAGGCGGCGCCGGCTTCGGCGCGGGCTTCGCGGAAGGCGGCCTCCAGCCCGGCGGCGTTGCGGGCGACCTTCATGCCGCGGCCGCCGCCGCCGGCGGCTGCCTTGATCAGCACCGGATATCTGATCGCTTCCGCCACGGCGCGGGCTTCTTCCAGCGTCTCCAGCTCGCCGGGCGAGCCCGGCACCAGCGGCACGCCGAGTTTGAGCATCGTCGTCTTGGCGGTGATCTTGTCGCCCATCATCCGGATATGCGCCGGCGCGGGACCGATGAAGGCGATGTGATGCGCTTCCACCATTTCGGCGAAGTCGGCGTTTTCCGACAAGAACCCGTAGCCGGGATGAATCGCATCGGCGCCGGTGATCAGGGCGGCGGAGAGCACTGCAGGCATTTTCAAATAGCTGTCGCGGCCCGCCGGCGGCCCGATGCAAACGCTCTCATCGGCCAGCCGCACATGCATCGCGTCCGTATCGGCGGTAGAATGAATAGCCACGGTGGCGATGCCAAGCTCGCTGCAGGCCCGAAGCACGCGAAGCGCGATTTCTCCTCGATTGGCAATCAGAATCTTCTTGAACATACTAACTGCAGCAACCCGCAAACATTACGGCTTGTTCCCGGAACAGACCAATTGCCCGCCAGCAAAACAAGTCTTTTTGGTTCTTTTTCTTCAGAAAAAGAACTTCTTCTGGTTCTTTCATTCAATGATCAACAGCGGTTCGTCATATTCAACCGGCGCGCCGCTGGTCACGATGATCTGTTTTACCTTGCCGGATTTTGTCGCCTTGATCTGGTTGAAGGTCTTCATCGCCTCGATCAGCAGCAATGTCTGCCCGGCTTCCACGCTTTGGCCGATCGAGACGTAAGGCAGCGCGCCGGGTTCCGGAGCCAGATAGGCAATACCGACCATCGGGCTCTTGATCGCGCCGGGATGCTTGGCGGGATCGGCACGGCCGGGGGCGGACTCGGTGGTTGCGGCCAAGGCGGCAGGCGCCGCGGCGGGTGCGGAGTACGCCATGCCGACAGGGGCAATGATCCGGGCCAGGCGCAGTTTGCGTCCGCCTTCCTCCAGCTCGATTTCCGAAAGCCCGGTCGAATTCAGCAATTCCGCCAAAGCACGCAGTGCATCGGGTTCAAAAGACAGGCTCATTGATCTTCTTCCAGGATGTCGGACAAGGCAATCAGCGCCAGCCTATAGCCTGCAAACCCCAGGCCGCAAATCACGCCCTGCGCCGCGCGCGAGACGTAGGAATGGTGACGGAACGGCTCGCGCGTGTGGATGTTGGACAGATGCACTTCGATCACCGGAATATCGATCGCCAGCAGCGCGTCCATCAAGGCGATCGAAGTATGCGAGTAGCCTGCCGGATTGATGATCAGCCCGGCCGAGCGGCCGCGGGTTTCTTGCACCCAGGAGATCAGCTCGCCCTCCAGGTTCGACTGCCGGAAGTCGATCGCAAGACCCAGCCCCTCGGCGACCTCGCCGCAAAGCGTTTCCAGATCATCCAGCGTGCCGGTGCCGTAGATTTCCGGCTCGCGGGTTCCAAGCAGGTTTAAGTTGGGACCGTTCAGGACGGTGATGATTGGTGCTGGCATAGAGTGGGATTGTGTTACGGTGGATTGCCGGGCAATTCAACTTCGGCTCCAAACCGGCCGCCGATCGGTTCGTCCTGGCGATGCAGGGCTTCCGTTTCAGCCGGCAACGATCATATTGGAGGCATGGATGCGTCGATCGAAACCCTCAGCCTGACCGTGAATGGCGAGCTGCACGAATTTGCCGCGCCGATGAGCGTGGCGGCGCTGGTGGCGCGGCTGGAGCTGGATATGCGCAAGGTGGCGGTGGAGCTGAACCGGGAGATCGTGCCCCGCTCCAGCTACGCCAGGATTGCGCTGAGCTCCGGCGACATCCTTGAAATTGTGCATTTTATCGGAGGCGGCTGATGGACGTTGTTGTAACAGGCCTGGATAACTGGACCGTCGCGGGGCGCGGTTTTCAGTCGCGGCTGATCGTCGGGACCGGCAAATACAAGGACCTGCCGACCACCGCCGCCGCCATCGAGGCCTCCGGCGCGGAAATGGTCACGGTAGCGGTACGGCGGGTGAACCTTTCCGATCCCAAGGCGCCCATGCTGCAGGACTATGTCAGCCCGGCAAGATACACTTATCTGCCCAACACCGCCGGCTGCTTCACCGCCGATGATGCCGTTCGCACCTTGCGGCTGGCGCGCGAAGCTGGCAGCTGGAACCTGGTGAAATTGGAAGTCCTCGGGCCGCCGCCGACGCTGTATCCGGACATGCCGGCGACGCTGGAAGCCGCGGCCGCGCTGATCAAGGACGGCTTCGAGGTGATGGTGTATTGCTCCGACGACCCGATCGCCGCGAAACGGCTGGAGGAGCTGGGCTGTGTCGCGATCATGCCGCTGGGCGCGCCGATCGGTTCGGGCTTAGGGGTGCAGAACCCGCTGATGATCCAGATGATCATCCGTAACGCCAAAGTGCCGGTGCTGGTCGATGCCGGCGTCGGCACCGCCTATGACGCAACCTTCGCGATGGAGCTTGGCTGCGATGCCGTACTGGTCAACTCGGCAATCGCGCTGGCGGACGATCCGGTGCTGATGGCGCGCGCCATGAAAGCCGGGGTGGAGGCCGGGCGCCTGGCCTTCCGTGCCGGCCGCATTCCCCGCCTGGGTTCGGCCAGCCCGTCCAGCCCGATGTCGGGGCTGATCCGCTGAACAAATTTCTGCTCCTTATCCCGGAGCTGGTTGCCAACTTCGTGGCACCCTGGGCGGTGTACGAAGCATTGGACGGCAGGTTCGGCGACGTAAAAGCGCTGATCGCGTCGGCCTTTCCGCCACTGGTCTGGAGCGGCTACGAGCTGGTCAAGACGCGCCGGCTGGACGCCATAAGCGTCGTCGTGGTCGCCAGCATCCTGTTCACGCTGGCCGCAACCGCGATGGGCGGCTCCGCCCGGCTGATCCAGATACGCGACGCGCTGGTCACCGGCGCCGTCGGCGTTATTTTTCTGCTCTCGCTGCTGCTCAAGCGGCCGGTGATCTTCTACCTCGCCCGCGCCACGATGGCCCGCCACACCGCCGAGGCCGCCGCCGATTTCGAGCGGGTCTGGGGCAAGCCGGACGTGCCGAAATTGCTGAAAATGCTCACCGCCGTCTGGGGCGCGGGTCTGCTGGCGCAAACCGCGGTGATGTGCTGGCTGGCCTATATCTGGCCGATCGGCCGCTATCTGCTCGTCGGCCCGGTCATCGGCTACGGTATTTTCGGCCTGCTGATGATCTGGAGCCTGTGGTACCTGGCGCAGAACGGCGAGGCGGGAAAGGCAATCTTCCAGAGAAGCTGAGCCGCTTGCTGCCCGGCGCCAGCGTGCTGTCCTATTCCCTGGCCAAAAAGCTTCGAACGCCGGCGACGCTGGCCGCCAGGCCGCAACGCAGGATAGGCGCTTCGGCCGGAAAAGCCGTGAACAGCCGGGCCGGGGCCTGGCGGTCCAGCAACACGAACACACCGCGGTCGTCGGCGCGGCGGATCAGCCGGCCGAAAGCCTGGCGCAGGCGCAGGCGCACGATGGCGTCGTCATATTCCTTCGGCGCCCCGCCGGCGAGATGGGTGCGCCGCGCCCGGTGCAGAATATCCGGCCGCGGCCAGGGCGTGCGTTCGAACACCACCAACCGCAGCGCGTTGCCGGGAATATCCACGCCGTCGCGCATCGCATCGGTGCCGAGCAGGCAGGAGTTCTGCTCCGCCCGGAAAATATCCACCAGCGTGGCGTTGTCCATGGCGTCGACATGCTGGGCGTAGAGCGGGATGCCAGCGATCTCCAGCGGCGCGGCGATGCGGGCGTGCACGGCGCGCAAACGCGAGATGGCGGTGAACAGCCCGAGCGCGCCGCCATCGGACGCTTCGAACAAGGCGCGGAAGGCGCCGGAGAGCGCCCCGGGATCGTTTGCGTTGAGGTCGCTGACAATGAAGATGCGGGTCTGCGCGGCGTAATCGAAAGGCGAGGCAAAGGCGGCGCGAATGGCGGGCGCCGCAAGATGGGCGGCGCCGGTGCGGGTTTCTGCTCCTGCCCAGGCGGCCTCGGCCTCGGCGCCATCGCCTAAAGCAAACCCATCCCGCAAGGTCGCGGAGGTGATCAGCATGCCATGGGCGGGGCTGGCGATGGTCTCAATGAAAGCCTCCGTCGGGTCCAGCATATGCGAGAGAAACGCCACATCCTTGTCGCCGTCGGCATTGCGGTCCAGGCGCAGGAACTGGACATAGGCAGGGCGAACGCCAGGGCGCGCATTGGCGGCAGGCAGCGAATCCAGCATCCGACGCCAGGCGGCAAGCGGGTCGATGGCCCGGCGCTTCAACGATCGGGCGGCACCTTCCAGGCGTTGGCGGGTCGGCTCGTCCAGATCCTTTGCCTCGGTCTCCAGCCGGTCGAGAAAGCGTTCGCGAATCGCGACCAGCGGCAGCCGTAGCCGTTCCAGCGCGCGCGCGAGTTTCCCGCCGGTTTCCAGAACATGATCCTCCACCGGAACCAGGTCGACCTCGACCGGCATGGCGCTGGAGAGCGACGGCTCGGTGGCGCGCGCCCTGGCCTGCAGCCGCAGCGCCTGCAGAAACGCCTCCGCCGGGTTTTTCTGCGCGCCTGGCTCGGCCCCCGGTTCTGCTAGCGTATCATTCGGCGTGAACCGGGCGGCGAACAGCGGCGCCGGCAGCGCATGCGCGGCGGTCAGCGCCGCATCCAGCTTCGGTTTTTGCGACTCATCGGTGGCGAACACATCCTCCAGCCGGCGCGCCAGGCCGCGGGCGCGCGAGCGTGTGCCTTCCGGCCCCAGCAGCCAGCGCCGCAACTCCGCCATGGCGGCACCCGAAAGCTCGACGGAGAACGCCGCATCCGCGGCATCGAAAATATGATGGCCTTCGTCGAACACGTAGCGGGTGGGCACGCTGGAATCGTCCAGCCCGCCCCACACCGCCTGCGCCATCACCAACGCGTGGTTGGCGATGACCAGATCGGCGAAGCGAGCGCGGCGGATCACATGCTCGATGGTGCAGCGCTTGTAATGCGGGCAGGCGGCGTGGATGCATTCGCCGCGCCGGTCGGCGATGCCGGCCAGCAGGATGTGGCCGAACAGCTCGGCGAACCAACCCGGCAGATCGCCCCCCATCAGATCGCCATCGGCGCTCGCCAGCGCCCAGCGCGAGATCAGGCCGAGCGGGATTTTGCCGCGCTCGGTATTTACCGCATCCTCGTAGTTCAGCAGGCAAAGGTAGTTCTCGCGACCCTTGCGCAGCACCACGCGCTGGCGGTTCTGCTCGCACCTTGCATCCTGCTTTGCATCCTGCCTTGCATCCGGCTTTGCATCCGGCCTTGGATACGGGTTCAGCCGGCCGGCTTCGCTCTCGATTTGCCGCTGCAGATGCCTCGTGTAGGTGGAGATCCAGACCGCACCCTGGTTCTTCTCCGCCCAAAGGCTGGCCGGCGCCAGGTAACCCAGCGTCTTGCCGGTGCCGGTGCCGGCTTCCGCCAGCACCAGATGCGGCACCCCTTGAGCAATGCGCGGCGAGAATGCGGCCGAAGCGGCGGAGGCGTAGTCTGCCTGGGCAGGGCGCTGCTCGGCATGCGGACCCAGCAGCGTCGCCAGGCGGGCGCGCGCTTCGGCCGGCGGCACCGGAAACGCGGCGGGCGGCGGCCGCGGCGCAGAATCCTCCCATTCCGGCAGGCGCTTCCATAGCCGCAGCGCCATGCCGTCCGGCTGCGCCGCCGGCGCCTCCAGCGCCGCCAGCACGTAGCGCGCCCAGCCCCAGCCGGCCTTGCCCATGCTCGCGGCCAGCCCCGCCGCATCGCGGTTGATCGGCAGGGTCCGGCTGATGGCAATCCGAACCAGCAGCGCCTCGGCGATCGGCGCCAGCGCCGCGGCCGCCTGTTCCTGGCGTTGCGGCACCTCCATCTCCAGAAACCGCGCCAGTCCGGCGGCGGTCGGCGCCGCGGTCTGCGCCGGACAGGCAAAGGCGAACAGCTCCAATATGTCCAACACCTGGATCGCCGGATTGCCCAGCCGGCGCAGCGTGGCCGGCCCATGGATCACCAGCGGCGCCTCGCCATTCAGCGCTTTGGCGACGCTGCCCGGCTGCACGGCAATGAAGGCGCCGTCGCGGTCGAGCAGGGTGGCCCTGCCGTGTCCGGCGACCAAAGCAGATTTCTCCGGCAGATACGGCATGGCTCCACGTATAGACGGGTGCGGAAAATCGCCATAGACGGGGCGGGTTATGAGCGAACAAACCCCGCAAATCAGCTGGCCCTTCCGTGAAGCCGAACGCGTCGCCGCGCGGCTTGCCGAAAAAGGCAAGACCCACGCCTTGTTCGAAACCGGCTACGGGCCATCCGGCCTGCCGCATATCGGCACCTTCGGGGAGGTAACGCGCACCAGCTGGGTCCGCCGCGCCTTCACCGGGCTGACCGGGCTGCCATCGCGCCTGCTGGCGTTCTCCGACGATATGGACGGCCTGCGTAAAATTCCGGACAACGTGCCGAACAAGGAGATGCTGCGGGAGTTCATCGGCCGGCCGCTGAGCCAGGTGCCGGACCCGTTTGGCACCCATGCCAGCTTCGGCGCGCATAACAACGCGCGCCTGCGCAGCTTCCTCGATTCGTTCGGCTTCGATTACGAATTCGCCTCCTCCAGCGAATACTACTTCTCCGGCCGCTTCGACGACGCGCTGCTGCACGTGCTGGCGAACCACGACAAGATCGTCGAGATCATCCGCCCGACGCTCGGCCCGGAACGCCGCGCCACCTATTCGCCGATCCTGCCGATCCATCCGCGCACCGGCATCGTGATGCAGGTCCCGATCGAGAAGACCGACAACTCCTGCGGCACCGTCACCTGGCTCGATCCCGAAACCGGCGTGCGGTATGAGACCGAAATCACCGGCGGTTCGGCCAAGCTGCAATGGAAGGCGGACTGGGCGATGCGCTGGTGGGCGCTGGATGTCGATTACGAAATGTCCGGCAAGGACCTGATCGATTCGGTGAAACTGTCCTCCGCCATCGTGCGCGCCTTGGGCAAGGAACCGCCGGTGACGCTAACCTATGAATTGTTCCTGGACGAAAACAGCCAGAAGATTTCAAAAAGCAAGGGCAACGGGCTCTCGGTCGAGCAATGGCTGAAATACGCACCGCCGGAATCGCTCGCGCAGTTCATGTACCACGCGCCGCAGCGCGCCAAGCGGCTGTTCTTCGACGTGATACCGCGCGCCGCCGACGACTACATCAACAACATCGCCGCCTTGCGCGAAAGCAACGACCCGCAGGCCAACCCGGCCTGGCACATCCTGGCCGGCAAGGATCCGCTGAGCCAAGGCAGCCCGATCGGCTTTACCATGCTGCTGAACCTGGCTTCGGCGATCAACGCCGACAGCCCGGAGATGCTGTGGGATTTCATCCGCCGCTATCTGCCCGGCGCCACGCCGGAAAACTACCCGTTCCTGGCGAAGCTGGTGGATTACGCGATCGTCTATAACCGGGATTTCGTCGCCTCGAAAAAGCGCTTCCGCCGGCCCACGGATCTGGAGCGCGGCGCGCTGTTCGATCTTGGCGGCAGCCTGCGGCAATTGCCGGAAAACACCGCTGCGGAGACGATCCAGAACCTGGTCTACGCGGTCGGCAAGCGCCATCCATTTACGCCGCTGAAAGCCTGGTTCGATTGCCTGTACCAGGTACTGCTGGGCCAGCAGGAAGGGCCGCGCTTCGGCGGCTTCATCGCGCTGTACGGCATCGAACGCACGGTGAAGCTGATCGAAGGCGCCCTGGCCCGGGAAGAGGAAGCCGCTTGAGGCAAGGAATAAAGCAAGGGCTGCTTTTTTGAAAAAAACCAGCAGAAATCTTCTTTTAAGCCGGGCCGTGGGCGTTGGCGGGGCCAGCGCCCACGCGTCCAGAAGTCTTTTCGCTTCTTTTTCTTCAGAAAAAAAAGCCTCTTAAAAAAAACTTTTGGATTTTGTTTTGCTTTTTTCCAGGCGTTTCAAACCGTACCTGAAATATCTGCCGCCAGTGCTCGGGCTGATATTGCTCACCGCCATCGTGCTCGGGCTGCACAGCGCGCTGCAGCATGTGAGTCTGCATGCCGTGCTGGACGCTCTGGCGTCAACGCCGCATCTGCAAATCCTGCGGGCACTGGGGCTGCTGGTTGTCTGCTGCGTCTATATGGCGTTCTACGATCTGCCCGGCGTGTTGTTCGCCAAGCGGTCCATCCATTTTCCGTGGATCGGCATCGGCCATGTCTGGTTCGCCTCCTTCTGCGCCTATTCGCTCAGCCACGTGCTGGGCGCGCCAACGATTTCAGGAACCGCGATCCGGGTGCGGCTTTATGCGCAGTGGAATGTGCCGGCGCCCGGAATTGCGCGTATCATCACACTGGTCGGCACAACCTTTCCGTTGGGCACGGCGGCGCTGATCGGCGGCATATTGCTGTTCAACCCGCTGGAGATGCCGCTCTTCGCACATAGCCTGTCGGGGTTCGCCCTGCGCAGCATCGGCATGCTGCTATGGGGGGCGATCGCCGTCTATATTTTGGCGGCGCATGGCAAGACGCCGCTGATGCTTTTCAAGCGGGAAATCCAACGCCCTGGCCTTGCCATTCCCATCGGCCAGGTGCTGCTTTCCTGCGCCGACACCTCCACTGCCTGCGCCATCCTGTTCGTGGTGCTGCCGGCGGTGCCGGGCCTGAGCTTCTCGAACGTGCTGGCGATCTATCTCGCGGGCTTCGCCGGCGGCATGTTCAGCGCGCTGCCGGGCGGGGTGGGGGTGCTAGATACCGTGCTGCTGCTGGGGCTCTCCGCCTACATGCCGGCTTCGCAAGCGATCGGCGCCATTTTGCTCTACCGCGTGCTGTATTATTTGATACCGTCGGCGATCGGGGCGTCAATCTTCGCCGCCCACGAAATCTTCCTGTCTACAAAACGTTCCACGACAATTTCCACGAAAGGCGCCAAGCGATGAGCTCGACCCAGGTCACGATTTCACCCGTGGATGGCAGCGTCTATGCGGAGCGGCCTTTTGCGGACGCAGCACGGATCGACGCCGTGCTGGACAACGCCGTACGCGCGCAGCGCGGCTGGGCGGCAACCAGTGTCGCCGAGCGCGCAGCCTGTTGCGAGCGGTTCTGCGGCGCCCTTCTCTCCGAGGCGCAAGAAATCGCCCTGGAACTGACCTGGCAGATGGGCCGGCCGATATCGCAAAGCCCGGGCGAGGTTAAAACCTGCGTCGACCGCGCCCGCTTCATGATCGCCCATGCCGAAGCAGGCCTGGCGCCACTCGACCCCGGGCCGAAGCAGGGGTTCAAGCGCTACGTGAAGCGTGTGCCGCTCGGCGTGGTGTTCGTCATCGCGCCCTGGAACTACCCGTACCTGACCGCGGTCAACACCGTCATCCCGGCGATCATGGCAGGCAATACGGTGGTGCTGAAACACGCCCCGCAGACCCAACTGGTCGCGGAACGTTTTGCCCAGGCCTTTGCCGAAGCCGGCCTGCCCGACGGCGTGTTCCAGCATCTGCACATCGCCGGCGCCACCGCGGAAGCCCTGGTGCGCGACCTGCGCATTGCCCATGTCGCCTTCACCGGCTCCGTTCCGGTCGGGCACGCGGTAAGCCGGGCGGCGTCCGAACGCTTCATCTCGGTCGGGCTGGAGCTGGGCGGCAAAGACCCGGCCTATGTGCGGGCCGACGCCGATATCGGCTTCGCCGCCGAGAACCTCGTCGACGGCGCCTTCTTCAATTCCGGCCAGTCCTGCTGCGGGATCGAGCGTATTTACGTGCACGCCTCGGTGTACGAGGATTTCGTCGCTCGGGCGGTCGAGCTGACCAACCAGTACCGCCTGGGCGACCCCACGCTGCCGGAGACGAATCTCGGACCCGTGGTCTCCGCCAAGGCCGCTGCCTTCATCCGCGCGCAGATGGCCGAGGCAATAGCGCAAGGCGCGCAGAAGCTGATCGAGCCACGCCATTTCGCCGCCGACGCAACCGGTTCCGCCTATCTGGCGCCGCAGATCCTGGTCAACGTCACGCATGCCATGCGGCTGATGACCGAGGAAACCTTCGGCCCCGCCGTCGGCATCATGAAAGTGCAATCGGATGCCGAAGCGATCGCCCTGATGAACGACAGCCCCTACGGCCTCACCGCCGCCTTGTTCAGCAGGGATCTGGCAGCAGCAGAAGCCATCGGCGCGCGGATCGAAACCGGCACGGTGTTCCTCAACCGCTGCGACAACCTCGACCCGGCCTTGCCCTGGGTCGGGGTGAAGGATACCGGGCGCGGCCACACCCTATCCATCTGGGGCTACGAGCACCTCACCCGCCCGCAATCCTTCCACCTGCGCCTGCCGTGAACCAGGCGCTTCTTTTTTGAAAAAAGCGGCAAAAAACTTTTTTATGCTCGGCCATGGCGACCGCGCCGCTGGCGCTCCAGTTACCACAGACACTGCTTAACAAAGTCTTAGCCAAGTAGAGCTACCATGCGTGAATGCAGCGACAACAAAACTGGTGAGCGTGAGGAACAGGATAGCGCGGTTGATCGCACCGGTTTTGTATGCGCCGGTCTTGCTCAAACTGGACCGGCGGGCGGTGACGGCTGTCGAATACGCGCTGATCGCATCGCTTATCGCCATCTCCATCATCGTGGGCGCCACCGCCATCGGCACCAAGCTCTCCATTACCTTCAACAAGGTCGCCACCGAGTTGTAGATGGGACGCGGCCACAACGCCCGGCTTCTTGCTTTTCGCGCTGAAACCGCCTACCTCGCCCGCATCATGGTTGCCGCCGCGCGCATCTCCGGTTTGTCGCTCCGACTTATTCGCCCCTGGGCGTAAGGCCGGGCACTGCAAGCTGCCGGCATCGTTCAGGGGAGGGGTTTTGCCGCAAAACCCCGCAAATCTTTCAGCCCGGCATCCTTGAGATCAGCGAGACCAGCAAATGAGCTTTATTCACCCCAATTTCGGCCCGATCGACGATCATCGCGTCATCATCTTCGACACCACCTTGCGCGACGGCGAGCAATCGCCCGGCTTTTCAATGAATATCGACGAGAAACTGCGCATGGCCGAAGCGCTGGCCGAGCTCGGCGTCGATGTGCTGGAAGCCGGCTTTCCTTATGCCAGCATCGGCGATTTCGAGAGCGTGAAGCGCATCGCCGAGCGGGTGAAGGGTCCGGTCATCACCGGCCTTGCCCGCACCTCGCGCGAGGATATCACCCGCGCCGCCGAGGCGGTTCGGCCGGCCGAGCGCAAGCGCATCCACGTGTTCCTGTCTACCAGCAAGCTGCACATGAAATACAAATTGCGGATGGAGCCGGACGCGGTGCTGGAGCTGGCGTCGAGTTCGGTAACGCTGGCGCGCAATTTCGTCGACGACGTCGAATGGTCGGCCGAAGACGGCAGCCGCACCGAGCCGGATTTTTTGTGCCGCTGCGTCGAAGCCGCGATCGCCGCGGGTGCGACCACCATCAACATCCCCGACACCGTCGGCTACGCGGTGCCGGAGGATATGGAAGCGATCTTCCGCATGTTGCACGAACGCGTGCCGGGTGCTGAGAACGTGGTTTTCTCCACGCATTGCCATAACGATCTGGGCCTGGCGGTTGCCAACACGCTCGCCTCGGTACGCGGCGGCGCGCGGCAGATCGAATGCACCATCAACGGCATTGGCGAGCGCGCCGGCAACGCCTCGTTGGAAGAGGTGGTGATGGCGATCCGCACGCGGCAGGACAAGCACCCCTATTGCAACAACATCGTCACGCAGAACATCATGCGCACTTCGAAGTTGCTGGCGACGATCACCGGCTTCGACGTGCAGCCGAACAAGGCGATCGTCGGCCGCAACGCCTTTGCGCATGAATCCGGTATCCACCAGGACGGCGTGCTGAAGAACGCCGCGACCTATGAGATCATGACGCCGGAGAGCGTCGGCCTGCAGAAGAATTCGCTGGTGATGGGCAAGCATTCCGGCCGCGCCGCCTTCCGCGACAAGCTGCGCGCGCTGGGCTATGGCGATCTGGGCGACAACGCGCTGAACGATGCGTTTCGCCGGTTCAAGGATTTGGCCGACCGCAAAAAGATCGTCTACGACGACGATATCGTGGCACTTGTGGATGACGAGGTGATGCGCGACCACGAGCATATCAAATTCGTCTCATTGGAACTATGGGCAGGCTCCAAAGCCAAGGGGCGGGCTTTGCTGGAACTGGCGGTGGACGGCACCGTGCAAACCGCGGAGGCTTTCGGCGACGGGCCGGTGGATGCCACCTTCAATGCCATCCAAGCGATCTTTCCGCACCAGGCCGAGTTGCGCTTGTTCTCGGTCGGCGCGGTAACGGATGGCACTGACGCGCAGGCCCGCTGCACCGTGCGGCTGGAAGAAGCCGGCAAGCTGGTGGATGGCCAGGGTGCCGATACCGACACGATCGTCGCCGCCGCGCGCGCTTATCTTCACGCGCTGAACAAGCTGCTGGTCAAACGCGCACGAACAAAGCCAATAGCGCTTACTGCGTGAAGCAAGGCGGAGAGCAAGCACCTCGTTTTCTTCAGAAAACGAGCCCTGCCGTGGTGCGGCAAAAAATCTTTCTGTCCGCGGTGCGGCAAAAAGTCTTTCTATAACCGAATCGAGCCGCTCTATGACAAACGCCCAGGCCCAGATCAAGCTCAGATCAAGCTAAGACCCAGATCAAGCTAGACCTAGAGCGTGATCGCCTCTTATTGAATCGCGGGGGTTCCGGCGCGGGTTAAAGTCTGATTCAAGCTGTTGGCTGGGTTGGAGGCCAGCAGCGATGACCCGACCGTACTCGATGGATTTGCGTGAACGTGTTGTTGCGGCAGTTGCAGGGGGCCAGTCGCGCCGTGCTGTCGCGCGTCTGTTTAGGGTTGCTGCGTCCACGGTGGTGCGTTGGACGCGGGAGCATCTTGTTTCGGGGAGTTGCGCGCCGCGGCCGATGGGCGGCCGGCGGCATTTTGTCCTGCTGGCGGAGCGCGATTGGTTGCTGGCGCGGATCGCGGCGGCACCTGACCTGACGGTACGTGCGCTGCGGGCTGAACTGATTGGCCGTGGCACCGCGGTCAGCTATGGCGCGGTTTGGGAGTTTCTCGCGAGCGAGGGTCTCACCTATAAAAAAAACTCTGCAGGCCGCCGAACAGGAGCGGCCGGACGTGGCGCGAAAGCGCGCGCGCTGGAAGCGCCTGCAAGGCAGGATTGATGCCGGCCGGCTGATCTTTGTAGACGAGACGTGGGCCAAGACCAACATGACGCGCACCCACGGACGCGCAAAGCGTGGGCAGCGCCTGGTGGCACGAGTGCCGCATGGCCGTTGGCTGACCATGACGTTTCTGGCCGGCTTGCGCACCGATGGCATCACCGCGCCCTGTGTCATCGATGGCCCGATCAACGGCACTATCTTCCTGGCCTGGGTCAAACAGTTCCTGGTCCCAACACTGAAGCCCGGAGACGTTGTCGTGCTCGACAATTTGGGCAGCCACAAAAGCCAAACCGTCAGGCGCGCGATCCGACAGGCCGGCGCGCATCTGCTGTTCCTGCCACCCTACAGCCCCGACCTGAACCCGATCGAGCAGGCCTTCACCAAATTGAAAACCTTGTTGCGCAAGGCAGACGAGCGCTCCGTCGCCGCAGTCTGGAACCGCATCGGCGCGCTACTCGAAAACTTCAGCCATCCGAATGTGCAAACTACATCCAACACGCCGGTTACAGATTAACTTGAGGCGATCACGCTCTAGATTGAAAAGTTTTTTGCGCAGCTTTTTTTAAAAAAGCTGCTGCTTCCTCAGCTTCCTTACCCTAATGCTTCATCTCTTTTGGCCGGAACACCGAATCGGCAATCTTCTGCTGCGGCGCCGGGAAGCTGGCATACAGCGTCTGGAAAGCCGCTGAGAGCTTCTGCATGTTATCGGACTGCACCTGCGCGATCTGCGCGTAAGATTGCATATCCTGCACCGCGGTCATTGTCTCGATCGCCTGGCCGCGTTGGGAAAACGCCGCGTCCATCTGCGCCGCGTTGTTGCGCATCACCTGCGCGAACGCGCCCCATTGCGTCTCCTCGGCCGGCGTAATCTGCAGCTCCTGATGCAGCAGCGTGATATGCGCCTCGACGTTCTTCGTTCTATTTTTCAAAACGGCGCCGACAACGGTTCCGGAATGCTTCATCGGCATGGTGTCATGGGGCGTGGCGTTCTGGGGCGTCGTGCTCTGGGACGCCGTGCTTTGGGGCGCGGCGCTTTGCGACGTCGTGCTCTGGGACGTCGTGCTCTGGGCGAATGCGGCGATCGGCAAGGCCAGTGGTGCTGCAACCAGCGCAAATAGTGCAGCAATACGCGCGTGCGGGTACGGCTTCATCTTTTTCTCCAGGTTCATGACTTCATACGCCGGGCTGCGTGGTCTGCCGCGGCGGCCGATCCGTGTTCAGTAACCCGGCGGCGCGTAATACACCGGCGGCGGCGGCGCATAGTAAACCGGCGGCGGCGGTGCGTAATAAACCGGCGGCGGGGGCGCATAATAAACCGGCGGCGGTGCGTAATATCGCGGTGCCAGTGCGCCGCCGACGACGGCGCCAACGCCCAGCCCCAGCAGCGTGCCACCCAGGAAGGCCCCGCCGCCGCCGTGCCAGCCGCCGCCATAGCCGCCATGCCAGCCACCACCGCCATAGCCGCCGCCGCCATGATATTGCGCTTGCGCGGCCATAGGTGCGGCGGAGAGCGCCGTGGCGAGTAACAAACTGCTTGCGAGACGCGAGCGCGTGAAGATGTTCATTTGCGTTATCCTCGATCGTGAGATGTGCAGTCCTAAGCTGGGACGTACCGCCTGAAGCAAAAAATGGGATCAGACTTCGCGCCAAACAAGGCGCAGCCCATATCACTCCAGCCATGTGGCAGCATTAAGGCCGAAAGATTAACCCTGTCTGAGCCTAAAGCTGCATCTCGATCAGGTCGAACAAGCCTAGCGGCTGCATCGCCTTGACCCGCATCGCGGCCAGATCCGCCGCCGCGAACATGTGCCCGATGCGAAAATCCGGGTGCCAGCCCAGCAATGAGGAAAGCGGCGCCATCGCCCGTTCCACCCACCAGATCGGCCCGCGCTCCACCGCGAAATGGTTGACGAAAAGAATGGTCCCGCCGGGTTTGACCACCCGCTTCAGCTCCGCCACCAGCTTCTGCGGGTCCGGCACCACGCTGGCCACGAACATCGCCACCGCGATGTCGAACTGGCTGTCGGAAAAACTTGTCGCCTGCGCGTCCATCTCCAGCAGCGCCTCGATATTGCGCAGCCTCGTCCCCGCCACCCGCTCGCGCGCCAGCTCCAGCATCGGCGCGCAAAGATCGATCCCGGTCACCCGCTTATCCCCGGCATAAAGCGGCAAGGCCAGGCCGGTGCCGACGCCGACTTCCAGCACGCTCGTCCCCGCCGCGCGATTTACCGCCGCCACCGCCGCGCGCCGCGCCTGCCGGGAAATCTGCCCGAAGCCGAAATCATAGAACCCGGCCCAGCGCCGGTAGGCATTTTTTACGGCATGGTCATCGAGCGGTTTTTTCGGCCCCAGCGTACTGCGCGGCCGTACCTCAAGCGATTTTGTCGTCGCGCCGTAAGCCTCGGCCATCTTGCCACCCTGAGATATCACTCGTTCGTCTAATAGCTTTGGCGCAAAAACACGTGTGGAGGCAATGGGGCGGGCTGAATCACTCCGCCAGCGCGGCCGCCTGCGCGGCAAAAAGCTGCGCCGTCCCGCTTCTGGCCAGCGTCAGCAAGGCCGCGAAGGCGTCATCGTCGAATGTCGCCTTCTCCGCGGTCGCCTGAATTTCCACGATTCCGCCGCCGGCAGTCAGAATGAAATTGCCGTCCGCATCTGCCGCGGAATCCTCGGCGTAATCCAAATCCAGCACCGGCACGCTTTGGTAAATGCCGCAGGAAACCGCCGCGACTTGCGTGACCAGCGGGTTGGCCTTGATCACGTTGTTCTTCCGCAGGTGCCGGATCGCCAAGCCCAAAGCGACATAGGCCCCGGTGATGCTGGCGCAGCGCGTCCCGCCATCGGCATTGAGAACGTCGCAATCCAGCGTGATCGTCAGCTCGCCCAGCGCCTTGCGGTCCACCACCGCCCGCAGGCTGCGCCCGATCAGCCGCTGTATCTCCTGCGTCCGCCCGGACTGCTTGCCGCGCGCCGCCTCCCGATCGCCGCGGGTATGGGTCGCGCGCGGCAGCATGCCGTATTCCGCCGTCACCCAGCCCTCACCCTTGCCGCGCATGAACGGCGGCACCTTGCCCTCGATGCTGGCGGTGCACAGCACCTCCGTGCCGCCCATCCGGATCAGCGCCGACCCCTCCGCATGATGAGAGAACCCGGTGCTGATGCTGACGCTGCGCAAGCTGTCGAATTCCCGTCCCGATGGCCGCGTCATGCTGCAATCCTCAAATCTGCTTGCCTATCAGCGCCTCATACGCGACGTTGCCGCCATGGACCATAGCCACAAGCCGAACGCGTCCCGCCCGATGCCGCGTTTGCCGCCGGGGCTGGACATGCGCTCGGCCGCGGTCCTGCGTGAAATTGTCGAGCAATATGTCGAAACCGGCGAGCCGATGGGCAGCCGCACCCTCTCCCGCCTGCTGCCGCTGAACCTCTCGCCCGCCACCATCCGCAACGTCATGGCGGATTTGACCGATGCCGGCCTGCTGTTCTCGCCGCACACCTCCGCCGGCCGCCTGCCGACCGATCGCGGTTTGCGCCTGTTCGTCGACGGCCTGCTGCAATTCGGCGAACTCTCCGAGGATGAGCGCAACTCCATCAACACCGCCTTGCTGCGCACCGGGCGAAGCTTGCAGGAAACCCTGTCCCAGGCCAGCCTGATGCTCTCCGGTCTCTCCGCCGCCGCCGGCCTGGTGCTGGCGCCGAAGGGCGACGGACCGGTCAAGCATATCGAGTTCGTTCCTTTGAGCCCTGGCCGCGCCTTGGTCGTGCTGGTCTCCGCCGACGGCCAGGTCGAGAACCGCATCCTTGAACTGCCCCCAGGCATGCCGCCCTCGGCCCTGCAGCAGGCCAGCAACTACATCAACAACCAGTTCTCCGGCCTGTCGCTGGTGGAACTGCGCAAGCGCGTCGCCGCCGACATAGGCGCCGATCGCACCGCACTCGACACGTTGACCAACAGCGTCATCGAAGCCGGCCTCGCCACCTGGTCGAGCGAAGGCCGCGCCGGCTCGCTGATCCTGCGCGGCCAGAGCCGGCTGCTCGCCGATGTCGATCAGCTCGAAAAACTATCTTCCATCCAATCGCTGTTCGAGCGCCTGGAGACCGAGGAGACCATGCTGCGTTTGCTCGACCTGGCGGAAACCTCCGACGGCGTGCGCATTTTCATCGGCGCCGAATCCGGCCTGTTCGGCGCCGCCGGCGTCTCCATGGTCGTCGCCCCCGCCCGCAACGCCCAGGACCGCATCGTCGGCGCCATCGGCGTCATCGGCCCGACGCGCATCAATTATGGGAAAATCATTCCGGTGGTGGACTACACCGCCCGCGTCATCGGCCGGCTATTGGGGTAAGCAAGCAGCCGCTTTTCACAAACGGCGCCAAAACTTCTGCCGGTCCGGGCCTGAGGCGTTTGAAACGCCCGGCTCCAGGATAAACAAAGTTTTTTGCGCCGATTTTTTTAAAAAGCGGCTGCTTACTATCTCCCTTTTCTACTTGCCGCCGCCCGCGATCGCCGCGTTGCCGATGAACGGCATCGGTGCGCCCGGGCTGAGGTAAGTCGGCAGCGCGCCGTCCCACTTATCCAGCGCTTTTTGCTGCAGCAGCGGCGGCGTCAGCGATTGGGCGATGAGCAGATTGGCCTTGGACTGCGCCTGGCTGGTCAGCAGCAGCGCATTAGCCTGGCCTTGCGCGGTTTCCACCGCGGCGTCGGCCTGCGCCTTCGCCTGCACCACCTGCTGCTGCGCCGAAATCTGCGTCTGCTGCAGCGTGTATTGCGCCTGCAGCGCCTGCTGCTGCGCCACCTGCTTGCGCTCGATCGCCTGGGTGTAGGCGTCCGAGAAGGCAAAGTTGGAAACGTTCACCGCTTCGACCGTCAGATGATACGGCGCCAGCGAGGCGACGATCAGTTCCTTGATCTGCGCATCGACGATGTCGCGCTTGGTCACCAGTTCCTCGGCATCGTAATTCGCCGTCACCGCCTTCACGTCATTGCTCACCGCCGGCGCGATCACGCGCTCGCCCAGCGTATCGAAATCGCGGAACTCCTGATAGAAATCCGGCGCGGCCTCGGGATCGACATGGAAGGTCACCGCAATCGAGGTATCGATCAGCTGCAGGTCATGCGTGGAGCCGCTTTCATCCGAGCTGACCGTCTGCGGCTGCACCGAGACCTGGTTGATGGTCTGGTAGAACGGGATCGCGACATGCAGCCCGGGATAAAGCGGGGTGGTCGCCACCGAGCCGAAGTTCGACAGCACCCCGGCATAGCCGGATTGCACCTGCACGAACGGATCGGCCAGAAACAGCAGCGCCAGAACCGCCAGAACCGCAGCGGCGCCGATGATGAGCTTGGTCTGGTTGGTTTGCGGCCGCGAGCTGCGCTCGACATTGGGGAGAAAGGCCATATCCGGCTTGTCGCATGATTTCGATGGTTCCGCCAGCAAGCCGGAAGAGCGGCTAAACGCGCCCCAGCCAGCGAATATGCTCCAGCGGCGTAATCGCCTCGAACTCCGGCCGGGCCAGATAGAACCCCTGCACGAAACGGATGCCGGCCGCCTGCGCCACCGCGAACTCCGCCTCGGTCTCCACACCTTCGACCACCAGCTTGATGTCGAGCTCCCGGCAAAGCCGCGCCATGTGCGCGATAATGGCGCGCCTGGTCGTATCCGCGTCGCAGTTCTGCACGATGGCGCGGTCCAGTTTCACGATATCTGGCATCAGCTCGGCAAACCTCGCCAAGCTGGAATAGCCGGTGCCGAAATCATCCAGCGCAATTTTGAAGCCGATGCGGCGATAGGCCTCGATGATGCGCAGCAAATGGCCGCTTTCTGCCAGGTCTTCCTGTTCGACAATTTCAAACGTCAGCTGGTTCAGCGCAAAGCCGGTGCGCGTGGCGGCCTCCAGCGTCTTGCGGATGCAGGCTGCCGGTTCATACACCGCGTTCGGCAGAAAATTGATGTTAAGCCCGCAGGTGATGCCGAGCGCGCTGGCCATTTCGATGGCTTTGACCCGGCAGGCCTGGTCGAACATATAACGGTTTTCGGCCGTGACCTGGCCCAGGATATGATCCGCGCCTTCACCCCCGGGGCCGCGCACCAGCGCCTCGTAAGCATCGATCCGGCTTTCCACGATATCCACCACCGGCTGAAAAGCCATGGTGATCGGGATTGTCAGCGCATCGCCGTCACAGCCGCCGCAGATATCTATCACGGATGCACCCACCCTAATTTATGCAAATCAACCTATGGGAACAGACACCCTATGGGAACAGACACCGGTTTGGCTACAAATCGTTTGCATTTTGTCAGTGGAAACGCCCGCGATTGTTAGCACCGAATTTGCAGTAAGCTGCATCATGCACTACCTTTGGTTGTAATGCGAGTCGTTTCCGTCCTGTTTTTCGCGCTGCTGATCCTGGGCGCCGTCGCCTGGGCCCGGGCCCCTGAATATGACGAGGCTTATTCCATCTTCCTCACCGCCGGCGATCCCCGCCCGGCTTGGCCGCAAGGCGCCTTCAGCCCAAGTGAGGTCCGCGCCTTCTACAAGGGCGATGCCTCGATGGGCGGAATCGCCCAAGATCTTCGGCAAGGCGATGTTCACCCGCCGCTCTATTTCTGGCTGCTCGAACTGTGGCGCCGGCTCGCCGGCCCAAGCTGGTTTGCCGCTCGCCTGCTTTCGGTGCTGCTCACGCTATGCGCCCTGACCTGCCTTGCCTGGGCGGCGGCGCTCGCGCAGATCGCGGCCGCCCCCGCCATGCTGTTCGCGCTCCTGGCCTATGGATTTGCCTATACCGGCATTGTGGCGCGCGGCTTCGCTCTGGCGCAGGCGCTAAACATGCTGGGCCTCGCGTTGATCCTCTCCGCAGCCCGTAGCCGGCTGCGCCCACGCAGGCTGAGTTTCACCGCAGGACTTGCCTTCGGCGCCGCCGGCTTCAGCAATTATCTCGCGGTCTTTCCTGCTCTGGCGGCTTTCGTCTGGCTCGCGCGCCAGCGCCGGCGCGCGCTGCTGCCGGCGCTGGCGGGCTTCGCCGCCTTTGCTCCTGCTTCGCTCTACTTCTTCCTGGCGCAGCGCCATTCACGTCGCGGCCAGTTCGAGCCGTTTTCCGCGGCGCACGCCGTTGCTTTGTTGGCGAAAGACTTCGGCGCCGCCTTGTTCGGCGGCCTGCCGCTCTATGCAGGACACGCCGGCGGCATCGTTACTGCCGCACTCATTGTCCTCACGGTCATCTCAGGCTTTTTCATCATCAGGAACTGGCAGCCCCAACTATCGCTCTTCGCCTGGGCAATGCTCGCCGTGCCGGCCGGCCTGTTCACGCTGGGTCTGGTGTTCAACAACACGCCCATCGAAATCCGCTATCTCGCCTTCGCCACGCCCTTTGCCGCAGTCCTGCTCGCGCAGACCCTTCCGAAGATTTTGCGCTACGCCTTCATGACGCTGCAAGCCTGCGGCATCGCCGGCCTTATGCTCGCCCCATCCACCATGCAGCCGCAGGAGCTCGCGGCGCGGCAGATCGCTGGCCTCGACCATTCCTCCGCCTTGATCCTGCTGCCCTTCGGCAACGACGGCGTCGGTATCCCCGGGCCTTTCATCGCCGCGGCACCTGCCTGGTTTCGCCTGCAGCTCATCAAGCCCGGCGCCCCGCCGCAGCTTGTGAGGCAATCCAGCGTCATTCTGGTTACGCTGCGAGCCGATCATTCCAGCAGCGTCAGCGTCGATACGCTGATGTTGCGGCTCAACAACGATGCATGCTGGAGAACCGCGGTTTCTTCAGCCTATTTCGTAAGCTTTACCAGAACCTGCACACTTCATTAACATGTCATTAAAATAGCTGCAAAACGCCGGATTTCGCCGGGAAGACCCTTTGCAAATGCGCAACCTGCCGCCAACAACGGGCTTCTACGCTGTACGAGACGAGGTTGCGAAATGAAGATCACGCTGGGCTACGACATCACCATGACCCATCCGCAATACACACCGATGGTGCTCATGCTCAACGTCCACCCGTCTCGCGCGCCGGACCTCCTCAACCCCGATGTACTGACGACGGAACCTGCGCTACCCACCACACAGTTTCACGATGCCTTCGGCAATATCTGCACCCGGCTGATCGCCCCGCCGGGCCAGATCCGTTTCACAACCAACGCGCTGATCGCCGATCCCGGCACGCCCGACCCTTACGCGCCGGATGCCATCCAGCACGAGGTCTCAACCCTGCCCGATGAATGCATGCAGTTCCTGCTCGGCAGCCGCTATTGCGAGACCGACAACCTGATGGATGTCGCCTGGGAGAATTTCAACACCAAGCAGAACGGCTGGGGCCGCGTCCAGGCGATCGCCGACTTCGTTCATAATCACCTCACCTTCGGCTACCGCTACGCCCGTAAAACCCGCACTGCCGTGGAAGGCTATCAGGAACGCGTCGGCGTCTGCCGGGATTTTGCGCATCTGGCGGTGACGCTATGCCGCTGCATCAACATCCCGGCCCGCTATTGCACCGGCTATCTCGGCGATATCGGGGTGCCACGCGATCCGGCGCCGATGGATTTTTCCGCCTGGTTCGAAGCCTATATCGGCGGCCGGTGGTACAGCTTCGACGCCAGACACAACCATCCCCGCATCGGCCGCGTTGTCATCGCGCGCGGCCGCGATGCCGCCGACGTTGCAATCTCCACCGTCTACGGCCCCAGCGTCCTGAACAGTTTCAATGTCATCACCGATGAAATGCTGGCGGAGGCTGCTTAAAGCAGAACGAAAGCAGCAGCTTTGAAAAAGCTGCGCAAAAAACTTTCTCGAATCCGGGCCCGGCGGTGCTTTAAATGAGCGCGAATTCTACCAGAATTGCCAGCGCGGTTAGCAATTCCAACCCGTTCAACCAAACGGCCAGCCGATGACCGCGGCTGAACCCGGCCGCATTCCCGGCATCGCGCAGCGCATTCAAATGCGGGATCAGCCAGAACCACAGCCACAGGGTCACGGCCGCGACCAGCAACAGCGCAACCGCGGAAACCGGCGCCCGCCGCAGCAGAAATCCTAAAGCGGCAATCGCCGCGCTAACGGTAACAAACGCATAATACCGCGGGAACGCCGCCCGGATGAAAACCGCAGCCATATCAGCCGGCAGTTTGGTGAACACCAGAGGCGCCATCACCGCACCGAAAAACAGCATCCCGCCGACCAGCGCAGCAAGCCCCAACGCGGCAATAACATTACCCGGTTGCAGCAATTGCGCCCCGAGATAACAATTCCATGCCGGCGAAGGCAACACCTGGCGCGCCCCGGCATCCAAGGCCTGCTTTCGAAGACCTAATAGCGATACAGCTCATGCTTGAACGGCCCAACCTGCGACAGCCCCAGATAATCCGCCTGCTTCTCGGTCAGCTTCGTCAGCTTGGCGCCGACCTTCGCCAGATGCAGCGCCGCCACCTTCTCATCCAAATGCCGCGGCAGCACATATACCTTGTTCTCATACTTGCCCGCCGGCGCCGTCCAAAGTTCGATCTGCGCCAGCACCTGATTGGTAAAACTGGCGCTCATCACAAAGCTCGGATGCCCTGTCGCATTCCCCAAATTCACCAGCCGCCCTTCGGACAGCACGATCAGACGCTTGCCGTCCGGAAAAACCACCTCATCCACCTGCGGCTTGACGTTTTCCCATTTATAATTGCGCAGCGACTCGATCTGAATCTCGCTGTCGAAATGTCCGATATTACAAACGATCGCGCGATGCTTCATCGCCCGCAAATGCTCGATCGTGATCACATCGACATTGCCGGTCGCGGTGACGAAGATATCGCCGCGCTTGGCGCCTTCCTCCATCTCCACAACCTCGTAGCCTTCCATCGCCGCCTGCAGCGCGCAGATCGGATCGACTTCCGTCACCAGCACCCGGCAGCCGGCATTGCGCAGCGAAGCCGCGGAGCCCTTGCCGACATCGCCGAACCCGGCCACCACCGCAACCTTGCCCGCCATCATCACGTCTGTGCCGCGGCGAATACCGTCCACCAAACTCTCGCGGCAGCCATACAGATTATCGAATTTCGACTTGGTGACACTGTCATTAACATTGATCGCCGGCGTCAGCAGCGATCCCGCCTTCGCCATCTCCCACAGCCGGTGCACGCCGGTCGTCGTCTCTTCTGAGATGCCGCGAATATGCTCGAACATTTCCGGATATTTGTCGTGCATCAGCTTGGTAACGTCGCCGCCGTCATCCAGGATCATGTTCGGCGTCCAACACGGCGCGCCTGCGTCATCCGGGCCGCGTACGGTCTGCTCGATGCACCACCAGAACTCTTCTTCCGACATGCCCTTCCAGGCAAACACCGGAACCCCGGTCGCCGCGATCGCCGCCGCCGCGTGATCCTGCGTGGAAAAGATGTTGCAGGAGGACCAGCGCACGCTGGCGCCCAGAGCCGTCAGCGTCTCGATCAGCACCGCCGTTTGGATCGTCATATGCAAACAGCCGACGATCCGCGCACCCTTCAAAATCTGCTGCTGCCCGAACTCTTCCCGCAGCGCCATCAGCCCAGGCATTTCATCCTGCGCCATCTCGATCTCTTTGCGGCCCCAGCCAGCCAGCGAGATATCCCTGACCTTGTAATCCTCGGCAGTCACATTCACATCCGGCATCTCAAATCCTCAATTAAAGGCTGGCTAAGCCAGCGGTTCCTTTTGAAAAAAACAGCCAGAAAACTTTATTAGTGTCTCGAACAGGCATCGCGCCGGAGATCAATTCCAGCCAAGTTTTTCTGCTGCTTTTCATTACAAAAGAAGTCGTTTCATAGCTTATGCCAAAAAGTTTCTAGGTATTCATTGCTTCAAAGAAATCCGAATTGGTCTTGCTGTATTTCAGCTTGTCCAGCAAGAATTCCATGGCATCGGTGGTGCCCATCGGATTGAGAATCCGCCGCAGCACCCACATCTTCGACAGCACCGATTTCTCGACCAGCAATTCTTCCTTGCGCGTGCCGGATTTGGTGATGTCGATCGCCGGGAAGGTCCGCTTGTCGGAGAGTTTGCGGTCCAGAATAATCTCCGAATTGCCTGTACCCTTGAATTCCTCGAAGATCACCTCGTCCATGCGGCTGCCGGTATCGATCAGCGCGGTCGCTATGATCGTCAGGCTGCCGCCTTCTTCGATATTGCGCGCCGCGCCAAAAAACCGTTTCGGCCGCTGCAGCGCATTCGCGTCCACGCCGCCGGTGAGCACCTTGCCGGAAGAAGGCACCACGGTGTTATACGCCCGCGCCAGCCGCGTAACGCTGTCCAGCAGGATCACCACGTCCCGCTTATGCTCAACCAGGCGCTTGGCTTTTTCCAGAACCATTTCCGTGACCTGCACATGCCGCGTTGCAGGCTCATCGAAGGTCGAGGCCACGACCTCGCCCTTCACGCTGCGCGACATGTCGGTCACTTCTTCCGGCCGCTCATCGATCAGCAGCACGATCAGGAACACTTCCGGATGATTGGCGGAAATCGCCGCGGCGATATTCTGCAGCATCACGGTCTTGCCGGTGCGCGGCGGTGCGACGATCAGCGCGCGCTGGCCTTTGCCGATCGGCGTGATCAAATCGATCACCCGCGCGGTATTATCCTTGGGCATCCCCTTGGCCGTCGGCTCCGGCACCTCGACCTCCATCTTGAGCCGCGATGTCGGATAAAGCGGCGTCAGATTGTCGAAATTGATCCGGTGCCGTACCGCGTCCGGATCCTCGAAATTGATCTTGTCGACCTTCACCAGGGCGAAATAGCGCTCGCCCTCTTTCGGCGCCCGGATCTCGCCTTCCACCGTATCGCCGGTGCGCAGGCCGAAGCGCCGCACCTGCGCCGGCGATACATAAATATCTTCCGGTCCGGGCAGGTAATTGGCCTCCGGATTGCGCAAAAAGCCGAAACCGTCGGGCAGTATTTCCAGCGTCCCGTCGCCGTGAATCGCCTGGTCGTTTTCGGCAAAGGCCTTCAAAATCGCGAACATGATATCCTGCTTGCGCAGGGAGGAGGCGTTCTCGACCTCCAGCTCCTCAGCCAGACTCAGCAGGTCTGTCGGGGTTTTGGCCTTTAACTCGGCTAGATGCATAGATCGTCCAATCCAGGGGGAACCGCTTGCAGTCCGACCTTAGCTTCGACGGACCGAGGGTATAGGGAATTGCGGGCGCGAACGTCCCCGCGCGCGTCTAATGATCCAAAACGGAACATAGGTCAAGCTGCGCAAGCTACCGGAACACCACCACCGCAATGACAATAACCGCCAGCAGAACGGTCGGGATTTCATTGGCGATCCGGTAGAACCGCTCCGGCTTCACATTCGCGTCGCTCAGGAAATTCTTCCGCCATTTCGAGGCGGCACCTTGGAACCCGCTCAGCAGCAGCACGCTGATTAGCTTGGTCCACCACCAGCCGGCATGCCAGTTCACCGCGCCCGGCGTCAGGATCAGCAAGATACCCAGCACCCAGGTGGCGATCATCGCCGGAATGGCGATCTGCTTCAACAGCCGCCGCTCCATCACCTTGAACCGCTCGGATTCCATCGAGCCGGGCGGCACCGAGCAGTGATAGACATAAAGCCGGGGCAGATAGAACAACGCCGCCATCCAGGCCGTGAAGGCGATGATATGCAAAGCCAGCTCCCACCGGTAGAACGGCAATAAAGCGTAAATCACCATGTTCAGGCGCTTTCCAGTTCGGCCAAGAATTCTTCCAGGCTGTGGATAATCTTCGCGGCCCCCGCCGCAGTCAGATCCGCGCCGTCGTCATGCCGGGCGAAGCCATAGCATGTCATCCCCGCGGCCACGGCCCCGGTGACGCCAAGCCGGCTATCTTCCAGCACCAGGCAGCCCGCAGGTGCGACCGCCGCCGCCGCCGCCGCGTTGAGATAGACATCCGGCGCCGGCTTCGGCCGCACGCCCTGCTGAACCTGACTGGTTGCGGAATGGGTAAGTCCGGCTGTCAGGTCGCTTAAACCGGTATGGGCGAATTTCACCGTCATCTCCTCATCGGAGGAATTCGACGCAACGCGCCACGGAATGCCCATAGCGTTTACCTGCTGCAAAATCTCCCGCGCATGCGAAATCAGCGTCACTTCATTTCCCAAGGCGTCGAGCAGGTCGGCCGCCAGCCTGGGCCGCCAATCGACCGGAAGTTTACGCTGCAAACGGCGCTCGATCATCGGTTCCATATCCATGATCGACATACCGAGAAAATTCGCCATCGCCTGCTCGGTCGTCATCTCCCAGCCCAGCGCGGTCAGGTTGCGCGCCACCACGCGCGAGGCAATCGTCTCGCTATCGATCAAAACGCCATCGCAATCAAAAATGACCAGCTCAGGCCGCATGATTATACCGGGTCCATGGGCAATCCTTGTGCTGCGCGCCGCAGGCGCGGGCGCCGCGATGACTGCATAATCCAGCACCATGCTGCAACGCACCGCGCGCCAGCCCGGCCAGCGCGTCGATGAACCGTATATCGTCATTCGGCGCTTTCGCCCGGAAATATCCCGGCACGCCGAGCCGATGCGCCAGCTCCGCGTTCTCGATGTCCAGCTCCACCAAAGTTTCGATATGGTCTGAAACAAATGCAATTGGCACCAGCAGCACCGCGACTTTCTCCGCCGCCGCCTGTTCGATCGCCTCGATGGTGCTGGGCGAAATCCATTTCTGCGGGGTCGCCCGGGATTGATAGCAGACCAGGTTTTCCACATCCAGATCGGCGAGTTGTTTCATCACCGCGGCCGCGCTCGCCTCGATTTGCGCCTGATACGGATCGCCCTTCTGCACGATCGATTCCGGCAAGCCATGCGCGGAAAACAGCACCCGCAATTTGATGCCGGGATCGAGCTTTTCCCTGGCATCCAAAATCGCCTCCCGCACCAGCGCCGCGACCGATCCCAAATAGCCCGGATCATCGAAATAACAGCACAGGCTCGTCACCGGAATCACCAGCCCGGCCTTGGCCGCCTGCTCCCGCCAATCCCTGAACGAACTGCCGGTCGTCGTCGTGGAATATTGCGGATACAGCGGCAGCAGCAACACCCGGTCCGGCGCAAATGCTTTTAACTGCGCCACCGCTTCAGCGGCAAACGGGTGCCAGTAGCGCATCGCCACAAAACATCTGGCGCCGATATCCTGCAGACGGTTTTCCAAAGCCTCAGCCTGCGTCCTGGTCAAGTCCAGCAGCGGCGACTTGCCGCCCATCAGCGCATAATTCGCCGCCGCCGCCTTCGCACCCCGCGACGCGATCAGCCGCGCCAGCCAGAAACGTATGAAAACCGGCGCGCGAATAATCGCCGGATCGCTGAACAGGTTCAGCCTGAAGCGCGCAACCGAATCCGGGCCATCCGGCCCGCCCAGATTGAACAGAACGATGGCGGTCTTCATGACGCGGCGGATCGCTCCGAGCGAATACGGTCCACCAGTCGCGCAACATTCACGGGGTCCACGTCCGGCGTAACCCCATGCCCAAGATTGAAAATATGCCGCTGGCCGGCGAAGCCGTTCAGCACCGCATCCACCCCCGCATCCAGCATCTGCCCGCCAACGCCCAACAGAAGCGGATCCAGGTTGCCTTGAAACACGGTACCGGCCGGGCAGGCGGCAACCGCCGCCGCCGCGTCGGTCACGCTGTCCAGCCCCACCGCGCTAACCTCGGTTTCCACCACGTACTCGCGCAGCATCAACCCGCATAGCCGCGGAAAACCGATCACGTGCAACCCCGGATTTCGGGCCCGCAGCGCCTTCACGATCCGCCGGGTCGGGGCGATGACGAACGCCCGGAACAAATCCGAAGGCAAAATCCCGGACCAGCTTTCGAATAGCATCACGCAATCGGCACCCGCATCCACCTGGCCCTGCAGATAGGCAATACTTGCCGCCTCCAGCAGCTCGATCACCCCTTCAACCAGCCCGCGATCCTCATAGGCAAGCTGCCGCGTCCGCGCAAAGCTGCCCCCGCCTTTGCCGTCCAGCATGTAGCAGGCCACAGTGAAAGGGCCGCCGGCGAAGCCGATCAGCGCCTTATCGGTGTCCAACCCGGCCCGTACCCGCCGCACCGTCTCCATCACCGGCGCAGCTCCAACAACCGCCGCCTCCAGGCGCAACCCGGCCAGCCCCTCGCGCGTCAGTGGCGGCAGCAGCGGCCCTTCGCCGTGCGCGAAGCGCAGCCCCTGGCCCAGCGCCCAGGGCAGGATCAGAATATCGGAGAACAAAATCGCCGCGTCGAACCCGAAGCGGCGGATCGGCTGCAATGTCACCTCCGCCGCCAGCCCCGGATTCATCGAAAGCGAGAGAAAATCCCCCGCCTGCGCCCGCAGCTCCTGATACTCCGGCAAATAGCGCCCGGCCTGGCGCATCAGCCAGACCGGCGGCGGCCAAACCGCCTGCCCGTTCAACACGTCGAGTAACTTCATGTCCTCCGCCTAATCTTAATAAAGGAATCTTTAAAGGAGGTTGGTGAAGATTGATGCCTGTGCATAGCGGGGCTTACTTTCACTCCGCCGCCACCCACACTCTTATCCACATCAAACCCTTTGCCTTAACCTGCTGATTCTAAGGTTTTGCTGTTGCTTATCCACAACTGCCCAGAGGATCCCTGAAATCGACCCACCGCTTGCAACTCGAACACCTTATCCCCACTGACCCGTAAATTAGACCGCGCGGAGCCGACTTATCCACGCTATTAGACAATTCATGGACAACGACAAGCTCGATATCCACCTGGTTTCCGACGCCACGGGGGATACGCTGAACGCCATCGCGCGGGCCGCCGTCGCGCAGTTCGACGATGTTCATGTGACCTATCACCGCTGGAGCCTGATCCGCTCCCGGCTGCAGCTGCACCGGGTCCTGGAAGGCATCCACGCCGAACCGGGCCCGGTCTTGTGCAGCCTGGTCGATGAGGCGCTGCGCGGCGAGCTCAGCTCCGGCTGCGAGCGCATGGGCGTGAAGCTGCTGCATACTTTGGACCCGGTGCTGGAGCTGCTGCAGGAACAGCTCGGCATGCCCACCAAACACAAGCCCGGCCGGCAATACGTGCTGGACGCCGATTATTTCCGCCGGATCGACGCCATGCACTACGTGATCTCGCATGACGACGGCCAGGCCCATCACGGCATGTCGGAGGCCGATGTGGTGCTGGTCGGCGTCTCCCGCTCCTCCAAAACCCCCACCTGTTTCTACCTCGCCAATCGCGGCATCAAGGCCGCCAACATCCCGCTGGTGCCTGGCATCGAGCCGCCTGAGCTGCTGAAAGACCCAGGCTGCCCGGTCATCGGCCTGACGGTCGACCCCAAGGTTCTGATCGAAATCCGCCGCCACCGCCTGCGCCTGATCGGCACCGGCGCCCAGCCTGGCTTTGCGGCCAAGGATAACGGCGAATACGTGGATTACGAATCCGTCGAGAAGGAAATCCTCTGGGCCAAACGGCTATGCACCGCCCGCGCCTGGCCCACGATCGACGTCACCCGCCGCTCGATCGAGGAAACCGCTGCGACAGTGCTGAAACTTATGGATTCCTGGCATACCCGCCACGAAAAAGACAAGCAAGAAAGCAGTTCTTTTTCTGAAGAAAAAGAACCAAAAAGACTTTCCTAAACCGGGCCTCGGGCGTTCGCTACGCGCATCCGATCAGGGCCATCCGATCAGGGCTATCCCGTCAGGGCCATCCCATTAAGTGCATCCGTCATGCCGGCGAAGGCGCCAAGGGGCGCCCCGAGCCATCCACATTTTTCCGCCCTGGCGCGAGGCGTCCTTGACAGCATCGAGCACGGTGGCAGCCTCCAGCCAGTCTAGGTGATCAACCAACGAGGCGCGCAATATGGACCTGGGACTTCAAGGCCGAAGCGCCATCGTCTGCGCCGCAAGCAAAGGCCTAGGCTTCGCCTGCGCGATGGCCCTCGCCCGTGAAGGCGTTTGCATTGTCATCACCGGCAGAGACCCAACCGCCCTGGCAGCCGCGGCGGCGCAAATCCGCAACGCCACCGGCGCCTCGGTCCAAGCCGGCGCCGGCGACATTACCACCCCCGAAGGCCGCGCCGCCGCACTCGCCCTCTGCCCCACCCCCGACATCCTCATCAACAATGCGGGCGGCCCGCCCCCCGGCGACTTCCGCGATTTCACCGACGCCATGTGGCACGACGCGCTGAACGCCAACATGCTATCCCCGGTCGCCATGATCCGTGCCGTCATCGACCCGATGATCGCCCGGAACTTCGGCCGGATCGTCAACATCACGTCCGGCTCGGTCAAATCGCCCATCGCCAATCTCGGCCTGTCCAACGCTGCCCGTGCCGGCCTGACCGGCTTTATCGGCGGCCTCGCCCGCCAAGTCGCAAAACATAACGTTACCATCAACAACCTGCTGCCCGGCAGTTTCGATACCGACCGCCTGCGCAGCACCGCCGCCAAGGCCGCCAAGGAGGCAAATAAGTCTGTCGAGGACATCATCACCGAACGGGGCAAGGCCACACCGGCCGGACGCATCGGCCAACCCGAAGAATTTGGCGCCGCCTGCGCCTATCTTTGCAGTTCACAAGCTGGTTACCTGGTCGGGCAGAATCTTTTGCTGGATGGCGGCGCGTTCAACTCTACCCTATAGGAAAGGTTCCAACCTTATTACCAGCCGGTCAGCAAACGAACCGGCCCATAAACGTTGCGAGAAGGGAAGCTTTTGAAGCTATCATTTGTCAGGGCCAAAAAAATAGCCTCGCTTATCAGATCTAAACAAATCTCGGCCCTGGAAGTCACGGATCATTTTATCGCAAGGATCGAGTCGCTGGACGGCGCGATCAATGCCGTCGTGGTGCGCGATTTCGAACGCGCCCGCAGCCGGGCCAGACAACTTGACAGCGCCAGGAACAAGCTGCCGAAAAAGTTGCCGCCGCTCTTTGGCGTGCCGATGACGGTCAAGGAAAGCTACGATGTCGCCGGCCTACCCTCCACCTGGGGCTCGCTATCGTATCGTAACAATATGGCCGAGACGGATGCCGTTATGGTTGCGAGACTGAAACAGGCAGGTGCCGTGATCCTCGGCAAGACCAACGTCTCCACCTTGCTGTCGGACTGGCAAAGCAATAACCCGGTCTACGGCGTAACCAACAATCCGTGGGATCTGGCGCGCACGCCCGGCGGCTCTTCCGGCGGCTCCGCCGCAGCACTCAGCGCCGGCCTGGTCGCGCTGGAAGCCGGCAGCGATATCGGCGGGTCCTTACGCGCGCCGGCGCATTACTGCGGTGTCTATGCCCACAAACCCACCTGGGAGATCTGCCCTATGCGCGGCCATTCGCCAATCAGAAATCTGGCGCCGATCGACATCGCCGTGGTCGGTCCCATGGCGCGCTCGGCCGAGGATCTCGCCCTCGCGCTTGATGTCATGGCGGGCGCCGATGCCATCGCCCATGGCTGGCGGCTCGACCTTCCCGGGGCCGTGAAGAGATCTTTCGAAGGTTTGCGGGTTGCAATCATGGCCACGCACGAGCTTTGCCCGGTGGAGACGCAGATCATCGACAAGTTTGAAGCGCTTGCCAGGCATCTCCGCAAATCCGGCGCCAAGGTCAGTCTCACCGCGCGGCCGGATTTCGACGCGCGGGAGGCGCATGAGAACTACCTGCTGTTGCTGCACGCCGCACTCAGCGCCCGCATGCCGGAGGCGGCGATCGAGAGCCTGCGTCAGATTGCCGCCAAGGCGGCAGCTTCCGACCGCTCGCCCGACGTCGTCGGCGCGCGCGGCGCCGTGATGCAGCATCGGCATTGGCTGAAGGCGCGCGAGCAGCGCTTCAGAAGACGCCTGGCGTGGCTGGCATTCTTTCAGGATTACGACGTGATGATCGCGCCGGTCGCCTCCACCGCCGCCGTCCGCCACGAGCTTTCGGATAATATGGGCGCGCGCAGCATCACGGTGGATGACGCGGAGATCACGGTGGCGGATCAGCTTTTCTGGGCCGGCTATTCCGGCAATTTCCTGCTGCCCAGCACCGCGGCGCCGCTGGGTTTCACCCGGGCCGGCCTACCCTGCGGCATGCAGATCATCGGCGCGCCCTACGCCGATCACACCACCATAGCCGTCGCCGGCCTGTTGGAGCGATCCTGGCTCGGCTTCGAAATCCCGCCAGCTTATAAACACTGAGCACGCCGCATCGTCTTTCTAACGCCCGGCAAAGCCGCCATATAAGGCGCATGTCCTATCCAGTCTCCGACCATTACGATGGTTCGGCCTTCTTCAATCCGGAACCCTCCAGCCGCGGCACCACGGCCAAGCGCACCAGCGGGTTCTCTTTCCTGCGCTCCCGGCTGCGGCGCGATCCAGCGATCTGGTCGCAATGGCCCGAGCATATCGAGAACAAAGCCTACCCGCCGCCGGCCGGCGCAAGTCAGGCGGGCAGCGCCGAGATCAGCTTCATCGGCCATAGCAGTTTTCTGCTTCGCCTGCCGGGCCTTATTGTTCTGACCGATCCGGTGTTTTCCTACCGCTGCTCACCGTTTTCCTTTGCTGGGCCGCATCGCGTCCGCGACCCCGGAATCGCTTTGGCGGATCTGCCGCCGATCGATCTCATCTTGCTGTCGCATAACCACTACGACCATATGGACCTCAAATCCCTGGCGGAACTCAGGCGGCGTTTTCCCGAATTGCAGCTCGCCGTGCCGTTGGGCAACGCCGCCTACCTCGCGAAAAAAGGCATCCCCGGCGCCATCGAGCTGGATTGGTGGCAAAGCATCACGATCGGCGAGAACCGCCTCACCGCCACGCCGGCCCGGCATTTCGCCGCCCGCTGGCTGAACGACCGCAACCAGACCCTTTGGACCGGCTTCATGCTGGAGCATCGCGGCGGCAAAATCTATTTCGCAGGCGATACCGGCTACACCAGGTTTTTCACCGAAATCCGCAACCGGCTCGGCAGTCCGGACATCGCCTTGCTGCCGATCGGCGCCTATGAGCCGCGCTGGTTCATGCAGGTGGTCCACATGAACCCGGCAGATGCGGTACAGGCCTTCCTCGACCTCAAGCCGGCCGTAGCGATCGGCATGCATTTCGGCACCTTCCAGCTCACCGCCGAAGCCATCGACCAGCCGGAAAAGGAGCTGGCCGTTGCAAAGGCGCAAGCCGGCCTGGCGGAGAACCAGTTCATCACCCTGGACTGCGGCGAAACCCGGCACTTCCGGCTAGACGCATCATCAGACCAGAAGCCGGGGGATACCCGACTTGCCGCCGAAGAACTGTGATCGTGGAGCGGGTAGCGGGAATCGAACCCGCGCATCAAGCTTGGGAAGCTAACAGGCTGCCATTACATCATACCCGCCTTGCCCGGGTGATACCGTCTCGGCATTGACCCCGCAAGCCCGCCGCGTTACGCGGAACCACTTCGTGATTTGTCCGGCCGGATTACGGCGAGGTCGGAGTGCGATCGGTTGAGCTTCGCGCATCTGCGCGAGCCGAAATCGTGAATCGCCCTCTGAGAGATCTACAAGCGCGCTAAAGAGGCTGAGGCGGGCGCGAACCTGCCCCGCACTTGTATGGCCGGGCGCTTTCGATGAAAAGAGCCCGCAGATGACCGAGACACCGAAACGCCGCCTTGCCACCAACCTGATCCATGCCGGGCGCATCCGCACCAACATGGCGGAAAATGCCGAGGCTTTGTTCCTCACCTCCGGCTTTGTCTATGACAATGCCGAGCAGGCCGAGGCAGCGTTCGCCAACCAGATCCAGCACTACCAGTATTCCCGCTTCTCCAACCCTTCCATCGCCATGCTGGAAGCCAGGCTGTGCGAGATCGAAGGCGCCGAGGCGTGCCGCGCGACCGCCACCGGCATGGCCGCGGTGAACGCCGCCTTGCTGTGCGGGCTCAAATCCGGCGATCGCGTCGTCGCCTCGCGCGCGCTGTTCGGCTCCTGCCACTGGATCGTCAGCACCTTGCTGCCGCAATACGGCATTGAGACCGTCTTCGTCGACGGCGGCGATCCTGCCGCCTGGAAATCCGCCCTGGCGCAAAAAACCGCCCTGGTTTTGCTGGAAACGCCCTCCAACCCGATGCTCGACATGGTGGATTTGCGAAACGTATCGGAGCTGGCGCATGCGGCCGGCGCCATCGTCGTCGTCGACAATGTCTTCGCCACGCCGCTGCTGCAGCGCCCGCTCGAATTCGGCGCCGATGTCGTGGTCTATTCCGCCACCAAGCATATGGACGGCCAGGGCCGCGTGCTGGGCGGCGCCGTGCTTGCCAGTAGACAATGGATCACGGATGTCTTCCAGCCGTTTTTCCGCAATACCGGCCCCACGCTGTCGCCCTTCAACGCCTGGGTGATCCTGAAAGGCCTGGAGACCATGGCCTTGCGCGTCATTGCGCAATCCGCCGGCGCCGAGGCGATCGCCAAATTCCTCGAAACCTGCCCGCAGATCTCGCGCAGCCTGTACCCCACCTTGCCTTCGCACCCGCAGCACAATCTCGCGATGTCGCAAATGTCCGGCGGCGGCACGATCGTCGCCTTCGAGCTCGCAGGCGGCCGCCGGTCCGCGTTCAACTTCCTGAACGCGCTGCAGATCATCACGATCTCCAACAATCTCGGCGACACCAAATCGCTCGCCACCCACCCTGCCACGACCACGCATATGCGCATCGGTCCGGAGGAGCGCGCCAAACTCGGCATCACCGACGGCATCATCCGTCTCTCCGTCGGCCTCGAGGATCCGCAGGATCTGATCGAAGACCTCACCCAGGCGCTGCAGGCGGCGTGAAGCCGCCTTGCGGCGGTTTCGCGTTGGCAGAGCGAAATCGCGCTGGTAAGGATGGGCGGCATACGGTCTGGGATCTCGAGCAGCAGGAGCGCGCAATGGCGTCCAACGTAACCTTCACCCGTCTGCCGAAGGAAAATCTGAGCGAACTCGTCGAAGCTGCCGCCGATGACGATCCGCAGGCCTTCATAAACTTCCTCGCCGCCAACGGCGTCTCGGTCGCGGATTACGACTGGGACGGCGAAATCTTCGATACGCTGCTGCCGGTGCTGGCCGAGGATTATGACATCGATCTGGAAAGCAGCGAGAATGAAATCGTTGCGGATATCGCGGAAGCCTCGCAGGTCAGCGTCTTCATCCTGACGCTGGAGGATCGGCTGAAATACCTGGACAAACTAAACCCGGAAAATTTCAGTTCGGAAGAGCTTCGCGAGGCCTATGAGGATTTCACCGAAGATGAGGAAGAAGACGCAGGCGATATGATGCTGGACGCGCTCGGCGCGGTCTTCCAGTCGCTGCAGGAAACCGACGCAGACCACGTGGTGGTTGTCACGATAAGCTAAGCCAAGAAGATAAGCTGAACCAAGAGGCAAAGCTAAAACCAACAAGCAGCTTTTTTTGAAAAAAGGCTGCGCAAAAAACTCTTGCCGCGCTTGAGCGGAAGTTCGGAGCGCCCGGCCGAAAATCAAGCAAGTCTTTTTGCCGCGCCGGCGGCCCGCTGCTTTTTCCTCAGAAAAACCAGCGCTTCCTTAATCCGTCGTATTCTCAGCCGCCGCGCGCAGGTCGGCGGCGCGTTCCAGGATGCGGTCTTCCAGGCCGCTTTCGGTGCCGGGATCAACGTCCGCATCCACCCATTGGCCGTTTTGCAGCACCTGGTGGAACAAGGTGACCTGGATGGCGTTGGCGGTCATTTGCTGGCTGAGGATATAGGCGTTCGCCTTGAAGCGCTCACTCGGCGTAGCCGGCGGCGAGTACCAATCGGTGATGATGACGCCGCCGAACGGATCGGCCGAGGCCAGCGGCATGAAGGACAGGGTGTCCAGCGTCGCCCGCCATAGATAGGCGTTGACCTGGATGCCGGTGCCTTGCGCGTTGTTGCTGCTCTTGCTGCCGCCGCCCAGCGTGAACAGCGGATGGTTGTCGCCGGCGTCCTGGCCGGCCGGCAGGCCCTGGGCCTGGTAGTTATAGACGCTTGCTTGTTTAGGTTGCGTGCTGCTGCAGGCGCTCATCGCCAGCAGCCCGGCGATCCCGGTTGAAAAGGCAATTTTCAGCTTTATCCGCAACATCAATCTCCACAAGGCCGCGATGGCCTAAAGCCAGAACTGGCTGCTCTTTAGCCGTGCCGCACGATCCCGCCAAGGGGCGGCGATGTTCCGAATCAAAAAGGGCGGCGGTATCCCGCCACCCTTTTCAAGTTTACGCGTTTAAGCGGTTGCTACCGGCTTACCACTTCAGCGTGGCGCCGACGGCGATCGCCTGGCCCTGGGTGTTGCCTCTTTTGTTGGTATCCTCCAACGCGGCGTTCCCAGGCTGGTGACGATGGCCATACATATACTGCGTGAACACGCTCAGATTCGGGCTGAACACGTAGTTCAGGCCGGCCGCAAAGCCATATTCGCTCAGCGTGCGTGCAACGCCCGCCTTGTTCGGCGTGTAGGCGCCGGCACTTTGCGAGTTCATATAGCTGGCGCCGACCACATACGGCCCCAGCACGTAGCTGGCGCCGATGATGTAGGCGGTCGCGTCGCGGTCGCCCCTCGCCTTGAAGGCATAGCCATCCTGAACCTGGCCGCCTTTGATGTTGGCGCCAACCGTTAATCCGGCAAACGTCACCTGGCCGCCGGCCTGGTAGACATTCAGGTTGTCATAGCCCTTGGGGGCGGTCGTCGGCAGCGACGCGGCGGGGCCGTCATAGGCAATCGGCGCGCCATGCAGGATATCGACCGAAGCCTTGATCTTGACGCCGTTGATCGGCTCCAGAAACTGCAGACCGGCATCGACCGTATTCTTGCGGCGCGATCCAATATCCCCAGGCACCGGCGAGGCGCTCAGATTGGCGCTGGTCGAGCTGGCCAGGGTATCGGTCTGATAGCCTTGCTTCGTGCCGTTCGAGTTGGGCTCGTAACCGGCCACGATGTTGAAGCCGGCGACGGAAGGCGAGACATAGACCACTTTGGCGGTGGCATATACCGCGCTCTGATCGGAGTAGATGAACTGGTTGCCGCCGTAGGGAACCGAACCGCTCGGCAGCATGACGCCCTCGCCGCCTTCCAGCGTCCATTGGCCGCCATCGCCGAAGGCTTCGATCACGCCGGACTGCAACAGGGTGAAGGCGCTGTCCGTCTGGCCGAACCGGAAGAAGCCGGCCTCATCCGAGCCGATATAGCCATAGGCCCGCTTGACGTAGAGCGTGCTGAGGCTGGAATTGCTCGATGTGGTGGTGCCAGTCACGGCCGTAACTACGTTCTGGCCGCCGATCGTCGTGGTCGTCGTTGTGATCGTGGTGGCGCTTGAAACGGTCGTCTTGCCGTTCTGGCCGACGCCGGCGTTGGAGTAGCCGGTACGGATATCCGTCGCGACGCCGTATTCAAGGCCGCTTACCGTCTGCGCGTCGAACCCGGGATAAAGCCGCAGATCGCCGATCGTCGTGACCGGGTTCAGCTTATAGGTGCCGGGCGTTGTCGTCGTCGAGGTGGTTGGGATGGTGATCTTGTTGTAGGTCGAACCCTCATCGCCGAGCTCGAACTGCATATAGCCGTTGAAATGCACGACGAGCGTGCCGGGCTCCACAGGCTTCACCGGCTGCGCCTTGGCGCCGCCGGTCATGACGAGCGTGGCGCCCAAGGTGGCCACCGAGGCCAAGAGTAACTTGCGCATGATATACCTCCCGAGTTGCCGATACCGGCAAAATTGCAACTATTGCTGAAACAGCTGTTGCTGAAACAGCCATTGCCGAAACAGCTATCGCTGAAACAGCTATTTTTGAATCGCCCTGTCGACCTGACGTGACCGGTCGGCCGCTTTAACGCCGGAAAACGGGGGTCAGGCAATCTCCGTTTGGCAGTTAACCGGTAATTCCTACTTACTGTGGCTGCTTAGCCACAGCTATGTGACATATCTGTTATACTAGGAATAAGCGCGGAGATTGCCCCGGCGCCTGCACAGGCCGGCGGTAAACCGGCCGCATTCCCCCCGGTAATCCCACCAAGTGAATAGATTTTGCTGCCGCCCGAGCGGCGCGCGATCAGCGCCCATTTCAGCGGCCCGAGCGGCCGTCCGCCGGAATGGCTCGCCGTTGCGAACATCGGCGAGAGGAAGATGGCCGCGGCGCCGGCCCGCCGCGCCCGCCGCAGCTCCGGCGTATCATGAGCAGATGAGGTAACAATAGCCGGGATGCGGAGTTGGCTTGGCCAGAAGCCGCCGCGCAAATGAACCCCTGCTTTAACCCGTGCCGCCAGCCGCGCATCGCCCGCGACCACCAGCGGCAGCCGCCGCTTTTTGCACAGCCTGGCGACCTGCAACGCCAGACTCAGCCGGCCGGGCATGCCGTCATGGCGAAACACCACGCCGCATAGGCCTTTCGGCAAGGCGGCAATCGCCGGCAGCGGATCCGGCAGCCGGGCGGCGTCGGTGAACAGCCAAAGCACCGGCGGTTGCGCGCCCAGCCGGCCGCGCCGCCGTCTCTGCTTTACCGCGCGCGCCCAGCTCAGTAACCCTGCATCCATGGCTGCTCCAGACCCGATCGAACCTTCGCCCATCGCCTTCGCTTTGCCAGGCATTCGCGCCCGCATCGCCGCCGCCGCTTACCAAGCCGGCCGCGATCCGGCTCAGATCACCCTTGTCGCCGTATCCAAAACCCATCCCGCTGCCGCGATCGCCGAAGCCTTCGCCGCCGGCCAGACCGTCTTCGGCGAAAACCGCCTGCAGGAAGCCGAGCAGAAATTTCCCGCCTTTCTCGCAGCCCACGGCGAGGCCCGGCTGCACCTCATCGGCGGCCTGCAATCCAACAAGGCCGCCGCCGCGGTCCGGCTCGCGCACACCATCGAAACCCTGGACCGGCCCAAGCTGGCCGACGCCATCGCCGGCGCCGTGCAGCAAGCGGGCAAATCTCCTGGCTTGCTCATCCAGGTCAATATCGGCGACGAGCCGCAGAAATCCGGCATCGCCACCGCCGGCGCGGACGCGTTTATCCGTGCCATGCGCCTGCGCTTCGGCGAGGCTTTGCACGGCCTGATGTGCATCCCGCCCGCCGGCCGCGATCCCGCACCCTTCTTCCGCCACCTCATGCAGCTGGCAGACGCCCATGGCCTGCCCATCCGCTCCATGGGCATGTCGGCCGATTTCGAGGCCGCAATCGCCGAGGGTGCGACGCATATCCGCATCGGCTCCGCCATTTTCGGCAACCGCGCCTGAACTACTGGTTTTGATGGGCTTGGTTGTATGCCAGCTGGTCAGGCGACAGGTGAAAGCTGATCAGCACGTCGGTGTTCGCGGCGTCCGCCGTATCGGGGAACTCGTATTTGATCGGCTTGCTCGTTGCCGTCGCGGTTGTGGCATTGCCGGCAAAGCTTAGCGTGATGCTGCCATTCGCCACCGAGAGAATATTGTCGCCCTGGCTCAGCGAGATCAGATAGGGCAGCACCAGATTCTGGCTGGTGTTGGCCGGCCCGCTGGTCGCGGCAAAGCCTGCCTGGAAAACCACCCGCAGCAAATGCCGCTTCGGCTCCAGCGTGCAGCTGCCGGCCACGCCGGTGATCCGCGCTCGGGCGATCTGCGCCGCCACATCCTGCCGGCCCGGCAAAAACGCCGTCATCGAGCTGCCTTGCTCCAGCACCGCAACGTTCGGGCAATGGGTCACCAGCGGCGGCTGGGCGGTGCAGGCGGCAAGGGCTACAAGGCCGACAAGGCTCAACGGCAGGGAGGCGTGTTTCATGCGGCCTCACTTGCCAGATATTTTTCGTCCGGTCATCTACGGCCATGGCCGTTTACACCGAAGTCACCGATGAAGCCCTGACGGCGTTTCTCGCGCTCTACGATATCGGCCGGGTCGTGGCGTTCCGCGGCATCGCCGAAGGCGTGGAAAACAGCAATTACGCGCTCAAAACCACGATGGGCGACTTCATCCTCACACTGTACGAAAAGCGCGTCGACCCCGCCGAGCTGCCCTGGTTCCTCGGCCTGATGGAGCATCTGGTCGCGCGCGGCCTGCCCTGCCCGCTGCCGGTGCGCGCCAAGGACAATGCCAACCTCAACCCGCTCGCCGGCCGGATCGCCGCCATCACCACCTTCCTGCCCGGCATCTGGCCGCGCCGCGTGCAGGCCCTGCATTGCCAGCCGCTTGGCGCCGCGCTCGCCCAGCTGCATCTCGCCGGCCAGGGTTTTGCGCCGCGCCGCGCCAACACGCTTGGCCCGGCAGGCTGGCACCCTTTGTTACAAAAATGCCTCGGCGGCGCCGATACGGTGCAGCAGGGTCTCGGCCGCGAGCTCGAGGGCGCGCTCCACCACATCCTGGCGCACTGGCCGCAAAACCTCTCAGCCGGCCATATCCACGCGGATCTGTTTCCCGACAACGTGTTTTTCCTTGACGGCCAGATCTCCGGCCTGATCGATTTCTACTTCGCCGCCACCGATCTATACGCCTACGACATCGCCATCTGCCTCAACGCCTGGTGCTTCGAGCGCGATTTCAGCTTCAACGTCACCAAATCCCGATCCCTGCTACGCGGCTACACCGCGCACCGCCCGCTCGCGCGGCAAGAACGCGCCGCCTTGCCGATCCTGGCGCAAGGTGCCGCGATGCGTTTTCTGCTCACGCGCCTGTACGACTGGCTGAACACGCCCGAAGGCGCGTTCGTCACCCGCAAGGACCCGCTGGACTATGTTCGCCGGCTGCGCTTCCACCAGACCTGTGCGTCGGAATCCGCCTATGGCCTCTGAAGACCCCATTGCCGGGCAGGCCGTAGAAATTTGGACCGACGGCGGCTGCAAGCCCAACCCCGGCCCCGGCGGCTGGGCCGCCCTGCTGCGCTTTCGCGGCCACACGCGCGAAATCGCCGGCGCCGAGCCGCAGACCACCAACAACCGCATGGAACTCACCGCCGCCGCCGCCGCGCTGGAAACGCTGAAACGCCCCTGCCTCGTCGTCCTGCACACCGACAGCGAGTATTTGAAGAACGGCATCACCCGCTGGCACACCGGGTGGGTGCGCAAGAACTGGCGCAACGCCGCCGGCGATCCTGTCAAGAACATGGATTTGTGGCGCCGCGTCCTGGACGCCGCCAAACCGCACACGATCGAATGGCGCTGGGTCCGCGGCCACTCCGGGGACCCCATGAACAGCCGCGCCGACGAACTCGCCACAAAAGCGAGGGAAGCCTTGAAGTAAGTCAGCAAGGATGTTCTTTTCTAAAGAAAAAGAACCAAAAAGACTTATCGAATCTGAGCCCTCGGGCGTTCCCCGCGTCGAAGCCTTGGACGCTCTATTTCGTCATGCCGGCGCAGGCGCCCCCAAGGACGCCCAGGGATGCCCAGGGGCGCCCCGCGGCCCGGACGCCTCGCGCAATCCACGACTTACTCACTCAACCACTGTCACCACTTTTCACGAACAATCCGGCGCCAAAACAAAACTTCCTTTGTCCGGTCGAAACGAACCGGTTCCTCCGCGGCGACCTGGCATCCCGCTTCCACCGCGCATTGGCGGGCAAGCGTCCTTGACATCATCGAGCACGATGACAGCCTGACCAAAGGTCAGTGCACCAGCCCTCAAGCCGCCAGCGCAGCATCCACAGCAGAAACCAAACTCGGATTATCCGCGGTCGTATCCGGCGTGAACCGCCCGATCACCTTGCCGTCCCGCCCGATCAGAAACTTCTCGAAATTCCACAGCACTTCCGGCTTCGGATTTGGCTCCATGCCGTAACCCTTCAGGTTATTGCGCATCGTATCCCCGCCTTCGGCCTCCGGCACCGCTTCCGTCAGCGCCTTGTACAACGGGTGCTTATCCTCGCCCACGATCGAGATCTTCTCGAACAGCGGAAACGTCACGTCGTATTTGCTGCTGCAGAAATCCTTGATCTCCGCCTCCGTCCCCGGCTCCTGGCCACGGAAATTATTCGCCGGAAATCCCAGAACTTCCAGCCCCTGCCCATGCTTCTCGGAATACAGCTTCTGCAGCCCCTCATATTGCGGCGTCAGCCCGCATTTGGAGGCGACATTCACCACCAGCAGCACCTTGCCCTTGTACTCACCAAGGCTGGTCGGCGCGCCGTCGATGGTCTTCACCGGAATGTCGTAGACTTCAGTCATTTGCTTGGCCTCCTCGCTATTAATCGCTGCCGGCAGAGAAGCACCTTTCCGGGCTTTTGTCATCGGCCCATGCGCTTGGCCGCATTGGCCCGCACGCCTTTGGAATCGAATGGCACGCCGGCCCGGCCGATCCCGTAAGGCGGCATGTTGGCATAAATATTCTCATACTTCCCCGGCTCGATCTCATAGGTCTCGTGCCAGATCCCGACATCGCCGCCGGTGCCGATCGCCTTGTTGAACGCAACCCAGGCCGGCAGATGCGCCGCCTCCCGCATCGAGGCATAGGTGTTCAGCTTCTCGAAACTCTCCCAGTACTGCACAACCATGACGTTTGGGAAACCGAAATGCGACCGGTAATGCAACAATCCCAGCTCCGGCCTGGCCGAAAGCTCCCGCAGCATTCTCGGCATCGCCAGCATCACCGGCATCCAGCTTTGCGGTTTCCACAACCGGTTGATCCGCATGCCGATCAGGAACAGCACGAAGCCGCCCTCGATCTCGTGGCTGACCCGCCGGTTGACGGTCTCGATCAACTACGCCGCCGGCGTGAAATTCAATGCTAACCCGTCCATGCAATAGCGCAGCCCGGTCGGCCGCGGCCCGTCGGTAAATAAATGTCCCAAATGGCCGCCGCAGCGGCTGCAATGCACTTCCGTACGCGCCATGCCGAAGGAATCGTCATCGGCAGTCAGCACCGCATGCGGCAGCGGCTGCCAGAAGCTCGGCCATCCCGTGCCGCTGTCGAACTTCGTGGTCGAGGCGAATAGCGGCAGCGCGCAGCCTGCGCAGGTGAATGTGCCGCTGCGATGCTCGTTCAGCAGCGCCGAGGTGAACGGCGGCTCCGTTCCCTGATCGCGCAGAATATTATACTGCGCCGGCGTCAGCTTCTGCCGCCACTGCGCATCGCTGAGGGTTACCGCATAGGTCTCGTCCGCCGCATAAGCCGGCCGCGCCGGCCGCAACGCTCTTACGCTGACCGCCACAATCGCGGCCGCCGATCCCAGCCACATCGCTTTCCTACGCCCGATCATCTTTCCCTCTTGCTTCCGTTGCCCTTAACATAGGCCCTAACCACCAGGAGTAACAGAATGGGCGAGCGCCTTGCCGACGATCCCCCGCTTTTCTACGAAACCCATGTCTTCATCTGCACCAACCGCCGCCCGGAAGGCCATTCCCGCGGCTCCTGCGCCGCCGCCGGCTCCGAAAAGCTGAAGGACTACATGAAGGCCCGCGTCAAGGAGGAAAACATCCCGGCGATCCGCATCAACGCCGCCGCCTGTCTGGACCGCTGCGAACTCGGCCCCTGCGCCGTGATCTACCCGGAGGGAATCTGGTACCGTCTGGACTCCCGAGAGGCCGTCGACACGGTGCTCGCCAAACACGTCGAGAACCAAACCCGCGTGCCGGAGCTGATGATCGACAGGCAACAGTAGAAAGAGCTACCGTCATCTGCCGCGAAGGCGGAGACCCGACGCACTTGATCCATTTGCCCCGGCGCGGCAGCCAAAGGTAAGCAGAAGCATGTCCTTACAGCTTGCTGCCCTTGCGCCCCCGCCGAACGCCGCCAAGGACCCCGCGACCCTGCTGCACAGCGTCTTCGGCCTGCCCGGCTTCCGCGGCGCGCAGGAGCAAATTGTAGACCACGTCATCGCCGGCCATGACGCCATCGTCCTGATGCCGACCGGCGGCGGCAAATCGCTGTGCTACCAGCTCCCCGCCCTCTGCCGCGACGGGGTCGGCATCGTTGTCTCCCCGCTGATCGCCCTGATGCGCAATCAAGTGGCCGCCATGCGCCAGCTCGGCATCAATGCCGGCGCCCTCAACTCCTCGCTGGAACCCGCGGAGCGCACCAGGATCCGCGCCGATCTGCAGGCCGGCCGGCTCGATTTGCTCTACGTCGCGCCCGAACGCCTGATGATGCCGGATTTTTTGGAGATGCTGGCCGGCGTGCACATCGCTTTGTTCGCCATCGACGAAGCTCATTGCGTCAGCCAATGGGGCCATGATTTCCGACCGGAATATCTGGCCTTGGCCGACCTTGCGCAGCGCTTTCCCGGTGTCCCGCGCCTCGCACTCACAGCGACCGCCGACATGCAGTCGCGCGAAGACATCCGCCGCCGGCTGCGCTTAGGTGACGCGCGCCTGTTCCTTGCCAGCTTCGACCGCCCGAACATCCGCTACGCCGTGCTGCCGAAATCCGCGCCGATGCGCCAGCTGCAAACCTTCCTGAAAGCCCACCCCAACGAATCCGGCATCGTCTATTGCCTGAGCCGCGCCACCGTGGAGGAAACCGCCTCCGGCCTGGTCGCCGCCGGCTTCAACGCCCGGCCCTACCATGCCGGAATGGACCCGCGCACGCGCTCGGCCAACCAGGACGCCTTCCTGGCGGAAGAAGCCATCATCCTGGTCGCCACCGTCGCCTTCGGCATGGGCATCGACAAGCCGGATATCCGCTTCGTCGTACATCTGGACCTGCCCGGCAGCCTGGAAGCCTTCTACCAGGAAACCGGCCGGGCGGGGCGCGACGGCGCCCCCGCCGAAACCCTGCTGCTCTACGGCATGCAGGACATCGTCTTCCGCCGCCACATGATCGATTCCGGCGCCTCGCCCATAGAAATCAAACGCATCGAGCGCGGCAAGCTGGATTCCCTGCTCGGCGTCTGCGAAACCGCATCCTGCCGCCGCCAGGCCATCCTGGCGCATTTCGGCGAGACCATGGCTGCCCCCTGCGGCAATTGCGACACCTGCAACGCCCCCGCCGACACCTGGGACGGCACCACCGCCGCCCGCAAAGCACTCTCCGCAATTCTGCGCTCCGGCCAGCGCTTCGGCATCGGCCATCTGGTGGACATCCTGCTGGGAACCGCCACCGACAAAATCACCCGCTTCGGCCATGACAAGCTGCCCACCTTCGGCGTCGGCATCGAACTCGACCGCAAAACCTGGAGCTCCGTCTTCCGCCAGCTCATTGTCCAGGGCGCCATCGAGGTCGACCACGATGCTTATGGCGCGCTTAAAATCACCCAGCGCGCCCAGCCCATCCTGCGCGGCACCGAAACGGTCAGCTTCCGCCGCGACCAGGCCGTCACCGCCGCCGCCATCCGCCAGAAAAAGGAGCGCGCCGCGGTCCCCGAATCCGCCACTGCCCTGTTCGACGCACTACGCGCCGAACGCGCCAAACTGGCGAAAGACCAGAAAATTCCCGCCTACGTCATCTTCCACGATACAACCCTGATCGCCATCGCCGCCGCCCGCCCCACCAGCTTGGCCGCACTCGCCGAAATCCCAGGCATGGGCAGCACAAAACTGGACCGCTACGGCGCCATCGTACTGGCCACGGTGGCGGCCGTTAAGTAAGCCAGGATCTTCTTTTTCTGAAGCAAAAAGAACCGGGCCGCCGGTGCGGCAAAAAGAGTTTTTGAAAGCGGGTCCGGGCGTCCCGACCGCCGTTAAATCAGGCCGATTGACTCCTGCAGCGCGCAGTGGCGTAAACGGCGTCATGGCAATTCTCGATACCGACCGATTGGCGGAGATCGCGGACCAAGCCCCCGCTTTCCTGAACGCCAAACCCTATCCGTGGGCGCAGCTGCAGGGCGTCATCCGCGACGAAGCCTTCCAGCGTCTGACTTCAAACCTGCCAGATTTCCACCTGTTCAAGGCCGATTTTGGCGCCAAACGCGGCTACGGCCAGCAAAGCCATGACCGCTACTCGCTCAACTACACGCCGGAGCTGGAGCCGCGACTGCCGCCGGCCTGGCGCGAATTCCTGGGCGAGATCCACGCGCTTGCCTATCAGCAATTCCTGCGCCGCATCTACGGCCTGCGCCCGCACGAGCGCATGGTGCTCTCCTTGCAATGGCATTTCGCGCCGGCCGGCGCCTCGGTCTCGCCGCATACCGACGTCAAGCGCAAGATCGGCTCGCATATCTTCTATCTGAACACGGAGCAGGACTGGAACCCGGAATGGGGCGGCCAGACGCTGGTGCTCGACGACCAGGGCAAGCTGAACCCGAACACCGCCCCGGCCTTCGGCGCGCTGCCGGTGGCCGCATCCTCCGTCATCCTCGGCAACCGCAGTTTTCTGTTCAAACGCACCGACCACGCCTGGCACGCCGTCAACCCGATCGACTGCCCGCCCGGCCGCTTACGTAAAGTTTTCATCGTGGTCGCCAATCGCGTGAACCTCCAGGTGCTATGGCGCCGCCTGCGCGGTCTGGACCCAAACGGCGACAGGCTGCCCACACGCCAGGCTGCTTAACATGGTTGCATTCGCCTTCTACCAGGTAGACGTCTTCAGCACCGCGCCGCTGAAAGGCAATCCCCTCGCCGTTGTTCTGGGCGCCGACGCGTTGACCACTGCGCAAATGTCCGCCTTGGCCAACTGGACCAATCTCAGCGAAACCGCCTTCCTGCTGCAACCCACCGATCCCGGCGCTGATTACCGCGTGCGGATTTTTACCGCCTCGACGGAGCTGCCTTTTGCCGGTCATCCGACGCTCGGCAGCTGCCATGTCTGGCTTGCCTCCGGCGGCGAATCGAGAAGCGACGAGATCATCCAGCAATGCGAGGCCGGCCTGATACGCATCCGCAGGGACGGCGATCGCCTCGCCTTCGCCGCCCCGCCTTTGCGCCGCTCCGGCCCGGTCGAACCCGAGCTTCTTGCGCGCATCGCGAGCGTTCTGCGCTTGCCCGCCGCCGCTATCCAGGGCGCCGCGCATGCCGATAACGGCCCCGGCTGGGTCGCCGTCAGGCTCGCCAGCCGCGACGAATTGCTCGCCCTGAAACCCGATTTCGCCGCCATGGCCGGCCTGAACATCGGCGTCATCGCCCCTGCCGCCGTACCGGAATACCAGTTCGAGGTCCGGGCCTTCGTGCCGGAGGTCGGCGGGCCGGAAGACCCGGTCACCGGCAGCCTGAACGCCGCCTTGGCGCAATGGTTTTTCGCAACCGGCCTGATGCCGGCGCAATCCTACATCGTCGCCCAAGGCACCATGCTAGGCCGCGACGGCCGCGTACACATTGAACGCATCGGCCACGACATCTGGATCGGCGGCGCCACAACCACCTGCATCACCGGCACCCTCACCCTGTAATGCCCAGTCTTTGTGATGCTCCTGTCTTTGTAGTGCCCCATTCTTTGTGATGCTCCAGTCTTTGTAATGCTCCCTTTGTGATGCCCCTGTCTTTCAAATTCATGCCGGCGCCGGCCGGCAACATCATACCGGCGCCATCTGGCACCCCGGACCTACCTGAAACCACCCACGCAGCGGTTCGCGGATGAGCACCATCTTCGCCCCCATCACCGGCCTGGGCGGCGCCGTCACAATCATCCGCCTCTCCGGCTCAGACGCCTTTGCCATTACCAAGACCCTCACCCGCACCCTGCTAACCCCCCGAACCGCCGCCCTGCGCAAACTCCGCCACGACAACGAAATCCTCGACACCGCCCTCGTAACAATTTTCCCCGCCCCCAACAGCTACACCGGCGAGGATTGCGTCGAGCTTTCCCTCCACGGCGGCCGTGCCGTCCGCACCGCCATCACCGACGCGCTAATCAGCCTCGGCGCCCGCCCGGCCGAACCCGGCGAATTCTCCCGCCGCGCATTCCTGAACAATCGCCTGGATCTTCTGCAGGCCGAGGCCATCGCCGACCTGATCGCCGCGGAGACGCAATCGCAACGCCGCCTCGCCACCGCCGGCGCCGATGCCCTGCAGACCGCTTGCACAATCTGGCGCGAAACCCTGCGCCACATCATCGCCCGGCAGGAAGCGCTGATCGACTTCCCCGACGAGGACCTGCCGCCGCAAGTCGAATTTTCGCTGCGCTCCGGCATCGAAATTCTGCTGGCCGAAATGCGCGCCACCCTCGCCGCCGCGCCCAATGCCGAGCGTCTGCGCGAAGGCCTGGAATTCGTCATCATCGGCCCGCCGAATGCCGGCAAATCGACCTTGCTGAACGCGCTCGCCGGCGCCGACATCGCCATCGTCTCCGAAACACCCGGCACCACCCGTGACGCCATCAGCGTGAAACTCGACCTCGCCGGCGTGCCCGTCCACCTCACCGACACCGCCGGCCTCCGCGCCACGCGAAACGCCATCGAGGCCGAGGGCATCAACCGCACCCAACGCCGCGCCGCCGCCGCCGACCTGATTTTGAGCCTGGCCGCCCCCGGCCAGGCTTTCGCTCCCGCCTTCGCGGGCGTCGAAACCCTTTGCATCGCAACCAAATCCGACCTCGCCCTTGCCCCCGCCACGCTCGCCATCAGCGCCCGGACCGGCGCCGGCCTGCCAACCCTGCTGGCGCGCCTAACCGAAATCGCACAACGCCTGACCGACACCACCGCCGCCCCAGCCTTGGCCCGCCCCCGCCAGATCGCCTGCATCCGCGACACCGCCGACGCCTTATCCTCCGCCCTTGCCAACCCCGAACCCGAACTCCGCGGCGAAGATCTACGATCCGCCGCCACCGCCCTCGCTCGCCTCACCGGCACCATCGGCGTCGAGGAAATCCTGGACGCCGTCTTCAGCGGATTTTGTATCGGTAAGTAAACGCTCTCCGAACGACTTCACCCGCAAACCAGCCGATCGTTACGGCACGACGGCCGACCGCTTTTGTGCCAGCAGGTCAAGAAACTAACAAAACGCTCATGCCGGGAAAACCTTGCTGCAGCGCAGCAGCAGGTACAATTTCACCCTTCGGCCAAAACATCGGCAGGAGCGTTCTTGAAGCCATTGAAGGACTTATCCAACCAAACGCAAAATCTTATCGACTGGAGCTCGCGCTGGATCCCGCATCCATTGCTCGGCGCCCTGGTTCTGCTGGCCGCGGGGCTGATCGCCGCCTCGCTCTGCCGCTGGATGCTGCGCGCCATCCGGCGTTTCGCCGCCCGCTTCGGCAGCATCCCGCCGATGATCATCGCCCGCAGCCAAGGCCCGGCCTCCGCGCTCATCGTCATCTTCGCCCTCGGTGCCGCTTTGCCGCTCGCACCTTTGGCGGACCGGCCTTCGATCATCATCGCACACCTGCTGCTGGCGCTCAGCATCCTGGTCATCGGCTGGGGCGTGATCAACACCGTCGATCTGTTCTCCGACATCTATGTGCAGCGGGCGAGGCTGGATGACGAGGATAACCTGGCTGCCCGCAAGCATGTTACCCAGGTCAACATCCTGCGCGGTGCGCTGCGCATTTTGCTCGTCCTGCTCACCGCCGCCATCGCCTTGATGACGAGCGCCTCCGTCCGGCAATACGGCGTCAGCCTGTTCGCCTCCGCCGGCGCCGCCGGGCTGGTGGTGGGCCTGGCGGCGCGGCCGCTGCTCAGCAATCTGCTCGCCGGCATCCAGATCGCGCTGACCCAGCCGATCCGACTGGAAGATTCCGTCGTCGTCGAAGGCGAATGGGGCTGGATCGAATATATCGGCAGCACCTATGTCGTGCTGCGCTGCTGGGATTGGCGCAGGCTGATCCTGCCATTGACCTATTTCATCGAAAACCCGTTCCAGAACTGGACGCATTCCAGCGCCGAACTCATCGGCTCGGTCTTCCTGCATGTCGATTACGGCATGCCGGTCGAGCCGGTGCGCGAAAAACTGCAGGAGATCGTCAAGGACAACCCTAAGTGGGACGGCAAAATCGCCGGCGTGCAGATGACCGATCTGCCGGAAGACATGGTGGAGCTGCGCATCCTGGTATCCTCCCGCAGCGCGCCGCTGCTGTTCGACCTGCGCTGCGACGTGCGCGAGGCGATGGTCGCCTGGCTGGCGCGCGACTACCCCTGGGCCCTGCCGCGCCGGCGCATGGATGTCTACACCGCCAAAGCCGACCACGCCGAAGCGGCGCCGATCAACTATCTGCAGGAAATGCGGGTGAGCTACCTGAACCAGATCCCGGAAGAAAAACAGCGAAGGGCTTAAGCAGACGAAACAAGCAGCCGCTTTTTTGAAAAAAAGCGGCACAAAAAACTTCTGTGACTTTGGGCAGTGGGTCAGTTTGAATTTCCACAACGGATGGATTTCTGCCAGTCAACTTTCGGCCGGCGGAGCGGCTACCGGACGTTCGCTTTGTGGCGAGACTGGCCGGGAGCGGACTGGGCGCTTTTCGCACTAAAACGGCAATTCCGGACATGCGCGCTAAAACCGCACCAATAGAATGTCTTCTAGACCTGGTACATGGCCTTCTATAACCCCGTGTACTTGCGAGTAACTTGCTAACAATTTCAACCTACAATACATTCACGTTATGTTCTCGGGTGAGCTATGGGTGACAACAGCGCAATTGAGTGGACTGACGCTACCTGGAACCCCGTGACGGGTTGCAGTAAGGTAACAGCTGGCTGTGACAACTGCTACGCTGAGCGCTTCTCTGAACGCTTCCGCGGTGTGCCGGGCCATCCTTTCGAGGATGGTTTCGATCTGACATTGCGACCAGCGCGTCTCACCCAGCCGCTGTCCTGGAAGACACCACGACGTGTCTTCGTTAATTCGATGAGTGACCTCTTCCACAAGAAAGTTCCACGCACCTTCATCGACAACGTATTCAACACCATGGAAAAGGCAAACTGGCACACTTTCCAGGTACTCACCAAACGTAGTTCTCTTCTCACTCGCTATTTAAAGCAGCGGTACCCCACTGGGTCAGCCCCTTCGCATATTTGGCTTGGCGTGTCGGTGGAGAACGCAAAGAATACAATGCGCGTTGAGCATTTAAAAGCCGCGCGTGCAGCGGTAAAATTCGTCTCATTTGAGCCATTAATCGGTCCGGTGGGTCGGATCGATTTATCCGGCATCGACTGGGCAATCGTAGGAGGGGAGAGCGGCCCAAGCGCGCGTCCCATGGAAGAAGCGTGGGCTCTGGAATTGCGCGACCAGTGCCGCGCCCAGAATGTTGCGTTTTTCTTCAAACAGTGGGGTGGATTCCGGCCCAAATCGGGCGGTCGAAAACTGATGGGACGAGAGTGGAATCAATATCCCCAAGCCCAGCCCACGTTCGTCGTCGCGGCCGAGTAGCATGGTTGCGCTCGTAGATTATGCCGGGCGCGAACAGTCTTATGTCAAGCACGTCTTCTTAGAAAACTACCTCGAATCCCTGGTCCACAAGACAGCAAGCACCTATCCGCACATTGTCTATGTCGATGGATTTGCAGGTCCCTGGCAAAGCGCTAATGAACGCTTCGAGGATACATCTTTTGGTATTGCATTAGATGCACTGGATAAAGCTAAGGAATCTTGGAGACAGATGGGACGCAATGTGCGTATGTCTGCACACTTAGTAGAACGAGACGCCACAGCCTACGTTCGATTGATGGAAGTCCCGAAGCACTTTCCTGACATCTTGGTTTCAACCTACTCTGGCGATTTCGTAAGGCTGATCCCAACCATCCTTAAAGCTATTCCGTCTGACGCTTTCGCATTCTTCTTTATAGATCCTAAAGGCTGGCGCATTGCGTTACAGAAGCTTGCGCCGTTATTGTCCCGAGCAAATTCCGAAGTGATTTTCAACTTCATGTTTGATTTCATCAACCGCGCCGTCAACATTAGTGACCCCAACATTGTCACGGGCTTGAACGAACTCATTCCGCATGGCGACTGGCGTAGCAAGATTACAGCAGCTGAGACGCAGGGCGGGGATAATCTGACACCAGAGGCCCGTAAGATGGTGCTGGTCGATGCCTTCACCGAGAGCCTTGCCAAACTTGGTAATTACCGTTTTGTTGCAGAAACTACGATATTGCGTCCTCTAAAGGATCGACCGCTTTACTGTTTATGTTACGCAACGCGTCATCCCAGCGGGATCGAGGTCTTCCGAGATTGCCAGATCAAGGCTCTACAGGAACAGTCGATGACGCGCGCTGCGGTGAAGCTCCAGCACACTGCCAAAACCTCGGGTCAAGCTGAGATGTTCGTGTCCCTGCATGATATGGGTCCCGATGAAGTCAACGCATTTTTGGTGCGCGAGTGTCAGCTGGCGGAAAGATCGCTGTTGGATTTGACGCCACGAAAGCCGGCAGCTATCCGCTACGAGATGCTGTGGCCTGAAATACTCGCTCGTCATGTCATCCGCCGCCCTCAGGTCAACGAATTGGCGGTGAAGCTACGCAAGGCACACGCCCTGGAATTTCCCGACTGGGAAAAAGGCAAGCGTGTTCCGCAACCCAGCTATCGGACTTGGCGACCGTAGCGTGTAATTCACGCTATCTACTAATTGTATCAGTGAGGCTCAAGCAGTTTGTCCATGACAAGTTCCTTTGAGGTCACAACTGATCTATTACCTGCCACTGATCACGTGCGTACATTTGCTACGGTGGGGGTAGGAGGCATTTTGGCGCCCAGCCTCAGCACCTATCTACTATCTGACCGTTCCAGGTTTCCGTTTCTCACGCGCGGGCGCACACTCTTGCTAGTTGCGGATTTCGGGGGGCATCATCAAAAGCAGTACTTCGATACATATACTTTTCTGATTTTGGACCTCGCTAAGAACCAGGAATGGCTGGCGTGGCAGCGTCGTTTTCGTCAGGCGATCTTACAAAATAGCCGCCGAATGTCCTTCAAGGCACTCAATGACGGCATGCGACGACGCGCTCTTGTCCCATTCCTGCGTGGGGCTGCGAGCGTTGAGGGCTGCCTGGTGCAATTCGCCATATCAAACGCAGGCGGATCGCTTTTTACTGGTGCCTCTGAGGATGAAGTCGGCGGGGAGTTGTTAAAGCGGTGGAAGCCAAGTGTACAAGAACGCCTGTTGCGAGTGCTGCATCTCAGTGCGTTTTTGCTTTCCGGCCTATCGGCCCCCCGGTCAAGATTTACTCTGGATTATTGACGAAGACGATATTGCCGCGAATATCACCATGTTGACTGATTTGACCGAGCTTTTCGCAAGGGTTTTGTCATCTTACAGCCGCCACGATTTAGGGCGTATCCGGTGCGGAACGACGGCCACAACCGGCTTCGGCGGCTTAGAACTTGAAGATTTAGCCGCGATCGCCGACCTCTCGACATTTGCTCTGGGCGAACTATGTACCGGGTTCGTCGCGAACAACGTGTTCCCGCGTAAGGGATTGATCACACCTTTGCCCCCCAATCTTAGTTGGAAGACAAAGTTGATTGCATCGTGGATGGCAGCAACCGGATTTCCTGTTAAGCGCCATACGACTATCCTGAAATTTTCTCCTGTCTCAACAACAACTCAGATTACAACACTGGGTTGGAAAATGTATGAGGGCAACCTGATCATTCCTCGTTAGGCACCTACCGCCGGGGAGGATGCGAATCATGCGGGTACGTCGGCGCCAAAACGCTTGCAGGTTCGGCTGCACAGAAGTTGGGCTTAACGTCCGCTTTTGGAAAGCCAACGACTTGCCCCCTTTGTTTGTCTTGGGCGCATTGCTGTCAGCATGGGGCGAGGCTGAACGTCCGCTTCTGAGAACTCCTCCAAGGCCGGCCCATAGCCGGCTTGCTCGTAAGCGGAATTCAAACTGACCCACTACCTGACTTTGGGCCTGGGGGGCGTAGGGATCAAAACGCCTTCACGCCCAGCATCGAGAAGTCTTCCTGCGGCTTTTTCTTCGGACAAGGAAGTGCTTACTTATCAAGCCTCCGGTTTTTCGCTAAACGATGCCTCATGAAATTCGACGTCATCATCGTCGGCGGCGGCCATGCCGGTTGCGAGGCGGCTGCCGCTTCCGCGCGGCTGGGGGCGAAGACCGCGTTGATCACGCATCGCGCCGATCGCCTGGGCGAGATGTCCTGCAACCCTGCGATCGGCGGCATCGGCAAGGGCCATCTGGTGCGTGAGATCGACGCGCTGGACGGCATCATGGCAAAGTCGGCAGACGCTGCCTGCATCCATTTCAAGCTGCTGAACCGCGGCAAAGGCCCGGCGGTACGCGGCCCGCGCGCTCAGGCGGACCGCAAACTCTACCGCAACGCCATCCAGGCGCTGCTGGCGGCGCAGCCGAACCTCACCGTCATCGAAGGCGAAGCCGCCGGGTTGCAGCGCGATGCAGCCGGACGCTTAGCGTCCGTTAGCCTGGCGAACGGCATGCAGATCTCCTGCGCCGCCGCCGTGCTCACCGCCGGCACCTTCCTGCGCGGCGTGCTGCATTTCGGCAACGTGACTGAGCCCGGCGGCCGCATCGGCGATGCCGCCGCCATCGGCCTGGCGGAATCGCTCGCGGCACTCGGCCTGCCCTTGGGCCGGCTGAAGACCGGCACCCCGCCGCGGCTGGATAAGGCCAGTATCGACTGGCAAGGCCTGCCTGAGGATCGCGGCGAAAATCCGCCGGAGCCGTTCTCCGCGCTCACCACCGCTGTGACCAACCCGCAAATTTCCTGCAGCATCACCGGCACTACCGCGCGTACGCATGAGATCATCCGGGAAAACCTGCATAAATCGGCGGTCTACGGCGGCAACATCGCCGGCCGCGGCCCGCGCTATTGCCCCTCGATCGAGGACAAGGTTGTCCGCTTCGCGGACAAAGCAAGCCATCAGATCTTCCTGGAACCCGAAGGCCTGGACGATGCCACGATCTACCCCAACGGCATCTCCACCTCGCTGCCGGAGGATGTGCAGGAATTGCTGGTGCATTCCATCCCCGGGTTGGAGCGCGCGAAAATCCTCCGGCCTGGCTACGCGGTGGCGTATGATTATGTTGATCCCCGCGCGCTCGACCACGCGCTGCAACTGAAATCCCTGCCCGGCCTGTTCCTGGCCGGGCAGATCAACGGCACCACCGGCTACGAGGAAGCCGCCGCGCAGGGCCTGATGGCGGGGCTGAACGCCGCGCGGCTGGCCGGCAACGCGGCGCCGGTTACCCTGACCCGCGCCCAGGGCTATATCGGCGTGCTGATCGACGATCTGGTGACGCAAGGGGTGACCGAACCGTACCGCATGTTCACCTCGCGCGCCGAATACCGCCTGTCGCTGCGCGCCGATAACGCCGAAATCCGCCTGACGCCGCTGGGGCTGGATTGGGGCTGCGTTGGTTCTGAACGCAAAGCCGCCTATGCCTGTCTACGATCGGAGATGGCCTGCTTCGAAGCCAATGGCGAGGCTCCGGACAGCCGCGGCGCCGGCATTGCCATGGCCGATGCCCATTACGCCGGTTATCTACGCCGCCAGGGCGCGGAGATCAAAGCTCGGGAGCAGGATGAGGCGGTGCGCATTCCGGCGAACTTCGACTTCGCAACGGTCGGCGGGCTTTCCAATGAAATCCGGGAAAAGCTGCTTCTGGTGCGGCCGCAAAATCTTGGCCAGGCCGGCCGGATCGAGGGCATGACTCCGGCCGCGCTCGGCGCGATTTTCGGCAGCCTGAAAAAACCCCGGCGCGCAGCGGCTTGACGTCTGCCGAGGCGAGACTGCGGCGACTGGCGGAGCTGGTCGCCAAATGGTCCGCCAGGATCAACCTGGTCAGCAAGCATAATCTCCCGCATTTATGGGAGCGCCACATCCAGGACAGCCTGGCACTCGCCCCCTACATCCCCAGCGGCACCGAAGCGGCCATCGATCTCGGCTCCGGCGCCGGTTTCCCCGGCCTGGTGCTCGCCATCCATACCGGCCTCGCCTTCACGCTCATCGAGTCCGACAGCCGCAAGGCCGCCTTCCTGACCGATGCGGCGCGCGAGCTGCACGCCCCGGTAACAATCCTGAACAGCCGGATCGAGGCCGCAAAAACCACGCCGGCGCAGCTGGTGACCGCACGCGCGCTGGCGCCGCTGGAAAAATTGCTGGCCCTGGCGCAGCCGCATCTGGCGACAGGCGGCGTTTGCCTGTTCCCGAAAGGCCGGACCCATGAAGAAGAGCTGCAAGAAGCGGCGTCAAGCTGGCGCTTCGAGGTGGAACGGTGCAAAAACCCGTCCAGCGCCGAGGGGTGTATCCTTAGACTGGGAAAGATAGAATATGCCGGAGGGCCAGGCTGAACCTACCATTCGGCCGCGTATCATTGCCATCGCTAACCAGAAAGGCGGGGTCGGCAAAACCACCACAGCCATCAATCTGGCAACCGCACTTGCCGTCGGCGGCGAGAAAATTCTGCTGATCGACGCCGACCCGCAGGGTAATGCCAGCACCGGCCTTGGCATCGACCAGGCCAGCCGCAACGGCGGCAGCTACGCCTTGCTGTCCGGCGAGCAGGAGCTCGGCCGGCTGACCCTGCAGACCGGCGTACCCAACCTCTCCATCGTGCCGGCCATCGCCGACCTGATCGGCGCCGATCTGGAATTCGGCCAAACCCCCCGCCGCGAATTCCTACTCCGCGACGCCATTGCCAAAGGCGGCAGCGCTGCCGCAACCATCTTCATCGACTGCCCGCCAGGGCTTGGCCTGCTTACCCTGAACGCCCTGGTAGCGGCGGATGCCGTGCTGGTGCCGCTGCAATGCGAATTCTTCGCCCTGGAAGGCATTTCCCAGCTCATGCGCACGATCGACATGGTCAAACACCGGCTAAATCCCGCGCTGGCGCTGGAAGGCATCGTGCTTACCATGGTCGACCGCCGCAACAACCTGTCCGAACAGGTCAGCGCCGACGTGCGCGGCCATTTCGGCGCAAGCGTGTATGAGACCAGCATCCCCCGCAACATCCGCATCACCGAGGCGCCAAGCCATGGACTGCCCGTGCTGCTGTACGATTTCAGGTCCGCCGGCGCACAAGCCTACCTGAACCTGGCAGCGGAATTTTTGAAGCGAGCGAAGGCGAGGAATTGAGCAAGAAGTTCCTTTCTAACAACCCAAAAACTTCTTCTACCCTGGGCCTGTGGTGGCGCACGGACGGTGCCGCATGCATACGGCAAAAGAATAATTGGTTTTTTGCTGCTTTTTTTCAAAAAAACAGCCCTTCTTCCCTTAGGAGCCGCACATGAACAAACCGCCGAAACGCCTGGGCCGCGGGCTTGCTGCGCTGCTGGGGGATGCAGCGGCGCCGGTTTCGATTGCGGCGCCTGAGGTGCAGAGTTTGGGGGTGGAGGCGCTGGAGCCGAGCCCGTTTCAGCCGCGGCGGCAGATGCAGCCGGAGGCGCTGGAAGAACTGGCGGGCTCGATCAAGCAGCGCGGGGTTTTACAGCCGCTGCTGGTGCGGCCGAAGCCTGGGGACGCGGGCGTTTACCAGATCATTGCAGGCGAGCGGCGTTGGCGGGCGGCGCAAAAGGCGCAGCTGCATGAGGTGCCGGTGCTGGTGCGGGAGCTGAGCGATGCCGAGGCCATGGCGGCGGGCCTGGTGGAGAATCTACAGCGTCAGGATCTGAATGCGGTCGAGGAGGCCGGGGGGTATCAGCGCTTGCTGAAGGAGTTCAGCATGACGCATGAGACGCTGGCGGATGCGATCGGCAAGAGCCGGGCGCATATCAGCAACACATTGCGCATCCTAAATCTGCCGCGGCAGGTGCTGGAATTGGTGCGTGACGGCGGCCTGTCGGCCGGGCACGCGCGCGCCTTGTCGACGCATCCCAACCCGGTTTCGCTCGCCAACCGCATCGTCAAGGAGCATCTTTCGGTGCGGCAGACGGAGGAGATCGTCAGGAACTTCGCGCGCACCTTTCCCGGCGGAAAAGCCGGCCGCATTCCGGAGCGCAGACCGCATGCCGATCCGGAGACCGAGGCGCTGGCGCGGCAATTGAGCGAAAAATTGGGGGTCAGCGTGAAAGTCACGTTCAATGGCAAGAACGGCGCGATCATCATGAACTACAAGACGCTCGACCAGCTCGACGAGATTCTGGCGCTGCTAAACGGCTGATAGATGTTTCACGTGAAACATCTTCTATCTAAGTGCTGAGGCTGCCGGCGCGGCGAACGCATCGACCAATTCGCCGGCTTCCGGATCGGGATTTCCGCTGCTTTCGCGATCCGAACAGGCGGGTTCCGGCCAGGTGAAGGTGAATTTGGTGCCGCGCGTGGCAGGCGCGCTTTCAACCGTGACTTTTCCGCCGCGCGCCTCAACCGTCTTGCGCACGATGGAGAGCCCGACCCCGGTGGTTTCGGTCTCCGGACGGACGGCGAGCGTCTGGAAAATGTTGAAGATCCGCTGATGCGCCGCCGGCGGGATGCCCGGCCCATCATCGCTCACCGCGAATGTCACGGCGCAACCGGTCCGAGTAGCGGTTACAATGATTTCGCCGCGCTCCCGGTCGTGATGCTTGATTGCGTTGGAAATCAGATTCTGCAGCACATGGACCAGAGGCGGGCGCGGTGTGAGAATCATCAGATCTTCACTGTCGTAGCGCACCGTCATGCCCGGCGGTGGCGCCAGCATCTCAATCGTTTCGGCAATGAGCTCGGCAACATGCACCGGTTCTGGCGGCGCCTTGACGTGCCCGACCCGGCTGAAGCTTAATAGTCCTTCCAGCAGCATTCCCATCCGGTCGACCCGTTTGCGCAAGAGCGCGAGGTCGGCCAAGGTGTCCGGACCTGCCAAGGGTGCGACATCCTCGGCGATCCATCCCGCCAGAGATTTCACCACGCGCAGAGGCGCCCGCAGGTCATGCGCGATGATATGCGCGAAATCCGCCATATCGGAATAGGCGCGCTCCAGCTCCAGCGCTTGCGCACGCAGCTTCTCCTCGATCCGGCGCTTGGCTGTTATCTCGACGGAAACGCCGACCATTCCGGTCACCGCGCCGGAACCATCGATCATCGGCCCCTTGCAGGAAGACCAGATCCGCGGCGCGCCTGCCGCATCCGTCCCCACCTGCTCGTCGAGAAATTCGGCTTCGCCATTCTTCATCAACCGGCGATCGTTTGCCGTGACGGCGGCGGCTTCATCGCGATTGCTCAAGAGCTCCAGATCGGTCCGTCCCTCCACTTCTTCCCAGGATTTGCCGAGCAGTTCCAGCGTGGGCGGATTGGCCAGCAGCATCCGTCCCTCCACGTCTTTCGCATAGATCAGCGCCGGCGCGGTTTGCAGAATGGTGCGCAGCAGCGCATCCGTCCGGGTCAGTGAGGTAATGTCGCTATTGACCTCGATCACACGGTCTTCCTGATCGGTACCCTTGTGCAGCGCCCAGTGGCTCAGCACCCGCATTTCGGAGCCATCGCGACAGCGATGGCAAAGCTCGCCCCGCCAAAACCCTTCTTGCCGAAGCTCCGCCTCGATCTCTTCCAGCGGCTGCGCAAACCGGGTGCGCAGCAGCACGTGGCTGATCTGGCCGACGGCTTCCTCGGCGGTGTAGCCATAGAGCCGTTCACTGCCTCCGCTCCAGACCCTGATCCGCCCGTCGGCCGTGCGGATCATGCCTAGCCCAAGGGCGAAAGCCTGGGTAAACCGCTCCAGCCGGCTGCTGCTCGCGGCATAATTTCGGGTAGCGCGAAACTGCTGCACCGCCATCCAGCCGAGCAGCATAAAGGCTGCGCAAGCCAGTAGCGCCACGGAGATCCAGTTGCCCTGGAGCGGCAGATCACGCTCCGCCGCGGCGAGATTTTGCTCGATCCGCGCCTGCTGCCCGGTAACCACCATTCGGATCTGGTCCATGAGCCGCTTGCCCAGATCACCCCGCACCAGCGTGATTGCGGCGGCCGCATCGCCCGACTGGTAAAGCCGGATTGTCTTGTTCAATTCATCGAGCTTGGCCGTTGCGAGCGCCTGCAGCCGCAGGCGGCCGGCGGCGGGAATGCCAGCTCGCAACGCCGCATTGTCGAAGGTCGCGAAATCGCCGCCGATTTGCGCCCGCGCCAGCAGATAAGGCTGCAGATAAGAAGCCTCGCCGGTCAGCAGATAGCCGCGCTGGCCGGTCTCGGCGTCTTGCAGCGTCGAGAGCAGCATGCTCAAGGCGAGCTCGGCCATGTGCGCCTGGTCCCGCAGCTCGATCTGGCGCTGGGCGTGCACAAGGTTGCGTTCGGCGCGCCAAGAGCTGACGGATAGAAGTGATAAAGCCGCCAAGCCAGCTAACGCTGCCGAGCGCCAGCTGAGTTGCCGCGATGGTTTTTCGCCGGATCCGGACAGTTTTGGCTCCTGGGTTCGAGATAAAGCCCATTCGCAGGTAGTACCGGCGCCTGCTTAAGACTCGCTTTACGTAACTAAGTTCTGCCTAGCCTATTCAATCGCCGCCAGACATTGTGAGCGCTCATATCGTTGCCGGGAATGAGATGTTTCACGTGAAGCATATCAGCCGCAACATATTGCCGGACTTACAATAATCCAAAGTTATCCACAGACCTATCCGTCGTCTGTAGGGGATTGCGTCAGCGGATTGCGCGCCAATCGTGGCCAGCGAGGGCGTGGCTGTTGCACAAAGATCACATCGGGTTGCGCCGGCCTGCAGGGAGGTTTTTTTACTGGTCAAGACAGGCCTTGGGCCGCTAAGGGTTCTATATGTTCAATCTCGCCAGTCATCGCTGTGTCAAAGCGACCATGTGGGGCCAAATTTTTGGCAGCACCGGGGTGTGGCGCTCGACGTGATGGCCTGTCCGGCCTGACCGCACGCAAAACCCCTCCACTGCGGCGGGGTTTTTTTTGGGCCTGATCTCCGCCCGCCGAAACAGGCCCGGCAGGAGATATACGATGCCATATTTTGCACTGCTTCCGATCGCCGCCGCCGTGTTCGTGGCGATGGCGCAGTTGGGCGTCACCCTGCTGGTGGAGCGCGCGGAGCATCAACGCCGCCTGCGCCATCCGGCACGCCGGCGCGACCCCTTTCGGCCGCGGCTGATCCAAGGCGGAAAAGCGCAAGCGCCGCCGGTGCGGGCCGATGCCAGGGGATCCAAAACCGGCTAGGCGCCCGCGCCGCTGCCTGTTATCTCCGGCCGGCGGCGCGGGCTGTGCCGGCCAGACCCAGCAGCATCTGGCGGCAATAGGCTTGGTCGGGCGTGTGGGTCGATTTGCATGCGGCTTCGGCGGCCAGAACGGTTCTGACCGCTTCGGTCAGCTGGGCGGCCGGCCACAGCGACAGCGCCCGGGTGAAGACGGCAACGCGCCGATAAAATACCGGCGGCCGCAGGCTGCTCAACGCATCCTGGATCGAGCCGTGCGGTCCGATCTGCGCCGCCGCGACGCGCAGGCGCATCAGCTCGCCCAGGGCGACGCGGATGAGGGCGACCGGGGAGACGCCTTCGTCATAGGCAAGCGAGATCGCGCGGTCGGCGGCTTCCAGGTTGCCGGTAAGGGTGGCGTCGATGGCCTCCCCCAGGGAGGTATCGCCGCCATCGGCCAAAGCGGCCGAGGCATCGGCAAGGCTGAGCGATCCATTCGGTTGCGGCCCGGCGTAGAGATAGAGCAGTTCGACCGCTTGGCGGATCGCCCCTTCCTCGCCGTTGATGTTGCCGGCGACCCAGTCGGCGGCGTCCGGATCGATGCCGACATGATGGGCGCGCAGCCGCAGGGCGATGATGCGGGGCAGCCGGGCGGCGTCCACCGCGTAGCAGGCAATGGCGGCGGCGGCGGGATGTTTCTCCGCCAGCGCGCGCAGTTTGGATTTCGGCGTGAGGTCGCCGGCTTCGAGGATCACCAGCGCGTCGGCGGGATTCTTCAGCAGAGCTTCTATGGATTTTGCGGCGCCCTCGCCGGCGTCGCGCAAGCGCACGACGCGGCGGTCGCCGGTCAGCGAGGCGGCGGTTGCTTCTTCCAGCAAGCGCGTGGAATCTGTTATTTCGGCGTAACGGAAAGGATCGTCGGTGCCGCCGAGGGCGGCTCTAATCAGCGTCGTTGCGCGTTCCGAGGCGAGACCGGAATCAGGGCCGTAGATCAGCACGATGTTGGCGGCACCCGGGTTTTTCAGAAAGGCGTCGATGCGGGCTGCGTCTATTTTCATTTTGAGGTAAAAAGGAAGAGGTGGATGCCGGCCTTCGCCGGCATGACGGCATAAGGTTCTTCGCTACCCGGCATTCGGGTGGGTCTTGAAGTAGGCTGCGACCTGGGTGGAGATTTGGGCGGCGATTTCGGTGGCGAGCTGCTGGTTGACGGTGCCGGTTTCCAGGGTGATGGCGAAATATTGCTGGTCGATGATGTTCAGCGCGTCTTCGGTGCTGGCCTGGCCCTGGATGAGCGGGGTTTGCGGGCTGCCGATCGGCGCGAGCGTCCAGCTGGCGGTGGCGATGAAGCGGTCGCGGGAGGTGGAGGTGTCGGCCTGCACACCGATATATTGCTGGGCGATGTTGTAATTCACTGCCAGGACGTAGAGTTCCTGGGTGGGCGCCGACGCGCCTTGCAGCTGGTCCTGCAGCGACTGGCGCAGCAGCTGGCCGGGGCGATCGGGGATGTTGGAGATGGCGACCTCGTCCATCTGCTGCTGCACCAAGGCGCCGCTATCCCCGCCATAGAGCGGCGTGAAGCCGCAGCCACCGAGGCTGATCGCCAGTCCAAGCGCAGCGTAGAGCGATTTACGGCTTGACGACAAAGTTCACGATCCGATCCGGCACGTAGATTTCCCTGACGATATTCAGGCCGCTTAATGCGCCGGCAACAGCTTGCGTGGCAATGGCCACATTGGCGGCGGCGGGCGCGCCGGCGGGAACGACAATGGTGCTGCGGAGTTTGCCGTTGATCTGCACGGCGATGGTCACCTCGTCCTGCACCAGCATCGCCGGGTCGGCTTGCGGCCAAAGCTGGGTGGCGAGCAGTTCTGATCCGGGGTTCAGGGCGGCGTTGATGGTCTCCGCGACATGCGGGACCATCGGCGCAATCAGCCGGGCGAGCGTGTGCATCGCCTCGAAGCGCGCCGCGAGCAGGCGGGGGTCGGTCGGGCTTTCGCCGACGAGGGCGCCGGCCAGCTCATAGGCGCGGGCGACGGCCACGTTGAAGGCGAAGGTTTCCATGGCCGTGGTAATGGCGGCGATGCTGCGGTGGGTGAGCTGGCGGAGTTGTTTGGCCGCCTTGCTCTCGGGCCCGGCTAGGTCGCGCGGCTCGCCGGCGATGGTTTCGGCCAGGCGGGCGACGCGCTGGATGAAGCGGTTCGCACCTTGCGCGCCGGTTTCGGTCCATTCCACGTCGCGGTCCGGCGGATTGTCGGAAAGCACGAACCAGCGGGCGGTGTCGGCGCCGAAACGATCGATGATAACGCCGGGATCCACCGTATTGCGCTTTGATTTGGACATTTTCTCGATGCGGCCGATGGAGACCGGCCGGCCGTCGGCGGTGGTTGCGCTGCCGTCCTGGTGTTTGCTCACCTCCTCCGGGTAGAGCCAGTTGCCATCGGCGTCCTTGTAGGATTCATGCGTCACCATCCCCTGGGTGAACAGGCCGGCGAAGGGCTCGTCCAGCTGCAGATGTCCGGTTGCCTGCATCGCCCGGGTGAAGAAGCGGGCGTAGAGCAGGTGCAAAATGGCGTGCTCGATGCCGCCGACATATTGATCCACCGGCAGCCAGTGCCGGGCGGCGGCCTCGACGGTGGGGGTGATCGCTTGCGGCGAGGTGAACCGGGCGAAGTACCAGGAGCTGTCGATGAAGGTGTCGAAGGTGTCGGTCTCGCGTAGCGCCGGTTCGTGGCAATGCGGGCAGGAGACGTATTTCCAGCTCGGATGATGCTCGAGCGGGTTGCCGGGCTGGTCGAAGGTGACGTCCTCCGGCAGGCGGATGGGCAGGGATTCCGGTGGTGCGGGTTGCGGGCCGCAGATCTGGCAATGGATCACCGGGATCGGGCAGCCCCAGTAGCGTTGGCGGGAGATGCCCCAGTCGCGCAGGCGCCAGTTGACGACGCCTTTGCCCTTGCCGGTTTCCTCCAGCCTGGCGATGGCGACGGATCTGGCCTGAGCGGTGGAAAGCCCGGTTAAAAAACCGGAATTGATTATAAAGCCGTCGCCGTCCAGCGCTTTTTCTCCGATTTCCGGGGTCTCCGCCGGTTTGCCGGCGACCACGACAGGAACCGGGAGCAAATATTTGCGGGCGAAATCGAGGTCGCGCTGGTCGCCGCAGGGGCAGCCGAAAATGGCGCCGGTACCGTATTCCATCAGCACGAAATTGGCGATCCAGACGGGAAACCTTGCACCCTCGATGAACGGGTGGGTCACAAAGGCGCCGGTGAAAAAACCTTCTTTCTCGGCGGTTTCTATGGCGGCTTCCGAGGTGCCGCGGCTTTGGCAGGCGGCGATGAAGGCGGCGGCTTTCTGATCCGTCGCCGCAATCTGCTGGGCAAACGGATGCTCAGGGGCGATCGCCAGGAAGGACATGCCGAACAAGGTGTCCGGGCGCGTGGTGTAGACGGTGATGCCGGCGATGTCGGCGACGCCGGCGATGTGGTGGGTGGGGGATTGCAGCGCAAAGGTGACCTCCGCGCCCTCAGAGCGGCCGATCCAGTTTTCCTGCATCAGCTTCACCCGTTCCGGCCAGCGCGGCAGCCCGGAGAGGCCGGCCAGCAGGTCGGGCGCAAAATCGGTTATTCTGAGGAACCATTGCGCCAGATTGCGCTTCTCGACGATGGCGCCGGAGAGCCAGCCGCGGCCGTCGATCACCTGCTCATTGGCCAGCACCGTTTTATCGACCGGGTCCCAGTTGACGGCGGCAAGCCTTCGTTCCACCAGGCCGGATTTCCAGAATTCGAGGAAGAGTTTCTGCTGCTGGCCGTAATATTCCGGATCGCAGGTGGCGAATTCGCGTGACCAGTCGAAGGACAGGCCCATGCGTTTGAACTCGGCGCGCATGGTGGCAATGTTGTCGTAGGTCCAGGTGGCCGGGTTGATGTTGCGCTGGCGCGCGGCGTTTTCCGCCGGCAGGCCGAAGGCGTCCCAGCCGATCGGGTGCAGCACGTCATAGCCGCAGGCGCGCTTGTAGCGGGCGACGACGTCGCCCAGCGTGTAGTTGCGCACATGGCCCATATGGATCTTGCCGGAGGGGTAAGGAAACATCTCGAGCACGTAATATTTAGGCGCGCCGGCTGTGGGCACGTCTTCGACGGCGAAGCAGCCGGCTTCCTCCCACGCGGCCTGCCATTGCGGCTCGGCCACCGAAAAGTCGTATTTTGGGTCCAAGCGAGAGTCTGGCTGGTCGGTCACTGGGTGCTCTGTCTCACATAGAAGGCCTATTTCAGAAGGTGTTTAGCCGGGCAGCCCAAGAATTTGCAATCTGCCGAACATTGCAATCGCGGTTCGGCACTTAGACGTAAAGGTTGTCATGGACGCTGCCGTACAAGTCGAGCTCCGGCCGAAATCGGCCAAGCTGGTCCCGCTTGAGGGGTTGCGCGGGATCGCGGCGGCAATCGTGGTGCTGTATCATCTGGTTCTGGGATTTACCCGCAAAGGCGTAGGCATGGTGCCGCACGGCCATGGCGGCTGGGATGTGATGATCCAGTTCGGGCTGGGGATGCTGAACGGCGGCGCCGCGGTGGCGGTTTTTTTCGTGCTCTCCGGCTTTATTCTGAGCCTGCCGTTCGCCAAGGACCGCAGCATCTTGCGTGTCGCGGTGGCGATGCTGAAACGCTGGCCGCGGCTGGCGATGCTCACCACCATCGCCTGCCTGTTCGCCTGGGCGCTGATCAGCGTGACGCATGACAATTACAAGGCGGCTGCGCATGTGATCGGCGCGAACTGGCTGGCAACGCATGGCAACGCGCCGCTGGATGGGCATGCGGTCGACGGGTTGGAGGCGCTGCGCGAAGGGCTGTACAAGGTGTTTCTGTCCGGCGACGTCCATTTCGACTCGCCGCTCTGGACCATGCGGATCGAGCTGTTTGGCAGCTTCGCGATTTTTTTGGCCGCACCTCTGCTGTTTGCGATCCGTAGTTGGCCGATCCGGCTGGGGCTGATCGGCACCGTGATGTTCTGGGCCGGCGGGATCTTTCCGATAACCTATATCAGCGATTTTCTGGTCGGCATCGTGCTGGCGATGCTGTTCGCCGAGAATAAGATGCCGAATTTCAGGAACTGGCAGGCGGCCGTTCTGGGTGGGGTGGCGATCTATCTGTTCAGCTTTACCTATGAGCAGAAATTGCTGATCCACGCACCGATCAAGGCAATGCTGCCGGCGGGCGATAACGCGCATTTCATCTGGGATGCCGGCGCCGCGCTGATGATTTTTCTGCTCCTCGGCAATCCATTTCTGCGGCGGGTGTTCTCGAAGAGCTGGGCGGTCTGGCTTGGCCTGCTGTCGTTTCCGATCTATCTGCTGCATGGGCCGATCATGCTCTCTGCCGGTGCCACCAGCTTCAATGGCGCGCTGACGGTGATGAGCAAGACGCACAGCGCGCTGGTGGCGGCCGCGATCAGTGTCGCGTTGACCTTGCTTTGCGCGCTGCCGCTGGTCTGGGTGGACAAGGCCTGGACGCGGATATTGGGGCTGCTGACGAAGCCGCTGTTGCGCGGGCCGGCGGCGAAGGAAGAGGTTTTGTTGCGGGGTTCAACGCCAGCCGCGCAGTTCGAGCCAGCGGCGCTACAGCCCATGCCGATGCAGCGGCAATATGCGGCGTTGCGGCCTTTGACGCTGCAACGCTCCGATCCGGCCTAGATCTCTAGCCGCTGCAATGCCTCGCCTTCGAACCCGGTCAGGATCTGGTCTGCAAACATCGTGTCGAAAATTCTCGGGAACGCTGGATTGCCCTGCCATGAAACCAAACCGCTTCTTTGGGAGGGCTCGCCTGGTCGATCAGGCGCGACAGGTCCGGCGTCGCTTCAGCAGCATCAACGGTGATCATCTCGCGCTCCGGCAACCTGCGTTCGGTTGGTTTTAGCTCAGTCGAAATCGAGCTGCGAAAAATTCGTGAAGCCATAGGGCTGGAAATTCGGGCGCAGGCGTTGCGCATCCGGAAGCGGCGCGGTGAAGAGCGCGGTGCCGGATGTGGATGACGCGGCACCCGGCATTTGGCGGCTGATGCTGCGGGTTTGGCGTGCGACCGGGTTGGCCGGGTCGAACCACTGGATGTTGGGGTGCAGTTCCCGCAGTTCCGGGAGCAGGAAAGTGTAGTGGGTGCAGCCCAAGGCGACCGTGTCGATTTGTTCGGCGCCTGGCTGGTTCAGCATGAGGGCGATGGCGGCGGAGAGTTCGGAGAGGTTGACGGGCCGGCCGCGGAATTTCTGCTCCGCGAGGTCGGCGAGGACAGCGGTGCCGTGGCTGTGGACGATGCAGTCGCCGGCGAATTTCTGGCAGAGGTCGGCGAGGTAGGGGCGGCGGATGGTGGCAGCGGTGGCGAGCAGGCCGATATGGCGGGTGCGGCTGGCGGCGGCGGCGGGTTTGATGGGCGGGACGCAGCCGATGAAGGGGCATGGGTAGGCTTCGCGGAGGTGAGAGAGCGCGACGGTGCTGGCGGTGTTGCAGGCGATGACGATCGCGTCCGGGGTGAACAGGGCGATGCCCTGGCCGATGATTTTCAGGATGCGGGCGATCAGGATGTCGTCGGGCTTTTCGCCGTAGGGGTAGAAGGCGTTATCGGCGAGGTAGGTGAGGTTGGCTTCCGGCTGGAGGCGGCGGATTTGCGCAACGACGCCGAGGCCGCCGATGCCGGAGTCAAAGACGAGGAGGTTCATTACGGGGTTAAGAAAGGCCTGGATGCCGCGGGCCGCCTTTGGCGCCTGCGCCGGCCTGACGCTGGCGCGAGGTCAGTGCCAAATCCCCAGGCCCAGAGCGACAACAAGTTTTTTGGTTGGTTTTTTCAAAAAACAACCGCTTCCTTTCGCCTCTCAAAACTCCTCCACCTGAAACTCGGCGTCGCGATGGACGTGGACGGACATCAGGACGCCGAAGCCCAGCATGACAGCGGTCAAAGCGGAGCCGCCGTAGGAGATGAGCGGCAGCGGGACGCCGCCGACGGGGATCAGGCCCATGACCATGGAGAGGTTCACGGCGCAGTACAGGAAGAAATTGGTGCCGATGCCCAATGCGGTCAGGCGGCCGAACTGGTTGTTGCAGCGAAAAGCTGTGTAGAGGGCGATGGCGACGATCGAGAACAGCAGGCCGAGCACGACCATGCTGCCTATGAAGCCGAATTCCTCGGCGATGATGGTGAAGACGAAATCGGTTTGTTTTTCCGGCAGGAAGTTGAGCTGGTTCTGGGTGCCGTGCAGAAAACCCTGGCCTGCGAGCCCGCCGGAGCCCAGCGCGATTTTCGACTGGATGATGTTGTAGCCGGCGCCCAGCGGGTCCGAGCCGGGGTTCATGAAGGTGACGATGCGGGCGCGCTGGTAGCCGTGCAGATGGTGGTAGATCAAGGGCGCGGCGATGGCGATGGCGGCGATGACGATGGCAAATTTCCACCACCGCACGCCGGCGCCCAGCATCACGACCGCGCCGATGACGGCGGTGATGACGGCGGTGCCGAGATTGGGCTCCTTCAGGATCAGGCCGACGGGCAGCAGGATGGCGATGACCGGCGGGATCAGGAAGAAGACATTGCCGACGCGCTCGTGCGGGGCGCGGTGGAACCAGGCGGCGAGGGCGAGGATGAGGAACAGCTTCATCAGCTCGCTGGGCTGGATTTCCATGCCGCCGATGGTCATCCAGCGCTTCGCGCCGAGGCCGGTGTGGCCGAATTTGGCGACGGCCACGAGCAGGAGCAGGCCGAGGAGGTAGGAGGGCCAGGCCAGTTTGGCGATGAAGCGGATATCCACCATGGCGATGGCCAGCATCAGCAGCAGCGCCGAGAGGAAACGGTAGAGCTGGCTGTTGGCATAGGGCGTGGGAGCCCCGCCGGCGGCGGAATACATCGCGGCGTAGCCGACACCGGCCAAGGCGCAGATGCAGAGCACGAACAGCCAGTTGATGCGCAGGAATTTCCGCACCAGGCCGAAGGAGCGGTCGCGGAACGGCCGATGCAGGGAGCCGGCGTAGGCCGAGTTCATTGCACGATCGTGGCGGTGACGCCGGCCGGCGCAAGCGCGGTCTCGTCATCCGCATTGGTGACCGGTGGACGTCCCGCCGGGGAAGGCGCGTTGGCGGCGGCGAGCGCCGGGTTGATCGGCGTGTCGCGGCCGGCGGGGTCGTTGGTGATGCAGTAGGTCAGCAGATCGCGGGCGATCGGGGCGGCGGATTGCGCGCCCCAATTGCCGTGCTCGACGATGATCGCGGTGGCGTAGCGCGGATTGTCGTAGGGGGCGAAGCCGACGAACAGGCCGTTCGGCCGGTCGATCCAGGCCATCCTGTCGGCGTTGAAGTTCTTCATCTTTTCGGCAGCGCTATCGTTATGCACCTGGGCGGTGCCGGTCTTGCCGGCCATCTGGGCGTTGGGCAGCATGATCCGGGCCTTCCAGGCGGTTCCCTGCGGCGTGTTTACGACCTCGAACAGGCCCTGGCGGACCAGCGCCAGATGGCGGTCATCGACGTCGAGCGCCGGCCAGTCGGCGGCGTTGGCGCCGGTCTGCAGCTGGCCGCCGATGCGCCGGGTGAGGTGCGGGCCGACCATGATGCCGGAAGCGATGCGGGCCATCATGGTGGCAAGTGCGACCGGCGTGACCTGGGTGTAGCCCTGGCCGATGCCCTGCACCACGGTGTTGCCCGGCGCCCAGTGAATGTCGTGCGCGCGCGCCCAGTCCAGCGTCGGGACGAGGCCGGGGGATTGGTGCGGCATGTCCATCTGCAGATCGACACCGATGCCGAGCTGGTTGGCCATGGCGGCGATGTTGTCCTCCCCCACGCCGAGGGCGACCTGGTAGAAGAACACGTCGCAGCTGACCTGCAGGGCGGTGGTGAGGTTGATGGTGCCGTGGGCGACGTGGTTGTCGCACCAGAACAGATGGTCGCCCAGCGTGAAGGAGCCGGTGCAGGTCAAGTAGGTGTCCTGCGTCAGCGAGCCGCATTTCAGCGCCGCCAGTGCCACCGTCGGCTTAAAGGTGGAGCCTGGGGCGTAGAGGCCGGAGATGGCGCGGTTCTGCAGCGGATGCATGGCATCGGCCATCCAGGATTTCCACCTATCCTGTGGCACGCCCTTGTCGAACAGCGCCGGGTCGAAGGACGGGTTGTTGGCCATGGCGAGGATCTCGCCGCTCTGCGCGTCCAGCACCACCGCGACGCCAGGCTGGGTGCCCAGGCGCTGCAAGGCCAGCGCCTGCAGGCCGGTATCGATGGAGAGCGAGATATTCTGGCCGGCGGTGCCGGGGTCGGAGGCGACTTCGCGCACCACCTCGCCATGCACATTGGTTTCGGTCTGCACGAAGCCTGGGGCGCCGCGCAGCTGATCGTCCTGGCCGGCTTCGGCGCCGGTGCGGCCGATGCGCATGCCGGGCAAGGCGAGCACGGTGTTCGATTTGGCCTCCGCCGGGTTGGGCCGGCCGACATAGCCGACGGAATGGGCCAAGGCCGGGCCGAAGGGGTAGATGCGGCTGGTCCCGACCTCGATGACGACGCCGGGCAGGTTCGGGGTATTGACCTCGATGGCGGACATGTCCTGCCAGTTGAGGTAGTCTTTCAGCAGAACCGGGATGTATTGCGGGCGGTCGGCGAGGTCGGCGGCGATGCGGGCGCGCTCGTCAGGCGAGAGTGCCACCAGCTTGCTGAAATTATCCAGCACGACATCGGGGCCGGAGCCGAAGGCGTCCGGGCATTGCGCCTTCATGAACAACGCCCGCCAATGCTGCTGGTTGCCGGCCAGGATGGCGCCATAGCGGTCGGTGACGATGCCGCGTTCCGGCGCGATCAGGCGTTCGCTGATGCTGTTGGCCTGGGCCAGCATGGCGTATTTGCCGTGCTGGACGACCTGCAGGTTATAGAGCTTGGCGCCGATCGCGCCGAAGATGCCGAGCTGGCCGAGGCCGACCAGCAAGGCGCGGCGGCTGAACGCGGCGCGGCCCTGGATTTCGCGCTTCATGGGCTGGCTTTAGGCAAGTTCGGCCGCGGCGGCGCCGCGATGCGCGCGGATGAACAAGGCGGCAAGCGCAGGGTAGACGCCGGCGCAAACCAGGATCTGCACGCCGAGCGGAATAAGGGTGAGGAGCGTCAGCGTGAGCAGGCATTGCATCGCCCAGAACAGGGCGGAAAAACCCGCCGCGAGGGCGCAAAAAATCGCCCAGTTCAGCAGGAAGCCGCTGGGCGCCAGACGCCGGCGGGCGGCCAGCGTGAGCCCTTGCAGCAGCAGCAGCAGCACCGCCCAAAGCCCGAGGGGCGAGAGGTTCAGCAGGTCCAGCAGCAGGCCGGTGAAGGCGACGAACGGCGCCGGAATGGAGCCCGGCCTATACAGTGACCAGAAGAAGACGCAGGCCATGGCATAGGCCGGCCGCAATTCCGCCTGGCCCGGCAGGCCCAGAGGCAGACCGATGAGGAACAGCCCGAAAATCGTGCAGAAGGCCGGCCATGCCAGGCGGGATGCGGCATCCAGCCGGCGCCAGATGCCCGGGCCTTGCCGCGTGGGGCGACGCGCCATGCTCAGGACAGCTTGTGCGGCTTGGCCGCCGGCTTGCTTGTTTGGGGAACCGGCTGCAGTTCCGGCTGCGTGCTGGGATAGATGAAAAGCCGCAGCAGCCGCAGATCGTCGAGATCGGCGAGCGGCAGGACTTCCGGCCGGTTCTGGTCGCTGTAATGGACCACGCCGATCGGCAGGCCGGAGGGGAAGGCGCCGCCAGCCGAGCTGGAGAGCACCATGTCGCCTTCCGCCGGCGGCTGGCCGGGCGACCAGTACAGCAATTGCGGATAAGGCCCGTTGGTGCCGGTCATCAGGGCCGGGGCGCCGCGCGCGCCAAGGCCCACCGGGATGCGGCTGTTAAGATCGGTGATCAGGAGGATGCGGGCGCTATGGCTGCCGGCTTCCACCACCCGGCCGGCGATGCCGCGGCCATCCATGGCGATGGCGCCGATGATCTGATCCGGTTTCACCGCATTCTCGGGCGAGGTTGAGACCAGCACGGAGCGGGCATAGACGCCGCCCAGGTCGGCGACCACGGGCGCGGTGAAGAACTCGGGGGTCGGGCTGGGGACATAGTCAAGCGCGGTCTTCAGCGCGTCGTCCTGGGCTTGCAGGGCCATGGCGACCGCCTGCCATTGCAGCAGCTTGGCGTTTTCCGCACGCAGTTCAGCGTTCTGGTTGGCGAGGTTGAACAGATTGCCGATCGCCCCGGTGCCGTGTTCCAGCGCTTCGACCGGGCCGGCGATTGCGGCGTAGGCGGGGGCGAGAACGTCATCCAGCCCGGCGCGCAGATGGTTGCCGAGATCCTGGTCGGCGCGGCCGAAGAGGACGATGCCAAGCGACAGCATCAGCATCACCGGCAAGGTGAGCCGGGATAGCGCCTGCCTGAACGGGACCGATAACCTGATCACCGGAATGCGTCTCCACCGTCAAAAAACCATCAGCATGAACCTGCTGCGAGGCTTACGCGGATTCCGGCGGGGCGCGAAGGGTAATTTTCTTAAATATAGAGAACAGCGCTTGCGTGAACTCGATGCGGCGATGCGGCCCACACCGGCGCGAAAAGCGACGGCACGCCCGGCGCCGGCTTCAAAAAAATGTTTTTTTGCGCCGCTTCAAGAAAGCGGCTTCTTGCCTGCTGGCTTAGAAACCCTCGCGCTCGATGCGCTTGCGCTCCATCTTGCGGGCGCGGCGGACGGCCTCGGCGGCTTCGCGGGCGCGGCGTTCGGAGGGTTTTTCGTAATGGCGGCGAAGTTTCATTTCGCGGAAAACGCCTTCACGCTGAAGTTTCTTTTTGAGCGCCTTCAGCGCCTGATCGACGTTATTATCTCGGACGAGAACTTGCACTTGGCCGACAACTCCTGCGGGCTGCTATAGGCTGAAAAACAAAATACGGCGCAGCCCGAAGGCAGCGCACGCGTTGCCCGGCTGGTTAGCATAGAGTTTTGGGGATGACAAATCTTTGGCCGCAAGCCGGCCTCGTCAAAATCGGTTGGCGGTATCATGTAAGCCGCATGGCAATTCTGAAAATTTCCCGGATGGGCCATCCGGTATTGCTGAAGCGGGCGGCGGAGGTGGCGGATCCGCCGGCGCCGGAAATCCAGCGCCTGATCGCCGACATGGCGGAGACGCTCGACGATGCCGGCGGCGTCGGACTGGCGGCGCCGCAGGTTTTTACCTCCTTGCGGCTGTTTATCTACTTGGTGCCGGCGGCCATGTCGGACGACGAGGAAGCGGTGCCATTGACGGCGGTGATCAACCCGGTGATCACGCCGCTGGATGCGGGGATGGAGCTCGGCTGGGAGGGTTGCCTCTCAATCCCCGGCCTGCGGGCCGCGGTGCCCCGATACAGGCAAATTCACCTGGCCGGTATCGATGCGGCCGGGGCGCCGATCGACAAGCTGGTCGCCGGCTTTCATGCACGGGTGGTGCAGCATGAATACGATCATCTGATCGGGGTGCTGTACCCGATGCGGATGAACGATTTTCGCTATTTCGGCTTCAACGAGGAGACGCTGCGCTATCCGCAGGAGCTGCCGGAACTCGAATATGAAAGTGGGGCGATCCTGTGAGCGAAGATAAACTGCTTGACGCCGTCATCGATGCGTTGCTGCCGCAGGTGCCGTTCGACGGCTGGACGACAAAGGCGGTGCGCCAGGCGTTGACCGCCATCGGCGAGCATCCGGATGACTCGGCCTTGTTGTTTCCGGACGGCACCGGCGAGATGATCGCGGCGTTCTGCGCGCTGGCGGATGAGCGCATGGCGGCGGCGGCTGCGAAGTCTGGGCTGGAAGCGTACCGGGTACCGGGGCGGGTCCGCGCCATCATCACGATCCGGCTGGAGCAGAACCGGGCGAATAAGGAGGCGATCCGCCGCGCGCTGGCGTGGCTAGCCATGCCGCTGCACGCAAGGCGGGCCGTGACGCTGACCGCGGCCACGGTGGATGCAATCTGGCACGCAGCCGGCGACGGCGCGGCCGATTTCTCCTGGTATACCAAACGGGCAACGCTGGCCGGGGTCTACAACGCAACCCTGCTGTACTGGCTGCGCGACACCTCCGAGGATGATGCGGCAACCCTGGCGTTTTTGGACCGCCGGCTGGCGGATGTTGCGCGAATTGGAAAGTTAAGGCAGCGGCTGCAGGCGCCGTTTTCAGGCCTGAAAGCGCGGGCAAGAGCTCAAGTAAGACCTGCTTTCTGAAGAAAAAGAACCGAGCCGCCGGTGCGGCAAAAAGACATTTGGCATTTAGGCCTGGAACCTGGGCTTGGGACGGCGGCGGCGCCACGCGCTTTTTCAAAACGTCGCTGCTTTGGAATTTGTTAACGCTCTTCCCGCAAAGCTGTGCCGTACCGTTCCCGGTGAAGGTATTGGCCCATGTCCGACAACGCAGCCACCGATGATTATAACGATCGCCGGCGGCATTCCCGGCGCTCCGTTTACCGCACGGCGGAGCTGATGTTGCGCGGGGCGCCTTCCGGCGTGCCCTGCACCGTACTGGATGAATCCTATGGCGGGGTGCAGGTGGAAGTGCCGCGGCCGCTGGATCTGCCGGACGAGGTGATGATCAAGTTCGGCGACATGGCGACGCAGCTGGTCCGCCGCTGCTGGGCGCGAGGCAATCGGGCGGGCTACCAGTTTATCGAGATCGTGCCGGCGGAGCGGCGGGTATTGGACGATGTGCCGCCGCCGCCGATGCAGGCAGTTGCGGGCCAGCCTGGCTTCGTCGCTTTCAATGATTTCATCCATATCTCGCGGCCGCTGCTGGATTTGCCGTTGGAGCCGGTGGAGTGGCTATATCCTGCCGAACAGATTCATGCGCTGCTGGCGGAGCGGGCGTCGCAGGGTCTGCCGCTGCTTTTCCGGCCGGTGTTGACGGTGGGGGATGAACAGGCGCAGGGATCGGCGGTTCCTGGACCGCGCTGGGTCTAAATCCTTTTTCTTTCTGAAAAACCGATTCTTTTTTCTGGAAAAGAAGTGCTTCCTTCCCTTCAATCCCTAAGCTGAGGATTATCGAAGCGCGGATTGCGCCAGCGATTTAGGGCGCGGGTCAGGGCGGCGGCGAGGTCGCGTTTTTCTGCTTCGCCGAGCTGGCGGGCGATTTCGGTGTTGGCGCCGCGGCTGGCGAGCAGGAGTTTGGGCACGGTGCCCTGCCGTTCCTGCAGCACGATGTTCAGCCAGTAGGGCGCCAGCGAGATCTGCTCCTGCCGGCCGCGCAGGTCGGTGCGGGTGATCTCCAGGGTGTTTTTCCGCAAGGAGATCACTTCCACGGCGCGGGCGGCGCGGATGTTCAGCCAGAGCAGGAACAGCGCGAGCGCGATGTCGGCACCGTTGAAGCCGATGACCGGCCAGGCGCCCAGCATCACCATCAGGCTGGTGACGGTGAGCGAGCCCAGCAGCATGAAGCAGATGACGATGACCAGGCCTTTTCGCGAGAGGCTGCGGTGCGGTTTGACCATCGCCTGAAAGAGCGGCTTGTCGGCCAGGTCGAGGTTTGGGTATGGGCTGGCGGCTTCGGCGTCCATGCGACATAGATCGCCTCAATTCAGCGATCGGCAAGAGATAACCGTATGGACCCCGCCCCGAACTTAAAAAGCAAGCCGCCGAAACCGCTGAAGCGGGGGCTGATGAAGCGGGCGGAGATCGGGCCTTTCCTGACGGCGATTTCCGGCGGCAATCTGGAGCCCGAGACGGAGCTCGATTATCAGAGCCCCTTCATGCTGCTGGTCGCGGTGGTGCTCTCGGCGCAGACGACCGATGTGGCGGTGAACAAGGTGGGCAAGACCCTGTTCGCCGCGGCGCCGGATCCGGCCGCGATGGTGGCACTCGGGGAGGCCGGGATTGCCGGGCATATCCGCTCTATCGGACTTTGGCAGGCCAAGGCGAAGAATGTGCTGGGCCTGTCCCGGCAATTGCTGGAGCTGCATGGCGGCGCGGTGCCAGGCGAGCGCGAGGCGCTGGAGGCGCTGCCAGGCGTTGGCAGAAAGACGGCCAATGTGGTGCTGAACGAGATTTTCGGCCAGGCGACCATGGCGGTGGATACGCATATTTTCCGGCTGGGCAACCGCACCGGCATCGCGCCGGGGCTGACGCCGCGGGCGGTGGAAGACGGTTTGCTCAAGCGTGTACCGAAGGAGATGCTAAAGCCGGCCCACCTGTGGCTTATTTTACACGGTCGCTACATTTGTAAGGCGAGGACGCCAGAATGTTGGCGCTGCGGCGGCGTGGCCTATTGTGTGTTCATACCGAAAACATTAGCACCCTTACCATAAGTCTGGGCGCCGAATTGAAGCAAAAAGAATTTAAGGTAAAAAGAATTTAAGGCAAAAATTCAACGCAAAAAAAGACCCGTCGGCTGAAAGCCAACGGGTCAAGTCAACAGGGAGGCTTCACGTCTGGGAGACGTTGGGACCGAAGTCCCAATCCGGTCTGGGAGGACCGGATGATGTTGGCTCTCACCAACATTGTTGTATATACGCCACTACCGAAATTTTTTAAGAGGGAAAAAGGGCGCCGGGCATGAATTTATTGCATGCCGATTGTGGCTCCTAGTCGTTTTGGCGGATTCCTTAGGGTTTCCCGGTTTAGCTATGACGTTCCGAAATGCTTTTCACTAAAAAGTCACGGAAGACCGATACGCGTTTGCTGTTTCGAAGCTCTTCCGGATACACGAAATACATATCCACATGCGGTTTTGTGATGCCGGGCAGCACAGCGACGAGCCCGGCCGGCTCGGTCATCAGGTAATCCGGCAGGGCTGCAAGACCGATCCCGGCGCGAGCCGCGCTCAGCATGGCCTGCAGCGAGTTGACTTCCAGCACGCCGCGGCGGGCGGTTCCGTCGCGCCGGCCGATTTCCGACAGCCAGTTGACATCGGGCACCGGCGGCTTGCGGTCGCCAAACAGAACCAGCTTGTGATTATCCAGATCCTCGGCCTTTTCCGGCGTGCCATTGGCTTTGAGATAATCCGGCGTGGCCCAGACCTGCCAGCGTATTTCCCCCAGATGCCGCTGCACGAGGTCCGGCTGGCGCGGCGGGTGCATGCGGATCGCCACATCGGCCTCGCGCATCGCAAGGTCGAGGTCGGTGTCGTCAAGCAGCAGCGATAGCGTCACGTCCGGATATTGCGCCAAAAAAGTTTTCAGGCGCGGCGCCAGCCAGGCGACGCCGAAGCTATGCGTGGTGGTGACTTTCAGGCGGCCAGCCGGTTTTTCCTTGCTTTCGGTCAGCAAAGCTTCCGTCATGGCGAGCTTGGCGAACACCTCGCGTACCGTGCGGTTCAGCGCCTCGCCCTGTTCGGTCAGGATCAGGCCGCGCGCGTGGCGATGGAACAGCGGCACGGAAAGTGCTTCCTCCAGCGCGGAAATCTGCCGGGAGACGGCGGATTGGCTTAGGTTCAGGGTGTCGCCCGCATGGGTGAAACTGCCGGCCTCCGCCACTGCATGGAAGACCCGCAGCTTGTCCCAGTCCATCTTTTGACCTGTCATCGGTCAACCATAGTGGCTTGGCCGCGAATCGCGCAACGATGCATTACGGCATTCGGCCAATTCCTTCGCACTACGCCGCCTCGCTAACATGCAAGGGGATGTCGGCGAGGAATTTCTCCGCCTCAAGCGCCGCCATGCAGCCGGTGCCGGCGGCGGTGACTGCCTGGCGGAAAATCTTGTCCTGCACGTCGCCGCAGGCGAACACCCCGGGGATTGAAGTGGCGGTGGTGCCGGGCGTGGTGATGATATAGCCGTCGTCATCCGTCACCAGCTGATTTTCGAATACCGCGGTGGTCGGGCTGTGGCCGATGGCGATGAAAATGCCGTCGATCTCGATTTTCAGCGGCTCACCGGTTTTCACGTGCTTCAGCGTGGCGCCGGTTACCACAGCCGGCGTTCCGCCGCCGGTGATCTCCTCGACGGCGTGATCCCAGATGACCGAAATTTTCGGGTTGGCGAACAACCGGTCCTGCAGGATTTTCTCGGCCCGGAACTTGTCGCGGCGATGCACCAAGGTGACGTGGCTGGCGTGGTGGGTGAGGTAGAGCGCTTCCTCTACCGCCGTATTGCCGCCGCCGACCACGGCGACCTTCTTGCCGCGATAGAAAAAGCCGTCGCAGGTGGCGCAGGCCGAAACGCCGCCGCCCTGAAAGGCGGTCTCCGATGGCAGGCCGAGCCAGCGGGCCTGCGCGCCGGTGGCGATGATGACGGTGTCGGCCAGGAACTGGTCGCCGGAATCGAGCCAGGCCTTGAACGGGCGGGATGAGAAATCGACCCGGGTGATCAGGTCGTAGATGATCTCGGTGCCGACATGCTCGGCTTGTTTGGCCATCTGTTCCATCAGCCAGGGGCCCTGGATGGTGTCGGCGAAGCCCGGATAATTTTCCACGTCGGTGGTGATGGTAAGCTGTCCGCCCGGCTGCAGCCCGGCCACCATGACGGGTTGCAAATTGGCCCGCGCGGCATAAATCGCGGCGGTGTATCCGGCCGGGCCGGCGCCAATGATCAACACACGGGTATTTTTGACTTCACTCATTTCAAGAAATCCGTCTTCAGTGACAAGGCAACATATTCAAGCTCGCCATGCTGTTACAAGCAGAGTGGCACTCTAAAAGAAGTCATTGTGGAAGAAGTTATTTGAGTAATAATGTTGCGCAAATCAATAGGGGCGGTTCTTATAGTGCCATGAGCCAACGCGAAGCCGAATCCGCCGTCCTTGATGATATCGACCGCCGGATCCTGGCCGAACTGCAACAGGATGGACGGATGACCAACGTGGAACTGGCCAAGCGCGCCGGCATCTCCCCGCCGCCCTGTCTGCGCCGGGTGCGCCGGCTGGAGGAGTCCGGCTATATCCAGGGCTACCACGCGGAGATCGGCGCGCAGAAGCTCGGCTGGCAGATCGCGTTTTTTGCGATCGTCGGGCTGGAGAGCCAGAAACAGGCGGTGCTGGACAGTTTCGAAACCCTGGTCGCGAGCTGGCCGGAAGTGCGGGAGTGCCACATGATCCGCGGCGGCGGCGATTTTCTGCTGAAGCTGGTAGCGCGCGATGCGGCGCATGAGAACCAGCTCACCGCCAGGCTGACGGGTGCGGCCAATGTCGCCAAGGTGCAGACGCTGCAGACGATCCGTACCAGCCGGGCGCTGCCTGGCGTGCCGATCGATAAAAATCATGGCTGAAATGAGGTTCGACCCGGCCTCGACCGGCGTTTGCGCCGCCGCGATAATGGTGGATTTGCTGTGCCGGTTTTTTCCGGCGCAGCTGCCAGCGGTGTTTCCCTTCATCTTCAACGCGCCGGTTTTCCTCGGCTTCTGGTTCACGCTGCTATGGTATTTCCGCGGGCTGCGGCTTACGCCGAAGCCGAAACGGCCGTCGAAGTTGCGGCAGGGGTTTTTCCTGCTCGGCGTGCTGTCGATTTATTTCGTTCTGCAAACGCGGTTCGAGTATCTGGCGCAGCATCTGTTTTCGCTTAATCGCGTGCAGGCGGTCACCATCAGCATGGCGGCACCGTTCTGCATCGGCATCGGCTGGATGCAGGACGTACTGGCGCGCGGCATCCCCGCGTGGCTGCTGGCGTTCTGCCGAGGCGATGCGATGCGGCGCAGCGGCCGGGTGCTGTTTCACCCGCTGCCGGCGATGGGACTGTTCCTGCTCAGCTCCGATATCTGGTTGATCCCGTCCGTGCATTTCGCGGCAATGATCAATCCGGCGCTCTACGCCTTTATGAACCTCACCTGCATGGCCGGCGGAATGATTTTCTGGCTGGTCGTGCTCGATCCGCGGCCGAAACCGTTCAGCCGGCTGTCCTTCATTACGCGAGCAGGCTTAGGATTTCTTGCGATGTTTCCGCAGATCGCGATCAGTTCCTATATCGCGCTGACGACGCAGGATCTGTACGCGTTCTACACGCTCTGCGGCAGAATCTTTCCCGCCATGAGCCCCGCCTATGATCAGATGCTGGGCGGCATGATCCAGTGGATTCCGCCCGGCATGATGAACACGGCGGCACTGATGCTGGCGCTGAACGCGATGCGTGTAAGCGACGCCGAGACGGACAAAGATTTTACGCCGCCGCCCGGCGCGAAGGTTTACGAAGCGAAATGGACGGGAAGGTAGCGTAGCGGTCGCTTTCTGGAAAAAAGCTCCGCAAAATTTCTCGACTTCAGAGCCGGACTTCTCCAGCGCCCCAAGCCAATTTATAAAAGTCTTTTTGGTTCTTTTTCTTCAGAAAAAGAACTGCTTCCTGCCTTTCTTCCCTTCTTTCCTCCTTCCCTCCCGCAGCGGGCGTTGCAGAGGATGACCCTGCAAGCCCGCCTCGGACCGATCAAAGTGCCGCTTCCGCCTTTTCGAAGGTGCGGACACGGACGACATCCTCGATATTGTAGATGAAGATTTTGCCGTCGCCGATGCGGCCGGTGCGGGCGGCGGCCACGATGGCTTCGACAGCGCGTTCGACCATATTGTCTTCCAGGACGACTTCGATTTTCGCTTTGGCGACGAAATCAACCACGTATTCGGGGCCGCGATGCAGTTCCGAGTGGCCTTTCTGGCGTCCAAAGCCCTTCACCTCGGTAACGGTGATGCCTTCGACGCCGACTTCCTGAAGCGCTTCCTTGACTTCGTCGAGCTTGAACGGTTTGATAATCGCTTCGATTTTCTTCATGTGAAATGCGCGCATGGATACGCGCCCCTCCGTAGACTAAACGTGACCAGCGCTTGCGCGCGTCAGCCAAATGGCTGGCGAGGGCAGAGTTCGCATGTGGCCCGATGCCTGACAAATGCGATGATTGCAGGACAGTCCATCATAAAAAGCCAAAGATGAACAACGTCTTAAATTAAAAGTTCATAGTGCAAAGCAACAAAGTTTACGAGCCAAGGCGGCGAGAACACCTGCTGGATCCGTAATGAGCGACCTGCCGCCGGATCTGGCTCCGTGACGATCTAGGCTGGCGAGGCTAGCGCATTAATCGGTCATTCTCTGCCCCGAGACCCCAGACGCCAGACAATCGACCTTGACCACTTGCCTGAAAAACAGGCGGCCGCGACAGGCTTGATTAGAGGTTGAAAAAGCGCTTGCTTCCGTACTGGTGTTATGGTTAGGTATAACAGTAAGCTTAGGCGCAACGGGCGCCGGCATCATCAGGACGCGCATGGACCGTGAATGGAATGACAATCAGCCGATCTATCGCCAGCTGCGAGACCTGGTGATCGCCATGATCCTGGACGGTACGCTGCAGGCAGGCGATCCGCTGCCCTCGGTTCGGCAGGTGGCGGCGGAATACCGGGTGAACCCGCTGACGGTGCTGAAAAGCTACCAGGCGCTGGTGGATGAGCAGCTGGTGGAAAAACGCCGCGGCCTTGGCATGTTCATCAACGCCGGCGCGCCGGCGTTACTGCTGGCGGCGGAGCGGGAACGCTTTTTGAAGGAGCAATGGCCGCTGATCCAGCAGACGATCCGGCGGCTGGGCCTGACCTGGCAGGAGCTGGACACGGCGAAACCGCAAGCAGAGGAGGGTTAAGATGGCCTGCATCGAAGCACGGTCCCTGCGCAAGCGCTACGGCGATACGATTGCGCTGGATGGCATCGACCTGACCGTGCAGGAAGGCCGGATCCTGGGCCTGATCGGCCCGAACGGCGCCGGTAAGAGCACCGCTTTGCAGGCGATCCTGGGGCTGAGCGATTTCGAGGGCGAGCTTTCCGTGCTGGGCCGCAATCCCTGGACGGACCGCGAAAAGCTGATGCAGGAGGTGTGTTTCATTGCCGACGTGGCGGTGCTGCCGCGCTGGCTGCGGGTCTCCCAGGCGCTGGATTTCGTCGGCGGCGTGCACCCGCGCTTCGACCGCGAGAAGGCCGAGGCGTTCCTGGCGCGGACCGCCATCAAGCGGCACAGCAAAGTCGGCCAGCTTTCGAAGGGCATGACCGTGCAGCTGCATCTGGCGCTGGTGATGGCGATCGACGCCAGGCTGCTGGTGCTGGATGAACCGACGCTGGGTTTGGACATCATCTATCGCAAGCAGTTCTACGATACGCTGCTCAATGATTATTTCGATTCCAGCCGTACCATCGTGGTGACGACGCATCAGGTGGAGGAGATCCAGCATATCCTGACCGACGTGGTCTTCATCGATCGCGGCAAGATCGTTCTGAACACCAGCATGGAGGCGCTCGGCAGCCGATTTGTCGAGGTGATGGTGCCGCCGGAGCGGCTTGCTGCGGCGCAGGCGCTAAAGCCGCTGCATGAGCGGCGGGTGTTCGGCCGCAGCATCATGCTGTTCGACACTGGGCCTGCAGGTTCCGGCCGGCTGCAGGCGCTGGGCGAAGTGCGCACCCCGAATTTATCTGATTTGTTCGTGGCGCTGCTGACGCCGGCGCAAGCGTCGCCCGTAGGAGCAGTGTCATGAGTGCCACGTTGCAGAAGCCGATCGAAATGCCAACTGCTTCACCTCGCGCGGTCTCGCCGTTTTTCTGGTGCCTGCGGCGGGAGCTTTGGGAAAACCGGTTTATTTCTATCGCGCCGGCGGCGGTCGCCGTCCTGGTTGTTGCCGCCTACTTCGTCGGCACGGTGCACATCGCGCAGATCATGCAGTCGAACCCGCGGGCCGCGAGCGCCACGCCGCCGCAGGGGCTGCCTTTCTACATCGGCAATGCAAGCGTGCTGCTTTCCGCGACGCTCGCCGGCGTGTTCTACGCCCTGGGCGCGCTGTATAACGAAAGGCGGGATCGCAGCATTCTGTTCTGGAAGTCGCTGCCGATTTCCGACACCACGGCGGTGCTGGCGAAGGCCTTTATCCCCTTTGTGGTGCTGCCGATCGTCAGCTTTATCCTGACGCTGGCGGTGGAGCTGGCGATGCTCGGCCTGGCACGCGGGTTCGCCGCGGGTCATGGCGCGGTGCCCGGGTTCTGGACCAACTGGCCGTTTTTCCGTATGGCGCTGGTCATGTTCTACTGCTTCGCGACGCTGGTGCTGTGGCAGGCGCCGCTATGGGGCTGGCTGTTCCTGGTCTCCGCCTGGGCAAAACGGGCGCCGTTTCTCTGGGCGTTTCTGCTGCCTTTGGGGTTATGCGTGGGCGAGAAGGTTGCCTTCGACAGCTCCCTGTTCTGCGGCATGATCATCAATCGCATGGGCGGCGCAATGGATGCGGGTTTCAACGCCCTTAATGGCTATTCGGGATTGATTTCACCCAACCAGATCGCGCCGTTGAAATTCCTTGGCGCGCCGGATCTGTGGATCGGTTTAGGCGTCGCCGCAGGGTTTTTCATTGCCGCCATCCGGCTGCGCCGGCTGCGCGGTCCGATTTAGATTTTCCGCTCAGACGGACAGGAGATTGAAGATGCCTTATACGCTCATCGAATTCGCGCCGCTTGCCGTACTGCTTGGTACTGCGATGTCGGCAGGTGTCGTTTCGCTGATGATCAAGACCGTATCGCCGAAAGGCAAGCCTCTACCCATGCTGCCGCCCATGCTGCCGCAGGTGCAGGTGCAGGTGCCGGTGCCGCAGCGAACCGCTGACATCTTGTATTTTCCGGTACCGAAACGTCGCCCTGCCGCAGCAATCTACGCGCAGCGTACGGATTTAGCCGGCTGAAAAAGAAGCAAAGAGCTTTATTAATCCGAGCCTGGCGCGTTGCTGCCGCCAGCGCATAAACTCCAATCCGCGAAAGTTTTCGCGCCGCTTTTTGCAAAAAGCGGCTGCTTTTTTAACGCGACGGATACGCCCGGCCGCGCCAGGTTGGGCGGCCGCCCCACAAAGGGCGCAGCAGGCTGAACCATTGGATGGTCAGGAGCGCGGCGATGCCCATGGGTTGTAGAAGCGCAGAGATCATTGGCTGGCGGAACCGGTTGGCGAGGATCAGGCGGGTGGCGATGCTGGCCGTCAAGGCGATTGCGGCTGGCCAGCTTGGGGTGAATATGATCAGAAGCGCTGGCAGGATTTGGCCGCCGGCGAGGAGCACGGTCCAGATCGGCAGCGAGATGGGTTTCGCCATGCCTTCGGTGGCATTTTTGCAAAGACCCTCCCATAGCGGCGGGAGGCCGTCATACATGCGGCATTCCGCCAGGCTGGTGGCGTCGAACAGGAGCGAAAGAAAGCCGGCGTTGCGGAAGGCGCGCGGCAAAGTGAGGCCGTCATGCAGGCTGGCGCGGATGGCGGCGTGGCCGCCGGCTTTGAAATAGGGCTCGCGCCGGGCGATGAAAAGCTGGCCGCAGCCGGCGCCGAAACCCGGATCGGTGCGGGCTTGCATCAATTTCATCGGTAGAAAGCCGAGCAGCAGGAAGTGGATCAGGGGGAGCAGAAGCTGTTCCGACGAGGTAACGACAAGCTGGCGCGGAAAACCGCTGGCCAGGGCGCAGTCGTTGCGTTGCATGAAGCCGGCCATGCGGCTGAGCGCTTCCGGCCTCAAGCGCACATCGGCGTCGACGAAGACCAGCAGCTCGTACGAGGCGAGGCTGGAGAGGATGTGGCAGGCGTGCTGTTTGCCGGACCAGCCTGGCGGCAGCGGCGGCGCGGTGGCGATGCGCAGCCGGCGATCGGCGATGCCTTGCAAAATCGGCAGGGTTTGGTCGGTGCTGGAATCGTCCAGCACGATCAGTTCCAGCGTCACGCCGAAGCTGGCCAGGATGGCGGCGCAGGCGGCGCCGATATTTTTCTCCTCGTTGCGGGCGGGCAGCAACACGCTGATGCGCGGCAGGCCGTGCGCCAAGCCGGGCGTGGCAAATTGCCGCAGGTTCCAGATCGTCAGGCTGAAAGGCAGCAGGGCGAGCAGGAGACTAAGCCAGGCGATCATTCCGGCCCTTCGTGCGAGGGATCGAAGCGCCGGCCGGCACCCCAGGCGCGCAGGCGGCGCCAGAGATCGTAGATGCCGCCGATGCCTGTGCCGCCGCGGATAAGCGGGCGGAACAAGACAGCCTCGCGGGTAATGCTATCGGCGGCGAGGGCGTCCATGTTGCCGGTCAGCGCGGCTTCGAGCACGGCCTTCCATGCCGGCACGTCGTGGGACAATTCCGCGCAATCGATCGGCGCGCCGAAACGCACCAGGGCTTCCGGCCGGCTCTCGTTCCAGAAGCTGTATTCGATGGCGAGCGGCAGGATGATGGCACCCGGGTTGCGGCGGCAGAGATGCGCGATGCCGGGCCTCAGGCGTATCGGGCGCTGCCGGGAATCGGTGAATGCGCCTTCGGCCGTAACCCACAGGATGCAGGCAGTGTCGGACAAAACCCGCTGGCTCACTTCCAGAAAGCGCGAGGCGCCGCGCGGGGTCTCGGCTTCGATGCCGAACACGCCCATGCGCTCCAGCAGACCGTAGCGGCCGAGCGCTTTGGCCTCCATCGGGCCAAAGCTGGGACGCCCTGGAAACAGTTTGGCAGAGAGCACGATGTAGAGCGCCGGATCCCACCAGGAAGGGTGGTTGCTATAGATGATCAATGGCCGGCCCGCCGGCGGCCTCGGCAAGCCGGTAATTGAGATGCGCACGGCATGGAAGTGCCGGCGGAAATACCAGTGCAGATAGGTTGCGAACAGGCTGAAGAGCAGAGCAGAACGCCGGCGCAGCGGGTCCGGCGCCGGAAGTTGCCCGCGCTTCTGCATCTCAGCCACTGACGGGCGATCGCTCCGCCTGAACATCCTGCGCGAGACTGGCGGCGGCGATCCAGCCGCTCATCAGCACCATCGGCATGCCGGGGCCGGGATGCGCGGCGCCGCCCGCCATGTACAGGTTTTTCACGTCGCGGGAGCGGTTGCCGGGCTTGAAGGCGCCGTTGACCTTGCCGTGGCTGGCGAGGCCGTAGATGGCGCCGTTCAGCACGCGGTAGCGCTCGTGAATATCCTGCGGCGTCAGATGCTTCTCGTACACGATCCGGTCCTCAAGGTCCGGCATGCCGGCGCAGCGCTTCAGCTTGTCGAGGATGACCTTGCGGTAGGCGGGAAACATGGCAAACCAATCATGGTGCGGCCGCAGATACGGCGCATGCACCAGCACATATAGCGCCTCGCCGCCGGGCGGGGCAACGCCGGGCTCGGTGCGCGAAGGGGCAGCCAAATAGCAGGTGGGGTCGGGCGCCGGTTCGCCTTTTTTGTAGATCCAATCGAATTCCTCGTGCGGATCGGCGGAGAAGACGAAGTTGTGATGCGCCAAATGCGGGTAGGCCCGGTTGAGGCCGAGATATAACACCACCCCGGAACAGGCGGGGTCGCGCTTCCAGCGGCGGCTGAATTTCTGCCCGAAGCTGCCGCCGACCAGCTCGCGCATGGTGCGCACGCTGTCCATGTTGGAAACGACGGCGGAGAGGCGGATGGTCTCGCCGGCGGCGGTGATGACGCCTTTGGCGCAGCCGTCCTCAACAACGATGTCGGTGATGTCCGTTTCCGGCCGCAGATCGACGCCGAGTTCGCCGGCGAGCCGCGTCAGCGCTTCCGGCACCGCCCGCGTGCCGCCCACCGGGTACCACACGCCTTTATCGGTCTGCATATGCGCGATGCTGCACAGCACCGCCGGCGCCTGGTAGGGCGAACTCCCGACATATTGCACGAAATGGTCGAGCATCTGCGCGACGCGCTTATCAGGCACGCGCTTGCGGATCTGCGCGGCGACGGAGCTACCCATGCGCAGGCTGAGGACATCGCGCAAGGTGGCGAGGTTCATGCCCTTGAACTCCAGGGTGTCGCCGATGCCTTCGACGGATTTCCAGAAGAAGAATTTTTCGGAAACCGTGTGCAGATGCTTCGATACGCCCATGAAATCGCGGAACCCGGATTCGCTGCCAGGCGCGAATCTGGCGATGGCGTCCGCCATCGCGGGTACGTCCTCCTGCAAATCGAGCATGGCGCCGTCATCGAAGAAGCAGCGCCATTGCGGGTCCAGCCGCCGCAAGTCCAGATAGTCGGCCATCTTGCGGCCGGCCTCGATAAAAATTCGTTCCAGCACGCCTGGGACAGTCAGGATGGTCGGTCCCATATCGAAACGGAAACCCTGTTCCTGCAGCAGTGCCGCCTTGCCGCCGAACCATGAATTCTTGTCGAACAGGATCACCTTGTGGCCGCGCGCCGCCAGCGTGCAGGCGGCGGCAAGACCGCCGAGGCCGGCGCCGATCACGCCGACCGGCGGCGGATCGATAAAGGCGTAGGCGTTCACGGCTCCGCTCCCAATGCAGGTTCATAGTGATCCTGCGCCATTTTGGAGGGCGTCTCCCAATGCGCATCAAGCCGCATGTCTTCGGCCATCAGCCGGGCGGTGATGCGGGCGCTCTCGAAAATCACCGGCAGGCCGCTGCCGGGATGCGTGCCGCCGCCGACCAGATACACATTTTGAAGATCCTCGAACCGGTTATGCGGGCGAAGATGCAGCATCTGGCCAAGATTGTGGGCAAGATTGAAGGTCGCACCTCGATAGACATGCAGATCATCCTCCCAATCCTGCGGCGTGACGATCTTCTCGTACCTGATACGATGCTCGATGTCGTGGATGCCGATCTGCTCCAGGCGTTGCAGCACCAATTGGCGATAGGCTGCGCGCTCCGCCGGATCCCAAGCGGCGCCGCCGTTCTGCCGGTGGCCCACGGGCACCAGCACATAAAGCGTGGAATGCCCGGGCGGCGCCAGCGCCGGGTCGGTGATGCAGGCGTTCTGCACATACAGGCTGGGCTCGCCCGGCGCCCGTCCGGCTTCGATCTCTGCCAGATTGCGGCGGTACTGCTCGGCGAGATAGATGGTGTGATGCGGCAAGTCCGGGATGCTGCCCTCGATGCCGAGATACATCATGAAGGTGCTGCAGCTGAATTTTTTCGCGGCGATGTCGCGGTCGCGCCAGCGCCGGCGGATGGCGTCGGGCACCAGCTTGGTCATGGTGTTGGCGAAATCGGCGTTGATGATCAGCGCGTCGTAATGCGCTTCGCCGCCGGCCGTTCGCAGGCCGGTGATTTTCTTGCCCTCGAAGATCAATCCGGTTACGGGCTCGTTTTGTTTTATGGTGACGCCGAGCGAGCGCGCAACTTTCGCCATCGCCGCGATGACCGCGCCGGTGCCGCCGCGCGGATGATAGACGCCGTATTCATATTCCAGGAAGGACAGGATGGTGAACAGACTGGGGCAGCGGAAGGGCGACATGCCGAGATATTTCGACTGGAAACTGAAGGCCAGCCTGATCCGCTCATCCTTGAAGTAGCGCTTCAGATCGCCATCGACGCTGCGATGCGGGCGCAGCAGAGACAGGCCACGCAGCATGTCGCGCTGCAGCAGATCGCGCATCGAGTTGAAGGCGTTTTCAAGCACCGGGCGGAAGGCGGCGAGCTTGCGTCGGTTGTCCGCCATGAAGCGCGGCAGCGCCGCGGCATCGGCGGCCGAAAACTGCGCGATCTCCGCGGCCATGCGATCCGGATCCCCGGTGGCGCTGATATGGCCGCCGCCTTCGAAAACCAGATCATATTGCGGATCCAGACGGATCAGCTCGACCTCGTCCTCCAGCCGGCGACCGCAGGCGGTGAAGATGTCGGAGAGGACACGCGGATAGAGAAAGAAGGTCGGCCCGGTATCAAAACGAAACGTACCGGCGCCGCTGCTGCCGATGAGCGTGCTGGAGCGGCCGCCCAGCACATCGCGCGCCTCGTACAAGGTGACCTCCGTGCCGGCTTTGGCCATCAGCATGGCCGATGCCAGACCGCCGGGACCGGAGCCGATAATGGCGACGCGCTGCGCCCGCGCCTCGAAGACGCGCTTCAGCATGGCAACCTGGAATGCAAACCGGACGGACAGGTCAAGGCGATGTCCCGGCGAGCGAGGCCGTTGCGAAAGCATTTGGAATATTCATTATTTTTCCGTTTTAGGCCGAACCGAGTCATTGTCATGAACCATCAGCAAATCTTGTAGGGGTCCATCACGCCTACAAGCCGGGAAGCCGCGGTTGGCTTTTTTGTAACCTGCGCCACATCCGGCTTTGCGCGTCGCCATATTGTCTGGATGAACGATGTTGCGGTTGATCACGCGCAGACCGCCCTGGCGATGGCGAAGTGCCGCGAAGCGGGTGTGCACTGGGCGGCGACCTCGCTGCGCCAGCGGCTGCACGTGCTGCACCGTTTGCGGCGGTTGCTGGCGGCGCAGGCAAGCAGCGTCGCCGCGACGCTCAACCGGCCGGTTGCGGACACCCTGGTGGCGGAGATTCTGCCGCTGCTTGAAGCGATCAAATTTCTGGAGCGCGAGGGACCGAAATTGTTGCGCACGCGCCGGCTGCGCGGCGGCCGACCGCTTTGGCTGTTCGGGGTCGGCGCGGAAATACGGCGGGAACCAGTGGGATGCGTGCTGATCCTGGCACCGGGGAATTATCCTTTGTTGCTACCAGGCGTGCAGGTTGTGCAGGCACTGGCTGCCGGGAATTGCGTTTGCCTGAAGCCGGCTTTTGCCGGCGTGGCGGCGGCCGCGCGTTTTTGCACTCTGCTGGCGCAGGCCGGGCTGCCGGAGGGCGTTCTGCAGTTGCTGCCGTGGCAAGCCGGACCCGCCGCGGCTTCTGCCGGCTTCGACCGGATCGTGCTGACCGGTTCGGCGGAGACTGGCCGGCGGGTCCTGAGCGCGGCGGCGGAGCGCCTAATACCCGCAACCGTGGAGTTATCCGGCGCCGATGCCGTGTTTGTGCTGCCGGGGGCGGATCAGCGGCTGGTTGCGCGCTGCCTGGCCTACGGCATGCGGCTGAACGGCGGCGCCACCTGCATCGCGCCGCGCCGGGTGTTTGTGCCGCACGCAATGGCGGCGCCGCTGCAGGAGCTGCTGCTGCCGATGCTGGCGGAAATTCCGGCGGCGAGCCTACCCAAGCCGGTCACCGCCAGGCTGGAAGCCCACCTGCAACAGGCGGCGGCGGCCGGTGTTGGGGTGCACAGGGCAGGGCCGGGACGGCCGGTGTTGCTGAGCAATACCGGTCCTGATCTCGCGTTGCTGAGGCAGGATGTGTTTGCGCCCTGGCTGGCGCTGATTCCGGTGGCGTCGGAGAATGCGGCGCTGCGGGCCGATGCATTATGTCCCTATGCGTTGGGCGCTTCCATCTTCGGGCCGGCGCAACGCGCCCGGACTTTGGCGAAGCGGGTGCGGGCCGGTTCGGTGTGCATCAACGACCTGATCGTGCCGACGGCGGATCCAAGGCTGCCTTTCGGCGGTTCCGGACAAAGCGGCTTTGGCCGCACGCGCGGCGCCGAGGGTTTGCTCGAGATGACGCAAACCAAGACGATCAGCATCCGTAAGGGCCGCTTCCGGGCCCATCTGGGCGCGCCGGATGCGGGGGATGCAAGGCGGTACGCCGCCATGATCCTGATCCTGCATGGCGGCTGGCGCACGTTTTGGCGGTGGCGCAGTAAAAGCTAGCGGTAGTAGCGTAGCGTCAGGCTGATTTCGACCTGCGGCTGATTGACCGCGAAGGCGGCATCGGAAAAACGCGGCGGGCCGAAATGCATTTTGGCGTCGCGGCTGAAGCCCAGCCCCTTTTCGGGCAGGCCGAGAAACGATGTGCCGAGGTTTCGGGTGTCGTTGAAGTCGTCGAACGCCTCGACGGCGTAGGTTCCCGGCGGGACGCCGGTAAGGCGCGCCGTAACGGTGCCGGCCTGTGCAAGCACCGCACTTTCATACGGACAGCGCATGCTCAGGAAGGACTGCGGGGTGCAGAGCGCGACCAGCACATGGCCGCGCGCGTCGCGCACGTTATGCACCTGCACCAGCACGACATCGTCACCGGCAAGTTCCGCCGCGCCAGCCGATGCCGCCGCGGTCTGCAGCAGCAGCATGCTGATCAGTGGCAGGTTAAAGATCCGTCTTGCGCGCAATGCTGGCTGCCTCTTTCCATTCCGACGAAAAATCCGCGTCCTTGCGGCCGCGGACCCTGAAATGGCGATCGTGCCAGGGCAAAGAAAGCCCTGGCGCGACTTTGTCAGCCGAACTGGTTCATCGTGTTGTGGGCGCCCCCGGCTTTCAGGGCGGCTTCGCCGGCGAAATATTCCTTGTGGTCGTCGCCGATGTCGGAGCCGGACATGTTCTGGTGTTTCACGCAGGCGATGCCCTGGCGGATTTCCTGGCGCTGCACGCCCAGCACGTAGCCCAGCATGCCGGCATCGCCGAAATACGCCTTCGAGAGGTTGTCGGTGGACAAAGCGGCGGTGTGGTAGGTCGGCAAGGTGATCAGGTGATGGAAGACGCCGGCGCGCTTGGCACTTTCCCTCTGGAAGGTGCGGATGCGCTCATCGGCGGCGATGGCGAGTTCGGTGCCGTCATAATCGACGCTCATCAGCCGGGCGCGATCATAGGCGGAGACGTCTTTGCCCTCCGCCTTATACGCATCGTAGACCTGCTGGCGGAAATTCAGCGTCCAGTTGAAGGAAGGCGAGTTGTTGTAGGCGAGCTTGGCGTTGGGGAAGACCGCGCGGATGCGATCCACCATGGAAGCGATCTGCTCGATATGCGGTTTCTCGGTTTCGATCCACAACAGGTCGGCGCCGTTCCGCAAGGACGTGACGCAGTCCAGCACGCAGCGATCGGCGCCGGTGCCGGCGCGGAACTGATAGAGATTGCTGGGCAGACGCTTTGGACGCAGCAATTTGCCGTTACGGGTGATGACCACGTCGCCATTGCCGATCTGGCTGGCGTCGATCTCCTCGCAATCCAGGAAGGCGTTGTACTGATCGCCGAGATCGCCCGGCTCCTTGGAATAGGCGATCTGCTTGGTCAGGCCGGCACCGAGCGAATCCGTGCGGGTGACGATGATCCCGTCCTCGATGCCAAGCTCCAGAAAGGCGTAGCGGCAGGCGCGCACTTTGGCGAGGAAATCCTCGTGCGGCACGGTGACCTTGCCGTCCTGGTGGCCGCATTGCTTCTCGTCAGAGACCTGGTTTTCGATCTGCAGCGCGCAGGCGCCGGCCTCGATCATCTGTTTGGCCAGCAGATAGGTCGCCTCCGCATTGCCGAAGCCGGCGTCGATATCGGCAATGATGGGGACGACGTGGCTCTCGTAATTGTCGATTTTGGCCTTGATTTCGGCTTTCTCAGCGGCGCCGGCGGCGGCGTCCTGTTCGCGGAACAGAATGCCGAGCTCGCGCGCATCGGCCTGCTTCAGAAAGGTGTAGATCTCCTCGATCAGTTTCGGCACCGAGGTTTTTTCGTGCATCGACTGGTCCGGCAGCGGGCCGAATTCGGAGCGCAAAGCGGCGACCATCCAGCCAGAGAGGTAGATGTAGCGGCGCTTGACCGAGCCGAAATGCTTCTTGACGGAAATCATCTGTTGCTGGGCAATGAAACCGTGCCAGGCGCCGAGCGACTGGGTGTAGAGCGCGGGATCGGCATCATAGGCGGCCATATCCTCGCGCACGACGCCGGCGGTGTAACGGGCGATGTCGAGGCCGGTTAAAAATCGGTTCTGCAGGCGCATGCGGATGACCGCTTCGGCGCTGATGCCGTCCCATGTGCCGTTCTTGGCGGTGATCAGCTGGTTGAGCTTGGCGATACCGTGGTCCTGATATGACATGAAAACTTCCCGTTAAAGATTTGGCGAATGCGGCGTTGCACCATCTAGGCCAATTTTTGCGCCGGGGGAGAGCAAGGCGCCACGGAAAGGTCAGGTTTTCGGCGGATTTCGTGTAATCGTGTAAAGCTTTCACAGCGAAACCGGGGAGGTTGTAAATATATTACAAACTGCCGAGGCGGTGAAAAATTCGCAACGGTGGATAATTTGGTTGCCTGTGGTTTTTCAGTGACAACTCTTTCATCTTCCGCCCTTATCGCCGTATAGGTTGATTGCAGTAAGTAGCGGCACGGCAACGATTTCCGTGCCAGCCTTAACAAGGTGTTTTGAACAAGGTGTTTTGCGAGGGGACGACGAGTATCATGCGATATACGAGACAGCGTGGCATAGCCTATACGCTGATGTTGCTGGGCGGCACCGCGCTTGGAGCTTGGATCGCCGGCGCGCCGGCAAGTCATGCCCAGGCCAATGATCCGCCGGCGATCACGAATTCGGGGCTGGATGCCTCCGCCAACGTGCAGAAGAATTTCCAGCCGGTGGGCGATTTCACCAACCTGGTGAAGAACGTCACGCCCGCGGTGGTCTCCATCGACGTGCATCTGAAGGTGGATCAGACCGCCGATGAAGTCGGCGGCGGTGACGATAGCGGCAATGACAGCGGCAATAGCGGCGGCTTCCCAAATCTGCCGGGCTTGCCGCCGGGTTTTCCGTTCGGCATGCAGCAGCAGGCGCCGCAGCCGGTTGAAGCCAAGGGCTCCGGCTTTATCATCTCCTCCTCCGGCATCATCGTCACCAACAACCACGTGGTGGCGGAAGCGAAGACGGTCAGCGTCACGCTATCGGACGGCAGCACCTATCCGGCGAAAGTGCTGGGCACCGATTCCCGTACCGATCTGGCGGTATTGAAGATCAGCGCCGGCAAGAAGCTGCCTTATGTGGAGCTTGGCAGCTCCGCCAAGGTTGAGCCGGGCGAATGGGTCATCGCCATGGGCAATCCGTTCGGGCTCGGCGGCTCGGTCACGGCCGGCATCGTCTCGGCGCTTGGCCGCGATATCGGCGATGGGCCGTATGACAAGTTCATCCAGGTGGACGCGCCGATCAACGAAGGTAATTCCGGCGGTCCGCTATTCGACCAGAACGGCCAGGTGATCGGGGTGAACACCGCGATCCTGTCGCCGACCGGCGGCTCGGTCGGGATCGGCTTTGCGATCCCTTCGGATCAGGTGAAGCGCGTGGTGCTGGCTCTGGCCTCGGGCGGCAAGGTTGTGCGCGGCTATCTGGGCGTCGCGGCGCAGGAGATCTCGCCGCAGATGGCGCAGGCGATGGGGCTGGCGACCGCCAACCCCAAAAATGACGGCGCGCTGATCGCGGCGATTTCGCCGAACAGCCCCGCCGACCGAGCGGGGTTGAAGCCGGGCGACGTGATCACCTCGGTCAATGGCATCTCGGTGACCAATCCCAGCGACCTGGCGGCCGATATCGCCAATGTTGATCCGGGGCATGACACCAGCATCAACTATATCCGCAACGGCAAGCCGGATAGTCTTTCTGTTGCCGTAACGACCATGCCTGCAAATCCGGATGCCGGGTTCCAGGGTTCCGGCAACGCGCCGCCGGCTGCGACGCCCGGCAAGGTGGGGCTGGGGCTGACTTTGGCGCCGCTGACCCCGGATATGCGCAGCCAGCTCAACCTGCCGGACGGCGCCAATGGCGCGGTGGTGACGCAGGTGACACCGAACTCGCCGGCGGATCAGGCCGGCGTGCAGGCCGGCGATCTGCTGGTTGGTGTTGGACCGGTGGCGGTTGCGGCTCCGGATGACGCGGTGAACGCCATTACCGCCGCCAAGAAATCCGGCTCGCCGGCGGTGGCGTTGCGGATTATCCGGCAAGGCCAGGCCTTGTTCGTCGGCGTTGCGCTGAACAAGACGCCGAACAACCAGGGCTGAACACGCGGTTGAAACATGGGCTGGCTGGTGTACCGGCCGGCCCTTTCTTTGTCCGGCTTCGGTTTGCCGCAAATCCGCCGATCTACGATAATGTTAGCCATAGTCGGCAACCAATGCTTCGTATCGGTCGCTGAACGAACCGCATGATTGCGGCAAATCATGTGCTCGGCGTCAGCCAATCGGCGCCCCAGAAAGCTGCGGACCTGGAGCCGAGCGACCTGGATCGCATCGCCCAGCGATCCGATCCAGAGCCGGCATCGCCGCTTAAAATAAATACGCTTTAATGTGCAGCGGCGGCGCGGGTCAGGCGGTCGTTTATGGCGTGGCCTAGGGCGATACCAGGGATCGGCATGACGGCGATTTGTTGCAGGTTGCGGGCCGGCGCCTGGGCGTCGAGGAAGTGCAGGCCCTCGAACAGGCGGGATGCGGCTTCGGTCAGGTTGGCGGTCATCGAGAGTTGGAAGGTGAGCGCGGCTGGCGGCGCTGCGCCGAAGGCCAGCAGGGCTTCGTTGGCTGCGGCGGTGGCGGCGTTTAGCCGCAGTGGTAGGTTGGGCGCGTAGTGCGAGAGCAGCAGCCCGGGCGAGCGCAAACTGCGGCTGGCTTGTGCGGCTTGCGGCGGAATTGGCCGGCCGATGCGGCCGATGGCGGCTTCCAGGGCTTCGATCGCAACCCCGCCCGGGCGCAGCAGAACCGGGCTTGCGCCGGAGAGGTCCAGCACGGTGGATTCAAGGCCGATTGCGCAGGGGCCTGAGTCGAGGATGGCGGCGATGCGGCCGTCGAGCTGGGCGAGGACATGGGCGGCGCTGGTCGGGCTGATCCGGCCGGAGCGGTTGGCCGAAGGCGCTGCGATCGGGTTTTGCAAGGCCTGGATGAGTTGCCGGGCGACGGGATGGGCGGGGATGCGTACAGCCAAGGTTTCCAGGCCGGCGCCCGCGAGTTGCGCGATCGGGCAGTTCGGGCGGCGGGGCAGGACCAAGGTCAGCGGGCCGGGCCAGAAGCGGGCGGCAAGGATCATGGCGATGCCGGGTGCTACGACATGGGCAAAGACGGCTTCGGCGTCTGCGTAGTGGCAGATCAGCGGGTTGAAATGCGGGCGGCCTTTGGCTTCGAAAATCGCGGCGACAGCGCGCGGGTTGGTGGCGTCGGCGCCGAGGCCGTAGACGGTTTCAGTGCCGAAGGCGACGAGGGCGCCGGCGCGCAGGAGGCCGGCGGCTTCAGGGATGTCGGCTGGGGTCAGGAGGTCGGTCATGGGCGTTGGCAGGCAAGTCGTGGATGCGGCGCGGCGTGCGTAGCGCCTGCGCCCGGATGACGGGATTTTGCGGGGCCCGGGACGCAGATCAACAGCAGTCGTTCCGGTTCTTTTTCTTCAGAAAAAGAACCGCTTGTGCTCACTTTTCCAAATCTCGGCGCACTTGCGGGGCGTGCAGGAGCTGGTTGATTCTGGTGGCTTCGTCCAAGGCGGCGTCAGCCAGGAATTTCAACTCCGGCGTTACGCGCAGGCCGAGTCTTGGCGCGATCTGGCTACGCAGAAAGGGAGCGACGCGGCGCAGGGCGGGCAGGAGGGCGGAGATGTCCTTGTTGCCGAGCTGGGTAACGAAGATCGCCGCATGTTTCAGGTCCGGCGAGGTACGCACTTCCGAAATGGTCAAATGCGCCTTGGCGAGTTGCGGATCATGAAACTCGGTGCGCAGAAAGACCTCCGCCAGGCTGTGGCGGATTTCTTCTGCGACGCGTAGCTGGCGCTGGGTTGGACCCGTGCGAGCTTTGCTATGGAGCGACGATTTCGGTTTCATAGCACTCCACCATGTCGCCAACCTGCAGGTCTTGGAAGCCGGCGAAAGACAGGCCGCATTCATAGCCGCGCGCCACTTCCCTTACGTCATCCTTGAAGCGCTTGAGCTGCGACAGCTCGCCCTGATGGATGACCACGTTATCGCGCAGCAGCCGCACGCCGGCGCCGCGCTTGACCAGGCCTTCGGTAACGTAGCAGCCAGCGACCTTGCCGGTCTTGGTGATGTTGAACACCTGGCGGATTTCCGCGTAGCCGAGGAATTTTTCGCGATGCACCGGCGCCAGCTTGCCCTTGACCAGTTTCTCGATATCGTCGGCGACCTCGTAGATGATCGAGTAGTAGCGAACATCGATGGCGTCGCGGGTCGCCAGTTCGCGGGCCTGCGTGTTGGCGCGCACGTTGAAGGCGACGATGATGCCTTCGGAGGCTTTGGCGAGCTGCACGTCGCTCTCGGTGATCTGGCCGACGCCGGCATAGAGCACGCGCACGCGCACTTCCTCGTTGCCGACCTTGGCCAGCACGACCTGGATCGCTTCCGCGGAGCCCTGCACGTCGGCCTTGATGACGACGGCGACTTCCTTGCGCGTTCCGGCCTGGATGCGGGCCAGCATTTCTTCCATCGTGCCGCGCCCGGCGGTGAGTGCGGCGGCGGAGCGGTCGCGCAGTTTGCGCGCCCGGAACTCGACGATCTCGCGGGCGCGGATGTCGGATTCCACCACCACGAAAGGCTCGCCGGCGGGCGGCGCGGCGGACAGGCCGAGCAGTTCCACCGGGGTGGAAGGACCGGCTTCCTTCAGCGCCTTGCCGGTTTCGTCCTGCATCGCCCGCACCCGGCCCCATTCGGCGCCGGCGACCACGATGTCGCCAGGGCGCAGCGTGCCTTTTTGCACCAGCACGGTCGCAACCGGCCCGCGGCCGCGGTCGAGGCGGGATTCGATGACCGCACCTTCGGCGCTGCGGTTCGGGTTGGCACGCAGTTCCAGAACTTCGGCCTGGAGCAAAATCGCTTCTTCCAGCTTGTCGAGGCCGGTCTTCTTCAAGGCGGAAACCGGCACGTCCTGGGTCTCGCCGCCCATTTCTTCGACGACGACCTCGTGCTGCAGCAGCTCCTGGCGGACCCGGTTGGGGTCGGCGCCAGGGCGGTCGATCTTGTTGATGGCGACGATCAGCGGGACATTGGCGGCCTTGGCGTGGCGGATCGCCTCGATGGTCTGCGGCATCACGCCGTCATCGGCGGCGACAACCAGCACCACGATGTCGGTGACCCCGGCACCGCGGGCGCGCATGGCGGTAAAGGCCTCGTGGCCGGGGGTGTCGAGGAAGGTGATCTCGGCGCCCGATGGCAGCTTCACCTGATAGGCGCCGATATGCTGGGTGATGCCGCCGGCTTCGTGGGCGGCGACGCCGGTGGAGCGCAGGGCGTCCAGCAGGCTGGTCTTGCCGTGATCGACATGGCCCATGACGGTGACGACCGGGGCGCGAATGTGCAGATCGGTGTCCTGATCGGTCTCGCCTTCCAGGCCGAGTTCGACATCGCTGTCGGCGACACGGCGGGAACGGTGGCCGAATTCGCTCACCACCAGCTCGGCGGTGTCGGCATCGATCGCCTGGGTGATGGTGGCCATGACGCCGAGCTTCATCAGGGCTTTGACCACCTCGTTGCCGCGGGCGGCCATGCGGTTGGCGAGTTCCTGCACGGTGATGGTCTCCGGCAGGATCACTTCGCGGACCACTTTCACGCCATCGGCGCGCAGCAGTTCCAGCTCCGCCTGGCGGCGCTCGCGCTCGCGCTGGCGGCGGACCGAGGCGAGGCTGCGGACTTTTTCGTCGTCGCCTTCCAAGGCCGCCTGCACGTCGATCTTGCCGGGGCGGCGATGGCCGTCCCCGAGTTTTTTGGCGGCGACCACCGGAACGCCGCGCTTCGGCGCGGCGGTGCTGACGCGGCGAACGCCGCGGGGGGTTTCCTCGTCATCCTCGCCGGGGGTGGCGGGGCGGCCGCCCGGCTTCAGGCGCAAAGTTTCCGCCGCGGCGGTCGTGCCGGGGGTTGCCGGGCGGGCCGGCGCGGTCGCCCTGGCGGTCGCCGGCATTTCCTGTCCTGCAGCGGCCGTGGGGCCGCCTTGCGCTTCGGAGCTGCTGCCTTCGGTCTGCGCTTCGGATGCAGCCGGCGCAAGGCGGGCGGCGGCAGCTTCGGCGCGCTTGGTCTCGATCTCGGCCTCGTGCTCTTCCTCCTCGCGGCGGCGGGCTTCCTCGGCCGCGGAGAGGATGGAAATCTTCTCCTGCTCGCGGCGCTCGGCGTCGCGCTGGGCGGAGATGCGGGTCTGTTCCGTCAGCACGCGCTGGCGGGTGGCGACCTCCGCCGGCGTCAAGGCGCGCGGCGCGCCGGGCGCACCGGGACGAACGCCGGTAGGGCGTACCGGCTGCGGGGCGCCGGTTGCGGCAGCAGGGGCTGCCGGTTTGGCGGTGAGCTTGTCGAACGCGGCGTTGGCCTCCGCCTTGGCGGAGGGCGCGAGCTTCAGCGTGGTTGGCTCGGCAGCGGCAGGCGTGCCGGGAGCGGCGCCGGGCAGGCCGCGTTTCTTACGCACTTCCACCTGCACCACCTTGGAGCGGCCATGCGAGAAACTCTGGCGCACGGAACCGGCGTCAACAGTGTGACCGGCATCGCCCCGCGCGATCGGGCGAAGGGAAAGCCTGCCTTTGGTCTCAGTCTGATCGTTACCGTCACTCATGCCAATCCGGTCCAGTATGATATCTTCAAACAGTCATTATGGTCTTCGAGGCGTGCTATCGCCCCCGTCTTTTTGCGCCGTCTTTTTGCGCCGTCTTTTTGCGCCGTCTTTTTGCGCCGTCTTGCTGCGCAGTCTTTCTGCGCCGTATTTTCAGCGCCGTCTTTTGTGCAGGCTCTACTGCCCGCTTGGGCGCCCGCCCGCAACACCCGCGAGCCTTGCCGCTTCAACTTCGATCATGTGCGCCAGCCGGCCGCTTGCGACAGCGACGTGCACGACATGATCGCGGCCGAAAATCCTGCCCAAAGCGGCGGCGGGAAACACCGCCACCAGGGGAAGCTTGCTGCCGCCTGCGAACCGCGCCCGTTCATCCACACTGCCATCCGCGGCCTGCACGATCAGCCCGGCCTTGCCGCAATCCAGCCACTCGCGGGCTTTCTCGAACCCTGCAACGGCATTGCCGCTCCGCCTGGCGAGGCCAAGCAATTCGGACAAGCGCTTTAAGAGCGAATTTTCGATCCTGCGCCGCAGATCAGGCGGGATTCTCACCTGGGTCTTGGCGGCGCGAGGAAACACACCACGTTTGATCGCCTGTTCTACCACAATCGCGCCGGCACTCAACCACATGCCGCGTCCGGGCAGGGTTGCGAGCGTATCAAACGCCAGCTGCCCATCCGGCGCCAGGACGAAGCGCAGCATGGTCTCGCGGGCGGAACTTGTCCGCGTCACCAGGCAGCGGCGAAGCGGACCGGTATGCGGGTCCGCTTCGGCGGGATCGTCGATTTCGGTGTTCAGGGGTTCAGGCTGCGTCGCCTTCTCCTTCAAACCAATGGGCGCGCGCCGCCATGATGATCTCGTTGGCGGTTTCCTCGGTCAGCGCATCGGCGCCGAGGATTTCGATCAGCTCGTCGGCGGCAAGATCAGCCAGATCGTCCAGCGATTTGATGCCCTTCTCGCCCAAAGCCACGAGGTCCTTGCCGCTCAGCGTTTCGATGGCGGCGATGTCGTCGGAGACGCCGAGCGCCAGACGCTGTTCCTCGAGCTCGCCGGCGTGTTTGGCGAGCGAGGCTTCGGCGCGGCGGCGCAACTCGGCGGCGACGTTTTCGTCGAAGCCTTCGATCGAGGCCAGCTCTTCCTCCGGCGTCATGGCCAGGTCCTCGATCGTCTCGAAACCTTCGGCGACCAGCAGGCCGGCGATCATGTCGTCCACGTCCAGCGCTTCGACGAACAGTCCGGTGCGGCGGCGGAATTCCTCCTGCCGGCGTTCGGATTCTTCCGCCTCCGTCAGGATGTCGATATCCCAGCGGGTGAGCTGCGAGGCCAGGCGAACATTCTGGCCGCGGCGGCCGATGGCGAGCGAGAGCTGGCTGTCCGGAACGACGACTTCGACGCGGCCGGCATCCTCGTCCATCACGACTTTGGAGACTTCGGCGGGCGCCAGGGCGTTGACCACGAAGGTGGCGACGTTGGGCGACCAGGGAATGATGTCGATCTTCTCACCCTGCAATTCGGCGACGACCGCCTGCACTCGGCTGCCGCGCATGCCGACGCAGGCGCCGACCGGGTCGATCGACTGGTCGCGTGAAATCACCGCCATTTTGGCGCGGCTGCCGGGATCGCGCGAGACCGCCTTGATCTCGATGATGCCGTCGTAAATCTCCGGCACTTCCTGAGCAAAAAGCTTGGCGAGAAAGCCGGGATGGGTGCGCGAGAGAAAGATCTGCGGGCCGCGCTGCTCTTCGCGCACGTCGTAGATGAAGGCGCGCACGCGGTCGCCGTTGCGCAGGTTTTCGCGCGGGATGGTCTCGTCGCGTCGCAGCAGCGCCTCGGCGCGGCCGAGATCGACCATCAAATTGCCGTACTCGGTGCGCTTGACGACGCCGTTGATGATCTCGCCGACGCGGTCCTTGAACTCGTTGAACTGCTTGGTGCGCTCATATTCGCGGACCCGCTGGACGATGACCTGCTTGGCGGTCTGCGCGGCGATGCGGCCGAAATCGATCGGCGGCAGCGGGTCGACCAGGAATTCGCCGAGGTTTTTCTCAGGCGCGAATTTTTTCGAGATAGCGTAGGGAATTTGCGTTTCCTCGTTCTCCACCGTCTCGACGATCTCGGTCCAGCGGGAGAGCCGGACATCGCCGGTCTTGCGGTCGATGGTGGCGCGAATGTCCTTCTCATGGCCATATTTGGCGCGGCCGGCCTTCTGGATGGCTTGCTCCATCGCTTCCAGCACATCGTCGCGCTCGATCTGTTTCTCGCGGGCGACGGCATCGGCGACGAGCAGGAGTTCGGGGCGGCTGACGGCGGTATCCATGGGGCTTGGCCTCGTTAATTGGTGCGTTGGGGTTGGGTGGAGAAGGCGATCAGCGCGTCGGTCAAGATCAGTTTTGCCTTGCGGATATCGGTGAGCTGCAAGGCGACGATCTCGCCGGTTTCGATTTTCAGATGGGCCGCCTCCGCATCGGCGGAGATGATGGCGCCGGTGAAGCGCTTGCGGCCGCCCGGGCCGGGAAAGTTCAGCTCCACCTTGGCGTCGTAGCCGGCGTAGCGCAGCCAGTCTTTTACCCGGGTCAGCGGCCGGTCGATCCCGGCCGAGCTGATCTCCAGCGTCCAGGCGGAGGAAATCGGGTCCTCGACATCAAGTACGGCGGAGAGCAGGCGGGAGACTTCGGTGCAGTCATCCAGGGTGAAGGGGGCGTCGTCGGCGCGCTCGGCCATGATCTGCACGGTCGGCGTTTCCTTGCCCATCACCTGCACGCGGACCAGCTCGTAGCCCATGGCCTCGAGGCGCGGGGCAACGATATCGGCGATGCGGCCTTCCAGGCCGGAATGGGCGGGGCGATTATCTGGCAATGCGGGTTCGGGCAATCGGCAAAATTCCAATAAAAACCAATAAAAAAGGCGGCCCGTTAGGGCCACCCTGAGAAGTGGGTTTTTCGTTTGCGGGTGCTATAGTCCGGTTTCACGACGCCGTAAAGCTGCGCCTCACCTCGACCAGTTCTTCCGGAGGAGGCGTGCTACGACGAAAACCGTGACGGCTTTGCCGGTTCTTATGGCCGTCCAATCGGCGAAGGCATCTTGTGCCGTCTCGACGTGGCCGAGCACGTCCTTGACGTGGCCAAGCACGTCCTTGACGTGGCCAAGCACGTCCTTGACGTGGCCAAGCACGTCTTCACGTGGCCGAGCACGTCTTGCCGGCGGCCGCATCGCTCATACCCCATCACACTTCGTTTCGAGCCTTGGCCAAATTGTCTCAAGGCCTCGACCTGCGCGCTTTGCATCAGCCGACGCGCAGCAGCGCTTCCTGCATCGCGGTCGCCACCAGCCGTCCGGCACGGTCAAAAATGCGGCCGTGGGCGAGGCCTCGGCTGTGGTCTGCCCAGGGGCTGCTGCTGCGGTAAAACAGCCAGGCGCTGGTGTCGGCCGGGGCGTGGAACCAGAGCGAGTGGTTTACCGAGAGCAGGTTGCGGATTTTTGCGGCTCTGCCATAGGCCGCGCCGATGGCGGCGGGCAGCCAGTAGTCAGACATGATGGCGAGCAGGGCCTGGTGGCCGGCGGCTGAAATTGCGGGCGCGCCGGCGGAGGGGAAGCGGAACCAGAGCTCGCGGCAGGGTGTGGCGCGGAAGAAGGATCCCGGGTCTGCGAGGCGAAGCTCGATCGGGAAGTCGCGGCCGAAGATCGCTGCCGAGGAGGGCGGAAGTTCGGCGGCATAGGTTTGGGCGAACTGCTTTAAGGGCAGCAGCGTCTCGGGGTCTGGCAGGTTTTCAAGCGCCTCGGACTGATGGGCGAGAATGCCTGGTTCCGGTTGATGGAAGGAACAGGTCAGCTCGAACACCGAGCGGCTGCCCTGGGTGGCGCTGACACGGCGGACGGCGAAACTTCTGCCGTCATGGCAGCGCGTCACCGCGAAGTCGAGCTTTTCACTCAGCAGGCCGCCTTTCAAAAAATAGCCGTTCAGGCTGTTGGCCGGCCAGTCCGGCGCGGTGCGCTGCGCCGCCGCCAGCGCCTGGCCCAGCAACTGGCCGCCAAAGGCGACGCCCATCAGGTTGTCTAGATTGTGAGCAGCGCGGAACCGGTCGGCCCCGAGCTGCTCCAGCAGCAGAATTTCACTTGCGGTCGGCATCGGCTGCGGCAGGTCGTTCATGGGCTGTCGGGAACTCCGGGTGGCGCGACGGCGGGGTGCTGTAGGTGGTGCTTGCGGACATGGCGGGTTCGGGTTGTGCCGGAGCGCAGCATGGCATGGCGCAGCGTGGCATGGCGCGGCGGCGGTGGCGAGACGGCGGGCGGCGGTGCGGGCGACGGCGCGGGCGACGGCGCGGGCGGGTGCCAGTATAACGCAATGTTGGCGAGCTGCTGCGGATAGGTGGCGGCGAAGACGTGGCCGCCGGCGCCGGTTGCGACGAAGTACAGGTTGTTGCTCCGCGCCGGATGCAGGACGGCGTTGATCGCGGCCATGCCAGGGGCGCAGATGGGGCCTGGCGGCAGGCCCGGATTGGCGTAGGTATTGTAGCGGGATGTGTTGGCGATGTCGGCGCGGGTCAAAACCAGGCCGGCGGCGGTGGCGCCGTTGCTGGCGGCGTAGATCACGGTGGGATCGGCCTGCAGGCGCATGTTCGTCGACAGGCGGTTTTCATACACCGCGGCGATTTGCGGCAGTTCCTGCGGCAGCGGCGTTTCCTCCTGCACGATCGAGGCTAGGATGACGGCCTGCTCGGCAGTACGAAGCGGGATGGCGAGGTTGCGCCGGGGCCAGGCGGCTTGCAGCGCGTTTTGCAGGGCAAGCGCGGCGCGGGCGAGGATTTTCGAGCGTGGCGTGCCAAGGACATAGTCATAGGTTTGCGGCAGGATGCTGCCTTCCGGGGGCGCTGCGATGCTGCCGGAAGCGGCGGCGGCGTTGTTCAGGATTCTGCCGATCTGAAAGCCGGTCAGGCCTTCCGGAAAGGTGACATGGTGCTGCACCGGCGCGCCGAAGCGCAGGATGAAGAGGATCTGCCAAAGCGAGGCGCGGGCGGGGATGGAAAACTCGCCGGCGCGGATCGGTCCCTGGCGGCGGGTGATCCAGGTCGCGGCGTGAAAGATCAGCGGGTAGGAGATGGCGCCGTCGGCTCTTAGGGTTTCGGCGGCGGCGGTGGTGCCGGCAGGCGGGATCACGACAATGCGGGATGTCTGCAGCGGGCCGGGGTCGCGGTATGTTTCATGTACCGCCAGGCCGCCGAGGTTGAGGACGAGCAGCAGCGCGAACAGGAGGAGGATAAGCCGGCCGCGCATCTGCTTTACGCGCCGGCGCGGGGGATGACGGTGTTGGGGCGCCTCAGTGCCATTTCAAAAAGTCTTTTCGGTTCTTTTTCTTCAGAAAAAGAAAAGCTTTCTTACGCTGCTTTTTTGAACAGGATCGAGGCGTTGGTGCCGCCGAAGCCGAAGCTGTTGGACAGGGCAATGTCGATTTTGCGCTCCTGGGCGGTGAGCGGCACGCGATCGACGACGCTGGCTCGGCTCGGCTGGTGCAGGTTCAGGGTCGGCGGAGCGACGCCGTCGCGGATGGCGAGGATGGAGAAGATCGCCTCGATCGCGCCGGCGGCGCCCAGCAGATGGCCGGTGGCGGATTTGGTGGAGGACATGGCGATATCCTTCGCCGCGTCGCCGAACATGTTTTCCACCGCTTCCAGCTCCAGATCGTCGCCCATCGGGGTGGAGGTGCCGTGGGCGTTGACGTATTGCACATCCGATGGCGCCAAGCCGCCGGATTTGAAGGCGGCCTTCATGGCGCGGAAGGCGCCGTCATGATGCTCGGCCGGGGCGGTGATATGGAAGGCGTCGCCCGACATGCCGTAGCCGACCACCTCGGCGTATATCTTGGCGCCGCGCGTCTTGGCGTGTTCGTATTCTTCCAGCACCAGCACGCCGGCGCCTTCGCCCATCACAAAGCCGTCGCGGTCCTTATCCCAGGGGCGGGAAGCTTCGGGCGGCCGGTCGTTGAAGGCGGTGGAGAGCGCGCGGGAAGCGCAGAAGCCGGCGATGCCGAGCTGGCAGACCGCGGCTTCCGCGCCGCCGGCCACCATCATGTCGGCGTCGCCCAGCATGATCAGCCGGGAGGCGTCGCCGATGGCGTGCACGCCGGTGGCGCAGGCGGTGACGGCGGAGTGATTCGGACCTCTGAGGCCATATTTAATTGAAACATGGCCGGAGATCAGGTTGATCAGGGCGGAAGGGATAAAGAACGGCGAGAGCCGCTTGGCCCTGCCTTCATGCACCAGGATGGACGCGTCGTAGATTGCCTCCAGGCCGCCGATGCCGGAGCCGATCATGACGCCGGCGCGGTAGCTGTCTTCCTCGGACTCAGGGCTCCAGCCGGAATCTTCCATCGCTTCCGTCGCCGCGACGAGACCGAGATGGATGAAGCGGTCCATCTTCTTGATTTCCTTGCCCGGGATCCATTCGGAAAGATCGAGCTTGCCGTCTGCCCGCAGGCCGCTCGGCACCTGACCCGCGACTTTTGCGGTCAGCTGCGCGGTGTCGAAGGACTGGATCGCCCGGATGCCGGAATCTCCGTTGACCAGTCGCTGCCAGACATGTTCGACGCCAAGCCCCAGCGGGCTGACGATTCCCATGCCGGTGATAACCACACGACGCATAATTTTCTCCCTGGACCTCCGCCGCAGCCGTTATTCGGCTTTTTGCTTCTCGATATAGTCGATGGCGTCTTTGACGGTTGTGATCTTTTCGGCCGCGTCTTCCGGGATTTCGACGCCGAACGCCTCTTCGAAGGCCATCACCAGCTCAACCGTATCGAGGCTGTCGGCGCCAAGGTCGTCGATGAAGGAGGCGTCCGAGGTAACCTTGGCTTCGTCAACGCCCAGATGCTCGACAACAATTTTTTTAACTTTGTCGGCGATGTCACTCATTTAGTTTTCACTTTCCTGCATCACGAGGTGGGGCGGAAACTGCGATTTAATCCCGCAGTTTTTAGAAATAATCGTTAATGTTAAGTCTGACGGGGCGCTTAGCACGGTTTTTTGCGCCGCGCCAATATAGCGGCCGCATTAAAAAGGCCAGCCGGTGCGGCGAAAACCGCGGATGAAGGTCGCATGATTGCGGGCGATTTGCATGTTGACCGGAGGCTGTTTTTGCGGCGCCGGGCGCTATGAAGCGACAAGTGAGGTTTCGCATTCCAGGCTTTTTCATTGCGCCGATACCCGGCGCAGGCCGGCCGATACCAAGGCCGGCCGGCATGAAGTGTTTGATGGTTTAGCCCATGCCGGCATAATGCGTAAAAGCGGTGTTTCTAAAACCTGACAGCGGCGCGATCGATGATCGTGTTGCAGGGGGCGCCGGGGGGCAGGGTGCCGAAGGCCGAGCCGTGCTCGCCGCCGAGGCGGCTGTTGCAGAAGGTCTCGGCAATTTCGTTGGGGGCGTGGCGGAGCAAAATACTGGCGGTCAGCGCCAGCGCCAGTTGCTCGACGATGCGCCGCGCCTGGTTTTCCAGGCCGGCGGGCCTGCCGAGTTTGTCGGAAAGCCCGGCATGGCTGGCATCAAGCGCCGGGTGGGCGCCGCGCGCCAAGGCGATCTCGTCCAGCACGGCGGCGGCGGATTCCGGGTGGCGCTGCAGCGCGCGGATGACGTCCAGGCAGATGACATTGCCGGCACCTTCCCACACGCCGTTCAGCGGCGCCTCCCGGTAGAGCCTCGCCATCAGATGGTCCTCGATAAAGCCGTTGCCGCCATGGCATTCCAGCGCCTCGGCCACCGCGACGGGGGCGCGCTTGCAGATCCAGTATTTGGCGATCGGCGTGATGATGCGGTTGAGGAATTTCTCGGCCGGATTGTCCAAAGCCGCGGCGGCGCGCAGCGCCAGCCAGAGATGGCCTTCGGATTCCAGCGCGAGATCGGCCAGCACATTCGTCATGATCGGCTGATCGACCAGCGCGCGCTGGAAAGCGTGCCGGGTCTGCGCGTGATTGATCGCCTGCGCGCTGGCCTGACGGATGATTCCAGCCGAGGCGACCGCGCATTCCAGCCGGGTGAGATGCGCCATCTCCAGAATCGTGGCGATGCCCCTGCCCGCCTCGCCCAGCATCATTGCCTGCAGACCGCGGAACTCGACTTCCGATGAAGCGTTGGAACGGTTGCCGCATTTATCCTTCAGCCTTTGGATGAGCAGCCGGTTGCGGGTGCCGTCATCCAGCCAGCCTTGCGCCAGGAAGCAGGAAACGCCTTTTTCCGTGCGGCCCAGCGTGAGAAACAAATCGCTGGCGGGAACCGAGAAAAACCATTTATGGCCGGTCAGCTCATAGCCGGCGCCGGCGCGCAAAGCGGTCGTCTCGGTCTGCCGCAGATCGGAACCGCCTTGTTTCTCCGTCATCGCCATGCCGACGCCCAGCGCGGTTTTCTGCTCCGGCGGCAACGGACGAGGGTCGTATTCGCGCGATAGGATTTTGCTCCGGTAGCGCGCCAGCAACTCGGGATCGGCTTGCAGCGCGGCGAGGCTGGCGAAGGTCATGGCGCCGGGACAGCAGACGCCGCTTTCCGCCTGGTTCCACAAATAGGAGATCGCGGCGCGCGCGACATGCGCGCCCTGGCGCTGCGCCGTCCACGACAGCGAATGATAGCCGGAGCCGCGCAAGCCGCGCATCAGCTCGTGCCATGCCGGATGAAACTCCATTTCGTCGATCCGGTTGCCGAACCGGTTGTGGCTGCGCAGCTCCGGCGTGTTGCGATCTGCCTGACGCGCCAGCAACTGCGTATGCGCAGATCCCACCAGCGCGCCGCACGCCGTCAGCGCATCCGCCGCCCAGAAGCCGCCGTTGGATGCCACGGCCTCCTGCAGCGCAAGATCGCCGGTAAACGCGTTATAGCCGGCGAGCTCCCTGGCTTGATTGCGCACCTCATGCGTGGCGTAGGTTTCCATTCAGGTAAAAGGAAGCGCTTGTTTCATGAAAAACGTAAGCAAAAAAACTTCTGCTTTCGGACCACCGGCGTCGGCAAATCTCGGCGCCAGCATATTAAAGTTTTGGTGATTATCCCCTTGACACACGTACTGCCCGGGGTACTAAAATGGCATGCCAAGCAAACTCACCGTCCGCCAGTTCTTCGAAAAGTTCCCCTCCGATGAGGCTTGCCTAGAGCATGTGATGAGCGTGCGCTACGGCCTGCGTCATGAGTGCCGGAAGTGCCACAATGATGCGACATTCCACCGCCTGGAAGGCCGCCGGGCCTATTCCTGCGCTGCCTGTGGCGACCATCTGTATCCCTGCGCTGGCACCATTTTCCAGGACAGCCGTACCTCACTGCAACTGTGGTTTTATGCGATGTATCTGTTCATCGCCACGCGCCATGGCGTGAGCGGCAAGGAGCTAGAGCGTTCGCTTGGCGTAACGTATAAAACCGCCTATCGCATGGGCCAACAAATCCGTGATCTTATGGGGAAGGCAAACGGCATCCAAATGCTGCAAGGCCATGTCGAAATTGATGAAGCCTATGTTGGCGGCTATCGCCCCGGCAAACGGGGCCGCGGCGCGGCTGGCAAAACCATTGTGATGGGCATGAAGGAACGCGGCGGCAACATCATTGCAGAAGTCATCCCGAACACCCAGCACACCACCCTGCGCAATGTAGTGGAGCGGAATGTAGAAGCCGGGTCCACCGTTTCGACCGATGAACTGTATTCCTACAACTTACTAAAGGGTGCTGGGTATACCCATGGCGCTGTCAAGCATGGCGCGAAGCAATGGGCCAAAGAGGTTGATGGGGTGAAGTTCTCGACAAACTCTGTGGAAGGCTTCTGGCGGCTGTTCAAGGCCTCGGTGCGGTCAACCCATATCCATGTCTCGCACAAGCACATGGAGCGTTACCTGGGCGAGTTCACTTTCCGGTCGAACCATCGCCAGATGGAGAATGCGATGCTTGATCTTCTGATCGGGGCACTTTAGCGGCTTCGGTCACTAAGGCGTCTAGCGCGCGCGGATCGGCGGGGCCGATTCCGCGAGCTTCTTCTTGGGCAATAAAGTCAGGTAATCGGCCTGAAGCTAGAGCGTCATGTAAAGTTATCAATGACTTAGCATGCTAGTTGAATTTCCTTGGTAAGACATGTTACGATTCTATTCAATATTGGTCTAGTATCGTGGAAGAGGAGGTCGATATGTCAATTTCAAGCGTCATCGCCGCCTTTACCGAAGACCAAACTGAGCGGCTAACGGGGGTGAGCAAGCGGCAACTCCGCCATTGGGACAATACCGATTTTTTTGTTCCGAGCCTAGCGTTCGAAGATCGCCGCGCTCAGTACAGCCGGTTATATTCCTTTCGTGATCTTGTATCATTGAAGGTGTTAAATTCGCTTAGAAACGATGCGAATGTTCCCCTCCCACATCTAAGAGAGGTTAAGGCCAAACTGGCTCACGTAGGCGACGATATGTGGGCTAAGACAACGTTGTACGTTTTGAATCGCAAGGTAATATTCCACAATCCTGACGGGGAAGTCAGGGAAGAGGTTCTTTCTGGGCAAGCAATTCTAGGCATTCCACTTCAAATTATAACGAGTGGCGTTGAAGATGCTGTTAAGGTCATGCGCCAGCGTGATGTTGCTCAAATCGGTAAAATAGAACAGCAAAAGAACATTGCTCACAATAGACCGGTAGTGGCAGGAACTCGCATTCCGGTCCACAGCGTTAAGGCCTTTGCAAAGGCGGGATATACTATTGCTCAAATACGTAATGAATATCCCACCTTGACGGATGATGATATTCGAGCCGCCATAGATTACTATGAGGCCGCTTGAGCCAAACAGGCATTAAATTTCGCGCCTTTTTGGATGCCGGCGTTCCTGATTCAGTAGGTCAGGTTTTATCCGCATTTGGTCACAGCCCAATATATCATCGGGAAGCACTTTCAGAAAAAACACCAGATACAGTGGTTGCGGCCACCGCACTTGCAAACAACGCTATTCTGGTGGCGATCGATAAGGATATGAAACAAATAGCACAACGCTATGGCATGGCCCCCAGGAATACCAGATTCGAGCAGCTTAGCCTTATTCAAATTTGTTGTGATGAGGTTTTGGCTTCCAAACGCGTGGAACACGCAATGTCGTTTCTTGAACTTGAGTGGGCGTTTAAATTGGAAAAAGCCGCACGGCGAATGTGGGTAGAGATTGGCCCGCATGTGCTTAAAACAAACAGGTAAAAGCTAGGCTAGGTCTGTCTAACCTAGTTTTTGGGCAGGGCGACGGGTATCGAACCCGCGAACCTCCCGCTCCTCAAGCGGGCGCTCTACCGCTGAGCTACGCAAGACGCGCCTAAACTCGCAGACACGTTGAAGCAAGATATACCTGCGTCCAGGGGATAATCACCAAAGTTTTTGCGCCGCTTGTTTTCCAAAAAGCGGCTGCTTGATTTTTTACGCTGCTGCTTCCAGTGCTGCTTCAGCCGCCAGCCAATCTCTCTCCGCGGTGTCGGTTTCGCGGCGGATCGTGGCGATGCGTTGGTTGATGTAGGCGAGGTCCTTGGCTTTGGTCGGGGTGTAGATGCCGGGGTCGGTCAGTTTGTTTTCCAGGAGCTTACGCTCGGCGGTGAGTTTGGCGAGGCGCAATTCGGCGTCCTTGACCGCCTGGCGCAGCGGCGCGGTGGTGTTGCGGGATTCTGCTTTGGCCTTTTTGTTGTTGTTTTTGTTGTTGTTGCGGTTTTCGTTGCGGCGGCCGTTGTTTTCGCGCGGCGCGGCTTCCGTAATGCTGCTGGAATAGGCTTCCAAATCGCCTTCATAGGCCGTCACCTTGCCGCCGGCGACCAGCAGCAGCCGGTCCGCCACCAGGCCGACGAGGTAGGGGTCGTGCGAGATCAGCAGTACCGCGCCCTCGAATTCGGCGAGGGCTTTGACGAGGGCGTCGCGGGCGTCGATGTCGAGATGGTTGGTCGGCTCGTCCAGGATCAGCAGATGCGGGGCGTCGCGGGTGGCCAAAGCCAGCAGCAGGCGGGCGCGCTCGCCGCCGGACATGGCGGAGACTTTCGTGTTCACCCGGTCGGCATCAAGGCCGAAGCGGGCGGCCTGGGCGCGGATTTGCGGTGGCGTGGCTTTGGGCAAAGCGCGGCCGAGATGGTCGTAGGGCGTTTCGCTCGCGACCAAATCTTCTTCCTGATGCTGGGCAAAATAGCCGACGCGCAGCTGGCCGGTGCGGAACTGCCTGCCGCGCAACGGGGCGAGGCGGCCGGCCAGTAGCTTTGCAAGGGTGGATTTGCCGTTGCCGTTGGTGCCCAGCAGAGCGATGCGGTCTTCCATGTCGATGCGCAGGCTGACGCCGGAGAGCACGGGCTTGCCGTCATAGCCGATATCGACGCCGTCCAGGCTGAGCATCGGCGGCGCCAGCTTGTTGGGTTCGGGGAAGACGAAGCGCGTGGCGTGATCTTCGACCACCGCCTCGATTTGCGGCATGCGCTCCAGCGCCTTGATGCGGCTTTGCGCCTGCCGGGCTTTCGAGGCTTTGGCGCGGAAGCGGTCGACGAAGCTTTGCATATGGGCGCGGGCCTCGGCGGCCTGTTCGGCGGCGCGGCCCCGCTGCAGGGCTTTTTCGGTTTTGATGCGGATGAACTCGGCAAAGCCGCCGGGGGTCAGCGTGAGCTTGCCGCGGTCGAGATGGGCGATCGCTTCGACCGCGCGATCCAGCAGCTGGCGGTCATGGCTGACGAGCAGCACCGCGCCGGGGAAGCGGGCGAGATAGGTCTCCAGCCAGAGGGTGGCTTCAAGGTCGAGATGGTTGGTCGGCTCGTCCAGCAGCAGCAGATCGGGGGCGGAGAACAGCACCGCCGCGAGGGCGACGCGCATGCGCCAGCCGCCGGAGAAGCTGCGCATCGGCTGGGCCTGCGCCGCGGTGGCAAAGCCGAGCCCGGAGAGAATGGCGGCGGCGCGGGCGGGTGCGGCGTCGGCGCCGATTGTGAGCAGGCGGTCATGGATTTCCGCCAGGCGCTCGGGCGGGCTTGCCGGGTCGTCGGCGGCGCCCAGAAGCTCGGTCCGTTCGGTATCGGCACGCAGCACGACCTCGAGCGGTGTGGCGTCGCCGCCTGGGGCTTCCTGCGCCACGTAGCCCAGGCGGATCCGGTTGCCGAGCCGGATGGTGCCGCCATCCGGGGCCAGCTCGCTAGAGATCAGTTTCAGCAAGGTGGATTTGCCGGCGCCGTTGCGGCCGATCAGCCCGATGCGGCGGCCGGCATCGACCATCAGGCCGGCATGGTCCAGCAGGTTGCGTCCGGCGATGCTGTAGGAGAGGTTGTCCAGAATTAGAACGCTCATGCCGGTTTCCTACAGGCTGAACCAGGACTTGCCCAGCCGGGAGGTGGTTGTTCCCGGGGGTTGCCCGCCATGCGCCGCCCCGCTATTGCGCGCCCAGCATTAAAAACATCATCCCCGAACTTGTAAGAGGTTTAGCCATGGCCATTGAACGCACGCTCTCGATCATCAAACCCGACGCGACCCGCCGTAATTTGACCGGCAAGATCAACGCGAAATTCGAGGAAGCGGGGCTGCGGCTGATCGCCAGCCGGCGGCTGCAGCTCACCCAAGCGCAGGCGGAGGCGTTCTATGCGGTGCATTCGCATCGGCCGTTTTTCAAAGATCTGGTGGATTTCATGATCTCGGGGCCAGTGGTGGCGCAGGTGCTGGAAGGCGAAGGGGCGATTCAGAAGAACCGCGATATCATGGGGGCTACCGATCCGAAGAAGGCCGATGCCGGGACGATCCGGGCGGAGTTCGCGGAATCGATCGAGGCGAATTCGGTGCATGGTTCGGATGCGCCGGAAGCGGCGGCGCAGGAGATTGGGTACTTCTTTGCTGGGATCGACATCGTTTCTTAGCGCTCACCTCGACCTAGGTTGAGGCTGCCAACGGGCGGAGACGGCCTCAAGGACGCTTCGCGCCGCTGACGCGGTGGGCGCCGCGCGCCCGTCCTGACCCCGCCTCCGCCCGGCGGCGCCGGAATTGCAGCTCGGGACGAATGCAGGTCGGCACGAATTGCAGCTCGGGATGAATTGCAGGTCGAGACGCATTGCAGCTCGGGACGCATTGCAGGTCGGGACGCATTGCAGGTCGGGACGAAGGAGCAGGTTCCACGCCGATCGCGCCAAGGAGCATTGTTTAGGATCAGTTGTTTTAGGGGGGTCTGGTAGTTTGAGATTTTCGATCAGGTTGCGGTCGGGGTCGCGGATGTAGATGGAATTGATCGGGCCCTCGGCGCCGGTGCGGCTGACCGGGCCTTCCTCGATCGAATGCGGGCCGCAGCCTCGAGCAGAAGCAGGCGCTGTTCCTGGCCATCGCCGACGGGCTGCACGAGGCGGCGGGGCTGCGGCGGGAGGGGACGTCTTCATCAACCTCGTCGAACTGGTCAAGGAAACCGGTCGTTCGGGAGCGGCGGCGGCGGCGGCGGCGCGCAATACGACCTAGTTGTTATCCTCCGCTTCCAAGCTGAGAAGCCGTCGTTTGCGCTCGACACCCCAGCGATAACCGGAGATGCCGCCGTTATGGCGCAGCACGCGATGGCAGGGAATGACGATGGCGAGCTTGTTGGCGGCGCAGGCGGCCGCCACGGCGCGAGACGATTTCGGCGCGCCGATGCGGGCCGCGATTTCCGTATAGCTTGCGGTTGTGCCGGCGTGGATCCCACGCAATGCCTGCCAGACAGATTGCTGAAACGCGGTGCCACGAATATCGAGCGGCAGATCGGCGCCAAGTTGCGGCGCCTGCACAACTCCGACCAGCTTCGCCACTAGGCCTTCATATTCCGCATCGCCGCCGATCAGACGGGCGTTTGGAAAACCATCCTGCAGCTGGCGGATTAAAACCTCCGGGTCATCCCCGAGCAGAATCGCGGCGATGCCCTTGGCGCTGGAAGCCACCAGGATCGCGCCTAGCACGCATTCGCCGATGGCAAAGCGCAGATCCTCGCGCGCGCCGCCGGCGCGAAATGCTTTCGGGCTCATACCGAGCCGCGCGTTGGAATCGGCGTAGAAATGACCGCTCGAGCTGAAGCCGGAATCATAGATGGCCTGCGTGATCGTACCCGTTCGGACAAGGTTCTCGCGCAGCCGGGCGGCGCGATGGGCGGCGGCGTATTCCCTCGGCGTGACGCCGGTGCCGGCCTTGAACAGCCGGTGGAAATGGAATGGGCTTAGGCCGGCAGCCCTGGCGAGAAGCTTCAAAGGCGGCGCGGCTTCCGAGGCCTCAATCATGCGGCAGGCTTTGGCGACGATGGCGGTCGCCGGCGCAACCTCGTCAGGGCGGCAACGCAGACAGGGGCGGCCGGCGGCACGTGCTGCTTCCAGCGTGTCGTGGATGGTTACGTTTTCCGGCTTGCAGGCGCGCGATGGGCAGGAAGGGCGGCAGTAGATTCCGGTGGTCGCCACGCAATACCAGAACTGCCCGTCGGCGGATTTGTCGCGTTTGAGGATGCGCTGCCAGCGCGGGTCCTGCTCGATGCGGCTGAAGGAAATCGCATTCATCGTCGGTGCTCCATTCTACAAGGCTTTTCCTCTAAGCCGCGGCGCCAAGTGAAACACTCCTAAGCTTGCTCTCAAATCAGACGGGTAAATCAGATGAGCTGCAACGGGTTTCCAGGCCGCCCTGGAACCGCGTTTCTTCCGACCAGACCGGATGCTCGCCCAGTTCGGCCTGCATGTTCAGGACGGATTTTGCCGGACAGATTCAGCCGGACAGATTCAGCCGGACCGATTTTGCCGGTTAACCGGTCACGATTCATTCCGGCTCGCGGGGCGCGGTGAGATCGCCGGCGGATTTACCTGTCGAGCTTCGCACCAGATCCCGCACGCGCTCAGCCTCTTCCGGCGTGGCCGGGTTGTAGACGACCATCGCCAGATCGCCGCGGCCATCCACCGCGAAGGAGGAAAATTCGAAACTGATCTGGCCTAGCACGGGATGTTTCAAATGCTTGGTGCCTTCGCCTGAGTTGCGGACGTCGTTATTGCGCCAAAGTTCGGCGAAATACGGGCTTAGACGGCAGAGCTCTTCCACCAGCTCGGCGACCTGGGCAGATGCGCCGGCGCGCGCCGCATCCGCCCGGAAGGAGGCGACGACGAAACGGGCGACGGCCTCCCAGTCGGATTGAGCGTCCTGGATGCGCTGCGAGGTGAACATCATGCGCAGGATGTTGCGCTGGCCGGGCGGCAGCGCGTTGTAGTCGTTCAGCACAATCTCGGCGGCCCGGTTCCAGGCGACCACATCCCAGGTCGCGGTTCGGATCAAGGCAGGGCTGGCTTCCAGCGCGTCCAGAATGCGCTGCAGCCTGGGCGAGATGCCCTCGGTAGCGCGGTAATGCACCTCCGGCGGGCGGCCGAGGCCGAGCAGATAAAGATGTTCGCGCTCGACATCGGTGAGCATCAGGGCGCGGGAAATGCGGTCCAGCACGTCGGCCGAAGGGGCGCCGCCGCGGCCCTGTTCCAGCCAGGTGTACCAAGTGGGGCTGATATTGGCGCGCTGCGCCACCTCCTCCCGCCGCAGGCCCGGTGTGCGGCGGCGGGCGGGGACAAGCCCGAAGGCGGCCGGGTCCATCCTGGTGCGGCGGTCCTTCAAGTAGGTGCCGAGCATCTGTTCGTTGCTGTTGGAGAGGCTCATCCTGTTATCCACTATACTATGATAAAGTCACTACTTTACCAGGATAAGCGGCCGGCCGATATCGGGTCAACGCAATAAACAGGAGTTGATCATGCGTGTATTCATCACCGGCGCCACCGGGTTTATCGGCACCAGGCTGACCCAGGAGCTGCTTGCAGCGGGTCACCAGGTAGTTGGAATGACGCGTTCCGATGCCGGCGCCGCGGCGCTGCGCGAAGCCGGCGCGCAAGTGCATTTCGCCACGCTCGAGGATGCCGGCAGCTTGCGCGAAGGTGCGGCCGTCGCGGATGGCGTGATCCATCTGGCTTTCGATCACGATTTTTCGAAATGGGAGGAAAGCTGCGAAATTGAGAAACGCGCCATCGCGGCGCTTGGCGAAGGCCTCGCCGGTTCCAGCCGGCCGCTCATCGTCACTTCCGGGACGGCCGTCGCCTTGACGCCCGGCCGGCTGACGACCGAGGAGGATGCGACAGATTCGCCGATCCCGCGGGTGGCCAGCGAGTACGCGGCCTTGGCGCTGCAGAACAAAGGGGTGGATATCCGCGTCGTGCGGCTGCCGCAGGTGCATGACCCGCTCAAGCAGGGGCTGATTTCTCCCATGGCGCTGATCGCAAGGGAGAAGGGCGTTGTTGCCTATGTGGGCGACGGCGGCAATCGCTGGCCGGCGGCGCATGTCAGTGCAGTGGCGGAATTGTACCGGCTGGTTCTGGAGAAGGGGCATCCGGGGCTGCGCTATAATGCGGTGGACGAAGAGGGGGTGGCGATGAAGGACATCGCCACGGCGTTGAGCAAAGGTTTGAAGCTTCCGCTGGTTGCCATCACCGCCGAGCAAGCGCCGGCGCATTTCGGTTGGCTTGGCGCCTTTGCCAGCGCGGATATTCCGGCTTCCAGTGCGCTGACGAAGCAAAGGCTAGGATGGGTGCCGAAAGGGCCACGCCTGCTGCAGGATCTGGCCGAAGGGCGTTTCGCCGGAACCTAAGGCAGTAGCCGCTTTTTGAAAAAGGTCGACGCGCCCTGCGGGCGGCGCAAAACTTTTGTTCCCCCTGAGCCGGGCGTTTTGAACACCCGAGGCCCGGTTTTAAAAATTCTTTTCGTTTTTTTCTTCACAAGAAGAACCGCTTACTCCCCTTTAAAGCTCCGCCAGCACATGACCGTGGTGCTGGCGGCTGTGCAGCACCAGGCCAAGTGTGATGCCGCGGGTGCCGAGGAAGATCAGGAAGGCGAGCCACAGGCCGGTACTGCCGGCGATCGGCATGAGGATTGCCCAGCCGGCAAGGAATATCAGCAGCGAGAGCAGCATCATGTTGCGCATGTCGCGCGACCAGGTGGCGCCGATGAAGACGCCGTCGAGCTGAAAGGCCGGGGCGGCGATCAGCGGCACCAGGGCGGCCCAGATCAGGCTGGCGGCGGCGGCGTGGCGGACAATAGCGGCGCGGGTGAGCAGCGCCACGAAATCGGCGCCGAAGGCGAGATAGAGCAAAGTGATGACGGCACCGGAACAGAAACTCCAGCCCAAGGTGAGGCGGACGGCGCGGCGGAAGCCGGCGATGTCGGCGGCGCCGATCATCCGGCCGGCGAGTTGCTCGGCCGCGGCGGCGAAGCCGTCCAGGCAGTTGGAGGCCAAAGCGAAAAACTGCAAATGGATGGCGTTGCCGGCGAGGATGGCCGCACCCAGCCCGGCGCCCTGGCGGGTGAAGAAGGCGAAGGCGAACAGTAGGGCGAGCGTGCGGATCAGCGTGTCGCGGTTGAGCACCGTCATGGCGCGCCAGGAATGGGCGTCGCGCAGCGCCGGCCCGATTCCGATGAAGAGCGGGCCGCTGGAGAAGCGCAGCCAGGACAGGCCGGAGAAAAAAGCGGCGGCCTCGCCGGCGACGGCAGCCCAGGCGGTGCCCCGCACGCCCCAATGCAGAACCAGCACGGTGACGATGCAGACCGCGATGTTGGTGAAGTTGAGGATGAGCTGCAGCCCGAGCCCGGCGATCGCCCGGCCGCGGCCGAGCAGCGTGCCGAGGATGCTGTAATTGCAGAGCGCGAAAGGTGCCGAGAGCGCGCGGATCAGCGTATAGCTGCGCGCCGCCTGAAACACCGGGCCTTGTGCGCCGAGCAGCCGCAGGCCGATGCCGGCTTCAAAACCGCGCAAGCCCAGGATGATGAGGCCAAGGCCGAGGCTGAGCGCCAAAGCGCGCTGCAGGATGCCGCGCGCCGCCGCGGGATTGCCGGCGCCGAGCGCCAAAGCGGTCAGGCCCAGCGTGGTGCTGCGGAAGAAACTCAGGCTGACCAGCAGCACGTCGAACAGGATGGCGGCGAGGGCGATGCCTGCGGAGAGATCGGCGATGCCGAGGCGGCCGATCGCGGCAGTGGAGACGGTGCCGACCAGTGCGGTGCTGAGATAGGCTAACATCATCGGCACGGCGATGCGCAGAATTGCGCGGTGGGTGATTACGGCAGGTGTGGATGCGGCTTGCGGCATGGGTTGCAAAGGCCGGAAACCCCCGGGTTGGGCAAGAGCGTGCTGCCGGAGCGTTCGGTGAATGCGATCGCCGATGCGGTATCGACAATGACGGTCCCGTTACCCGTAGCTTCGACCAATCCAGGATGGTGGTGTTCGATCAATACCGCCCGCCGGTGTAGCCCGCATCAGCGGATCAAGCATCCGCCGGCGATCGTTTGATAAATCGGAGATCCCCCACCGGCGTGGGGGATGACGGCGTGGACCGGATTAGGCTTTTAGGAGCAGAAGTTTTTGCGCCGCTTTTTCAAAAGCGGCTGCTTGCCGCGCAGGCTACCAATTATTGCCGGGATCGAAATTGCCGCCTTGGTCGCTGGAGCCTGCGTCCCAGCCGGGGTTGCCGTTTAGTCCGTCATCCGGGCTGGCGCCGGCGCCATTGCCGAAATTCTGCTCGTCCTGGTTGCCGTTCAGCGGGTTGCCGAAGGCATCGCCGATGATGCGCTCGCCGGCGGCGAAGCCGGCGCCGGCGGCAAGGCCGCCCAGCAGGGAGCCGCCAAGTCCGCCGCCCATGCCGCCAAAGCCAGGGCCGCCTTGCCCGTAAGGATATTGCCCAGGCGCGGCGCCGTAGGCGGGGGGATAGCCGGGCCGCTGCATGAACTGGCGCCGGCGGAACAGCATGCGCAGCGCCAGAAACAGGATCACCAGGAAGATCACGCCGCCCAGGAAGCCGAAGCCGGAACGATGTGGCACCGGCGCGGCGCCGCCATCGATACGCGATTGCAGCGCGGCGACGTCAGCTGGGCGGGCAAAGGGCAAGCCCGGCGCGTAATGCTGCGCATTGGCGAGCGCGGTGCCGGCGGCGGCCTCGTTGCCGGAAGCGTCCTGCGCCTCCGCCGTCAGATACCAGGCGACCCCGCTATCCGGATGCGCCTGCAATGCCGGTTGCAGATCGGCAAGCGCGGTCTGCTGCTGACCATTGGCGATCAATGCCTGGATTTGCTGCGGCGAGGCGTCCTGCGCCTTGGCAGGGTTTTGCGCCGCTAGCGTAAATGCCGCGGCGGCTGCGAAAACGATTGGTAACCTTCCCATTGCACACTCCAGTTCGACAGGCGAAGTCTACATGGTGCGTCAGGGGGCAGCAATCCAAGGCCTGGCTTGCGAAGCTTCCGAGGTTTGGCATGCGGCTTTGGCCTTGCCCGCGCGCCGTGCGGAATTGCCTTGGCTTTGCGCAAGCTTGCTGGTTCAATGGGTGATATGATTCAATGGTTGGTATGGAACCTGGGGTGAATTCACCGGAGCCTTTTATATTGGCAAAGCCGGCCGGCAGAAGGTTGCCGGTGATTTTGACGTCGCCGCATTCCGGCCGGGCCTATCCGGAAGAATTTCTGGCTTCATCCAGGTTGAACGCGCTTTCCATCCGCCGCAGCGAGGATAGTTTCGTGGAGGAGCTGTTCGCCGCCGGGCCGGAGTTGGGGATGACGCTGCTGGCGGCCGATTTTCCGCGCGCCTACTGCGACGCCAATCGCGAGGCCTGGGAGCTGGATCCCGACATGTTCGAGGATCCGCTGCCCAAATACGTCAACACGGCCAGCCCAAGGGTGACGGTGGGGCTGGGCACGCTGGCGCGCATCGTCGCAACCGGGGAGACGATCTATCGCCGCAAGCTGCGATTTGCCGAGGCCGAGCAACGGGTATTGCGCTGCTGGCAGCCCTATCACGCGACGCTGCAGGGGCTGATCGAGGCAGCGCGGCAGGAATTCGGGTCCTGCCTGGTGCTGGATTGCCATTCGATGCCGCGATCCTTCCCCGATGCTGTGGGGGGGCGGCATGCCAATGTGATTTTGGGGGATGGCTATGGCACCGCCTGCACCCCCAAAGTGACGGGCTTTGTGGAGGCGGCGCTGGCGCGGCTGGGCTTCACCGTCGGCCGCAACGACCCGTACGCCGGCGGCTATATCACCCGGCATTACGGGCAGCCGCGCGATAACGTGCATGTGCTGCAGATCGAGGTGGCGCGCGCGCTGTATATGGATGAACGCCGCATCGAAAAAACCGCTGATTTCCCAGCGTTGAGCGCGCGGCTGCGGGAGTTCCTGACGTCGCTGGCGGAAGCGGCGCGGTTCTTGCTGCCGAACGCCGATGGGCATGCCGTCTGGGGCGTCGCCACCGCCGCCGAATAGCGCGCGAGGCGGAAAAAAAAGGCGGCGCCGAAGCGCCGCCAAGTTTAGGGAGGAAACGTCCAAGAAAGTAGAGGAGCAAGCTCACTCTACGAAGATGCTTCTAATCGAAGCGAAAAAAAAGCGCAAGCTAAATTTTGCACCGCAGCATTATTTTTACGCATTTTGATACATATGGCAACGAAATCAATGATTTATTAATTGGCGCATCCCGCCGTTGTGCGCAGATACCCGGATGCCGGTTACCGAAAGTTAACATTTTCACGATAATTGGGTTGAATGCGCGGCCGTGCTTCCAAAAATTTGCCACCATGGATTGTATCGATGGTGCTGTCCACCCTGGTATCGTCCTCGGCGCCGGGATTTTGCGCTGCCGCCTGGGCCGGGGTTGCGGGGGCGCCGATCGCGGCAGGCGCGATCAACGGCTTGCTGTTCGACACGCCGATGAGCGCAGCTCCCGGCGCCATGGATACGGCGCTGCCGGCGACCCTGCTGCCGCTTGCGGGCCCGGACCTTTGCGGACCGGCGGTGGCCAGCGCCAGCACCGGCCATAACTTGCCGCCCGGGCTGCTGAACGCCGTCGCTGTCGTGGAAAGCGGCCGGCTGAATACCCTTACCGGCGCCGTACAACCCTGGCCATGGACCATCGACGCCAACGGCGCCGGCTACATGTACCCGACCGAGCAGGCGGCCGAGCAGGCCGCGGCGGGATTCGAAGCAGCAGGCATTGCCTCGCTGGATATCGGCTGCCTGCAGGTGAACCTGGCGCAGCATCCCGATGCTTTCGCCAGCCTGGCACAGGCTTTCGATCCGGCGGCGAACGCCGATTACGCGGCGATGTTTCTGACCAGCCTGGATCAAAAATTTGGCAACTGGCCGCAGGCGGTGGCGGCCTATCACTCGCAGACCCCGGCGCTGGGCGAACCCTATGCGGCGCGGGTCTATGCGCAATGGCAAGGCTCGAGCGCACCGGTTGCTCTGGCGGCCGCGATCATGCCGCCGCACGGCCAGATGATCTTGCCGGCTTCCCTGGCTGAGGCGGCGCCGGCGCCAAAGCCGCTGCCGGAAACCGCGCTGCAAATGTCGTCCCTGGCCCAGCCGATGCGGATGCTCTCGCGGCCGGATGGCGCCATGACCGGCCGCGGCCTGGCCTCGTACCGCGCAGCGCCGATCGCCATCGCCACTCGGATTGCGCCTTAAGAAGAAGCAAACGGTTCGTTGAACAAGGCTGGCCGGCCGCGATACCCGCAACTTTTAGAATCTGGTCCCCAGGCCCCAAGGCCTCAAGGCCCAGGCCTGCAGGGCTTTACGCCAGTGCCGCCGCCGCTTAAGACGCCTGGGAGTGACGCGTGGAGGGGTGGCCGAGAGGCTGAAGGCGGCGGTTTGCTAAACCGTTATACGCTGTCAAGGCGTATCGTGGGTTCGAATCCCATCCCCTCCGCCACTTCGGAACAAAACTCCGAACCGGTCCCGCCGAACGCACTCCGCTCGCGCTGGCGAGGGTTCGGAGCAGCTCGCTTCGCGAGCCCATGATCCTGACCTCGCCGTCAGCGACCTCAACCCGCTGAGCAAGCGCGCGGAGGTGGTCGCGGCGGTAGCCGCCTTCGGGTCCGCGCATCCGGCGACGCGCGGTCTGCGCGAAGCGGCGGAGCGAGTCGGGCGTGATCGCCTGCCCGACGTTCTCCAGCGCAATGGTGGCACGCTCGGCGTCCACCTGGGCCTGGTCGCGCGTGGCTTTCAGCTCGGTGATGCGCTCCTTCAACGCTGGTTCGGAGAGGTCGGCGACGCCGCTCTCGATGGCGTCGTAAAGCCGCTTCACCCGCACGTCGGCTTCGGCGGCGCGCTTCGCCAGCTCGTTCGCAAGGACGCGGCGGCGGTCGGACCGCTCCTCGCGGCGGTCGAGCACGGCCGCCAGCACCTCCTCCAACCGCTCGGGGTCGAGTAGCCGGTCCTCAAGGTGCGATGCGACAAGATCGTCTAGCTTCGCCATCGGCACTGAGGTCCGCGTGGGCCTTCATCAGTCAGACCGTTGCAGGTGCTGGCGGCTAAGTGGCTGGTTAGCCTCAGGAAAGATCAAAAAGCGCCAGCAGCGACAAAGCCAGTGCTGGCAGGCTCGCATCCCTCAAGTGGCTGTACTGCAATGACAATACGACTGCTTAGAGCCGCAAAGCTGGCTCTGCTTTTATCTCGCCCTCATCCTCAACCCGCAAATCACCGCCGAGATCGGGATGCCCAGCCTGCGCGCGCTCACGAAGGCATCGCTTGGTAAAAAGAGCCATTTCGTCCTAAATGGACGCATGGTTCACCACGGGATTCGACCATGAAAACCATGTCGGCGCGCGAGGCGAAGAACACTTTCGGGCTGATGATCGACACGGCGCGTGCGGAGCCGGTGCTGATCGAGAAGCACGGGCGCGGCGTGGTCATGGTCATCGCGGTGGAAGAATATGAGCGGCTGACCGTCGGCTTGACCACCAAAGGAAAGACCGCTGAACGGGGTGCGGAGGCTGCCAGAAAGTGACGAACGAAGCCTTCGCCCTTCCATGTTGGCACCGTTGTTGGTCCATCCCAGCGCGTTCACTTTGCACTGCAATTTGGGTAGCTACGGTGGCCGCCTTGCTGACCAAAACAGCCCATGCCGAGACGTTGGTTCACCTATCGCTTCCAGTTTGGGGCTGCGTTGACCCCAACGAAGCAGCGCACATCAACGACAACTCCAACCCTGCGAAATCCGATCCACAATGGGTTGCCCGCACCGCCGCAGACGGGCAATGCGTGAAGCTCGGGTCAGTCGGCCAATGGGCCACTTTGAGTGAAAACTACAACGGCCTGACCTACGTCGGTCACCGTGGAGGTGATGGACGAACGGGGTCATTTTGGGTGCCGACCACCGCTTTGGTAATCGATGCCAAGCAAAGCACGCCAGCAGTTGTAGCCCCACAAGCGGCAGTTCAAACGCCGACGGTGAAGCAACCGATCATAGCCGTCAAACCACCGACGGAGACCACGCCGGCTCCCCAACAAGCCGCTCCGGTCTCGCTGCCTGTCGCAGCGTCTCGAGAGCCTGCACTGACATCGTCGGCAGCACCGTCTTCCTCGCCGCAGCAAAGCGGCGGGAGCATCACAATCTGGGTCATTCTTAGTGTGCTATTTGTGCTCGGCCTATTCGGGCGCTCCAAGAATCAGAAGAGATCCGCTCAACGGAAAACTGCCAAGACCAAAGGTGAGCCTTCCACCAAGCCAACAACTGGCTTAGGATATCGGCCACACCCATCGTCATTGGCAGACGCCCAGAAGCCGGAGGCCTCGGCCAGAACCCAAACGGTCATCGCTCTTTCGGATTTTCAGGTCCGAGTTGAATCAACAATCTCCCAGCCTGGGAAGGTGACGCTCGCATTACCTAATTCTCGGTCAACTTGGCACCCGCCTGGAACATCCGTGTCAATTGCTGGCACCACGGTCATGGATGGCATGCTCTATGTCGGAAAGACGGGCGGGCCATATGGCAATTCTGATGGTTGCGTTATTGACCCCAAGCTACCGCTTGGCGCAGCAACTGCTGCAGAACCGCTCGGCTACTGGCCATCATATCAGAACATCTCGCCGAACTGTCGGAAGCGTTATCTCGAATGGCTGGCGGGCGGAAAGCGCGCGGCCGACATCGATATTGGCTACGTCTTTCTCTACTTCTACGGCCTTGAGCGGCGCCTAATTCTTGAGGCACCTCCAGCGACGGAAGTGGAATCCCTTTCGCAGGAACTCCGACGACTCAGATCGCTCTACAGCAGCAACGGCTCGTTCAACGGCTACAGCGCCCGCCTGCTTGACGCCGCCACGTTCCTTAGAGACGTCGGCAATCGAAGTGGCAACGTCTTCACTCCCGACCTTGCCGCCCTTGGCGGAGAGATGCCTCCCGCGCTGAAGCTGGCCATCGCACGGGAGGTCGTGTCTGGGCAGCCTCTGGGATTTGACCTCGCCGCCGCGGCCCTCGTCGGAATGCGCGACTTCTGGGCAAGCCATCGCCAGGTGCTCGATCACGCCCGCCAGCCGTTCCTACAGGTGCTGCAGTACAGATTTGCGGCCACCTTTCCGTCCGGCTTCATCGTGCGAAACCGCAAGGATTCCCAGCTGGCGGTCTCCTATCGTGGGGCGACCGCGGGGCTTTATGCCGACCTCGCCGTTCACGCCGGCCTGAAAGGTCTACCTGATCCTGATACGTTGACGTGGACGAAGCTGCTCATCCTTGCTGAGGCGGTGGCCAACGAGCTGGCACCTCTTGCCAAGTTGCTTGCCTATTACCCGACCAGGGCGAAATCGCTGACAGCACTGGTCATTTGCCCGGCTGAATTGCGCGACAGCATCGCTGTTGACGCCCGGTGCTGGGTTGATGGCCTTGCTTCACCCGCCCCTGTTCCATTTGGTCTTCTAGCAAAGCACGCCATCGGCGCCGAAGGCACGAAGTGGACCGTGCGTCACCGCCGACAGATCGGCGAGGCACTGGCCGCCGTCGGCCGCTCGATGGAACCAGGACCCGACGACGCGATCGAGCGGCTGAACGATGACACTGTGGTCTACGTTACTCGCGGGGTAATCGATGGCCAATCGCGAGAGATGACCGTCGCGAGCGCTGCCGCGATGCTGGTGGCCAACATTGCCAAGGCAAACAAGGAACACGGCACGAAGCTCGAAGAGTTCTGGCTGTCGCAGTTGCCGTCACGGTTGGCGTTACCGGCTTCTCAGATGGAAAGGCTGCGCGCGCGCCTCGCGTGGTATCGAAGCAGCAATGTGGCGATCCCGAAGGTGAAGCGGTTGCTGGCCGATGCAACAGCGGAGGAACGAGAGCTGTGCGCGTGGTCGGTAACTGTCGCCACAGGCGCCACTAGCAACGTAGACAAGCCGCAGATCGCAGCATTGGAAGCCATCTACGACGTCTTCGGCGTTGCGCGAAGCACCCTCTACACGGGGCTGCACGCTGGCGTGGCCGCCGCGGTCAGCGGGGCAGACGAGCCTATCGCGGTTTCGGACGAAGTTGCCGAGGTCGTCCACCCCATTCCGCTTCCCCCAGCCGCGAAAACTCCGGGCCCTGATGTTAATCGGCTTGCGAAAATTCGCGCTGAAACGGAAAGCGTCTCGGCCATGCTTGCGAGCATCTTCACTGAGGCGGAACCTGAACCGGAACAGGCGGTACCCACATCCGACAGCCCGTTGCTCGACCTGGACAACGAACATGCGGCACTGCTGACCAAGCTTGTAACGCAGTCGGAGTGGGCACGGCAGGAGTTCGAAGCCATCGTCGCGTCTTTGAGCTTGATGCCTGACGGCGCCCTGGAAGCCATCAACGAGTGGGCATTCGACCGATACGGCGAGGCCCTGATCGAGGACAGCGACCCGCTCGTCCTGAACCTGGATTTGTTAGCCGAAGAACTTGCGGCGATCACCGCCAGCCACTGAAAGTAGAGCGAGCCACAGCGGACTTCATTTGGAGCACCATTATCAATGCCTGTAGCCATCCCCGCCAAAGAACGTGACGGTGCCATCCAGGCTCTGCGAGCCGGCGTGGTGCCGCGCTTGGGCATCCGGCACGTCCAGGTCGGCCGCGCCCGCGAGGTGGCTGAGACGGTGAAGGACATGTCGCGCATCGCAGAGGGCGGGTCCGCCGTGCGGTTCGTCATTGGCGAGTATGGTTCGGGCAAGACATTCTTCCTCACGCTGGCTCGCAACGTCGCCGCTGAAAAAAAGCTCGTCGTGATGCACGCCGACCTTTCTCCCGAGCGCCGACTCCATGCCACAGGCGGCCAGGCCCGCACACTTTGCGCGGAACTCGTGCTGAGTATGTCGACCCGCACGAAGCCCGACGGCGGTGCCCTGGCGAGCGTGCTGGAGCGCTTCCTCGGGGATGTGCGCAAGCAGGCTGCTGCTGCCGGCCGCAATGCTGACGACGTTATCAGGGAGCGGCTGGAAACCGTACGCGAGGGCGTCGCGGGCTTTGACTTCGCCGAGGTAGTGGTGCGCTATTGGCAGGGCTTTGAGGAAGGCAACGAGGCGCTGAAAAATGCCGCCCTTCGATGGCTGCGCGCCGAATACACACTGAAGACGGAAGCCCGCGAGGCGCTGGGGGTTCGGTCAATTGTCGATGATGCAGGCGTTTATGACCACCTGAAGGCCATCTCCCGCCTTGTCCGACTCGCCGGCTATGACGGCACCCTCATTGTGATCGATGAGATGGTCAACCTCTACAAGCTGGTCAATTCGCAAGCACGCAGCGCCAACTACGAGATGATTCTTCGCATTGTGAACGACGTCCTGCAGGGCGCGGCTGAGCGGATCGGCTTCTATTTCGGCGGCACGCCTGAGTTCCTGATGGACAGCCGGCGCGGGCTGTATTCCTACGAGGCATTGCGATCACGCTTGGCCGAGAACTCTTTCGCGCGCGGCGGCCTCGTTGACATGTCCGGCCCTGTCATCCGGCTGCAAAGCCTGACACCCGAAGAGATGCATGTGCTCGTTGAGCGGTTGCGGTTCCTCTGGGCCGGTGGTGACCCCGAGCGCCTGCCCGTCACGGATACAGCGCTGACGGCTTTCCTGGACCATTGCTCCAAGAAGATCGGCGACGACTATTTCCGAACGCCACGAAACACCATTAGGGCGTTCCTCGACCTGCTGGCGATCCTCGAACAAAATCCTGGCGCCGAATGGGCAACCCTGCTTGGTGCCATCGACATCACCCCCGACCGCCCAGCGCCGCAGCCGGACATCACCGACGAGGCCCGGGACGGAAAGCCGCACGCAGCGGAAACCACAGCGGGCGATGGCGAAGACAGCCTAGCCTCTTTCAACCTCTAACGCGCGCATGCCCGCCTTTGACAGCCTGCACGAGAACGTAAGGCGTTGGATTTGGCAGCAGGGCTGGGAGGGGCTGCGCGACGTGCAGGAACAGTCCATCCCGCATCTGCTGGCTGGCGACCGAGACCTGATCATCATGGCTGCAACCGCCGGCGGGAAGACCGAGGCTGCGCTTCTACCCATCGTGTCCAGGCTTGCTACCGATGGCGCCGCGCCCGGCGGCGGCTTCCAGGCCATCTATGTCAGCCCCATGCGGGCGCTGATCAACGACCAGTTCGGTCGCATGGAAAGCCTGTGCTCCGAGCTGGATATCGAGGTGACCAGGTGGCACGGTGACGTGTCGGCCAGCGTCAAGGCGAAGGCCAGAAAGAAACCCTCCGGCATCGTTCTGATCACGCCAGAGTCTCTTGAGGCTATCCTGGTCCGGCGTGGCAGGGAGGTGGCTCGCCTATTCCGCGGGCTGTCCTACGTGGTGATCGACGAGATGCATGCATTTCTCGACGACCCACGCGGCAAGCAGTTGCAATCCATCCTTCACCGCATCGACATCGCCGCCAATGTGCAGCCAATCAGAGTCGGCCTATCCGCCACCCTCGCCGACGAGGGCGCCGCTCGCGCCTTTCTCCGGCCATTGGAACCGGGCCGAGTCGATGTGCTTCCGCCCGGTCCTGGAGGGCCTCAAATCAAGCTGCAATTGCGCGGCTACGTCAGACCGACGTTCAAGCTTCGGCAACTTACGGCCACCCCATCGCAGGACGGCACAGCGGCTCCCCCCGATGACCCGGCAAGCATTGCCCTCACCAAGCACCTGTTCGACACCCATCGGGGGCACCGCAGCCTCATTTTCGCCGGTTCGCGACAAAACGTTGAGCTGACCACGGTCAGGCTCGCCGAGATGACGGAAGCGATGGGTGTGCCGGAAGAGTTCTTTGCGCATCACGGCAGCCTGTCACGCGAACATCGGGAACATGCCGAGCAGCGGATGAAGGACAAGAGCCGGCCAGCCTCCATTGTGTGCACCACCACTCTCGAACTCGGGATCGATGTCGGCGATATCGGGGCCGTGGCGCAAATTGGCCCTGGTCATACGGTCTCCGGGATGCGCCAGCGGCTGGGGCGATCCGGCCGCCGGCCGGGCCAAGCCGCTGTCATGCGAGTCTACGTGACCGAATCGGAGCTGACGGACGGCACGCATCCACTTGATGCGCTCCGCTGCCAGACGGTGCAATCAATCGCGATGATCAACCTCATGCTCAGGAAATGGAACGAGCCGCCAGACAGGTCCCGCCTGCACCTGTCGACCCTGCTGCATCAGGTGATGGCACTGGTGTCCGAGCATGGTGGCGTCACTGCAGCGAAGGCATGGGAGGTTCTAGTCCGATCGGGGACGTTCGCCGGGATCGACATCGGCTTGTTCAAAACCTTGCTGCGCCGCATGGGGAATCCGGAAGTCGGGCTGCTGGAGCAGGCACCGGACGGAACCCTGTTGCCCGGCCCTGCCGGCGAACGCCTGCTTGAAAGCAGGGACATCTTCGCAGTTTTCATGTCCCCGGAAGAATACAAGGTCGTTGCCGAAGGTGGGCGCGCGGTCGGACAGGTTCCGGGCACCAACCCGTTCTCGCCAGGCCAGATGCTGATCCTCGCCGGCCGACGGTGGCGGGTCATCGAGGTCAACGGCCAGCGCCGGGAACTCACCGTCCGTCCGGCTCATGGCGGCGTGCCGCCGTCATTTGGTGGAGACGCCCAGCCGCCGGCCGACGGCGTGGTCGAGGAGATGCGTCGGTTTTGGGAGGAGCTGACACTGCCGGCATTCCTGGACCCCACCGCGAAGCAACTCGTCGCCGAGGCCCGCACCACCTACGACAGGCTCGGCCTCCGCCACTCATTTGTCGCCCGGCATGAAGGGCAGCTCCTTCTATTCCCGTGGGTAGGTGAGAAGAAACAGCAGGCCCTTGTGCTGGCTCTCACCCACGCCGATCTGGAGCCAGAGCCGCTTGGCCTCGCGATTGGTATGAGCGTTGAGCATAGGGCCGGCCTGAAGAAGGCGCTCACTGCTTTAGCCGAAGGGCAGTTCCCAAGTGCTGTGGAACTCGCCGCCATGGTCGAGAACAAAGAGGTCGAGAAGTTCGACCCATTCCTCGGTGATGAACTCTTGGATCAGGCATGGGCACACGATCGGCTGGATGTTTCATCCTTGACTGATGTCGCGGGGCATTTGGTTCGGTCACTTCAAGCTTCAGAACATGGCTCAATTCGATAGATTTTACAAAGGCAGAGGTCTTTTTGCCTTGCAGGCTGCTATCGGGCTATGGCGTAAACGTAGTGATCATTGCTATCGGGCGTGGCCCGCCAGAACCGCCTGCGCCGGCGTGCGCTAGAAGGTGCGTGGAGGACAAGGCATGGAGGGTGAGATCAGTCCGGCGCTTCGGCGGCGATTGCGGTTCTGATGATGTCTGCGAGCGTGGATAAGTCCGCCGCATAGAAGCCAGGCCGTTCGTCGTCTTCCGACCCCTCGGCGAATACGCCCACCGCGTAGTCGGCCAGGATCGCCTCGGCAATCCGTTCCGCCAGGTCGAAGTTATCTGTTTCGGGAAGACCATTATCCGCGCTCATTTGATGGTGGTATCACCAATTCTTGCTTCCTGGAACCATTCGGCGCCGCCGTCGGCAGGCGGTTCCGGCCACCGATCCTGCCTCGACCCGCAGCTTGATCTTGGTTTGCTGCTATGGACGCGCAGCCCGCAGTTTGGGCGGCTTACACCCCTGGCGGCCAGAACCCGCAGCACGCTGTTGCGGGCGTTTTTTCAGCCACCGCATAACCAGAACGCTGACTAATCTTCCGAAGCGGGGCGTTGTGGAGCGGATAGTCGATAGAGGATGGCTTTAAGGAAGCTTCCGACCCCCCGACCCCGAATGACGGTGTTCACGCTCTCCCCTAGCCGGGTGATTTTATAGGAGGCCGGCGATACCAAAGCGGCAAGCGTTGACCCGTCCAGTTTCGCTTCGGTGTCATCTGCCGCTTCAATTCGAACGCATAGAAATAGAGAGCCTGGAGCATCGTAGCAGTCAATCACGTAATCGCCCATTCCTTCGTCCCTGTCAGGAGGTTTTGATTAAGATTGGGGGATATTCGGTTCGAACGCAAAAAGACCGAAGAAGTACGTTGTGGGGCGAGTGACTGGGAAGTGGTGGAGCTTGCAAAGCCAAACCGACTCATAAAAAAGACGCGACTTAAAAATGGTTCTTTCTAACTAACGGTTCCAATTTTTGAGTCGTTTCGCTTGACCAAAATCGGCCTGCATCCATCGCGTCCCTTGTAGGAATGAGGTTCCGGTTTGCCGCTGCTTTTGCGCAAAGCAACAACAGACCGGGCAATCTGGCTGGTGTGGTCCAACGGTAGGACGTCCGATTTGTACCCGGCAGGTGAGAGTTCACGTCTCTCCGTCCGCCCCTGCGCTAATAATACCATATAAGATGGTATTGCGATTCCGTGTAAACAGCAAAATCGCTTCCGTGAATTGCTGAATGGTTCTAACGCGGATTGTTTCGGATACGCTCTTGATCATTAATCAAAGTCGATCGACGTGCGAATTCGGCGGCAGCCCTATGATCAGCGTTGCGGACCGTCTAATCGCGGCAGATGCAGGCGGGTGGCGGGCGCCTCCACCTGGGGGAGACGACCGCGCCGCAGATTGCGGTTTTGCCGCGGCGCCTCATAATAAGATCATTAAAGCCAACATGAATGCGCGAAGCGAGCGTGCAAGCCGATCGGGAGCCACGGCATGATGCGGAAAAAATCGGCGCTGGCGAGCTCGGCCCTGCCGCCTGGTTTAAATCTTTCTCTGCTTTGGGCGGCGCTGATGTTTCTCTACATCTACAACGATTATTTCAGCCTGTACGTGCCGGGAACGGTTGCGGCGATGACGGCGGGTAGTCTGGGCCCGCTTGGGCCTGCGAAGGGTGCGGTGATGGTCGGGGTATCGCTGATGCTCGCGCTACCTGCCCTGATGATTTTTCTCTCCGCAGCTTTGCCGCCGCCGCTCAGCCGGTGGCTGAATATCCTGCTTGGGGCTGTCTACACTGCGATCGAGGTGATGAGCCTGTTCGGCCCGCCTTTGTTTTACAGGATCATCGTGGTCCTGGAGATCGTTTTGACGCTGCTGATGATCGGCTACGCGATACGCTGGCCGAGGATCGCGCCGCCATAAGCCTCAGCCGCGCGGGCCGTTCAAGTGTTGCAAATGCCGGCGCACCGCCGGCCATTCCACGGCGATGATGCTGTAGACCACGGTGTCGCGCAGGATGCCGTCGGCGGTGATCATGTGGCAACGCAGGATGCCGTCCTGTTTGGCGCCGAGGCGCTCGATGGCGCGGCGGCTTTGGTGGTTTAAGAAATGCGTGCGAAATTCTACCGCAATGCAGTTGAGGCCTTCGAAGGCGTGGGTGAGCAGCAGCAGCTTGCACTGGGTGTTCAGGCCGGTGCGTTGGGCAGATTTGCGGACCCAGGTCGAGCCGATTTCGACGCGGCGATTGGCGGCGTCGATGTTCATGTAGGTTGTCATGCCCAGCGTCTCGCCGGTCTCGGCGTTGAGGATGGCGAAGGGCAGCGTTCTGCCTTCTTCCTGCAGCTCCAGCCGGCGGGTGATTTCGGCGTCCATGCGATCGGGGGGTGGGATGGAGGTGTACCAGAGTTCCCATAGGTCACCGTCCTGCACGGCGTCGATCAGGCCGGGGGCGTGGTCGGCGCGCAGGGGTTCGAGGCGGATTTGCTCGCCGGTGAGGGTGACGGGGGGCGGCCAGGTCATGGGGAGGAAGTTACTCGATCAGCGCCCATGACCCAGAGTCCAGAAGTCTTTTTGGTTCTTTTTCTTCAGAAAAAGAACATTCCTACTTAAGCTGCAGGGCGTAGCACTGTTTTCAGGTTCATGAACTCGTGCAGGCCGTAGGGGCCGAGTTCGCGGCCGTGGCCGGAGCGTTTGATGCCGCCGAAGGGGGCTTCCGGCGCGGAGGCCAGCATCTGGTTGATGGCGGTCATGCCGGCTTCGATATCGGCAATGAAGCGCGATTGTTCTTGCGGATCTTCGGTCCAGACCGAGGAGCCGAGGCCGAAGGGGATGTTGTTGGCCAATGTGATCGCGTCGTCGATATCGGCGGCGCGGAAGAGCATGGCGATGGGTCCGAAGATTTCCTCGTGCATCAGCGGGCTGTCGAGCGGGATGTCGGTCAGGATGCCGGCGGTGAGGTAGGCGCCGGGGCTGTTCAGTTTCTCGCCGCCGAACAGCAGTTTGGCGCCGAGGCGCTTGGCTTCGGCGATCTGCTCGATGACGGTTTGCTGCTGTTCGGCGCTGGAGAGCGGGCCCATATCGGTGGCGGAGTCCATCGGGTCGCCGGCTTTGACCGCCTGCATGGCGGCGGAGAATTTCTCCAGGAAGCGGTCGTAGATCTCGGCGTGCACGATCATGCGCTTGCCGCAGATGCAGGACTGGCCGGTATTCTGGATGCGGGCTTTGACCGCCTGTTTCACGGCTTCGTCGAGATTGGCGGACGGCATGACGATGAAGGGATCGGAGCCGCCGAGTTCCAGCACGACTTTTTTAAGCGCGTGGCCGGCCTGCTCGCCGACGGCGATGCCGGCTCCTTCGCTCCCCGTAAGGGTGACGGCGACGACGCGGTCATCGGCGATGAGGCTGGCGACGGTCGAGGATTTGATGGCGAGGTTCTGGAACAGCCCGACCGGGCCGCCGGCTTCGACAACCATGTCTTCCATCAGCTTGCCGACCCCCTGCACGATGCTGGCGTGTTTCAGCAGCCCGACATTGCCGGCGAGGATGGTGGGTGCGAGGAAACGCACCGCCTGCCAGAACGGAAAGTTCCAGGGCATGATGGCGAGCACCGGGCCTTGGGCCAGCCAATGCACCTCGGCGGAGCCGCCGTTGGAGAGTTTCTGGGTGCGCGGCTCCAGCATTGCAGGGCCGTGGGCGGCGTAGTGGCGGAAGCAGGCGATGCATTTTTCCACCTCGGCCACCGCGGAGGCGTAGGTTTTGCCCATCTCGGCGGTGGCCATCTTCGCCAGGCGGTCCTTGTTCTTCTCGTAGGCATCGGCGACGGCGCCGAGCAGCTGGGTGCGCTCGCCCAGACTGGACTTGCGCCATTCCTTATAAGCGCTGACCGCGATGTCGATTTTGCCGTTGAGCTCTTCCTTGGTCAGCTCCGGATGGGTCGCGAAGGTTTCGCCGGTGGCGGGATTGACACTTTTGAACATGCTGGCGCCTCGCTTGGCTTTGGGGATGGCGTGGGATGATGACCGTTGCAGATGGGTCTGCCGTGGTCAGGATGCCAGTTGTAAGATGTCGAATCAATCGACACATTCTAAGGTCAGTAACGGGAGATGAGCATGCGACAAGCCATGAAAGCCTCCGATCTGTTCGTCGCGGCGCTGGAAAATGAAGGCGTGACCCATATTTTCGGCGTGCCTGGCGAGGAAAACCTCGATTTCGTCGAATCGCTGCGCGGCTCGAAAATCCAGCTGGTGGTAACAAGGCATGAGCAGCCGGCGGCGTTCATGGCGGCGACCTATGGCCGGCTGACCGGCAAGCCGGGCGTCTGCCTCAGCACGCTGGGGCCTGGCGCGTTGAATTTGGTGACGGGTGCGGCCTATGCGCTGCTGGGTGCGATGCCGATGATCCTGATCACCGGGCAGAAACCGATATTAAGCAGCCGGCAGGCACGGTTTCAGGTGGTCGATATCGTCTCGACAATGCGGCCTTTGACCAAGCTGTCCCGGCAGATCGTCAGCGCTGCCAGCATCCCGGCGGCGGTCCGCGATGCCTTCCGGATCGCTTCGGAAGAGCGGCTGGGACCGGTGCATCTGGAGCTGCCGGAGGATATCGCGCGGGAGATGACGGAGCAGACCGCGCTGATCCCAAGCCACGACGTCGCGATGCCGGTCGCCGCCGAAACGGCGCTGCAGGCGGGAGCAGAAATGCTGCTGCGGGCGAAGCGGCCGTTGATCATGCTGGGTGCTGCCGCCAACCGGGTGCATCTGGCGGAGCGCTTATCCGCTTTCGTCAAGCGGACCGGAATCCCGTTCTTCAATACGCAGATGGGCAAGGGGGCGGTCACCGGCGCCTCCGACCTATATATCGGCACCGCGGCGCTATCGGAGCGTGACTATGTTCACAAGATGATCGACCGGTCGGACCTAATTCTGGCGATCGGGCACGATACGGTGGAGAAGCCGCCGTTTCTGATGGGCGAAGGGGCGCCGGGGGTGATCCATGTCGGCACCATGCCGGCGGCGGTGGAGCGGGTGTGGTTTCCGAATGCGGAGATCATCGGCGATATCGGCGCCAGCCTGACCAAGCTGGGTGTTCTGATCGAGGGTAGGCTGCACGCAGATCCGGCGTTCCTGGCGCTGAAGGAAGAGGTGCTTGCGCATGTCGCTGAACGGGCGGCGGAACAGCGCTTCCCGCTGACGCCGCAGCGCATCGTGCATGACGTAAGGCAGGTTATGCCGGCAGATGGCATCGTTGCGCTGGATAACGGCATGTACAAGATCTGGTTCGCCCGCAATTACCGCACGCATGTGGCGAATACGCTGCTGCTGGATAATGCGCTGGCGACCATGGGCGCAGGGCTGCCTTCGGCGATGATGGCGGCGATGCTGCACCCGGATAAGCGCGTGCTGGCGGTGTGCGGCGATGGCGGGTTCATGATGAACGCGCAGGAGCTGGAGACGGCGATCCGGCTGCAGCTGAACCTGGTGGTGCTGATTCTGGAGGATAACGCCTATGGCATGATCCGTTGGAAGCAGGCGGTGGACAAGTTCGAGGATTTCGGGATGATTTTCGGGAACCCGGATTTCGTGATGTTTGCAAAGGCGCACGGCGCCGGTGGCTGGCGGGTTGAGGACGGCGAGGGGCTGGCGCCGGCGTTAGAAAACGCCTTTGCGGCTGGCGGGGTGCAGCTGGTTGTGGTGCCGGTGGATTATTCGGAGAATATCCGCGTGCTGATCGAGGAGCTGAATGCGAATGTTAGCCAGCATGGGGTGGTGAATGAGTGAGAGCGGGATTTGATTAGAGCCATGGAACGCACCGTTTTACTGCCAAAAGGGTTCGAGCTTTTGAGCGCATTTTGGCTCGATATGGGCTTGGCTGAGCTATTACGGCAAAAGGCTGAGAAAGGCTTGCTTGGGAGATGCTCGATGCGCCTGAACATTGAGGACAGCCAAGCTCGGCGTGAGCAGGACGGCTGAACCAGGCAAGACGTGGATGCCGCATGGCAACGCGTGGCGCTTGCGCCGGCGTGACGTGGCACGTGTGACGTGGCGCGTGTGAAGGGGCGCGTGTGAAGGGGCGCGTGTGAAGGGGCGCGTGACGTGCAGCGTGTGACGTCGCGCGTTTGCGGGGGAGCGTTTGTGGGGGAGTTTGCGGGGCTAGGCAGCTTCGCTGGGGATTGGCGGGGCCGGGGGGGCAATGCCTTCGCGCGTCAAGCGGTCGTTGGCGGCGCCGACGGCGTCGTTCAGATCGGATTGCTTGCACAGGCCCAAAATCACCGGGTCGCGCGGCTTGATGTTGCTGCTGTTCCAGTGCGAACGGCTGCGAATTTTTTGAATGGTATCCTTGGTGGTGCCCAGCATTTTGATGATCTGCGCATCGGTCAGATGCGGATAGTTGCGCAGCAAAAACGCGATTGCGTCCGGCCGGTCGTTGCGCTTGGCCACCGGGGTATAGCGGCCGCCTTTGGATTTCTTGGTCAGCGGGTCGGTCGGCGGCAGCAATTTCAGCCGGGCTTGGCTATCGGCCTCGCAGCGCGTAATGTCCTCGGCGGTGATCTGCTTGTTGGCGACGGGATCGTAGCCGTTAATGCCCTGCGCCACTTCGCCATCGGCGATCGCCTGAATTTCCAGCGGATGCATGCCGCAGAAATCGGCGATCTGCTCGAAGGTCAGCGCCGTCTTGTCGATCAGCCAAACCGCGGTAGCTTTAGGCATCAGAGGTAACGACATGGATAAAAACCTTACAGCGCCACAAGCCCGATCGCCTGCAGCCTCAACATTGGTGATTTTGGATCGTTAAGCGGTATGGAACTCGCAACGAGCATCGGTCAAGATCGTGCATGATTAACTCTGAGGAAGATCTTCCTGAGCCATCGCGAAGCTTGCTGGTCCCGCCTTTGCTCGATGCGATGGGGGTGGGTGAGCTGAGCGGTTATATTGCGGATCTGGAAGCGGAAATAACCCGCGTAAAAGCCAAAATAGCTGCCAAAGACGCGCATAAGGCGGCGGCCGCGGCTTTTTTCAAAACCCCAGGATAAGAGCGCAGCGCATAGCAGCTGCCGCAAAATTCCGGCGGGTTCATGGCTGGCGTTGCCGGTTTGGGCTTTCGCCGTTATGCAACCCCGCAGCAGTCACCCGGGGAAGCACCGCCTTGCATAGCCAGATTATCCGCAGCCTCGCCGTCGCTGCGCTGTTGCCGCTCGCCGCCTGCGGGCTCCCCGGCAAAATCGTCGGTGCCGGCCCTAATGCCAAGCTCGGCCAGACCGCGGTGGCGCCGAGCGTGTTCGGCTACGCGGTGGCGGATGAGCCGCAGGCGGCGCTGGCCGCCCGGCAGATTCTGAACAATGGCGGCAATGCCGCGGATGCGGCGGCGGCGGCGGGCTTTGCGCTCAGTGTTACGCTACCGTCGCGCGCCGGGGTCGGCGGCGGCGGCGCCTGCATCGTCAGAATGCCGAACCCGGCAGGCGACATGCAGCCGCCCACCGCTTTGCTGTTTGCGCCTGGCGCACCCGCGCTGAGCGGCGGCGACCGGCCCGCGGCGGTCCCGGCGCTGGCGCGCGGCCTGCTGGCGCTGCAAGCCCGCTATGGCAGCATGCCGTTTTCCGCCGTCGTCGTGCCGGCCGAACGTCTGGCCGGCGGCGTGCCGGTATCGCCGGCGCTCGCCTCTGACCTCAGCGTCGTCGGCAGCGCCTTGCTGGCCGATCCGGCGGCGGCGCAGGTCTTCGGCAACCCTTCCGGCGGCGTGCTGACCGCCGGCGATAACCTGAGCCAGCCCGACCTTGCCGCCAGCTTCGAGGTGCTGCGCACCCAGGGCGTGCAGGGCTTCTACCAGGGCGGCTTTCCGGATGTGTTCACCGCCGCCGCCAATCAGGCCGGGGCCGAGCTGAGCGATGCTGATATGAGCGCGACGGTGCCGCGATTCGCCGTACCCGCTTTGGCCGCCGATGGTAAATACCAGCTCGCCGGCCTGCCCTATACCGATCAGGCCGGCGCCCAGCCGCTGCCGGCTTCCGCCGGGTTCGAGACGCTGGACAGGAATGGCGGCGTGGTCGCCTGCGTGGTCACGATGAACAATCTGTTCGGCACCGGGCGCGTCGCCGCCGGCACCGGCATCCTGCTCGCCGCCTCGCCCAGGGCCGTACCGACGCCGCTGCTGCGCGCGGTGATCGCCTATAACGCGAACAGCAATATTTTTCGCGCCGCGGTCACGGGCACCGGCCAGGCTGAAGCGCCCGAAGCCGCCAGCCAAGGCATGTACGCCGCGCTTAACAACACCCAGGCGCTGGCGCCGGACCCCGGCCGCGCCAATATCATCTCCTGCCCAGGCGGCGTGCCGGGTGGCGAGGCTACGTGTAGAGCAAGTGCCGATCCGCGCGGGCAGGGCTTGGCGATTGGCGGAAGGTAAGGAAGTAAGGAAGACGTGGATGCCGGCCTTCGCCGGCATGACGTTGGGCGTGGCGGCGCCGGCAAAATGCTGAAGATTGGCGCGGGTGGCGCGGTTGCTTCGTTCAAGGTGATGGATGTGGTGCTGGCGGCCAACGCACGGGCCTTGGCGCTGGCGCCGGATCAACCGAAGATCCTGCGCATGGAGGTCGGGCAGCCCGGCACCGGCCTGCCCGGGGGGGCAAGGCGCGCCGTGAGCGCAGCGCTGCAGTCGGGCCATTTGCTGGGCTATACCGAGGCGCTTGGACGGATGTCCCTTCGGGAGCGGATCGCCGCGCATTATCTGGATTGGTATGGGCTCAAGGTCGATCCGGCGCGGATCGCGGTGACGTTCGGGGCGTCGGGGGCGTTTCCCCTGGCTTATCTTTCATCGTTCAATGTCGGCGATCGCATCGCTTTAGCCGCGCCCTATTATCCGCCCTACATCAACATCGCGACGGCCCTGGGATTGCAGCCAATGGTGCTGCCTTGCGGGCCGGAGACGGGGTTTCAACCGACCGTCGCGAAGCTGCAAGCATTGGACCCGGCGCCGGATGGACTGATTATCGCCAGCCCGGCCAATCCCACCGGCTCGATGCTGTCACCGGAGGATCTGCAAGCGCTGGCGGCGTATTGCCATTACGCAGGCATCCGGCTGATCTCGGACGAGATCTATCATGGCCTGACCTTCGGCAAGCCGGTCGCGACGGCGGCGCAGTTTAGCGACAGCGCCATCGTCATCAACTCCTTCTCCAAATATTTCTCGATGACTGGCTGGCGGGTAGGCTGGATGCTGCTGCCCGCGGATATGGTGCGCACGACGGAGCGGCTGGCGCAGAATTTCTTCGTCTCGCCTTCGCATATCAGCCAGGTCGCGGCGGAAGCGGCGTTCGATTGTCATGCGGAATTGCAGGCCAATCGTGCCGGCTACGCGCAGGCGCGGCAATTGCTGCTGGACGCCCTGCCGCAAATCGGGTTTCCACGTTTCGCGCCGCCCGACGGCGCGTTCTATGTCTATCTGGATAGCGGTTTTTACGGACAGGACAGCATTGCGTTCTGCCATAGATTGCTGAACGAAGCGGGAATCGCCGCCACGCCGGGTCCTGATTTCGATGCCGCCCGGGGTGCGGGCTACCTTCGCTTCAGCTATTGCGCGAGCTTGAGCGACGTCGAAGACGCCATCCGGCGACTGCAGCTTCTATTTGGTAAAACCCGCCTTACGCTTGCGTAATTGTGGCCCATACTCTTGAGTAAATGCGTTCGCGGTGCTTATTGCGGACTGTCCAATCCAAAATAAGGTATGTTCATGAAACTCCTCGTGCCGGTCAAACGCGTCGTCGATTATAACGTAAAAGTCCGGGTGAAGTCGGACGGATCGGCGGTCGAGACTGCCGGCGTTAAAATGTCGATGAACCCGTTCGACGAGATCGCGGTGGAAGAGGCGATCCGGCTGAAGGAAAAGGGCATCGCGACGGAAATCATCGCGGTATCGGCGGGCGTTGCGGCCTGCCAGGAAACCATCCGGACGGCACTCGCCATGGGCGCGGATCGCGGCATTCTGGTGGAGACCGATGTCGGGCTGGAGCCGCTTGCCGTTGCCAAAATTCTGAAGGCGCTGGTGGAGAAAGAAGGCATCGACCTGGTCATCCTCGGCAAGCAGGCGATCGACGATGACATGAACGCCACCGGCCAAATGCTGGCGGCGCTGCTCGGCTGGCCGCAGGGCACGTTCGCCAGCAAGATCGAGATCGCCGACGGCATCGCGACGGTGACGCGCGAAGTCGATGGCGGGCTGGAGACGATCGCGCTGAAATTGCCGGCGGTGGTGAGCGCCGATCTGCGGCTGAATGAGCCGCGCTATGCCTCCCTGCCCAACATCATGAAGGCGCGCAAGAAGCCGATCGATACCGTCAAGCCGGCGGATCTGGGCGTCGATCCGGCGCCGCGGCTGACCACGCTGAAGGTTTCCGAGCCGGCTTCGCGCAAGGCCGGCATCAAGGTGGCGGATGTGGCGGCGCTGATCGATAAACTGCGTAATGAAGCGAAGGTGATATCATGACCTCTCTCGTCCTCCTCGACTACGACTCCGTCGGTATCAAGCAGCCCTCCCGTAGCGCCGTGGCCGCCGCCGCCCAGCTGGGCGAGGTGCATGTATTGGTTGCCGGCGAAAACATTGGCGCCGCGGCGCAAGCCGGATCAAAAATCTCCGGCGTGAGCAAGGTGCTGGTGGCCGACGGGCCGGCCTATGCGCATGCGCTGGCGGAGCCGCTGGCGGATCTGATCGTCTCGCTCGGCGGCGACTACACGCATATCCTGGCCGCCGCGACGGCGGTGGGCAAGAACGTGATCCCGCGGGTCGCCGCGTTGCTGGACAGCCAGCCGATCTCCGACATCTCCGGCGTGGTGGATGCGGATACGTTTATCCGGCCGATCTATGCCGGCAATGCGCTGGCGACCGTGAAATCCTCGGATGCCAAGAAGATCATCTCGGTCCGCGCCGCGAGCTTCGATGCGGCGCCGGCCGAAGGCGGGTCTGCTGCAATCGAGAATGTCGAGGCGAAGGCGGCGGGGGAAGGTTCCAAATACATCTCGTCGGAGCTCTCCAAGAGCGAGCGGCCGGAGCTGACGGCGGCGAAGATTATCGTCTCCGGCGGCCGTGGCATGCAGAACGGCGACAACTTCACCAAGCTGCTGGACCCGGTAGCGGACAGGCTGGGCGCCGCGGTCGGCGCCTCGCGCGCGGCGGTGGATGCGGGCTATGTACCGAACGACTACCAGGTCGGGCAGACCGGCAAGATCGTGGCGCCCGAGCTGTACGTCGCGATCGGCATTTCCGGCGCCATCCAGCATCTGGCGGGCATGAAGGATTCCAAAGTCATCGTGGCGATCAACAAGGACGAGGACGCGCCGATCTTTCAGGTGGCGGATTACGGGCTGGTCGGCGATCTGTTCACCATTCTGCCGGAGCTCGAAAAATCGCTGTGAGCGTACAGCGCATCGGCGTGATCGGCGCCGGGCTGATGGGCAACGGCATTGCCCATGCCAGCCTGGTCGCCGGCTACCCCGTGACGCTGGTGGATGCGTTCGAGACCGCGCTGCCGAAGGCGGTCGCCACCATGACGAAGAACATGGAACGGCAGGTGGCGAAAAACAGTCTTGCCGCAGCCGATAAGGATGCCGCCTTGGCACGGCTGACGACGACGACCAATTTCAACACGCTGGCCGAAGCCGATTTCATCATCGAGGCGGTGCCGGAGCTGGAAGACGTCAAGCGCGACATCTACGGCAAGCTGGATTCGGTGATGAAGGGGCAGGCGATCCTCGCCTCCAACACCTCCTCCATTTCCATCACGCGCTTGGGCGCGCTGTCCGGCCGGCCGGAGCGGTTCATCGGCATGCATTTCTTCAATCCGGTGCCGATGATGAAACTGGTGGAGCTGATCCGCGGCATCGCCACCTCGGAAGCTACCTATGAGGCGGCGCATGAAGTTGCCGTGAAGCTCGGCAAGACCGTCGCTACCGCGGAAGACTCGCCGGCCTTTATCGTCAACCGCATCCTCTGCCCGATGCTGAACGAGGCGATCTTCGCGCTGCAGGAAGGCGTGGGCACGGTGGAATCAATCGATGCCGGCATGAAGCTCGGCGCCAACCACCCGATGGGCCCGCTGGAGCTGGCGGATTTCGTCGGGCTGGAAACGCTGCTTTCGGTACTGCGGGTGCTGCATGAAGGCCTCGGCGAAGACAAATACCGCCCCTGCCCGCTGCTGGTGAAATACGTCGATGCAGGCTGGTACGGGCGGAAGACGGGCAAAGGGTTCTACGATTATTCGGTGACGCCACCGAAGCCGAGCAGGTAGAAGCAAGCAGCCGCTTTTTAGAAAAAGCGGCGCAAAAACTTTCTAGATTCCGGGGGTTTTAAACTCCGGGATGGGCTGTTTCTGCGGCAACGCCTGCGCCACTCCGCTGTACCCGTGACGGAGTTCACCATGAAAACGCTGCTGATCGTGTTTCATTCCATGACGGGCGGCACGCGGCAGATGGCCGAAGCGGCCGCCGAGGGTGCGGGCGGGGAGCACGGCCTCGAGGTTCTACTGCAAAACGCCACGCAGACGCGCTCGGCGCATGTTTTGGCCGCGGACGGATATATTTTCGCGACGCCGGAGAACCTGGCGGCGATGTCCGGCGTGATGAAGGATTTTTTCGACCGTTGCTATTACGCCGCGCTGGATCAGGTGAGTGGGCGGCCTTATGCGATAATGGTTTGCGCCGGCAGCGATGGCGCGAATGCGGTGCGGCAGATCGAGCGCATCGCCACCGGCTGGCGGCTGAGGGCGGTGGTGGAGCCGGTGATCATTCGCAACGGTGCGCAGACGACGGAGGCGATTCTGGCGCCGAAGAGGGTTGCCGAGGCTGATCTGACGCGCTGCCGCGAAATCGGCGCCTCAATGGCGGCAGGCCTGGCAATGGGAATTTTTTGAAGTCTGCGAAACTCCAAGGCCCAGCCTCGCTCCATGACCCAGCTTCGCTCCAAGGCCCAGCTTCGCTTTATGACCCGGATTGATAGAGGTTTCTGGTTCTTTTTCTTCAGAAAAAGAACCGCTTGCTTACTTAAACCCGAGCAGTTCCACTTCGAAAATCAACTTGGAACCCGGCGGGATCAGGCCGCCCGCGCCGCGTTGGCCGTAGCCGTGTTCCGGGGGAAGCACCAAGGTGCGTTGGCCGCCGACCTGCATGGTGGAGACGCCGATATCCCAGCCGGAGATGACCTGGCCGACGCCGAGTTTGAAATTGAAAGGCTGGCCGCGGTCGCGGGAGGAATCGAACTTCTTGCCTTTGGCGCCGTTATCGTCCAGCCAGCCGGTGTAGTGCACGGTGACGGTTTGGCCTTTTTTGGGGAATTCTCCGGTGCCCATGACGTGATCTTCATATTGCACGCCGTTTTCCAGGGTGATGACATTGGTTTCGGACATTCGCTACTCCTGAAGCGCAATAGATACGTCGCCCCGGTAGCTGAAATGGCTGAGGTACGCAAATTAAAGGAATGGAGCCATGTCGGAAACTCATTCGACATCAAATGAATTCCGGCTATGGTTGCGAGGTCCGCGGCTCCGGCCGCATTTTAATGAGGAATTCCTATCATGACAATCATCGCAATCGTTCACCATTCCGGCTACGGCCACACCCATCGGCAGGCGGAGTATGTTCAGCAGGGGGTGAGCAAAACCGGCGCGGAGGTGCATTTTCTGACGATCGACGCAAACGGCGATCTGCCGGAGGATGGCTGGGAGATGTTGCTGAAGTCGGATGGCATAATCTTCGGGTCGCCGACCTATATGGGCGCGGCGTCCTGGCAGTTTAAGAAATTCGCAGATGCCAGCAGCAAGCCCTGGTTTGGGCAGGCGTGGAAGGATAAGTTCGCCGCCGGCTTTACCAACTCCGCTGGGATGAACGGCGACAAGTTCAGCACGATCAGCTATTTCATGACGCTTGCCATGCAGCATTCCATGGCCTGGGTTGGGACGGGGATGATGCCATCCAATAGCAAGACGGCGACGCGCGAATCCCTGAACTATCTTGGGGCGTTTTCCGGCGCCCTTTCACAATCGCCCGCGGACGCCTCGCCGGCCGAAATGGTCGAGGGCGACCTGCTCACGGCGGAAGCGTTCGGCGAGCGATTTGGCCATTTTGTCGCCGCGCATAAAAAGGCCTAGCGCAATTCAGCGTTTCGAGGCGTGATAGCCGGCGGCCACGGCGTCCTTTTCACAAACAAAGGCGCCGTGCCTGGTTTTGCCGTAGTATTTCGAGCCCGAGAGGTGGAAGACCTTGGACTTGGAGAAGGTCGACCAGACGACGGTATCAGCCGGGCAATGCTGCGCGGCCGCGGTCGAACTGCTGAATTTGTCGCTGCTCTGGAATTTTGCCGGGCTGCTCTCAGCCCAGGCGGAGGGCGCGGTGGCGAGCCATGCAAGGCTTGCGCAGGCGACGGTGAACGTAAGGAAAGACTGCCGATCATGTTTACGGTAGGCCATGCATCGTCCTCATCATGAGATGGATTGCTACTTAAGGTAGTAGTTTGAGGTTCTACTATGCGTTGGAACAACCGGCAAGGTGTAATGATCGGCATATCTGGCGCTGCCTGATCGTGGTTGCGGCGCATTGACGGCAGGATTAGGGTTCACCTCCTTCTGCAACCCCGGAAGTGACGCCTATGAGCCTTATCGCCGACCGAATGAACCGTATCAGCCCGAGTGCGACCGTCGCCATTAGCGGCAAAGCGCGGGCGCTGAAGGCAGAGGGGCGCGATATCATCAGCCTGTCCGCAGGCGAGCCGGATTTCGATACGCCGGCGCATATCAAGCAGGCGGCGATCGAGGCGATCCGTGCTGGGGATACCAAATATACCGACATTGCCGGCACGCTGGCCTTGCGCAAGGCAGTGGCGGCGAAGTTCAAGCGCGATAGCGGGATCGACTACAAGCCCGACGAGATCATCGTCTCCACCGGCGGCAAGCAGGTGATTTTCAACGCCATGCTGGCGACCGTGCAGGCGGGCGATGAGGTGGTGATCCCGACGCCGTGCTGGGTCAGCTATCCGGATATCGTGATGCTTGCGGAAGGCAGGCCGGTTTTCGTCCCGTGCGGCCAGAATAACGGTTTCAAATTGCGGCCCGAGGATCTGGACGCAGCGATCACGGACCAGACCAAATGGGTTTTCCTGAACTCGCCGAACAATCCGACGGGTGCCGCCTATTCCGCGGCAGAGCTGCGGCCGATCTGCGATGTGCTGCTGAAGCACCCGAATGTCTGGGTGTTCACCGACGATATCTACGAGAAGCTCACCTATGACGGTTTCAAGCCGGCGACGATCGTCGAGGTGGAGCCGCGGCTGCGCGACCGGACCATTACGATGAACGGCTGCTCAAAGGCCTATGCGATGACCGGCTGGCGCATTGGCTTTTGCGGCGCGCCTGCGGCGCTGATCAAGGCGATGGACAAGCTGCAGGGGCAGTCGACCTCCAACACCTCCTCCATCAGCCAAGCCGCCGCCGTTGCAGCGCTGAACGGGCCGGAGGATGAGCTTGGCCAGATGGTGGAGGTTTACCGGACGCGGCGCGATCTGGTGGTCGATATGCTCAACAAAGCGCGGGGCTTGAGCTGCAGCAGACCGGAAGGGGCGTTTTATGTTTTTCCTTCAATGCAGGGGTGCATCGGCAAGACGACAGCGCGCGGCAAGAAGATCGAGAGCGATGAGGATTTTGTAATCGCGCTGCTGGAGGAGACCGGCGTGGCGGCGGTGCATGGCTCGGCGTTTATTTATCCGGGGCATTTTCGGATCAGCTACGCAACGTCGACCGAGGCGCTGCAGGAGGCTTGCGCGCGGATTCAGCAGTTTTGCGGGTCCTTGGTTTGAACCTCGACTGGGTCTGAGGCTGCCACCGCGTGAAGCCGGCATCAAGGACGCGTTGCGTGCCGCCAGGCGGTCGCGGGCGGCGATTTTTAACCGCGTCTTCGTACCGTGGCGTTCAGGCTTCAGGTCGAGGCGGAGGAACAGGTTCTCCGAGTCAAACGGAGACGCTGTTCAAGGCAGGCTAGGCCTGCATGCCTGGTGTCGCTCGATATAGAAGTCATGGACCCGGCTTCACGGGGATTACGAGGTTGATGAGAGGCCGGAGAGGGCTTCCTCGCCGTCCAGCGTGGCGGCTACGGCGTGGACGACGGCGGCGATACGGATCGCGGCCTGCACCTGTTCCTGGCTCATTCCACCTTCGCGCAGCAGCTTTTCATGGCTGGTTAGGCACATGCCGCAGCCGTTGATGGCCGAAACCGCGAGCGACCAGAGTTCGAAATCCAGTCTATCCACGCCCGGCTTGCCGATGATGTTCATGCGCAGCTTGGCAGGCAGCCGGTCGTAGCCGGCGCCGACGAGGTGGGTGAAGCGGTAATAGATATTGTTCATGCCCATGATCGCGGCCGCTGCCTTGGCGGCGGTGAGCGCCTCCGGCGAGAGCTGCGGCGCGAATTCCGAGATGATGGCGCGGGTGACTTCCAGATTGCGGGACGCCAAGGCGCTGACGACAAAGGTGCCGGCGCGCTGCTGCGTGCTCAATGACGGCTCGGTCGAGAGCGTGCTCAGGTTGAGCTTGATATCCTTGGCGTATTCGGGAAGCCGTTCTTTCAATGCTTCGATGGTCATATCATTCTCCACGTCCCGGCCAACGCCGGATGACGTGGGTCATGCTCTCTGGCGCTGCCAGATCCCATGACCCATATCCAAAAAGTCGTTTTGCCGCACCTGCGGCCCGGTTCTTTTTCTTCAGAAAAAGAAGTTCTTACTTTCCTTAAGCCGCGGGCTTGAGGAATTCGTCGCCCTTTTGCCAGTTGCAGGGGCAGAGCTCATCGGATTGCAGGCCGTCGAGGACGCGCAGCACTTCCGCCGGGTTGCGTCCGACATCCAAATCGTTGACCGACACGAAGCGGATGACGCCTTCCGGGTCGACGATGAAGGTCGCGCGCAGCGGCACGCCGGCGGCCTTGGAGATGATGCCGAGCCCTTCGGACAAATCGCGCTTGATGTCGGCGAGCATCGGGATGGCGAGGCCCTTGAGGTCGTCGTGGTGCAGGCGCCAGTTGAGGTGGACGAATTCGCTATCGGTGGACACACCGTAGACGACCGCGTCGCGATCCGCGAAGTCGGATTTCAGCTTGCCGAATGCGACGATCTCGGTGGGGCAGACGAAGGTGAAGTCCTTCGGCCAGAAGAAGAAGATCTTCCACTTGCCGGCATCCGACTTGTCGGTGATCTGCGTGAAGGCGTCGAGCTTGAGGCCTTCCGGGCCGCCTGGAACGGCAGCGACGGAGAAGCTGGGAAATTGATCGCCAATGGTCAGCATGAACAGTTCCTTCTTGATGTGGATGGCACGACCCGCATATGGGCTCCTGTAGAAAATTATGCCAATGAATAATTCGGGTCAACTTGATCGAGAAATCCGATGACGCCTTTGCCGACGCCGCAACAGCTTCGATATTTGGTCGCTTTGGCGGAAACCGCGCATTTCGGCCGGGCCGCTTCCGCCTGCGCGGTGTCGCAATCCACCTTGTCTGCCGGCATGCTGGTGCTGGAGCGGCAGTTGCAGGCGCAAATCCTTGATCGCACGGCTGGCAAGCATGTGGTGTTCACCAGCCTGGGGCTGGAACTGGTCGCCAAGGCACGCCAGGCGCTCAGCGCGTTGGGGGCGGTGGTGGAGGCGGCGGATGCGGCGCGGGCGCCAATGTCGGGCCCGCTTCGGCTGGGGATCATCCCCACCATCGGGCCGTTTTTGCTGCCGCGGCTGATGCCGGAACTGCGTGCGCACTACCCTGCGTTGCGGCTTTTCCTGCGGGAGGACCAGACCGAGCATTTGCTGGACCAGCTGGAAACCGGGCAGCTGGACGTTCTGTTGCTGGCCGAGCCCTGCGCCTGTGCCGGCATCGAGACCCTGGCGGTGCTGCGCGATGAGTTTCTGGCGGCGGTTCCGGCCGATCATCCGCTGGCCGGGCGCGCCAGCATTCCGGTCGCCGCTTTGGCGGCGGAACGCCTGCTGCTGCTGGAAGACGGGCACTGCCTGCGCGACCAGGTGCTCTCCGTCTGCGGGCCCAACGCGGTGCGCTCGGCGGATTTTGCCGCGACATCGCTGCATACGCTGATCCAGATGGTGGCGGGGGGGCTGGGCGTGACGCTGGTGCCGCGGCTGGCGGTTGCGGCCGGCATTACCGACGGCACCGGCGTTGAATTGCGGCCGCTGGAAGGGGCCGGCGGCTGGCGCACGATATCATTGGCCTGGCGGCCGAATTCGCCGCGCGCGGAAGAATATCGGGCGCTCTGGCCACTGATCTCGCCTGCCGCTAACCTGGCCTGAACGGACGCGTGCAGCCGCCCTTGCCGGGAGAATGACGTGGCGCATAAAGCAAAAGCACGCCGGCCGCCGCCGTGGAAAAAAAGCACGCCGGCCGCCGCCTTGGAAAAAAAGCAGGCCGGCCGCCGCCTTGAAAAAACAGGCCGGCCGCCGCCTTGAAAAAACAGGCCGGCCGCCGCCTTGAAAAAAAGATTTCCTTTAAACCCTGGATCAACATGAAAGGGCGAACATGCCGAATGGTTCCGAAGCCTCCACTGCGATACCGCAATCCGTCCTCGATGCCGCGGCAAAGCGGGATGCGGATGTTCTGGGCAATCCGCCACGCATTCTGCCTCTATCGCCGGATGAATATACCGACGAGGTACGCGCCACGACCGCCGATCTGCAGCGCGCATCCGGCGTGCCGGTCGACGGCCTTATTCCGGATTTTCTGGCGACGACATTGCGCTACCCCGCCCTTACCCGTGCCCATTCCGATCTGGCCCTGCTGTTGATGGCCAAAGGCGCGCTTTCCGTGCGCGACCGCGAATTGGCGGTGCTGCGCATCGGCTGGCTTTGCCAGGCGCCGTTCGAATGGAACGCGCATGTCGACATGGCCAAGCGCCTCGCCGGCGTCACCCGGGAAGAAGTGGACTGGGTCATTATCGGCTCCTCCGCGCCCGGCTGGAACAGGCATGAACGCGCCATCCTTCGTGCTGTGGAGGAATTGCAAATGGTTGCGATGATTTCGGACGCGACTTGGGAGATACTGGCGAAAACCTGGGACGACCGCCAGCTGCTGGAATTCCCCATCCTGGTCGGCCAATATATGGGCGTCGCATTTCAGCAGAATTCCCTGCGCAACCGGCTGATGCCGGGGCATGTAGGGCTGTCGGCGCGTTAAATCCGAAGCGATTGAAGGGCGAGCGGCCAATGTTCAAACAGATCTGCTTCTTCAGGAAACGCCCGGATATTTCCATCCGGGCGTTCATGGATTACTACGAGCATCAGCACGCCACCATGGCCAGACGCATGGGCCTGAAGCCCGCAATCCCGAACGCGGTGCGCTATGTGCGGCGCTATTTGACGCCCGGGAAAAATCCTATCACCGGCGAGGCGAATGATTCATGCTATGCATGATTCCGGCTCTGTGGCGTCAGGAGTTCCCGGCTCCGAGGTAGCAAGGTTTTTTTGCGCCGCTTTTTTCAAAAAAGCGGCTTCTTACTGCGGAGCGTTAGATGCTTTCACACGCGCATATCGGCACGCGAGACTTTTCAGCCGCCCTTGCCTTTTATGCGCCGCTGATGCGTCGGCTGGGGCTGGTGCTGAAGTTTGCGGAGCCGCAGCGGGAATGGGCGGCTTGGCGCAAGCCTGGAACTGCGCGGCCGCTGTTCATCGTCGGCCGTCCGCTCGATGGCAAACCGGCGCGTGCGGGGAACGGCCAGATGATCGCTTTCCTGGCCGGCAGTCACGCTGCGGTGGATCAATGCCATGTTCTGGCGCTGCAATCCGGCGCCGCGGATGAGGGTGCGCCGGGGTTGCGGCCGGAGTATCATCCGCATTATTACGGCGGCTATTTTCGCGATCCGGACGGCAACAAGATCTGCGTTGTCTGTCATGAGGCAGCCGGAGCGTATGATGTTCGGCAGGACGATCTGACAAGCCGGAGGTCGCGTGAGCTGGTCGCCCTGCATCTGGCGGGCATGTTTGCAGCTTCCCCGCCGGAGCATGTCTTCGCGCTTGACGTATCCGGACTGCTCGGACCTGAGATCGAATTCTTTACCGCCTGGGATGGCGAAGCGATCGCCGGTATGGCGGCGTTGCGATCGCTCGGCGGCGGCCTTGGTGAAATCAAGTCCATGCGCACGCACCCCGATTACCTGCGCAAGGGCGTCGGGCGCCTGTTGCTGACGCAGCTGATGGCGCAAGCGGTCGCAAAGGATTTCACGCGGCTGAGCCTGGAGACCGGTCAAGGCGCTGCCTTCGAACCGGCGCTGGCGCTATACCGGCAGCAAGGCTTTGTGAATGGCGGCAAGTTCGGCGATTACGAGCAATCCGCCTTTAATCAGTTCCTGCATCTGGATTTGTGAGGCGAAGAGGCGAGACCTTATACGTATTGCCGCGTTCCGGTGGCATCGGATTCCTTGAAAACCGCGATCGGCTCAACGAGTTTCATCATCACCAGCGGGATTTCACGGTCGGTGCTGGCCTGGTAGCTGGCATAGGATGGGAAAACATCGACCATGAAATCCCAAACCTTCTTGCGCTCCTCGCCCTTCGGCTCGCGCCAGGTGCCACGGAAGGCCTGCGTGCCGATCCGAAACTAAACAAAACGTTTGGCAAGCGCCTGCAAGCATCGCGTAGGCGGTAGCTCGCGGCTGGCGCCTGACCGGGTCAATCCGATAAGTTCTGTCCGATAAGCGCTGAGGGAAACAGCTTGACCGTTTCAAGGCACTGGTCTTAATTAGGCAGATAAAACAATCATGTTGTCGGTTTCTGGCGAGGATGCCGGCTGATCTGACAAGAAGCGCGTCCAGCGCGATGGAGGGTAGCGCGCGTCCCGCGCAATGAATTGAAGCGCGCGTTCCGCGCGATGAATTGAAGCGCGCGTTCCGCGCGATGAATTGAAGCGCGCGTTCCGCGCGATGGAGTGAGATAAATGCCCAGCATCGACGTCAACGGAATCGGTATCTCCTATGAGATCATCGGCGATGGCCCTAAAACCGCGGCGATCACGCCCGGCGGCCGCTTCTCCAAGGACACGCCCGGCGTGCGCGGGCTGGCGGAGGATCTGGTACCGCATGGCTTTAAAACCCTGATCTGGGACCGCCCGAACACCGGCGAATCCGACGCCAATTTCGACGGTGAGACGGAGTCGGTGATGAACGCTGACGCGCTGGCCGGCTTGCTGAAGAAGCTGGAATTTCCGCCCTCGCTGCTGATCGGCGGCTCCGGCGGCGCCCGGCAGACGCTGATGTGCGGCATGCGTCACCCGGAAACGCTGGCCGGGCTGTTCCTGCTATGGGTGACCGCCGGCGCCGTCGGCTGCGCCGCGCTGGTGCTGGCCTATTGCTTCGAGGAGACAGCCGCCGCTTACACCGCCAGGGGTATGGAAGCGGTTGCCGAGCTGAATGGCTGGAAAGAGCAGATCAGCCGCAACCCCCGTGTCCGCGACATCATCCTGGCGCAGGACAAAGATAGGTTTATCGCCACCATGCAGCGCTGGGCGGCTTCCTATTTTCCGATTTCCGATACGCCGGTCCCCGGCGTAACCGCGGCCGAGCTGCAAACCATCAAGGTTCCTGCCGTCGTTCTGCGCAGCGGCACCACCGACATGTTCCATACCCGCTGGGGCAGCGAGGATCTGGCCAAGCTGATCCCCGGCGCCGATCTGCAGGAGCCGCCCTGGGGCAATGATGAATGGATCGAGCGTACGGCCGAGCCGCAAAACGGGCTGTTCAAAAGCTGGCCAAAGCTGGCGCCGCAAATTGTCGAGCTTTCCAAGAAAATCTGGTGACAACCGGGCCGACTGAATCAGCCTGAAATCTGGAGTAACGAAATGTCCGAAATCAAAATACGTGATCTGAGCCCCGATCTCGCCTTCGGCGCCATAGTTGACGGCGCCACCGTCGAGAACCTCAACGACCAGGCGGTCCGCGCCCGCCTGAACGAGGTTTTTGAAGACCGCGCGCTGATCGTGTTTGAAAATGTCGAACCGTCCGGGAAGATGCATCTGGCGGTGAGCGACGTGTTCGGCCCACTGAAAGAACACCCAACCAAAACCACGCCGCGGGCGATGGATGCGGGTGTGGCGCCCGGCGTGATCGACATGCATTCTCTGCCGCGGAAGGTGGATGAGAATGACAATAAAGAAGACCTGGTAGAAATGGATGGCAAGCTGCTGGCCCGCTTCTCCCCCTGGCATTTCGATCATTGCTATAATGATGAGTTGAACCGTGCCGGCGTGCTGCGCGCCGTGATCAATGCACCGGTTGGCGAAGGCGGCCGCACCGGCTTTGCCGATGGTGCCGATCTGTACAACAAGTTCTCGCCGGAGTTGCGCGCCAAGATCGAAGGCCTGAACGTGATCTACACGCTAGATACCCGCCTGACCATGATGCGCTTCGGCCGGAATTTCAAAACATTCACCGTCTCCGAGATACAGAAAAAGACCGCTGAGGAAGCCAGAACCTTCCCGCGCGCCATGCACCCGGCGGTGTGGACCCGGCACGACAGCCGCAAGGTACTTCATGTCGGCCCCTGGATGTCGGTAGGCATCGAGCATCACGAAAACCCGGAAGGCGAGGCCTTGTACGAGGAGGTCTGCCAGGAACTCAATCGGGTCGCGAACGCAAATTCGTATTGGCATAACTGGAAGCCGACCGACCTGCTGATCTGGGATAACTGGCGCTGCCTGCATGCCGTTGAAGGCTGCGATCCGAAATACGAACGCCGCACGCAACGCACCACCATCAAGGGCGATTACGGCCTGGGATATTTCGAAGACGGCAAGAAAATCGGCGAAGTCATGCGCGAGATCGCGATTTAGAGGTAAGATGAGGATGCGCTGCCTTTTTTGAAAATCGTTATATTCATCCTCTTGCCTGGCGGTCGGCGTTCCAGACGAACCGGCGGTAATCCTCCATTTGGCATCCGCCGTATCGTTACGCTTCAGCTTTGGAGTCGCTTACGGTAGCGAAACAACTGCCCGTTCCACCCGCGCCTCTTCCTGCGGCGCCACGTGCCCGCCGCGCTTCTCCCGCATGAACAGGCAGGCGATGCCGCCGACGATCGACATTGCGGTAAAAGCCAGCAGCACCGGCACATAACTGCCGTAGACTTCCTTCGACCTGGCGACCAGGAAGGCCGGCGACGAGCTGATCGGCAGAAACAGCAGCAACGTGCCAAAGGCGCGCCCGAACCCGGCGGCGCCGAATTCCGCGGCCAGCGCCGATGCGATCAGCGGCCAGAATCCGCCGCCAATGCCGACCAGCAACGCGCCGAGCATGAGAAGCGAAAGGCTCTGGCCGAACGCGACCGCGACGCCGCCGAAGGCGGTGAGGAAGGCGAAGGCCGCCAGCGGCAGCCGATTGCCGAATTTGTCGGAGAGCATGCCGCCGCCTAGGGTGGCGAGCATCTGCGCCAGCGCCCACCCGGAGAGTAGATAGGCCGAGAGCTGCACGGAGATGTTCCGGCTGGCCGCGATCGGCGTCAGGTTATAGCCGGCGCCGCCATACATGATCAGCATCGATAGGTAAGCGATGACCAGCATCCAGAAATTGCGCCGCGACGCGATGTCAAGCCAACGTAACGAAGCGCCGCCGGCGGCCGTGCCATGGCCATGATGTCCGGCCGTCGCGGCGCCGTCCGCCGTGATATAGTGCAGCCCTTCGCGCTCGGTCGGCTGCTCGCGGATCACCAGCAGGATCAGCGGCAGCACCAGCACGGCAATGATGATGCCGGCGTAGCGCCAGATCAGCCGCCAGCCGAGATGCGGCAGCAAAGCGGCGACAATCGGCGGCATGACGATGCCCGCCACCGATAGGCCCATGGAGGTAAGCCCCAGCGCGAGGCCGAGGCGCTTGATGAACCAGCGCATGACCACCGCATTCGCTGGAATGGTGGTGCAGGCGAGAATCGAGATGGGGCCCACCACCGCGTAGAGCGCCAGATACTGCCAGATATGGGTGACATAGCTCATGCCGATATAGAACAGCGCCATGCCGAAGACGCCGCCGGCGAGGATGATGCGTGCTGGAAAACGATCGGTGGCCAGCCCGGTGAAAGGCGAGAGCACGGCGCAGCCCAGGCCGAAGCAGGTTATGCCAAGCGTCGCGGTGCTGAAGGAAACATGCAGGTCCCGCGACCAGCCGACCAGGAACAGCGAGAAGCCGTTTACCGGCAGCGAGCTCGCCGCGGCGCCGGCCAGAATGCACACCGCCACGATATTCCAACCATGATACCAGCCGGTTTTGCGTCCGCCTGCTGCGTTTGCCATGTCGTTTCCTCTTCGATCGTCGGGCAGTAATGCCTGCCATTTTATCTGTTGTCAGACGGCGTGCCGGCAGGATCGCATTGCGCTGCTTACACCGCATCCGGCGGCCGAAGCCTGCTTTGGTTACCGCGAAGGTCCGGCGCCGGCAAGCTGCAAACCTACCCGGTTTATCCGAGCCATTCCGGCGCGGACCCTCAAAGTCGGTAGCGCTGCCGGATGCCGTTGAAGCGCTGATGCATCTGCGCCAGCCGTTGCTCCGGCGTTACCTTTGCACTCTCCGTCGGCAGTGCGGCGCCCAGCGCGTTGCGCTTGACCAGCCTGGTTTCCAGCGGCACCGGCCCGCCTTCCAGCATGTGCCGGTAGGTCAGGTTGCCCCATTCAAATCGTTGCGTATCCATCCAGTTGGCATAGCCCGGATCGTCATGCGCCAGGATAATGCGGATCCTGCCATCCGCATCCACCACGGTGCGGCTCGGCGTGTAGCTGACCGGGCGGTAGAGATAATCCATGCTGCTCATGAACGCGCCCATATTGCTCAGCATCCATAGCCCGGCATGCGCCTCGAACTCGACGATGAGCGCTTCGTCCGAGGCGATTTTCCAGTGCATGTTGGTGGCGGCGCGGCCGCGCTTTTTGTCGTCGCCGGTGTTCTGCAGCACCGGAAAGCGGTTGTAGTTCACCGCGTCCACGCCGCCGTTTTCAAAAGACCAGTTCGGCCAGTCCGCCATCATGTTGGTCAGGAACGCGCCGGCCCAGCCCATCGCCGTTACGACGATTTCCGGTGTCGGCACCGGCTTCGGCCCTTCCATGTCGATCCGCTCGATGCGCATCACCGCCGGCTTTTCATCGAAACGATCGAAACCGTGGCGCACGAAAAGCTTTCGCGTGCCGGCCGTTGTCGGCAGCCAGTTCGGGCCGCGTTGCTCGCCCCCGATATACAGCTCGAAACTGCCATCCCAGTTGCTTTGCAGCTGATGCCCGAAAAGATTGGCTTCCGGCACATCGCCGAACGGGTCGTGCAGCGGCGGCGCGCCGCTGGCGAGCCTTTCCGGACGCGGCCCCTGCACCGTAAAATTGACAAACCGCGCGGTGCCGCGATTACCGCTGATGCGATAGACCGAATTGCCGTCGATCCAGGCCTGCGAATAGGTAAAATCCGTGCAGTCGCCGCCCAGCTTGCGCGTGGGATTGCAGAAATCGTGCAGCATCGGATAGCGCGTATCCTTGGTCTCCAGCGCCAGGTCGAAGGCCTGCCCCAGGTTCTGGGTCAGAAACCGGAATCCATCCGCGCGCTGCAGCGGTGTTGCGCAATTCTCCTGCTTGAAAACCTGGTCTCCCGCCGCCTTCAGCCGGTCGCAGAACTCGCCCCAGGCGGCGCGCAGCTTTTCATCATCCGGGCAATCGCCAAATGCCATTTTCTGGTCCCCTCTAAACCCCAAGCGCGTTCAGCATCCCGCCGACATTTGCCGCCGCCCGCATTACCGCTTCGCGCATATCCGCCTCCGTCCAGCAGGCATAGAAGTCTCCTCAGGAAAGCAGCAGCTTTTTTGAAAAAAAGCTGCGCAAAAAACTTTTGTTACGTCAGCGCCGGGATTTTGCGGCGCCTGGGCCCAACTCAAAAAGTCTTTTCGGTTCTTTTTCTTCAGAAAAAGAACTGCTTACTTTTGCTCTCGCTTTTCAATTTCTATACCAAACCGTTTACGAAACGGCGCAAATTCTTCGTTGAGGGCGTCGATATTTTCGCCGATATCCGTGAGGACCGAGGTGGAATAATGGAACTTGCCGTAGCGATCGCCGCGGTTGTTCTTCAGATAGTCGCGCATGGCGGTCTCGGCCGCCGGTGTCAGCGCGCGGCTGGAAAAATCGTAGAAGCCGCGGATAGTACCGACAGGGTCGGCCACGAAATCCGTGTATCGGATGTGGTGGATCCGTTTGTCGTCGATGAACGGGTTGGTCATGGTGTTGGCGATGCCGGCGCGGGTCATGGAAAGATGCATGCGGGCTTCCGCCTTCAAATCAATTTCGCCGACGATGCCCTCCATGATGTCCTTCATCATCATGGTGCGCGAGGCGGCGATTTGCACCGGGTCACGGTGCAGCCACACCAGGGAGGCATCCGGGTAGGCGTCGAAGAATTCCTTCAGACGGAAGCCGTGGAAGCCTTTCAATACCCAGTATTTCTTTGGCCGCTTGTACTGGAACTGTTGCAGCATCGCCTTGTGGATTTTGTACTGCGCGACAGGGTCGGTGGGCAGGCCGAGAGAGAGGTTCTGGATCGGCACGCGCCACCAGGCGGTCGGTGTCATTACGCGGAAGTCGAAGGCCCAGCTGCGCTCATCTTCCGGCAGGCCGTCGCCCAGCATGTCGTTATAGGGGTGGCAGTGCAGCCATTTCCACATTTTAGTGTTGATTTCGCGCCAATCGGCATCGGCTTTGGCGATGCGCGGATCGTCCGGTCCGGTGAGGCCGGGCGGCGGCGAGGGGTTCATCACCTCCCAGAAGCGCAGCGCACGGGCCTTCGGGTCCACCGACATCAAGGCGTGCATCAGCGTGGTGCCGGAGCGCGGTTCGCCGGTGGCAAATAGCGGCTTGTCGATGATTTCCTCGCCGATGGGGTAGCGCTTGCGATCTTCGTAGAATTTCAACCGGTCGGTCAGCAGCCATAAGCAGACATCCTCGGCTTTGCGCAGGCCGTCTCGGTTCATGCCGATGCTGTTGATATGCGCGACCGCCTGGCCGAAGCGGCGCGGCAGCGTTTCGTCACCGTAATCGCTTAAGGCCGTTTCGGCTTCGGCGCGGGCCAGAACGGCGGCGGCGTCGAGTTTCCCGTTCACCCCGCTCATTCCGCCTGGTCCGCCGGATCGTTGACCAGGCGCATCAGCGCGTCCTCGGCCTCCCGCACTTTCGCGCCCGATTTCACGGCGAATTTTGTACCGGCCATGCCGCTGTAATCCATGATCTTCGGCACCCGCAGCCCCGCTTCGACGAAGCCTTTCAGTTTTGCGGCCACCTTTTCCGGCGTGCCGGTCGGGATCATCGCGGTGATCATCTCCGGCCGGGTTTTCTCCAGCATGGAGACGATGCGTTCGCGCGGCAGCACCGCGGGATTGATCTCCTGGTAGCCGCCCCATTCGGGTCCCAGCGGGTGTTCGTGTCCCCTGGCGCGCAGCTCCCTGGCGGAGACCATCAGCAGAAACGCCTTGACCAACGGGGCTTGCAGAATTTCCGCCAGCTCGGCATCGTCATAGGCGATCATGCAGCTCTGGATGCAGGCCGGCGTGATCGCCATCGGGTCGCGCCCTGCGCGTTCGGCGGAAGCGCGGATGACCTGCAGTTTTTCGGCATATTCCTGCGGCTCCCAGGCGCCTGCCGGCCACCAGCCATCGGCGTAGCGCCCGGTGATATCCAGCATGCGCGGCCCGTTGCAGCCCACCCAAAGCCGCGGCGCCTTGCCCTGGTAGAATTCGGTATCCAGCCGCGCATGGTGCAGCCGGTAGAACTGGCCCTCGAAATCCACCGCGCCGTCGGTATCCCAGAGCAGGCGGATGACTTTCAGCGCCTCCTCGAACCGGCTGATGGGTTTCTTGAAGTCGAAGCCGTAGGGCACGGTGTTTTCCGTCTCGCCGCTGCCGACGCCAAGGATGAACCGGCCTTGCGACAGGTGATCCAGCGTCAGCGCCGTCTGCGCCAGCATGGCCGGATGCCGGCGCACGGTATCGACCACCGAGGTGGCGATCGGCACGTTCTTGGTCAGCACCGCCGCCGCGCCGGCGACTGCCAGCGAATCCAGATGCCGGTGCGGTGAGGGCGAGGATTTGGCGAGGTCGGTGAATTCGGGGTTCCAGATCGATTCCGGCCAGAAGGCCACCATGTGGTCAGGCAGCCAGATCGAATGGTAACGCCCATTATCCATCGCCGGCAGGCCCGAGAGATCGAGCGGCAGGGTCGTCCGCAGGAATGCCGCGGGTTGCACCTTCATGGTTTCCTCCAAAGCCTGTTTCGCGCTAATCTGACATGGCGAAGTTGGACCTGGAACCTCCCGGATGGGAGGGCGGTACGCAAGCCGGAATGGCAGGACGGCCGCGCCCGAAAAACCCTCAGCCGGGCTTTTTCAGAAGCAGGTCGACGAGGTCGGGACCGAAGGTAAGCAACCCGATCGCGCAATTGCTGGCGACAACCAGTGCGATCGCCTGCGGCACGGAAAACCGCAACCCGGTGCGCACGATGAACCAGTGCAGCCACAGCATATAGAGCGCCAGCAGCACGATAACGGCCTGTTCCGCCCGAAGCTGGCTTAATCCGGCGGTGACCAGCATGGCGCCGATAAAGGCCGCCACCAGCAGCAGCGGAATCAGAATCCAGAACGACCAGTTGAGCGCGGTTGCGGTGCGCAGCCAGAGCTCCTCGCGCCGGGCAATGCGTGCGAAGGCATGCGTAATCACCGGCAGCACCAGCACCCCGCAAAGCCGAGACAGAAAAGCAATGACCGCCATGCCGGGCTGCCCGGAAAAGGCGATCAGCGTCGATCCCACCAACGGAAAGGCAATCAGCGGCGCCAGCGAGGCTGCCAGCGCATCATTCGTGTTGACGAATTCAGCGATGCCGGCCGGCTTGCCGCGCGCCAGCAGCACAATGCCGCGCAGGATGCTGCCGCTGCTCCGGGCGGCGCGTTTTACCGGTCTCGGCGGCATCAGGCGAAGAAGCTCGTCATGATGGCTTTGTAGATCTCGGCCAGCTTGCGCAGCTCGGCCACCGGCACAGTTTCATCCATCTGGTGCATGGTGGCGCCCACCAGGCCAAATTCGGCGACCGGGCAATAGGCGGCAATGAACCGCGCATCCGATGTGCCGCCGCCGGTATCAAATTTCGGGGCGATTCCGGTGCTGGCCTCGATCGCGGCGGCAAGCCTTGCCGTCGCCTCGCCGGGCCTGGTCAGGAAAGCTTCGCCAGCGCAATGCACCTGCAAATCCGCGTTCGGCGCCACGGCCGCCAACGTTTCGGTGAGCCAGTCGGTCAGCGAGGCTTCCGAATGCAGATCGTTGAAGCGGATGTTCAGCTTTGCCGCCGCCTCGCCGGGGATGACATTGTTGGCGGTGTTGCCGACATCGACGCTGGTGATCTGCAGGGAAGAGGGCTCGAAGTACGCCGTTCCTTCATCCAGCCGATGCGCCGCCATCGCCGCCAGGGCCGGCACCAGGCGGTGGATCGGGTTATCCGCCAGATGCGGGTAGGCGACATGGCCCTGCCTGCCGTTGACCGCGATGCGCGCGCTCAGGCTGCCGCGGCGGCCGATTTTCACGGTGTCGCCCAGCCGGGCCTTGCTGGTCGGTTCGCCGACGATGCAGAAATCCGCAATTTTTCGCCCGGCTTCTGCCCATTCCAGCATTTTGACGGTGCCGTCCTTGGCGTCGCCTTCTTCATCGCCGGTGATCAGCAGCGACACGCGGCCGGCATCCGGCGGAATATCCGCCGCGGCGGCGGTGAAAGCCGCGATCGCGCCTTTCATGTCGGCGGCGCCGCGGCCGTACAGCATGCCATCCTCGACAATGCCGCCGAATGGATCGTAGCGCCATTTTTCCGCAGGCCCGGTCGGCACCACATCGGTATGGCCGGCGAAACAAAAATGCCGCGTCCCGCTTCCCCGCTCGGCGTAGAGGTTCTCGATTTCGCCGAAGCGAAGCCGGGTCGTGGAGAAGCCGAGCTTTTCCAGCTCGGCCGCCAGCACCAGCTGCGCGCCGCCATCCGCCGGCGTTATTGAACGGCAGCGGATCAGCGCCTGCGCCAGCGGCAACGGATCCGTGCCGGGATTCATGCCCGCAGCAAATCGTTGATCGAGGTCTTGCTTCGGGTCCGCGCATCCACGCGCTTGACGATGACGGCGCAGGCCAAAGACGGTCCAGGCGAGCCGTCCGGCAGCGCCTTGCCCGGCAGCGTGCCCGGCACCACCACGGAATAGGCCGGCACCCGGCCGGAAAACACCTCGCCGCTGGCGCGGTCGATAATCCTGGTGGAGGCGCCGAGGAATACGCCCATCGAGAGCACGGCGCCCTGCTCGACGATCACCCCTTCCGCCACTTCCGACCGCGCGCCGATAAAGCAGTCATCCTCGATCACCACGGGCGCCGCCTGCAGCGGTTCCAGCACGCCGCCTAGGCCGACGCCGCCGCTGATATGGCAGTTGCGGCCTATCTGGGCGCAGGAGCCGACGGTGGACCAGGTGTCGATCATGCTGCCCTCGCCCACCCTTGCGCCGACGTTCACAAAACACGGCATCAGCACCACGCCTGGCGCGATAAAGGCGGAGCGCCGGACGATGGCGCCGGGCACCGCGCGGATGCCCGCGGCGCCGAACTGGTTGTCGCCCCAATCGGCGAATTTCATCGCCACCTTGTCGAAGACCGGGGCGCCCCCGGCGCCCGCCATCGGCGTGTTAGCGTAAAGCCGGAACGACAGCAGCACCGCCTGCTTCAGCCATTGATGCACCATCCATTGACCCGGCTCGGCGCCTGGTTCGGCAACGCGCGCCGCGCCGGAATCCAGCAGCTCCAGCGCCGCTTCCACCGCCTCCCGGTCGGCGCCCGAGCTGGCGGGCTGCAGCTCGGCGCGGCGTTCCCAGGCCGCCTCGATCGCCGCTCGCAGAATGTTGTCATTCGCCCCGTTTGTCATCGCTCATCCGTAATGCATTAGCGGCTCGCTCGCGGTTCGCAGCCCGCGGCGGACCATGCGTGGAGGCCAAGCGAACTGTCAACGCGCGGATGGCGCGGATCCCTTGCCTCCAGTCTTGAGTAACCGGCCCTTTACCGCAACGTTCTATGCCGGCGTGCATGACTTCCTCGGATCGATCTTCCGCCCCGGTGTTTAGCCAAGCCTTTACCCGCGCCTTTGCCCGTAACCCTAACAGCCATTGGCTGCACATCGCAGGCATGCTGGCCGATGTCGCGTTCGAGACCGATGCTCTCGGGCGGTTTGCGATGTTTGGGCAAAGCAGCGTGCTCGGCATTCCCTCCGCCAGGCTGCTTGGCCGCAATATTTCCGAACTCTGCCGCCTGACCGGCAACAGCGCTTCTGCTTCCAGCAGCTTCGGCTCCATCTTCACCGCGTTGAGCCGGGAGAAACGGGTCTGGCGCGGCCTGGTGTCGCTGGCGCGCGGCGATGGGCGGACCGGCAATTACCAGATTTTTCTGGCGCCGAAACCGCCCGCTGCAGGCGGCAAACCGCGCCGGGCAGGCACCACGGAGGCTGCCATCGCCGGCGCCTACGGCCTGCTGATCGACATCGACGCGCCGGAATTTCAGATGGCGGCGCCGGCCGCCGCGCGGGCAATCGGCATGCTGGATCCGCAAACCGGGCTGTGGTCGGCGCCACGCTTTGCGCAGGAGACCGGGCGCCGCTTCGACCGGCTGGATGTGGAAGGCCTGCCGGGCACGTTGCTGCTTCTCGGGTTCAGCCGCACCTCCGCCATCGGCCATAACGCGGTGGCGGCGGCCCTGGCGCAGGAATTGCTCGATGTCAGCCGCCCGACCGATATCCTGGGCCGTATCAACAGCACCACTTTTGCGGTGTGGTGCGACGGCATGGACAACCTTACCGGCGCCGAGCGCGCCGCCAGGTTCTGCCAGCGCCTGCCGGTCGAACTGCCCGGCAATCCCTGCATCTCCGTCGGGCTGGTGGCGCGTTGGCCTGGCAACATGGAAGACAGCCAGATGCTGATCGACCAGGCGATGACGGCCCTGCAGCACGCCGACCGCGTGGCGCAGGAAGCGGCGGATGTCGGCAGCGCGGACCCGGTGGCGAAGGGAACCTGGCGGGTTTGGAATCCACAACGCTCGCAATGAGGATTTCAAAAACCAGCCCGGCTTTTACAACCCTTGTGCCCAAAGGCGCGCTAGCCTAATTCCACGCCATGAGCGAACATCATTTCAATCCACCGGAACCCGCAGCTGAGACCCCTGGCGGCCCGGAGCACGAGACGCCGCAGGAATCCCTGATGCAGGAGGCCGCCGGCCGCATTCAGGCGCTGGAGGTTGAACTCCAGGACACCAAGGATAAATGGCTGCGCTCCGAAGCGGAAATGCAGAACCTGCGCGCCCGCACCAAACGCGAAGTCGATGAAGCCCGGCTGTACGCCGTGCAGAAATTCGCCAAGGACGTGGTGGAAGCGGCGGAGAACCTGAAACGCGGCATCGACAGCCTGCCCAAGCGGAACGATCACGAGCCGGAAATCGTTACTAAAATGCGCGACGGGTTCGAGGGCATTGAACGCTCCTTCGTCGCCCTGCTGGAACGCAACCATATCACCCGGACCGACCCCACCGGCGCGCCCTTCGACGCCAATTTCCACCAGGCGATGGCTGAACAGGAGACTAACGAACACCCGCCCGGCACTGTGCTGCAGGCCTGGAGCCAGGCCTGGACCTTGAACGGCCGGCTACTACGCCCCGCCATGGTGGTCGTCGCCAAATCCCCCGCAACCGCGAAGCTGGATACGACGGCGTAGGTAAAAGCGCTGCTGTTTTGAAAAAAGAACCGGGGCGCCGGTGCGGCAAAGAACTTTTTTTGATCCGGACCTTGGTTGTCCAAAACTTCCGGCTCCAGGGTAGCAAAAGTTTTTGCGCCGCTTTTTTCAAAAAGCGGCTGCTTCTTTACTTTGCTTTCGCCAAGCCAAAAATCCCGCGCAGAAATCCCGGCGTCAGGGCGGAGAGCGGGTTGATTTTGAATTGCGGGCTGGCGGTCGGGCCCTTCATGGAATAGCGCACGGCGAACAGGCCGCCGCCTTTTTCCGGGCTGAATAATTTGCCGAGCAGCGGGATTTTTCCCGGTAAGGCGTTCAGCGCGTAGGCCGGGACTACCGTGCCTTCAATGTCATAGAATCCGGCGTTCAGGTCGACGGTGCCGGATGCCGTGAAGCCGAGCGAGGCGGAGTAGGCGCGGGCGTCTTTCAGGGTCAGCATTTGTTCTTCGATCGAAAACGGCGCGATCAGCCGGTTGAACAGCAGGCCCGGGCCTGACGCGGCCTCGGGAATGCCCAGCACCGTTACGGCCTGCAGGAACTTGCCCATCGCCGGCGCGTTGAGCAGCCGGAAATTGGTGATGCGGGTGACGCCGATGACTGGCGCCCCAACGCCATAACGGGCGGAGAGTCTGAGGGCGCCGCCGCTCAAGTCGTCAAAGGCGCCTGTCGCGCGCAGCAACTGGCCGCCATCGCCGGTTTGCAGCTGCAGGGTTTCCGCATCGCCCGGCGCGCTGCCCGGTTGCGGCGTCACCGTCAGCGTCACCGGCTGGCCGTCTGCAACCGACGCCGCCGCCTGCGCCTGGAAGAGATAACTGCCTTGTCCGCTGCCTGAGAAATCGAAGCCGGCCAGCGCCGGTTCCGGATTCTTCGCAAGTATGAGCCGGTCGAAGTGCAGCTTCGCGTTCCATAAAAAACCGGAAGGCTGCCGCGGCGCCGGCTTGGCCTGCTCAAGCGCGGTTGCGGCGTGAGCGGCCGCCTTGTGCGTGGGATTGACGACCGCGGACAGGTCCAGCGCGTTGCCGCTGAGCGTAATATCCCAGGGCTGCCGGTTGCTGAGCGGCGGCACGATGCGGCCGGCGCCCTGGGTGTCGCCGATCCGCACATCGCTGAGGTCGATCGCCCGGCCGGACATCGTTGTCTCCACCTTCAGACCCGGCGCCTGGGCATGGATGCTGTCGATGCGGTCGATCCCGGCAAGCTGGTCGCCGCTGAGGCTGGCGGCGAAGCTGAAATTGCCCGGCTTGCCCGCTTGCTTGTTCCAGCCAAAGACCGGCAGCGCCATGGTGGTCTGGCTCAGGTCGGCGTTGACGGTCACGCGGCCGCCATTCGCCGCGCTGGTGGCGACATGCACGTGCACCGGCATTGAGCCCTGAATGAAACTTCCAGGATCCCAGCCGACATCGCGCAGTGTCGCCGGCGTTGCGATGGTGCTCATATCGAAACTTACCGGCGCGCCGGAGTTGGCGGCGAAATTTGCCTTGGCCCGCAGGCTTGCCGGCTGCCCGGCCAGTTGCGCAGTGCCGCCGATGCTCAGGTTCTCCAGCGTGGCGTTCACCTTCATTCTGCCCTGGCGCAGGATCAGGCCCTGCACCGGCAGCGGCAAGGTGACATTGCTCAAAACCGTCTCGACCCGCATCTTCACATCCGCAACTGAGACAACTTTCTGCAGCGGCAGCAGTACTTTAACCCCGCCGGTCATGTCGCCGGTGGCGGAGGCAACCGACGCCGGCACGGTTTTCAGCAGCCGAAGATTAGGTCCGTTCAGCACCGCGAACGCGTTCTGCATTGTGCCGCTGACGGGAATGTTCAGGCTGGCGAGCTGGTCGCGCCTGGATACTCCTGCAATATGCATGGTGGCTTGTGCGATGGCGATGCCGCCGAGGCGTGCCTTGTCGGCGGTGATATCGATGTCATCGGCGTCGGTCAGGGTGAATTCGCCGAACAGCCCGGTCAGCGGCAGCACGCCTTGCAGCCAGATCAGCGTGGCGTTCTCCGCCTTGAACCCGCCGGTCGCGCTGTCCACCGACAGGGTGGCGAGGTGCAGCGGCGCGGATAAGGTGAGCCTAAAGCTGGCGTCCCGCGCGGTGCCGCCGGTGATGTTGTGGGTCACCCAGCCCCTGGTCATCGGCACCAGTTTCGTCGGCCAGTAACGATACAGGTCCGCGGCCTCAACCGATGCCGCGCTTAAGGTAATTGCGCCGTGCCAGGCGCCGCTGCGATGCGCGGCGGCTTCGACATGCACGACCGGCGCGCTGTGCCCGAAAGGGGTCAGGGTCAGCGTGGCGTCGCTTAGCCGGACATCGGTGGGCGTGACGCTGAGCAGGAATTTTGCTCCGCTCAACGGTTCGTCCAGCCCGTTGGGGCCAATTTGTCCGGGACCCATCGTCACCCATAGATCCGCGCTTTGCAGGGTAAAGCCGCGCTGCAACCGGATGCCCGCCAGCAGCGAGACCGGGGCAGTCGAGCCGATGATTAAAGCGCTCCGGCTGCTGACAAAGATCGGCATCTGCTTGGCGAACAAGGCGCTGAGCGAGAAGGCCAGATGCGCCTGCGGAACGGTGGCGAGCAGGCGGCCGCTGGTGTCGTGAATGGCGATGTCGCCAAGCTGCATGAATAAGGGGGCGTGGCCGCCGGCCTTGTAGCCGGCCCAGGCGAGGCCGGCCTGGCCGATATGGATTTCCACATCCCGGCCGGATACCGCATTTGCCAGCCAAGTGGCCGCCCAGGGAATTTCCAGCGGCCCGAGCGAGAGCCGATACGCCAGAGCGCCAACCGCCAGCATGGCAAAAACGAGCAGCGTGATGATCGCTGTACCGGCCTGCTGGAATAGACGGCTGATCACCCGCCCGGCTTGACGGGCAAGCCGCTTCATCCTGTTTTATGCGGCTGATGCGCCGCGCCCAGATAACCGAACACGTTCCTGGCGGCTTGCCGCAGGCCGCCGACCCGCAGGCGGCCGAAAGGCTGGCGGAAGGTTTTGCCGCGCTGGGGACGGCGCAGATGCGCTTTGCCAGAACCGCCGAGGGTGCTGCCTTGCTGGCGGCCTTTGGCGGTAACGCGCCTTTTCTGGCGGATCTGGCTTTGGCCGAATCCGCAACCTTGCTGGATGCGGCAGCAGGTCCCGATGCGGTGTTCGACGGCGTGCTGGCCGAATTGCGGTTGTTCGCCTTGAATCAGCCGCGGCCAAGCCTGATGCGCGCCTTGCGGGTGGCCAAGCGCCGCGCCGCGCTGACCATCGCGATTGCCGATATCGGCGGCAAATGGGATCTGCAGGCGGTGACGGGCGCGCTCTCCACCCTGGCGGAGGCCGCCTTGCAGCTGGTCATCGGTTTTCTGCTCCGCGAGCTGCACGAGCGCAAGATCATCGAATTGCCGAATCCGGCGCTGCCGGCGCAAGATTGCGGGTTCGTCGCTTTGGCCATGGGCAAGCTTGGCGCGCGCGAGCTGAATTATTCTTCCGATATCGACCTCGTCCTGCTCTTCGATCCGCAGATTCCCGTTTATCCGGAGCAAGCGCAACCCGTCATGGCGCGATTGGCGCGCGATATGGTCAGCCTGCTCAGCAATCGCGACGAATACGGCTATGTTTTCCGGGTCGATCTGCGGTTGCGGCCGAATCCGGCGGCGACGCCGGCTGTCGTCTCTTTGCCCACGGCGCTGAGCTATTACGAGGCGCAGGGCCGCACCTGGGAGCGCGCGGCGTTCTCCAAGGCGCGGCCGGTGGCGGGCGATCTGACGCTGGGCAAACGCTTCCTGCTCGCCATCCGCCCGTTCATCTGGCGGCGGCACCTGGATTTTGCGGCGATCGCCGAAATTCACGACATGAAACGGCAGATCGATATTCACAAGAGCCCGGGGCAGCAAGAGGCGACGGCCAGGGGCGCGTTGCTGGGCTTCGACGTGAAGCTTGGCCGCGGCGGGATACGCGAGATCGAATTCATCGTGCAGAGCCTGAGCCTGGTCTGGGGCGGCCAGGACCCGGAGCTGCGCATCCCCGCCACGCTGCAGGCTTTGCCGGCGCTGGCGAAGGCCCGGCACCTGCCGGCCCCGGCGGCGCGGCTGTTGGCCAGCGCCTACCGACAACTTCGCAAGGTGGAGCACCGGCTGCAGATGGTGGCGGACCGGCAGACCCATGCGCTGCCCGTAACCGAACAGGGCTTGAAGGATTTCGTCACTTTCATGGACGAGCCGGATTTTCTGCTTAGCTTTCCGAAACTGCTGGAAGCGGTGCACGCGCATTTTGCGGCGTTCTTCGATAGCGGGCCGGCGGCGGAAGACGATGTTCATCCCGGCAGCCAAGGTCCGGCGCCGGATGTTTTCGCCGCCCGCCTGAAAGCCATGGGATTTGGCGATGTGCAGCACGTGGCGGAGCGGCTGCGCGCCTTTGCCAATGGCGATGTGCCGGCTTTGCGGTCAGACCGGGCACGCGGGCTGCTGGAAACACTGCGCCCGGCGTTGCTGGCGGCGCTCGCCCGCCAGCCGGAGCCGGACCGCGCCTTTATCCATTTCGACACGATGATCTCCCGCCAGCGCGCCGGAATCCAGTTGCTCTCGCTGTTTCAGCGCAATCCGAAACTGCTCGACCGGCTGGCCGCCGTCCTTGGCGCGGCACCCGCCACCGCAGAGCATCTGGCGGGCGATCCGCAGGCGCTGGAGGTGCTGCTGACGCCGAATGCCAAATTCGCGGCGCCTAAGCCCGCCCTCGCCCGTCTGCTGCGGGAGGCGCAGGATTTGGAAGAGGCGGTCGCCATCATCCGGCGCTTTATCCGGCGGGAGGAGTTCCACCTCTCGGTCGCGACCCTGGAGGTGCTGTTGAATGCCGATGCGGCCGCCCGGCTGCGCAGCGACCTGGCGGCCGCGGCGATTTCCGCTTTGTTGCCTCGCATCATCGGCCAGCACGAGAAGCGCCATGGCCGCGTAGCAGGCATGAAGTTCGGCGTGATCGCGCTCGGCAAGGCCGGCAGCAAGGAGATGCTGGCAGGGTCGGATCTCGATCTGATGCTGATCTACGATCACACGCCGATCGATACGGCGCCGACGCAGTATTTCGTGCGGCTCGCCCATAGCCTGACCGGCGCGATCACTGCGCAGGGCCCGGAAGGGCCGATGTATAAGATCGACATGCGGCTGCGGCCTTCCGGCAATGCCGGCCCGGTCGCGGTCTCGCTCGCCTCCTTCCGGCATTACCACGCTTGGGAATCCTGGACCTGGGAGCGCCTGGCGCTGACGCGCGCCAGCGTGCTGGCCAGCACCGCCGGATTCGCAACGGTTTTGCAGCAGGAGATACGGGCGGCACTTTCCCGCAACCAGGAAGCCGCCGCCATACGCAACGCCACCGCCGCGATGCTGGCCAAGGTGAATGCGGAAATCGCTCCGGCCGGCCCGTGGGATGTGAAATACCGCAAAGGCGGCATGATGGAGCTGGCCTTTATCGCAGAAGCGCTGCAGCTGATCCATGGCCAGGCCGACCCATCGCTGTTCCGCGCCAATACCGCCGAGGCGATCCGCGGCCTGGCGCGCGCCGGCCATCTTTCCAGGCAGGACTGCGCTGTCCTGCTCAGGGTCGATCTGCTTTGGCGCACCATTCAGGGCATCGACCGGATCACCGGGCTGCGCGACCAGGACATCGATCCGCCGCCGGCCATGCTGGCGCCGCTGCTGCGCGCGACCGATACCGCCGGCCTGGCGCGCTTACGCGCCGCGATGGCGCAGGCCGGCGATGACGTGCATGATTGCTTCAACCGCCTGATCGGCAAAACCTGAAGGAGACAACATCCATGAGCATTGCAGTCGGCGCCGCCGCCCCGGATTTTTCCCTGCCCGCATCGGGCGGCCGAACCGTTTCGCTGAACGAGCTGAAGGGCAAGCCCTTCGTGCTGTATTTCTATCCCCGCGCCGACACGCCGGGCTGCACCAGGCAAGCCTGCGCCTTCCAGGAAGCCATGCCGCAGCTTGGCAAGATCGGCGTCGCCGTCATCGGCGTCTCCAAGGACAAAATGAAGCCGATCGAGAAATTCGCCGAGAAATACAGCCTGACCTTTCCGCTCGCCTCCGATCCGGATGCCAAAACAATCGAGGCCTATGGCGCATGGCAGGAGAAGTCGATGTACGGCAAAACCTACATGGGCATCGAACGCTCTACGGTGCTGGTTGATAAAGCCGGAAAGATCGCCAAAATCTGGCCGAAAGTGAAAGTGGAAGGCCACGCTGAGGAGGTTTTACTGGCGCTGAAGGCGTTGAAGTAGCCGCTTTTCAAAAGCGGCGCAAAAACTTTCATTACGTTAGGGCCGGGAGCTACCAGCACCTCAGGCCAGATTGAAGGAAGCGTCGCCCATGCTCGATGATGTCGATATCTCCGGGTCGAGAACCGGAACCCGGAGCAGCTCGGCGATTTGCTCGGCGGGGACCGGTTTGCTGAATAGAAAGCCCTGGATCTCATCACAGGCATGGTCGCTTAGAAAGCGATCCTGCTCGATGTTCTCCACGCCTTCGGCTACGATCGTCAGCCCGAGCGCCTTGCCCATGCCGATGATGGCTTCGGCGATTGCCTTATCCTGCGAGTTCTGCGGCAGATCTCGAACGAAAGACCGGTCGATCTTGATGGTATCGATGGGAAAGCGCTTCAGCATGGACATCGAGGAGTAACCGGTGCCGAAATCATCGATCGCCAATCTTACGCCGCGGCTGTAGATGGATTCCAGAACCCGGATGGCCCGTTCGATATTGAGCATGACCATGCTCTCGGTTATTTCGATTTGCAGGAGTTTCGGGTCCATGCCGGTGGTTGCCAGCGCATCGTCGATGTTGCGCAGCAGATTGTCGTCCATGAATTGCCGTGGCGAGACATTGACGGCCATGGACATCAACGGAAGGCCCTGGCGTTGCCAAGCCATGTTCTGGGCGCAGGCGGTCCTTATGACCCAACTGCCGATCGGAAAGATCAAGTCGGTCTCCTCGGCCACGGGAATGAACTGCGCCGGCGGCATTAAGCCAAGTTCCGGATGGTTCCAGCGCAGCAACGCCTCGACGCCGGAAATCCGTTTTGTACGGACATCGAAGTTTCGGCTGATAATGCAGGCAGAACTCGTTGCGCTCCAGGGCGTGCCGCAGGTTCGTCTCGATCATCAGCCGATCAATCGACTGTGTTCTGATTTGCCGGGAGAATAGTCGGATACCGTTCTTGCCCTCGGTCTTGGCGAGATACATCGCAATGTCGGCATGTTTGGTCAGCGTCTCCTCGTCCGTGCCGTGCTCCGGGAACATTGCAATTCCGATACTCGCGGTTACCCGGCATTCCTGGCCGCTCAGCGCGATCGGCCTGCAGAGCGCCGAGAGAATCGTGGCCGCAACCGTCTTGACGTGCTCGGCGTCCGGGATCTCGTTGAGCAGGACCACGAATTCGTCCCCGCCTTGCCTGGCCACAACGTCGCTGGCGCGCACGCTATCGCGCAGCCGCCGCGACATCTCGATCAGCAGGATGTCGCCGGCGGCGTGGCCGAGGGAGTCATTGATCAGCTTGAACCTGTCGAGGTCGATGAACAGGACCGCGCAAGGCCGCTCGTAACGCTTTGCCGCCTGGATCGAGAACTCCAGTAATTCGTTGAATAGCCGCCGGTTCGGCAGGTCGGTCAGGCTGTCATGGGTGGCGAGATGCTTGATCTTCTCCTCCGCCCGCTGTTTTTCGTCGGCGCGTTCGAAATTCTCCAGGGCAAAAGAAACGTTTCTGGAGAGCCGCTGCAGCAGTTCGACAAATTCGGGCGTAAAGGTGTTCCGCTCCGCGGAGAGAAAGACCAGCGTAGCGATCGTCTCCCCATTATTGATCAGCGGCAGCGCCGCCGCGGAACGCGTTCCAATGTCGAGTATGGCCTTCCTATAGTCGTGATCTTCGCTTATCTCGCTGAGATAGTCGTTGCTGATGCAAGGTTGTCCGTTCCTAAAGGCAATGGCGGTCAAGGAGTTGGCGTTGTGCCCGGTGATATGGATCGGGTTCTCGAGGTCCTTCAAGGATCTTCCGGTGGGTCCGTCCGCCGCGACGAAATGCAGGAAGAGCCGGTCGGGGTCCGGCATGGCGAGCCCGGTGCCCAGAAACTTGCCGCCAAGTACGGCAGCCTGGCACACCAGTTGAAACAGCTTATCGCGCGTCTCGGCATGCAGGATTGCCTCGTTCGTCTCGCTCAGCGCCGAGATCATGCAGGTGATGCGTTCCTGATCAATACGCGTTGCCTCCCGCTGCGCCTCCATGAGTTCCTTCTCGGCGCGCATGGCGATGATCCGGTATTGGTTCTCCCGAAAAATGGTCAGCGAGCGAACGATTGCGCCGAATTCATCGCCGCGCTCCAGGCGCTCCAGGTCGAGATCGTTCTGGCCGGCAGCCAGATATTCGGTGGCTTCACAGATATCTTTCACAGCCTGCCGGACGGCGATGATAATCGCCGATGCGACCGTTGCGACTGCCAGCAGGGTTGCCGCAATCAGGAAAATCATCAGTTTCGCGGTGAACGCCGCTTCTCGCGTGCTGTCGCTGGCGCGTTCGGCGGAGGATGCGGCGACGCTTTGGGAAGTTTTATCGAGCGTCGCCGTCATCCGAGCGTAGATCCCCTCGAACGGCTGTATGAAGCTGGAAGCGGCGTTGAAATCCACGTCGAGCATCAATCCCACGACCACGATGCCGCCACGATAAACGCCGAGATCCTTGAGAACGCCGGTCAGATTATCGCGTTGGCTGCCGGAGAGATCGGGGCTGAGCGTCCGCAGATTATCACGCACCGCATCGACCATCAGCAGCACATGCTGCAATGCTTTCTGGCCATCCGCCGGCGGCGCGCCCGCGGCTTGCTTGGTCATCAGCACGTAGAGCTGGCCATTTGCCGCGGTGATGCTCTTCGAGTCGGCGGCAAGTTGATTTTGCAGCACATCGGCGCTGATGACGCCGCCCAGGACGATTGCCTGTCTTTGTTGCGACCACAACATGCTCGCCCCAACGCATGCAAGGATCAGCAGCGCGAAGAAGGAAGGACAGGCAATCTTGTAGACCAGCGGAATGTCCGAAAAACGCGGAAGTTTCATAAGCCGCTCCTGTGTCGCCGTGGCAATCAGATCTCGCGAATCATCAGCATGAAAGCTTCTGTGAAGCTGATATCACTTGCCGCCAGGGCGGCGACGTTGATGGAAATGTGCACTTTGGTATCGATCTGCAGGCTCACCGCGCAGAACCCTGCCTGCGTCGCGGCAAGATCCGTCGTGATGCAGAGGATCTTCTTACGGACTGCCTGTTCTCCGGCCAAAGCAGCCTCGGCGCCCAAACCGGGTGTTAAAAAAATGATGTCCGTCGATGACGTGCCGATCCTGCCGATCGGTATCGGAACCGGAATGAGAGTGACGTCTCCGACATCAAGTCCGCTGCCGAGGATCGCTGCAAGGGCCCGCTCATCCTGCGCGGAGGCTGCGTCATGGGGATCATATACGATGCCCATTTTCACATCGCCGGAGAGCGGGTTGGAAGTCAGCGCGAGAAGACGCCCGGCAACCTGAATTTCCCTGGTGGTGGTGGCGGGCACGGCGGTCGCGGCCGCCTGGCCTGCGGCGGGAGTAAGGATTGCGGCTGCGCAAATGGCGCCCAAAGAAAATCGTACCGCTTCCGCAAGGGTGTCTCGGAGTTGGCGCACAAGCCGGCTGCCAGCGCAAGCGGATGGATCAGAAGCCACAGGTGGCACTGAACAGAACGCGGCGTTGCGGCTCCAGCCCCGCGGTCTCGATGGTTTGCTGCGCCTGCAGTTGTTGCCCCGAGACCGCCAAGGTGAGCCGCGGCGTAAGCTGGTAGCCGAGCCTGGCGTCGAGTGTTACGTAATTGCGGATGTCCACCGGGATGAAGGCGGCGCCGGTGGGGCCTGTGCCAAAACGATAGTCGTTATAGTTCGATTGCCATTTGCCTTGCAGATCGGCTTCAAACTTTTTCCAGCTATAGCCCAGGCCGAAATCGATCATGCTGGTTGGCGTTGCGTTGTCGAATTGCTGGGGCGTCAGCGGTGGCCCGCTATCCGTGCTGTCTCTCACCGCGGCTAGCGCATAGGAAAGATTCCACCGCAGGCCGGAACTGCTCGAGCCTTGCAGCCCAATCTCGCCGCCTAATACCTGGCCGCTGCCGATATTCTGCCCATAGGATTGGATGATGTCGTTCGCCTCGGACGAAGCCGTATCGATGGGTCCAGCCAAGATGTCGCGCGTCTGATTGAAATACATCGCGGTCTGCAATGTGGATTGCAGGAACGCGACGACCTTGTCGTAATCCATTTCATAGTTCGTTGTGATCGCAGACTTCAGGTAGGGGCTTCCGGCGTAGAGGACGGTCAACGATCCGATGCCGACCTGGGTATCCTCGCCGAAATCGAGCAAACTCGGGGCCTGGATGGAACGGCCGATGAGCCATCGCAGCGTGTCATCGTCGGTTGGCTGATCGACCAGGCCAAGGTTGAAACTGGGATTGGTGAGGGTTCTGCCATTGTAATCGGTGGCGGTGTAGGGATCCAACGTGGAAAGCGGATCGGTGCGGAACAGCACCAAATGATCGACCCGCGCTGCCGTGGTAAGGGCAAGCTGCGAATTGATCTGCCAGTTCCACATCGCACTGGCCGCATAGTCCTGATAGCCGAGAACGCCCTGATAGGAGCTGCCGAAACCTCGGTTATCGCGGTATTCGATCGCCAGCCGGATGGCATGCGGCGCACCGATCTTGAACAGGTCACTGGCCTCGATGTCATCGATCTGTTCGCCGAAAACGACGGTCGCGCCGTCGAACGCCTTGAGGCTTGTACTGCTTTGGTTGATATAGCCCTGGACCGTCGCCAGGCCGATTTCGGTGTTGGCGGCGAATCCCGCCTTGATCGAATTCTCCCGGTAGCCGAGCTGGCCATAAGAATAGGTCGGCACTTCCTCCATGCTGGTGCTGGTGCTGCGCGTTGCTTCCAGCGTCGCTTCGGTGCTCGCGTTCGGCTTCCACCTGCCGTCGATGTCGAAATTGCCGTCATGCGGGCGGCCGTAGGTGGCGTCCAAGGGGCCGGTGTTGTCCGTGGAAAATTCCTTGGTTCTAAGGCCGCCGAGCGATACCGTCACACCGCCCTTGCCGGGCTCGCTGATGGTGCTTACGAGCGAGCCGGCAGCCAAGCCGTCGGTGCCCAGCGTGACATTGGCGACGTTGGTCTTGTCGGTCAGCGGGTCGTAGGTGATGATGTTGATGACCCCGCTGGCCGCGTTGAAGCCGAACAAGGCCGAGGCCGGGCCTTTGACGATTTCGATCTGCCGGATCTGGCTGAGCTGTACCGGCAGCGCCTGCCAGGCGACATAGCCGTAATCGTCCAGATAGACTTGGCGGCCATTGACCAGAACCAGCAAGCGCGGATTGAATGGTTGGCTGAAGCCGCGGATCGAGACGTCGCTGTCCAGCGCGGCGTAATTGCGCACGTCGATGCCGGCGACGAAATCGAGAATATCGGGAATATTGGTGGCGCCGGAGCGGCGGATATCATCTGCCGTGATGATCTGCATGTCCGCGGGGGCCTGGCTCGCGGTCTGCGGCGATCCGGTCGCGGAGGTGGTTACGGGTTCGCCGAATACCTGTTGGAGCGCCTCGTAATTGACCTCCTGCGGCCAGGCATGTTCGGCAACCGACAGGTCCATGGCGATTGCGAACAGAAGCACCCGCAGTGCTACGAATACAGGACCATGGCTTGGCCGCGTGATCGTTTTTGCGAGCAGGGGATAGGATGACGGGTGTTTTACGCCCACCTGGCCAGAATGCGACAACATTTGGCTATTCTCGAAAAAACCAGTTAATACTTCATGCGGATCGGTGCGCAGGGGGTAAAATTTAAGCCGGCGCGCGCATGATCGTTGCAAGTACGATCGCTTGCGTAGGCTTCACCAGCGATACGTCACTGTGGCGTCCAGCGCGTTGAACTGCGAGGCTGAGGCGATCTGGCCGATATAGGCGACGCTGCCGGACCAGGCATTCTTCTTGAACGTCACGCCGACGCCGAGATTGGCCAGCCCGCCGGGTGCGGCGCGCGAAGTCTCGGTCGCGTTTGTCAAGCCGATGGTTTCGATCTCCGATATTTTCGTATTGCCCGCAAAACCGGTGCCGGCGAGCTCCACCCAAGGCTGGATATCGACAGCACCGCGATGCGTCTCATAGCCGGCGCGCAAGCCCGCGGTTAGCGCCGTCAGGCTGTCATGCTTGGCGCTATAGGCGATGTCCAGATTGCCGGCGCCGCTTTCGGCAAAGGCGCCGCGCGAGCTTTCCAGGAACGCCGCACGGGCGAAGGGCATCAGATAGGCTTGGCCGATCGGCGCGAAGTAGCGGGTCTGCACCGCACCCTCATAGTATCCCTGGTTCTGCGAGCCATGCGCCGATATTCCCAAAGGTGAGAGATCGCGTTTGGTGGTGAGCGCGGCGCCGCCGCCGCCGGCCAGAACGGTGACCTGCCAAGGGCCTTGATCGAACATGCCGTACCCGAAGCCGGCATTGTTGCCGCCGTTCACGCTCTGCTCGGCACCTTGCGTGTTCGTCTGCTGATGCGAATAGGCGACGCCCAAGGTTAACGCGGGCGTGATCGTGAAACCCTGCCCGACCAGGGTGGAATAATCCGAGATCGCATCGCCGTTGGCGTTGCCGAAATTATAGCCGCCGCCGATCCAGCTGCCAGTGCGCCCCGCCGCCATGCTGCCGGGATCGGATGTGGTGGTCGGTGCGGCGTCGAAGATCGCATCCATCGTGTTGAACTGCGCGGCGTTTTGCACGAACTCATCGTCCAGAACGGCGTTGCCGGCGTGATAGGCCAGCGGTGACGCCACGACCGTCAGATTGACTGAATGCGCGGTGTAGCTCGGATCGAGCGACATATAGTCGGTGTAGATCGCATTATCCGCCAGCTTTGTGAACTGGCCCGAGATGCGCCCGGCGGTCACGACACCATCGTAGACCTTGCCGACGACATATTGGTTCGGTAGGGGATCGATCTGCAGGGCCAGCGTGCCGGCGAGCGATGCGACGCCGCCGACCGCCAGCCGGTCATAGGTGACGCCGGGCCTCGCGGTGCTGGGCGTCACCTCGACGGTGAGCTCCGCGGCGGGTGACTGCGTGTAATTGCCCGCAATGGTCAGCGTGCCGATGGAACCGCCCGGAAATACGTTGCCGCTGTTCATAACGTTGCCGGCGATCGTGCCATGCCCGCGCAAAATGGCGCCGTCATCTGCCACGGTGACATTTCCGGCGAACACCGCACCCGGATCCGAGGCGCTACCCACCTCGAACGTGCCGGATTGCACCGCAGCACCCCCGGCAGGGGCGCCGGCGCCGTCGTCGATGACATTGCCGTTGGTGTTCAGCGTGCCGGTGCCGGACAGCATGCCGGTGAGCGTGGTGGAATCGCTGGCGGTCGGCTCGACGCCGCCCGCCGCAGGGCCGTTGAGCGTTGAATCGCCGTTGATGACCAGGTTCTGGGAGAGGGTAATCGCATCCGGCGCATCTAGGGTGCCATTGCTGAGCGCGATCGGCCCGGCCAGGTCATCGGCGCTGCTCTGGGTGAGCGTGACCGCGCTGCCGTTGACGTTGACCTGGCCTTGATAGGCCGTGCTGTTGCCGAGCGACGGCAGAACCAGATTGCCGCCTTCGATATCCAGGCCGCCGGTTCCGAGCAGGGTGCCGTCGAACGTGCCGGCCTCATGCAGAACGTAGAGCGTGTTGGCGCCGACGTTCAGCCTGCCATTGCCGGTCAGCGCAATGACGCTGGTGCCGCCATTGTTTTCGCCGGAGATATCGAAAAGCCCCTCGTCCACCACGTCGCTGGAGGCGGCGATGCTGGCATCGCCGGAAAGGGCCAGGGTCGCGCCGGGGGCGATGGCCGTGGCGCCGGTATAGGTGCTTTGTCCGGTCAGGGTTTGCGCGCCGCCGGAGATCAGGACATTGCCGCTGCCTGTGATCGCGCCGGCGAAACCGGTGCCGCCATTGGCGACGTCTAGCGTGCGGGCCCCAAGGCCGACCGTTCCACCGCCCGAGAGTGTCGCGATCGTTGTGCCGTTCATGGTTTGCGAGATGTCGAAATCGCCTTCGGCGTCGACGCCGCTGGAAGCGCCAAGGCTGCCGCCGGCACTTAAAGCCAGGGCAGCGCCGGGGCCGACATAGGTGGCGCCGGTGAAGGCTTGCACGCCGGAGAGGCTCTCGGCGCCCCCCGTGACGGTCAGGCCGCCGCTGCCGGCGATGCTGCCGGCGAAATCATCCGCCGCGGCGGTGAGCGTTAGCGTGTTTGATCCCAAAGCGACGGCGCCGTTGCCGTTCAAGCTGGTGATGCTGGCGCCGGGCGCGTTGGCGGCGGAGATATCGAGAACGCCGTCATCGCTGACCTGGCTCGATGTCGAGACGCCGCCATTGCCGGTCAAGGCCAGCGTAGCGCCGGCGGCGATATCGGTCGCGCCGGTGTACAGGTTCGCGGCGCTTAACGCCTGAGTGCCGCCGGCCACCGCCAGATTGCCGCTGCCATCGATGACACCGTCGAACGCGGTCGACCCATTCGTGATCGCCAGCGTGTTGCCGCCTAGCTGCGCGGCGCCGTCGCCGGAGAGCGTGGTGATCGAAGCACCCCCATTGGTCAGCGCGTAGATATCGAAGCTGCCGTTATCCGCCACGTCAGTGGAACCGGCGATGCTGCCGATGCCGGTGAGATCAAGCCCGGCATTGGGATCGATCACGGTCGGGCCGGTATAGCTATTGCCGCCGCCAAGCGTTTGCGTGCCGCCTGCAACGGTCAATCCGCCGGCGCTTTCGATGACACCATCGAATTCGCTCACGGCGTTCGTCAAGGTAAGGGTGTTGGTGCCCAAGGCGACAACGCCGTTGCCTTGCAGGTCGGCAATCGTTGACCCGCCATTGCCGGCGGCCGAGATGTCGAAGCTGCCATAATCGAGAACGCTTTGCGACGCGGCGACGCTGCCGGCGCCGCTCAAGATCAGGTCGCTCGCGGTATTGATCCCGGTAATGCCGGTAAAGCCGTTGACCCCGGTCAGTGTTTCCGCACCGCCGAAGACGATGAAGCTGCCGGCGCCGCCGATAGTGCCGGCGAAGCTGCCATTTGCCGCAGCTAGACCGAGGTTGTTCGCGCCGAGTGCCACCGAGCCATCGCCGGTGAGCGACGTGATGGCGGCGCCGCCTGCGGAAACGTTGGCAATATTGAAGCTGCCGCGATCGGCGACGTCGCCGGAATCGGCGATGCTGCCGTTGCCGCTTAGCGCGATGCCGGCGCCGGCGGCAATATTCGTGGCACCCGTGTAGGTGTTTACGCCGGTTAGCGTTTCGACATCGTTATCTACCGTGAGGGCGCCGCCAACGCCGCCGGAGATTCCGCCATCCTGCAACACGCCGTTGAACATGGAATTGGCCGTCAGGTTCAGCGTCAGCGTGTTGGCGCCGAGTGCGACCACGCCGGAACCGGTGAGGTTGCCGATCGCCTGATTGCCCGCGCCCGAAATATCGAACACCGTATCGGCGTTCACCGCCAAGACGCCGACGCCATCGAGCGCCGAACCGGCCGCCAAAGCCAGTGTTCCGCCGGCGACCGTGGTGCCGCCGGAATAGCTGTTCTGGGCTGTCAGTTCCACCACGCCGGCCTGCCCGGCATTGCCGATATTCAGATGGCCGGCGCCTGAGATGACGCCGGCGAGGATCGCGGTATCGGAATTATCCGCATTGGCGGTAGCCGCGACATTGGCGACGGCGCTGCCGAGATCGATCGCGTTGGTGAATTTGACAGTGCCGGATGCGGTGGTCGAACCGAAATCCAAGGTCGCGCCGGCGCCGGTGACGAAGTCGTCCTGGCCCCAGTTAAGCTGGCTGCCGCCGTTCAGCGTCACCGTCAGGCCGCCCGCGATCGCGGCAAAGCCGCCGCCGTAGGCGCCGTCTTCGTCGGCCCATCGCACATCGTTGCTGGCGGCGCCGAGGTAGCGGGTGAAGGTGCCGTTGGACTGCAGAACGCCGCCGGCGAAGGTGATATTGCTGTTGGCGTCGATATTGCTGCCGTCCTGCGCCTGCAGCACGCCGCTCACCAGATTGGTGACGCCGGTATAGGTGTCGATATTGTTGAACTCGACGACGCCGGAAGCAGCGCCGTCGATCGTCAGGCCGCCGCCTTCCCCGATCGGCACGCCTGTGCTGCCGATGGATGCGGCGCTGTCATCGGCGATCGTGCCGTTGAAAATAATGTCTTTGCCGGCCGCCGGGGCAAGCGCGACATTGGCACCTTGCATGATGAACAAGTCGCTGCCGACCGCTTGGCCCGCGACGCCGCCATTTGCGCTTTCGCCGTCGACGACGTTGTTGTTGCTGAAAATGGCGGCGCCGTTGATGTCCAGCGTGCCGCCGGTTTCCACGAAAATCGCGCCGCCATAGCCGGAGCCGCCGCCGCCATCCGCTGAAACCGTATCGAAACCGGTGCCGGTGCTGCCATTGCCGGCCCCGAAGCCGCCCTGACCGCCGGCGCCGCCGCCCCCGGTTTCGCCAGCGGAACGTTCGGCATAGCCGGGCTGGCCGCCATTGCCGCCATCGCCGCCGGTGCCGCCGCCGGCCCCGAAGCCGCCGGTGCCGCCATTGCCGCCCTCGCCGCCATCGCCGCCGGCGGCGCCGCCCTGATAGGCGGAGCCGCTCCAATTGGCGCCGCCGGTTCCGCCGTCGCCGCCATCACCACCGGTGCCGCCGCCCAAGCCGTAGCTCCCTTGACCGCCCTCGCCGCCCTGACCGCCCGTGCCGCCGATGCCAAGCTGCCCATTCGCCAGCGCCGCATCCCAGGCGGCGAGATCGGTGGAATCCAGTTCGACCTGATAATCCAGATCGCCTGCGAACTCATCCTCCGATGCCGCTTCGGCCGCTTCGGTTGCCGCCTCCGCAGTCTCCGAAGCCGCCTCGTCCTCGGTCAGCGGATCGGCCGCATCTTCCGCGGCCAAGGTGGTGTCTTCGACAGCCTCCGCGGTATCTTCGCTGCCGATTTCATCGGCGGCGGCGGCCTGCGCTGACTCGTTGGCGATCTGCGCAATCAGCTCGCTGTCTTTGCTGCCGCCGCCGGATCCCGCGCCGCCGGTGCCGCCGGTTCCGCCGATGCCAATGCCGACGGTGCCGCCGGTAGAGCCATGCTCGCCCTGCACGCCATTGGGATCTACCGCCTGATTGGTATTGATCGTGCCGCCGGCCGCGCCGGTGGCGCCGACCGAACTGGTCGCCAAGCCGTTGAGCGAGCCGCCGACCGTACCGACACCGCCTTGCCCGCCGGCTGCGGTGTCATTGCTGAAGCTCTCGTTATTCAGCACCACCGTCCCGCCGTTTTCCACCATGATGGCGCCGCCAAGTCCGCCGCCGCCGCCGCTGCCGGCGCCGCCGGTGGTCACGAAGCCGGATAAGGTTCCGTTGCTCAGCGTCAAGGTTCCGGATCGCACCATGAATCCGCCGCCGCCATCGCCCGAGATGGTCTGCCCGATTGCCGGGTGCACGGCGTAACCCGAAATGCCGATCAGCGCGGTCGTGGCGACCAGCAACTGCAGGCGGGAATGGCTGGAAGCGCGCTTGGCGCGTACATGGATTATCACGGCCTCGATAGAAACCGGCTTTGCAACTTTCACATGAACCTCCTGGTTGAGGTTCACCGTTTAAATGTGGACGGTTAATTACGTATAAAAGCTACCCAAAAAAGTTGTTTTTTTGGACAGAACGGAGGCCGGCCGCGAACTAAAAAACTTAAGAGCCTTTCGGCCTAATATCCGGCCGGACAGAGCCCCAAGCACGCAGCAGAGGAGCAGAAGTTTTTTGCTTTTTTTTCCAAAAAAGCAGCTGTCCTGCCTCTAGGCAAAACCTTCAAGCACGATCTTGCCGCGCGTCCTGCCGGTTTCGATCGCCGCATGGGCGCGTTTCAGGTTGCTCGCATTTATGATGCCGTAATGCTCGGTCATCGTGGTGCGCAACACGCCGCTATCGGCCAGATGCGCGATTGCTTCCAGCGTGCGGTGCTGCGCGCTCATGGTGCGGGTTTTCAGGATGCCGCGCGCGAATACGTGTTCGAAATGAATCGAGGCGCATTTTTCCCAAAGCGTCGAGATGTTCAGCGGTGCGCCGCGCTCCAGAATCCCGATCGATCCATCCGGCGCCAGCAATCTTGTCAACTGCCCCCAATGGGCCTCCTCATGCGTGACGCAGAAGATGTATTCCGGCGCGGTCAGGTCCAGGCCGGCGAGCTGCCCGGCGAGGTCCCTGCTGTGGTCGATCACGTGATGCGCGCCGAGCGCTTTGCACCATTCCACCGTTTCCGGCCGGGAGGCGGTGGCGATGACGGTAAGGTCGGTCAGCTCAGCGGCGAGCTGGATGGCGATGGAGCCGACGCCGCCGGCGCCGCCGACGATGAGAAGATTGCCGGAAGTGGATTGATCGCGCGGAATGCGGAAACGCTCGAACAGCATCTCCCAGGCGGTCAAGCCGGTCAGCGGCAGCGCCGCGGCCTGCGCGAAAGACAGCGTTTTCGGTTTGCGGCCGACGATGCGTTCATCGACCAGATGGTATTCCGCGTCCGCACCCGGCCGGTTCGGCACGCCAGCGTAATAAACTTCGTCGCCGATGCCGAAATTGCGCACTTCCGAGCCGACGCCGCGAACGATGCCGGCGGCATCGAAGCCCAGTACGCGATTGACCCCCAGCGGATCGTCATAACGGCGGATCTTGATATCGACCGGGTTGACCGAGACCGCCTTTATCTCCACCAGCAAATCATGATGCCGCGGCTCCGGCGCAGGCAGCTCGATGTCAATCAAAGCGTCTTCGGCGGTGATCGGCCTGGAATGCGCAAATGCGACGGCTTTCATATCTACCCCTTCTTAACGTCGAGCAAAGTCAAGCCAAATGACTGAACGCCTTTGGATTGATAAGACATAGTTGTTACCCAATCCGCAATAATGCCTGGCCGTTGCTGCTCAGCCATGCAGATGCCGCGGATCGGTAAGGGGTGAGGGATTCCGTCAGCGTCCAGAAATGCCGGCCGTGATTCATGTGCTTCAAATGCGCGACCTCGTGCCCGACCACGTAGTCCTGGACGAAATCCGGCGCCAGGATCAGCCGCCAGCAAAACGCCAGCGTGCCGTCGGGCGCGCAGCTGCCCCAGCGGGTTCGGGTATCCTTGACGCGGATGCATTTGGGCGACAGGCCGGCGGCCTGGGCTTTTTCCGCCGCCAGCGCGCTTAAGCGTGCGCGGGCCAGCCGGCGTAGATGGTCGGTGACGCGGCGCGCCAGGAATTGCGGCTCGCCGCTCACCATGATCTGGCCGTCTTCGATCCAGGCGCCGCCATGGCGGCCGCTTACCGGCACGATCACATGCGGCTTGCCGTCCACCGGCACCACGGCGCCGGGCACAAAAGGGATCGCGCCCGGCAGCTCCGCCAGGCGCTCGGCCACCCAGGTTTCATGCGTCTGCAGGAGGGAAATGCCGGCCCGGCGCGAGGCGCGCGGCGGCAGGGTGATCACCACGCCGCCCTGCGCCGGGTCGATGCGAAGCGAGATTTTCCGGGCCCTGGAGCTGCGCCGGAACGCCACCCGCGCCAGCGCGCCTTTGACCGGTAAAAGTTCGGTGGTCAGCGCGCCGGCTGCCGCCAACGGCATCACTTGCCCGTCGCCCTTAGGGGTTTTGGCATCTGCCCCGGCCAGTCAACGATATGGTGCTCCAGCGGGCCGGCCTCACGCTCGCTCAACGCCCGGCCGTTGATCGCGGCGCCGGATTTGCGCACCGTGTCCGGCGTGCCGCTGACCAGCGGGTGCCAGGGATACAGATCCTTGCCTTCGAAGATCAGCCGGTAGGCGCAGCTCGGCGGCAGCCAGTCGACCTGTTTCAGCTTGGCCGGCGTCAGCTGCACGCAATCATGCACGCGCGCGCGGCGGTTGACGTAGTCGGAGCAGCGGCAGCTGCCCAGATCCAGCAGCCGGCAGGCGACATTGGTGAAAGCGATCTCGTCGGTATCTTCGTCACGCAGCTTGTGCAGGCAGCAGCGGCCGCAGCCGTCGCACAGCGATTCCCATTCCCGCCGGCTCATCGCCGAGAGCGATTTCTCCCGCCAGAAGGGCTGCGTCTCCGACATGCGCCACTCTTACACCGCTGCCGCGTTGCAACGGAAGCATCAAACGATTTCGGCGAGTAGATTCCGCAAGGCCGCTTCATCTTCCCAGAGCAGATGCACAAGCAGCACCTTGGTTTGGGCTTGCAGAGCGGCCGGCAGTTTGACAAAATCCTTGGACGTCGTCACCAGCATGGCCTGGTGCGCCGCCGCCAGTTGCAAAAGCCGCCTGCAATCGGCCGCTCGATAGGCATGATGATCCGCGAACCCAACGGCGGACCGGATATCCGCGCCCGCTTCCCGCAGGGAGGCGAAGAATTTTTCGGGCCGGCCGATGCCGGCAAAAGCCACGACCGGCTGATGCCCAAGTTCGGTATCGCAGGAGGCTGCAAGCTCGGCGCGCAGCACCGGCAGGTTTTTCGGCAAGGCGGCCAGCGCATTGGTCTCGTCGGCACCAATCAACACCGCGGCCCGACAGCGGGCCGCCGCCGCCGCCACGGGCTCGCGCAATGGACCGGCCGGCAGGTGCAGGAAATTGCCAAAACCGTAGCCGCCGTCGATGACCAGCAGCGAGAGGGTTTTCCTCAAGGCCGGGTTTTGCAGCCCGTCATCCATAACAATGGCGGTGGCGCCCCCGGCCAAAGCGAGTCTTGCCCCCGCCGCGCGGTCGCGCGCCAGAATGGTGGGCGCGGCGGCCGCCAGCAGCAGCGCCTCGTCGCCGACATCGCGCGCGCTATAGGCGGATTCGACCCGCAGCGGTCCGGCCAGCCGGCTTTTATAACCGCGAGTGAGCGCGAAAGGCCGGCCCGGCAGCCGCGCCAGCAGGTCCAGGACCAGAATGGTTTTGCCGGCGCCGCCCGCGCCGGCATTACCGACGCAGATAACCGGAATACCAGGTGCGTAGCCGGATTTTTGCAAACGCCGCGCGGTCAGCCCGCGGGTTATTAGACCGAGCGGCGCCAGCACCCGGGCAGCCAGCCCGCTTCGCGCCCAGAAGGCGGGCGTTTTCATGCCGTTGCCAGGATCAGCGCGGCCAGCCGGGCGGGCAAATCCTGCAAGCCATCGAAGGCCTGCATCGCCTTCGCACCCGCCTCGGCCGCTTCTAGCGGGTCTTGCAGAAACCCCAGCACGGCGGCGGCCAGCGTCAGGGCGTCCGCAACCTGCGTGATCGCCCCGGCCGCCTGCAGCCTTTCCACCTGCTCCGTGATCTCGGCCGTGAACGGCCCGGTCAGCACCGCCGCACCCAGCCGCGCCGGCTCCGTGATGTTGTGACCGCCGATCGGCACCAGCGAGCCGCCGACCAGGGCGCAAGGCGAGAGCCGGTAGAACAGCCCGAGCTCGCCCAGCGTATCGGCGACATAAATCCCGCCCGGCGCGGGCAGCTCGCCAAGGCTCCGCAGCGCTGCCGGCAAGCCGTTCGCGAGCGCCGCCACCTGCGTCCCGCGCGCCGGATGCCGCGGGACGATGATCGTCACTACCGCCGGTATTCGCGCCGCCAGCAGACGATGCGCGGCGATGACGATCTCCTCCTCGCCTGGATGCGTGCTGGCGGCCAGCCAGCAGGCGCCTGATATCACCTGACGCATTTGCAGCAGGGCGGCTTCGTCAACCGGCAGTAAAGGTGCCGCAAATTTCAGATTGCCCCATTCCAGCACCGGCTTCCCCGCCAGCGCCGCCAAATTCTTTGCATCGCGCGCCGATTGCGCGTGCACAGCCCGAAACCCGCCCAGCATCTGGCGGGCAAAGCCGGCGGCGCGGCGCCAGCTTTTTGCACTTCGCGCCGACATGCTGCCGTTCAGCAGAAAACGCGGGATCGCCCTGGCGTCGAGCATCGTCAGCATGGTCGGCCAGAGCTCGCTTTCCACGAACACCGCGCAATCCGGCCGCCAGTGGTTGAGGAAACTGCGCACCCAGCAGGGCACGTCCAGCGGCGCAAATTGATGCAGCGCGAATGCCGGCAGGCGCTTGGCCGCGACGCCGGCTGAGGTGACCGTGCCGGTGGTCAGCAGCACCTGTGCTTCGCCTTGCAGGGCTTCGATCACCGGCAGAAGCGACAAGGTCTCCCCCACGCTGGCGGCGTGCAGCCAGATCAACCTGCCTTCCGGCCGGGTGAGGCCGGCGATGCCGAAACGCTCCTTCAGCCGCTCGGCGATCTCCTTGCCTGAAGCCGCCCGCCGCCGCAGCATGCGGCGCAGGAAGGGCGAGGCCAGCGTGCCAAAAGCGCGATAGACGGCGTTCGCGAGCCTCATTGCAGCGCCTCGGCACGCACGATCGCCGCGTTTAGCGCAGCCTCGATCCCCGGCAACGCCGCCTCCCATCCCTGCCGCGGCACCGCGATCATCGGGCCGCAGACCAGCCGGCCGCGGCCGAACGGCAACGCCAGCCGCATCCGGTCCCAGGAATCGACGTTGATTGCCCATTTCGTCCACGCCGCCGCCGGCAGAATCGGCGCGCCGGTCACCGCCGCCAGCTGCGCCAGCCCGGCCGCCGCCACCCGCCTAGGCCCGCGCGGCCCATCCGGCGTCAGCCCGACATCCGCGCCCGCCTTCACCGCCGCAACCAGGTTGCGCAACCCCTTCGCCCCGCCGCGCGAGGAGGAACCGAGCACCAGCCCAACCTCGAAATATCCGACGGCGTTGCCGACCAGCCTGCCGTCGCGATGCCCGCTTGCCAGCGCCACCCCCTGCTTCACCCGCCCATGCAGCCGGCCTTGCCGCCATAATACCGGGATCGTTGCAGGCAGCGTTTCATGCCAGAACGCGACGATGCACGGCCCGGAGACAGCCCAGCGCGCAATATTCTCGCCGCCTTCGATCTCCCAGCGCGTGGTGCGACCGACGAAATCCATATACAGCCCGACCATCCAGGACAGCACGGTCCGCACGGCATCGGCCTGAAAGAAACGCTTCATCGCCGCCCGGTAGCATTTCTGCTACACGCAAGAAAGGAAGCGGTTGTTTTTCTGAAGAAAAAGAACCGAAAAAACTCTTTTGAATCTGCGTCTGGGGGTATTTCAGGTCATCGAACCAGGCCCGGATTCATAGGAGTTTTTGCGCCGCTATTTGCAAAAAGCGGCGGCTTTGGCTAGGCGGCTTTGCTTGTTCTTGGCTGCGGTGCGGCGCGTAATTTTTTGGCCGCCACCTGCTCGATCAGTTCGCGGTAGCGGGCGATGTAGTTGCGTAGATCCAGATGACGCTCTGCGTAGGCTCGTGCGCCGGCGCGCAAGCGGGTGTTGAGCTTTGCATCCCCAAGCACCCGCAGCACCGAATCCGCCAAGGCGGCGGGATCGAGGAATGGTGTCAGCAGGCCGTTTCCCTCATGGTTGATGAACTCGGTTATGGTGGGCGTGTCGCCGCCGATCACGGCGCAGCCGCAGGCCAAGGCTTCGCGCAGCGACCAGGAGGCGACGAACGGGTAGGACAGGTAGACGTGCGCGTCGGAGCGTTTGAGCAGCGCCAGGTGCTGCTCGTAGCTGACCTTGCCAGGGAAATGCACGCGCGAGGCGTCCAGCCGGCCGCCCAGTTCCGCCAGCAGGATTTCCCGCCATGGTCCTTTGGGATGCGCCGCGCCGTAGCTGACCTCATCGCCGCCCACGACGGAGACGATAACATCTGGCCTGGCGTCCAGGATGTTCGGCAGCGCCCGCATGAAGGTGTGAAAGCCGCGATAAGGCTCCAGATTGCGCGCCACATAGGTCAGCAATTTCTGCCGTGGCGAGACAGTGATGCCGTCCAGCTTCAGGGTTTTGCGGCGCCGCTCCGGCGCCGGCCTGCAAAGCTCGAGATCCACCCCTTCCTCCAGCAGATGCAGCTTCTCGCGCGCCCATTGCGGGTAGGTGCTCAACTGCCAGCGCGTCGGCACTTGCCCGTGCTGCTCCAGCGCCAGAGCCTGCAGATTGACGCAGTTTTTGGCACGCACATTGGCGAATTGCGCCACCGGCACCTGGAACTCCGGATCGCAGTTCACGTCCGAATCCGCGGTTTTGTAGAAGAATTCGAAATAGCCTAGGATCGGCACGCCGGGGTAGACATCCGGCAGGTTCAGCAGCTCGCCCCAGCCGTGGTGGCCGATAATGATATCCGGGCAGAAGCCGAGCTGCCGGAGCTGGCGCGCACCATGGGCTGCGGCTTCGGCGCGGCGCATCGCCAGGTCGAAATCGCCGGCGTTGCAATGCACGCCGGCGCCGGCGGCCGGCGGCCGGGCGTAGGTGACCTTGCGCACCCCGGGCAGATAATTCTCGTTCGGCTCCGTCATGAAAACGATCTCGTGCGCGCCGTCCTGCGCCTGGTTGTCCCCAAGCAGGCTGCGGATGATATGCAGATACTGGCCTGGAAAATTCTGGTGGACGAAGAGCATCTTCAAAGGCGCGGAACGGATCGTTTGACGCGGGCGGGTTTGCGGGCGCGTGCGGTGAGATTGACCGTTATCGCTTCCAGCGGCGCCAGTTTTTCGCCCTCGCAGATCTCGTCCGAGCCGACGGGGCCGCACTCGCTGCCGTCGACAAAGCTGGCGGCGGCGCTGAGCTCGAAGGCTTCCGCCGCTGCGCCCTGCAGGCGGATGCGAAAGCCCAGCAGCGGCAGCGCCATGCCGCGTGAGCCGCAATATTGCCCGGCTTCCACCCAAGGGGAGAGCCAGCCGCGCCCCAGCACGGCCTGGTAAGATAGATCGGCCGCGGCGAAACCCTCGGGGATTGCGATGGCGAAGCCTTCGATCCAGTTGCCGCTGCCCGGCTCGCCGGCCCAGTCGCCGAATTTCACCGCCAGGTCGCCACTGACCTGCACATGCGCCATCAGCTGCATCTTTTCAGGGGCGGCCGGCGCGGCCGGTGCGGCCGGCGCGGCGGCAACCTCTACCCCGCCGATGATTTGCCGCACCTGCAGTTTCGGCGCCGAATCAGGTGCATTGGGAAGCTGGTAGATCGTCACCAGGATCTGCGCCGGGCCCCGGGCGACGCGGACCAGCGCCGCGTCGCCGGCGGCGCTCAGCCAGCCATCCGGCCGGAACGTGCTGATCTCAACTAGGGCGTTGCCTGCCGGCGGCTGGGAAATTCGGATCGCCGGCAGACCCTGCTGGGACTGCACCGGTTCATGCAGAATGCAGAACAACCCGGCGGGCAGGGACATCAGATGCCCGCTTACCCGCAGTTCCTGCAGAAGATTGGCGGCGACAGGGGCGGCGGGCTCCTCCGGTTCAGCCTGCGCTGGATTGAGTTTCGGTCGTGCCATATTCGCATCCCCCCGGAGCAACTCTAGTCCGGTTGAAAATCTTTTGGCAATACTACCCAGGGATGTGATTGGTGTTCAGCCTGGCTTCCATTTGACCAAAAAATCGTTCACCCGCGGCGCCGGCAGGCCAAGCGGCAGCAGCGCCCCCCGCGCCGTCGCGCGGATGCGCTCAGCCTGCGCGCCGAGGTCGAAAGCCATTGTATAGAGACCGGCGCTCCAGGCCTCGCTCAAAGTGAAGCACCAGGTTTCCGGCCAGATCGAAGGAATGAAGGCGAGATCCGCGTCCAGGCTCGCCAGCAGATCCGGCAACTCTGCCTGGCGGTACGGGCCGGTGATGAAAATGCGGCCGGTCTCCAGCAATCGCCCGTCGTCGAAGCTGCTGCCCGCCAAAGCGAATTCCAGCTGCAGATCGCGCTGCGCTGCGTCGCGGGCGCATTCGAGCAGGATGTCGTACCCCTTGGCGATGCCGATGCCGCCGAGCAACGCGATACGTCTTGCGCCGGTACGCGGCGGCCGCAGCCGCGATTGCCCCCCGTCCTCCTCCCACGGTGCGACCAGTGCGGCCGCTTTGGGAAAATGCCGGGCGATGCGCCTTGCGGCATCGGCAGAGGGCGCGATGACGCGCCGGGCGTCGGCAAACTCCGTCGCCGAGCGCGCCAGCAAATCCGCCACCGCCAGTCTCTCCTGTGTTTCATCGCCCGCCTGCGCCACGCAGGCGCCGCAGGCCAACACTTCCGGTTCGCCGCAATAACGGTTTTCCGGGCCGATCAGATGCACGCGCGGGCAGAAGCTGGCGTAGTCGTGGATCACGATATCCTGCGGGCAGCCCAGCTTCTCCGCGACCCGGCGCATCGCCGGATGATGTCCCAGCGCATGATGCAGGACCACATGCGCGACCTGCTCATCATGCAGCAGACGCAGCAGCTCCGGCTCGTCCTGCGGCAGGATGAAGCGCAGATTCGGGTAGTCGCCGGCCGCGCCGTCGGTCAGCTCCGCCGGATAAGGGTAGCGCGCGGCCGCCGGGCCCGCCGGCATCGCCGGGAACAGCAGGATAGGGCGCTGGCCGGCGGCGCGGATCTCGCGCATTTCCTCGGCAACGCGCCGGGCGACGCCGCCGCCATGGCTATGGGAGATCAGCAAGACTGCGCCTGTCCCGGCGCCTGCCTTGAATCGCGCAAGGTCCAGCCTGCGCCGGGCCGGCGCCAGCGGATCGGCTGCCTCATGCGCCTCGAGCAGGTCTTCGTAACCCGGATATAGCCGGCTCAGGACGCGGTAGTTGCGCAGGTTCAAGGCGCGACCCGCCGCCTTGAAGGAAAGGCCGCCGACATGCGCCGCATAGGCACCGGTGGCCGCGACGTGCCGGTATCCGCGATGGCGCGCCCGCAGGCACCAATCGACCTCCTCGCCATAGCCTTGCGCGAAGATTTCGGGACGAAAATGGCCGATGCGGGCGATGCAGTCATGCCGCATGGCCAGGCAGAAGCCGACCCCGGTGGGGATTTCGACAGTCTGATCGGCATTGGCGACTCCGGCCAACGCATCCAGTGCGATGGCCCCGGCCAGATCCGGCGCCGGGTTGCCGCCGCCGCGGCTTGGATAGCTGCAGATCGTCGCTTCGTTCGACAACGGCGTGACGCTGCCGATCTGCGCGCCGGAATACAGCGCCGCCATTAGGATTTGCAGCGCCCGCGGCGGCAGCAGCGCATCGCTGTTCAGCAGCAGCACGTCGCAGCCGGCGGCAGCCCGCAGCCCGGCATTTGCCGCCGCCGCAAAGCCGCGATTCTTCGCATGCCGGATCAGCCGGACGCGTTCGTCCTTGCAAAACCCGTCTAGCCAGGCGGCAAGCGCCGGCTCGGGCGAGGCGTCATCGACCACGATCAGCCCGGCAGTCTCCGGCAGAGCCTGGAAAGCCGCCGTCAAACAAGCCTGCGTCACGGCCAGGCCGCGATAAACCGGCACCACGACCATCAGCCTTGCGCGCTCCGGCAATACCCGGTTCGCCGGACCCGAATAAGACGCAGGGATTTGGACAGCCGCCAGCTCCGCTGCCGGGTCGGCCGGGCTGCCCAACAAATCCGCGCCATCGCCGCCCAGCACCCGCAACGGCGGCGTCAGGTCCTGCAGCAGCGCGGCAGGACAGCGAAATGCGTAGCGCGGCGTCAAGGGCGCATCCGCCGCCGCCGCCAGCCTGTCGCCTACGCCGATCCGCCGGCGCTTGCCCTGTGCATCCTGTAGAAACAGCTCCGGCGGGTTGTCGGGCGCTGCCGGCCGGCTGACCCAGCCGGTAAGCTCGGCGCCGGAAGTCTCCACCAGCCCCTCGCAGCGGCGCAGCGCCGCCGGCTGCAGCGGGCTGCCGAGCAAGGCGGCATTGCTTATCAGCAGCGCGAATTGTTCCGGCGTCGCCGGCGAACCATCGAGGAAACAGGCAATTTGCCCATCCGCCCCGATCCCGCACCAGCCCGGCCTGCCCGCCGCCGCCGCGACGGCAGACGCCACCTCCGCAAAGCCCTGATCCTCCGGCACGCAATGGCGGGACAGCAATTGCTGCAAAGCCTGCGCGGCTGCCTCGTCCTCGCCCAGCAGCCGGCGCGCCGCCATCAGCCCAATCCAGGCCGCTGCTACCTGGTAACGAACGGTCAGCGCTTCGAAAGCGGCGGCGGCCTTGCCGAGCTGCGCCGCGCCGCCGGCCTGTAGCCGGATATTCGCCAGATCGAGCGCAATCCGCGGATCGCCCGGCGCCAGAAGCTGCGCGCGTTCCAGCCAACGCAGCGCATTAAAACTGTCGCCCTGCTCTGCGGCGTCGATGCCGTTGCGCCAAGCGGCTTCGGGGGATGCGGCTTCTAACAAGGAAGTGCGCGCTTCTTCTTCTGAAGAAAAAGAACCGGCCGCCGGTGCGGCAAAAAGACTTTTCTCAGCTGGGCCACTGGCGCTGCATACTCCCGGCTAAAGCGTAACAAAAGTTTTCGCGCCGCTTTTGCTAAAAAGCGGCTTCTTGTTTTCTTTCTTCAGGCGCGTGCGGCGTTACCAGTTCCATCAAGTCGCCGCGGGCTTCGGCGATGCCGAGCTGCAAGGCTTTTTCCAGCCAGAGCCGTGCCTCTTTCGGGTCGGCCGGGCCGGCCAGGCCTTTGCGCAGATAGCGCCCCAGCATGAGCGACGCCACCGGGTGGCCCAGTTCGGCGGCGGCGCGGAACCAGGTGATTGCCACGGCGCGGTCCTGCGGCAAATCGTGGCCGCCGCCGTGCAGCGCGCCGAGTGCGAACATCGCCCCGCTATGGCCGCTCGCTGCCGCCTTTTCGAACAGGGTTTTGGCGGCGGCGTGGTCGGCCGGGCCGCCGCGGCCGTTGACCTGCATTTCGGCCAGGGCGACCAGCGCGTCGGTCATTCCGGCGTCGGCGGCGCGGCCCAGCCAGTGCCTTGCCGCCGTTGCGTCTTCCGGCAGGCCGCGGCCTTCCAGCAGCATGCGGCCGTACCAGTATTGCGCGTTCACCACGCCGTCGGCGGCGCGCCGCAGCCAGAAGGCAGCCCGCTCCTCGTCCTTCGGCACGCCGACGCCGCGCGCCAGGCAGACGCCGTAGTTATAGGCGCCGACCAGGTCGCCGGCTTCCGCGGCTTGCTCGAACCATTCATGCACCGGCGGCGGTTTTGTGAGTTTTTCGTCGGTGGCGCCGGAGAGCAGCAGGCTCGCCAGGTCGGCCTGCGCGGTTTTGTCGCCGGCCTCGGCCGCCTTGGTGAACCATTTCGCCGCGGTGTCCGGGTCACGCTGGGTGCCGGCGCCGGTGAGGTACAGCATGCCAAGCGCGCGGGCGGCGGTCTGGTGTCCGGCTTCGGCGGCGCGGGTGAACCACATCGCCGCTTCGATATAGTTCGGCGGCAGGCCGCCGCCGCGCGCGTAGATGTCGCCGAGCAAGGCCGAGGCTTCTGCATCGCCGGCCAGGGCAGCGCGGCGCATCCAGGATTCGCCGTTTATCTTGTCGGCGGCAACGCCATTTCCCTCGTACAGGATCAGCCCGTATTTCGCCTGGGCGTTGCGCAGCCCGGCCTCCGCGGCGATTTTGTAATGCCGCGCCGCCAAGGCGGGATCGGCGAGCACGCCGATTGCCCGTTCATAGACCACGCCCAGATAATAATGCGCGCTCGGCAGATCCGCCGCCGCGGCGCGTTTGATCTGCTCGATCGCGGCGACGGTTGCTTCGCCGGTCTCGGCCTTGCGCATCAGCGCCAGACCGTGGCCGAGCAGGCCCTGGGCGCAGCCTGAAGCCGCCGATCTGGCGTACCAGTGCTCCGCCTGCGCAGCGTCGCAAAGCTGGGCGGGCCCGGCGGTTAAGATATAGGCCAGCATCGCCTGGGACTCGGCGCAGCCGGCTTCGGCCGCCTTGGCCGCCCATGCCAAAGCCGCCGGGTAGTCGATTTCCTGCGCCCGCTGGGCGAACAGATCCGGCCCGGCCTGCAGCGCCCGCGCCGGCAGCCCGAACAAATGCAGGCTGGCCAGATGGCGCTGGCTTTCGACAACACCTTGTTCGGCGGCGCGCAGGAACCAGCGCCCGGCCTCCGCCGGGTTGCGCAGCACGCCCTCGCCCAGCAAATAAGACATGCCCAAAGCGTGCGCCGCCTTCGGCAGGCCCAGGCGCGCCGCGGTTTCGAACAGCCGCGCCGCCCGCGCCGGTTCGCCTGCCTTCTGTAACGCCTCCGCCCGCGCATAAGCCCGTTGCGGATTGGCGGCCGCCAGCCTGTCGCCAAGATTTTGCACCGGGTTAGCCATTACGGCTCGTGCAGGCTGTCATAGGCCACGGGCAGGATGCGCCGCGTGAAGTAGCCCATGATCGTGCGGGTGCCGACCAGGACGTCGGCGGAAAGCGGCATGCCCGGCACCAGTCGGAAACCGGGCGGGGTGTTGTGCAGGTTCAGCTCGTCCACCGAAATCAGCGTCCGGTAGTACAAGGTTTGCGGCGCGCCCGGCAGTTGCGGCCCGTTCATCGCCTGCCCCATCTGGTCGTACGGGTTGAAGCTGTCCGGGCTGACCGACAGCACCACCCCTTCCGCCGTGCCGTATTGAATGAACGGCAGCGTGTCGAATTTGATTTTCACCTTGTCGCCGACATGCACGTAACCCGAATTCTCACCGCTGACATTGGCCTGCACCTGCAGCGGCGCATCCACCGGGACCAGCTGCATCAAGGTCTGGCCGGATTGCAGCACCGAGCCGACCGAGAGCTGCGCCACCGAGAGCACGATGGAATCGCGCGGCGCCACCAGCTGCACCAGCTCGTTATTCAGCTTCGCCTTGGAGAGCGCCTGCACCGCCTGGGTGAGGTTGTTGATCGCATCCGAGAGCTGCTGCGAGACCGTCGCCTTCCATTGCTGCCGGTAGGAATCCAGCTGCGCCTGCTGCGAGGCCAGGTCGCGCTGCGCCGCAGCACCGGAGGATTGCGCATCGGCCAGATTGCCTTGGATGCTCAGGCGGTCATCGGTTGCGGCCAGCGTGTCGATCTTGCTGCCGACTTCCAGATTTTGAAGGTCCTTGCGCATGTCCTCGACATTGGTGGCCACGCCCAAACGCTGCCGATCATAGGCCACCTGCTGGGCATAGCCGGCGATATTGGTCTGTGCCTCGTCGATCTTTTCCTGATAGCCCTGCACGGTCGCGCTATATTCGCCAACCTGCTGGTTATAGGTCGAAACCTGCAAGGCCGAAGCCGGATTTGACGGGTCGGGGTTGTAGATCAGGCCGTTTTCCTCGGCCTGCAGGCGCGCCACCTCGGCGAGGTAGGCCTGCTGCTGCGAGCTAAGCGCGGTAAAATCGGCGCTGGCATAGGTCGGGTCCAAGGTCGCCAGCACATCGCCGCGATGCACGATCTGGCCTTCCTGCACGTTGATCGTCTGCACGATCGCGGTGGCGAAAGGCTGCACCACGATGGTGGGCGCGGTGGAGACCAGCTTGCCGGGGGCCGAGACGATCTTGTCCACCCGCAGCACGCTGGCGATGACCAGCATGCTCAGCACCAGCAGAGTGATCCAGATTGTGGTCATGCGCGCGACCCGCGGCACCGGCGTTGCAATCACCGCCGAGGTCGGCGACTGAAATTCCAGCACCGCCAGCGGCAGCGCCTCGGCCTGCGCCGGCGCCCTGATCAACGCCTTGCTGCCGCCTGGCGTCATCTTAGTCCCCTTGCGCCAAAACGGCGGCGCTTTGCGGGCGCGGCCGGTTGGGCTCCAGATGCCGGTTCTGCTGCAGCCAAAGATGGCGGTAGATGGCGCAGCGCTCCACCAGCGCCGTGTGCGGGCCGACATCCATGACGCGGCCCTTGTCCAGCACCATGATCAGGTCGCAATCGATCAGCGAGGAGAGCCGGTGCGTCACGATCACCATGGTGCGGCCCTTGGCGATGCGCAGCAGATTGGCGTTCACCAGCGCCTCGCTCTCCGGGTCCAGCGCGCTGGTCGCCTCGTCCAGGATCAGCACCCTTGGGTCGGAGACGACGGCGCGGGCGATCGCCAGACGCTGCTTCTGGCCGCCGGAGAGGTTGGGCGAGCCTTCCTGGATGTAGGTGTCATAGCCGTTCGGCAGGCGCTCGATAAACTCCTCGGCGCCGGCCAGTCTTGCCGCCTGCACCGCATCCTCGAAGGAGAGCCCCGGCCGGCCGGCCAGGATGTTATCGCGTACCGAGCCGCGGAACAGGAAATTATCCTGCAGCACCATGCCGAAATTCTTGCGCAGATGCCGCAGGTTGATTTCGCGCATATCGGTGCCGTCGATCTTTATGGCGCCGGAATATTCCCGGTTGATGCCCTGCAGCAGCCGGGTGATCGTCGATTTGCCGGAGCCGGAGCGGCCGACCAGCCCCAGCATGGTGCCGGCGGGGATGGCGAAGCTGACGCGGTCCAGCGCCGGGATTTTCGTGCCTTCATATTTGAACGTCACCTCGTCAAATTCGATGCCGCCTTCGAATTTCGGCCGCAATCCCTGCGTCAAGGCGCGCTTCTCGGTGGCGCGGTTGAGCACCGAACCCACTTGGGCGATGGCGGAGCGGGCGCGCTGCACATCCTCGACCAGCCCGGCCAGGCTGACCAGCGGTCCGGCGACGCGGCCGCCCAGCATCATGAAGCCGAACAGGCTGCCGATCACCAGCGGGTTGTTGGTGGAAATCGCCTCAAAGGCGCCGAGTGCCAGCACGCCGGCCTGGGCGTAGCGCTGGAACGGCATGGTCAGCGTCGCCGGCCAGTTGGCGAGCTTGCCGGCGTCCAGGTTCAGCTCGGCGGTGTCCGCCACGCGGCGATCCCATTCGGCGGCGCGCATCGGCTCCAGCGCCAGCGCTTTCACCGTGCGGATGCCGTAGATGCTCTCCACCATCACCGAACCCTTGGCGGATTCCGCGGCGATGATCTTGTTGGTCATCCGGCTCATCGGCTGCAGGAAGCAGGCGATCACCAGGCTGACGCAGATCGAGGCGATCAGCACGGTCAGCGCCAGCCCGGCATTCATGTAGAACAGAATGGGCAGCAGCAGCAGCACCATGAACACGTCGATGAAGGTGGTCATCAGCCGGCCGGTCAGGAACTCCCGCACTTGGTAGATCTGGCCCATCTTATAGGCCAGCTCGCCGGCCTGATTACGTTCGAAAAAATCCACCGGCAGGGTCAGCAGCCGGTCGAAAATGAGCAGGTTCAGCCGCGCATCCAGCTTGGCCGCCAGCAGCACCGTCAGCAGCTTGCGGCTCCAGGTCAGGATCATCTCGAACCCGAGGGCGACGACCAGCACGGTGACGATCAGCACCAGCGTGTTGACGCTGTGATACTGCACCACGGTGTTGATCGTGGTCATGATCATCAAAATCGGCAGGATGCTCAAAATGGTGATGGTGACGGAGCTGATCGCGATATCGCGCAGGATCCGCTTCTCGCCCCAGACCAGCCGAATGAGCATGGAAAGGTTGAATTGCTGTTCTTCCCCGGCATCGCCCCGGGCGGCGCGCGCCAGCAGGCAGGCGCCGCTCCATAACCGGCGGAGCTGCAGATCGTCGACCGCGACCGGCGGATCGGTCGCGGCGGCGCGCGGGTCGCGCAGCAGCAGCACGTTATGCTCGGTATTGCGGCCGGCCAGCAGCGCGGCGCCGCCGTCATCGAGCAGCAGGATCACCGGCGCGGGGTCGTCGATCCGCATCAATTGCCTGAAACTCAGCCGCACGCCGCGCGCCCATAACCCGGCTTCCTGCAGCCAGGCGACCAGCTCCGCCGGCGCCGGCGCCGTCTCATTCGCATTCAGCCGGATGCCCTGCGGGTCGAGCTCGACGCCGTGATAGCGCGCCACCTGCATCACCGCCGCCAGCCGCGCCGCCACCAAACCGCCGCCGGCCGCGCCGCCGCCGGCCGCGTCGCCGCCGCTCAACCGTGCTGCGTTAAGCGCCGCCACATCCTGATCCGGATGGCTCATATCGGCATAACTCGGCGAACTATCCATCCAAGATGCATCCCATCGGCGCGTGGTTCTGGCCCGAAATCCTTATAGCCGCATTAACCTCGAGACATTCCTGCCCCGATGGCACGATTGCAAGACCAATTTGCTTAATTCTTCTGAGCCGGTAACGTCCGCCGCATCCGCCACAGCTTGAGGTTAGCCATGGAAGTCTCCGCCGCAAGCCTTGAAGACCTTGAAGATTGCCAGGCGATCTACGCGCATCACGTGCTGCACGGCACCGGCACCTTCGAGGAAATCCCGCCCTCGCTGGAAGAAATCACCGATCGCTTCGACACCATAACCGCGCCGGGCTGGGCCTGGCTGGTGGCGAAAGATGCTTCCGGCGTTCTGGGCTTTGGCTATTACGCGCAGTTCCGCAACCGCTCCGCCTACCGCTTCTGCGCCGAAGACAGTGTTTATGTGCGCGAGACCGTGCGCGGCCAGGGCGTCGGCAAGGCGCTCGTCAACGCGCTGCTGGAACACGCTGTGAAGACCGGGTTCACCCAGATGCTGGCGGTCATCGGCGATTCCGAAAACACCGGCTCGCTGGGCGTGCACGCCAGCCTGGGGTTTATCCATGCCGGCACGATTCGCAGGGTCGGCTACAAGTTCGACCGCTGGCTGGATGTTGTGACGATGCAGAAAAGCTTGGAGTAGCGCAAAGCAATCGCACTGAGCATCGTCATGCCGGCCTGTGCCGGCATGACGATGTGGGTTGGTCGAAGCCTACTGCGTTGAGCCCGCTTGATTTCGTATTTGCTCTGCTGCCCAACACCCGGCTTCAGCCACCACCGGGTCTGCGTCTGTCGTCAGCATCTCAGCCGAGGCGAGCAGTGCATTGTCTCCGCTATTGCCAATCGCAATCGCCACGTTGCGTACAAACCGGTTGCGGCCGATGCGTTTGATGGGGGAGCCGCTGAATTTCTGCCGGAACGCAGCATCGTCCAGGCGCGCCAGTTCAGCCAGGCTGGGTGCGATCAGGTCTTCGCGGTGCGCCAGCTTCGCCTCCCGTCCTGCGCTTGCGAATTTGTTCCAGGGGCAGGCGGCCAGGCAGTCGTCGCAGCCATAGATACGGTTGCCGATCGCGGCGCGGAATTCGTCCGCGATCGGGCCGTCATGCTCGATGGTCAGGTAGGAGATGCATCGCCTGGCGTCTAACTTATAAGGCGCGGGAAAAGCATTGGTCGGGCAGGCAGCGATGCAGGCCTGGCAATTGCCGCAATGATCCTGTTCCGGCGCGTCCGGCGGAATGGCGGCCGTGGTGAAAATTTCGCCCAGCAGCAGCCAGGAGCCATGCCGGCGGGAGACGAGATTGGTATGCTTGCCCTGCCAGCCCAGTCCGGCCTGCTGCGCCAACGGTTTTTCCATCACCGGCGCGGTGTCGACAAAGACCTTCACGCCAGCCTTCTGGGCGGCGATGAACTGCGCCAGATGCTTCAGTTTGCCCTTGATGATGTCGTGATAGTCGCGGTTGCGGGCGTAGATCGAGATATTGCCGGCGTCCGGCAATTGCAGCGTCGCCAGCGGATCGGTTTGCGGCGCGTAGGACAGGCCGAGCGAAATCACGCTCACCGCCTCCGGCCAGAGCATCTGCGGATCGACGCGCTGCTCGGCCCGGGTTTGCATCCATTCCATGCTGCCGTGATGATCGGCCTCGAGATATTCCTGCAGCGCCTCGCGCTGGCGCGATGAGAGCGTGGCGAGAGTGAAGCCGATGGCATCAAACCCCAGGGCTTCGGCGCGGGCGGCGATGGCGGTTTTCATGGCGGGAGAAAGCGCTTCTTTTTCGAAAAAAAGAAGGCTAGCCGCGCGCGCAAAAAACTTCTGAATGATGGGCCGTGGGCGCTGGCCGTGACTACGTCCATGGCCCGGAGTCAGACAAGTGCTCGCGCCGGTTTTATTTCAAGAACCGGCTTCTTGCTCGCCTTACTTTTGCCAGACCTTGATGTAGTGCACCTGCATGGTGATGGGCGATTTCAGGCCGTTGGTGGGCCAGCCGCCGCCGAGCGCCAGGTTGGCCAGGATGTACATGGGCTGGCGGTATTCGGGCGGGGTTGGGGTTGACCAGTAGAGCTGCCGGTTCAGGTAGAAGCTGGTGGTTTGCGGCGTGATCAGGACGCCGAAGCGGTTGAAGCGCGACGAGAGCTGGCCATCGGCGACCTGGGCTACCTGCGCCAGCGCGCGCGTATCGTGGCCGTTTTTCCAGATGTGCTCGGTGGTGTGAAATAATTTGGGGAAGCCGCCGTAGAATTCGATGACGTCGATTTCGGAAGCGGTGGGCTGCTTATAGATGCCGGAGAGCCAGAAGGCGGGCCAGGTGCCCATGCCGCCGGGCAGTTTCGCTTCCATTTCGAAATAGCCGTATTTTTGCGTGAAGCCGGAGCCGGGGTCGCCGTCGCGGGCGACCGAGCAGATCAGGCCGGAGCGCCATTTGCCGTCCGGGCCTCTAAAGGCGGTGATCGTCAGGCCGCCGGCGCCGGCGTGGAAGACGCCGCTGGCGGGGTCGGAAAAAATGGCGTCGCCGAAATCGCCGTTCCATGGCGTGTGGGCGGTCCAGCGTGTGCCGGGGCCGCGCGCGGAGATGCTGAGGCTGGAAAACGCGTCTTCGAAGGTAACGTGATAACCGTCCAAGCTGAGCACAGGGCCGGACGGCCGGACCGGCGCCGCCGCGCAAATGCGTTCGGCGGCCACCCAGCAGAATGCCAGGCCGGCAGCCAGCGCCAATGCGGCGCGGTATTTTCGAGAAAGCGGCAGCATCCTGGCGCGGGGCCCTATGTTGTCCGGAGGTCGTCTGGCGCCGCTGCCTGCGGCGCGTCGATTTGCTTCGGGAAGCGCTCCTGCATCATCATGCTCTTTCGTGCGTGAGGTCGTTTTGCGGATCGTTACAGGTCGCGAGGCAAAAATAAAGCCTCTACTGCCAGCCGACTCGGATATCTGCGCAGTATCGCGTAAAATCCTGCCGAAGGATCGCGGCGCGTGCGCTCTGCATCAGGTTTTGGTAATAGGTCAGGTTGTGCTGGGTCAGCAGCATCGGCCCCAGCATTTCCTCGCAGCGGAATAAATGATGCAGGTAGGCGCGGGAATGCCTTGTACAGGCCAGGCAGGCGCATCGCCGGTCCAGCGGCGCCGGATCGTCCTGGAATTTGGCATTGCGCAGGTTGAACACGCCGCCGGAGGTAAAGGCCCGGGCGGTGCGGCCGGCGCGGGTCGGCATCACGCAGTCGAACATGTCGACGCCGCGGGCGATCGCACCCAGCAGGTCGTCCGGCGTGCCGACGCCCATCAAATAGCGCGGTTTTTGTTCAGGCAGCAGTTTATCAGTGACCTCCAGCATGGCGAACATCGCCGCCTGTCCTTCGCCAACCGCCAGGCCGCCGATGGCGTAGCCCTCGAATTTTTGCGCCACCAGCGCCGCGGCGGATTCTCCGCGCAGATCCGGGTAGATGCTGCCCTGCACGATGCCGAACTGGCCGTAGCCCTGGCGCGGCACGAAAGCATGGCGGGAGCGTACGGCCCAGCGCGTAGTGAGCTGCATGGACCGCGCTGCTTCCTCGTGCGTGGCAGGGTTTGGCGTGCACTCGTCCAGCACCATGGTAATGGTGGCATCCAGCAGATGCTGGATTTCGGTGGAGCGCTCCGGCGACAAATGATGCGGCGAGCCATCGAGATGCGAGCGAAAGGTCACGCCGCTTTCATCCATCTTGCGCAGTTTGGCCAGCGACATGATCTGGAAGCCGCCGGAATCCGTCAGGATCGGGCCGGGCCAGTCCATCATCTTGTGCAGCCCGCCAAGCGTGGCGACCCGCTCCGCCGTCGGGCGCAGCATCAGGTGATAGGTGTTGCCCAGCACGATCTTCGCACCGGTCTGCCGCACGGCATCCGCGGTCATGGCTTTGACGGTGCCGGCGGTGCCGACCGCCATGAAGGTCGGCGTCGGCACTTCGCCATGCGCCGTCGTCAGCGTGCCGGCACGGGCGGCATTGTCTTTGCCGTGCAGGGTAAAGCCGAAATCCGCGTTCATTGTTTGATCCATTGCAGGCGCAGCACAGCCATGGTGCTGCCTGGCGATGCATGCTGCCGTTCGAAGCGGATCCCGATGGGGCCTGCGGGTTTACCCGCAAGCGGCAGGCGCAGCACCAGCAATACGGGCCCGGGCGGCAAGACATGCAGTGTTTCCGGGCCGCCGCCGAGGCTGATCTTTATCGTCTGTGAAGCAAGGGCGGCCGTGTTGGCCAGGGTGATTTCAAGCGCTTGCGCGCCGGACAGAGGCGGCAGGTCCAGCAAGGAGGTTTTGCTCTGGCCGGCCTGGCCCCAGGGCGGGTGCGTGTTCCAGCCATGCGCAAGCAGATAGCACGCGGCGTTCGGCTGAAGCGCCGACGGATCGATCTCCGGCCGCGTCAGCGCCGCGATGGCCGCCGCTTCGGCTGCCGGCGGCAGCCAGCAATCGCGGCTATGGGCGATGTAGACTTGGCGGTACATCTGCGGCACGTGCGGGAACCCCAGGCTGATCACGGCGATGACCAGCTCCGCTGCCAGCAGGGCGGCGCCCAGCGCCTTACATAAGAAAGCCATAACCCTCCAGCCAGCAGCGGGCGAAATAGAGTTGCAGCAGGGCACAGGCCGCCAGCAGGGGAACGAAGCAGCGCCGCGCCCAGGCGGATTGCCACAGCCAGTCGAACAGGAAGATCAGAAATACCGGGTTGGCGAAGACGAAGCGCTGCATGGATCCGAGGCCGGAGGCGGCGGCCAGCAGGATCGTTCCCAGCAGCAGCCAGCATTCCGGCAACAGCTTCAGGAATAGCAGCCGCAAGCTGACGACCAGGCCGGCAATGGCCGCCATTTCGCACACCGCGCCGCTTTGCGCGCTTCTGGCAAAGGCCAGATGCCAATCGTGAAATGCAAGGCCATGCAGAAGCGTCGTAAAAGGCGAGCCGGCATGGCGGTCCCAGCCAAGCTGGATATGCGCGAAGGCCAGCCCGTCGCCCATGTGCAGATACAAATAGCCCATGAACAGAAACAGCCCGAGTGGCGCCAAGGCGATGGGTAGCAAGGCATCCGCAGCGCAGCTGCAAGCCAGGATGCGATCGCCGTTGCGCCAGGCCGAAGCCGCCGGGGTCAAAGCGCGGATTACGACGATGGGCGTGAACAGGATGCCCGGAATTCGTGTGGCGGAAAGCAGCATCCCGAGCCCGGCCGTCGCCGTCAGGCGCCTGGCGGAAAGGCTCAGCAGCGCCGCGGTTGCGAGGCAGGCGAACAGGCTCTCGGTATAGGGCAGCGAGAAATACAGCCCGTAGGGAAAGGCCAGCAGAAATGCCGCCAGCGCCACTGGGTTCGCGCCCGGCCGGCGCTGCGGCAGATACAGCATCGCCAGGATGACGAACATGAACAGGAACAGATTGGCCGTGAGCAGCGCCGCCACATAGAGCGAGACTTGCAGCAGCAATGCGACCGTGCCCAGCAGCAGCGGATAGAGCGGAAAGAACGCCCAGTTCGCTTGGCCGTAGGTCACGCTGGTCACGGCCTGCGGTTCTAAAGCATAGCCGTTGCGCACCACGTCGACATACCAGCCGCAATCCCACTGGCAGTAATCCCGCGCCAGGCCCGGGTGCAGCCGGTCGACCAGCGCCAGCGCGAACAGCCGCAGCGCGAACATGCCCGTAATCGACAGCAGCGGGCGCGGCGTCATTCGCGCTCCATAAGGCAGGCATCGCCGTAGGAATAGAAGCGGTAGCCGGAGGCGATCGCATGCGCATAGGCGGCGCGGATCGCCGTGGTGCCGGCAAAGGCGGAAACCAGCATCAGCAAGGTGGAATGCGGCAGATGGAAATTGGTAAAAAGCCGATCGGCGACCCGGAATTTGTAGCCTGGCAAAATGAAAATATCCGTCTCGTCTGCGAAAGGGCTGACGCGCCCGGCGGCATCGGCGGCGGTTTCGATCAGCCGCAGCGCCGTGGTGCCGATGGCAATGATGCGGCCGCCGGCGGCGCGGGCGCGGTTGATGGCATCGGCGGCTTGCCCGCTGACGATGCCACGCTCCGCATGCATGACGTGCTTTGAAAGATCCTCCGTGCGCACCGGCAGGAACGTGCCGGCGCCGACATGCAGGGTTACCCGTGTCGTTCGAATGCCCTTACGCGTCAGGGCGTCGAGCAGTGCCGGCGTGAAATGCAGCCCGGCGGTGGGTGCCGCGACGGCGCCATCATGCGCGGCGAACATGGTCTGGTAGTCGCTGGCATCCGTCTTGGTAACGCCGTCGGGGCGGGCGATATAAGGCGGCAGCGCCAGCGCGCCGCTGCGCCGCAAGGCGGCGAGGAATGCTTCGCCCGGCAAATTAAACCGCAGCGTCGCCGAGCCGTCGCGCTGGATCGCAATGAGCTCCGCGGAGAAATCTTCCGCGATGGTGATGATGTCGCCGGGGCTGAGCCGCTTTAGGTTGCGGACCAGGGCGCGCCAGGTGTGATCCGCATTCGGTTTGTCGAGCGTGATGCCGATGCGGGCCGCGCCCCTGGTGCCGGTTAGCTGCGCCGGGATAACGCGTGTGTCGTTGACGACCAGCAGGTCGCCGGCGCGCAGCAGGTTCGGCAGGTCGGCGACGCTATGGTCGGACAGGCTGCTGCCGTTGATGTGCAGCAGCCTGGCGGAATCGCGTGGCCGGGCCGGCGCGGTGGCGATGCGCTCGGGCGGCAGGTCGTAGCCGAAATCGGACAGGCTGGGCATGGCGCCGCTGGTTGGGCGGGATGGCGCAAAAGGTCAAGGTTTTACGCCGGTTTGGGTTTTCGCCTCGGCCGCGGCGAGGCTGCCAGCGTGTTCCGGCGCGTCAAGGACGCGTTCCGCGCCGCTTCGCAATGGCCTGCGGCCTATCCGTGGACCGCTTGCGCGCGCTGGCTGCTGGTTTCCGGTACAGCCAGCCGTGCATCCTGGCCGGACGCTTGCCGCCGAATCGACTGCGCTCGGCCTGGCCGCCAACGCGCTGGCGCCTAGATTGCCCGTAGAGAGCAATCGCTGGTCCGGCATTGTACGAGATAATCGGGCGATATCTCCTAAAACGGCTACAAGGCCTGCACGATACCCGGGCGCCGGCCGGCAGTTTTGGATGAACTTGCAAGTAAACTACGATTTGGCACCGGCCCAGCGAGAGTCGGGGGACGCCATCGCCCGGGAGGCGGAAATCGCATAAAGGCTGGATTGTGGCGATGAAGTCCAAGCGCGGCCGGACCCGGATTCGGAGAAGTCTTTTTGCCGCACCGGCGGCCCGGTTCGTTTTCTTCAGAAGAAGTGCTTCCTCAAAACCCCATATAGCTCGCCAGCTCGATCAGATTGCCGTCCGGGTCGCGGCAATAGACCGACATGATGTCGCCCAGCGCGCCGATGCGCGATACCGGGCCGCGTTCGATCGCCACGCCGCAACTATGCAAATGATTAATCGCATCTTCCGGCCCGACGGCGATGACAAAACAAAGATCGAGCGAGCCCGGTTCCGGCAGCATTGCGTGCGGCGATGCCGAATGGCCCACCTCATGCAGATTTATCTTTGCGGCACCGAAACGCAACGCCGTGCGGTTCTTGCCGCCATACTCCTCCCGCTCCATGCCCAGCACGCGCTGGTACCAGCCGGCGGTGATCTGAATGTTCTTGACGGTCATCACCACGTGATCGATGCGATCGACGGTAAATTTCATTACGGTTGAGCGTCCTTCAGCTGAGGTCTGCGAAGAAGTCGTTGCCTTTGTCGTCGACGATGATGAAGGCGGGGAAATCCTCGACCTCGATCTTCCATACCGCTTCCATTCCCAGTTCGGGATATTCCAGCACTTCGACTTGGCGGATGTTGTTCTGCGCCAGCACCGCCGCCGGCCCGCCGATGGAGCCGAGATAGAATCCGCCATAGGTGTTGCACGCATCGCGCACGGCGCGTGAGCGATTGCCCTTGGCCAGCATGATCAGCGAGCCGCCCGCCGCCTGGAATTGCGCAACGTAGCTATCCATGCGGCCTGCCGTCGTCGGCCCGAAGCTTCCCGTGGCCATGCCGGAGGGTGTCTTCGCCGGGCCCGCGTAATAAACCGGGTGGTTCTTGATATACTCCGGCAGGCCCTCGCCGCGGTCCAGCCGCTCTTTCAGCTTGGCATGGGCGATATCGCGCGCGACCACGATGGTGCCGGTCAGCGCGACCCGGGTCTTAACTGGGTATTGCCGCAGCGTGGCCAAAATCTCGGCCATCGGCTTGTTCAAATCGACTGCGACCACTTCGCCGCCCAGATGTTTTGTCGTAATCTCCGGCAAATATTTCGCCGGATCGGTCTCCAACTGCTCCAGGAAAATCCCTTCCGGCGTAATTTTCGACTTGATCTGCCGGTCGGCCGAGCAGGAGACGCCGATGCCGATCGGCAGGCTGGCGCCATGCCGCGGCAGCCGGATCACCCTGACATCATGACAGAAATACTTGCCGCCGAACTGCGCCCCGATCCCTATCCTGCGCGAGACCTCCAGCACTTGTTGCTCCATCTCCAGATCGCGAAAGGCGTGCCCCGCTTTCGAGCCTTGGACGGGAAGATTATCCAGCCACTTGGTCGAACCCAGCTTCACGGTCTTCAGAGTCGTCTCAGCCGAGGTGCCGCCGATGACGATGGAGAGATGATAAGGCGGGCAGGCGGAGGTGCCGAGGGTTTTGATTTTTGCCTCGATAAAGCCGATGATCTTCTCCGGCGTAAGCACCGCGCGGGTTTCCTGGTACAAATAGGTCTTGTTTGCGGAACCGCCGCCTTTGGCGATGAACATCAGATGGAACTCGTCGGCATGGTGCTCGCCCGGTGCCGCCAGAATGTCGAACTGCACCGGCAGATTGTTGCCGGTGTTCTGCTCCTCGAACATCGTAATCGGCGCCATCTGCGAGTAGCGCAGATTGGTTTCGGTATAAATGCGGTGCACGCCGTAGCTCAGCGCTTCCTCTTCGTTGCCCTGCACCCAAACGCGCTGGCCCTTTTTGCCGAACACGATGGCGGTGCCGGTATCCTGGCACATCGGCAGAATGCCGGCCGCGGCGATATTCGCGTTCTTTAAAAACTCCAGCGCGACGTAGCGGTCGTTCTCCGACGCCTCGGGATCGTTGAGGATATTACTAAGCTGTTGCAGATGCGCCGGACGCAGCAGATGCGCGACATCGCGGAAAGCGATGAAGGCGAGCTGGGTTAGCGCATCCGCCGAGATCTTCAGAACCGTCTTGCCTTCCACCAGGGTCGTGGAGACTCCGGCGATATCGAGCTTGCGCCACGCGGTCAGGTCCTCGCCCAGCGGAAACATCGGCGAATAGCTAAAGCCGGGCGAGAATTTGGGTTCGGCGTTCATCTTTTGTCCTTCATGAACGGCTCAAAATCATTCCTTTGGGCGGCGCCGGAAGGCGTCCAGGTTGACGATCTCGGCCGGCATTTCGGGGCGGCCGGCCTCGGTGCGCCCGGCCTCGGTGCGGGCCTCGCGCCAGCTTGGCGGATCTTCGCCTTCCGGGGCGGGCAGGTCGTCGATCGGCGGCTCGACGTCGAAGCTCAGGCCAAAGCGCACCTCCGGATCGGCGAAGGCACTGATGGCGGCGGCCGGGATCACCAAAATGGAGGCGATGCCGGAGAAAGACAGGTTGACCGACATCACCTTGCTCTGTTCATCCATTTTCAATTGGGTGAACTGGTGCTGCAGCACGATCGTCATTTCATCCGGATATTGCGCCCGCAGCCGGTCGGGGATGACGACGCCGGGGTAGCCCGTCTTGAACGTGATGTAGAAATGATGCCCGCCGGGCAGCCCTTCCCGCGCGACATGGGAAACAGCGCGGATCACCACATGCAGCAAGGCTTCCTGCGTCCAGTCATCATAAGGCAGCAGGCTCTCGGGCGCCGGTACGTCGTCTTCGGCCATTTCAAAATCTCTCCGGAACGTCCGGCGTCATAACTCAGCCCCCGGCCCCGGGCAAATCTCATATGCCAGTACCGCCGGGAGTGGAGACCGTTCGAGCATTCGTCCCGGTCAGTCGTGTGGCGGGGATTTTCGAGCACCGGAGCGGATCGTAGGTCAGTACGGAGCGCCGGAGCGCGAAAATCGCCGCCGCACGGCGGTTGGGGCGGATTGGCCGCCGGACGGCGGCTGGGGCGGATTGGCCGCCGGATGGCGCTGGGGCGGATTGGCCGCCGGATGGCGGCTGGGGCGGATTGGCCGCCGGATGGCGCTGGGGCGGATTGGCCGCCGGATGGCGGCTGGGGCGGATTGGCGGACGGTCTCTAGCGGGCGTGGCGCTCGTAGTGCCGGTAGTATCTGTCGGTGACCAGGTCGGTCTGCACGATCACCGCGATATCGGTTGTGTTGAACTGATGGTCGATCACCGCGCCGTCGCCGACAAAGCCGCCCAGCCTGAGATAGCCCTTGACCAGCGGCGGCAGCGCCATCTGGATCTGCCGCGGCGCCAGCGCGCCCGCGTCGCAGCGCTGCATGGCGACGTAGCGGGCTTCCAGCGCCCGCGGCCGGATCGTCTCCGGCGCCAGATGATGCGTGTATAAATAGGTCAGCTCAGGCGCCAACGCATCCGGGTCGATGCCGGGCAGGCTGGCGCAACCGAACATCAGGTCGATGCCGTAATGGAACACATAGGCGGCGATACCGCGCCATAGCAGCTGCATCACCGCGCGGCTGCGATAGGCCGGCGCGGTGCAGGACCGACCTAGTTCCAGCAACTCGCCTGGGAAATTCTGCAGTTTGGCGATATCGTATTCGCCGGCCGAATAGAACCGGCCAAGCCGCGCCGCCGCCGCTTGCCGGACCAGCCGGTAGGTGCCGACCACGCTCTCCGGGCCCTCGCCCAAATCATGATCAACCACCAGCAGATGGTCGGCCACTTCGTCGAACGCGTCGCAATCGCGCTTGCTCTGGGCGGTTTGCGCATCGGCCCGCGCCCCCATCTCGCCGTAGAACACCCGGTAGCGCAGGGCCTGCACGGCATCGACCTCATCGGCGGAACTGGCCAAGCGAACCCCCAGATTATTCGACCTCAGCTCGGCGAAGCCCGGTGCGATGTTGCCGATGACGAATGGCGGCAGACGCGAATTAAGCACGTTGTTCATTCAGCTCGTCCCGCTTTCGATCTTTGCCTTAGTCAATGCGTCACCGCCGGCTGAGCCACCAGAGAGCAGGCGGCCAAAGAGCTCAATTTTAATCAAAGCGACATTAAATCCATGCCTTGCCGCAATCTCCCGCAACAGAACCTCCGCTTCCGGCGCGGAAAACTCAAGCACCTTGCCGGTTCCCTGCTCGACCAGATGAAAATGGTTGCCATCGCTGCTCGGTTCATACCGCGCCCGCCTGCTGCCAAGATCGCGCCGCTCCAGGATACCCTTGGATTCCAGCAACCTTACCGTGCGATAGACGGTGGCCAGCGAAATCCGGCCATCGATGCGGTTGGCCCGCCTGTGCAGCTCGTCCACATCGGGGTGATCGGTGGCTTCCGATAATACACGGGCAATCACCCGGCGGGGGCCAGTCATCTTAAGCCCGTTCGCGATGCACAGGCGCTCGATGCTTATATCCATCTACCGCCTTGTGAACGAAGTTCCGATCCCGGTCCAGCCTTTGGGGCCGGGATCGGCCACATTGCAGCCTCTGGGCGGCCATCCTTGGATTGGCCGCCTTTCCCTTCAGAGTGCACGTGAATCGCCCAATGAAAAAGCTCGAACATGGTCGCTCATCGAGCGATCATGCTCTAGAGTTGGCCTGCCATGACAATCACGCTGCCAGCCCATGATAAAGCCATCGATATTACGGCTGAAACCTGCCCGATGACCTTCGTGCGCACCCGGCTGGCGCTCGATGCGCTGCAGACAGGGCAGATTCTGCTGGTCCGGCTGCAAGGTGCCGATCCGCTCGCCAACGTGCCGCGCGCCGCCGCCGATCAGGGGCATGACCCATTGGAGCTGCTGGAGCAGCAGGACGGTTCCTGGCTGCTGGTGATCCAGAAGGGCTGAACGCGCGGCAAGGGCTGAAGGCGCCGCCCGATTTATTACAATTCTGTTACGGATGCTTCTGCACCGCGGCGTTTTCAATCGCTTGTAGCGGTTATATTTTCTTATCCCCAGGCTTCTCCCGCGGTTGTCAGAGCGGTTTTGCCGCCCGGCGCGCTCGGCCGCGTGGATTTGCCGCCGCCTTTCAGGCAAGGTTGCCAAGATGAACTCCTTCGATCCGCCGCTGCTCGGCCTCTCCCAGCGCCTTCCGCCCAGCAATCCGCAGGCCGAACAGGCGCTGCTGGGCGCCTTGCTGGCCAATAACAAGGCCTATGAACGGGTCTCCGAGTTCCTTTCGCCCGAGCATTTCGCCGACCCGATCCATGGCCGTATCTACCAGGCCATCGCCCGGCGCTGCGAGGCCGGGCAGATCGCCGACCCGGTCATGCTGCGCGCCGAGTTCGAGCATACCGGCGTGCTGGAGGAGGTGGGCGGCACCGCGTATCTGGCGCAGCTGCTCGGTGCCATGGTCGGCATCATCAACGCCGGCGATTACGGCCGGGCGATCCATGACTCCTGGGTGCGACGGCAGCTGATCGATATCGGCGAAGTCACGGTTAACCGCGCCTTCGGCGCCGAACCGGAGCTGGACGGGGTAAAGCAGATCGAGGCGGCGGAGCAATGCCTGTTCGATCTTGCGACCAGAGGCGGCAGCGAAGGCGGGATGATCACCTTCGAGAAGGCCTTGACCATGGCGATCGAAGGGGCGGCCGCGGCGCACCGCAACCAGGGCTCGGTCTCCGGCCTGGATACCGGCTTGCGGGACCTGAACAAGAAGATGGGCGGGCTGCATCCCTCCGATCTGCTCATCCTCGCGGGCCGGCCAGGCATGGGCAAATCGGCGCTGGCGACGAAAATCGCCTTCGGTGCCTCCAAAGCCTTGCTGGCCGCGGCTCGCACCGAGAACCCCAACGCCATGGCAAAGCAGGCGGTGGCGCTGTTCTCGCTGGAGATGAGCTCCGAACAGCTGGCGACGCGCTTGCTGGCCGAAGAGGTGCGGGTCTCCGCCGATCGCATCCGGCGCGGCGAGATCAGCTCGAAGGATTTCGACCAGTTCGTCAAGGTGGCGCGCGAGATCTCGCAGCTGCCGCTGGTGATCGACGACACGCCGGCGCTCACCCTCTCGGCGTTGCGCACCCGCTGCCGGCGGCTGAAGCGCACCAGTGGCTTGGGCCTGATCGTGATCGATTATTTGCAGCTGATGCGCCCGGCCGCCGGCACCAAGCCGGAAAACCGGGTGCTGGAGATCAGCCAGATCACGCAGGGCCTGAAGGCGATCGCCAAGGAGCTGGCGGTGCCGGTGCTCGCCCTCTCCCAGCTCTCCCGCGCCGTGGAAGCGCGCGAGGACAAGCGCCCGCAGCTCTCGGATTTGCGGGAATCCGGCACCATCGAGCAGGATGCCGATGTGGTGATGTTCATCTACCGCGATGAGTATTACATGCAGCAGAAAGAGCCGAAGATCATGACCTTCGAGAACGAACAGAAATTCCACGACGCACATGAGAAATGGCAGAGCGATATGAGCTCGGTGTACAACAAGGCGGAGCTGATCCTGGCCAAGCAGCGCCACGGCCCGACCGGCAAGATCGATTTGTTCTTCGAGGGCGAGTTCACCCGCTTTGCGGATTTCGATCCGATCCATTGATGGCGGGACAAAAGCAAGCGGTCGCTTTTTTAGAAAACAGCTCCGCAAAAAACTTTTCCCGATGAGCGCTCCGGCGCTTCTGGAAATCGACCTCGATGCCGTCACCGGTAATTGGCGGCTGCTTGATGCCAAGCACCCGGGCAGGACCGGTGCGGCGGTCAAGGCGGACGCTTACGGACTGGGTGCGGCCAGGATCGCGCCGGCCCTGTTTTCCGCCGGCTGCCGGGATTTTTTCGTTGCGCATCTGGAAGAAGGCCTTGCTCTGGCGCCGTTGCTGCAAGGCTCGCTGCAAGGCTCGCTGCAAGGCGCCATGCTGGCGGTGCTGCATGGTATTCTGCCGGGCGAGGAACGGGAATTTGCCGATCACGGTCTGGTGCCGGTGCTGACCAATCTGGGCGATCTGGAACGCTGGCGGGCACAGGCGATCCGGCTGGGCCGGAGACTGCCCGCGATACTGCACGCCGACACAGGGATGAACCGGCTGGGCATGAGCAACGCAGAGGTGGCAGCTTTACATGGCGATAACGCGCTGCTGGAAGGCGTCGATTTGATTCTGCTGATGAGCCATCTGATCAGCTCCGAACTGCCGGAGGCGCCAAGTAATGCATCGCAGCTCAGCCGTTTTCAAGCGCTGCGCCGGCAGTTTCCCTATGTCGCGGCGAGCCTGGTGAACTCGGCGGGGATGTTTCTGGGCCAGGAATATGTTGCGGATCTGACGCGGCCGGGTGCCGCGCTCTACGGTCTCAACCCGACGCCGGGGCGCAAGAACCCGATGCGGCCGGTGGTGCGGCTGACCGCGCGCATCCTGGCGGTGCGCGAAATCGCGCTTGGCGAGAGCGTGGGATATAACAGCATCTGGACCGCCCAGCGGCCAAGCCGGATTGCAACCATCGCCGCCGGCTATGCCGATGGGTTGCTCCGCGCCCTCTCCAACACTGGATCGGCGCGTTTTGACGGGCAGCCGGTCCCCCTGGTAGGCCGGGTGTCGATGGACCTTGCAACTTTCGACGTGACCGACCAGCTTGCGGCGATCCCGGGCGCAATGCTGGAATTGCTCGGGGCCCAGCACGATGCCGATGCCCTGGCGCTTGAAGCCGGCACCAGCGGCTATGAGATACTCACCTCATTGGGGCGGCGTTATCAGCGGCGCTATTTGGGGGATACGCACAGCCTATGACCGCCGTGATCAATTTTATCGCGGGCCTTGGGGCCGCGATATTGAACGCGCTCGGGCTCATCGGCGAACTGGCCAGCTTCGCTGCGACCGGCCTCAGCCATATCCTCCGGCCGCCTTTCTACCCGCGCATGCTGGGCCGCAGCCTGATGGAGATCGGGTTTTTTTCGCTGCCCGTCGTAGCACTCACCGCCTTGTTCACCGGCATGGTGCTGGCCCTACAATCCTATACCGGCTTCTCCCGCTTCAACGCGGAGAGCCAGATCGCCAGCGTCGTCGTGCTCTCCGTCACCCGCGAGCTTGGCCCGGTGCTGGCCGGGCTGATGGTCTCCGGGCGCGCCGGCGCCGCCATGGCGGCGGAACTGGGCACCATGCGCGTTACCGACCAGGTGGACGCGCTGAGCACGCTCTCGACCGAGCCGATGAAATATCTGGTGGCACCCAGGCTGCTGGCCGGCATCATCGCGCTGCCGCTGCTGGTGGTGGTGGCCGATATTTTGGGTGTTGCGGGCGGGTTCCTGGTCGCCGTGTACAAGCTGGGCTTCAACCCTTCCACCTACCTGATCAGCAGCTTCAGCAATCTGCAGCAGAACGACGTGATCTCCGGCCTGATCAAAGCCGCGGTGTTCGGCTTCATCATTGCGCTGATGGGCTGCTTCAACGGCTACCGCTCGAAAGGCGGCGCACAAGGCGTGGGCGCGGCTACAACCTCCGCGGTCGTCTCCGCCTCCATCCTGATCCTGGCACTCGACTACGTGCTCACCCAGTTGCTGTTCCGGGTGCTATGAGCGCCATCAAGATTAAAATCCGCGGCCTGAAAAAGGCGTTCGGCGAGAAGCGGGTGCTGGACGGCGTGGATCTGGACGTCGCCACCGGCACCGCGATGGTGGTGATCGGCGGCTCCGGCACCGGCAAATCCGTGCTGATAAAATCCATCCTGGGGCTGGTGACGCCGGATGCCGGCAGCATCGAAATCGACGGCGAGGATGTGCTGACGGCGCCGCCGAAGCGGGCGCGGCGATTGCGCAGCCAGATCGGCATGCTGTTTCAGAACGGCGCGCTGTTCGACAGCCTGCCGGTCTGGGAGAATGTCGCGTTTGGCCTGCTGGCGGAGCGAAAAGTTCGGCGTGGCGCCGCCAAAGACAAGGCGATCGAATTCCTGGCGCAGGTGGGCTTGGGCGCGGACGTTGCCATGCTCTCGCCTTCGGAGCTTTCCGGCGGCATGCAGAAACGGGTGGCGCTCGCGCGCGCCATCGCCAGCGCGCCGGCGATCATGTTCTTCGACGAGCCCACCACAGGTCTGGATCCGATCATGGGTGCGGTGATCGACGGGCTGATCGTCGATTGCGTCAAACGTCTCGGCAGCACCTCGATCGCCATCACCCATGATATGGCGAGTGCGCAGCGCATCGGCGATAGGGCAGCGATGCTGTACAAGGGGCAGATCTGCTGGAACGGACCGGCGCCGGAGCTGCTGACCGCGACTAGCCCTGTGGTGGATCAATTTACACACGGCAGGCGTGAAGGTCCTATCCAGATGGCATTACGGAAGTAGAGTAAGCGCGGTCTTTTTTCTGAAGAAAAACAATCGGAAAGACTTTTTTTGATTTATTTCTAATTTTTTATTGCGACCGATAAAGGCTGCGGGCGAGCCCGGGCGATCGAGAAATAGCTTGCGGATAGCTGCATGTTTTCGATTTTGGCGATTTATGGGTTTGCCGAAAATCTCGGAAACCGTTGCAAATTGCGGGGTAACTTGCATCTCCGCTGATTTCCGGGTGCTATCACCGCGGTAACGATTCGGCTACTGAGCATGCTGAGTTGGAGAACCGCATGTTTGAGATCCTACCGCAATGCAGAACGTAAAAAGCCAGGAGCAGCCGCGATGTTTCGCGGGCGTTGATGAACTGACGGCGCTTTGCAACCGGCAGTACTTCATCGGCCTGCTAAATGCCGCATTCGAAAACCGTGCGAGCGATACCGATTCCGGCTTCGCGTTACTTCTGGTGGATATCGATCATCTTAGCCGGATCAACGAAAGTTTCGGTCATTCCGCTGGCGATATCTTATTGGTGGAAGTCGCGGAAAGGTTGCGCAATTGCGCGCCTGACGCGATTATCGCCCGGGTGGGTTGCGACGACTTCGCGCTTTTGATCGCGCAGCCGGGGCTGGAGGAAAATGTGCTGGCGCTGGCTGCGCAAATCGTTGCTGCATTGCGGGTCCCGCTGCAGTTGAGTGCGAGAGACATATTTTCCGGCGCCAGCATCGGCGTGACGTTCGCAACGAATTCCCGGACAACACCGGAAGAGATGCTACGAGATGCCGGGATCGCCGTGGCCCAGGCGAAATTGCGCGGCCAGGGATTCCTTGTCTTCGAAGACGCCATGTGCAGCGCCACGGCGGCAACTTCGCAACTTGACGTCGAGCTGCAGCACGCCATGGCCCATTCGGAGTTCTACACAGAATATCAGCCGATTTACGATCTGGCGACGAAGCAGCTTAAAGGTGTGGAGGCTTTGGTGCGCTGGAGTCATCCGGAACGGGGCAGGCTGCTTCCGGGCGAATTCATCGGCTGCGCCGAGGAAAGCGGCCTGATCCGGCAGATCGGCGGGCGGGTTCTGCGCGAAGCCTGCAAGCAGATGCGCGAATGGCATGAAAAATATTCAGCTTGCCCGCTGCAGCTCAGCGTCAACGTATCCGGGCATCAGCTTACCGATAGCCAGTTCATTCCTATACTGAAGCAAATCCTCGCGGATACCGGCCTTAAGCCTTCGTCTCTGCAACTTGAAGTGACCGAAACGGTATTGTTTTCGACACTGGAGCCGATCATCGCCGTGATCGCCGCCGCGCAGGCGTTGGGCGTGCGTTTCGCGCTGGATGATTTCGGCACCGGCTATGCCTCGCTCAGCTATCTAGATCGCATCCCGGTCGATGCTATCAAAATCGACCAATCCTTCGTCGGCAAAATCCCCGGCTGTCAAAAAACCCTTTCGATCGTCAAAGCCATCATCGACCTGGCCGGCGCGCTGCAGCTTGAAGTCACCGCCGAAGGCATCGAGGAAGACGAGCAGCTGCAGGCCTTGCTGTCGCTCGGCTGCGCGCGCGTGCAAGGCTTCCTGCTGAGCAGACCAATTTCTGCCCAGGCCGTTGAAAATCTCATCCAAAGCAAGCAGCCGCTTTTTTAAAAAACGGTGCTAAAAACTCTTGTTTTGACGCAAGAGTGTGCGACGCCCGAGGCTCGGATAAAAAAGTCTTTTTGCTTCTTTTTCTTCAGAAAAAGAAGTGCTTCCTGCCTGTCTCAGGCTGCGAATATCGGACTGAATCCCATCGCCCTTAAACCTTTGCGGTAGGCGAAGGAGCTGCGGTCGGCGGGAATATGGGCTTCGAGCGTCGGGTCCAGCGGCAGGAATTCCGGTTTCTGCGCTTCCACCACGCGGCGGTCTTCCTCGAACACGCGGCGGTTGAATTCGTGCACCGCTTCCACCGGGATATGCTTGTCGAAATTGCGTGCGATCGGGCAGAACAGCCGGGTCTGCCGGGAGCTCATGGGTGAGGCGCAATTCATCACCACCAGCCTGGCAGCACCCGGAAAATGCACGGTGATGGAGGCGGTGAACGGCAGATGCACCTCGAAATGGCGAAGCCAGATGAAGCCTTCCGGCGCGGCGGCGGTCGCCCCGATCGGGTAATTGGCGACGGTGCTGCGGTAATCGACGGAAAATCCAACCGGCGAGGTGACCGGCACATAGGAAGGTACCACGGTGTTCGATGGGTCGCCAAAGGTTGTCAGATGCACAAAGCCGAAATGGGCGACGTCGATAAAGCCTTCGAGCTGCCGGCCGGCGAAACCGCCGATATCGATGCTGGGGCAGTTGATCTGCTGGAAGCCTGGTTCGTCCCAATGCGGCATATCCGGAATATCGTAGAGCGCGGAGCTGTCCGCCGGCGTACGCAGCCGGGTCCAGACCAGGCCGTATTTTTGCTCCGCCGGATAGGTTTTCAGGTGCAGCCGGTCCGCGATGGGCATTTCCGGGCTGGCGGGGACGTGGTCGCAGCGTCCATTCGGACCGAAGCGCAGCCCGTGATAGACGCAGCGTATGCCATCGCCATCCTGGCTGCCCATGCTCAGCGGTACGCCGCGATGCGGGCATAGATCGTCCGCCACCACGATCTCGTCGCCGCTTCGGTAGATGACCAGCGGCTGGTCCAGCAGCTTGGCGCCGACCGGCCCGTTTGCCAACGCTGCGGCGATCGCCACCGGGAACCAGGATTGACTCAACAGCCGCCAATCCTGACCGTCGAAGCTGCAATTGCGGGGCAGTTCGGGATGCGCGGAAACGGACGGCGGATGGCTCATTTCGTGCACCCCTGATGCAGTTCCGGCCGAGTTTCGCTCGGCCGAACCAGGCTTGTCCAGCGCGGAATGGGTCGGGATCACCGCCGCGTTACAACATCTCCGGTCAACCTTCCGTTAACGTTCCGGGGCCAAGCTGCGCGCCCTTGTTTGAGAAACTTGTCTTTGATCGGAGAAACGATATGTCCGTCACTGCTGTCGATGGGAGCACCGCCCTTAGTTTGGTGAATGCAAGCACGGTTGCGAATTCGGCCGATGCCGCAAACGCGATCTCTAACACCGGCGATACCACCACCGTTACCACCGCGCCGGATGGCACCGTAACGACCACAATTGCCGCATCGGACGGCACGATACGCTCGGTGACCAGCACCCAAGCCACTGACACCCAGAACCAGACCGCCAACCCGACCGTGAACCCGAACGCGATCCTCGACGTAAACGTCTAGTCCGGCCAGCCGCTCCCGTGCCCGCCGACGAACGGCCGGTATTGTTTGCCGGACGGGTTGGGTAGGGTATAGACGCGGCATGGACCTTAGAGATCACATCCAGGCGATTCCGGATTTTCCAAAGCCGGGCATCCTGTTCTACGACATCTCGACGCTGCTGCGCCACGCCGACGCCTGGCAGGTGGCAATGGGCCGGCTGGCAAGTACGGTCCGCGCCTTCCACCCGACCGTCCTGGCCGGGGTGGAAAGCCGGGGGTTTTTGCTGGCGGCGCCGCTCGCGCTGAAACTGGGCTGCGGCTTCGTCATGCTGCGCAAGCGCGGCAAGCTGCCGGGCGCCACCGTCGGGCTGGACTATGCCCTGGAATACGGCACCGACCGGATCGAAATCCAGGCCGACGCCGTGGAACCGGGCACCAGGGTGGTGCTGGTGGATGATCTGCTGGCAACCGGCGGCACCATGGCAGCCGGTATTGCCCTGCTGCAGAATGTCGGCGCCGAAGTGGTGGCGGCCGTGGCGCTGATGGAACTCACCTTCCTGAAAGGCCGTGAGCGTCTGGCGGTGCCGTTTGAGGCGTTGATCCAATATGACGACTAGAAAGCGGCTGAACTAGGCTATTCGAGCGGGGATGATACGGGTGACAAGGCGCCGGCAAATGCTTGCCCTGACGGCTGCGGTTGCGCTGCGGCCCGTTGCCGCATCGCTGGCCGGCCGCGCGCAGGCCGCCACCTTGTTTTCCCTGCTGGCGGCGGGGCCGGATGGCGCGTCGATCAGCCGCTGGGCCTATGCCTGCGCTCTGGCGCTTGGCCCAGGCTTTCCCGGCGGCCCGAGTTTGCAAACCCGGCTCACCGGCGGGTTGGACGGCGTGACCGGCGCCAACCGCTTCGATGCGCAAATCGCCAATGACGGCTCGACCGCGGCGATGTTTCCCGGCGCCGCCCTGCTGGCCTGGCTCACCGGCGACAGCCGGGTGCATTTCGACCCGACCCATTGGGTGCCGGTGATGGCGGCAACCAATTCCGGGGTGCTGGTCGTGCGCTCCGGCGCCAACGGCTTTGGCTCCGGCGCGCCCACCCCGCAGAACCTCGCCATCGGCGGCGCGTTGAAGCTGGCCGTGGACCAGCCGGAAAGCCACGACCTCGCCATCCTGCTGGCGCTCGAGCGTATCGGCGTGCCGACCGCGCCGATCTTCGGCCTGCGCAGCACCGACGCCAAAGCCAAGGCATACCTCGCCGGCGAGGCCGATGCGGTGTTCCTGTGCGGCGAAGGCGTGCCGGAGGATATCGCCCCTCTGGCGGCCAATGCCGGGGTGCCGGTCTTCACGCTCGGCCGCATGGGCGATGACGGCAAACTCACGCGCGACCCGCTGTTTCCGGCGCTGCCGGAGGCGATGGCATTCGGCGCCGTCGGCGCGACCGCGGCCTACGCCGCGGCTGCCGCCGCTGCCAGGCTGGATTTCCTGGTCACGCTGCCGCATCTGACCGATCCGAACGCCGTGGCGCTGTGGCAGCAGGCGGCGCAAAGCGCGATCGCGACCCCGGCGCTGAGCTCGGCAGCCGATGCAAGTTCGGTCGACCTGCGCGGCTCGGCCGGGACGGCGGCGGAGCTGAACGCGATGGCGCTGTCGCCTGCCGACCAGGGGTCGCTGCAAGCGTTTTTGCAGACGCGGTTTGGCTGGCGTGCGAGTTAGAGCAAGCGGTTCTTTTTTGAAAAGAAGCACCAAAAAACTTTTGGTCCCTGTCGCGCGTGGCTAAGGCGCAGGCGCAGTTTGTCTGCTCCGCCTGCGGTAGCGTTTTCCCTAAATGGACCGGGCGCTGCGAGGCCTGCGCCGAATGGAATACGCTGGTGCAGGAAATCGCCAAGCCGGCGCTTCCCGGCGGCATCAAGCCCAGCAGCAAATCTGGCGGCAGGACCAAAATCGAATTCTTCGGCCTGGCCGGAACCTCGCCGCCGCCGCCGCGCATCCCGACCACCATCACCGAGTTCGACCGGGTGCTCGGCGGCGGGCTGGTGCCGGCATCGGTAGTCCTGGTCGGCGGCGATCCCGGCATCGGCAAATCTACGCTTTTGCTTCAGGCCAGCGCTGCCTTGGGGCGTGCCGGCCGCCAAGTGCTCTACATTTCCGGCGAGGAATCGATCGACCAGATCCGCATGCGCGGCGCTCGCCTGGGGCTGAGTAGCGCGCCGATGGAACTCGCCGCCGCCACCCAGCTTGGCGAGATCCTTCCCTGCTTTCAGAAATTTCCGGATGCCGCGCTGGTGGTGATCGATTCCATCCAGACCATGTGGACCGATGGCGTGGAATCCGCCCCCGGCTCGGTCTCCCAGGTGCGCGCCGCCGCCTTCGAGCTGATCCGCGCCGCCAAAACCCAGGGCTTCGCGCTGATGCTGGTCGGCCACGTCACCAAGGAAGGCGCGCTGGCCGGCCCTCGCGTGCTGGAGCACATGGTCGACGTGGTGCTGCATTTCGAAGGCGATCGCGGCCACCAGTTCCGCATCCTGCGCGGCGCCAAAAACCGCTTCGGCGCCACCGACGAGATCGGCGTGTTCGAGATGACAGGCGCGGGTCTTGCCGAAGTCGCCAACCCCTCCGCGCTGTTCCTGGCGGAACGGCGGGGCAATGTCTCCGGCAGCGCGGTATTTGCCGGGCTGGAAGGCTCGCGCCCGGTGCTGGTGGAAATCCAGGCGCTGCTGGCGCCCAACCCCGGCGGCTCGCCCCGGCGTTCGGTAATCGGCTGGGATTCCGGACGGCTTTCCATGCTGCTGGCGGTGCTGGAAACCCGCTGCGGAATGAAACTGGCGATGAACGACGTGTATTTGAACGTCGCCGGCGGCCTGCGCGTGACCGAGCCGGCGGCGGATATGGCGGTGGCGGCGGCGCTGATCTCGGCGGCGAGCGACGTGCCAACGGACCCTCAGATGGTGTTTTTCGGCGAAATCGGCCTGTCCGGCGAACTCCGCCAGGTGGCGCAGGCGGAGTTGCGGCTGAAGGAAGCCGCCAAGCTGGGCTTCGTCAAAGCGGCGCTGCCGAAGCGCGTGGCCGGGGGCGCCGCGCGGCTCGCCGTCCCCGAAGCGCTGATGCTTAAGGAAATCGGCCACTTGACCGATCTTGTCGCGGTAGCCTCCGGCACGGTAAAGCAGCGCGGCGGGGCAGGCGGCGGCCAATCCGGCAGTTAACAGGGCACTGGATACCAAATGGCGTTGAATCTTGACCTGGGTTGACGGCGCCGCGATCGGTATCGTCGTCATCTCGGCCCTGTTCTCTCTGGTCCGTGGTTTCGTGCGCGAGGTTCTGGGCATCGGCGCCTGGGTCGGCGCCGCTTTAGGGGCGCTCAGCGGTTACCACTACGTGCAGCCTTATGTGGCCAGCGTTGTCTCCGCCAAGAATTTCGTGGTGCCGGTCTCCGCCGCCATCGTCTTCATCGTCGTGCTGATCATCCTTAGCATCGTCAGCGCCTGGATCGGCGGCCTGATCCGCGAATCCGCGCTCTCTGGCCTGGACCGTTCGCTCGGCATCGTTTTTGGCGTCCTCCGCGGCTTCGTGATCGTTTGCCTGGCCTATGTTCTGCTGTCTTTGTTTCTTGTGCCCCAGGAATGGCCGGCACCGGTGACCAATGCCCGGTTTCTGCCGCAGGCCCATGCCGGCGCCCAAATGCTGGTCTCGCTATTGCCGGCGGAATACCAGCCCAAGGTAACGCCGCTGCCTTCAGCGGGCCCGCCCAGCGCCGACTCGCTGATGCAGGAGCCGGTCTCGGGCAGCGCCATGCAGCCGGGCGCGCCGCCACCGGCCGCCGCACCGCCCCCCGCACCGCCCCCCGCATCAAACGTGCAGCAATAACGACGTATTTTGCCTGCGAAAGACTGTTTCAGAAATCGCTCCGGTGAGTCGTGGGGGGGTGATTTTCGAGTGGTGGCGATTTTCCGGCAGCGGAGCGCGCCAATAACGCCTACAAGCGCGGAGCGCGCTGAATATTGTGTAGGCTGTCCGCAGCCGGGCGTACGTCAGCACCGCCGCGCAGGAAATCGCCATCACACGGCCATCGGAGTGGTTTCTGGAATAGTCTTTCGGCATAGCGGGTATCGCTCGACATCGAGCTGTCATAGTCTTAGGTGAGCGCACACAGCACAACGGAAACCGATATCTTGATTGATGATGACAAGCCGCATGAGGAATGTGGCGTCTTCGGAGTCTGGAACGTCACCGATTCCGCCGCCATCACCGCGCTCGGGCTGCACGCCTTGCAGCATCGCGGCCAGGAAGCCACCGGCATCGTCACGCATGACGGCGTGCGCTTCCACTCCCATAAGGGCCTCGGCCTGGTCGGCGACAATTACGGTGACGCCAAAATCATGGCCAGCCTGCCCGGCTCGCGCGCCATCGGTCATAACCGCTACGCCACCACCGGCGAGACGGTTTTGCGGAATGTGCAGCCACTGTTTGCGGAATTCGAATTCGGCGGCTTCGCCGTCGGGCATAACGGCAACCTGACCAACGCGCATACGCTGCGTAAGGCGCTGACCCGCCGCGGCTGCCTGTTCCAATCGACGATGGATAGCGAGGTGTTCGTCCATCTGATCGCCATCAGTCTGTACTCCAACGTGATCGACCGGCTGATCGACGCCATCAAGCAGGTGGTTGGCGCCTATTCGCTGGTGGCGCTGACCAACGAGCATCTGATCGGCGTGCGCGACCCGCTGGGCGTACGGCCGCTGATCCTGGGCAAGCTGGCCGGCGCCGACGGGCGTGCCGGCTGGGTGTTGGCGTCGGAGACCTGCGCACTGGATATCGTCGGCGCCGACTTTGTCCGCGATATCGAGCCTGGCGAGATCGTGCTGATCGACGATACGGGCCTGCGCAGCATCAAGCCGTTTGCGGTGCAGCCGCCGCGCTTTTGCGTGTTCGAATATATTTATTTCGCCCGGCCGGATTCGGTGATGGAGGGCATTTCGGTCTATTCCGCCCGCAAGCTGATTGGCGCGCAGCTGGCGCGCGAAGCGCCGGTCGAGGCGGATGTGATCGTGCCGGTGCCGGATTCCGGCGTCCCCGCCGCCATGGGCTTTGCCGAGACCAGCGGCATCGCCTTCGAGCTTGGCATCATCCGCAACCACTATGTCGGCCGCACCTTTATCGAGCCGACGGACCAGATCCGCCATCTCGGCGTGCGGCTGAAGCATTCGGCCAATCGCAGGATCATCGAAGGCAAGCGCGTGGTGCTGGTGGACGATTCGATCGTTCGCGGCACCACCAGCCAGAAGATCGTCGAGATGGTGCGCGCCGCCGGCGCCGCGGAAGTGCATATGCGCATCGCCGGGCCGCCCACGACCCATTCCTGCTTCTACGGCATCGACACGCCGGAGCGCAGCAAGTTGCTGGCGGCGCGCAACGACGTGGCGGCGATGGCCAAGCTGATCGGCGTAGACAGCCTGGCCTTCATCTCCATCGACGGTCTGTACCGCGCGCTGGGCCGGCAAGGCCGGGACGCCGCCGCGCCGGCCTTCTGCGACGCCTGCTTCACCGGCGAATACCCGATCTCGCTTACCGACAACATCGAGCCGCGCGACCCGCAACTGAGCCTGCTGGCCGAGTTGAGTTGAAGCAAGAAAAGCACGTTCTTTTTTTGAAGAAAAAGAACCAAAGGACTTTTTTGACTTTGGACCAGCGGCGGTTTTGCCGCCGAAGCCTGAACACCCCCTACATCGCCGCACGCCCCGACCTGGCAATCCCGAGGCCGCCATACGCGGACGGGTCAAGGATCGCCGCCGGCGACCGCGCAGCGGCGCGCGGCGTCCTTGATGCCGGCTGCGCATGGTGGCAGCCTCGCACCTGGTCGAGGTAAAGCAAAACAGCAATGATCTATCTCTGGGTCGCCATCGGCGGCGGGCTCGGCAGCGTCGCTCGCTTCTGGCTCAATAACGCCGCAGCAGCGGCCTTCGGCGCCGAGTTCCCCTGGGGCACCCTGCTGATCAACGTGATCGGCTCTTTTGTCATCAGCTTCTTCGGCACACTGACAAGCAAGCTCGCGCGCTTTGCCGTCCCGCCCGAAATCAGCATTTTCGTCATGGTTGGAATCTGCGGCGGCTTTACGACCTTTTCCTCATTCAGCCTGCAGACCGTGCAGCTGGCGCGCGCCGGCGCGTGGGACCGGGCAATCTGGTACGTCCTCGCATCGGTTATCCTGTGCCTCCTGGTTTGCTGGCTCGGCGTTGTTGCAGCGCTCGCCATCCCCGGCCGCGCCGCGGCGCCCGCGCAAACCACCATGTTCGAAGGCGGATCGGAAGCGCCGAAGCCGGCCGCCGAAGGCGCGGTGCTGGCGCTGCTGCCGCAACCTGAAAATGTCGCGATGCTGCTGGAGTGGGCGCGCGAACTTGCAGGTATTTACCGGACCCCGCTTGCCGCCTTGCATGTCCAGGTCGATCCCGTAACCACCATCATCCCGAGCGCAGAGGTCCTGACGCAGTCGCGGTCCGAGGCGATCACCGACGCGCAGGCCGCGCTTGCGGCGGCGGTTGCGCGCGAAGTCGCCGCCTGGCGCAGCGCAAATCAGGATAGCGGGCTGATCTTCCTGGAGCCGCTCGGCGCTGAAACCGGCGAGATCGCAGCCAATGCGCAAAACGCGGCGGCCGTGGTGGTTATGCTGCCAGAGCCGGGTTACACAGGCAGCGCCATCAATGCCGCGATTTTCGGTACGGCCGCGCCGGTTCTGGTCGTGCCGCCGGCAGGTGGCTTGCGGTTCGCCCGCGGCGGGCTAGCCCATATCGCGATCGGCTGGAAAGATATCGGCCACGCCCGCGCCGCGATAGCCGCTGCAGCGCCACTGCTTACGCAAGCAGAACGGATCAGCATCATCGGCATCGGCGATCCGCAGCGGCTTCATCCGGATCAGGTCGAAATGCTGCTGGGCGCGAACGCCGCCCGCGCAGTGGTGATCAACCCGCCGCGCGATGACCGCAAAATCGGCGAACAACTGCTCGCCGAGGCAAAATCCGCGCAGGCGGATCTGCTGGTGATGGGCGCCTACCGGCATGGCCAGGTGGCTGATCGGATGCTGGGCGGCGTCACAGCATCCGTTCTTGAGTCGACGGATATACCGCTGTTTTTGAAACAATAAGTCAAAAACCCCAGACCGTTGCGAAACTTGTGGCTTTTACGCAACAGGAAATGCGCAAAGCGCAAAATTTAAGGGTTAACACTGGCCCCGCAACGGCTTTAGCATATAGATTGCCGTTCCATCACAGGTGACTGGCGCGGAACTGGGAGTTTTGCTGCGGCCATCGACCGACACGGCTATTTCTTTGGCAACCCTTGCAATAACAGCTGCAATAACTGCGTATTTAGGAGGCATAATGATTACGATGCGTCGGCAACTTCTCGGGCTTGGTTTTGTGGCCGCGTCCTCACTCTTCGCGCTGAATTGCGCGAACGCGATGAGCGGCCCTTCCGCCATCACCATCGACGGTGGCCCCTTTGGCTCGCTGAGCTTGAGCGGCGGCGTCGACGGTTACGCCTATGGCCTCACCGGTACCTCGGATAACTCGATCATCGGCAACGGCGTAAGCAACGGCGCGGAAGTTGCCAATGCTTTGGTGGAACTGCAAAAGACGACCGGCGAACTCCAGTTCACCATTGAAATCGGCGCCAATGGCGGTGCGGTAACGCTTGGCGCGCAACACCCTGGCGAGACCTCGATCAATGTGTATTCGACCGGCCCGCTTTACGCGGGCTACCTGACCGTTGCTCCAAGTTCGGTTCCCGGTCTGACCTTCTCCGCCGGTCAGATCGGCTCGCTCGAAGGCTGGGAATCAGGCATCGACTATAACAACGCCAACCAGCTAACCACCGATATCTATTACGTTCAGAACAGCCAGAACCGCGGCGTTGAAGCTGCTTATACCAAAGGTCCGGTTTCGGTCACCGTCGCCTTTGGCGATGGTTTTGACGACGGTGTTTGGAACTTCGTGCAGGCGCTCGGCACCTACACGCTCAACTCCACCAATGCTTTGAGTGTTTATTACGCGGGCGATCTCAGCCGTCAGGGCCTGAACGCCACCACCTATGGCAACACCCCGGTCGGCGTCTACGGCCCATACTTCATGAACTCGCAGATGATCGGCGCCTTCTACAGCTATACCGTGGGCAACCTGAACCTGGTTCCGGAAGCGCAGTATGTCTACGCCAAGAAGGACTACCAGCTCGGCCTGCCGCAGGCGTCCAGCAACCTCGCGGGCGCCGTGTTTGCCGATTACAGCTTCGGCACCTCGCCCTACTCGATCGGCGCCTGGGCTGAGTATGAAAACAGCAACGGTCCGGATGACTGGTTCATCGGGCCGCGCTCGCAGGCGATGGGCATCTCCGTCTCGCCCACCTGGCAGTATAAGGATCTGTTCGCCCGCGTCGATGCCGGCGCCCTGTATCTGCTGCACAACAAATCCGACGGCGTCACCTACGGCTATGGCGGCCACGGCGAAGACAAGGCCATGTTTACCGGCACGCTCGAAGCCGGCCTGCTGTTCTAGACATCCGTTCGACAACGCCTCGCGAAATGGCTGGACCTCAGGGTCCAGCCATTTTTTTGTATCCGCTGGAAGCGGTACGGAATTTGCTTAGTATTGTTTAGTATTGCTTAGAATCAGCTTAGTATTGCTTAGAATCAGCTTAGTACGGCTTAGAACCAATCGTAACGTCTTTCAGGGGGCATGAATGAGCGCGACCTCACCGGCAATCTCACCGCTGCATATTGAAAACCAGGGCCTCGCCCCGGTTACCGCCGAGGAGGCGCATGGCCGCCCGCGCGCGCTGTTCGGCTTATGGATGGCGGCGAATATCGAATTCGCCACCCTTACCACCGGCGCGCTGGCGACCGGCGTGTTCGGCCTGTCGGGATTGTCGGCGCTGATCGCCATCGTAATCGGCAATGTCATCGGCGGCCTGATCCTGGCGGCGTTCTCCACCTACGGCGTTGAATACGGCGTGCCGCAGATGATCCAGGGTGCGGCATGGTTCGGCATAATCGGCAACCGGCTCCCCAGCCTGCTGAACGCCTTTGGCGGTTTTTCCTGGTTCGGCGTCAACACCATCATCGGCGGCTACGCGCTTGCCACCGTGCTGCACACGCCGCTGATCCCCAACATCATCGTGCTCTGCGCGGTGCAGGTGGCCATCGCCTTTGTCGGCCACGACCTGATCCAAGCCGCGGAGAAGTATTTTTTTCTGCTCCTGGTGCTGATCTTTGCAGTATTTACCGCCATTACGGCAATGCATGTTCCCAGTTTGCCGGCAGCGCAGCCCAAGCTGCTCGGCAATGTCGGCGGCCAGTCCGGCGCGTTCATCCTCACCATCTCCGTGATCCTCGCCTATGTGCTTGGCTGGATACCCTATTCCTCCGACTATACCCGCTACCTCTCGCATCTCGGCAACCGCACAACCGTGCAGAAAACCGTGTTCGGCAGCGTCTTCTGGGGCTCGATGATTTCTTGTATCTGGATGGAGGGTCTGGGTGCAATCATCGGCGCCTCGGTCAACCTCACCAACAATCCATCGAGTCTCTTCACCACCTGGCTGCCGGGCTGGTTTAAAATACCGCTGATCATCGCCATCATCATCGGCACCATCAGCGCCAATATCCTCAACATCTATTCCGCCGCACTCTCGGCGCTGGCCGTCGGGTTCAAGCTCAAGCAATGGCAGGCGGCGATCGTCACCGGGCTGATCGGCACGGTGATCTCGGTTCTCGCCGCAACCAACTTCATCAAAAACTACGAAAGCTTCCTGTTCTTCCTGGGCTATTGGGCAGCACCCTGGGCGGCAATCGTTTTCGTCGGTCATACTTCGAAACGAGTCTCCCGCCTGGGCAGTGTCAGCGCCGGCTTCATCGCGTGGATTATCGGCATCGCCGCCAGCGTGCCGTTCTTTAACCAGTACCCGCTCTTCGTCGGCTTCGTGGCCAACGGGCATCCGGGCTGGGGCGATATTTCATTCGCGGTAAGCGCAATCGTGGCCGTCATCGTCTACTTCGCGCTGACAACCGCGGCGCCGGCCTACGCAACCGCTGCGGCGGAGTAAGGAATTAAAGGAAGTAAGTTCTTTTTCTGAAGAACAAGAACCAAGTAGAGTTTTGATGGTTTTGGTTCGAGGCGTTCGCGGCGTCTCCGCCACGTCATAACCCGCGAGGCGGGGGATTTACGACTTCAATCCACTACCGCAACGTCGATTTCATCATATCGCTTCAGCTTGTAAACCGAAGCCGACACGATCCAGGCCAGAACAAAAATCCCGATGATCCCATAGCCCAGCAGCCCAAACACGGAATTGCCGTTTAACAGCGCCACCTTGTCCCAGAACCTGCCGGAGAGGTGATAGGCGCTCTGCGCCAGCCCCAGCACCTCCAGCCCGCCGATCGCCAGCGCCACCAGCACCGAAACGGCGGTGATCGTGATATTGTAGAAAAGCTTGCGCACCGGCCTTAGATAAGCCCAGCCGTAAGCCCCAAGCATCAGCACCGAATCCGCGGTATCGACCAGTGCCATGGCGGCCGCGAACAAAGCGGGAAACAGCATGATCGACCAGACGTGCAAGCCCTTCGAAGCCGCGGCGGCGGCGATGCCGAGCAGCCCAACCTCCGTGGCCGTATCGAATCCCAGGCCGAACAGGAAGCCAACCAAATACATCTGCCAGCTATGGTTGACGAGTTTGAAGAAGCCGCGGAACAGCCGGCCGGACAATCCGCGCTTGGCCAGCAATACATCAAGGTCATCATCGCGGAACGCATCGCCCGCCTTGATCCGCCGGAACGTCGCGATCAGCGAGACCAGGATCAGCAAATTCATCAATGCAATCGCCAGCAGGAACAGAGCGGAGACGGAGGTGCCGAAGATCCCGCCCAGTTCCTCCAGAACGCCGAACCTACCCTTGATCGCGTTTGCGGCGATCGCCACCGCGGCCGAGAGCGCGAACACGATGGTGGAATGGCCGATCGAGAAGAAAAAACCGATCCCGGCGGGGCGCTGCCCCTGAGCCATCAGCTTGCGCGTCACGTTGTCGATCGCGGCGATATGATCGGCGTCCACGGCATGCCGCAGGCCAAAACCGAAGGCGAGCATCGCAGTGCCGAGCAGCAGCGGATAATGCTGGGAAATCCGCAGCGCCGTTACCCAGAGCAGAAGATTGGCGATTGCAAGCAGGAGAAAAATACCGCCAATCCGGCGCCCCGATTCGCCCGCCAAGCCCCGCCGCAAGATTGTCAACATGTGCTTATCTCCATTCCGCCCGAATCGGCAGGCTAAAAAAACTTCCCCTACCTTTGAGCCCGCAATGTCGAACGCCTGAGGTTTGGATTCAAAAAAGTCTTTTTTGCGCCGGCGGCAAGCCTTCTTTTTCTACGGAAAAAGCAGCGCTTCCTTCCGCCGCCAGCCGGCTCAGCAAAGCGCGCTGCAATTGCGAGATAATTTCCAGCAACCGTTTTGGCGCGCCCAGCAGCATCACGCCGGCGAAGCCCGCAGCCGCGACCGTGCCGCCGAGGCAGAGCTGCGCCAAAAGGCTGATGCCCGGCAACTGCGAGAGCACTGCAAAGCCCAGAAATCGTGCGGCCAGAAGTGCCGCAAAGGGCAGGAGCAGCAGCCGCACCAGCGGCGCTACCGGCCGGCGCAGCGCCGTTTGTAGTGCCGGAATGAACAACAGGATGGAGAGCAGTCCGCGCCCTGCCAGCGCCCAGGCAAGCACCATCAAGCCCCCCGGCGCCGCGAACCAGACGGTGAGTAGAATGATTGCCGCGTTGCCCAGGGCAAAACCCCAGACCAGCCGGGTCCGCTTCGCAGCCGTCAGCAGCGGGTTGATCACGCCGTAGAACGCCGTCACCGGCGCCATCAGCGTCATCACGGCAAATACCGGAATTGCTTGCGCCCAGCGATGGCCGAACATCAGCAGCACCAGCGGTTTTGCTACCGCCCCGGCGACTGCGGCGGCAAAAAACATCGTAACGGAGAGCACGTCCAGAATTCTCCGGATGGTTTCGAAATGCCGTGCCTCATCCCCGCGCACCGCCACGAAAACCGGGAGAAAAACCTTCCGGGCCGGCGCGAAGGCGATTTCCTGCAGCACCTCGATCAGCCGCTGCGCAATGCGGAACTGGCCGACATCGGCGGCCTTCATTCGCAGGCCGACCAGCATCACGTAGCCGGTGATCGAAAAATAATCGACCAACGCCGCCTGCATCAGCGGCAGCGAAAAACTGAAGGAGCGCCGCAATACTTCCCATGGCGGCGGTGGCGGCGGTGTCCAGCGCGCTGCCCGGCAGGCGCAGGCGGCGAAGAAGACCGTGCCGGCGATCCGCTGATAGACCAAAGCATCGACCCCTTTGCCGGCGAAGGCAAAAGGCAGCGCCACCAAGCCGCCGGCGACGGTGCTGCCGAACGCCATCAGCCCGATCGCCCGGAAGCGAAACTGATTTTCCAGCCGCGCGGAAGGCACGACCAGGAAGCAGCTAAGAAAAATATTGCAGGCCAGGCTCTGCAGCACGAAACGCAATGCCGGTTCGCCGTAGAGCCGGCTGAGCGCCGGCGCCAGGGCCAGCAGCCCCATGTTGAAGACAGATGCCGCCAGCAACTGCGACCAGAACGCGCCAGCCTCCACCTGAGCGTCGCCGGGTGCCCCCTGAATTTGCTCGCCGGCGCCGCCTAAAGTCACCATGCGCGCCAGATCGGCGATGGCGGAGCCGATCGCGACCAGGCCGACCGTGCACGCCGGGATGAAGCGCAGCAAGATCGCCAGGATGATAAAGCCGAAGCTGCGCTCGAACACGACCGCGGCGAAACTCCACGCCGCCCCGCGTGCCGCCCAGCGCGCTAGAGACATAATCCATCCTCCTCAACCTCAGGTTACCATTGATTTGCGCCGTGGCGAAATCTCGCCTGTTACGCGCTCCGGGGCGGCATATCTGTAAACCCGGCGGCGCGGCTGCCTGGAGGATGCAATGCAAAATACGGCAGACCCGTTCGACCTGCGGCGGTTTTTAAAGGCACAGGACCCGCTGATGCAGCAGGTCATGCAGGAGCTGAAGGCCGGTGATAAGCGCAGCCACTGGATGTGGTTCGTCTTTCCGCAGCTGGCGGGCCTGGGCAGCAGCGTGATGGCGCAGCGTTACGGCATTCCCGGAAAACAGGAAGCACTGGCCTATTTGGCCCATCCGGTGCTTGGCCCAAGGCTGCTGGAATGCACCGGTTTGGTAAACGCCGTGACCGGGCGAAGCGTACGTCAGATCTTCGGCAGCCCGGATGATCTAAAATTCCGCTCCTCGATGACGCTTTTTCATGCCGTCATGCCGGAGGCGCCGGAGTTTTCGCAAGCGCTGCGTAATTTCTTCGCGAATGAAGGCGATCCATTAACCATTCGGAAGCTCTCGGTCGCTTAAACCAGGGTGCAGGGTGAAAATTACAGTCGGTTGCAGTTGGTATAGGAACGCGCCGTCAAAGCGCCTTATTCCCAGATGCATAGCGTAATGGCTTTATCCGGTGAGAGAAAGGAGATTGCAGATGCGTCCGCTGATCGTTGCTTTGCTGATACTATCGCCCTTTATCGCGCTGGCGCAGAATTATCATCTGCACCCGCTGCCTCAGCTGGTTCATGCGCCGGTTGCGCATTTGGCGCAGCAAATGGCCGCCAGCGCCGGCACGCAAATGGACAATATGGTTCACAAAGTGCAGGCTTATCTCGGCTGAACCGGCCGGATTACCAGCACGCCATTATCTGCCGAAGCCGGCCAGCCTTCCCGCTGCGCTTGCTGCAGTACCTGCAGCGGTGTCGCTTGCGCGACGCTGCCCTCCTACGCCTATCGTCATATTTCCCTGATGCACAAAAGTCTTGCGCGCAGGCCAAGGTTGCCGTTCCAGCAGCGTCAGACTCCTGATGAATGAATGCTTTGTTTCGGCGTCGTCAAAACCGTTTCAGGGCTTTAGGTTTGCAAGGGCTGTGCTTTAGAGGGGTCCAGGGCAAAGCCTTTGGCCCGCTTCGGCACAGCTAAGCCGACTTCGCCATGATTTCGTCCGCGATGTTGCGCGGGACCGGGTCGTAGTGGTGGAACTGCATGGTGAAGGAGGCGCGGCCTTTGGTCATGCTGCGCAGATGCGAGATGTAGCCGAACATCTCCTTTAAGGGGACGTGGGCGCGCACGATGACGGTCGAGCCGGAGCTTTCCTGGTTCTGGATCATGCCGCGCCGGCGGTTCAAGTCGCCCACCACGTCGCCGACGTGATCCTGAGGAGTGGTGATTTCCACGTCCATGATCGGCTCCAGGATGATCGGGCCGGCTTTCTTCATGCCCTCGCGGAAGCAGGCCTTGGCGGCGATTTCGAATGCCAGCGCGGAGGAGTCGACGTCGTGATATTTGCCGTCGATCAGCGTGTACTTGAAATCGACGGTGGGGAAGCCCGCCAGCACGCCGGTATCGGCCTGGTTGCGGATGCCTTTTTCCACCGCCGGGATATATTCCTTCGGCACCGTGCCGCCAACGACCTTGTTCTCGAACAGCACGCCTTCGTTACGTTCCTGCGGCGCGAAAATGATCTTTACCTCGGCGTATTGGCCGGAGCCGCCGGACTGCTTCTTGTGGGTGTAGGTTTCGGTATGGCTCTTCGAGATGGTCTCGCGGTACGCCACCTGCGGCGCGCCGATATTGGCATCGACGCCGTATTCGCGGCGCAGCCGGTCGATGATGATTTCCAGATGCAGCTCGCCCATGCCGGAGAGGATGGTCTGGCCGGTTTCCTGGTCGGTTTTCAGGCGCAGCGAGGGGTCTTCGCCGGCCAGCTTCTGCAGGCCGAGCGTCATCTTCTCCACACCCTCCTTGGTTTTCGGCTCGACCGAGATGTCGATCACGGGAACCGGGAACGCCATGCGTTCCAGCACCACCGGGTCATCGGAGGACGCCAGTGTGTCGCCGGTGCCGGTGTCTTTCAGACCCACGAAGGCGGCGATATCGCCGGCGTGCACTTCCTTGATTTCCGCGCGCTTATCGGCGTGCATCTGGAACATGCGGCCGATCCGCTCCTTGTGGTCCTTGGTGGTGTTGAGCACCGTGTCGGAGGATTTCAGCGTGCCGGAATAGACGCGCACGAAGGTCAGCGTGCCGTATTTGTCGTTGATGATCTTGAAGGCGAGGCCGGCGAAGGGGGCATTGACGTCGGCCTTGATGCGGCGCGCATTCGGGTCCTGCTCCTCGCCTTCCGGCGGGGCGACCATGATGCCGGGCACGTCGATCGGCGAGGGCAGGTAGTCCAGCACGGCGTCCAGCAGCGGCTGCACGCCTTTGTTCTTGAACGCGGTGCCGCACAGCACCGGACGGAAGGCGCCGGAGATGGCGCCGGCCTTGATGCAGCGTTTCAGGGTCTCGACGGCGACATCGCCCTTGTCGAAATATTCCTCCATCGCCTCGTTATCGACCGAGAGCGCGGTGTCCAGCAAAAGCTGGCGGTATTCATCGGCCTGCGCCTTCAGGTTTTCCGGAATCGGCTCGTCGTGGAATTTCGCGCCAAGCTCGCCGCCTTCCCAGATGATCGCCTTCATCTCGACCAGGTCGACGACGCCAAGGAAGGTGTCCTCGATACCGATAGGCAGCTGCAGCGGCAACGCCACGATATCCAGCTTTTCCTTCAGCGTGTTGAAGGCGCGGAAGAAATCGGCGCCGGTGCGGTCCAGCTTGTTGATGAAGATGATGCGCGGCACGTTGTAGCGATCGGCCAGGCGCCAATTGGTCTCCGATTGCGGCTGCACGCCGGCAACGCCCTCGATGATGAAGATCGCGCCGTCGAGGACCCGCAAGGATCTGTTTACTTCAATATTGAAATCGATATGGCCGGGCGTGTCGATGATGTTGATGCGGTGGTCTTTCCACTCGCAGGTGACGGCGGCGGAGGTGATGGTGATGCCGCGCTCGCGTTCCTGATCCATGTAATCGGTCGTGGTGTTGCCGTCATGCACCTCGCCGATCTTGTGGGAAACACCGGTGTAGTACAGGATACGCTCCGTGGTGGTGGTCTTTCCCGCGTCGATATGCGCGGTGATCCCGATATTGCGGATCTTTCCAAGCTCGAAGTCAGCCATAATTGCCTCCACGGGCGGCGCGGTCGCGCAGCGATAAGCCAAAGGGGAACGGCGCCACTTTGGTGGAGTGGCGTTCGCTGGCGGGCTTTTGCGGGTTTGTGGGGGATATTGCAAGAGCAGAGTGAAGGGCGAAAAGCTGAAAGCTGCCATCGGCGGCGTTGCCATTTGTGACAAACCAAGTCCTCCGGCGGTTGTATAAGCGGTCGTATGACGCAGGCATCGGCGCAGGCGCTGAACCATTTCGGTCTGGGCGCCCGGCTTGGGGACAGGGTTCTGGCGGATCCGCGCGGGGCGCTGCGGGCGCAGCTGCAGGGGCCGGATCCCGGCTTAGCCTCAGGCGCGTTTGCCGGCTTGCCAAGCGGCCTTGCTGCGATGGACGCGCTGCGGGCGGATATGCTGGCGCGCGAGTCGATGCTGCAGGCGGCCGAAAAACCGCCGCCTGGCTTCAAGACGGGTACCGCAAAGCTGTATCTGCAGGACGCGGCGGCGCAGCTAAACCTGGCCGCCAATACCGATGCCGGGTTCCGCGAACGGCTGGTCTGGTTCTGGGCCAATCATTTTACTGTCAGCATCTTGCAGAACCAGACCGCCGGGCTCGCGGGTGCTTTCGTGCGGGAAGCGATCCGGCCGCATGTCAACGGCAATTTCACCGACATGGTGCTGGCGGCGGAGCGCCATCCGGCGATGCTGCGCTATCTCAGCAATGACGGCTCGATCGGGCCGGATAGCCGGGCCGGCATAAGGACCGGCAGAGGGCTGAACGAAAATCTAGGCCGCGAATGCATGGAGCTGCACACGGTCGGCCTGGCGGCGGGCTACAGCCAGGCCGATGTGACGAGCATGGCGAAAATCCTCACCGGCTGGTCGGTGGCGGGCATGAAGGGCGGCGGCGATGCCACTGGTTTCAAATACCGGCCCTTCGCCCATGAACCGGGGGCGCAGATTGTGATGGGGCAAAGCTTTGCTGGCGGCGAGGAAGCCGGGATCGCGGCGCTGACCTATCTGTCGCGGTATCCCACCACCTACCGGCTGTTGGCCGGCAAGCTGGTCAGCCATTTCGTCTCGGACACGCCACCGCCGGATGCGGTAGCGAAAATCACCGCCGTCCTGGCTGCAACAGAAGGCGATCTGGCCGCCGCCGCCGCTGCGCTGGTTGATTTGCCGGAGGCCTGGGTGCCACTGAGCAAGCTGAAGACGCCGCTGGAATATGTCGTCTCGGCGGTTCGCGCCGCGCCGCCGGCGGCAGCATCCGCGGATGCGGCCCCCGTGGATGCGGCCCCCGCGGATGCGGCGGCGCCGCCGGTGGATTATCCAGGCGTGCTGGCCCGGTTGGGCCAGCCGCTCTGGGGCGCCCCCTTGCCGATTGGCTGGTCCGACCAAGCGGCGGACTGGGATGGCTCGGGCGCCGTTATCTCACGCATCGACTGGGCGTTCACCTATGCATCGCGCTTCGATAACGGCGATATGGGGGTGCAGCCGGCGCAGATCGCCGGTTCTGCCCTGGGGCCGCTGCTGCGGCCCGCCACCGCCACCGCCATCGCCACCGCCGGCTCACGCCGGGAAGCGGTTACCTTGCTGTTTGCTTCACCCGAATTTCAGCGGAGATAGTCATGGCGTTCAGCCTCGGCCGGCGTTCGACATTGCTGGGCCTGACCGCGCTGGCGGCGAGCGGTAGCGTAAAGCTGGCGCTGGCCGCGGCCCCGATGCGGCAGCGTTTCGTGGTGGTGCTGCTGCGCGGGGCGCTGGATGGCATGTCGGCGGTGATCCCGTACGGCGATCCCGGTCTCGCCAGCCTGCGTCCGCAGCTCATCCCGCCCGCGCCCGGCCAGCCGAACGGCATGTATGACCTCGGCGGATTTTTCGGCCTGAACCCGGCGCTGCCGAACCTCTACGCCATGTATCAGGCAGGCGAGCTTCTGCCGGTGCATGCCATCGCGGGGCCTTACCGCACCAGGAGCCATTTCGAGGCGCAGGATTTGCTGCAACTCGGCACAGATGAGACGGGCATCACCTCCGGCTGGCTGAACCGGCTGCTGGCCGAGCTGCCGCAAGGCGGCCCGTTGCTGGCCGGGCTTTCCGTCGGCACCGGCACGCCTTTGCTGATCCAGGGGCCGGTGCAAACGGCGTCCTACTCGCCGCAGGGTTTCGCCGCGCCGCCGCCGGATCTCTATGCCCGCATCGCCGCGCTGAACGCGCAGGATCCCTGGACCGGCCCGGCGATTGCAAACGGACTGCGTGAAGCAAGGTTCGACGCCTCGGTGAATACCATGAGCGACGATCCGGCGGATGTGACCGCGGCCAAGCCTGGAAACCGCTATGATTTCGCTTCCCTGGCGCAGCATGCCGGAATGTTGCTCGCAGCCGATGGCGGCCCGCGCATCGCCGCTTTTCAGCTTGAAGGTTGGGACACGCATGGCAACCAGATCGCCGGGCTGAAGACGCCGCTAGGCGGCCTGGATAACGGCCTGCAGGCGCTGAAAATCGCACTTGGCCCCAGCTGGAACCGGACCACGGTTCTGGTGATCACCGAGTTCGGCCGCACGGCGGCGATGAACGGCACCAAGGGCACCGATCACGGCACCGCGGCCGCTTCGTTCCTGCTCGGCGGCAATGTCGCCGGCGGCAGGGTTCTGGCGGACTGGCCGGGGCTGAAGGAGGAAAATCTCTTTCAGAAACGCGATCTGGCGCCGACGGCGGATGTACGATCGCTCGCCAAAGGGGCGCTGGTTGCACAATTCGGCTTGCATGGCCCGGCCCTCAACCGGGTCTTTCCCGGCAGCTTCGATGCCGCCCCATTGAACGGACTCCTGCGTACCGTCTAATGACCTTGCATGCAGAAATGGTGTCTGTTCAGGATCATCGGCGGCCGGCCGCGGCTGTTCATCGGCTTCGGCATCGCCTTGATCGCCTACTTCGTCCTCGCCCCTTTGCAGTCGCAGGCCACGCGCATCGCCATCGCCTGGGATAGCGGCACCGCAATCTTCTTGGTCCTGACGGCGGAGCTGTTCTTCCACACCGAGCACGACATCAGCGCCGACGCGGCAAGGCAGGAGGAGGGCGAGTGGAGCATCTTCGCGCTCACCTTGCTCGGCGCGGTGATCAGCTTCGTGGCGATCTTCCTGTTTTCCAACGCGACCGAGCGCAAGCAGCATCTGGATTTTTATCTGGCCTTGGTCATCGCCACGCTCACTTTGTCATGGCTGATGGTGAACGTCACTTTCGCCTATCGCTACGCGCACGAATATTACTCAAAATTTCCCGGCACCAATGAGCTGGAACGCGGGCTGATCTTCCCGAAGGACGACCACCCGGACTATCTGGACTTCATCTATTTCGCCTTTGTGCTCGGCATGACGTTTCAGGTCTCCGACACCGACATCACCTCAAAGAAATTCCGCCGCCTGGCGACGCTGCACGGGCTGATCGGCTTTCTGTTCAACACGACGATCCTGGCGCTATCGGTAAACATTGCGGCGTCGCTGATTTGAAGTGAGTCAGGCGGGAAACTTCCGGACTTTGAGCCGTGGGCGCTGTCGCCGTTACCGCCCATCACCCCAGCTATAGAAGTTTTTGGTAGTGGGTTAGTTTGAAAACGGCCGCCCCAAATAAATCGATGGTACTGTTGAGGTGTTTTGTTTAGCTATCCCAAACGATGGTATTGGGAGAAATGGAATGTACCGCTTTTACTTGATTCTTATCACTGGCGTCATAATGCTAAGCTTGGCGGTGCAAGCGCAGGCTCAAACAATTTACCAGGGGCCCGGTACATATTCAACATTAGGAAATCAAACCTATGGGCCTGGTGGCACACAATCTACTATAGGAAACCAAACATATACTCCAGGTGGAACGTATTCCACCTTAGGCAACCAAACCTACGGGCCGAACGGGAGTTCATACTCGAGAAACGGAGATACGACCTACGGCAGCGACGGGACAACGTCACAGACGATTGGAAACCAAACTTATATTAATGGGCCAAATGGTGAGCACGCAACGTGCTCAAATATTGGCAACCAGACTTATTGCAACTAAGTCGCCTTCTTTTTATATGGGCCGCGAACCTTGGGAGCAGTCGCGGCTTCTTTGGCTTCCAGCAATGCCACAATGTCCGACATTTCCCAAAGGCGATCGGATACTCCGGCAACCATCGCTGGGGTCATCCGCAGCTTCCCGTTAATTTTGACAAAGTTGTAGTACATCATGTGGAGCGCAACCGCGTAGGCATGGTTCTCAACCTTTTTCGAGAAAGCGTTGGTCAGCCGGGTAAAGCGGCGCATGTGCATCCGCATGGTCAAGTTGTTCCGCTCCACAAAGGAAGTTGAGACATGAGCCATATCTGGCGCTCCCATCATGCGCTCCTTCCGGGTGCCCGTGCAGATCGGCGGGCTGTAGCGGCCTGGCGATGCGGGGGCGTCTCCAAAAAGCTTCGTCAGTTTACCATAGTCTACGTCTCCGCCAAAAGCCTCTTCTACGGCATCTAGATAAGACCTTAGGGCATCGGTCGTCAGTTGGACCCGATTAGCCAAACGCCCAGCTAAGTCCTGCATGAAGGCATGAGCGCACGGAACATCCCGCTCTCCGACCAAATAGCTGATTATGAGCTTACTGTCGGCGTCTATCGCTGTCCAGGTCCAAATGTCGCCTGCCCCCTCGGGGGCAGCTTTCGCGGTCTTCACGTTGCGTTTCTTGGCATAGCAAAAGGACCAAATCTCATCGCATTGAACGCGGGCAGAGGGGACGTTCCGGACGTTTGCGTCGTACCAAACGTTAAATCTACACAACACTTATTGTACATTGACAATGCTTGTTGCGCGATGCCATAAGCTTTGCGGCTAAAATGCAATATGGCGGCAAGGTAGCTTCAAGGCGTAACGCATGACGAAACTCTCCGACTACACCTCCTTTGCGGACGCCCAGCGCGAGTTTTCTTCGGCGAAGCTGTGGGAGTTGTTCGACGGTACGCCGGAGCATTTCAACATTGCGCATGAATGTATCGACCGTTGGAGCGCCGATCCCGCCCGCATCGCCGTGCGCATCGTCCGCGCCATCGGCCAGCCGGAGCTCGTCACCTTCCGAGAGATTGCAGAGCAATCCAGCAAGCTCGCGCACTGGCTGATCAAGCGCGGGATCAAAAAAGGCGACCGCGTCGCCTTCATGCTGGAGCCGTCGAAGGCGTTTTATATCAGCCTGTTCGGCGCCCTGAAATCGGGCGCCATCAGCGTGCCGATGTTCACCTTGTTCGGGCCGGACGGGCTGAAACTGCGCGTCGGCGACTGCAAGCCCGAGTTGCTGATCGTAAACCAGGAAAAACTCCCCGTCGCGCGCGAGGCGACCCCGGATTTCAAGATCGTGCTGGACACTGATATGGCCGAAATGATCGCCGGCGAGCCCGCGACCTTCGACGATGACAGCAAGGCCTCCGACCTCGCGGTTTTTCAGTACACTTCCGGCACGACGCGGGATTTGCCGGCCGCGGTGAAACACACGCATCGTGCGCTGGTGACGCTGATGTCTGCTGCCCTTTACGGCACCGGCATCCGGCCGGGCGATGAATATTTTTGTCCCTCCTCGCCCGCTTGGGGCCATGGGCTTTGGCACGGGACGCTAGCGCCGCTCGCTTTGGGTGTTACCACCGGGGCCTTCGGCGGAAAATTCGACGCCAAGCGGCTGGTCGAGGCGCTGGCCGAGTTCAAAATCACCAACATGTCAGCCGCCGCCACGCATTACCGTATGATCCGCAACACCGGCGTAGCCGAGGCAAAAAATTTTGCTTTCAACAAACTCTCTTACACGGGCGAACCGATCGACCCGGATACGCTGAACTACGCGCAGAACCTGTTCAAAATCCCGATCTGCAGCATGTACGGCACCACCGAGATCGGCGTGATCCTGGTGAACTATCCGGGTGCCAAGGATTATCACGTCAAGGATGGTGCGCTCGGGAAGCCGGTGCCCGGCATGCAGATCGAGGTTCGGCGCCCGGACGGCAGTAAAGCGCCGCCGCAGGAAAAGAACGAGATTATGCTCCTGCGCAAAGGCGAGTGGATCGGCACCAAGGACCTCGGCTGGACCGACGAGGACGGCTATTTCTACCATGCCGGCCGCGCCGATGACGTGATCATCTCCGCCGGCTGGACCATCAGCCCGGTGGAGATCGAACAGACTTTGCTGCGCCATCCCACCGTCGCCGAAGCCGCGGTAATCGGCGTGCCGGACGGGCTGCGCGGCCTGGCGGTAAAGGCCTTCATCGTCACCAAAGGCGGCGCCGGCGACGAGGCGCATGTGAAGGAGCTGCAGGATTTCACCCGCCATCAGCTGAGCGCCCATGAATATCCGCGCATCATCGAGTTCACCGACCAACTGATCAAAACCCCGGCGGGGAAGATCAACCGTAAAGCCTTGAGAGATCTTGAGGCTCGGAGAGCTGCAGAGAGGATATTCATATGAGCGAGAGCATGAGCATGACCGCAGAGCCGACCCAAAAACACTTCCCGAAAATCACCGAGGAAAAACTCGACGATCTGCGCAAGCGGTTCGGCGTTGTCATCACCGATACGGTCGAGCCCTGGAACTACGAAGCCACCCGCGACGGCATCCGCCACTACGCGCACGGCATCGGCGACGACAATCCGCTATGGTGCGATCCGGCCTACGCCGAGAAAACCAGCTACGGTACGATCGTCGCACTTCCGAGCTTTCTGTTCACCACCAGCCGCATCATCTCCGGCTATGTCGGCGGCCTTACCGGCACCCACGCCATGTGGGCCGGGGCGGACTGGACATGGCATAAGCCGGTGCTGCGCAACGATGTCATCACCACCCAGGCCTATTTGAAGGACCTGATCGAGCACCAGACCAAGTTCGCCGGCCGCTCCTTCCAGCAGATCTATCACGTGGATTTTTTTAACCAGCACGGCGATAAAGTGGCAGAAGCCGATAGCTGGTGCTTCCGCACCGACCGCGACATCGCCCGCGAAGTCGGCACCAAATACAAGGAAGCCCGGGAACGCGGCGTGGTGCAGTACACCGAGGTACAGCTGCAGGAAGTCTATAAATTATACCGCGACGAGGAATGCCGCGGCGCCACCTTGCGCTACTGGGAAGACGTAACGGTCGGCGAAAAACTGCCGACCATGCTGAAGGGCCCAATGACGGTCACCGGCTTTATCGGCTACGCGCAAGGCTGGGGCGGGCTTTATATCCGCACCAACAAGATGGCCTGGGCGATGTTCGACAAACATCCGGGTCTGGGCATCAAGAACCGCTTCGGCATTCCGGACTGCCCGGAGCGCGTGCACTGGGAAGAAGAATTCGCTCATATGGTCGGCGCCCCCGGCGCCTATGATTACGGCCCGGAGCGCTGCTCCTGGCTGACGCATCACTGCACCAACTGGATGGGCGATGCCGGCTTCCTGCGGCAGAGCAAATGCCAGATCCGCCGCCACAACCCGGCAGGCGACATCGTCTTCATCGACGGCTCGGTCAGCAAGAAGTACGAGGAAAACGGCAAGTATCTGGTCGAGATTTCGCAGCGCGCGCGGACCTATAACGACGAGACGTCGGCTACCGGCATGGCGATCGTGGAGCTGCCCTCGAAGAAAGCTTGAAGTAGCAGCAGCTTTTTTGAAAAAAAGCGGCGCAAAACTTCTTTAACTACGAGCCTGGGGCGGTTTCGCTTATAGCGCTGGGAGCCAGAGTCCGGGAATCCTTTTGCTTCTTTTTCTTCAGAAAAAGAAGCGCTTCCTTTGCCGGCTGCGTCAGCCGCTGCTGGAAGAACCGGAGCGAAATAATCTGCGAACCCCTCGGCGGCCAGGATGGCGGCGCCATTGGGCCCACTCATTCGGGTTGTTCATCTTGCTTAATAATCAATCAGAAATAACCCGATAAATAGCCAACGGCAATTTGCTTTGCGATTTGCCGCGTAGAAGTAAAGCCGGTTCTTCGGCCGGGCACGGATACGCCGCCCGCTGGCGTTCGGCCGCGATGGCATGATCGAGTTCGAGATGAAGGCGCAAGGATCATCAATACCTCCGCCTGCATCCGGGCCAGCTTTGCATCAGTACCGGCTTCGAATTAACCCCGGTCGGGTTTTTGACGAGAATCCGGGGATCGACCTGCCGCCGAAATGAACAATGCGAGCAAGCTGGCTGGCGCGGCATCCTGCTGCTCCACCTGACATCATGGAAAGCTTGGCGGGCTGGGCAACTCCTGCAGCGGCATGAAATTTGCATTATTCCATAGTCAATCATCTCAAAGTTAATCATCCCAAAGCCGCATCGTTCCAAGGCTACATCGTCCGAGAGTTGTATCGTCCCAACGTATCGGTTGTGCACGGAAAAACGGCAGCGGCGAAGACTTCAAGAACCGCAACAATTCTGGAGAGCCTTATAATATGGTAGCCACCACAGATATTCACGCCATCGACGTTCCAAAGTCGGCGCAATTGAAACATGGCGCGCTCAGCCTGCCTGAGACCATCGGCCAATCCATCGCCAATATCGCGCCGACGCTCACGCCGGCGCTGAACATATCGGTGGTCGCTGGGCTGGCAGGCGTTGGTTCTTGGCTGTCTTATCTCATCGCCACCGTCGGCTGCGTTTTCGTCGGCGCCTGCATCGCGACGCTGGCGCGGCGGCATCCGGAGGCGGGTTCCTATTTTGTATATATCGGCCGCAATTTCGGGCCGATGACCGGCGCGCTTGCGGGCTGGGCGATGGTGCTGGCTTACCTCACCACCGCGGTTGCCGTGGTGTTCGGCTTTCCGCTGTTCCTCGGCAATTTCCTGGGGGTTTTCAAGATCACGCTATCGACGCCGGAACTGCTGATCTTCAGCATCGCATTTCTGGGTTTGGTGACCTTCGCCGCCATACGCGACATTCAGGTCTCCTCGCGCGTCGGCTTGGTGCTGGAGACGATCTCGATCGGGATCATTATCATCATCACCGCGATCGTGGTGGGCAAGCATGGAACGATCATCGATCCTGCGCAGCTTGATATCTCGAAGCTGCGTTTCGGCGGCGTGATGCAGGCGATGGCGTTTGCGGTGTTCAGCTTCGTGGGCTTTGAAAGCGCCGCGACGCTGGCCAAGGAATCCAACAATCCCCGCCGCAACGTGCCGTTCGCGGTGGTCGGCAGCGCCGCGGTCGCCGGCATCTTTTTCACCATCATGGGCTATTTCATGGTGCTGGGCATGAAGGATAACGCCGGCGCCATCGGCGGCAGCTCTTCGCCGTTTGCCGACATGACCAACGCGGCGCATCTGCCATGGGCCGCCGCCATCGTTTACTTCGCCGCGATGATCAGCGCCTTTGCCTGCGCGCTGGCCTGCCTGAATGCGGGCTCGCGCATGCTGTACTCCATGGGCCGCTATCAGTTCCTGCACGGCTCGATGGGGCTGGTACACAAAACCCACAAAACACCATATGTCGCGATCTTCACTTCCGCGGGCATCACCTTGGTGTTGCTGCTGGCGCTGATGCCGCAGGGCTTCCTTAACGGATTTGGTCTCACCGGCACCATCGCCACCTATGGCTTTGTCGTGGTGTATCTGGGCGTCTGCGTCGTAGCGCCCATCGATATGTATAAAGGCGGCATGATGAAGCCGCAGCACGTCATAGCCGGGGTGATTGGCGCGGCGCTGATGGGCTTCGTGATCTATAGCAGCGTGTTTCCGTACCCGGCCTATCCGTTCAACTATCTGCCGCCGGCTTTCGCGCTTTATTTGATCATCGGCCTGATCTGGTTCGCCATCCTGAAGTCGCGCTCGCCGCAGATCCTGGCCTCGATTTCAAACGACATGGAGGGATGAGGCCGGGCTGGATTAGGCCGACGGATGAGGATGGCTTTGGCCGTTCTCATCCGGGTGTACCGCATTGACTCTGGGGGCCTTGACGGTTACCTCCGCCGCCACCGGCAAGGCGGCGTAGCTCAGCGGTAGAGCAGGGGAATCATAATCCCTTGGTCGGCGGTTCAAATCCGTCCGCCGCTACCAGGATGACGAAGCGAAACAATGGCTTAGACTGAGGCGACTCCTCTACAGGGGGTTTTTCATTTCGCGCGCTGTTGCAAGTAAAACCGGGCGTTGTCAACAAAGACCGCGGGCGAGCAGCAAGTCCGTGCGACGTGGATGCGACAAAAGGCGCCGGAACAACGGTTCGTTAAACACTGTGGCGATAATGATTCAGTGGTGGACAAAACCGGCTATGCAGACGACTCGCCTAAATACTGCGTGACTTTGCGACCCGACCCTCTTACGTTTCGGAACAAGCGCCTCGCAACAGCTTCTCAAGGGTGTCCAAGTGCTGAACATTGAGATTGAACGCGAACCGGACGGTCGCTGGATAGCTGAAATCTCTGAGCTTCCCGGCGTAATGGCTTATGGAGAAACGATGACCGAAGCCCAAAGCAACGCGCAGATAATTGCTTTGAGGGTGATTGCAGACCGGCTTGAGCATGGAGAGCCGGTTCCTTTGAAACAAGCAGCGTATTTACTGCGGCGTGAGTTCCTGGCCTTCGGTTAAGGCAAATCGAGTTCTTAGCGCGCTTTATCGGATCGGCTGGCAGCCAAAGCGGCAGGTCGGATCTCACCGTGATGCTTTGCCGGCAGAGCTGGCTAGACTACACGTTTGCCTTTCATGCAACCGATGAGATTGGGCCCCGGATGCTTGCTCGTTTAGCAAAGCACACAGGTTTGGCGCCATCTGATCTTTAAGTGCGCGCCACAGCTTACCCATTCCGCGCCGCCTAAAGTAGGGTCTGCACGCTCACCGTAATCCCTTAGCCGACGGTTCAATCCGTCCGCCGCTACCGGACATATCGAAGGTGAAGGTTTAACTGAAGTCACCTGCTTAATTGGAGTCGTTTTTTACGCCGGACCGCCGGGGTTACGATCGCATATTGAGCATTCGTGAAGCCTCGAGTTTATTGCGGCAGATTAAAACTTGTGAATTGTCCAGCCCGCTGCGTTGCAACCCAGTTAGGCGCTTACAACATTGGCAATGCCAACGTTCAACCGTCGGTCGGTTGGACAATACAAGGAAACAACTTCATATGCGGAATATTCTTCTAGCTTCGGTTACGCTTGCAATGCTGCCGATGGTCACCATGGCCCAGTCGAGCGCGCCGCCCCCGCTGGCGCCAACAACATCAGGGCAAAGTTTGTCGCCATCGAACCTTGATCCGACCGATGCCAAATTTATTCAGACGGCAGGCGCAGCAGGATTGGCTGAAGTAATGGACGGTCAACTCGCTGAGCATAAAGGCAGTCCGGCGGTGCAGAAGGTCGGCGCTACGATGGTCAAAGATCATGGCGAGGTCAATGCCAAGCTGAAGGCGCTGGCACTGCGTGATGGTGTGATGATCCCGACCACCCTCACCGACAAGCAAATGATGGTTAACACAAAGCTGAACGGTTTGAGCGGCTCGGCATTCGACGCGGAATATCTACAAACGCAGAAATTGGCCCATGAAAAGGCGATCGCTTTGTTTAAAGCGGAAGCCACGACCGGAACCGATCTAAATCTGAAGTCGCTTGCCACGGCGACGCTGCCGACCCTGCAAATGCACCTGCGAATGATTGAAGCGGCGCCAATGTAACGTGACCTCCGGCGGCCGTTAGCAAACGCATGCTTTCGGCCGCTTCTGAAGTCGTCAATCGCCCAAGGCGGAAGACGCTCAACCATGCTGTGGCGCGCATAATAGGGTCAGGATGTTGCATTTCATGAAGTCATAGCTGTTCCAGGCATGAACCTGTGAAGTGCCGAGTGCGTCTACGTTGACAAGATTAATGGACAAAGCTCGGTTGGCATTAATGGACAAAGCTCGGTTGGCGGGCTGGATTAGGCGTTGCGGATGCAGCACGCCGCGCTCCCCCCACAAGCAAGAACCAGCTCCGCTGCGCATTCCTTGTAAAAGTTTAATTTGAGGGTGAGCTTTGATGTCTCTACAATCGCATCTATAAAAACAAGGAGGATTGGAAATGCCCATTCGTTCCAAGGCGGAAAATACCGAGGCATCGACCATTGGCGCAGATGCCGGGGTTCCCGATGCTATGAATCGCGACACTATGGTTCCCGATGATCATCTCCTTGAAGAAGATGGCTGGATATTTCGCGAGCGTCCCGGCGTGCCGGTGGAATGTGTTCGACGTAGCCGCGACGCGTCTTTGGCGGGAATGACGCAGCCCAATCAGATACGGCACAATTATCCCAGCGCGTAGCGCAAGCGACTCCGCGCCGGGGCCCGGCGCTGTGGAGAAGCTGCGCTCCATGCCGTCTGCAGCAAGATTACAAAAGTAAAATGTGGCAGCGCGCTGTGTGCGCGCTTGCTGACTGGTAACCGAATTTTTTTTCACCAGATCGTCTCTGTTATCAATGGAGGGCTTTATGGTCGAAGAAAATGAGTTTGAGGGCACCGCGCGCGATCTGGGCGGTAAGGTTCAGGATGCCGTCGGCGGACTTACAGGCGACAGCGAGACGCAGGCCAAGGGCAAGTGGAACCAAGTCGCTGGCAAAGCGCAAAAAACCTTTGGCGAAGCGGCCGATCAGGCAAAGACAACCTTTAGCGACGCGACCGGCGAGTTGCGCGAGAACGTCGTTGGAAATCCGCTCGCCGCATTGGCGATCGTTGGCGGTGTTTTCTTTGCGTTGGGGTTCCTTGCGCGGCGTTAATACCATTGAAGGAAAAAGGCGGTTTGGCCTAACCAAGAAGCCATTTAGGTTTTAGAGGTCTCGCCTGCCGCCCTCGCCCATATCTGCTTAATGAGATCGCAATAATGCGAACATCATAAAGGAACATAATCATGTCGACACCGGAAAGTCTTGCAGATGTCTACGCCGACGAAATGAAGGATCTGTGGTCCGCAAATGACCAGATGGCGCGCGCCGTCAAGTCGCTCGCTGAGCGGGCGCATGATCCCAAGCTCAAGCAGACGCTGGAATCATCCTGTGACGGGATCAACAAGCATACCGCCACCTTGAAAGAGCTGCTTGAAAAATCTGATGAGGAATTGAAGCCGGAACGTTGCAAGGGGATGGCTGGCTTGGTGGCCGAAGCCGAGACGCATACTGCGAAAGAGGCGCCGGAAGACGGCGAGCTGCTGGACATCCTGATCATCTCGCAATATCAGCGGATGAGTCATTACGGCATTACCGGTTTCGGCACGGCTGCGGCCTATGCCAAGGCTCTTGGCAAGAAAGATGATGAATCGACGCTGAAGTCCGTTGTCGCGGATATTTACAAAGCCGATGAATACGCCTCGAAGCTTGGCGACAAGACCATGAAGGCGGCTGCCAAGGCCGCCTGATCGCGAGCCGCATATCTAGCAGCAAGATGCCGGACCGCTGCACGCAAGCGCGGCGGTTCCGGTCTCGCATTGACAAAGCCGGTAGCCAAAGCCGCTAGCCTTGCCGCTGCATCCTGCTTAGAACGTCGCATGCAGGACGTGTTCACAGAAGCGATGGCACTGCACCGCGCCGGGCGATTGCGGGAAGCCGAGCAGGGTTATCGCAAGATCCTTGCCGTTTATCCCGGGCAGCCGGATGTGTTGCACATGCTGGGCGTACTTATCTACCAATCCGGACAAAATGCCGCTGCGGCCTACATGATCGGCAGCGCTATCGCGGCGAAGCCGGATATCGCGGCGTTTCATTGCAATTTAGGTCTGGTCTTGAAAGATCTGGGCAATTTGGAAGAAGCGGCGGCGAGTTTTCGCAAAGCCAGCGAACTGACCCCGGACGCGGCTGAGCCGCATAATAATCTGGGCATTGTTTTGGCGGCGCAGGGCAGATGGCAGGAGGCATTGGCGGCTTCCGGCCGGGCGCTGGAGCTTGATGCTGATTTCGCCGATGCGCACACCAATATCGGTCATGTGAACCGGCAGCAGGGCAGGCTTGCAGCGGCGATTGCGCGCTACCGCACGGCGATCGTGCTGAAACCCGATTTTCCGGAAGCCCATACCAGTCTCGCCCATGCGTTGCTGCAGGCCGGCGCGTTCGTCGAAGGCTGGTCTGAGTATGAGTGGCGCTGGAGAACCCGTTCGATGCGCAGCGGGCGCCGGGATTTTGTGCAGCCGCAATGGCAAAGCGAGCCCGGCGGCGGGCGCGTTCTGTTCATCCACGCGGAACAGGGTCTGGGCGACACGATCCAGTTCTGCCGCTTCGCGCCGCTGGCCTTGACTTATGGCTGGCAGGTGGTGCTGGAAGTGCAAAAGCCGCTGCGCCGGCTGCTGGCGCAACTGCCTGGCATCAAGGTGATCGGCCGGGGCGAGACCCTGCCTGAAATCGACGCGCATATTCCCTTGCTCAGCCTGCCGCATGTTCTGGGCATTGCCGAGCAGAATATTGTTGAACCGCCTTATCTGCGGGCTGATGCATCGCTGATGGATGTATGGCGCTCCAGACTGGACGACGCCGCAAAGGACGGCCTGCTGGTCGGTCTGGTCTGGGCTGGCAGCCGTACGGTTGCGAATTCGGAGATCGACCGCCGCCGCTCGATCGCGCCGGAGATGCTGGCGCCGCTGCTGCGAATGCCGGGCGTTCATTTTGTCAGCCTGCAAAAGGATGGGCCATCGATGCCGATGGAGTTTGGGGTGACCGACCTGATGCCGAAAGTGGCTGATTTCGCCGACACCGCAGCGCTGATTGCGGGGCTGGATCTGGTGATCGCTGTCGATACGGCGGTCGCGCATCTGGCCGGTGCGCTCGGCAAGCCGGTTTGGATGCTGAACCGTTTCGATTCCTGCTGGCGTTGGCAGGAAGGGCGGCGGGATAGTCTGTGGTATCCGACAATGCGGATTTACCCGCAGTCGCGGCCTGGGGACTGGGAGCATGTCGTTGCGCAGGTCCAACGTGATCTGGTAATCTGAACTCCCGCTCGACCGGCCTTGGGTATGCCACCGCGCTCGATAGCTTCAATGCCGCGGCGCGCCGCTGCGCGGTCGCCTTCGACGAGCCTTGAAACCATCTGCGCGCGGCGGCTGGGCTGCAGGTCGGGGCGGAGGAATAGGTAGAATGAACAATCGAACAAGGAATGTTCTGAAGGTGTAATCGGCGCTATCCCGCCAGCGCCTCATGCCCAGGGTCATAGAAGTTTTTTTCTTTAGAAAAAGAGGTGCTTCCTTCCCTTCTTTACGCCCCCGCCAGCGTGAGCCCCTCGACCCGCACCGTCGGTGCATTTGTCCCGCGTTTGAACACCAAGTCGTTTGCTGGCTGCAGCCTGGCGAAGATGCTCAGGGCGTGGCCGGCGATGGTAAATTCCGCCACCGGCTCGGCCAGCTTGCCGTCGCGGATCATGAAGCCGGAGGCGCCGCGCGAGTAATCGCCGGTGATGCCGTTCACGCCGCCGCCCATCATCTCGGTGACGTACAGGCCCTCCACGATATCCGCCATCAGCGCTTCCGGCGAAAGCGCGCCGGGCTCCAGGTAGAAATTGCTGACGCCGCCGGAATGCCCGGTGGTTTTCAAGCCGAGTTGGTTGGCGCTGCGCGTGTCCAGAATCCAGCTCGTCAGCACGCCGTTTTCAATGAAGGCGCGCTTCGTGCCGCGCTGGCCCTCGCTGTCGAACGCGCGGGAGCGTTGGCCGCGCACGCGCAGCGGGTCGTCGATGATCGTGATGTTCGGGCTGAAGATCTGCGCGCCTAGCTTCTCCTTCAAAAACGAGGTGCCGCGCGCGATGGAGGCGCCGTGGATGGCGCCGGACAAGGAGCCGAGAAAGCTGCTGGAAACGCGCGGGTCGAACACCACCGGCAGCTTGGCGGTTTTCGGCCGCGCCGGGTTCAGCCGGGCGATCGCCTGGTTGGCGGCGCGCCGGCCGATCGTCTCCGCATCTTCCAGATCCTGCGCATGCACGGCGGATGAATAATCGTAGTCGCGCTGCATGCCGGTGCCGGTGCCGGCGATGGCGCTGGCGGAGACGCTATGGTTGGAACGCGTGTAGACCCCGGCGAAGCCCTTGCTGGTCACCAGCACCGACTGGCTGCGGCTCCAGCCGGCGGAAGCGCCTTCGGAGTTCGTGATGCCGTGCACGTTGAGCGCCGCATCCTCCGCCGCGGCGGCGCGGCCGATCAGCGCTTCCATTGAAGGTTCGACGGGATCATCGAGTTCCAGGAAGCTCGCGTCGATCGGCGCGGGCGCCTCCGGGATTTCGGCATAAATATCTTCCGGCACCAGCCGCGCCATCGCCACCGCCTGTTCGGCCAGCCGGGCAAAGGCGGCGGGATCGATCGAGCCGGCGGAGACGCTGGCGTTTTGCTTGCCGACGAACACCCGCAGGCTCATGCCGCGGCCTTCGGCGCGCTCGGTCTCCTCGATCTTGCCAAGCCGGCGCTGCAACGACAGCGAGGTGCCGATGCTCATCGAGGTTTCCGCGACATCCGCGCCGGCGGCTTTGGCGGCGCGCAGCAGGTCTTCCGCCTGGCTGAGGAGTTCGTCGCGTTCCCCGGTGGATATTGCCGTGCTCATGCGACCAGCCTGTCGATTATGTTGGAGAGTTTCGGCACCTGCCCGATCGGGCCCAGCGTGGCCAAAGTCGGCCGGGTGCGGAAGATTTTCGCGGCGACGGCATGAATATCCGCCTCGGTCACCGCCTCGATCTTCGCCACCGTCTCTGAGGCTGGGATGACGCGGCCGAAAATCTGCCACTGTCTCGCCACCTGCTCGCAACGGCTGCCGGTGGATTCCAGCGACATCAGCAGCCCTGCCTTCAACTGGGCGCGCGCCCGGTTCAGCTCCGCCGCGGTTACATGCTGCTGCACCTTGCCCAGCTCCTCCAGCGTCACCGGCATCAGCTCGGCGGCTTCGGATTCGCCCGTGCCGGCATAGATGCCGAACAGGCCGCCATCGGCCGCGGGTGCGGTAAAACTGTAGATCGAATAGACCAGCCCGCGCTTCTCCCGGATTTCCTGGAACAGCCGGGACGACATGCCGCCGCCCAACAAGGTGGAGAGCAGCATCGCCGGATAATAATCCGGCTCGCCGTAGCCGGGGGCGGAGAAGCCCAGCACGATATGCGCCTGGTCGAGTTCGCGGATCTCCCGGAACTCGCCGCCGGTATAGTCGGCCGGCATGGGCATTTCCTGCTCGGCGTTCGGCAGGTCGGCAAAATGCCGCGCCACCAGGTCCACCACCTGGTCATGCTGCAAATTGCCGCAGGCCGCCACCACCATGTTCTCCGGCGTGTAGTGCTGGCGCATGAAGCCGGGCAGCGCCTCGCGCTTCATGTTGCGGATGATCGACTCGGTTCCCAGTACCGGCCGGCCCATCGGCTGCGCCGGATAGGCGGCGGATTGAAAATGGTCGAACACGATATCGTCCGGCGTGTCGTTCGCCTGGCCGATCTCCTGCAGGATCACGCCGCGCTCGCGCTCCAGCTCATCGGCATCGAAGCTGGAATGACACAGGATGTCGCCGATAATGTCGACGCCAAGGCCCAGATCCTCCTTCAGCAGCTTGACGTAATAGGCGGTTTGCTCGCGCGAGGTATAGGCGTTGATATGGCCGCCGACATTCTCGATGGCTTCGGCGATATCCACAGCGTTTCGGTTCTTGGTGCCTTTAAAGGCCATATGCTCCAGAAAATGCGCAACGCCGTTTTCCGCCGCGGTTTCATGCCGCGTGCCGGCGCCGATATAGGCGCCGAAGGAGACCGTCTCCACCCGGTCCATCCGCTCGGTAAGCACCGTCAGGCCGGAGGGCAAGGTGGTGATCGAAACCTCTTCACTCATACTTCTTCATCCATTCCTGTTGGCGAAATTCCGGACCAGGCTCTCGATCTGGTCAAGCCGGTTTGCAGAATGAACCAGTTTCTCGCTCCTGTCATATAGGTCGGCAAGCGCTGCCGGTAATGCCGGGCGAAAGCCGACCGCCTTTTCCATGGCGTCCGGGAACTTCGCGGGATGTGCGGTGGCCGCCACGATCACCGGCACGCCGATGGGGCAAGCCGCTCGCGCCGCGGCAAGGCCGATGGCGGTATGCGGGTCGGCCAGGTAGCCGCTTTCGCGGTAGATGCGGGCGATTTCCGCAAGCGTATCGGCGTCGGACAAGGTGAAGCCGATAAATTCCCGCCGCATCGCCTGCCAGGCCTTTTCCGGCACAACCATCCGGCCGCTGGTCCTGAATTCGCGCATCGTGCGTTCCGTCAGCACGGGGTCCCGGTCGAGAAAAGCGTAGAGCAACCGTTCGAAGTTGGAACTGACGCCGATATCCATCGACGGCGAATGGCTGGCTGCGACCTCGCGCACGCTCATGTCGTTATGCTGCAGGAAGCGGACCAAAATATCGTTGCGATTGCTGGCGACGATGAATTTTTGCAGCGGCAAACCCATCTGCCTCGCCACCCAGGCGGCCAGCACATTGCCGAAATTGCCCGTCGGCACCGCCACCGCCACTTGCCCATCCGGCGCGCCCAGGGCCAAGGCGGCCGCTGCATAATACGGGATCTGCGCCGCGATCCTTGCCCAGTTGATCGAGTTGACCGCGGACAGGCCCAGCTCCTGCCGGAACGGCGCATCGGCGAACATCGCCTTCACCAGATCCTGGCAATCGTCGAAATTGCCGTCCACCGCGATGTTCAGCACGTTACCGGCCCGCACCGTCGTCATCTGCCGGCGCTGCACCTCGCTGGTTTTGCCGGCCGGATGCAGGATCGCGATATCGATGTTCTGCCGGCCGGCCATCGCCGCGATCGCCGCCGAGCCGGTATCGCCGGAGGTGGCGCCGACGATACGAACCCGGCCGCCACGCTCCGCCAGCACGTATTCGAACAAATGCCCGGCGAGCTGCAGCGCCAGGTCCTTGAACGCCAGCGTCGGGCCGTGGAACAGCTCCAGCGCGAACCGCCCGGTATCAAGCTGCACCAGGGGCACGATCGCCTTGTGGGAAAATCCGGCATAGGCGCGCCGGCACATGGCTTGCAATGCCGCGAAGGGAATCGCCTCGCCGATAAATGGCGCGATCACCCGCGCCGCCAGCTCCGGATAGGGCAGGCCGCGCAGCGCCCGCCATTCCTCGGGCGAAAACACCGGCCAGCTCGACGGTATGTATAGACCGCCATCCACCGCCAGCCCGGCCAGCAGCACATCGGCAAAATCCAGCTCCGGGGCCTGGCCCCTGGTCGAGACGTAACGCATGCAACTCCTAAATCCGGACAGCGCGGTGCAAATACAATGGCATCGGTTAACGCGCGAGTTCTGGCAGCAATGCATCCAGCCGTTTTCTGCCCTCGGGCGTGGCGATCAGATGCGTCCGCGTCTGCGTTAAGTAACCTTCTGCCAGCGCCAGTTCGAAAACCCGGCGATCCACCGCATCTGCGATCGGCATTCCCGTGCGGGCGCGGAACTGCTGGAACGCAATGCCCTCGCTCAGGCGCAGGCCCATCAGCAGCGCTTCGCGGGCGCGGTCCAAGGCGCCGATTTCCTCCTCGACCGTGCTGCCGCTGCCCTTGTCTTCCACCAGCCCGGCCCAGATCTCCGGCGCCCGATGGCGGGAGGTGGCGTATAGCCGGCCGCCAAAGGTCAGTCGGCCATGCGCCCCAGGGCCGATGCCGGCGTAATCCTCGTAGCGCCAATAGGCCAGATTATGCCGGCTTTCTCCACCGGGCTTCGCGTAGTTCGAGACCTCGTATGGCAGCAGACCAAACCTAGCGGCGGCAAGTTCCGTCTCGTCATACAGCGCAGCGGCGAGATCCCCCTCCGGGAGTAAAAATTCGCCGCGGCCATACAGCGTCGCGAACTTCGTGCCCTGCTCGATCGTGAGCTGGTACAGCGAGAGATGATCCGCCGCCAAACCCAGCGCCAGATCCAGCTCCGCCCGCCAGGCTCGCAGGCTCTGTTGCGGCCGGGCATAGATCAGGTCGAAGGAAAGCCGCGGGAAAATCTTCCGCGCCAGCTCGATCGCCGCCCTGGCCTGGCCGGCGGAGTGCCCGCGCCCCAGAAATTTCAGCGCCGCATCGTCGAAACTCTGCACGCCGATGGAAACCCGGTTCACCCCCGCCGCCGCATAGCCGCGGAAGCGCCCGGCCTCGGTGCTGGTCGGATTGGCCTCCAGCGTGATCTCGGCTTCCGCATCCAAGGTGAAAAGCCGGCCAACGTCCTGCAGCAGCGCCGCCACACTTTCCGGCTGCATCAGGCTCGGCGTGCCGCCGCCGAAAAATATCGATGTCACTCGCCTGGGCCCCAGCCGCGCCGCTTCGAACGCCAGCTCGCGGCGCAAGGCGGCAAGAAAACGCGCCTCCGGTACAATCTCCCGTACATGCGAATTGAAATCGCAATAAGGGCATTTGCTGAGACAGAACGGCCAATGCAGATACAGCGCCAGAGCTTGCATGGCAGCCCATAGCGCTGATCCGCCGCCTGCCCAATACCTGCCGCAATTGTACCCGATACCGCAGACACCGAATTGTGGAGCAGAAACTTGCGTCTTTGGCTCATTCGCCACGCCTTGGTCGCACCGGAGGCGCTGGCGTATCTGTACGGCACCAATGACGTGCCGATCTGCCAGGCCAGCATGGAATCGCATGGCACCCGCTACGCCGCTTTGGCGACACGGCTGCCGCGGCCGGCGCAAATCGTCATCACGCCACTTTCTCGAACCCGCCTGACCTTTGAGGCGCTGATCCGCGCCGGTTACCCGCAAGCCGAGCCGCAAGTGGAAAAAGCCTTCATCGAACAGGATTTCGGGCATTGGCAAGGCCGCGCCATCGCCGAGTTTACCAACCGCGTCATTGCGGACAAACACCCCTTTTGGCCGATCCACGCCGCCGAGACGCCCCCCGGCGGCGAGAGCTTTCAGGACATGATCCACCGCGTCGGCGAAGGCATGGAACGGCTTTCCTCAAGGCATCGCGGGGAGGACGTCATCGTCATCTCGCATGGCGGGGCCATCCGCGGCGCCTGCGCCTACGCCCTGGGCCTCTCGCCGCATCAGGCATTGTCCTTATCGATTGAAAACATTTCGCTCACCCGGCTGGAGCGGCAGGAAGAAGCTTGGCGGCTGATCTCGCTCAATGAACAATTATCAACTTGAGTTTCTTGTTCCGGCTCACAAATCATCCACATTCAGAGGGCAAATGCCCTCTAAGGACATCTAGAAACTAGTAACATCCAGAAACTAAAGACATTTAGAAATTAACGACATTTAGAAAAAAACTGACATGGAGCTAAACATGAAACGCCTGTTGCTGGCTGCCACGTTGCTGGCCGCACCCTTCTTCACATCGGCTGCCGCATTCGCCGACTCCCCGCAACATCTGGTCGATAGCGCAACCTTATCGCTGGAAGACGTACTGAGCGGCACGCCCGGCACGCAGGCGCAGCAATTGCTGGAAAAGGCTCGCGCGGTCGTGGTCTGCCCGAGCATCTTCCGCGGCGCCTTCTTTGTCGGCGGCGAAGGCGGCGGCTGCGTCATGGTCGCCCGCGGCGCCGGCGGCTCCTGGTCCGATCCTGCCTTCTACACCTTAGGCAGCGCCAGCTTCGGCCTGCAGATCGGCGTGCAGAATGCCGAGGTGATGATGCTGATCATGACAACCAATGGCCTCGACGCGCTGCTGAATAGCCAGTTCAAATTCGGCGCCGATGCCGGTCTGACCGTCGCCACCCTGGGTGCCGGCGTCAACGGCTCGATGTCGACCGGGCTTAAAGCCGACATCATCACCATCTCCAAAACGCAAGGCCTGTACGGCGGCATATCGCTGGCCGGCTCCATCCTGGGCGCCGATTCCGGCACCAACCAAAGCTATTACGGCTCCGCCATCGACGCCCGGCAGATCGTGGTCGACATGGAAGGCAGCAACCCTGGTGCGAACCCCCTCCGCGCCATGCTCGCCAAGTACGGGCGCTAAATAGGTAAGGTCGCTAAACAGGTAAGGTCGCCAAAGGCTGAGCCTTTGGAATCCGTTTAAAAATTTGTTAGGGGGTGGGGGATTTAGCCCTCACCCCTTAACGGTTTTAGGGGTTCTAAGGGCTCAGCCCTTGGTGGGGTTCCAAGCGGCAGAGCCCTTGCCTTCTATTCAGTCCGAGCCTTCTATTCAGTCCGACTTCAGGTGGGCGATGAGGCGTTCGATGGCCGTGGGTTTGTCGAGTTGTTCCAGGGCGGCATATTCGGCGGCCAAGCGGTCGAGGGCGGATTCGTAGATTTGCCGTTCGGAGAAGCTTTGATCGGGCTGGCCGGCGTTGCGGTGCAGGTCGCGCACCACTTCGGCGATGGCGGAAGGATCGCCGGAATTGATTTTTGCTTCGTATTCCTGGGCCCGGCGCGACCACATGGTGCGTTTGATGCGGGCGCGGCCTTTCAGGGTGGCGAGCACGTCGTCGAATTGCTTGCGTGACGCCAGCTTCCGCAGGCCTGCGGTGCGTGCCTTGTTGGTCGGCACGCGCAGCGTCATGCGGTTTTCATCGAAGGTGATGTGAATCAGTTCCAGCTTGTGGCCGGCGATCTCCTCGGTGGCGATGCGTTCCACTTTGCCGACGCCGTGCGTTGGGTAGACCACGAAGTCGCCATCGGCGAAGATTTCCGCCTTGGCCATGGCGCGCGGCGGGGTCAGCGGGCGCATCGGACCGGAGGGTACGCCGGAATGCGAGGTGGGCGCTGGCGCGGCTGCAACTGGCGCAGCCGCGGGTGCGGCTGGCGCCGCAGATAATGCCGCGGCCGCGGCTGGCGCGGCAGATAACGTGGCCTGCACGGGGGCGGCTTGCGCAGGCACGGCTTGCAAGGGCGCAGCTTGCTCCGTGGCAGGCTGATGGGCCTCCGGCTTTGCCGCTGCAGATTTCACCGCTGCCGGCTTCGGCGCCGCAGCCCTGGCGGGTTTGCCGGATGCGATTTGCGGGGCCTGCACCGTAACGGCAGGTTTCACTTCGGCCACAGCGTCTTTGATATGCGTCTCGGTGGCCGCCATTATAACCGCATCCTCGGTTTTGGCGGGCTTGGCCGCAGGCTTGGCGTCCGCGGTGGCTTCCGTTTTTCCAGTGATTTTGGACTTCAAGGTAGTTGTCAATGTCTTTACCATCGCTGTTTTAGGGGAGGTCGGCTCGCTTCCGGAAGCCGGCACATGGCCCGCCAAATCCGGTTTCTCTGACGCTTCCGCCTTTGCCGCTTTCGGTGCGGCGTGCTCAGGTGCGGCCGGCTCAGGTGCGGCGTGCTCAGGTGCGGCCGGCTTTTCCGCGCCGGCTTTGGATGTTTTGGCGGGTTTGACCTTTTTGGCCGCTGCCGCCGGCTTTTCGGCAACGCTTAAAGGAATCGCGCGCTGTTGCCCGAGCGCCTGGCCTGCAACCGCAGCCGGCCGTCCTTCATTGCTTTTTTTGCCGTCCATGCCAAAACCCCGAATGCCACCGCTTTAGCGAAATCGCTGGGCATGCGGCGGCGCCCTGCGCCCGGGAGCATTCCCGGGCAATGCCTGCAGCATATCAAAAAAACGGTGTTTCGTCACGCCCGCCGGCCACATGGCGGACGCGCAGCCGCAGCCTCAAGCTGTGCCGGGATTAGGAGAGAGCAGCGCCTCCTTGTCCGGCTTGTCCTTCCAGGCATCGGCGTCATCCGGCGGGGTGCCCTTACGGGTGATGTTCGGCCAGGATTTTGCGAAGTCGAGATTGCGTTCCGCCCAGGCGGTGGCGCGGTCGTCGCTATCCGGCAGGATCGCCTCGGCCGGGCATTCCGGTTCGCAAACGCCGCAATCGATGCATTCATCCGGGTGGATCACCAGCATGTTTTCGCCGACGTAGAAGCAATCCACCGGACAGACTTCCACGCAGTCCATGTATTTGCATTTGATGCAGTTTTCGGTGACCACATAGGTCATCGCGCACTCCTAATCAGCCTAGCTTTCACCGCGCGATATGGGCGACAACGCAGCTTCGCGCAAGGTTCAAGCGATTTCCTCGTAAAGCAGTTGCGCTTCGGAGGCCGGCCCGCGCCGCGGCGCCAAGGTCCGCACTTTCGCCACCACCACGCCGCGCGCCAGCGCGAGCGTCAGCACATCGCCCGGCCGCAATTTGGCATGGGCTTTTTCGGTCGGCTGCCGGTTGATCCGCACCATGCCGCGGGCGATGAGCTCGCTAGCGGTTGAGCGGCTTTTGCAGAAGCGCGCGAAGAACAGGAATTTATCCAGCCGCTGCCAGGCTTTGTCTTCCTCCTCCGCCATTTCAGGAAGCAGCGCGTCGCGGAGCGTTGCGTTGAAGCGCCGCCAGGGCGGCGAAGGGATTATCCGGCGCCGGCGCCGAGACAGCCGGTTTCGCTGTGGTTCTGGAGCCTTTGCGCCTTGCCAGCATTGGTGGCGCCGGCGGTCCGTGGGCATCGGCGGCCAGCGTCGCGGCCGGGATGATACGCAGGCCCAGCCGATTCAGCACCACCGGCAGATGCTCCGGCTTGCAAGACATGCGGCATGCGAGGCCGGCCGGCACCGGCACCGGATGTTTGCGGATCAGATGGTTCAGCTCGCGCGCCACGCGCTCGGCGATATCCAGCCGCAGCATCACCGGACCTGCCCGCACCCAACCCATCTGCAGTGCGGTATCGCTATCTTCCCAGCCGGGCGGCGGCGGGCTGGAAACCAGGCCGGGCTTCGGCAATTGCGGCAACTCGGCCGCATGCCAGACCGCCCAGAGCATTGCGCGCATGGCGGCGGATTTTGGCTTCAGCAAGGCCGGCAGGAACACGGCGAACTGTCCGGCTTCAATACCTGCTCGCTTCAGCGCGGTACGCAGGGCGGGCTCGACCGCCTCGCTCGCCATCACGCCCGCGGCCTCGGTAAGCCGGTGCATCAGCCCGCGCAGCTCCGGCGGCGGCGCGGCGATGGCGCGAAACAGGGGCGCCAGGCTGGCGGCGATCTCGGCGTTGACATAGCGCACCAGCCGCAGCCGCAGCCGCTCCCGCGCCGCGCCGTCCAGGAACTCGCTTTGCATGATATCGACCGCGGGGCGAAGCATCGAGGCGCCCTTACGAAGCCGGGCAATTTCCGCCCCTTCCCACACGACACGCTGCCGGGCGTTCAGGCTGAACGCCGCATCTGCGGCCTGCTCGGCGCGTAGAATCCGTCGCGGCATCTCGGCGCTCAAGGCCCGCCTGGCGGCGCGGAGCAGAAATTTCTTCTCCTGGCCCTGCGCATCGCGGTCCGGGTGGAAGACAAAACCCTCGATATGGCCGACCTCATGGCCTTCCACCAGCACCAGCCCTTTGGCGGAAACGGCGGAGAGCAACGCCTCGCCGCCGGATTTTTCCGCCGCCTCCAGCCGGCGCGTCAGATGCGCGGCGCGGCGGTCGACGAAGCGCGCCATCAGCTTCTCGTGCAGCGTGTCGGAGATTTTGTCCTCGATCTCGCGCGCCCGGTTCTGCCAGGGCACCGCATCGCGCATCCAGTCCGCCCGGGCGGTGATGTAGGCCCAGACGCGCACATCGGCCAGGCGCTGCATCAGCGTGTCAATATCGCCTTCGGTCTTGTCCAGATTGCCGAACTCGGCGCCGATCCAGGCCGCCGGCAGCACATGTTCCCGCCGCAAATGGGTAAAGACCCTGGCGCAGAGCTTGGCGTGCTGATCGGTGGCGAGCTTGCGGAAATCCGGGATCTGGCAGGCTTCCCAGAGCAGCCGCATCGCCGATTTGCCGTGCGCCAGACCTCGGATCTCCGAGTCCTGGCCCAGCGCGTTCAGGGTCAGCACATCCGTCGCCTCATTGCCGCGCACCAGGCCGAAGGCCGGCGGCGGCGCCGTCAGGCTTTGCAGCAGCGGCTCGATGCCGGCGAAATCCAGTTCTGCATTGCGCCAGAACAGCTGCTCCAGCGGCTCGAAGGCGTGGCTTTCCACCGCCTTCACCAGCTCATCCGCCAAAGGCGGGCAGTTGGCGGTGACGCCGAAGCTGCCGTCGCGCATGCCGCGCCCGGCGCGCCCGGCGATCTGCGCGACCTCCGGCGCCAGCAACGGCCTTGGCCGATGCCCGTCGAACTTCGATAGCCCGGCGAAAGCGACGTGGTCCACATCCATGTTCAGCCCCATGCCGATGGCATCCGTCGCCACCAGAAAATCGACCTCTTTCTCCTGGTACAGTGCGACCTGCGCATTCCGGGTGCGCGGCGACAGCCGGCCCATTACCACGGCGCAGCCGCCCCGGCGGCGCCGCACCGCCTCGGCGATGGCGTAGACTTCCGCGCCGGAAAAGGCGACGATGGCCGAGCGCGGCGGCAATTTGGAGAGTTTCGCCGGCCCGGCATAAGATAGCTCGGACAGTCTCGGCCGGGTCTCGATCTCTGCCTCCGGCACCAGCCGCTTGAGCAGCCGCCGGATCGTCTCGGCGCCCAAAAACATCGTCTCGACCATGCCGCGCGCATGCAGCAGCCGCTCGGTAAAGACATGCCCGCGGTCGGGGTCGGCGCAGAGCTGGATCTCGTCCACCGCGATAAATTCCACCCGCCGGTCCAGCGGCATCGCCTCCACCGTGCAGGAAAAATATTGCGCGCCCGGCGGCACGATCTTTTCTTCTCCGGTGATCAAGGAGACGTTTTTCGCCCCTTTGCGGGCGACCATCCGGTCGTAGTTCTCCCTTGCCAGCAGCCGCAGCGGAAAGCCGATAATGCCGGAGGAATGGCCGAGCAGCCGCTCGATCGCCAGATGCGTCTTGCCGGTATTGGTGGGACCGAGCACGGCCTTCACCCGCGGAGGGAATCCGGACATGGGCTAATTGTTGGTGCGTTTTCCGTCCTTTGCAAGCGGGATTCTTGAACCCCCGCGGCCGATCCCTTAAGTGAGCGCCTTGGATAGGGAGCCCTTATATGAGCGAAACAAATAATAGGGTCGAAGAGACCCGGAATTTCGGCACCGAGGTCGGCCGGCTGCTCGACCTTGTCGTCCACTCGCTATACTCCGACCGCGAGATTTTCCTGCGCGAGCTGGTCGCCAATGCGGCCGACGCTATCGATAAGCGGCGCTTCCTGGCTTTGTCCGATGAGAGCTTCGCGCTGCCCGAGGGGGCGGCGATCAAGATCGCCCAGGACAAGCTCGGCCAGACCATCACCATCGCCGATTGCGGCACGGGGATGAGCAAGGAGGAGCTGGCGGAAAATCTCGGCACCATCGCCCGCTCCGGCACCTCGGCCTTCACCGCCGGCCTGGCGGAGACCAAGCCGGAGGAACGGCCCAGCCTGATCGGCCAGTTCGGCGTCGGCTTCTACTCCGCCTTCATGGTCGCCGACGAGGTCGAGGTGATCTCCCGCAAGGTCGGCGCCGCCGAGGCATGGGAGTGGAAGTCCTCCGGCCGCGGCGTCTATACGCTAAAACCCGCCGAGCGCGCTGCCGCCGGCACCACCATTCTTCTCCACATCAAGCCGGATGCGGAAGCGTTTCTCGAGCCGCTGCGGCTGGAGACCGTCATCAAGAAATGGGCGGATCACATTGCGATTCCGATCGAGCTGGAGAAGGACGGCAACTACGCTGCCATCACTGAGGGTGCCGCACTCTGGCGCAAGCCGAAATCTGAGATCGACAAGGAGCAGTATACCGAATTCTACCGCCATCTCGGCCATATGTTCGACGACCCCTGGGCCACGATCCATTGGCGCGCCGAAGGCACGCTGGAATTTTCCGCCTTGCTGTTCATCCCGTCCAGCAAACCCTTCATGCCGGTGGAGGAAGTGCGGCAGTCGAAGGTGCGGCTGCATGTCAAACGCATGTTCATCACCGACGAGGCGAAATTGCTGCCGGATTGGCTTAGCTTCGTGGTCGGCATCGTCGATACCGAGGATCTGCCGCTGAATGTCAGCCGCGAAATTTTGCAGTCCACGCCGGTGCTGGATAAAATCCGCAAGGCGCTGCTCAACCGAGTGCTCTCCGAGCTGAAATCCCGCGCCAAGGATGTGGAAGATTTTAAAACTTTCCAGGAGAATTTTGGCGAGACCCTGAAACACGGCTTGTACGAGGATACCGGCCATGGCGCCGAGATCGCCGGCCTGTTCCGTTTCGAATCCACCAAGGAAGCGGCCACCACGCTGGACGAGTATATCGCCCGCATGCCCGACGGCCAGGACGCGATCTATTACCTAGCCGGCGATGCCGGCAGTTTGAAAAACTCGCCGCAGCTCGAGGGCTTCGCCGCCAAGGGTTTCGAGGTGTTGCTGTTCCCCGACCCGATCGACGCCTTCTGGCCGCCGCGGCTGGAGACCTACAAGGAGAAAAAACTCAAAAGCGCGTCGCAGACTTCCGACCTATTCGCCGCCGCCGAAGCCGGCGAGGAAATCACGGTACTCTGCACGGCTTTATCCAAGGCGCTTGCCGGCAAGGTGTCGGACGCGGTTGCCTCCACCCGTCTCACCGGCAGCCCGGCGATGCTGGTTGCGGGCGAATTCGGGCCGGACCTTGCGATGCAGCGCATGCTCAAACGCGCCGGCCGCCCCAGCTTCGGCCTGCCGCCGAAACTGGAGATCAACCCGGAACATCCGCTGATCCTGGCCCTTGCCGCAAAGGCCAAGGCGGAGGCCGATATCGCGCAGGAGGCCGAGCTGCTGCTGGATCTGGCGAAACTGCAGGAAGGCGACCTGCCGGATCATCCGGCAGAATTTGTCAAAGCGATCGCGCAGGCTTTGGCAAAAGCCTGAGACCGCGTGCGACGGATCCTCATCGCGACGCATAACCAGGGCAAGCTCGCCGAATTCGCATCGCTGATGACCCCGCTTGGGGTCAATGCAATTTCCGCCGCCGAGCTTGGCCTGCCGGAGCCGGAGGAGACCGGTTCGAGCTTCGCTGAAAACGCGCAACTTAAAGCCCGCGCCGCGGCGCGGGCCGCCAACATGCCGGCGCTCGCCGATGATTCCGGTATTTCCATCGCAGCTTTGGACAACGGCCCCGGCATCTTCTCGGCCCGCTACGCCGCCGGTGACTACCCTTCCGCCTTCGCCCGCATGCTCGCCGCCGCGCTGCAAAAAGACGAATGGCGCGCCCGCTTCACCTGCGCGCTGTGCTTGGCGAAGCCGGACGGCGCCACCGCAACTTATATTGGCCACGCCGAGGGCCAGATCGCCAGAACCCCCGCCGGCGCAGAAGGTTTCGGCTACGATCCCATTTTCATTCCGGCCGGCTATCATCTAACCTTTGCCCAATTGGGTTTGCAAGCAAAAGACAAAATCAGCCACCGGGCCAGAGCCTTCGCGCAATTCGCCGCGGCGTTCAAAGCAAGGCAGACATAGAGCACGTCGGACTGCCCAGCTATGGCAACCGCCGCCGGCCGGTCAGGACTTCCAGGTAATCAGGCTGCCGCCGTTATTATCGGTGCCGATGACGAAGTTGGCGGTCGTGTAGGTTCCACTGAAGTTCAACGTCGCAACTGTTGTCGTGCCGTTCGAGACGGTCAGCTTGTTTCCGGAATATCTCACGCTGGTTGCAGCGGTATGCAGCAGGTCGATCGTATCGCTCGCGGTAAACCCGCCGATCGTGGCAAGGAAGGCGGCGGGGCTGGCAAGAGCAAGCGCACCCGTGCCGGACTGGAAATTCAGCGCCTGGCTGGCGGTTGCCCCGGCGCCAAACACCGCCTTCGCGCCGGCGGCGATGCCGACGCTGCCGCTGCCGCTGACCGCGGTCAGAAAGTCCATCGTACCGGAACCGATCGATACGGCGCCGGCATTGATGAAGGCGCTGCCGATATCGGCCTGGCCGGCGCCCGTCTTGGTCAGAGTTCCGTCATTGGTAAAGCTTCCCGCGCCGCCCAGCGTGACGGTGCCGGCCGCGGCCGCGATGCCGTAGGCGTGGCCCGCGGCATTGGTGACGGCCGTATCGGCGCCCAAAGTGACATTGGCGTTCTCCAGAACGCTGCTGGCGGCGAGACTTGCCCCGGCGCTCAATGTCGTTGCCGAGTTTATCTGAATTGTTCCGGCGCCGGATAACAGCCCGCTGAAATTGCCGCCGCCGGCAATATCCTCGACCGCGCCGGAAGCGGCGGAAAGCGTGCCGGCCCCGGTCAGCATTCCCGTCAGGTCAAGGGTACCCCCCGTGGCATTGACCGTGCCGGCATCCGCCAGGGCATCGATCTGGCCGTGGCCGGCCAGTTTCGTGCCGGCGTCGATCTTCACAGCGGCAACCGCCAGCGTGCGGGCCAGGTTATAGGGCGTTGCACCGCTCAGCTCCAGCGTGCCGGCGCCGGTCACCGCCTCGGTCAAATTGCCGCCAAGGGTCAGGTGGAGTGTGGCTCCGGCAGCGGCCGACAAGGTCCCCGCGCCGGAAAGCGCGCCGGTCAGCTTCAGCGTGCCGCCGGAGGCGTTGATCGTGCCGGCATTGGCAATCGGGCCAGCCAGGGTGCCGTATCCTAAAAATGAGGCGCCGGCAGCGTTGGTCAGCAAATTCGAACTGAACGTGCCGCCACCCAGCTGCGTCTTGCCGGCATTGGTGAACGTTCCCCCTGAAATACCCAGCGAATCGCCGGCGGCGATATTGATGGTGCCGGAATTGCCGAAGCTGGCGCCGGCCTGGATCAGGAACCCGACGCCGTCGACGTTGATGATGCCGGCATTGAGGATGGTTGCGTCGCCGTCATCGTAGATCCGGTCATTCGCGCCCACGGCGTTGACGGTGACGCCGCTGCCCAGCTCCAGCACGCCGCCAAAGCCGGAATGGTCATGTTCGAGCACGGCGCCGCCGGCGGAGGTGCCGAGATCGATCACCATGTTGTTCAGGGTCTCGTTCGCCGAACCGGTGTTGGCATTGAGCGTCGCGCCGTCGCCGACCACGATGGTGCCGGGCGAGGTGCCCGACGCCGTCTTCACGATCAGCCCGTAGGAGGTATCCAGCTCCTGGCCGGAGGCGATGGTCAGGTTGCCGCGATAGGTGATGTCTTCCAGCGTCGTATCGTTGGCGAAGGTCTCGCTGCCGGCGGTGATGGTGCCGTGTGAAAAAATCCCGGCCAGGGTGCCGGTGGTCAACGTCAGCGTCTTGCCGCCCAAGGCGAGCGTGCCGGCGGCGTCGAGCTCGGAAGCGGCGTTCAGGGAGATGCTGCCGAGCGAGGCGAGCGAGACCGCGCTATCCAGCACCAAAGTGCCGCCATTGACGTGGATGACGCCGGAGCTGGTGAAGCTCGGCCCGGATTCTGTCAGCGAATCGCCGGCGGCGATATTGATGGTGCCGGAATTGCCGAAGCTGGCGCCGGCCTGGATCAGGAACCCGACGCCGTCGACGTTGATGATGCCGGCATTGAGGATGGTTGCGTCGCCGTCATCGTAGATCCGGTCGTTCGCGCCCACGGCGTTGACGGTGACGCCGCTGCCCAGCTCCAGCACGCCGCCAAAGCCGGAATGGTCATGTTCGAGCACGGCGCCGCCGGCGGAGGTGCCGAGATCGATCACCATGTTGTTCAGGGTCTCGTTCGCCGAACCGGTGTTGGCATTGAGCGTCGCGCCGTCGCCGACCACGATGGTGCCGGGCGAGGTGCCCGACGCCGTCTTCACGATCAGGCCGTAGGAGGTATCCAGCTCCTGGCCGGAGGCGATGGTCAGGTTGCCGCGATAGGTGATGTCTTCCAGCGTCGTATCGTTGGCGAAGGTCTCGCTGCCGGCGGTGATGGTGCCGTGTGAAAAAATCCCGGCCAGGGTGCCGGTGGTCAACGTCAGCGTCTTGCCGCCCAAGGCGAGCGTGCCGGCGGCGTCGAGCTCGGAAGCGGCGTTCAGGGAGATGCTGCCGAGCGAGGCGAGCGAGACCGCGCTATCCAGCACCAAAGTGCCGCCATTGACGTGGATGACGCCGGAGCTGGTGAAGCTCGGCCCGGATTCTGTCAGCGAATCGCCGGCGGCGATATTGATGGTGCCGGAATTGCCGAAGCTGGCGCCGGCCTGGATCAGGAACCCGACGCCGTCGACGTTGATGATGCCGGCATTGAGGATGGTTGCGTCGCCGTCATCGTAGATCCGGTCGTTCGCGCCCACGGCGTTGACGGTGACGCCGCTGCCCAGCTCCAGCACGCCGCCAAAGCCGGAATGGTCATGTTCGAGCACGGCGCCGCCGGCGGAGGTGCCGAGATCGATCACCATGTTGTTCAGGGTCTCGTTCGCCGAACCGGTGTTGGCATTGAGCGTCGCGCCGTCGCCGACCACGATGGTGCCGGGCGAGGTGCCCGACGCCGTCCTCACCGTCAGCCCGCCTTCGGTATCAAGCTCCTGACCGGCGGCGATACTGAGGTTGCCTAAGTAGGTTACCGCCTGCAGCACCGCCCCGGACGCGAAACTGACCGAGCCTTTGCCGGCGTTGATGGTGCCGTCAGCGATGGTGCCGCCGGACAGCACGTCCAATGTTCCAGCCGAGACCAGCAAGCTGTCATGCGTGCCGCCAAGGTCGAGCAGTCCCTGCACCTGCAAGGTGGCTGCGCTCGATGTCAGCGTTATGAAATCGACTTCGAATGATGCGCCCGATACGATCTCGGCGGTTCCGTTTGCGATCGTCACATCAGCGGTGCTGCCATCCGGTACCGCCCCGCCCGCCCAGTTGCTGGCGGTACTCCAGGAACCGATGGTGCCGCTTTTCCAGATGAATTGGGTCATTGGGCTCGCCTCTTGCTGTTCGTTGCCGTTTAGTTGTAACGCCAGTAACACGGTATTTTCCGGCTTGCGAGATTACGCACCCCGATTCGGGACGAATTATGCGCTCGGGACGGATTATTAGCGAAACTTTCCGCGGACCGGTTGGACTGCTGACAGCCATGCGGGCCAGTCGAGGAGATCACCGGCCGATCGTGTTCAGCACGATCTGCGGGGTCAGGATTTGCGGCAGGATCACCGGCGCTGCTTTTGCCGGGTAGAACAGATATAGCGGCACGCCGTCGCGGCTATTCTCCTGCAGCAGCCTGGTGATTTGCCTGTCGCGCTGCGTCCAGTCGCCGACCAGGATTTGTACATGCCGGCTGGCGAAGCGCGATTGCACGGCTTTGCTGGCCAGTGTGCTGCGTTCGTTCACCAGGCAGGTGACGCACCAGGCGGCGGTGAGGTCGACGAACACCGGGGCGCCGGCGGCGCGAAAGGCCGCAAGCCGGGCGGCACTGTAAGGCTCGGCATTGGGCAGTGAGATCGAGGCGACCGCGGCCTGATTGTGCAAAAACGGCAAGACCAGCAGCGCCAGCAACATTGCGGGCCGCGCCGGCCTAACGATCAACCCAAGCGCAAGCGCGGCCCCGCCAAGGCTTAAGATCAGAAAACCGGGGGCGCCGGCTTCGCGCGTCATCACCCAGGCAAGCCATGTAAAGGTGGCGAACATCGGAATGCTCAACACCCGTTGCAGCACCACCATCCAGCGACCTGGGCGAGGCAGCAGGCCGGCCAGGCGGGGGAGCAGCGCAAACAGCAGAAACGGCGCAGCCAGGCCCAGACCCAGGAAAAGAAAAATCCCGAAGGCTGCGGCTAAAGGTGCGGCCAGCGCCGCGGCGATGGCGCCCCCCATGAACGGCGCGGTGCAGGGTGTGGCGGTAACCACCGCCAGCAGCCCGGAGAAAAAACTGCCGCGATGCGCCAGCTCCCGCGCCAGCCGGGAATGCAGCGAAATCTCGAACATGCCGGCCAGATTCAGCCCCAGCGCCAGGATCAGCCAGCCGATCAGCGCCACGAAAATCGGCGACTGGAACTGAAAGCCCCAGCCGAAATCGCCGCCGAGGCGCCGCAGCCCGATCAGCAGCGCGCCGAGCGCCAGCATGGCCGACAGCACGCCGGCGCTGTAGCCAAAAGCCTCGCGGCGAATATGCCCGGCGGCGGCCTGGCCGGCGGCGGCGGCGCTGAACCGGGTCAGGGCCAGCGCCTTCATCGCCAGCACCGGAAACACACAGGGCATCAGGTTCAGGATCAGCCCGCCGAGAAACGCCAGCGCGAGATAGCTTGTCAGCGGCGTCGCGCCCGGCGCAGCGCCTGGCATGGCCGTGATCTGCAGCGCCTGCATCGCACCGCTGGGATCCGTCAGCTCCAGCACCCCGGTCAAACTCTGGCTCGGCTCGAAACCAACCGCGGGCTTCAGCCGCAGCGTCAGACCCTGCGGCCCGAAGCTGACCGGCTGCGGCGCGCGGTTGACGATGGCGTCCTGCAGGTCCGGAAAGAACCGCGCGTTCTGCACCTGGCGCGCGGCGAGCCCTGCGATCGTCAGGCGCCCGTCCGGTGCGATCTGCGCCGCAAAGGGCGAGGCGGCGACGGCCGGAGCGCTAAACAGCTTCGCCTCAGCCGAGACGCCGCCGCCTAGGGTCAGCGCAAAATGCGCCCGCTCCGGCACGCAGATATCGCTGCAGACCAGCCACTCGGCGCTCGCCGAAATGCTGGACCCGGCGCCGCTTGCAGTGAAGGGGAGGAGCAAGTCACCGCTAAGCACGTAGGCGGCAACCGGCCCCTGCAGCAGCATCTGCGGCGGCGGGTAGCGCAACAAGCCGGCGCTGGCGGGCGCATCCAGCGCGATCTGCGGCGCAAAACCGGCATCGCCGGGATTGGACCAGTAGATATGCCAGCCGGCGGCGAGCTGAAATCGCAGCCCCAAGGTGATGTTGCCATTGGCCGCCGCATTCGTCTGGCTGACCAGGCTGACCTTGTCCCGGCCGCTGACAAAAACATCGCTGGTCGCTGCGGCGCAGATATTTGGCAGTAGCAGCAGGATCAAAAACAAGAATCGCATCGCCGCTATATCGCATGGCCGCCGGCAAAATGGTACGCGGCGGGTAGATGCTAGATCTGCCTGTCCCCGATCTGCCTGTGAACGACGTGTTGCCGGCTTTGCTGGAGAGCCTGCGCAACCACCCCAACGCAATACTGGTGGCACCGCCCGGCGCCGGCAAAACGACGCTGGTGCCGCTCGCTTTGGCTGGGCAGACGCCAGGCAAGATCCTGATGCTGGAGCCGCGCCGCCTTGCCGCCCGCGCCGCCGCCGCCCGCATGGCCAGCCTGTTGGGCGAGCCGGTCGGCGGCCGCGTCGGTTTCCGCACCCGGCTGGAACAGGCGACCTCGGCCGCCACGGTGATTGAGGTCATCACGGAAGGCTTGCTCACCAGCCGCCTGCTCGCCGATTCCGGCCTGACCGGCATCGGGCAGGTGATTTTCGACGAGGTGCATGAACGCAGCCTGGAGGCTGACCAGGCGCTGGCGATGGTGCTGGACCTGCAGCGCAATCTGCGTCCGGAGTTGCGCATCCTGGCGATGTCCGCCACCGCCGATACCGGCAATCTGGCGAAGCTTCTGGATGCAAAAGTGACCGAGAGCGACGGCCGGATGCACCCCGTCACCCTCCGGCACGTTGCGCGGGATCTGCCCACGGTGAAGGAGCTGCCGGAAGCGGCGGCGCGGGCGGTGAAAGATGCGCTGGCCCAGCATCAGGGCGACATCCTGGTCTTCCTGCCGGGCATGGCGGAGATACGCCGCACCGAAAGCCTGCTGGCGGGAATCGCCGCGCTGGTCCTGCCGCTGCATGGCGAGCTGCCGCCGGAGGCGCAGGACCTGGCGCTGCGCGCGCATGACAGGCGCCGCGTGGTGCTCGCCACCTCGATCGCCGAGACCTCGCTTACCGTGCCGGGGGTGCGGATCGTCATCGATGGCGGCTTCCGCCGATCGCCGCGCCTCGATGTCAGCATTGGGCTCACCCGCCTGACGACGTTGCGGATCAGCCGCGCCGCCGCCGCCCAGCGTGCCGGCCGGGCCGGGCGGGAGGCGCCAGGGTTCGCGATCCGGCTCTGGACCGAGGCGCTGCATCGCGGCCTGCCGAATTTCGACCGGCCGGAAATTTTTGAAGCGGAACTCTCCGGCCTTGTGCTGGCCTGCGCCGCCTGGGGCGAGCGGCCGGAGGATCTGCCTTTCCCGGACGCGCCGCCGCCCGGCGCCTTGGCGGCGGCGCGCGCCTTGCTGGCCGAACTCGGCGCGCTGGATGCAGCGGGCAAGCTCACTGCTCCCGGCAAGGCAATGGCGCGGCTGCGCGCGACGCCACGCCTCGCCGCCATGATGGTGGCGGCGGCATCGCCGCAGCAAGGCGCTTTGGCGGCGGACCTGGCGGCGATTCTGGAAGAGCGCGACCCGCTTGCCCGGGGGAACGATGCCGCCGCCGATATCTCGCTCCGTCTGGAGGCGCTCGCCGGGAAGCTGGACGGCGACCGTGCCGCGCTTGCCCGCATCCGGCACGCGGCGAGAATCTACCGTTTCCGGCTCGGCCTGGCCGCGAATGCCGTCGCGGCCGGTGATCCTGGAACGCTACTCGCCGCCGCCTTTCCCGACCGTATCGGCCAGAGCCGCGGCGAACCCGGCGCCTATCGCCTGTCCGGCGGCGGTAGCGGCAAGCTCAACCCAGGTGATCCGCTCGGCCGCAATCGTCTGCTTGTGGCCTCGGCGCTGGACGCCAAAGGCTCGCGCATCCGCATGGGCGCGGCCTTGGATGCGGAAAACCTGCCGCTGACCCTGCTGCAGCGCTGCAAGACCACGCGTGAAGCCGGCTTCGATCCGGTCACCGGCAGCGTGCTGACCCGCGAGCGGCTGCGGCTAGGCGCTTTGATCCTCTCCGACCGCACGTCGCCGGCGGCACCCGAGGAAATGCAGGCCGCACTGGCGAAAGCTTTGGCGACCAGGCTGGATCAGCTCGACTGGAGCGAAGCGGCCATCGATCTGCAGGCGCGCATCGCGCTGTTGCGCGAGGTCGAGCCGAACTTCCCGGACCTCTCCCGCACAACCCTGGCGGTGGCAACAGAAACCTGGCTTACCCCCTACCTCGCCGGCTGCAGCAACATCGCTCAGGCCAAATCGCTGGACCTGCTGGCGATCCTGCGCGCCCAGCTCAGTCACCAACAGCTGACGCAGCTCGACAAAACCTTGCCGACCCAGCTCAACCTGCCCGGCGGCGCGGTGCGGATCGACTACACCGGCCCGATTCCGGTCGCCGCCGCCAAAGCGAGAACCTTCTACGGTCTGGACGAAACCCCGGTTCTTGCCGGCGGCAGGATCGCCTTGCAGATCTCTCTGCTCTCCCCTGCCGGCAGGCCGATCGGCATCACCGCCGACCTGAAGAATTTCTGGCGCAACGGCTGGCTGGACGCCAGGCGCGAGATGCGCGGCCGCTACCCCAAACATCCCTGGCCGGAAATGCCCTGGCTGCCGCAGTAGCCGGCTTTCAGAAATCGGCCGCTTGATCCCGCCCAGGCGCCGCTCTACCCTCAAGCGCGAATTGGAGAAGCAATTGCCGCAGCTATCCCTGCACTCGCCGATCGGTGATCTGACGATCTCGGAGGAAGCTGAGGAAATCGTCGCCCTTGATTGCGGCTGGGGCCGCGACCAGAGCGTAACGCCGCTGCTGCTGCGCGCCAAGATTGCTTTGCAGGACTATTTCGACGGTGCGCCTTTGCCCGGCGACCTGCCGCTGAACCCCGGCGGTTCGGCATACCGGCAGCGCGTCTGGCAGGCGCTGATGCAGATCCCGGCCGGCCAGACCCGCAGCTATCTGCAAGTCGCGCGGATCGCCGGCGGTTCGCCGCGCTCCGTCGGCGGCGCCAATGCAGCCAATCCGATCGCCATATTCATCCCCTGCCATCGCGTGGTGGCCAGCCTTGGGATCGGCGGCTATTCCTTTGCCGAAGGACTCTCGACCAAGCAAAGATTGCTTGCATTGGAACGGGGCTGCAAAATTTGAAGAAACCGGGTGAAGAAAACTAATGTCCAAGGCAATCCGCATTCACGCGATCGGCGGCCCTGAAGTGATGAAATGGGAGACGGTGCCTACACCCGAACCCGGACCGGGCGAGGCGCTGATCCATCATCACGCGGTCGGGCTGAATTATATCGATGTCTATTTTCGCAACGGGCTGTACAAAACCGCTCTTCCCGCCACGCTCGGCATGGAAGGGGCAGGGACGGTGCTGGCCGTTGGCCCGGGGGTGACGGATCTCAATACGGGGGACCGGGTTGCCTATGCCGGCGGCTCCATCGGCGCCTATTCCACCGAGCGTGTTCTGTCGGCCGAACGGCTGGTCAAGCTGCCGGATGCGATCGATTTCAAGACAGGCGCGGCGATGATGCTGCAAGGCATGACCGCGCAATATCTGTTGCGCCGCACCTTCAAGGTTCAAAGCGGCCAGACCATTCTGGTGCATGCCGCGGCCGGCGGCGTCGGGCTGATCCTTTGCCAATGGGCGAAATATTTCGGCGCCCATGTCATCGGGGTGGTCTCCACGCCGGAGAAGGCGGAGCTGGTGAAGGCCAATGGCGCCGAGCACGCGATCATCGGCCATGCCACACTGGCGGCGGACGTCAAGCGCATCACCGGTGGCGCCATGGTGCTGGTGGTCTATGACGGCGTCGGCAAGGACACGTTCTCCGCCAGTCTGGATTGCCTGGCACCTTTGGGCATGATGGTGAGCTATGGCAGCGCCTCGGGGCCGGTGCCACCGGTCGATCTATCGGTGCTGTCGGTCAAAGGCAGCCTTTTCCTCACCCGTCCGACGATGGCAACCTACACCGCCTCGCGTGGCGATCTGCTGCAGGCCGCAAACGATCTTTTTGAGGTGGTGCTTGCGGGTGCCGTGAAAATCCAGGTCAACCAGACCTTCCCGCTGGCCGAAGCCGCGGCGGCGCATATTGCCTTGGAATCCCGCCGCACCACCGGCAGCACGGTTTTGATCCCCTGAACCTGGCCTGCGCTTTTTGAAGGTTTGAACGCGCGCATGGAAGAGAACTCGTGAAGCCGTTTGCCTTGGCGGGACTGCTTTGTGCCGCCTTGTGCGGCCTTTGCATCCTGTATGTCGATCGGCCGGTCGAGGCCTATATCGCCATCCATCTCCTGCGCTATCCGGACCGCACGCTGTTCTTTAACGGACTGGCCTCGCCCTCCCTGCTCTCGCTGCCCTGGGCCTGCCTTTATCTGGCGTTCTATGCGCTGTGCCGGGCCGCCGGCCGTCGCAGCGGCCGGCACAGCGAACTCCTTCTCATGCTCGGCATTGCAATCGCGGTGGCGACCGCCGCCAAGGACGAGCTGAAATGGCTGTTCGGCCGGCCCTGGCCGTATTTCTGGATCAAATTCGGCTGGTACGAATTCCGGCCTTTTATCGACAGCGCGTATTACGGCAGCTTTCCCTCCGGCCATACCACCTATATCGCGGCGCCGATGTTCGTGCTCTGGCAGCGCCTGCCGCGCTACCGGCTGCTGTATTCCGCCTTGATCTTGCTGGTGATGATCGGCTTGGTCGGCGCCGGGCATCATTTCGTTTCGGATGTGATCGCCGGGCTGTTTCTTGGCCTTGCGGCGGCGGCGGGAACCTTGTCGGTCTGGCCAAATCAACGGCTGCAGCGTCTCGTGTAAAGCAACACTATGGTAACAAATTATCGACATGAATGGTTTTTTTATGCAGCCTGATGCCGCTTTGCGATACATAACCGCATGACGCTTGAAGACGCGCTTCGGAAACATCGCGGGCTCGGTCCTGGTTTTCACATGCTGCGGCACGCCCTCTCCTTCATCATTCTGGCGCATCATTGTCAGGTCGCGATCTTCATCAAGACTCAGGATCAGATGGTCTATCCGCGCGGTGCCGCGATAAATCTGGCCGCGCGTCATCTCACCCATGGCCAGCTCGCCGTCGAACTGGCGCGGCCGGGGCTGTTCTGCCTGGTTGGAATGTTCTTTGCGCTCAGTGGATTTCTGGTCGCCGGCAGCGCGCTGCGCAGCAGCACCATCCGCTCCTTCTTCGCCAATCGGGCGCTTCGCATCCTGCCTGCGCTGACGGTGGAGACGACGCTTTGCGCGCTGCTGCTGGGGCCGCTGGTCACCAGCATGAACCTGCCGCATTATTTCGAAAATCATCAGTTCTACCGCTATTTCGGCAATATCCTCGGGCAGATCACCTTCACGCTGCCGGGTGTGTTCACCCGCAATCCCTGGCAGGGCATCGTCAACGTCAATCTATGGACGCTGCCTGCGGAGCTTTGGTGCTACATTTTCATGCTGGTGATGATGGGCACCGGGTTGTTGAAGAAACAGAAGATAGTGTCGCTTGCCATACTTGCCGCACTGATCATCGCCACCGTGCTGACCCATCTCTATCCCGGCAATATTTCGGTGCGTGAGAGTTGGATTCATTTCACGCCCTGGTTCATCGTGTTGCTGTTCATGTTCGGCGTGCTGCTGTTCATGAACGCGCGCTTCATTCCGCTGCATCCGTTGCTGCTGGCGGCGGCGGTTGCGGGATACTGGGCATTGATGGTGTTCGATATCCTGGGCCCCCTTGCGGGGCTTTTGCTCGCCTATATCACGGTCAGCATCGGCATGATGAGCTTTCCGCTGTTCGACAAACGCGTCAAAGTCGATGTCTCATACGGCACCTATCTGTATGGCTTTCCGATCACCCAGGCGGCGATCTATTTTTTGGCGCCGCATCTCGGCTTCGTGCACGGGCCGTTGCAATTTGTCATCATTTTCCCGATCGTGCTGGCGGCGACGGTCCTGTTCTCGACCTTGTCCTGGCACTTCATCGAAAAGCCGACGCTGGGCTTGCGCAAATATTTCGTCCCCGCCCGCAAGCAGGCAAATGTGGTCGAACTGACCTCGCCCGAGGCGGCTGATCTGGCGAATAATACGAGTTGAAAAGGAAGCAGTTCTTTTTCTGAAGAAAAAGCAGGCTAGCTGCCCGCCAAAAAAAACTTTTGCTACTCCGGGCCAGAGAGTCTCGAAACTCCCGGCGCCGGAGCAACAAAAGTTCTTGCGGCGCTTTTTTCAAAAAGCGCCTTCTTGCTTAGTCTCCGTAGCCGACGATTCCCTTGATTTCCAGAAAATCGTTCAGCGCGAAATCGGCGTATTCGCGGCCATTGCCGGATTGCTTGTAGCCGCCGAAAGGGGCGAGGAAATCCGAATCGGGGTAGTTGATGTAGATCGAGCCGGCCCGCATTTGCGCCGCCACTTCCCGGGCCTTTCGCAGGTCCGTGCTCTGCACATAGGCCGCCAGGCCGTAGACTGTGTCGTTGGCGATATCGATCGCCTCCGCCTCGGTCTCGTAGGGCAGGATGGAGAGCACGGGGCCGAAGATTTCCTCGCGGGCGATGGTCATGTCGCGCGTAACGTTGCCGAACACGGTCGGCCGCGCGTAGTAGCCGCGGTTGAGACCTTCCGGCCGGCCGAGGCCGCCGGCGGCCAGTGTTGCGCCTTCGTCGATGCCGGCCTTGATCAGGCGCTGCACCTTTTCGAACTGCGTGGCGGAGACCAGCGGGCCCAGGATGGTGCTTGTCGCGAAAGGGTTGCCTGTTATTTGCGTGGCTGCCTCCTCGGCGGCGATTTTCAGCGCGGCGTCATGCAACTCGCGCGGCACCAGCATGCGGGTTGCGGCGTCGCAGGACTGGCCGGAATTGATAAAGCAGGCGGCGATGCCCTTGCGCACCGCGTCGTCCAGATCGACGTCCGGCAGCAGGATATTCGCCGATTTGCCGCCCAGTTCCTGCGCCACCCGCTTGACCGTATCGGCCGCTGCCTTGGCGACGATGATGCCGGCCCGGGTCGAGCCGGTGAAGGACATCATGTCGATCCCCGGATGCTCCGCCATTTTCTGGCCGACCGAGGGACCGTCGCCGTTCACCAGATTGAAAACGCCTTTCGGTATGCCGGCCTCGTGCATCACCTCGGCAAAGATGATGGCGTTGATCGGTGCGATCTCGCTTGGCTTCAGCACCATGGTGTTGCCGCCGGCCAGCGCCGGGGCGACCTTGCAGACGATCTGATTGAGCGGCCAGTTCCACGGCGTGATCAGGCCGCAGACCCCGATCGGCTCCTTCACCACCAAGCTTGTGCCGCGTTTTTCGGTGAACTCGAAAGTCTCGAAAACGTCGATCAGCGCCTGGAAATGCGCCCGGCCGACAAAGGCCTGGGCTTCCTTCGCAAAACCGATCGGCGCGCCCATTTCCTGCGCGCAGGCGGCGGCGATGTCGTCGTAGCGCTTGTTGTACTGCGCGAGGCATTCCTTCAGCAGCTCCAGCCGCTCCTTTTTCGAGGTTCGCGCGAAGGAAGGAAACGCTGCGCGGGCGGCGGCGACCGCCTTGTCCACATCCGCGGCGGCGCCGCCGGAAATCTCGGTGAATGCCTCTTCCGAGGATGGGTCGATGACCGCAATGCGGTTCGGCGTTACCGGGTCGACCCAGCTGCCACCGATATAGAATTGCAGATTATGGGACATTTATCCTCCTATTCGCGTGCCACCATGGCGATCCGCACCCAAAACACTTACGTTACCGGCGGTACTTGTCGAGGGTTAGATGGCTGAAGATCCGTATAAAGTTCTGGGCGTGGACAAGGCGGCGAGCGCCGACGACATCCGCAAGGCCTATCGCAAACTGGCGAAGCAGCATCATCCCGACCTCAACCCCGGCAACAAGGCGGCGGAGGAGAAGTTCAAGTCGGTTTCCGCTGCTAACGAGCTGCTCTCCGACACCGAAAAGCGCGCCCGCTACGATCGCGGCGAGATCGACGAAAGCGGCGCCGATAAGCCGCCGCCGCGCAGCTACCGGCATTACGCCGATGCCGGTGCCGGCGAGCGCTACGCCTATTCCGGCGGCCAGGGGTTCGAGGCCGAGGGGTTTGAGGATATTTTCTCCACCATTTTCCAGAATCGCGGCGCAGGCGGCGGGGGCGGCACCCAGCCCAACGGGGCCCGGCCCAGCCGCGGGCGGGATGCGCAATATGCGCTGACGGCCGAGTTTCTGGATGCGGTGAATGGCGCGCAAAAGCGCCTGACGCTGCCGGACGGGCAAATCCTGGATGTTCGAATCCCGCCAGGCACCGCAGACGGCGATATCCTGCGCCTGCGCGGCAAGGGCTCGCCTGGCCGCGATAACGGCCCCGCCGGCGACGCGCTGATCGAAATCAGCGTAATGCCGCATAAATTCTTTCGCCGCGACGGCCAGGACATAAGGCTCGACCTGCCGGTGACCGTGCAGGAGGCGGTGCTGGGTGCGAAGGTGAATGTGCCGACGCCGGGCGGCACGGTGGCGATGACGCTGAAGCCGCATTCCGATACGGGGACGGAGCTGCGGCTGCGCGGCCGCGGCGTGCCGGCGCACGGCGGACCGGCGGTCGGCAAGGCTGCAGCCGGCGATCTTTATGTCCGGCTGCAGGTCGTGACCGGGGCGGTGGACGAAAAACTCGAGGAATTTCTGCGCGGCTGGAAACCCGAGCGCAGCAGCGACCCACGGCGCGAAATGACCGGAGGCGACTAGCCATGATCAATGTGGAAACCCTCTTCGTCGAAATTGGCGGACTGCAGCGACCGGATCTGGAGCGTTGGATCGCCAATGAATGGGTGCGCCCCGATGGCGGTCCGGACAATTATTCGTTTCGCGAAATCGACGTCGCCCGCATCCGGCTGATCCTGGATCTGCGCGAGCAGCTGGAAATTGCCGAACCGGCGATGCCGACGATATTGCAGCTGATCGATCAGCTCTACGATCTGCGCCGCCGGATGCGCAGCCTGAACGCGGCGCTGGAGGAAACGATGCCGACGGAGGTCCGGGAACTTGTGCTGCGGAAATTGACCGGTCCGTTCTGATTGGCCAAGCAGCGGGTGGACATGCTGCTGGTGGCGCGCGGTCTAGCGGAGAGCCGCGCCAAGGCGCAGGCGCTGATCATGGCCGGGCTGGTCTATTCCGGCACCGCGCGGGTGGCGAAAGCCGGAGATTTGCTGGCCGATGACAGGGAATTATCCGTCAAGGGGCAGAACCACCCATGGGTCTCACGCGGCGGCGTCAAGCTCGCCCATGCGCTGGAATTTTTTGTGCTCTCGCCGAAGGGGCGGATTTGCATCGATGTCGGCGCCTCCACCGGCGGCTTTACCGACGTGCTGCTGGCGCAAAATGCCGCGCACGTGCATGCGGTGGATGTCGGCCATGGCCAGCTCGCCTGGAAGCTGCGCACCGATCCGCGCGTTACGGTCTACGAGAAGACCAACGCCAGGCATCTGACCGGAGCAACAATTCCGCCGCCGGTCGAAGCCGTCGTCTGCGACGCCAGCTTCATCGGACTGCAAACCGTGCTGCCGGCAGCCCTTGGCCTATGCGGCGCCGGCGCCTTTGCAGTGGCGCTGATCAAGCCGCAATTCGAGACCGGGCCGGAACATGTCGGCAAAGGCGGCGTGGTGCGCGATCCGGCGGTCCATGCAGCGGTTTGCGCCCGCATCCAGGCTTGGTGGTCAGGCCTGCCAGGCTGGCGCGTGCTTGGGGTGACGGAGAGCCCGATCACCGGCCCGGAAGGTAACCGCGAATTCCTTATAGCGGCAATGCGGGAAGAAGCCGCTTTTTAAAAACACGGGCGCCAAAATTTTTAGAATCTGCGCCTGGGGCGGGGATATGAAAAACGCCTCGGGCGCAGTTCCACAAAAGTCTATTCGGTTGTTTTTCCACAGAAAAGAACTGCTTCCTTTGTTCGCTTCAGCCTCCGCCGCAAGATAACGCATCCGGGGCCAGCATGATGCCGTCGGAGAAGCCATTCACGCCGTGGATGCGGTTTGAAACAAGTTCGACATGATCCTCGGTTGCCAGAAAAATCACCGGCTGCTGCGCGGCTGCGTAGATCTCATAATCGTACAGCCCTGTCAGCCCCGGCTTGGCGATGCTCGAACGGATCAGCCGGTCCATTGTGGGATCGGAATAGCCGTTGTCATTCTGGCCGGCGCCGGTGGCAAACATCCCCTCACCGGAGGGGTACGCGTTTGCAACCGTGCCGTGCTCCGCCGCCTCCCAGGCAGCAGGCTCGGATTGCTCCTCCTGCGACATCTGCCCGAAGGAGACCTGGCGCAGCTTCATCTCGATCCCTGCCGCACGAAACTGCGCCTGGATCACCACGAGCATTTCGGTATCTTCGGCGCTGTCGGCGGCATCCAGCGCCGTGAACGCCAGTTCTTGCCCATTCTTTCGAAATACCCCGTCTGCGCCTGCGGCAAATCCGGCTGCCGCAAGCAGGGCCCGCGCCTTTGCCGGGTCGTAGCCCACGGGATCATGCGCCTGCAGGCTGGGCGCCAGCATGTTCGAATCCACCGGCGGAATCGGTGTATAAACCGGCTGGCCGAAGCCATGAAAGATCAGTTGGATCACTTGTCGCTGATCGATTGCGTCCTGCATGGCCTGGCGCACGCGCACATCGCGAAAAAACGCCACCCGCGGATTGCGCAAATTGATATCCAGGTAATACCAGAAGGAGGAAGGCGGCGAGGCCAGCAGATGCAGGCCGGGCAGATGCTGGACCGCTTTGTATAATTCCATCGGCACGGGCGCGAAATCCAGATCTCCGGCTTCCACCTCCTGCAGGGCGGCGCCGTCGCTTTCCACGAACATCTCCACCAGCCGCTGCAGATGCGGCTTGGGACCGGCATAGGCCGGGTTCGGCACGAAGACGGCATCCTGCCCGACATCCAGACGCTGGATGTGCATCGGCCCGTCGGTGACGGAGAAAAACCTGGGCTGGCTTTGCATCTGGAACAGCCTGGCCAGCGACATGCGGCCCCATTCATGCGCCGGCAGGGGCACCAGCTGCGACAGCCCGTTATCGATGAACCATAGCGGGTTTGCCGGCGTTTTCAGGATGATTCGCAGATGCGTCGCATCCTGCGCAATGATGGACTGGATCTGCCCGGGAATGCCGCCGCTGCCGTAATCGTCATAGGCGGCGCCGAGGCCCTCGATCAGGCGCCAATCGTAGACGATGTCGGCGGCGGTGACCGGCGCGCCGTCCGACCAGCGCCAGGGCCGCAGCGTGATGTCATAGCGCATCGTGTCGGCTGATACGTCGATCTTCGCGGCCAGGCTCCGGTCATTGTCGACCTGGCCATAGCGGTCGACCCAGACCAGCGGCTGGAACAGCAATTGCGCGGCGCGGATGTCGCCCTCGCTGTTGGCGAAAAGCGGGTTGAAGGTGGTGATGTCGTTATTGGCCTCGACCATTACGGTACCGCAATCGCCTGGCGCGGCGCGCGCTGGATCCGCCAGTAGGATCAGTGAGAGCGCGAGATATCGGATCATGTGTTTCACCCGTCTCAGCCTGCGCTCAGCCTGCCACCGTGCGCGTCATCGTCAAGGACGCGTTCCGCGTCATCTTCAAGGACGCGTTCCGCGTCATCGTCAAGGACGCGTTCCGCGTCATCTTCAAGGACGCGTTCCGGGCCGCCATGCAATGCCGCTCCGCGGCATCCCTTACGACATCTGCGCGCGGCGGCATACTGAACGCTGGCCGGGGCGGGGGAACAAGCGCTTTTCCAGCCGGACAAGGCAACATTGCTTTCAGGCGGGGGCCGTTCGTCTGGTGTCCTGCGGCGGGTAGAATTTCAGGATGATCAGCATCAAAGCCATCGCCGGGAAGGCGGCGAAGGTGGTGATGATGAAAAAGGGGATGAAGCCGGTGGCTGCGGCGATGAAACCGGATAGGCCGCCGATCGTGCGCAGCGCCAAGGGCGCCAGCGAGGAAAGCAAGGCGTACTGCGTGGCCGTGAACGCCGTGTTGCACAGCCCGGAGAGATAGGTCAGGAACGCCGCATCCGCAAAACCCTCGGCAAAAGATTCCAGTGCCGACGTTGCCACCAGCATATGCGCCTGATGCGGAAACAGCCCCAGCGCCGGATACATCAGCAGCGACGCAGTCTGAAACAGCCCCGTTAGCAGCAACGCCCTGCCTACCCCGATCCAGGCCACCAGCCAGCCGCCCAAAGCCGCGCCGGCCAGTGTCGCGGCCAGCGAAATCGGCCCGTTGGCAATCGCGATCATCGCCCGGTTGAAACCCAGAAAAGTGTAATACGGGGCCAGCATCACCCCGGCCAAAGCCTCCCCCAGCCGGAACAGAACGATGAAGGCGATGATGACAAAGGCCCCGCGGCGCGATAAAAACTCCTGCAGCGGCTCGCGCACTGCATCGGCAAAGCGCGCCGCAAAGCCTCTGGGGATCTGGTGCGCGGCGCGCGGCGGCTCCGGCGCCAGCAATGTCGTCAGCGGCCCCAGCAGCGCCAGCACCGCCATCGCCAGAAACGCCTTTGGCCAGCCGATGCTGCTGGACCATGCTATCACCCCCGCCCCGGAAATCAGCAGCGCGCCGCGATAGCCCCAGATATAGCCGGCCAGCGCCGTGCCCTGCAGCCGCGGCGCAAAGGTCTCGATCCGCCAGGCGTCGATCAGAATATCCTGGCTGGCGGAGATGAAGGCGAGGCAGGCGCCGATGATCAACGCCGGCGCGACGCCGTGCGCCGGGTTTGACAAGCCCAAAGCCGCGATCGCCAGCACCAGCAGCAGCTGCACCGGCAGCAGCCAGCCGCGCCGCCGCCCCAGCCGGCGCAGCAAAAACGGCGGCGCCAGCTCATCGAACACCGGCGCCCATAAAAACTTCAGCGAATAGGCCAGCCCGATATTAGCGGTCAGGCCGATCAACCCAAGCCCCAGATGATCCGATGTCAGCCACATCCGCAGCGTAAAGCCGGAAAGGGCGAGCGGCAGGCCGGAGGAAAAACCCAGCAGCGTCATCAGGCCAAGCAGTTTCGGGGAGATTTTTGGCGCCGGTTCCATGCGAAGCCATTCTGCCAGAGCGGCACGTCGCCACGTCAAGCCGCACAAAGCCGATTGCCTATTTCCGCTAAGCGGCTGAAAAACAGCCATGCTGACAGGCCGAAACGTGCTGAGGACGAATGGCTAAAGCGAAGGGACTTTCCGAGGCGGACCTGCAGCTTTGGGCGGCCTATGCGCAAAGCCTGCGATTGCTGCCCGGCAAGGAACGCCTGCGCGTGGCGCCGGAGCCCGCCGCGCCGCCGCCTGCGTCTTACATTGAGCCAGCAGCGCCGCCGCCGCCGAAACAAAATCCTCGCGCCTTTGCCGCCCAAGTCGTGGTCAACATGCCGCCGCCGGGGCTGGACCGCGCATCCTGGCAGAAATTTCGCGCCGGCCGCGTCCGCGTTGCCCGGGTGCTCGACCTGCACTGCATGACCGCGGCGCGCGCCCACCACGCCACATTGTCCTTCATCCTGGCGGCGCATACCGAACAGCTTCGCGTGGTCGAAATCATCACCGGCAAGGGCGAGGTTCTGCTGCGCGAGTTGCCGCATTGGCTGAACAGCCCGCAGCTGCGCCCGCTGATCCTGGCGCTGGCGCATCCGCGCGTTTCCAATAGCGGCTCGCATGCGCAAGTTTCCAACAGCGGCTCGCATGCGCGAGACGCCAATACCGGGGCGCTGCGTATTTTGCTACGCCGGGCACGCGGCGAATGACGCCGTTTGGTGCGCGATTGCGGGAGCTGCGCGCCAGCCGCGGCCTATTGCAGCGGGAGATGGCGGCCGCTTTGGAAGTCTCCGCCGCCTATCTCTCTGCGTTGGAACATGGCAGGCGGGGCGCGCCATCCGCCGGGCTGATCCACCAGATCTGCGATTATCTCGGCCTGATTTGGGACGATGCGGACGAGCTGCGAAACCTCGCCAAGCTTTCCCGCCCGCGGCTGAAGGTAAACGCCGCCGGGCTGACGCCGGAACAGACCGCGCTCGGCAACCGGATCGCAAGGCAATTGCGCCATCTGGACCCGCCGACCGTGCAGGCGATCCATTCGCTGCTCGACGTTACTAGCCCGCCAGCACGTCCGCCTGCCGCAAAAACCCAAGCAAAGCGAGCAAGGGCAGGCCGAGGATCGTGAAAAAATCGCCCTCGATCCGCTCGAAGAGCTGGATGCCCGCCTTCTCCAGCATGTAGGCGCCGACGCAGCTGCAGACCGCCTCGCCCTGCGTCGCCAGATATTGCTTGATGAATTCGGCGGCAAGCGGCCGCATGGTGAGTTTCGGCGCTGCCGAGAAATGCCAGACTGCGCTGCCGTTGCGGTAACCACACATCGCCGTCTCCAGCGCATGCGTCCTGCCGCTCAACCGCTGCAAATGCAGGCCGGCCTCGGCCAGATCCGCCGGCTTGTCGAACCAGTCTTCGCCGCAAACCAATAGCTGGTCGGCGCCGATCACCATCGCGCTGGGAAATTTCCGGGAGATGCGCCGCGCCTTCAGCTCGGCCAGCGCCAAAGTCGCCTTGGCGGCGGTCCAGCCCTTGGCCTTGGCGGATTGCTTTAACGCGTTCTCATCCAAATCCGCCGGCATGGCTTTGAATTGCAGCCCGGCCTGCTGCAGCAAGGCCTGCCGGCTGGCCGATGCGCTCGCCAAAATCAGGGGGATGTCAGGGTTCTGGATCATTCCGTGCAAAGTTTAACGCGGTTTTGAAGGTTTTCGGGTGTAGGCTGTCGCTAAGCTTGGGTGCAGACGGATTGCCCTACGGCCAGTCAAGCGCAGCGGCAAGCCGTTTGCCCCCGGTTCGAACAAGAACAAGGGGAATGTCATGCCTACTCATAGTCCGGCGGAATGGCTGGTGCGGCAAGCCGATGCAACGGTCTCTAGCGTGGGCTCGGCGCCGCCTGTGGAATACTGGGATCAGCGCGCCCTGCGCAAACCCGCCTCGCGTGAAATTTCGCTCGGCGACCTTGGCGCCGCGCTGCGAGCGGGCTTCAAGGATTTCGCCGTCGCCCGCACAGATGTGGCGTTCCTATGCGTCATCTACCCGGTCATCGGCCTGTTTCTATCGGCCGTGACGGCGCGCGGCGGGCTACTGCCGCTGCTCTTCCCCATCGCCTCCGGCTTCGCGCTGATCGGACCTTTCGCCGCTTTGGGCCTGTATGAGATCAGCCGCCGGCGGGAGGCTTATGGCGACGCCAGATGGTCATCCGCCTTCTACGTGCTGAAATCGCCGGCGATTGGCCGCATTGCCCTCATGGGCGCGGGGCTGATCGTTCTGTTCCTGCTCTGGCTGGCCGCAGCACGAGGCATTTACGACGCAACCCTGGGGCCGCTGCCGCCGGCCTCCGCCGCCGCCTTCATCGGCGCCTTGTTCAGCAGCCCAGCCGGCTGGGCGATGATCGGCCTGGGATTGGCCGTCGGCGCCGTCTTCGCGGTGATCGTCCTGGCGATCAGTGTGGTCACCTTCCCGATGCTGCTGGACCGCCCGGTCTCTCTGCGCGCGGCGGTTACGGCCTCAATCTATGCGGTCCGCCGTAACCCGGTCGTTCTAGGCATCTGGGGGTTGATCATCGCCGCCGCCCTGTTGCTAGGGTCGCTACCCTGCTTTCTAGGCCTGATTGTTGTCTTGCCCGTCCTGGGCCACGCTACCTGGCACCTCTACCGCCGGCTGATCCGCAGGTAAGCAAGCAGCGGCTTCTTTTGAAAAACGGCGACGCGCCTTGCGGCGGCGCAAAAACTTCTGCGGCTTTTGAGCCGGGCCCTCGCGGCGCCCGTCGCGCAGTTTCAAAAGGTCTTCAAAAAGTCTTTTTGCTTCTTTTTCTACGAAAAGAAGCGCTTCCTTGCCTTGCCTAAAGCCAAGGATATTGTAGTCCCATGATGGGTTCTAGTCCCATACTGGGTTCTTGCTCCATGTTGGGTTCTCGCCAAGGCATTGCTCAGCTTGTACCTCGCCATGAAGCATTATTGCGGGAGCGTGTCATAGACAGGAAGGTCGCCATTATTACCGGCGCGGGTTCGGGCATCGGCTTGGCCACGGCGAGGCTGCTGGCAGCTGATAACGTCGCCATCGTCGCTTTGGGCAGGCGCATCGAGCCGCTGGAAGCTTTGCGCGATGAGCTGAAGGACAAGGTTCCGGTTGCTGTAATCGCCGCCGATGTCGCGGCGGATGATGCGCCGATCCGGGCGGCCCAGTTGGCAATTTCCGAGTTCGGGCGGCTGGACTACCTGGTGAACAATGCCGGAATTGGTAAGCCGCTCCCGGTGCATGAGACGACGGACGAGGTGCTCGACAATTTCCTGAATGTGCTGCTGCGCTCGCCGTTCCGCTTCTGCCGGGAGGCTTTGGCGGTGATGCGGGATGGCGGGTCCATCGTCAGCGTCGCCTCCACATTCGCCCTGATCGGCGGGCTGCGCGGCGGCGCCTATTCGGCGGCCAAGGCGGGCATGGTGGGCCTGACCAAGCACATGGCGGCGCAATACGGCCGGCGCGGCATTCGCGCCAATGTGGTGGCACCCGGCGTGCTAGAAACGCCGATGACCGAGTATGCTTGGCAAGCGCCGCGCTTCAAGCGGATGAATTTCGACATGACCCCGCTGAACCGCACCGGCACCGCCGAAGACGGGGCGGAGGCGATTTGTTTTCTCCTCTCCGACAAGGCCCGCTTCATCACCGGCCAGGTCATCGCCGTAGATGGCGGCTGGAGCGCCACCAAATTTTTATCCGAGGAGGCGGCCACCGCCGTCCCGCTGGACAGCAAAGTCTAATGGCGGAAGACAGGCGAGAGATTCTCGGCTGGTCGATCCGCTGGGACGCGGCGCGGGCGCGGGAATGCCGTGAGCGCGGTCTGTGGACGGATCAGACGATCGGCGATCTGGCGTTACGCGCGCTTGAGCAGACACCGGAGAAAATCATCGTTGTCGATGAGCAGCGCAGCCTGACGGTGCAGGAACTGGTGACCGAGGCGCAGGCTGCTGCGCGGGTGTTCGTCGCCAAGGGCCTTGCACCCGGCCAGGTGATTTCGATCATGCTGCCGAACTGGCACGAGGCGACAATCATCTACCTCGCCGCGACCTTTGCCGGGCTGGTGGCTAATTTGATCCTGCCGAATTACCGTAACAGCGAGGTCGCGTTCACGCTGGAAGACTGCGGCAGCCGGATGATTTTCGTGCCGGAGGTTTTTCGCAAGTTCGACTATATCGAGATGATGCAGGCGGTGAACGCCGAACTGCCCCGGCCGGTGGAGGTCGTGGTGCTGCGCGGCAACGCGCGTGGCGCCATCGCTTTCGACGCGCTGCTGGCTTCGGCGCCGGCCGATATCGCACTTCCCGCCGTCGATCCCGACAGCGTCAAAATGGTGATGTACACCTCCGGCACTTCCGGCCGCCCCAAGGGCGTGCTGCACACCCATAATTCCATCGCGTCCGCGGTGAAGCAGATACGCGAATACTGGTATGTCGAACCTGGCGACTGCTATTTCGTGCCTTCGCCGATCAGCCATATCGGCGGCTCCATCTATGCGTTCGAGCTGCCTTTTATCGCGGATACCTATGTCATCCTGCAGGAATCCTGGGATGCCGACGCGGCGGTCACGATTTTCGACGAACGCCGGGTCACGCATATGGCCGGCGCCACGCCGTTTCTGCAGGCTTTGCTGATTTCGGCGCGCCAGGCCGGCACCCGTTTGCCATCGTTGAAAGTATTTATCTGCGGCGGCGCCTCCGTGCCGCCTTCGCTGGTGCGCGAAGCGACCGAAGCGCTGGAAAACTGCATCGTCTCCCGCGTCTTCGGCTGCACCGAAGTGCCGATGATCACGGTCGGCGCCATGACGCCGGGCGATCTTGTTCACGCCGCGGAAACCGATGGCCGCGCCGGCTTTTGCGACGTCAAGCTGGTGGATGCGGCGCAGCAGATCAGCCTCGCCGAGGGCGAAATCTGCGCCCGGGGCCCGCAAATGCTGGTCGGCTATCTGCGCCGCGAGGACGAAGCCAACGCCTTCGACGGCGAGGAATATTTCCATACCGGCGATCTGGCGCATTGGGCGGATAACGACACGCTGGTCATCACCGGCCGCGCGAAAGACCTGATCATCCGCAACGGCGAAAATATCTCGCCCAAGGAGGTCGAGGATATTCTGGTCCTGCATCCGGCGATCGCCGAGATTTCCATCGTCGGTTTGCCGGATGCCAGAACCGGAGAACAGGCCTGCGCGGTGATCGTGCCCAAGCCGGGTGCCGCGCCGACCACCGGCGATTTGAAAACCTTCCTCGATGCGCGCAATGTCGCACGGTTTAAAATACCGGAACGCGTGGAGCTGCGGGATAGCCTGCCGCGCAACGCCGCCGGCAAGGTGCTGAAGAACAAGCTGCGCGAATCGTTGCTCGCGCAGGCGTAAGGAGCAAAAAGATGGAGTTTGGCTGGGACGAGCGGCAGAGCAAACATCGCGAACGGGTGCGCGACGTACTCGCCAGGGAATTGCCGGAAAACTGGGATGATATCGCGGTGCACGGCCCGGGCTCGGACGCGCAGACCGAATTTTCCAAATCCTTCTGCAAGATCCTGGGCGAAGAACGACTTCTTATCTCGCATTGGCCAAAGGAATGGGGCGGCGATGATGTCAGCGTCTGGGACCAGTTCATCCAGGGCGAGGAGCTCTGGGCAGCCGGCGAGCCGCGCGGCCCGCAATATATGAACGTCAACTGGATCGGCCCGGTGATGCTGAGATACGGCCGGGAGGATCAGAAGGCGGAATATCTGCCGCAGATCGCCGATGGTTCGGTGATCTGGTGCCAGGGTTTCTCCGAACCCTCCGCCGGCTCCGACCTCGCTAGCCTGCGCACCAAGGCGGAGAGGGTCGAAGGCGGCTATCTGGTGAACGGCGCGAAAGTCTGGACCTCCTACGCACGCCTCGCCACCCATTGCTTTCTGCTTGCCCGCACCGCTTCCACCGGCAAGGCGGCGATCGTGATTCTGCTCCTGGATATGAAAAGCCCCGGCGTGCGGGTGAAACAGATTCCGGCGCTGATCGGCGAGGGCGATATTCACGAGGTGTTCTTCACCGACGTGTTCGTGCCCGAGCGCAACCGGCTGGGCGAGGAAGGCCAAGCCTGGGAGATCATCACCTACGCCTTGCAGAACGAACGCATCGGCATTCCACGCTACGCTTTCTCGCGCCGTATCCTCGACCGCGCCGCCGAGAAGTTGAAAGCCGATGGCAGATTTGAGAACCCGATCATCCGCGACCGGCTGGGACGCGCGGTGGCGTCGTGCGAGGCGGCGCGCATGATGGTCTACCGCGTGGTGGATAGCCGGGCCAAAGCCGCACCGCCCGATGCCTATGGTAATCTTGCGCGCTGGGCCATCATCAAGGCGGATCAAGCGGTCAGCGACTTCATGACCGAATACATGCCGGAAGGCTTGCTCGGCGACGACCAGATGCAGATCGCGCATCACCAGCGCGCAATTGCCGCCGGCATCGCCTCCGGCGCCGCGGAGATCCAGCTCAACTTGGCCGCCCGTCGCTACCTCGACCTCCCAGGCGAACCGCGCAAATGAATTACGAACTCTCCGAAGACCAGGCCGGCATCCTCGGCGGGCTGGAGCAGCTGATCGGCTCGCTCAATATCGAGGTGCCGAAAGATGCGGCGTTCTTCTCCTACGGCAAGGCGCTGGATGACGAACTGAACGCTGGCGGTTTCCTTTCCGTAACCGAAAAAGAAGGTTTCTCCCTGCTCGACGCCGCCCTGGTGGTGGAAGCCCTGGCGCAGCTGCCGGTTTCGGTGGAAGCCGCCAGCACCCTTCTTATCGTGCCCTTGGTGCTGGAAGACGCGCCGCATCCGGTTGCCGTGGTTTCCGGCTCGGCCACCGCGCCGGCACGCTTTCTGCCGATGGCGCAGGTGCTGCTGGTCGATACCGGCAGGGACCTGCTGCGCTACGATATCCCCGAAGGCGCCGTCGAGCCGGTGGAAACCCTGTTCGCCTATCCTTATGGCCGCATGAACCCCGATGCCGGGTTGCGGCCGGTTTCCCTCGGTACGGATCAGCTTGGCGGGTTTCGCCGCCGTTGGCGCATCGCCATCGCGGTGGAAGCCGCCGGGCTGATGCAATCGGCGCTGACCCAAGTGCTGGAACACGTCAAAACCCGCCAGCAATTCGGCCGCCCGATCGGCTCCTTCCAGGCCGTGCAGCACCGGCTGGTGGTCGCCGCGGAGGTCGGCCAGTCCACCAAATGGCTCGCCTTTCGCGCCGCCTGGTCGGATAGCGAGGCAGACGCCGCCATCGCCGCCGCCTTCGCGCAGGACGGCATCCCGAAATTCGCCAACGATTTGCACCAGTTCTGCGGCGCCATGGGCCTGACCCTGGAATTCCCGCTGCACCACTTCACCTATCGCCTGCGGGCGCTGCTGGGCGAGCTTGGCGGCAGCAGCGCCCAGGCGCTGGCGGTGGCGGATTCGGTGTACAACGCCTCATGAGCGAATCCCTGGAAGATTTCCGGCATCGCGCCCGCGAATGGCTGGCCGCCAATGTGCCGGCAGAGCCAGCGCCGCATGCCGGGCGGCAGGCGCGCAGCTTCGTGCTGGACTGGCAGAAGCGCCAATACGAGGGCGGCTGGGCAGGGCTGACCTGGCCGGCGGCGGCCGGCGGCAAGGACGCTTCGGTTTTGCAGCAGATCGTCTGGTTCGAGGAATACGCCCGCGCCAAGGCCCCCAGCACGCTGAGCCCGACCTTCGTCGGCCTCAACCACGCTGGGCCGACGCTGATCCTTTGCGGCAACCCGGCGCAAAAAGCCTTCCATCTGCCGAAAATCATCCGCGGCGAGGCACTCTGGTGCCAGGGGTTTTCCGAACCAAATTCCGGCTCCGACCTCGCATCCCTGCGCTGCAAAGGCACGGTGGATGGCGACTTCCTGGTGGTGAACGGCCAGAAGATCTGGTCGAGCTGGGCCGATATCGGCGACTACCAGGAACTTCTTATCCGCACCGACCCGAGCTCCACCCGCCACCACGGCCTGAGCTGGGTAATCTGCCAGATGGCTACCCCCGGCATCACCGTGCGGCCGATCAGGACCATGGCGGGTCCCGCAAAATTCGCCGAAGTGTTCTACGACGATGTGCGCATCCCCTTGAGCAATGTTGTCGGCGGCCTGAACAATGGCTGGAAGACCGCAATGTCGACCTTGGGCTTCGAACGCGGCACCGCGGCGCTCGCGTTGCAAATTTCGCTGGGGCTGCGGGTGGAGGAGCTGATCGCCGTTTGCGACGATCCGGTGACGCTGGCGAATTTGATGGATCTGCGCGCCGATACCGCCGCCTTGCGCGCCATGAGCTACCAGTCGGCGCTGCGCGCCGAAGCCGGCACGATCGGCTCCGAAGCCTCTATCATTCGCCTGTACTTCGCCGAACTGACGCAGCGCGTGAACAAGGCGGCGATCGCCATGTACGGCATCGCCGCACCCGAGGTTCTGGACGAACACGGCCTGGGCTACGAATATTTCGAAGGCTATTCCGAAACCATCGCCGGCGGCACCGCCGAGATACAACGCAACATCATCGCCGAACGCGTGCTCGGCCTGCCGCGGGGTGCGCGATGAGCAATACATTCCTCGCGACCCAAGACCAGCTGGAACTGGTCGAAAGCTTTACCCGCCCGCTGGAAGCGCTTTTCCCGGTCGCCCGGCTGCACAAGGATTTTTCCCCGGATGCCGCGAACTGGACGGCCGCGGCGCAATTCGGCTGGTTCGGCATCACGGTGCCTGAGGCACTCGGCGGCGTCGAGCTGACCCCGGTGGAAGAAGCGTTGCTGTTCGCGCAGTTCGGCGCCCATCTCGTTACCCCCGGCTTCATGGCCGCGGCGATCGGCGCCAAAACCGCGGCATTTTCCGGCAACGCGGAACTGGCGGGCAGGATTCTCGCCGGCGAAGCCGCCATCGCCATCGCGAGCCGCGCGCCCGGCGGCGAATTGTTACTCCTCGACGCCGCGCATGCCGAATTGCTGCTCGTCGTCGGCGAGGTGGGCGCTGAAATCTTCGCAGCCGGCTCACTACTCGAACGTAGAACATTGGATAGCGAGCAATGGGGCATATTGTTGGAAACCACCCGGTTTTCCGGCAACGCCATCGCGCAAAGCAACGATCCCAGCCTCGGCCTGCAGGCCAGCCTGCTTACCGCCGCCCAGCTCACCGGCATCGCCACCGCCACGCTCGACATGGCGGTGTCCTACAGCCTGATCCGCCAGCAATTCGGCGTTCCCATCGGCTCCTTCCAGGCGATCAAGCACTACTGCGCCGACATGGCCATGCAGGTGCAGGCCGCGAAAGATTCGATATCCTTCGCCGCCGTCGCGATGGCGCAGAACCGCCACGACCACCGCCTGATGGTCGCCGCCGCGCTCAACATCGCCATCCGCGCCGCCTTGTTCAACGCCGCCAAAAACATCCAGATCCACGCCGGTATGGGCTTCTCCGCCGAATGCGACGCGCATCTGTTCGTGAAGCGGGCGCATGTGCTGGAAAATATCGCCGGCGGCCTGCAGGCGAGCAGGGCAAGACTGCAGGCCGAAGCTTCTATTTTTTGAAAAGCAAGAATGTTTTTTTGCTGAAGAAAAAGAACCGAAAAGATTTTTTAGAACGCGACCGGGGCGTTTGATTGGCCAAGCCTGATCCGGCAACCGGCTTTGCTTCATGGCCGGGCCGCGCAACATGTCCGGCTTGCGCGGATGGACGGTAACAGCGAAAGCGGAAGATACTCTACCCGTCGGATAGGGAACGAATCATGAGCGAAACAAGCACCGATATACCGGGATGGAACGAACTCATCGAGGGCCTGCGCGGCTTGCCTGCCCGCATGCTGGCAAAATTGCCGGAAGCATCGCGCAACGATCCGCAAATCCAGCAGGAGATCGCCCGGCTGGCGCTCTCCGCCCTCGCCTCGCAGACCATCGACGCGCTGACCGAGGATGGCGAGCATCCCAGCTTCACGCCGGCGATCAACAACAGCCTTACCATCGGCCAGCCCAACGCCGATACCAGCTATCGCAGCGTTCAACTTGCGCCCGGCGGCGTGTACCGTCTGCGCGGCCGCAAGGGCACGCTGAAAATGGTGCGGATCGCGCAATCCGGGCTGCCCAAGCCAACAGCGAACGGCGAGCCGAACCTCGGCCCGCAGCGCATCGACCATGATGTGAACGCGCTGCGTACCGATGCGGGCGGTTATTACGATGTCATTTTGAGCCCGGAGCGGCCGGCGGACTGGACCGGCGATTGGTGGCCGTTGCTGCCGACCAGCAACCGGCTGCTGGTGCGCCTCGTCAGCTCCGACTGGGCCACCGAGATCAGCCCGACGCTCGCCATCGAGCGGCTCGACAAGCCGGCCGCGCGCCCGCGCCCGAGTGCCGCCGAACTTGAGCGGAAATTGCGGGCACTTCCCGGCAGTATCGGCTTCATCGCCCCGATGTTCGTCGGGCATGTCGAGCAGCTGCGCAAGGATGGCTATATCAACAAGCTGAAAATCTTCGACGTCTCGCAAATGGGCGGCCTCGCCAGCCAGTTCTATTACGAAGGCGCCTACGAGCTGCGGGAAGACGAGGCGCTTATCGTCGAAGCCAAAGTGCCGGATGTCTGCCTGTACCGCTCGCTGATTCTCACCAACGATATCTACGAGACGACGGATTGGTACAACAACCACAGCAGCCTGAACGACGCGCAGGCGCCGGAAGATGCGGATGGGATTCTGCGCATCGTGGTCTCGCATAAGGATCCCGGCGTGCCGAACTGGCTGGACACCGCAGGCTATCCCACCGGCGCGATCCAGGGCCGCTGGGCGGAATACAGCAGCAAGCCGGTGCCGAGCGTAATCAAGGTTGCGCTGCAGGACGTCCGCAAGCATCTGCCTCCGGAAACGCCTGTCCTCACCCCGCAACAACGCGAGGAAATAATCCGCAACCGCCGCGCCGCCCTGCAGCAGCGGCCGCTCTGGTAGATCCATAGGAACCGTAGGGTGGGTTAGCAAAGCTAACCCACCGTTTCCCCCCGGCAGCAATGGGTTACGCGGGCTTGCAACTTACCCTACGCCGCCTCGACCCGAACTCGCTCGATCCGCAATGTCTTGATCCGCCAGACAACGGCAATCCTCTTATGGTTTGGTAATAGTAACCAAATCCCGTCATCAGCGCATAAGCCCCGCCTTGCGGCATATACAGCCGGTCGGGCATCGACCAGATCACCTTCGCGGTCGTGTCGCTGGTGAACTCGATCTGGCATTTACGCCCTGATGCCACCCTGACGATGCCAAAGGCGGCAAGCCCGCCTGCGCTCCAGGAATCGCGCTCGCGCACCGACACGTTCATCGCCGGCAGGTAATCGCGGCCGGTTTTCGGGTCGGTGCAGCAGCCCGTGTTCGAGCACGCATTCCTCGGCCAGGATGCCGCGCAGCAACTCGGCATCGGCGGTGTCGACCCCGCGAGAATACTTCGCCTTGATCTGCCGGATCTCCTCCTGCGCCTGCAATTTTTCCAGCTTATCCATTCCGGCCTTGCCTTACGATTACCGCTTACCTTATTTCGGCGATCAGCCGCTTGATCGGCCGGCTTCAAACCTGCGAAAGAAATCGAATAAGATTTGCGGCGCTTGAGCGGCAAGGGCGGAAATTCCAATAAAAGGATCTCAACATGACGGTTCAGTCAGGACGTTATTCTGCTCCCGCCGCCGCCTCGGCCGCCGAAGGCTGGGCGATCGAACGCCTCACGCCCCCCAGCCGGCTATACAGCGCCAACGGCCTGCGTACCGGCAAGGACGGCCGCATCTATGTCGCCCAGGTCGCCGGCAGCCAGGTCGACGCGGTAGATGTCGATACCGGCGAGATCGAAACCATCAGCCCGATGGGCGGCGCCATCACCGGCCCGGACGATCTCGCCTTTGACGATGAGGGCAATCTCTACGTCACCGAGATCACCGAGAACAAGGTACGGGTGTTGCGGCCGAACGGCAGCAGCGAGGTGCTGGCGGAGCTGAACGTCGCCAACCCCATCACCGTTCACCAGGGCAGGTTGATCGCCGGCGAGCTGACCATGGGCGGCCGGATCATGGAAATCGCCCGCGACGGCAGCTTCTCGCGGCTGATCCTGGACAATATCCCGATGGTCAACGCTTTCGATGTTGGGCCGGACGGCAAATTGTATTTTCCCGCCCAGGCGGCGAATGAAATCTGGCGGGTCGGGCTGGAAGGCGGCGCGCCGGAAGTGGTGACGAAAGATCTCGGCGTACCGGATTCGGTGAAATTCCATCCCGATGGCTATATCGTCTCCACCCAGGTCTATAGCGGCCAGGTCCTGAAAATCGACCTACGCACCGGCGAGAAATCGGTGCTGGCCGAGATCGGGCCAGGGCTGGATAATGTCGCTTTTGTCGGCAAGCGCATCTTCGTCTCCCATATCACCGGCTCGATCCACGAAATCGTCGAGCCCGGCAAGGTCAAGGCCTTGGTGGAACAGGGGCTGGAATGGCCGCTGGGCCTGGCACTCGGCGCGGAAGGGGAGCTCTTCGTCGCCGATGGCGGGTTCAGTTATGCGCTGCGGCCGGGGGCTGAGCCGGAGCTGATCGGCATGCTGTTCACCCCGGGCTCTCCGGGCTGGATACGCGGCGTCGCCGCCGCCGGGCAGGGCATCTGGATCGTCACGACCGCAAATGGCGATCTAGCGCGCTGGGACCCGGCCGGCCAGTCGCATGAGGTACTGGCAAAAGGCTATGACCGGCTGATGGGCGTGGCGCTGGCGCCGGGCGGCGCCGTGATCTTCGCGGAGATGCCGACCGGGCGTGTGCTCTCGCTGGAAGGCGGCAAGATCTGCGAGCTCGCGCGTGGCTTGAACCGGCCGATGGGCGTGGCGGTGACGCCGGACAACGAGGTCTACGTTGCCGAGGCCGGCGCCGGCCGCGTGGTCAAGCTCGCCGGCGGCAGGAGCGAAACGGTCATCGACGGCCTGGGCGAGCCGCACGGTGTGGCGATCGATGCCGGCCGGATTTACCTGCTCGATGTCAGGGCCAAGCAGTTGATCGAGTCGGATTTATCGGGCGGCGGCCGGCGTGTGCTCGCCGCCAATCTGCCGATCGGAGCACCGCCTGGCGTTACGCCCAGGCAGCTCGGCGCCGTCGGAGATATGTGCGGCCCGATGTTCACCTTTACCGGGCTGGCGGCCGGTCGCGGCAAAATCTACGTCGCCGCCGATGGCGAAGGCAGCGTGCTGACGCTCACGCCGAATTGAGTTCGCGCGGTTAAGCGCCGCGCCAGCTTCACGCGTTAATCCGTTGGACAGCTGAGCGGGTTACCTTATAACGCGGCCATCTCGATGCAGTAACCAAGAATGTTTGGAAGACGAAAATTCTACGTCGGGGCGAGCAGCCTTTGCGGTATTGGCGCCGCATCCCGGTTCATCGGAGTAGCCGGGGCGGTTGAGCCGCCGCCTGCCATCGACGCGGATCTGGTGGTTTACGGCGCGACTCCCGGCGGCATTGCCGCAGCGGTCGTCGCCCGCCGGATGGGGGTAAAATCGGTCGCGATCATCGGCGGCTGGCGGGAAAACCGGCTGGGCGGCATGATGACCGGTGGCCTGGGTGCGACCGACTACAACAACCCGGCCGCGATCGGCGGCTTCGGCGCCGAGCTGCTGACGAAAATCCAGCTGCTGGACGGCGGGAAACCCGGGCCGCCTTACTTCTTTCAACCAAAGACCGCCCGCGCCGTCTTTGACGCCTATGTCAGGCAATACGGCATCGCCACCTACTGGGGGCTCGGCGGCATCAGCTCCTGCGCCAAGAACGGCGCCCGCATCACGCAAATTCGAACAATGCTGGGCCATGTCATCACCGGCAGGGTTTTTATCGATGCCTCCTATGAAGGCGATCTGATCGCTTTTGCGGGTGTTCCCTACGCCGTCGGCCGCGAAGCCAACAGCCGATACGGCGAGCAGAATAACGGCGTAAACACCCGCAATGGCGGCTACGCCATGCATGTCGATCCGCATATCAAAACCGGCGATCCGGCTTCCGGCCTGTTGCCCCGGGTGACGCAAAACCCCGGCATGCAGGGCGCTGCAAGTCCGCTGACCCAGGCCTATAATTTCCGCCTAACCTTTACCGGCGCCGGGCCGAATAGGCGGCCGTTTCCAAAGGCGCCCCCGGCTTCCTATCATCCGCTCGACTACGAAATATGCGGCCGGGTTCTGGCGGCGCTGAACGCGGCTGGACTGCAACCCGGCCTCAGACATATCTGTCAGTTCACGCCGCTGCCCGGCAACAAGCTCGACATCAACAACATGGGCTCCTGGGGCACCGACTATGTCGGCGGCAATACCGGGTACGTCGATGCGGGCTTCAACCTCGCGAACCATCCGCAGATCGATTACGGCTTGCGGGAGAAAATCTACCAGAACCACCTTGACTACACGATGGGGTTCTTCTGGTGGCTGCGCAAATCGGGCGATCCGCGGATCCCGCCGGGCATCCTGGAATTGGTGAATTCGCTTTGGCTGGCAGAGGACGAGGTGCCCGACCCGATCGGCGCCGATCCCGCCGGCTTTCCGGCGCAGCTCTATGTGCGGGAAGCCCGGCGGATGATCAGCGACTACGTAATGACGGAAGCCGACAGCATGCGGCCGAACCACGTCCGGTGCCCGTATAGCGATGTGATCGGCGCGGTCTCATATTATAGCGACTGCCACGATGTCGTTAACTATGTCGGCCCGGCGGGCAATCTTGCCGCCGAGGGCGATTTTTACTTTCTGACCGGCGGCCAGACGCACGCCGTGCTGTTCCCGTATCGCTGCATGCGGCCGCGGCAGAGCGATTGCGACAACCTGCTGGTGACCTGGTGCATCAGCGCTTCGCATGTCGGCTTCGGGAATTTCCGCGTGGAGCTTGGCGGTCTGGTCATGGGGCACGCCGGCGGCATTGCCGCCAGCCTGGCGCTGGCCGGACCGGCGCAAATCGCCGTGCAACAGGTTTCGCTGCAAAGCCTGCAAGCCGCGCTGGCCGATCAGCAGGCGGTGATTGCCTTGCCGGAACTCTCACTCCTGCAGCAGTTCAAAAACACCCGGCTGGGAAGGGGCCTTGCCGCGGCCGAGCACGCGATCTGATCGGCGCGAGCGCGGGTTCCGCCGGCTGTCGGCGCAGATCCGAAGTTCTTTGCGCCGCCGGCGGGCGTTGCCCTTCTTCAAAAAGCGGCTTCTTTCTCCCGACTAGGGCGTTATCTTCTCCACGCCGGCTTCTTCCGCGCCGCCGACGCGGATATCCAGCCGCTCATCGACGATCCCCGCCGGCTCGGCATGGATCAGCACCTCGGCATTGCCGTCGAACAAGGCGCGCACCGCTTCGGCCGCCCTTTCGCAGATATCGTGGCCCGCCCGAACGCTGAGATCACCGTCGATTTCCAAATGAAACTCAATGAACCTCCGGTCGCTGGCGTTGCGGGTCCGCAAATCGTGCATGTCCACGGCACCCTGGCAGCCCCGCACCACCGTCTCGATCTTGCGCCGTTCGGCGGCCGGCAGTTCCTCATCCAGCAGCGCCTGCAGCGCGTCGCGCACCATCGCCCAGGCGCACCAGATCATGTAGCTGGAAAGTATCAGGCCGATGATCGGGTCGGCCCGGCGCCAATGCGTCAGCCAGCTGGTTCCCAGTGATATCAGCACCCCGATATTGACGACGATATCGGCCACGTAATGCTTTCGGTCGGCGACGATCGCGGTCGAGTCCGTGCGCTTTATCACCCAGCTCTGCACCGTCACCAGGCCGCCCACCGCCACCAGGCTGGCGCCGGTCATCGCCAGGCCGGCATCGAGATTGCTCAGCCGGGTGGGATGGACCAGATGCCGCAATGCCTGAAAAACCAGCGTGCAGCCCGCGCCCGCCAACAGCAGCGCCTGCAGAAACGCTGCCAGCGTTTCGCCTTTGCCGTGCCCGTAGCGATGGTTATCGTCTTCCGGGCGTTCCGCAAAGCGGATGCCGACAAAGGTGACGAGCGAGGTGCAGACGTCGAGAATCCCGTCCACCGCGGCGGCCAGCAGCGCCACGGAACCGGTGAGCAGCCAGGCGATGACCTTGATGCCCACAAGGCTCAGCGCCATGATGAAACTGGCATTGGCCGCCAGCCGCCGCAGCCGCTGGTTGGTCTCTGAACTTGCCATCTCCGGCCGTCTCCAGGGCGTAATCAGAGCCGGCCGGCCGAACCAGCCGGCCGGCTTCCGGCGCTTGAAATCTAGACGAGGTTGTCCCCGCCTTACAAGAGAAGGTCAGCCGGGCGCAATGTTGACGTTGAAATTGCAGCCGCGCCAGTTGCCGTTGTTGAGCTGCCAGGTGAACTCGATCACGCTGCCCGCCGGCAGCGTCGCGGTCGGCAATTCGGTGGTTTCGATGCCGAGCCCGGCATCGCTGCTCTGGCTATGCTCGATGGTCTTCCAGCCATCGGCGCTCCAGTGCACGATGCCGGCAGCCGGCAGCTGGATACGCAGAACCTGGCCAGCCGGGATGGCGCTCCGCCACCATTCCTCCCGCCAGTCACGGCAGCGCGGCTGGGTGTTTTTCTCGATATAGCGGGTCACCGTCTGCGGCGGCAGGTCGAAGATTTCGCCATCGCGGAGCGAGCGCAGCAATTTGATGTATTCGGCGTGCGCCCAGACCAGCGGCATGGCGGAGCCGCTCGGCCGGCCGCGAAACAGGCCTCTATCCGGTATGTCATCGGTGTCCCAAACCTGCTCTGGCAACAGCCCGCCGAGGCTGGTGCAGCCTTCCAGGGTTTTGCACAGGCGCTCGGCCTCTTCCATATTACCCGCTGCGATAGCGCAATGCGCGCGCTCACCGGTCAGCAGCGGCCAGACCCGGCCAAGGCCGGTGCCGTCGAACGGCCTGCCATCGCTATGCTCGCCATAGCCGTCCTGATTGTAGCGGTGCCAGCCGGGACCCTGCGGCAAATCCACCTTGGTCAGATGGTCGATCACCTTCAGGCTGTCCCGGATGCGCTGGTCATTGGCGGAGCGCAGCCCAAGCCGCACCAGCGCCACCACATCGGCGCCGACCAGTTCGTCGGCGGCAATCCGGGACTCGCTGTCCGGGCGGTTTCTTACCGTGACATGACCGCCGGTCCGCTCCGCCAGATCCCGGTTTCCTTCGCCCATGATCCGCAGATAATAGCCGTCGACGCCGCATTCCTTCGCAAGGTCGGTGCCGGAGACATAGATCCAGCTCTCCAGATCGGCGTTCCAGGCATCCGCAGTATCGCGCAGGAAGGTCCCCACCTGGCGCTTGCCGAGCCGGTCGGCAAGATCGGCCGCCGCCAGCAAGGCCGCGATCTCCACGGCGATGGTTGCCGGCGTGTAGCCGGAATTCTCCTCCCAGCGGTCCTGTCCGGTGGAAGGCCCATGCGTGACGATGAAGGCGCAGGCCCGCTGCACCATCGGCCAGTATTCCGACAGATCCGCCGCCGGCACCGCGCCGTTGCGAAAGCACATATCCAGCAGCAGCACCGGAAAGGCCGTTTCATCCAGCTGCGTGCCGCTCCAATAGGCGGTGCCGTCCAGCCAGCTATTCTGCCGCCAGTGCCCGTCCTCCTCCTGGATCACCCGCAGGTAATCCAGCGTGCGCCGCGCATCCGCCAGTGCGCCGCAGGCCAGCAAAGCGCCGGCGGTCTCCACCAGGTCGCGCGGCCACACCAGATGGTAGCCGCCGATGTCGTCATCGCCTTTGCTAAAACCCCAGGGGATCGAAAGGCTGGCGATCGAGCCGCCCGGAAACAGCGGGCTCTCATGCGCGCGCAGCACCGCGGTGCTGATGCGGTACAAATTATGCGGCCCCTCCTGCTGCGCCGGATCCAGGCGCTGCAGGCTGCGCTGCCATTTCAGCCAGTTGCCGGCGTATTCGCTCTCGCAGCGCTTGAAGCCGCGCTCCAGCCCCGCGGCCGCCTGGAATGCCGCCGCCGTGGGGCTGCGGCCAAACCCCACCGCGACCAGTTGCATTGCGGCGGCGTCCAGCTCGCCGCACAAGGCGACATTGCCATCCTCTGCACGGTCATACTGCGCCGGCAGCGCGCCATGGTCGCGCAGCAGCCGCCAGCCATCGGACGCGCCTACATAGCCGACGCTGCGGGCCGAGAAGCCGGTCGCGCAGGCCAGCGCCAGCGATGTGCCGTTGCCCGAGGCGAACAGCATGCGCCGGCCCTTGTAGTCGCCGAGCCAGGCGGTATTATGCGCGCCTTTGTTCACCAGATGCGGCGCCAGCAGCACGAACAGCCGCAGATTTTCCTGACCGGGCGCGGGGATCAGGCGGATCTGCTGCAGCACGCAGTCATGCTGCGGATCGGCCAGGATCTGCTTCTCGATGGTAAAGCGGCCCTGCCGGCAGACATTGCTGATGTTGAACATCGGCACGCCGTCGGCATAGCGGCGGATCGTCGTCTCGCTGTCGCGTTTCTCCTCGGAGAAGAATCCTCCCGGCACGCCTTCGGTCACCACCAGTCCGAAATCGCGGGTGCAGGCGGAGTCGACGCTGGGAAAATAGATCTCGTTCAGGATGCCGTGGCTGTGGGTGAACCAGACCGCGCTGCGCTGCGAAAGCGCCGTGCCCACCCCATCCTTGGCACTCGACGTCCAGCGCGGCGAAATTCCGGGATGACCGGGGGCGTCGACCATAGGCCAGTTTCCTTTTGTAGTAGGAGCCGGATTTTTGAAAAAAAGCGGCGCAAAAACTTTGTTACTTGGAGCCGGGAGTTACTAACGCCCGCCGCCCGGTTTAGAGAAGGCTTTTCTGCGCGGCCGGCTAGCCGTCTTTTTGTTCAGCAAAAAAGCTTGCTTCTAACGCAGCAAAAAGCTTGCTTCTAACGCCGCGCGTTCGGGTTGGTGTTCCAGCGGGGCGGGCGTTTTTCCGCGAAGGCTTGCGGGCCTTCGGCAAAATCCGGATGCGCCCAATGCAGTTTCAGCAGCTCCCAGCCGAAATCCGGCGCCGCCGGGTCCGGCATTTCGGTGGAGGCCCAGATGGCGCGTTTGGTGTGTGCCATGGCCTGCGGCGAATTGGCGGCGATGCCGCCCGCCAGCTCGAGCGCGCGCGCCATCGTCGCCGCCGCGTCCGGCTCCAGCAAATCGACCAGGCCAAGCTGGTAGGCGCGCTCTGCCGGCATGCGGTAGGACCGGCCGGCCAGGCCCAGCAGCAAGGCGGCGCCAAGGCCGGCGCGGCGCGCCACACCGATGGATTCCAGCCCGGAGACCTGGCCGACGCTGACATGGGTGTCCATGAAGGCGGCCTTGGCGGAGGCGATGACGATGTCGCTATCGGCGACGAAATGCAGCCCGCCGCCATTGGCCAGCCCGTTGACCGCGCAGATCACCGGCTTGCTGACATGGCACATGCGCGGCGAGAAGCGGTTGACCGCCGCGTTCGGCCGGTTCTGCAAGGTGCCCTGCCCGACCTCGAGCTTGGCCACCGAGGCGCCGGTGCAGAAATGCCGCTCGCCGGCGCCGGTGATGATGGCGACGCGCACATCAGGGTCGGCCTCGATGCGGGCCCAGGCGGCTTCCAGATCGACCAGCATTTGCGGGGTCATGGCGTTGCCTTCCTGCGGGCGGTTGAGCGTCAGCATTGCGATGCTGTCCTTGACCTCGAATAGAAGCGGCGTCTCGTCCATGTCGTCCCCCACCTGCGGCCGTTCGGCGATAAAGCATAGATGCTCTGCCTTGCAACCATAAGCGCCGGGCCGCGAGGCATTGTCCTGCATCCGGCGATGTGGGATGCAACAAGGATGGGAATGTCTTTGCGGCGAGCGGCCGGAACGCCGGAAAGCCGGAAAGCCGGAAAGCCATAACGCCGGAAAGCCGAAACGCCGGAAAGCCGAAACGCCGGGCGCAGGCGGCGATGCGCATCGCTGCTCATTGAAGGATCGAGGATTTGTCCGATCAATCCGGAAGCCAGGATAACAGCGTGCGGATCATGCCCTTGGCCGGACTGCCTTTGTTCAAGAATGGGGACGACCTCGCCGCCGCGATCGGCCGAGCCCTTGATGCTGCGGATCTGAAGCTGACCGAAGGCGACGTGCTGGTCGTGGCCCAGAAAATCGTCTCCAAGGTCGAAGGCCGTGCTGTGCTGCTGGCGCGGGTCGAGCCATCGCCGGCGGCGCGGACATTGGCGCAGACGAGCGGCAAGGACCCGGCGGTCGCGCAGCTTATCCTGGAGGAAACCGAGACGATCATGCGCGCCAAGCCTGGCGTCGTCATTGCGCGGCACCGGCTGGGGATTGTCGCCGCCAATGCCGGCATCGATGCATCCAACGTGCCGGCGGAAGACGGGGAGCGCGTGCTGCTCTGGCCGGTCGATCCGGATGCCAGTGCGGCGCGGCTGCGCCGGGCGCTGGAAGCAAGGTTCGATGCGAAGATCGCGGTTATTATCAGCGACAGCCTGGGCCGCGCCTGGCGGCTGGGCACGATCGGTACGGCCATCGGCACGTCCGGGCTTGCCAATCTGATCGACCGGCGCGGCGAGACCGATCTGTTCGGCCGCGTGCTGCAGGCGACATTGGTGGCGCGCGCCGATGAGCTGGCGGCCGCGGCCTCGCTGGTGATCGGCGAAGCGGCCGAGGGTACGCCGGTTGCGGTCATTCGCGGCGCCGTTTACCTGCGCGACGAAACCCAGGGGATCGCACCGATGCTGCGCCCGCTAGCAGAGGACTTATTCACGTGACGCCAGAACAGTCGGCGCACAACGCCGAACTGCTTGCCGCACCCTTGCAGACGCTGCTGCACCGCGCCTCCGCCTTGCGCGATGCCGGGCATGGCAAGCTGGTGAGCTACTCGCGCAAGGTTTTTATTCCGCTTACGCATCTTTGCCGTGATGTTTGTCACTACTGCACTTTTTCCAGGCCGCCGCGGCCGGGCGAGCCGGTCTATCTGGAGCGGGACGAGGTTTTGGCCATTGCCCGCGCCGGCGCGCAAGCCGGCTGCACCGAGGCGCTGTTCACTTTGGGCGAGAAGCCGGAGCTGCGCTACCGCGCCGCACGCGAGGCGCTGGACCGGCTGGGCTATGCGACGACGATCGAGTATCTGGCGGCGATGTGCCGGCTGGTGCGCGAAGTTACGGGCCTGCTGCCGCACGCCAACCCCGGCACCCTGACCGCCGACGAGCTTTTGCTCCTGCGCAAGCACTCGATTTCGCAGGGGATCATGCTGGAGAGCGTATCCGAGCGGCTATGCGAGCGCGGCGGCCCGCATTACGGCTCGCCCGACAAGCGCCCGGCCGCGCGGCTGGAAACGATCGCGCTGGCTGGGGCTGCGCAAGTTCCATTTACCTCCGGCATTCTCATCGGCATCGGCGAGACGCGGGAGGAGCGGCTGCAAGCAATGCATGCGCTGAACGATCTGCATCGTGCACACCGCCATATCCAGGAAATCATCATCCAAAATTTCCGCGCCAAGCCGGATACGCGCATGGCGGAAGCGCCGGAGGCGGATCTGGAGGAGCTGCTCTGGAGCATTGCCGCTGCCCGAATCATTTTCGGATCAAAAATGAGCATTCAGGCGCCGCCAAATCTTTCCGGCGATGATTTTGCGCGGCTGATCGATGCCGGGATCAATGACTGGGGCGGCATCTCGCCGGTGACCATCGACCATGTAAATCCGGAAGCCCCTTGGCCGCTTCTGCCACATCTGGAAGCGGCGACGGCGCGCGCGGGCAAGATACTGGTGCAACGCCTGCCCATTTACCCGAACTATCTGGCAGAGCCGCGCAAATGGCTGGATGCGGCGTTGCTGCCTGCGGTGCTGCGCTGTGCCGACTCCGAAGGTTTTGCACGCGCCGATGCCTGGAGCCCGGGCGCGGTGCCGCCGCCGCCGCCGATGATCTTTGCCCGCACGCCGGAAAATGCGCGGCTCGGCGCCGTGCTGCGCGCGGCGGAAAATGGCGATGATCTGGCGATTGGCGATATCGAGCTATTGTTCGCCGCGCGCGGCAGCGACTTTGACGAGGTCTGCAGTGCGGCGGATGCGCTGCGCCGGAAAATGAACGGCGATGCGGTCAGCTACGTCGTCACCCGCAATATCAACTACACCAATATTTGCGGCTATCACTGCACATTCTGCGCCTTCTCCAAGGGCAAGGCGCATGAGGATCTGCGCGGACCGGCCTATGATCTGGAACTTGCCGAAGTGGCGCGCCGGGCGGAGGAAGCCTGGGCGCGCGGCGGCACGGAAGTGTGCATGCAAGGCGGCATTCATCCCGATTACACCGGCGAGACCTATCTGGCACTTTGCCGGGCGGTGAAGCAAGCGGTGCCGCAGATCCATGTGCATGCCTTCTCCGCGCTGGAAATCCGGCACGGCGCCGGCACGTTGGGCTTGTCGCTGACCCGCTATCTGGAACGGCTGCGTGACGCCGGCCTCGCCAGCCTGCCGGGCACCGCGGCGGAGATACTGGACGACGAAATCCGCGCCGAGCTTTGCCCGGATAAGCTGAACACCGCCGAGTGGATCGAAGTGATGCGCGCCGCCCATGCGGTCGGGCTGCGCACCACCGCCACCATCATGTACGGGCATATCGAACGCCCGCTAAACTGGGCGCGCCATCTGTTGCACATCAGAAACATCCAGAAGCGGACCGGCGGCTTTACCGAGTTCGTGCCATTGCCTTTCGTGCATATGGAAGCCCCGATTTTCCGGAAATCCGGCGCCCGCATGGGGCCGACCTACCGCGAGGCGATTTTGATGCATGCGGTGGCGCGGCTGGCGCTGCATCCGCATGTCACCAACATTCAGGCCTCCTGGGTGAAACTGGGCGGCCAAGGCGCGCTGCGCGCCTTGCGCAGCGGCGTGAACGATCTTGGCGGCACTTTGATGAATGAAAGCATCTCGCGCGCTGCGGGTGCCGCGCATGGGCAGGAGCTTGAACCGGAACGGATGGAAGCCTTGATCGGCTCGGCAGGCCGGACCGCGCGGCTGCGCAACACGCTGTACGGCGATGCGCCGGCCGGGCAGCGCGCGAAAGCTTTTGCCGCGGCGGAACTGGCGCCGGTCGTGCTGAACAAGCCCCGCAAGCGGCCGCGAGCGCAGGCGCAGGCGGCGGAATGATCATTGCGCTGGCCGGCGGCGTTGGCGGGGCGCGCTTCGCCAATGGCCTGGCGCGCATTCTGCCGCCAGGCAAACTCGCCGTCGTGGTCAATACCGGGGACGATTTCCTGCATCTCGGTCTGCATGTCTCGCCCGACCCGGATACGGTGATGTACACGCTGGCCGGGCTCAGCGATGCCGAGCGCGGCTGGGGGCTTGCCGGAGAAACCTTCGCCTGCATCGAGGCGGTCAAGCGTCTCGGCGGCGAAGGCTGGTTCGCCTTGGGCGACCGCGACCTTGCTACCCATCTCGAGCGCACCTGCCGCTTGGCCGCCGGCGAGAAGCTATCCGCCATCACCGCGGATTTCGCGCAAAAGCTGGGGATCATCCAGGCGATATTGCCGATGAGCGATGACAGGGTGCAGACCAAGCTGCGGACCTCGGAAGGCCTGCTGGCGTTCCAGGATTATTTCGTGCGCCGGCGCTGCGAGCCGGCAGTCTCGGAGGTGATCTACGACGGCGCGGCAACCGCCGCCCCCAGCCCGGAATTTGCCGTGCTGATGCGCGCGAAAAAGGTGCGTGGCATCGTCATCTGCCCTTCCAACCCGTTCCTGAGTATAGAGCCGATCCTGGCCATTGCCGGCGTGCGGGACTGGCTGCGGAACCGCGTTGTTCCCTGCGTCGCGGTCTCGCCGCTGATCGGCGGCAAGGCAGTCAAGGGACCCGCCGCCAAAATGCTGATGGAACTCGGGCTGCAAGCGACGCCGCAGGCGATCGCGACACAATATGCCGGCCTGATCGACGGCTTAGTCATCGATCATGCCGACGCTGCGCAAGCCTACGGCCCCAGCCATGTCACCGACACGCTGATGCGCGGCATTCCCGGCCAGGAACGTCTAGCGGGCGAAGTGCTGCATTTTCTGGAACAGATCCGACCCAGCCGATGACCCTTTGGGCGGTAATTCCCGTCAAGCCGATCGCCGAAGGCAAGTCGCGCCTGGCAGGAACGCTGCCGCCACATATCCGCGAGCGGCTGAACAGCCTGCTTTTCAGGCAAACCCTAGATGCCGTCGCCGCCGTTATCCCGCCAGAAAACATCATCGTGGTCAGCCGGGATTTTGACCTGCTTGCGCAGGCTTCCGCGCGCCGCATGTGGGCGATGGCCGAACAAAACGAAGGGCTTAACGAGGCGCTGGCCCAGGCCGCCGCTCTGCTGCCGGATGACGCTTTGCTGGCGATCAGCACCGATCTGCCCGAAATCACCGCGGCGGACGTGCGGGCGTTGCTGCAAACAGCTAATGCGCCGCAGCCGGCCGTGGCAATCGCGCCCGATCGTTCACGGTGCGGGACCAACGCCCTGCTGACCGCCCCAGCAGGCTGCATCCCGTTTTGCTTCGGTAAGGAAAGCTTTTCAACGCATCTTGAAGCAGCCCGGCAGATCGGGATTAGGCCGGAAATCATCACCCGCCCGGGTCTCGCCTTCGATCTCGATTTGCCGGAAGACCTGCAGCTCTGTCCGCCCGGCTGGTTAAAATAAGCAAGCGCTCGACGTACGCGACAAATGGCGCGACAAATGGCGCGACAAAGCGATCTGGAAGGGCGCGCTTACCAAGCCTGCATAAAACCGGAGGGAGCAGCCGATGGAGCCATTGCGATTTGACGGGCGGGTCGCCGTAATCACCGGCGCCGGCCGCGGGCTTGGGCGGTCCTATGCGCTGCTGCTGGCTTCGCTCGGCGCCAAGATCGTGGTGAACGATCTGGGGGTCGGGCTGAAGGACGACAAAGCCGATATCGGGCCGGCCGAAGAGGTCGCGCGGCAAATTCGGGCGGCCGGCGGCGATGCGGTTGCCAATACCGATAGCGTGGCGACTCCGGAAGGCGGCGCGGCGATCATCGATAGCGCGATTGCGCATTACGGGCGCATCGATATCCTGATCCACAACGCCGGCAATGTGCGGCGCGGATCGCTGAAGGAGCTGAGCACCGAGGATATGGAATCCGTGCTGAGCACGCATCTGCGCGGCGGCTTTCACGTGGTGCGCCCCGCCTTTCCGCTGATGGCGGCGCAAAAATACGGCCGCATCGTGCTCACCTCCTCGATCAACGGCCTGTACGGCAACCCAAACGTCGTCAACTACTCGATGGCCAAAGCCGGGCTGATCGGGCTTTCCAACGTCGCCGCTATCGAAGGCTTCAACGACAACGTAAAATCCAATTGCATCATCCCCGCCGCCGTCACCCGCATGTCGGAGGGCATCGACACCAGCAAATTCCCGCCGATGGACCCGGCTTCGGTGGCGCCGGCCGTCGCCTGGTTGGCGCACGAATCCTGCTCGATCAACGGCGAGATGCTGATCTCCGTCGCCGGCCGCGTCGCCCGCGCCTACGCCGCCGAGACGGTGGGCGTATACCGGCCGAGTTGGAGCATCGAGGACATCGCTGCGAACATCGGCGCCATTCGCGACGTGGAAAATTCCTGGCATTTTGCCCCGGCGCCGCGCGGCCATCTGGACCACCTGGCAAGAAGCTTCGACATGGCAACGAAGGCGAGCAAGTAGCCGCTTTTTTTGAAAAAAAGCGGTGCAGAAAACTTCTGTTTCCTTAATCGCCGGATGTTCGGGCGCCAATGGCCCGGTTTAAAAAAGCAGCGCTTCCCTGTCCCACAAAGGATCCTTCAGTCTTGCGACAAAAGCGGCGTGCAGGCCTAGCGTCTCCTGGCTCACGATGATTGGCCTTGGCGTGCGGTTCGGCTCCAACGCGTACACCGCGAACGCGAAGCTCTGTTCCGTTTCCAGCACGAAGCCGCGCTGTCTGCCGCCGGTGAGTTCGACATAGACTTCGGCCAGCAATTTGCAGTCGAGCAGCGCGTTATGCGTGCCGCGGCCGGAGAGGTCGATTTCGAAGCGCCGGCAAAGCGCGTCAAGGCTGTTCGGCATGCCGGGGAAGCGGGTTTTTGCCAGCACCAGCGTGTCGATCATGCGGGGCAGGCCTAGTCTGGGTTTGCCGATGCGGGCGAGTTCGGCGTCGACGAAGGCGAAATCGAACGGCGCGTTATGCGCGACCAGCGGCGCGTCGCCGAAAAATTCCAGCATGGAGTCGGCGATTTCGGCGAATTTGGGTTTGCCTTCCACATGTGCGTTGGTGATGCCGTGCACGCGCGTGCTGTCGCTGGGGATGTCGCGATCGGGGTCGAGCAGCGCGTAGAATTTGTGCTCCGTCGGCAGGTCGTTGATCAGCTCGATTGCCGCGATTTCGATGACGCGATCGCCGGTTGCGGGATCAAGTCCGGTGGTTTCGGTATCGAACAGGACGGAACGGTTCATGGCAGCAAAACCTCGACCAGCCTGCGAACGGTTTGATAGGTGTGAAAGCGGGAGAGCCCGGTGCGGATCACATAATCGGCGCGGGCGCGTTTTTGTGCATCCGGCATCTGCTTGGCGATGATGGTTTCGATCTGCGTTTGGCGCATGGTGCCGCGGCGCAGCACGCGGCGGATCTGCACGTCGCGCGGGCAGGAGACGGTGATGGAGACGGCCAATTTTCTCTCGCTGTTGTTTTCGAAAAGCAATGGGATATCCAACACGATCGCGCGGCGCTGCAGGCGCGTGGCGGCGGCGCGGAACTGCTTTTGCGCGGCGGCGACCAGCGGGTGCATGATACGCTCCAGCCTGCGCAAGGCAGCGGGATCTGACAAGGCGATATTGCGCAGCGCCGCCCTGTTCAGCACGCCATTCGTTACGGTGCCGGGAAATTCGGTCGCAATGGCGGGAACGGCCTTGCCGTGCGGCGCCTGCAATGCGTGCACGGCGTCATCGGCATTGAACGCGGGGATGCCGAAGCGGGCGAAGCATTTCGCCACGGTCGATTTGCCCATGCCGATGCCGCCGGTAAGACCGATAACCAGCATTTAAAGCAAATCCGCGGCGACAATACGGTAGATTTCCGCATCAACTTCAGGCCGTATGCCGAACCAGGCCTCGAAGCCTGGCACCGCCTGGTGCAGCAGCATGCAAAGCCCTTCCACCGCCCGCAGTCCGCGCGCCGCGGCTTCGCGCAGCAAAGGCGTTTGCAGCGGCACGTAGACGATGTCGGCGACAGTCAGGCCGGGATCCGCGGCGTCCAGCGAGAGCCGCAATGCCGGCTGATGCTGCATGCCAAGCGCGGTGGAATTGACCAGCAGCGCGAAATCCTTCACCGCGGCTTCGCGCTCTGCCCAAGGCAAGGTTGCCGCCGGCGCCAAATCCGCCGCGAGCGCGTTGGCGCGCTCCGCCGTGCGATTGCAAAAGGTAACGGGGGCGCCCGCATCCTGCAAAACCGCGCCGATGGCGCGGGCGGCGCCCCCGGCGCCCAGGATCAGCGCCGGCCCGGCCGCGGGATCGACGCCTTGCGCGGACAGATTGGCAAGAAAACCGGCGCCATCGGTATTCGAGCCGATAATTTTGCCGTTCCTGAATAGCAGCGTATTTATCGCCTTGGCACGTTGCGCGCTGGGCTCCAGCACGTCGCACAGCCTCAGCGCAGTTTCCTTGTGCGGAAGGGTGAGGTTGGCGCCGACGAAACCTTTGCCTGGCAGCTCGCGCAATGTCTCGGCGAGCTTGTCCGGCTCCACCGGCAGGCGCAGATATTTGCCGTTAATCCCGTAGCGGGCCAGCCAAGTGCCGTGCAGAAGCGGCGAGCGGGAATGCGCTACGGGCCAGCCGATGACGCCGGCAAGAAGAGTTTTGCTTTCCGCGAGTCGCATGCCTTGAGTCGATCACGCCGCACGGCACTTGCCAAGAGCAGCAGCAAAATCAGCGGCGTGGCGTGCGCGATGAAGGGGAACCAGGGCATGGCGCCGGGCCCTGCCCAGGCCAGGAAGAACAGCAATGCCTCGCCGGGCGCAAAGCCGCGCGCCATGCGATCTTCCACCAGCAAGGCGACGGCGAGGGCGACCCCCAGCAGGTCGTAATCATGCAGATAGGGGCAGGCCAGCGCGGCCAGGATCAGCAGCATGGCGGGGTCTTTGAAGCGCGTTGCCAGCGCGGCGGCGGCAACGGCAACCAATGCCTGCAGCGCCAGCGCGGCCGGAACTCCAAGGGGTTTTACGGCGGCGAACACGCTGATCAGGCCGCCGGCAAAGGCGGCCGGTTTGCCGGTCAGCAGCACGGCGGTCATCGCCGGCCGGGTCAGGTGCCAGAACTCCTGCCAAGCGCCCATTCCGAAAGCCAGCAGGCAGGCCAGGGCAAGACCGAGGGCGGAGAAGACGGCAAACGCCAGGCTCAGGCGCGACCGCAACAGCCGGAACGGCAAAATCAGGCCGAGTTGCGGCTTGATCGTCGCCAGGCCGATCAACGCGCCGCCGAGGCGCGGACGGCTTTCCAGAACCAAAACTCCGCCGCCGATCAGCGCCGTCATCAGCGCCGCGTTCTGCCCTTCCAGCAGGTTCTCCAGCGCCACCGGACTCGCCGCCACTGCGAGCACCAACAGCCACGACTTGCCGGCCAGCCGCAGCGCAAGGACCAGCGCCACCATCGATGCGGCATCGAACCCCAGCACCGCGGGCCACGGCGGCAGCCAGCCGAACATGCTGGCCAGCAGCAAATAGCTGGGCGGATAGCTCCACAGATGCGGCGGCAGGCTGGCCCCGAAGCGAAGGGTAACGAAATGTTCGTACAAGACCGGATCGAAAACGGTTGCCATCCGCCCATGCAAGGCCAAAAACCCGCCGGCCCAGAAATCCAGACCATCGCGCAGCGCCTTGCCGGTGAAGCCGCGTCGGGCGCCCCATACCAGCGCGTAGCCTTCCATCAGGCTGGGAAGGACGGAGAGCAGCGCAACCACAACCAGCCCGGCGCGGGCAGACGGCGTTGAGCCGGCAAGGCGCGCCAGGCGCGCTGTTCCTATTTGACTTATGCCAGCCATTTTCGCATAATTCCTCGCTTTCTCGACCTGAAAGCACTTCTTATGATCCCTGCGTTAATGCCGAATTATAATCGGGCCGACCTCGCGTTCGAGCGGGGCGAGGGCGCCTGGCTTTATGATTCCGCAGGCCGACGCTTTCTGGATTTCGGCGCCGGCATCGCAACCTCCTCGCTTGGCCACGGCCATCCGCATCTGGTCGCGGCGATCGCCGAACAGGCGGCGCGGGTGATTCACGTCTCAAATCTGTACCGGATTCCGCAAGGCGAGAAGCTGGCGCAACGCTTCGTCGAGGCCAGCTTCGCCGACAGCGTGCTGTTCTGCAATTCCGGGGCGGAGGCGAATGAGGGCATGGTCAAGGCCATGCGCAAGACGATGTCGGATTCCGGCAGACCGGAACGCACCCGGGTGATCTGCTTCGAAGGCGCCTTTCACGGCCGCACCCTGGCCATGCTGGCGGCGACCGGTAATGCCAAATATCTCGCCGGTTTCGGGCCGGAGGTGGTTGGCTTCGACCATGTGCCGTTCAACAACCTCAACGCCCTGCGGGCCGCCATCACGCCGCAAACCGCCGGCATCCTGATCGAGCCGGTGCAAGGCGAGGGCGGGGTACGGCCGGCGCAGCTGCAGTTTTTGCGCGATCTGCGCGCCACCTGCGATGAGTTCGGCATCCTGCTCGGGCTGGATGAGGTGCAATGCGGCATGGGCCGCACCGGCAGACTGTTCGCCCATCAATGGGCGGGTATCGAGCCGGATGTGCTGTCCGCCGCCAAAGGCATCGCCGGCGGTTTTCCGATGGGCGCCATACTCGCCAAGGAACGTGTGGCGAGGGCGCTGGTACCTGGCAGCCACGGCACCACTTTTGGCGGCAGCCCGCTGGCCTGCGCCGCCGGCAATGCGGTGCTGGATATCGTGCTCGCCCCCGGCTTCCTGGAAGCGGTGCAGGAAACCGGCGAATATCTCTGGCAGGGGCTGGAGACGCTCTGCGCCCGCCATCCGGACGTGTTCACCGGCGTGCGCGGCGCCGGGCTGCTGGTCGGGCTGAAATGCGCGGTGCCGAATACCGAGGCGCAAAGTGCCGGCATCGCCGAGGGCCTGCTCAGCGTCGCGGCGGGCGATAACGTGCTGCGGCTGGCGCCGCCGCTGATCGTCGGCCAGGCCGAATGCGAGACGGCGCTGGCGCTGCTCGACCGCGTCGCCCGCCGGGTCAAGCCGTCTCCTGCGCTGGCAGCCGCCAAATGAGCGCAATGCTGGAGCTGAAAGCCGCCGGGCCGAAGCACTTCCTGGATCTGAAGGATTTTTCGCCGGCCGAGCTGCGCGCGCTGCTGACCCAGGCGGCCGGGTTCAAGCGCGGCCGCGGCCAGGGCAAGAAGCCGCTGCAAGGCAAAACCCTGGCGATGATTTTTGAAAAACCCTCGACCCGCACGCGGGTTTCCTTCGAGGTCGCGATGCGCGAGCTGGGTGGCGATGTTATCGTGCTCTCGCCGCGCGACATGCAGATCGGCCGGGGCGAGAGCATCGCCGATACCGCTAACGTGCTTTCCCGCTACGTGCACGGGATTCTGCTCCGCACCGATGCCGCCGCCAAGCTGCATGAGCTTGCGGCCCATGCCGGCGTGCCCATCATCAATGGCCTGACCGAGCGCTCGCACCCCTGCCAGATCATGGCCGATCTCCTGACCTTCGAGGAACATCGCGGACCCGTGGCCGGGCAGCGCATCGCCTGGTTGGGCGACGGCAACAATGTCGCCCATTCCTGGATCGAGGCGGCAGCCCGGTTTTCGTTCTCCCTCCGCCTGGCATGCCCGCCTGGCTACGAACCCGATCCGCAGATCGTCGCCTGGGCCAACGCGGAGAATGCGGATATTGCCGTGTTTACCGATCCGGCCGAAGCGGTTGCCGGCGGCGCCTGCGTGGTCACCGATACTTGGATCAGCATGTCCGATGCCGAGGAAGAAGCCGCTGCCCGGATGGAAACTTTCGTGCCCTATCAGGTGACGGTTGAGCTAATGGCAAAGGCGGCGCCGAATGCGATCTTCATGCACTGCCTGCCGGCGCATCGCGGCGAGGAAGTCGCGGCCGAGGTGATCGACGGGCCGGCTTCGGTGGTGTTCGACGAGGCGGAGAACCGTCTGCATGCGCAAAAAGCGATTTTGGCCTGGAGCCTGGGATAGCTTACATTCTCATCCTCACCAGGCCATAGACGATGTCAAGAACTGTTTGTAAGCGGGAGGTGGCGCGGATCTCGGTCAGACCTTACCGCGCAGGTCGGGCCGAAATGACCGCGCAGGTCGGGCCGAAACGGCCGCGCAGGTCGGGCCGAAACGGCCAGCGTAGGGCTTTGGAACCGTACGCATCGCCACCACGTCACGCAGATGAAATCTGGCAAAAAGGATAAGGCAGATGAGCAAAACCCTTAACGAGGCGGAACTGCAGAACCTTCCCGGCAAATGGAAACGCTCGGCTGACGGCAAATCCATCCAGCAGAGCTACACATTCAAAACCTTCGCCGAAGCGTTTTCCTTCATGACCCATGTCGCCTTCCTGGCGGAGAAAATGGATCACCATCCGGACTGGTCCAATTCCTACAACAAGGTCGATATCGCCTTGAGCAGTCATGACGCCGGCGGCTTGACCGACAAGGACATTGAACTCGCCAATGCCATAACCGATTTCGTCTGGGTGCCCGAAGCCGGCTAACGGTAATCGCCTGGCGGGCTGCTGTCGCCGGTTTTTGTTGCCCGTGCCGGCAATTTAGCTCTTGTGCCCACGCGGCCGGCTGAATACATCTCCTGGCGTTATCCAAGGTTTTTAGCCGGTGCTTCGGGCTGGCTAAATCCGCTGAAAAGGAGCTAGTTCATGAGTAAAGTGATCGGTATCGATCTCGGTACCACCAATTCCTGCGTTGCGATCATGGAGGGCAAGGATGTCCGCGTGATCGAAAACTCCGAGGGCGCGCGCACGACGCCCTCCATGGTCGCCTTCAGCGATTCCGGCGAGCGTCTGGTCGGTCAATCAGCGAAGCGCCAGGCAGTGACCAATCCAACCAATACCATCTACGCGGTCAAGCGCCTGGTCGGCCGCCGCTATGACGATCCGACCGTCGCCAAGGACAAGGGCATGGTGCCATACCCGATCGTCAAGGGCGATAGCGGCGATGCCTGGGTCGAGGCCAAGGGCCAGAAATACTCGCCGTCGCAGATCAGCTCCTTCATCCTCACCAAGATGAAGGAAACCGCCGAAGCCTATCTGGGCGAGAGCGTATCGCAGGCGGTGATCACGGTGCCTGCCTATTTCAACGACGCGCAGCGCCAGGCTACCAAGGATGCCGGCAAGATCGCCGGGCTCGACGTGTTGCGCATCATCAACGAGCCGACCGCCGCGGCACTGGCCTACGGCATGGACAAGAAGAACGCCGGCACCATTGCGGTTTACGATCTGGGCGGCGGCACTTTCGATATTTCCGTGCTCGAACTCGGCGACGGCGTGTTCGAGGTGAAGTCCACCAACGGCGACACCTTCCTGGGCGGCGAGGATTTCGATGCCCGCGTGATCGATTATCTGGCCGATGAATTCAAGCGCGACCAGGGCATCGATCTGCGGAAGGACAAGCTGGCCCTGCAGCGCCTGAAGGAAGCCGCGGAGAAGGCGAAGATCGAGCTTTCCTCCTCCAAGGAGACCGAGATCAACCTGCCCTTCATCACCGCCGATGCCTCCGGGCCGAAGCATCTGGTGCTGAAGCTGACGCGCGCGAAACTGGAATCCCTGGTCGACGATTTGATCGAGCGGACGCTCGGGCCGTGCCGTTCCGCCCTGAAGGATGCCGGCGTCACCGCCGGCGAGATCCAGGAAGTGATTCTGGTCGGCGGCATGACCCGCATGCCGAAAGTCATCGAGCTGGTGAAGAACTTCTTCGGCAAGGAACCGGCGCGCAACGTCAACCCGGACGAGGTCGTCGCCATCGGCGCCGGCATCCAGGGCGCGGTGCTCAAGGGCGACGTCAAGGATGTGCTGCTGCTCGACGTGACCCCGCTTTCCCTTGGCATCGAGACGCTGGGCGGCGTGTTCACCCGGCTGATCGACCGCAACACCACCATCCCCACGAAGAAGAGCCAGACCTTCTCGACCGCCGATGACGGGCAGACGGCGGTGACCATCAAGGTGTTCCAGGGCGAGCGCGAGATGGCGGCTGATAACAAGCTGCTCGGCAATTTCGACCTGACCGGCATCCCCGCCGCACCTCGCGGCGTGCCGCAGATCGAGGTGACGTTCGACATCGACGCCAACGGCATCGTTTCGGTGCAGGCGAAAGACAAGGCGACCGGCAAGGAGCAGCAGATACGCATTCAGGCTTCCGGCGGTCTGTCTGATGCCGAGATCGAGCGCATGGTGAAGGAGGCCGAGGAGAATTCCGCGGCCGACAAGGCCCGGCGCGAAGCGGTGGAAGCCAGAAACCAGACCGAGGCGCTGGTCAACCAGGTTGAGAAGACCCTGAAGGAAGCCGGGGATAACGTCTCGGCGGCCGATAAGGGCGATGCCGAAGCTGCGATCGCGGCGGCCAAATCGGCGCTGGAAGGCAACGACGCAGAGGCGCTGAAACAGGCGGCCGAGCGGTTGAGCCAGGCGGCGATGAAGATTGGCGAGGCGATGTACAAGGCGCAGGCAGAGTCCGCCGCTCAGGGCCAGCCCGGCGCGCAGTCCGAAGCCGGCCCGAACGGCGAGAAGATCGTCGATGCCGAGTTCGAGGAAGTCGACGACAAAAAGAAGTCGGCCTAATCAACCTCGGTTCGGTTGCTTGAAATCCCGGAGCCAGCCTCCGGGATTTCCCATTGGGGCAGACCGTTCCAGCCCCAAGTCCCAAAGGAGAAAAAGTTTTTTGCTTCTTTTTTCCAAAAAAGAAGCGCTTTCTTTCTCCCTTTTAGTCTATTCTTCCTTCTGAAGTTCTAGGAATCCAGTTCCGGCGATGGCGAAACAAGATTACTACGCGATTTTAGGCGTTCAGCGCGGCGCTTCCGCCGAAGAGATGAAAAAGGCCTATCGCAAACTGGCGATGCAATATCATCCGGACCGCAATCCGGGCGATCACAAGGCCGAAGGTAAGTTCAAGGAGCTGAACGAGGCCTATGACGTTTTGAAGGACGACACCAAGCGCTCCGCCTATGACCGTTTCGGACATGCCGCGTTTGAGAATGGTGGTCCTTCCGCTGCCGGCGGCGGCTTCGGCTTCGAAGGCGGCCTTGGCGATATTTTCGACCAGATGTTCGGCGGCGGCCGGCGCGGACAGGAGCGGCAGAGCGGCGCAGATATTCGGGCGGCGGTCGAGATCGACCTCGCCGAGGCCTTCACCGGCACCAAGGCGAGTGTGCATGTCTCCACGCGCTTCACCTGTGATGCCTGTTCCGGCACCGGCTCGGCGGATAAAAGCGCTTCTGCGGATACCTGCGCTACCTGCGGGGGTGCCGGCCGCGTGCGGGCCCAGCAGGGGTTTTTCCTGGTCGAGCGCACCTGCCCCACCTGCGGCGGCTCCGGCCGCATGATCCGCAATCCTTGCCGCGTTTGCGCCGGCGCCGGCACCGTGCCGCGCGAGAAAACCTTGTCGGTGCAGATCCCGGCCGGCGTGGAAGACGGCACGCGCATCCGGCTTTCGGGCGAGGGCGAGGCCGGCGGCCGCGGCGCGCCGACGGGCGATCTGTACGTGCATATCGGCATCCGCCCGCATTCGATTTTCCAGCGCGATGGCGCCAATATCTTCTGCCGCGTGCCGCTGCGCATGACGCAGGCGGCTTTGGGCGGCGAGATCGAGGTGCCGACGATCGATGGCAGCGCCGCCAAGGTGAAAATTCCCGCCGGCACCCAGAGCGGCGAGCAGTTCCGCCTGCGCTCGAAAGGATTCTCGGTTCTGCGCAGCGCGCAGCGCGGCGATATGTACATCCAGGTAGCGGTGGAAACGCCGCAGAACCTGACGCGCCGGCAGCGCGAATTGCTGGAGGAATTCGAATCCGAGGCAAAAGGCCACGGCACCGGCAGCCCGGAGCATGAAGGCTTCTTTGCAAAGGTCAAAGAATTCTTCGAAGGACCTAAACAGTAGTCATTCGTCAGTCGTCAGCTGTCAGTTGTCAGTTTAAGTCGTCAGTTGGTCAGTTGGTCAGTTGGTCATTGGTCAGCTGTCAGTCGTCCGCCGGCAGTTGTCAGCTGTCAGTCGTCAGGTTGCGGAAGGCCGGAGTTCTGATCGTGACGTATTGTAAATGCCTCGAAGCGCCGTTGCGGGGTGGCATGGACCGCATTATTTTACTGCTTTGAGTTTCAGGAGTTCAGGTTATGTCTGGTTCGAAAACAAAAGCCCTTTTGGGTTTGGCGCTGGCGCCGATGCTGGGCCTTGGCGCCTGTACCGTGGCGCCCCCAACCGGGCCTTCCATCACGGCATTGCCGGGCCCCGGCAAGTCCTATCCGCAGTTTCAAAACGATGATCAGCGCTGCCAGCAATATGCGTCGTACCGCATGTCCAATGCCGGGCAGCAGGCAGCGGCGGCGGGGCAGAACGCCAATGGAACCGCAGTTGCAGGCACGCTGATCGGCGCCGCGGCCGGTGCCGTGTTGGGCGCGGTCGGCGGCAACGCGGGTGCGGGTGCTGCCATCGGCGCAGGGGCTGGATTATTGGGCGGAGCCTCTGTAGCAGGGGGTCAGGCACAGAACGCGGCGGACTCACTGCAAGGGCGCTATGACAGGATCTATGCGCAATGCATGGTTGGCAATGGAGAAGTTCTACAGCAGCCGCCAGGCCCGCCGGCTGTCGTCTATGCCGCGCCACCGCCGGTTTACTACGGATGGTAGCAGTCCGCAGCCGCAAACCTACCCTCTAGCGTCATTTACCGCCGGGCTGGCGGGGGTGGCGCAATTTCGCTGGTCGCCCTCGCCGCCGCGCAAGAACCGGCATCTGGCATGGCTGGCGGCGCTTCTGCTGCATGCGGCGGTCTTCGCTTTGGCGCTGATTACCTTCCAGCCCAGCATGTCGCTGGGGCCGCCAAGCCAGACGCAGGTTTCCGTCGTCCTCGAAAATCCCGGCGCGTCGCAGAACACGGCGCCGGCATCGCCCCGGCAGGCGCCATCACGGGTGGCCGTGGTTCCGCCGGCGCCTGCCACCGGGCCGCCACCGCCGCCGCAGCCGCAGCAGCCGGAGATGCAGCTCGATATCCCGCAGGATTTGTTTTCCGACACTCCGCTGCCGCCGCCGCCGCCGCAGCCGCAGACCGAACAGGCGCAGAATACCCGGCCCCAGCACCATTACGTCAGGACGCATCACGAGTATCAGGTGATGAACAACATGTCGCTGGGCAATTCATCCAACGGCGCCCCGGCGCCGCCGATGCCCAACGCCCAGCACGGCCTGAACCTGCAGCTCAGCCAATCCGACTTGAACGCCCTGGACCGGCCGGAAATCACCGTGCAGGGCGAGATCGGCTCCGACTGGATGAACGGTTTCAATAAATGGGTAAACGAGCACATCTACTACCCGCAGGCCGCGATTGAAAATAACCAGGAAGGGACCTCCGTCATCTCCTTCATTGTGCATCGCGACGGCCGGGTCACCGACCTGCATCTGCTTTCAAGCGCCGGCTCGCCTTTTCTGGATCAGGCCTGGCTGGGGATTTTCATACAGAACAACGTGCCGCCTTTCCCGCCCGGAAACAAATCCGACACGATTAAAATCACCGCCGCGCTGGAATATCAGCTGATTCATTAAGCCGCGCGCTTTTGGCTGACGCCTGGCCAGGCCTGAATAACCTCGTCATGTTGGCGAAGGCGCCATGGTGCGACCTTTGGCATGCGCCATGCGGCGCAGTTTGGCATGCGCCATAGGGCGCAGTTTGGCATCCGTGAATTTCGCTACAACACCCGTATCTCATCCCCCGGCCGGATCTCCCCGCCCGTCAGCACCTCGGCAAAAATCCCCAGATCCACATGCCCGAAATGCTCCCGCAGCTCGCCCACCGGATTGGCATCCCGTACCGAACTATCCGGGTTCACCGCGGTCGCCATGCAGCGATCGATCCGCTCCTGCACCACCATGGTCGTCTCGCCGACCGCCAGCGTCTTGCCCAGCCAGTCGAACTCTGCCCAGGGCGCGATATCCTGGATATAGATATTCGCCCGGAACCGCCTTTTATCGCGCTCCGCCGCCACCGCCTGTTCCAGCGCGCCCAGTGATCCCAGCCCGATCAGGCTGATCACCTGCGTCCGGTGGTCGCAAAAACTGTGATCGGCGAAATGGTAAAACCGCGGCGCCTGGCCATCCTTCCCAACCCGCGCCTCCCGCCCAAGATAGGCGGAGAAGAAAACCGTCAGCTTCTCCTGCCCTTCCGGCGTCATCGGATTGGCGGTGATTTGCGCACCTTCAGGCGTAGTGACGAAAAACGCCTGCGCCGCCTCGTCGAACCTGGTTCGCAGGCCGGCAATCGTGGTGTTGCGCACCAGGCACATGAAGTTGGTCTTCGGCACCCATTCCGGCCGCCCTGGGTCGAAGCTGGCGTCGCCCTGCGCCAGCGCAAACGCCCTGTCCCACGGAATGCAGCGCCCGGGCGTCAGCGTCGCACTCTCCAGGCTTTCCGGCGTCAGCCCTTTTACAGGATACCGGTATAGCGATTCCACATACATGCTCACCTCTTGAGGCAAATCATGGCGTCTCCCATATCTTCTTGGCAAGTTGCCGTCGCCATTCAAGGGACGGCTGCCCGCAGTTGCCTTATCAAAGGGACAAAGGGGACAGAAAATGGATTTCGAAAAACTGACCGAACGGGCAAGAGGCTTCGTTCAGGCAGCGCAAACGATCGCTTTGCGCGAATACAACCAGACCATCACGCCGGAACATCTGCTGAAAGCCTTCATGGATGACGAGGAAGGTGCGGCCAGCGGCCTGATCCGCATGGCCGGCGGCGATGCGGCCGCGGTGAAGCAGGCGGTGGATACCATTGTCGCCCGTCTGCCCAAAGTGCAGGGCTCGGGCGCCGGCCAGCCCTCGGTCACGCCGGACCTGGTGCGCCTGCTCGATGCCGCGCAGGCCCAGGCCGCCAAGGCCGGCGACAGTTTTACCGCGCAGGACCGTGTGCTTGTCGCCCTCGCCGGTAGCGAAACGCCGGCCGGGCGCGTGTTGAAAAGCCATGGCGCCAGCGCCCAGGCGCTGGAAAAGGCCGTGGCGGATATCCGCAAGGGCCGCACGGTGGACAGCGCCACGGCGGAACAGCAATTCGACGCGCTGAGGAAATACGCCCGCGATGTCACGCAACTCGCCCGCGACCAGAAGCTGGACCCGGTGATCGGCCGCGACGAGGAGATCCGCCGCACCATCCAGGTGCTGGCCCGCCGCACCAAGAACAACCCGGTCCTCATCGGCGAACCCGGCGTCGGCAAAACCGCCATCGTCGAGGGCCTGGCGCTGCGTATCGTCAACGGCGACGTGCCGGAATCGTTGCGCAACAAGCGGGTGCTGGCGCTCGACCTCGGCGCGCTGGTCGCCGGCGCCAAATTCCGCGGCGAGTTCGAGGAACGGTTGAAGGCGGTGCTCAAGGAAATTGAATCCGCGCAAGGCGAGGTGATCCTGTTCATCGACGAGATGCACACCCTCGTCGGCGCCGGCAAGGCGGATGGCGCGATGGATGCTTCCAACCTGCTGAAACCGGAGCTCGCCCGCGGCGCGCTGCACTGCGTCGGCGCCACCACGTTGGACGAATACCGCAAGCATGTGGAAAAGGACGCCGCCCTGGCGCGCCGCTTTCAGCCGGTCTTCGTGGACGAGCCGAGTGTCGCCGATACCATCTCCATCCTGCGCGGCATCAAGGAGAAGTACGAGCTGCATCACGGCGTGCGCATCGCCGATGCGGCCTTGGTCGCCGCCGCCACGCTCTCCAACCGCTACATCACCGACCGGTTTCTGCCGGACAAGGCGATCGACCTGATGGACGAAGCCGGCTCGCGCCTGCGCATGCAGGTGGATAGCAAGCCGGAAGAGCTGGACGAGCTGGACCGCCGGCTGATCCAGCTGAAAATCGAGCGCGAAGCCTTGCGTAAGGAGAACGATTCCGCCTCGCGCGAGCGCCTGGTGAAACTGCAGCACGAGCTGGCCGAGCTGGAGGAAAAATCCGGCGCGCTGACGGCCAAGTGGCAGGCCGAAAAATCCCAGTTGTTGGATACGCAAAAGCTGAAGGAACAGCTCGACCACGCCCGCAACGATGTGGAACTGGCGCAGCGCAAAGGCGACCTCGCCCGCGCATCGGAACTGCTCTACGGCACCATCCCGGCGCTGGAGAAGCAGCTGGCGGAACAAAACGAAGGCCGGCTGGTCGACGACGCGGTGACGGAAGAAAGCATCGCCGCCGTCGTCTCTCGCTGGACCGGCGTGCCGGTGGAGAAAATGCTGGAAGGCGAGCGCGGCAAGCTGTTGCGCATGGAAGACAGCCTGCGCCGCCGTGTCATCGGCCAGGAGGATGCGCTGAAAGCCGTTTCCAACGCGGTGCGCCGTGCCCGTGCCGGCCTGCAGGACCCCGGCCGGCCGATCGGCAGCTTTTTGTTCCTGGGCCCCACCGGCGTCGGCAAGACCGAGCTGACCAAAGCCCTGGCGGAATTCCTGTTCGACGACGAGCGCGCGATGGTGCGCATCGACATGTCGGAGTTCATGGAAAAACACGCGGTCAGCCGCCTGATCGGCGCACCCCCGGGCTATGTCGGCTACGACGAAGGTGGGGTGCTGACCGAAGCCATCCGCCGCCGCCCCTACCAGGTGATTTTGTTCGACGAGGTGGAAAAGGCGCACGAGGACGTCTTCAATATTTTGCTCCAGGTGCTCGACGACGGCCGCCTGACCGACGGCCAGGGCCGCACGGTGGATTTCCGCAACACCATCATCGTGCTCACCTCCAACCTCGGCAGCGACATCCTGGCGGCCCAGGCGGACGGTCAGGATGTGCGCATGGTGGAAGCCCAGGTGATGGCCCGCGTGCGCGATCATTTCCGCCCGGAGTTCCTCAACCGCCTGGACGAAATCGTGCTGTTCCGCCGCCTGCAGCGGGCGGACATGGAAAGCATCGTCACCATCCAGCTGAAACATTTGGAAGCCCTGCTGGCCGACCGGAACATCCGCATCGCCCTGGACCAGCCCGCTTGCGACTGGCTGGCCGAAGCCGGCTACGACCCGGTCTACGGCGCCAGGCCCTTGCGGCGCGTAATCCAGCGCAACCTGCAAAACCCGCTGGCCGGCCTGATCCTGGAAGGCGCCGTCCGCGACGGCGAGAGCGTGCAAATCACCGCCTCTGGAGCCGGCCTGGTAATAGGCGGCCATCTGGCGGAAGCGGCTTAAAGCACGAGACGGAAAGTATCGCCGGCTTGGTACCAGTGGGGATCTCGTTGGAGGATTCACCCATGCGGCAGGTGGGCTTGCACTTCCAATTGTCGCGATTTTTACCATCGGATTGGGCTGTAACAACGCGATGAACATCTACTGTGGGGTGCTTGCCATTCTCACATTCTTCCAGACGTTTGTGAAAGACTGGATGCCAAAGAGGCCCGCAAGACTTGTTACCAGCTTTCTGATATTCGCCTTCGCCGTATTCGTAGGTATTGCGGGTCAGGCAAATTTCCTCGCGAACTATATGAACTTCCTATTTGTCTTACTTTATGTCCTGGTTCCTTGGACGGCGATCAACCTGGTCGATTACTATCTAATCCAACATGGTTCTTACGATGTGGCTTCTTTCGTCAGATCTGACGGTGGCATTTATGGCCGATTCCAGTGGCCGGCAATTATTTGCTATATTTTCGGGATTGCTATTGAAGTACCTTTTATGTCTCAGGCACTCTATACCGGTCCGCTCGCGAAAATGATGGGTGGTGCTGACATCTCCTGGATCGTCTGCCTGCTGGTTACAAGTCCGGTCTACTACTTCGCTTCAAAGAAGCGAGCGAAGCGCGTTTCTGCGGTTGTGCCGGCAGAATAATAACGAACCGCGGCCGTTTCGTCTGCTTGAACGAAACGGCCGGTTGTATCCCGTTTTATCGATCGGTGGGAAGGTCCTGAACCTTCGAAGCAGAGGAATGAGATTTACGATCCATCAATGAGTTCATTTAAAAGTTGCGCATCGCCGAGTTATTGCCTGTCGTAATGTTTGTTTCTGCTGGCGGTAACAGTCGCCTTCCCAAGCAGTTTGCCAAAAGGATCAATGATGCGAAAATACCTCGAAAAACTTAAGGAGCGGGGAGATTTGCTTGAGGTGCGTCGCAGTGTTGATCCGAGACATGAGCTGGCTGCAATCTCGGCAAAAATCCATAAGTTGTATAACAAGGCGGTCCTGTTCCACAATGTAGCGGGTACAAAACTTCCCGTTGTCACAAATTTGTATGGAGCCATAGAACGGCTAGGTGAAATACTTGGTACCGGCGCAGAGGATACGCGTCGGGACTGGAACCGAGTGATGCGTGCTGCGGCGGATCGCGAAATGCCGGCGGCTACGTCGGTGGTGGACCAGATCGAATACGTCGATCTGAAGCTTTCCGAGTTGCCACTCATTACGTATTCGGAGCTGGACGCCGCTCCCTATTTCACATCCGCAATGTTTCTAGCGAAAGAACCAGGAACGAACATTCATAACCTCTCTTTTCACCGTGCAATGTACGTCAGCAATGACGAGTTACGATGCCGTTTGGAGCCTGGACACCACCTGACAATGTATCACGAGAGGGCGGAAACCCTAGACAGCGATCTCGAGGCGGCAATCCTGATCGGGCCGCCGCCATCAACTTTTCTAACCGCCGTGGCACCGTTGCGTTACGATGAGGATGAGCTTGTTATTGCTTCCAAACTGTGCGGAGAAAAACTTGGGATGCGCCGCTGCAAGCATGTAGATCTCATGGTTCCCGCAGCAACGGAGATTGTGATCGAGGGCCGTTTTCTGCCAAATGAACGCCGCGACGAAGGTCCGTTTGGTGAATTCATGGGCTACTACACATCAACGACCAAAAATGCCGTATTTGAGGTGTTGGCGGTCACAGCACGTAAGGACGCTATATTCCACTCCATTTTGTGCGGATCATCAGAGGAAGTCTTGTCGCTGGAACTGTCTATAGCTGGTAGAATTCGGGAGCGTTTGAGTTCCGTCCTGCCTGGAATTCTAGAAGTTGTCTGTCAACCCTCGGTATTGAAGATCATCGTGAAGATCCAGCAAGAATATCCAGGGCATGCCCGGCAAGTATTGACGGCGGCATTGGAGGCGGATTCACATTGGGCAAAAATGTGCGTCATCGTCGACGAGGATATAGATATCCATGATCTAAGCGATGTGGACTGGGCGATCCTCACACGTTCTAATCCGGATTACGACGTGCAGATCGTACCTGGTCAACCATTTGACAACGCAAATCTGACGCGTTCGCAATGGGGACGGCTTGGTATCGACGCAACGGCCCCCTTCGCGCGGCGTCAGGAATTCAAGCGAAATCGCCGGCTTGGTTTAGCTGAGATCAGAGTCGAAGACTATCTCGACTGCCCATGAGTGAAGCGAAGCGTCCTGTCCTTGGGCTTTCTTATGCGAATGCTACTAATATCACTGCTTGGTCCAGCCTCTTCTTGATTGGGCCCGTTTGAGACTGTGGATCCTACCGGTCGTTTTAACGTTCAAACTTTGTCACGCTCGCTCTCCTGCAGACGACCGTATCGGCGATGATTGCCAAAAATGGGGCCGCCTGTAGCTGGAAGGCTGGTGCCGTCAACTCAAGAATGCGTCGCAAATTGTTGGCAGTCGCGCCGGGGCGTGGACTGACGGGTAAGGGCCAGTCGCTGGCATGCGCTTCAAGCCAGGCCAGCATGATGCGCTCGCTTGACTGCTCGGCTTCCCTAATTGCGTCGCGTAGTTTCTCGGTTGAGGGGGAAGGGCCAGGTCGAGGACCGGTTTTGAGTTTTTGCCGCAACGCGCGCAGCTGGCAGACAATCTCTTCGTGCCAGTCTCCGACAAGAGCCTGAGCGCGTTGCGCGTCGTCTGCGGTGAAGAAAACACCGCGGGTCATCGCCATCCAGGCGCCAAATAGCAGCAAATTTACGTTGACGCCGTAGCGGGTTTGTAACGTTAAACACGCTTCCGCAACGCCTTGGCTGCCGTACGTCTGTAATGCAAACCTCCATAGTCCGTCCGATCTCTCAACGTTTGAGTTCAAGGAGTGCTTCAACCGAAATCTTGGAACTCATTGAGCACTTCCTTTAAAGTTCTGGCACAGCCACCGGTCCACCATCGCCACGGCGCGTTCCCGGAGGTCGCAAATAGCAGCATATTGCTAAAACCAATAACGGTCGAGGCTTTCGAAGCCGAAGATGGTGCCAATTGCCGCTGGACTGATGACCTTACACAAAGGTTAGGCAATTTAGACGTAGAGCCCGGGACGGCTGGAAAGATTGCGTTAAAAAGCTCATAGCTTTGGCGACACTTGACTAGAGCTCGACGCATCCATGAGGAGATTCATGATAAGGATGGAACAGCGAAAACGGCTCATTATCGGCATCAGCGGAGCCTCGGGCGCAATATATGGGATCAAACTTCTTGAGTTGCTGAAAGCGACCGATATCGAAACCCATTTGATCGTGAGCCGCTCAGCCCAGATCACCATTGCGCATGAAGCGGGGTGGAAGATTGCCGACGTTACCGCGCTGGCGGATATACATTATGGGATAGACGATATGGCGGCTGCAGTCTCCAGCGGATCGTTTCGAACGGTCGGTATGATCGTCGCCCCTTGTTCCATGCGAAGCCTCTCAGAGATTGCGGTCGGGGTCACAACGTCATTGCTTACACGCGCTGCCGATGTAACGTTGAAAGAGCGGCGGCGGCTCGTTCTGATGGTTCGCGAAACGCCGTTGCATTTGGGTCATTTACGTTCAATGGTGGCCGCAACCGAAGCTGGCGCCATCATAGCCCCACCAGTGCCAGCGTTCTATAATAAACCCAGAAGCTTGATGATATAGTGCACCACACGCTTGGACGCGTACTGGATTTACTCGATATTGATATCGGGATCGTTAAACGCTGGAAAGCGTAAGCCAGGATACTGCTCCTGGAAAACGCTGTCTTGCATTTGCATCGAAGCGGAACACGCTAGATCGTTGCAAAAGGCATGGCTGTACGAGCCAAAACTTGTATTTGTGGTGTTGCAATTGACGGGGATCGCTCGGCCTCTTTGGAAGGCCGTTCGGACGAGTATGTCCATTTTAGGAGCTCTACTCGCCTGTTCAGTATCCCTACCGTTGAAGCGCGCTACCACGCCGGGTTTCGGGCCTTCGGCGAGCGATGCGGCATGCTGCGGCTGTGGAGCTGCACTGGAAAGGGCTGCCAGCCCTTCCCAGCCGCCAACGGGCGGAGGTAGGCCCGCATGCGGACACCGTGACCGGAACGCCGGAGCGCAAGATGGTCTTGGCTATTATCGAATTGACTGGCCACCATCGAGGCTACACCGCCAAATCCCTGTTCACCGCGCCGAGGAAATGATATACTATAGCGCAGAATGTTGAGGTCTCGGGCTGTTCCATGAACAAGATTGAGCGCATTCCTCTCGCGGAGGCCTTGGCGGAAGCGGAAAAACTGTGCCAGGCAAACGGTGCGCGGCTGACCGAATTGCGAAGCGCGGTTCTGAAACTGATCCTGGATGCACCCGGTCCTTTGACAGCCTACCAGTTGCTGGATCAGCTAAAGGCAATTCGTAGATCCGCCGTACCGCCCACGGTTTACCGGGCGCTCGATTTTTTGATCGAGAATGGGCTGGTTCACAAAATTGAACAGTTGAATGCCTTCATCCCCTGCAGCGATACGCATCACGATCATCAAGACGTACAATTCCTGATTTGCGATACCTGTGGGACCGTTGCCGAAATTGAAGACCGTGCGATTGCACGAGCCTTGGCCAAGGCGGCCGAGAAACAGGGTTTCCTTCGCAGCAAGGCCGTGGTCGAACTGGATGGCACCTGCGCGGCCTGTACCGCTTCCGCCAGCTGAAGCCGCCTCGAATCCTATATTGCCAAGCGGCGCATCGATATCGCCATTCGCGCGCCAGCCCAGGCCCGGCCTGCTCCGTAAGACATCGCGGCAAGCCAGCCTACAAAAAAACCTATCGGCCAATTCGTCGCATAAGATAGCGCTATGGCCGCCCAGACGGTTACCAACGCAATGCCACTTGAGACGAACATTGCCCGCAGCGGCCTATCAGTCAGCAAGCGTGCGGCGGAGGCCGGACCAACCATGAGACTGAACACGAGCAAGGTACCGACCACCGGCAGCGCCATCGCGGTGGTAAGCCCAAGCACCGCCAGGAAAAGCAACTCGACGCACGCGTTTGAAACACCACGCGCCGCACCCAGATCCTGCGACACCGCATTCAGCAGCAGCGGCCGGAAAACTAGGCCTGTCAGTCCGATCGCGGCCAGGCTTAGCAGAGCGACCGGCAAAATATCGTTGCTGCTGACGCCGAGCACTTCGCCGAAAAGCAGCGCGTAAACCGCTTGGGAGTACTGGCTCGACAGGCTCAGAAACAAGGTCCCGAGTCCGAGCAGGGTGATCAGTGTCAGCGCGGTTGCCACATCGTTTCGCTGATGCCGGCTGAGCTGGCTGATCCCGACAACGCCAAGACCTGCGAAAACGATCAGTCCCCATAGTTCATTGATGCCGATGAGTGCGGCCGCGGCGGCGCCCGGAAACGTGCCCAGCGGCAAGGCATGGGCCGCGAATGTATTGCCGCGGATGACGACAAACATGCCCGTGATACCGGCGGCGATAGCCACCATCGAACCGACGATCCAGCTATTGATCATGAAGCTGGAGAACATGCTCAGGTTCCTTTCAAACCGATGGATGTCTTCCCGCTGAACCGCGCCCGCAATGCAGGAAGCCCCGCAAGCAAATAAACCACGAAAATAATCGTGACGATGAAAAAACTTACCGGCCAGTCGTGCCCCGGCGTCCAGTTGAAGCTGTCATAGGCGAGCAGAATGCCGCTCCAACTGGCGCCGATTCCGATCAGTACGGCAAGACAGATGGCAATCCCCGGCCGTTTGGCTAGGCGCAAAGCGGCGGCGGCGGGCCCGATCAGCAGGGCCGTTGATAAAATGGCACCGATCGTCATTGCTGAAAGCGTAACGGCGATAGCGAGCATCAGCAGATGAGCAAAACCGACGAGCCGTATATTGATGCCCTGGACCTCGGCCAGGATGGAATCCAGCGAACTGAGGAGCAGTGGACGATAGATGGCAATGACCATCAGGAGGACGATTGCCCCGACTGCCAATGTTGGCAGGATCAGGGCGGGCGGGATCGCGAACATCGAACCGAACATTACGGTGATTGCGGCACCCGTTGTGCTGCGCGTTGTCACGTCCAAATACAGGAGCAGCGCCGTGAGACCGAGACCTGCACCCAATACGATCCCTGTCACCAGATCGCGCTCGCGGGCGCGGCCGATGCCGATCAGCTCCATTATCCCCCCGGCAAGCACGGCCATGCCGAGAAAACCCAACATCGGATTAATCCCCAGTACGAAGGATGCAGCACCCCCCGCGCTGCTGACATCCGCCAAAGCGTGGCCTGCAAAGGACTGGCCACGGATGATCGTAAATACGCCGATCACGGCGGAAACGAAGGCAGCACCGCCGCTGATCACCAAGGCCGTCTGCACCGGGGCACTGGCGAAAAAACCAGGGTGGAAAATAACCGAAAGCAAGCTGTTCAACGCCGGTTACGGGATAGACGCGACATGAACTGGGTCATGGCCGACCATTGCCGGGATTTCCGCCGCAGCCCCGGCAGCGATCACCAGCACCCTGCCATGCACCCGTATCACATCGATATGATAACCATAGAGCGCACTCAGGACCTCGGTTCGCACGATCTCGTCCGTTCGTCCGCTCGCAGCCCTTCCATTGGCCAGATAGACGATCTGGTCCATCGAACTCAGAAGCGGATTCATGTCATGCGCCGAAACCAGTACGGTGATCCCCTGCGCGCTCGCCAGGCGGCGCAGCAAGGCGACAATCTCAGCAACCGCGCGGATATCGAGATTAGCCAGAGGCTCATCCAGCAATAAAAGCTTTGGACGACGGATAAGTGCATGCGCGATCAAAATCCGCTGCTGCTGGCCGCCGGAGAGATTGCCAACACGCTGATCCGCAAAACCTTGCGCGTCCACCGCTGACAATATCCCATCGACCAGCCTAGTCCGCGCTTTAGAAGGCAGCGGCAAGCCAAGCCGATGTCCGGTCAAGCCGAGTTCGACAAGGTCCCGCGCCCTTAGCGGCATGTCGGTCTCGAATTGGATTTTCTGCGGCACGTAGCCAATGCTGCGAATCCCACCAGCGCGGGACACAGCCTCGATTTTTATCTCCCCGGCACTGGTAGGCTGAAAGCCGAGAATGCTGCGCAATAGCGTTGTCTTACCCGACCCATTGGCGCCGATCAGCCCGCAGAACGCACCGCGTTCGAGCGTGAATGAGACGCCGTCCAGCACCTGCCGCCCGGGAAACGCCACGCTTAACCCGTCGACAACCAGCATCTCATCCATTTTTCGCATCGGACCTAGGGCTTGGGCAGCAGGGTTTCAGTTGAGACCTTGTCTGTCACGGCTTTACGAAGCGCTGCAACCTCAGCCAGCATCCAAGACTGATAGGTGTAGCCCGGGGCCGGCATTGTTTCATACACCCCGACAATTGGAATGCCATTCTGCTTTGCCAGCGTTAGAAAGGATTCCGTCAGAGGGTCCGTGACCTGCTGGTTATACACGAACACCTTGACCTTATGGGCGGTGAACAAAGCGTTCTGCGTCGTCACGTCCTGCGGCGAGGGATCGGTGCCGTTCATGATCGCCGCCTGCAGGATGAACGGCGTAAGGATGCCGGTGCCCATGGCTTGCAACAAGTAGTCGCCAACAGGTTCCGTGACGGCAACCGGTGTGCCGGGGAAATCCGCCTTGAAGCTGGCGATAGCGGCAAACCATGGTTCCAGCGAGGCGTTGAAGCGCTGCGCATTATCTCGGAAATAGGCGGCATGCTCCGGCTGCAGCGCCGAAAGATCGGCCACGAGGGCTTTCGCCACCGCCGGCATGGTTGCCGGGTCGTACCAGAGATGCGGGTTTGGGGTGCTATCCGGCAAGCCGCGTAACAGTTGCACATTGATGACTTTGCGCCGCGCATCGGGTGACGCTGCAAGCATCTTGTCGGCCCAATCGTCATAGCCGAGGCCGTTTTCCACGACGAGATCCGCGGCTGCGATTTGGCCGGCTATCTTCGGACTGGCCTCAAATGTGTGCGGATCGGTATTCGGATCGGTTTCGATCGCTGTCACCTGTACATATTTACCGCCGATTTGTGAGATGACATCGGCATATTCATTCTCAACGCCTATCGCCTTCATAGGGCCCGGCTTGGTCTGAGCGAATGCAAACACAAAGCTCGTGCCGACACCCAAAATAGCCAGCATACCGATAAGAGTTATCCTCCAGCCCCGACCGGATTTGTAGCGTGGCACGACCGTTTGGCCGGACATAGCGCGGCCGGCAAGATCATCCGGCAAACTGAAGCAATGGTTCATTCTGTTCCTCGCTGGCGAATTATCGGACCCACTTGATAGATAAAATGATATAACATATCAATCCACCGTCCGTCATATTGCTATATTATATCATATTCAGACTGTACATCCCGCTGCCCGCCGCGGTTTCGCCGCGATTATCGAATAGGACTTCAGATGCCTGCTCAAAAATTCATGTTGCCAATGCTTGCCGTGGCGCCGGCTCTTCTCTGCGCCGCGCCAGCCGTTGCACAGACGGCTTCCAGCGCGCCACCCACAGATATTTGGGACCGTAGCGCTCTGCTTGGTGATATTGGCGGGCTGCGTACGCTGCTGGGTGATCACGGGATCACATTCGGGCTGAATGACTCGGAGAATTTGCTGGGCAATCTTACCGGCGGCGTAAAAACCGGGGCGACGATGCAGGGCGTGACAACGATGACGGTCGATGTCGATACCGGCAAAGCGTTGGGTCTGCCCGGTGGCACAATGCATGCCAGCGCGCTGCAGATCCACGGCAGTTCCTTGAGCGCCCCGTATCTCGATAACCTGCAGGCCGCCAACGGCAATGAGGGCGAGAACGCCACGCGGCTATGGGAATGGTGGTATGATCAGCAATTCCTGAACAGCACGCTCGACATCAAGATCGGCCAGCAAAGCATCGATAACGAATTCATGGGCAGCACCTATTCGGGCCTGTTCATCAACACCATGGCAGGCTGGCCATTGGTACCATCTGACGATCTTTATGGCGGTGGCCCGGCCTATCCGTTATCCTCGCCGGGCGTGCGGCTTGGGTTTGAACTCAATAGCAGTGTCAAGATTCTTGCAGGCTTGTTCGACGATAATCCCGGCGGCGGCAGGTTTTCCGACGATGCCCAGGCACTCGACCCGAGCGGCACGCTGTTCAATCTCAATACCGGTGCGCTGTGGATTGCCGAGGTTCAGTATGCGACCAAGGCGAACCGCCTTGCCGGGACCTATAAATTTGGCGGCTGGTACGATAGCGGCACCGGTTTCCTCGACCAGCGCTACGACACCAATGGCATTCCGCTTGCCAGCAGCGCCAGCAATGGAAATCCGGAAACGCATGTTGGAAATTACAGCCTGTATGGTGTCGTCGATCAAACCGTCTGGCAGAGCAAGGCCGATACCGCGCGGACTGTCAACGTGTTCGCCCGCATCATGGGCGCGCCGTCAGCGCAGAATCTGATCAGCTTCAGTTTCAACGGCGGCGCCACGTTGACCGCGCCCTTCCCCGGCCGCGACAATGACAGTGTCGGCATCGATTTCGGCCTCGGCAAAGTGAGCAGCCAGGCAGCCGATGCTGATGAGGAGGCGGGGCTGCCGGGCCGCACGACGGAAGAATTGATCGAGCTCACCTACCAGGCGCAGGCGGCACCGTGGCTGATCCTACAGCCCGACATGCAAATCATCATAAATCCTGGCGGCGGCACGCCAGACCCGGCCGATCCCGCCAATAATCTTGGCACCGAACTCGTCGCCGGCGCGCGGGCTATTGTGACTTTTTGAGCCGATCCACCGGGGACGGTTGCGGCTGCATTCGGGCTTGGCGGATCGTAACGAGATTATTCGGGGGTTGGAAGATCGGGCCTCTGGCTGCGTCACGGGCGGATGCGGCTAAAAGCTGGCGGAAGGCGGTTCGCTTTGTCGCCCTATGGGTCTATTGCCTCGCGCGCCCAACTGCTGGGATACTCGCACCCGGCGGAGCGGCCGGGGGAGAAGCGTATTATGGCGGATACGGATCGGCCAAGCCTTGACGATGCCGGGATCGCCCCGGCCAAGGCCGGCCGGCCTTCTATCCTTGACCCGCTGCGGGAGAAAACCTTTCGCGCCATCTGGTCGGCCAGCGTGCTCTCCAATTTCGGGCAGCTGATCCAGGGCGTGGGCGCCGCCTGGGCGATGACGCGGCTGACCAACTCCGCCGGCATGGTCGCTTTGGTGCAGACCGCCAGCATGCTGCCGCTGATGCTGGTCTCCCTGCCCGCCGGCGCGATCGCCGATATGTTCGATCGCCGCAAGGTCGCACTCGCGGGCTTGTGCTTTGCCTGCGCCAGCGCGGCCGGGCTCACGCTTTGCGCGCTGCTGCATCTCATCAGCCCGTGGCTGTTGTTAAGCTTCTGTTTTTTGATCGGCGCCGGCGTGGCGCTCTACAGCCCGGCCTGGCAGTCTTCCATCGGCCAGCAGGTGAGCCGGCGCAACCTGCCCGCGGCGATCGCCTTGGGCGGCATCAGCTATAACATGGCGCGCAGTTTCGGCCCGGCGGTGGGCGGGCTGCTGGTGGCGGCCTTGGGCGCCATGGCGGCGTTCGCCACCAACGCGCTGGCCTATATTCCGCTGATCCTGGTCTATGCAAGCTGGAAGCTGGTCAACCCGCCGCCGCTTCTGCCGCCGGAGCGCATCGGCCGCGCCATCATCTCCGGGCTGCGCTATTCCCTGCACTCGCCGCCGATCCGCATTATTTTGCTCCGCACGCTGCTCAGCGGCATCGCCGGCTCCGGCATCGCGGCACTCACCCCACTGGTTGCCAAAACGCTGCTGGCCGGCAATGCGGAAACCTACGGCATTCTTTTGGGCGCCTACGGCGTCGGCGCGGTGAGCGGCGCTTTGTTCACCGCGCAGTTGCGGGCAAGGATGGAAACCGAGCACGCGGTATGGATGTGCGCGATGATCACCGGCGCCATGGTGGTGGTGATCGGCCTCAGCCGCAATGTCGCATTCACCTGTGCCGCGATGTTCGTCGCCGGGGCGCTATGGATGCTGGTGATTTCCCTGTTCAACATCGCCGTGCAGCTATCGGCGCCGCGCTGGGTCACGGCGCGGGTGCTCGCCGGTTTCCAGGGTGCGATGACCGGCGGTGTCGCCATCGGCGCCTGGGCCTGGGGGCATCTGGCCACCGCGCACGGCATCGGCTTCGCGCTGGTTGCGTCCGGCATCGCGGTGGCGGCGACGCCGTTGGTCGGGCTGTGGCTGCGTATCCCCGGCGTCTCCGCCGGCGATGCCGATATGGCGGAAGCCTTCGACCTGCCGGAGATGCGGCTGCGGCTGACGCCGCGCAGCGGGCCGATCGTGATCGAAATGGATTACCGGGTGAACCTCGGCCAGGCGCGGGCGTTCTACGAGGTGATGCAGAAAATACGCAGCATCCGCCTGCGCACCGGCGGGTTTTCCTGGTCGCTGTCGCGCGATATCGGCGATCCGGAGGTTTGGACGGAGCATTACCATTGCCCGACCTGGGGCGATTACCTGCACCAGCGCTCGCGGATGACGCAGATCGACCGGCAGATCCAGGCGGACGCCATTGCGTTCCAGATGGCGGGAACGAAGCTGCAAGTACGGCGCCGTTTAGACCGCCCGCTGGGCTCCGTACGCTGGCAGGAAGGTTCGGCGGACAACCGCGCGGATCTGATCCGGGTGGATCTGCGGCCGGGTATCTGACGCGCATAAAAGAAAGCGAAGCAGTTCTTTGTTATGGAAAAAGCCAAAAAGACTTTTGTAAGCTGGGCCAAAGGCGTTGGTGCTGCGAATGTTAGCGTCTAATCCCTTCAAAGGGCAGGGCCCATATCGGCATCATCCTATTCAGGATCACCCTGTTCAGTATCATCTAATTTCGCTCATCGGAGCAAGGAGCTTGCCATGCATATTCAACGCGCCGGCACCCAGCCTTCGGGCAAAGGCCCGGCAGACTGGTTTACCGGGATTGTCCGGATCGACCCGCTTTTCGGCCCGGATCCGGAACGGGTCAGCGGCGCCCTCGTCACCTTCGAGCCAGGCGCTCGCACCGCCTGGCACACCCACCCGCTCGGCCAGACGCTGATCGTCACCACCGGGTTCGGCCGGGTGCAGCGCGAAGGCGGCCCGATCGAGGAGATCCGCCCCGGCGACGTCATCTGGTTCCCGCCCGGCGAGCGGCAT